>CP070677.1:0-28688 GCA_020352495.1 Candidatus Latescibacterota bacterium
CGTTGGCCAGCATTATCGTTGGTCAAGTGCTCGCTTGTTTCTTTGGTGCGTTTGTGGTCGTCTCCTTGGCGTCGCAACATCTCCCCTTTGTTTCCGAGTTGGGAACCGGTGGTGTGGTTGCCGTGGCAATGATTCTCGGTCTCGTCTCGGCGGCACGCTCGCCGGCGACAACGATCGGTGTCGTGACCGAAACCCGTTCTCGAGGTCCGTTCACCGACCTTGTCATCGGAGTGACCGTGATCCTCGATGTCGTCGTATTGATCCTGGCCGCGCTGGTAATTCCCGTTGCACGGACGTTGACGATTCCGGGGGAATCTTTTTCCCTGCTGTCTGCAAAAGGACTGTTTCTGGAGGTCCTTGGCTCGTTGGGAATCGGTTTGTTTATTGGTCTTCTTTTGGGATCGTACATACGGTGGATCGGCGGATACCTTCCCGTTTTCCTGATCGGTATGGGTTTTGTGGGGAGCCTGGTCTGTCGCCACTATCATCTGGAGCCGCTCCTCGCCTTTATGGTTGCCGGTTTCTTTGTCCAGAATTTCACCGTGTTGGGTCAGAAGCTCATCGACGCATTGGAGAGAAGCGCGCTACCCGTTTATGTAGTGTTTTTTGCCATATCGGGCGCCTCGATCGATCTTGGCGCTCTCAAAACAACTTGGTTTTTTGCACTTGTTCTTGTCGTGATGCGCGCCGTGGCGTTCTACGTAGGGACGACGCTCGCCGGTGGTCTCGTTCGCCCCGTGCGGCCGTTCGCGAGACATCTGTGGCTCGGGATGCTCCCACAGGCTGGTGTGACGATCGGCATCGCCGTCGTTTTCGAGCGTGTGTTTCCATGGGGCGGTGATCTCAAGACGGTCATTCTCGCCATTGTCGCGGTCAATCAGCTCATCGGACCGGTGGCGCTCAAGTTCGTACTGACGAGAACCGGGGAAGCGGGGGCCAAAGACCGTGTCCCCCCGGCCCCAACCACGGATTCACCATAAGAGCCGACAGACCCGGCCGATTCCGCACCGTCGGGCGACGCCGTTATCTCACGATCTGTGAACATTCCCGCGTCGTAGACTATTCAACAGTCCTCGTCTCTGTCCTCCTGCAAGGTGCCCAATCTCTTGCAAAATGCAAGCACCCGGTCGCGGAACGTGCGTCCTTGCCGTTCGTTTCCGTGTCCAAGGTGACCCTTATTGGGACCAAACCGGTCTGTGGTGGCCGATAAGGGGCTCAAGTAATCAAGGACGTGTCAAACTTCCGGTACACATCTGGATCTCGGGGGTCATCTGTTCCCAGCTGGTTCGCTCCTTGCTTCCAAGACCGAGGTTAAGGGAGCGGGGAAGATATCTTACCCCTTTTGTCACATCACGTTCCTCGCTAATATTCACAGTATTTACTGACTGGCTTCAGTAACAAGGAGGCTTTCTATGGTAGAGAAGCGTTTCTTTGCCGTATTTGTGCTCGTCCTCGGGCTATCCGTATCCGCGGCGATGGCGGCCGATGGTGCCCGGCTCTCGGGGAGTCTCGAGGCGTTCAAGGTGGTGGTGACCGATGAAGGGGTCGAGGATTTCCTACCCGCCGACAATGCCCGTCCAAAAGACGTCATCGAATACAGGTTGACGTATACGAACACGGGTAAAGATCCGGTCCAAAACATCTTCATCATGGACCCCATACCCCGCGGTACTGAACTCGTCCACCCGTCGGCCACGGAGCCGGGAGCGGGACGGGTGGAGTTCAGTATCGACGGGGGCAAAACGTATCAAGTCTGGCCGATCCTGATCGTGGAGAAGACCGAGGATGGCACCGAAAAGGTGATCCAAGCCACTCCGGACATGGTCACCCACGTCCGCTGGGTCATAACCAACACGTTCCAGCCTGAGGAAGCGGTCACCGTGTCGTACAGAACGGTCGTCAAGTGAGGTTTAGGTCATGAAAAGAAAACCAATCATCACCATACCTCTGCTCCTGCTTTTGGCCATAGCGGTAACCGCTACGAGCGTGTTGGCGCAGGTAACGCCGGCAGGAACGCAGATTAGAAACAGGTCGTCGGCCACATACGAAGATATGACCGGCAACACGTACACCGCGACATCGAACGAAGTGATCACGATTGTGTTGCCCGTCTATGGCGTCTCGATACTCCCCGATGACTCCGGCGAGACACCGCCTGTCACACCGGCGATGACTCAGAATGCTCTACCGGGGATGACGCTCTATTACCGGTACGACCTGACGAACACAGGGAACGACGATGATGATTTCACGCTTGTTCCCATTCTCGATGCAGCGAACACCACGATGGTACTCGCCGTGGGGGACGTGACGATTTATCACGATCTGAACTCCAACGGTATCGTGGACGTTGGCGAGCCCGTCATCAGTGCCGGTGGAGCTCCGGGAAATATCGGAATCCTCTCATCCGGTCAAACGATCAGCATCATTGTCAGCTATACGGTGCCCGTGGCGGCTGCCGCGGGTGAAGTTGCTTACGTGGGTGTCGAGGGAACCTCGGTCGGAGACGCGGGTCAGGTGGATACACGCAACTATCACAGAACGGATGTGGTGAACGACGCGGTGCTCACCGCAAATCTCGCCGCCGCACCCGCCATTGTGTTCGAAGGCAATCAAATCACTTACACGCTTTCGGGAACGAACATTGGCAACAATGACGCCAATGGAGTCACGGTCGGTTCCGTCGGTCTTACCGGTGTATTGCTCTACGATGTGATCCCCGTTGATCCGGGTACCGGCCTTCCGCTTCCGATTTTTGGAGTGCCCTTCGGGTCACCTGCCGGCGGAACGGTTCTTTATTTGAACGCCGGCGAGGCAACAGCGGGGAGTCCCGAGACATGGAACTGGAGTCTGGTTTCGGGTCCCAATGATATTGCCGTCGGTTACATCACCAACGGTGCGATCGTCCCGGGACAAAGTTACAACCTTGTGTACCAGGTCACCGTTCCCATCGGTATGGCCGCCGGCCCGCTCCCGAACACGGAGACCGTGGCGTATGTCGACAACAATGTCGCTACACCCGATCCCACACTCGTTATCTCGAACAACGCCATCGTCACCATCGGTGGTGTTGCCGCAGTTCTGATCGGTCCCTCGGGCAATCCGGGTGCCGGTACGCCTCCGGGCTACGACGATGACATACAGACGGTAGCTACTGCCTACGCCGGCACGACCGTCGATTTTGTAAACACCGTCAGAAACGACGGCAACGCAGCCGACCAAATCAACATCATCCTCGACGCCGCGTCGACCATTCCCGCGGCGTGGGGTGTCATTTTGCTCCAATCCGACGGTGTAACCCCGCTTGCGGACACGGGTGTGGATGGGATTCCTGACGTTGGCCCGCTGGCCCCGGGTGCCACAGAAGACATCGTTGTGCGCCTCGTGATTCCTGGGGACCAAGCGGCAGGCGGGCCGTTCGACGCCGTGATCCGCGCTCAATCAACAAACGATCCAACGGAGACCAACCTCACAACGGATCAAATTCAGAATGTGGTTCCCGCAGGGGTGGACATCGGTAACTACAATGCTGGACCCGGCACCGATGACAATCCCGCCAATCAGAATGCCGATCCCGCCACGAGTGTTGACTTTGCGTTGGACGTCATCAATCCCAGCGGCGGTCAGGATACGTACACACTGACCTATACGGCGCCGGCCGGTTGGAATGTGACGTACTACGAAGACATCAACGGAAATGGTGTGCTCGAGGGCGGGGAAATGGCGCCGATCGTTGCGATTGGCCCCGTGGCCGCCATGACCGAAGTCAACGTCATCGCGCGGGTCGATGTACCCGCTGGGGCGCTCCCTGGCGTCAATCCAGTGTCGTTCACGGCAACATCGACCAACAACGGTGCCGTTTCGGACACCATCGCCAACACGGTGACGGTGAACTCGTTTGCCGCAGTCGACTTCGCTCCGGATCAGAATGGATCCACGACACCGGGTGGGACCATCCGTTACACGCATACGCTGACCAACACCGGAAACGTCGCGGATACGTTTACACTCTCATTCGCTTCGTCTCAAGGTTGGAACTACCTGTTCTTCGATGCGCTGAACAACCCGATTGCCAGTGTTGTTCTGGCCCCGGGAGCGAGCGAGATCGTTATCGCGCAGCTGATCGTACCGGCTGGGGCGACGGTGGGCATGGTGGAAACGGGTACGCTGACGGCGACGGGAAACGTCACACTGGTTTCCGACGACGCCATTGATGTAACTCAGATCGTAGCGGGTAATCTCCAACTCACAAAGGCGGTCAACCCGCTCGGCAATCAGGTGCCCGGTACCGAGCTCACCTACACCACCGACTACCAGAACCTCGGACTCGACTCGTTGCAGACGATTGTGATCGTCGACGCTATCCCGGCGTTTACACAGTTCAGAGTCGGATCTGCCGATGTCGGAACGCCTCCAGCGGCTATTACCGGGATCACACCGGAGTACTCCAATGACGGTGGTGCAACTTGGGCGTACGCCCCGGTGAGTGGTGGCGGCGGCGCGCCGGCGAACTTCGATGCGAACGTCACACACGTTCGGTTTGTTATGGCTGGGTATCTTGAGCCTGGCGATGCGTCGGCGGTCGGAGTGAGCTTTATTGTTCGAATCATTGCCGAGTAGGTGACGTTGTGGCCCATTGGGCCGCGACGTTGTGCGAAATACTCAACTCTGGCGGGCGGATGGGTGGTCGATCCCACCCATCCGGCGGCCGCGTATAACGGATCATGTGAGTGAGAGCGCATAGAGATCGCATCAATGGTTCTCATCTGGTGACACAGCCGGGTTTTCTCTCGTGTGTCGCTCTGGGGACTCTTTTTTGTGTTTTGATGTGCTGCGTTCCTTCGGCCGAATCGGCCATACCCCCCTTTGGATATCAAATCTCATCTCGATCGACCGCCGAGTATTTCAGCGCGGTCGGTCGCCTCGTAGTAAATTCGAACCAAGTCTTCACGACAGTGGGACCATACTACCGGTTGCGGTTGACTCCGCTGGGTACTGTCAGGACGCCGGCGTTTTCACTTTCCGGGTTCGAAGGCGACACGCTGTTTTGCAGCTTCCAACTGCAGAATGTGGGAAACATCCGTGATTCGATCGATGTCTTCTCGGCCGTCATCCCACCGTCGACGATAGGTGTCGAGGATGTTTCTTTCTTCTTCGATGCGGACGGCGACTCGACGCTCGATTCCGGCGAGGACGACCCATCGTTTCTCGATCTCTCGCCCGGTGAATCCGTCGACCTCGGTACGGAGGTGATACTGACGCGCGGTCTTGGGGGGGGCGAGAGTTATGTCGAGGTCCAGGCGACGACGGGGAATGACACCGTTCAGTACACGGAGTCGAGCGTATTCCGGGCGGTGACCGAATCGGCGCCAGCAGTCACGCTCCATCTGGGTCCGCGGCACAATCCCAAGGCGCTTCCCCGGGGAGAGGGGAGCCCCGACGATGTGACGAGGCGGATCGTCGGATTCGACACTCGTACAGTTGTTTTCGAAAACGATGTTCTCAACGAAGACCTACAGGTGGACGTGATCGAGATCGAGCCGATCGACTCGGTTGGGTGGCCCCCCGGTATCGAAATCGCCGTTTTGGACAGCAGTGGCGAACAGCTTCAAAGCTCTCCGCGGAACGATGGCGCGGTGCTCGTGGGGCCACTGGACGTCGGCGAGACGCGAACCGTGCAGGTTCACCTCACGGCCGCCACTGCGACATTTTACGATTTTCTCGACGACTCGCTCTCCGTTCGTGTACGTTCGCGGTCGCTCCTCGATACAACACGAATAAATGAAACGATCGACCGCATCGTCCTTGGCACCCCGTTCAATCCGGACGCGGTGATCTCGATCGACCAAACGTTCAAGGAAAACCGCGCGGCTTTTGGCGACATCGTAACGTTTGTCGTCTCGGTGACGAACGTTAGCGACAGTGTCAATGTCGATGATGTTCGAGTGTATGAGTTCGTTCAGCCCGCCTTGGATTTCTTGGCGAGTCCGTCGTTCGAGCTCGAGGAGACGGGTCTGGTCTGGCGGGTCGGGTCGATGCAGCCCGGTGAGAGACGTGAGACAGCAATCAAATTTCTCACAAACAGCCGTGTATCGAGGGGGAGTACAAAGGTGATCGGGCAAGTACACGGCACAGCGCTGAGCAGGACCGTCTCGGCCGGTCCCGTTGTGAACGTGCTTCGAATTCAAAACGACATCTTTTCGAATGAGGGATTTGTCTTCGGAGACGTGTATATCGACGCGAACGGAAATGGAGCACGCGATCCGGGTGAGGCGGGTGTTCCGAGCGTAGGCGTCTTTCTCGAGAGCGGCGAGTACGCACTAACCGATTCGACTGGCCGGTTCACGCTGCCTTACGTGTTTGCCGGTTACCGTGTTGTTCGTGTCGATGAGAGCACCATTCCTGCCGGGATCGACTTCACACTCGAGAGTGCGGATGGTGAACCGGTCGGTGTCACGACCGAACGGCTGGTTCACCTCATTCCCAGTGGTCACGCGTCCGTCTCGTTCCCGCTTCGCGCAAAACCCGTCGTTCCGGAACAGGTCTCACGGGAGATTGTTTGCCAGGAAATGGTGGCGGTTCACAAACAGTGGAATCAACTCTATCAGATGCCGGCGATTCCGAGTTCGTATTTCGAGATCGGGAAAGCATACTTGAAGACGGAGTCGCTCGATCGCCTCGATCCAATTCTCGAATTTCTCTTTCGAAACCCCGGATGGTTGGTTGTACTCGAAGGTCACACGGACAGCGTACCCATTCACAACGACGAGTTCGCATCCAACGAGGAACTTTCGATTGCGCGTGCAGAAGCCGTGATGCGTTACCTCACGGCAAAAGGGACCATAAAAACACGTGTGGTCGTCCGTGGATACGGCGACAGACGCCCCGTGGCAACGAACGCCACGCGGGAGGGCCGGGCGAAGAACCGAAGGGTCGAAGTGAGTTTCTTGCCTCCCGGTGTCAGTGTCGATGACGAGTCCGAGTTGAGACGCGTCGAGTCGGATCTTCAAAACATCGGCACAGTCGAAGATTCGGTTAGTGTGATGGTTGTTTGGAACATTTCGACGGACTCGCCGCGCTCGATGGATGTAGATCTGCGGTTGCAGTTACCGGAACCTCTCGAGGACGGGCAAGTTGTTGTCCGTTGCGGCGGCGACAAAATCATCGACAGCGGCGACAATCGATATCCGATCACTGGTTTTGCAAAATCGCGGGGGATCGAGTGCGAGATGATATTCATGATGGCCGCGGCGGATACCCACCTCGTCAGAGATATCCGCTTGGCCGTCGAGTTCTCGTCGCCGCCGGATTCCAACTCACTCGCTTCAGCGTTACGGCAGACGCGGGATCCCGGTGACGATGGAGTAGACAACGAGCAGCTATCACGATCCACCGTGCTTCGTCCGTTTGGCAACGGAGATTCCATAACGGAAACACAATGCTTCACGCTGTTCTCGTGGGACGAATACAAGAACCCGGGTCAGACCCCGACCGGTCCCGCCGGTGCTAAAGAAGGCGAGGCAGGTAATAGGGGTGGCGTCACGGGAGGCGCTCAGGATGGATCGCAGGTTCAATTCTCGAGGGTTGACAAAGACGCGGGACCCGGTCACGACGAGACGACTGGCGAGGTGCGGGATCGAACGGCGATAGGCGGAGGTGAGAAAACACGCAAAAGCCTGGGTCTTTTCGAGCCGGCCAACGGGAGTGTCGTGTCAAGGCGAGACCAAATTGAGGTCGCGGCGAGAGTGCCGTTGGGAAGCCGGTATGCGTTGTACTGCAACGGCGAACTGGTGTCGGAAGAGCAGATCGGCAGAAAGGAAATCCGCATCGACGACCGCCTCGAGGATGTTTGGTACTACGGGGTGAAGATCGAGAGTGGTTGGAACAAAGTTGTTCTCCGTGCAGATCCCGTCGATGGATCTGCGCCCGTCGTGGATAGTGTGACAGTCGCGCTGAGTGGGGCGCCGGTGCTAATCGAGGCCTCGCCCGTACGTGTCTTGATTCCGGCGGACGGTCAGTCGACGGGCACCGTCTGGGTAAAACTCAGTGATGAGCTGGGTCTCCCCGCTGTGAACGGGTTTATCGCGACGATCGTGGAGGGTGATTCGCTCGTGGCAAATGCCGACGAAAATCCAGACCAGCAGGGACTTCAGGTGACGAGTCGGGACGGGCTGTTCGTGATCGAAGTCCGGCCAAGCACCACGACGGGCAGGGGAAAGATTGTCGTGGAGTCGCACGGTCTCGAAGCGTCGTGCAACATCGCATATGTTCCCGCGCAACGACCCATGTTTCTCTCGGGAATTCTCGAGGGCAGACTCGGGATATTCAACGCAACGGGGAGCGGTAGCCCATTGGGGCTCGAGGACTTTTACGACGGGGTGGAAGCGAAGGGTGAGACCCGGTTTTTTATCCAGGGGACAACGTACGCGGGGATCAACCTCACGGCGCGTGTCGACTCACGAAAACGGTATGACGATCCCCTTTTGAAAACGCTCAACCCCGAGCGGCAGTACCCGATCTACGGTGATGCGTCCGAGGTGTATTACGCGGCCCCCGCGCAGGGAGGGAACTATGTTGCTCTCGAGAGAGGGCAGTCGTTCCTGCGGTACGGAGACTTTCGTTCGCCTCTGACCGAGGGCGAGTTTCTTTCGTACAAACGCACGTCCACCGGACTCAACGGGGCCATCGTATCGAGTAGCGGTGGGGTCAACGGGTTTGTCACAAAAACGGACTTCTTTACTGCGAGAGACGAGATTCCCGGCGACGGGACAAGTGGCTACTACTATTTGTCACACTCGCCGGTCGTGGAGAACTCGATCAATCTTTCTCTCGAAGTCCGCGACCGTTACCGACCCGAGAAAATTCTTGAGGTAAGGCCGTTGGCGGAGCACCGCGACTACACGGTGAACTACTTCAACGGGGCTATTCTCTTCAAGGAGCCGGTCGCGGTGACCACCAGGGAATTCAACCCCGTTATGATCGTCGCGATCTACGAGACGGAGTCGACAAAAAAGGGTCGTTATCTTTACGGTATCCGGGGAGACGTCGCGCAATCTGGGCGTCTCAGACTCGGAGTGAGCGCGGTCACGAACGGCGGAGATGAGGCTGACTATGCGCTTTATGGTATCAATGGGGATTTCACCCTCGGATGGGTCGATCTTTCGGGCGAGTTTGCGCGGAGTGAGGACGACATTACGGGTGAAGGCAGTGCGTACAGATTTCAAGTCGGGACAAAAAAGCTGTTTGGCGAGCATTCGTTCTACTTGCGAAGGGTCGACGGCGATTTCCAAAACCCGTCATTCAAAGGTTCGGGGCACGAACTCTTTAGCCGAAAGGCCGGTTTCGATTCGCGGTTCAGAATATCGAAAGAGCTGTCCCTAGTCTCGAGCGGCTATTCCCATCGGTTCGAAAACTCGGGCAAGGAGACGGGCAACATCGATGCGATCGGGACATATGAAGGTTCCGTGTTCACCGTCGGTGCCGGTGCACGCGCCGCGAGACAGGAAGACAAGGAAGGTGAACGGGAGAGTTTTCTCACAATACTAGGTGGCGGGGTCAAGATTGGCAGCCGCGCCGAGTTTCGCACGCACTGGGAAAAGAATCTCAACGCCGATGCAGTGGAAGAGTATCCCGATCGGCTCAAGTCGGCGCTGACGGTTCCGTTTTACGAACGACACAAGGTTGTTGCGACTCATGAGTATCTCTCCGCTCACAACCGGCCGGCGACTCATCAGCTTCTTGCCGGTGTCGAATCGAGAGTCGGAAGCCACTCCAAGGTCTACTCCAAATATTCGATGAACCGGACGGCGAGTGATGAACGGACCGGTGCGATCACCGGTCTCAAACAACAGGTGCCGATGGGACAACGGCTCATGGGTTCGCTCGACGTCGAAGGTTTTCGATCGTTTTCGAGCCGCCGCGAGGACGAATACGTCGCCGTGAAAGCCGGCTTGAGCCGTCTCAATCGCGGTGTGTCGCTGGTCGAAGGACACTATGAGTACCGCTGGCAGACCGCTGCGACCCGACACCTCGTACGGGCCAACGCGCTGAGGCAATTCGAAAACGGGATGGCGGTGTTTTTCAAAGACGCGCTCTCGTTTTCGTTGCCCAACGGAAGAAGATCGTCGATCCGAAACGAGGGCCGCATTGCAGGTGCGTACAGACCATTGATCTCGCCCGTCCAGGCGCTCCTTATGTTGAAAACCGAATACGATCGGCACTCTCCGATCGATCCAGATGCAATCATCTGGAAAACGGTGCTCTCAACCGATGTCAACGTCGTGCCAAAGTCGCCCCACGAGCTTCGTCTCAAACTCGCCGTCAAGCGTGTTGAGGATTGGAGCGCGGGTATCTCATCGACGAGCAACAGCCATCTCGTACTCGGACAGTACGTTTATAGGTTCGCAAAAGAGTGGGATGTCGATGTGTGGGGGCGGTATCTCGGACAGGGAGGGAGTGGCACGCGTCAGTTCGGTTCGGGGATCGAGCTTGGCCGGACTTTTTACAGGCGCGTTCGAATCGCCGCCGGTTACAGCATCGGGGGATTCGAAGACAGGGATTTCTCCGAAAACGACGCGTGGTCGAACGGTTTTGGGGCCAGGGTTCAACTCATTTTGTCGGATTGGATGTTCGATGGGTTTCAGTTCTAACGACAGAACCGGGCATAAGACCCACAAGACTTCGATCCTGCATGCCGTCCGGATCGCGGGGCACCGTTGCCGGGGTCTAGGGATGATGCCGCGAGTCGTTCTGTGGCTGTTCGTGTTTACCGCGCTCGCCGTCCCTGGTGTGGTCGGAGCGGGTGAGCTTGTCAAAAATGGGTCGTTCGAAACGGGGGACTTCGGGCCTTATTGGGTGCACGGTGCGTTTCGCGGCAACAATCACAACCCGAGTTGGGCCGATCACATCGTTGTACCGGATCTACCCTTCACAGGGGGGTATTCGGTTCGCCTGGGGTTCAAATACTCGCGAGAGCGGCGAAGTGCCGTCGGTTACATGTATCAGGACGTGACGATCCCGGCAGACGTTTCGATCGCGCAGTTGTCCTTCAAGGTTCGCCAGCAAGGTTACGATACCGATCCGTTCGACCCGTTCTCTGCGCAGATTAGGGACACGAACGACTCCGTTTTGCAGACCCTACTGGGGCTCACGTTCTCCGATCCAAGCTACGTCTTCAAAGACAGCGGGTGGATCGATGATGACGGGGTGCCTCCTTTGGGATTCGATATGATCGCCTATGCAGGGCAGACCGTGAGGATCTATTTCGAGCAGGCGAACACGAACGATAACTTGTGGGAGACGTGGGCGTACGTGGACGATGTGTCACTCATCTACAGGAAGTTTGTCGATTTAGCGATCGACGGTAACGGTGACGATCAGTTTGGTGCAATCGGTTCTGGAGATGGCGGTATGGCTCAACAAAGCGGGACCGGAGGGGATACTTTCGTATTCGATCTCAACGTGGAGAACGAGGGGTTGGATTCAGATACCTACAATTTGACAGCCACTGCACCACCGGGGTGGAGCGTCCAAATCGATCCCGGCACCGGTCCAACCGGGTTTCCATATACAACGAATGTCATTGCCTCCGGCGACGCCGAACAATTCAATGTAATCGCCGTCCCGCCACCCGGCGTGCCGACCGGTTACTACGACATCGTTGTCGACGCGGTGAGCACCGTGCACGGCAACAGGTTTGACAGTGTGCGTTTGGGCGTTAGTGTGTTGGATACGCACTACGGCACCGATCTCGTTGTTGATGGTAATGGGTTTGGCGTCACCGGCGACGACGGTGACGGGGGATTCGCACTCAAAATAGCGCCATGGGACAGTACGGTGACCTACGCGATCGAGTTGATCAACACAGGGGATGGTCCGGCTGCGTTCGAAGTGTCGTCGGTCAGCGATCCGGGAGCGAGCGGAACGATTTGGTACGAGGGAACCCCGTATACGACGTCATTCAACACTCAAGTTATTTCTCCTGGCGCCACGGCGACCATGACTCTCGAGGTGACGGTCCCCACCCCCGAACCAGGAGACGACTATCAGACCATTGTTCGAGCGGTGGCTCTACCCGACACGTTGAAGAAGGACACGATCAAAGCGATCCTGAGGCTAAGGGCACCTCGCGTAGACATGATCGTCGGCTCGAACGGGAATGACATCTACGACGACACATTCTCCGGTATGGGAGGTTCGAGTTCGGGTTCGAGCGAAAGTGGGGTTCCGATCGTCTTTCCGGTGACACTCCAAAACGAAAGCAACTCGTCAGATTCGTTTGAAATTACGTGGGTGAGGCCAAGAGGGGGCTGGAATGCCGTGATAGTCTTCGGTGGTGTGGAATATGATTACCCGTTCACCACCCCGGTTCTTGCCCCCTATTCGCAGATCGACTTCGAACTGAAGATCCAGATTCCCGGGAATGCCAAAGTGGGGACCTACAGCTCGTATTTGAATGCCGTCTCGCTAACCCACGGTGACATCTCCGAAAGCGTTACGGCAGCCGTGAGTGTGATCGAAGCAGGACAGATCGACCTGATCATCGACGGTTCGGGAGCGGGGATCTTTGGTTCCATGGGCACCGGTCTTGGCGGCAGCTCAACCCAGACAATCGCCCCGGGAGATTCGGGGACATTTACGATCGAACTCCAGAATCTCAGCGGGGCAGACGCCGCAGATATCTCCTGGAACACCCCGCCAGGGTGGCAAGTGACGTTTGACGATCTGACGTCACCAATCTACGGGTATCCGTCCGGAGTGTATATCTTAAAGGTAGTAGTACCCGCCTCCGCGCCGTCTGGGCCTGTTGATATCATCGTTGATGCACAGAAGACGGACAGAAGGTTCTATATGGACAGCGTTCTTGGCCGTGTGTATGTAGCGCCTAAGCTTACGGTGGACGCGTTGATCGACGGCAATGGAGATGGAATATACGGTTCGCTGGGAACAGGTCTTGGCGGTTCCTCCATCCAGACGCACTCGGCGCCGGCCTCACTGAGCTTTACCATCGAACTCCAAAACGAAGGAACCGATGTCGATCAGTACACCGTCACGTGGAGTGATATTCCGTTTTGGCAGGCCACATTGAACGGGTCCGGTTCGCCATACACGACGAGTCCGGTTGCCGTGAGCTCGTTCGCGCTGCTGACCTTCGACGTCGGTGTACCGTTTGGTGCGCTCCCCGGAGACTATTCGTACATCGTGGATGTGCGCTCCAACAGCGATTCGACTGTGGTCGAAAGCATCGAGGCCAGTATCACAGTCGTTGGCCCGCCCCGTGCGGACCTTTTGATCGACGGAAATGGCGCCGGTGAGTTCGGCGCGATCGGATCGGGAGACGGAGGCACATCGGTTCGTGCCGCCGGTGCGGGAACATTTTACACATCTGTGCTGGAGGTCCGAAACGTAGGATCGTTTGCCGATTCGTTTTTTGTCGCGTGGGAGATCCCGGCGGGCTGGCCAGCGGGAAGCGTTGTCATAGACGACGGTACGACCGATCATGCGTCACCATTCTGGACGACGATGATTGGTGCCGGCGTGACTTCGACCTTCACCGTCGAGGTTCAGGTTCCGGCAAGTGCCGGCCCTGGATCCTTTGCCACGATCATCAATTCATTCTCGTCTCTATTGCCCAATTTTCCGGAGAGCGTGAAGTTGGTGACCCAGACCTCCGCCGTCGTCACCGGTGTTGTGTTCGATGATCGGGATCACGACGGAGCGTTTGGCGCGCAGGATATCGGGCTCGGCGGTGTCCGGGTCAAGGAGGTGAATGGTGGTCTGACTCGGATCACGGGGGGTGACGGTCGTTTTGTCTTTGAGATCGCGAGCGGCGTTGCTGCGCTTCTCATAGAAGAAAATCCTTCCGGATTTGTCTCGATTTCTCCGGACACGGTGGGGCCCGTCGTGTTGAACGCCGGCGACACGTTAACGGTTAATTTTGCCGATGTCCCGGGGCTTCGCCTGTCACCGGGTACGGCTTTGCCCGGCGTTGCCGGTGCCTATGTGGATTTCCCTCATCGGTTGGATTCGGGGACCAAGGGAACGGTGAGCTTATCGACCGTTTCGGATTCCGGTGTGGTGACAATGTTTCTTCTCGATGAAAACGAGAATGGCCAGTTTGACGGCACCGATCGGGCCATTGTGCCCGGAGATCTCGATATGGACCCGGCGACGGGGAAGGAACATCTTGCGTTGTTGTTGCGTGTGTTCGTGCCGATGTCGTCAACGGCAGGAACAACCCTCCGCATCGAAATCGACGCCATACAATCGATCGATGGAACGCCGCTCACGATAGAGGCACAGGCGATGGATGCCGTTGTTGTCATCGCCAATGACCTCGGCCGGATGGCACTCGAAAAACAAGTGGACACCGGTTCGGCAATGCCGGGTGACGTGCTGACATACACGATTTCTTATTTCAATGCGGGTGTCGACAGTGTGCAAAACATATTGATCGTCGACCCCGTTTCTTCGTACGTCGACCCGTTGACCGACGCGTTTGGCCCCGGACAAGATGTGGAGTGGCAAAAAGAGGGGGCGCCGGTCGCGTACCTCACACTCGACCCAACGGACCCAGACGAATGCGAGTACAGCGCGAACGAACGAATGATCCGTTTGATACTCTCCAAAAACACCCCATACTATCTTCTTCCCGGTGAGACGGGGACGATGACATACAGAGTGATTGTGAAATAAGTAACGTTCTCGTGCGCCGTCGGCTGCACAAATACTTGAACTTATCGGTGAGAGAGTTTTAATTACAATATACTCTGCTCCGCGGGGGAGGGTGGGAAGCCGGTGCAGCGGTCTTTCGACGACGTTCGGAAGTCAGACCCGCGAGCCCGGCGGACCATTTCCTGGAAAACCACAAAAAAAGAAGAAGGAGACAAAGATGATAACGGTTCGCGAACTTCTCGAAACCAAGGGAAGTGTAGTTTGGTCGATAGCGCCCGGCGCCTCCGTATTCGAAGCCGTCAAGATGATGGCCGAGAAGAGCATTGGAGCATTGGTGGTGATGGACGGGTCAGACGTCGTGGGGATCATCTCCGAGAGGGATTACGCACGAAAAGTCATGCTCAAGGGGCGCGAGTCGAAGAACACGTCGTGCAGGGACATCATGACGAGCGATGTTCTCGTCGTCTCACCGGAGCGAACGTTGGATGAATGCATGGCGCTGATGACCGAAAAGCGGATCCGGCACCTCCCGGTCGTGGACGACGGGCGGCTCACCGGAATCGTTTCTGTGGGCGACTGCGTAAAGGCGATCGTGTCCAAACAGGAGTTCATTATCGCGCAGCTCGAAAACTACATCAGAGGTGGATGACACCACAGCCGTCTTGTCCCGAGCGCCCCGGCCGGGCCGTCTATGGTTGGGGCTCGGATTCAGGCCTCAGGTAAACGGTCCGTGACGGGAAGGCCACTTCCATACCGAGGCTCTCCAGGAGCCTCATGATCCGTACGTTGACCTCCTGACGAATCCTCAGGTATTCCGCCCACACAGTTGTCGTCGTGAAATAATACACAAAGATGTCAAGCGAGCTCTCTCCAAAATCGGTGAAATAGACGAGAAAGAACTCCTGGTAAACCTCGGGGTGCTCCCTCAAAAGAGTCCGTATCCCCTCAACGGCCTGTTCCATTTGCTCGGCGGATGACTCATATGTCACGCCCACCGTCATCTTGACCCGGCGGATCGGCATACGTGACCAGTTGTTGACGACGCTGTTGGCAAGCGTCCTGTTTGGAATCGACAGTTGTGTCTTTCCAAACGTCCGGATTCTTGTCGATCGAAAACCGATTTCCTCGACGACCCCCTCCTGATCTCCGGTCTCGATCCAGTCACCCACCGAAAATGGTCGGTCGAGAAGAATTGTTATCGACCCAAAGAAGTTCGAAATGGTGTCCTGCGCCGCCAGGGCGATCGCGAGTCCGCCGATCCCCAGCCCGGCGAGAAGACTCGCCACCGAATAACCGAGGTTCTGGACGGCAAAGACAAATGCGAGTACCCCAAAAAATACCTTGAGTGATTTTCGAATGACCGGAATCAGCTGGTCGTCGAGAGTCGACTCGGTTTTTCCTGCCACCGAGGCGAAGTAGGCGGAGAACGCGTCGATCAATCGAAAGACGAGCCAGCTAAGGGCGATGATCACGAGAAGGCTCAGCACCGCGAACGAAAATCTTCTCACGTCCACCGGTTCGGTTGGCAGACGGAGAATGATCGCCGCGGCATACAGACCGGCTACAATAAACGCAAAACCGATCGGCTGCTCGATGGCGCTTAGAATCATGTCATCGAGCTCCGTCTTTGTTCGTCTCGCAAAACGACGGAGCACACGGGTGACGATGGCGCCAAAGACACGTCTGAGGAGCACTGCCAGTAAAATGGCGAGAAACGCGAGGATATACTGTCCCAGGGTGATCCCGAGAATCTCTTTGTTAGAAATGGTCCCGATCGTACTGTCGAAAAAGTCCATGGCTATCCAATGTCCTTTTGATTGCGATCCGAATCTTGATTCGTTTCCGTGATCTTGTGGCGAGGGTGAATGATAGCGATTGACGAACGAAGCATCTGCCCCCGGCACCGATTTTTGCGTTGCCTTCCGACGTGAGAAGGTTAACCTATACATCACGCTGCTGGCAATATTTCTTGTCTGCGATAAAACATTCGGGCCGAAGCGCCCGTCGGGTCGGATACCAACTCTGGAGATGAGACCGATGTATCTTCTACGCTTTTGTTTTGGTGTCAACCGAGCCGTCACTGTCTCCGTGGCGGTTCTGGGATTGGCCCTTCTCGCCGTGCAGGGGGTGGTGGCGGAAGTCGTTCGCACTGCCGATGCGGGGTTCGCCATCGAACACTCCTTGATGCTACCCGTGAGTCCCGAAGTGGCGTACGATGTGATGACCGGTGATATAAGCGGGTGGTGGGATCATAGCTTCTCGGATTCTCCAAAGGCGTTCTACATCGAACCCAAACCGGGGGGCGGGTTCTACGAGATTTACGATGACTCGGGGGACGGCGTGTTGCACGCGACGGTCATCGTAGCCCAAAGAGGCAAAATGCTCAGGTACACCGGGCCGCTTGGTTTGTCCGGTAGTGCGATCACGATGGTGATGACCTATCACTATGAGCCGAAGGGGGAGGGGACGCTGGTCAAGGTGACGGTCGATGCTTCCGGTAACATCGAAAAGGGTTGGGATGAGACGGTTGACGGTGTCTGGCGTCATTTCTTGTTCGAACGGCTCAAACCGTATGTTGAATCCGGTCGATATCTCGAAAAGCCGGGGTTCGAGTCGGACTATTGACCTTGATCCGTCACATTCTCGTGGTCGGTCGGGGGTACGGTGTATGGGGAGCGTGGGGGTGCGCCGGCGAGTTCCGCAGCGCGCCGCCGCGATATACAGCGGGTATTCTTGACCTGTCCCGGTAGGCGCGCGAGGACTGTTTGAGCCGCCGTACCCCCACGCTCCCCAAGCTGCATGCTCCACCTAGCTTCAGTTATGACGGATCAAAGTGGGACGTGGGCGGTATGTGAGCTAGACTCTTCCGAGGCCTGCTTATGCGGTGTCTCGCGGCCGTAGTCCGAGCGGGGTTCCAGAGACTCTCTCCACGAGGGCCGTTAGTCCGTGAAGAAATCGAAGATGTTCCCAAGCATGTTGCTGTCGGCCTTGTAGATCTCAGTGTATTTGCACCGCGTGCAAGTGACCGTTGAGAATTTCTTTGTTTGAACGTCGAAGATTTTGGTGAGAAATCCTCCTGTCGCGCGAAACTCGCTGACTTCGCACTGGGTGTTCTTGCACTTCGGACACGTGAAGTTCAAACCATTCATTCCACAACTCCTTAGTGGTTGTCGTCGGACCTGTCGACAAGATCGTGGTCTATGAAAGATACACCGCCGGTTTCTGATTATTCAACCGGTCTTCGTGGCGCGGTGATTATTTCTTTGCCGTCGCCGCGGACGGAGGTAGCGGACAAGGGGTATCGTGACAGGCGTGCGCCGTAAGGTCAGCCGCACCGTATTTGCGCTCGCAACAATAGACAGCCCGGTGTATCATATTAAAAATACGGGACGTTGTCGGGGTATTGGCAGCCGACCATGGTTCGCACACAAACGAGGGGAAGCGTTGGCCGGACTCATCGAAGCCGGGAAGATCGCGATCGAGATTTGGGTCTACGGTTCCCACATGACGACGGATGACCTATAACGTCGGAGGCTGAAGTGACGATGCGAATGAAATGGTTCGATCGAAAGTTCGCGTGCGATCTTCCGGCGTGGATGTATCCGAATGTCGTTGAGCGTCTCAGAGGTACACCAGCGCGTATCGAAGATCGCATTCTAGGGATCAGCGGGGACATCCTCATCAAACGTGATGGATCAAATTGGTCTATTCAGGAGCACATCGGCCATTTGTGGCTTGTCGAGGAGCTGTGGGTCAAACGCCTCGACGATTTCGAAAACGGGAAAACGACGCTCACACCCGCTGACCTCGAAAATCGGCGAAGCCACGAGGCGAATTTCAACGAGGGGCGAGTCGGGGACTTGCTCTCGTCTTTTCGCGCCGAACGTACCGGGATTGTCGGTCGTCTGGACGCGTACGACGAAGGATTTGTGTTACGAACGGCGAACCATCCCCGGCTCGATACGCCAATGCGGGTCGTGGATCTTGCGTTTTTCATAGCGGAGCATGATGATCACCACCTTGCACTAATCACGGACTTGATCCATAAGTTCGCCGGCGAGGCGAAGCTGACGGACGTCGAGGTCGTGGAGCGTTTTGTCGATGCGATCAACTCGCATGATGTCGATCGAATTCTGGCACTGACGACCGATGACCACGTCCTAGTCGATCCCGGTAGCCATGTCGTACAGGGAGGGGAGAAGCTGCGGCGTGCGTGGGAAGGCTATTTTGCCATGTTTCCAGACTACCGCATATCGGTTACGGACATCGTTCGGGGGAGTACCAACATAGGCGTGTTTGGCGCAGCGGGAGGGACGTACGCGGTAGATGGCGAGCTTCCGAGCGAGAATTCCTGGACGATCCCTGCGGCGTGGCTGGCCAATGTTCGTGACCAGAAAGTCAGCAGGTGGCAGGTTTATGCCGACAATGAACCCGTGCGCCAGATTCTCGACCGCCGCCACGACCGATAGCGCGCGGTGCGGCAGAACCGATTTTCGCCGACCCGCAATCCGATTGCCAACTCATACTCGATGCCGTATATTAGGACATCAGGCAGTCGGAATATATCAGTCGCTTCGATTGGCCGAACCTCCGGGACCGACCGCAACAATCCGGATACAGATTTCAAACCATAGAAAAAAGAGGATTCAATGCTCAGCAAAGACGCTATTACAAACTTGCTAAAGGCCGTCAAGGATGTTGGCGGGTCCGGCGACATTGTGACCAACGACCGGATCCAAGATGTTGAGATCGAAAACGGGAAAGTCAAATTGACTCTGTTTCTCGCAACGCGGGATCGTGACGAAAAGTACCGCATTGAAGACGCTTGCTTTGACATTCTCAACAACCTCGAAGGTGTCGAGGACGTCCAGGTCGTGACAACGGGACCTCAGGTCGTCCCGGGATCCAAGGAATCTCAACCCGCTCAGCCCCCCAAGGGCGAAAGTCCGCTCGATTACCGGGCCCCAATTCCCGGGGTGAAGAACATTATTGCAGTTGCGAGCGGCAAGGGTGGTGTTGGGAAGTCCACGATTTGTGTCAATCTGGCATTGGCGCTGCGGGAACGCGGAGCCCGTGTTGGATTGTTGGACGCGGACATATACGGACCGAGTCTTCACATTCTTCTTGGCGTCCATGACCAGCCCAAACCGGGCATCAAGAAAGAAATCGCGCCGGTCCTGCATAGCGGATTGAAGCTCATGTCGTTGGGTTTTTTGACGAATGTCGACACACCGGTCATCTGGCGGGGGCCCATGGTAGCGGGCGTCGTTAAGAAATTTTTGCAGGATGTCGAATGGGGTGATCTCGACTATCTCATGATCGATCTACCACCGGGAACGGGTGATGCACAACTTACCCTCGTCCAGACCGTCCCGATTACGGGGGCGATCATCGTGACGACACCGTCGGAGATCGCGCTTGTCGATGCCGAGAAGGGTCTCAAGATGTTCGAACATGTCGACGCGCCGGTTCTTGGGATCATCGAGAACATGAGCACGTTTGTGTGTCCGCACTGCGGAGACAAGACTGACATTTTTGCGAGCGACGGAGGAAAACGGATTAGTGCAAAAACCTCCGCCGCGCTTCTCGGACAGATTCCACTTGATCCGGAGGTCCGTGCCGGCGGGGATAAAGGCAGGCCAACTCTCAGATCGGACATCGACTCGCCCATTTCGAAGGCGTTTCTCGAAGTAGCCGACAAGATTATGGAGAGGTTTCCCGTGGAGGCGAGGTAGAGCCCGAGGGTTTACCGACGGAGAAACAAGTGTGACGCCTCACGGAACGATCAACAAGAACCGAGGTGAGACGTGGATCCAATCCGTCAGAAAGTCGAAGATGCGCTCTCAATGATTCGCCCGGCTCTGCAGGCCGACGGCGGCGACGTACAACTCGTGGACGTGGTCGATGGAGTCGTCCAGGTAAGACTCCTTGGCGCCTGCCACGGTTGTCCAAGCGCCGCGATGACGCTCCACCAGGGCATCGAACACTTCCTCAAGGAGCGCGTTCCCGAGGTGACCCGTGTAGAAGCGGTGGCGTGACGACGTGCGAACAACCGTGAGTATGATTTGCTACCGCACGTTTTAACGGGAAGGACAAATGCCCAAGCGCCCGCCCAAAGCCAAATCACCGAGACGCGCCGGTGACTCCCTCGCCAAGCGGGTGAAGAACCTCGAGTTCTTGGTGAAATCGAGCCAACTGCTCAATTCCACTCTCGATTTCACACAGCTCATCAATCTCATCATGAAGGTGGTCAAGGACGCGCTCGACGTCGAGACGGTGTCCCTCCTTTTCCTCGACCGCGAGAAAAAGCATATGGTCTTCGAGATCGCGCGCGGCAAGCGCGGCCGGGAGATCAAGGGAATGAAGATTCCCGTCGGGCAGGGGGTGGCCGGTTGGGTAGCAAAACACAAAAAGCCCCTTGTGGTCAACGACACGTCCAAGGACAGACGTTTTCCGCTCGAGCTCGAAAAAAAGCTACATCTCAAGACACACTCGATTATGAGCATACCGTTGAACCACGGGAGAAAGTTCATCGGAGTTCTCGAAGCGGTGAACAGAAGGGAAAGAGTCCCTTTCACCGACGAAGACCTGGAGATCTTTCTCGCGCTTGGAAACCACATCGCCGCCGCCATCCAAAACGCCCGTCTGTACCGCGAGACCGAGCGAAAGCGCCTGGAAAGCTCGATGCTGTACAAGGTCAGTGCTTCGCTCGGACGGTCGCTTGCGCTCGATGACGCTCTCGAACAAATCCTCGCGAGCCTCAAGAAACTCATCAGCTATGACGCAGCGGCGGTATTTGTTTTGGATCGGAAGAGTCAGCTGCTGGTGAGCGAGGTCCATTACGGGTACGCACCGGGGAGAGAAGAACGGCTTCTCCTCAAACTCGACGAGGGTGTTGTTGGTTGGGCCGCGCGACACAAGACTGGCGCGATAGTACCCGACTGCTCGGCGGACCCACGTTACGTGAACGCCCGAAGGAGAACGAGATCGGAACTGGTCGCGCCAATGCTGAGTGGCGGTAAGGTGATCGGCCTGTTCAACCTGGAAAGTGACACGAAAAACGCGTATCGCAAGGCGGATCTGCGTCTCCTCGAGGCGTTTGCCGCACAGGCCGGGGTCTCCATCGAACGCGCCAGGCTCTACGAGGAGCAGCAGGTCAAGCGTGAGATCGAGAGGGAACTAAAGCTTGCACGGACCGTCCAACAGTTCTTCACTCCCACCCAATCCAGAAAAATTGGCCCCTTCACACTCGCGGGGCGGAACTACCCTTCGCTCGAGTTGAGCGGCGACTACTTCGATTTTTTTCCCTTGAAGGAGCCCTATGCGGCGTTTGCCATCGCGGATGTCGCGGGGAAAGGGGTTCCCGCCTCGATCATAATGTCGAGTTTCCGTGCCATCCTTCACACAACGGCGCCGTACTTCACGAGCGCCCGCGACATCGCCGGGACGGCCAACGCGATTCTTCTCGAAACGGTTCGGCCGCACGATTTCGTGACCGCTTTTATTGGCGTGCTCAATATCGAAACCGGGGAGGTGACGTACTGTAACGCCGGGCACAACCCGGCCGTATTGTTGAAAGACGACGGCGCCTACCAGCTGCTCGAGAAGGGTGGTCCAGTTCTGGGCGTTCTAGACGGTATGGAACTCGAAGAGGGAACCATCAAACTCGATAACGATGTGCTTTTTTGCTACACCGACGGCACGATCGATGCCACCAACAGCGCCGAGGAACCATTTGGTATGGAGCGGCTCATCGAATTCCTCCAGGCCCACCAGCGTCTCGGCGCCAGTCGGATCTGTACGGCGCTCCGCCGGCGTCTCAAAGAACACGTCCAGGAGATGCCGCAGCTCGATGACATGACCTTCCTCGTTCTCAAGAAGTAAAGAGAGTCAGATTGTGCGGCACCACGTGACATCACGGGTCCGACGCCCGCTTCGCTCGGCTTCCCGCCTGACGGCGGGTGATCCTCGCTCGCTCCGCGTCAAGGACCCGTGATGACACGTGGCCCCTGCCTCGATCGCTGCCCTAGCGAACCGGTTGCCCCCTCAACTTCTTATCACGACATCAAATCGCCGATATGTGTGTCAGGATGAGACCCGTCCGCACTTACGTAGCCAGTGATTAGGTGTAGGCCGAAAATCCAATTTTATGCTATGCAAAATAAGACTCATGATTAGACAAACCGTTCATGCCATCGTCGCGGTGTTGTTGTGGATCGTTTTCGTGTACTACTGGAGCATTGTGATCCGGAGACCGATGAATCCGGACACGAAAATGGCACTGATTGCTCTCACCTCGCTGACCGTTCTTAGCGCGATTTATCTCGCCATCTGGATTTACCACAACGTTCGAGTGCATCGGAAATACCGAGACAGAAGACGTCTTAGGCGAGAGGCAACACCTCCCGATCGGGATTATCTGGGGCGCCGGCTTGTCATGGCGGATCCCGAAGGACTCCGGCGGGCAAACTACATAGAGGTGAAGGTCGTGGACAGCCGGATCAACGGAAAACGTCTCGAACAAAAAATTTTCAGGTGGCTTTAGACCGTCAGCTCAAACGATGATCGATCTCGTGACCATAATGGAATCGACACAACGGAACGTCGTTTATCTGGCGGCACTCATCTTCTTTGCCTGGTTTCCGATTTACAGCAGTGCGTTATGGGTGTTTACGAGCGTGCTGTTTTTCTTTAGGCGCGAGAAACGACGGTCCCGCCGGGCGGCGAAGGAGGGATATACGCCTCGTGTGACGGTTCTCATGGCCGCGTTCAACGAAGAGGATCACGTCGAAAAAACAATCGAAGGGTGTCTCGAAATCGATTACCCGGACTTCGAGATAGTGATCGTCAATGACGGATCGACGGATGGGACATTGAAAAAAATCCGACCGTACGCCGTTGCCGACAAGGTCAGGTTGATCAATAAACCGGCCAACGAGGGTAAAGCGATGGCGTTGAACGATGCCATCCCGCTCACAAGCGGTGAGATACTGCTCATCATCGATGCCGATGCCGTCCCTGATCCTCAGATCATCAAGGCCCTCGTTCCTCATTTTCAGTCACCACGCGTGGGAGCGGTTACAGGCAATCCACGGGTGAAGAACCGACGCAGTCTCTTGAGCAAACTCCAAGCTATCGAGTTCACGTCGATTGTGTCGCTTCAACGACGGGGTGCGAGAGTCTGGGGGAAGCTCCTTACGATGAGCGGGGTGGTGGGGGCGTTTCATCGAAATGCTCTCATGGATGCAGGGCTGTTCAGCCCACAGATGGCGACAGAGGACATCGATCTGACATGGAAGCTCCAGCTCAAGAACTACGACATCCGTTACGAACCGCGCGCCATCGTGTGGATGAGAGTGCCTGTGAGTCTCCGCGGGTTGTGGCGCCAGCGAAGACGATGGGCAACGGGGCTCGCCCAGGTACTGCGTCGGCACGGCAAAGAGACATTTTCTTGGAGAACCCGGCGTCTCTGGCCGGTGATGATCGAGTCTTATCTGTCGATTCTCTGGGCCTATTGTTTTCTCATTTTCACCGTATTGTGGGCGGTCTCCTATGCCGCGGGATATCCGCCGATCGGAGCCTCACCGATACCAAACTACTGGGGTATGTTGATCGGGACGATGTGTCTGTTTCAATTGTTGGTCGGGGTGCTTCTCGACAGACCCTACGATCGCCACCTCCCTTGGTACTACCTTGTGACCGTGCTATATCCCCTCATCTATTGGATGCTGATGGCGGTCGTTACATCGGTGTCGACTCCCGGCGGGGTCCTAAAGTCCACCGATAGAGGCGCTCCCGCGAGATGGAAACCGGTGAGGGAAGCAGGTTGAGACAAAAGGATATGGTTCGAAAGCAAACGAGAATTCTTTGGCTCCTGGCGCCGGTCGTCGTGCTCACTGTGTGGTGTGGATCCGTGGCGGCAAGTGAGGTGGCGGAGAGTGTTCTATACCGCGCGCGGGTAGCAGCCGAGGAGGATCGCCACCGGGAGGCCATCGACCTTTATCTGAGAGCGATCGATCTCGAGCCAAACCTTCGGTCCACCGTCGCCATAGAGCTGGGACATCAGTACACGTGGGCCGAAATGCCCGACTCGGCGGTTGCGTGGTACGGCCGGCACCTCGAGCATCACCCTGGTGACCTGGACGCGAGGTTGGGGATTGCACGCGCAATGAGCTGGGCGGACGATTTGGACGATGCTGAGGCTTACTACAGGAGACTACTCCCGCAGAGCGGAGATCGATGGAACGACGTCCTCGTTGGGCTCGCCAAAACAAAAGCCTGGCAAGAGGACCGAGGGGCCGCAGAAGAAATCTACCGGTATGTTCTCGATCGCGACCCCGAGAACACCGACGCCCGGTTGGGACTGGCGGAGACGATGAACTGGTCGGGGAGACATCGTGAGGCGCGCGAGATGTACGAAGGAGTTCTCGAGGACGAACCCGATAACACCGAGGCAAAAAAAGGGCTCGCCGAGGCGTTGCTTTGGATGGGGAGGGCGGATCGTGCCAAGGAGGTCATCGATGGCGCCGAGCCGGATGAGGACATAGAGAAAACATCGGCCGCGGTCCGGAGCACAATGAACCCTCGCGGATCCGCGACATACTCCTATAGAAAAAACACCGACGATGGCGAGTATCAAAGCGTCTATCTCTCGGGGACAGTACCGGCAAGATATCTCACGCGGGTCACCGCTGCCTATCTTAGAGGCAAGCTGACCAAAAAAGGTCTTTCCAGTATCGATCGGGATCAGTTCCGGGTGTCGTTGGAACACCGGTTCACCGACACGTGGGCGTTGACGGCGACCCCTGGTGCCGAGCTCAATCGGTTTGACGCGGTCGTCATCCCGCCGAACACCGGGGCAAGGGACGATTTCAACCTTTTGGTGTGGGACATCTACTTGACGGTGACACCGCGTGACTGGGTGCGGTGTGACGTGGGCAGCTCGAGGGAAACGATGCAGATACCGGAACCGGTTTTCAGACGGATCCACGTGACGACCGAAAACATCGGACTCGACTGGCGGATTGCCCACCGCGCGATCACGTTCTGGGAACTCATGTATTCCAGTTACAGCGATGGCAATTCGAGACTCGCGGCATCGCAACGGGGTGAGTGGCGAACACCGATCCGGATGCCTTATCAAAGATTCAACGAGTTGGTGGTGCTGGAGGGGGTTGAGTACTTCGATTTCAAAAAGGAACTCGACAACGGGTACTTCAATCCGTCGAACTATCTGCACTTGTTCGGTGGTTTGAGGTTCGCTGCCGACATTGGGGGGCGGACAAGACTCAGCGTAGAAGGACGATTTGGAGCGGAGAGGGACAGCGGTACCGGTTGGGCGAGCGTCGGTTCGTTCTCCGGTTCCCTACGTGTCCGACTCGTCGGCGGTGTCGCTCTTTTGGCGGGGTACTACGAATCCGGGTCTCGTTTGACCTCCCCTGAGGGATTTCGTGCCGAGGGGTTCTACGTAACACTCGACTTGGCCAGGTGACAACAAGAGATGACAGGATACAGTAACATCGCCCGCGAAATACGAAACGCCGTGTCGATCGGTGTCTTTTCGGCAATGGTTTTTCTCGTTGGGGTTGTATTGATCTCGCATCCCGGTCGACCCGGACAGGTAGCGCCCGATTCCACGGATTCGACTTCCGTCGGGACCGCGGTCGAGGGATGCCGGTCGGTGGTGGGAAGGTCTCCGGCGGATGAAGCTCGTTCGCTGGAGAGCGCAGCCGCGACCGATCGGCTCGAACACACGGACGAGACAACCGCACCCGACGCGATCCGATCCGGGAACGACGTTTTCCCACCCGGCGAAAAAACCACAGGTGTCCCGGTTCTGTGTTATCACTACCTTCGGGCCGAAACCACACCGCTTCGGTTTGTCAAGATTCTTGGCGCTCTGTTTTTGAACCTTCCGCTTTTGGAGGACATGGATGTCTGGACACAGACCGCCTCGTCGTTTGACAGACAGATGACCTATCTCAAAAAACATGGATATGAGTCGGTCGATCTTTCCGATTTGTACGACTGGCAGCGAGGACGAAAGAAACTCCCAAGCAAGCCGGTCGTGATCACATTCGATGACGGTGATCGAAGCGTACTCGAGTTTGGCTACCCGATTCTCGAGCGGCATGGGTTCAAGGCAACGCTTTTTGTCGTTACATCACGCGTAGGTCAACTCTGGGGACGGGTCGACTGCCTGGGTTGGGATGATCTCAAGATGCTCCAACAAAGCGGCGTGTTCTCGATTCAATCTCACACACATGATCTTCACCGGAAGGTGAGCACGTCGAAGGGTGCAATTCCCATTTTTGCGGCGGCGAGTGACGGACTTCACACCCCGGCGAGTGGTACCTCCTGGACGTCGGAGGTGTCGGAGGATCTTCGAACATCGAGAAAACTGATCAAAAAGCATGTCGGCGGGGACGCCAGATTTCTCGCCTGGCCGTACGGTTTCGCCAACGCCCGGTTGGACAGCGTGGCGGTTGGCGCTGGTTTCTTCGGGCTTTGCACTCTCGAAAACGGGAGAAACGAGTGGCAGGGACTCGATTTGGAAAGCACCCCGTCATCGGCAAACCTCGCCGCTCTCGGGCTCTCACGTGCCGTGCGTACGCTCGTGTCGCGCCCCCGCGACGATTCGACTCAGAGCCCGCCGCCGGCGTCACGATGTCGTTGGGAACGATTCGAAATAAAACGCTTCACGATCACGGCGAGAACATCGATGCGCGGTTTCAGGGAGATGCTAGAGGAGTGATTACCTGATGACGGTGAGCTTTAACGTCTCCGTTTGACGGCCCGTCGTCACCATCAAAAGATAAACGCCACTGGCCACCGTCTGGCCTACCTCGTTACGACCCTCCCACCGAAGTTTGCGAAGACCCGCGGAAAGCGGTCCGCTCCACAATCGCTTGATCAGCCTGCCCTTGGCGTCGAATATTGCAGCAGCGACGTTGGTCGGTTGTTCGAGGTCGATCACCACAGTCGTCGAAGGGTTGAACGGATTCGGGTAGGCGTGGACGCGAAACGGTCGCGGTGCCGTCATATCGCCATGCGTTCCGGCAACCGGGTCGCGCGTCAGGTAGCCTCCGTTTTCCACCACGTGGATCCGCTGCTTTCGATAGAATACGTCGGTGATTCCCGGCGCGAACAGGGAGAAATCGGCATCGAAGCGGTCGATATCGATCGTTGTGCCGGAATAGCCAACGGTTGCCGTCCCGTTACCGATCGTGACGTAGTCGACACCATCCGCAATGAACGTGCTCACCTTCGTGAGCAAGTATCTTTCGAGGTTCGTGCCGTCGAGCCGAACGAGTGCGAGCGAGGCGTCCATCTCGAAGCTCACCGTCGCGGTGCTCGAGGGCTTCCGGTCCCCCGACGTGGGCTTCCGAGAGACTCCGGGGGACGCTGCGGGAGTCTCGTAAGCATACGTTATCGGTGACCCCGATTGATTGATGAGCAGGACATCGGTTTCACCACCGTTCCATGCGACGGTGATCACCCTGCCCCACGGTTCGTCGGTGCTCGAGACGGTGGGTGGGATCACGGTGGCGTCGCCGGGGAGGAGTAGCAAAGTGAACATCGGATTCACCGCGGTTGTTGAGAGCGCGAGGATGTTGGAGTCGGGATCGGGGACTCTGTTGTTGAAATAAGTGATCGTCTTTTGAAGCGAAGAGAACGGCGGGTTGAGAACATGGATGTCCATGAACGAGCCATCTTTTGTCAGGTGAATGGGGTTCGCCGTTGTGTCGATGTTGTTGTTGCGTCCCGTGTGAAGACGCCACTCGTACATGTGAGACGAGCCGTCTTTATCGATATCGTCGATGATGATGAAGTACGGAGGCGTCGCCGGGTCCCGGACAACGAGCACAGTTCTGTAGGCGTGATCGACCGGATTGGCGCCGGCGTATCCCCATGACCAGTCGGATCCGGGAAGCGGGAAATTGTAATTGTTCATCGGGCTGTGAGTGGTATAGGCATCCGTCGCGTCGCCAAAGATATAGTCGGCGTAGTCGTTC
>CP070677.1:28788-38905 GCA_020352495.1 Candidatus Latescibacterota bacterium
ACTCCTATCCGAGGGGCCCGGTGGCGCAGGGGGTTGCGGCAAATCGCGGAAATCTATGTGCGATGTCCCTGGAAACTCATCGTCGGGCGTATCCCTCTCCCCCGGCGGGGTAACCTGGATCTCGGGTGGGGATATGTCCTTTGGTTTTGACGGAAGAATCACATCGGGCGGGGGTTCGACGACCATCAGCATGTCCTCTTGTTCGTTGAGTTGGTAGGGTTTAAACGAAAACGGTGGTGACAACACAAATATGAGTCCGTGCGCGACCACAGACGCGACAACGGCCTGCCTCACGAAGCTTCGATGTCTCTTCTTGAGTTCTATTTGGGCTGGAATAGCAAACGCCATTTCACACTCCTCTCTGTGTGCGGGTACAACGACACCCCTGGGAGGCCGTCGTCATCGTCTCAAAGTGACATACGTTGCAGGTGGGAGGTCGTTCTCGGATTCGGATATGGTCGGTGGGAGGTAGAAAATGAGCAAAAAAATACGACGTCCGAGATCGACGCCGCGGGTTTCTCATACGATGTTCTCAAACGGCTCGCAGGTCTCTTCATCACTTCTCTCACGGACCGGGCCGTGGGGAAATCCGTCGTGAGCCATCCATTTCCAACATAAGCATCGCGACCGCTGCGCACAAGCCAAAGCGGCAGGGACGCCGAGGCGCTGCAGGGCCGGATGTGTATCCCAGACCCGTTGCGCGGAACGAGCGAGGATCACCCGCCGGCAGGCGGGAAGCCGAGCGAAGTGGGCACCGGGTCTGGGATACACACCCGGCCCGCCGAAACGGTTTGACGTGGAAGACCCCTCAACACAGTTCTAGGAAAAAAAACGAGACGGCTTGAGCGCCGTCTCGTCCGTGAAATCTCGATACTCGAATGCTGTCGCTAGTTCAAACGGAAGTTGAACGGGATCATCACGTGGGCCTTTACCGGTGTCGTCCGCTGCTTGGCGGGTTTGAACCGGCATTTCTTTGCCGCCACGAGCGCCGCCTGCTCCATCGCGGGGGAGACGTCGGAGGAGAGCACGTCGGCTGCCAGTACCTTTCCGTCCTCCCCGACGAGTACCCTGACACGGACCGTTCCCTCGAATCCCGCTTCGCGCGCGAGATCCGGGTACTTGGGTTTTACGAAATCGATGAGCACCGGCGGCTCGTCAAAGGCCAAGAACACACCCGAATCGCTTCCTCCCGGTGGCGGGGGCGGCGGCATGTCGGAAAAGTCTTCGAACGTTGTCTCGGGGAGTTCGTCAACCTCATCCGCGTCTTCGTCACTCGCCGCCTCTACCGGCACCTGCGGCATGGCGATTTCCTTGGGCGGAGGTGGGATCTCGATATTTTCAGGAAGCTCGACTACCTCAAATCTTTCTTCTTTGAGCTGGTAGGGTTTGAACTCGAAAGGTGGTGAGAGGATAAAGAGCGCCGCGTGGATCAAGATCGCCCCCAACAGCGATCGACGGACGTACTTTCCGTATTTCGCCTTGAATTCGACATTTGCTGCTGCCTGCGCTACCGACATGACGCCGTTATCCCCCCTTTGTTTCCTTGTCGCTCGTAAACGACACCCTCACCGCATTTGCCTCTTTGAGTTCGTCCATCACGTCCGACACGATGCCGTTTGGTGTTCTGTGATCGGCATTGAACGCCACGATCAGCGCCGGATTTTCCGTCATCGCCCCCAACATGAGGTCTTTGATCTGTTCGACCATAACCAGCCGATCCTGAATCGATATATGACCGACCGGATCGATCCAGACACGAATGATCTTTTCTCTCTCCTGTTTCGCCGCTGTCTCGGCCCGTGGGAGCGTTATTGGAAGCCCGTCCTCCATTTTGAAAATAGTCGTCGTCATAAAGAATATCAGCAGAAGAAATGCGATATCCGCCATTGACGCCGTCGGCACCTTGTTTTCTATCTTTGTCTCACGCTGAAATCTCATCTGTGTATTATCCCCCGCCGTAGGCTTTCATTGTCTTCAAAGAGATCCTCCGCGCATCGGCCAACCGAAGCTCGTCCAGGATGTCGATCATCAGACCGTATTCACTATCGGGATGAGTCTCGATTACGACGACGAGCTTCTCGTTCTCGGCGAGTCTGCGCTCGATCATGGGTTTGAGCCCTCTGAGACTTACCACTTCTTTGTCGACGACGATGGAGCCGTTGGCGTGTGCCTGAACGATCAAGATGTTATCTCGTTTTACCTTGACGTTTCTTGACTCCTTACCCGGAAGCACGAGCGGTATCCCTTGCTCGAGCGCAAATATCGTCGTCACCAGAAAGAAGATCAGCAGAAGGAACGCGATATCGGACATCGCACCGGAGTGAATCTCCTGTGAGGGCCTTGAACTTGCGCGTTTCTTTTTCATGGTTACTAGACCTCGTTACTAACGGCTACGATGACCGCTCCAATTCGACGAGCTCATTGATCAACTCTGCGCTTGCCTCTTCCATTTCGGTGATAAAGCGGTCGATTTGCGACACAAAGAAGTTGTGCATGACGTTCATCGGGATAGCGATGATTAGACCCGACGCGGTCGTGATGAGCGCCTCCTGGATACCTTTCGCGACGAGCTTTGCACTGACCTGTTCGGCGGCCGCGATCGCGGCAAACGCGCTGATCATACCGGACACCGTTCCGAGGAACCCGAGAAGCGGCGCCACGTTACCGACGGTCGCGATGGCGACGAGACCTCTTTCGAGAAACGACATCTCGATTGTGCCCGAGGTTTCTATCGCCTTTGCTACTGCATCGGGCCCGTGGTTTGCCCGCATCAGACCCGAGTGGAGAATCGCGGCAATCGGCCCTCGGGTGTTTTCGCACTCCTCGAGCGCGCCCTGAACACCTTTTTCACGAAGCGATCTAACCACGCGACCCATCAACGCTCGAACGTTGGTTCGCGCCCGCGACAACGTCCAGAGTCGTTCGATGATAAAGACAAGACCGATGACCGACGCGAGCAGCAGGAAGTGCATGAACAGACCGCCCTTGGCATAGTTCTGCCCGATGCCGCTGTGCTTGACGCGGTATACAAAACCGCTCTGCTCTTTTTTGATCATTGCTTGGATTTCCCTGGCCAGCGCGGTGGAGTCATTGGGAGCCATTGCGAGCGAGTCGGTGGCGGGAACGGTCGCAAACATCTCCGTCGTCGCCGCCTCTTCCTCCTCTTGCGCTCCCGCAAAAGACCCTAGCGCGAGCAACACCAGCATGATTGCCGAAAATACCAGCGTTCGATTAACGAAAGGGTTTACACGCATCGCATTGAACTCCTTTACTAAGTGATTGTTGTGGGGAAAGTTTTATCCGAATAGCTAGCTTTAGAAAGAACGAGCATTCTGCCAGGTATCGAAGAGAGTCTAATCCACCTAACACAAAGTGTCAAATAAAATTCGGAGCCTACGGGGATTCGAAGCCAGGTGGGGTGGACAACCTAACCCAAGGTGCTTCCTCTACTTACTAAGCATCGCAGAACTGCTCTCCAACTTATACCGTCCGTATCCCTCCGTGTCAATGAAAATAAACCTCATACCGATATCCTGCTCCAACGCCTGGTCACGTTCGCGTATCGGGTCACCGCCGGAGTGATAGACCCAAAGCTCGTACGGATACCCAACGTCACCTTGTTCGCCAACCATCCCCAGTCTGCGTGGATCGACGAGAATATTCTTTCCTGGGCGCGCGTAGCGCAGTCTGGCGCCCGTGTTGCTGTAGTTGATGGGGTGGTACTTGTCGTCGACTTTTTGGAGCGCGTCTGAAATCGACTCCCGGCTCTGCGGGACCACATCGACCTCGATTTCGTCGGGTGGCCCGTACCTGAGATAAATGAGACCGCGATCGGTAAAGATCCCCGTCTGATAATCCGCATACCGCGCGGCCACGTATGCGAGGCGGGCGAGATATTTCTGATACGCCTCGTTGACACCGGTGGAAGGGTCCGGATCGAGTTCCCGCCACATCTTGTCGAGGATCTTCTCCTGCTCCCCGATACTCTTCTTTTCGAAATCATCGTAATCATCCTGGCCACCAAGCAGGAACCTCGCCTCGGCGATGTAGTCCCTCCGGGACACCTCCCAGGTTCGCATGTCCCAGGCAACGCTGAACGCGCCACAACGCATCCGCACCAACAGTTGATCGGAGAGCCCGGCGTTCACATAGAGCGTGTAGGTGCCGGCGGCCAGTGTGTTCAGATCCTCTTGGATTACGATTGGGTAGGTGACGAGAGCGCCCCCCTTTTCCACCTTCAACTTGGGCAGGGGAAGCGACGCTTCTTTGACGGTCACACCGTTTTGATCGAGGATTTCCATCCGGAAATTGATCGGCTCAGCCTCGGCGAGCCCCTGAGGGACGTAGGACTCGATGTAAACGCACAATGAATCCCGGTAGAGACCATAGAGTCTCGAGGGATTCGGGTGGAAAACGCGTTGTGATCCTTTCCCTTTGACGCGCCAGAGAAACTTGGCGCCGCTAACGGACATCGTCTCTTCAGGGAAACCGGGAACATCGAGGTGGTAATACTCGACCTTGGAGGTTTTGCGCGACCCTCTGACCATTCCCAACAACGAGACCTTTGGCGCGTAGAGATCCATTACCTCACAGAAGAGCTTGTATTCACCCTCGTCGAGTCTGAATCTCTTGATGACGGTGTGAAACTGGAGCGCGTCCTCGGCATCGGTTTTGCGTTCTTCGTGAAAACCCATCTCCTCGGATTGGTCCACGAGCTCCTTGCCCTCGGAATCCTTGATCTTGACGTTAAGCTCGATCCGACTTTCGAATCGCCCATCCATTTCTTTGAAACGGAGCTCGGAATTGGGAATTCTAATGTAGATTTCCTGGATTGCACGCCCGTCCGGGGAGCGAAAAGCCGCAGAGTCCAGGAAAAGTTCGATATCCCCCTTACCCACTGTCTCTGCGGCGATGGTTACGCCTGCGGAGGCCGCTGCGAGCAGAGCCGTGAGGGTTATAACGCTGGTTATACGGTGCATCATTCGTGGCCTCCTATCGGTGCGTCTCGTGGTATGCCTCGATACAGATACCGTCCCGACCCGCCCCCTCATCCGCCGCCGCGCATTCAACAAAAATGAGCACCCACGTGGGGTGCCCATTCTCGTGTTCGTGACTGTCGCCCCGGTACTCGTTGGCAGCCCTAGTAGCTGAATCCAAGCGAGAAGCGGTGCGTATTGCCAAGGAAATCAAGGTCTTCCCACGAGTAATCGAAGCTGAGATCCGATGTCTGCGTCGTGTCGATTCTCAGACCAAAACCGGCTGCGGGCCCTTTGGAATCAAACCCTATATTGTACCCGCCGCGCATATAGAAGAATTGGTTGAATGAGTACTCGCCACCGAGATTGACGGTCTCCGTATTGTCCGACGGGTGCGAGAACTCGCCGACTCCTTCCAAACTGTGAGCACCGTGTCGATACGCAGCCATGGACAATCCAACCTTGAACATCGTTGGGATCTTTGCATCACGGCTATCGTAGTTCACCTTCCCGCCCAAGCTCTGGATCATCATACCCAGACGCATTCCTCTATAACCGATTCGATAGATGAGTCCAAAATCGACCGCGTATGTATTGACGCTCTTCTCAGCGAGACCGGAATGGATAAAGTGGATCGTTCCACCCGCTGAGAATTTATCCGTGAAAAACTGGGCATAGGACAAGCCAAAAGACATGTCGCCCGCGTCGAACTCCCTGCCGGTTCCTTCGGGGAGAAAGACGGTACGTTCCTTTTGAGGATCGAGCGACAAAGCTCTTGCCGTAACCCCCCAAGTGCCGGGGAGAAACGGTAGCGTAAACACGGCCGAAGCGAAGTCTAGACTGACGTCCGCCGGCCAAAACGTGTGTTCCAATATGACCGCTGTCTTCGTAATATCAACCATACCCGCTGGGTTCCAGTACGTCGCCGTTGCGTCATTGGCGAGCGCCGTAAACGCGCTGCCCATCCCCGTCGCACGCGCGGAAGGTCCGATCTTCAAGAATTGCAGTGAATAGGTACCAACTTTGGCAAATGGCTCTGTCGCCAATACGTGGATAGGCAGGACCAAGACCACAACTACTGATACCATCAACAAACCAAGTTTCGATCGCACAACCAAACCTCCTCAGGCTCCGTTAGGCGCATGTGGGGACAACTTCAACCAGGTGTCAAATCCACCTCTTTTTACCGAGTGCTCACTAAAACTCAAATCCAAAACCGATTCGCCAGATCCGATGCTGTTCGAAAACAGTCGGGTCGTTGACCGGTATAAAATCATCACGTCCATCGTCATCGATATCCAGGAGGTACGCGCCACCAAACCGTCCGGTCTCGGTCAAGTAAGAACCGCCGTCCATCCCTGCAACAACCATATTGGGGAACACGGTTGGCGCGTCGCCATTTGGCACGAGGATATCCTCGTCCAAAAGATTCCGCCCCTCGAAGAACAGAGTCAGCTCACGACCGTAAATACTGAACTTCTTACGTCCCTGGATGCTCAACCGGTGAGTGGCGGGGAGTCGTCTCGAGTTCTCCCACGTTGGATCCTGCAAACGCGCAAAACGGTCAACCGGCGTCCACGGGAGCCCGCTCCCGTAGGAGTAGATTGCCGTCGCCCCCCAGTTGTTTCGATCCTGGAGTCGGAACGTCAGGTTGAACGTGTGCCGCTGATCCCAGTTGAGCGGTAGCTCGTCTGTCGGCAGGTGCGTGAGGCCTTCTGCCGATCGCCCAAAGTCCGCGTCGCTCGCCACGCCATCGGCGAACGAGTACGTGTAATACGCTTCGAAGCCAAAATGACGCGTCAGACGTTTTTCGAGCGAAATCTCAAGACCCCGCGAGCTGGCGTAGGTCCTGTTGATGAAACGGATGCTCTGTATATTCGTCGAGTCATCCGTTACACGGGTCGATGAAACCAAACCATAGATATCCTTACTAAAAACGACAAAGTTGCCAGCGATGTCCTCTGTGAATTGGTGGGAAATCCCGGCTTGATAAGATACGGTCAGCTCCTCACCCAGGTTTGGGTTGCCCAGTGTCCCAAACGTTCCGATGGCGTCCTGCGTGGCGAACAGATACGAATGGCTCGGCCACTGGGTAAAGCGTCCGTAGTGGAAAAAGAACTTGTCCCGGTCCGTGATGGGAAACGCAAACCCAAGGCGGGGTGACCAGTTGAACTTGTTTACATCGACAGTGGGGTCGACTTCCCCGCTTCTGATCCGAATCTGGTCGTTGTTCCCCGTCGAGAAGTACTCGATTCTCGCACCAGCATTTACGACCATCCCCTCGTACTCCCATTTGTCCTGGACGTAAAACGCTGCTTCCGGGTTGAAGTTGTGAAACTGATTGACGTTTCTACCCTGTTGGATGGTGCCCTCGGACGGGTTGATCCGCGTCCGACCCGGTTCGATCCGGTCGTCTTGATCCAGGTCGTTGTAGATCAACTGAAATCCCGTCTTCATCCGGTGACCTTTGATCCGCTCGGAGGTCAAGTCGCTCTTGAGAAGCCACGTGACCGATTGTCGGTCGCGGTAGAAGGGATAATCATACGCGGTAATAAAGTACGGGTTGTCTTCGTCCGTGTACCACACGGCCTGACTCACACCACCTTGGAGCAACGTGCCGTCCGGCATGATCGTCGGCGTGCCAGCGGTCGAATACTCTGCCGGAGCCTTGCCATCAACAGTTTGTTTCTGGTTGAACTCGACACGGCTCACGTTGATCGTGTAAAGCAGATCATCCGATATGTTGTGATTGAACCCAAACTTCAGCTGAAGGTTGGTGTTCTTTATTTGTGGAGTACGAGACGCAGAGTTGAAAAAGACATAAGACGTGTCATCCTTGAAGTTGCTGAAACGGCTCTGCGGAAACTGGAACCCTTCGAAGAGAACCCACGGTCTGAACCCCACGATCTGATCGTTGGCGTCGAGGATCGCCTCATCCCAGAGAATCGTGATCGGGTCCTGCCGTCCCGGGATTGGTATATCGACACCGCGGAAATTGTAAAAAGTAATGAGCTCTTGTTCGTTTGTCTCCGGATCCCTTACGAGCTTTTCCACGATCACAAAACGCGGATTCGGTTGCTTGTTTGGATTGTTGACATCCTGGAGCCACTGTCCTTCGTACTGGGACCAGATATTCCCAAACTCAAAGACATCGACACCGGATTGTGTCGGTCTAAGACGCTGGAACAGATAGACCTTTTGAACGTAACCCTTGATATTCCAGTTGTGCTCGTAAGTGTCGTACGTCGACTTCTGGAGGATTGCCTCACCGGTGACCTTAAACGGCGCCTTGTTCCAGGATACTTTGGTCTGCAGGTTGTAGCTATGGGACATTCTATCCCGCCACTTCAACCACTCGGTGACTTTGTGCTCTTCGCGAGGCTCGACGGTATTGTTCTCGCCATCGAGGAACGTCGCCTCGGCTGAGACATAGTAGCGGACGCTTCTCCACGGCGTTGGGCCACCGAGGCCGAGGCTGACGCGGTCGAAGTTGGTATAGGTCTTGTCTTGTCGGCCAAAGTCGTCGGTAAAATACCTGAACTCACCGCCAAACACCGGGCCGCCTTCTTTGGTCTGGATATTGATCACACCGGACTGTGCGTTCCCATACTCGGCATCCATACCACCCGCGATGAAGTCGGACCCCTGTGTACCGAGCATCCCGACACCGATCGCACCCGCGCCCAGAGGGTCATCCACGGGAACACCGTCGATCTGCATTTGGATCTCGCCCGACCGACCGCCCCGTGCGTGAAGCTCATCACCGGTTTTGACGATCCCCGTTTTCAAAGCAACGGCGTCAACGACGTCATCGACCGGCATCTCCTTGACCTGTTCCTCGGTCACCGAAGAACGCACATCGGATGACGTAACGTCCACCATCTCACGTTCGCCCACAACATTGATGACCTGGGTCGTGGCGACGATCGTCTGTTCGAGGGGAAAAGAGAGCTCCGTGGTTTCATTAGCGTTTACTACGACACCGGGACGTTCGATCGTCTTGTATCCCATCATCATCACCTTGACCGTATGCGTACCCACGGGAACACCGGTCACGTTGAAATTCCCATCATCAAGACTCATTGCACCCTTCGTGGATCCGACAATCACGATATTGGCGTATCCTAGGGGTTGGTTTGTCTTTGAGTCATACACCCTACCTGAAATCTGGCCCGTCCCCTGGGCTAGGAGGGTTGTGCTGGAGAGACACAGAAGAGCGCACGCGATCAACGCCCCGGCGAGCGTCCTCACCTTAGCGTTTCCAAACATAGCCTACCCCTTTCGACGGACATTCCGAATTTTAGTGTTCATGGTGGGGACAGAACAAAAGAACAGACGATACACTGACTCACGTATCGAGGGTGGGGTCACTTTATCACAGTCGAGGACCAAAAACTAGCAAATAAACTGACTTCCAGTTGAAAATATATTTTCCAGCCCTCCCCGTGTCAATACTGATAATCCGCCCTGATGGGCGTCTAGCCGTTGGCTGAATCCTCATAGAGCCAACAGCTCACCAGATGCCCGGACTCCAACGGTTTGAGCCGGGGTTCTCGCTCCCGACAGTGAGGCATCGCCGCAGCGCAACGCGTGTGAAACGGGCACCCCGGCGGCACCCTCGCCGGACTCGGAACATCGCCGGGGAGAAGCACCCGCTGGCTTTTTCTCGTCGGATCCAGGCTGGGGATGGCGCTCATAAGTGCTTTGGTATAAGGGTGTTTAGCGTCCCGGTAGAGCATCTTCGCATCGGCGAGTTCCACGACCCGTCCGAGGTACATCACGGCCACGCGGTCGCTGATATACTCGACCACCCCCAAATCGTGCGCGATAAACAGAAACGTCAGGCCATACTCCTCCTGGAGGTCTTTGAGAAGATTTAGGATCTGGGCCTGGATCGATACATCGAGGGCGCTGACCGGCTCGTCGGCGATGATGAGCTCGGGGCCCACGGCCAATGACCGCGCGATCCCGATCCGCTGCCGCTGTCCCCCGGAAAATTCATGCGGGAAGCGGTGTGCATGGTATTCTTCCATACCTACTTTCTTGAGCAGGTCCATCATGATGTCGACGCGTTCTTTTGGGGTACCAATTTTGTGGATGTTCAATCCAGCAATGATCGATTCCCCGATCGGCCGGCGTGG
>CP070677.1:39005-41732 GCA_020352495.1 Candidatus Latescibacterota bacterium
ACCCCATCGTCTCGTACCTCAGGCCGCCCAAGGTCCCGGAGGCCAATGTGCAAAGCGTCAAGGCCGGGCTTGCCTCCGAGTTTCCACAAAACACGGCCCAGATCGTAAAATTCGGCCGCAAACCGGTGATTCTGATTAGGACCGAAGCAGGCGATTTCCGTGCCTTGTCGGCGACCTGCACCCATCTGGATTGTATCGTACAGTACCGCGAGGACCTAAAACAGATTTGGTGCGCGTGTCACAACGGCCTCTACGATTTGAAGGGACGAAACATTTCGGGACCGCCTCCGAAACCCCTCGATGAGTATGCGGTAAAAGTCATCGAAGACGAGATCCATATCGCGGAAATGAGTTGATGAATACAGAAAAGAATGTCGTGCGAAAACTGTTTTCGTGGGTGGATGAGCGGTTCCATGTCACACCGCTCATCGAATTCATGCGGAAGAAGTACGTGCCGGTCCATCGTCACACGGTCTGGTACTACATGGGTGGCGTGTCGCTGTTTCTGTTCCTCATTCAAGTGGTCTCGGGAATATTGCTCGTCCTCTACTATCAAGCCGATGAGGACGCCGCTTTCGAGAGTGTTCGGTTCATCATGACAAAGGTCGAGTTTGGGTGGCTGGTTCGCTCGGTGCATAGCTGGACGGCTAACTTGATGGTATTCTTCATTTTCGTGCACATGTTCAGCACGTTTTTTACCAGGGCTTTTCGCAAACCTCGCGAGCTCACGTGGGTCACCGGATTTGTTCTTCTCACGCTGGCACTGGGTTTTGGATTTACGGGTTATCTCCTTCCATGGAACGAGCTGGCCTTTTTTGCAACAAAGGTTGGTACCGACATCGTTGGCGCCGTGCCGTTTATCGGCGGTCCGGCCAAGGTTTTATTGAGAGGCGGAGAGGACGTCACCGGAGCGACCCTCTCGAGGTTTTATGCGATTCACATCGCCATCATCCCGGCGTTGTTCACGATCTTTCTCGGACTTCACCTGTTGTTCATCCAGCGCCAGGGAATGCACGAGCCCGAGTATGTCGAGAGACTGCCTGCGGAAAAGAAAAAGCTGATTCCGTTTTTTCCAAATTTCTTGCTCCGCGACGTTCTCCTTTGGCTCGTTGTGCTGAACATCGTTCTCTATCTGGCCGTCTTTTTCCCCTGGGAACTGGGTGAAAAAGCGGATCCATACGCGCCCGCCCCCGCAGGCATTCGGCCCGAGTGGTATTTCATGTTTATGTTCCAGACACTCAAGTTATTGCCCGCCCATATTCTGTTCATGGAAGGAGAGGTTCTTGGGATTCTGTTCTTTGGTCTTGGCGGGCTTGCGTGGTTGCTGGTTCCAATCTGGGATATCAAAAAGAAACCCGGAGCGAAACTCGGCCCGATGACGGGTTTGGGGATAATCGTGATCTTTTTCATCATCGTGATGACCGTTCTGGGCTACGTGTTATAAGGACTCTCGAAGTGAGCTCAAGTACAATGGGCGGATGTTGGAAATCGTTGCCGATTTTGGCTACAACCCTTGGTTTTGTTCTGGCTTTGGTGTCAATCCGCGCGACGGTCATCTTTGCGGAACGTGAAACGGGGCTCCCCGATGATCAGTGCGTCGCGTGTCACCAGGAGTCCGAGGTTCTCCCCGAGGATCTGCTGACGGAGGATGTGCATCTTCAGCCGGGGTTGTCCTGCGCGGGATGTCACGGGGGGGACCCGACGTCGGAGGACGAGGATGTAGCGATGTCACCGGAAGCAGGGTTTGTTGGCGTACCGTCCAGCAGGGCGGTTTCAGAGTTTTGTGGCAAGTGTCACTCGAATATCGATTTTATGCGGGGGTACCTGCCGCGGATTCCTACGGATCAGGTTGCGCAGTACGCCACGAGTGTTCATGGAAAGCGGCTCGCGGAGGGGGACACGAAAGTGGCAGACTGTGTGAGTTGCCATACGGCGCATGGTATCTTGCCGGCGAGTGATTCGCGTTCGTCAGTGTACGCCTTGAACGTGCCCTTTACGTGCAAGCGGTGTCACAGCGACGCCGACTACATGAAGGATTACGATATTCCGACAGATCAGTTTGAGGAGTTCTCGGTGAGCGTGCACGGTGTGGCGCTTCTCGAAAACCAGGATACGGGTTCTCCGGCCTGCAACGATTGTCATGGAAACCATGGTGCAACCCCCCCACAGATCACGTCGATCAGACAGGTTTGTGGTCAATGTCACGTGAACAATATGAAGTATTTCAACGAGTCGAAGATGGCGGCTGCTTTCGAAGAGAATGGATATCATGGTTGTGAGGAATGTCACGGCAATCACGAAGTCGCGAAGACCAACGATGACATGGTTGGTGTGGGCGAACAGTCTGTCTGCCTCGATTGTCACGAAGATGATGCGGGATACGAGTCGGCGAGAGAGATTCGCGAACAACTCCGCCAGTTGATAACCGCTTACGAAAAAGCCGAGTCAAAAAAAGCCGAAGTTCACCGAAAAGGGATGGATGACGTCGAAATAGGATTCCTGCTCCAGGAGTCTCACCAAAACCTGGTGCAGGCACGGACCCTAGTACACACCCTTGATCCGCAAAAGGTCGGTGAAATGACACGCGAAGGCGTCACCAAAGCTCAAACCGCATTCGAGATGGCGATCGAGCAGGTCAAAGAGTATCGATTCCGGAGGCGCGGTTTTGGCTTGGCCACTATTTTTATAACGATTCTCGTGGTGGCGCTGTATTTCAAGATCCGGCAC
>CP070677.1:41832-52567 GCA_020352495.1 Candidatus Latescibacterota bacterium
AGACCTCAGGCTTCGATCCCCCTCGAGCCAGGGCTTGGCCGTCGTTTGGACCTCCCCCGGCGACGACGGCCGGAAAGGGACTGCCGCCTCGTACGATATCCGCTATTCGAATTCAGCGATAACCGAGGCGGTGTGGGACGAGGCCACCCCGGTGGACCCACAGACCGTCCCCACCCCAAAGCCCGCCGGACAGATCGAAACGGTTGTTGTACTCGGTTTGGACTCGGCAACCGAGTATTTTTTTGCGCTCAAAACGTCCGATGAGGTGCCCAACATATCCGAATTGTCGAACTGCCCATCCAAACACACCTTGCATGAGAGCACCCCACCGGCAGAGGTCACCGATCTTTTGGCAATCGCCGTGGATGACACATCGTTCGTCCTCACGTGGACAGCGCCCGGCGACGATTGGATGTCGGGGACGGCCAACCGTTATGACATTCGACACTCGATAGAGCCCATCCTCGACGGGGCGGCCTGGGCTGCTGCGACCCCGGTGAATGAAGTCCCGACACCCGGGCCGGCCGGCGAGACTCAGACATTCACCGTGACCGGACCAAGATGCCGTACGAGCCGCTTTTTCGCGCTCAAGACTGCCGACGAGCTGGACAACTGGTCGGGGCTTTCCAACGCCGCGCCCGGTCTCGCCTTCCGCGATCAGTTATGGATCAGTCCAAGAACGCTTCAACGAGGCAATGAGGCCTACATTGTGTTTAGAACCAAGGGCACCCAGACCCGCACCGTTACAGTTCATTCGAACTATGGGTGGGTCAACTGTGAAGAGTTCATTCTCAAAGAATTGGCGTCGGAGGTATTCCCCGAGGGCGTCAACATCTTGACCTACGACTTCTTTGACGATCAGACGGGAGACTATTTTCCCGAAGACTACTACCTCGTGCTCGTTTGTCTAAAACTCGAAGAATTTGCGCGAGAGGCGATCCATTTCGTTCACTGAGGTACAAGTGAGAACTGTCAACGTGCGCAGAGCTACCGAACAATTGAGACATTTCTCGAAACCGGCTCTCGTCTTCCTGAGTTTGGCCCTGAGCCTGGGGATTCTGGCGGTCGGCGGGTGTGGGAAGGATGAGACAGATCCGGCCGGCCCGGGGCCGGGAAACAACAACGGGTGGGACACCATCCCACCAGCGACTGTAACCGACCTTCGGCTCCGATCACCTTCCACCCAAAGCCTGGCCGTGGTGTGGACCGCTCCCGGCGATGACGGGATGGCGGGAACGGCTCGCCGCTACGATATCCGTTACTCCAAATCATCCATTACCGACACGAGCTGGGACTCGTCGACACCTGTGGATGCGTCGATCGTCCCCACTCCAAAACCGGCTGGAAACGTCGAGACGATGGTGTTGCTCGGATTGGATTCGGGAACGGAGTACTTCTTTGCCCTCAAGACATCCGATGAGGTGCCCAACGTGTCCGATTTGTCGAACTGTCCCTCCGGCACGACCCTAAAAGAGACCATCCCCCCCGATGACATCAGCGACCTGGTCGCAACGGCAATTGACGACGTCACATTTGTTCTGAACTGGACGGCGCCGGGAGACGACGGTATGTCGGGAACGGCGGCACAGTATGACATCCGTTATTCCCGCAACCCGATCCTCGACGAAACAAATTGGGACTCGTCGACACCTGTGGCCGTAACACCCCCACCCAACCCTGCCGGTTTCTCCGAAGAATTCACTGTGACCGGTCTCGATCCGCACACGAACTATTTCTTCGTAGTCAAGACGGGCGACGAGATTGGGAACTGGTCCGGTCTTTCCAACAATGCGCCGGGGCTCGCGCTGAGCGAATTCCTGTTGTTTTTTCCAAGCACGGTCTATGCGGGGGAGAATCTCAACATCGCTTTTAGAGCTTCGGCTGACAGACCGACGATGATCGCGCTTCACCGGCGCGGGACCGTACCCGTGTGTGGACAGAATCTCTTCAAGGTGTTGGTCAACGACGTGTACCCCGATGGTGTCCATTACACGACCTATGACTTCTTTGACCCGAACACGGGGGAGTACGTTCCCGAAGACAGTTACCCCATCTCGTTGTGCTGGGGATCGGAGATGAAGGATTGGCAGTGGGTTAACTTCAGACACTAGCGAGAGCAAGCCTCCCCCAAGTATCGATGCGCATTGTCGCCGGGGCTGCCACACCGCCGATTGCGGGGGATTGGTGTTTGGCTCGTCCGCGGTCCGTATCCAACACCCGCGACCGTCTGGTCAGGAAAGTTCTTTGAAATCGCGTCGATAAATGTAAAATATTCCCGCGATATAGATCGCGATATCAAAACGATGCCTTGTTTCAACTTGAAACCTTTGCCTCGAGGCAACGGAGCAAAAACGATGACACACAGAGTTATGACTGCGATTGTCCTGCTCGTTCTTTCCGCGTGCGGCCAAAACCAAGAGTCCACGCAGGGCCAAACGCCAGAGCCTACCGCCTTCACAGGCAAGCTTACATGGACGGCACCCGAAGGATGGATCGATGAGAAACCGGCTTCATCGATACGATTGGCTCAGTACCGGTTGCCCAGGGTCGAGGGTGACCCGGAGGATGCCTCAGCGGTCGTGTTTCATTTCCCCGGCGCGGGTGGGAGCGTCGAGGCGAACCTCGAGCGGTGGTACCGTCAGTTTATACAATCCGATGGCAAACCATCTGCCGCCGCCGCCAAATTAAGACGTGATGAGCACCACGGGCTCAAGCAAACCACCGTGGATCTCAGCGGAACGTTCCGTCAAACCACAACGCCGATGGGCCCGGAGAGCGAAGACAAACCCAACTTCCGAATGCTTGCCGGAGTGGTGGAAACGAGTGCGGGGCCATGGTTCGTCAAAGTCATCGGGCCCGAGCGAACCGTCGCTCACTGGGAACAGACTTTTTACGAATTCATGAAATCGTTCAAACCGGAGTCCCAGCCTTGACGAATCGCGGAAGCGCAGAAAGCGCCCAAAAATCGACTGCCCGTTGGTCAGAATCCAAATCACTCGATTTCATCGTGGTTGCAGGGCTACTACTCGTTGGCGGTTGGCTCATATTTGGCCAGCTCGGCGATGCGGCCTTCCATGACGGTGACGAAGCGCTCTACGCGACGATCGCGATGGAGATGGCTGAATCGGGCGATTGGCTGACACCCCACTACTGGGGGGAGCCATTCTTGCACAAACCTCCGTTGCAGTACTGGCTCTCCGGGTTGGCCTTCAAGTTCGTTCCGGGCACGGCGGAACTCAAAGCCCGTTTTCCCTCCGCCGTCGCGGGCTTGGTTCTTCTTTGCGTCGTGTATTTCATCACAAGAAGGCTGGCGGGAACTGTTGCCGGAGCGGGCGCCGTGCTGATACTGCTTTTCAACCATCAGTTCTTGTTCGAGCACACAGCGCGCTCGGCAAACTTCGATTCCATGTTGATGCTATTGTGCTTCACAGGTCTCGTCGGCGGCGCTTACGCACATGTGGGTCGGCTTCCAAAAATCGTTTCCGCGGTCTCGATCGCCGGAGTAATGTTGCTCAAGACCCCCGTCGCTGTTTTTCCGCTGGGTTCGGTCTTCGGTTATCTGCTGATTACCAACCGCAAATACTTGTTGCTGTGGTTGGGGTGGCTGGGCGTATCCGTCGTGGTGATCGTCCTCCCGTGGACCCTTCACCAGGCGATCACGCATGGCAGGGTATTTTGGGACACGTTCTTTGTCTATGAGATTCTCGGCCGGACCGGAGCAGCCATAACCGCGTATCAATCGCGTTTCTTGCACCTGGAGGCGTTTTGGCGATCGTTTCTCCCCTGGAGTCCGCTGTTGGTGATCGCCGCCTTTGGGTCGTTGGCGGGATGGCCCAGCGCGGGAGAGGCCGCCGTTCAAAAACGAAACGTGTTGAAATTGATGACGGGATACGCGGGGCTGATTCTCGTGGTGCTTTGTTTTGTGCCGTCCAAGTGGCCGTGGTACGGCCTGCCGGCTTACTCGGCGCTGGTGGTGGTAGGTGCAGTGTGGGCACGCGATCTCCTTCACACGAGATGGCGTGTCCTCTTACCCCCCCTCCTATCAGTACTCGTAGCGGTACGTGTCCTGCTTTTTGATGCGAGTTCGATGTATGCTCCAGCCGCTCGCAGGAGCTTCCATTGGCCGACCGAATCCAAGTTGTTGTGGTTCACCGAAGACCTGCCCGGATCAGGCGAGTGGATCGTGGCAATCGCCGCGATCATTGCCGGTATCGTTCTCCCGGTGCTCTGGCGATCGCGTCGCGTCGTCACCGCCACGGCACTCGTTATGGCCGTCTTGATTTACGGCGTGTCGTTGCGAACGATTGCGGCCGTACCGCGGGATTACGACGGCGTCACCAAACAGTTTGTCGATGAACTCGAGCGCCGGCAATTGGACCGGGCTTATCTCATCGGCTTTCCGCAAAAGCCGTGGTACAACAACCGAATGGAACCGCTGACGAGCTTCTATTTTCTCAGTCTTCGCGATGTCGAGTTTGTCGACTGCGGGTGGGATATCGAATGCGTCCGGGCGGATCACACGGGGCGTGTGGCGTTGATAATCCATGCCAACGCGGCGTCCCAAAGCGAGGAGCTCCGTCGATTGATCAACCGTCTCGCCCCGATCAGAGATCGTTCCGAGATATGGACACTGGATCCGAGACCGGGGGGCAGTTACCGGCGGCTGGGATGAATGTGATGGCCAGGCCTCGACGAGTTCGAACGCACTATTTGGAGACTGGCGGTCATCCACCGTCAAGATAGACGTGATGGCAACACCTGATCGGCACCGCCGTGCGTCTCAAATCTTGAAAGAGTCCAAACGCGCGGGCACTTTTATGTTTTTGTAGCCCTTCTCTTCAATCTTTTCCTTGAGCGCAAACGATTGGCTTTTCTCGCCGTGGACAAGAAAGATTTTCTTGAGCTTCTTGGGTGAGTTCGCGCCAATGAAATCGAGCAGACCGTTTCGGTCAGCATGGGCGCTGAAGTATGGCATCGTGACGACGTCGCTCTTTACGCGGTGGTGTTCGCCGAATATCTTGATCTCCTTCTCGCCATCCATCATTCGTCTGGCCAGTGTGTTTTCGGCGGCAAATCCCACGAAAAGGACAAGATTTTTCTCGTTCTCCACGTTGTTGCGGAGATGATGGAGGATGCGCCCACCTTCCGCCATACCCGAGGCCGATATGATGATGTGTGGCTCAGTGAGGTGATTGAGCTTTTTGGATGATTCCGCTGTTCGGATACATGCGAATCCCGGTGGCGCGAACAGATCGTAGGCATCGTTTGCGAAGTGAAAATACGCCTCGCGATCGAAACATTCGGGGTGAGAGCGAAAGACGTCCATTGCATTGCACGCCATAGGACTGTCGACAAACACGGGTATTTTCGGAATGCGCTTGTCTTCTAGTAGCCGGTGGAGGATGTACACAAGAAGCTGTGTCCTCCCCACGGCGAACGCGGGAATGATCAACTTCCCCTGACGTTTGATCGTTCGTTGAACCAGCTCCGCCAGTTCTTCTTCGGCACCGCTAGAATCGGAGTGCTCCCTGTCACCGTACGTGCTTTCCATTATCAGCACATCGAGATCCTCGAGCGGTCTGGGATCACGAATGATTGGCATATCTCTTCGACCGACGTCACCACTAAATCCTAGCCGGAGTTTTTTACCGTCTTCTTCGATGTCGAGTATGATTCCGGCGGATCCGAGAATATGCCCCGCATCTTTGAACGTGACGCTGACACCCGGCGCCACGGTAAACGGTTTGTTGTATTGCACACCGACAAAGTGTTGCAGCGCTTCCTCGGCGTCTTCGATCGTATAGAGTGGTTCGATGGGCTCCTCGTGCTTGGAGGCCCGGATTTTGTTGACCCATTCCACGTCTTTTTCGTTTAGATAGGCGCTGTCACGAAGCATGATCTGACAGAGGTCCACGGTCGCCGATGTGGCAAATACGTTTTTTTGAAACCCGTTTTTGGCGAGGTTGGGGATATTGCCGCTGTGATCGATATGTGCGTGCGAGAGGAGCACTGCATCTACATCCGCCGGATCGTACTCGAAGTTGAGGTTTTTCTCATACGTGTCGCTCCGGCGACCCTGAAAGAGTCCGCACTCGATGAGTATTCTTCGCCCGTTGACCGAAAGAAGATGCTGTGATCCCGTGACGGTTTGGGCACCGCCAAAAAACTGAATTTCCATGCTCGTTGCTCCAAACGTGTAATGAGATTGATGCTATATGAATAGGAGGTATATTAATCTAACCAATCAGCGGCGCTTTAGCAACACGCAATGGTCGTCGCTCGTTGTCGCGGGGCGCGGGCCGTGCGAGGCGGTCGCGCGACGCAAAGGACGAGTCGGTCCCCGCTCGTTCCCCGCGTGGCTCTCGGCAGAGATGAGCGGATTGGGTGTCACTCTTTTCCCGCATCGTTCTCGGAAGGTTTGTACGTCTCTATCACGACGCCATGACGTCCGCGGATCCCGAGTTTGAGCACGTCGGCGGATAGCTCGCGAATGTGGTAGACAATCCGATCCCCGTCGCGTCTCTCATCGGTATAGTCGAGTGTGAGCTGCGTTGGGTCTTCACCGAGCGTCCACTCACCTTCGTATCTGCAGCATCCTCCCGGGTAATCTTCGACGAACGTTCCATCCTCCGCGAATTGGAACGTGTGCCCCGCCGACAGAGAGTCGGGTTTGTAGACGGTCCCACCGTCGTAAGGATCGAGCGACTCGACCCATTCCCAGACGACACCGCTCAGACAGCCGGTGTCGATGGCCGATGTGTCACCACCGGCAACAAAGAACTGCGGGATGATTAATGCCAAGGCGAAAACACTCACGTAACTCGCCTCCAAGAGACGGGAAGCCGAGGCGTTTCCGCCCCGGCTCCCCCGGTCATGAGTACTACAGCGACTCGATAGGTTGCTATTTCAGCAACACCATCTTTCCGGTATCGATGACTCCGTTGCCCAAGAGCCGGTAGAAATAGATACCGGTAGACATGGCGTTGCCTTGGTTGTCGCGACCGTCCCAGATCTTGCGGAACACGCCGACACCGTGGGGTTCGTCGTCAACCAGCGTGCGGACGAGTTGGCCGCGGGCGTTGTAGATCTTCAGACTCACACTCATTCCCACGCCGATACCGTACTCGATCACGGTCTGCGGGTTGAACGGGTTCGGGTAGTTGCCGCGAAGCCCCGTTGCGCTGGCCGCAGCCACCGGTTGGACACGCGCCGGTGTGACGGTGATAGTGTAATACTGCGTGTCGGATCCGGCCGAGTTGGTTGCCTTGATGGCGACGTCGTGATCGCCGGTCTGATTCGGCCTGGGTGTCCAAGAGACCACACCGTCATCGGATACCTTGAAGCCCTTGGGACCGTAGTCCAGCGAGAACGTGATAGGCGTGCTTCCAGATGCCTCGACGGTGTTGTCGTTGTTCTCGAAGTCGTACACATACGCTTGACGGACGACAGCGGTAGTTCTTGGCACCGACGTGATCGTCGGAGGCGTGCCGCCGCCACCAACCATCGTTGGCCGGTAGAGCGCCATCATCTCGTCCATCCGATCTGATTGTCCCGGAGTGAAATGATCCATGCAGTCATCATCGGTGTAATCCATAAAGTTGTGGATTGGATCGACTCCCTCTTGGGGACAGGTGTCACGACCGTGTGGGCAACCGTACGCCGGGGAGGCTTCATACGGCGTGTCATCGACGGAGTCGCCGGGTGGCGTGCAACCACCCTGGAATGTGTGCAAGAGCCCGACAAAGTGCCCGATCTCGTGGGTTGCCGTATCACCAAGGTTGTACGGAACCGCGCTTCCGCCGGGAAGCGACGAATAGAGAACCACCACACCGTGCATATAGTTATCCTCGTCGTACGACCAGGGAAATCTGGCATACCCGAGAAGGCCCCCGCCAAGATCGCAGGTGTAGAGGTTTAGTGTCGTGGCCGGGTCGACCCGCAGCGCCCTCTTCATCTTCCGCTCGTCACCGGAATTGGGCACGTGTGTCGACCAGCGGGTGTTGTCGGTTCGGTCAACACTCGCCAGGCTGAACCGGAAGTTCGTGTTGCTGTACGCCGCGTTCAGCACCGCGATTTGATCGTCGATCTGCCCATTGGTCACATCACCGGTCTCACCGTCATCGTGACGCACTACGTGAACCGCGACCGGAATCGTCGTTATCGCGGCGACAGACGGTTTGATCCCGTGCAGAGCCATCCAGCGCTGGACGTCTTGCATCACCCTGACCTGCTCGGCCAACGTCGGTGTGGGCGTCCCGCACCGGATCCCCTTGACGGGTTGACCGGACGGATCCAGAAAGACCGCCTGATGGGCGACCGCGACCGTGACCATGGATGTCACGAGAGCAACGGCGAACAGAAACACAAAAAGCCTGGACTGTCTCTTCATAGCATCCTCCTTTCCAAGGAATGATTACTATAGTCCTCCAGGCTTGGCCGATTTAGTGAGGTTAAGTCTATAACATTCAATGATATAGTGTCAAGGGCTTAGTTGACGGCACCGATCGGCCGTATTCCCGCCACGGCGTCCATCCGTGGGAATCTAGAAACATAAGAGGCTTTGGGAGTGCGTGGGATTCCAGAAGCCGGCTTGTCAGCCCGGACACGCCATTAGGGGAACGCGTCGGGCGGACCCCACAACGCCTTGATCCGTCCCCATGTGGTCGTTTCGATCGGGACGATGTTTCTCAATGTACAGCTCACCGCGGTGAAGCTCGCAATGTCGTCCTCGAGCGATTGCGAGTCGATCGTCACCACGGTTCCCGTCGGTGCATCGCCAATCAGATCAAAGCAGATTCGGACGAGAACGTCTTGTTGGACGATTCCAAACCCGACGAGATCGTACCCTCCGATTCGGAGACGGTTGGGCTCTCCGTCAACGATCGCCGCATCGATCTCATCCCAACCCTCGGTCAACGTACCGGCGGTCACGATGCTCAGCAGGCTCAGGTATTCGGTCGGATATAGGATTTCCACGCCAAACGCATCGATCACACCTTCACAGTTTGTAATCACTAACGTGCCACACCAGGTTCCGGGGTAGACGACCGTTGGGCAATCGAGCATGATTTGGTCACAAATCTGCGCGTGGGTGGTCGCCCAGACAAAAACAACGAGCAATAGTGTTACAAACACAACTCTCATGATACACCTCACGCGCGGGTCGTCATCTCAACAGGACCATTTTGTTTCTGAGTGTCTGCTCGTCGGCGCGTAGCACGTAAAAATAGATCCCACTGGACACCGGAACGCCTCGATCGCTTCGGGCATCCCACTCGACTTCGTAGACTCCCCCCGACCGTGTTCCACTGAACAGTCCCCGTATCCGTTTCCCATTGACGTCGTACACGGTCAGCTCCACCGGCACATCGGACAAGCCGTCGGGGATCTCGTAGCAAATCGTTGTCACCGGGTTGAACGGGTTGGGATAGTTCTGGTACAGTTTGTAGCTCGTCAACCCGCTCTGTGGTGTATGACCGGATCCCAGCTGATAGGTGACGGCCCCCGCCCCACGGAGATAATCGACGAACTGTTGCGCGACGATCGCCCCACCGACCTCACCGCTCTCAAGTTGGAATTTGAGGACAACGATATCTCCTCCGTCGCACGCCCCCACCGGCTCTCCCGAGAATCCCCCGGCTCTGAGGTGGTTTTGAGAGAGCACGTGCGCATCCACCGCCACAAAAGATCCTGTGAGTGCCGTCCTGTCTATTCCGGCGTATTCGAGCCCACGCGGGAAAACGACTTCAAAGCCAAACGCCCGCATCCCTTCGGCATTGCTCACACGGATGGGAACAGAGACAATCTCGTCTTCGATCTCAAGGTCGCCAAACGATACAACGGGTGGGACTGCCCCTGAGGCACCGGAACTCGCCGGCGGCGCGGGAGAACAGAACTGACACGATCCGTCGAGCCAATAGTCAAAGATGCACGCGGCATCCGCTGGGGTAATATCGTTGCTACAATCGACATCGCTTCGGACGTCCCATCCCAATGCTCCACACTCCCCCTCGGGATCCTCGGGGAAGCTCAAATACCCCCTAAAGGCACATAGCGCGTCCCCCGGTGTTACTTCGCCGTTGAAATTGACGTCGCCGTCGGGCGTGAAGATGTCACACCAGAACTCTCCACATACAGGGGGAAGGTTGACCAACCCATCGGTCGGATTGACGGGGCACATGTTGACCGAGACCGGATCCTGGGTGTTGCAGCAGTCCGAGAGAAATGTCAAGACGGCAAACGTCCCGTAACTCCCTATCGGGATCGGATCGAGGTCGTACCCGCCAATACGGATGAAAGTGCCCTGATCCGAGTAGTCGAATTCCTGCCAGTCGGATGTCAGCACACCGGGTTCACACGAAACCAAGGCAAGGACCGAGGAGTCGTACGTGATATCGATCCCCCCGGCATCGATGGCCACCGGATTGTCCACGATCAGCACCTCGACGGTTACCATATCCGTCGTGATCAACCCACAGTAGTTGAAAAAGCTCGTGACTTCGAGTCGCGCTCCTCCTAGATCCAGAGTCGTGAACATCCACGTCGGCCCCGAGGTTTCATCACCGTCCGGGTCCCTGGCCACGATCTTCCAGTAGTGATCGGTCTCCGGTGTGAGCGGGCCGACGTCGTAGGATTGCTCCGGGTGATCGGCGGCCACGTGAAGCAGTGGAAACGACGATCCGAAATACACATCGAACGTCATGGGATCACCCTGGGGATCCGACGCATCCCAACT
>CP070677.1:52667-55487 GCA_020352495.1 Candidatus Latescibacterota bacterium
ACGACCCTTCGCCCGCTTCGCTCGGCTTCCCGCCTCGCGGCGGGTGATCCTCGCTCGCTCCTGCGAAGAGGGTCGCCAACAAGCGACCCTTCGCCCACCGGCCTACTTCTTTTCGAACCGACCGTAATGGAAAATGGCTACACCATGCCCCAACGTCGTCCAAAACCCGTTTCCACAATTTCCAAAAGACGGTATCATCGGGAGAACTATGAACGTTTATGAAAAACTTGCACACCCTCTTGCGTTCACGATCTTCATTCTAACCTTGCTACTGCCGATTCTTGTCGGTTTTATCACCTTGAAGAGGATGAGATCGGAGTCCGACTTCTATGTCGGAGGCCGGGCGATGAATCGTCTCGTCGTTGCTTTGTCCGCAATCTCCACGGGGAGATCTTCATGGCTCGTCCTCGGGGTGAGTGGTATGGCCTACACGATGGGTATCGGCGCGGTGTGGGCAATCGTCGGTTACACCGTCGTCGAGTTCTTTCAATTCATTTACATAGGCAAGAGACTGAGGGCACAAACCCAGGAGTATGGGTCGATCACACTGCTGGACTACTTTGAGTCCCGGTTTTTCGACAGAAAACACGTGATCCGGATCACTGGTGCCTTGATCATCGCCATCTTTATTACCGCATATGTATCCGCACAGCTCTACGCAGGGGCAAAGACACTGAGTAGTGCACTGGATCTCCAGCTTGGGATGAGTCTCCTGATATCGGCTCTCCTGATCCTAATATACATGGTGCTCGGTGGATACGTGGCGGTCGCGTACAACGACGTTGTGCGCGCGGTCATTATGTTGATCGGGCTCGTGGTGCTCCCCGCGGCGGGGTTTATCAAGCTCGGTGGAATCGGAGCGCTTCGTGAAATGCTCGGTCAACTCGACTTGAAATACATCGATCCGATGGCGATCGGGTTCGGCGCCGTCATCGGGTTTCTGGGCATCGGCCTCGGCTCCCCGGGACAGCCTCATATTCTTGTCCGTTACATGTCGATCAATGACCCCAAACAATTGACCTCATCGGCCGTCGTCGGTACGGTGTGGAACGTCATACTGGGTCTTGGCGCCGTTATGATCGGGCTTCTCGGGAGGGGAATGGTGCCGGAGGTCGAGGCGTTGCCCAACCAGGACCCGGAAATGATCTATCTAGTACTATCTTCCGATTACTTCGGACCAGCCCTGTACGGTCTTCTTGTCGGTGGTATCTTTGCGGCGATTCTCTCGACCGCTGACTCCCAACTTCTCGTCGTGGCATCGACCTTTGGACGGGATGTCTACGAGAAGATCCTCAACAAACATTCCGAGATCGATGAGTTCGCGAAGCTGCGACTCAGCCGGATGATCGTCATCCTCTCGGGCGCGCTTGCCCTGGTTCTTGCCTACGTCGCCAGGGACCTCGTTTTCTGGCTGGTGTTATTTGCCTGGGCGGGGCTTGGAGCGTCCCTCGGGCCCGCCGTCATCTTTTCCATATTTTGGAAAAGGACGACCCGCGGGGGAATCGTGACCGGAATGATCACGGGAACGGTTATCACAATCGTCTGGAAACTCTGGCTCAAAGATCCGACCGGTATCTACGAGCTCATTCCTGCCTTCTTCTGCTCGGCTCTGGCCGTCTGGGCCGTGAGTCTCCTGTCGCCGGAAGACAAAACGGCATAACACCGTCCGGTCTCAGAGAGTCATGGAAGGTCCCCATAGCACGGATGAATCGGGGTCATGCTCGGCATGGCGTTTTTGCGCCAGCTCGTTGTTTCGTGTCGCGTAACAGTAGCGGCACCCATGAAGACACGTGTCCGGCACACCGATGTCCCTGCTGATGACGCACCTGCAGGAATCTCGTTGTCCCGGATCTTTTTTCGGGGACACCGTTCGTCCAAGACGGTGGATCAACTCCGCATCGATACACGATCCCGGCTTCACTCCTCCGGCACTGTAGTCTTCCTCCTCGGCGCACGACTGGATCTCCATCCCCTCATGAGAAGCAGTCCAACTCATAAACTCGAGGAGCCTGCGCGTCTCCGTCAGGTTGGCCACGTTCCGCTCGAAAGTAATGCCCGCTTGTTCCAACCGAGACAGCCGCCGATCCGTTTTTCGATAGTAGTTCACGAGGCTGACGATGACTCGGCGAGTGAATCCGGACAATTCCCGGGTCAAGCTCGCAAAGCGGTTCCGATGATACTCGTGCGAGGTGGCGGTGGAGATCACGATCGGATCGTATCTCCAGATGACTCTGTCCGGTCCCAGTCGTTTGGAGAGGCGTTTGAACGTGGCCAATCGTCGAGAGAGTCCCGGCACTTTTGGCTCGAGATCGTCAGGATAGTCGTTGAGCGTAAAGAGAAAATAGTAGGCGAACCCCAGTCGATCCAATTCCGGCAGGTGCTCCAACATCGGTTCCGGGTCCTTGGACCAAAAGACGAGAGCGTCGACATCTCCAGGGGCCAGGGTGACTCTTGAGATCTGTTTCGTATTGAAAGGATTTGGGACAAGACAAAAGCCCTGGCGGACTCGGTTCATGAACCAGCGTGAGTAAAAGGCCGGAATGTCTGTGCGTCTGCTGGCCGAGATGATCACCGTTTTTTCCTCAGGACATTGGGCAAAAGGGCCGGGATTAGAACAATAACATAGTCCGACAGCGTCCGAGCATCCAAACGCGCGACTGTGGTGTTAGCGGGTATGTCCGGCACATGGAGCCGTCTTCGCCGTCGAACCGGGGGGCACAGCTCAACAGCTCTTGCCGGGAATTATTCTCTTGATCGTACACGCGTCACTGGCCGGGCAAGTTCCGCAATCTCGCGGGTGCGTCTCGCAGCCGTGGCTCG
>CP070677.1:55587-62383 GCA_020352495.1 Candidatus Latescibacterota bacterium
GAACTTCAGTACAAGGATCAGGAAGAAAAGGACTTGCTCACGTAGACGGTATGATTAGCGTGCCGAGTCATGCAAGCCGTTGACTTTATTTTTGAGACGCTGGCCCACTTCGCAAAACGCGGTGATGGGCCGCCACCGGGGATCCCGGCCAGAGTCGAGCCCGAGTTCGAACGCGAGCTCATACGGATCTGCGAGCGGCACTCGTTGGCCCCTATCGTCCTCGAATCCCTTGCGGCGCTTACTCTCGAGCCCGTTCTTTCCGAGTTTGGCCTCGAACGACTGAAGACTCTTTCTCGAGAATCCGAAGCCGGGAACGAGCGACTCTTGGAGGCGCTGGACTCGCTTACTGTTGGTTTTCGCCGTGAAGGCGTGTCGTTTCTCCTCGTGGGCGGTGTCGCGGCGGCGCTCGATCTCTACCCGTCGATCGATCTAAGGCCGTTGAACAAAATAGATCTCCTGATTCGTGACTTGGATTGGCTGGGGATTCTCGAGGCATGTCGCGGGGCGGGGTTCCGGAGAAGCGAACGCGAACCCATTTTCAACAGCGCCGGCGAGGCGCTGTTCTATCACCAACACTTTGGACCGCTTACGCTCGAGAACACCGATGGTGTCGTCCTGTGTCTCAAATTCCGACTCCGCGATCTTGGCCCGGCCGAGCAGCGGGAGACGGCATGGGATCGCGCGCATCACCTCGGTGGAGGATACGCTGACCTGAGTCGAGTTGGCCTAGAGGACCTGTTGATTCGGTGCTGCGTACGACTCGTGATGTCTAGGTTTGGGAATCCGCTTGCCGCTGTCGATGCCGGTCTGATACTCGCGAGACACGGAGCGAATCTCGACTGGGGGTACATTCAATCGAGGACCAAATCCTTTTGTCCGGCGTTCTACTTCTCGTGTCACGAGATAGCGAGCTGGCTCAATATCTCCGTTCCGGCGAATCTCCGTCGCCCGTCGGAGGCGAGGAAAAAGCTGTTTGATGTCTTTTGGCATCCCGGGCGGATGCGTCGGTCCGCCGAAGCGCCGTCTCGGCTTCGTCGCTTCCAGTTCTATATGATTGAGAATGGAAGTCTCCGCGAGAAGCTGACGTTTCTGACGACGCTGCTTTCTCCGCGGGCCGACTGGGTATCCGCTTTCTTTGGTCGTCCGTGTAAGCCGTGGCTGAAAATGAGATACAGTCTTCTCGCCTTTAGAGACGGATTGGGGATGCCCTTCGCCCGGGGAAGGGATCTGTGGTACTGATGAAACCCAACATGATTGTGGATACGAGGGGGCTTTTTTGTCCGATGCCCGTCATCAAGACATCCGAAGCGCTAAAGAAACTTGATCCCGGGTCGGTCGTTGAAGTCATATCCGATGATCCGGCAATCGAGCTGGACATGCCCGCCTGGTGCGACAGCCAGGGGCACATCATCAAATCGGTGACAAAGGTATCCGGCGTCGTCAAGTTTCTTGTGCAAAAACGCGAGGAGTCCTCGAAATAGAAAGCATTAATTCTTGTTCATCATCGTTCTTTCTTGCCGGTAACGAGTGACGAGAGGCCAGTCAACGGATGCAATCCGGGAAAGAAATACGGCTGACGAAATACGCGACCTGCGCGGGCTGAGCCTCGAAATTCAGCGCAACGGGATTGCGTGATATACTCGACGGTCTTCCCACTCCGGTGGATCCCAATCTTCTTGTCGGCTACACCGGTTCGGATGACGCCGGCGTGTACCGTCTCGACGACGAAACAGCCCTCGTGCTGACGGTGGATTATTTCCCCCCCATTGTCGATGACCCTTTTGACTACGGGCGGGTGGCGGCGGCCAACTCTCTGAGCGACATCTACGCGATGGGTGGCAGACCCATCGCGGCTCTCAATATCGCGGGATTTCCCGAAGGCGTGCTTCCCGCCGAAACACTGGGAGAAATCCTCAGAGGGGGTGCCGAGAAGGCGGCGGAGGCGGGAACCGTGATTGTCGGTGGTCACACCGTGTCGGACAAAGAGCTCAAATATGGTCTCTCCGTCGTGGGAATCGTCCACCCGGACGGCATCGTGCAAAATTCCGGCGCCCGTGCCGGGGACCGGCTCGTTCTTACCAAGGGCCTGGGCACTGGTATTCTCGCTACAAAGCTCAAAGCAGGGAAGCTCGACCCGAACACTCAAAAAGATCTCGTCGCGTCGATGACGCTCCTAAACAAACAAGCCTCCGAACGGATGCTCGACTATGACGTCCACGCCTGTACAGACATCACCGGTTACGGACTCCTTGGTCATGCCCTCGAAATGGCGAAGGCAAGTCACGTGACGCTCGAGCTTGCCGCGGCGGACGTCCCTCTCCTCACCGGGACGGTAGACGCCGTCCGGGGGAGCTTTCTCACCGGCGGTGCCGGCACCAATCGGATTTTCGTGGGGAACGACGTAGTATGGGAGCGGTCCGTCGATGAAACGTTCCAACACATCCTCTTTGATCCTCAGACCTCGGGCGGTCTGCTCATCGCCTTGCCCGAGTCCCGATCCAATCAACTCCTCGAGTCACTCGAGAGGGCGTGTCCCGACGCTGCGGTTGTTGGAAAGGTCATTGACCACGAAGACACCTATCTCAAGATCTTTTGATGCTGGACTTCCCGCTTTCGGTTGCGGCTTCGTCGAGGACACCACGGATCTGCTCAATCATCCGTGGGGGGGTGAACGTATCGAGATATCGGCGGTAAGCGTTCTTTGCCATACGCCGATAAAGATCGGGCTCTCTCACCAAACGTGTCACGCGCTCGGCCATTGCTTCCGTATCGCCGACGGCAACGACAAAACCGGTCTCACCATCCTCGATCGCTTCGGCGCACCCACCGGAGTCGGTCGTTATCGCAGGAAGTGAAAAGTTGGCCGCCTCGACGAGTGCGAGTGGGAAGGTATCGGCGTGCGTTGGGTGAATAAGGATATGCGCGTCCCGATAGAACGGCCCAATATCCCCGTGAACACCGCAGAAAGTCACCGAGTCGGTCAAGTTGGCGTCGGCCAACTCACGTCTCACTCTATCGTGGAACGCCGAATCTGAGATTTCTCCAACGATCTGGAGCGTGTAGGATCGTTGCCCAAGCATTTCGGTCAGTTGTTTGGCAAAGGGGACGAGATCGCCGATCCCCTTGCGCCGGTCGATCCCGGCGATCGTGAGAAGCCGGACGGTGCCGTCGATCGAACGCTCGGCCGGACCCACGTCGAACGCGCTAGAGTTGTAGACGACGCGGGCCTTGCGGGAGAGCCGCGGGCGAAGAGCGAGTCTTTTTTGCTCGAGGACGTATCGGCACGGGCAGATGATGCGACGGGCGATGAGAACGGCGAGTAGCAGACTCACTTGGTAGTATAGCCGGGGATAACGGGCCTCGATCTCGTGGATGTGGACGACACACGGCAACCCGTTGAGAAATGCCCCCAAGAGGGCTTGAGGAAACATAAGTGTATTGACGTAGACGAGCGACACCGATCGTCGTTTTTTGATGTCTCGAATCTGGCGGTACACAGTCCAGAACGAGCGAAGAAAACGCGGCACGACTCCAAGATGTTTTCTCAACTTCGGGGCGTCGACCATCCACATCCGTTCCACGGTCTTTTCGAATTCCGCACGGGCGGGTCCATCTTGACCGGCCAGCATGTAGACCGCCGTCTGTGCGTCGTCGAAAAACGCCTCGGTGATCGTCAGCAGACTTCGCTCGGATCCACCGTACCCGAGCGCCGGTTGACAGAAAAGTACGTTCATTCGATCGCTTTTGGCCAACGGTCTTGTGAAAGCTCCTTCATGGCAAGCTCACTCGGTGGGGGTTCTGTCACCATTTATTCCTCAGGACCCGACGTGAAATCAGTTTTGGACGGTGTTTGTCCCGCGGCTTCGTACAGAATATTTACCAGTCTGGGTGCGTGTACCGAAACCGAATAAGACGCCTCGACCGTTCTTCTTCCGTTCATTCCCAGACGGTGCCGCAGGGACGGGTCCGCAGCCAACGATCGAATACCACGTGCCCATTCGTCGGGGGCATCGGCCAAATAGCCGTTTTCTCCCGTAGCCACGAGGTTTCTGTTCTCGCCCACTGGGGACGCGACGACAGGCAACCCGCAGGCCATGTATTGGATGAGCTTCAAGCCGGACTTGCCCCTGGAAAACGCATCATCGGTTATTGGCATTATCCCCACGTCCACGCGCTTGAGAAGCTCCGCTTCCGAGGCTTCACTCCATTCCACTGCCCGGTAGGGTACACCGATATCGAGTCCGTCCGGTGCTCCGATAAATTCGAAACTTACTCCGGCGGCATCCAACATCGCCTTCAAATGTTCGCGAAACGCAAGAAGATACCGCTTCGCCGTATATGGCGTGCCAATCCAACCAACGGTGATCCCGCCCTCATTTTGCACCTCATGATTCTTCACTTCATACTTGTTGAGATCGACACAGGTTGGGACGAAATGCACCCTTTTTGAGAACTGGGTGGCAAATGACTCAATGTACTCGTTTCCAACAATGACCGCTCTCGCCTTTTTCATCAGCGCCGGAATCTTGCCTCTTACCCACCATTTGGTTTTGTACGTTTCGAATACCGCGTCGTCGTATTCAACCACGTACCGCGGATTCCAGATCGAGAATAGCGTCTCGAACAGCCCCGGTACGTGCGGAAACAGCTCGCACTGAACGTGTACCAGGTCCCAGCTTCGGGAGCGCAACAGGAATGTCAGCCTTTTTAAAAATGCAGCTGTGAGCTTCGACTTGGGAGCGGAGCGCGATGTGTACACGTAGTCCAGATAGTCGTCATCAAAGAGGGGTGCTACGGTAGGCTCTATTCCAGCCTGGCGGTAGAAGTCAAGAAACTGATAAACCCGGTATCTGCTGGAAGGTCCTCGTCGGGTGTATTTGGTAAGAAAAAGAGATCTCAAGTTGAAGAGTTTGTCTTAGATTAACAGTCGTGCCACAATTCACGCGACGACGGCGCGCGTCGATCGATATTGAGCCGATCCGATTCTAACCTTTCGGCGGGCGGTTCAAAAAGTGTTTTTCCCCGCCGACCCGTTGGGTTGGTGAAGAGGATAACACATCGAGGCAATTGGGAAATCCGTCTAAAAGAGGGCTTCCATTCGTCCCTGTATGACGGGTGAAGGCTTCTCCACGATGAGTGTCTCGTCGTTCGACGCGGCTTCAAAGAATCTGAGAAGACACGAGTCTCGTGTTCTTTCGAACAAGGCCATTTCGTCGGCGGGGACGGGGCTTTTTGGGGGGAGTTTGATTCTCCGAGGATTCACGAACTTTCCACCGACCTTGATCCGGTAATCGAGATGAGGACCGGTGGCGATGCCCGTTGCACCGACATACCCTATAACTTGCCCTTGGCTGACACGTTTGCCCACTCGGATCCCTTTGGCAAAACGCGACAGATGAAGATAATACGTTGTGATCCGGCTGTTGTGCCTGATCTTGATGTATTTGCCGTTCGAGCTGTTTCGTGTGACGGCAGCCACGGTCCCGTTGCCCGTCGAACGAACCGGTGTCCCATGAGGGGCTGCGTAGTCGACACCGAGATGAGGTTTGTAAGTCCTATGTACGGGATGCAGACGCCGGTAGCTAAAACTCGAAGAAACCCTCGAGAACTTCAAGGGAGACCGTAGGAGAGATTTCTGGAGGGACTTGCCTTTCTCGTCGTAGTAATGATGGGACCCATTCTTGAGTCGGTGACGAAACGCGTAATGTTCCTCTCCTTGTGTGAAAACCTTTGCTGCGAGAACCTTTCCGAGCTGCGTCTGACCGTCCTCGAACACCTTTTGTTCGTAAAGGATCGAGAATGTGTCGTCCTTACGGATGTCTTTGAAAAAATCGATGTCCCACTGAAAGATCGCGGCCAAGTAAGAGGCGAGCTCCGGATCGGCTTCGATCTCCTGAAGCGTGGCGTAAATCGACTGGTGGATGGTTCCAGACGTGATGTAGTGGTCCACCCTGCAGGGAATCGTGTCGATACGAGTCGAATAGTCCTCCCCGATCTTTGTGATCTTTAGTATCCGCTCGGCATCGACCGTAAACTGGAGGCTGTCCAAGTCACCGGTCGGATCCGAATAGATCGAGTAGGTTTGCCCCGGTTTGACTTTCTTGAAATTGAATTCTGATTTGCTCGCTGCGACGATTCGCTGGATTTCCAGAGGCGGCACCCCGGCTCTCTGCATTTCGACAAAAAACGGTGTGCCCCTCGAGATCTCACCGTGGACGACGTTTCCGGGAAGCGAGGCTCCCATGATTTGATCGGCCCCGGCGTCGCTTTTTGCCTCGATGGCGCCGACTCCAGTGGTCGTTTCCGTGGCCCCCCCGTCTGGGCTTTTGCCATCGAGCCGCATCGGGTCGAGCACGACGTGCCTCGTCGTATAAACGGAGATCGCAATCAGGACGACAAGTATGGGTAGGAGTCTTCTCACGATTCTGGAACAGGTTTGTATAATTAGACTTAGAACCGGGTACCTTGTTGCAAGCAGAGTACCAAAATGATCCTCCAGAGCCACTATTTGTGGCAAGCTAAATTTTTTCCGGTGGCTGGAGTAGGGTCCCCGCCCCCAAGTTTGTCGTGCGAGAACCTTGACACCCATGTCAGTCAACTCTTAGCGCCGATCCGTGGCACCCACTTTCCGGTCCGTTCTCTCTAGACCGTGTATTCCTCGCCGTACTTCATTACGAGCAATTTCTCTTCGTAACCCGCAATGTAGTCGTAAAACGCAAATACGCCCACGAAGACGAGCAGTGAGAGAAGTGACGCCGTGGAGATCGTAAGACCGAAATAAAACAGGATGCTCCCC
>CP070677.1:62483-74617 GCA_020352495.1 Candidatus Latescibacterota bacterium
AAGCATGGTAACATGTTCAGCCGACCGGTACTAATAGGCCGTGCGACTTAATCCATTAAAAAGACAAGATCTCTGTTCTCAAACCCTGTAAGTTGTCGTTCGAGATTCGCGGTGGGCCAAAAGCAGCCTCAGAGAGAAACATAAAGCAAATTACATTTCCTCTGGCCTTTTCCCACCGTAATTATTGTTCGATCGAGAAATTTTCGGTGGCCATAGCATAGGGGTCACACCCGTTCCCATTCCGAACACGGAAGTTAAGCCCTATAGCGCCGATGGTACTGCCGGGGGGACCCGGTGGGAGAGTAGGACGCCGCCGGATTAAAAAAAAGCCCCGTCTGCCTCTGTTGCAGACGGGGTTTTTCATTAGTGCGGTATGTGCCGTGACGGCCGCCAGTTGATCTCTCCTTTGCGTGAATGCGTATCTACTGTCGGTACGCACAAGTCGAGCTCATCTGGCGGCCGTCACGCGCATTGGGCATTCTCGCAAAAAGTCGAGATCAACCGATGGTCAGCCCACGTTCGGACTATTCATCACACTTTCACGCCAACCATCTTCCGGCGCAGGAAAGCGATCTTTGTCTGGTGCGGAAGGTCCTTCGGGCAGTTGTCTTCACAACCCAGTAGCGTCATACACCCGAACACACCTTCGTCGTTTCCGATGATCTCGTACCAGGCGGCATCCGACCGTTTGTCACGGCTGTCCATGTGAAAGCGCGCGACTTTCATAAAGCCCATGGCTCCAAGGAAATCATCCCTCATCCGTTTTGTGGCGCACGCCGCTATGCAACACCCGCACTCGATACAACGATCGAGCTCGTAGATCTCGTCGGCAAGATCAGGATCCATCCGCTCTTCGAGTTCATCGAGACTTTTCTCTGCAGCCTGTTCGTCGTGAATCCACGTCCCAACGCGTTCACTCATCGCACGGTTGAACGTTCCTGTGTTCACCGAAAGATCACCGATGAGATCGAATCCGGGCAACGGGAGCAACGTGATCTCGCCGTTCTTGAATTTCGATGTCAGCGTTCGGCAGGCAAGGTCCGGTTTGCCGTTTATGATCATCCCGCAGCTGCCACAGATTCCGGCCCGGCAGACAAAATCGTACTGAAGCGAGCGGTCCTGTTGTTCACGGATCTCGTTGAGTGCGATAAAGACGGTCATCCCCGGGGCTTCTTTGACCTCGTAAGTGACCATCTTCGGTTCATCACCCTCGAGCTGTGGGTTGTACCTGAAGATATGAAACTTGAGTGTCCGTCCGTCTTTCGCCTGAATCATTCGAAACCAACTCCTATCCGTTCATTTTTGCCCGTGTATTTCTCCGGCAGTTCGTACGGCATGATCGCCTTTTGGAGTTCATGACGATCCACATCCGGCATGGAACTCTGGATCTCTTCGATCTGCTTGACTCTCCGTTCCGTGTCGGGGTGTGGAATGATCTCGGCCTTTCCATACCCACGTGAGCCGGGTGGCATCTCCATCTTCATGACATCGAGATCCTCGTATCCGAGGGTAGGCAGGTCGTCGGCCTCGTTTTTCCAAATGGCGAGCGTTCGTTTTAGCCAGTCGCGGTCGTTTCGTTCCGGATGATCTTCGCGCGCGTGTGCCCCACGGCTCTCCGTACGGGCGTGCGCACCGCAGGCGACACAGGCGGCCAGCTTGATCATCATCGGCACGCGTATCGCTTCGACGAGTTCCGGATTCGATGACCGAATCTTGTTTTGGATCGCGACACTTCTGCTCCGCGCGACGAGCGCCTCGAGTTCTTGCACGGCCTTTTCGAGGTCCTCGCCATTGCGAAAGATCCCAACCTTGTCCATCATGATCTTCTGCATCGCGTACTTTAGCTCGTAGACATCCTCGCCGTTCGTCCGGTCGATGATGGCGGTGATTTTTGCGTCTTCCCGTCTGAGGAACTCCCGGACAACGGACATCGGAATCTCGACCGATTCGCTCTCGCAGTAGTCCGCGACGTATTCGCCGACGATCATCCCCGCGACAATCGTTTCTGCGACCGAGTTTCCCCCGAGACGGTTGAAACCGTGCATATCCCAGCACGACACCTCGCCGGCGGCAAAGAGCCCCTTGAGCTGCCGGCTCTCGCCCGTGGCGAACGTACGGATTCCACCCATCGAGTAGTGCTGAGTCGGACGCACCGGGATATAGTCTTTCACCGGGTCGATCCCAAGGAAGTACTCACAGATCTCTTTGACTTCGCGGAGGTTTTTCTCGATGTGTTCCTTGCCGAGGAGCGTGATGTCGAGCCAGAGATGATCACCATAGGGTGAGGGGACACCCTTGCCCTTTCTCATGTGTTCGGTCATCCGACGCGAGACCACGTCACGTGAGGCAAGCTCCTTCTTTTCGGGCTCGTAATCGGGCATGAATCGGTAGCCGTCGACGTCTTTCAGGAGCCCTCCGTCACCCCGGCAACCCTCGGTGGTGAGGATTCCGACGGGGACTATCGCGGTAGGGTGGAACTGGACCGCTTCCATGTTGACCAGCGACGCCACGCCCGTCTCCAGTGGCAGGGCCGCACCGATGCCCTCGCTGATCACGGCGTTCGTAGACACCGAGTAGATCCGGCCGTAGCCTCCCGTTGCGATTGTCGTCGCTCGTGCGACATAGGCTACGAGCTCGCCGGTGATGAGATCACGGACGATGGCGCCGTAACACTTCGAGCCATCATGGATGAGCGCGATGGCCTCCTTGCGTTCGTGAACGGGGATCCCACACTCGATCGCCTTGTTGTCTGCGGCATAAAGCATCGTATGCCCAGTGCCGTCGGACGTGTAACAGGTCCGCCATTTCTTGGTGCCGCCAAAATCTCTGGCGGAAATCAAGCCGTGCGCCTCGTCCTTCTCGTTGATCGTCACGCGTTCGGCGTTGATGACAACCGAGCGGGGGCCCTTCCTCACACGTGTCCAGGGCACGCCCCAGGTAGAGAGCTCGCGAACGGCTTTTGGTGCCGTTTGGGCAAACATCCGGGCGACATCCTGGTCACATCCCCAGTCGCTACCCTTGACAGTGTCTGCGAAATGGACGTCTTCGTTGTCCCCTTCGGCCTTGATCGTCGCCGCCAGGCTCCCCTGCATACCACCCTGCGCCGCCGCAGAGTGCGAGCGTTTGGCTGGGATCAATGACAAAACGATAGTGTCCAGTCCACGTTGTTTGGTGGCGATGGCGGTTCGAAGACCCGCAAGACCGCCGCCTATAACCAATGAATCCGTGTAGATGACATTCATTCCACCTCACCTCCCTCGAGCATGGCTGACGAATGACCAGGTGGCGCATACCGTTCCCCGGCGCTACCCCGGTGGTCGATTCCGATCTTTACGTATGTGGCGAATGTAATGATACCGATGATGAGGAACGCGAACGTGAGCGTGGTTTTCAACCTTTTTAGTCGTTTGCGGTTTTTTCTTGGGTCTTTACCATCGAACGGTCCCCACTTGACGGCTAGCCGGTACATACCAATCGTGCCGTGGAGTTCGACGGAAAAGAGCAGCACCAGGTAGAGCGGCCAAAAGTTCTCGCTGACAAATCGATCGGCGGACGCGTATGGGCCGATCTGATCCGGGTGGCTGATCATTACGTATACGTGGACGGATCCCAGAAAGAACATGACGAACCCGGTAACCGCCTGCCAATACCACAGATTCGTGTCCGAGTGTTTCATCATGCTCATTTGGTCACGATAGATTCTGTGCTGTCTCCACGAGATCGGGAACTTCCGCAACGCGATGCCCGCGTGGATGATGAATATAGCGAAGACGATGATGCCAATGATGCTCACGATAATTGGATACCCATGTGTCCAACCGGTGAGGAACTTGAGTTCGAAAAAACCGGTCACGTAGTACATCGCGTCCTTGCCGAGCAATATGCTCGATACCAGAACCAGGTGCACCCACATGAATAGTGCCAAGGCCAGCCCCGTCACGCTCTGCGTCACATCGAGCCGAGCGGGCCACCGGCTTCTGCTACCTATGTCTTCAAGAAGGTTCTTCATCACTCTCCTCTTTCCAGCTGGCTTGGTTATGTAGGGGAGGGGGTAATCGGTTCAAGACGACATGGTAACAGAATTGATCCGGTGTTGCCAAGCCAATGTTTGCGCTGTCGGAAAAGCCCGACAAACTCTGTGGCGTGACGCCGAGAAACGCCGTTTAGGCGGCGTAAAACCACCGCCAAACAAACGTTCCTGCAGAAGACAAGGGGTGTCCCCGCCCGAAACGTGGTACACAGATGAGTCGCGGAGAATTGAAAAACGGATCAGTGGGAGTGGGATTCGTCAAACGCTATCGCTTGAAAGGTGTAAAACGTGGCGCCTTCTTTCCAACCGTCGCGAGCCAAACCGGCCTTTCGGCAGAGGTGCTCGAGCATCTCCTCGCGATCCCATCCCTGTTCCACCGGAACGTATGGAAGAAACACGGCGGAACGACCGTCTTTCTCGATCATCACACCGTCGCGGCCGATTTGGATTTCCAGGTATGAGTCCACCAACCGGTAGGGTGTCAGAACGGACACCTCGATTTCGATCTCGTGGAGTTCATCTGGCTGAACAGGTGAAAACCGTCTATCGTTGAACGCCGCTTGGAGGGCGCAGTAACCGACCGTCTGGCACAAGGGCAGATCGCCGGCCATGTGACCGATGCATCCTCTTAGCTCACCGCCCTTCTTGAGCGTCACAAACGCCCCGTGTTCTTGCTCGAGGACCGGATCGAACCCGCGCGCCAGTGGAGGCGTCTCCGCGGTCAGGAACTGGCGGATCGATTTGCGGGCAAAGGTGAGCAGGGCCTTCTTGTGTTGATCGGAGAGTTCGATATCGACCGCTCCGGTTCGCGCGGCTTCTTCCGCTGGAGTTAGGTTGTTTAGCGGGGCGCCGTCGACAAACGCGACGGCTCCGTAACCGACGACCCGGTCACGCTTGCCAAATGCCGTATCACCCGAGTTGGCATAGCTGATGATCTGAGCACTCGTTGCGCCCAGTTTTTTTGCTGCGGCTATCGCGGTCATGACCGGGGCGGCGCCGCAGGCACAAGTCACCAGATTCGGGGGTCCGCCTCTCAGTTGTTTCTGTGTGATCGACTGAAACGCATCGACGTCGAGTTTGGACAACTCGCCCAGCGTTGCTTGGTCGGCGGTATTAGCGTCCTCCCACGCCGGGTAATGCGAGAGATCGGAGCTTGCTACAATAAGCGCTTTCCGATCCTTGATCTTGTTCGCCAACGTCTCGCCAAATCGGATGCAGAGATCCGGGTCCGGTGTGCCAATCACGGCGGCAAGGATTTGAGCTTCGGGGAAGAGCAACTGAACAAAAGGTACCTGAACCTCGATCGAGTGTTCGCGCTCGTGGACGGATTTCTTGAACGTGAATGTCCGATCGGCATCGATCAGTTCGGTTGCCAACTCCTCATCGATATTGGCAATCCCCAATGGAGTTCTGTACCCACCACCGGGGTAGATCGACACTCCTCCAAACCCCGCCGTCGTGTGATTCGTCCCGAGTATGACGATCAGGTCGTAGTCGTGTCCGTCGGCTTGATTGTATGCGTCCGCGGCGATCTGACCGGAGTAAACGTACCCCGCGTGTGGGCATATAATCGCAATGGGTCTTTCTTTGGCAGGCGGAATCGCGTCCGCGAGAAAACAGTCAATCGTGTTTGCCAGCCTCGTTGCGTCCGACGGGTAGAACTGACCGGCCACGGCGGGCGCACGAACCGCCACTTTTTTTGTCGAGAACGCGTCGGACACTGGTGTCACCGCTTGACACATCAGACTCAACATCACGACGCAAAAAGATGTTTTCATGGCGTTAGTTTGGAGCAGCTTTCGCTGCGCTCGTCCAAAACGGCGTCCGTTCCATTACTCACGGGCAGGCGTGGTTCCAATACGAGTATAAACACGCGCAACGCAAAGTCAACATTCGACACCATCGGAATACGGCAGAATACGGCGTAGTGGACCGGCGCAAAACTAGGAGCGGGGTGGGACCCCGTGCCGCAGCCGTATTTTTGGATGTCGACGCAGTGCGCGTAGTGGTATAGTCAGAGACTGAGCCGGTATTCGCACGGTATTTGCGTGGCGTTACCAGTTTTGTGATACCCGATCGCATCCGCCCAAACACTATGTCAGGACGCTTTTCGCTCTCGCTGATCTCGGCGATTTTGCTTCTGGTCCCGACGAAGACCCTCGCGTCAAACAAAGGCACGATTGTCGTACCCGACCTCACAAAATCGCCGTCCTTTTTCGAGCTGTTTCACAAAAACTACTCGGACGATCTCAACCTCCGAATCATGCACGAGGGACGGGTTCGAATATGGCCGTTGGGCACGGTGATGATCGACGGGTTCGACTGGCGCAGGCACAGCCGGACCGATCGGAGTTTCTGGCAACGGATGGAGGACTTCAGGTACCTTCTGTCATTGATGGCGTCGACCGAGGAGCGGGACAAACAGTTTGTCCGGCGTTGGGTGATCGGGTGGCTGGATGTGCACGAGTCGGACGAGGAACCAAACAAAGGCGCTACGAACGGGATGACCGTCGGCATAAGGTGTATGATTTTCGTCTGGTATCTAAAACAACTCCAGAATCGTGGCAACAAAAACGACAGCCTGGTCGAACGTCTCAGGGAGAGCATAGGATGGCACCAGGAGTATTTGACCGACTATTACTACCCGACAAGCAACCATGCCATGTGGGAATCGATGGGGTTGTTCGAGACAACGCGGGTCCACGCGGACTCCGCATTGACCCGGCTCGCGCTGGACCGGCTGTTGGAAATTGTGAGTCTCTCCGTCTCGGAACAAGGACTCCACAAAGAGCACTCGACAGCCTATCATTTCTATTTCTTGAGATGGCTCTCTGACTACGTCGGATATTTGAAATCGCTCGATATGTCTTATTGGGCCGGTTTGCCGATCCTCGTAAACCACGAGAAGAACATGCACAAAGCATCCTACTTTTGTTACGACCACGATCGCCGTTTGCCACAGATCGGTGACACCGATGACCTTCGGCTCGATGACGTGTACACTTTTCGTCGCCGCCGCACGCGTTCGGCCGCCATTTTCGACGAGGACGCCGGGCTCGCCGTTTTCAAAGATCCTCCGCATTCCAGATACAAGCGGTACATCGTGTATTGCATACAAAAAGAGAACCCAAAACTGCGATTTCATTATCACGACGACGCACAGGCTGTTTACTACTCATATGACGGTGAGATCATACTGAGCGACCAGGGTCGCTACTCGTACAGCATTGACCGGGCACGTCGTTATTTCAGATCGGCGGTCGCCCACAACATCGTGTTCCCCGCGACAACGGTGGGGGGGGTGAGGCTTTGTAGCTATGCCAAGAACACGTGGTGCAGGGAGGATCGACAAAAAGTCCGTTTTGGTTCGACGATGCGAGATTCGAGCGTCACGAGAGTCGTCGATGTTCCCAAGGGACGCGGTGTTTTTGACGTTCTCGACACGATTCACGGCAACGAGGAGTACCTGGCGTTTTGGCACATCGGACCGGACGTCGAGAGCATCGCCGAGATCGATCACGGGAGCGTGGAGTCGGGTGGCTGGCGAAGGTACGCCTGGCGGTTGACCACGAGGAAGCGCCGCGAGTTTTTGCTGGCAATCGAAGTGTTTGGCGAGGGGGGCAGCCGAGACAAACCCTTGATCATCAAAGGACTTCCAAACCCGATGTTGGGGTGGTACTCGAGCGGTTATAATGTGTCGTTGCCCGCGACCGTTATTGCTATGATGATCAACGTCGCAGGTCGCTCTCAGTTGAGGACGAGCGTTGCGATAGAACGCTGACGCCCGGGAGGGCCATATCACGATCGGAAACCGAAAGGAACCCATGCTATGCGCATAACGATGGCGCAGCTCAATCCGGTTGTCGGGGACATCGAGGGCAACATCGCACGCGTCCTCGACGCATTGCACATCGCGATTGCCGAGGATGCGGATCTTGTTGTGCTTCCAGAACTGATAGTGACCGGCTACCCGCCAAAAGACCTTCTCGAGATGCCGGCGTTCATCAAACAAGTGGGGAAAGCGTTGGAACGAATCGTCGAGGCCTCCAAGGAGTTTCCGTCACTCGGGGTGATCCTTGGCGCGCCGACCCCGACGGATCTCCCCGAGGGCAAGCCGCTTTTCAACACGGCGTTTCTCGTGTCGAACGGGGAGATTTTATTTCGGCAGTCAAAGATGCTTCTTCCCACATACGATGTCTTCGACGAGCTCCGATACTTCAGGGCGGCTGTCGACAACGACGTTGTGTCGTTCAAGGGGGAGATGCTCGGACTGTCGGTCTGTGAGGATGCGTGGAATGAACCCGATCCTTGGAACAAGAGACCGTATCCGTGCGACCCGATCGAAATGCTTGTCAAAAAGGGAGCGACGCTTTTGATAAACATATCGGCCTCGCCGTTTTCTCTGGGAAAGGAGGAGGTCAGGTACAAATTGATTCGCGAGCATGCGACGTCTCACAAGCTCGATTTCGTCTTCGTCAATCAAGTCGGTGGGAATGATGATCTCGTTTTTGACGGCGGAAGTCTTTATGTCGACAAAACCGGTGCCGCCAGACACGTCTTCCCCAGTTTCGAAGAGACCGTCGTGACGGTCGACACGAGTTCGGAAGATGCCCCGCAACGGTATGACTTCGAAGAACCGATCGAATCGATTTACAGGGCCCTGGTTCTCGGGACGAGGGATTACGTACGGAAATGCGGGTTTTCCAAGGTGGTGATTGGGCTATCGGGCGGGATCGATTCGGCCGTCACGGCAGTCATCGCGGCCGAGGCGGTTGGCAGAGAAAACGTTGTCGTCCTTGCCATGCCGTCCCCTTATTCCTTGCCCGAGAGTCTCGATGACGCAAAAACCCTGGCGAACAATCTGGGGCTGACGCTCGATGTGATCGAGATCTCGGACGTGATGACGGCTTACGATAAGGCCTTGTCGAGCGCTTTCGTCGGCAAAGAACCGGATGTGACCGAAGAAAACATACAAGCGAGGATCCGTGGGAATCTTCTCATGGCTTATTCGAACAAGTTTGGATACCTCCCGTTGTCGACGGGGAACAAGAGCGAACTCGCCGTCGGGTATTGCACGCTCTATGGGGATATGAGCGGCGGACTGGCCGTTATATCGGACGTGCCAAAGACGATGGTTTTCAAACTCGCCGGGTATGTGAATTCGAAAAGAAAAGTGATCCCAAAACGCATTGTCGAGAGAGCCCCATCCGCCGAGCTCAAACCCAACCAAAAGGACGAGGACACATTGCCTCCCTACCACATTCTCGACCGTATTCTCGAGCTGCATATCGACCAGCACCAGTCCAGCGACGAGATCGTTGCAACGGGGTTCGATAAGCGTACCGTGAACTGGGTCGTCGAGACCGTCCGCAAAAACGAATACAAGCGAAAACAAGCGCCTCCTGGCTTGAAAGTCACCTCCAAGGCGTTTGGCTCCGGGAGGCGAATGCCGAACGCCGCCAGGTATGCCCTCTGATGATCCGCCACTTGGGCTTTTTCCCCAATGAGATAGACGATCGTGACGGCGTGAAAACCTCTTGAAAAAGACCGGGGCAGATCTTACAGTTTGCCGTTAAACAATCACGCAGACGGTCGTAGGTTCAACGATCTCTGTGCTCCCCGCTGCGGTCAACAAACGGGCGAATGCCGAAGGACTGGTGACATGACAAAGTTACAAAGAGCCGTTTTGGGTGTCCTGGCGGCGTTCAACGTCCGATCGATCGGCAGGTACATGGTCTTTGGCGTTTTTGTCGGTGTCGTGGCGGGTCTAGGCGCCGTGCTCTTCTACCTGCTCTGCCAGTTGGGTCAGCACTATCTTCTCGACGGTCTCGCCGGCTACCGTCCCGAGGAACCCTTTGGGGAGCCTTCAGTTTTTGGGCATACCGATACCCCCTTCCGAAGATATCTGCTCATATTGATTCCGGCACTTGGGGGACTGATCGCCGGATTTCTCGTTTACACGTTTGCGCCGGAGGCGGAGGGACACGGGACCGACGCCGCGATCGATGCGTTTCATCACCGACACGGGCGTGTGCGAGGCAGGGTGCCGATTGTGAAGGCCCTTGCATCCGCGGTTACGCTTGGCTCTGGTGGCTCCGGTGGCCGAGAGGGACCCATCGCACAAATCGGCGCCGGTTTTGGCGCGTTTTTCGCCGACAAATTGAGACTTTCGGCACGAGACCGCCGGGTCCTCCTCGCCGCGGGGTTGGGCGCGGGGATTGGGAGTATCTTCCGCGCGCCGCTTGCCGGGTCGTTGTTTGCCGCGGAAATCCTCTACAAAGAACCGGAGTTCGAAACGGAAGTCATCATTCCGGCCTTTGTCACGACTATCGTCGCGTACTCGACCTTCGGGTTGATCCTTGGATTCAATCCGCTCTTCGAACAGAGCACGTTTGCGTTCTCTCATCCGTTCGAGTTGGGTCCGTACACGGTTCTCGCCGTTGTTGTCGCCTTGGCCTCGCCTCTCTATATCAAGTGTTTCTACGGTACAAGAAAGATTTTTTCAAGACTCCGGATTCCAAATCATTTCAAACCGGCAATCGGTGGGCTTCTTGCCGGCTGCATAGGGTTTTTTCTTCCCGAAACGCTGGCCTTTGGGTACGGCGTTATTCAGGGTGCGTTGAAAAACGAGCTTGCCGTTGGATTCCTCGTATTGGTCGCGTTGGGAAAGATCCTTACCACGTCGCTATCGATCGGTTCGGGTGGCAGTGGTGGCGTGTTTGGTCCCTCTATGGTGATCGGCGGTGCGTTGGGAGGCGCCGTGGGAAGGATATTTCATCAGTTTGCACCGGCGGTCGTCACCCATCCCGGGGCGTTTGTGATCGTGGGGATGGCGGGCTTTTTTGCGGCGGCGTCCAATGCCCCGATCTCGACGATCATCATGGTGAGTGAAATGACGGGCAATTACAACTTGCTCGTCCCGGCGATGTGGGTTTGCGCCATCGCATTCATCATAGGTCGCCGTTGGAGCATCTATCAGAATCAGGTCCCGACCCGGGCGGATTCCCCCGCCCACTATGGCGATTTTGTAAAAGACCTGCTCGAGGAGATCTACGTCAGAGATATTTTCCAGCCGGACACATCATTCAAGTACGTCCATGAGAATCTCACGCTTCGCGAGTTCATTCCGATCATGACCGACATCGATCAACAGAATTTCCCCGTGGTCAATTCGACCGGAGAGATGACCGGCATCTTCTCGATCAATGACGTGCGTGACATACTCGTGGAGCGCGATTTGGACAATCTGCTCATTATGAAAGAGATTGCCAACGAGGATGTACCGTTTGTGACGCTCGAGGACAACCTCGCCGATGTGCTCCGGCGGTTCACGGAACATGAAGTCGACACGCTCCCCGTCGTCGAGCGCGAAGACTCCGCCAAGCTCCTGGGAATGATACGGAGGCGGGACGTCATCCGGAGCTATTATGAAAAGCTAAACGCGATGAGACGTATCTCGGACGGCAACTAATATCCGAGGCCCGGCGCCATGCCCCGATCTTCTCACAGTCCCAGTCTTCCCCAACACGGCAACCCCGGTGAGCTGCTCGACGATGCGGTTTTGTCGGGACTGGTGGGCCGGCTTGGCTCGGACACGCTGAGATATCTGCCCGCTGTGCTCGTTCCCGCCCTCGCGAGCGTTCTCCATATTTCGATCTTCACCCGGATGTTCCCCCCGGGGCCGTATGGAGAGTATTCACTGGTATATGTGGTTGTCTCGATTGTGACAGCGATCATCGCCGGCTGGCTTCAACAATCCGTTCTTCGCTATCTTCCCAGGTACAGGGAGGAGGGTCGGTTGGAGGAATTTCTTGCCAAGCTCGGGACAATCCTGTGGCTCACGGCGATATTGATCCTGCTTGTCGGTCTCGGTGCGCACCGGTGGGTCGAGCCGATACTCGGCGGTTACGGGAGATACTATGTCCCCGCCGTTGTGTGGGTGATCGCCTGGCTGGTGTTTTTTGTTCAAAACCACGCGTTTCGCGCAAACCTACAGTCGGCCACGTTCGCCCGTTATGAAGTTTTATACGCGGTGGGGCGACTCGCCTTTGCCCTGGCCTTGGTGTACTTCGTATCCAAGGATGTCATCGCGTTGATCATAGGG
>CP070677.1:74717-78618 GCA_020352495.1 Candidatus Latescibacterota bacterium
CAAATGTCCTTATCGAAGCAACACCATCTTTCGAGTCGTCTCAAACGACCCGGCGACAAGACGCACAAAATAGACACCGGTCGCGACGTTGTGACCGTTGTTGTCTCGACCATCCCATAGAACCCTGTGCAACCCCGCCGGGAAAATATCATCCTGGAGAGTCCGAACCAGCATACCCTGCGCGTTGTAGATGCGGAGCGTCACTTGTTCCCTTTTCACCAAGTTGAAGGGGATGGTCGTCGATGGGTTGAACGGGTTTGGATAGTTCGGCAAGAGCGCGGTTACACCAGGGGCCGCTCCGTCAGATTCTCCCAACGGATCCGGATCGCCCGTATCTGCCGCGGACTCCGAGTCACCGGCATCCTCCAACGGCACCGGCTTTCCCAACTCGAAGATGTTTGGCACGAGATAGTCTACCCCTTCGGGGCTTCTATAATGAAGCCCAATCGGGCCGTAACGGTTCGTCGCTACGGTTTCGCTGTCCTTGAGCATCATTTCCCGAATCAAGAGTTGTACATCACGCGTCGCATAAAACAAAGCCAGATCCATGAGCCCGTCGTCGTTGGCATCGACCTCCATACTCCGCTCGGGCACAAACACCGCCTTTACGTTCCCCACATACGTTTTCTCCAAATCCAGCGCCGTCGCATCGAATCCCACCGAACCAGGTTTTGGTTTTCCTCTATTGTTTTCCCATTCCTTCGCGGGTTTGGACGGAACGATCAATACAAACTGGTCCGCCCTCCGGTCGAGATCCGCACCGTCAGGTGTAAAGCCCACCGATGCAAACGCACGGCCTTCTGACTGGCTGTGGGGCACCCGGACGTAAGCGGTGTCGGACGCTTCGTTACCCGCGCAGTCGGTCGCCGTATAGACAATGGTGTAGACACGCCCATCGCCGCCGCCGCTTCGCTCGGAACGAAGCTTGAATTGATTATCATTGAAGCCAAAACTCGCCGCTTGAATATCCATGATCGTGTTGCCATCGCCTTGTCCGTTGTCCGGCTCGTTGCTCGTAATGGATGTCAGAACCACCGACGGGGCTCCCCAACAACACTCGATATTGACGGTCACCACCGCAAAGATGTCGGCCATCTCATGATTTGGCGGCCACAGGATATCGCGGTTTAGCGAGACCGATATGAGCGGTGGCGTCGTATCTTCCACTGTGATATCGACGGTGTCCTGGTGGTCGAGCAACCCATCGGACACGTATAGGGTCACTGTCGTCGTCCCCAGTGAAAATTGACCGGTTGGTGTGGGCGAATTGGGATCATCGAACACGACTCCCGGAGCCGTCCAGAGATAGGTCAGCGGATCACCCTCCGGGTCAAAGGAACCGGTGCCGTCCAGCATGACGAGTGTCTTGAAGCCTGTCAAAAATGTCCCCGTACATTCCACCGTCTGATCGCCACCTGCTACGGCCGTTGGCGGTTCATTGACGAGTTCGTCATCTTGTGAGACCGCGTCACCGGGGGTAAACACGGTGCAAATGAAAAACACTATCACCGACAGAACGATTGTGAGTGGATCTACGATGCGGCGACACATGTCGGCCTCCTCCTATCCATTGGCTGAACCGCGTTCATTGCGATGAGCCGCACCCACGGCGTGATCATGACGCGCCGATGCAGACGCACGGCTCCATGATATCTATTGAAACCAGAATAGAGCGAGTCTTCTGAAGAAGTCGTGGTGGGTAGCCTCATGTACGAGGCCACTGCATATGTTAGCATCCCAAGCCCCCCCAAGGCCCTAGAGGTGCATTTCAAGTTGTAAAAACCGTTTTGGTGCCGACTACTCAGGTGCGAATCTCGCGATGCTAGCAGAGAATGTTAGCACGAATCGCCATAAATGTCAATGTTTTAGTGTGTTACGGCCGGTGGCATGATTCCATTCGATGCCATCTATTCAGTCCAAGTCTGCCCTCCCCTCCTCTTCAAACTCAATGTTATTCCGCCACCACCCAGACCCAACATGATCACCGACTGCACAAATGTCTTCCACTGGATCTGATCGGTCCCAAAGAGAGACTGAATAAAGAAATAGACACCACCCACCGAGAGAATCCCATACATGACCACCATTATTCGCCATGCCCGGCGGTTTGTCACCGGCGTATCCTCGGCAAAAAACCGGTTATAAAGAAGCATCCCAGTCAGACACACGACACCGAGAACGGCAAAGATCAACCAGAACTCACGGATCTTCTCCAGGACGTGAGGCTCCAGTGGGACACCGGCTTGAACCCCTTCTGCTGGTGGCACCACGGGCAGGAGAATCTTGTCATACATGATCGCGCCAAAGTTACTCCCAAAAAGACTCCCAACCACCCCATAGAGAAACGCGTACCCCATGTACACGGCGACGTTGTCCTTTGGCGCCACCAGTCCCACGTAGCTATAGTACTTGGGATGAGCCGTCATCTCCCCAATCGAAAATACGGCGATCCCCACGATGAACATCCACGGACCGTGCGTAAACGCAAGGACGAGAAACCCAATCGTGCCAATCACAATCCCCGCCGCCATCACCGGCAAGGGCTTCAAATCCTTGCACACCCGGCTGACAACGAGCACAAGCGCAATGATCACCCCCGCGTTGACAATCGTGACAAACTCCGCGTCAAATGTGAAAAGCTTGAGCACCGGAATGTGAGACATCCATTCGGTCACCACGGCGCGGTTGACAAAATCGCGCAGGTACCACAAGGCCGATCCAAACATCTGGAAATAGAGGATCCAGAACGTGGAATAGGCAAGAATCATCAGCATAAAACGCGAGTCACCCAGCACCATCAGCGCTTCGGCCACCGTCTCGCGCGCGCTCTTCTTGCTCTCGGGTTTTCCCTCCGGATCTTTGTAGAAGAACGTGGTGGGGATGAGCATGAGAAAACACCAGATCGCCGAGTTCAAGAAGACGTAATTCCAGCTGAAGCCCTTGAGCACATTAACGACAAACGGCGAGATGAAGGCACCTAGGTTGATACACCAGTAATAGAGGCCAAATCCAAACCCGCTCGTCTCCTTGGTCGTGGTTCTGGCAACCGTCCCCGTGATGATCGGTTTGAAAAGCCCGCTTCCCGTCGCCATGATGAGCAAGAAAACGAACACGAGCCCGTATGCGGTGACATTTCCGGCCGCAAAGTACCCGATGGACAACATGGAAAAGGCCACGAGCAGCATCTTGCGATACCCGAGCCGTTCGGCCAGCGCACCTCCGGCGATCGGCACGATATAAGTCAGGGCATAGACAAATCCCTGGAGAAATCCCACCGACTCGACGCTGAACTCGAGATGTTCGACAAGATAGACCGCGAGGACGGCGTTTAGACCGTAGTATGCGCCTCGCTCGAAGAACTCCATCATATTGGCAAGCCAAAAGGTGAGCGGCAGCCCGCTCTTTGCGGCAGCGGTTTTTGTGGCCTCTTCGCTCATGCTTTGCTCCTTGTCTGAATTCGTGCTCGTGGTGGCCGTCGACAGGCTATTGCCCGTCAAACCGTTAACGGGAACTCTACCATCTTTTCTGCAACCACCGCAACCGGTTAACACAATCGCCCATACTGGGCTTTACCGACGGCTCACATTCCCACACAAAAAGGCCCGGCCGCCGTGTCTGCTGTGACAAGGCAGCCGGGCTCGTGAACGCGTCTCAGAATGTCGATCAACCCGCTAAGCCGTGCGCAGCCAGTCTGGCTCCGTATCGGCCATGTGCCGCTGCGTGGCCACGCGCCACTCGTTGGTCACGCGCCCTTAGCTGGGCATCAGACTACATAGAAACGGCTGGATCCTCCGCTAATCGTGGGTTACTCAGGTAAGTAAGACCCCACCTGAGCAGTGCACACATGAGTGGTTTTGAAGCACTCAAAGGAGGTATCCAGCCATGAACCAGTATACATGGG
>CP070677.1:78718-87785 GCA_020352495.1 Candidatus Latescibacterota bacterium
GATTGAATGTTATTGAAGTCCTTCACATAGTCCTGCGAGAATCGACCCTCCTGAAGCCGAAACGAGTCCAGGACCCGTTTGCACGCCGAGTAGATTTGCATTGGGCTGACTGGCTTGAGCAGGTAATCGGAGATCTTCATTCCGATGGCGTCATCCATCAGCTGTTCCGCCTCGTTCTTGGTTATCATCACCACCTGAAGCGCCTGATCGATTTCCTTGATTTCGTTGAGGGTTTCCAAACCACCCATACCCGGCATCGACTCGTCGAGCAGAAGAAGGTCGAATTTCTGATCCCCTACCATACGGAGCGCATCCTCTCCGTTGGTGGCGACACTTACCTCGTATCCCTTTCCCTCCAAAAACCGGACATGGGACTTTAGGTGTTCGATCTCGTCATCGACCCAGAGAATGTGTTGTTTCGCCACGTTTGTCCGCCTCGCAATTCGGATACTCCACCCCGGCGGCTGCGTGCTGCCGTGTGTCATTCGTGTTGGTCCAGATCGAGTTGGAAGCCCCCAAGCTCACCGATTTGCCATGTCAAATCGTCAATCTCGCCTGGGCCAACCCGATGTCCCCTGGTCCTGTTTGTACGTTGATCTTATTTATAATATAAGGCGTTTATCGCAAATGGGATACCGTATTTTGACGCGATAACCTCAGGCCGCCGGGAACCGGATCAGAAACGTGCTTCCCCGACCCGGCTGTGACTCGACGAGTCGTAGCTCGCCATTGTGGTACTCCTCGACGATCCGCCGTGTCAGTGCCAGGCCAAGCCCCCATCCCCTCTTCTTCGTCGTAAAACCCGGCGAGAAAATCTGTCGTCTCAGCGCGGCGGGCACCCCTTTTCCCGAATCTCTGACCAATGTTTCGACGACGTTCCGCGCCGGATCGTAGTGGGTCCTAATCTCTATGACTCCCCCCTTTTCGCCGAGCGCATCCAACCCGTTCTTGATCAAGTTCTCAAACACCCATTCGAGAAGCTCGGAATTTCCACGGACAAGTGGTGTCTCCTCGAGCTCGAGTGACAGCGTCGAGTCGGCTTTGAGCCGGGGCAGTCGACGGTGAAAATACGCCACTGTCCGATCGAGCACCTCCGAGATACTCACGTTGCCAAGCTCGGGGTGTGAGCCAATCTTACTGAACCGCTCTGTCACTTTGCTCAGACGCTTTAGATCTTCCTCCATCTCCGCGACCGAGGTACCAAGCTCCTCCGTTCGGCCCTCACCCAGCTGGTCTTTTAGCAGCTGAGTCCAGCCGAGAAGCGCGGAGAGTGGCGTGCCCAACTGGTGTGCCGTTTCCTTTGCCATCCCTACCCAGATCGAGCGTTGTTCGCTCAGCTTTAGATAGCGGAAACCCTGCAGTCCCACAGCCATGAACACGAGAAACAACGCCAGTTGAATAAGCGGCATCAACCGAAGTTCTTTTTGAAGCTTCGACGGTCCAAAGTGGACGTACGCCTGAACCTCACCCGAGGACCGCAGACGAACTGGAATCAGTGAATTCGCCTTGTCGTATCTCTTAATGAGTTCGATGAGCTGACTGATTTTACCCGGAGGGGGATTCTCAGGATCCACAGTGAAAAGCGTCTCGAATTCCTCATCGGCGGCTTCGGGGATTCCGACACGGTGCCACACAAACGGTCGGCCCTGCGTGTCGGTCAGGATTATCGGGAGTTTGATTTCCGCGAGAACATCCGTGAGGATATCCCTCTTCCCGGTGTCATCGACCTGAAGAACAACTTCGGCAATGAACCGGGAAAACAGCCGGGTCGTTGCCTGAGACTGTTCCTCCATACGATGGATGACGCGATTTGTGTAGAGTAGAACGGCAAGAATCAGCAACGCTACGCCGATAAAGAGATAACTCTTCAGCCAGAAGCGAATGTTTCCCCGGTAGTCTGAGAAAAAACCCATGGTCGTCACCGAGAGGAGCCACGCGGGCGTCTACTCAGCCCAAAAACTCCTTGCCCTGCATGTACGGAACAAGCTTTTCCGGGATCCGAACCCGCCCGGTGGGCGTCTGGTGGTGCTCCAATATCGCGGCGACGGTTCGGGGCAACGCGACACCGGAGCCATTGAGCGTGTGGACAAAACGGTGCTTCTCCCCAGGCGTTTTCTTGATCTTCATATTGATACGGCGCGCTTGAAATCCTTCGAAATTGCTGCAGGAGGATACCTCGAGCCATTTCTTCACGCCGGGCGCATAGACTTCCAGATCGTAACACTTCGCGGCGGCGAAGCTCAAATCCCCAGTGCAAAGCTCCACGACGCGGTAAGGTAGCTCAAGCGCCTCGAGAACCTCGCAGGCATCCTCGACGAGTGTTTCCAGTTCCTGGTACGAGTGTTCGGGGTAGGCGACCCTGACCATTTCTACTTTGTCGAACTGGTGAACCCGAAGGAGACCCCGGGTGTCTGCCCCGTGGCTTCCGGCCTCCCTCCGAAAACACGGGGTGTACGCCGTGTACATCAGCGGCAACCGGTCGGCGGGAATAAATGAGTCACGTTCCAGATTGGTCACGGGGACTTCTGCCGTCGGTATCAAGAACAGATCATCGATCTCGCAGTGATACATGTCTTCCTGCAGCTTGGGGAGCTGCCCCGTGCCGATCATCGAGTTTCTATTGACCACATAGGGGACGAGGACTTCCTCATAGCCCTGAGCTTGATGGATATCGAGCATAAAGTTAATAAGCGCCCGGCACAGAAGCGCGCCATCCCGGCGAAAGACTATGTAACCCCGACCGGTGACCTTGCGACCCGCATCGAGATCGAGAACCCCGATTTCTTCTCCTATCTCCCAGTGCGGCTTGATATCGAAGTACGGCTCCTTGAGTTCACCCCACGTCCGGCACACAACGTTGTCGTCGGGATCCTTCCCGATCGGGACGCTTTCGTGTGGAAGATTTGGAAGGGTCAAAAGCAACTCTTCGAGACGCGCGCTGATTTCCTTATCTTTTGTTTCATAGTCCTTGATCCGTTGCGACAGCTCCTTTAGGTAGCGGTGAAGCTCGTCCGTTTTTTCACCGGCTCGCTTTTTGCGGGCGACTTCCTCGGTCTTGACATTCCGCTCGTGCTTGAGCTTCTCGCTTTCCCTCATGTTCTCGAGGAGTTCACGGTCCAACGAGACGACTGATTCGAAGTCTACGCTAACGTTTTTAGACTCGAATCCTCTGATGACCCTGTCGGGGTCATCACGAATTAGCCGTCGATCCAACACTCTGATTGTTCTCCTGGAGAAATAACGGACGTCAATGAAGGTTCAGCTCTTGTAAGAGATCCCGTCCACCCGCTTCGAGTATCTCGGTCGCAAGCCTCTGCCCCAACTCCACCTCGTGGCCGACGGCTCCCTTGACAACGGAGTGGATCCGTTCGTGACCGTCGGGCAGAGCAACCATCCCTTCCAATTCGAGAGTCTTTCCTTCGATGCTCCCCAGGACGCCTACCGGCGTGTTGTTGGAAACACCGAGGTGATCGAGAAACGCCCATTCGGCTATGATCTCGCCGTACGAGGCCGGATGGTTGATACTCCGGACGCACTTCTTGATCTGCTCCTCATCGGAACGGAGCAGAACGGCGAGCGACCCCTGACCGGCAGCGGGCACACAGATCGAGCACGTCAGGAATTCAACCACGTGGTCTTGTTTGTGGAGCCGTTCGACGTCACTTGCGGCAAGTACCGCTGCGTCGAGCTTGGCGCTTTTGACTTTCTGAATAATGGAGTCGACGCTGCCCTTGCTTCTTACCATTTTGAAATCCGACCGGTAATAAAGAAGCTGAGCCTCTCGCCGGACGTCGTTGGCCACTACCGTCGCGTTTTCCGGAAGTTCGTCGAGAAGACAGTCGTTCGACGAGATCAGAACATCGAACGGTGTGAGGCGGTTCGTGATGGCGCCGATCGTCAAACCCGCAGGAAGTCGCGAAGGCAAATACGCCGCATTCAATACGAGGGCGTCGTACTCCTCTTCGAGAATTCCACTCATCAACCGCGCAACCCTGCTTGGTGAGTTGGGAAGTCCGTCGCCGTTGAAGGGAGATTCTCCCTCTTCCGAACCGGCGTGTTCGATGACCAGTTTGGGAGAGCATCCCCTGAGTTCGCGAGAAACCTCTTCCAGTTCGAGTTTGGACAGGAAGTCGATGTCACTAGCCAGCCGGCAACGCGTCATCGTTGTCACGGTCGATCCCCCGACATGTGAGGAGTTGATATGCTTAGTCAGTATGAGCCTAAGAAATAGCACACCGATCGGCCCAACGTCAACGGGTCAAATGATTCGAGGAAGAAAAACAGGGTGTGTGATTTATTTCTCGAGAGACGGTACCGAGCCGCGAGGAAATTCGGACGGGCGTTCGCCCAGTCTCATCTTCGACGCCACCATCATTCTGTAGAAGGTGGAAAACGCCACCAGCAGGATCCCCAGTCCTGTCACGATCGGAAACACAAATCCCATGACGGCCAGAATTCCCAGCGCTGCCAGAACCGCCTGCATCGAGTAGAGGATCACGAGCGTCTGCCGCGGTGAAAAGCCAAAGGTCCCGAGAACGTGATGGATGTGCATACAATCCGCTTCGAAGACGGGCCGCCGGAGGGTGAGCCGTCTGGCGATGGCAAGCCAGGAGTCGAGCATGGGTACCGAGAGAATCAGACACACGCCAAAGAACGTGTTTATATTGGGTTGAAGCATTGTGAACGAACAGGCGAGGATGCCCAGCATGATCCCGAGGAAGAGGCTTCCCGTGTCCCCCATGAATATCCTACCCGGCGGAAAGTTGTAGATCAAGAACCCCAAACATGCGCCCGCCACGGTGAGCGAGACACACACCAGCGCGGCACTCTCCAGCACCAAGCCGGTCACGCCAAACGCGCAGGCAGAGATAAAAACGATCCCCGCGGCCAAACCGTCGTGACCGTCTATGAGATTCACGGAACTCGATACACCGACGAGGTAGAACGCCGTCAACAGTATGACAAACAATAGATGGCTGTCGAATGCGGGAAGACCAACGAGAAGATGAATTCCCGACACGGCAATTATGAACGAGGCAATGGTCTGGACGGTGAGTTTTTGATGGGCTCTGAGATTCTTGGTGTCATCGGTGAGCCCAAGCGTGACTATCATCCCCACCGGGACCAACACCTTGAGAAGAATCCTCGGAACCTCCCCATTGACACCGGAGTAAAACGCAATCAGGAGGCCAAGACTTCCCAAAGACCCGATGACCATCCCGATTCCCCCCAGGTGTGGGATGGTGCTCGTGTGGATCTTGCGCCCATTCGGCTTGTCACCGAGCTTCCACTGGAGCGCACATCGTCTGATCAACGGGGTAGAAGCCGCAACGAGAAGAAACGATAGTAAAAACGCCACCAACGCATGAAGTCCAGCCAAGTTGCCTCCTAACATGGATCGCGAGTCTTTTACCATCCCTCCCGCTCAACGTGGACGATATCGGGACGCTCAAGACGTGTCAAGCCTGAAAAATCCGTTATCCCTTTGGTTTCCTTAAGTTAATCCACAAACTCCGGATATCGCTGAAAGTTCCGACCCGAAGCACAAAGATTAGAAAGAGATAGAGGACGGATATGAGCGCTGCCCACAAAAAAACGTTCCAACTCACGGGAGATTGACCACTTAACCACCAAACGGTGCCGCTTGAGACGGTTCCAGCAAGAATCGTGCGAATCACTAGTGTTACTGGGCGCCATCCCAATCGCACCCCGTAAACTCTGAAAACCTCTTTGAGCCCCCACAATAGGAGCACGCCGTATGAGATGATCGTCGCCACGATCGCGCCCCTGGATTCGAAGCGGGGAATCAAGAACAAGCTCAAAACGAAGTAAGTGACCGCTGAGATCGTTGTCAAATAAGCATATAACCGGGTTCTCTCCGCGGCGACCAGCGCGGGGAGGATCACCGCTCCCATCGAGCGGAATGCGATGACCCCCACAAAAAACGCCATCAGCTGTCCCGAATATCGAAACTCATCGCTAAAGACGAGGGTCACGAGAGGCACACCGAGAACGACAAAGATCGAACAAAAGAGGATTCCCGACACCAAGGAGAAACGAAGCGTTTTGCGAATGATCTGTGCACATTCAGGTAACTCTCCCGTGGAGAATCGGGAGGCCAGGGCTGGGCGGAGTGTCATCGTGGCGGCAAAAACCGGAAAGAGTGACACCTCGGTGATGTTCCGCGCCACCGCGTACTGACCGACCTCTGCAACGCCGGAGAAGTAACCGAGAAGAAGCCTGTCCATGTGCGCATAGATCGTTACCGAGGCGCTGCTCACCGCCAGTGCGACACTCATTCGGATCAGCCTGCGACGAATGTCATCCGCGCTCGATACCGGATCCGGTGGTGGGAGAAACCGGAGAAGCAGCGCGACATAGAGTGCGATTGCAATAACCCACGCGCCACAGTAGCCGGTGAGAATAGCGGTTGCTCCTGCCCCGGCGAAAACGACGACAGACGTAAAAATGACCCTCAACAGAAGGTGAATGCTCCGTACCTTGTACACGGTCTGAAAACGATTCAGACCGATGAGAAAATTCTCTTTGTACTCGTAAAGGCTTGCGCAGATTACGACCCCCGCGCCGATCCGGATCGGGCCGGCGAGACCGGGGTCGTTGAAAAAGCCGGCCAGTTGCCGCGCGAACACGAGCGAAACGGCTGCCACAATAAGGGTACAAACCAGCCGGAAACGCATCCCCGCTCCGTAGAGCGCCCTGAGTCTGCCCGGGTTTTTTACTCCGACCTCGCTCGCCAGACGTGACGTCGCCAGATCGAGGCCAAACTTGCCGACGATGAGAAGCATCGTGGCAAACGACATGACCCACGAAACGGTTCCCACAACCGCTGGACCCGCCCATCGGGCGATGACCCACGAGACCACAAAACCCGAGGCAACGGGAAGGGCGGTTATGGCAAGCGTCCAGAGAAAGCTACGCTCGAGCGAGGTATCCAGAAAAGACCAGCCAGCTCTTGATGCATTCATCGAAAGTACTCGTTGATGACCCGGACAATTCGCTCGGAGGCCCTTCCGTCCCAGAGTTCCGGTATTTTCCCCCGGCCCTGGGGTTTCCTGAGGGCGTCTCGGCCCTCTTTTACGATCCGCTCCGCGGACACGCCTACGAGTCGGTTGGTTCCGATCTCGAGCGTAATGGGCCTCTCCGTGTTTTCTCGAATCGTCAAACAGGATATCCCGAGTACAGTGGTCTCTTCTTGTATACCTCCTGAGTCGGTGAGAACTAAACGGGCATGCATCATTAGCTTAGCAAAATCTAGGTAGCCTATGGGGTCCAAAATTCGAAGTTTTTTGGGGGGGACCAGCAACTTATTGTCTTCAATCATCTTACGAGTTCTCGGATGAGCGGGAAAAATCATGGGACAATCACTGCCAAGCTCGATGAGGGCATCGAGAATCCCACGGAGCGTCTCGGTCCGGTCCACGTTCGACGGGCGGTGGAGGGTGACGAGACCGTACCCGTCGGGTTTGAGCGAAAGGTCCTCGAGAACTCGGGAACGATCCGCCTTGTCGCGGTAATAATGAAGGCTGTCAATCATGACGTTCCCCACAAAGTGGATCTTTGTCTCCTCCACACCCTCGCGCAAAAGGTTCTTTCGTGCGCTCGGTTCGGTCGTAAACAACAAATCGGATACGATATCCGTTACCATACGGTTGATTTCTTCGGGCATTGTACGGTCAAAACTCCTCAGACCCGCCTCGACGTGTGCGACCGATACTCCCATTTTCACGGCCACAAGGGCGCCCGCCATCGTCGAGTTGACATCACCGACGACGATGACAAGATCCGCGTGTTCACGCTCGAGGATCTTCTCGAACTCGAACATAACCTTGCTCGTCTGCTCCCCATGGGAGCCCGACCCCACTCCGAGATAGACATCGGGTTTTGGAAGTTTAAGATCGTCAAAGAAGATCTTCGACATGTTCGCGTCGTAATGCTGTCCGGTATGGACGAGCATCTTTGACACGTGACCGTTCTTATCGAGCTCCCGCCAGATCGGTGCGACTTTCATGTAGTTGGGTCGTGCCCCGACAACGGCGATGATCTTAATCCCCATACCTCTTTCCCTTTTTCAACTTCTCTTTGTAGTACGTGTCGTAATATTCGCGGAAGGCACCGGACTTCACTCGTCTCCACCAATCTTCGTTATCCTTGTACCACTGGACCGTTTTTTCGAGAGCATTCCGGAATTGGTGACGGGGCTGCCACCCTAGCGCCCCCATTTTTGACGAGTCCATCAGGTAGGCACGATCGTGTCCTTTTCGGTCCTCGATCAACTTGATCCTTGATTTGGGCGCTCCAAGCAGCTCGAGGATCAGTTCAGCCACCTCGATATTCGGGTGGCTGCTGCCAACGGCGATGTTGTAGATTTCGCCGGCTGTGCCCTGGGTGCCCACAAGCTCGATCGCCGCACAGTTATCCTCTACGTAGATCCAATCTCGTTCGTGTTTCCCGTCTCCGTACAATGGAAGATCCTTCCCCTCTATCGTATTGGTAATAAAGAGAGGGATAAACTTCTCGACATGCTGGTATGGCCCGAAGTTGTTGGAGCTGCGGGTGATCACCACCGGTACTTCGAACGTATTGAAGAACGCGGCTCCCATAAGATCCCCACCACACTTGCTCGCCGCATAGGGGTTGCCAGGTCTGAGCGGCGACGCCTCGGTGAAGTACTCCCCAGAGGAGCTTCCGTAAACCTCATCGGTCGAGATTTGGACGAAACGCTCGATCCCAAGCTCATGCGCCACTCGGAGCAGCGTGTAGGTACCGAGTACGTCGGTCTTTATAAACGTCCCCCCCTCTTGGATCGATCGGTCGACGTGTGTCTCCGCGGCGAAATTGAATACTGCTTCACACCCCTTCATCGCCGTTTTTACGTCGGCCGCTTCGGCGATCGATCCTTTTATGAATTTCACGCGCCCCCCCTCGACGAGCCTGGCGATGTTCTCGAGGTTGCCGGCGTACGTGAGCGCGTCGAGCACGGTAAACCTGCAGTCTTTATGTCGACTGCAGATGTAGTGCACAAAATTGGAGCCGATAAACCCGGCCC
>CP070677.1:87885-95113 GCA_020352495.1 Candidatus Latescibacterota bacterium
CGGTGAATGCTATGTCGTTCTCGGCACTTGGGCGTGGTATACACCTCCAAACGAGATCTACCCAAAGGCAAGCGAATATGCAAAAAAAGCCTTCGAAATCGATCCCAACCTCGCGCCCGCCCATGCCGTCCTCGCAGGTATAGCCAAGGAGTACGAGAATGACTGGGACAAAGCGGAAGCTCATTACCGCCGCGCCATCGAGCTCAACCCAAATTATGCGACCGCTCGCCAGTGGTACGCAGAGTTCTTGGGGCATCAAGGCCGATACGCCGAGGCGATCGAGCAGGTCAAGACCGCTCTGGAGCTCGACCCGCTCTCACTCGTAATCATAGTTGTCAACGGATGGATTTACGCTATGGCAGGAGACCACGATCGCGCCTTAGCCGAATATCAAAAAGCGGCCGACCTCGAGCCCGATTTTCCGCCGTTGCACAACAACCTCTCAGCCCTCTACATCCGAACGGGCGAGCTCGATAAAGCAGTCCAGGCCCAAATTCGATTTATGGACTTGACGGCGAGTGATGAGACCGAGCGGGCTGTCGTCGAGCAGGCGAAGGCCGTTTATGAGCGTGACGGTCATCAAGGGTCCCTCCGGTTTGGAGTCCAATTTCTCACCCAAAGATATTACGAGGAATACGCTCCGCCAGTGCTCATCGCGGGATATTTCGCGCAGCTGGGAGAGGCCGACTCAGCTATCGTTTGGCTCGAGAGAGGTTATGAGCAGCGTGCCGCTTTTATGTACGCCATTGCACAGTTCCCCATGTTGTTCCCGCTTCATTCGGACCCACGGTTTATCGATTTGCTCAAGAGACTCGACCTCGAGTACGCATTACCAGACATTTGACCGTGTCCCAGTGAGCGTGTATCGTCTATCGATTCTCCTCCAATTTTTTGAACAACCCTTCCCGGAGACAAAATCCGACCCCCCCCAATTTTGTAATCGCGGGCGCGCCCAACGTTACCAACCTGGCGGCAAAACTGATCGCACGCGATCCCTCGCTCAAACCGACGGAAGTGAAACAGCTCATCATTGACCGAGCGGACGACGTGGGCGAGAACAACAGACCGATGCCGGTCATCCATCCAAAGAAATCGATGGGGCTTTTGGAGGAGAAGCTCGTAAAGAAATAAGTCTCGGAGGAAGTGTGGGCTCGACTCCGGAGTCTCACCTCATTGCGAAAGGGGCGCCTGGCCTTCAGGCACCCCTTTCTTGTGTGGGCCTCGATGGGCACACTCGGTCGCAGACTACTTCTTTTTGACGCGTTCGCGTTTCAAAACCTCTTTATTGAGAACCGTGAACTCGACGCGGCGGTTCTTGGCACGTCCTTCCCGGTCGTCGTTTGTCGCTATCGGATTGCCTTCCCCGTATCCCTTTGTTGTGAATTGTCCTTTCTCGATATCGGGGAACTTCTCGACCAGATAATCGAGCACCGCCTTGGCCCGCCGTTCGGAGAGCTCTTGGTTGTATGCATCTGAACCCGTGTTGTCCGTATGCCCCCCGATCTCGATCTTGAGTTCCGGCCATTGAACCAGGACTTGTCCTATGTCGTCAAGGACCGGATACGATTCGGGTTTGATATCGGATTTATCGATCTCGAACAGGATGTTTGACGTGACGTATTTGCCCGTGTCGAGGATGTCGGTTTCCATCTCGGTGCAACCGTACTCGTCGACTTCGACACCCTCCGGTGTATTGGGACATCGGTCGATGCCGTCCGGCACCCCGTCACCATCGCTATCCAGGGCGCAGCCCTTTTTGTCGACCTTGGCGCCCTTGGGAGTGTCTGCACACTTGTCGATCCCGTCGTAGACTCCGTCACTGTCCGAGTCGAGCGGACAGCCATTGAAGTCGACTTTTGCTTTCTTTGGCGTGTCCGGGCACTGGTCGAGACCATCGTAGATACCATCCTTGTCCGAGTCGAGCGGACAACCAACCTCATCGACGACGGCTCCTTCGGGAGTATCGGGGCATTTGTCGATCCCGTCATACACACCGTCGCCGTCCGAGTCCATAGGACAACCGTTCTCGTCGACGATCGCACCCTTGGGTGTGTCGGGACACTTGTCGAGTTCGTCGAGAACGCCATCGAAGTCCGCGTCACCCTTTACCTTCTTGCGGAACGGCCACGGGATTGTCGCGTCATAGATGAACTCTGTGATTTCTTTGTCGGTTTTTTTCTTGCAACATTTGCCTTTGCAGTCCTTATCGCACCCGGCGTCGACCGCTTCGACGGCAAGTACCGGCACGAGCAAGACAATCAGCAACAACGTGAAAACGCAGCGCATGGTCCACCACCTTCAGATCATGTTTCACGAAGAAAATCACATGCCGAGTCTGTGATGCAGAGTTTTCCCGAGTTGGAGGAAACAACAAATCTGAGAGATTTGTCACGCCTTTTTTTCCGCATTGTGGAAGCAGTAAAAAATCAGGCGGTTAACGCATCCCCGGTACCTGGAATTTGGCAAAAAATGGCCGCCGGGATCTCTGCTGTCCCGGCGGCCGATCTTTGACCAGCAAGAGGGCGAATTATTTCAACAAAACCATCCTTCGAGTCTCGACGAATTCGCCGACCTCGAGTCGATAGAAATAGACCCCGCTTGCGAAGCGCGCAGCATCCCATTCGACCAGGTGTTCACCTGCGGGGCGGTCCTCTTCGACAAGCCGTTCCACGAGCTTGCCGGTCACATCATAAATGGACAGCTTGACGAATCCCGGCTGCGGCAGAGAATAACCGATCCACGCGATCGGGTTGAACGGGTTGGGAGATGTAGGCCGGAGAACGACTCGACCCTCGACTGAAGCCGACACACGATCGATCTTCTTGCCTTCGATCGTCACGCAGTCAATGGCGAAGAACTCCGTCCCATCCATGAGCCGGCCGCTCAAGGTAAGGGTCTTCCGATCCCCATCCGATGCCGGGGCAAGCGCCGCAAGAATCTCCCTCGCCTGGAATTTGAGCACCAGATCCGTGATGCCATCCGGCTCACCCGTCGGGCATTGGCATAGCGCCTCACCCATAACAGGCGACCCCACATCACGATACTTGGGCTTTTTGACGGGGGAAACACCCTCCAGCCTCAAAGAACCGACATCGACGTCCGCCACATCGAACCCCGCTCTCCCATGCAGCGCTACATGGAGAACGCCACCCATCATCGAATCGTCGTTCTTTGGTTCGCCTTTGCCCTGCCGTTTGTTGTTGAGCCGGTTGGGACAATGACCCGGCTGGATATCGAGTGTCGCTTCGACGAATTCCCCGGCAAGGACCCAATGGATTTGGGTTTCCTTCCCGGCAACACCCGTGCGGAACACGAGACTATCCGCCTCGGCGTACCCGCACGTGGACTTGAAGTTGTCTTCACTCTCGCAGTCGTTGTTGACCCAGACCACCGATCCCGGCGGAACCAACGGAATCGGATCGCTTAGTTCCGGTCTGCACTCGTCGATCACGACGTTTTCGGCGGGTCCGTAGACCGGTGTTTCTCTTCTGTCAATACCTGTCATCGGGTCCCCATCGATGTCATACCACGTGCCGTTGAAAAGCCGTTTCGCATACGCCGCGTGTTCGATCATCCCATCGAGACCTTCTCCAACAACAAGAGCAATTCTAAAGACAAGCGTTTCACCCGGCTCGAGCCTTTCGAACGGCCCTACGCCCATGAGCATACGGTAGTCACGCGGTACGGTGGCATCTCGTTCAATCGTCTGTTGCGAAAGCAACTCATATCGCTCGAAGTCGTTTGTCGGGTCACCCCCCTCTTCGAAGGGTTGGTTGCCCGAGAAGTTTGCGTACGTGCTCACACCCACAAAACGCGGCGCCTCATTCCCGGTAGGATCGGTCGTGTGATCGAGGAGCGCCACACCGGCATAACCCGGTGTTTGTCCTCCGTCACCATCCGCGTCATAGCCGTAGGCGATGTCGAGATGATCCACCGGCCCGAGATCCGTGCAAATAACGGGGGTACGGATAAACCCTGCCGCATCGTCCGCCCAGTAATTGCCCGTATTCAACGGCCCCGCGTCGAAATCGGCAAAGAACGCCACATAAACGTCCTCCAGGACATCGTTCCCGATGTTGGTAATCTTGAAATCAATTCCGACGAAATCATCAAAACGGTCATCTTCCCACTGGTAGCTCTCCTGTCTAACGAGAACGTGGAGCGGGTTGTGCTCCGGGAAGATCTCAATCGCCTCGGGCTGGTCGTCAGTAAACCAACAGCTAAACATCTGGTCCGAGATCGCCGCAAAGTCCTCGTCGATCTTGCCGTCGTTGTCATCGTCCCGACCGTTTAGCCAGTCTTCATCGATTGTGCCATCACCGTCGTCGTCGGCCAAAGGGTGCGGCATCCGGTTTCCGCCGGTTGCCCCCTCTGCGCTCCGATAGATGATGTCAATTGGATCGCTCGTTGGGCGCATTTCGGCCGCAAACGTCGAAGTGGAGACTGCCGGGATACCGTTTTTTATCGCGCCGATCCATAGACCAGAAGCGAAGAGGTACTCGACGCCACTCCCCGCCGGCCACTGCATGGAGGGTGCTTCGCTAAATTGCACACCCGATCCGGGCCACGAGCCGAACATCCCCCAATTTCCAACGTGGATGTGGACTTCTCCCACGTCGTGGACGTTCGAGCCATCGAGCACCAACACCCGGTCCATCCCTGGAAACCGTTTCCCCTGCGGGCCCTTTCGGACACGCTTTGCGTCGGTGTCGATGGTTTGGAAAATGAAAATGGCGGTGAGGGAAATCAACGCAAAGAAAAGACGTCTGCTCAACGGCATGGCGTTCCCCCTTTTGGCAAGTCGGTGGTTGGTCTCAAGACGTGTCGCGCCAGCTCATGCAGACGGCTGCCCACATGCTGCAACAGCCCAAACGGAGCCTTCTGGGAAGAATATACCAGATCAAAAGCCAAAACTCAATAACCAATGCGCCTTTACAGGCCCGATGGTGGCTTTGGGTCAAATCACTATGCTGACCCCGATCTTGTCCTTTGCTCTGTTTTGCACGTATAATCATCCGTCTTCGATCCGGAGTCCGGTGTTGTGTCCTTTCTACGGAAGGCGAAATAGCGATGACACATGACTCCTCGTCTGACGGGGACGTTTTGACCTCCAAATCGAGGGCTGACCGTTCCACACCCTGGTTCCTCGTCTCGGCGTTCGCCCTCGTCCACGTCGTGATCCACTTGGCCACGAATGGCAACTATGGGATGTTTCGCGATGAGTTTTACTATTGGGACTGCGCAAATCATCTCGCATGGGGATATGTCGACCAGCCACCTCTATCGATCGCTCTGCTCGCGGGTTGGAAGACGGTTTTTGGTGACTCGGTCGATTCTCTCCGAGTACTCCCCGCACTGTGCGGCGCGTTTGTAATTGTCATGATCGCGTTGATCGCCCGTGAGCTCGGCGGCGGGCGGTTTGCTCAGGCTTTTGCCGCGCTGGCCGTGGCGGCGATCCCCAGCTATCTCGGAATTACAGGATTTTACTCGATGAATGCGTTTGACTTGGTGTTTTGGACGGTTGGGTTTTACATCGTCTTGAGGATTGTCAATGACGGACGCCAGATACTGTGGATCTGGTTGGGTCTGGTCCTTGGCCTTGGGCTTCTGAACAAGATCAGCATTCTTGTGTTTGGATTCAGTTTGATTTTGTCCATGATTCTCACGCGTCACCGGCGTCATCTTGCCAGACCACAGTTTTGGATCGGTGTTGCACTGGCCGGTTTGATTTTCCTGCCGCATGTGATCTGGCAGATTGGCAACGGTTGGCCAACACTCGAGTTCATCGAAAATGCGAAACGCAACAAGATCGCCGACATCGACCTGGGTGGTTTTCTCGGTGCCCAGGCCATGGAGATGGGACCGACAAACCTGGGTATCTGGGTCCTGGGGTTACTCTTTCTCTTGATTGCGCGGTCGATGCGGCGTTATCAGATCTTTGGATGGTTTTTTCTCATCACACTCATTTATTTCGTCGTCCAGAAGAGCAAACCATACTACCTGTTCTCCGTGTACCCCGTGCTGTTTGCCGCGGGCGCCGTATTGATCGAGCGCGTGGCGTCGCTTCGCCGGCTTGGATGGATTCGGCCGCTGGCTGTTTTGAACGTCGTTATCGGTCTCGTCATCGCGCTGCCAATGGCCGTTCCGCTATTGTCAGTCGAATCTTATGTTGCCTACACACAGCGGCTCGGAATGGCCCCGTCGACATCAGAGAACCACGAGCTCGCCGAATTGCCCCAGTTTTTTGCCGATCGGTTTGGGTGGGAAGAGATGGTAGCTGAAGTCGCGGCGGTATATGAATCGCTTTCTGACTCGGATAAAGCACGGTGTGGGATCGTTGGCCGGAACTATGGTGAGACGGGCGCCATCAATTACTATGGACGCCGGTACGGTCTGCCGCGGGCAGCCTCGCAGCATAACAACTACTTTCTGTGGGGGCCGGGTGAAATGTCGGGGGATGTGCTGATTGTTGTCAACTACGCCCGGTCTGATCTGGAGATGGTTTTCGAGAGCGTAACCCTGGTGACAACACTTGATCTGGAGTACGCGATGCCGTACGAAGCCAACGCGCCGATCTATGTCTGTCGAGGTTTGAGAATTCCGTTCGATGAGGCCTGGCGGATGGGAAAGTCCTTCATTTAGAGCGCTTAGAGCGCTTTTCGAGTTCGAGAGCTTTTTCCCTCGCGGACGTTCCGGGGCGATGTTCTTCTACCTGTGCTTCCCTGGGGTATTGGATCGGGCGTGACGGTTGCCAAATCGACTTATAAAATAAAACAAAACAAAATCAGAAGGGGGACTCCTGTCGTGAAGTTTTATGTCGCCGCGCGATTGTTCATGATATTTGTTTTTTGCGTCGTGATCTCACACATGTTTGCCAAACCGTCACCCGCCGTTTCGCAGCCGTCGGACCCAACTGCGGCAACCGATACAGGGACGATATCCGCCACGATGCGTGGGATCTTCACAGCGCTCGTGACCGCGTACTCGTACAGTCTGGACAAGACGTTTTTCGAGGACCGGCACAACCGGGACACCGTTCTTGCCGCGCTTCAGGCGCTGGTCAATAACACCGAAGCCCTCGAAGCGCACGGCGGGGGGTTGGATCCAAGTTTTGACTACCTTCGCCACTCGCTTGCCAAAGACGCCTTTCAAGCCCTCGAACAGTATCAGAAGCGTCAGTACCTCGGTTCCCAATTCACACTCACCAAGCTAATGGACAACTGTGCGA
>CP070677.1:95213-138627 GCA_020352495.1 Candidatus Latescibacterota bacterium
TCTGGAGCAGTCTTAGCGAGGAGTCTTTCTTGTAGGCCCACGCAGTCGATGAGATCGCGGTAACCGAAACCATCAATGAGACAAGAATGAAAAAACGCCATTTTTTCATCGCGGATCCCTCCTGCGATAGCGACATAATCCGTCGTATTGGTGATTCGTGAATATGACAATACAAAGATTATAACACAGAAGACGACCCCTATGATATCCTGACTCCTGGCGGACGTTTCGAGCTTCGAGTCATCTTCGAGTGAGGGGGTCGCGGCGAAATGAACAAACGTATCGAAAGAACTATCCGCATTTTGTTGCTCGCCTTGGTGCCGATGGGTTTTTATAGGCTGCCGACGAATCTGTCAGCGCAATCGTTTCTTCCCGTATATCAAAATGGATCCGGCGAGTTCGAAATAGACTACGTCATCGGTGGTGACATCGATGACGAGGAATACTTCTTTTTCTCACCAAGGGACGTCGGGCTCGATTCACAAGAGAACCTGTTTGTTCTCGATTATAAGGGTTATTGCATCAAGAAGTTCGATCCCGAAGGCGCGCACCTCAAAACGTTTGGCCGACAAGGGGAGGGACCGGGCGAGATGATGGGCCCTGTCAAAATGGCAATCGATCCGGACGACAACGTTGTGATCTATGATTTTCGAAACAACCGTTTCACCATCTTCGACAGCGACGGGAACTTCCTAAATGGCGCGGATGTCAACGAAATTGGCTGGAGACCGGTGGTGGACATCCATTTTGATCCGAACGGGTTTCTCTATCTCAGATCTTGGAAGGAGGACTACTCGCAGCGGGATCCGGAGACATTGACGTTGGTTTCGCGGTTGAAACTCGATGCGATGGAAGAGACAGGAGTCGACTCAACATACATAAGACAATGGTATAAAAAACACGCCGAACAAGGCGTGACCTCGGTCTCTTCGCCATTCTACCCAGAGCTCCTATTCAACGTCACTCCAACTGGCAACGTTGTGGTCGCTCATTCAGGGACGTATACAATCAAAGTCTACGATTCCGATTTGAAGGTGTTGCATGAGACACAATTCGAGGGCAAGAGGCAAACGGTCACCGAGGAAGACAAGTCGGACTACTTCAGCAGGTTCGAGGGAGCCGAGTTGAAGACATGGATGCGCGGTATCGTCGACTTCCCAAAATACAAACCGTATTTCGAGACACTGATAATCGATCACGAAGGCTATCTTCTCTTTCTGGTGGAAAATGATGAGGATGAGACACATGTTTTCGACGTGTTCACTCCCGACTGTGAGTTTATCAATAGAGTAGAACTACCACGCGTCCACAGTACGGCGATCTTCAAGAACGGTCTCATTTACACAATCAAACGATCAGAGGACGAGGAACCCACCGTCTGTCGATATAGTCTGAAGTAGAGGCCGACACTCTTTTTTGGTGAACAGTCGCCAACTCCGGCCCGTGGCCCACCCACCGCCGCCCTCCATCCATAAAGAATCCGTTTGATTTTACAGCTGACTTGCCTGACCCTTGAAGGCGTTGATGCTCCGTCTTTGTACCATGGATTCCGGGACGCCAAGATACACGTTGCTTTCCCCGGTGCTGGTTCTCATCGGGTTCACATCGGTCATCGCGCAGATCGTCCTCATGCGCGAGCTGATCGTCGTCTGTCACGGAAACGAGATATCGCTCGGTGTGATACTTGCCAGCTGGCTCTTCTGGACCGCGTTGGGCAGTGGAGTGCTCGGGAAGGTGGCGGCACGTACGATATCACCACGCAAAACCGTCGCCGTGCTTCAGCTGACGGTTGCGGTGGTCATTCCCCTCTCCATCCTCGCCGTGCGTGCCAGCCGGGTTGTCCTTCAAACGACCCCTGGAGAGATCCTAGGACCCGGACCCATGTTCCTGGTTTCATTCGTCGTTTTGAGTGCCTTCTGTCTGACCGCTGGGTGTCTCTTCGCCGCCGGCAGCCGGCTTCACACAGCGGAACGAGGATCTTCATCGACCACGGCTACGGGATCGGTCTATCTGCTGGAGGCGGCAGGGTCCGGTCTGGGCGGGATTCTGGCGAGTCTGGTGTTGATACGATATTTCTCAGCGTTCGAAATCGGACTGCTTCTCTCCGGACTAAATATCATCGCCGCCGCAACTTTGATGCTCGACACGTCTTCGAGGCGTCGGACCGTCGTGGGCGGACTGGTGGCAGTATTGGCGTTTTCTCTCTGGCCGGTCGCGGGACGACACCTCGAGTCCCTCTCGCTTCGACAGCTCTGGCGTGGATTCACGCTGGTAGACGTGCAAAACTCCCCCTTTGGCAACCTTGCCGTGGTGGCCACCGAGGACACTCGGACCCTTTTTCAAAACGGCGCTGTCTTGTTAACGATACCGGACCCGGCTGCGGCGGAGGAAGCCGTACACTACGCTCTTCTCCAACATCCATCTCCCAAGAGTCTTTTGTTGATTGGCGGAGGGTTGAACGGCAGCCTATATCAAGCGCTCAAACATCCCAGTCTTCTACACGTAGATTTTGTTGAGCTCGATCCCACAATACTCGAGCTGGGTCGCCGGCATTTTCCCGATGAGTGGCTCCCTGTGGAAAAAGACACCCGTGTGAAGGTTCACTACGTCGATGGACGGTTTTTTCTGAAACGCGGCGGCCGCGTCTATGACACAATAATCGTCAACCTTCCCGATCCTCAGACGGCGCAGCTCAACCGCTTCTACACGCTCGAGTTTTTTCAAGACGTCGCGGAGAAACTTGCGCCGGGTGGCGTCTTTTCTTTCCAGGTCACGGGCGCGGAAAACTATATCAGCGAGGAGCTTGCCCAGTTCTTACGTTGCGTCAACAAAACCTTGCTTCACGTTTTTCCACGAGTGATCGCTATACCGGGCGCCACCATCCACTTTTTTGCCGGAGCAGAAGACGAAACCGCCACGGAGGACGCGAACGTCCTGCTCGAACTGCTTCATAAACGTGGCATCGAAACGAGTTACGTCAGGGAGTACTACATTCCTTTCCGCATGACCCCAGACCGCATGGATGATCTCGATATCAACGCGCGACCGGAAGCCTCAACACCGGTCAACAAGGATTTCGCACCCATTGCCTACTATTTCAACACGGCCCTCTGGAGCACACGTTTTCAAGCGGCCTACCGCCACGCTTTCCACTGGCTGGCAGATGTCGCATTCGCACGCCTGATCGCCGGCCTCGCGGTCATCCTGTCACTTCTTGTGATCTTCCTCGTGTGGCGGTTTCGTGGCGTCCGACGGCTTCGGGCGGGCGCTGGCTTTTGCGTGGCTTCCATGGGGTTCACGATGATAGGTCTGGAAGTACTGCTGCTTCTCGGGTTTCAAGCGATCTACGGTTACGTATATCATCAACTTGCCATTATCATCGCCGCGTTCATGGGCGGCATGGCACTTGGCAGCCACCGGTCACTCCGCGACTTTTCGAAAACACCGCGTCGAGCCGCGGGTTCGGGAGAGGCAAAAAGGCTTATCATCCTTCAGATTTTGGCGGCGGCAAGCCCGATGCTCATGCTCGTGGTCTTTCTGGTTGTGCGAGAGATCGCTAGTCCAGCGGGTGTTTTTGCAATGAGCAACTTTCTGTTCCCCGCGCTGGCGCTGGTCTCCGGTGTCTTGGGCGGGTACCAGTTCCCGATAGCGAGTCGTGTTTATTTCAACGAGACTAGGACGTCTGGTGGGGGTCTTGGCACCGTCTATGCGCTCGATCTCGTCGGGGCATGTCTCGGTGCAGCCGTTCTGAGCGCCTACCTCATCCCTATTTTTGGATTCGCGAGGACCGCTGTCATAATGGTTGTGATCAATCTCGCACCCGCGGTTCTGGTCGCAACATCACTTCCGCGCTCACAACGTGCATAGAACAGTCAGATGATGTGGGAAGCGCCAGACGGAGGTGTCACCAAATCCCCGCGATTTGCCGCCGGCAGAAATCGCACAGACCGTCCTTGATGTGGATTTCGTTTATTCGGTATCCCACACGTTCGATTACGACGCGGCCGCAACCGGGACAGTACGTGTCCTCCCCCGGATGCCCCGGCACATTGCCAACGTAGACGTAATGAATCCCTTCCGCATCGGCGATCGCCTTCGCGCGCTCGAGAGTCTCAACCGGTGTTGGTGGTAGGTTTTTTAGCAGGTACTGCGGATGGAACCGGGTGAAGTGAACCGGCACATCGGGTCCCAGGTATGACATGATCCAGCGGGCCAGTCCCGCGAGTTCCTCGTCACTGTCGTTTAGCGTGGGAACAACCAGGTAGACGATCTCGGTCCACATTCCCTCCTCGCGCATCGTGACGAGTCCATCGAGCACGGGCTGCAACTCGCCGCTTACAACATCGCGGTAATACTGCTCCGAATACGATTTGAGGTCTACTTTGATGGCGTCAACTTTCCCGCACAGTTCTTTTAGCGGATCCTTGGAGATGTACCCCCCCGTGACGACCACGCTCAGTACATCCACTTCGTGCCCGGCTTCCGCCGAATCCAACATGTACTCGTAAAAGACTATCGGCTCGCTGTACGTGTAGGCAATCGAGTGACACTCGTATTTGCGCGCCAAGGAGGCAACTTTTTTGGGTGGCATATAGATGCTCCGCACCTGCTCGGGGCGCGTCTGAGAAATCTCCCAGTTCTGGCAAAACTTACAGTTGACGTTGCACCCCGCGGTAGCGATGGAGAAAGATAGCGTGCCCGGAAGAACGTGAAAAAACGGCTTCTTTTCGATGGGATCTGCATGATACGTGCATGGACGCGAGTGAACGAGCGTGTAGTATGTGCCATCACGGTTCTCCCGCACGCCGCAATACCCCCGTTCCGCATCATCGATTACGCACTCGCGGGGGCAGAGCGTGCACCGGATCTTTTTGTGTGGCAGCTTTTCGTAGTAAAGGGCCTCGGAGATAAATCGTTCCTCGCCTTCGGAGGCGGCTGCCGGTGACGGGTTGGTCGCCTCGATCACACCAAGCGGACACGCTGCCGCAAGACCGAAAAGCGCCGTGCTTTTGAGGAACGACCGGCGGTCTAGCATACCCGCCCAGGGAGCGGCGGCGTCCAAATTGCCGGGAACACGGGGTGGCAATACATCGACGAGATCGCGCGATTCCCGTGTCAAACGCCTGACTCTGGAATCGTCCTTTTTCTTCTGATCATCATAAACGGACATGGCCGACCCTACCTGTGCTCTTTACAGTTCCACCAGGTCTATCTTGCTTGGATCGTTGGTTCCCAGATTGTGTGATCTATCCGCCGCCGTCGAGATGTATGTGGGCTCTCGACCGATTTCGGACAACGGTTTCACACCAACTTCGGCTCGTTTCCGCTCGATCACCTGCCAACCGACATAGTCGAGCGCCACCGGATCCTGTCCGACGATGAGACCGTTGTAGGCCCATGTCCAATGAGGCAGGTACGACGGGCCTCCTTCATACTGCGCCGTTGTGGCATCGCAAACGATGAGCCGGGTTTTTCGACGGATACCGGAAAGCATGTTTACGTCGGCCACGTACGGATCGCCGACGCTCAAGTGATACTTGTTGGGATTGTGGATTGCACCAAACATGTTTTTGAGCGACACGGTAACACCCGCTATCCCGTGGTCCTTGAGCACGGGTATGTTGATCACACAATCACACACCCGTGTAAGAGTCTTACAGAGAAGACTGGCCACGGCACCGTACTCGGTGAGTCGCGGCTCGAACCCAAACACATCGTTTCCCACGTATCGTACACCGGAGCCCTCGTATGAAACACGAAACCCGCCCTTTTCGAGATCCTCATTTAGTCGATCCCATACCACGATGTTTTTTGCCGGTGTGCCCGCTTGCTGAAGACGTTCGCAAATCGCTTCGACGAGCGGGACCGTCGTCGAGTTTCCAAGACCGGAGAGACAGTTTATTTTCAGACCCACGACTTCACCCGGCCGGACGACTTTTTTCCAGGCCTCGATGGGGTCATCAGAGTCAAGGGCTGCCTGAACGGCACGGTCGAGCATCCCAAGGAGCCGGTCCGAATCCACGCTTCCCCCCGAAGGACGCAGCCGCTCATCCCGGGAGATCACGATCCGTGACTTTGCGGTGGTGTCTCGCCCCATCGGTGTTGTCCCCGCCGACGCCAGGGACTTCAAACGGTCGGTCGTAAGAAGAAGGCCACCGGTAAGAAGGCTTTTCTTGAGAAAATTTCTTCGGTCCGTCGGTCTCACCTCCCAAAGTCTCCGGTGTCGGCCCGAGTGCCTACACCCCATCTTTGGACATGACTTTAGGAAACGATCACAACTAATTGTAAAAAAACAAATTGGCGTCGTCCATCCAAGGCCGGCCCGTGGACGGCCGCTCTAGTGAATTTTACAATGCCGGGCCCGAAAATCAAAACCCATCTCGGATCAAAATACAAATACCCCCCCGGGGCTCCATACCCCAAGAAGGCTTCGTTTGTCATCACCGAGGATCGATGCGGTGCGCTATTCTCTTCGTCTCGCCGCGATATCCTTTACCGCTTGAATCGCCGTATCGATGTGTTCGTCCGTATTGAACGGGCCAATGCTAATCCGGACGGTCCCGTGCAGCTCGTCGGTTCCCAGCTGTTCGTGGACCAGCGGCGCGCACTGTAGGCCGGTTCGGCACGCGATGTTGTAGTCCACGTCCATCATCGTACCGACGTTGCCCGCGTCCCACCCCTCTATATTAAAGCTCAACACTGCAATGTGCCCCTCGGGACCATCCGCACAATACGTAGTGACACCGTCTGTCTCCTGAAGTGCCCTGCGCAGTCTGTCCCAGAGCTTCATCTCCCGCTGATGGATGTTTTTCATTCCTTCTTTGGCGATCCATTTCTGGCCGGCGTGTAGCCCCGCGACGCCGACGATATTGAGTGTTCCGCACTCCATCCGGTATGGAAACTCCTCGAGATGGAACGGGTACGCCGACCGCACCCCCGTCCCTCCGAATCGTGTTCCTTTGATGGGTACGTCCTGCCTTACATACGAGCCGCCGATGCCGGTGGGGCCCATGAGACACTTGTGTCCGGTAAACGCGAGCAGATCGATGTTCATCTCGGCCATATCGATCGGAATGGTGCCGGCTGTCTGGCTCACATCCACGGCAAAATAGACTCCGTTGTCACGGCAAATCTTGCCCATATCCCCGATCGGTTGGATCGTGCCGATTACATTCGAGCCGTGATTTACCACAACCATTTTTGTGTTCTGGCGGATTTCTCTTTTTACGTCATCGGGATCGATGTACCCCTTGTCGTCAAAAGGAAGGTAGGTCACGTCGATGATGCCGTCGTGTTTCAGATGATACAGCGGGCGGAGAACCGAGTTGTGTTCGACGTTGGTTGTGATGACGTGATCGCCCTCTTCCAACATACCTTGGATGATCATGTTGAGAGAATCGGACGCGTTGTAACTAAACGTCAGACGGTCGGGATCCGTGCCGTTGAAAAACCGCGTCAGCATCGTGCGAGTAGCGTGGATGACTTCCTCTGTGGCCATGCACATGTCGTAGCCGGATCGCCCGGGGTTGACCCCGTGCTTCTGATAAAACTCGTGCATAAAATCATAGACAATCTGTGGTTTGGGATACGTCGTTGCGGCGTTGTCGAGATAGATCAGCCCTTCCATTCAGTCTCCTCGCTCTGTTGCTTTATTCTGGATCCAGAGAGGCTAGTGACCATTGGCAAACAAGGTAACATTCGTATTGTGAGGTGTCAATGGCGGGATAGGTGATACGCCCCACGGCCGGCACGCCAAAACCGTATCGTTTCCGCCTCGCGCACGCTATCTCGGTGTCGCATCGGGAAGCCCGCCGTCAACGGGAAGCGTGGCGCCCGTTGTGGGTGTCTGCCGCGTGACGAAGAACAGCACCGCCTTTGCCACATGTGTGGCGGTCACACGTGCCTTGAGCAGGTTTCTATCGCGGTAGTAGTCTTCGAGTCCTTTCTCATCCAGACCCCGCGCCCGCATACGATCCGGGCCGACTTCCTTCCAAAGACCGGATTTTCGAGTACCATGGGAAAACACGGCATCCGGCGAGACCATATTGACACGAACACCAATTTCCGCCAGTTCGAGGCTTGCTATCCGTGCGAGCTGGTGGGCGGCCGCCTTTGTCGCGCTGTACGCGCCAAACTTTGCGCCTGGTGCGAATACGTTTTTCGTCGAAAGCAAAACCACGTCGCCACCGGTGCCTTGGTTTTTGAATCGTCTCCCCGCTTCGGAGAGAATATTGAGCGTTCCTTCAACGTTTACCTTTTCAAGCTTTCTGAATTCCTCGGGCACCATCGAGGCCAACGAGGAAACATGTGCAGCCCCCGCGTTTGCTACCACGACGTCCACACCACCCCACCCCTGTATCACCCTGTCGAACCCTTGAGTGACCGAGTCCGGATCGGTGACATCCAGAGCGACGGCAAAGACCCTCTCTCCATAGGTCTGTTTTAGCTCCGCAGCCAGCGACATCAACGCATCTCCGTGAAGATCCGAGACCGCGACGTGGCAACCTTCCTCGAGAAGCGCCTCGCAGATCCCAGCACCGATCGCCCCCGCGGCGCCGGTCACGAGCGCGACGGCACTCCGAAGCAAGTTGCCCTCTCCCCGCATGAGCTTTGCGTGTTGAAGGCCAAAATACTCCATGTCGAAAATGTGGTTCTCGGCAAGTCCTTCGTAATCGCCCATCGCCGCGATTTTCATCTTTGTAGCTATCGTCTGCGAAGCAATGTCTCTCACAACCCCCGCTTCCTCGACATCGCGACCGGCGCACACCACCCCCAACCCGGGCAGAAAAACGACCCGCGGCATCGGGTCAAAACGTTCGACTCCCGGTTGGAGCCGATCCGAATGACGCTCGAAGTACGTATCGTATTCCCTCGCGTAATCTTGAATCGCGGTGGATATCTTCTCCTTTAGAGCGTGATAATTGTCGAACTGCGGATCGTCAATCCACAACGGAAGCGGTTTTGTACGGATCAGATGATCGGCCGTCAGCGGCGGTGTCAGAGCGATTTCCTTCCCCCGCTCCGAATCGACCAGCGCTAGCGATTGATCCGTAATGAGCGGACGAAGAATGACTCGATCATACGGCCAGTCGGTATTGCCGGTCGGGACGGCAAGCGCTCCTCTCACCGCAGACGCGATGTTGAGATATCTATCCCGTGCTTTTGAGGGATCTGTTACCCGCTTCGCTGTAATCGGTTTACCCGTATTCGCGGAGACGTACTTCTCGGCCCGCGTGACGAGATCGATCGTCTTTTCATAAGACTCGCGAGCAGTCTCCCCCCAGGTGACGAGTCCGTGTTTTAACAACACCATACCCTCGGCCTGTGGTGATGCCTCATACGCGGCCGCGGCCGTTTTGGCGAGTTCAAAACCGGGTTTGACGTAGTCCAACACGATGAGGTTTTCACCCAGGGCTTCCCGAACAACGGTTGCGCCCCCTACCTGATTTGTCAGACCCAGGATCGCGTCGGCGTGCGTGTGGTCGACGTATTTCGCCGGGATGAAGACATGCAGAAGCGCTTCGATAGACGGCGTCGGCGATTGCGCGTCGAATAGACTCGTTCGCAACTCGTTGACCATCGCATCGTCGGAAAGCGTCTCCAACTGTTTCAATCGTTCCAGTCTCCCCAGATCCAATGCCGGATGACCTTGGGGTTCAATGTCGGCGAGGTCGTGACCCGAAGCCTTTATAAATATTGCGGGGACGTCCACACCAAGGACATTGGTGTATGAGCTTTTGACCGACGTATTGCCGCCGCCGTGTAGAACAAGCCCCTTCTCGACGCCAATGAGCCGGCTCGCGTACAAACGCAGCGCCAGGTCTTCCCCCGTTTCGCCCGCGTAAGCGGTTATGAACTCGGTCGCCTTTTTTTCCGACCAACCGTTCTCCATTGAACGTGTCACCTGGTTTGTGATATTAGGGCCGGAGTCGAGGTCGCTGCGACGTCTTGTTACCGGGGTCGCACCGCCCGACGTGCCAGATCTGCCTTCTTATTTCTTTTCGTTTTTTAATGTCTGATACAGATCGTGCGCCCGTTCAGGTGTCATATCCGCATGAACGACGCTTCGCACGGCCTGGATCATCGCCTCGGGTGCGTCGGACTGGAAGATATTTCGCCCCATGTCGACACCGGCCGCCCCTTGTCCCACGGCGTTGGAAGCCATGGTGAGCGCATCGAGCTCGGACATCTTTTTGCCACCAGCAATGACGATCGGGACGGGACACGCCGCCGTAACGGTGTCGAAGCCCTCGTTGACATAGTATGTCTTGACGTATGACGCTCCAAGCTCGGCGCAAATTCGCGTCGCAAGACGCATGTATTTGGCGTCCCTCGCCATATCCTTCCCCACCGCCGTTACCCCAAGCACCGGCACCCCGAAGCGGTTACCCGCATCGACGAGTCTCGTCATGTTGTGGATGGACTTCGTCTCGTACTCGCCGCCGATGAAGACCTGAACGGCGACCGCGGCGACATTCAGACGGATCGCATCCTCCATGTCCACTGCGATTTCCTCGTTTGAAAGCTCTTTGAGGATGCTTGGGCCGCCGCTGGCCCGGAGCACAACTCCCTTGTTGAAGGTCGGCGGAATCGTTGAGCGAAGGATACCGCGTGTGCACATTAGTGTGTCCGCGTACTCGAGAAGGGGAACAATACTAATGTCGATTCGTTCGAGCCCCGAGGTCGGGCCGAGAAAATAACCGTGATCGACCGCGAGCATCACCGTGCGGTTGGTTTTTGGATTAAAGATGTTCGAGAGGCGGTTTTTCATACCCCATTCGAGCGAGTTCGATCCCCGAAGCGCGAATGGCTCGCTCTTCATCGGGATGTCAACATAGTAGTCTTTCGATTCTTGGACTGCATCTTTGTCGGCCATATTGATTCTCCTTCGTGCCTGGTAAGTCATCGGAAGTCTACCACGGGGCTTTGGGTATCTCAAGACGCATGTTGTCGCCCTTGGGTTGGCAGGGAGCCAAAGACTCTCGATCATCCACCCCAACGACTGGAAATATCCACGTTCCGTGCCCACCGGAGCGGAGTGCTTCAATTCTGTCCCGAAATGGGGTATCATTTATAGAAGACCGAGCGATCCAATGACCGCGGGCGATCTAGATACAACACGGGGATACCGGATATGAAGTGGCCTGTTTTCTTTTCCTTCGCAATGGCTCTTTTTCTCTGCTCCCCGGCAACATTTGCCGAGGACAGCGGAACCAAGCGGATCGTTTTTCTCAATCTGACACTCGAAGGTGACGAGATCCGTCTCGACAACATTAAGATTGCAGACGGCACGCTCAAACTGCGTAAACGATTCCGGCTTGTCCCAAATCACCTGTATTTCGCGGTGACGTCAGCACTGGGAGAGACACTCTACGAAGATACCGTAGCGGACCCCTCATTTCTCCGTGTGGAATATGAGGACGCCGAGGGTAATCTCCAAATCAAAACGGCGAGACGGGACGTCACAAATTTCGCCATTCGAATACCGTATGACAAAAACGCTCATCGAATAGCGATACACAGAATCGGCGCCGAGACCGACGGGATTGACCGAATGAGCTGGCGTTCCGATCCAATTGGCTCGTTCGTTATAGATTTACCAGGAGGAACAGATGAAGAATAGTCTGCTGTTCCTCGCAGTCCTGATTCTCGTGTTCGCCGTCAATGGTCACGCGCCGGCAGACGCACAGACCTTTCCCGTCCAACCGATAATGGTGAATGGGGCGACAGACGACCGCATAAATATCGTCTTCCTCAGCGAAGGGTACACATCGGCTGAGATGTCACAGTTCATCCTCGACGTCCAAAGCGCGACGATCGATCTGTTCGACACGCCGCCGTACGAAGAGTACGAGCTATATTTCAACGTGTATGCCATCGAGGTGCCTTCCGTAGAGTCGGGAACCGATCATCCATATACGGCGTCGGATTGTCCCGACGGACTCGAGACGTTTTTTAGCAACACCTATTTTAACAGCACATTCGACTTCGGCGGGATCCACCGTCTGCTGGTGGTGCAAAACAGCTTGGCGGTTTCCTCCGTCTTGACAGACAATTTTCCCGAGTGGGACGTCGTGTTTATCGTCGTCAACCACCCGTATTACGGGGGATCCGGAGGTTCCTTTGCTACCTTTTCGACCCACACGGCTGCCTCCGAGGTAGCGATACATGAACTCGGTCATTCCTTTGCCGATCTGGCCGATGAATACGAGTACGGAGGCATGCCGGGTTATGAAGCCCCGAACGCCACGGCGGAGACCCAACGTGAGTTGATCAGATGGAACAACTGGATCGAGCTTTCCACCCCGATACCGACACCCGAGACACCCGTCTACGAAAACGTGGTTGGCCTGTTCGAGGGCGCCGTCTACAACCCGGTCGGTTGGTATCGCCCCAAGCTCGACTGTAAAATGCGGGCCTTGGGGATCCCCTTCTGCGAGGTATGCGCCGAACAGACGATCATCTCGGTCTACAACATATTGAGTACCATCGAGGACTACGATCCACCGTCGCCGGTGGTGACGTTGTACCAAAGCGAGATCAAGGAGTTCTCCGTGACCACCCCGGAGCCGACTCCCAATACAATTGAAACCACGTGGTCCATTGACGGGATGCCGGTTGCCGTGGGCACAAACAGCTACTGGCTCAACGCCACCGAACACGGTCTTGGAACATTTGTGTTGGATGCGGTCAGCAGAGATACGACGGAACTGGTTCGTACCGACCCCGGGGGACTCCTCGAGGCCGATGTGACGTGGACGGTGGAGATCGACACGGTCGTGACCGCCGTTGGCGATGTCGTCGGCATGGGCCGCGAAGCGCGCCTCTACCAAAATGTTCCCAACCCGTTCAATCCGGTAACGACCATTCGGTATTACATACCGGAGGACGGACACACAACACTCATCATCTTCGATGTGACGGGCGAAAAGGTCAAAACGCTTGTCGACGGTATGCAAACCAACGGTGAGAAGACCGCCATCTGGGACGGGCTCAACGACTCGGGACAGCGGGTGAGCTCCGGCATCTACTTTTACAAACTCCACACCCGTCGTGAGGATCGGGTGAAGAAAATGCTCCTCGTCAAGTAGTCCACCGATCAGTCGAGGAGGTACCACGCCGATTCATGTTCATTTATGTCGATTTGGCAGACAGAGCGGGAGGGCGCTCTCGGCATGTATCCTGGTGGTGTTGAGAAAGGGTATCCCAAACTCGTCTTTCGTGAGAATCAAAGGGAGTTCAGTACACCCAAGGATTAGACCTTGAATAGAACTCTCATCGATCATTCGTCTCACGATCGACAGCAACCCGTCGCGGGTGTCCGCAACGATCTCTCCGATCACGAGTTCATTTAGTATCTTGTCGTAAATGTAATCCTGATCCTCCGGATCTGGCACGACGATATCGATGCGTTCACGAGAAAATACCTTCTGGTAGTAGTCCGCACGCATCGTGAACTTTGTCCCAAAAAGACCAAGTTTGCGAAGCCCGAGCTGTTTCGCGACACGCACCGTTTCCTCCACAATGCTAATCATCGGAATCGGTGAACCGGCGTTCACCTCGTCGAAGACCACATGCGGTGTATTTGCCGCGATCATCGCAAAATCCGCCTCCGCTCTGTGGAGCATCTCCACACCGTGGCTGAGCCACCCCGCTACTTTGTCCCATGCACCGGCTTCCGCCGCGTCGATGAATTCGCCAAGGTTCACGCTGTATATGATGATCTTGGGGTAACTCTGCCCGCCTACCTGTTTTTGATAGGAGCTGGTGATGATATGGTAGTACTCCAGAGTGGTCTCTGGCCCAAGCCCGCCGATAATACCGATCGTTTTCATTTGATCATGAGTTGGAGTATTTAAAGCACCAAAACACCGGTTTCAACCTGTTGGCCGTCCAAAATAGGATACCAAAGCCGCCACGAGGCTTTCCACTGTGTTCTCCGGAGCCGTAACGGTGACGGAAAGATTGTGGGTCTCGGCGGTTCTTGCCGTTTTCCGGCCTAGGCACGCGATACAAACGTTGCGAAGGGACTCGGGATCACCTCCCTCCTTCGCCAAACGTCTCATGAAATTATCGACGGTGGAGGAACTGGTGAACGTCACCGCGTCGATTTCATCTCGAAAGAGAAGCAATGGTACGTCTACACCACCGCTGCCCAAGATCGTCCGGTACGCCGGTACGACCCGAACCACCGCGCCCGCCAACCTCAGACCCTCCGCGAGAACAGGTCGGGCCAGATCCGATTGTGGAAGAAATATTCGTAGGCCTGACGCCGGTGAAAACGATTTTACCAACCCCTCGGCTTCGTGTTGATCGGGCACCAGCGCAACGTCCAGTCCGAGCAGCGATTCGATCTCTTCGGCTGTGCCCGGCCCGACCCCGGCGATTCTGGCCTTCGCGATACTCGCCGGCTCGACCCCCAAATCACCGAGACGCTCAAAAACAGCGCGAACCGTATTGGCGCTTGTGAATACGATCCAGTCAAATTCGCCGTTTGCCGCGGATCTGAGACTGCGATCGAGCTCGCGGGTATCCTCGACCGGTTTGACCGCAATACAAGGATACATGAGCGGTACCCCACCGCGTTCTTCGATGAGCGCCGCCAGTTTACCCGCCTGGTGTTCGGCGCGGGTGATTACGATTCTCTTCGACTTCATCGGTCCGTACCAAGGAGAACGGATGCGCCTCTTTCGAGTGCCTCGGTTGCCAGATCAGTGCCAAGCCGCTGTGCTTCTCCGACGTCCCGCACGGTCGCCGTGCCGTCAACGTCAATCTGTCTCAAGCCGTCCGGCGCAGACACCCTTCCCCTGAGATGCAGTTCGCCGTTTCTGCGCTCACCAAGAGCGCAGACCGGTATGGAACATCCTCCACCAAGCCCCGTCAGAAACGAACGCTCGGCGGTGACGGTCAATTCACTTCCGATATCGTTTATCGTTCGGACCAGCGCGAGCGAGGACCCGTCGTCGCGGCACTGGACACCCAACGCGCCCTGACCCGGGGCGGGGAGCATCAGATCGAGCTCAAGCACCTGTGTGACCACATCCAGACGACCAAGACGTTCAAGGCCAGCGTAGGCGAGCACGATCGCATCATAACCGCCCTGTGAGTCGAGGGCTTTTCGAATTCGGGTGTCGACATTGCCTCGTATGTCTTTGATCTTGAGATCGGGCCGGGCATACAAAAGCTGAGCGGCACGGCGCGGGCTGCCTGTCCCGACTTCTGCGCCGCTTGGCAATGTTTCCAACGTGAAACCCCGGTGGCTCACGAGAACGTCCGCCGGATTCCCGCGCCCCGGAAACGCACCGATGACCAACCCCTCCGCGCACTCTGTCGGGACATCCTTGGCGCTGTGGACGGCGATATCGATGTCACCGTTCAGGAGAGCTGTTTCTAGCTCCGCGGTGAAAACTCCTTTTCCTCCGATAGACGGAAGCGTCGAGTCGAGGATCCTGTCACCCCGTGTCGTTATCACCTGTATGTCAATCTCGAGATCCGGGTGACGCCCGACGAGCAGGCCCTTTACGTGATCCGTTTGCCACCGGGCCAGCACGGAACCACGGGTGCCGATCCGAATTCTGGCCCCCCCGTCTTTTTCCGTGTTACTCATTTTGTTTGGTCGGTTTCCACGAGGTAACTCAACACAGCCAATGTGCGCTCATCGTTCCATCTTCATAAAATTCTCGATGCTCTTCAAGGTATAATCGATGTCGTCATCCGTGTGCTCACTGCTCACAAACCCTGCCTCGAACTGGCTTGGGGCAAAATAGATCCCCTCCTCGAGCATGGCGTGAAAGAACTTCTTGTATCGATCCGTGTCGGCGTATCGTTTTGCCGTCTCGAAGTCGGTGATTTCGACGCCGTCTCGCCTGAGGAAATACGTCCCAAACATCGTCCCCGCATGACCCGTCTGAACGGGAATACCGTTCTCCTTCCCGATTGCCCCAACGCTCTCGGCCAACTTGGCGGTCTTACCGCCCACCTCGTCGAACACACCGGAGCCCAATAGCGTACGGAGCGTGGCAAGACCCGCCGACATTGCAAGCGGATTTCCCGAGAGCGTCCCCGCCTGATACATCGGGCCTGCGGGGGCTACGGATCGCATGATTTCCCTTTTGCCACCGTATGCGCCAACGGGGAGCCCGCCACCTATTACCTTACCAAGACACGTGAGATCGGGGTCGAGACCGTATATCCTCTGGGCCCCTCCCAGACCAGCGCGAAAACCGGTCATAACTTCATCGAGAATAAATACGGCGTCGTTGTCCTTGCAGAGTGTTTGAAGACCGCTGAGAAATTCGCGCTTCCCCTTTACAAAGCCCATGTTTCCCGCTATGGGCTCGACGATCACGGCGGCAATCTCACCGGGAGCCGCTGAGAAGACCTCCCTGACCGCCTCAAGGTCGTTGTATGGCACCACGATCGTATCCGCGGTCGTCCCCTCCGGTACACCGGGCGAGTCGGGCAGACCCAGCGTCGCCACACCACTCCCCGCCTGTACGAGCAGCATATCCGCGTGGCCGTGGTAGCAACCGGCAAACTTGACGATCTTGTCGCGTTTCGTATGAGCGCGGGCAAGCCGGAGCGCACTCATCGTCGCCTCCGTCCCACTGTTGACAAACCGGATCATTTCCAGCGATGGCATCGCGTCGACAGTCACCCGGGCCAGCTCCGACTCGAGCATCGTCGGCATCCCAAAACTCGTTCCTCGTTCGGCGGTCTCACGGAGTGTCTTCACGACAGCGGGGTGCGCGTGCCCCAGTATCAAAGGCCCCCATGAGAGCACGTAGTCGATGTACCGGTTACCGTCGATGTCCCAGATGTTCGCGCCCTTCCCTCTTTCTACAAAACGTGGAACACCACCCACACTCCCAAAAGCCCTGACGGGGCTGTTGACTCCACCGGGGATCAGCTTTTTCGCGTGTTCAAAGAGTTCGCCCGATCTTTTTGTGTTCACGTTTTCTGCACCTCTGTCTTGTGGATTAAACCTACGACCCGCTTTACGTTGTCGACCGGTGTACAGGTCGACGTTGGGCTAGTAAACGCTACGCATGTTCGTTTTCCAAGACCTGATGAAAGGGTGTGGTGTTTGCCGGTTCGCCACCCCCCCGATGGAACCGGCCGAGGGTCAGTCTTCCAACCACTTCACAACATCTGGCGCGAAGTATGTCAATATCAGGTCTGCGCCGGCGCGTTTGATCCCGTGTAGACTCTCCAGCGCGCACCGTTTGAGATCGAGCCAGTCGTTCGCAGCCGCAGCGTGAAGCATCGCAAACTCACCACTGACCTGGTAGGCCGCTATTGGCAGATTGTACTTCTCGCGGGCGGCCGCGATGACGTCCAGATAAGGCATCGCGGGTTTGACCATCAGGATGTCCGCGCCCTCGGCAACATCCATTTCGATTTCTTTTAGCGCTTCCCGCCGGTTGGAGGGGTCCATCTGGTATTGACTCCGGTCCCCAAACCCAGGGGCGCTCTCAGCCGCCTCGCGAAACGGACCGTAAAACCCACTGGAGTACTTGGCCGCATAGCTCATGATCGAGACGTGCCCGAGACTCGCATCATCGAGAGCCGACCGTATCGCCTTCACCATCCCGTCGATCATCCCGGACGGTGCGATGATATCCGCCCCGGCATTTGCATGGACGACACTTGCCTCGCCGAGGAGTTCCAGAGTGGGGTCGTTTAGCAGATAGCCATCGGGCACGCCGGTTGTGTAGTGTTTCTCACCCGGTGTGTTTACGACTCCGCAGTGCCCATGGTCGGTGTATTCGCAAAAACACATGTCGGATATGACAACGAGATCGGGCACGGCTTCCTTTAGAGCGCGGATCGCACGAGGAACAATCCCGTCTGGATTGTAGTTGTCGCTACCGGTGGCGTCTTTTGTCTCCGGTATTCCAAAGAGAATCACCGCCGGGATCCCAAGGTCCGCAGCGCGTTTGGCTTCACCGACGAGCTTGTCGATTGACAGCTGGCATTGACCCGGCATCGAAGGTATCGGCTTCTGGATTCCCTCACCCGGGCGGACAAACATGGGATAGATGAGGTCAGCGGGTTTCAAGCTCGTCTCTTGCGTCATTCGTCGCAGATTTGACGTCAGCCGCAAACGGCGGGGTCGCGCGAAGGGAAACTCGTGTGACACGGTGTGAAACCGTCCTTTTGGGTGTGAACAAGGCCAATTCGAATCGGAGACGGCAATGATCGCCTCCTCTGCTCGTAACCGGCGTTACAGGCGAGCATTATAACAAAAGAATATTGGGATATCTACCGCATCGCCTTTCCGCACAAGATACGGAACAGCGTTGACAGGGGTCAAATTCCGCGGGTCTCCCGTGAGGCGACCATTAGCGAGCAGCGACCATCTTCTCGGGGGCACATGTCATTGTTTGACAATGTGTTATCGGGCCGAGTTCGAGTCGAGTCGAGGGTGGCATGGGGTCGGGATACGCCGCTCGGCCGGTTTGTTCAGGGGAGGGAGCCGAGGTATGCCCGGTCCGCCTCGGCAATCCGGTAATCGAGGTTGTGTCGCTCGCGCAGGATATCGAGGAGAACCCGTGCCGCCAACGCATGGCCGTGTTTGTTGGGATGCGTGTCCTTCTCGAAATAGAGAGCCTTTGTCTTGGAAACGGCCCTGAATGTCTCCAGCGGATAGTGGAATTCGATATTCTCTCGCTCGCAAAACGAGGCAAAACGCCGGTAGGGTTTTTGAAAATCGAACAGGTTGGAATCGATTTTGTACTGATGATGAAGCTGCGCCCGCCAGTCGTCGTCCACCTCGAGTTTTAGGGGAAAGGCAAACACGATCAGTTCGACTCCATCTTCTCGACAGAGCTGGGCAAAACACGAAAAGATGGCTTCGGTCAACAGCCATGCCTCTTCGAGTCGAGGTGCGTAGGTTTTTTCGTAGACCGACCAGTGGGAATAGTTCCTTGCTAGACCCGCCTTCTCGAAACCGAGGATGCTACGCTGCTCTTCTTTGACTCGTCGACTATACCTGAGGGCGTCAATGCGTCTTTTTGTAAACAACAGTGCGCGACTGTTTCGCAGGACCTTTCGGACACGGTGCCCGAAACGCGGTTTTGGCTCCTTGAGCTTCTCCTCTGCCAGGACAAGCGAATCCCCGTGCAACACGAACCTCGGTTTTGGGGCCGAACCGAGAAACAGGTGGTCGATCATGTTATTGACCACATCGTTTGCCATGGTTAACACAACGACGACGATGTCTGGCTCCATTCCCCTCGCGACCGTCCGATAGTAAAGCAGTTCCTGATCGTTTCCCCAGCCACAGACACCGGCGTTGAGTACCTCTATGTTTTCCTCGAGCGCTCTTCCAACGAAATCAGACAACCGCCACTCCGCATCTACCCCAGTGCCAAATACAATAGAGTCACCGGTGATGAGGATTCGTTTTGTTCCTGGACTCTTGGTCGTTGAGATCTCTCGATCACGCATACCGAGAGCATTGATGTGAACGAGGTAGTCGAGATCCCGTCCCGGATCAACGCTCCTCAATACGGAATTGGGTTTGAGGCTCCAGCCGAGCCTCTCGTCAAAGCGGACGATATTGCAGAGGTTCTCCGGGTGGTAGACGGCCCGGAGCACCAACTCCGAAACGGCAAACAACAGCACCAGTGTCCCTATGGAGAGACCCAGGTTCTTCGCAAACCTCGAAGAGAACGACGATGCGGAAACCGAACGATGTAGAGAGCTACGATTCCCTTCCCTCGACATCGAGTCCAAACCGCGTCCCATACCCAATCATCTCCCGCTATCGCTCGCCTAATTGAAAAGGTGGGCGACCTTTTCCGGCCCCCGCGTCAGGGTGCTTTGTCTCCGGGTGAGAGGAGCGGTGGTGAAAAGCGGCGGCGCCCCTTTTGCTGTGAGTCACTGGAGGATCTCTCGCGTCCGTCGCAAAGCGTTATTATACGCCGACACGCACGGAATTTCAAGATCGCTAAACGTCGCTGATCTCCACGCGTGGTGGGAGGCCAAGCCCTCGCAACGGCTTGCACATGTCGGCACTGGTATCGGGACCTTTGACCGACATGCTCCCCTCTCCCAGATTATCGAGGGCCTGCCCGTTACACTCGAAAAACACCTTACGGAGTGTCGGATGATCGGTTAATATGTTTAGAATTATTTTCGAAGTAAGAAACAGACACAGACCGATGACAACCGGAGGATAGGCATGCCGATAATCGTCACGGGGAAAGGGCTGACTGTTGATGACGTCGAGGCTGTTGCCCGAGGTGGCGAAAAAGTAGAACTTCACCCCGACGCCATAGCCCGGATCAAAAAGTGCCGCGCGTTCATCGAGGAGCGTATCGAGGCGGGCGAGATCATGTACGGAGTCAACACCGGTATCGGTGAGTTCTCCGAGGTCGTCCTGACAGACGATCAAGTCAAAGACTTCCAGAAATATCTCATCTACAACCACGCCGCTGGGATTGGCGACCCGACACCGCTCGATCACGTCCGTGCTGCGATGCTGCTTCGCGCAAACGTGCTCGCCATCGGCAACTCGGGTTGCCGGCAGGAGATCGCACAGACCTTTGTGGACATGTTGAACAAGGGAGTAACCCCGGTCGTGTGCACGAAAGGGTCTGTCGGCGCGTGCGGCGACCTTGCACCGATGAGCCAGATTGCGCTTCTCATGATGGGCGAGGGAGAGGCGTTTTTGGAGGGCGAGCGGATGGCCGGCGGAAGGGCACTGGAAAAAGCGGGCATCCCCGTTCCTGGTCTCAAAGCTCGGGACGGTCTGGCCTCGATTAACGGTTCGAACCTAATAAATGGGATTGGGTGTCTGGCGGTTTACGACGCAGAGCGTTGGCTTCTTCAGGCGGAGATCGCCGCCGCGATGACACTCGAAGCCCTCAGGGCCAACTTAAAACCGTACGACCCACGTCTCCACGAGCTCCGCGGCTTCCCCGGCGCAGTGACCTCCGCATCGAATCTCAGGCAGGTCATCGAGGGATCCGACCTGATGACCGGCAAACAAAAGGTAAAGGTTCAGGATGCGTACAGTATGCGTTCGACACCACAGGTGATCGGCGCCGCGCGTGATCAGTTGCGTTGGACGCGGAGTCAACTCGAGATTGAAGCCAACGGCGTCGGGGACAACCCGATTTTTCTTCCCGATGATCATGTCGTACTCACCGGCGCCAATTTCCAGGGCACCCCGATCAGTCTTCCGCTCGACACACTCGGCGCGGCAATCACGATGGTCAGCGTTCTCTCGGAGCGCCGTCTCAATCGGTTGACAAACCCGGCACTGAGCGTTGGCCTACCAGCGTTCCTGACCAAAGGCGCAGGGATGTTCTCGGGGATGATGCTGAGCCAATATACAGCTGACATGCAGATCGTCGAGCAGAGGATTCTCTCCACACCGGCGTTCAATCAGTCGATACCGGCGGCCGCCGATCAGGAAGACTTTGTGTCGATGGGGATGAATTCGGCGTTGAAAACCCGGCAAATTCTGGACATCGCCAATGGCGTGCTCGGCATCGAGTTTATGGCGGCGGCACAGGCGCTCGACTTTCGGGAATACACACCGGGACGAGGAACGCTCGCGGCAAAAGCGGAGATCCGAAAACACGTCGATTTCCTCGATGTAGACAGACCGCTTTACCCCGATCACAACGCCATGATGGCGCTAGTTAAGAGCCTCGATATCTTGAACGCAGTGGAGAACGAAACAGGAAAGCTCTCGATCTATTGATTGGGAGCGGATGGAAAAAGAAAATGGTTGCGGGAACCTTTGAAGGCATCCCGCAACCATTTTCTATATCTACGAAGCCGACAACCTCGCAAATCGCTCGGGGGATGACCCGGGCGATGAGCGAACGGGTCATCCCCAAGAGACGAATTACTTCAGAAGCACCATCTTCTTGGTGAGCACTGTCTTGCCCGCCTGGAACCTCGCGAAGTAGATTCCCGAAGATACCGGCACTCCGTGGTTGTTCGTGCCATCCCATTCGAAGGTGTAGAAACCTGCCGGTCTCGTGCCTTCGAATACCGTCCTCACCAGCTGACCCTTGACGTTGTAGACCTTGAGGTCCACTCGTCCAAGATAGTCGGCTGGGATTCCGACCTGGATTCGGGTCGTCGGATTGAACGGGTTGGGATAGTTTTGTCCAAGCGTCAACTTATCCGGGAGATTTGGTGTCGCGTTCTCCAGGGCGACGGTCTTGCCAAGGCTCGTTGCCGTCGCGAGCCAATCAAGCGCGCGCCCGAGGATTGCCGCCCGACGCGATTCCTCCTGGATATAGTTGAAGTTGAACGAGAAGTAGACCGACGCATGGGTGGCGCTCACATACCTCACAGCGGCCGCCGAGTCGGGTCCGGAAGGTGCCATTGGCCAGAACTTGGAGCTCCATTCCTTCCCTTCCTTTTGGAAGAACTCGCGGGCGTCCTGCTCGGTATCGAAGCGATCGAGCACCGATCCCTGCGCGCTGTACTTGTAGATGACCTGTCCACCGGTGTACGTCGTCGAGAGCCTCAACTCATCGGGGTATGACCCCTGGATGACAAAGGTCTCGTCCGCACCTATCGGATCACCCGGTGTGCTCGTGAGCTGTCTCCAGCTCGGATCATCTTTCACGTACGCTGTCCCCGTGTACATCTCCATCCAGGGTCTTGCCGATGATCCGTACGACAGGTCACGACCCATCATAAAGATCTGGTTGAGCGTGCCACCGAGATCCGTGCTGAGAAACACGCCAAGCGTATCCCGCTGCGTCGTGTCGAGGTACCAGCTCTCGTCCACGATGACGGCGTCGTACGCCTGGAGGATCGCCACGGTTGGCATACCGAGATCATCCCAATCCCAGATGTCGGCGGTCCGGCCGATCGTAGAGAACGCCTGCTGGAACATCGTCGGGCTCGTGTGCGATCCGCCACCAAGAAGCACGAGATAGTCACCCGAAGGCATGATACCAAACTCGTACGTCGTCGTTGGCGCACCGGCGGGATCGGTCGATGTGTTGGCCGCATTGTCGGTGGCTTCCACATAGAGCTTGATCCGTGTACCCGACGCCTGTCCCGGGATGTCTCCGCTGTACTCATCGGGATTGCCGGTTCCCGTCATCGCGACCGAGGTCCAGCTGCTGCCGTCGTCGGTGCTGTAATAAAGCGTGACGGTCGCGACACCGGATAGCCCATCCATCACCTCGGTCGTGACCGTGTATGGGCCTGTCGTGTCGAACGTGCTTGCCGGCACGTCGGTGGACACAAAGCTTGGCGCGTCGGTGTCGTCGACGCTTTCTACTCTAACGTCGTCGACATACCAACCGACTCTCTGCACGCTCGAGTCACTGCCAAAATGCAGCCGGATTATGACCGTCATCCCCTTGTAGGCGGTGAGGTCGAACGTGGCCTTGTGCCAGACGTCATTGTTGTATCCCGTAAAGCATGGTTCACCGGGGATACCCGCGTTGCCCGATCTGGCGGTGCCGTTGTAACCGATGTCCGGTGTAAGAATCGTCCACGAGCTTCCACCATCCGTGGAGATCTTCACGTTGCCGCCATCCCAGTTGGTCTCGATATAGTACCACTGCCAGAAGCTCAGCTGCGCGTAGGGATTACTACTCGGAACCTGAAGCGCTGGCAGATCGAGCTTCGAGTTGGAGCTCGAAGAGTAGTTCCCGCCGACCTTGGTGGCCCAGAGCTTGAGCCCGGAGTACGCATCATCCGGACCGGTCGTCGGCTCACCCCACTCCCAATCGGGACCGGTCGCGGTGAAGCCACCGTCATCGGCCTCGAAGTCCCACGCATAGTAGTCGACGATCTCGAATGAGTGATATCCGGCCGCCGGCTCTCGTGCATGGTTGGGTATCTCGGCAACGTCTCTCGCCGAGATGTAGTAGTTGAACACATCTCCGAGAGATCCCGGACCGGGGATATCCGCACTGTACATATCCCCACCAAGCGACGTCATTGTGATCGTCGTGTTGGTGCCACCGTTCTTGTTGTAGGTAAGGAGCACACCAGCTGGATCGACACCGACGTTGTCGGTGATCATCGCCGTAATCGTGTACGGGCCGGTTTGGTCGGCCGTATTCGGATGCGGCGTGTGAACGATCTCCGGTGGTACGAGGTCGGCATTCACCTGGAACGTGTGCTGTTCGGTCGGTGCACCTTGCGGGTGATAGCTGGTGGTTCCGTCGTCGTTCGCCGCACTGATGTAGTAGTCCACCGTTGTCCCGTAGCCCTGAGGCGGAATATCCGCCGAGTACTCATCGGGATTTCCCGTGGGCGTCATCACGACGGTCACCGCACCTGCGCCGACGTCGTAGGTCAACTTCACACGGCTCGGATCGAGCGTCTCTGAGTACACCTGTGCAACCGCCGTGTACGCGGACAAGGTGTCTTCGGTATCCGGCAGAGGTGAGTGCACGATCGCGGGCGCCGAGAGCCATGCAAGAGCACGGTCCATGATACCGGCTCTCCGCGTGGGCTCCTGGATGTAATAGAAGTTGAAGGAGAAGTACACCGAACGGTACTCCTCACCGGCGTACTTGATGCCGGCCGCGGCATCGAGGCTCTTTGGCGCATGTGGCATCACACCATCCCACTCCTTCTCGTCCTTCTCGTATGCGCCTCGAAGCGCTTCGTAGCCATCGGCAGCGGTACCCTCGGCGGTGTACCGGTAGACGATCTCTCCACCCGGATAGGTCGTCGAGCGCTCCACCTCGTCGGGGTACGAACCGGAGATGACGAATACCTCATCGGCCCCGATCGGTTCACCCGGCTCACCGGTCAGCTCACGCCATCCAGGGTTGTCCTGAACGTACTTCGCCTTCATGTACTCTTCGATAAATGGACGTGTCGACGAGTAGTACCCGAGGTCACGGCCCATTATGAAGAACTGCTTCCTCGCACCGAGCGTCCCCGATTCGAGGAACGTCGCGAGATCCGACCGTTCGGTCGTCGTGAGCGATCCGGTCTCGTCGAGTATGACCGTCTTGTAGAGGCCGAGCTTGGAAGCGTCCAGCCAGCCCTGCGACGGCATGTACCAGTAGTCCGCCTCGTGACCGTTTGCCTCGAGAGCCTCGCGGAACATCTCGAGAGACGATGCGCTGCTCGTCATCTGAAGCACGAGAATCGGGGCGGACGGCAGGATCGCAAACTCATACGTGTCTCCCGGCGCTCCGGCTGGACTCGTGGTCTCATTCGGCGGGGATGCCGAATCGGTCGCCAGGATATACAGGTTCACACGGGTCCCACTGGGCTGACCAGGAATGCTGACAAACCACTCGAAGGGATCCGATCCGGGTCCCATCGGGGTCTCCGTGTACGTCATGCCGCCGTCGGTGCTCCAGAAGAGCGATACCGAGGCGACACCCGAGAGCGGATCGGTGACGATACAGCTCACTTCGTACGGACCGGCCGTATCAAACGTGCTCGCCGGGACTTCGACATCGCTAATGATCGGCGGCAGATCATCGACGTCGGTGCTCCGTAGACGGACATCGTCGACGTACCAACCCGATCTGTACACGCTGCCGTCACTCCCGAAGTGGAAGCGAACGATGACCTGCTGACCGGCATACGCGGACAGATCAAAGAGCTCTTCCTGCCAGTAGTCATCGTTGTATCCGGTAAAGCACGGTTCGCCCGGAATCCCGGCATTGCCGCTTCTGGCCGTGCCATCGTAACCACCAAACGGTGTGACAACATCCCATGTCGCGCCGCCATCGGTGGACACCTTGACGTTGCCGCCGTCGTAATTGGTTTCGATGTAGTACCAGTGCCAGAATGACAGGAGCGCATACGGCTTGCTCGCAGCGAGCGTGATCGGCGGGATGTCGAGCGTCGCATCGGCGCTATTGGGATAGTTGCCCGCCAGGATCGTCGCCCAGAGGTTATCCCCGGAATGGGCTCCTCCCGGACCGCTCGTTGGCGCGCCCCACTCCCAGACACCGCCGGCCGGTGTGAAGCCACCGTCATCGAGTTCGAAATCCCACACGAACTCTTCGACGATATCGAAGTGACACGTACCCATCGCCGGTGTACGCGTTACGTTACCCGAGTACGACTCATCCATCGCGTAGATGTAGTAGTCGTAATAGTCACCGACTTCCGACGGACCCGGGATGTCACCGCAATACATGTCATCGCCCGCAGAGAGCATCTTCACCCGGTGGTACATCCCACCGTTCTTGGCGTACATGAGGTAGACACTCTCGATGCCCGCGTTATCCGTCGCCACCGCACAGATCGTGTACGGACCTACGAGGTCGTTCGTGTCGTAGTAGCACTGATGTTCGACGACCGGTGGGATAACGTCTTGCTGCACCCAGAAAGAGTGTTTGGCCGCGGGTGCACCGAGTGGATCGGTTGTCGTGTGACCCTGTACGTCGCTCGCCGTAATATAGTAGCTCACCTGTGTATCCAGCGGTTGAGGCGGGATGTAGGCGATATACTGATCTGGCGTGCCAGTCGGGTACATCGGGAGCGTTATTTCGGGACCACCCACGTCGTAGACGACGGCAAAGCTCGACGGATCTAGCGCGAAGTAATCCGACGTGATGTACGCGACAACCTCGTAGTTGTGCTCGGTGTCTTCCGTGTCGGTCAACGGCGTGTGGGTGATCTCCGGGTAGCCCTGGAGCCAATCGAGGATCCGCGCCATCAGGTTGCCACGGTCCGTCGCGTTGTCGATTGCCTCGAAGCCAAACGCGAAGTAGACGAGCTTGTACGTCCCGTCGTCAACGGTGAGCCCCGCCGTACCGGAGCTGCTTATCCCGTCGGACTCGACGTCACCCTTGATCTGCGCGTTCGCGTTCGCGTTCTCGGCGGCCTCGGGCACCAACGGATCGTACACGAACGCGGTCATCGCAGGAGCCAACGGATCGACCTCCGATGGATACGCCTGGTTGTTCGCGCCGTCGCCTTCCTTGATGTTGAATGCGAAGCCGGAGCCAACCGGACTGGCCCCTTCGCCAATCACGCCACCAAGCTTGACGTCATCCTGGACGTAAAGCGCGCGCAGGTACCCCGTGTAAAAGGCGCTGTCCTTTATGTCGTATCCGATGTCCTGTCCGGAGATGAACAGTTTGCCACCACCGTCGAGGAATGCGGCAAGCTCCGCTTGATCGGACGATGTGAGTGTGGTCGTGTAATCGTCTCCGGTCAGCCAGACGACCGATTCGAAGAGCTCCATCTCCGCAGCTACGGGCGGTGTCGTTACCGTCAGATAAGAACGGCCAGCCGCCAAGACGGCCTGTTCGTAGTAGGTTTGGTACATAGCACCGCCATCGTCATCCACGATGAGGATCTGCGCCGACATGAGTTCCACGTTCTCGGTTGTTGTGGCACCCTCGAGCACGGCGATTCCCAGTCTCGCGGTGAATGGATACGGAAACACGGGATTGAACAGCAGATCGTAAGTGCCCACAGGGAGCACGATGCTGTACTCACCGGTCACCGGATCGGTGGACGTCCATGCAACGTCCTCGCCACCGAGACGAACCGTGATATCGGTCGCGATCCCCTCGCCCGTGTCGGTGTCGGTCACAAAACCGGCAATCGTTCCGGAGGGAAGCTGGTTTAGCGTGACATGTTGTGTCGTCGTAGCATCCGCTACGATGGTCACGGTGACCGTCTGTGTTTCGTACCCAAACTTTGAGTATTCGACGTCGTGATCTCCCGCCACGGTCATGAGCGAGTAGTCACCGCTCGCACCCGTATAAACACGCTGCCCAGTGTCCACGACACGAACTAGGGCGCCCTCTAGAGTGCCGCCGACGGAGCTCGAAACCGTTCCGTCAAGCGTGCCGACTCCAACGAGGGCGGCGCTTACCGCGCCAAACGCATCGACACGGCCCCAGCCGTAGTCATTGTCCATTCCGGAGGTCCCGAGATCAATCGCGGTCTGGGAAACCAGCTGTTTGATCATGTCGACCGTTAGTGTCGGGTTTGCCTGGAGCATCAGGGCGACGGCTCCGGTCAGGTGCGGCGCCGCCATCGACGTACCGCTCCAATCGCCGAGCGGACTCGTCCACTCCCAACCGCCACCGGGCACTGACGAGTAGATTTTCACTCCAGGTGCCGACATATCCGGTTTGATCCAGGTTCCGACGTACGGAGGATCGTTCCACGTCACCGGACCCCGGCTCGAGAACCCGGCAATGGTGTCGGTGCTGTCGGTCGCGCCGACGCCGCATGCGCTCGGAACGTTACCGGGGCTTCCCGTTGTGTTGGGGCTCGGGCCGCCGTTCCCAATCGAGAAGCTCGGGAAAACACCCGCAGCAACCATGTTATCGGTCGGCGCGATCATCGCCGAGTGGGTCCCCTGCGCACCGAGCGACATGTTGACGACCTGAGCGCCGTCGTCGGTCATCGGGTTGTTGTCCGGATCGATGATCCACTCCATCCCACCGGCGACCTGTGCGAACGAACCGCTACCGCCCGGGATGACGAGACCGTGCATCAAGCTCGCGTCCGGGGCAACACCGATGTCATAACCGCTCGCGTTACCACCGATCGCCGTCCCGGTCGTATGTGTCCCGTGCTCGTCCGAGTCATGCGGCACCGAACCGGGAATCATATTCCCGTTACTGTCGAACTCGGCCCAACCACCGGGATACGTCGGATCACCTGGGCTCGTTGTGATCATCTTCCCCGAGATGTCGGGGTGTGAGATGTCAACACCGGTATCCAGTCCACCGACACGAACCCCGGCACCAGTGAGCCCATAGGTGCTCCACACTTGTTTGGCCCCGATCTTTGTGATCGAGTCCCAGAGTTGGTTCTGCTGGGCGGGGGCCATCTGTGGGCCGGAAAGTCTCTCCGGTCTTGGTGGAAGGGTGACGGTAAAGTTTTCAAAAACCTCTTTGACGTCCGGCCGGGCTGCTATCTCGTGGATCACATCTTTGGTTGCTTTGACCAAGACGATGTTATCGATCCAGAAAGGCCGGATCATCTTTACACGGTCACTGACCGTGGGCATGTTCAAATAGTTGACGAGACCCATCTGGGACATGCTGGCCGTTCTACGGAGTTCCGAGAACACCTGGCCACGCACGCCCCGAATCCCATCGAACTTTGGTGTCCCGCGCATCTTGACGATGGCGGTCACGATATCATCTGGCCCTGCGGCGGTGAGCTGCTTCACCATCTCCGACGACATCTTATCCGTTGCATCGCCCTTGGCACCCGCCAGGTGTACCTGCGGGACCACGAGGAGCAAGAGCAAGAAGACCGCCGCGGAAGCCACTACACGCTTCTTGTGTCTCATGACAAATCCTTTCTTTGCCAAAACCCGAATGTTGCAGAAGGACTACTGCCTTGAGTCATGTTGTTTCCTATTCGATTGACTAAATCGCCCATAGGTCTCAAAGACTATAGTTCCTTTTTGCCTCTCGGGGTCATCATGTACTTCACACGGTAGTCTTCGACTTCCCCAAAAATCTGCTCACCATCCGGGCTCACATCGGGATCGTCATACGAGACGATTCCGCGGACCCAAAGATTGACCACATCTCTGAGACTATCCCCCTGCTTTTCCGCAAGGACCATTGCATCGATATCGGGAATCTGGAATCCGGTGAGGTAGTGGACACGTATCGTCTCCTCGCTCGATGCGAAGAACTCGTGAAGATTGACGTGCGCGTGGATCATCTTCTCGTTCTTGTTCCACATCTCGTCCCTGTTCCAGTCCACCCAGAGGGACAGTGTGAGATCCTCTCCGAACTCGGTGTCGAAACGCTCCAAGGCCTGGGGGATCTCGATCGTCCACAGCACCAGGGCCTGACGGTTCTTCACCCAGTGGGTTCCGTGGTTGATGAAGCGAAGTCCGTCGACCTGATTGCTGGTCGGTCCGAGCCGCTCGATGTCTTTCTCCCACACCTGAACTTGCGGGTATGGCGGCGGCGCCGGACCCGTCTCCACGTATTTCATCGACCCTTCCCCTGAGCCACCATCAACCAACACCACTTCACCGTCCTCGAGGAACGCTTCGATGTCGATGTCGTTTGCGACCTCCTCGTTGTAGAGATAGATATCCATCTGCGCGTAAACCGCAGACGCCGAGAATACCAAAACGAGGAGGAACACCAACAACAACCTGTTCTTTTCACACATACTGACTCCTCCTAATTACTCGACGAATATCGGCGAGATTGCATTGAGCAGCCTCTTCGCCTAAGAACTCCGATGCCGATCCCACGCGCTCCGCCCGCGAACCGTGTCACGTCCGGGGGATGTCTTGGCTCGATCCCTCCTTTCCTCGTTTCCCTACCCCGGAGTACGTGTCGCGCAAACACACCGCATCCCAACACGCTGATGCGTTACCAGTATCCTTAGCGCAAGAGTGGATGTTTTGGGCGAGATTCTGATACAGACGTGCGATGGGTCGACCGACGCAAATCGGCCACAACGATACGCGGCGAACAGCTTCAGTCGCTGGAGATGGAATCCCGTCTATTCCGTCGCGTACACCACGGAATGACGGCACCAACACAAATTGCAACTCCGCGCACCCCTGCAGCCAAAGATGCATCAAAAGACCTTAGGTCAAAGCGAGAATTTAGAACTGTGCCGGATGAGTTCTCTGTCGGGTAACGGATGCAAGCGCCAAGCACTCAAGGCTAAGGGTGCATGGGTGTGTGGGCCGACCCTCCAGAGTTGGCGTATTATAGCACCATACAGGGAGTTAGTCAATCGAAAGCGCCATAACGGAAGTCCCACTACTGCACGGTGTTGAACACACGTTAGACCGTGCGAGGTAGTCAGAGGTGACTCTCCGATACGGTTTGAGGTCGCGATCGAGGGGTCACCGTCGTCGTGTATACCGTGGGCCGGGATCTGGTGCGTCTTACGCATACAAACGATGCCGGTGGACGACTTAAAGAAAAGTCTCAAGATCAAACGTTAATACTCTGTATATTGGACAGTTCTAAAATCCCACCAAAGACGTGTGGTTTTGAACTCGATCGGCGGAATTCTTATCGGTATCCGGTCAAATTCCACGTCCATGCGATTGGTCTGAAAGGTTGGTTCATCGTTTCGAACAAATCGTGTCATCATGGTGTACGTCAATTGCAGCCCCTCCGATTCTGATTTCCGATACGAGAGATGCCAACGGGGACGGCGAGGTCACGTGGCGGACGACCTATGCGGGCGGTTCTTTTTGACAAAGGACGGTCCGTGGAGTGACGACCACTTGGTGGATTTCGAAGGAGACGTGTTTGACTTCATTGCCACCACAACGTATCAGTACGCGTTTGGCGGGATTCTCATCGGCATCCGTTCGAATATCACGTCGACGGGTAAGTTCGACCTGATCGACCCCGACTGGAGCGAAAAGTGCATGATTTACGAGATCAACAATGCCGCTTTCTACGGGTCGACCGACGAGGGTCCGAAGCCACCCGAATTCCCGGTCTTTCTCGATCCTGATTACTGCAATAATATGCAGCAAATCGATCCAGCTCTTGGCGGGTGGGGCGATGTGACGCACATCACGTTTATCATCCAAGACTGTACCGTCGCCACTGAAGACGCCACCTGGGGAAAGATCAAGGCCCTGTACGCGGAATAAAAAGAGGTTTTGAAGTCGCTGAACTTCGAACTCTGGTTCAAACAGCGGTCCTTCCGAGGGCCGCTGTTCTTTTGACGGAGACAGGATGAGGTGACGCGGAGATCCTGCACTCGATGTCGTGCAAGGTTTGGAGCGTTTGACAACCGGTCACCAAACATATAAGATCGACGCTCCGAGTGAACGGTGGGGGGCTTTCATAAACACAATGCGACGACTGAAGGATTCAATGACATATTCCGCAGCACTGACAATACGGAGATGAACATCCAGTCCTCGCGCAGCAATGAAATACGATCGAGCACTGCAACCCCGACGATGGGAGATTCGTAGGTCACGTTACGGTCTTGGCACGAAATCGCGGCGATAGGGTTTCGTCCGGCTCAACCCTTTTTCAAAGGAGAATTGCCCATGAAAGCGTTTTTTAGATCGTTCCTTGCCTCCCTTCTCGCGATCGTGGTCGTCCTGGTCGTCATAGTGGCCGCGATTGGGATCAAAGTGAGCAAGAAGCCGTCGATCAAGGACCACTCATACCTCGTCGTCGATGTCTATGGCGAGATCCTCCCTTACTTTCCACCGGATGGAGTCATAGCCGAGATCCTAGGCGGAGAGCCTGAAACCCTTCATCGGATATTGAGCAATCTGGAGAAGGCCGCCGCAGACAAGCGGATCGAAGGTGTCATCCTCAAGGTCTCCAGCAACAACTCCCTTGGCCTCGCATCGTTGGAGGAGGTCCGTGGAGCAGTCGCAAAGGTCCGAGATGCGGGGAAGAAGGTGTACGCGTTCTCGGACTCGATGGATAGGAATTCGCTCTACCTGGTGTCTGCATGTGACTCGATCATCATGCCGGTCACGGGTTACGTCAACTTTGCCGGTTTTGGTGGAGCCCTAATGTATGTCAAAGGGGCCCTCGACAAACTCGGTATCAAACCAAACCTCCATCAGATCGAGGACTACAAGAGCGCCGCGGAACTCGTAACGAGGACAGACATGTCACCAGAGGCGCGGGAGATGCGGAATTGGATCCTCGACGACATTTGGGAACTACAGATCGGGGCCATCTCCGAAGATCGGGGTATTTCGGAAAACCGGATTTTGGAGTTGATGGAGCATGTTCTTTTCACCGTCGACGAGGCCAAAGAAGCGGGACTCGTCGATGAGATCCTTTACTGGGATGAACTCGACGCCAGGCTTCGTCGAGAAGATGACAAAAAGCTCCGAACGGTCTCGCAAAAAACCTACGCGGGTGTCGAACGAAGCAAAGTCGGGCTAAAGGGCAAAAAGAAGATCGCCATCGTCCACGCGCACGGGATGATCGGTGGCCGGGAGAGTCACGTGGATCCCCTCATGGGGGTGATCATGGGTCACGAAACGGTCTCAGCCGAACTGAGACGAGTCCGCCGCGACAAGGACGTCGCCGCCGTGGTCTTTCGTGTCGAAAGCAATGGCGGTGAGGGACTGGCGAGCGATCTTATCAGCCATGAGGTGGCCGTTCTTGCGGGAGAGAAACCCGTCGTCGCTTCGATGATCGACGTGGCGGCATCCGGCGGATACATGATCGCCTATCGTGCGGACAAAATCGTCGCCGATCCCACAACGATCACCGGCTCGATTGGATCGATCAGTGCAAAGTTCAACACGGTTGGCTTCTACAACAAACTCGGAATTACCTTCGATCACATTACTAAAGGCCCCAACGGGCTGTTCTGGTCATCGCAACACGACTTCACCGAAGAGCAACGAAGGCGGTTCGAGGAGAACCATTGGGACGGTTTCAATTGGTGGCTCAGGGATGTGTCGGAATACCGTGAAATACCTTTCGACGATCTCAAGGATCTCGCCATGGGGCGCGTTTGGACGGGTAGGCAGGCAAAGCAAAACCGGTTGATCGACGAGGTCGGAGGGCTCGACCGGGCCATCGAGCTCGCAAAGGAGCTTGCAGAAATCCCTGAAGATGAGGAAGTCACCATTGTTCATTATCCAAAAAAGAAGGGACTCCTTGCCGCATTAACGGGTGGTGGCACCGGCACGTCCGCGATCCGTCGTATCCTCTATCAGTTCATCCGTCAGGATCTCGCACAATCGCTCGAGCTGCTTGCCAACAGCGAGTCGGTAATCGACCAGTAGTCCTGATGTGAGCCCGTAATCCTTGCGAGAGCCGGTCGCCGTTTGGCGGCCGGTTTCTCTGTGTGCGTGTGTGGCCTACTAAAAGTGACGTGGAGGCGTCACAGACAATCACGGATCCTTCGCGCGGAGCGAGCGAGGATCACCCGCCTTCTGGCGGGAAGCCGAGCAAAGCGGGCGCGGGATCTGTGATTGTCTGTGGCGCCGACCCTTACAGAGCAGTCGCCACACCCCCGTCTCTTCGTACACGGTTGACCGGTCAAATACAAGGGATAGCCAAAAAGTACGGGGTTCCCAGGCCGTCGTGCCTTTTGGCTGAGCTGGACAATGGCACCTCGACCCTGGAAACCCCGTTTCCCGACGGTTACCCCGCTTGCTTCAATCTCGCCAGACGTTGTCTCGCGTCTTCGACTTCTACGAGTCCCGGATCGGCATCTTTCCAGATATCGATAAATTCCTCGTACTGCTCCACGGCCTTCTCCGGATGACCCGCTTCTTCATGGGCGATGCCCAGATAATAATAGGCCCTTACCGCCTGCATCGGAGCCTGGGCGCGCTCCTCGGAGTACCTCCTGAGGATCCGCTCGAACCCATTGACGGCTTCGACCGGCCGACCCGCTTTGAGTTGAGAGAGCGCGAGCATATAGTGCGAATAGAAGTCCTCGTGTTTTTGTGCGGCCCTCTCAAAATCCTCACACGCAACATCAAAATTGCCCTTTGCCATTTCGACCTCACCCTTGGCACGCCAATACTCCGGCATCTTTGTCTTGTCCGAATTCTCTACACTGCGTTTCAGATCTGCCAATAGCGCTTCGGCGTGGGCGATGTCTCCACCGTTCGCGGCGATACGGATCAGAAAATCGCTTCCCCCGACACGATCGTCCGGGTTGGCTCTCCGGTAGTCTTCGAGCCACTTCTCGCATGTCTCGGTCGCGGTGTCGAACTGGTTCTTTTCGGCCAGGATCGAAGCCAAATACAGCCCTTTCCAAAAATACAGCTCCCCCGAATACCCTTCCGCCCGATCGGCGGCGAGTCCGTTGCGGATCGCCTCGATGGCGTCATCCAGTTTGCCTTGATACAACGGCACCAACACAGCCTTGGCCCGTCCCCAAGCACGTACCGTCGGGTCGGTAATGGCAGCAAGCCGCTGGTAGTCTGACGCTGCGTTGTCGTATTCCTTTTTGAACAGATGCATATGACCGAGCTTGATTGTCGACGTGTAGAAATCCGGCTTTCTCTTGAGTGCCTCTTGATATGACTCAATGGCCTTGTCCAACTTTCCGCTGAACGCGTATAGATCTCCGCGTGAATCGTAGGGGTTGGCCTCATCCGGAGCCAACGCCATGTACTGGTAGATTGCCCAGATATAGTTGTCGATATCACCGATCGCCTGATATAAATACGCAAGTACGTTGTACGAGTACTTGTCGAGCGGATCGATATCTATGGCTTTCCGATAGTTTGCTATAGCCTTCTGTAGATCATTCCGGTTATCCCAGTAAATGCTCCCCAAATTCTTGTACGCTTCCTTCTCGTTTGGATATTCAGCTGTAATCGCCTCCAGCTCTGCTATCGCCCCTTCGATGTTCCCTTCAAAAAGCGCCGCGGCGCTATTGATAAAACGCTTCTCCTTCGTACTTACTCTGTCGGAGTATTCGACCGCTTTGGCAATTGCCGCCTTACGTTCCGATCGTGTCTGCGCCACGCCACGGGAAACCATTTTTAGGTAAACCATGGCAAAAGTCGAATCGTGTTCGAGCGCCTTCTCGAACGCGGCCTTGGCTTCTTGAGTGTAGTGTTTGTTGGCGTATTCCACACCCTCGAGGTAGCACCGGTACGCCTCGGTCGAATGTGTCGCGACCTCGGCTATCGGCGCGTCCTTTTCCGCCTTCGCCGCCGCGGGCAGCGCAAGATCGTCTTTGATCTCTTCCGTGAGCCGATCGACCAGTGCGAAAATCTGTTCTCCCGGCTCCCCCGTGATCCGCTGCGAGGCAAGGACCTTTCCGTCCTCTACATCGACGAGTCTGGACGTCAAGATAAACGTGGGCTCTTCTTGAAGAATGCTCCCGAGAAGCATCCATTTGGCGCCGGCGTGCCTTGCCACTTCCGTGGCCGTGTCCCTGTCCACGACCTTTACACCCTCTTGACCCTGGAGTCTGAGGATGTCGTAAAGCCGCTGGCTGGAGACCACCTGGAGGTACTCCGATTCCGAGAGGTCCGTGATGAGAAGATTCGTGACGATCTCACCAAGCCGTTTTGGATCGGATCGGTCGACATAATTTTCGAAATACATGACGGCAAGCGAGTGCTCGGCGGCAACGGCTGGATCGTTGCCTCTGATCTGGAAGCTGAACGGTTTGAAAACAAAAAAGAGCACAACGGCAAGGAACACCACGGACGTCGGCAAAATCAGCTTGAGGGCGTTGCGTCTCGACCGTGCCGCCACCGGTGCCATACCGGCTTTTACCCGTTCGAGGTCTCCGGCAAACTCCGCCGCCGATTGATACCGATCCGACGGCTTCTTCTCGAGCGCTTTTGAGACAACGTGTTCCATCGCCCTCGGGACCCGTTGATAAAATTGGGACAACGGCTTGGGCTCCTCGTTCGTTATCGAGTAGATCACCGCCGCGGTGTGTTCGCCGGCAAAGGGTGGCCTTCCGGCGAGCATCTCGTAGAGAACGGCACCAAGAGAGAAGAGGTCGGAGCGGCGGTCGAGCTCGCTTCCCTGCGTCTGTTCCGGTGACATATAGAAGATCGTGCCCATCGTGGAAAGCTCTCCCGTGATCCGGCTCACTCCCCCCAATTTGGCCAGACCGAAATCCAGGATCTTGACCCGCCCATCCTTGTCCACGAGTATGTTGTCCGGTTTGATGTCGCGATGGACGATACCCGCGCCGTGGGCATTATTGAGTCCATCGCAGATTTGTGAGGCGATATCGATGGCCTTGTCGACCGTTATGTCTTTTCGCGAGATGATATCTGTTAAGGGCTCGCCCTCGACGTAGGCCATCGCGATGTACGGTCTTCCCTCGTGTTGGCCCACTTCATAGACGGTGACAATATTTGGATGGTGCAACCCCGCGGCCGTCTGGGCTTCGCGTTTGAAACGAGCGAGAGCCTCCGGGTCAGAGGCGTACTGGTCCGGAAGGAATTTGAGCGCAACCTTGCGTTTGAGCTCGGTATCCTCGGCAAGATAGACCTCACCCATACCCCCTTCACCGAGTTTCTCTACGATTTTGTATTGCCGAATAGTCGACCCGATCATATTCGTCTCAACTGAATCACAAGCCGCCGTCCACGATCAGACGAACCGCGTTTGAGAATTCAGAGTTAAAAGATGATGGAGAGACATGTTAAGCTCCCTCCAGCCTTTTTGAACTCGGTCGTCTCGAGCTCGATGGTCTCAAAACCCGCCGCCTCGATCGCCGCCTTTGTACGTGGGTACCCGGCGATGACGAGCACCTTGCCGTTTACGGACAGACAATTGGCACTGTACTCATCTTCTTTAGACACAGGAATCAGCGTATAGTTGCAGAAAATCGTCTCGTCAACGTGTCCTGGGGCAACAACGAGATGGCCCTCCCCGAGATGGGTGCAGACGCTCTTCAGGTGAAGCGCGTTTTTGACCGGCACGGACTCGGCAACGTACCCAAGCTCCCTCACAATCTCCCTGAACGCAACAAATCCCGTCTCGTTCGACCGTGACGTCAATCCAACAAAATACCGGTCACCGGCGAAAAGAACATCGCCACCGTCGAGCGTCCCAGGTGTGCCCACCTCGGTCACAACTTTCCACCTCGCCAGAGCCTCCTTTATGGCGACACTTTCGCCAAGCCGGGACGGCGCCCCCATGTTAACCACGATCGCCCGGCCGTCTACTATTACCGCCGGATCCTCGACAAAGCAGCAGTCGGGATATCGGTCATCGGGTTCGATTCGGATCAGTTCGAGCCCCAGCGACTCGAGAGCGTCGCAGTAGTGGCGATGCTGCTCCATCGCCAAATCCACGTCTATCGGGACGGTCGGCCCGGCCGGCCTAATGCACCGGTCAAAGGTACGCGGCACCGCACGGACGATCGCATATTTGTATACGGTTGTTTCCATTATCCCTGTCTACGGAGGTCGGCAATCGAGGTTCCGCCGAAACGTCGACGGACCCGCCGAGCCGTCCGCCGGTGTTTTATCATACCACAACTCCCCAGGGGCCGACGGGCAACTTTTGGGTTGATCCGGCCCCGGAATTGCTACATCATAAAGCAAACAAAGAGCATACAAGCGGTGCCCTCTTGGTGTCCACAAGTAGGAAATCACCCACAAAGGTTGTAAGGAGAGCTCGATGCCAAAAACACGGAGAAAGGTCGGAATATTGATCGGCGGGGGCCCGGCGCCAGGGATCAACAGCGTCATAGCCGCGGCGTCGATTCGAGCGATCAGCGAGGGCTTTGCCGTGGTGGGGATCGAACAGGGTTTCCGTTGGATCATGCGTGGCGATATTACGCACATCAAGCGGATCAAGATCGATGAGGTGAGTCGACTCCATTTTGGCGGTGGCTCGTATCTCGGGATTGCCCGCCACAACCCCACAAAGGACCCGCAGCTCCTCGAAAATTGCATCAACTCTCTCACTCAACTTGGTGTAGACAAACTGATAACCATCGGCGGGGACGACACTGCTTTTAGCGCCATGAAACTCGAACAGGCGGCGGCGGGCAGGATACGTGTCGTCCACGTTCCGAAGACGATCGACAACGATCTCGACCTACCGCAAGGAATCTCGACGTTTGGGTATCAGACGGCACGTCACATGGGCGTGAACATGGTGAAGAACTTGATGACCGACGCCCGTTCTACCGAGAGGTGGTATCTCGTGGTCTCCATGGGGAGAAAGGCGGGACACCTTGCCCTGGGGATTGGGAAGGCGGCCGCCGCGACGGTTACCATCATACCTGAAGAATTCCCAGATGAGAAAATTCGTTTGTCGCATATTACCGATATCGTGGTGGGCGCCATCATCAAACGTCTGGCGGCCGGACGGCCGGATGGTGTCGTTATTCTCGCCGAAGGACTGATGGAACGTCTCGACGCTCGCGATTTGAGGGAACTCGAGACTGCAGAACGCGACGAATACGGAAACATACGGCTCGGGGAGATCCAGTTCGAGCCAGTTATCAAGAAGGCGGTCCTCGACCGGTTGGCCCAGTTCGGGATCAAGATGACGGTAACAACTGTGGATATCGGGTACGAACTCCGGTGCGCGGAGCCGATTCCTTACGACATGGAGTACACCCGGGATCTAGGGTACTGCGCCGCCCAGTTCATCATCAATGGGGGCAGTGCAGCCATGGTGGCCGTGGTGAACGGTCATTTCAAGCCGCTCTACTTCAAGGACATGGTCGACCCGGAGACGGGTTTGGCGCGCGTGCGCATGGTCGACGTAGGGTCTGAGTACTATCACATCGCCCGCCGCTACATGATTCGTCTCAACCGGGCCGATTTCAATGATAAAAAGGCACTTGCGAAATACGCGGCGGTGTGCGGCCTCACACCGGAAGAGTTCTACAAAGAGTTCCACTATCTGGTGGAGAAAAATCTCCTCTACAGAATTCAGGACGAGGAAGAGCTCCGCAGACCCTGGATCGAAAAGATCAAGACACCGTTTTGATTTGCGACCAAGAGGGGCTCTTGCGTCTTGCCTCCCACTCGCAACCACCTCGCCGCTCGAACCGTGACTGTGTAGTCCCCGCGTCCATAATAAAACCCGACCGCCGAGTCTTCAAATACTCGACAGCCGGGTTTTCGACAAACCAGAGATCTCGAGGAGAGGCGGATCACCTCAAGAGCAACATCTTGCGCGTGAGCACCTGCTTGCCTACTCTTAACCGATAGAAATAGACACCGCTGCTCACCGGGTCGCCCGCAGCGTTTCTTCCATCCCACGTTACGTCATTCGCGCCGGCGTTTCGCGTCTCGTTTACCAGTGTCGTAACCTGCTTCCCGGCAGGATCGTATACGACGAGCGTCACGTGCGTTCTCTCGGGAAGCGTGAATCCGATTCGCGTGGTCGGATTGAACGGGTTCGGGTGGTTCTGCATCAACGTCAACGCGTACGTGGCACTCTTCACACTGATCGTTCTCGACCGCTGTTCGGCCCCATTACCCAACACGACGACGAGGACGTACTCGTATTTCGTGCCCGGCCGGACCGTATCGTCTGTAAAAGCCCGAACCTCGGGTCCGATCAGCTCCGCCCCCTGGATTTCTTTCTCCGAAGACTCACCCGTCTCACGTCTCGCTATTTTGAAACCGCTGACCGGCTCGTCGGCCAGTATATCCCAAGCTAGCTCGACACCGTTCCATGTCGCCCTCGCGTCGAACATCTGAACAAACACGGGAACAATGTTTCGCACCTGGAAGCCGTGTTCGAGGACGGCTTCCTGACCGTCGGGGTTTCGGACCAGCACGTCGTAGTTGCCCGACGCCATTCCAGTGAGATCGAGCACCCCGGTAAGCATCGTCTTCCCGATCCACTCTGCCGTTGTCGCGGCATACTCGTTCATCCCGGCATCCCTGAGCAGAAACGTAGCGCCGTGAAGAAAAGACGTCCCCTCGAGATTGGTGATGGTTACAAGGCTGTCGGTGTACCAGAATCTGGGTTTGATCGACGATACCGTCGGCGGGAAGTACCCACCGCGCATGTCCGCCGTCATGACCGTGCCGCCAACGCTTATGTTCTCAACGAGTGCCCGTGTGACATAGCCGTTGTGGCTCATGCTGTTGGGCGTCGTCGAGTTGTTGAATGTGGTGTTGTTGGTCGACCCGGGATAGACATCGCCGCCATCTCCGCGGTTGCTTCCGTATAACAGGTGTTCGAGACCGTCGGCCTCTTCGAGCATCACACCCCTGGTTGTGCTTCCAGGGTTCCCGTTACCCGAGTTTGCCAGAATCGTTCTCGCCACATCCTGCTCGACATGGTAGATCACCAGCCCCGGCGCATAGAGAAACTGGTCGAACTGCGCCCCGGTCTTGTTCCGGTTCTCCACCAAGAAGTACTCTTTTGCGGGATTCTTCGAGCGATCGTAGTGCCATCCGTCCTCGTACATCTCGAAACCGGTGGAGTAGCTCTCACCACCACCTGTTACCGACACGTTGTCAAACTTGAACGGGCCCATGCTCCCCGAGTTGAAACCTTCTATACCGTCTTCGTCCGAAAGAGCATAATCGGATTCAAACTGGAAAATCAGCTCGTAGCTCGAAGCGCCGCTCCCATCGAGGTACGGTGTCAAGTCGATCGACGCGTTGCCCGAACCAATGCCATCGTATGAAGCGAGAGTCGAAACCGTCCCATTGACATCGATCTTGACGTGGCCGTAGTCGAAACCCGCTTCGGTGTGATGCTGGTAGTCGTACTCGAGCGTGACCGGGTGGTCACCGCCGTTGTACGAGAATTCCCGCCGGACCGCCTCATCCCAACCGTTTCCATAACCTGCGCCGCTGGCCCAATTCCGTAAGCCCGCCTCCGCAGCGGTCAGCCCACAGTGCATCGAGTACGATCCTCCGATCGGGCTGATGCCCTTACGGCTGAACTTCTCTTCCATGACGTTGACCTTGTACGCCTGGGGGGTGACTTCCGAACTGTTGATCGTGTACGGCTGAGTCGTTGGGCCGACCTCGGTCGGGACGATCCACCCCAGCTCGGCTTTCGAATAGGCGGTCATATGAGCGGGGTTTGGTGGATCGTTCCAGTTTCCCGATCCCATGAGCCCCCAGTGACCGATACCGTGGCTTCCACCGTCCGTGTCGTAAAAGTCGGGAAGTCCAAACGCATGCCCAAACTCGTGACAAAAGACACCGATCTCGATCACACCTGACCCGCAGCCATTTTCCGAACCCACTGCCGGTTGAATGGTGTAGTCATAGACGCTTATGAACCCCCCACCGGCTCTCGGGTCGTTCGTAACCCACGGTGAACTGAATTCGGGCCATCCGGTAATGACCCATCGGTGCGACCAAAGATTGTTGTTCCCACCGCACTCGGCGCCGATTTCCGGATGGACAAACGCGACAAAATCCACCAGACCGTCGTCGTCACCCGAGTTGGGAACACCGTCGGGACCATCGTTGTCGTAGAGTCCAAAATCCACCGTCGGGTCATTCGCCTGAAGGAGTGCCAAAATAAACTTTCCCGTATTCGCCGAGCCACATAGGCCATAACAACCGGCCGGTCCCTCATAATACGTGTCGTTTTGCGGAAGGTCGACCCAGTCGTATACCGTGCCTGTCAAAGTCAAGTTACCGTAGGACATCTCGTGATACAAATGAGTCATCGACAACGCGGGAGGTGGATCAAAAAGCTTGGACTGGAGCTGTGAGACCGGGTAAGGATCCGCTCCCGTGTTTGCATATTTGCCCGTGAGCACAGGGGCGTAGGCCGTACCCGATACCATCATTGATTTCTTTACTGATTCGGGTAGTGAGGCAAACGACAGCCCTTGCGGCCGCGGTGTCGCAAGAAACCGTTCTCTGGCTTCCTTGGCCCGCTGCGCCTTTTGGATCCATGCGTTCTGGAATTGAAAAGCGGTCTTGTCTTGCGCGACGCGATCGAAATACGCCTGGGGCATCTCAACACCCGGTCGCGGCGGGACGATCTGAGCGAAAACAGTGGATGGAACAAACACAAAAATGGCCGCCAGCAACACAAGCGCTTTTTTCATTTCACAACTCCTTTTCGACGAGCTGAAGTATGAACCAGAACCAGTATCCCTACCGCGGACCTCGCGGGGAAAGATGTCCAACGAAAAATATATCACATTCGACGGTTTGGCTGACCGTTAATGTTGGGTGGTGGAGTCGTTACGAATATAAACAAACGACGGCCGGATTCCAAAAGGATCCGCGGTCTTCGAGCACATCCCGATCGAGAGGCAACAGGCGGCCACGGCGTTTGGGAGCCGACGGCCAGGAATCACGCCGTCCTCTCAATGTCCGTCCGGTTTGAGGATCACCCCGCGATTGCTTCTGCCATTCATTTTGATAGTCAATGGCGAGTCAAATCGCAGATGCCGGGAGTATTTTCGCTCGGTCCACGGAGTCTGTGCAGCCAACCACTTCCAATTTAGGAACTCATTCTTGAGATCCGAATTGACCGTAAAATACCCAATCCTAAATGAAATCAAGTTCTGAAAGAAATGTGTCCCCTGCGATGGCGTGACTCTCAGATCCTTGAATCCCGTCTCGACCATCACCCTGGCGCCTGATATCTGATCCCACGTCACCGGGATCCCCAGCCACGGATCCGCTGAACCCCAGCGGCCCACGCCGATCAGGACATACGGCGTGTTTGTGGACAAGAGCTCTTGGTTAAACAACCCGATCTCCGTGGCGACATCCTTGCTGGCTGCCCGATCAAAGCGGTCGATGTCCACGTACACGAGATCCCTGATGTCCCCTACCACCCCGTCACCGAGGACCTGTTCGCTATGACAGATCATTCTAGCCTCGTCGGTGTCCTCGATGCTGAGTTCATCCCCTTCGTGGCTGATTACCATGGGTCGCAGTTGAAGAACACAAAACTCACGGCGTTCCGTGTTGGGCACCGATAGATTGGCGGCAAACTCGATCTCCACCGACGCGCTCATGCCGCGCGTGCCAAACTTGACGATCAATCGAAGAATCTCGTCCAGCGGGAATGTGCCATGTTTTAGTATCGGCGCGAACGAAACGAGACGGGTACCCGCCCTGGACACGCCATCA
>CP070677.1:138727-144899 GCA_020352495.1 Candidatus Latescibacterota bacterium
ACCGTGGGCCGGCGCGTGATCGCGGACTGCTCCCACGGCTGATGGGGCGCGCCATCACCGAACCCGACCAAGTGGTAAGCAAGGCGATACGCAATATATTCGAAGACGTATTCGAGCGATTCTCAGCTGCGTTTGCCAGAGCGCTCCCAGAACTATCGGTCGAGGAAATACAACTAAGATTGCATTTTGTCGTGGGAGCTCTGGCTTTTACCGTAGCCGGCCCCTACGCGTTCGAGGACAAGGCCCCATCGATTCGAGATCACGACGTCGACCATATCACAAGGAGCCTTGTGAGCTTTGTCGCCGCCGGATTGCGGGCATCAGTGAACTCCAAAATCAAAGATAAGGAATCTCGATGAGACGGGTGGTTATCACATTCGCTGCGGCACTGATCATGACCGGTTGCGCTTCCCCACCCAAGCGTCAGTATCCCGACATCCATCTCGAACTCCCCGAGACATGGACGACCCCTCGGCATCTCGATTCGCTTAGGACGGAGACCGACACCGCGATGTCGTGGTTGACATTTGGAGACGAACGGCTCAGCGGGCTCATCGACGAGGCGTTGCGAAACAGCTACAACCTCAAGTCCTCTGCCGCAAGGGTCGACGCCGCGGCGGCGCTTGCGCGCATCGCAGGGGCCGACTTCGGGCCTCAGGCGAGTGTTGGATTTGACGCCTCGAAACGGAAACAGAATCTGATTGGTATTCCCATTCCCGACGCACCCGACGTGATCAGCACGCGCACCCAGACGTTTGGGGTATCTCTCGATGTGCTGTGGGAAATAGACCTGTGGGGCCGGATCCGCTCGGGACAGGCCGCCGTCCTGGCCGATCTAGAAGCGAGCTGGGCGGAGCTTGCCGCCCTGCGGCTCTCGATCGCCGCGCAAACGGCGAAGTCGTGGTTTGCGCTCATCGAGACCCGGCTTCAGGTGGAGCTCGCCAAGGAAACCGTCGAGAGCTACCGCCTGTCGGCGGAACAAGTCCGGAGACGGTACAAGGAGGGTGTACGTTCCTCGCTCGATCTTCGGCTAGCGCTCTCGAGTCTCTATAGCGCGGAGGCGCTTCTCGAACTTCGAAAGGAACAGCTCGACCGGACGACACGTCAGCTTGAAATCCTGCTGGGACGATACCCCGCCGGGGCCCTTTCGACCGGTGGCGAGCTTCCCGCCGTCACTGGTGATATTCCCGCGGGTCTGCCGAGTGATATTCTTGTCCGCCGGCCCGATCTTCTTGCCGCTGAGCGGCGTTACGCCGCCGCCGAGAAGCGGGTATCCGAGGCGCGGCGAGCGTTCTTCCCGCGGATCACACTCACGGGCAGCGTGGGAACACTTAGTCAGGAACTCAAGAATGTCGTAGATGGGGATTTTAGTGTGTGGAGTGGTGCCGCCGGTCTCACACAACCGATCTTTCAAGGTGGACGGCTCCTGGCCAATCTGGATCAGTCGGAGGCCGTCTCGGACCAGGCCCTTGCCGATTACGCATCGGCGCTCTTGAGCGCATTTGGCGAGGTGGAATCGGCCCTCGTCTCGGAGCAGATACTGGCCAGACGTGAAGCCAGCCTTGCCAAGGCCGCAATGCAGTCAGGAGCTGCTCGAGAGCTTGCGGAGCGACAGTACAACGCCGGTATCGTCGATTATATTACTGTCCTCGAGACGCAACGTCTCGATTTGAACGCCCAAAGCGACCTCCTCTCGGTTCGAAGACAACGCTTGGAAGCCCGGGTCAATCTCCATCTGGCTTTGGGCGGAGGATTTGACCTGAGCGAAGAGTGGAAGCATTTTTTGGACACACATAATGATTCGAAAACGGAGGACCCCGTTGAGTGAGAAACGACTCAAGATCATCCTGCCCATTGCGATTCTGCTTATCGGAATCACCATCACGATCGTCATGATCAAATCCCGGGCTTCGGTTGAAACAAGACCGCCACGGGAGTACGCCCCGCTGGTGCGTGTCATCGAGGCGCAGCCAACGACCCACCGTTTCAAGGTCGCTACACATGGCACTGTCAAACCGCGCACGGAGACGGCTCTCGTTTCGGAGGTCGCCGGTCAAGTGGTTTGGGTGGCCCCGACATTTGCCGAGGGCGGTTTTTTTGAAAAAGGTGACGTGCTCGTCAAGGTCGATCCCCGTGACTACGAACTCGCCGTCGTAACCGCTCGAGGACAGGTCGCTCAGGCCAAGGTTCGGGCGGAGCTCTAAGAGGCGCAGGCGGAGGTCGCGCGGGAGGAGTGGAAAACACTTGGCGATGGCAAGGACTCGCCACTTGCCACCCGTGAACTTCAGGTTGAGGAAGCACGGGCGGCGCTGGCGGCAGCCGAGGCGGCGCTCGAGAAAGCCGAGCGCGACGTTGCGCGAACTCGAATCCGTGCGCCGTTCGCGGGTCGCGTCCGCGACAAGTTGGCTGACGTCGGGCAGTTCGTGTCACCCGGGGTTTCGGTCGCCCATATCTTCGCCGTCGATTACGTCGAAGTACGTCTGCCAATTCCAGATTCGGAACTGGCGTTTCTCGACCTTCGTGTCGACTACCGTGGTGATACCGAGCGACAAGGTGGTCCCCAAGTCGTACTCTATGCCGACTTCGCAGGTGATCGTCACAGCTGGCAAGGGACCATCGTTCGTGTGGAAGGAGAAATCGACCCGGTGAGCCGTATGGTGAACGCCATCGCCCAGGTCGACGATCCGTATGGGCGTGATGGTGAAAAGGGCTCCATGCCGCTGGCGGTTGGGCTTTTCGTGGAGGCGGAGATCATTGGACGTGAGGTTGAAAACGCGATCGTCGTGCCGCGGTTGGCACTTCGCAACGACAACTCGGTGCTCGTGGTCGACGAAGAAAACCGTCTCCGTTTCCGAGAGGTCGATATCGTTCGTGTAGGCCGGGAGAACGCTGTTGTGGCGCGGGGACTCACGGCAGGTGAGCGGGTCTGTGTGTCGATGCTCGAGGCCGTTACCGACGGCATGAAGGTGCGCACGATAAACGATCGCGAAAAACCCCTCTCTGAAGATCCCGAGGGACAACCGCCTGGTGAGGCCGGTGAGTCCGGTGACTCTGGTGATCCTGATAAACAGCCACCCGATACGTCTGAAATGAGGAACGAATCATGAATCGGATGCTCGCCTGGTTTGCCGAAAACTCTGTCGTCGCCAATCTTCTTATGGCGGTCATCATCGCGGCGGGAATCATCACCATCCCGGGCATTACGAAAGAGATCTTCCCTGAGTTCTCGATGGACGTCATCACGATCTCTGTGAACTATCTCGGAGCGGCACCGGAAGAAGTCGAGGAAGGTGTGTCGGTCCGAATCGAGGAGGCGATCCAGGATCTCGAGGGCATTAAACGGATCACATCGGCATCGGCCGAAGGGATGGGCACCGTGGTGGCGGAACTCGAGTCCGGAACCGACGCGCGTGAGCTCCTCAATGATATAAAGGCCCGTGTAGACGCGATCGACACCTTCCCGGAAGAGACCGAAAAGCCAATCATCGCGGAAGTGGTAAACCGCCGCCAGTTGATCGATGTGGCGGTCGCGGGAGACGTCGATGAAATCACTCTAAAGGCGTTGGGCCAACGCGTTCGTGACGAGATAAACGCAATCGAAGGGATCACACAGGTCGAGTTGGTCTCGGCGCGGCCGTACGAGGTGTCCATCGAGGTGTCCGAGGAAGCCCTCCGCCGGCACAACCTCACGTTCGATGCGGTTGCGAACGCTGTGCGCCGGTCGTCGCTCGATCTACCCGGTGGATCGATTCGAACGAGCGGTGGCGAAATTCTTCTCAGGACAAAAGGGCAAGCGTACCGAGGCCGCGAGTTCGAGGACCTCATTCTCCTGACACGCCCGGATGGTACTCGATTGCTGCTCGGTGATGTCGCCACGGTGGTCGATGGTTTTGCCGAGACCGATCAATCGGCGCGTTTCTCCGGCAATCCGGCGGTGGTCGTCCGTGTCTACCGCGTTGGCGACCAGGATCCTCTTGCCATCGCGAAACAAGTCAAATCATATGTCCGAGAATCCCAAACCCGCATGCCCGCCGGGGTGACGCTGAGCGCTTGGAACGACTTTTCGCGAATCTTGAAGAGTCGTTTGGACCTGATGATCCGTAGCGCGCGGAACGGCTACATCCTTGTTTTTATCATTCTGGCATTGTTTCTCAAATTTCGCCTTGCCTGGTGGGTGAGTCTCGGGATTCCCATTTCTTTTCTCGGGGCTTTTTGGATGATGCCCATCACCGATGTGACGATCAATCTGATCTCACTTTTCGCTTTTATAGTCGTGCTGGGGATCGTGGTGGACGACGCGATCATTGTGGGTGAAAACATATTCAAGCATCACGAGAAAAATGATCGTGGGGCCGGCGGGTCGGCGCGTGGGGCAGCCGAAGTCGTCGTCCCCGTGATCTTTGGTGTGCTCACGACGATTGCGGCATTCTTTCCCCTTCTGTTCGTGGCTGGAATCATGGGCAAAGTCATGCGGGTCGTTCCGATCATCGTGATTGCTACATTGGTTTTCTCCCTCATCGAATCGCTGTTGATCCTGCCGGCACATCTCTCCCATATCGGCGCGCCAAGAAAAGAACCTCGCGGCATCGGCCGTTGGTGGCGTGGATTCCAGGGGGGCTTTCAGGAGAAACTCAGCTGGTTTATCGACCGCGTCTACAGACCTTCGCTCGATCTCGGGATCCGATTCCGCTACGCGACGTTTGCGTTTGCCACGGCAACCCTTCTCGTCACCGTGGGCATCGTCGGTGCCGGCTGGATCAAGTTTGTGTTTTTCCCAAGGGTCGAATCGGACTTCGTGTCGGCGGCCCTCACGATGCCGCCCGGCTCGTCGGTCGATGCCACGACGGAGGCGATGAAAAAAATCGAAAACAGCGCGCTCGCTCTTCGCGACGAGCTCGAAGCGGAAACACCAGAAGGGCAACCATCTCCCATCAGACACATCTTCACGGCGATCGGCGAGCAACCGCTAAGGCAAAGACGAGGACCAGTAGACCGCCCCGGAGCATTTTCGGCAAGCAACTTGGGGGAAATCGTGATCGAGCTTACCCCATCCGAAGACCGCGACATCACGAGCGCTGAGATCGTCCGGCGTTGGCGTGAATCCACCGACCCCATCCCGGACGTGGTCGAACTGACCTTTTCGTCGAGCCTGTTTCACCCCGGAGAGCCCATCAATGTACAGCTAACCGGCCTCAACATCGACCACCTTCAGGAAGCCGCGGAGCGACTCAAGCTCGAGCTCGCCAAATACACGGGCGTTTTTGATATCACCGACTCGTTTCGCACGGGCAAACAGGAAGTCAAGCTCGCGGTAAAACCGGCTGCCGAGGCGTACGGTATCACGCTTGCTGATCTCGCGCGTCAGGTCCGCCAGGCGTTCTACGGTGAGGAAGCACAACGCATCCAGCGTGACCGCGACGATGTTCGCGTGATGGTCCGCTATCCCGAATCCGAGAGGCGATCGATCGGTGATCTCGAGAACATGCGAATTCGCACCGCCGGTGGTGGGGAAGTACCATTCGCGACGGTCGCTCGAGCCGAGCTCGGCCGCGGCTACTCATCGATTCTCCGCGTCGACCGCCAACGCGCGATAAATGTTACGGCTGATGTCGACCAAGCAAAGGGGAACGCCGCCGAAGTGCGAGCCGATCTGGAGGATGTGGTGCTTCCCGCTCTTCTCGCCGATTATCCCGGAGTCCGATATTCATTCGAGGGCGAACAACGTGAGATGCGCGAATCGATGTCGGGATTACAGAGAGGGTTTTTGTTTGCCTTGGTGGTCATTTACGCCTTGATGGCAATTCCGTTCAAATCATATATCCAGCCGCTCATTGTGATGTCGATCATTCCGTTTGGATTTGTGGGCGCTGTTTGGGGACATCTTATCATGCGACTCGATCTGACGATCCTCTCGATGTTTGGACTCGTTGCTTTGACCGGTGTCGTCGTCAACGACAGCATTGTTCTTGTTCATTTCATAAATAGACGAAGATCACAAGGGCTCCCCGTCGGGCAGGCTGTTCGCGAGGCGGGTCTCGCTCGTTTCCGACCGATCATTCTCACCTCAGCGACCACATTTGCCGGTCTCACACCGTTGCTGCTGGAGAAAAGTATGCAGGCGAGATTCCTCGTTCCCATGGTGGTGGCCAGGCGCTATACGACGAAATGTACG
>CP070677.1:144999-149561 GCA_020352495.1 Candidatus Latescibacterota bacterium
AATGAATTGAATGACCCTAAACAAGGTGGATTACCTTGGTGTGAACCTTAAATGCCTAAGTACATTAATGTAGTTCCCAAAGTTGGTGAGACTGTTAAAATAGCCGTATTTGATTATCGTAACAAGAAGGTCATCGAGCTATCCGTCGGTGACGTGTCGCGATTGAATATCGTCTCCAACGGGCGATCCGTGGTGTGGACCCGCGACGATACCGGGCGCTGGATAACAAGCTTATTGGGGGACACGATCCGCGGCGATAAGACATCGGTAGAAAACATCATTCGGGAACTCAGAGGTCTCCGCGCAAAAGACATCCCGCTTGGTGAGGCGACCGGTGAGAGGTACTTCCCAAAGATCGCCGGAACGATATCACTCGGGATGGAACCCGACCAACCCGAGATCATGCTGACGTTTAGTGATGAAGACAGCGAGGGGTGTTATGTCAAAAAATCCGGTTCCGAGCGGATCGCGTTGATCGAGCCCACCGTGTTGCATGTTTTCGACAAGACGTACGACGATCTTCGCGATCGACGGCTTCTCGATTTCGAACCCGAGACGGCAGCGAGAATCACGCTGGAAACTACCGGAGCCACGCTTAGCATAATCAAAACGGACGCCGATTGGTCTTTCTCGAACCCCGAGTTTGGCTCGATCGACGTGGGTACGGCCGAAGCGCTTCTCACGCGAATCGAGGGTCTCAGATTCAGCCGCGCGATCGAAGAACAGCTCCGGGACCCCAAGGGCTACGGGTTTGCCAAACCCGCCTACCGAGTGGTGATTTACGATTCCGACAATCGAAAAATCGACGAATTGATAGCGGGCCACCCGCTTCCGAGTTTTGAGCAGAGTTATGTTACCAGTCTGTCTACCGGTATGCTCGCGGGGATAGAAACCAGGCTGCTCTCCGATCTTCTCGATGATTTCCAGAATCTCGCCACGAAGTAGACTTGCGAATCCGTTGAAACGTGGATAAAATGAAGTTGAGAGATCCAGGGTCGCCGGAAGAACGCCCGTTCCCAAAAACAGGTGGGTAGGACATGAGTAGCGAACAAAGCCGCGTGCGAAAACCCGCCGTCGCGGGTAGCTTTTATCCGAACAACCCCAAAACACTCCGGCGTGACATCGACTCGTTTCTTTCGAACGTGTCGATCGCGCCGCTGCCGGGAAGACCGCTCGTGCTCATCGAGCCCCATGCCGGTTATATGTATTCGGGTCAAACTGCCGCGTACGGATACAAGCTCATCGAGAATCTCGACATCAAAACGGTGGCCGTCATCAGCCCCTCTCACATGGAGTACTTTCCATTCGTTTCCATATTTGATGGCAAGGCCTACGAAACGCCGTTGGGACGCATCGCGGTAGATACCGAGCTCGCACAAGAACTCGCCTCGAGCGACTCGAATATCAGGTTGTCCAATCGCGGTCATGTCCAGTTGAATTCCTCGCGGCAAGAACACGCACTCGAGGTCCAGCTTCCGTTTCTGCAAAGCGTGCTTGGTGATTTCCGTCTCGTACCGATCGTTATGGGTGACCAGAATTGGGATCTCTGTTCGTCGCTCGGTGCCGTGCTCTCTCCGCATCTGGCCCGCCGGGATTTTCTGACGGTGGTGAGTTCGGATCTGTCACACTTCCACCATTACGAAGCGGCTCAGAGAATGGACGGCATCTTCTGCGGGCACGTCGAGGAGATGAACGCCGAAGCGCTCTACGATTCTGTCAAACAGCATCGTTGCGAAGCATGTGGCGCGGGACCGGTCATCGCATCACTGATCGCAAGCAGACGCGCCGGGGCTTCGCAGTGCCGAATATTGCACACGACCAACTCGGGAGACGTGACCGGCGACCGACAGAACGTCGTGGGGTACGCGGCGGCCGTGGTTCACATTGGGGCGGATCCGGCCGGTAGCGAGCTGGAAGAACAGCTCGAGAACGACCTCACCCCGGACGACCAGTCTCACCTTCTCAAGCTGGCCCGGCACGCAGTGGAACAAGCGGTGGAAATCGAGAGCGACCCCCCGCCACGTGTCGAAAAACAAGTGTTCGCCGAGCTGCGTGGCGCCTTTGTAACACTCAAGATTGACAACCAGCTTCGGGGGTGCATCGGGACCATCGAGGCCCACAAGCCGCTCCGAGACGTCGTAACCGAGATGGCCAGGGCTGCGGCGATGAGCGACCCGCGTTTTACACCGCTCACCAAAGACGAGCTTCCAGGTCTGGGTATCGAAATTTCCGTTCTCTCCCCGCTCCGACGTAACCGGTCGCAAAACGAGGTGGAGGTCGGAAAGCACGGGCTCGTCATCGAAAAGGGAATGAATCGAGGCCTTCTTTTGCCACAGGTCGCCACGGAACACGGTTGGGATGTGGAGACCTTTTTGAGCTATACCTGTGAGAAGGCGGGGTTGAACCGGAGCGCGTGGCGGGACGAGGATACACAAATCCATACCTTCACCGCCGAGGTTTTTGGCGAAGAGAAGGAATTCACGCGCTAGCCTGTCTACGAAATCCCTCGTTGTTCGACGAGTCAAGAAAGTGGGACGGCAGTCCTAAGCGATGGCCTCCTCGGTCAGCGCGCGCTCGGTGTGCGCCGAACCGTCGTAGGTGTAGAGCATGTACGATTCACCTACTTTTGTCTGTACGTGAACCGGCCGGGTCCAAATGCGGAAGATCCTCTCCAACGTGGCCTTGGCGTAATCGATACGCAGCTCGACACCGTCGAATCGGTGTTTGAGATAGAGCTCTCCGCGGTTCTCGAAATTCCCATCTACCACGACAACGTATGGATGACCGAGATTCGTCAACGAGAACAAAAGCTTCTCTTTGATTCTCTCCATGCTTCTGTCCTCGATTTCGTACATCCCGGTCTTGGGATTGAGTCGGTAAGAGAAGAGTTTGTGTTCCCTGCAAAAGTCATCCGTCACAAAATCGTCAATAAAGTTCATATCGTTGTATATCGATCGGACCTGAAAAATCTTCTCGAGCCCCTCCCCAAGCTCGAGATCCCAGTTGCTTTTCCGTCGGAGATCGTCGCACTCGTCATACTCTTTTCCAAAGCGTCCCGTGTTCCATCTGAATTCGATGTCCTTCAACAGCTCGTACCCGAGCTTGTACGGGTTGATAGCCCCCGGTTGTGCGCCCAGCGTTCCCGACTGGTGATCCGCGTAGTCGATCAACTCCGAATCTTCGAGACATTTCTCCGTCATGATCTTTGTGTGCCAAAAAGTCGCCCAGCCTTCGTTCATGATTTTTGTCTGTGCCTGCGGCGCGAAATAGTAACTCTCTTCCCGAACGATCGAGAGAATGTCCCGCTGCCAATTGGGGATCGGAGCGTAGTTGATGAGAAACATCAGGACATCTTTCTCGGGCGCCGGGGGAAACCTTTTTTCCCGGTTTTTCTCCTCTTGGAGCTCTTTCCTACGACGTTCCAAGTATTCCGGTGGGTTGATGAACGAATCCATGTAGCTCTTGCTCTTGAGCTTTGGAACACTCTTTGTTTCCTCCTCGTCGTTGACCACCCGTCTCGGTTCCTGTTGCCTCTCAGAGAGAAACGCCGCGTCCGGATTGATCAGGTGTTCGAGCGAAAAGCAATCGTCGAGAAACGTCTCGACCACCTCCATGCCAAGCTTTGTTGCGTATTTTCGTATCCTCATTCCATGGTTTGCCATCTCGTCCACCATTTTTCTGTTGGTCACGCTGAAGTACGCGTTGTTCTTGAAGAAATCACAGTGGGCGTAGACGTGAGCGATCACCATCTTTTGATCGACGATCTTGTTGCTGTTGAGGAGGTAGGCGTAACAGGGGTTGTTGTTGATTACTAGCTCGTAGATTTTGTGCAGTCCGTAGCTGTAACTCTTCTCCATGTGTTGGTACTGCATGCCAAACCGCCAGTGCGGATAACGGACGGGGAACCCCCCGTAACTCGCGACTTCGTTCATAGCATCGAACGACACCGTCTCGAATATGACCGGGTAGAAATCGAGACCGTAGCTTCGCGCGTAGCCCTCTATCTTTTTGATCCAGTAGCTTATGTTGTCCCGTTCACTCATTTTCCCTTGCCGAGGAATTCCTTTATCGATTTGTAGATCTCCTCCCGTCCGTTGATCTCCGAGAGGATGAGGCGTTCTTCGCCGTCAAAACCCTTTTTTAGATCATTGATGAAAGCGCCGCTTCCGTATGGGCTCGCGACCTGTCCGTAGCAAAACAGATTTACCGCGGGCAAGAGCTTGTCTCTGAGAATGTTGATACAAATCTCGGTATCTCCCCCACCCCAGTTGTCTCCGTCGGAGAAGTGAAACACATAGATGTTCCATTCGCTCGTGGGAAGCTCCTCGTCGATCATTTGCGCACATAATTCGTATGCGGAAGAGATCTTCGTCCCCCCACTCTCCCGCGTGTGAAAAAAAGTTTCTTCGTCGACTTCTCGTGCAACGGCGTCATGGATAACATACCGCGTCGTAAGTCCTTTGTACTGATGCTTTAGCCACGTATCTATCCAGAACGACTCCATCCGGACGAGCTCCTTCTGCTCGTCGCCCATCGACCCCGACACATCCATCAGATAGATG
>CP070677.1:149661-153143 GCA_020352495.1 Candidatus Latescibacterota bacterium
TCCATTGGGGGGAATTGGAGGAATACGTGAAATAATTCCCCGCGTCACCTATCGCCAAACGCCCTTCGACCGGATCATCGTCGAAGCCGATATTCATTCCTCCGATGTCCCGTTCAAACCATTGTCTTAAACCCCGGCCCTTGATGTCCTCCAAACATTGTCTCATCGCGGCCATGGCCGTATGAAGATCAATAATCCCGTAGGTCGCCCGGTCCGGATTTCGGTCATTGGCCGACCCTCCCCCGTCCAGGGACCAACCGCTGGCATAGCTGCTCGCCGAATCCCCTTCAAAGTAGAAATTGCGTAGGTCGGTCAACGTCATGGTCGCTTGGTCGACCTCGCCTACTTTCAACCATTCCGTGCCGGGATTCGCACTTTCAACCCGGACCGCCCAATTGGCGATATATTGGGTCGGGATGGTCTTGGCGAATTCCTCGCCGGCGCCGGCCGGGTCCCAAAAGATACGGGATTGAGAATCTCCGGGGACGTATTCAAACCGAATGTAGACCCCGTAGGTCCCCGGCGGATAGGTATTTATGTCGACTATTTTAACCGGGTCTCCCTCGGTCGCCAGTATCCCGTTGACTACCTGGCCATTTCTCCGCTCGGCCAGGATCGCCCGGCCGCGGTTCACCTGGACTTGGCTACCAACGGGATTCTCCATGTCGAACCCGCTCAATACCCATTTTTGCTCTTGAAAAGGCGAGGTAAACAGACCCCCGACTACTTGGTCAAAATGTCCTTGTGCATGCTCACCGCCAATTTTTTCAAAGTCGACCAGGTCAACCCGTTCGTTGGCCTCAAATCTCGTCCTATTTTTCATCGCCTAGTCCTCCAGTGAATATGTCGGTATAACCCCCGCTACGGTCAACCGGTCCATGAATGCCCGGAGCGCGCTAAACAAATCCGATAGGTAAAACGGATAATATTCATAGACCGGAGGCGGGTCCGATACCAAGGGGTTATCTACATCGTCGTCCTCGAGCAATTGGGCCGACAAAACATCGCTATGAATTATCTCCATGACCAGGTCATTGGCCCAAAGGGGTTGTCTCAAAGTAAGGGTCGTCCCGGCAAAAGACCCCGCGTCGGATTGCTCCCAATTCAACCCCGACTCGTCCACAAAAACCGGGTCGATCCGGTAGTCTAAATCGGGTTCGCTCGTAAACCCTCCCGAAACCACCTCGCAAACGTCGGTCCGTTCCTCCAGGAGAGTATCGAAAGTCGAAAAATCGACCAAACTCCCGGCCTGGAGTAACTTATCAATAACGTATGTCCCGTCATTCCCCGCGGCCGACCCTGAAATGACTATCTCTTTGCCGAGGTCGTCCGGATACTTGAAACCCTCGTAATCGCCCTCCAAGGTGATTCGGTCGGGATTGGTGTCCTCTACCCGAGCTCCGCTCCTGGACTCCCCTATGAGCTCAACCGTCGAGCTACTGGTAAACGAATCGATTTCATAGACCCCGTTGTTATTTCCGCCCTTGGGGTTTGTTACCCCGCTTCCGGAGAGCTCCAGGCGCTTGCCTACGTCCCCCGCGATGAAAGCGTAGGTTGAGCCGCCTCCCAAGACAAACCGCTTGGGGTTGGCGGCCAGGACGTCCCCCGTGGCCGTTTCCCTCGCTCCCCAATAGTCGGTAGTGGTATGGATTTTGGCGCCGGCCTGTTTGATGTTGAATTCCATGTCTTGGGCGGGACTCCCCCCCGAACCGAAAAACATAAAATGGGAGGTTACCGGACTGACAAAACCCGACGGGTCTACCCTCGAAATAAGTTGACCGTCAACCCATAATTCCGCCCAGTCTCGGCCATACTTTCGGAGAGTGACCTCATAATATTGGTCGTTCGATAGGGTCACGGTCGGACCCAAAAAAGACCCGGTAGCCGACGTAATGAGACCAAACGACATATCATCCTGGAGACCGGCCATAACCCCGCCGCCGGCCCCCTCCCCGTCGGAAATGATAAATCCCATTTGCAAAAATTCGCCGTTCGTTAAAACCGCGGCCGAGGGAATCTCAACTACCGCCGATAATTCCGCAACCGATTCGGGTACTATCCTTGCTCCCTCATCATCGTCCATTACATAGATTGCGGTCTGTCCCGCGGACGGGATCTTGATATTCGTGTGCGACCCCGAAATTTGGGACACCGCTACCCCCTCGGTCGCGGTCCCCCCGTAACCCCACGCTACCGCGGGAGTCGCTCCGGGGTAATATTCGTACAACACCGCGCTCGGGATAGCATTCCGGAAATCAAACACCTCCCCGAGGTCTTTTAACCGGACACTACCTACCGTAATCGGCTCCAGGGCCAACTCGAGCTCGTCCTGACTCCCGCCGAGCTCGTCCCATGACACGGGATTTAAAAAGGCACTCCCGGCGGCCGAGGTCTCCAAAAAGGCCTCTTGGGGGAGGATTATGAAAATCTCATTCGGCCGCTTTATCAGGTCCTCGTAAATTTCGTAGTTACCCGGCCCGACAAATGCGTCCAGGGCGAGCTCCAGGCCGTAGATGGTCCCCTTGGGAGAATAGGCCACCGCTTTGATGACCGCTCGGTACTGGTCGTCGTCCTCAAATATCGGTTGCTTGGGTACGGCCAGATTACGGCCTATGACGGCCAGATCGTCGCCCTCGGCATAGTCGACCAAAAACGCACGGCGCAATAGGTCCAGGGCGGACCTGGACCGGTTCAAGTCGACAACGGTACTGTCTATCCGGTGCTGTATGCGCGCGCCCGCTACCTCGGCCTCGGCCGCGATATGGGTTATCCCCGTAAAAGAATCGATGGTCTTGCCCGTGTAGTGGTAGACTATCCCGTCGAGGCCGAGCATTCCCTCGTCCTCCCAATCCAACGTGCTCTCGACGGGAAAAGTCGTATCGGTCGCGGCGACCACCGCCGTCAAGCGGGTCATGTAGAGACCGCCGATTTCGTTGTCGGCCTCCCCTATTGCCGCGGTAATCGATTTAATGAGCCCCTGGTCGAGCTCTACCGCGGCCCCCGAGGTCGGGAGCGTAGGGATTGGATAGTAGACACCGCCCCAAGGTAACAGTATCGCCCAACCCTCTAGTCCAAATCCCGCCATTTATGCCTCGGGTTGCTCTCCGCCTTTTTTGAGGTCCTCGGGCTCCGCCGGCGGAGTCGTATTGTCGACCACAAAGCAAGCGATCTGCTTGCGGCCGGTAATGGTGATCCCTACCTTGGGTACAAACTGGCGCTCGACCGTGGTTAATTCCAACTCGACCAGGCTCTCCAATTTCTTTTGCCGCTCCGCGTAGGCCTTTTTGTGTTTATCGGACGTCCGTAGTTGGTACAAAGCTACCTCTAGCTCGGCGACATTTTCCGGTATATACATACCGTTTTGAGAAACCGGATTCCCGTTTTCGCCCTTTACCGCGAGCTCTTTCCGGGTAGCCAATTCCGCGGTCTTGTAGGCATTATAGTTTGTGCTTTTCTCGTCCAAGGTGGCATAGGACCTCAAA
>CP070677.1:153243-171901 GCA_020352495.1 Candidatus Latescibacterota bacterium
ATCACCCCCGTCGATGCAGCGTTATCCGCGACTTACCCGGTCTTTTTTTTCTCGTTGCAGCCGTCTGTGATTTCGGTAATCCTATCCCGAGGCGCTTTCCCCAACCGATGATGAGCTACATTCTAATTTGTTTTGTCTCGTTTGCCGCATCCGCGCTGACGTTTTTCTCCGGCTTCGGACTCGGCACTCTTCTTCTCCCGGTATTCGTTCTGTTTTTCCCTCCGGGGATCGCTGTGGCAATGACGGCAGTCGTTCATCTTTTCAACAATATCGGGAAAGCGGTGCTCGTGGGGAGATATGCCGATTGGACGGTTGCCCTGCGGTTTGGCGTCCCCGCCGTTGCCGCGGCCTTCTTTGGCGCACTCGCATTGGCACGGTTCACGGAACTCTCCCCGTGGTTGACATACGAGATTGGGGGGCGCGAATTCGAAGTCACACCGCTCAAGACCGTAATCGCGGTATTGATGGTCATATTCGCGCTCGTGGAAGTGCTTCCGGGATTCGGTAGGATGTCTTTCGACCGCAAAATGCTTCCACTGGGAGGGATATTGAGCGGTTTTTTTGGAGGACTGTCCGGTCACCAGGGCGCACTGAGAAGCGCGTTCCTCCTCAAGTGTGGTCTGTCGAAAGAGGGCTTTATCGCGACGGGCGTCGTGATCGCGTGTGTGGTCGACGTGATGAGAATCATGGTCTACGGTTCTCGATTCTCGAGAGATCTCATGGAGGCGGACATGCGGATACTTGGAGCTGCCGTTGTCTTCGCACTTCTCGGAGCGGTCATGGGAAGACGTCTGCTCAAAAAAGTGACGATGCGTGCCGTCCAGGTGACCGTCGGCGTGTTGTTGTGTCTGGTGGCAATTGGTCTCGGTGCGGGCTTGATCTGATACAAACACCGAATGTACTTGACTCGATTGGACCGGTTTATCTTCGGGGGTGCCGATCGCTGAGTTTTTGAACCACGCCCAACCGGCGGCGTCCAGAAATACGGGGGGCTAATGGAATACGACAAGGCATACAGTAACACAGAAAACCTATTTGGCACGCAGCCGGAGAAGATCCTCAAAAACCACATCAAAATGCTCAGCGGCATACGACCGGTCTTGGACATCGGCGCCGGACAGGGACGTCACGCGCTATTCTTGGCCCGTAAGGGATTCATTGTGGATGCCATCGACCCGTCTCGCGTGGCGATCGAGACCCTCTCCAATAAAGCTGCAAAAGAAAAGCTCCACATCCGGGCTCATCAGTGCGGCTTCGAGGATTTTGTTCCGCAGACCGACTATTACTCCGGAATCGCTGTTTTTGGCTTGCTCCAGACCCTGAGTTGGAGGTCGATCGGTCTTCTTGTCGACAAGATCGGCCGGTGGACCGGACCGGGAACACTGATTTTTGTGACGACATTTACCACGGCCGACCCGTTGTATGACCACTACGCGCAAACGTGGACCAAGATCGGCAAAAACTCGTTCTCGAGTGACGACGGTTCGATAAGAACCTATTTCAAACCGGGAGAGGTGTTGGAACTGTTCGATCCGTATGAAACCGTGCATCACTGGGAGGGAATGGGACCCAGACACAGACACGGGGATGGTCCTCTCGAGCGGCATGCCAAGGCCGAAGCGGTTTTTCTTCGACGCAAATAGCCCGTCTGTGCGACCCGTTGCCCCGTCATCCGGGATTCGATTTCACTGTGGCCAATCACGCAGTGTACACGACTCGACAAAAAGAGTATAATCGCCGAGTCGAACCCGGCAGGTTTGTCACCCGGTATGTTGGGTGGTGAGCTGTTCGCGAGGGATACGTCATTTCGCCTTGGCACCCCAAATCACACCACTATGAACGCCTTTATCTTCCAAACACAAAGGAGTCGCCCATGCAGAAACTTCGCCTTGCGTCATTGGTTGTCTTCACACTCTTATTCGTCGCGCTTGGGATGAACACCGTGGGCGCACAATCGGAACAGCCCAAGTGGATGAATGACTCTATCGAAAAACTCGAAAGGGAGCTCTTATCGAAGTATGGGAAAGAGCAACGTGAACGTCTGAAACGGGGCATGAAACAGGTCGCCGCGTTCTGGAGGGAAGAGGACGGTGATGCGGAGACGTTTCACGCTTCCGTACGAAGAAACTTTGCGGGAGATCAGGAAACGCTCGATGCAATGTTTACCCGTTTCGAGGATCTGCTCGAACAACTGGATGGACATATGCTCGAGATCATGCTCGCGTTTCGTATGCAGTCGGAACTCGATGTGGGACCGATTCTCCCGTTTGACGAGACGTTCGCCGCCTACAATCCGTCGGCGCATGTGTCGGACGATTTTTTCGCGAACAAACTCGCGTTTACTGTTATCTTGAATTTCCCGCTGACGACGCTCGAACAGAGACTGACCGCGGGGGAAAACTGGAGCCGCCGTCAGTGGGCGGAGGTACGGCTCGCCCAACGGTTTTCGAAACGCATCCCGGCCGAGGTCACTCAGGCCATTACAAAGGCAAACGCGGTCGCGGATCAGTACATCGCAGAGTACAACATTTGGATGCACCATCTCATCGATGAGAATGGGAACCGGTTCTTCCCTCCAAAGCTCCGGCTGCTTTCGCACTGGAACCTGCGAGACGAGATCAAGGCGCAATACAGCAATGCAGAAGCAGGGCTCGCCCGACAGAAAATGATTCAACTCGTGATGGAGAAAATCGTGACGCAGACGATCCCCGACGTTGTGATCGACAATCCGCATGTTGATTGGAATCCGTACACAAATGAGGTCATGGCGGCGGCGGTGAGCGACACCGACGAGTCTCCACCGGCCGCTTTGAAGATTACCAACGCGCGAGAGCCCGACACCCGCTATGAGGTGCTCCTCGAGACGTTCCGCGCGGCGAAGATGGTCGACCCTTACTCACCCACGGCCCCGACTCACATCGCACGGCGGTTCGACGAAGATCGTGAGATTCCGGAGGAACGCGTCGAGGCGATGTTCGAACAAGTCCTTACCTCGCCGCTTGTACCAAAAGTAGCCGAGCTGATCGAGAAACGGCTTGGCAGACCGCTCGAACCGTTTGACATCTGGTACAACGGATTCCGCCCAAGGGGCGCCTACACGGAAGCCGAGCTCAATGAGATCGTCTCGAAACGCTATCCCACGGCTAAAGCCTACGAGGCCGACATGCCAAATCTCCTCGTTAAGTTGGGTTTCGAGAAGAATCGAGCCCGGTATCTGGCCGAAAACATCGTCGTAGAACCTGCCCGCGGCTCGGGTCACGCGTGGGGAGCCGCGATGCGTGACGCTCGCGCGAGGCTGCGCACTCGAGTAGGCGCGGGCGGTATGGATTATAAGGGTTTCAACATTGCCGTCCACGAGATGGGTCACAATGTCGAACAAACACTCTCGCTAAACGATGTAGACCACACGCTTCTTCAGGGTGTTCCGAACACCGCGTTTACCGAGGCCATAGCGTTTGTCTTCCAATCAAAGGATCTCGAGCTGTTGGGGCTCCAGTCATCCGACGCAAAGAGCGAGGCGATGAAAACCCTCAACGATTTCTGGGGAGCCTATGAGATATCCGCCGTGGCGTTGGTAGACATGGCGATCTGGCATTGGATGTACGATCATCCCAATGCGACGCCGGCGGAACTCAGGGAAGCCGCCGTCCAGATCTCCAAGGATGTCTGGAACAGGTACTGTGCGCCCGTGTTCAACAAGAAAGACATCGTTCTTCTCGGGGTCTATTCACATATCATCCATTCCTTTCTATATATTCCCGACTATCCGATGGGTCACCTGATCGCGTTGCAGATCGAGGAGCAGATCAGAAAGGCGGGCTCCGTTGGTTCGGAGGTCGAGCGAATGGCCGTTGTCGGAAATGTCGCGCCCGATATCTGGATGAAGGAGGCGACGGGCTCCCCGGTGGGCGCCGAAGCGCTGCTCGCGGCGACCGAAAGGGCCTTGAAAGATATCGAGACCTGGGAGGACTAGTCCTGGTCCTGATCGCACTCACAACGGGGAGATGTAATGACCGGCGACGCCCGAAAAATCAGCGCGAAACTCAAAAAGCTAGGTGACAAAAAGAGAGCGGCGATCCTCCAACGTTTTTTCAAAACAGGTCCAGGCGAGTACGGCGAAGGTGACGTGTTTCTTGGAATCAAAGTCGGCGATCTCCGAAAGGTAGCCAGAGAGTTTTCGGAGATTTCCGGCACGGACATAAGACAGCTGTTGAGATCGAGAATCCATGACGAGAGACTCGTTGCGCTCCTCATCCTTGTCCGACAGTTTCAACGGGGGGATGAATCGAAAAAGAGGCAAATTTATGAGCTGTACTTGCGACATACGCGGTTCGTAAACAACTGGGACCTTGTCGATCTGTCAGCCCCGCGCATCGTCGGCGGATATGTCGCCGACAAGAGTCGAAAGCCGCTTTATCAGCTTGCCAAATCCAAATCACTTTGGGAGCGCCGTATCGCGATCCTCGCGACGTCTTATTTGATCAAAGAAAACGACTTCGAGGACGCACTGAAGATCGCCACTGTATTGCTGAGCGACAGCGAGGATTTGATCCACAAAGCCGTGGGGTGGATGCTCCGCGAAGTGGGGAAACGCGATCAAAAGGAAGAGGAGACTTTTCTCCGCCGACATTACAAAACCATGCCCCGGACGATGCTTCGGTACGCAATCGAGAGGTTTCCGGAATCGAAAAGGCAACGCTACCTGACGGGGAAGATCTGAAATCGGACAAACGGGAGGTACGATGTCTACAAAGAACAGTGGGGGAAAAAGCTTCCACATGAAGCCGGGGGAATTCAGACGGTGGGGGCGGGTGGTTGTCGATTGGATAGCCGACTACCAAGAGGGGGTCGCGGATTTCCCCGTTCTTTCAAAAGTCAAACCGGGGCAGATCCGGGATTCACTACCGGGCGCCCCCCCAACAGAAGGCGAGGGATTCGAGACGATTCTCGACGACGTGGCAAACCTGATCCTTCCCGGGGTCACCCACTGGCAGTCTCCCAGTTTCTTTGCCTACTTCCCGGCCAATACATCGGGACCGTCCATTCTCGGTGAGATGATCTCGGCGGGACTCGGGGTCCAGGGTATGTTATGGGCGACAAGCCCGGCGTGTACGGAGCTCGAGACCCGCGTGCTCGACTGGCTCGTCGGGATGCTCGGGCTTCCGGAGAAATTTCTTTCGACGAGTTCCGGAGGCGGTGTGATTCAGGACACGGCCTCGAGCGCGTCGCTTTGTGCGCTGCTCGCGGCACGCGAGCGGGCAACGAATTTTGCGGTGAATGACCGTGGTTGTGAAGAGAGGCTGGTGGCCTATGCGTCCACGCAGGCGCATTCCTCAATCGAAAAAGCCGTCAAGATCGCCGGGTTGGGAAGCAGGAATCTTCGAATCGTCGATGTCGACGGGGATTTTGCCATGCGTCCCGACGATTTGGCCGCGAAGATCGAGGAAGATAAAAGCTCGGGATTCATTCCGTGTTTTGTCTGCGCTACCGTCGGCACAACTTCCTCCAACGCGATGGATCCACTCCCCGAGATAAGCCGCATCGCCAAGCAACACGGTCTGTGGTGTCACGTCGACGCCGCAATGTCGGGGACGGCCGCGCTCTGCCCCGAGTTTAGATACATCCATGACGGACTCGAGCTTGCCGACAGCTACTGCTTCAACCCGCACAAGTGGATGTTTACCAACTTCGACTGCGACTGTTTTTATCTCGCCGACCGGGCCGCGCTCATCCAAACACTGAGCGTCCTTCCAGAGTATCTTCTAAACGAGGCGACCAAGTCGGGTGCGGTGATCGATTACCGGGATTGGCACATTCCGCTCGGCCGCAGGTTTAGGTCGCTCAAGCTTTGGTTCGTGATTCGCCACTATGGCGTCGAAGGTCTTCGTTATCACGTCCGCCGGCACGTGGAGCTCGCTCAGAACTTCGCCTCGTGGGTATCCAAAGATGAGCGCTTTGAGCTCGCGGCGCCCGCGCCACTCAACCTCGTGTGTTTCCGTCACCGCGGGGGCGACTCGTTCAACCAAACTCTCATGGACGGGCTGAATCAAGACGGCAAGCTGTACCTGACGCATACACGTCTTGACGATCGCTTGACCCTCCGTTTCTGCGTGGGACAGACAATGACGGAAGCGTCGCATGTGGAGCGAGCGTGGGAGAATATTCTTGATAAAACGGCGGAGCTGGAGAACCGATGACCTTGCGTTTGGCAACGCGTGACTGCTTTGGCGTACGCGATCGAGACGTGGGGGATAAGGGTGGAGTCGGACTTTCCAAAACGGAATTTTGTTCAAATTGCAGGTGTTGCCGACGAGCGTGAAGCGACGATGCTCGCGGACTGTGGTGTTGATTTCATCGGATTCCCGTTGCGGCTGCCAAACGGCCGAGAAGATCTGAGCGAAACGGATGCCAAGGCTATCATTAGCGGTTTGAAACCGCCGGCGCGCGGCGTTGTAATAACGTACCTCGACGACGCCGATTCGATCTCGTCGTTTTGCAGGGAAATCGGGACCACGATCGTCCAACTTCACGGTGATATTCGCCCAGGGGAACTCGAAAGGCTCAGGGAGCTTGATCCGCATATTGGCATCGTGAAGAGTCTCATTGTCCGGGAAGACAACCTCGCCCGGCTCAAATCCGTCGTAGATCGAACGAGCGACTTTGTCAATGCGTATATCACCGACACGTTCGATCCGGTCACGGGCACATGCGGTGCAACCGGCAAAACACATGACTGGAGCATCAGCCGTAAAATCGTGGAGTATTCGACACGACCCGTAATCCTCGCCGGTGGTCTTCGTCCCGAAAACGTGCACGATGCGATTCTCGTGGTGCGGCCGGCCGGTGTGGATTCCCACACCGGCGTCGAGGGTAGCGATGGCCGGAAGAGCCGAGTGCTCGTGGAGCGTTTTCTCGCGGAGTCCCGCGCCGCGTTCGAGGCCGTCCGGAAAACCTAGATTCACTAATCCAACGGGGACCGATTGACATCCGGCGTCGAACGACGTAAGCTGTTGTCTGCTGTATTCGATAAGTAGCCCGAGGGGCCCGACGGGTCGCCGAGGGGAGGATGTTTTGTCGCCACGTGGGAGGATTTCGGATGCGTGAAGCCGTGGAAAAACTCTGGCCGGAGCTGGAATGGATCAAGGATTTGGATCTGAGAAAGTGCACAACGGAGACTTGGATCAGGGCCTTGGAGATGAGCCCCCTAGATCCAGACGATCTCAACCGGATTCCCTTTACGCTGCTCGTACCCGATTGCCCCGCGACCTTTATGGAACACAAACGGTGTGTTGTTCACATCGCCCGCAAATCCGCCGAGGCCATGCAGGATTTTTTGGGAAAGGCTCTCGAGATCGACATGGATACGGTGATCGCCGGCGCGATTCTCGCCGATGTGGGCAAACTCCTCGAGTACGAAAAGGAGGGCGGCAAAGCGAGGCAGAGCGCGCGTGGGAAGCACTTACGCCACCCGTTTACGGGCGTGTCGTTGGCGATGTCGTGCGGTGTGCCCGATGAGGTGTGTCATATTATTGCCGCGCACGCGGGCGAGGGGGATCTCGTAAAAAGAACCACCGAGGCCATCATTGTTCACCACGCGGATTTCATGAGTTTTCTGCCGTTCAAAAACCTATAGTCCAAACGACGAACCGGTCACACCGGCTGAGTCACAAATGGGAGGCAACACGGGGATGTCGGAAACTATTACTGCGAAAATGGCCCGTTGGGCCGAAAAGTTGACATTCGAAGATTTGGGGGAAGCAGCCGTTCGTGAAGCGCGCCGTTATCTTCTTGATTCGCTGGGGTGTGCTTTTGGCGGTCTGCGGCAGGAAGATGCAGAGATCGCGCTCAAAGTCTTGGACGAGATCGGAGGAACCGGACCAGCTACGATACTCGGGACCGGCAAAAAGACCGATCCGGTGACGGCATCGTTGGCGAATGCGCTGATGGTCCGGGTAATGGATTACAACGACATCTACTGGCAACAGGATCCCTCGCATCCGTCAGATATCATACCCGCCGCGTTGGCGTGTGGTGAACGGGCGGGGCGAAACGGTGAAGACCTGGTTGTGGGCATCGTGTTGGGGCACGAGTTCGAAATGCGTTTGTGCGAGGCCGCTTTTCCCGGTATTCGCGAGAGGGGCTGGCACCACGCGACGCTCACCGCGTTTGCCTCACCGATAGTTGCCGGGTGGATGCTCCGACTCCCCTGGGAGAAAATACAGCACGCGATCGGAATTTCGGCCTCTCGTCATGCGACCCTTGGGGCGGTAACGGCGGGCAAACTCACGATGATGAAGAACACGGTGGACCCGATGGCGACACAAAGCGGTGTTATGGCTGCGTTGCTCGCCGAACAGGGATACACTGGCCCCGAGCATGTCGTCGATGGCAAAGAAGGCCTCACACACTGTTTTGGTCCCGAATGGAAGCTCGACGTGCTCGTGGACGGTCTCGGTGAGTCGTGGCGGATCGAACGGTGTGGGATGAAAGCATTTCCCACCGAGGCGTTGACGCACGCTCCAATCTCGGCGGTACTCGATATCGTCAAAGGCAACGATCTCGCACCGGATCAGATTGAAAAGGTGCACATCCGATCGCTGGCGAGGGCTGCGGATATTTTGGCGGACCCATCGAAGTACGATCCCCGGACAAAAGAGACCGCAGATCACAGTCTGCCCTACGTGATTGCTGCGGCGATCGTGGACAGACAGGTGACACCGGCACAGTTCGAACCGGGTCGGATTATGGACTCGAAAATCCGCGAGCAGTTGAACAAGGTCGAAGTGGTGGCCGATCCGGAGATCGAGAAGGTTTTTCCAAAACTGCAGCGTGTGATCGTCACGGCAAAAACGACCGACGGACGCGAGCTCACGAAACAGCTGGATTATCCAAAGGGTGATCCACGCAACCCGCTCACCGATCGCGAGATCGAAGACAAATTCGACGCGCTGGCGACGCCTGTGTTGTCCAGCGATGCGAGAAAACGGGTCAAGGACGCGGTGTGGGGGCTGGAGAAGCTCTCGTCGATCACCGAGCTGATGGATCTCTGCCGCTCCGACAAGAAGTGAGACATCCCGGCGATGCGGTCACCCGGACGGGGCGCCTGAGCGTGTACGTCCCACGCTGGTGTGACGTACGGGGTGGGTCGGGACGATGGCACGCCCCAGACCCGGCGCCCACTTCGCTCGGCTTCCCACCTAACGGTGGGTGATCGTCGCTCGTTCCGCGCAAAGGGTCTGGGCCGCCCCATCGTCCCGACCTTGCCAATGCCGTACGGCCGAGTGCGAACGAGAACGAGAGAGGTGGCGTCCGCAAAATTGGAAGCCCCGCATGAACGAATCGGTATAAGGCATCGCCCGAGGAGATGAGAGATGGGACAAACGGTAGTTGAAAAAATCGCACAGGCCCACATGACGGAAGGACCAAAAAGACCGCTCCGTGCGGGAGACGTGGTGTCGCTCAAACCGCGCCACGTCATGACGCATGACAACACGGCCGCCGTCATGACGAAATTCAGGGCCATCGGCGCGGCTCATATTCACGACCCGCGGCAGCCGGTCTTCCCCATCGACCACGACATTCAGAACACGTCCGACGCCAACTTGGCAAAGTACAAATCGATCGAGGAATTTGCCCGCGAAGAGGGAGTCGATTTCCATCCACCGGGCACCGGGATCAGTCACCAGGTGATGGTGTCACAGGGTTACGTCGTCCCCGGTTCTCTCGTTGTCGGGTCGGACTCGCACTCGAACATGTACGGAGCACTCAGCGCACTGGGCACTCCCGTCGTGCGGACCGACGCGGCGGCGATCTGGGCGACGGGGGAATTCTGGTGGCAGATCCCGAGGACCGTTCAGGTCAGTCTCGAAGGCAAACTCCGAGGTGGTGTAACGGGCAAGGACGTCATTGTGACGCTCTGCGGCTTGTACAATCAGGGAGAGGTGTTGAACGCCGCGGTGGAGTTCACCGGCCCCGGGGTAGCGGGGCTCAGTATGGACGCACGAATGACGATAGCAAACATGACCACCGAGTGGGGCGCGCTGACCGGTTGGTTCCCAGTCGATGACGTGACGCTCGATTATCTCGAACGGCGAAAAGCTGTGATCGAGAAAGACGGGATCACGCGGATCACCGAGGACGACCTGGAGAAATGGCGAAAAGCGCCTCCGCAACCCGACGTGGACGCGTCGTACACGGCTCGAATAACGGTGAATCTCGCCGAGATCAGCCCGCACGTTTCCGGGCCAGATACGGTTCAGGTGATGCGGTCGCTCGCCGATATCGAAAAGGATAGGATTCGGGTCCACAAGGCCTATCTCGTTTCGTGTGTCAATAGCCGTCTCGAAGACATCGAATCCGCGGCGGCGGTGGTAAAGGGCAAGAAGATTGCCGATGGCGTTGAGTTCTATGTTGCCGCGGCCAGCAAAGAGATTCAGGAAGCGGCTGAATCCTCCGGTGCGTGGGGTGCGCTCCTCGAGGCCGGCGCCCGGCCGCTTCCACCGGGGTGTGGGCCATGTATTGGTCTTGGTGCGGGGCTTCTCGAACCGGGCGAAGTGGGAATCTCCGCCACAAACCGAAACTTCAAGGGAAGGATGGGTTCTCGCGACGCGCAAGCCTATCTTGGGAGCCCTCAAGTCGTGGCCGCCTCGGCAGTGGCGGGGCACATAACCGGGCCTGAGCCAAGCGACGGTCTAAAACCGGCGCGTACCTTCGAGGTTGTCGAAGCTGGCGCTCCGCCCGAGGGAGAGAGTGTCGAGATACAAGAAGGATTTCCTGCAAAGATAAAGGGTCGTCTCGTGCTGGTGCCACAGGACAATCTCAACACCGACGGTATCTACGGGAAGGACTATACCTATCGCGAAGGAATGACCAAGGAACAAATGGCAAAGGTGGTGATGGAAAACTACGATCCCGAGTTCGCCGCCAAGACGAGAGAAGGCGACGTGCTCGTCGGCGGATGGAACTTTGGCACCGGATCGAGCCGCGAACAGGCGGCAACGGCACTCCAGGCCAAAGGAATCGCACTCGTCATTGCCGGTAGTTTCTCGCAAACCTATCTCCGCAATGCCTACAACAACGGATTTGTTTGCATCGACTGTTCCGAGCTCGTCACCCGACTTCGTGAGCAGTTGAAGGAACAGATCGAAGCCGGGTCTCCGACGATCATCCCGGGCGATCTGCTCGATATTGATTTCGCCAATGGCACGGTGACCCATCGGGGAAAGGTTTTCCGGATTTCGCCGCTGGGCTCGGTACCTCAATCGCTGGTGGTCGAGGGTGGCATCGAGAACCTTGTTAGGAAACGGCTGGGTCTAGACTGAGGCAGGAGAAGGACGATAGCGTTCGGCAGCACAAAGGCAACGATTGTGAATCAAGGAGGCACAGGCTGACATGCAAAAAAATACCGTAGTGGCAATGCCAGGCGATGGAATCGGAAACATCGTTCTTCCGGAAGCGATCAGGGTGCTCGATGCGGTGGGTTTTCGACCCGAATATGTCCATGCGGACATCGGGTGGGAGTTCTGGGTCAACGAGGGCAATCCTCTGCCTGATAAGACGATCGAGCTTCTGAAAAAACATAAACTTGGTTTGTTTGGCGCGATCACATCGAAACCAAAGAACAAGGCGGCCGAGGAAATCCGGCCGGAGCTCCGTGATAAAGGCTACGTTTACTTCAGCCCCATTGTGGGGATGCGGCAGAAATTCAACCTGGACGTTTGCATTCGACCTTGCCGCTCGTTTCCCGGAAACCCCCTCAACTTCATCAGGCAGACCGCCGATGGTGGTTTCGAGGAGCCAAAGGTCGACGCCGTGATATTTCGGCAGAACACCGAGGGGCTCTACTGCGGTCTCGAATGGACGGATCCACCACCGGCGGTGCGCGACGCCTTCTCCGGTCATCCGAAGTACAAGCCGTTTGCCGACGTGGCCGGTGAGGATATGGCGGTATCTGTGCGCATGTTCACGCGCCGTGCATGTCGGAGAATCATGGAGGCGGCCTTTGGTTACGCTAAGAAACATGGTTACCCGTCGGTGACGGTGTGCGAAAAGCCAAACGTGCTTCGGGAGACATCGGGAATGCTCGAGGAGGAAGCACGCCACGTCCACGAGGACTATCCGGACATCGAGCTCTGGTCGACAAACATCGATGCTCAGATGATGTGGCTCACAAAGAACCCCGAGGATTACGGCGTGGTTGTCGCGGGAAATCTGTTTGGGGACATCATCTCCGACGCCTTCGCGGGTCTTGTCGGCGGGTTGGGTTTCGCGTGTTCCGGTAATATCGGTGACGAGGTGGCGGTATTCGAGCCAACTCACGGATCGGCTCCAAAGTACGCGGAACTCGATCCACCCATCGTAAACCCCATCGCGATGATCCTGAGCGCGGCGATGCTTCTCGATCACGTCGGTGAATCGGAAAAGGCGACCAGGGTGCGCGACGCCGTGGCGGCCGTTGTCAAAGAAGGAAAAGTCCGCCCGTATGACATGATGAAAATCCCCGGCGGGCCGGACGCCATCTCGAAAGGCGCGGCAAGTACGATCCAAACGACCGACGCGATTATCGCAAAGCTGGCAGGCTAGTCGGAAAGGGAGAGGGGAGATGTCCAGAGCAAAGACGACGACACGGGCCAAGAGTCCCCGGACGAGTCGGAAGAGTAAGGCGAGTCGAAGGAGTACAGCGGGGCGGAAGAGCGGTTCTGTGCGGAAGAAAAAGGCGGGACAAAAAAGTGGGGTGGGGGAGAAACGCACTGCGAGAGCAAAAACCGCCGTGGGACGGATGGTCAGGATGACACGCAAAGGTAGGGCGGCGTCGAAAGGTGAGGCGGGACGTAAGGGCGACGATGTTCGCTCGGATCTTTTTGTTTCCGTGATGGTCAAGAAAAGCGGCGGTATCGATCTCGAGGTTGCATCGAAAGTCGGTGCATTCTACGGCAAATCCATTCGAGGGACTGTAGAGTCGGTGCTCGCGGCTTACGGTGTCAAAAACGCCCGTGTGAGGATCGACGACAAGGGAGCGCTCCCGTTTGTCATCGGTGCGCGTGTCGAAACCGCGCTTCGACGAATGGGGCGAAAGGGCAGTGCGCCATCCGAGGTGACGATCACTCGAAAAGGCCCCTCGCGGAAGGATCGGCTCCGGCGTTCCCGGCTGTATCTTCCAGGTAACGAGCCAAAGTTCGCGATCAACGCAGGTATTCACCACCCCGATGGTGTGATTCTCGATCTCGAAGATTCGGTTCATCCCAGTGAGAAGGATGCGGCGCGTGTTCTCGTACGGAACGCGCTACGAAGCGTTGATTTTCTAGGGGCCGAGCGGATGGTTCGGATCAATCAATTGCCCCTCGGTCTCGAGGATCTAGACGAAATAGTCCCCGAGTCACCGGACGTGATTCTCATTCCCAAGGTGGAATTCTCAGAGCAGGTTCGCGATGTCGACGAAAGGATCAAGAATATCCAGAAAGGGCAAGACCGGAGAGACACGGTGTGGCTCATGCCGATAATTGAGTCCGCTCTCGGCATCGAGAACGCGTATGCAATCGCCAGTGCGACTACTACGGTTTGTGCCCTTACGATCGGGCTGGAGGATTATACGGCGGACCTCGGAGTCCGAAAAACAAAAACGGGTGATGAATCGCACTTTGCGAGGATGCGGCTGGTCAACGCGGCGCGTGCTGCGGGAGTTCAGGCGATCGATTCGGTGTTCGGTGACGTGGGAGATGTGGAAGGACTCAAAGCATGGGGCATACGCGCGCGTTCGATGGGGTTCGAGGGAATGGGTTGCATCCACCCTCGTCAGATCCGGCCGATTCACGAAGCGTTTGCGCCAGCGCCGCAGGAAATCGAAAAGGCCCTCAAGATTGTGAAGGCTTTCGAAGAGGCATCGGCCAAAGGGTTGGGTGTTGTGAGTCTCGGAACCCGTATGATCGATCCACCTGTCGTGCTCAGGGCCCAGCGCCTGGTTGATTTGGCGAAACGGGCGGGATTGATTTCCGACAAGAAATCGAAATAGAACAACGCTCGATCGCGGAGGGAGATGATGAGCGGTATGAAGGATTTCGTGATCAACAAAGTGGGACGCAGAGTCCCAACCGTCGTCAACGGGCGGGAACAGGTACCTTTCAAAGGCGTCGGCGCCCACAAGCCAAAGGGAAACAAGCACGGCCCGACCGTTCGATCCTGTCGGGAGTTCCCGGCAAACGGGGACAAACGCGTCGCGAGTCTCAAGACAGCGCTCAAAAAGTGCCATATCAGGGACGGAATGGTGATATCGAACCATCATCACCTCAGAAACGGTGACAACGTCGCGCTCATGGCACTCAACGCCGCCGCCGAACTGGGGGTCAAAGACCTCATGTGGTTTCCCAGCGCATCCTTTCCCTGTCACGCGCCGGTAATAGACCTGATGGATCGGGGTGTCGTCCATCATATCGAAGGCAGCATGAACGGGCCGTTGGGTGACTACTGCTCGCGGGGAAAGATGCGCGGACTAGGCGTGCTGCGTTCACACGGCGGCCGCTACCAGGCGATCCAGGACGGTGAGGTCAAGATCGATATCGCAGTCATCGCAGCCCCGACGGCGGATCCGTTTGGAAATGCGGACGGGTCACACGGTCCGTCGGCCTGCGGATCGCTCGGGTTTGCCTTGGCCGATTCGATCTACGCAGAGCGGGTAATCGTCGTCACCGATAATCTGGTCCCGTTTCCGTGTGTGCCCTGGCAGATTCAGGGGAACAATGTCGACTTCGTCGTCGAGGTGGACTCGATCGGCGATCCCGCGAAGATTGTCTCGGGTACCACCGAGATTACAAAGAGCCCCGATCGGCTGCTGATAGCCGAGTATGTTGCCCGGTTTATGCGGGATGCCGGGATCATGCGAGAAGGTTTCTCGTTTCAAGCGGGGGCGGGTGGGATTGCGTTGGCATTTGTCGAGTTTTTGAAGGACATGATGAGGGAGGACGGCGTAAGGGCACGATTCGTGCGCGGTGGATCGACACAATACCTCGTCGACCTGCTCAACGAGGGTCTTACAGACTACATACTCGATGGGCAAACATTCGATCTGGCAGCCGTCGAGTCAATCGGCTCCAATCCGCTTCATATCGCTACGACACCGTTTACGTCATACAACTATCACGGGAAAGGAAACTTCGCCAGTATGGTGGATGCCGTGGTGCTCGGGGCGACGGAAGTCGATGTGAACTTCAATGCGAACGTCGTAACACACTCCGACGGTCTTCTGCTCCATGGCATTGGCGGGTGGCAGAACTGTCTCGCTGCAGGATGTACAGTCCTGGCGGTTCCTTGTTTTCGTGATCGGATTCCCGTCGTGGTCGATGAGGTCACTACCGTCACCGGACCGAGCGAACTCATCGATGTTGTGATCACCGAACGAGGGATCGCAGTCAATCCAAAAAGAAAAGACCTGCTCAAGGCGGTCCGAGGATCGGATCTGCCGATCCGGCCCATCAAAGAGATCAAACGAGAAGTGGAAACGATTCTAGGGGGAAAACCGGAGAAGGCCCGCGTTACCGACCGCCCTGTGGCCGTCATCAAGTGGGTGGATGGCACCGTTCTCGACACCGTTTGGCAAGTCGAGGATTGATCCTACAGCCAGTGGCGGACCAGCGTGCATTTCCGGCCCCAGCGCCCGCTTCGCTCGGCTTCCGGCCAGACGGCGGGTGATCCTCGCTCGATCCGCGCAAAGGGGCCGGATATGCACGCTGGTCACTTCCGTCAGAATATTCAACCCCAAAGCGTCAAACAGCCGACTCCGACAAGTCGTAGCAGTGATTAGACGACTTACGAGATTTTTGTTCTCCGCCGTCGCCATACTTGGCGCCGTTCTGATCGTTGTCATCTATGCCGATCGTGCGAGGACGCCGGTTTTCGAGGGCGACGACGGGGAAGTTCTCAAGGGAAGCGTTGCATCGCTCGAGACGGTCAACCTCGGTGGTCTCGATCAACATGTTCTCATTCGAGGAAGGGACATGACGCAACCCGTCCTGGTGTTCCTTCATGGCGGGCCCGGTATGCCGATGATGTATTTGGCACATGCGTTTCAAGCCGAGTTGGAGAATCACTTTGTTGTCGTTCACTGGGATCAAAGGGGTGCAGGGAAGTCGTATTCAGACGGCATCCCCGTTGAGACAATGAATGTAGAGCAAATACTCTCGGATGCACTGGAATTCATCGAGCTGCTAAAGAGACAATTCGGTCAAAACAAGATTTACCTCGCCGGGCACTCGTGGGGTAGCTATCTCGGAATGCTGCTGGTACACAGGCATCCGGAGCTTTTTCATGCATACATCGGCATCGGTCAGGTGACCGATCCCGAGCGGAGCCGTGAGATCCAGGATCGGTTCATACGTGAGCGGGCACGCGAGACCGGTAACACCAAGGCGATCGAGGATTTGGATTCAAAAGGCGCCGCCGCCCACGAAATGTGGCTGTTCAAGTTTGGCGCGGAGCTCCACGATGCGACGAGCTGGGTGCCCTTTCTGCTCGTCGGTCTCAGATCGTCCGAATACACGTTCATGGACTGTCTCAAAATCGCCCCGGGATCGAGTTTCTCGTCGCGACACATGACGTACAACGCGATAAATGGTCCTTTGATTGATGAGGTGACACAGGTGGACGTCCCCGTCTACTTCTTCACCGGTCGACACGACTACACCACGCCGTTCGAGTTGATAGAGCAGTATCTGGAGAAGATCGATGCTCCGACAAAGAAGATGGTCTGGTTCGAGGACTCGGCCCATTTTCCGTTTTTTGAGGAACCGGGAGAGTTCGCGCACGAGATGAAGACGGTGCTTTTGGAGACTCGGTAATGGCCCATCTGACACGAATCAAAGTCCGTGGATATCATCTCGATCTTTACGGGCATGTCAACAACGCTCGGTATCTCGAGTTTCTCGAAGAGGCACGCTGGAGCCTGGTCGAAGAACGAATCGATCTCGCCGAGTGGCAGAGACGAGGCTTGGCGTTCACTGTTGTCAAAATCGCTATCAACTACCGCCGTGCGGCCTCTCTCGGCGATGTTCTGGAGATCCATAGCAGTCTATCGGAGCTTGGGCGCAAGAGCGCGAAAATACACCAGAAAGTCTACCTGGAGGGTGCCGACACGCTGGTCGCCGATGCCGACGTCACGTTTGTGATTGTGGATGCAACAACGGAAAAAGCGCTTCCGCTAGAAGGCGAAATATCCAAGTCACTTAGGGCGTTAAAGACGTAGAGACCGGAATCTCGATTTACAAAAGAAGAACATTGCTCTATATTCAATGACAACATAACGCACTGTTGACTCGCTTCGCCCACTTGGTTCGTTGTGTATTAGACGAAATATTCTTCTTTGATGCCGCAGGTCTACTCTCACGTTCTTGGTCTTGCGGATTGACCCGAAGGAATCGGATCTCGTGCCGTCCGCGCCCCGATTGAATGATTTCTCACCACAGGCTGGCAGCATGCGCGATGAAATCGTTGCTGGTCTCGAAAAACCACAAAAAGAGCTTCCCTGCAAGTTGTTCTATGACGAACGAGGATCCCACCTTTTCGAAAAAATAACGATGCTCGAAGAGTATTATCTCACGCGCACCGAAGTTGCGATCATGGAAGAAAATATCGGCGACATTGCGTCGCGGCTTGGTGACCGTTGTATGCTGATCGAGTTTGGAAGCGGTAGCGGTGAAAAAACTAGATTCCTTCTCGAACACCTCAAGAATCCCGCCGCTTACGTACCGATAGATATCTCCAAGGAACAACTGATGCGATCGGCGGCTCGGATTGCGGCGACGTACCCGGGTCTTGATATCCTCCCGGTTTGCGCCGATTATAACGACGCCATCCAGATACCATCGAGTGTCAAAACCGTTGACCGTCGAATCGTCTACTATCCGGGTTCCACGATTGGCAACTTCCACCGGGATGAGGCGGTTGATTTCTTGAGGAGGATTGCACGGATATGCGGCCCGACTGGTGGGCTGCTCATAGGCGTCGATCTCAAAAAGGATCCGGCGGTTCTTCTCAGGGCTTACAACGACAGTCAGGGTGTTACTGCGGATTTCAATTTGAATGTGCTCGTTAGAATCAACCGCGAGTTCGATGCTGATTTCGACATCGATCGGTTTCGTCATGTGGCGACCTTTGATCCGTCCAACGGGAGGATCGAACTGCACCTGGTCAGCCTTGCTGATCAGACGGTCCGCGTGGAGGGGGCCGAGATCGTTTTTGAAAAGGGAGAGAGCATCTGGACCGAATCCTCGTACAAGTTCACCGTCGAGGAATTTTCAAAACTCGCTTTTGCGGGTGGTTTCCAGACAAAGAAAGTGTGGACGGATGATGAGCAGCTTTTTAGCGTTCAATATCTGACCACGCACTCCGATATAGACGCCTAGACTCACCTCCTCACGACAACAACCGCCTCCACCTCTGAGGCGCCGTTGCCGCACCCCTACGCAAAACCGGATTTTTTCCAACACCCCCGCGCCGTTGCCGCACCTTTCGATTCCGTGGTACGATGTATCCTCTTCCACAAACGCGGTCTCAGTCACGTCAGACGGAGATAGGATATCGATGATCGAGATCGACGGATCCTATGGTGAAGGCGGGGGGCAGGTGCTCCGTACGGCACTCACGCTCTCCGCGCTTACCGGCCAATCGACAC
>CP070677.1:172001-174547 GCA_020352495.1 Candidatus Latescibacterota bacterium
AGCGTTTTGGAATCGAACAAATGACCGCAAAATATGAAGAGGTCTACTGGGAGATCCATAACAAGAAAGGTTGATATGCTGGCGGAGGTTGTTTGCAGTGTGTGGGAGAGAGGGGTCGGGGCGAGCCCAAGATTGCCGTTACCGGTGATCCGACACGCTCGGTGTGGGCACCGTGTTGATTGGCCGTAAGAATGGCAGAGGAGTGGGACAGGTGGCGTCGAATGCGCAGCAGAATGAACGGAGGCGAAAATTGCTACTCGTGGCGTACGATTTTCCGCCGGTTACGAGCGCTGGGATGCTGCGTGTGGCGGGTATGACGAAGTACCTTCTAAGAAAAAACTGGGACGTCACGGTTCTGACGGTCAAACGCTCGTTCGTTCACACCAGCGAGGATTCCCTGGAGCTCATCCCCGAGGGCGTGAGAGTGGTGCGCACATGGTCGTTCGAGTTGCGACGTCTCGAACGGTGGCTCGTACAGCGGATCGAGGGACGCTCGGACGCGGAGACGTTGACCGAGTTCCCGGACGAGCGACTAGGAAGATTTGGCTGGCGGTCGTGGTGTTCCCGGATGGTGAGGCGCGTCTTCGCCTTGATCATAAGGGCAACGGCGTTCCCCGATCCCAAAGCGGGTTGGCTTTTGCCACTGCTGTTCAGATCCTGGCGGCTCATGGCTAACGAACGGTATGACGTGGTTCTGAGCTCGAGTCTACCTCACTCCCTGCAATTGGCTGTACTGCTTCTTCGAAAGCTCAGGAGTTTCCGGTGGGTAACGGACTTCAGGGACCCGTGGACGATCCCGGAGCGAGGGACAAAACGCAAGTGGGACCGGAGAATCCGTCGTTTTGTCGAGTCGAAGGTGCTGACCCGGTGCGACGCAGTCGTGACGAATACGCCAGGAAACTACGAAGCGCTGATCGAATGGCTCGGAGACCCGATCGAGAAAAAGGCGTTGGTGATCACAAACGGATTTGACACCGAGGTTGCGTGTGATTGGACGACATCGAACCGGGATCAACCAGGATGCGACTTTGTTTACACGGGCGAGGTTTATCCAGGCATGTTGGACACGTATGTGCGAGCGCTGCGGTTCATGCGTGAACAGGGAACCGCGAGACTTCCCAAGCTTTGGGTATTTGGTCGCGTTCCCGGGGAATCGATACTCCGGGGGATTTCAGACAGTCATTTGCAGGGTTCGATCGAATTCAAGGGAAGAATCCCCTTCGATGAGAGTCTGCGAATGATACGGGACGCAACGGCGCTGTTGCTCCTCTTACCGCACGCCAAGGGGTTCGAAACGTGCGTTCCGAGCAAACTCTACCCTTACCTGTTTTCTCCGAGGCCGATTCTTGCGCTGGCACCCCGGGGAGATGCGACGCGAATCGTCGAAAAGACGGGGCGGGGTGTTGCGGTAGCCACCGAAGAACCGGCCGACGTGGCTGAGGCCATAATCGATTTCTTGAACGCCGCGCGGACGGGCGCGTTGAATTTGAAGCGGAACGACAGTGAGCTGGAGAAGTACCGAATGGAAATACTCGTTGATAGAATGGATGACGTACTTCGAAAACGGGTTGGGTGACGAGTGGAGTGGTTTTCGCGATGTGGTTTTGGCATTCACGTGTGTTCGGGACTAACAAAACCTGCACACCGGATTCGCCAAGTTGGGCTGTCGAGAGGTCGATCCGGGGAGATCGTGAAAGCTGACGCGCGACTATTCCACGAATGTCTGGATGTCCTAGTAGAGAAGTCGGTATCGAAAAATGGATGAACGGCGGATAAGAATCATAGTTTCTGTGGCGCTTGTCTCAATTGTCGCGATTGCGATGTCGCTTTTTCTTGTCAAATCGCTGGACTCGGCAGTGGTGTTGTTTCTAGTAGGCCTTTTCGTTGCGCTCCTCTTCGTAGAACCGTTTGTTGGCCTGATCATTTATTTCACTCTTCTCTACATTCGCCCTCATGAGTTCATTCCCGTTCTTGCGACCGCGCGTCTGATGTTGGTGATAGGTGGGGGAACACTGGGGAGCATGATCCTTCGCAGAGCTTTCGAGGGCAGGGCCGTCAGATTATTTCACACCCCGACAGACAAAATATTGTGGTGTTTTTTCTTGAGTGTAGTGTTATCACATCTGTCCCACGCGGATATCGACAGCGCCGTGCGATCAGCTCTGAGCGTTGGCACTCTAGTGGCGGTGTATTTTTTGATCACAAACCTAGTCAACTCGGAAAAAAAACTGAGCGTTGTGGTCAACGTGCTCGGTTTTTTGACAATCATTCTCGCCGTGCAGGGAATCGTTCAGTTCCACACAGGAGCTGGCATAGGTGGCCAGACGGTGATGGACGAAGGGAGAATCCGGTCGCTGGGCGGATTCGCAAATCCCAACGCATTGGCGATGGCTCTGCTTGTCGGGCTGCCGTTCTTGCTTTTCGATCTCGGGCGTTTTCGTAAGCTCCCGTTCCGGGTGTACTCGGCTGCTGGAGTGATCATCATATTGTATGGGCTGTACCTGACCAATTCGCGGGGAGCAATGTTAGGACTGGGTGGTATGGTG
>CP070677.1:174647-180493 GCA_020352495.1 Candidatus Latescibacterota bacterium
CGCGGTATCGGCACCGATGGCATCTCCCACGCTAACCCAAAACGCCGTGTCCTTCTCGCCGGGTTTGTCGAATGGGAGGCTTGCCGTCGCCGGTCCCTCGGCCCGTAAATTGGCCGAGAGCGCGAGCGACAGATCGACCTTCCGGATCGTGCTGTCCGTGGCAAACACCGAGACGGGCAGCGAAAACGCATCCCCCGGTCGCGCGACCCGTGGTAGCGTAGGCAGAATCATGAGTTCTTGTTTGACAGGAACCGTTTTCTCGAGCGTCGAATAGCTGTGCCCCGAAGCGCCAACTACCATGACCCGAACGGATCCCACATAATTTGGCATCTCGAACTGGATTTTCTCTGTCTCTCCCGGGTCTATGGCGATTGGTTTTTTGAAAAGAACAACCGGTTTGAAACGTTTGACACGGCTCCGATCGAGACGTTTTTCCCGCTCGGCGGCGAACATTTCGCCTCCGCCAATCGAGAAATACCGGTCGATGTCGGGAAAGAGAATCCCGATGATGTCATCGTAATTATCGCGGGTGATGACACCGAGTCTGATTTTCTGAAAGAAATGATCCCACGCGGACGGTGTCTCAAAACCCGTAAGATCGAGAAGCCCGTCATCCACGATCGCGATCGTATAGGTGGCCCGCTCGGTGGCGTGCGACGTGACATCGATCGTGAACGTCTGTTTTGGCCGAAGCTCGTCGGGCGCTGCCAGCTCCATCGGTAGATGCGTGGATTGATCCTCCACATACAACGTCTTGACACCATAGAGCCGCATCGGCAGATCGTTTGTGTTCTGGTTGTGTGGCTGGATGAGACTGATCGCTGCATAACAGTTGGGGATCATCTCTTCCGTAAGCGAAAACGAGAACGATGTCTGACCGGTGTCAACGGGTTTCCATTCGCGGTGAAGAACCTTCTCCCCCTGTTCGACGGTAAAAAGCGCCATTCCTTCGCTTGGCGTGTCAAATGTGAGCGTTGCCTGATCACCTATGTTGTACACGTTTTTATCCGACACGATTTGGAGAAAGTTTCTCTCTTTTTCTTCTGTCGGGGCGGGTCTTCCCCATTGAGATGCGCTAAAGAACAGACCGGTCTCATGACCCGATGTCACATCGGTGACTTCGATGAGGTGTCTCCCGTAGTCCTCGACGGCGAGGGGGTGGGCGATCGGTGTCGTTTTCGACACGTAGGTGTATTCGCCGATCAGGTACGTCGACTCCATCTTTCGAAAATCTTTTTGATCCCTTCGGTCGGAATGCCACCACCAGTGATGCCGGTTCACGTATACGGCGACTTTGATCTTGTGACCCTCTACCGGTTTGCCCTTGTCATCGACAACAACGAGAGGAACGTTGAAATTCTCCCCCACGCGCGCCGATCCCCACTCAAATACGTCTTTGATCCCCGCGTACGCACTGAACGGATAGATCGTCGTGACATCGGTCCGTGACACGGGGTTTCCACCCTTCTCGAACACCGTTGTTTTCAAGGTGCCCTGGACGATTCCCGGCGCATTTGTGAGCTGCGGAAGCCTGAACTCGAATTCTCTCATTCCTTGCGAGTCGAGCTTTCCATCGAAAAGCGGCAGCGTCCGGGATTCGAATCTTTTGAGAGGTGTCTCAAAAATGAAATCGCGAAAATCATCCGCCGTAAAACGCCGCCCTCCCAACACGAGGTTTATGTTGCACTTCAAATCAGCGCCCGGTGCCCCAAACAGATATTTACAGGTAACCGTGCCTTTAAGAGTTAGATGAGGCGGGCGGATCGCATCTGGAATATCGACATCAACCTTGAGACGGTTTGGTTTGACCGTTTCGATCTTGAGAGCCTTGCTAAATTCCTCGTCTCCGATCTTTAGCTTTGCGTACCATGTCCCCGTGGGATCCGAAAGATCGGTCACGATCGGGAAATACACATGACCGTTAAAACCACAGTTGGCCTTGGCCTGGTGAACGGTCTGGCCCAACGGATTTTTGACGTCGAGTGTGACCGGCTGACGCTCGGGTGGTACCGCACGATCGAATCGGATGATCGCGGAAAGGTGAACCGTATCGCCAGGCCGGTGGACGCCACGATCGGTGTACATAAAAACATCGATGCCTCGTTTCCCACCGGCACTTCCGCCAACATCAAAGTTGTTTAGCTGCCAGGACGGGTGCCGATCGTTGATCAAGGCGATCCCCGACGAGTGCCGTCCGAAGAGGTACGATCCTTTCTCCGTGAACGACGCGTAACCGGCACCGTCGGTGGTCTGGCTTTCGACGTGTTTGTTCTGGTAGGTATAAAGACCAAGCTCGAGCCCCAGCACAGGGCGGGCTGTTAGCACATCGGCGGCGAAAACGTGGAGTCCGTTTTCGGCCTTTTTGACGGTGAGTCCGATGTTCGAAGAAATCAACATCTTGCTGTGATGACCCTTTTGGTAGTAGTAGCCGGGTTGACACGGATCGTCATAATAGTTGGTCGACTCGTAATACAAATCGCCTTCTTCCAGCTCGGCTTGGGCGTTGACACACCGGCCGACGAGATCGTCTATCGTGAACCGCAGCTCCACGACAAAAACCGAATTGCGTCTGTCGTTGAAGACCGGGCTCAAGTCGAGTTCGGTCTTGACCCACTTGTTCCAATCTTCCGTGATCTCGACATACTCACTAAAGATCTGCTCACCCACACGGTTCAGATCTTGATACGTGAAATGACCATAACGCCCTCGCTGGGGTCCACTTGTCTGGTCGTAGAGCGCGTTCCTTTGGATGAAGAAGCCTATATTCTGTGGAAACACCTCGGTCACCGTGACGCGGACCTTGGCGATGTTGACCGATTTGAACTGGAGCCGGTAATTGTTGTCCGTGGGAAGATAGATCCCCCGGGAGAGCCACTGGACTTCGGGTTTGATGTTGCCGAGTGAGAACGCGGTTCTGAACTCGGTGGCGCGTTTTGCCCCGTATACACTGGGAAACCCCGCGGCAATCGTTATGTTGTACGATCGTCCGGGATAGAAATCGCCCTGAAGGAATAGATACTTGCCGTCGACCCTCATTTCGTAATCGATCTCGGGTTCTACGGTTATGTAACCGGAAAGGTCGAGGTCGTCCTTGACGGGATCGCTAAACCTGAACCCATATGTCGGTTCTTCGGCTCCGGGTGGCGTCATATCCATGTGAGCGACGACCTTGAACTCCCCGACCCCCGCGAGAAAAACCGACTGCTCCCATTTTTCGCCATCGGCCGTGTACCGCCCGGGAAGGGACATGGTGAAATTCTGTCCCGTTGTGGTTCGAACGATCACTTCCGACGAGAACTGGATCTTATCCGGTTTTTCACCCTGGATGACATCGAGTTTGATCTTGCCCCTTGGTCCTTCGAAGACGAGGCTGCCCCTGATCTTGTCGAGTTCGACCGGTTGTGCGAACGCGATCGTCCCTGTATAGGTCATTCCGTTTTCGACTTCGGGTGTGGCGACAAAGTCACTATCGAGACGGAGCACTTCCTGTTCGGCGACCTTGAACGAGAAGCGGAAGTCGTTTACATTCTTTTGCTCCCCAAACGCGATCTTGCCATAGAGAGTGCCACTGATACGCTGCCCCGCCGGTAGTCTGTCGTCGGGAACAAAACGGAGGATCCGTGGTGAGAGCCATTTCGCGTGGCCTTCGATCGGGGGCTCGAAGACAAACGGGTTTTGATCGAGCACACTTCCTTCGAGATGACTTGGAACGACGGGATCTCTGAATTCGACGTCGATCTTTGCCGTTGTCGATACGATTTTGGGTGGCGTACGAACGATGGCCTTATCGAGATCGAGCGCCTCCTCGAGCCACACGGCCGTCGTGGGTGGTGGCGCTTTTTCTTTTTCCTCTTTCTTGCCGCAGGACACAAGAAGGCAAACCAAAAGAAGGACGAGGATTCGTTTCATGGATCTCCCCCGGTGAGTGTGGGTGGATTGTTCCGTTTGTTTCATCGTTCTGGCGGGTACGGTTTTGCGGGCCGTGATCCGGTGTGTCTTTTTGGTGAAGCTGGTGGACTGGGGTATGACGGCCCGGCGGTATGATTATATCACCAACTGTAACTCGTTACGTAAACCCAAATTTGCGGGATCGGGGGTGCCCGCGGACTGGGCGTTTGACAAAACGTTTTAGCCGTGGGGTCGACGGCGATTGGGGCGTTGGCGGAACGGAGGACTGATGACCGTGGAATACGGGGCTTACCGTTTACCCAACCGCTCTGCGAGCCAGGTGATTTTCTGGGGGTCACCTTTTAGCTTCTTGCTCCAGTTGGGATCCGGATCTTTGAAATAGACATCGTAGCGAAATGATACGACGCCATCGATTGAGTCGAACTCCTCCTCGGCACCGTGCATTTGTTTGAAGAAAAGCGGGTAGTTGAATTTTCTTGGGAGCTCCGTCATTTCCTCTCTTCGAAGGCGGTTGAGGATCGCTCCAGAGAGCGCTGCCTGGTGAAGAAAGATCCGTTTGTACATGTCTTCCTCGACCATCTCGACAAAAACGGGATCGCCGTAGAGCACTCGAAAGCTCTCGGCCCATTTTTTCAAAATGCCCCGCTCGGGTCTGACGACGAGCAAACCCGCATTGAAATACGGTCTGAGTGTCTCCCGGCTTGCCACCGTCACCATCGGGAAAACCGCATCATCGGACACTCCGAGTTTCTCATAGACCCTCGCCCAGAATTGGTCGAGCGGTTCTTCGTAGAGCGAGCCTATATTCTTGTGCATCACAGGCCGGTACCCCAAACTGATTCCCTCATCGAGAACGACTTCGGTAGGTTCCGTAAGAACGACGGTATCCTCGTCCATCCATATGAGAACTCTTGTCCTTCCTTCCGCCAGGGCTTCACACTTCGCGGCGGCAAATGTTTTTCCGGCAAAATAAAATGGCAAAGCTTCCTTTGGTGTGTCGCTGACTTTGACTTCGACATTGAGAGTGTCGAGTTTTGCCAGCGTTTGCTTTCGGGTCCGAGCAAGGTTATCCGGCATGAACAACCAGATCGGCGCTTCTTGGAACTTGCCCGCAAAGGTCCGGATGCTCTCTGTGAGAATCAGCGTGTGGTGGAGTTGCTCCTCGTTTTGAGCGTAGGAAGCAAAGATCACCGGGTCTCGGGAGCCGTGGGGAGAGACAGCGATCTGTTTCTTTTCCATCGATTTGCCAAATAGAATCCCGCCCGGGTACGTTTGCCGAAAGGTGTCCTCGACGAGTTCTATATCACTGGGTGGCACGTGCATACCGATGATTTTGTCCGGCCGGATGACATTCTGTACGATGTTGGCCGAATTTTCCGATCGATCAAAGTACTCGATGAAAAGAATATCGACGTGTTCCCTGTCGATTTTTGACAAGGCTATGAACTCTTCGTCGAGATCGTATATGGCATCCCCCGCATGGAGGAACGTCACGCCACCAATAGTGACGAGGAACCCCAGGACCTGAACCCTGGCATGTTTGTCGACACCGTCTATGGGGTACGGGACATGCTTCATGCCCAATATCTTCATCTCAATATTGTTGATGGTCTTCTTTACGACGGCGCCTGTTGCCGGTGTGACCTCCTCCACCTGCCGGCCGATTTTCGCGAAATCTTTTCTTTCTTTGAGTTTTTCCACGACTTGCTGCGGTGCGACCAGGACACCGCGTGGGTTGTTCTTCAAGTGATCGGCAACCATCTTGGCGTTGAAATGATCACCGTGCCAGTGTGTGACAAGTATGAGGTCGACGTTGTCAAAGGGTGGTTTGGCTCGGGTGAGTTTCCGCCGAGTCAAAAGCGATGGTGTGAGATACCTGCCAAAGCCCTCGTCAAACAACGCATCGATAAGGATCTTTTGCGTATCGGTGGAAACAA
>CP070677.1:180593-187041 GCA_020352495.1 Candidatus Latescibacterota bacterium
CCGTCGCCTTAGCCACTTGGCTATGCCGCCTCGTACTGAGCAGTTCGTTTCTTAAGAATCAGCCGATCACGTCACAGCGCCCAGGAAAGGTCCTCAGAGCAACGTGAACAAGTATTGACCGGATTCTAAACTGATTCTATCCTCTGCGCTCCTCGAAATCAACACCCGTTTTTCTTTGCCGCCACCGGTCCAGCGCCCGAACAACGCGATACGGGACGGGGATTCGATGCATCTCTCTAGGTTGGAATCCTCGGACTTCGACTGGTCGGCGCGGTGCCGAGTCAACAACGAGTGAAGCCAGGTGAGGCGCCGACGTCACTCCCATGTGTGAGGGTTGTTCTCTCTTGGCCCTCATCGCAACGAAACAAGATCTCGAAAAATATCCAAACCAGCCAACGATACCGAGCAGTTTGTATCCGTCCTCAACAATGACACGCCAGTGCCCGACATACTGTCCCATAGTGCGAGACCCGAACTCGTCGATGAACAACGACAATCCAAAACAGCCAAGCGCGATCAGAAGGATGAGATAGTCTGTCTCGAGGATGCATTTTTTGTGCTCCACGATTCCACGTAGCACCAGAACTCCGTAGATGACCAACACGATCCCCTCGCTCAGACCGAGATACCGAGGGAATATCCATTCGTGAAAAAGAAAAACGTCGTCTATTAAGAAAAGCACCGTCAAAAGGCCTGAGAAGAACAAAAACTGTGAGAACCTCGCCTTGCCTTCCACGTGCCGGAATATCGCCCAACCAAACAGACATATGGCCGCCGAAGCGGCCCACAACATAGCTCCAAAACTCGATAACGCGCCGGTAAACGGATGCACGTGCGCAACCGCCGTCGGATCACGGGTGAATCGGCCGACATCGATACCGTTATGCCAGCTTACTATGACAACGACTACCAGCAAACACAACGGCAGCAGATAAAGCGTGACGAGGAAAATCGCGAGTGCCTTGGCCTGCGATTTTAGTTGAGCAAACACATTTGACTCTCTCTGTTGTCTCAATGAGAGATCTTTATAGATAGCCTCTTGCTACACGAAGGTACCCATGGATTAGAAACCGTGGAGGTTCTGCTGTGGATGCGGTTTTGCAGGTCGGCGCGGTACCAAGTCAACAACGAGTGAAGCCAGGTGAGACGCCAGCGTCACTCCCCTTGGGTTCTCCTGCTGCCTCTTCTGCAATTACTTGGCCAGACTCACCCGCGATCACCGACAACCTACGATCCACGGAGGTGTAACAATGATGTATGCGACTGACATACAGTGACTTAACTGATCCGGTTGAGGCTGGTTCGGACGGTTGCAGAATCGGCTAGACGACCTCGAAGACCCTAACACAAGCCGCTTGTCTCTGCCGCCTCGGGATTTCAACCCAAAAATCGTGTGATTGAATGGGCGGTATCACCCAAGGCAACGCGGCTTGCGGCAAATGCTTGCCCGTGCTATAGTCTCGCCGAAATTCACCGTTTCTCGCACCTGAACACGGGGTATCGGACACGATATGAAAAGAGCAGTTCTTCTCGGCATGTCCACAGGATATATCTTCGCCGGCATCGGGGCGGCGATCGAGGCGCTATGGTTGACATACAAAGGCGGGATCACGTTTGGCGTCTACAATGAGGCGTCCCTTCTGCTCCAGAGCTTTGTCGCCTACGGGGTCTCAGGGATCATCCTCGGCGGACTCGTGGGTGTCATCGTCGAGAGGTTAGCGCGGACCGCGGGGCGAAGCCTCTCTAGATCCGAGTTGATCATCAATGTGGCCGTTGTTATTGGTACCCTTCTTTTTTTCGCGGGACTGGTTACGTATCTTTTTGCCCGCGCCCTGCCACATGACGTGGGGATTCTCGATATACGCGGGCTTCTGGCCCTCCTCGGCGTCATGGTACTGGCGGTTCTCGCGTTTTTTGTGATCCGCTGGCTCCTTTTCGCCATCATAGGCTGGCCCCTGCGCCGCTGGCTTGAAAACCTCGGTGTGCTTACTGCCACGGCCGTGGTTGTCACGGTTCTCCTTGCGGGTCTGACCGTTGTGCACCATTCGCGGACGGCAGACAGACGCGCGGCTCCGAACCGGGAGCCGGAGTCCAAGAGTGAGATTTCCTCGGACATACCAAACGTAATCCTCATCACCCTCGACACCGTCCGAGCCCACAACCTCAATTTGTACGGCTACGAGCGCGAAACCGTCCCAAATCTGACCGAACTTGCGCAATCATCCGTGGTGTATGAACGAGCTGTGGCGCACTCTGCGTGGACGCTTCCGAGCCATCAGACCCTCTTCACCGGCCGGTATCCATCCGAGCTTTCGGAATACTGGGGCTGCAAACGACTTCGCAGTGCTCACATCACTCTAACGGAGGTGCTAGACGCTGCGGGATATCGTACGGGTGCCGTGGTGGCCGGTCCGTTTTGTTCGCGACGGTTTGGTTTTGGCGACGGGTTCGACTTTTTCGAGGACACCCTTCCTGCGAATGTCCCCTTCTTGAGCGAACTCATCAACAGGCTCGTACCGAATTTCTTCTCGTCCGTCGGAAAAAGACGGGCGAGCCAAAACGACGAATTTGTGTTTAGGTGGCTCGACAAAAACGCCAATTCCCCTTTCTTTCTTTTTATCAACCATTTCGACGCACACTGCCGGCTGAACCCCGTTTATCCTTTCCGCAACGCGTTTGCGGGGGCACGTGACCCTTTCCGGAGCTTTTTCGCAGGACAGGTCGCCACCGAGATCGCCGTCACAAATGGGACGCGAGAGATAACCGATTGGGAGAGAGACCATTGGATAACCTTGTACGATTCCGAGATCCTCACGATGGACCACGAGTTGGGCAGGTTATTCGACAAGCTGAAAGCCATGGATGCATACGACAACACGCTTCTGATCGTTACTTCGGACCACGGACACTCCTATGGAGAACACGGGCTTGTCGGACACGATGGGTGGCTCTTTGAAGACGTGGCCTGGGTGCCACTCATCATCCGCTACCCTGGCGGAAGAGACGGGGGCACCCGTGTGGCAAACCGGATCGGACTGGTGGACATCTTCTCTTTGATCCTCGGTGAACTCGGCTTACCCATACCGGAATCGGTTCACTCAACCAACCGTGCGACCGAGGCGGCGGTCACAATCCTGGAGAACGGCCGGAGGAACGGATGGGCGGGCCACAGAGTCAAGTACGCCGACAAAGACCTTCGCGCGATCTACGAGGGGCCCTTTAAGCTCGTCACGATCGACGACGAAATCGCTGAGCTCTACAATCTGACCAACGACCCCGGCGAACTTCAAAATCTAATTGACGCCGAGCCCGAGACGGTACGTCGTCTAGAGGGCCACCTGGCTCTCGAGGTGGCAAACATGTTCGTCCCACCACCCCTCGAAGAGGGAGAGGACGCCAATATCGAATACGAAGAGAAGCTTCGAGAGCAACTGCGAGCGCTCGGGTACATCAAATGACCACTTTGTCATAGAGCGGGAGGAACAATATGGCTGAAATCGCGGTGTTGATACCCTGCTACAACGAAGAAACGACAATCGGTCGTGTGGTCGCGGATTTCAGAAAAGAACTCCCCGAGGCCAAGATCTATGTTTACGACAATAACAGCACCGACCTTACCGCCCCAAAGGCCGCTGAGGCGGGGGCGATAGTAAAAAGCGAGCCAAAACCAGGAAAAGGAAACGTCGTTCGCAGTATGTTTCGTGATGTCGATGCGGATGTGTACGTGATGGTCGACGGTGACGCGACATACCCTTCCAAACAAGTCCACGAGCTGATCGAGCCGGTTCTTGAGCAGCGCGCCGACGTAACGGTTGGAGTTCGGCTCGAGACCTACACAGATAAATCGTTCCGACGGTTTCACAAATTCGGAAACGAATTGATAAAAAACATGATCAACGTGATATTTGGCACAAAGCTTCGGGATATCCTGTCTGGATACCGTTGCTTTAACAAACGTTTTGTCAAAACCTCGACGGTTCTGAGCAGAGGCTTCGAGGTCGAGACGGAGCTGACTCTACAGGCGATCGACAGGAACTTTGTCATCGAGGAGATCCCGATCGAATATCGAGAACGACCGGCCGGGAGCTATTCGAAGCTCAACACCTATGTGGACGCGGTTCTAATCATCAGGACGATCTTCTGGATCTTCAAGGACTACAAACCTCTGAAGTTTTTCTCGACCATTGGTGTGATCGGCCTGTTGTTGGGCTTCGGACTCGGTGGGATCCCGGTGATCGAGTTCTTCAAGACGGGAAAGGTCACCCACCCATCCACCTCGGTGCTCGCGGCGGGGATCGTGATGCTGTCGTTCCTTTCATTCGTGACGGGCATGATACTGGACACGATCGGGAGAAGAAATAGAGAGATATTCCAATTGATCGCCGATCAGGTCATCAGAGGCCCCAAATAAATGAAGAGACACCCTCTCCTTTACATCTGTGTTTTCTTTCTTCTTTTGAGCTGGGTTTTTGGATCGAGGCTTCTCGACATAGACGAATTCAGCTTTGTCAAAGAGCCATACGAGATGCTTGGCGGCGACTATACCGCCGGTTATCTAAAAGAAGGAAACACTTCGGACGCGTTGAAGTGCGCCGCCAAGTCGTATTTCTTCTACTGGAATTACAGACCGCTGTTTTCTCCTGTCATCAAAGAGAAGCACAAAACTCTTTTCAGGAAAGAAGAAGAGCGGTTCCATTATGAAAAACCCCCGAAAACTGAGGAGAAACGTCTCGACGATTACAGTCAGCGTCTCGTCGTCCCCGAACCTGATCGCTTTTATCAACACGGTGCGGGTAAACCCTTGCTACCCGCGATACTCAGCATTCCGTCGTTGGCTTTGGTGAAGGCTCTCACGTCGAGGGGACCCGATCTTCTCCACTATCAGTTCACCACGAACTACCATCCCCTATTCATCATCGTCCGGCTACCCAGTATCATCGCGGGACTTCTCTGTATCCTTCTGATCTACAGAATCGTCAAAAGAGAATTTTCCGAAGAGCGGGCCTGGATCGCAGCGGGCCTGATGGCTTGCTTCCCGACGTCGTTGATGTTTTTTTCGAATATCCACCATGACGCCATTCTTGCCCCCTTTGCCCTGGCCGCTTCTTACTACCTTGTCAAAAAACGGTATCTCATCGCGGGTGTGTTTTTTGGACTTGCATTGGCGTCGAAGAACACCGCCGTTTTTGTGCTGGCGGGTGCGATCCTCTACCTGGCCATAGAAGCGATACAGGTCTACCGAAACGGAAACCGTGGAGAACTCGGTGTATTTCTTACAAGGGCCACGCGCGGTCTCGTTCTGTTCGCGATCATTGGTATAGTCGTTTTGTCCCCTTTTGCAAACCCGGTTTCCGAGATCAAGGAGATTCTGACACCCGTAACGGGTAGGACTTTTGACACACGAGGCGAAGATGTCTCGGATTTTGGGCTCGCCGGACCGGTGATACGGCAAGAGAAGGGGGACAAGGTCAGACAAGAGAGACCAGTTGTGTCCACTCTAAAACGGGTCGTGGGATACAATGCGTCGTTGATATTTCTCTTGATTGGATTGCCGCTGATCATCGAAAGACTCCGCTCACCTATGGCCAAGTATTCCTTCTGCTTTCTGATGTTTTCATTCCCGTACCGTCTGGTTTTTGGGTCCGGTTTGAATTACCGATTTCTGATGTTTGTCCCGTTTTTTGTTCTTCTTGCCTCGATGGTGTTGGGCCGCAGGGCCCTGTTGGTAATTCTTCTGTTACTCGTTGTCATCGACCTGATCTTTGTCGTCGATCCGATCACGGCCACAGGATCGTGGTATACCCTGGCCAACGACAAGAGTCTGATTCAAACCTTGATGGGTGGTACTCGATAGCCCCACCGCGATAAAACCCTTCGGTAGAAACAAAACGACCCTTCCTTCACCACCCCACACGGACATCACCGCAAAACGGCGGCGCGCCGAAATGCGAGACGACGTTGCAAAAACCCGAGCGACACGGAGACGATATCGTTTGTTTGTAAGAAAAGGACTACACGGCACTGTAAAGCGTGCATGACGGACCAAAGACCAACATTGGGTCTCTCGAACAGCGTGCCGGTCGTGCTGGCGGGTTCACAAGCGCCTTCCTGAGCGGGCGGTCCAAGGAGAGTAACCTCGATAGTAACCGTTGGTATGGGAAGTTCGTCAAAGACGTGCAAATTGACCGAGTGTAAAGATGTTTTGACACCTCATCACTCAACCATTGCCCCCCAAAGAATCAGGGTATTCGAAGTGGACGCTTGGGCGGTTGGGAATAGCTTTTGCACGACGGCGAGTTTGTTTTCAGATCACGACGCGCCGCAAGACTCCGGTGTTCAGTTCCGTCAGGCGCCTTTTTCGAGCTTGTGGCGCGTTCGTCGTTTTGTCCCCCAAGATTAGACCCTATGGAATGCCGGGAGCGCCCGCAACACAACCCCTTGCCCGATC
>CP070677.1:187141-193992 GCA_020352495.1 Candidatus Latescibacterota bacterium
AGCGAAGCCGGAAACCTAAGTCCCAAAATCGCAACCGTCTCTCTCAGGGCGCTCCCCCTCAAGATCGAGGGCGACACACTCAGGGTGTCCCCATGGTATTTGGTCTTTGGAAGCGACCCCGACATAACGGTCAAAACGTACGATTTAACCAAGCACCCGAATCCGTTTTGTCCATCGCCGCATATCCGAATGATCAATCTGGTACCGGATACGCTGGTTGTTACCATTCTCGAGGACGAGGTGGTCCCGACGGCGAGACTGTATTGTGATTACATAGAACGCGGCGCTTTTGAGGTTCGGATTGATATGCACGCCAGTTTCCCGCCGGGCAGATATCGTCAGGTTGAGATCTCTGTGGGTGAAGAGACAAAGCGAGAGCGGACGATGTGTAACTAACGCCGGGGGTAGTCATGAATCTATACCTGGTCCAACACGGTCAAGCCAAAAGCGATGCCGAAGATCCGGCGCGGCCGCTGACCCATGAAGGTGTCAAAGCCGTAGAGCGAGTGGCGGCGTGGATAGCCAAGGCTGGGGTAAGCGTTACGGAGATCCGCCATAGTGGGAAGAAGCGGGCTGAACAGACAGCTGGGGTCTTTGCCAGACACCTGCTGCCGGTGAAGGGTCTGAAGGCACACACAGGCCTGAGTCCAAAAGATGATGTTCGACCTCTCGCCGATGCGTTAAAGGAGCATCGCGACTCGATAATGGTGGTGGGACATCTTCCGTTTCTCAACCGGTTGGCCGGCCTATTGATCGCCGGCGATCCGGATAGAGAAGTCGTGCGATTCGAGAACGGTGGGGTTGTGTGTCTCGTTGGGGAGGGTGTGGACTGGAGGGTAGCGTGGATCAGCACACCGAACCTGTTAAAAGGGACAGATGGCAGCAGGGGCGTCTAAATGGCCCGTGACAGCTGAGGGGGATCGTTGGTCGCACGGGCAACAAGAGGTTGTAGACCTGTCTTGTGGAAGGGGACAGCTCATGAAATCCGTTTTGTTTGTGCTGGCTTTCACGATGCTTGTATTTGGAATCGCGTTTGCCCAAACCCCGCCAAGCACGATCGAGCTTTCCACGTCACCAACCGTCGACTTCATTGACGATGACAGGGGCGACGATGAATTGCTGGTTGTCATCCCGGTAAGACTCGGCGTGTTTCTTGTCAAGGGTTTCGAACTCGAACCCGAAATCAGTGTTTTCTTTCCTGACGAATCCGAACTCACCGGCGCAGTGTTTTTGCTGAATGCGGCATACAACTTTCTGGAGGGTAGCCGGGTCCGGCCGTTCGTTTTGGCGGGAATCGGGTTTGGCAATGCCGTTCGTATCGCAAACCTGGCGGCGGATGTTGACGAGTCCGTTTTCGTTCTTGATGCCGGGCTTGGTCTAAAGGCGTTCCTAAATAAGCATGTTGCCTTTCGCGCAGAGTACCGGTTTGAACGCAGTTCTTATGAACGGGATGTGCCTTACTGGTACGTGCACGGGCGTGATGTGGACGTCAACGTGCATAGGATGATGTTTGGGTTCTCTATTATATTCAACAACGGTTAGCACGATGAGGATTTGAGGGGGCACTGGTGGGATCGTACTTAGGCTGCGGGTTAGGGGAGGCGTCCCACGCCGTCCTAACCCCTAAACATTGAAGCCACACGATGAGTCTGTGGGAGAGAATATCTGACAGACTGAGAACGTATTCGTTTGGGTGGCCGCTGGAGCAGTGGACTAATGAGACCATCGCCGAAGAAGATCGCAGATTGTCTCGTTTGTTGAAGAATCCAATCGGTGGGCGATACCGTGTTGAAGATCTTGTTTTCGATCAGTGTTTTCGCGCTGTTGACGAAAACGATGGCTCGCTCGTGATATTGAAGATTTTGTCAAAAACTCGGGACCCCAAAAACCTCCTCGGACGCGAATTCGAAATCTGTTCGGGACTGTCCCACAAGAACATCATCAAGTATCACGATATTCTGACCGAATCCGACTTCACGATACTGGTTGCCAGATATTTCGAAGCTGAGGAGTTCCAGGTCGTCGCCGGTCCTCCCGTCGAAGCATCGCTCAGCCGGGATTCTATTGGTTTGTCGATTTTCCATCAGCTGCAGGACGGTTTGGACTATCTTCACGGAAAAGGCATCGTTCATGCCGGTCTACGCCGGGACAGTGTCTTGCTCGACACCTCGGGTGACGTCACGATCATTGGCTTGCTGCACAGTGTTGACTCGAAGGGCGGCGGGCAACCCCCTGTAAACGAAGATCATCAGCGGTTGATGTACGGCTCCCCCGAGCACCTCTCCGGGGAGTTGACGCCAGAGTCAGACTATTTTGCCATCGGTATACTCTTATTCGAGTATCTGCTCAGGGTACACCCGTTTTGGCGTGTGGGGCTTCGGATCGCGTTCGCGAGGCTTCGGGAATCGGGCGCGGATAAATTTCTTCTAAACCCGCAGCTTTATAATAAGGACAGAAAGATACTGGGTGCCTTGTTTTCGCCGGATATTGCCGAGCGTCGTCAAGGTTGGGGAGCACTGCGAGAACTACGGTCGAGGAGATAGTGAGCTCCGCCTTCGCAGCTAAGTGGAATCGCCGATCGGAACATGCGGCGGAAACCAGCCCATGGATCGTCAGTCTTCGGCTTCGAATTCCCTCTAAACGGGGATAGATTCTACCGGTAAAGAGCCTTTAGCCTCCCCCAGGTTGTGGGCTCGGTTGGCGAGAAACATCCTTCGTTATTTAGAGTAATGGTTCCATCACCCTCGAAACCGCCGAGGTCCGAGACGCAGCAAGTGAGCACCACTTCGCCCTCGCTCTCGACATAACCGTTCGCCCCGCTGGTTGACGCCGTGTTGTTATGGAATTCAGTGGTGTCAGCAGCGAAATACGTCGCACCTTCCAAGTATATGCCACCGCCGGTCCGTGCTGAGTTGTCGGTCAGCGAACAACTGATGAGCGTGGTCGAAGCGCAACCGCCGTTGCATTGTATCTTTATCCCGCCGCCGTCGGAGGAGGCTGAGTTTCCAATCAGCGAGCAGTTCGTGAACGTCACAGAACCGTCGCTCGCAAGACACACCGCGCCACCCGAATAGGCAGAGTTGTTTAAAAAGGTGCAGTTCGTAAGTGTGGCAGACCCCCCAAAAGCAGTGCCCATCCCACCGCCTCTACTATCGGCGACGTTGTCTGAGAAAGTGCAGTCGGTGAGTGTGGCGTCACAGTTGAGGGAGACCCTTATCCCACCTCCATAAACGCTCCAGTTGTTGGAGATTGTACAGTTTGTGAGTGTCGGGGAGCAAAAGTGGTAACAAAGCATACCACCGCCTGTGGTGGCGGAATTGCCGGAGATGGAACAGTCGGTGAGGGCGGGAGACGAGTTCTCGAGGCAATACATCCCCCCGCCTCCACTTTCGGCCGAGTTGCCTGTGATGGCGCAGTTGACGAACGCGGGAGAAGAGTTCACGCTACAGTACACTCCACCACCCCAATCGGAAGCCGAGTCGCCACTAATGACGCAGTTTTTCAACGACGGTGAGGAGTTATCCAAGCAGTACAATCCGCCGCCCTCGGAGGCAAACCCGCCGGTGATCGTAAACCCCTCGATGCGCGCCGCACTTGTCACAAACCGGCAATAAAACACCCGGTCCTGTTGTTGTGCGTCGATTGTCACACAACCGGCGTCGCCTGTGGCGCTCCGCAGGCAGACCCCGGACTTCATCTTGAGGTCGTACTCATAGTACGTTCCACAGGCCACGATCACGGTGTCGTTGGCCGATGCCAAATTGATCCCGTCTTGTATCGTGGCGGCATCTCCAGGAACATGCCAAGTCTTGGCTGTGACAGTTGGCGTATGACACGCGCAGGTCAAAAATAGGATGGCGGCCTGACATAATATCGTCGCCTTTATGAGACCCCCTCCTGATATGTTGAGACTTCCCCTCACTACACGCCTCCAAAATCGATATGAAACGTTATCGCAACGTCACAACGGCACGCTCATCGCGACGTATTGTTCGAGATTCGCCATGACCTTGCCCTTGTTAATCCACTTGTGTTTAGCAGGTCCGGGATAGCCAGCGCCTAGGCGCTTTGGAACTTTGGGTTTTACCGGTACAACTCCTTCAACCGGCCCCACGTGACCGGTTTTGTTGGCGAGAAACACCCGTCGTAGTTAAGGACTATGGTCCCCGCACCGGCAAACCCGCTGAGGTCAGAAACGCTACACGTGAGGACCAGCTCACTCCCACTTCCCACGAGGCCATGCGCTCCGTCATTCGTGGCCGTGTTGTCAAAGAATTCCGTTGTATCCGCTGTCAAATACGAAGCGCCTTGTGTTGAGTCGTTCAGATATATCCCGCCGCCTTCATAGGCCGAGTTCCCAGTGATCGAGCAGTTGATGAGTGCCACCGATGCGTCGTTGAGGCACAGGGCCCCCCCGTTTGAGGCGCTGTTATCTGAGAACTCGCACTCTGTCAGCGTGGCACTCGAGTTCCAGAACCTCATTCCACCACCTTGGCCGGCGGTGTTGGAGGAAAACTCGCAGTCGATGGCGGTGAGATGGCCGCCATTATATCCACAGTAAATCGCGCTTTTCGAATTGCCCGAAAACGTGCAGCCCGTGAGTGTGGGGGAGGCGCCATTGCCGGTCCAGATCCCGGTACCAAAGTTATCGGAAATCGTGCAGTCGGTCATCGTGGGATCAGAGTTATCCTGAAAACACATCCCTGAACCGCCGTTCGAAGCCGAATTATAAGAGATCGTACAATTGATGAATGTTGGTGAGGAGTTGTAACAACAGTAGACGCCGCCGCCGTTCCAGTCGGCCGAATCGCCCGTAAAGGTGCAATTCTCGACCGTTGGGGAAGAGTTATCCAAACAGCACAATCCACCACCGCTGCGTTGGTCCGTCATGGTACCCTGCGCAAGACCTCCCGTAATGGTAAACCCCTCGATGCGAGCCGTGCTCGCCACAAACCGGCAGTAGATCACATTGTCCTGTTGTTGCGCGTCGATCGTCACACAGCTCGCGTCACCCGTTTCGCTCCGCAGGCACACCCCGGATTTCATTCTTATGTCGTACTCATAGTAAGTCCCACACGCCACAAGAACGGTGTCACCGGAAGAGGCCAGGGCTATCCCCCCTTTGATCGTGGCGGCGTCTCCCGGAACGTGCCAAGTCTTGGCGATTGCCGGTAACGCACACAACGTGCAACCCAAAATGACAGTGGCGACCCGGCAAAACATATTTATCCTCATGACAATCCTCCTGACAATCATCGAGATCCAGTTGTGTCACGCCCCCGAAGAGTCGATTCCATTTCAAATCCGTGCCAAAGAACCATAAACACGCCGTTAGGTTTTATTTGGAGTCCCTCGAACCGGTAGCGAGGGAGCCTTCAACTATGCGCTTGACTATCCGCGAGGCCGAACCCCTTTCGCAAAAGGTTGGGTTCTACCGGTACAGGGCCTTCAGTCTCCCCCACGTTGTTGGCTCGGTTGGCGAGAAACACCCTTCATTATTCAGAGTAATCGTCCCATCACCGGCAAAGCCGCTGAGGTCCGCGACGCAGCAGGTGAGGATTGCTTCACTCCCGCTCCCGATAAAACCACGCGCACCTTCGTTTGAGACTGTATTGTTATAAAATTCCGTAGTATCCGCGGTCAGAGTCGAAGTTCCCTCCAGATACACACCGCCGCCATTCTTGGCTGAGTTGTTGGTAAAGGAACAATCGACAAGTGTGGCAGAGGCGTCTTCTAACATGATTCCCCCACCATCGTTGATAGCCGAATTGCCGGTGAACGCGCAGCTGGTGAGTGTAGCAATGGCATTACTAGTGATTGACATCCCGCCGCCTCGAACGCTGGAGTTATTTGAGAACGTGCAGTTCGTGAAAGTAGGGGAGGACGAGCCATAGGCCACTGCCCCCCCGCCCGAGTTGTCGGAGAAGTTACAGTCGGTGAGTATGACAGAGCTTCCACTACTGCATTTAATCCCGCTCTTGGAGTTGCCGGAGAAAACGCAGTTAGTGACTTGAAGGAAGATGGAGGAGGAACTTACCCATATCCCGTCGCCAAAGTTGTCGGAAATCGTGCAGTCGGTCATCGTGGCATCAGAGTTTTCCTGGAAACACATCCCTGAGCCGCCGTTTGGGGCCGAGTTGCCCGTGATCGTGCAATTGATGAACGTTGGTGAGGAATTAACGCCACAGTACACGCCGCCACCGTTCCAGTCGGCGGAATCGCCCGTGATGGTGCAATTCTCGACCGTCGGGGAGGAGTTATCCAGACAGCACAATCCACCGCCATTGCCGTATACGAGCGGAAAGGAGTTCTCGGCAAAACCCCCCGTGATTGTGAATCCCTCGATGTGAGCCGTGTTCGACACAAACCGACAATAAATCACTCTGTCTTGTTGTTGCGCGTCGATCGTCACACAACTCGCGTCACCGGTTTCGCTTCGCAGGCACACGCCCGATTTCATCCGTATGTCGTACTCATAGTAGATTCCACAGGCCACGAGCACGGTGTCGTTGGCGGAGGCCAGATTGATTCCGCCTTGTATCGTGGCAGCATCTCCGGGTACATGCCAAGTTTTAGCGATGGCCTGTGACGCATACAGCGCACAACTCAAGATGATGGCGGTGACCCGGCATAATATCATAATTCTCATGAACGCCCTCCCGGGAGTCTTCGAGATCCACTTGTGTCTCGCCCCCAAAGGGTCAACCTGATTCCTAGCCCGCACATCAGAACCGTAAACACCCCGTGAGTTTTTGTTTGGAATCCGTCGAACCGGTAGCGAGGGAGCGTTTGACTATCTGAGAAGCACCATCTTTTTGGCAATTACGCGTTTCCCTGCCATCAAGCGATAC
>CP070677.1:194092-214091 GCA_020352495.1 Candidatus Latescibacterota bacterium
CAGGGTTTCCCCCATTGCCGAAGCCTCTCGACTGCTGCCTCCCGTAGGAGTCTGGGCCGTATCTCAGTCCCAGTGTGGCCGACCACCCTCTCAGGCCGGCTACCCATCGCCGCCTTGGTGGGCCGTTACCCCACCAACAAGCTAATAGGACGCGGGACCATCTCTAAGCGACAGCTTACATGTAGAGGCCATCTTTAACTCTTGAACATGCGATCAAGAGCATCATGCGGTATTAGCAATCCGTTAGGACTGTTATCCCCCACTCAAAGGCAGGTTTCCCACGCGTTACTCACCCGTTCGCCACTGTACTAACCCCCCGAAGGGAGCGTTCTCGTTCGACTTGCATGCCTAATCCACGCCGCCAGCGTTCGTTCTGAGCCAGGATCAAACTCTCCGTTGTAGAGTTTTAACCAAGGTCCCAACTCGATGAACGACACCCCGTCCCAACCGATAAAAAACCTCTGCCGATTCCAAGCGCCTAAGCACCGCAGCAGAGTTTTGTTTGTCGACCGGGATTAATTGAGGAAATGTCGAAATCATCCAGCCGGGCGTCTTTTCACAGGGATTAAACCAACCGCGAAATCCGGACGGACTCCACCATTGGTTTCAAACCCCGCAAAGGCTGAACTCCTCATACACTATCGAATTGTCAAAGAGCGTAGGGACACACTGAGCCATTCCTCAGCCTGTCCGCGGAAAAATATGCCTTCCCCAGATTCTTGAGGTACACATGAATATAGGCGTAACTCCATAGTCTGTCAAGGGCTAAAATCGATTTCTAAGCGTGGTTTTTTCGCGGATAGATTCCAATATTCCACAACGTGGCCGGTATATCTCACTTCAGGTGCTTCTTGATGATCTCCACGAGCTGTGTGGCGGACCGATCCCAGTCGAATCTTGTTATCCGGTTCAAACCATTGCGTCTAACCCGTTCCCGAAGCGACGGATTCTCGATCATCCTCTCGATGGCCGCCGCCATCCCATCCGCGTCCCCCACGCGCACGAGAATCGCCGTCTGCTCGTGAAATGCGAAATCCGTCACCGCGCCGATATCGGTGCAAACCACGGGCACTCCACACGCCATTGCGTCGGCCACTGGATTGTTCCAGCCCCCGTACCACTGAGCGTCGACAAACAGATCCGCAGAGCTGTACGTCTCCGCCATCTTATCCTGCGGGATCCCCTTTCCGTGATATGTGAAAAGCTCGACCCCGGGGTATCGTGTTTGCACCTTGGCCACCGCTTGGCGAATCGTCTCCACCCCCTTTGGCTCACGCGGATCGCCCGAACAAAGGATCCGGAACTTCCCCCGTTCCCGTGGGACCTCGACCGGGTGAAACACGACACGGTTGATTCCACCAATCAACAGCTCTGTCTCGACACCCAACTCATCCCTCAGGTACGCCTGCATCCAGGTTGCGTTGACGATTTTTAGAAACGGAAGTTGGATGGCGCGTTTGAGCGCCATCAACCGGCCTTTCTTTGGCCAAAAGAGTTTTATGCTGAACCGCTTGAGCCGCTCCCGCTCATTCAGACAGAGAATGTAAAACACTCTGAGCCGCGCCCGTGCTTTTCTCGCAAGCCTGTAGTCGGTCGGTTCATTGAAGATGAGCGCGTCGTACTCGTCTTGGAGCAGCTGTGAAGTAGGGCGCGTCGCCGCCAGATTCTCCATCCATCGGCACGGCTCACCCGATGGGTGGTAAATCGTGACGTGTTCACCGAGCCGCGTCAGACGATTCGAGAGTTCCAAAACTCGGCGGATCCCGCCGTAGATTTCCAGGTGGGGTTCGACAAAGGCGATTCTCATTTGCGCAAGATCCGTCTCAGACGTTTATCAGCCAACGGAGTGAGATCACACGATCGGGTGATCCGTCTCTCAACGCGATTTCCCTCGATGGCTGCGGGATCCAATCCTTGAAGCGTCAAACCCGGATGCGAATGAGGTCTGTTGCTCAGGCCGAGTGGGAGTACGCCGGCGAGTTCCGCAGCGCGCCGATGTCACGGAATGCGGTGGGGATTCTCAAGCCTCTCCGCACGGCGCGCGAGGACTGTCCGAGCGGGCGTGCCCCCACTACGCCCGAGCGCAAAACCCCCTGTCAGCCGCCTAATTCTAACGCATCGAGACGAACCCACCGATCAGACAACGCGGATAGAGACAAACCGACGCTTCCCCACCTTCACAGTGTATGCGGCATTCTGTTTGGCCAGTCGAAGCTCGATGTCCGTCACTTTCTCGCCGTCGATGCTCACTGCGCCTTGTTGGATCATGCGCCTCGCGTCCGATTTACTCTTGCAGAGCTTCGACTCGGCGAGCGCATCAACAATCCAAAGACCTTCCGCATCGCCCTCGATCGAGACGTGTTCGATCTCGTCCGGCACTTCGTGTTCGACGTGAATTCGGTCAAAGTGCGTCTCGGCCTCGTCCGCTAGGTCCGCGTCGTAGTACTGGGTGATAAGATCCTTTGCCAGCTCTCTTTTCAGGTGGGAAGGGTTGGTCTTTGGATCTCCAAGCCGCCTGCGGACGGCACGGACTTCCTCCGGTGTCTTCGAGCTCACCAGCTCGAAGTACTTTGCGATCAGCTCGTCTGGGATGCTCATTGTCTTTCCAAAGATCTCATCAGGGGGATCGGTGATTCCGATGTAGTTCCCAAGCGACTTGCTCATTTTCTCAACGCCGTCCGTTCCCTCCAAGAGCGGCATGGTGACGATCACCTGCGGTTCTTGACCGTAGTTCTTCTGGATTTCGCGGGCCATGAGCAGATTAAACCTCTGGTCCGTCCCACCGAGTTCGACGTCGGCCTTTAGAGCAACGGAGTCGAACCCCTGCGCCAACGGGTAAACGAACTCGAGAAGACTGATCGGTTTCTGGCTCTTGAACCGTTTTTCGAAGTCGTCCCTCTCCAACATTCGCGCCACCGTTTGTGTGGATGCCAGCTCGAGGACCTCCGCGAAATTCAGTTTCGCCAGCCATCGGCTGTTGAATTCAATGATCGTCTTCTCTCGGTCGAGTATTTTGAACGCCTGTTCCGTATAGGTCTTGGCGTTTTCGGCGAGTTCGTCTTGCGACATTCTCACACGCGTATCGCTCCTGCCGCTCGGGTCACCGATGAGCCCCGTGAAATCACCCACAAGAAAACAGACCTGATGACCCAAATCCTGGAACTGTTTCAATTTCTTCAGACCCACCGTATGGCCAAGATGGATATCGGGGGCCGTGGGGTCAAACCCTTGTTTGACAAGTAACGGCGCTTCGTTCTTTAGTGATCGTTCGAGTTTCTCGATCAACAGGTCTTCAGGGATCACATCGACAGTCCCTTGCTTTATGATTTCGAGCTGTGTTTTGACCGGTCGCATCGTCGTCTCCGTCGTCGAATGGGGGCACTTTTCGATCCACGGCGGATTGCCATCGAAGTAACTCCCATCTTTTTGACAAGTTAGGCCGATTATACCAGACGTGATCAGCCAAGTAAAGATCTTGGGCAACAAGGCGAAAAGCACCCGGCAACGCCCCCCCGACACCGGGCTTGGATGACGGCTTTTGGGGTCATTCGGCGGCGCTTACCCAACGGACCAGACTACCCCCGCCAAAAGTTCTTTTCCAGGATGGGCATAATTAGTATGTTTGCACGCGGCGCCCAGCGATTGGCAGCGCTTTTGCAACCACCGCTCATAATCGGGGTGCGAGATGGAACGTGGTCGATTTGCCATAGTCGCCAAGATCACTCTTATCGTCGCCGTGTTTCTGCTCGGCGCCTTCGTGGGGGTGTATCAGTACTTCGCCCGCGATTTGCCGAGCACGGCTCGTCTGGAGAATTTCGAGCCATCACTCAAGACGCAAGTGTTCGCCGCCGACAGCTCATTGATCGGCGAGCTCTACCAGCAGAACCGCGTCCTCATTCCTCTCGAAGACATCCCCGAACATTTCACAGACGCGATCATAGCGATCGAGGATCGAAAGTTCTACTCGCACTGGGGCATCGATTTGTTTGGCATTCTCCGGGCGACCATCAGAAACCTCCAGGCGGGCGAAATCGTTCAGGGCGCCAGCACGATCACTCAGCAGCTGGCACGGAATCTCTTTACGATGTTCGACGTCTCGATGACGCGAAAGATCAAGGAGGCGATTCTCGCGCTCAAGATCGAACGAACCTACTCCAAAGACGAGATACTCGAGATGTACCTAAACCAGATCTACTTTGGGTCTGGGGCCTACGGCGTGGAAGCCGCCGCGCGTGAGTTTTTCAGAAAAGGCGTGAAAGACCTGACGATTGGAGAGGCGGCGCTTCTTGCGGGGCTGCCAAAGAACCCCCGGGACTATTCCCCTCATCTCAACCTGGACCGCGCAATGCAACGACGAGAGACTGTTCTCAACTCGATGGTCGACGCCGGGAAGCTCGAGCGGGCGGTTGCTGACTCTGTCGCGAGCACACCCATCAAGCTTGGCGAAGCCGCTGCAGGGGAGCAGTTCGCCGCGTATTTTCTCGAGCACGTCAGGCAGTACCTCGAGGACAAGTACGGTGCCGACAGGATTTACAACGACGGTTTGCAGGTATATACAACTCTCGACCCATATCTCCAGAAGGTCGCAGAGGACAGCATGGAGACACACTTGAAACGAATCGAAGCCGCCCGACGGTACGACCAGACAAAGGAGAAGTACGAGACGCTGCGCGAGGAAGAGGAGGAGGTCAAGCTCGAGTACGTCCAGTCAGCAGTAATCGCCATAGAGGTTCAAACAGGATACGTTCGGGCTATGGTTGGCGGACGTAGCTTCAAGCACAGCAACTGGAACCGTGCCGTCCAGGCGAAAAGACAACCGGGGAGCGCCTTCAAGCCGTTTATCTACATCGCTGCGATCGAAAATGGATACACTCCCGCCGACATTGTCTTGGATGCCCCCATAGTGCTCGATCTGCCAAACTGTGACGTGTACAAACCGCGGAATTTCAAGGAACGATTCGATGGTGAGATCACGATGCGCTATGCGCTCAACAAATCGATCAATGTTGCCGCGGTCAGGGTTCTTCTCTCGCTCGGCCCCGCCTCTGCGATCAGCGCCGCCCACCGGATGGGTGTCAAGAGTCCTCTCGATCCGGTGTACTCGCTCGCGCTGGGCACCGAGGAAGTCAGTCTGTTGGAGATAACAAGCGCCTACGGAACGATCGCCGCCGGTGGTGTGCGCGCGGAGCCCATCGTTGTGAAGAGCGTGTTCGATAGGGACGGCAAGCTCCTCGAAGAAAACCCAATTTACCGCGAAGAGGTGCTGAGTCCCCAAACCAGCTTTATGATCACGAGTATGCTCGAATCGGTTGTCAACGAAGGTACGGGACGGGGCGCGCGGTTGATGGGTTTAATGGAGCCGGTGGCGGGAAAAACGGGGACGACCGACGAGTACACCGATGCCTGGTTCGTCGGTTTTACACCCGAGATTGTGGTCGGGGTTTGGACCGGTTTTGACATCAAGAAATCGATGGGCAAGAACATGACCGGCGCACGGGCGTCGCTTCCAACCTGGACCGAGGTGATGAAGGCCTCTTATCGAGACCGTCAAGGGGAACCGTTCCCCGAACCGGAGGGGATCGTCCACCGGGTCGTTTGCGAGGAAACCGGTTTGCTGGCCATGTCTCGTTGCAAGCGAGCTCGGCGGGAGGTGTTCATTGATGGCACCGAACCCCAACGGGCATGCGATCACTGCGCAAAGGAATATACACTGAGACGGTCCCTTCCCGATCTTGGCGATCTCGACGATCTCCGTGAGGCCGACCGCAAGCTCCTCGACGACGACCACTAGCCCGAAGAACCGACGGATTTCCCCTCCGATATGAGACTTACCGATGTGCTGCAGCCCAGCCGAGTCGCGCCCGCCTCCACCAACGCTTGCGCCTGAGGTTTGGTGCGAATCCCTCCGGCGGCCTTGATCCCGGCCCGATCCGAAACAGCGGATTTGATGATCCGCACATCATCCACACTCGCCCCGCGCGGGCCAAATCCGGTAGACGTTTTGATGATATTCGCGCCGGCCTCGACCCCGAGCTGGGCGGCGAGAGCGATTTGATCATGGTCGAGATAGGCCGTCTCGATGATCACTTTCAGTATCGCCCCGTCACTGCAAAGGGACGCGATCTCGGCGATTTCCTTTTCGACGAGACTCATCTGCCCGGACAGAAAACCGGAAACGTTCATTACCATGTCGATCTCGTCCGCGCCCAAAGAAAGAAGCCGCTCGGTTTGTTTCAATTTCACGTCAAGCGGTTCCCAGCCTAACGGAAACGAAACCACCGAACACACGGGAACACCACTTCCACCCAGCTCGGAGACCGCCAACGGAACGTAACAAGGTGGGACGACCACCGCGGCGAATCGGTACTGGCGTGTTTCGCTACACACCCGGCGTATATCGGTTTCCGTCGCATCGGGTTTGAGGATCGTGTGATCTATGATCTTGGAGAGATTCTTGTCCCATGCAGTCATGTCAACCCTTTCTCGTAACGTCTACGCCACTTCCCGTAGGAAGCCGCAGCCTGGAAACTCCGCGTCCAGTCCAAAGTTGTCGGCCACGGTCCGGCCGACATCGGCGAACGACGCCCTTGTTCCCAAACTTGCAGCTTTCTGAATCGCCTTGTGGTAAACGAGAAGCGGAACATATTCGCGGCTGTGATCGGTGCTCGGGGTCGTCGGATCGGTCCCGTGATCTGAGGTGATGACAACGAGCGAATCCCCGGTCAGGGCGCGCACGAGCTGTCCGAGATAGGAGTCAAACTCCTCCAACCCCAGCGCGTAAGCTCTGGGATCGTTCCGGTGTCCCCACATCGTGTCGAAATCAACGAGATTCGTAAAAACAAACGGCGCATCACCGCTGCGAACCGCGTCGAGAGTTGCGTCCATTCCTTCGCGATTGCTCTTTGTCGGTATGGAATGCGTTATCCCCTGTCCGGCGAAAAGATCATCGATCTTCCCAATCGCAAGAACCGACTGACCGTTTTCCACCAGTGCATCGAGCACCGTCCGCTTGACGGGTTTCAGCGAGTAGTCTTTTCTTCCACCGGTTCGGTAAAAGCCACCGGGCTCACCGAGAAAAGGCCGTGCGATGACCCTGCACACGTTGTCCGGTGGAACGAGAAGCGACCTGGCGGTTTCGCAGAACCGATACAGCTCGTTCAACGGAATGACCGATTCGTGCGCGGCGATTTGGAACACGCTGTCTTGCGAGGTGTACACGATCGGATTCCCCGACCTCATGTGTTCACGTCCGAGTTCCTCGATGATCGCCGTCCCGCTAGCCGGTTTGTTGCCGATTACGCTCCTTCCGATCTTCGATTCGAACGCCGCGATGACTCGATCCGGAAAGCCACCCGGGTAGACGGGGAATGCCTCGTCTAATACACACCCCATCAGCTCCCAGTGACCACTCGTACTGTCTTTCCCGACCGCTACCGGTATCATCTTCCCGTGAAACGCCTGCGGTGAATTCGTCGGCCCTACACCTTCGATCGCGATGATATTGCCAAGCCCCATACGTTCGAGCGTGGGAAGCCGCAGAGCCCCCACGTGCCGGGCCGTATTACCCAGGCTGTTGCTCCCCGCGTCGCCAAAGCTTGCCGCATCCGGAGCTTCACCGACTCCGACTCCATCTAAGACGATGCAGATGATTCTTTGAAATGATCGCAACGGAGCCGCCTTCGAAGAATCCACCACAGGGTGTTGGATCCGGTTTGCGTTCGCGTCCTGAGACACAGCTCGTGGGACGCGATCTCACACGCCGACGTGGTTTGGGATTAGCCCCAGGAGAGATTTGTATGCTTCGATCTTTCCGCCGCGCAGGTAGGTTCTGGGAACACGCTTGCTGATCCCGCAGAATATCTCGTACGAAATGACTCCCGCCCAGTGCGCGATGTCATTCACCGAAATTGTTGCGTCGCGCCCGCGACCCATCAAAACCACCTCATCTCCCGGTTGTGGCGCGGGGGTGACATCGGTCAAATCGACCATCGTCATGTCCATCGTAACCCGCCCGATGATCGGGACCCTCTCTCCACCTACAATCATCTTCCCCGTATTCGACAGGCGAAACGGATACCCGTGCCCGTATCCAACGGGGACCACCCCCATCACGGTGTCACGGCTGGTCGTAAACGACCGACCATAGCTAATCGACGTCCCCTTGGGAATTCGACGGACTTGAACGAGCCGAGACTTCCAGCTCATTACGGGTTGAACGGGTAGCAACGGTTTCATGTCGCCGGGCAAGTGCCCATATGCGAGAAGACCCGGGCGAATCATCTCCATATGCGTCTCCGGAACCGTCGAGACTGCAGCGCTGTTTGCGCTGTGAATCAACGGGATGTCAACGCCTCTCGACTTCAGCACCTCCACGAGACGGAGAAACCGCTCGGTTTGCTGACGTGTGAAATCAGGGTCGGTATCAGACACGGGATAATGCGTGAAGAGCCCGCCAAGACTGACCCCACGGAGTCTAGAGATCTTGGTGATCAGGTTTTCCGCTTCAGCCGGCAAAAATCCCGTACGGCCCATGCCCGTATCGATCTCGACATGCACTTCCGTCTCGTTACCCTTTGCCGCGGCATAACTCGCGATCGAACAGGCGAACTCCCACGACGAAACCGTAGTGGCAAACCCGTTGTCGACCACACGCGGGATCTCCTTTTCGAGAACGGGGCTCAGTATCAAGATTCTCTTCTGAACTTCCGCCCTTCGAAGCTCGAGCGCTTCGTCGAGAGTTGCCACTCCGAACCAATCCACCAGCTCGTCGGCCGCTTGCGCGACCTGAACGGCCCCATGGCCGTATGCGTCAGCCTTTACGGTCATCAGAATCGCTACGTTTCTGGCAACGGAACCCCGGATAAGACGGAGATTTTCTATCAGAGTGTCGAGATTGATTTCCAACCATGTAGGCAGTTTCTGCATGATTACGCTCTCCCAAAGCCGTCGACGGACGGTAGCTATTCAGCATAATTCGTGCCCGCTACCGTCAACCGCAGTCCAACCTACCCTACTCCCCGCAAAATGGTCAAACAAAAAAGGCGCACATCCGTGCGCCTTTTTTGAGCTTTATCGCGTTTCGGAAACGGACTACCCGGTGACTATCCGGTTGCCGTATTTCAAATACTGAATCTCTACCGTTCCCGCTATCTTGGATTTCATCCGTGCCCCATAGTCCTCGACACCCGTCATGATAATCCCGCCTTCGAACGGATAGTTGTTTTCGGTAAGGACCTTGAGGAACAGACCCGTGCCATCGGCGGTGTCGGCCACGCGAAACTTCGCGTTCTCGCCGTGAAGCATGTAATAATCTCGTCCCTCTTCCTTTTCGACCGTGATCTTTGCCGTTACCCTGAGCTTCTGATCAACGAGCGCTCTCAGGGCCCCCGTGCGATTGTACGGAATACCATCGATGTCCTTTTCCTCGTAACCCTCTGTCCCGTACTCCGCCATATCCCAAATCTTGGGATAGACAATCGTTCCCGCTTGCGTCATGAACGTGGTGTCGGTCTCGGTGTAGATCTTTTCGACTTTGAAGTGAACGAATGGCGAGAACTGTTTGACCACCGCGAGTTCAAAGCTCCCATCGGTCTTACCAACGAGCTTGTCCTCGAGGCTTCTCGCAGCGATGAACTCGAGCAGGTTGCCCTCGCGGATCAACCCGAGATTGCGATTCATCGCAACGATCTGGGGGTTTTGGAACTTGTATTTGAACCCTTTGCTCACGACCATATCTCTGGTTGCCTGTCTCAACGTGACGGTCGCATACGGGTCGACTTCCCCCGACTCTCCACAGGCAAACAACATGGATGCGAGGCGAGCTGCAATCACGACGTTCAATACGGTTTTCCTGGCCATCGAAAGTACGCTCCTTCGTTCCAACTCAAACTTAAAATACGTCTATAAAAGCCGCTTACTTGCCCAGCTAAGGAACAGTTTCGGGTGGGGATCAATATAAGCCGAAATGCAGCAAAAGGAAAGTACCATCACCGCTTTGCCCCTGTCAACCCGAAAAATGTTTGCGGGTCTGCCGCAAACTCAATCGGCAACTCGTGCTCGAAACCCTTTCCAGATCGAGGATCCGTGCCGTTTGAACCAGTGGCACGTCCGCGCGCAAATCGGCGTCATTGCACCGATCGCCCGTCGGTTGCCCGTCCGGGGTCCTTGTGCCAAAACCCGTGGTCGTCGCCAAAAGATGGGTGAGATACGAACCCGATCAGGCCCTCGATGACGATCGGGCGGGTCCACGCACGTCGGCCGAGAGCAATTCACCGCTTTAACCCATTACACCACAATTGGTTTACCAGACACCACAACCGTCAAAAAGGCTTGACTTTTCGGGCAAAACGGTGTTTTCTTATTCACAGAACCCCACCGATTACCTTAGTAACTCCTATAGTGACAGATGGTATCTCGCCCTTGGTCGATAAGGATGGTCCCATGAGACAGAAACTACCGTTCTACCTGCTTTTAGCCGGGGTGCTTGTTCTGGTGCCCACATGGAGTCTCGCTCGATGGGCTCCCGATGCCGAAAAGAAGAAAAAGAGCACCCTACCGCCTCTTCAGCGGGTTCTCGTGCTCGACGGGTCGTTCGTGCACAACGTCGGTGAGCTTCACATGCACGTTGGCAACTGGGGCAACTTCGGTTCATGGCCCGGATCGAGCGCCACGTTTGCCGAAGCTCCGTCCGCCCAGTGGCCCGCGGGGAGTGGCGTGGAATACCTCTTTGTATCCGGGCTTTGGGTCGGCGCTCTCAAGAGTGGTGTGCCGGCCGTATCAACAGCCGCCTATCAAACAGAGTTCCGCCCCACACAGGATCCAGTCGATAGGCTTTACAGGGTGGCGGAGGGCGCCCGCGGCGGGAATCGACTGCCCTCCCCCGATGCCGATGACGACAAGGACGGCGAGATTGACGAAGACTGGCTGAACGGCCGTGACGATGACCTCGACGGCCTGGTCGACGAGGATTTTGCCGCGATATCCAAACAGATGTTTAGCTGCTGGTACACCGACGACCAACCGGTCGCCGTGCAGATCTTCCCGGAACACAACCCGTTGGGTCTCATGATCAGACAAGAGAGCTACCAATGGGAGGAGGATCGGTTCGATGATTTTGTCGGGATCCAGTTCATCATCACCAATATCGGTGACGAGATTCTCGAGGATCTTTACATCGGGTTTTTTGCCGACTGTGACGCCGGCTCGAGAACGACCGACAACTACTGGGAGGACGACGCGACGGGGCGCGTGTTTCTTCCTGGACGGTGTACCGATCTCGGTCCGGTCCAGATCGACATCGCATACACCTATGATGCCGACGGCGACGCCGGACAGACACCCGGGTATTTTGGTGTGATGTTCCTCGGTCACACGACCGACCCGACAGGGGATTCGGCACCGCGGCGTGTCGGTATCAGCACCTATGCCAACTTCTCGGGCAGCCAGTCGTTTGAGGAAGGCGGTGACCCGACCAACGACTTCGAGCGGTACGAGCTACTCTCCCAGGAGACGATCGAGAGGGACGCCGTGGTCCCCCGTGACTACCGAATGCTCATGAGCGCGGGGCCGTTCAGGGAGCTTTTGCCCGAGAGCACGCTGACCTTCCAGACGGCGTTTACGATCGGCGCCGGTTTGCAGGGGTTGATCTCGAATGCGGCCAATGCCCAGCTCACATACGACGGGGCTTGGTTCAACATCGATGGGAACAGAAACACCGGCATCGACGGGCGCGAGACCGCTGTTGTGGGGCCGGCGGAAAACGTGGCGATCGACACGTGTCGCGCCGAGCTGAGGAACCCGATTCCGCTGATCCCGAAAGGGCAAACGATCTATATCAACAACGACTGTGCCCGGGAAGCTTTCTTCCAGACCTTTTGCGGTTACACCGACGACGACAGTCTGAAGTTCAAGACGGGTGTGGATGGGAAAGAGGCCCAGATCAACTGGATCGTTGGAACGGCGCCTCCCCCTCCGGCCGTTAGGTTTGGCATAGTCGGTTTGCAGAGTACCGCTAATGTGGAAGGCGGGACATGGAATCCGGACGGATCGTTTGCCGGGGGCGGCGTGGCGATCAAGTGGGACAACTTTAGCGAGACGGTCCCCGATGTCAAAACACAGAAATTCGACTTCGAAGGTTATCGTGTCTGGAGGGCGGACAACTGGACCCGACCTTTGGGGAGTTCCAGGGAGAATGGTCCGGCGGCGGAGCTATGGAAGCTTCTCTTTCAGGCGGACGTCGTCAATGGTTTTGGCGAGGACACCGGGCTCGACCGGTATCGTTACGAGCCATTGACAAACATCCTCTCGGTGAATCAAAAACGCGATTATATCGAAACCATCAAGGAGTATATCCTCGAGTTCCCGACAAAGTCTCCGCCCTGCCCTCAGGGTGTGACCGCAGCGGTGTGTGACACGCTGGAGAAGCTTGCCAGATGGGAGCTGGGGGTGGAAGGAGGACGGCAATACTACAGATATGTCGATCGTTCGATGCATCTCGGTCGCCGTTATTTCTATTCGGTGACGGCGATGGATCATGCATGGGACGACAACGATAATCTGATGGAGGGGAAGTCCGGCGACCCGTCCTCGAACTTCTTCTACATCGAGCCGAGTAGTGTTTCGCAGCCGGCGTGGGCCTACAACGAAGACCTGATTTACGTCGTGCCAAACCCGGCAACGAGAGAGTCTATGGCTGCCTGGCCCGAGCTCCACCCCAACAACGATGACCCGACGGGGATCAAAATCGAATTCCGGAATCTTCCGGCGTCCAGGGGGACCATCCGGGTTTATACGCTTGCCGGAGACCTGGTTGCGGAGCTGCCATTCGACGGCAACACGGGGATCGGCACGATGAGGTGGGACCTCGTCAGCCGGAATGGTCAGGATATCGCCAGCGGGATCTACCTGTTCTCGGTCGAGACGGATAGCGACAAATTCGACCGTTTTATCGGGAAGTTCGTGGTGATCCGCTAGACCTTCAAAAAACCTCAAACGGCCCAAAGCCCCGGTAGTCGGACTGCCGGGGCTTTTTGTCTGGAACACTTCTTGCGGCTTTCGCAACCGCCGTCATAGAATCCTGGCAGTATTTTCCCAAATTGTGAGCGCCACCCATGAAAACGATCGTCTCGTCACGAAAACGACTGGCCCTGCTATCCGGGTTCTTGCTCGCCTTCATCATTGTCCTCAACGTCTCGACGTACGTCCTGTACCAGCGAGCCAAGGTGCATCTGGACAACGAGCTCGGAGAGAGACTTCGCGCCATCGCTACGACTCTCGCGCACGCCGTCGAATTCACGGGTTCGGAAGAGCTAAGCATGGAGGACCTCGACCCCTCCTTTCTCACGCTTCTCCATATGGTCAAGACCGAAAACCTTCTCTCAAACGTCGTAGTCCTGACGGCCGACGGCAAGACGGTTGTCGACCTTGGGAATTTGTCGGAACCTGGAGAGCTCAACCCCTTCATCGAACTCGACTACACCGCCGTCACACTCGCGCGATCGGGGCTCTCCGCGTACACGAGCCTCTATCGGTCGGGGGACATATACATGAAGAGCGCCTACGCGCCAATCAGCTCCCTGGATAACCGGGTGATTGGAATGATTGGCGTGGAGGCCGGCGCCGAATTCTTCGAGGTCCTGAGAGCATTGAGCAACGCAATCATCATGGTCGTGGTCACAAGCGTCGTGATAGTAATCATTCTAGCCGGCTTCTTCTACCGCCAGTCTCTCTCGCTCGACAAGGCCCAGGCGGCCGTGATACAGGGCGAGAATCTGGCTACGATGGGCCGGATGGTGGCGGGCATCGCGCACGAAATCAGAAACCCTCTGAGCATCATAAAGACGTCGGCGGAGAGACTCTCGAAAAAATACAAATCCGACGACGAGGCGTTTGCGTATATCTCTGAAGAGGTCGATCAATTGAATCGGATTCTCACCGGTTACCTGAACTTTGCCAAGGCCGAGCCGAGCGAGTTCCGACCGCACTCGTTTCAAAAAATCGTTGGAAGATGTTTATTGATTCTCGAAGGCGAACTTCAAGCCAAGGGCATTAAGATCGTGAAACGCGATCCCGAGACCGACGTTTTTGTTCTCGGGGACGACAAGCGGATCCAGCAAGCGGTACTCAACGTCCTGTTGAACGCATGTCAAGCAACGGATCCTGGCGGAAGGATCGAAGTCTCGCTGGAATCAGACACGAAATCCGCGATAGTGAGCGTGAGCGACAACGGCAAAGGCATGGACGACAAAGAACTCAAGGAGACCATCAAACCATTTTTCACTACAAAAAAACACGGTAGTGGGCTAGGACTCAGCATTGTGAACAACATCATCGAAGAACACAACGGCACCCTGGAGATCGAAAGCGAACCGGGTGAAGGAACCGTGGTACGGATCACATTTCCCCGTACGGCCAAAACCCAGAAATCGCCGGGGTGAAACGAACGGGATACCCGCAATGGTGGAAATCTTTGTTATCGATGACGAGCAAAAGATCTGCCGGCTTCTCGAGGGAGAACTCAGAGATGCGGGGCACAAAGCCCGCGGACTCACCGACCCGATCGAAGCACTCCGACAGATCCGGTTGAATCCGCCCGACATCGTCATTACGGATCTTCGAATGAAGCCTATGGACGGTATCGAGCTATTGAAGCAGGTCAAGACCACCGCCCCCGGAACCGACGTGGTCGTCATGACGGCGTATGCGTCCGTCGAAACCGCATTGGAAACGATGAAGCTCGGCGCCTACGACTACATCATCAAACCATTCAAGACCGATGAACTCCTCATGTTGATAGGGCGCATCGAGGAGAAACGGAGACTACAAGAAGAAAATACCGAACTCAGATCGTACCTCGCAGCTGGACTGGACAAAGAGATCGTGGGTTCCAGCCCCGCCATCCAGCACGTCCGAAAACTGATTCAAGACCTCGCAAACTCGGAGGCCCCGGTCCTCATCACCGGTGAGAGCGGGACGGGGAAAGAGCTGGTGGCGCGCGCGATCCATGACACGTCAAGACGCGCGAGCGGTTCGTTCATTGCGATCAACTGTGCAGCCATTCCCGAGAGCTTGTTGGAAAGCGAGCTATTTGGCTATGAAAAAGGCGCGTTCACCGGCGCGGCAAAACGGAGGCTGGGGCACTTTCAACTCGCCCACGGCGGCACACTTTTTCTCGATGAGATTGGGGATCTTCCTCTTACGCTCCAAGCCAAACTGCTCCGCGTGCTGGAGAATCATCGGATCATCCCGCTGGGCGGAGAGAAAGAGATCGAAGTTGACATTCGTCTCGTTACCGCTACAAACCGTCAGCTCGAAGACCATGTGAAAGACGCCAGTTTTCGTGAGGACCTCTATTACAGGATCAACGTCTTTCCCATCGCACTTCCGCCGTTGAGAGAACGACGCGAAGATATCCGGGATCTTTCGTGGCACCTCCTCTCCTGCGGCGGACGGAATCCCGATGATCTGACGGAGGAGGCGCTTCGGAGGCTCTACTCGTACGACTGGCCCGGGAACATCCGGGAGCTGAGAAACGTTTTGGAGCGCACTCTCATTGTCAAACCCGAAGGACCGATCACCGGAGATGACATTTTGTTGACCCCGATAACAGGGACGTCGGAACACGAACGTGAACCCGACGGTTTGAACCTCGAGGACATGGAAAAGCAGCTTATCATCAAAGCGCTCAAGCTCGCTCGCGGAAACAAAAGCGAGGCCGCGAGGCTCTTGGGGATTACGCGGCGCGCCCTATACGGACGACTCGACCGCTACCGACTTGACGAGTGACCCGGAGTGGACCGGACGGTGCACGCCGGTGTACGCGAGGGGGCAATCCCGGATGCGAGCCAAAGGGGGCCAGCCGGAAAACCAATTGGAAAGGATCGCATATCCAGCTATAAATAAATAAGATACACGGGCAGGGGGCTCCGGCACGTACTCTGGTATGTCGTTTGCGTCGTCCCGACCCGAGACGCCGGGAACACGTCATCCGGCGATTCAGGAACGGGAAAGAGGGACATTATGAGATCAAAGACAAAACAGATTCTTAGCTTTCTGGTCGTATCCGGAATTGTTGCTGCGATGTCCACGACAGTCTTCGCACAGACGGCCGATGATATATCCCGCCTTCGCGAGCAGATCGAAAGGAACGCCGAGCTTCTCGAACAGGCGAAAGAACTGGTAAGCGAGACGAGCAGCGTAAAGGCCCGTTCGTCGTTGGAAACCGCGATGAAACTCCACATGGAGTCGGTGAGGCTCTTTGAAGGTGGGCCGGGCAGCGGGCGACTTCAGCTGGCGGCGCAGTTCGCCCTAAAAGCAAGAGAAGCAATACTCCAAACGATAGCGCTCGCCAAAAAGGAAGCCAAACTCGAGGAAAACGCGATCAAGGCCATCGAACGGGCGAGAAACCGTCTCGAGCAGGCGAAACATCTGATGGACGAAACGGGAAATCGCGACCTCACCGCCGCTAGAAAACTCATCGACGAGGCGCGGACCCAGCTCGAGAGGGCCCAGGACAACATGCGAGAACATCTTTACGAGATCGCGCTTCGGCTAGCCGTTTCCTCCGAACAGCTGTCGAGCCGAGCCATTGCGATTCTCAAACGCGACCTGAATGATCCGCAAATCGTCGAACGAGAAATTTTGCGGACCGACCGGGCCCTCGAGCGATTGAGAGATGAGATCCACGGCGACACGAGGCCGGCGGTTCAGAAAATGTATGAAGAAGCGGCAGCGCTCCAACAACGGGCAAAGGACGAATACCAAAGGGGCAATCTCCGCCGAGCGATGGAGATGACCCAGAATGCGAGACGAGTGGCGATGCGAGCGGTGAGACTATTGGGGTCTGAGACAAACCGCGAGAGCGTCGAACAGGCAATTCGACTAACCAATGCCCTCTTGATCCAGGCAAGGGAGATCGCCTCCGACCGCGAGTCTCCACAACTCATCAAACAGATCGAACACGCGGAGGAACTACAAAGAAGAGCGGAGAATCAGCTTCGGGAGAGTCGCTATGAGCGTGCTCTCAGGTTGACACTGAGGGCGAGAGACATACTAAAGAACGCGATTGATATAGACAAAAAGATGCCGGATGAGAAAGAGGTTAGGGGCGCGCTCTCTCAAACAGATGACCAGCTTGCGAGATTGCGTGAGGATATCGCAGAGGCGGGTAACGAGACGGCGGCGGAGGTATTCGCCAGAGCCGAGTCGCAACAGGAGAAGGCGTGGGATGAATTCTCACGAAACAGGCTCAGGGCCGCTCTTGCACACACACGGATGGCTCGAAACCTCGTTCGTCACGCACGTCGATTGTTGGATGACACGAACATCTAGGGTCAGTGATCTTGTGCGGATTTCGGTTCTCGTATCGACGATCTCGGCACTCGTGCTTATGAGCTGCATCGGTTGCGCTCCGACACACGATTCCGGTGGCGTCAATGGAAACGGCGTTCTCGATCGCGATCCGCTCGAGGTTTCGTGTGAGCTGGCCTTGGTACGACTCGAGAGTCTGATCGCCAGCCGATCGGCGGACAAAAGTTTCGCTCCCGCGGTGCTCATCGAAGCCAAAGAGCTTCACAGGATGGGCACGGAGCTGTATTTGGAACGGCAATATGCGCTTGCGTTGGAATTGATCGAAGAAGGCATTCTGCTACTCGAGGAGGAAAGTGGGAAAAAGTGAACGCGGCTTTTTATCAGTCGTTCTACTCATCCTCTTTGTTCAACTCTTGTCTCCACGCGTTGCCCACGCGGGCAGGTTGATAGCCGCCTTTCAGGCCGGTTTTGATTCATTTACCGAGAAATACTCGATCGTCGAAGAGGACACGCTCGACAAGCTCACGGAGTTCAGGGCGCGGTTGAATCTTGGCTATGCGAACGGCTCGCTCACGGGAGATTACCTGCGGGTCGAGGGTCAAAGCTCGATCGGCGAACAGAATTACGAGACGACGGGCAAGCTTCACTTTGTGAAATCAGTACGCAAGTCCCGGTTTGGGATGGTCAACGAGCTGACCTACAGGGCATTTCGCGATAACTCGGTGTACACTTTCGCCAACGACTATCTCCGGTACGATCTGCGTGCGTATCTCCAACGAGACCTGACGGACCAGCTATCGATACGAGTCACCGATAGACTCCAGTGGATGGGGTTCGAGGAACGAACCGAATTCGACTATGACTATCTTCGAAACACGATCGAACTCAGCGGCGATCTCGAGACGCAAAGCACAACGTTCTATCACGGGCGCGTCTCACATGCAAACAAAGCGATTCCGGATAGCACAGAAATAAGTTATGACGCTTATGGGGGCGCGTTCGAATTTCGGAGGTTTCCGGCACTCCACAGACAATATCATGTCGCGTTCAGCGGTGAACGCCGCTCGTACAGGGACGAATCCACCAGGAGTCCCTTTTGGGCGTTATTCTCCGACGCGACGGTAGAGCCATACACGTACAAAGACTTCGGGCTCTCGATCGAAAACACTTTCGAGAGCTACATGTTCGACGCAGATTCCGATGTGTATTTCGATTACGTTGAAAACAAGACTTCGATTCTTCTGTTTTACCTTAGAACCTTCGATCTCAAGGTGGGGTTGGGTCCGACGTACCACTTTTTTTCCAGTCGATCGTCGGAAGAGGACGAATACACCGAATATGGAGCGAAATTCGCGTTGGATTACAACTTGAGTGACCGACTCTGGATTTCGGCCAGCTATGAGCCGGGAAAACGGGATTATGCCGTAGACTCGATCGACCATTTGGAAGCCGTTTTCTCCGACTTCACCGTCCACCGATTCCTCGTGTACGCCACAGCGCGTCCGTTGCGGAACACTACTGTGAGTCTTTTTCTGAACCACGAACCCGAGGACCATAAAAGAGAGGATGACGATTCGACCGTCACCCTCTTCTCGTTGGACGTTACCTACAGTTTCTGATCGTACGTGTCACGCGCCGAGCATCTTCTTGAACTCTTCGGTCAAGAGCGGGACGACTTCGAAAAGGTCGCCCTCGATTCCGTAGTCGGCGTGCTGGAAAATCGGAGCGTTGGCATCCTTATTGATTGCCACGATGACTTTGGAGGTCCGCATCCCGACGAGATGTTGAATCGCACCGGAGATTCCGCACGCGATATAGAGTTTGGGGTTTACGACTTTTCCCGTCTGTCCGACCTGCTGCGAATGCGGGGCGTACCCGGCATCGACGGCTGCTCGTGAGGCACCTACGGATGCTCCCATCGTGTCAGCAAGTTGCTCGAGTATCTTGAAATTTTCTTCGCTCTTTAGCGAACGGCCGCCGGCGACTATGATTTCTGCTTCCGTGACGTCCTTTTTGCCGGCCGACGTGCTTTCGATCTCCTTTACCACGGCTCCGATCTGATCCTCGGAAATCGATACCGAGACTTCCACCACCTCAGCCGACTCCCCACTCTTATCCGACGACGGATAGATGTTCGGACGAACCGACGCCATCTTGACTCCCTCGTTGGTCGACACCACGTTGGCGTAGACCTTGCCCGAATACACGGGTCGCTTGACTTTGAGCGCCCCATCTTCGAAATCGACCTCGGTGCAATCGGTCATTAGAGCCGCATCCACCCGGGCCCCCACCCGCGCCGAAAGGTCTTTGCCCATCGCCGTGGCTCCAAAAAGAACCACCGCCGGGTCCGCTTCTTTGATCACAGCCTCGAGCGCGCTCGCGTATCCCTGTGTCGAGTATCTGGCGAGCACCGGATCCTTCACAGCAAAGATCTTGTGAACGGGGTACGACTTCGCCTCCTCGATCGCTTGATCGATCCCATCGCCCACTGTGGCAACGAGGATGTTGCCACCGGTCTTTTCCGCGATGGTCTTGGCCGCCGAGATCAGCTCTGTGTTAATTTTTTTGAAACTGCCAACCCGAATTTCCGCCAATACGAGAACATCGATCGTCATTGCTCTTTCACCGGACTTCCGCCCGTTCTCATTTCTATTTTTGGACCAGACAGCTAGATGACCTTTGCATCTTCACG
>CP070677.1:214191-222999 GCA_020352495.1 Candidatus Latescibacterota bacterium
AGGAGGAGGGCTTTGATCGCATCAACAAAGAGCTTATCCCCGCCGATCGGGGCGACTCTTACACCGACACGGACGTGAGAGCGAATAAAACTTATTGGTATCGTCTCGGCGCGGTCGATGCCGATGGCGAGTGGATGTCTCCGACGGTCTCGGTAACTGTTCCGGGGATGTCTCTGGCGCTCTTCCAGAACACCCCCAATCCGTTCAATCCGACGACGTCGATTTCGTTCGCCCTGCCCAACCGATCGAGGGCGACGCTAGTTGTCTACGATGTGGAGGGGCGACACGTGAAAACGCTGGTGGATGACGTGATCGACGGTGGAGTACGAGAAACCGTATGGGATGGCACCGACGCGCGGGGCCATCGGGTGAGCTCGGGTGTATACTTCTATCGTTTGACTGTGGGAAACAAGAGTCTCACAAAGAAAATGCTTTTACTAAAATAGGTTGTCATGCGTCTTTGGCGCCACGGCGCGTTGGTCGAGACCTCGGTATAGCATGTTGCCAACCTCGCTCGGCATCCGCAAATCCTGCAAATCCTCGCGAGTCTAAAAGTTGATATCCTCCCCCAGTTTCGCTATACTCCGCCCGTGCAACTGGGATCTGCGGCATGAGAGTGATTTGCGCTTCTGCCTCTATGGGTTTCTTGTCCCCGGCGACGTTGCGACTGCGACTCCAAACGTGACGAGCGCGGTCCTGTGGGCATCGCGATATCTTTAGGGTACACTGTCGAGTCGAGCTTGGTTCATGCTGCCCCAATCACACGGGCGGTCATTCAAAAGGTAGGGACAAATGAGTCGATCGGTTTGGATGTCGTTTGGCGTGAACATTGTGGGAAGTTTTGCTGTCGGGGCGATCTGGGGGGCGGCGGCGGGGATTCTCGAGGCTTTTCTTGTCAACCACCGCTCCCAGGTTGGTCTCCAGAATCCTCTTGCTCTTCTCGAACTCGTTCTGAACTACGTGGTTTACGTGGGAATTGGGACGGTCGTTCTACGTTTACTCTTGGAGGCGCTCGCACGGCCTCGCCCCCACACATCACAAAGCGAGCGTTCGACCGGGCCTTCTACCACGGGCGACGGAAAGCACAGCGGTGCCGGGCACCTCACTGAAACAATCGTCGCGGCGTGTCTTTTCATCGGCGCGTTCGCCAACTTCCTACAAAAAGGAGCAATGGGACCTCTCCCGCTTACATCGCCCGTTTCGCTGGGGATCACGGCCGTGAGCATCGTCATCATCGTTCTTTTGGTCTGGCGTCTTCGGCGGTTTAGTCTCCGGCGTATGAGGATCCTTCGCGCCGCCGTGGTAGTCTGGGTGGTTTTCGGTTTTGCATGGTACCCGCTCTTTGGCCCACACACGGGTCGTCTCAGGGGCGCGGGGGCAAAGGGATCCGCGGGGAGCGCCAAGAATGTCTTGCTCATCATCGTCGATACACTCAGGGCCGATTTCCTCGACTGTTACGGGGCCAAGTGGGGCGCGAGTCCATCGGCCGATCGGTTGGCGGCGGGCGGAACGCTATTCGAGAATCACATCGCCCAATCGACATGGACGCTCCCGTCCACGGCAAGCGCCTACACCGGGCTCCTCCCATCGAGCCATGGGGCGGTGGCGACAGGGCTTCCCATGACACCCAAGGCAACGACCCTCGCCGAGGTGTTGCAGAAAGCCGGGTACCGGACAGCGGCATTCACCGAGAACTTTTACATTCGGCCTCAAAACGGCTTTGGGCGTGGCATTGACTTTTTCTGGACGTATTGGCTTCCCTGGAACTTCAATTACACGCTTCTCTACCGGACGCGGGCGCGACTAAAGCTGCCGATGATCGAGCTCACACTCAAGAGAGCGTTTATAACGATTCCCGATATCTCGACCCCTGAAGAGGTGAACTGGGATGCTCGTGTCACCACGGATGTGGGTCTCGATTGGATAAAAAAGGGTGGAGATACACCGTTCTTTGCGTTTTTCCACTACATGGGTCCGCACAGCCCGTACGGACCACGCGAGTATCTCTTCGACGACGATCCCCCGTCGGGGCGGTTGACGGACTACCCGAGACCCATGGGTGGACCATATCCCTTCGGGGAACGCGCGGGTCAGACAACGGATCAAGCCATCGCGGACATGAAGAAACTCTATCTCGCCGACATACTGTGTGTCGAAAACCACATCGGGAGGATACTCCATTGGCTCGAGGAGACGGGGAAGCTCTCGGAGACCTTGATCATCTTCACCGCCGACCACGGCGAAGAGTTTCTCGACCACGGGGCGTGGAACCACGGCTCCACCGCTTTCGAAGAAGTGTTACGTGTGCCTTTCATTGTCTACTGCGAGGATATCGTACCAGCAGGAGTGAGGGTCAACGCGGTTACACGTCAGATTGACCTCATGCCAACGGTGCTCGATCTCGTCGGACTCGATTGTCCCCAAGAGGTTCAGGGCCGAAGTCTCCGCCCCATTTTCTAGGGTGCCCCCTTGGATCCGAAACCCGCGTACGTCGAGGTTTTCCCGGGACATCAAAAGGGGGCCGATGTATTTGCCCTCGTCGAGGGCCGACACAAGATAATTAGCGTGTCGCTCGAAGACAGTTCAACGGTGCTTCTGTACGACTTGGAGAACGACCCGGGAGAGAAGAACAACCTCGCCGATATCGACCCGGCGCTCACCGACTCGCTTCTCATCGAGATGGAGTTGTGGGAGGAGATCGCCCGCCACCACAGTGTGTTGGATTCTTCGCGTCTCGAGTACTTCAGATCGCTCGGCTATATCAACCAGTGACGCGTCTGCAGAAGTGGAGCTATTACTGCAGCCGGTGTCTCAATCGGTCCCACTACAGGCATTCACTGCTCCACCAACTCCACTCTCCTGTTCTTGGCGCGCCCTTCTTCGGTCGAGTTGGACGCTACCGGTGAGAGCGGCCCCACCCAGGTCGACCAGTAGAGCGCCAGCTCCCACCCCACAGGATTGGCTCCCGAGGATTTTCAAAAAAATCTCGGAAAAAACCAAAAAACCGATTTGACAACATCGACCTGAGGTGTTAAATTCTACACATGTTAAATTCTACACATGTTGGTGTTCTCGCAGATATTGATAAGGTTTTTTGTATCAACATATTACAGCCACGAAGGGAGGAGTGAATGGTGGACAAACCGAAGCTAGACGAGTTGACACGAAGAGAGAGACAGATCATCGAGGTGATCTACCGGATCGGTAAGGCTTCCGCCGCCGAGGTTGTCGACAACCTACCGGGCGAGCCAAACAATGCCACGATCAGGACGATTCTCGGAGTTCTGGAGGACAAAGGGTTCCTCCGGCACGAGACGGTCAAAGGGCGATACATCTACTACCCCACAATCCCGCTCCATCAAGCCAGACGAACAGCCCTGAACCAGGTTCTGGAGACGTTCTTCAAAGGGTCGGAGGCCAGCGCAGTCATCTCGATCCTGAAGAAGTCCGATTCGGATCTCTCAAAGGACGATGCGGAAATGATCCTCGAACTCATCAATAAATCGAGAAAGGAGGGGAGGTAGCAATGGGTTCCGCCATCGGACTATGGTTGGGGGAAGCACCCTGGATGGAGCTGTTGGCGTTGTTCATCGATATTACCTTGAAGGGTGCCTTTATTTGCGCGGCGGCCGGCATTGCGACTCTGTTGCTACGCCGGTCGTCCGCCTTTGTGCGTAATATGGTGTGGGTGTTTGCACTGGTCGGTCTGCTTCTGCTGCCGGTCTTCTCCACCCTCACACCCCTGTGGAACGTTCCGGTTCTACCCGAGCTGGCTTCGTGGGGTGTGGGGTCCTACACACCGGGACTCGAGAAACCGGATCCGGACGTGTTCGTCGGACCACCGTATGCTGCCCGGGTCGATACACCGGAGTCCGCCGGTCGTTTTGGCAACACGACACCGACCGGTGTTCCGTGGTACGCGTGGGGCATCCTCGCGTGGATCGTCGGAGGCGTTCTCTATCTGTGCTGGTATCTAGTCTCACATGCAGGGGCCAGGCTCATCGTCAGTCAAGCCTACCCGGCAGGCGACGATTGGACCTTTTTGCTTGGCCGTGTGGCCAAGGAGTTGGATGTGCGGCGAAAGATCCGATTGCTGGAATCGGATCGTGTCAACGCCGCAATCACAGCCGGAATCTTCCACCCCGTCATCGTACTTCCCTCCGGTTCGGAACAATGGCCGGTCAACCGCCGGCGGTTGGTTCTCTCCCACGAACTGGCTCACGTCAAGAGATGGGATACGTTGACGGAGACGCTAGCACTTTTGGCCACCGTTGTTTATTGGTTCAACCCTCTCGTATGGTTTGCCGTCAAACAGTTGAGAATCGAGAGGGAGACAGACTGCGACAATACGGTCCTGCGCACGGGCGCCAAACCGTCCGACTATGCGGAGCTTCTCATGAACATAGCGGCGGACCTGGGCGCTTCGGTCAGGCCGATGTGGCAACTGTCAACGATTTCACAGAGCTCAAACCTAAAGGACAGACTCATGAACATCTTGAATCAAAAGATCAACAGGAACAAAGGAAGCCGTAGGTTGGCGATTCTCACCGGCGTATTGGCACTGGCGTTGGTGCTCCCAATATCGGCTGCAAGTATTTGGAGCCCGCAGTCGCCCCAGACCGAGGACAAAGCCCAAAAAACCGAGGAGGCCAAAAAAGAAAAACAGGCCCAAACGGACGAAATGAAAAAGAAGGAGCAGCTGAAGAAGGAGCACGCGAAGAAGAAGTTGTCAGCAGAGGAAAAGACCGCTCTGATGTGGAAAAAGATCTGTGAGGTTGAGAATTCAGCCGCGTGCAAGGTTGCGAAAGTGATGAAGAAAAAAGGCGTCGAGGCTGGCATGAAGGCATTCTATGAAATGAAAAAGGCCGATGCCGGTGAGTACGTCTTCGATGAAAAGCAATTCAACGCTCTCGGTTACGTCTTTCTCACGCACAAAAAAGTCGATGAGGCCATCGCTGTGTTCGAGCTCAACGTAAAGGAATACCCCGATTCATGGAACGTTTATGACAGCCTTGGCGAGGCCTACATGGCGGCAGAGCGGTATGACGATTCGATAAAGAACTACGAGATCGCGGTGAGAATGAATCCGGAGAGCGATCACAGCAAGAAGCAGCTGGAGAAGCTACGGATCCTGGTCAGTAAAAGCCAATAGGGGTGCGATGGCGCTGTAACAATAATTCACCCGATTTCTCAGCTCCGATGACACGTGAGGAATCATAAATCAAAAGGCCGCAGCTTCCTACCGTGAGGTGCTGCGGCCTTTCCTGTGTAGAACGAGGAGGGTTGCCATGAAGAAACTTACGGTCGTGTTTATCACGGGGGTGCTGCTGTTGTGCCTCGCGGTGCCTGCCCTATGCGGCGAGATTCACCGCGCAATCGAGGCAGACGACATTGCCCGCGTACAACAAATTCTTGAACGTGATCCCAGTGCGGTATCCCAGCGGGACGATGGCCAGTTTAGAGAGCTGCCCATCCACATCGCCGCCGCTACCGGGAACATAGAGATCGCCAAGCTGCTGCTCGACGCCGGCGCGGACATCGATGGCGGTGACAGCGACAACAGCACCGCGCTGGGTGTTGCCGCCATGCGGAAACAGGGAGAGATGGTCGCCTTTCTCATCGAACGGGGCGCCGATGTCAACCGGCGTGATCGCAAGGCGGATTGCCCGCTCAGTTTCGCTGTGTACGGTCGTGACGAGGCGATCATTCAGCAGCTGCTGGATGCCGGTGCAGATCTTTACTTCCGCAATCCGAACGGAGAAACCTTGTTGCACATCTCCTGCGCGCGCGGGGTACGCAGCTTGGTGGAGCACTTGCTGGACAACGGCGCGGAGATCGATGCGCGATCCGCGAACCTAGGTACACCGCTTGGCTACGCAGCCATGCAGGGGCACCCCGAGATCGTCCAGCTGCTGCTTGACCGCGGCGCCAATCCAAACCCCGGTGAGCCGGGTGAGGTGACGCCGTTGATGTTCACTACCTGGCGGAACCAGGTCGAGTGCGCGAGAATCCTGCTCGAAAACGGTGCCGATGTCGATCACCCGGCTCATGCAAACAACACCCCGTTGTTGATAGCCGCAGAAAGCCCTTCGGCCGACATGGTCACGCTGTTGATCGAGAATGGCGCCGCCGTGAATCACGTCAACGAGACGGGCGAGAACGCACTTGTCAAGGCCGCGATGGGTGGATACGTAGACAACGTGAAGGCATTACTTACGGCGAACGCCGACCCAAATGTGGGTTCGGACGCCGTGGGCCGCTCCGCGTTTCAGCTGGCCGCCGTGGGCGGTCACACCGAAGTGGCGCGTGAGCTCCTATCCGCCGGCGCAAAACTGAATGCCGCGACGCCCGACGGTGATACGCCTCTCGAGCTCGCCCGATACTACGGCCATGGAGAGCTTGCCGCGATGCTCGCTGACAACGGCGCTAAAGCTGCCGACTCGAACAACACCGATCGTTCGCTGTCCGCGCTCGGCAAGGTGGGAAAAAAGGAGGCCGTCGTATGGTTTCTGGGTCACAGTGGCTGGGCCGTCAAAACCCGGAATCACCTGTTGATCTTTGACTATTACCCCCAAGGGGAAGACCCGGCCAACCCAAGTCTTTGCAACGGGCACGTCAACCCCGCGGAGATCGCCAACGAGAAGGTGGCTGTTTTTGCCTCGCATCACCACGGTGATCACTTCGCGCCGGCCATATTCGAGTGGCGGAATCAGGTGTCCGACATCACCTACTTTCTCGGTCTCCAGCCCCAGGATGCGCCGCCCTACGAATACCTGCCGGAGCGAATGGAAAAATCCTTCGGTGACATCGAGGTCACCACGATTCACTCCACCGACGCCGGTGTGGGGATTGTGGTCGAAGTCGACGGTCTTACGATCTTTCATCCCGGTGATCACGCCAACGGCAAGATCGGACTGATGGAAGAGTTCACCGATGAGATCGACTTCCTGGCCGACAAGGGCATCCGACCAGACATCTGCTTCATGGGGATCCGGGGATGCAGTCTTGGCAGACCCGACGAAGTGAAAGAAGGCATTTATTACACGCTAAAAACGCTGAAGCCAAAGGTCTTTATCCCGATGCACGCCGGAGCTGTGGGTCATCTCTACCGGGAGTTCATCGAGGAGGGCCAGGGGCAGTTCGAGTCGATTCAAATGGTGGCCGCTGATAACAGAGGTGATCACTTCGTTTACAAGAAGGGAAAGATCAAGGACCCAAAGGAGACGGCAACACACCAAGCGCGCGCCGAAGGTGGTAACGAGTAGACCGGCCTATCCGACAGAGGCGGGGTATGGGGAAGGTCGGATTATTTGACGCATCACTCGGAACGCGTAAACACCAGCAGCCTCAGTGAGGCTGCTGGTGTCTTTTTGTCTCCTTGGATCATCAGTCCACTCTCATTATATTACGTTTCGGAGGTCAGATGCGGCTCCCTATTGCTCCCATACTGACAGCAACACTCCTGCTCTCCTGGTGCGCCTGTAGTGACAGCAGGGATACCGTCCTCGAGGGTGATGGAAATAATGACGGCGTGGGCCCGCCCGTAACTCGAAGCGAAGTCATCCTCACTGCAGACAAATACGCGAGGCTTCACTGGACCATGTCGGCGGTAAACCGGACCGGCATCTCATGCGAGGGCAATTTTGTAAGCCGGTATCCGGTCGGAAACCGGATCGGAATGGGTTACAAATGGGGTGGGTGGAACGACATCGATGATTTCCTAAAAAAGATCGAAGAAGGATACGGAACCGGAACCGGCGGAGGGGCGGACGTATACGCGAACTTTTCCATCGATTGTGTGGTCGGCGTGTCATGCACGGGGTTCGTCTCAAGGGCATGGCACCTGTACGAAAAATACACCCTGTGCTATCCGGATCCCGACATACAACGAAAGTTTTGTGAGATTACCCACGACATCGACGGTGTGAATCTAGAGATGCATCAAGTGGATGGATTGAAAAAAGGAGATGCCTTTATCAACGACGTCCACACGATTCTTTTTGTCTATGAAACCAGAGAAGGAAATCCGACGATCATGGACTCTTCCTTCGAGGGTGTCCGCTTCAGACAGCTCACCTGGGCGTATCTCGCATCCGAGGGTTACAAAGCGATTCGGTACAATAATATCAAAGAGGTCAGCAATCCTCGCGGCACACTCACCAATCCGATTGCAGTCAACTCCGACGAATTCCCCTTTATCCACGAGGGCAACACACGTGATCTCGTCAGCATAGAAATCGACAGATATTCCGCCGCGCCCACCATAGTCCAAGCAGGTCCGGAGGTTGTTTATCAGCTCGAGATCAAATCACCCGGTACGGTCACGATGATGGTATCGGATGTCAAATATGAGGGGATCAACAACGATCTTCATCTTCTAGGATCTCTCGAGTGGAGTGTCGACGTGAGGATGGCCACAGACTGTATCGATAGAGCTGATAATACGCTAACAAAGGAGCTCGAGGAAGGATTCTATTTTATTCTCATCGATAGTCCCAGCGATATGCCGGGAGAATACACACTCGTAGTCGATTACGATTAGGACTCACACCAGTCGCTTGATTTGCCACACGCTGTGGGCGAATGCCTGCGTTACGCTCAACGAAGCTATTTGCGCTCGAACAGTGATTTGATTCTCCCCCAACTGGAAGGCTCTGTTGAGACTTTCGTCCGGTTGAAATACAATTTGTTTCCCCCCGAACCGTCGAGCTTACCTATAAACACATCGGGCTTGTTATCCGCATCCACATCGCCCGCAGAAATGGAGATCACATTTAGCCCATTCACACTCTGGCCAGCGGATGTGAA
>CP070677.1:223099-232779 GCA_020352495.1 Candidatus Latescibacterota bacterium
CGCTGACGAGGCCGTCTGACGAGGTTCCATCATAGTAAAGACAAACGGTTGACACAATTGTTTTCACGTTGTGAACGCCCAACGCAGAAGTCCCGGTGAGTCAATCGAAACACGTCACAAAGAGAAAAAAGAGCCGGCACTCCCGTGGGAGCACCGGCCCTGAATCGTTCCGCTCTTCCAATTGGACCGACTTGTCATCGAGGTCCTTACCTAGTTGGGCGGCACCTCCGCCGCGGCCCATGGAAAGACGCTCGTGTTGACGATGATGAGCCGAAAGCTCTCGCCGGTTCCCTGAAGCGAACCAGCAGCGACGGCGAACGCCCGCAGACCCGCAACCGTTGCTATATCGAACGTGGCGACGGGGGTGGTGGAACCGGTCGCGGAGACACCGATCCTGAGCGCGCCAATTGGCGTCGATGTGCCCGACGAAACCGATGCATCGCCAAATGCGAGATTCGTGAACGCGGAAATCGGGGTCAAAACACCACCCGCGTCAACGGTTCCGACATCGACTGCCGGCGCGTCGGGAGAGCCATGAACGACACGCACAAAAGCACCGGCTGGATCGACGCTAAAACCATCCACATTTGCGAGAAGAGTGAAACTCGGTTGCCCCCCGACAAACCCGGACGCCAACGCGAGGTAACGTTCACCGGCCACGAGCCCCGGGGTCGTCACCGTAGCGGCCTCGGGCCCGTTGTCGTGAACGCGAAATGTGAGGTCATAGCTTCCAGGCGGAACCTGAATCGCCCCGGACAACTCACCAAATGACAGATTATCCACCAGCTCACCGGCGCCCGCAAAAATGTCCACCGCAGGCGCATCGGGCGAACCATGAAGCGCAAACACTACCGGGTTCTGGCGGATAAATCCGATCGAACCGGTGGGTCCGACGGCAAGAAGAGCGAACCCGTCGACTTCACGTGGGAGCTTCGCCAGAAGCCCCGTGGCAATCACAAATAGCTCCGCACCGGCCGGAAGCGACGGAGTTGTAAAGACGGTCACACGCTCGAGTGGTGACCCCGCCCAGATGGCGATCTGGAGTTCGACACCGGCGGGTAGTTCGACGCCCATTGCGCCGGTCTCATCAAAAGGATCCAAATCCGTGATTTCGGGAACACCGTCGTTCCCCACGTCTATGGCGACCGCCGGAGCGTCGGCGGAAGCGTTGAAGATACGAACGATCGCATTCCCCGCGCCCGCCGGGTCAAAGTCCTCGACCAACGGTGCGACTCGAAACGCCTCGGTTGATCCCGGGGCGGCACCGAGGAGCCCCGCGGCCAACGTAGTAATCTTGACGTCGTCGGGAATTGCCAGACCGCCCGTCTCAAACACAGCCGGCGAACTCGGATCCGCCCCGGCCCCCCGGATTTTGATGTTGTATGTGCCTGCTGCAACCTCGATGTAGGCGCTCGTTTCTCCGTAGGCGAGGTCCTGAATAAGAAGTACCTCGTCGCCCGGGGCATGAGTCTCGATCTGAGATGTCGCCACAACCTCGGCGTAAATGTCCACGGCGGGCGCATCAGGCGAGCCGTGAATCACGCGGACTTGGGCACCCTTGCCCATGTCCACCGGTGGCTGCATGATCGTGTCGTCGTCATCGCTGCACCCGGCGGCGAACACGATCAGTACCACCATCCCAACAGCCAGCAAAGGTAACTTTATTCGATTTCCCCTTGCACTCCTCCTTGTGAGGTCCGGTCCTTGTAAAAAGCATCCAGGGCAATTGTGGTTCACGCCTGTCTCGATTCTCCTAGGAGAGGACCGGTGCTCCCAGGCCGATCGGATGATCGAAAAATAGTGATTGTCTAGTATTTGTCAAGTATTAATATCGACAAATCTTATACAATTGTCGTGTTTTGTGATAATTGGGCGATCTACAATAAAGACAATACGTTAGAAAAGTGCTCCCCACTCTCCCCGTAGCCCCCGAGGTCTCTTCCCCTGGCATCGTCCAACCAGTGTCAAATAACCGGCGGGTCCACAGCCACTCCCACGAATGACGTTTGCCGTACTCCGCGGACTCTGATACGCTTCCTCAACCGTGATCTCAGACCATGACCCGTCATTGGAGCGTCTAGCGGGGCTCTGCGCGACCTGCCGTCACACTCAACGCGTACGCTCCGCGAAGGGATCTGTGTTTTATCTGTGCGGGCTCGCAGCAACGGATCCCCGCTTTGTGAAATACCCACGTCTCCCCGTCCTGAGGTGCCCGGGTCATGAACCGAGCGAGGGCGGATCGACCTCGACACGACAAGAATCGTGAGAAAGCAAGACTTTTAAGCGAGTTGCGAGAAACTTGTCGCTCAGCCCCCAGAATCGTGACGCGACCTCGGCGGCCGATCCGTCGCCGCCGGAGGCACCCTTTCCCCGACGGGCCGCCCCGGTCGAGGACGCGGATCGTATCGCTTCCATAGATGTGCTCCGAGGTTTTGCCCTCCTAGGAATTCTTGTCGTCAACATTCAGTCGTTCGCGATGAACGACGCCACGATATTCAATCCAACGGCGTACGGGGTTTTCGAAGGTACAAATCGTTGGGTTTGGTATCTGACCCACGTGTTCTATGACCTCAAGTACATGGCGATGTTTTCCATGCTTTTTGGGGCGGGGATTCTGCTGATGACCCAACGCGCCGAAGAGAAAGGGATTGGATCGGCCGCTCTCCACTATCGACGGATGGGTGTCCTGCTCGTCTTTGGTCTCCTCCACGGATACCTGTTGTGGAGCGGCGACATTCTTGTCTGGTATGCGCTGTGCGGGCTGATCGTCTATCTCTTCCGCAAACGAAGCGCCCGCACGTTGGTCATATTGGGTTTGGTGTCGATCGCTGTCACGTCGGCTCTGTCCTTTATGAGCGGTTGGACGATGCAATTCTGGCCCGAGGAGTCGGTCAAGGATTTCGTCGAGGGTCTCATGCCTCCGCCGGAGAAGATCGCCGAAGATCTTGCCGTATTTCGCGGAACCTGGCCCGGACAGGTCGTGTATCGGGCGCCCGACGCGCTTGCGATGCAGACATTCGTGTTTTTCTTCTGGGCCTTGTGGCGGGCGGGAGGATTGATGCTCGTTGGGATGGGGATGTACAAACTTGGTGTGTTTGGAGCTGCTCGGTCGAACAGCTTTTACACAATACTGGTGACGGCAGCCGTACTCCTCGGAATTCCCACGATCGTCTTTGGAATCCTGTACAACACAAGCGTAGAGTGGGATGTTCGACAATCGTTTTTCTTCGGGTCGCAATACAACTACTGGGCGAGTATCGTAGTGAGTCTCGGGTGGGTGAGTCTGGTCATGCTCGTCTGTAAAAACGGAGTTTTCGCAGGGTTGACGACCCGGCTTGCCGCGGTGGGTCGGATGGCTTTTACCAACTACATTCTTCAAACGGTAATATGCACGACGATATTCTATGGGCATGGGTTTGGGCTCTACGGGCGAGTGGAGAGGGTGGGACAGATCCTCATCGTACTGGCCGTATGGATCGTCCTGCTGGTGGTGTCACCCATTTGGCTCCGGTATTTTCGGTTTGGTCCGCTGGAGTGGGTGTGGCGGTCGCTGACATACCGGAAAAACCAATCGATGCGCCGTTGACATCTACCTACCTGCAAACCACTTATGGAGGGACTACCGGAGACGTGAATCGGTTGACACTCAAGCGCGGAGGGCGTTATTCTTTCGGTAAGATCGGACCCCGCCTGCAATCACAGAGGAAATCCCCTATGCGTTTTACATATCTCCTTGGTCTTCTGGCGACCGCCTTGGTGTTTTCGGGCTGCGCCGTGAAACCCAAAGTCGCCAAGAACGATCCGTTCCTGGTTTCCAAGAAGGAGTTCCGCCAAAACATCAAAATCATTGCTATGGCACCGGTAGAGATGGTCGAGGGTCTTCCAGACCCGACTCCAATCGAGGAGGCATTCGACTCGCTAATCGTCGCGGAACTCTACAGCGCGGGCTACTCGGTGGTAAGACCGCACGAATACACGGCCATCTGGAACAGAATCACCGCGGAGGAGGGAGGGTTCCGTGATTCCACGGGTGGACGCGATGAAGAACGGCTGACGTCCGCGATGTTTCGAACCCTCAAGGAGCTTCGTGCCAGCTTCGAGATCGATGCGGTGCTTTTCCCCGATATCGTCGTTGTGGAAGCGCAGTTCGCCGCCGGCACGGCAGTCTGGGACGGTGCCGAGCAGCGGATCGAAACGGGTGGCCCCGCGACGAGCATTTTTTCCGGATCTCAACGCGGCGTCGTGGGCGCGCTGTCGCTGAGGGTGAGCATGCGCGGACGGGATGGCACAACGTTGTTCGTAAATTCAGGTGGCATCGAAGTTCTCTCCACGATCTCCGGCAAGGAGTTTTCGAATGTGCCGCGCCAGGAGCTTTTCACCAACGATGAGAGGAACCGGGAGTCCGTCAAAATTGCGTTGAAGCCTCTTCGGAGATGACCCGGTCCCCGACCTGCGCATCCCCTTATTTCTCGAAAATATCACTGACCTCATGCGGGGGAACCTGTATGCTTATTCGGTATGAACGAGTCCGTTTTCGTTGTCGTGCCCATCTATAACGAGGAACGGGTGATCCGATCCGCTCTCCAACCGCTCCTCGAGCAGGGCTACTCGGTCGTCGCCGTCGATGACGGATCTGCCGACAAGACATGGCAGATCATTCGCTCACTCCCCATCTATTCCCTCAGGCACGCTGTCAACCTCGGCCAGGGTGCGGCACTGCAAACCGGTATGACGTTCGCTTTGGAGCACGGAGCTCGGTTCATCGTTCATTTCGACGCCGACGGGCAACACAGTGTCGACGACATAAAAACACTCTTGGAGCCCCTTCGGAAGGGTGAGGCTGATGTGGTGTTGGGTTCCCGGTTTCTCCGAAAGTCCGACCGCGACGTCGTGCCGCGAGCCCGCAGGTTGCTGCTCAAGGGCGGCGTCGTTGTGAACGGTCTCCTAACCGGCGTGTGGCTTACGGACGCACACAACGGTTGTCGGGCAATGACAAGAGACTCCGCCAAAAAAATTCGTCTCAATGAAAACCGCTTCGCTCACGCATCCGAAATACTCATTCAGATCCGACGAAACCGGCTACGTTTTGTCGAGATGCCCACTACGATCATTTATACCGACCACTCGATCGCCAAGGGGCAGTCGATGTGGAATGCGATCAAGATTGTCTTCGATATGATACTGAGGAGGATCTTTCGATGAGGCCCGTTCAGTTTATTCTCATCGTGTTGTTGCTGTTACTCACGTATGTCTATTTTAGCCGTCTTCGTTCCGGTTTGCTCGACCGCGTGATCGTGTTGGTATTCGCTGCCATTGGGATCGTTATGACGGTAATACCCGATTTCACGACAACCGTGGCCAATTTCATTGGTGTTGGCCGCGGTGTCGACCTCTTCTTTTATCTCGCCATTCTGGGTCTCGCGTTCATGTGTCTTTTGCTCTATTCAAAGATCCGTGATCTTGAGGCCTCGATCACGGATCTCACACGAACGGTTGCCACAAAGGGAGCCCGTTCACCAGACAAGAAGGACGACGAACATACGGACTGAGCGGGTTCCCGGCCGGGAGGATCCGCGGCTTCCGCGAGCCAACAACCGGCTCGTCGACAAGAAGGACCCGCTTCCAACATGTCGCGAGGAAACGTCATTTGTATCTTCATCTTGACTCCGCCCGACATCAACGACTACGGTTTTCTTACGCCTTCGCGCACACTTGGGGGTCTTCCGTGTTAGAATGTCCGTAGACTCGGTGAGTCTCAATTGAACGGATTTCACTGATTCCCGCATCCGACTGTTGGGGGAAACATGATTGGCCAAACCGTTTCTCACTACAGGATCCTCGAAGAGCTTGGTGGTGGTGGGATGGGCGTGGTGTACAAGGCGGAGGACACCAAACTCAAACGGATGGTTGCCCTCAAGTTCCTCCCGCCGGAACTCACCCGCGACAACGACGCGAAGACGCGTTTCATCCACGAGGCCCAGGCGGCCTCAGCGCTCCAACACCACAACATCTGCACGATTCACGAGATCGACGAAACGCAGGACGGCCGGTTGTTCATTTGTATGGATTGTTACAAGGGAGAGACTCTCAAGGATCTCGTAGGCAAGGGCCCGACATCGATCGATAAAGCATTGGACATTGTCATTCAGGTGGCCGACGGCCTCTCCGAAGCGCACGCCGCCGGAAGTGTACATCGTGACATCAAACCGGCCAATATCATAGTCACGCGAAATGGTGTGGTGAAGATTCTGGACTTTGGCTTGGCCAAACTCGCCGACATGACAAAGGTGACAAAGACGGGGACCGCGGTGGGAACAGTGGCGTACATGTCGCCCGAACAGGCAAAAGGCGAGGAGACGGATCACCGGTCGGACATCTGGTCCTTGGGTGTCGTGTTGTATGAGCTTCTCGCAGGCGAGCGGCCGTTCCCGGGAGGTCACGACGCAGCGGTGTTGTACGGCGTCATAAATAGGGACCCAGAGCCGCTTTCATCACACAGGGATGATCTCCCGGGACAATTGCAACGTGTGATCGACAAAGCGTTGAAAAAGGCGTCCAGCGAACGCTACGACAACATATCGGTGTTCATGGCGGACCTCGAGGAACTGAGGGAAGGATTTCCATCGAGAAGAACGGTTACATCGAGAAAAACTGCTCGATCCATCAACGCCTGGTCAACGGGTACTCGGTTCGCGGCGGTGGCGACCGCCGTAGTCGTGATTGTGATCGGCGTGGTGGCCATCCTAAATCTGTTACGACAGCCCCATACACCCTCACTCGAGGATTTTGCACTTGCGGTGGTTGATTTCCGCAACCTCGTCCACCCAAACGACCCGACCACCTCAGCCGAGATCACTGGTCTGTTACACGTCGGGCTTGTCGAAAAGAATCCGATCCGGGTGGTCAGTCCGGATCTTCTCCACGATCTGCGACGCCGTCTCTTTGGTTCGACGCGCGGTCCCATCGAGGACGATCAAATCCTCGAGGTGGCACGCAAGTCCGGGGCGACGATGCACCTCTCGGGGAAAATCAGAACCGGTGCCGGGCAGTACGCGATGTGGCAGCTCGTGGATACTCGGAACGGTGAGAGCCTCGCCGCGCAACGAGTGGAAGGGGACAATCTCGTCAGTCTTGTCGACCAGATCTTGGCGGGTGTCCTCCCCGTGATCGCCCAAGCGTGCGGTCTCGACGAACCCGACGCCACGCCAACGGTGAGCGAACTGACGACGGCCTCGCCGGAAGCATACAGACACTACATCGGCGGAATTCTGGCCTACGAGAAGGATCGAATCAACGAAGCCATCCGCGAATTAAACAAGGCGGTGAGACTCGATTCGTCGTTCGCCCTCGCCCTACTCGAGCTGAGCCGCATACACTACCGCGCGCGAGTTCTGGATCTCGAACGCGCCCGTCAATATGCCGATATGGCATGGGAGCTGCGCGCCCATTTGGGAATCAAGCACCGGATGGTGCTCGAGGCACACCGCGAACATTTGGAGCATCGTGACGTAGACGCAATGAGCACCTACAGAGAAATACTCGCACGCTGGCCGGACGACCGCGAGACGCTACGGAACCTCTCCGAGTTGTTGATCTGGGATTGGCGTCTCGACGAGGCGGCGGTGGTCTGCAAACAAGGATTTACCCTTTATCCGGATGAGCTCGGGTTCGGAATCAGCTATGAGCGCTGTCTGTCGTCGCTGGGTCGTCGGCAAGAGGCGCTCGAAGCGGCTCAAACTTGTGTGCAACGAGAGCCAGAAGACCTGTATGCCTGGGAAGAGTTGGGACACAGGTATCTGGAAATGGGTCTGCAGGAGAGCGCGGAAGACGCCTTTCGACGGGCTATCGAAATCGATCCGGAAGCGCTGTCTTCTAGGCGGAGTCTCGCGTGGTGCGAATACTCCAAAGGCAATGTAAGCCGCGCCATAGAGATTTACGACCAGATATCGAAAGGCAGCGACCTCCTGCCTACCGGTGTCGTCGCCGTACTTACGGAAAACAGATTCAATCTGAGTCTTTCGCTGCTTCATGCTGAGGCTGGCCGATACGAGGAGTCGCTCGAGTTTTTTGAAAAAGCGGGTGAATACCTTTCCGGTCCCGACATGGAAATGAGGGTCGGACGTGACAGGTGCATCCTGTTGTTGAGGATGGGGCGGTTCGCAGACGTGCTGGAGTGGACCGAGCCATTGGTGACACGGGATGAAGTGTCCCCGGGTCGTATCTTTGCCACAAGCCTCCGGGCACAGGCGTTCGTCGGGCTCGATTCGCTTCAAGCAGCCCGATCTGCCCTGCGAGAGATCAGCGCCATTGGACAACAATGGCCCGGCACGACACGATTCATGGTGCTCAAAATCACCGCCCAGCTCGCGCTCGCCGGGCAAAAACCTGAAGCGGCGCTCGAGGCGCTAAACGAGATGAGGGCGACGGGGGTCTTCCCCGGTGGTCTCGTCGACATCGAGTACAGAGAGATGCTCGCACGTGCCTACCGGATGGCGGGCCGCCACGACGAAGCGGCGCAGGTACTCGAGGAGCTGCTCTGGGTATGTGGTGGCCACGCGATCTCACATGCTCAACTAGGGTATGTCTATGACGACTTGGGCCGTCCCGCGGACGCGATTCGCGAATACACGACCTTCCTCGAAATGTGGTCCCAAGCAGATGAAGGGTTACCCGAACTAGAGGACGCCCGCGCTCGACTGGCAGCGTTGGAGGCCGGTTCTTAGTATAACCGACAAGCCCGTGCGATCGAGTCTGCCAAGTTCCCGCCGTGCCGAACTGAGATCCGTCTTAGAGAGCAGAAAACAAAAAGACAAGACCTCCATTGGCTTTGGAGGTCTTGCCCATTTGCGAGGCCTAGGCACAAAACCGCAGGCGGCTACCTGAGAAGAACCGCTTTGCGTGTAAGCGTACGTTTGCCAGAGCTCAATCGATAGAAATAGATCCCGCTCGCCACCGACCTTCCCTGGTCGTCCCGCGCGTTCCACTCTTCCGTGTATGTTCCCGCGTTCATATGGCGATTCACCAGAGTACGGACGCGCGTGCCCGAGACATCATAGATGACCAGACGCACCATGGAGTCTTGGTCCAGGCTAAACCGGATCCGTGTGGTCGGATTGAAGGGGTTCGGGTGATTCTGATCAAGGGCAAACGCGAGAGGTCCGGTTGTCCCAACTCCGCTAAGTGGGTCATCACCCACACCGGTGCAGGATACGTCGCTGCACAGGGCGTCGCCGGTCTCAACCGTACAAAGCTTCTCGCCTTCCGACATGGGTTCGAAGCGAAGCGTCACTACGACCGACTGGCCCGCACCGAGGGAGTACGGTCCGCCACCCGAGATGATGTCGTAATCGGGACAGCTCTCACTGACGGTGCCGGTTAGCGTCCCGCCACCGGTGTTCTCGATCGTAAACGTCGTGTCCTTCCAGCTTCCGACCGTGACCGTGTCGAAGTCGATACTGGTCGGTGTAACAATACACGCCGGTGGATCGTCACCGACGCCCGTGCAAGAGACATCGGCGCACAGGGCGTCGCCGGTCTCAACCGTGCAAGGCTTGACACCGCTCGATTGGGGCTCGAAGCGAAGCGTTACGACAACGGACTCGCCTTCACCCAACGAGTATGGCCCGCCACCCGAGATGATATCGTAATCGGGGCACGACTCGCTGACCGTGCCGCTTAGC
>CP070677.1:232879-248097 GCA_020352495.1 Candidatus Latescibacterota bacterium
ATCCTTTTATGAATTTCACGCGCCCCCCCTCGACGAGCGTGGCGATGTTCTCGAGGTTGCCGGCGTATGTGAGCGCGTCGAGCACGGTAATCCTGCAGTCTTTGTGTCGACTGCAGATGTAGTGCACAAAATTGGAGCCGATAAACCCGGCCCCGCCACTCACGAGTATCGACCGATAGAAAGACAAGAGACTTCCTCCCTATCCGTCCTTCCTCGCCCAATCGTACGGGATGTCGTTGTCATGAGGATCGATTCGACACTCATCCGGATCGTCGTAGTTGTAGGCTTCGGTCGGACAGTTGATGATCATCCCGGGGGTGGTACCAACACCCTTCATCCCGTGTACGACAAGAGGAGGGATGACGAGGAGTATCGGATTGAGTTCACCCATAAAGAACTCGTTCACTTCCCCGTTTGTCTTCGAGTTCTCTCGTTGGTCGTAAAGCACGACTTTGACCATTCCCGATACGGCAACAAAATGATCCGTCTGGACCTTGTGGTAGTGCCATCCTTTGACGACCCCGGGATAGGCCACCGTAAGATAGACCTGTCCAAACTTCTGAAAAAACTCGTCGTCCGCCCGGAGCATTTCCATTAGATAGCCTCGCTCGTCGGGAATGATCTTGAGCTTTTTCACAATGACTCCGTCAATCATCTCACGAACTCCTTTTCACGATGCCGCGTCCGAAAGACCGGTAGCGAAAGCCGTGCTCAACCCACCTCTCGGGTCTGTAAACGTTTCTGCAATCTACAAATACTGGTTCTTTCATCAGTTCCTTGAGCCTTGGGATATCGAGTTGTCTGAACTCGTTCCACTCTGTCACCAACATCAGTCCGTGGCACCCTTCGGCCGTGTCGTACGGATTCTTGCACCGCACGACATTGAGATCCGTCTGCTTGAAGTTCTCCATCGCGACGGGGTCGAACACCCTGACATTTGCCTTCTCCGCCAATAACGCCTCGATGATCCTGATGGATGGCGCCTCCCTCACGTCGTCCGTGTTGGGCTTGAACGAAAGACCAAGCACTCCGATCGTTTTTCCCCCGAGACTCCCCAGTTCGTCTTTTAGCTTGGCTACCGCCCTCGACGCTTGCTCGCGGTTGAGTTCGAGAATCGCACGAATCACCCTGGGCTCGTACCCCTTGGATACCGAAAGATGATGAAGAGACGCGATGTCCTTTGGCAGACAGGAGCCGCCAAATCCAACACCGGCATGAAGGAACTTGGATCCGATTCTGCCGTCGAGCCCCATCCCTTTGGCCACGTCATCTATGTTGGCTCCGACGAGCTCGCTGATCGCGGCGATTTCGTTGATAAACGAGATTTTTGTCGCCAGAAACGCGTTGCTCGCGTGTTTGGTGAGTTCGGCCGTTTCGAGCGTCGTGATGACTACCGGCGTTTCGAGGAGATACAGCGGCCGGTAGACCTTTTTCATGATTTCTTCGGCTCGCGTTGACTCGACTCCGATGATAACACGGTTTGGACGTAAGAAATCCTCCACCGCCGACCCCTCCCGCAGAAATTCAGGGTTGGCTACGATATCGAAATCCGTGTCCTCGGGAGCCTTTTCGCTTATGAGAACGGCCACCTCTCTCGTTGTGCCGACGGGCACGGTGCTTTTTTGAACGATTACCTTGTATCCGTTCAAGTGCTTTGCGATCGTCTCTGCTACATCGAACACATAAGAGAGGTCGCTCGATCCGTCGGGCCGCGAGGGAGTTCCGACCGCGATAAAGACCACCTCGGAGTTTTTGACCGCGTCCTCGACGTCGGTGGTAAACGTGAGCCGACCGCTCTGGACGTTTCGGGTCACCATTTCCTTCAAACCCGGCTCATAGATTGGAATGCCCCCCTTTTTCAGCGTCGCGATGGTCTCTTCGTTTATATCGACACACGCAACGGCGTTGCCAAAATCGGCGAGGCAAGATCCGGACACGAGTCCGACATAGCCCGTTCCAATCATGCATACTCGTAACAATCTTCGTCCTCCGTAGTTAGTTGCGCTTTCCTTCAGGTTCTGAGCGTGTTTGCCCAGAAATCGAGAAGTGATTTCAGTGTATCCTCGATCGGAACCTTTGGGCACCAACCCGTGTCCCTGGCTATTTTCGCGTTGTCGCCCCTGAGTTCCTCCATGTCTGCCGGACGAACGAGGCTTTCGTCGACCCTAATTTCTATGGAAACGTCTGCGAGTTTGGCCGTCTTTTCGAGCAGGGCACGAAGGCTGTATGACGTGCCCGAGCAGACGTTGTAGATCCCACCACTCTTTCCCTTCTCGAGCAGTGCGAGGTACGCGTCCGCGACATCTCTCACATCCGAGAAATCCCGTTTGACATCCACGTTGCCAACCTCGACAACGGGTTTTCTCATACCCAATTTGATCTGTGATATCTGTTTTGCAAAACTCGAGAGCACGAACGTGTCACGCTGGCCGCCCCCCGTATGGTTAAAACTCCGTGTCATAACCACATCGACTCCATAGAGCGACGCGTACTGCGCGCAAATCTGTTCCTGAATCGTTTTGCTCATTGCGTATGGGTTCGCCGGGTTGGGAGACCGTGTTTCATCCAACGGGAGTTCGCTGGCCTTCACCGGTCCGTATACATCCGCCGAACCCACCGATAACACTCTCGTGTTCTCACCCGTCCTTCGCACGTGTTCGAGAACATAAGTGATTGGAAGTACGTTATTCTTGATCGTTTCACCCGGTGTGTCAAACGATCTGCCGGCGCTGGACTGTGCGGCGAGATGGACAATCGTGTCGGGTCGTGTCTCCGAGAGAAGCGTTTTGACGGACGTTTCGTCCGCAAGGTCACAGGAACGGTAATTGCCGCTTGGGACCGCCGACGTTGTATCCTTTTGATCCGCACCCCATATCGCGTAACCCGCCCTTTTGAGAACGTCCGCAACATAGGGGCCGACAAACCCGGCACAACCTGTAATCAAAACCCGTTTCACGATCCCGCTCCTACCGCTGCCTCCAGTAATCGAGCATATCTTTTAGCGTCGTTTCGAACGGAATCGTCGGTGCCCAACCGGTGTCTTTTCTGAATTTTGAACAGTCACCGAGCAGCCTGGGAACATCGGATGGTCTCAGGCGGGCGGGGTCTTGTTGGATCTTGATCTTCGCGTCGGCCAACGAAATCAGCTTATCGAGCATATCGCCAATCCGCCAACTCGTCTCGGAGCATATGTTATAGACTTCTCCACTCTTTCCCTTTTCGAGCGAGAGGAAGTAGGCGCGAGCCATGTCGCGGACGTCGGTGAAATCGCGCATTGCATCGAGATTTCCCACGTGTATGACCGGTTCCCGTAGACCCTTTTCGATCTCGACAATCTGTCTGGCAAAGTCCGACACCACGAACACGGGCGCGCGTCTAGGGCCCGTGTGATTGAACCCTCGCGTGCGGACGATGTCCATTTTGTAGCTCATATAATACTGGTACCCCAGTAGATCCTGACCCACCTTGCTCACACCGTACGGGCTCAGAGGCCTCAGCGGTGTGTCCTCGTCGATTGGCAGGTCGTCTTCCGTGACCATCCCGTACTCCTCGCTCGAACACGCGATCTGGATCCTGCACTTATGATCGATTTTTCTTACCGCTTCGAACACATTGAGCTGGCCGACGACGTTTGTGACGAGACTCTCGGATGGTGCGCGCCAGCTCGTCGGAACAAAACTCTGTGCGGCCAGATGGAAAATATAGTCCGGTCGGATTTCCTCGACGACTTCACGTGTCGATGTGGCATCCCTGAGATCGCATTCCAGCAGCGTGACTCTGTCCGTGAGATGTTCGACATTCTCGGTCCGGCTACGCCAGCGTATGATCCCATATATGTCCAACCCGCTCCGGTCGAGACAGTAGTCGGCCAAGTGACTCCCCGCAAAACCGGTGATTCCGGTGATGAGCACTTTCATGTGTTTTCCTTTCCAAATGAGTTTAATCGTGCAAGCGTAAGAGATTGTTGTAGTAAAGTCAATGAATTTAGGGGGTTGGGGCCCTGCCCGCCGCGGTGATCGCGGCTGTCAGTCCTCTCCGGTCTGTGTTCGCGGCTGGACTCGTGGGAAGATCCGTTTTTCCACATCGACAACAAGAGTCCTTGGCTCAAGGTTCTTACCGTTTTTCAACCGCTACTCCGCCCGTCGAATGCAGAAAGGTGCCGTCGTCACCCACGATGGCCAGCGTGTTGGCTTCGGTCAAAAAAACGTCTCGAAGTGTGACATCCAGACCGCCCTCGAGAGCGTCCCACGTAACCCCTCCGTCGGTCGTCCGGAGAATCGTCCCCATTCCCCCCACTACGAATCCGGTCTTTTCGTCCTTCAACGTCACCGAGAACAAAAACTCGTACGTACCACTCTCTTGCTCGACCCACGTCGCGCCCCCGTCGGTCGTGTGCAGTATACTGCCAGCGTGTCCGACAACCGTTCCGGTTTTGTCATCGATGAATTCGACATCTATGAGCTGGTTTTGGGTCCCGCTCCTCTGTTGCGTCCAACTCGTGCCGCCATCGGTCGTACGGATGATTGTACCGTGGCTCCCGACAGCGGTTCCGTTTTTGGCGTCGGTGAAGGAGACACCGATGAGGGCGTTGTCGGTGCCGCTCGACTTGAGACTCCAGCTCTTCCCCCCGTTGATCGTCCTGAGTACCATCCCGTATGTTCCCACCGCTATGCCGGTTTTCGCGTCTCCGAAGTCCACGTCCCATATGAGACTCTCATTACCAATATCCTGCTTCTCCCAAGTGATCCCGCCGTCTTCGGTACGAAGGATCGTTCCACGGCTCCCCACAGCCACCCCCACTTCGTCATCGGCAAAGCTGACCGCCATGAGCTGGTCTGTCGTTCCACTCTCTTGACGAGTCCATGTTTCCCCGGCGTCCGCCGTTCGAATGATGATCCCACCTGTCCCGACGGCCAGCCCCTCCCTGGAGTTGATGAAGAAGACACTCAGAAGGTGGTTTTCGCTTGCCTCCGCTGTTTGTACGAGCCAGCCGACCGGCGCCGGCGATTCCGAGGATCCCCGTGAGCCGTTCGAATCTCGACTGCATGCACAGAATATAACAGTGCTCACACCCGCCAACACATACAACAATGCTGAAGTCATGCGAGACCGAGGTATCATGATACCCTCCATTGGAAGACACAGGGATGCCAGCTGCAGCTGGGTGATGGCTCGAGACGAATCAAGCTCCAGTATAGACGGAATCGGCCGGCGTGGAAGTCAAATATGATGGCGGGCAAAAACACGCTCAACGGTAAATGCTCTTTACCGCGCCCCAGGTCTGTTGCTGGGTACTGACAAACTCGTATGAAACCATATAGTCGATCTGAAGATCTCCGCCCTCCAGATATAACAGCCTCGCCTTGTACGAAGGCTGAGTGAGATAGCAGGGGCCACTCCCGGTGGCGGTCACCCAGGTACCTCAGCCATAGCCCTTTCCGATGAACGAAAAATCAACAACCTGCTCGGTGCCCTCCCCAACGGGTGTGAAAACCATGCGAAGAGAGTAAGGCTGATTGAGCTCTCCGATGCACTTTAGCGATAACGAGTAGTAGCCAAAAGCTGAGACCGACACATCGTACTCGGTCCACTCACCAGTGAAGTCCAGGCCAATCAAGATGAACCCGCCACTGCACCCCGACCCGGGCCACGACTGAATCGCCATTCCCGCCAGATCGTTGTGCGCCGTGAATTCCTCCGCCTCAATTTCGAGCACTTGGGCCAAAACGGCGGCCGGTATGAGTAAGGCTACGGCTGTGACCAAAGTGACAAATCTTCTGCACACAAGCCTCATACGCACACCTCCCGGATTACAACCATATTCTAGCACAAACTCACACGTTTAACACTCGATAATCCTTGTGCTTGGGCGGATGCAAGAGTCGGGGGGGTATCGAAGGCTACTTGTTTTGAGGAAGGTTTTTTTTGATGACGTCCGTCAGCCGTTCTTTGTCTCTCTCTTCAAATCCAATTTGTTGGTAGACGACAGTGCCGTTGGGATCGACGACCACGATCTGCGGGATTTTTTTCACACCGTATGCATCCACCACAACCCGCCCCCTCGGTATCAGTTCATACGTGTATTTGTGTTCGGCCATGTATTTCCCCGGATTGCCGCCGGCATCGTAGTGGACGCCAAGCACTACAACGTCTTTGCCGTCGAACTCCTCTTGGATGGCTTGTACTCGGGGTCCCACAACGACGCAAGGCGGACTCCATGTGGCCCAGAAGTAAAAAACAACGACACTCCCACGATAATCGTGAAGCGATATCGGTTGGCCTTCGTCGTCGAGCGCGACAAATCCGGGCGCCTGGGTGCCAACTCGGGGGCCACCGGCGCATCCCAAGATGAACACACCCATCAAAGCGACTGTGATTGAATGTCGTATTCGTATCATCTTTGTGGACTCCCCGGACAATGAAAATAACACACCCACCCGTGATACGTCACACCCGGAGACGAAGTGAAGCGTGCAGCTTAGGCGTGGCTTGAGTTTGGGCGTAGTGGGGGTAGGGCGGCTCAGACAGTCCTCGCGCGCCGACCGAAAAGGCGCAAGAATTCCCGCCACATTTCCTGGCATCGGCGCGCTGCGGAACTCGCCGCCGCACCCCCATCACGCCCAAGCTGCAGGCTCCGATTCGCTTCCAGGTCCGACGAATCAAGGTTGGTTCTGCCTGCGTTTGAACAATGATCCCAAGAACGATTTCTTGCGGTCTCGTTTTTGTTTCTGCTCCAAAACAAACTGCCGGCAAACCGTCGAGCAGAACTCGAGTCTCCCGTTGGACTCCCGTAGATACCCGCGACGGATCAAGTCCTCGTTGACATAATCCAGCTTTTTGTTCGTTGGTTTTCCGGCCGCCACTCTATGGAGATTCTCTTGAGCGGCGCCGTCCATACGTTCCCACACAAAATGATAATGCGGATAGACCTCTTCCACGAAAGACCTTGTTATCTCGCCCCAATCCGGTTCCGCATCGGGATTGTCCACGAGATGTTCGAACACATTCGAACAGGCGATCTGGAGAAAAAACGGGAAATACCCCGCGAGTTCGATGATCTTGTCGGCATGCTGCTCGAGCGGGACGGCTTCCGTCTTGGAAGGCACTGAAATCAACTCGAGTGCCTCGTCATGCTGAAAAGGACGAAGCGGCAAATTGGAGAAGATGTTGAAAAATGGTGAATCCGACACGTCCTTGTTGTGGCACATGAACTGCAGCTCTTCGTACGAAGACGTCACGTACGCCACACGATAACTGTTTGCCAGTGATCTCAGAAACGAGAAGAACCTTTCGTCGAAATTCTTGTTCCGGGTGATGGATTCAAACTCGTCCATCAAGATAATTATCCGTTTCCCCTTGCCATGGAGTTCCTGAATCACGTCTTTTAGCTGATCGAGTGTCTCCTCACGTTTTGTGTACTGGCTCTCCCCGTTCATTTCGTAGCTGAACATATTAAAAAGAAAATGGATGAACTTAGGCATGTCGAAGTCAACGTCGCGCTGAAAATCGAGATATACAAAAATCGAGTTTTGATGGTTATTCATGTTCCGTTTGCGGTTCTTTGGATGATAAATGTAGTTGAGAAGCGAGGATTTCCCGATACGCCTCTCGCCCACGACTGATATCGACTGGGGATGCGGCGCGTCGAGCCGCGAGTAAATCTTCCGAACCTCCGCCTTTCGTCCAAAAAAGTCGGATGGATGCTTGATCATCACCCTGTTCAGGTACGGATTCCGCTTGCTTCCCCGCTCGGCAAAAATGTCGAGACCGGTCAGTGTGTTGCTTACGGCGGTATCGATTTTCCGACATTCCTTGCGAATCGACTCGAGATCAGCAAGCAACTCGTCGAAGCTTCGGGCCCGGCTCCGCGGGTCTTTTTCCAGACACCGCAAGATCACGTCTCTCATACTCTCAGGCACACCGTCGGCAAACTCGATCTCGAACTCGTTGAGAACGAGATACATCAGGGCTGCGGGATGCTGAGCCTCAAAGGGAAAGCGTCCGTTCACCATCCTGTGAAGACCGACACCAAACGCAAAGATATCCACCCTGCCGTCGACCGTTTCATTCCGGATTTGTTCCGGGGCCATGTAGTAGGGCGTGCCCATCATCGCCTTTCCCGTCGTATGCGCTGCGTCATGTAACAACTTCGCCAGGTTAAAATCCAGAATCTTCACGACCGGTTCATGGTGCTCTTCTTCGCTGAGCATGATGTTTCGAAGCGACAGATCACGGTGGATGATCCCCTGTTTGTGCGCGTAGCTCATCTCCTGGCAGATCTGAACCGCGATCTCGGAGATTTGTGGCAGGGCAAGGCTCCTCTGACCGACGAGTTGGAGCAGGGTCGGGCCGTTGACGTACTCCATGACCAGATACGGTTGCCCCTTGTATTCCGCGCAATCATAGACGGTCACGATGTTCGGGTGGTTGAGCTGCCCCATTGAAACCGCCTCGCGCAGAAACCGTGACTTGAACCGGCTTCGTTCCCCAAGCTCTTCGAGCACTTTGATGGCGACCGTTCGTTTTAGCTGTTCGTGAAAACCGCGGTAGACCTTGGCAAACCCACCCTCACCAATCTTTCGCTCGACCTTGTATTTGCCCTGGAGTACCGTTCCGATCACTGTTCTGCCCCCTCTTCTTCCATGTTCACGGGCACCTCGGTCGTGTCGCCTGCGGCTATCTCGACAATCCGCGTCACCGTGCCATGCAAACGATGTTTCAGCTCGATTGTGTAGCTGCCCGGATCGAGCGACGTGACGTACCGGTCCGTCTCCCTCTCCTTCAAATCGCCATCTATGTAAACGTCCGCGAAACGGAAGATTTTGACTACCAGAATTCCCGGCGGGAGCTTGGTCAAAACAATGTTGACCCCGCCACGCGCCGGAACACTCAACTTCTGCGTATGCTCCTCGTATCCGGCCTTCTTGAGAACAAGCCGGTGTGAGCCGTGTGTGAGGGTAACGACATTGGGCGTTTGACCTAGAGAGCGGCCGTCGACGATAATCTCTGCTCCGGCGGGTTCGGTATCGATTATGACTGTTGATGTTGATTGCACAAAGGGATGGGTAATCACGATGGTCGAATCCTCATACAACCGGACAGGTTTGGGTCTCAGCGGATCGTACCCTCGAAGCTCAAGCCTCACCTCGTACGACCGGTTGATCGATAGCCGTTCGAATTCGGCGGGTGTCTTCTTAGCCGTATCCTCATCGTTGAGATAGACCTTGGCGCCGCTCGGTGTCGACCTGACATGGAGGTGCCCCGTTTTTTCGACGAGCGCGATCGAGCGATCCACCGGTCCGTCCTCGTGGAGATTCAGCGTGTCGACAAAGTCTTTGTAACCGCGAAGCTCGATGCGAAGCGGTGTTATCTGAGCGCGCACAAGCATATTTTCGATGGGTGACCTGCCAATTCTCCGGTTGCCAAGGAAGACAGCCGCCCCCGGCGGCGTCGTCGCTATGGTCACCGTGGTCGAGTCGTATTGAACAACTTCCCCCCCCGTTTGACTCATGTTCCGCCCCAGGATCACCATAACCGCTGCGACCACCGCGACGCCCGCAAAGAGAGCGACCGCACGCCCGCGACGTCTTACCACTCGTGTTATCCCCTCTCCCAGAACTTTCTCTCGACTCTTGATCTCATCGACGACCTGCCAAATCGAATGCATCCGGGCAATCCACCGGCGCCACAGATCCATTTTGAACGTGTACGCGTCCCTGGGGCCATGTTTGTCGAGAATATCGTGGTAAAAAAGTTTTTCGAGCGTCTCGCCCAAGACCCCCGAGTCGACCCGATAACCGATTTTCTCCCGCTTTGCGAAGGCGGGGATTTCTTTTGCGCGGACCGGCGTCACGGACTCCTTGTTCAGTTCCCCTATCACTGAGAGCGAGAGCTTTTCAATATTGCTCAGCGAGTTCCAGCTAAAGATCATCTGCGGGAGCGGATTCTCGATGATCTGATCGATGACGTTTTGGAGATCTATCGTACTCAGTCCGAGTTCCCTGACTTCGTTCAAATGATCAACGAGCGCCTGACAGAACACCTGCGTATAAAACGGCTGACCCGCCGTGAGTTCGTAGATCTTTTCGGGGAGTCCCTCTTCGTAACTGACAACCCCAGCTACCGGTTCTTCGATCAAACGAAGCGTGTCGGATCGACTCAAAAAACTGATTCGTCGATGCAGCGCTTTCCCGAGAAAGCGTCCCCAGTACTCTGCCGTGCGTTCTTCGAGTTTGTCCGACCCGGTGAAAACGATGAAAACGCCTTCCTTGTGTTCGACCCAGTTGGCGAAAAGATTGAGGATTTCCGTGCTGATCAGCCCTTTTGAGATATGAGACTCGAATATCTCGTACTCGTCGAACATCAAGACGAGCTTCCTGCCCTCGAGCCGCTGGTTGATCTTGCCAATCAGGCTCTGGAAAGCGACAAGAGAACCTTCCCCCCTCTTTGCGAGAAAATCCTTCTCCAACGAGATTTCAGGATCGTCAATCGTATCGATGATCGCCTGAGCGAGCTTGATCAGAAAGTCGAGGTCGCTTTCCACCGTCATCGCCTGCATATCGATGAGGGCGGGAAGAAAATCCTCACCGAGACGACCGTTCATGATCTGAAAGAGGATCGATGTCTTGCCGCTGCGGCGGCTCCCGCAGAGAACGAGGAGTCCGCCCTTCTTGCCGCCGGTGACTTTTCTTCGGATGTATTTGAAATCGTCCTCGCGGCCAAAGAACATCCTCTGATCTTTGATGGGGTTACCTACGATGTACGGGTTCTGGATCGGTTGGAACTTGTTTTTTTCGTCCGCACTCATTTGTCCCCAAGCCCGGTGTAAATGCCTTCACCGGCCCCTGACCACGGATCCGGGCGAAAACGGGCTGTCAGGCGGCGAAGACTCCGGCAAAGGTTACCGACGGGTTCAACACGAGCCCCTCACCGCGAATACCAAATCGAACCGCGCGGAAGCCTATCGGCTCCCCTCACGGTGGCGGGTGCGACGATCATGACAATGAGGATAACGCTACACTAGTGACCCGGGTCTAACTATATATCAAACATGGGGCTAAACTCAAGGGCTATTTGGACGGTGACGGGCACTGACAAACCGCGGACCGGCGTGCAGAGTTGCGATCGACCCAACGTATTCCGTCAGAATACGATTTTTGTCGCGGGTGACCGTTCACCAATTCGTCAGGTTTCGAGAGATCTTTTGGGGATATCAGCAGAATACCGAAGCTGCGCGACCAGGTCTTTGTAAACGAACAGGTTATCCGGCGTTTTGCCAAACAATCCTTCAAGGCTCCAGCATCATCTGTTAGGCTTGTGATCAAATCCCTCGTGACCGGTACGAGCCACGGAGCACAATGAACACCAAGGAACTCCAAAAGGAAATCGAAAAACTCAAGCGCGCAAACGAAGAGCTTGCTTTTTTAAACGATCTTTCACGTTCGGTCAGTCTCACGTTCGAGTTCGAGGAGATCATCAGGGCCGTCATCGGGAAATCGATCCGCGCGGTGGACGCGGAACAAGGGAGCATCGTTCTCGTCGAGGATGAGGGAGCGACGCCGGAAACCCTTGTCAGATCGATGATTTCCCTCGGTGGAATCGAACCGTACGGTCTCGATCGGGCGTTCGTCGGCTGGATGGTGTTGAACAAAAAGCCGTTGATTCTCATCGATCCACGGACGGACAAGAGACTCAAGGGAGTCCGGTGGGATGAGACGATCCGTTCGGTGGCTTGTGTACCGCTTGTGATTCAAACCAGACTCATCGGCATCTTGACGGTTTTCAACAAAAAAGACGTTGGAGGGTTCACCGAGGATGACCTGCGATTGCTCACCATCATTGCCGGCTATTCGGCACAGATCGTGGAAAACGCCCGCCTTCACGGGGTGGAACAGCTCCACGAAGAGCTAAAAGCCACACAAACTCAACTCATCCAGTCAAAGAAGATGGCGGCCCTTGGAGCCCTGGTGGCCGGTCTCGTTCACGAGATAAACACACCGGTCGGCACGATAAAAAGCGCCAACGATGTCTCGGCGAGGTGCATCGGCAAAATCGAGAATCTTCTAAGCGCGGGAGACGACCACGGTGAGATCGTTGAAAAGATCGCCACCTATCTCAAAACACTCCAAAAAGACACCGATGTCATCGCTGTCGCAAATGACCGGATATCAAAGATCATCACAGGGCTCAAGAGCTTTGCCCAGCTCGATGCCACCGAAGTACGGGAGTTTGACCTCCATGAGGGGCTCGAGAGCACACTGACCCTCCTCGAGCAAGAGCTTGGGGAACGGATCGACGTCGTGAAAACATACGGCGAGATACCCTGGGTAACCGGTTCTCCGGCCGAGATCAATCAAGTCTTTATGCATCTGCTGACAAACGCGATTCAAGTGATCGACGGCAGGGGGACGATTACGATCAGAACATCCATCGACGGCGATTTTGTAAAGGTGCAAATCGCAGATACCGGGCCCGGTATCCCGGAGAAGAAAGTCAGCCGACTGTTCGATCCCGTCTTTTCCAAAAAAGGTCCACGCGTAAAAGCCGGGTTGGGTCTGTTCACGTGCTCGAACATCGTGGAAAAACACGGTGGACGGATCGAAGTCGAGAGCGCCGTTGGAAAAGGTGCCGTCTTCACTGTCGTTCTACCCGTCAAACCAACCGATCAGTCTTGATCCCCAGAGATTCCTAGATCGAGAAAGCGGCACTGAACGCCAGGACGGTGGGCGTACGGCGGTGCTGTCACGATTCCCGCCGCGTGGGCGGGACCCGACCTATCATCGACGCGTCCTTATTTCCATACAAAATATACGAACAGCGATCCCATTGCCGTGGCTATCACGGTGAACGGTAAGCCAATCTTCATGAACTCCCCAAACGATACGTGATAGCCGTGTTTTCGAAGCGTTCCCACACCGACGATGTTCGCCGCTGCGCCGACCGGCGTTATGTTTCCACCGAGGCTCGCCCCGATCAAAAGACCAAACACGAGCAACTCGACGTTTACCCCGAGTGAATCCGACACCAGCTGGACCACGGGAATCATCGCGGTGAGGTAGGGGACGTTGTCGATGATCGCACTAAACGCAACCGAGACCCAAACGACGACACTAAACGCCACAAATGGACTGTCTCCGATGTTTTGAGCGAGGAAATTCGCAAACATCTCGATCACACCGGTCCGCTCGAGCATTCCGACCATAACAAATATCCCCGCCAGGAACGCCGTCGTCCCCCAATCGAAATGAACCGCCACCCACCGTCGCTCGTTGGTCGTCGTAAATCTCGATGAGAAGACAACGCAGAGTAACGCGAGAAACATACAGATGAAACCGCCAAACCATTTGAAGTCGGGATCCACGAACGTGGACAACGTGAGAGCGACGATCATCACACCGATGAAGATCGACGGGACAAAGCTTCGAATATCGATCCGTCCCTCGTAATCAATCGGTGTTTTGTAGCGACTGTAGTACCAATATAGAAAGAGCATCGATCCAACCGCGCCCACCTGAACGGCGAAAAAGATCCCCGCGTTGCCATGGTAAACGAAGAAATCATTGAAGGTCATCCTCATATAATTTGCGAGAATCATGCTCGGAGGATCCCCGATCAACGTTGCCGTCCCCTGCAGGTTGGACGCGATGGCGATTCCAATGATCCCTGGAACGGGAGAGACACCGATTTTCTTGGCGAGCCCGATCATGATCGGTGCAATGATCAGGACCGTTGCCACGTTCTCGATGGCCACCGACAAAACCGACGAGAATATACAAACAGCAAGGTAGGCCGCACCCACCGTGCGTGTCCGGCGCACGAGAACCGTGGAGATCGCATCGGGGACATGTGAGAGGATGAAGAACTCGGACAGAATCAGCGTCCCCGCAAAAATCCCCATCACGTTCCAGTTGATATCGCTGAGAATGTCGGAGGCGTGGATATACCCAAAGATGATGCCAAGGGCGACTCCCCCCCACAGAATTTGAGTCTTTAGCCGTTAAACGCGACGATCGCCGCGTAGGTGAGCAGAAAGACGAGACCGGCGATGATTGTCGTGCTCAATCGAAGGGATCTCCTTGTCGCTCCTCTGCGACCCCGCGGGGGCTACGAGGCCATGTTTTCCAGGATTCGTTGACACGCGGCGACGGGGTCCGGGGCGGCAGTGATGGGTCGCCCCACGACTATGTGGCTAGCCCCGTCCTCTATGGCTTGTTTTGGCGTCACAATTCGCACCTGATCGTCACTCGCTGCATCGGCCATTCGAATTCCCGGTGTGACCACGGTGAAATCGGGCCCCAGATGACGCCTGATCACGGGCAGCTCTCTGGCCGACGCCACCACACCATCCAGTCCGGCGCGACTGGCGAGCTTGGTGAGCGCCAGCACCGTCTCCTTTGTCGATCGATCGGTGAGAAAAAGTGAGTGAAAATCTTCGTATGTGAGATGTGTGAGTACAGTCACCCCCACAATGATCATTTCGCTTCGGCCCGCTTCCTCTTTTGCCCTGACCGCCGCCGCCATCATTGCCTCACCGCCGGAGATGTGTACCGTCAACATATCGGCGTCGAGGGCAGCGGCCGATGTCACCGCTCCGAAAACCGTATTGGGGATGTCGTGAAATTTCAAGTCTAGAAACAAGTTTGCTCCCGAATCTTTGACCATGCGGCAGAGCTTTGGCCCCTCCCGTGTAAACATGACACTTCCTACTTTGAACCACCCCACAAGCGGCGCCAACGACCCAACAAGAGATGCCGCTGCGTCGTAGTCACTGACGTCGAGCGCTACAATCAGCCGTTTGCGAAGATCTTTGGTCATGACTCGAATGGCCCCTTTCTCATCCATTCCGGGTGTTCTTCGAAGGCGGAGATGATCCGAAGGGGTAACTCGGGGTCTTGCCAGAGAGCGGTGCCGACTTGCACGGCAGACGCGCCGGCGATGAAAAATTTGCGGGCATCCTCCACCGATCCGATTCCACCGATTCCCACGACGGGGATCGATACGGCTTTCGCGACTTCCCAGACCTTCTGAAGAGCGATGGGTAGGATACCGGGCCCCGAATACCCACCGCTCCCACGGTAGAATATCGGTTTTCCCGTGGTTAGATCGAAATCGACACCCACGACGGTGTTGATCGCTGATATGCCATCGGCGCCGCCCGCCTCCGCCGCCCGAGCGACGATCCCGATATCGGTCACGTTTGGGGTGATCTTGACGAAAAG
>CP070677.1:248197-263556 GCA_020352495.1 Candidatus Latescibacterota bacterium
ATTCTCTGTCTCCCTCGATATTGGGGAGTGGACAAGTGGCTAGTCAGAGGGTTTTGGTACCTGCATCGGTGGTTCGAATCCTCAGGCCCAATCCAGTCAAAGTAAACAAAGCTTGGTGGGCAATGAGGTAGGTCGCCCGGCCATTTTTTTTTGGAGTGGATGGATGAACCGTCTCAAGATTATTTCTGGAAATGCAAACCGTGTTCTTGCTGAGAAAATCGCTGACTACCTCGGTGTACAGCTTTGTGACGTTGAACTGGATCGGTTTGGGGATGGGGAGATACGCGCTAAGATCAACGAAAACATCCGGGGTGTCGACGTATTTATCATCCAATCGACCGCCCCGCCGGCGGAAAATCTGATGGAGTTGCTGATTCTAAACGACACGTGTTTTCGGGCGTCGGCGGAGAGGATCACAAACGTTATCCCATACTATGGTTATGCTCGCCAGGATCGCAAGGACCAACCCCGGGTGCCGATCACGGCGAAGCTCGTCGCGCAGCTGATCGATGTCTCGGGCGCCAACCGCGTGCTCACCATGGATCTTCACAGCGCGCAGATCCAGGGGTTTTTCGACGTTCAGGCCGATAACCTTTTTGCGTCGCCTGTAATGATCGAGTACATCAAGTCGAGGAACTTGCCGGATCCAACGATTGTCTCTCCGGATGTGGGGGGTCTCAAAATGGGGCGGGCGTTTGCCAAACGACTCAACGCGGAGTTGGCGGTTGTGGACAAGCGACGATCCGCCAAGGACAAAACCGAAGTCATGAACATCATAGGAGAGGTGGAGGGAAGAGACGTCATTATACTCGATGATATGATCTCATCGGCAAGCACGCTGCTCGAGGCGACCGCGGAAATCCACAAGCGGGGAGCGAAGACGATCAGCGCTTGTGCGACACACCCCGTGTTTTCGGGTGACTCGTGCAAAAAGATTATGGACTCCCCGATCCAGGAAGTTGCTGTAACCAACACGCTGCCGTTCGACACGAAGTGCTGCTCAAAGGTCAAGATACTGGATGTCTCGGGGCTGCTGGGTGAAGCCATCCAACGGATCCATTCGAGCGAATCAGTCAGCCATTTGTTTGTATAATTCATGAGTGTCTTTTTTTCTTCAGATCAAAAGGTGAAAAGAGATGGAAACCAACAAGCTGAGATCCAGCTTTCGTGAGACCTCCGGCAAGGGTTGGGCGCGGAAGCTGCGTGCCGAGGGAAACATCCCGTGCATTCTATACGGTCATCGCGAGAAGCCGCTGGCCATCACCGTCAACGAGCACGAGCTCCGCAGGGTGCTGAGCGCGCAAGGTGAGACGGCGATCGTCGATCTGGCCGTCGAGGGGAAGGTCAGCAAGGAGTGCAACGCAATCATCAAGGAGATACAGCATCATCCCGCGACGGGCAAGATTCTCCATGTTGATTTTCAATATGTTCGAAAGGGACAGAGGCTCCGCCTCGAGGTCCCTGTCGTCCTCGTGGGAACAGCGGTGGGTGTGAAGGAGATGGGTGGGGTTCTCGAGCACGGTCCGCGTGTCTTGGCCGTGAGATGTCTCCCAAAACACATCCCCGAAAACATCGAGATCGAGGTTTCGGAACTCAAGATCGGCGATGGCATCCATGTGAAAGACATAGCCCCCAAGCATCCCGATCTCGAATTTCTGGATGATCTTAAGACCACGCTTGCCATAGTCGTTCCGCCAAAGGTCGAGGTCGAACCTACGCCGGTCGAAGAAGAAGAGGCCGAGGAGCCCGAAGTCATTGCCAAGGGCAAAGAAGAAGCGCCGGAGAAGCCTGACGAGGGCAAACCCGATTCTGAGGCGTAGGAATCCCGTCGTCTGTGCGGTGTTCCAGATATTCCGGATAGAATGCTCTCAAAGCTGGTACTCTTCGGATTGGGGAACCCGGGAAAACGCTACGAGTTGACCCGCCACAACCTGGGGTTCCGTGTTCTCGATGCCCTCTGCTCGGACTATGGACTCGAGTGGGTCAAGGAAACGAGAAGCTACGTCCACACGGAATTCGAAATAGACACGACTCGTGTGGTCATGGCCAAGCCCCAGACCTATGTGAATCTCTCCGGCAAGGCCGTGGCTGATCTGGGCGAATCTTTGCCGTTCGATCCCCATGAGCTTCTCGTTCTCGCCGACGATATCGCGTTGCCGTTTCGTCAGCTTAGACTCCGCAAGCGCGGCTCGGATGGCGGTCACAACGGTCTCAGATCGATCATCACGGAGCTGGGAACCACTGATTTCCCACGCCTTAGGATGGGCGTCGGGCCTGTTCCCCCCGATGTGGACCCGGCAGACTATGTCTTGAGTCCCTTTTCCGGTGACGAGCTCGATGCGGTGCCGAGGCTCGTGGAGAGGGCGGTAGGCTGTGTGGAAACGGTTGTGAGAAGCGGTTTCGACGAGGCAATGGGCATTTTCAACCGGGCTCTGCCCGACCCCGAAACCGGTTGACGATAAGCGCGGCATCTGATATATTCGCATGGTATTCGCGTCTGTTGCGGCCCCAATCGTCGTAACGGACGGGAAGTGGTTATTTCGAAAACGCCACAATTTAACGTAACGATCTATACGACTTTCCTACTTTCCGATTCTCATCCCAGGGGATCGGGAAGTCATTGTCCATAGGGAGGTGTTATTCGTTGAAAAACTACGAGTGCGCGGTGATCTTTGCCCCGACGCTGGGGACCGATGTGCTGGAAACCAGTACAAAAAAGTATGCCGACATCATCACCTCTCGCGGGGGAAACCTCAAGGAGCTTGATAATTGGGGTAAAAGGGGTCTCGCCTACGAGATCAATTTCCATCGCGAGGGATTCTACTATTTTTATCGATTTAGCGGTGGAAGCGACGTTCTTGGCGAGCTGAATCGTCAGCTGAGAATCGACGAGAACGTAATTCGCCACATGATCGTGAGAGACGAGCCGAGATCGCGGCCTCGAGTCGGAGCGGCCGGTGAGGAGGCCAAACCGGAGGTCGAGCAGACGGTTAAAGTGGAGGACGGTGACTAGTGGTGGCAAGGACAAAGTCAAAAGGAAAAGGCAAGAAAGAAAAACAGACGAGATCGAGAAAACCCTGCAAGTTTTGCAAGGAAGGCGTCAATTTTGTCGACTACAAGGACGAGAAAAGACTGAGACGCTTCATGACCGACCGGGGGAAGATCACACCGAGGCGTATTACCGGTACCTGTGCCAAACACCAACGAATCCTCGCAACGGCGATCAAAAGGGCAAGGGTCATAGCACTGGTTCCGTTTGTCAAAGAGTACTACCGGTAGAGCGTAGCGGTACCCAAGGAGGTTCAACGTGGAAGTCATCCTGTTAAAAACACTGCCACCCCTCGGAAACCGCGGAGATACGGTCAGGGTCAAATCCGGGTACGCCAGGAACTATCTCTTTCCCCGGAAGATTGCCGTTCTAGCGACGGTTTCCAACAAACGAGTTTTCGACGAAGAAGAGCGTGTAAAGAAAAGGCGTGACATCATTGAGATGCGGTCGGCAAAAGACCAGGCGAACAAGCTAACCAACGTATCTTGCACGATTACCGTCAAAGTCGGAGAGGACGACAAGCTTTACGGTTCGGTCTCCGCCGCTGATATCTCAAAGGAGCTGGCCAGCCAGGGTTTCGAGGTCGACAAGAAACAGGTCCTCCTCGAGGAGCCGATCAAGAAAGTCGGTGTTTATACCGTCGACGTGAGACTTCACAGAGAGGTCAGTATCCCCATCAAGGTCTGGGTCGTCAAACAATAGACCCATCGGGGATACCGGACGGGCGAGAGACAAGGGGGCAAAGTTGCTGTCTGTCATAATGGCCGGCGGTTTTGGCCAGAGATTCTGGCCGAGGAGCACACGAGAGCGGCCAAAACAGCTGATCGATCTTACCGGCAAGGGAAGCATGATTTCCCTTACGGTGAAGAGGGTGCGGTCGCTGTCGCAGCCCGAGGAGATCCTGATCGTAACAAACGCCGCGCAGGCGGACGCGATCGCCGAAGACGTCGGCGCGGAGATTCCGCGCGAAAATATCGTTGGCGAACCCGTGGGACGGAACACCGCTCCAAGTATTGGACTTGCTGCTGTTCTCGTTCGGCGGAGGTTTGGCGATGCCCCGTTCATAGTCCTTCCGGCCGATCATCTCATCGCCGATCAGGGCATTTTCGAGAACGCCGCCCGCGTCGCCGAGAGCTTTGTGAGCAAGAATGACTGCCTGCTCACGTTTGGGATAAAACCGTCAAGACCCGAAACCGGTTACGGCTATATTCACGCAGGACAGCCAATCGCCGATGTGGACAAGGTCGAGCTCTTCCGGGCCATCCGTTTTCACGAAAAACCCACCCATGACAAGGCCGAGGCTTTCCTCAATGATGGCAGTTACTTCTGGAACAGCGGTATGTTCTGCTGGCGTCCTCGTGTGATCCTCGAGGCTATAGAGAAACATATTCCCGAGCTGGACGTGATGCTCCGGGAGTTTGATGATCGTCTTGGAACAGAAGACCTCGACAACGTGTTAAACTCGATATACTCAAAGGCTCCATCGATTTCGATCGATTACGGTGTGATGGAGAAAGCGGACAACGTGGTCGTGCTCCGGGGGGATTTCTACTGGAACGACGTCGGGAGTTGGGAGAGCATCCGTGACGTGTTTCCAGCGGATTCGAAGGGCAACGTGCTCGTGGGGGATCACGTCGTTCTCGACAGTTCGAAAAACACCGTGTTTTCGCCGGACCGGACGGTGGGTCTTATCGGGGTGGAGGATGTCGTTATTGTGGACGGTGGAAACGCGATACTCGTTTGCAAGAGGGACCGTGTTCAACAGGTCCGAGAAATCGTCGAGACGCTGACGAAAAACGGCAAGGAACAACTCACCTAGGCGCCCGTGGAGGTTGCGAAATGAAGGCAAAGCTGATACTGGGATGCATGGCCGGCCTGTTCTGCATGATCGTAATAATGGCCGGCTGCTCAAAAGAAAAGGCCGTCTCGGATGAGGGCTCGGACGAGCTCGCTGGAAAGGTCGGGGATTGGACACTAACCCGCGAGAAGCTCGACCTGATGATCGATAATCTTCCCGACCATCAAAAGACCAAGTATGCCTCGCCCGAGGGCAAAGCCGAACTCGTCGGCCTTCTGATCGAGGAAGAGATGTATCACCAGGAGGCGTTGAAGAGAGGATTCAGAAAGGATGAGAGAGTCCAAGAGCTAATCGATAATTATACGCGGTCCGTTCTAGTGGGCGAATATTACAATCGAGTGGTACAACCTATGGCGTCCCCCACGGAACAGGAAGTCCACGATTACTATGAGGCGAACCACGAAAGATACACAAAACAACCAATCGTAAGGGCTCAACACATTTTTTCGGTTGACAGGGACAAGCTCGTCGATCTCAAGAAGCAGATCGCCGACGGCGAACCCATGACGACCCTTGCCCACAAGTTCTCGGAGGACGATGTCACTCGGGCGGATGGAGGCAATCTTGGATACTTCAATCCGGGCGGATATATTCGCGGAATTGGTTATTCGAAAGAGCTCAGTGAAGCCGCCTTCTCGATGCAGAAGGGGGAGGTGAGTGATCCGATCAAGTGGCAAAAGGGCTATTCGTTGCTTCGCGTCAACGAAATAAGACCGGCGGAGCTTCGTCACTACGATGAAGTCAAGGAGGAGATCAAGCAACATTTGATCCGCCAGCGGATCGACGGGGTGAAAAGGGATCTGTTTGACGACCTCAAGGAAGGTTACGACATTGCCAACTTCTTGGCTGACGAACTGATGATGACCGAGAGGACTCCCGAGGAGCTCTGGAACCTGGCGCAAACGAGTACAGATTCCCACCAGAGGATTCGGCACTACGAACAGATTGTGAACAAGTACCCCGACAGCAAATACGCCGCAGAGGCACTATTTATGATTGGTTTTGTCTATGCGGAGGAGCTGAAAAGTATGCCCGACGCAGATCGCGCGCTCAATCGTGTCCTCGACGAGTATCCACAGAGTGAAGTGGCGAAAACGGCGCAGTGGATGCTCGAGAATTTGAACAAGCCTCTACCCGAATTCGAGGATTTGGACGATTTGAACGAACAGATTGAGCAACAGTCCGAGTAGCGTTTCGCACACGACACGAGATATGCACCGAGGTGAGCATCGATGAAGAACGGCGATAAGAACTTTCTGAGGGTGGAAGTCGGCGGGCTGATAAAAGACAACAAGGAGAATCCAATCGTTCTTCTCAAGGGAGCGGAGAACGAGGAAGTACTCCCCATCTGGATAGGCCACGCCGAAGCGCTGTCAATCGATCTTCAGCTCCAGGGAAAGACTTTCGACCGGCCGTTGACCCACGACCTGCTCAAAACGGCGGTTGAGAGCCTCGGTGCGACGGTGGCGAAGGTCGCCGTGACCGAACTCAGAGACAACATCTTCTATGCGAAAATCTACATCCAACGGGGAACCGAAGTGTATGCAATAGACGCGAGACCGAGCGATTCGATAGCGCTTGCCATCCGGACACAATCGCCGATCTACGTTTCGGAATCCGTTTTCGAGACTCACAAACATGCGGTGGAAGAGAAACACGACGACTCGGATGAAGAACTGAGGAAGTACTTGCGGGATCTAGATCCCGGAGATTTTTAGTGCGCCGTCGATCCAGCATGAACGAGCGGGTCTTGTCCAGCCTTTCGGCCAATGCATTGGCCGTTTTTGTGATTTGTGTTCTGGGTTTTGGGGGATGCACGATTGCCCCGCGGACCGACGGGGCCGGGAAACCCCGTTCCTATGATTCCGCCGAGAGTCTGTACAATCAGGCAAAGTCGGATTTTGACCTTGGCGATTTCGAGGCGTCTGAGCGTAACGCCGTCGAACTCCTCAGAGCGTATCCGGATTTTCCAAAAACGGACGAAGTTCTCTACATCGCGGTGAAATCCAGCCACGCTTTGATGTCTTTCACCGAAACGGTGAGATACGCCCAGCGGTTATCCGATGATTTTCCGTTGAGTCCCTACCGTGATGAAGCGCTCCTCCTGGCGGCGGACGCGTACGGACAGCTGGGACAGCCCTACAACAGCGCCGATATGCTCTCGCGTCTGCTTGCCTCACCCATCGATGCCGAACTGCGGGAGACGTGTCTCGCGAGTCTTCTCGAATTGACCCAAGACAAGCTGGGAGTCGGTGACCTCGAGCGTCTCGTAAAAGAATATCCGTCGTCCCCGCTTGCCGCGGAAATGTCTTTGGGGTTGGCGAAAAAAGAATTCGCCCGTGCGAACTACGATCGCGCGTATTCTCTTCTTGCTGACCTCCTCTATGAATTTCCGCAACACGCGCGTTCGCGCGAAATCCGGTACCTGCTCCAGCTTTCCGCGCAGCGACGAGAAGATCCCAACATCAAGATCGAATACGTGGAGCCCAACAAACTTGGTGTGGTGCTCCCGTACACCGGGGATTACTCGAGGTTTGGCAGATATTTCGAGGAGGGAGTCCGACTCGCCGTTGAAGAGTTCAATGCATCGAGGGAGACACCGGTCTCCTTTGTGCTCGCCGACTCCAAGGCGGACCCCGTTGACGCAGTGAACGCGGTTCGGAAGCTCGTTCTGGAAGAGGGTGTCGTGGCTGTGTTGGGATCGGTTTTTACCGTTCCATCGATTGCCGCGGCCACGGAATGCAACGCCCGCAGAGCGCCGATGCTCTCACCGGTCGTCCCGGAGCAACGGATCGGCGAGATCGGACCGTGGGTCTTCCAGATCAATATTCCGTTGGAAGTAGAAGTATCCGCGGTGGCCAGGGTGGCTGTCGAAAACCTGCTTCTGCGACGTTTCGCCGTGCTGTCCCCTTCGACACCCGAGAGTCGGGGATTGACCGGCCTGTTCATAAAAGAGGTCCAGCGTCGCGGCGGCCGGGTGGTCGCCGAACAGTACTATGGGAGTGGAGACACGGACTTCAAGGAACAACTCGATGCGATCAGAGAGTCGGCTCCCGAAGCCCTTTTTATTCCGGGAGAGCCCGTCGAACTCATGCAGATACTCCCACAGGTGCGGTTCTACGATCTTCAACTTCAACTTCTTGGCCTGAGCAACTGGAACTCGGAAAAGCTGCTTCGATTGTCGGCGCCGGAGCTCGAGGGTGCGCTGTTTCCACGTGAGGGTTATCGCGGCAAAACCCCCGAGGCTTACGAACGGTTTGTTGATCGGTACACCAAGAAGTATGGGCGCGAGAGCAGTCAGGGGTCGGGAATCGACGAGGTGCACCCGGTCGCCGTCTCTGGGTATTTTGGTATGCGTGTCTTGCTGGGTGCCGTCGAGAGTGGCGCCGTGGACAGAGAACAAGTGAGGGAATTCCTCGACACCGAGCTCAACACCGGTGCGGAGAGTCGAATGGCCGAAGCGAATTCGCTTCCCATGGTAAGAGTGAGATCGGGAAAGATTAGTGAGTTCACCGCACACAGACGGAGCCGGTGACAAGAGACGTCAGCTCATGATTCGAAACCGGATCTGAAACCGGATCCACATGGGCATGGGTTCGCCGTAAACGACCGGTGGCTTGAACCGGAATTGGCGTACCGCAGCGAGCGAGGCCCTTTCAAAGCTCTTTGGTCCCCGGGCCACCAAAACCCACGCGTCTTCCACCCAACCATCCTCGTTGACCAGTATTTCGACGGTGACATCCGCCTCGATGCCCACGCTGAGTTCGTAGGGCGGGTACTCGGGTTTTATCATGTGAAGGATGACGTAGTCTTCCGAGTAAGGCACTTCGGTGTGGGCTGGATAGTGCCGGACGATTTCTTCATCGAGCTCGGGTGTGATGATCTCCTCGGGTTCGTTTTCGGGAACCTGTTCTCGTTTTGCGCCCTCCGCCGGTCCGGTTTCTTCCCATTCCTCGATTTCCAGGGCCGCCAACGCCCGACGCCGACTTCGTTCAAGAACGTCCTCGAAAGGATCGGTATCAGGGATGATGGTGATTTCCGGAAGTAGATGTGTTGCGCCCTCCCAGCCAAATCGTTTTTCGATCTGTCGGTACGGTACGACATCGGAAAAGACAAAGAGAAGCAATACGAGAATTGCGGAAACGGGGACTATGGCGTAGAACCGCCTTCGATATTCGGATTCCCTGTCGTGGTAGGATCGAGGCATAAATCAGTCCCCTACATACAAATCTAATGCGATCTTAGCGGCGGAGCAAGCGTTGAGGTGTGTTGGCGAGAACGGATTAGGGCGCTCTCCGGATCGTTATCGGGAGGCGTTTTTCTTCGCCGATGCCAACGATCGTCCGGATCGGTCCGACGCGTTGGTCTCCTCGCGTGGCGACCACCCGGAGCGTGTCGGAGGGGATCGACGTGAAAACCGCCCTGCCGGTTGGCGAGGAAAGCAGGCTCCATGTGTCGTCGATCGTGATGTACCAATCCGACACCGGTGTTTCATCATCCATCCGGCGTCTCGTCTTTGTTACCGGCTCCGCTTCGTGATGCTCGCATAGCGAATCGCGTTCGATAGCGACGACGAGCGTGCCAGTTCGATCGATGTCGTAATGGGCGGCGATCCCGCAAAAGATTCCAAAAGCTTGGTGTCGCTGGTACCACGGCTCACCAAGGCGAAGCTCCTCTTCGATCCGCGATAGTGACGGTGGCTGGACGATGATAGCAGGGCAAGGAGTTTGTTGGAGCGGATATGTGACCCGCTCGAGCGGCGGATATACGCCGAGACCCAACGTCCGCGCAAGCGTAGTCTGTACGTTTTCTGCCAGGTCGCGCCCTCCCGTACTTCCGGGAAAGAAGAACGTCGTCACCACGCGGCCCGTATCCTCCGGGGCGCTCGGGTGCCGTATCTCGATGTAGCGATCCGCCCTAAAGCGGTTTGTCATCGCCACGATATCGCGTGGGCTCAGCGTCTCCTCTGTCAGCCGTGTAAGCCGCACACGCGCCCCGGCCGACTCGAGATACTCGGCCAGGTAACGGGCAACTTGCAGATTGACAAACGCGCCGGAGAGCCCCAGACGGCCGCGACCGGTTTCGGGTTCAAAACCACCTTCGGGGTGGATGACAAAACGTTTACCGATGAGAGAGCCACCAAACCACGGATCCATATAGACCGTGTCCGGGACGGGACCACCAATGGATAACGGTTTGTACCCCGGTGCGCGGATATCTGTCCGCGCATTTTGGAGCGCAACCCCGGGGATGAAGTGGAGCGTGGCGTTTGATTTGGAGACAACGGGTTCACCGTTCGTGGAAATCGTAGCTCCAAGAACCGGGACCCGCTTCTCCCGATCCAACAACACGATTGCGTTTTTACCCAAGCCGGATTTCGACGAGGAGAGGAGCACACGTTCGAATGTGCTCGAGGAGCGAACGATAATACGAGCGGCCTCCACGTCTTCGGGAACATCGATTGGGAACTCGGTGGCACCGTTGTTGGCACGGAGATTTTGGACACCCCATTCCGGCTGCGGCTTCTGGAGCGCCCAGTCGTCCGCCTTTGACATTCGGAACCATTTTTCCACTTCGACGGGTGTTCCATCGGCGACGGGAAGCCCCCTTTCATCCAACAGACGCACGCGGACATGAATGGTCCCACCTCGGTGCGGAATCCCAACGGGATCGAGGTTGAACACGGCTTGGTGCGCGGGTAGGTCGAGCAGAAACACCCGCCGGTGAATCTGACTCGAGTTGCCCAGGAGGTTTCTCACCCGTAGCGAAACATCGTATCGACCGTTGGGTGCGTCCCACGGCAACAGGCACCGCACGACGTTTTTCGAGGGGTCAAACGAGGCATCGACGGGGGTCTCGTTTATCGACAACACGATGCTCGCCGGATCGATCCCCAGTCCACCTATGTCGGACACACGATATTCTATAGAGGGGACTTTGTTCAGAACGGAATCCGTTCTCGCCGGGGCGATTTGTTCGATTCTTGGTGTGCCCCTCGAGAAATATTCGAGAATCCCGAGGAAATACGCTTCGGCTTCGAGACGTTGTTTGTCCGAAAGCCGGAGTTTCTCCTCGATCTTGGGATGCGTGAGATAACTCCCCTCACCAAGAATGGCGGGGACGTGGACATTTCGAAGGATGTAATAGTTGCCGGGTCGGACTTCACCGATCTCGATACCGAGGTTTCTCATCAGGTGTCTGTGGACGGCGAACGCGAGGTCGCGTGATGCCGGGTCCCCAAGTCTGTAGTATGTCTCGACGGCGTTTTTGCCCGGGTCCCGGTCTGCCTGGGCGTTGTGATGGATCGAGACCACGATATCCGGCTGGATCGAATCGACCATTTCGACACGAACCTGCAGATCCCAGGCGACGGTCGAATCCACATCACCCAAGAAGTCCTTTTCCGCCGACCGGGTCATGTAGACATCGGCACCCGCCTCTCGAAGCAGACCCCACAGATAGAGCGAAACACCCAGGTTGACCATCGACTCTTCGAGCCCCTCCTGCCCCCGGGTCCCCGCGAAATGCCCGCCATGCCCGGGGTCGACGACGACTCGTCGGCCCTCGAGGATGGACGGATCGAGGCGGGGAAGATCTTCGGTCAGCCCGCGGTAAACGTTGTCGATTTTGGGTTTTGGCGGTCTGGCGCAACCTACGAAGAGCGCGAACAAGACCAGAGGTAGGAGCCAAATGAGTGTTCTCATGGGGTTTCCCATCACGCAAGCTTTCGAGTGCGTTTTTGCCAGAAGTGAGGCTATCCGACAACTTGCGAGGTTGTAAAGACGTATTGATCGAATTTACCGGTTTAAATTTCTTTTGGAATAGGGGGTTTATAGAGATTGACCCTTTCTCGGGCCTGTGCTAGTACACTCGAAACAACGGCAGGGTGTTGACGGAACCAATGGGCAAAACCGGTGAAAAGAACATGCTTCGCGCCATCCCACCGGTGGACGATATCCTCGGGAGTGCCGATCTCGCCCCCCTCCGCAAGGCGCATCCGAATTTCCCCTGGACACATTGCGTTCGGAATGTGATCGATGAGTTCCGGACGGGGAAGTACGGGGAGGTCGGTGACGATCGCGACACGGTGCGATCCGCCATTCTCCGGAGGGTTCTCGATCGAGTCGGGGAACTACGGAATCTGGGTATGCGACGTGTCATCAACGGGACCGGCGTAATTCTCAATACCAATCTTGGCCGCGCCGTCTTGAGCCCTGCGGTGCGAGATGCGGTTTATGAAACGATGGCTCACTATGTGAACCTCGAAGTGGATTTGGAGAGCGGCAAACGAAGTCACCGGGGAGAGACGATGATCGAGCTGCTCCGGCTGGCGACGGAAGCCGAAGCGGCGATGGTTGTGAACAACAATGCCGCTGCCGTTCATCTCGTGGTCAACTCGTTTTCACCGCCGGGGCGGGTTGTCGTTTCGAGGGGCGAGCTGGTCGAGATCGGCGGGAGCTTCAGACTTCCCGATATACTCGCCAAGGCAGCGGACACGGTGGTCGAGGTGGGAACGACAAACCGGACGTATGTAGAGGACTACGCCACGGTGGCGAAACGGGGTGATGTCTTTCTCAAGGTTCACAGCAGCAACTACGAAATCCGGGGTTTCACGCACACGGCACAAATCACCGACCTCGTCGCCGTGGCAAGGGAGAAGCAATGCCACGTGGTTTACGACTTGGGGAGCGGGTCGTTTTTTGATTTCGCGCGCGCCGGTATCGAGGGGGAAGAGCAGGTCAAAGACGTGCTCAAAACCGGAGTCGACTGCGTCACCATGAGCGGTGACAAGCTCCTTGGTGGTGTTCAAGCCGGGATCATCGTTGGACGGTCTATTTTTCTTGAACAAGTTAGGCGGAATCCGCTAAGAAGAGCACTGAGGGTCGACAAGATAACGATAGCGGCGATGCAGGCCTTGCTTCGCACGTATCTGTTCAGCGATGCCCCGGAACGGGATGTGCCGATTCTCCGGCAGTCGACGGAGGATGCAAAAACGCTCGAGGTAAGGGCGCAGGGGATCATCAAGGCGCTATCGACCGCCGTCTGTGACAAGTATGGGATCGGGACCGTCGATGATGTCGCGGCGGTCGGCGGCGGGAGTTTCGCCTGCCAGGATGTGACATCGGTGGCGATCGCCATCCGCTGCGACACGGAGAACGAAGCGGTGACGTTGGCAAAAAAGATGAGGGAGCGGCCAATCCCGATCCTTGCCCGGATCAAGGGGACCGAGGTGAGGCTCAACCTGAGAAGTGTGATGCCGTACGAGGACGAGGATGTCCGCACCGGGCTGCAAGCGGTGCTTGAGGGGAGTTAGCCATTGTAGTTGAGATGACGGCGAGTGGCCGAACAAACGGGTAGCTGCAAAATCGATGGAACGGTTGACGACATACGAAATCCACGCGAACCTCGAGTTATTGAAAAAGGCGTACGACTCCGGAGCGTCGGTTGAATATCTCGATCCACCCCTTCGTTCTGTTGTCGCAGGGATCGTCTCGCGCGCAAGGATTGAGCCGCTCTCGATCTACCTCTGTTCTCCCGACCACGACGCCGAGGCAAGAAACCTGTTTGGCTTCGTGCTTACCAAGTGGATCCGTGAACACGTCCCCACAGCGCTACTCGTCGATTGCGATTTTCTATCTACCGGCATGAGTGGCATCATCCCGCACCGGGACGCGCTTGGGTTTCTCGATCTGCTGCTCTACGGGACCTCGCTCGGTGTCATCAAACAGGAAGCTCATGCCGGTGTCGCGGTGGTAGGCGCCGGGTCTTTTCCAGTGACCAAGAAGAGCCCGTTTGCGATGGACGCCTTCGACAACACACGACGCTATCTGGTCAACCAGGCGAGATGCGTCGTCTACTGCGGACCCGCGCTGGATGACGAGGATAATGTTCATCCAGTTGCCGAACACGTCGATCTTGCCGTGTTGGTCATGACGGGGACCCGGTTTCGTGATGGTTTCTTGGATCCGTTGGAGCAATCGATAGCGTCTTCGAAGGGTGAGGCCGCGTGGAGCGTTCGGATCAACACGACTCTCCCCGCTCCGGCTCCGGTTGAAGAGAAGAAGCCCGCCCTCGTGGCCGAAGCCAAGGATCTCATCGAGGAAGAAAAGGAACTCAAAAGACCGGAACCCAAGAAGGAACCCGAGAAAAAGCCCGAGAAGAAACCGGCAAAGGCGCCCAAGGCGAAGCGTAAGGTCCCGGAGCCCGAGGAACGGGTGGTGCCCCCACCGCCTCCAAAACCCGAGGAAAAACCGGTGCCGGTTTTCGAAAAGCGAGATGTGGAAAAAGAAACTATCGAATTTGCCACCGAGGGAGTCGACGGCCGTCGTGCCGAGGACGAGTTCGTCACCAGAGACGTCACAGGGCCAACATTAGAGAGGAAAAGGCGCGGCTCGCGCTGGCTTCGAATCGTCACGTCGGTCGTCGGCATTTGTCTGATTGGGATCGTGGTTTGGTGGCTCTATCTAACCAAGTCGGTGCGCGAGCGGGAACAGGAGGCGGCTGAGATGGCGGCCCGCCCCGCTGTTACGGAGGATGAATCCCAACCCGGGGTTGGGGTGGTCGCCGATACGACGGCGACCCGGGCTTCCGATGAAGCGGCACCCGGAGCCGGGGAAGTCGAGCCACCCCCGAAGGTTGTTTCCGATGAACCGTCGGAGCGCGATACAGAAGCCGGTCGGGTGGAGCCGGAGCCGGAGCGCGAGGAAATCGTCCGCGACCCGGACGCCAGATACACCGACGGAATCCTGCTCGCCGAGAGTCTCGATGCCTTCGCCAATCAGTACCTCGTTCATGTCAGCTCTTTCCGACGGCTAGAGAATGCGAAGGAAGAGGGTCTCTACTTGATGGGTTGGGGGTACCCGGTGTTCATCTATCGCGTTGATCTCGGGGGCAAGGGGATTTGGTACCGCGTCTATGTGGGACCGTCGGACACAAGAGAAGAGGCCAGGGAGCATAAAATAAAACTGGACGAAAATCCGAGAATTCAGTCTACTCGCATCTCAAGGGTGCCCGGATGAGTAACAAAACGGGAGCACGGACGGCAAACAGTCAACTGGACCACACCTGGAGGATTCAAACTTGAATCTCAAGAGAATCGAGATTTCCGGCTTCAAGTCCTTTGAGAACCGTTTGGGTATGGATTTCTCGGGCGGGGTCACGGCGGTTCTTGGCCCCAACGGATGCGGTAAGACCAATATCGTAGACGCTATACGCTGGGTGTTGGGCGAGCAGAAGACCCGGCTGCTGAGAAATACAAAGATGGAAAACGTGATCTTCAACGGCACAAAAACGAGAAAGCCGTTGGGGATGGCCGAAGTCCATATGATTTTGTCGAACGAGGACCGCGCGTTGCCACTCGATTACTCGGAAATCAGCATCTCGCGCAAGCTCTACCGCAACGACACCAGTGAGTATTACCTCAACGGGGAGCTCGCCCGTCTCAAGGATATC
>CP070677.1:263656-306398 GCA_020352495.1 Candidatus Latescibacterota bacterium
CCTCTATAATCGCCAGTGACCTGAAACAACTGGAAGGAGACCTGAGTTGACGGGGAGTCGAGCCACCCGGGGGGGGATCGCCACAGGATTGGGGTGGGTGTTCGGCTGCATACTCATCAGCACTGTGGGTTTCAAGCTGATCGAAGGCTGGTCGTTCCTCGACGCGTTTTACATGACGATCATCACGATTAGCACGGTCGGATACAGTGAAGTCAACTCACTCTCGCCCGACGGACGTTTGTTTGCCAGCTTTGTCATCCTTACGGGTCTTGGGGCCGCGTTCTACACGACGACGATGCTGGGGCGGATGATTCTCGAAGGGGAATTCCGGGGCACCGTGGGAAGGAGAAAAATGAGGCGAAAAATCGATGATCTTCGGGGACACAGTATTGTCTGCGGTTTTGGAAGAACCGGCGGGTTGGTAGCCGAGCTTCTAGACGAAGACGGATACGCTTTCTGTGTGATCGAGAACAACAGGGACAAGGAGGAAGACCTGAGAGATTCGGGATACCTGTATCTCATGGGAGACGCGACGGAGGCGGACGAGCTGAGGGAAGCCGGTGTCGAACGGGCGCACGCCGTGATGGCGCTGTTGCCCTCGGACGCCGACAATCTCTATCTGACGATGACCGCCAAGGAGCTGAACCCAAATGTGCTCGTCGTTGCCAGGGCGTTCGATTACGCGGCCGAGATGAGGCTCAAAAGAGGTGGTGCGGACAACGTCGTATCGATGCACAAAATCGCCGCGCACCGGGTGATCCAGGGCGCGCTTCGCCCCGCGGTAGAGGAGTTTGTCGATCTCGTTACCGACCGGCAGCAACTTTCGCTGTTTGTCGAGGAGGTCAAACTCTTCGAGGGATCGGGACTTAACGGTCTCGCCATCAAGGATGCCGGTGTGCGGACCCGTTACGGGGTTATCATCGTGACCATCAAAAAGGCCACCGGCGAAATGATCTTTAATCCCGACGCCGGTGAAATCCTCATGGAGGGGGATACAATCGTCGCGATTGGCGAGAAAACCAACCTCAATCGACTACTCGGGGATTGCCAACCTGCGTCGAGTAAATGATCACTCCCCCAACGCGCCATAACGAACCAGCCCGTATCTGTAGTTTTCCGCCTCCTTCATCGATGTCGCCACACGTTCGTGCGGACTCTCTTCCCACGTCGAATATTTGGCGATGAATTCATCCGCCGCTCCCTTGTCGCCGCTTTGCTGAAGGGCAAGCACTTCACGGAGCATAGACTCCACGACCGGATGATACTGGTCGTGGTGGATGACGAGCTTGTTTTTTTGTCCGTCGTATTCCAGGAGCCCCTTCTCCAAATAGTAGTTCATCTGCATGAGCTGCATTGTCCGATACACCTGAGATTTCTTGGGTTGATTTTTCTGGAGCACGCGTCTTATGCCCGATGCCTGGACGGCTCTCAACCGCGGTTTGTCGTAGTAGCCCTTTTTGCGCAACCGTTTGGAGACGTAGAGCGCGATCAAATCGGCCTTGAGTTCCTCGAGAATCGAAACGTCCTCCTCGAGCGCGACATCCAACGTCCGGCCGTCCTCCGTGAGATCCGGTCCGAGATAGTGCCCGATCTCGTGCCACAACGTCCGGAAGAAGTCACCCTTGGGATCGTAGTCATTGTGGTATTGCTCGCTCACCGCCGCGTTGAAAGCGGTCCGCCGGACCTCAAAGATGTTTTTGTTTGTAAGAATGTTGTTTCTCAGAAGAATCGTCCGCCCGTATTTCCGTGTTATATAGCTCTCGTTTGGCAATATGGTTGCCGTATTCGTTCCTCTCGCTTGGCCGAAGTCGGCGACGACGTTGTACGCGCCAATGGGAATGTCGCCTCTCACCGTTTTGTGGGGTTCGTATGGGAGAATGTCCTCCATTTCTTGAAGCCATGTCTTGACCGTTTCCACCGTCGAGCTCATCATCGGATCCTTCACAACCAGGCTAAGCGCAAAGAAGCTCTTCACTCCGTAGAGCTGGTCATCGTAGGTCTCGTATGAACCGATCTCGGCGTTGAGGTTTCCAAATGACCCCGTAACCCAGGCCGCATCCCCCGCTTCGTAATCGTCGCGAAGCAGATCCACGGCACGGTGCCGCAAGAAACGCGAGAAGTCTTGGTCGTCGCTCTCGAGAAGAGCCGCCGCCTTGTTCAGAAGATAATATGCCCCCATCAGGTATTCGGAGAACGCCACAGAGTACGGGACCGCATAAAATGCCCTCCGTGACGGTTCCTCACGGAGTGCCACCAGTCTTTCCTTGAGTCCCGGATGCAAGAGATCGAGAATCGGGTGGTTCTCGAGCGTGGAGAGATCACCGTTGATCCTTAGCGGGTCACTTCTTCGGACGACTGTCCGGACATGCAGGATCTGCGACTCTTCTTCCGGGTAATTCTCCAAGAACTGTTCGATTTCATCTTTCTCGACGTCCCACGGGTACACGTTTTTGCCCGGTACTCTCTCCTCCACTGGAAGAAAAGGCACGAGCTTGTTGTCCAACGTGCGGGCGACCGGCCCTTTGAAGAGACGATAAAGATCGATCAGATCCCGCGTCGCCTGGGGATGACCCAGTTCTTCATCGAGTCGAAGCAGCTCCGCGTGTGCTGATCTCGCTTGGTAATGCCGGGTGATCTCATAGAGCTCCTGAAAGATCTGCCCGACTTCGAGGAGGACCGGCACCGCCTTGCGCTCCGCCTCGGAGAGCGGCGAGAGATCCGGATCGAGCCGTAGGGTCAGGGTCTTTGCGAGGATCTGCCGTGACTCCTTTTCGCTCATGTAGCCCTGGGGCAGCTCGACCGCCACGAGACCCGCCGGATTGAGTAACATCAGTGCCAGACCTACGAAGGCAGGCAACACACCTCGTTTCGTGAGTAGTTTTGTTGGGGGCGACATAGACGTCCTTTCTATCAACCCGATTCGATTTACTCGTTATGCCAGACTTTCCCGATTTCGGGGTATCTGTCCATGTATCCACGGAAAAGCGACTTGATTTCTTCGAGTCTCTCTTCTGTTTTTGCCTCGAACCGGAGAACGAGTATGGGGAGATTCGATGACGCTCTCACAAGTCCCCACCCATCCTCGAATATTACCCGGGCGCCGTTGATGTCGACGACCCGGTCAAAATCCCTCTTGAGTTCCTCGGTGAGCTTCTCGACCACCGCATACTTTTTGTCATCGGGACACTCGACATCGATGGTCGGTGTCGACACATAATACGGGGTGTCGGCAATGATCTGTGAGACAGGTTTTCCGACCTGCGACACATATTCGGCAAATCGAAGACCGCTGTAAACGCCATCGTCGAACCCGTAATAGTTCTCCACAAAAAAGATGTGCCCGCTCATCTCCCCCGCCAACGCCGCTTTCTCCTCGTGGAGTTTGGCTTTGATATGCGAATGCCCCGTCTTCCACATGATCGGTTGCCCGCCGTGCGCAGCGATGTCTTCTTCGAGTGCCTGCGAGACCTTGACATCAAAGACGATCTTGGCACCCGGCTGTTTCTCGAGCACCTGTCGCGCGAGAAGAATCATGTACCGGTCTGGCCAAATCACCTGGCCGTCCTCATCAACGACGCCGAGCCGGTCTCCATCGCCGTCGAGTGCAAAACCGATATCGGCTTTCTCACTTCGGACTCGTTTGCCGAGCGCCTCGACGGTTGTCTTGAGCGCCGGGTCCGGCTCGTGATTCGGAAAATCCGGGTCGAGCTCGGTGAACTGTTCGATAACATCGAGCCCCGCCTTTCTCAATACAATCGGCGCGACGGCTCCCGCAGTTCCATTCCCCGTATCGAGGACCACACGCAGCGGCTTCTTGATTGACACACGACCGGCCAAATCGGCGGCATACGCGTCGAGGACCCGTTCCTCTCGAACCGAACCCTCACCCTGCGCGAATTCCTCGTTCTCGATGTACGCAAGGATTTCCCGTATCTCTTCACCGATGAGTGTATACGACAAGCCACAGGCGAGTTTTAGTCCATTCCAGTCTTTCGGGTTATGGCTCCCCGTTACCATCGCTCCACCCTCGGACTGGAAACGATACTGCGACCAATACATCATCGGAGTGAGGATCATGCCAAGATCGATCACGTTACGCCCCGTCGACAACAGTCCTTTTATGAGCCCGTTTTTGAGGTCCGGTGAACTGTGTCTCGAATCGTGCCCGACTACGACCGTATCGACCGATCGTTTTTTTAGAAAGGTTCCGTACCCCTTTCCGATGAGGTCGGTTGTAATCGGGTTCAACTCGGCGTCGTTGGCCCTTCCCCGGATGTCGTACTCGCGAAACATGGATCTATCGATGTGTGCCATAAAATGTCTCCTCCACCTGGCAAATCATGTCTCATGCCACAATAAGGCCGTAATTGGACTTCCCACTCTAACCAACGCTACGCCCGCCGACAAGGCAAAACCGTGTTGCCCGTGTGCCGGGACCGTCGTGTGTCCGGTCGCCCCACCCAATAATGTGCCGGTTTCTGTAAGGGGTTCACTCGCGTGTTCGAAGCTTCGACTCGCGCACCTCGACCCTCATTCCTCCAACGAGGCTGTATGCGTTGACCATGTCGGTTTCGCCCAGCGCTCTTTCGTCTTTTGAGGTTGCGATCCGGATACGGACGGGGTTGTTGTCCGGATCCATCGAGTCAACCGTCCTCCAATAGTCGATATACGCCTCTGTCCACATGTGACCGACCAAAACTTCATCGATATAGGCGAGCCCCACCGCGATTCTCGATGGCACCCCCGCCGCACGCAAAAGAGCGGCGAGGAGAACGGCGTGTTCTGTGCAGTCACCTTCACGAGTCCGCATCACATCCACCGCGGAGGCGAATCCCTGCCCAAAGCTCTTGTCCGTTATGTAGCGGTAAACCCATTGTGCGATTTCCGTCACCAGTTCGGCTGAGCCCTCGTCGATACCACGCTGGCCAATCGAGGCAACGATGCTGTCGGCAACGGCCTGAATTGTGGGGTGGTCTGACTGGATGTACTTGCCCGCCTTGAGAAATGTCTCGGGTTCACCCTCGGAGAGCCGTTGTCTATTCAGTACGTATCGACTGACGGCGAGTTCGATCGTATTGCCCTCGACCGACACGACCTTCTGGTTGGGGCCGTCAAGCGACACGTGGTCTTCGATGGGGCGGGTGAATGTAAGCCGAAAGACAATTTCTTCCACATTCGCGGGATCGGCGGGATATTGGGCACAGTCAATCATCGAATCTCGGATCACGTCGAAATTCGGGTCGAACTCGAGTCGAGAAATCTCCTCGGGGTTCACCCGTTCAATGAGGATTTCCATACCCATCTGTTGAAGAACGAGGCGTCTCCCTTCCAGGTTCTGATCCAACCAAGCCGTCACTGTTGGCACGTCGGCGTCGTTGTTGTATTGCTCGACAATGAGAAAAATGTCCTCGTATCCCCTGATCGCCGTCTCCGACTCACCGGCAACGACGTACCGGCTCGTCCGGAACGATACAGTGTGCGGGTCGAAGACTCGAAAGGCGAAGTCGGTCTCGCCTTTTTTCAATTTCTCGCGTATATGCTGGTCGAGAAACGCCTGACCCACTGCGCCTTCCTCCCAGGCAATCCGTTCCTCGCGCGAAAACCCTTCACCCTCACTGCGGACAACCAGACTGTCGTCTTGCCGCTCACCGGTGGTCAGCATCCGGGTCCCTGAGACAACAACCTCGTGTCTGAAACGGATCAACGTTCCGTTGTGGTCATCCTTTTCTTCCGCCCGGGCGACCATCGAAACAGGGCTTCCCAAGCGAGAAACATTGATCTCGAGGTAGTTTTCGTGAAACACGCCCGAGCTGTCGACCACCCAGTAATCCCTGGCAAGACCCACCGATGTTCCCGAGAACGAAACGACATACCAAATTTCCTCGCTTGACTCTTGACGCTCGTCTGCGAGGGCCCGCCCCCAGGCACAACAAACAAAGACTGATACGAGTGTTACTATATGTGCAACGAGTCGGTTCATCGGAGGCAAACTAACACAACGCGAGCCCGGAGACAACCGGTTTCAATCGGTGCTTGCCGGGCGGGCGAACCCGCAGTATCATCCACTGGGGGTGATGGCAATGACGAGAAGAATCGTATATATCGCACTCGTCGGTTTGATCGCCTTATTGGTATCGGGATCAAACCTCTGTTCAAAGGACCGCACGTCCGCAAAAAGCGATCAACAAACGACGGGCAATCCCGTTGTCTCCGAGGAGCGCCACAACCAGGGGGAAACCAAAATGACCGTTGGGGGTGTCGAAAATGGATCGCGAGAGGAACCCGAACAGCCGTCGTCCGTGGACGATCGCGTGGTTCGGGGAAACACCGAGTTTGGCTTCAAGCTTCTTGCCGAACTCCGCAAGGGTGCAGACGAGGAGAATCTATTCATCTCTCCGTTGAGCATCAGCCTTGCGCTCGCGATGACGTACAACGGCGCCTCGGGTGAGACGGCCGAGGCCATGGCGCGCGCTCTGGGGTTCGAAGGGCGCGAGATCGCGGAACTCAATCGGGAGATGAGGGATTTGACCATGAGTCTGGTACGTGCCGACTCCTCGGTCGAGTTCACTATCGCCAACTCGCTTTGGGGACGTGAAGGGTTTTCGTTTGCGGACACCTTTCTCGAACAGAGTCGTCTCTTTTTCGACGCTGAGGTTACCACGCTGGACTTTGATGCCCCCGATTCACCGGACCGGATCAACTTGTGGGTCAGCTCGGCGACCCGCGGTAAGATAAAAGGAATCGTCGGACAGATTCCTCCTGAGATCGTGCTCTATCTCATAAACGCTATTTACTACAAGGGGCAATGGCAGTTCGAATTCGACCCCGCCAGGACCAACGATCGCCGGTTTCACTTACCCGGTGGAGAAGAACAAGATGTTCCGATGATGGAGCGTTGGGGAAGGTATCGGTACGCGGAAACACCTGATCGGCAAGCCGTGCGGTTGCCGTACGGAGAGGGTCGATTTGCCATGTATGTTTTTCTCCCGAGTCCCTCGTCGGATCTCGATGACCTCCTATCGAAACTAGATGGAGAAATGTGGACACAGTGGATGTCAGCTTTCGAGCCGCGAAAGGGTGAGGTCCTTCTTCCCCGGTTCAAAATGGAGTACGAAACCCTGCTCAACTCCGCACTCAAGACAATCGGAATGGGGGTTGCGTTCGCCCCCGGAGTCGCCGACTTCTCGCAAATGACGTCCGGGCCCGCCGAGCTCTTTATCTCGCAGGTCAAGCACAAGGCCGTTGTCGATGTAAATGAGGAGGGCACCGAAGCCGCCGCCGTGACCTCGGTCGGCATCGGTGCGACGAGCGTCCAGCCGGAGGAAGAACGGTTCCGTTTCGTGGCCGATCGGCCGTTCTTCTTTGTCATCCGAGATGATCTCACGGGAAGCGTTCTCTTTATGGGTGTCGTAAACGATCCGATCTCCCAGTAGACCGCTGGTCATCGTCGCCCGAGACGGCCTCGGATTTTGGCGTGCCCCCGTTGGACGTTATTTCCAGCGAGTTCAATTCGCAGCAAAACAAAAAAGCCCGGTTTATCACCGGGCTTTTCGTTCCGACACGTGCCTTCTATCTACGCTACGTCGACCTTGCGTCCGACGCTCTCAGCCTTCTTGGCCAAGGTGACTTTGAGCACGCCGTTCTCGAGTTTCGCCTTGATGTTGTCTCGATCGACGGTGCGGCCAAGGCTGAAGCTCCTCCGGAATTTCTCAGAGCGGATCTCGCTACGAAGCAGACCCTCGGACTCGACTTTTCCCGAACGCTCGGCACTTATGACGAGTTCGTCGCCATCGACCGACACGTCGACGTCCTTCTTTTCGACGCCGGGCATCTCCATCGTAATCACATACTCTTTCTCGGTCTCGTTGATGTTGGTCAGCGGCAAACGAAACGCCTCACCGTCATCGTCACGGGACCACGACCGCAGAATTGGGAAAAACTGCCGGTCGAACGAATCGAAGATCGATTCCAAAGTTGAGTTCGGTTTGTACTTGGTCAAAAACATCTCACATACCTCCTACGTATCATTTCTGTTCAAACTCACTCGACCTTTTCGAATTGTCGTTCGCCCAGGCATTTTGCAATGCCGGTGCCAATCCATCGCAGCAGGAGAAATCGATGTAACCAACTGCCAATAAATAGATTATAAAATGAGCCCGTCAGGACACGAAAACTGGCCGGTCATGAACTGCCATAATATCATGACAAGGTGGCGCTTTGTGTGCTGGATTTGTCAGGCTTTTGCGTTTCGGGGTTCCTTGAGCCGTGTGCTCAGGTAGACGTTTACGATGGCAAAAACCATCGAAATCCAAAAGAGTGTTCGGATGTTGAAGATCTGGATGAGGATTCCGCCGAAGACGGGACTCAGCATAAAGGGGAAGGTAAAGCTGTTCATAAAACCCACGTAGAGGGGCCGCTTTGTTTCCGGAGCGAACTCCAGAAGGTAGGTGATGTTGCTGATCAGACGGCCGCTTCGAATGAACCCGTTGATACAGAAAGTGCCCGATACGAGTAACAGCAGTCCCGTCCCAGCCGGATCGTGCGGACTCGGTCCCATCCCAGCATCGATACCAAGAACGATCAACGGGGGCACGGCGGCGAGCACCGCCGTAATGGTGAGAACGATCTTGTTCCCCTTCCGGTCCATGAGCTGTCCCCATACATAGTTGGAGAAGACACCCGAGCCCACCCAGACCGAAAGAAAGAGACCTACCATATGTTCTGAGATTCGGAGTTGGTCGCACGCGTAACTTGCGTAAAACGGGAACGCCATGGCAGTGAACTGCCAGCAAATCCGGGCGAGATAAAAACGTCGGTAGTTGGCGTCCTCTCTTAGAAGGGTGAGGCCCGAGCGGACGTGATCGAGTAGTCTTGCGGATTCCTTGACACTTGCCGCCGACGGTTCACCCGCAAGAAAAAACACAATTGTGCCACAAGAGATGCAGATCGCTCCCAAAAGAAAGACAATTCCAAAGTCGGTTGGAAATGCGTGTCCGACCAGACCGAGACCACGGACGCCCCTCTCGATCATATCGAACACCCAACCACCCATCCACACCCGTTGGGCACCCTGGCCAAGAATAACCCCCACGATCATCCCGGCAAAGATCCCCAATATGCCTCCGACAAAACGCCGCATTCCAAAAAAACCGCCACGGCGTGTGGCTGGTATCGTCTTGCTGACAATCTCGAGCATCGGTACTCCGGCGAGTCCCCCGGCGAAATAGGCAAAGAATATCGCGAAGATGAACGCCGTCAAAAAAGTCGTCTTGTTCGAAACATCGACCGAGAAAACGATCACAGCTATCCCAACAAAACCCAACACCCGGGGAATCGAGGTTAGCCGGTACAGATTCATGAGGTAGCGACGGGTCTCAGCGAGCCGCGACCCGAGCACTTGTGGAAGAAACCACCCCACACCATGAAGGGCGCTGACCAAGCCTACCGTCACGGCGGATCCACCCAGCTTGAGAATGAAAACGGGAAGAACGGTGAATGGATCGAGGAACGCCATCCCGACGTTGATCAGTGATCCGTTGACCACGCCCAGCAAAAAGTTGCGTTTATAGTATTTGTGTTGCGGCTTGTCCACGGCCTCGAAAGTTACCCGCTGATCATGACAATTGCAAGTGCTGCCTTTTGTAGTATATGCTCTGGTGTACGGGCACTGTGACATACGCACGCGACGCGTGCACCCGACCAAGATTGTGAGGCGAGAGATGATCAAGGGGATCGGTGTCGATACGATCGAGCTCAAACGAATCGAGCGGGTGTACCGCAAGTATGACGGACGTTTTTTGGATCGGATCTACTCTTCCGAAGAGAAGGACTATGCGCTGCGTTTCAGAGATCCGGTGCCGCGGCTCGCGGCACGATTCGCGGCGAAGGAAGCATGTATGAAAGCCCTGGGGACGGGATGGAATCTGGGCGTACGATGGAAGGACATCGTCGTCGTGAATGACGAGAACGGCAAACCGGGGCTCGAACTCTACGGGGAAGCCAAGAAATATCTGGAAGAACTATCCGTCGGCCGCATCCACCTCTCCCTGACACACAGCAAGGAACACGCCACCGCCGTTGTCATCTTCGAGTAGCCCTTACCCTACTCTCGGTACATTTCTTTGATTTTGCCCCACGTCGACTCGTCCACTGGAACATCACACTGGCAATCGTCGGTGGGGTTGACGATCAGCGTTCCTCCAGTCGGGTAGAGGATATTGCTGTCGCAGTCATACATCTCGATCTGCCCCGACGGCAGCGTTTCGGGCGGGACGACACGGATCCAGCTGCAGTCTTGCGAGATCGCCTGTGCAAAGTAACCCATGGTCAGTACGTGAATCGGTGACGAGAGACAGATACCGTACGGGATGGCAATTCCCTCTGGGCAGTGGCTGCACCCGATCCAGATACCCCACGCCGTGTCGGACAGCCACATCATGTTCATTCCCGGCCCGTCCTCGACCCTGAACTGACACGCCGTGGCACCCGAGGTGCTCACGTGAACGGCGTATACGCTTACCAGCCCCGGTATTTGATCGTACAACGAGCAGTTCGTGCCATAGGTATCGGAAAACAACCCAATCGATCCCGCCTGGCCAAAGACCGCCCCCGCGCCAAGCAGAGCGACCAATGCGATCACTGACGCGAGCTTCACCTGAACCTCCCGGAAAGGACGACTGATGGTATACGGATTACGTCAATAGTATAGCATACACGCCGACGAGGGACTACCCGGCTAATTTGTCGATTGCGGAGTCAGCTTGTTTCACGCCGGACCACGCCGAGACCCGGGCCGTCAGGAAGAACAAGCTTGCTGTTTTGAACCGTCACACCCAAGAACGGATCATTGGCAACGAGGAGGTTGCCGTCTAGGTCGGCGTAGTCGGCCAGCGGACTGAGATGAGCGGCAGCAGTGATACCGACAGACGTTTCCATCATGCATCCCAGCATTACTTTGAGATCGGCACGTCTTGCCTCATCGATCAGAGCCAGCGCGGGTGTGATACCACCGCATTTCATGAGCTTGACGTTGATCCCATGTCCCTGGTCTCGGCGCGAGGAGACGTCATCGGGGTTTATAATGCTCTCATCGAGGATGACGGGAAGGGGGCTCAAACGTTTGAGTGTTCGCAAGTCCTCCTCGTTGTCATGGTGGATCGGTTGTTCGACAAACTCGATGCCCTTCTGACTGAGCTCGCCGCACATTTGTAGCGCTGTTTCCACATCCCATCCCTCGTTGGCATCGACGCGGACGATCTTGCCGGAACGCTCCAGTACCCGATCGAGAAGCGCCACATCCCCCGGCAGCCCCATCTTCATTTTAAGAATTCGGTACGGCTCCGCCTCGTCTACCTTTCGGTCGATGACCTCGGGAGCATCGATTCCGATTGTAAAGGACGTGGCCGGGGTTTTTGTCGGGTCCAACCCAAGGATCGCGTAGACGGGTCTGTTCTCCCTCTTGCCGATAATGTCCCAGAGCGCCATGTCGAGCGCGGCTCGAACCGACGCGTGGCGATCGAGCTGCTTTCTCAGATCGCCGTTGGCGACTCGTTCCTTTACTCTCTCGGGGTCCCCGTCGAGCTTGCTTTTGATTCTTCTCACCGCCGAGGGCACCGTGCCCGAATCCTCTCCATAGTACGGTGAGGGAGACGCCTCGCCCAGCCCCGTGATTCCCTCCCAGGTGAGCGCAAACACAAACACATCCCGCTCCCGTTGGACTTCTCTGGATATCCTGAACGGGTGGTGGGGCTTGAGTTTTACGGATTCGACTTCGAGTTTCATAAATCCGTCACATTCCTACGGATTCGATCATCAAACGGGTCGCTCTAGGACAGACTCTCCATGATGGCATCGAGAATTGCCGACCCCCGGGAACGAACGGGATCGCTCACAGGAAGTCCCGTCTCTTTTCGAAGCCTGGAGACGGCATCCTCCGCCGACGCCGTATCGAGATCCGCCGTGTTCAAAGCCACCGCAACCACGGGCGACTTTTTGACCGGTGCCATAACCGTTTCGTGGAGACGAACAAGGTCAGCGACGGGCGGCATGGCTACGTCGTCATATCGACGAACGTGATCCCGACCCGCCTGATGTGCCAATACCATACAATCGGGCGCCACGCCAAACATAAGTCCCAGAGTCACTCCCGCATATCCGGGATGGACGAGCGATCCCTGACCCTCGACGATGACCAAATCCTTCCCCGCTCCTTCAAAGTTCACAAGCTCTTCGGCTGCCCCGCCGATGAAGTCTGCAATCACCCGGTCGATACAGAGACCTCGCTCCCGGAGCATGATCCCCGTCTGCCCCGTTGCCGCCCACGACACGTTCATTCCCCGTCGTTCCGCTTCATGAAAGAGTTCTACGGTCGCCGTCATTTTGCCTACATTGCAGTCGGTCCCCGTAACAAGCACCGTTTTTGCGCCCGTTTCACAGCCCCTTCCGCTGGCGACGAGTTTCGTCTCGGGGACGTATCTCACGTCCCAAAACCGACTCCCCGATTTCTTGGCCGCCTCCACCAACTCGACGTCGTCTGCGAGAAACGTGTGAAGCCCACTCACCACATCCAACCCCGCCTCGATGCTTTCCGTTATCGGTTTTCGCAACGTGGTATCCAATTGACCTCCGCGCGGGGCGATCCCGACGACGGCCACCTTGGGATCCAATTCGAGGGCTTCGCTCACACTGGAGACAATGGGTATTTCCCCTCCAAAACCGAGCACATGTCCTGCTGTCTGCCCGTGTTTCGAGCTGTCGAGTACGGCGACGACATCCTCCCCACGGTACCTCAGATAGCACACAGCGGTCTTGGCGCCGAGCGCCGAAAACTCGCCTTCTGCCATCAACAGAACCTTTCGTCCTTTGAGTCGAAATGGGGCTTGATTGAGAATCACGGGTGTCGCGACCCCCTCCCGCCGCTTAGTGAAATTCGTCCGAAATCGCTCCGACCAGCCGTTTGAGAATGTCTTCGAGCGTGGTCATGCCGACAATCGTATCCGTCTCATCCCTGATCATCGCCATATGTCCTCCCCGTGTCTTCATACGGGCGAGGATCTCGACAATTGGCGTCTCGGTAGACACATCGTAGACAGGGTTCAGGACGGGTCGATCAACGTACGGGTGACGGGCCTTCAAAAGATTCCGGATTGATAAGACCCCTACGATATTCGATCTCGTCTCACGGTAGAGGGGGAGCAGTGTGAATTGTGAGTCGGCGAACACGCGTTGATACTCTCCGACATCCATCGCCTCATCGGCCATAACGACTTCGTCCAGTGGAATCATCACATCTCCCGCCTTGAGACTCAACAGTTCGAATGCCCTCGAGGCGAGCGTCACTGTGTCTTTTGGGATCAATCCGGCTTCTCGACTTCCTTCGAGATGAAATAGCAACTCCTCCATCGTCATCTTGACTTTCGAATCTTCCTTCGCTCCACCTAATACCTTCATCAACAGGTTCGACAACGACGAGAATGATTTTACGAGGGGATAGAGCAGAATTCCAAAGAATTTCAATGGATAGAACGAAGCGACGGCCGCCTTATCCGCGTAATAGAGAAACACGCCCTTGGGAATTATCTCTTCAAATACGAGCAAGAGCGGAACGAGGATCACGGTGGCCACGGTTGCTCCCGAATCTCCAAAGAACTCGACCATGATCGCGGTGAACGCAGCGGTGCAACCAATCACACCGATATTCGTACCAACGAGCACGATACTCAAAAAGTGTTCCGGGCTCTCGATGGTCTTCAAAAGCTGACGAGCGCTCTTGTCCCCCCTCGAGGCGAGGTGCTCGAGCCGGATGCGGTCAGCCGCGATGATCGCCGTCTCGGCCCCGGCAAAAAAGGAGGCCAGTAAGAACGCAACGACCGACACACATGCCATCAGTTCGACGCTCATATCTTCTCCACCCGCATCTTTCGTATCCGGTTCGGCTGAGCCGCGATGATGTGGAACCGAAGATCCTTGATTTCAATGGTTTCGCCCGCCTTTGGGATCTCCCCGATCGAACCTATGACATATCCGGCGATGGTCTCGTGTTCCTCATCCACGATGTCCGTGGCAAAAACTTCGTTGAACTCCTCGATTTCCATTGTGCCCAATACGACGATTCTTCCGTCCGCCATGAAACTGTGCGAAGTCGTCCGCGGCTCTTTCATGTCACGTATCTCACCGACGAGCTCTTCCAAAATGTCCTCCACCGTCACGATGCCGACAAATGAACCGTACTCATCGATGACGAGGGCAAAGTGCGCGCGCCGCTTTGCCATCTCACTGAAAAGCGCCGAAATTTTTGACGATTCTGGAACGTAGTAGGGTTGTATCAATACCGACGTGATGTCCAAATCAGAATCGGGCTCCATGATTCTCAAGAGTTCCTTGATATGCAACACACCTTTAATATCGTCCGTTGTATCGCCATATACAGGAACTCTGGAATAGTTGTTTTCCAAGATGCGATCAAGAAGGTCTTCGGGATCAAGATCGATGGGAAGAGAAAACACATTTATGCTCGGGGTCATAATCTCCTTTACGGTTGTCTCTCTGAATTCAATGATACTGTAGAGAAGATCGAACTCGAAATCACCCAGATGCCCTTTGTCGCGCCCGATGTCCAACGCGGTGAGCAGCTCCTCCCTCGAAAAGTGATGCGTTGTCGTTCCCAACCGTCTCTTCAACACGTCGAGCACGACGTCCGAAAAACGCGCGAACGGCCATCTCGCCACCGCGAAACACACATGAAATACCCTGAGTGGGTAGACGACGGCGATGGAAAACCGTCGCGACTGGTTGAGCGCTATGACCTTTGGAATAATCTCTCCAAACGCAAGTATCAACACCGTCATCACGATAAACGCAATCCCGACACCCTTCTCTCCAAAGATCCCAATGGCGACCGAGGTCGCCGCGCTGGTCGAAAAGACGTTTACGATCAAATTGCCAATCAGAATCGTTATGAGAAGTCTCCGCGGTCGGTTCAACAAGGCCGCGATGTGTTTTCCTGCAGCGGACTGCCCCTGAAGCTGGTTCACCTGCGCTCGTGTGAGCGAGAACAAAGCGGCTTCCGAACCAGAAAAGAAGGCGGAGAAGGAAATCAGAATGGCTAGAGCAATAACGTAGAAGAATAGACCGTCCAAGGCGTTCGCAGCCGCTACCCTCCTTGTTCCTGAAGCGCGACGCGTGCCTGTTCGGCCTCTTCACTCCGCGGATAACGGGAGATCAAATCACGGAAGGCTTTCTCTGCGAGCTGGCGTTCTTCGAGATTTTGATAGCAGAACCCGGATTTCAAGTAGCAGGCCGGCACAAGGCGAGCATGGGGATATTCGCGGATCACGCTCTGGTACTCCGCCACCGCTTCGAGATAGCGTGACAACGAGTAGTATGACTCTCCCAAGTAATAGTGTGCCTCGGGGGCGTTGGGAGCGTCGGGGAAACGAACGATGTAGTTCTTGAAACCCTGGACGGACAGATCGTAATTACCAAGCGTTAAATCCATATACGACGCCTGGAAGAGCCTGCCGGCTTCGTCATCACTTATTGTGGGAGGTCCCCCACCCGCACTATCCGGCAGGATCGTGCCCACCGAATCTGTTCCGGCGGTGGACGAGTCGGCGGCGGACGCCCGTCGCGCCATCGCCGCCGCCGTCGTCTGAGACAAAAAGAGTTGCGCGTTATCGTCCATCCGGTACGAGAGTATTTCGAGCGCCTCTCTCAATTCCTTCATCGCCAGTGAGAGCTCCGCCTGGGTCCTCAGTCTCTCTTCCCTCTCGGCCTCATAGAGTCTCGAGAGCTCGTTCACCTGTTGCAACAGCTCCTGTTGGTTGGTCTTCACCGTATCGAGTTGTTCGTAGGTGAAGTCCATCATCTTGGTGCTATAACACCCCGAGACAAGGCCAAGGGCAATACCCAGGCTTACGATCTTCTTAACAAGCGATGATAACAAAACCCATTGGTCCTTTACTGTTTGACGACAAAGTGGGCCCTACGGTTCTGCTCCCAGGCTGCCTCGGTGTGACCTGGGTCGAACGGCCGCTCCTCGCCATAACTAATCATATCCATCCGGTTCGCGGCAACGCCGAGTGAAGCGAGATAGTCTATTGCCGCTTTGGCACGTCTCTCACCAAGCGCGAGGTTGTAAGCGTTCGTGCCGCGCTCGTCGCAGTGACCCTCGACTGTGATCATGACCATCTCGGCATCTTTGAGCTGTGTCGCGTTGTCAGCCAGTGTCTGCTTTGCCTCATCGGTGAGCGTCGACTTATCGAACTCAAAGAACACGTCATTGAGAACTGGCATCTTGACCATCTCGGGTTCTTCGACAGCGGCCTCTTCTACTTCCTCAACGGGTGGCTCGGGGGGCGGGGCCGGAACCTCGGTCGCTGGTTCAGCATCCGTCTCGACGTCCGTCGTCTGTTTCTTCGCGCAGGCAAACATAGTAACGAGAAACACCGCCACGAGCGCAAAAACCAACCATTCTTTACGCAACATTCGGCAAACCTCCCTTAAACAACTGAGTTACTCTCGACAACTCGCAACGTTGTTCAGTGAATCGACCAATCCGGGGTATCACCTTGCGACAATATTCGCTTACCCCCCGTATTGATGTCAATAATTGATATGACTTTTTCACCACCCCGTTTCTCCGAATAGACGATATGCCGCCCGTTCGGTGCCCAACGCGGATCTTCATGGTCGACCGCCTCACGGGTTATGGGTCGAAAGCCGCTCCCATCCGGGCGAATTGTACACAACTGGAAGAACCCGTCAATCCTGGACACAAAGACGATTCTATCGCCCCGGGGTGACCATGCCGGGGACTCGTTATAGTTCCCGTAGTACGTTAAACGACGCACGTTACTCCCGTCCGCCTGCATGACATAGATTTGTGGTGAGCCGGACCGGTCCGAGGTAAAAAGAACTTCCCGCCCGTTGGGTGACCAACAGGGACTGCAGTCGATTGCACGGTTGTGCGTGAGGCGGCGTTTGATCTTGCCCGACTTGTTGACAATGTAGATTTCGGCGTTCCCATCTTTGCTAAGCGTTACCAACATTTCCTTGCGCCGACCCGACCAGTCCACCGAGTAGTTCAAACCCTTATGGCTCAACAGACGTTTGGATTCGGGATCGTTGAGATATCGGACAAACAGGTCGGCGTTCCGATGGCGAAAACTTGTGTATACCATGGCCTTAGAATGGTCGATCCATCTCGGGAACAACACGGGGACGGTCTGCCGCAGAAGAACCTGGGGGTTGTATCCATCGTAGTCCGACATGACAAGTTCCCACTTGTCACCGGTTTTCCGCCGATACACAACCTTTGTGCTTGCGATGCCCACCTCCCCGGTCAGCATCCGGACAACCTCATCGGCGAAATGGTGGGCAACCTGCCTGATTTGATTGGGTTTGACAACATAGCGTTTCCCGCCGATGGTGAGGTTGTTCGACCCGTCGACAACCAACCCCTCGAAATGCGTCTGACCGCGGTTTTGTTTGAGCACACCACGGACCTCGACGAGACCGTTGGGATCACCGTTGCCCGCCTGCGAAATTCGCCCCCGGGTGATCTTGAAGATACCCGAGAATTCCAAATCCGAAGACACGAGCTGCTCGAGAGCCCTCGCATTATCAACCTTTGCCCCGTCCACGGCGGAGAACAGAACGACGGAGAGCGGGATCAGGTCGGCGTAGGTCGATTTGATTCCCAGTTCAACTTCCTTCTGGGCCGAGGCGGGAACAGCAACAACAAACAACGCAAGGATGGCAAGAAAATGTCGCATAGTTCTACTCTTCCTCGTAGGCAAAACTGAAATGCACTCCGAGATAATCATCGTCGAACCCGCCCGGCAGTGGCGGGAGCGGATTGGCTTGAAACACAGCCCTGAGGGCCGCTTGGTCAAACAAAAAGTTTCCCGATGATGTCTCGGTTACCGGTGTTTCTATCGCGCCGGATTTGTCGATTCTGAAATACACACGACAATAAATTGAGCCGCCCGACGATGTTCCGGGAACCTTCCAGTTGGCGGCAATCTTTCTTTTGATGGTTGCGAGGTAATATGCAAAAGGAAAATCTTCGACGTCGAGTGCAATATCTCCCGTAGCGACTTCCGGCACCGCCGTTGTGTCGACTTCGGCCGACTCGGCGAGTTTCTTCTTTTCGATCGTTGTGGAAGGAATGATTTTCTTTTTCTCTTCCGGTTTCTTCTCGGGCTTTTTTTGTCTCGTCGGTTCGACCAGTTCTTCGGGCTTTTCTTCCTCTATTTTTGGCGGTATCTCTTCGCGTTTCTCTTCTTTTGGAGGTTGAAGTGGTTTTTTCTTTGGCTTCGTAGCCTCTTCGAGAGTTACCAGCGTCACCGCATAGACGTCACGGGGAATGAAACGGACCTGGTGGATCCGTACCACCCACATCGCGACCAGTCCCACAGCGATGTGAAAGCAAAGCGATACAATCAGCGCGTTTTTCATTACCAAACCTCAGGCAGCCCTCGCCGACACGCCCGATTGTTTATGTGCTATTTCGCCTTTTCCATTTCTGTAATCATCCCGACTTCGTCAATCCCCACTTGCTTGACGTTGCCCACCACCTTCATTACGACCCCATAAGGCACTTCCTCGTCCGCCCTCACAAAAACGCGCTCCTCCCCCGCAACCTTCAGATTGCGAAGCGATTCCTCGAGCTCATCCAACTCGACCTTGTTGTTGTTGAGGTAAACATCCCCCTCTTTCGTCACGGCGAGAATCACTCCCTCGGTCTCTTTGATCACGGTCGACTTCGCCCGGGGAAGCCGTACCTTTATCCCGGCCTGGATAAACGGCGCCGTAAGCATAAAGATTATCAGCAACACCATCATCACATCGACGAGAGACGTGATGTTGATCTCCGATAGGGAACTATACGGGCTTTTTTTCATACGAGGCCTCCCTTCCGGAGTACGGCCGTTCCGTGGACCGCGCCGCGGTCAGCTCCAAAAGTCTCGCGGCGAAAAGCTCGATACGGTTTTCCTGCCGGCGGACGTGTCGCAGTAGGAGGTTGTAACCCACCACCGCCGGTATGGCCGCACCAAGCCCCGCGATGGTGGTGATCAACGCCTCGGCGATGCCCGGCCCGACGACTTCGATACTGGCTGTTCCATGCGCGCCCATGCTCAGGAAGCTTCCCGCGATCCCCCAAACCGTCCCCAGAAGCCCCAGAAACGGCGCGACACCAGCCGTTGTAGCCAGAAAGACGAGGTACTTCTCCATCTCGGATACCTCGGCCACCGCTCTTCGCTCGAGCAGCGAACTTAGCCGAGCCGTCACGGTCTCAGGATTCGACGCGCTCGATCCCTCCGCCGATGGGGTCACATCCTTTCTGTTTTCCAAGAACCGTCTGGTTTCCAGAAGCAGCGCGCCCTCGACCGACGGCAGACATTGCCTGACCGTATCCATCGAGAGCGAAAGACCTTTTGAGGCCAGATCCGCCTGAAGTCGGCGCCCCCCTTGTCTGAGCTTCATGTACAGACGCGTCCTGTCGTAGATGATCGCCCACGAGATGACGGAGATCACAAAGAGGATCAACAGTATGAATTTCGCGAACCATCCGCTCTGAAAAACGAGGGTAGGTACCGATCGTCCGAGATCGGCAAGTGGTATCAAGGCTGAAGCATCCATTGTCGGCCTCTCTTAAGTCATTGTAAAATTAAAGGCTTACGCGAACCTGCCCATCCGGATCGCACCGACGCCGGGCTGAAAATAACAAAGCCCTTTCCAGGCGTCAAACCATAAGGGTTGATGAGGGATTTGAAAAGGACTATAATCAATAAGGTAAAACACGTTTCCCCCTGAGGAACCTAAGGAGGGAACCTCATGAAACGGCTATTCGCACTGCTGGTTGGGGCGGTCTTTTTGTATCCCCTGACCGCTGATTCCGTAACCCAATACAAATCAAAGACCTACACAAACCAGGGTGTCAGTCTGGCCCTCGAGGACCCCATCGGATCCGTCTACCAGGACGGCGAGGAGGTGCGCTTCTCGATCCGAACCGATCTGGACGCGTACGTCGTTGTCTTCAATATCGACACCGAAGGGTTTGTCCATCTCTTGTACCCACGCGATGGCAAAACCCTCCGAAGAATCTCGCCCGACCGGGTCTATTACCTCCCCGAGTATGACGACGAGTCGTTGATTGTCGGAGGTGCAAAAGGGATCGAGTTTGTGTTTGCGCTCGCCACTCCGCACCGTGACGACTTCAACACGGAAGAGATCGCGTTTCTTTTGGATAACGAGAAGCTGTCCGACGAACGAAAATTCCGTATCGACGGCGACCCGTTCTTGGCAGCCAATCGGATCGCGAGTCAGCTCATCCGCGGAATCGCCCAGAGAAACGGCGTGTCGTTGTCATACACGTATTTTTATATCAACGAGGCGGTGGACTATCCGAGGTATCTCTGTGGGGACTGCTACGAAAAAGGGAAAGATCCGTACGGTGAAGGCATGCCGCGTTACGTCGCCGCGGCGGATTTCGAAACAACCGACCGTCTGACCTATCCGCTCGAACGGGGCTTCGCACCGGAATATGAATACGAGTCCGTAGCGGATACCGGCGGATCCAGTGGCGGTGGCGCCAGCGTCACCCGCGTATACGTTTCGTATTATCCCCGTTGGGACCACGGGTTTTACACGAGCTCGTGGTGGTACATGGATCCTTGGTATTGGGACTGGTGGTACTCCCCGTATTACCGTGGGAGTTGGTACTTCAACATCGGCTGGAACTGGGGCTGGGGCGCTTGGCACTACTACTATTTCCCGTATTATTACTGTGGCCCGTATTATGCCTGTTACCCGTACTATGCCTATTACAGCTGCTACCCGGGCTACTGTTATTACCCGCTGGGTCGTTACTGGCGGACCTTCCGCCCGTGGGGCAAATCCGCAACATCGACGATTCTCCACACGGCGATGGACCTCGACTCGAGACGTCACTCTGGGATGACGGGTCGCTCGCTAAAATCATATGGGCAGTCGAAGAGAAGGACGGTCGCGTCGTCGGTTCGGCCGGGTGGAAAACGGTATTCTTACAAAGACGGAAAATACATCCGTTACAACAGCAAGCTCGCCAAGCGAACGGGACTCAAGAGCAGAGATGTCCGAAAATACACCTCTGTACGCGGGAAAGGGCCGCGGACAGATCGGTCGAGGAAGATCATTTCGACAAAGAAACCGTACCGTGAAAGACGCGTCATCACGAGATCCAAGGTCCGCTCCGACAGAAGTCGGATGTACGATCGAAAGAGTTCGAAACGAACGATTAGGTCGAGGGACTTCAAGCCGCCTTCCCGAACAAAATCCCCCAAAGTGAGGGGCACACGACAGGGCAGCGGATCGAAATGGAAACCGAGAAGCACGCGTTCCAAATCATCGAGCAAACGCGTCTACAAACCGAACGTGCGGCGCGGGTCGAACCGCAAGAGTTCCGGGTCGTCGTACCGGGCACCTTCGCGGCGATCCTCTTCGCGGCCGAGTGCCACTCGATCACGAGGTTCGTCGGGCCGACGTTCGACATCGTCGAGCAAAGGAAAGGGTCGTCGTTGATCGCGTGTCCCGTAGTTGCATGAATGGCGGCGCGTGCCACCAAAAAAAGAGGCCGAATGTTTTTCGGCCTCTTCTCTTTGTAAGCCTGCCCCCGTAGTCTAGAGCGTCTTGATCGCTTCTACCTCGAGATATTTCACGCCATCGTGCTTCTTGACGCGGGTGGTAATCATGACGTCGGTTTCGCGCGCCGTTCTCTTGAGTTTCTTCGCGAGGTGGTTTTTGACGAGGAGATAGCTCTTTCCTTCGGACGTCTGGAAGGCCGCATGACAGGTTTTGGTCGCGCCGAGGTTACAGTTGCCGCACACATAACGCCCGGTGAGCACCATGACCCGGCCCTCGCGATACGGAACCGTCTCGATGTTTGCCGCCGAGCCGGATTTCGCGCCCTTGCAGCTTTTTTTCGAACAGGTCTTGGAACAGGCTTTTGAACACGTCTTCGAACACGACTTCGAACAATCGGACGCCGCCTGCGCACTGGATTTCGGACACGAGGCCGTCTTCTTCTTGCAACCGGACGTGGACTTGCCATCGTCACCGGAACCACTCGTCACCGTATCGGTCGTATAGCTATTTATCGTCGAGGCAATTAGTTCGCCTGCGCCCCCAGCCAAAAACACGAGGGCGGCGATCGCAAGCAGTCCTGTCACCACTACCGACGCTCTTAGCTTTGACATCGAGACCTCCTTTTGGGTGTCCAAGCCGTCTTGGTGTCGTCAATAAGCCGTAATATCCCATAAAAATTGACATTTGTCAAGATTGGAACGGGAACCGGTTCGACTAGAGGGTCACGGTCTCTCCGAGCTGGAAGCGCCCGTCGAGCACCTCCACGCGGCATGCCTCCACACTGGGGTCATGTTCGAACACCAGAATCCAGTCCTCGTCCGCTGCCCGCTTGAGAACGGCGGTTTTTTCCTCCATGGCAAGAACGGGGTCCAGATCATAGGCCATGACGTACGGTGTGGGGATATGCGCCGCGGTGGGAATCAGATCACCACAGTAGAACAGTGCCACCCTGTCCACGCTGAGCCTCGGTAAGTGTTGACCTGGCGTATGCCCGTGAAAAGCAAGGACATCCAGCCCGGGGCAGAGCGCCCAGTCCCCGTCGTGGAGCTCCAAAACCCCCTCACTCTCGATTGGTGCAATCCGCTCCGAGAAGTAACTTGCTCGGTCCCTTGGGTTTGGGTTGAGCGCGTGTTCCCACTGTGCGTTCTGGATGTGGTGCGCTGCGTTGGGGAAGGCAAGCTTCCATCCCGCCCCGTCTTGAATCGCGGCACCACCGGCGTGATCGAAATGGAGATGGGTCAGAATGACGTCCGTGACGTCTTCTGGTTTGAGATCGATGTCTCGAAGGGCGTCTGTCAGGGAGACGAAATTCTCAAAACCGTAAATGTTTTCCAGTTTTTTTCCGTATCCGATTCCCGAACCCGTATCGACGACAACGACTCTGCCCTGCCCGCGAATGACGAGGTTTCGCATCGCCATCGAAATACGATTTTCATCGTCGGCGGGGGCGACTCTAGACCACAGGTTTTTGGGAACGACTCCAAACATCGCCCCTCCATCGAGCCGAAACATCCCCGCCACGACGGGATTGACTTCCCAGCTTCCAATCTTCATCTGTCTCCTTGTGCGTTACTGTGAAGGCGTGAGGAACCCGGCTGAGACGGCGCTCACTCTTCCTCTGTCAAAACCGCCGTGCCGTATACGAGGAGCTCAGAAGCGTTTTGCATGATCTCGCTCGTTATGAAACGGACCCCGATCACCGCATTCGCCCCCATTTTTGTCGCTTCTTCTCGCATCCGATCGAGAGCCTGCTCGCGAGATTCCGCCATCAGTTTTGTATATTCCCTGATCTCGCCGCCGGTGATGTTCTTCATCACCGCCGTCAGATCGTGACCGATGTGCCGGCTGCGCACCGTGCTGCCCTTTACCAACCCGAGAATCCGCACAAGGCGTCTCCCCGGTATCGTGTCGGTTGTCGTTATGATCATTGCTTGACCCCTTTATACGGATCGCTTTTGTTCTCGTGGTACCTCTCCCTTACAACCGACAAGAAGATCACCACCAATCCCAACAAAACGACCGCGATGCTCAACCCCTTGAACGTTAGAAACTCGGGAGAGGTCACGGCCTTGTAGATCGCAAAGAGGAGGACGGCGACGATTCCGGTAATCATCAGCACAAATCCAGTTCCCCGCTCCATCCGGTGAAGAAGGCTGTCCCAGTATCTCGTCCAGAACTCTTCGTCGGGTGTTCTTAGCCTAAGATCGTTTGTCAGCTCGACAAGACGGCCGATTTCCTTGAGCTCTTGTTTGCAGTCGTCGCACGTTTTCACGTGCTCTTCGTAAACCGTTTTCTCCTCGGCACCGAGCTCTCCGTCGAGGAGCCTCATTCCTTCGGTTTGAAATCGCTCGCATACCACGGCTAGACCACCTCCCCCGGTGCTGTACGGGCTTCTGGAACGAGTTCAGGGATCTCATCGAGCCCGTGTTGCTCGATCTCGATCAATATTTTCCTCAACATCTTTCGTGCGTAGTACAGCCTCGACATCACCGTCCCTATCGGAATATCAAGGGTCTTTGCGATTTGTTCGTACGAACACCCCTTGAAGTTCTTGAGTACGATAACCTCTCTGTGCTCGAACGATAGTCTTTCGATCGCCGCGTGCAACATTCGGACTCGTTCTTCCTTTTCGAGGTCCTCGAGCGGTGTCGACGTTCGTGACGGGAATCGTTCCCTGTCCGGTTTGTCGTCGTAGTACAACGGCTCGCACTTTCTGGATTCGCGGCGAATGAAGTTCAGACACCGGTTCCTCAAGATCCTGTAGAACCACGGATAGAAAGGTCTTTCGGGGTCGAACTGGGCTCTCGCTTGGAAGGCTTTGATAAACGCGTCCTGGGAGAGATCGCGTGCGTCTTCGGAGTTCCCCGTAAAACCAAGAGCTATGAGATATGCATCCGTCATATAGATCCGGACCAACGCTCCAAACGCCTTCTTGTCGCCATTTCGCCAGCGTTGAATCAGCTCTCTCTCGTTATCGTGCAACTCGACCCTCCTCGTCCCTCACCTTCGTGCTCGGGGTCCCAATCTACCACCATCAATAAGGGTTATAACCCCCAACGGGGCGTTTATTCAAATTCGTTTTGATATTTGTTATCCTGGTGCTTTGCCCGCACTCCCACTATAATGGCTCCCACACCGAGGGCAACGCGTTCGATTTCACTGAGTTATCTTACCACGTTGGAAGGCAAAGACGCAGGTGAAATGGGGACCAAAACCAAGATAATGATCCTGTCGTCGGCCGGTGTTCTCTTTCTTTTGCTGGCCGTGCCGTTCTGGCAATGGATACCGGACGACGCGTACATCAGTTTCGAATATGCCCGCAACCTCGCCACGGGCGACGGTCTCGTTTTCAACCCCGGGGAGCGTGTGGAAGGGTTTTCCAACCTCCTGTGGACGCTCATCCTGGCGCTCGCTGCCCGTCTTGGAGGCGACATCGAGCTCATCGCCCGTCTCATATCGATGGCCGCTGCTTTGGCATCGCTGGGGCTCATACTGGCTCTCTTGCTTCCACGCCGCGAGGCGAAGGACAGCGTCATAGAGGCGGACGCGACGCCCACGATCGCTGCGTTGATGATCGTGTCGGGTTGTTTCTTTCCACTTGCGTTTTACGCGACGGCGGGTTTGGAAACGGCGTTCTATTTGTTATGTCTACTCACCGGCGCCGTATGTCATCTCAAGGCGGTGAACCGTCGAACCGTCCGTCTCCACTATGTCTCGCTCTTTGCCTTCCTGGCCGCCGCAATGTTGAGACCAGAGGGCGTGGGATTTCTCATCATCAATGTTGCGTTTTTGCTCTTGCGACGAAAACGAATCCCCATGGGCGTTCTGCTAACCGGCGCGGCGGTTTTGTTGGGTTACGCGGCAATAGTCGTGATCAAATACGAGTACTTTGGCAACATCGTCCCAAATACGTACTTTGCCAAACCCGGCGCATCGTGGCATTATCTTACGCCACTGTTCCGTGGTCTTCGGTACTTGATACGTTTTTTCGTAACGAGCGGTTTGTTGCTACTCCTGCCGTTTGTGTTTTTCGTACCCAAGAGCCGTGGTCAACGATACGCCTGGGTCTATCTTTTCTCGTTCGCGGCGTGTCAGCTGGCATTCATCCTCTTTGTCGGAGCCGATATCCTCCGATTCGATCGGTTTGCCGTACCGCTTTATCCCTGGATCATTGGACTCGCGTCCCTGGGCGCACTCGGAGGGCCCCAAAAGCCTTACGCCCCTTCGAGGACCGCATTGAAGCGGACGTTGATCGTGTGCGCCGCTTTGATCGTCCTCCTAAACGGGATCCGAGTCGTCCGCGCACACAGAAAGTACTGTGTTCACGATTGGATGCATGCCCGAGCGCACTGTGAGATCGGCCGCTTTCTGGGGAAGGTTCTGCCCCAAGGCGGTGGGATCGTCGCCAACGAAATCGGTGCAATCAGATACCACTCGGGTCACGCCGTTCTGGACATGCTGGGACTGACCGATAGCACCGTCAGCGCCATCCGGTACGAGTCCTTCCAGACGTACGGGATTGGAAGCAGCCCGTGGAGCACGGTATCGGTGACGCGTTATCTTTTTGACCAGGATCCGGAGTGCGTACTGCTGCCCTCGCTCGAGATCCTCTCTCTCGACGACAAGACGGAACACCAGTCAACGATGCACCCTCTGTGGTACACGATTTTTACCGAGCCGCGGTTGGACAGAGGATATCGACCCATCTGTTATTTCCAGATTCATCCCGCCAAATTTCTTTATGTCTTCGTACGAAATGACGTCGGTATCGAACTCGAACCGTCGGATCTCCCACACGGACGCTGCCTCGAATCACGTCTAATCAGAGAATAACGCTGCCCCCCCCGACTGCTCTGGGAATACCCGTTTCGCGTCGAATATCCGTCTCAACACGGCATTTCCACCCATCCGGCCAGATTTCTTGTTGCCAACTGTCGGGCATTGAAGTAGAGTTTTTGCCTCGCGGTTTCTGTATTTTGGTGCAGCATACTGCGATGTCTTGGTAACCGGCCGAACCCAAAAAACCATGATGGATCTCGCGACTTTTCTTGAAGCACATCTTCGAGTGGTCGAACCGTTGAGCCGGGATATCAATCTCGCGTACTGGAACGCCACGATATCCGGTGATCCCAACGACTTCGAGCGATATGCCACACTCCAGCTGAGAGTTCAGAAAATCTATTCCAACCCCGACGAGTTCGATCTGATCCGCAAGTGGAAAGACGATCCGAGAATCACCGGGCCGCTCGAGCGCCGGCAGGTGGACCTTCTCTACAACGACTATCTACGAAACCAGATTGATCCTGCGCTCAACGAACAGATCACCAAGCTTAGCAGCAAGATCGAGAATCAGTTCAGCACCCATCGCGCGACGCTCGACGGCAGAGAGGTCACAAGTAATGACATCCACCAAATATTGAAGCAAAGCACCGATGCCGAACTCAGAAAAAAGGCCTGGCAGGCGGGAAAAGTCGTTGGCGGGATCGTCGAATCGGATCTATTGAGGTTGGTGAAGCTCAGAAACGAAGCGGCGGAATGCCTTGGTTATGACAATTACTACACGATGTCACTGGATCTCAACGAACAGAACGAATCTGCCATCGTTGGCCTGTTCGACGAGATTGACGACTTGACCAACGCGCCGTTCGAGAAACAAAAACAAGAAATCGACGAGAAACTTGCCATGCGTTACGGCCTAAAGGTGGCTGATCTCCGCCCCTGGCATTATGACGACCCGTTTTTTCAGGAGGCACCAAAAGTTCTCCAGGTCGACCTCGACAAATATTATCACAAAACGGACATCCTCGAGCTCGTATCGATGTTCTTCCGAGGAATCGGGCTCGATCTCGATGACGTGCTCGCCAGAAGCGACCTCTACGAGAAACCGGGCAAAGATCAGCATGCGTACTGCACGGACATCGACCGAAAGGGAGATATCCGAATCCTCGCAAACATCAAAAATGACGAAAACTGGACGGCAACGATGCTCCACGAACTCGGGCACGCCGCATACGACAAACACATCGACGGCCGGCTTCCCTTTCTGCTACGACATCAAGCCCATATTTTCACGACCGAAGCCGTGGCGATGATGTTTGGTCGGCTTTCGAAGGACGGGGTGTGGATCCGTGATGCGTTGGGTATCCCCGATGAGAATGAAAGGATGATTACGGCGACGATCACCGAACTCCTCAAAATGTCACAACTGATCTTTGCGCGGTGGGCATTGGTGATGATGAATTTCGAGCGGGCCCTGTACGCGGATCCTGGGCAGAACCTCAACGAACTATGGTGGGCGCTCGTTGATCGTTATCAACTTCTTACGCCGCCCGACGAGCCTGATTTCCCCTATTGGGCCGCCAAAAGCCACGTCGTCTCAGCCCCCGTCTATTATCACAATTATCTCCTTGGCGAGATCCTCGCGTCCCAATTCACGGCCCATATTCGCGAGCACGTATTCTCTCCCACCTCGCCGGGCCGCTCGTTCTACGGGCACCCCGAAATCGGTGACTATCTCCGGGAAATGATCTTCAAACCGGGCGCCCGGTTTCGCTGGGACACGATGATCGAAAAGGCAACCGGAGAACCTCTCACACCAAAGCACTTTGTAGAACAGTTTATGCGGTGATCGCGTCACTTCTGCGCTGCCAATCGGTAAGGACGTCACGCGGTACCACGCAGCCAGTACAATAAAAAAAACGATATAAACGGTGAGTTTTCCCTCGAGATCGAGGTGTGCGGATTCGAAATGCAGGACAACGGCCGGATCATCGGTCAGCCGCCACCCATGACTGGCTTCGCTACCCTTTGATCACACCGATTGGTTTGATTTCGACGACCTTCGTCGTGATTCTCGCCTCGTGCAGGACATCCACGACATCGGAGACATCTTTGTAGGCCTCGGGCATCTCTTCGGCGAGAGTTCGGCGATCCTTTGCGACTACGGTGACACCCTTCGCTTTGAGCTCCTCGGTGAGAGCCCTTCCCCGGCCCTTTTTCAGTGCAGACCGCCGGCTCAACACCCGACCCGCCCCATGACACGAACTGTAAAATGGGTGTTCCTCGTCGGTCGCCGACCCAACGAGGAGGTACGATGCCGTCCCCATGTCGCCCGGGACGAGCACCGGCTGACCGACCGAGCGGAATCGATCGGGGATCCGGGTGTCTCCGGGTGGAAGGGCACGCGTGGCGCCTTTTCGATGAACGCAAACCTTTACGTCACGTCCGCCCACCTTGTGCGTCTCGATCTTGGCAATATTGTGACAGACATCGTAAATCAATCGATATCCGAGACTCTCCGTCGACGTATCGAGTACGTCGGCGAGCGCACGCTCCGAGAGAACCATCAGTGTTTGCCGGTTGGCCCACGCGTAGTTGGCCGCAGCCGCCATGGCACCAAAATACGATTTGCCGATATCTGAATCCAGCGGAGCGGCCGCCAACTGACGGTCCGGCAGAGTGAACTTGTACTGATGGGTTTTCGCCGCCATGGTTTTGAGATAGTCCGCGCAAACCTGATGCCCCAACCCCCGCGAGCCGCAGTGGATCATAACCGTGACTTGGCCTTTCTCCAGGCCAAATACTTTGGCAATCTCCGGCTCGAACACACGCTCCACATAACCAATCTCAAGGAAATGATTTCCCGATCCGAGCGAACCAAGCTGATGACGCCCGCGCTCTACGGCACGATCGCTTACGTCGTCGGGCTCGGCCCCGTCCATCGCCCCCGACTCCTCGCAGAATGCCAGATCCGTCTCTGTGCCCAACCCATGCTCGACCACGTATCCGGCACCCTTTTTCAACACCTTCTTGAGCTCCTTGGCCGTGAGTTTGCCAAACCCAGTCTCATGTGGAGATGGACCACACGGGATCGTTTGAAAGAGATGTCTAATGATCCCTTCGATCCGGTCGCGAATATCATCGATCCTCAGCGCGCTCGCCATGAGTCTCACACCACAATTGATGTCATAACCCACACCACCCGGTGAAATCACACCGTCTTGGTCGAACGCGGTCGCCGCGACCCCCCCGATGGGAAAACCATAGCCTACGTGTATGTCGGGCATCGCCCACGAATACCCGACGATTCCCGGCAGGTGTGCCACATTTATGACCTGTGTGAACGCCTGATCCCGCCGTATGTCCTCGATGAGCCGGTCACTGGCAAAGATCCGCCCCGGGACACGCATACCACCTTCCGGTGGTATCTCCCACAAATAACTATTCTTGCGAACGAGCTTCACTCGCGGCCGCCCCCTTCAGACAAGCGTGAGTTCGATGTCGATCCGTCCCGCATCGGGGAAACGGTCAATGGCACGCCCTTGATTGACCGAGATCTCGACGAGGTTCCAGCTGTTGAGTATCACCATCAACTCCCCCATCTTGGCACGGGAAAAATAATCGTCGATACCATCGACCCCAACAGTATTATTGACAGAGATATGGATTTGCGCAAGGGGGGTGTTCCCAAAAACACGCTTGATATCCGAACCGGAAATGTTTGTGAGGATGTTCCCAAACGAATCAACGTACCGACTGGACCCCTTTATCAAATGCGTGCCATATTCCACAGAGGGAAGCGTCAGCGTTTCGTACACGTCTATTCTGGGGCCAAGATGTGAAACCGGACCGCCGTTTGCGAGATAGGCCGCCGCCGGAGCAAACACGTCACGTCCCAAAAACGTTTGGCCAAAATCTCGATGCTTTCGGATCTCGGCCACCGCATCCTCGGTGATCGAGAATGTCGATTCGATCCCGTGTTCCACTTCGATATCGCTCACCAAACCGTTATCCGGCGCAACGAGATATCGCCCCTTTGATACGAAAGCGAGGTTCTTGCGCTCGCCCCCGACCCCCGGGTCCACGACGGCCAAATAAACGGTTCCCTCGGCAAAAAGTCCAAAGGTCCGAGCGAGAACGAAGCTCCCCTCGTCGACCGAGTATGGGCGGATGCCGTGAGTGAGGTCCACGATTGTGGCGTCCGGGTCGACGGAGAGGACCGCGCCTTTCAACGCACCGACGTAAAAGCTGTCGCCCCCAAAGTCGGTGAGCATGACGACAGCCGGCTTCGAACGTCCGAGGCTCGAGTGGGACACGGATTTCATGATCGATGAGGGGACATTCTCCTGAGAAGTCGACGGAGCCTACTGTTTTTCCGCTTCCACGCTTTCACGATATCCGGGATCATCCTTACGGTCGCGTCATAACCCGCCTTCACCAAGCGCTCGGACGGCTCGAAATCGAACGGACTAAAATCATCCATATCGGGGTGAATCAGGATATCTGCCTTTCGCATCGACACGACGTAGTTGGTCCTGGCCACCAACCCGGTGATGTGGATCGCCAACTGTAGGTAGTTGCGTGGGCGGCCGTACATGGGTACTTTGTGCGCCAGGTGCACGCCGATCACAAACATCTCATCCTTTTCCCGCAGGGTTTCGATGGGGAGGTATTCCGAAAAACCACCGTCGACATAATAGCGGTCACCGATCTCGACCGGCAAAAAAATCTGAGGAATCGTGCAGCTGGCCCTGACTGCTCGAGCCACATCCCCAGACTCAAACGCTTTTCTCTCGCCCGTCGCCAGGTCGGTCGCAATGACGCTGCAGGGGATATTGAGTTCGGAGAATTCCAGATCGCCGACTTGTTCCCTCACAAACTCTTCGATCGGTTTGCTCGAGATGACCCCCAACCGCGACAGCCGGATCTTGACGAGCTTCCCCCAGCTCAGTGTGCTCGCGACCTCAGTCATCCTTTGCACGGACATCCCTGACGCGAAGAACACGGCGACCATACTCCCACCGCTCGCTCCCGAGATACGGTTGATGGGAAGCTCGGACTCCTGTAGAGCCTGAAGGGCTCCGATGTGAGCAACGGCCTTTGCGGTACCGCCGCTCAGCGCCACCCCTATTGGCAATCCGTTAAACGGCATCGCTTGCACGCCGGTTCGATGAAGGGCGATCCGATTTGGAACATCCGGACATCATGAGGAGTATGCTAGATCGAAAACCGGCCGGACGTAAAGTGATTTTGACCGGTTAGAGGTCGAGCATCACGCCGGCCTCGATCTGAAACGTTCGAAGACTCGCATCGGTAAAGATCACCCCGTAACGCGTCTCACTAAAAATAGCAAGCGGCATAACGGGAAGAGAGACTTTGAGCCCGACGAGACCGTCGGCGCTCATTCGCGCGCTGTCTTTGAGCAGGGCCACTGGGTCATCGGCCAACGCCGGGTCGTATCCAGAGCCAGAGTCGGCCAACTGCAAGACTGCCTCGGTGTTTATGAGATGCCATCCCGCACCTGCCCCGAGATAAAGTGCGACCGGTGAACCGGGAGCCCGGATCAGGTTCTTCTTGACCAGAGCAAGAACGTGGAAGTCCTGGAATTGGAAACTCGTAGTAATTGGGACGCCACCGTATTCGTATGTGTAAACGAAATCATTGGTGAAGTAGTTCGCGTGCAGCTCAAAATCGAGCACTGGAAGCGTTGTGATCTCGAGCACCGCTCCGTAGTATCCGGAGAGTCCCACGTCACCGCTCGACGGCAACACGTCTCCGCTGTAATTTGCAAAACCAGCCTTCCCGCCGACCGCCACACCCACCATGGCGGCTGAGGTTGTCGGATAACCTATCACGAGCACACAGAGCAAAAGAGCCATCTTTTTCATGTCCGCCTCCTCTTCAAGAGCGTCGCATTGGACGGAGCAAGTTTTGAACCACCGCGAGGGTGGAGTGGCGCGCGGCAAACACGGTGAGTCGGGCGGACATCGATCGCGGTCCCCGGTGGCACATGGAGACGCCCGCCGGAGGGATATGTAAACGGGGCTTCAGAAGGGATTAGAGGAAGACCGGAGATGGTTTTCGATCGCCCTACTCTTCGAGGACTTCCTGAAGGAACGCCCTGTAACCGTCGGAGAGGGAAGAAAGATCGGCCGCTATGATCTCGGGCACGTCGTAGCTGTGAATCTTGGTGACCGCCTCCACGATGGCTGCGAAATTCTCGCTGCTTGTTTTCGCAAACATCATGACTTCGTCGTCTTTGACGAGCTCTCCTTTCCAACGGTAGACACTTCGGCAGGAAGGAACGAGATTCACACAAGCGGCGAGACGTTTCTCAACCAGATTCTCAGCGATCCCTTCGGCTTCATCCATGTTCGAGGCCGTCATGAACACAATCTGATACGCTCTTTGGTTCATTTCCTCCTCCAGGTTGTTGCATTCAACAATGACTTTCCGCACCCTACCTCACGGTCACGGTGCACAGGGGCCCACGCCTCCGAATCAGAGTCGGTACCTAGCCAGCGTCTCGCTCGATGCCGGAGGAACAGTTATGAGCTTGACATGATCGCCGCGGGTGAATTTGACCTCAATAGCCGGTTCGCCCTTGCCGTCGCTGTACCGTGCAACTATGGAGGCGATTTCGTCCCAATCCTCGTCGCTGATCTCGCCGATTACGATCGCGGTCGGGCCGGCGAATCCCAAGACTCCCGCAGACCAATGGTCGTCCTTGTAGTGATGGAGAAAATCGTTCTCGATCTTGTCTCTGCCGACGATGAGCTTGAGCCGCGGAGACAACCGGAAATGCCGGCCCACCCCAAGTATGAAAACGTCCTCGACACGAAGATTCTCCCCACCCCGGTGTCTGATCGCATCCTTGAATTTTGCCGAGTAGGCTTTATCGGTCAGAAAACAACAACCACCGGCGGGTTGCATGAATCTGGTAAGCCCGTAACGCTCGGCCAGCTCGATCTGTATCTTTCTACCTCGACCGGCAATCGCAAGAAGTTTTTCGCGATCGACGAGCCCTCGATTTTCGACATCGGTGGGTGGGAGAAGCCTGGCGGACAGCGGTCTCAACAACTGCCCCTCCAAACCAGCGGCAAGCTCCACCGAACGAAGGGCGCTTTTGACTTGCGACATTGGCCGTTGCCCAAGCACCTCACCGGTGAATACAAAATCGGCTCCCGTCTCTTCCATATGTTCTCTCGCCTTCTCGAGCATGAACACCCTGCAATCGATGCACGGATTCATGTGTTTCCCATACCCAAACCTGGGGCGGAGCACCACGGGGAGATATTCCTCCGATATGTCGATCAGCTCGACGGGAACACCGATCTCGGCGCCCACCTGCAACGCGTGATTGGCGATCGGGCGCTCTTTTCTGCCTACCCTACTGTTATGGCCGGTGACACAGAAACCGGTAAAAAAGTGAAGACACTCGACGTCGGCCCCCGCGTCCCGCAGCACGAGGCACGCGAGCGCGGAATCCAATCCGCCCGAAAGTAGACCAATTCCTTTGGCTTTTTTCGACATGTCGATCCCTGTTCCAATCCACCGTGTCGCCTAGTGCAAATCGAGGAGCCCATCCGGAGGCTTTGGTGTCACGTTGAAACGGTTCCCGCGGCTCTCGAGACCCGCGCCCCGACTGGCTTTATACAATATAATTGCGTGGCCCGCAACAGACAACTCGTGTGAAGACGGCTACGATTATGATCGCGCGGTGTTTTGCCGGAGACTCTGATCCTTTGGGTCCAAGGCGGATTTCAGGAAGTCGCCGAGAAGGTAACAGCAAAAAACGGTGAGGAAGATCATGAGTCCCGGGAAGATCGCCACCCACGGCGCCGTTGCCAGGTAACCTTGCGCGTTGCGCAGGAGCGATCCCCAGCTCACGGCCGGAGGTTGAAGTCCGAATCCCAAGAACGAAAGCGTGGTCTCGATCATGATTGCCTGGGCCAGGCCAAGTGTAGCTGCAACCAAAACCGGTCCGCTGGTATGAGGAAGAACGTGACGAAAGAGTATCCTCAAGTCCGGCACGCCAAGCGCACGCGCCGCGTCCACATACTCGTTTTCCCTTGTCGAAAGCACGACCGAACGCACGACACGCGCGACTTCCATCCACTGGATCGATCCGATGAACAGACAAAGCAAAAGAAATCCCGGCGAAAATATACTGGAACACAACAATATGATTAGAAGAACAGGTATCGACATCATCACGTCCGCCATCCGCATCACGATCGAGTCGAGGATTCCCCCAAAGTAGCCCGCGATCCCGCCCCCCATCACACCGATCAAGAGCGCGAAAACCATCGCCGAAACGCCAACGGAAATGGAGATCCTCCCCCCCTGCATCACGCGCACAAGAAGATCTCGGCCCATGTCATCGGTGCCAAAAGGATGGCTGACCGATGGCGGGAGGTGCCGTTTGGCGACATCGATAGTGTCGGGAGCATGCGGACTCAATAAGGGAGCGGATATCGAACAGAACACAACGACGCTGAGTAGCACGGCCGCTCCGTACGACAACGGATGTTCTCGTAGGCGACCAAAGAGGCTTTTCCGTCTTACCGGTCGTATCCCGCCGGAGAGATCTCTCTCCCTGAGCTGTCGGGATCGCCGGCGCCTGGTCGGCTTCGCCCTTTTCTTATCGAGCGTATCTAACGCGGGGGTCAAAGATCCCATACAAACAATCCGCCAAGAGGTTGAACACGGCGACCAACAGGGAAGAAACCAACACGATTCCCATTAGTCTTGTATAATCGTGCCTCAGCAATCCTTCGTAGAACAATCGTCCCATTCCGGGCCACGAAAACACCATTTCGACGATAACGGAACCGGTAAACAGAATGGGCACACTCATCGCCACAACGGTAATCACGGGGGTGGCGGCATTGCGTAGTCCGTGACGAAACAGGACCGCTGCGTTTGAGAGCCCCTTCGCCCTTGCCACGTCGATGTAGTCCGCCGTAAGCACGTCACCAAGCGCCTCGCGGGTGTAACGGCTCCAACTTGCTACGAGCGTGAGGGAGAGCACCATCGTCGGGAGCACAAGGTGTCTCAGGTGGTCGAGAACCGAAAAAGGCGCACCCAAGGTGTGCATTCCGGCGGAAGGTAACAGGCGCCACTGAACCGCGAACAACATCATCGACATCAACGCCAGCCAAAATAGGGGGACCGATATCACCGCGATCGAGCCGACGGTCAAAACCGAATCCAACGTCGTGTGTTTTTTGAGCGCCGAGACCACACCGATTGAAAGACCGATGAGCAACGAAAGCAGGAAGGCCGATCCCATGAGTTCGAGTGTCGCCGGGAGCCGTCTGCCAATCATCCGGATAACCGGTTCGCCGGTGACATACGAATACCCAAAGTCGGCATGCAACAATACCCGTTTGAGCCACAGCCCGTACTGGACGACCAGCGGCCGGTCGAGCCCGAAATTCGCGCGGATCCGCGCGAGGTCGTCCGGTTTGACCTTTGGGTTGTCCGCAAGAACGCCTTCGGGGCCACCCGGAATCGCGTGCATCAACGCGAAACACACGGCGGTCACCAACACGACGAGGGGAACCAGCCCAAGGACCCGTTTGAGAACATATACCGCCAAATCGACTAACCCATTGTTATTAATGTGTTTATTGTTTTGATTGAATACGGCGAACCAACCACGAGAGTGCAAGCGAGATTCGTACCATAACGTCGGGAGACCGCCCCGGAGGTGGGATCATCGTGAGACAATTGAATAAAAGAGGGACCTCAGCCGCCCAGATACCACGTGTTGGCGTTCCACGTATCCGCCGATTGTGTCGGGTTGGGTCTGTAGTTCTTGAGTCGGCCCGTACAGGCGTCCACAGCGGTATACCAGAACAACGGGATGACAGGCACTTCCTCCACGAGGATCTCAGCAATATCGTGATAAATGCGTATTCGGCGTTCTTCGTCGATCTCATTGGATCCGAGGGCCAACAGTTCGGTCAGCTCCGCATGCTGGATTCTTGAGTGATTCTGTCCGTTTGGCGGGACGGTGCGGGACGAGTATAGATCTTCTTTCGTCGCCGGTTCTGGAGATGAAAGCCACGCGTAGAGCGCGAGATCGAATTCGCCTCGCTTTAGGATGCCGTTCTCCTCGTACGACCCGTAGAGCACAGTTGAATTGTAGTTTTTGATCTTCAGGTCGATCCCCACTTCGCGATACTGGTTTTTCAAAACCAACTCGGTCTGCTCTCGATTGATCCGGCCCGCGGTCGTGCAAATAGTCAACGTGAGGTCCCGGCCGTTCTTCTCCAGTATTCCGTCACCGTCTTCGTCGACCCATCCCGCGTCTCGGAGCAGTTGCCTCGCTCGTAGCTGGTTGAACTCGAGAGCGGCCGCGACATCGGAATTGTAGTACTTCGACGACGGGTATTCGTCCAAAGGCGCGACATGGACAAGACCGTTGTAGACGATTTTCGCAATCGCTTCCTTGTCGGTCGCGAGACTCAGTGCCTGTCTGACGCGTCTATCTCGTAGGATTTCATTTTCCATGTTGAGATCGAGATGTTCGTACATCATCGTCGGTGTCATGTGCACGGCAACCCCGGGAATCGTCTTGAGCTGATCGAGAAAACTCACGTCGGCATTGTCGTACAGGTCGATCTCACCCGTTTTGAGTTGGACGAGCAGCGTATTCTCGGATGGGATGAACTTGAATACGACTTCGTCCAAATACGGACCGTCTCCGTAGTATGTATTGCTCCGGGTGACAGTGAGATGCGATCCCGGTACCCATTCCTTGAACTTGAAGGGACCGGAACCGACCGGCTCGCGGTGGAAGGGGGATGTGTTGAACTTCTCGCCCGTCTCCCCGCTCAAGAGATGTTTGGGAAGAACGGATTCGTCAAAGAACGTCTCGGAGACAAAATCTGGAAATGTGTGTTTCAGACGAAATACGACGGTCTTCGAATCGGGCGTTTCCACCGACCCGACGGCATCCCACCCCTCGCGGGACTCGACATTCACACGAGGATCCATAATCACGCCGAAGGTGAACTTGACATCCTCGGCGGTGACCGGCTTCCCGTCGTGCCAGCGAGCGTCTTGCCTGAGTTTGTAGGTGTAGGTCAAGTAATCCTCGGAGATACCTCCGTTTTGCACGGTTGGAATGGTTTCGATGATGTCGGGCACCAAACGAAGCTGGTCATCGTACTTGACAAACTTGCTGAAGATCAAATTGCAGACAAGGTTGTTGATCGCCGTGGCACTGAGAATCTCACTCAGCTTTTCGGGTTCTTGTTGGACGCCGATCGTGACCCTTCCTCCACGGACCGGTCCCGCGGCCACATTGTTTCTTTCGGACGGAGTGCGTCTCACTGTTGTCTTGTCGTCCGAGGCCGGTTGGGAACCGCAGCCGGAGGATGCCAGAACCAAGGCACCCACGACTGCGGCGCCCAGCCATAGCCCGAAGGGTTTGTATTGATTTAGCGAGAATCGCACGTGGGCCCATTCCTCCAGTCAAGCCTCATATCAACAAGCAAGAACCCTACCAGAACTCACGGTATTGGCCCATGATCGCGGCCCCGAGACGCTGGGACTAGACCCCCCGCGTGTGGAGCCCAGATGATGCGGGCGCCGGGTCTTTGGCAGGTCGTATGTGCCATGGGAGATTGCGGACCCTTTGCGCGGAGCGAGCGAGGATCACCCGCCCAACGGGCGGGAAGCCGAGCGATGCGGGTACTGGGCCGGTGACACCACGGGGTGGACTTGAACGCGCCGGCTATCACGAGCAACTTCGCAATGTTGCTCACGTTGTTCCTCGCTTCCCCCATTCGACCGTACGCGAGACTCTTCCTCAGAAATCTGTCTGGTTCTCTCGCCGTGTTGATCGTTATTCATGTGTTGACGTTGTTCGCGGCGATACAACACGCGCTTTTGTCGCATCCGCAGATAGCGATTTTCGACGTCTTTGGGAGCTCCGAATCCACTTTCATAAACGCCTATACACAGTTTTACGAACTCATCGGGATGTTTTTGTTTGTTCTTACGCTCTGGTTTTTCTATATGGCCACCTACGTGTCGCGACGCACGAGCGCCGCCAAGACTGCGCTCGCCCTTCAGGGTATCAAGAAAAAAGCACCCTGACCGGGTGCTTCCCTGTTTTTGCACGAGAATTCGCGCGCTAGCGGAATGTTCCGTCAGAGAGCGTCGATCACCCTCTGCAGCTTCTTGTTGACATCATCCGAGACCCGGGAGAGTTCCTCGTTGGCCGTGACCTTTGCCATCAGACTTGCGTCTACGGCAGAGACCGTGCTCCCCCCCTCGTCATTTTCGTATACGATAACATTGCACGGCATGAGCAACCCGATTTCGAGCTCGGCCGTCAACGCACGGTGCGCGTAAGGCGGATTACACGCCCCCAGTATAACGTACTTTCTGAAGTCGACGTCGAGTTTCTTCTTCAAGGTCTCTTTGACGTCGATCTCGGTGAGTACTCCGAAACCCTCTTTTTGCAGTGCATCACGAACACGCACGACGGCGGCGTCGAAACCGCAATCCATTGCTTTTGAAAACCCATACATGACGACCTGTCACCGTGTTTGACTATCGTCATAGGCCGCGGAGCCGATGTCTTCAGTCGCCCAGGACCTCTTCGATCTTATCCGTAATCGCCTTTTTCGGTTGCGCACCCACTATGCGCTCCTTGACTTCGCCCGCTTTGACGATCATCAAGGTGGGGATGCTCATCACTCCGTATTTTGCGGCGGTCTCTCGATTGTCATCGGTGTTCATCTTCCCGACCTTGAGTTTGCCGTCGTACTCACCGGCGATCTCTTCGACGATCGGGTCCACTATTCGGCACGGACCACACCAAGGTGCCCAAAAATCGACGAGCACGGGCAGATCCGATTTCAGGACTTCCGCTTCAAAATTTGTGTCGGTAAACTCGAGTTTCTTCGACATTCTATTCCTCCAATTTGCCTCATTTGGCCGTGTCATGAAAAGCAGCCATATTAAAATACAGAATCCGCCACAATTTGCAAGCGATTTGTTGGCTGCCGGCGTCGACCTCGAAAACCAGTTTGCAAACACCACTCCGTTCCCTATAATCCACACCGAGGAACTCCAGTTGCCAAGGAGGTACCCATGGTAGCGTTCAAGGAAATCGTCGTTCCAACCGATTTCTCCGAACATTCGCTGAGGGCGATCGACTACGGCGTGGAGATCGGGGAGAAGTTTTCCTCCCATATTACGCTGATCTACGTCATCGAGCCGCTCCTCCAGGCCGCCGATCTGACCTGGACGACCGTTGATTTCGAGGAGTTGAACAGGGCTCACAAGGAATCCGCCGAGAAGCAGATCAAACAGATCGTCGAGGAAAGGATCCCCAAAGGGACCCCGTGCGACTCGACCATATTGTTTGGAAAACCCTTCGTCGAGATTCTCAAATACGCCGACGAGGAAAACGCGGATCTAATCGTGATGGCGACGCACGGCCGCGGAGCGATATCGCACATATTGATGGGAAGTACCGCAGAGAAGGTGGTGCGAAAGGCCCCGTGCCCCGTGTTAACCGTCAAACACCCCAAACACCTTTTCGCAATGCCTTGAAATCGTCGATCGCGATTCTCACGATTGAACATCGGGGGCTGACGACACTTTCGCCCTCGGTTGCTTGGCCCTGCCCCAAACCCTACGCACCCAAGCCGCTAACCGCTCGCCTATGACGTAATACGTGGGAAGCGCAATCAGCGTGAGAAGAGTACCGACGGCGAGCCCACCGATCACCGCCCGAGCTAGTGGATAGTACTGTGTCCCGGCGATGTTGGTCTGGCCGACCGCCATCGGGAAGAGTCCGAGGATCGTTGTGCACGCAGTCATGACAATCGGTCTGAATCTTTCGCGCCCCCCTTCGAAAATTGCGTCATAAATAGTACGCCCCTGCCGTCTGAAATTATTGACGTGATCGATGAGCACGATTCCGTTGTTCACCACGATGCCGATCAGTATTACGCCCCCGATGAATACCATGAGGTTGACATCGGTTCCCGTGGCCAACAGTGCCAAAATCACACCCACCAGCGAGAAAGGAAGACATATCATGATGATCAGCGGATGCAGGAGCGACTCGAACAGCGCCGCCATGACCAGGTACACGCAGATCAACGCGAGGAGGATATTGACGAGCATATCGGTTTGCCGTTCCTGTTGCTCCTGAATCTCGTCGCTGAACGACCACGAATAGCCGAGGGGAAACTGTATCGAATTCATGACTCCAGCGATGGTCTTCATCATATCCTTCGACTCGCTTTGGTAGTATGCTCCCTCGACGGATACCGCTGCCTTTTGGTGTTGTCTCCTGATCGTTGTCGGTCCGCGGCCGCGGCTGAGATCCGCTACTGTTCCCAGTGTGAGCTCGCGTCCTTCCGGCATACCGACGAGTAGGTTCTCCAGGTTGTGGATACCAACCTTGTCTTCGGGGCTCAAAGAGATCGTCATCGGGACCTCCCGCTCGGGCGTCTGAAACCGCCGGAGCGGCATCCCTCGAAACGTTAGATTCATGATCCCGCTCACCGTCTGCGGTGAGAGGTTGTATTGTTGAGCAACGTCGCGATTGAGGGAGACCTTGATCTCCTCCCTTCCCGTTTCGATACTCGTCCGCACGTCTTCGAGTCCCTCGATCAGACTAAACCGGCGTTTGACTTCCCGAGCGTATACGTCGAGCAGATCCATGTCCTCACCGAAAAGCGTGACCTGCATTCTCTGGACACCACCGCCGCCGCCTCCCTGGTCGTCGCCAAAGCGGAGATTCACACCCGCCAATTCCGGAAGCTCCTCTCGAAGGTTCTCACGAATTTCCTTCAACCTTTTCTCGCTGAGATACTTGTCCTGGAAATAAAGTGTCGTGCCGGCGCGGTTGTCGGCGTAAAAGCTGTAAACCTGCTTGATACCAAGGTCATCCTTCTTTTCGAAGAGAACGTTCTCGACCTGGTTGACATATTTCTCGGTTTGGTCATAGGTGAGATTGTCGGTGAAATCGTAGGAGATATAGAGATTCTCGATCAGCTCCCCCTCTTCCATGTTCACCTGTATTTTGAACATCTTCGCGGCTGTGATACTGATGATCAGAATCGCAGGGATGATGACGAGTCCCGTGAGAACCGGTCTCCTGACCGTTGTCCAACGAAGTACCCGGACATAACGTTCCTGAATTCTGTTGAGAACAGAAAAGCTTTTGATCTTTTTTGGTTTTAGAGTCCGGGACGTAAGAAAAGGAATCAAGGTAAGCGAGATAAGTAGCGAGAAAATCAGCGCCACGGATATCGTAATCCCCACCTGCGCCAGGAAAACCATCAAACCCGTTGAATCCTTTGTGAAGATGATCGGGGCAAAAACGATGACCGATGTCAGCGTTGCCGCGATAACTGCCCGGGCCACTTCCTGCGCACCAACGATCGAGGCCTTCACGCTCTCTTCGCCTTCCATTTGATGCCGGAAGATAGACTCCAAAACGACAATCGCGTTATCCACGAGCATCCCAACCCCAAGCATCAGTCCCATCATTGTTAGAACGTTGAGCGACCGACCGGTAAAGTAAAGAAATCCGCACGTACAGAGGATGGCGAAAGGGATTGCGACGGCGACGATAAGTGTCGTCGTAACGCGTCTGAGAAAGAAATACAGCACAGCGATGGCGAATAGCGCCCCGATGATGCCTGCTTGACGAAGACCGTTCAGACTATTCAGTATTTGCTCAGATTGGTTCCAAAAGAGCAGGACGTTGATCCCTTCCAAACGCGGGTCTTTACTGATCTTGTCGAGTTGTTTCTGAACCCGTCTCCCCAATTCCACCGAATTCGCGTTGGAGGCCTTCTGAATCCAGAACGCGATGCACGGCTCGCCGTCGAGATGTCTACCGTAGTCGATCAGAGGCTCGCCAAAATACACCGTCGCGATGTCCTTGAGACGAAGCCCCGTATCGTTGATGACGAGGTTTTCGACCTGTTTGAACTCGGTAAAGCTCCCGATTCCTCTCACGTTGTACCGCAACCCCTCACTGGTCACCTCACCCAACGTCGCGGTCAGATTCATGTTCTGGATCTGCCGGAATAGAGCACCAACGTCAACGCGGTGCGCCTTGAGCTTGTTCATCTCCAGATAGATCGAGACCTCTTGCGGATCGATCCCATCGATTCCCACGCGTCCGACGCCCTCGATCCTCTGAAGCGGGTTGATGATCGTTTTCTCCAGCAGGTCATAGCTACCCATCAGATCCCGACCTTTGGCCGAGATTCTCCCTACCATGATCGGTTGGTCGTTCGAGTTGAACGTGAAAAGCTGGATTCGCTCTATGTCTTGCGGCAGG
>CP070677.1:306498-309071 GCA_020352495.1 Candidatus Latescibacterota bacterium
CTTTGAAATAGCCGAATTCCACCGCCCCTGGGGCCGGCAGCAGGCGAATCCACCAAAGCCGCAACGGCATAAAACCGCAAGCCCACAAAGCCACAAAGCCACAAAGCCACAAAGCCACAAAGCCACAAAGCCAAGAGAACCCCTAGTCGATATAACCCAACGCGCGGAGTTGGCGGAGTCTTTTTTCGTCAACCGGGACCGGTTTTTGGAGGGCGTCAAAAATGTTGTTTACACGGACAATTTGCTCGAGTCGAGCGACGCCTTCTTTGGTCTGTGCGACAAGAATCTTTGATACATCGTGTCTATCCGTGGGGTCATCACGCCAGCGAAATACACGGGGCGGCTGGTCGGGGTCATCGTAGTTCAACACGACCTTTAGTGAATCGTCAAACAACACGAAATACGGTTGTGCGTAGGCAAAATGGTTGGGTTTTTCGATCAACTCCTTCACACCTTGAAGCCGACCGGCAAGAAGGTCCGAGTCCTCGGCTGCGGCGTCAAAAATAAGGTCGGCGATACGATCCGCGCCGGTCAGAGTTTTCAAGACCGCCCCACGAAAGCCGAGTCGAGGTGAGGAAACGACAAGCGGAATCTCGATCGTCGAGTTGAAGTACCCGCCGTGCCCAAACGCATAACGGTCCCCGTGTTCGGCGAGGTTTTCACCGTGATCCGATGTGACGATGAGTACGGTGTTCCCAAGAAGCTCACGCGTGTCCAGAACACGAAGGAGGCGGGCGATCAACCAGTTCGCGTAGTCAATGGAGCCGAGATACTCCGCATGGGTCCTGGCAACTTGATGAGTTGGGCGTGAGGTTTGGTTGAGGAACTGACCGCTGTGGTAAGCCTCGCGGACGCGGTCATGTCGGTCTGAGGTCGCCCACCGGTGGGCACGATTATCGGTGTAGGGTTCGTGGACCGGCATGTATTGGAGAAAACCAAAAAAGGGTTGGTTACGTTTACGAAGAAACGCCGGCGCGTACCAGTCAGTCAAGTCGACATGTAATAGCCGGACAGCGATCTTGACAGCGGCGATCTGACGGAGGACAAAGTTCACCGGGGCTCCGGCGATGGGACGCGCTCCGGTGCTCCAATAGAAGCCGAACCCATGGTCGAAACCCGCATCCGCCGAGATGAGTCCGTTCCTACAAATGCCAAAACACCAGTACCCGTCTTCCCGGAGCCTGGAGGCAACCGACTCGGCCACACCCTCGAGAACGTGTTGGTTGCGAAACGCGCCGTGTTCCTCAACGCCCTGTCCCAAAAGAATCGATGCGTGGGCGGGTACACTAACCGGACCCGTCGACAGCGCCCCCTCGATTCGGAGACCGTTTTTGGCGAGGTCGTCGATTACCGGCGATACGGCAAACTGGCCACCATAGCACCCCAACGACCGTGCTCGCATCGCATCGACAACGATGAGGACGATGTTCGGCCGCTCATCCGCTTCCTTGCCCGAGCGTCGGGTGACGACGGCATCGGCAACGTATGTCACTGTGAGGTACAGAACCCCCAGGGCGTAGGTCCCCAACACCCATTTCAAACGTTCCCCTTTGAGTCCCGATTGGGCGCCCATCACAGTCCGCACAAAACGGCATAGAAACAGCAGAGTCAAAACGGTGAACAACCCGATGCCGACGCACCCGTAGCTCACCAACTTGCCACGTGGGGAGAGGCCATCATGAAACCCCGTGTCGGAAAAAAGAACGATCGCGTCGGGAACAAGGAGCGCGGCGACAGGTATGGAGAAGCCAATGGCGACAAGGAGTGCGTTTTCAGATTTTTTGTAAAGAAGAGAGAGAATCACCATTGGAACCAGAGCAATTCCAACGGCCACGGCTACGGTTCCGAGCCAGTACGCCAAGGCGTTTCTGAGCGCAAGCCACAGGGGTGCACCGCCAAAACCAACCACCGATACAATAGTCCCGAGTCCGAACACAACCCCGATTGTGAGAAAAACCGCGGTTTGAGAGCCGATGGGCCACGTTGTTTGATTCGATGTCATATGTTTCACTTGCGCGCCTTTTTGCGGTGAGCGTTGATCACTATCCCCAGATGATCCGTCTCGGGTGCTCAAGGTGGGAGTGAAAGGTAGAATACGCGCAAAGCTGTGTTTTTTCAATGGATATGCGCACGATTGCCCGCTCCTCTCAGACCGTATTTGGGGGATCGGCACGTCGTGGGAGTTCTGCAATCGTCCGTATCACAAGCGGTTGAGACCGTTGCCCCAGATGATACGCCGCCAATTTACGAATTGTTTTTCATTCTGGCCTCTTTTGGTACCCGTGGTAGAATCTCATCGGTGCGACGCCCATCAGCAATGGTTCCCTGCTGCACTTCATCCGACATCTTGTGGAGAAGAGATGATCGGTAAGACCATTTCGCATTACAGGATTCTCGAAACGCTGGGCAGTGGGGGGATGGGTGTGGTGTACAAGGCCCAGGATCTCCGTCTCAAACGCACCGTTGCTCTTAAGTTCCTGCCCACCGAACTGACGCGCGATCCGGACGCGAAGAAGCGCTTTGCCCACTAGGCAAGATCCGCCTCAACACTCGATCACCCTTGCATCTGCAGC
>CP070677.1:309171-312245 GCA_020352495.1 Candidatus Latescibacterota bacterium
ATCGTCGTCGTTGGGTTGAACGGGTTTGGATGGTTTTGATACAGCTTGTTGGCGGCCGCGAGACTTGGATTGTCGACACCCGATCCGACATCATTGACCACAAAACCGTTCGTAAGAACCGCCTCTTGCCCGTCGGGATTACGGAGAACGACATCATACATTCCACCGGGCATCCCGTTGAGATTGAGGTCTCCCACGAGCTTGGCGTGACCGATCCATTCGACGTTTGTCGCCGGATACTCGGTCATGCTGGCGTCACGAAGGAGGAAGGTGGCCCCGTAGATGATATCGCCACCCAAGAGATCCGTTATTGCAACCACCTCATCATTGTCTCCGGAATTTGGCGCGATCGAGCTGATCGTCGGCGGGAAGTACCCACCACGCATGTCCGCCGTCATGACCGTGCCGCCAACGCTTATGTTCTCAACGAGTGCCCTTGTGGCATAGCCGTTGTGGCTCAAGCTGTTTGGCGTCGTCGAGTTGTTGAATGTGGTGTTGTTGGTCGACCCGGGATAGACATCGCCGCCATCTCCACGGTTGCTTCCGTTTAGCAGGTGATTGAGACCCTCGGCTTCTTCGAGCATCATACCCCTGGTTGTGCTTCCAGGATTCCCGTCACCCGTGTTTCCCAGATAGGTCGTCATCACATCGTGCTCGACATGGTAGATCACCAGCCCCGGCGCGTAAAGAAACTGGTCGAACTGGGCCCCGGTCTTGTTCCGGTTCTCCACCAAGAAGTACTCTTTTGTGGGATTCTTCGAGCGATCATAGTGCCATCCATCCTCGTACGCCTCGAAACCGGTGGAGTAGCTCTCACCACCACCCGTTACCGACACATTGTCGAACTTGAACGGGCCCATGCTCCCCGAGTTGAAACCCCCGTCTTCGTCCGAATAGGAATAATCTGACTCGAGTTGGAAAATCAGCTCGTAGCTCGAAGCGCCGCTCCCATTGAGGTACGGTGTCAAGTCGATCGAAGCGCTGCCCGAACCGACGCCATCGTATGAAGCGAGAGTCGAAACCGTCCCGTTGACATCGATCTTGACGTGGCCGTAGTCGTAACCCGCCTCGGTGTGATGCTGGTAGTCATAGTCGAGCGTTACAGGGTGGTCACCACCGTTGTACATGAAATCTCTCCGGACCGCTTCATCCCATCCGTTTCCGTAACCTGCCCCACCCTGCCAGTTCCGTGAACTCGCCTCCGCAGCGGTCAGCCCACAGTGCATCGAGTACGATCCCCCAATCGGGCTGATGCCTTTACGGCTGAACTTCTCTTCCATGACGTTGAGCTTGTACGCTTGCGGGGTAAGTTCCGAACTGTCGATCGTCTCAATTTGTGTCGTCGGGCTAGCCTCGGTTGGGACGACCCATCCGAGCTCGGCTTTCGAATAGGCGGTCATATGAGCGGGATTTGGTGGATCGTTCCAGTTCCCCGATCCCATGAGCCCCCAGTGACCGATGCCCTGGCTTCCACCGTCCGTGTCGTAAAAGTCGGGAAGCCCAAACGCATGCCCAAACTCGTGACAGAAGATACCGATCTCGATGATTCCGGACCCGCAGCCATTGACCGAACCCACTGCCGGTTGAATGGTGTAGTCATAGACGCGTATGAATCCCCCACCGGCTCTCGGGTCGTTCGTAACCCACGGTGAACTGAATTCGGGCCATCCGGTAACGACCCATCGGTGCGACCAAATGTTGTAGTTCCCACCGCACTCGGCGCCGATTTCCGGATGGACAAACGCGACAAAATCCACCAGACCGTCGTCGTCACCCGAGTTGGGAATACCGTCGGGACCATCGTTGTCATAGAGACCAAAATCCACTGTCGGATCATTCGCTTGGAGTAGCTCCAGGATAAATTCTCCGGTCTTCGCTGAACCACATATGCCAAAACAGGTGGGTGGTCCTTCGTAGTACGTGTCGTTCTGCGAGACGGTGACCCAGTCGTATACCGTGCCCGTGAAATTTAAGTTGCCGTAGGACATCTCGTGATACAAATGAGTCATCGACATAGCGGGAGGTGGATCAAAAAGCTTGGATTGAAGCTGGGAGACCGGGTACGGATCCGCACCCGTGTTTGCATATTTGCCCATGAGCACCGGGGCGTACGCCGTGCCCGACACCATCATCGATCTTCTTACGGATTCGGGTAACGCAGCAAAAGACAGTCCTTGTGGTCTCGGCGTAGCAAAAAACTGTTCTCTTGCCTCTTTGGCGCGTTGCGCCTTTTGGATCCATGCGTTCTGGAATTGAAAAGCGGTCTTATCCTGTGCGACGCGGTCGTAATAGGCCTGCGGCATCTCAACGCCAGGTCGTGGCGGAACGATCTGAGCGATCACGGCCAACGGCACGCACACTAACACTGTCGCCAGAAACAGGGTGGTGGCGGATCTCATTCGGAGTCCTCCTTGGGTGGGTGGAAATTGTGGGGAAAAAACACGGCGGAACCAAGTGGATCCATACGCTCCGATGCAGATACCAACGACCCCCGCCGTACTTCCCTAAGAGTATACCGCATATGGACTTCCGTGTCAATCGCTCAGATCGGACGGTTGTGTTGCGGCAGTTTGTTAGAAGCAGTGGCGGTTCGTTCCGAGTCATTTTCGCAGGCTCAAAATTACGCTCAACGAACTCTTTTTGCCCCAAAAGGTGGACGCCGATCCATCACACAAAAAGCCCGGCTGTCAACGTCGCTGAGACTCGACAACCGGGCTCGGTTCAACCGTTGGACCCGTGCGTTCTATTCCTTACTTTAGCAACACGAGCTTTCGCACATCCTCAAACTGACTGCCCACGGTCAGCTTGTACAAATAGACACCCGAGGCCACTGGCATTCCGGCATCGTTCCGACCGTTCCACACAACGGAGAAGCCTGTCTCTCTTGGAGATTGAACATCGTCGACGAGGTTTCTCACCAACTGTCCCGCCGGGTTGTAGATCTTGAGTGTCACATGACTCCGCTCTTCGATCGTATAGCGTATCGTCGTCGTTGGGTTGAACGTGTTTGGATGGTTTTGATACAGCTTGTTGGCGGCCGCGTGACTTGGATTGTCGACACCCGATCCGACATC
>CP070677.1:312345-314953 GCA_020352495.1 Candidatus Latescibacterota bacterium
ATCCGTAGACATCACCAGATCCGGACCAAACAGCCCATGCCCCAACACACCAAGCGCTACAAACGAAAAAGCCATCAAGAGCGAGGGTGCTATCCACCTGCGTCTCTGCCGGCTGCCCTGCCGTTTTTGCTTGCGGCGGGCGTTATTCGGTAACTGTTGCCGGTTTTGCAACGTCAACCTCCCCGGTTAGTGGTTATGTGTGGTGAGTGACGCACGCCGCTGCTTGTCACCTCGATGCAGAGGGGTCAAAACACGTGCTCGAGTCAATGGCTAGAGTGGTAGAACAGCTCCAATGATATCACACATTCCCCTGTTCGTGAAGTGTTGATTTCAATACGGCTTTCGCGGGTTTGGCCGTAGTTGGCGGGCCGGCAACCGGTTGGCCGGGGCGCGTCCAGCTGACTCCAAAGGCCGCGGCCAAAAAGAGAAGGGCGATGCGTGCATCGCCCTTCGAATACCGGGAGCCCGTTCAAAGAAAACCGGGCCAATTCAAGTAATGATTTTCATCTTGTCGTTCTTGTCGTTAACGGCCACAGGCCGACCCGACCACGACGGGTTTTTCGAAAAACTACCTTCCCAGCCTAGCGTCGTAGATAAACAGCTCCGGAGGCACCATGTAAAGCGGCTGCCCCGGTTTGTCCAGGAGCGCACGAAGATACGCCCACTCGGGATGTAGCTCGGCTTCTTCGTCGGGTGCCGCATGCTCCACAGCACATTCCACAGCCACTCTGATCATCCTCAAGCCAAACGGAGACGGTCCGCCCAGCTTGAGGTTGATGAGTGGGAGTTTTGGAAACTCGACGATCTTGACCCGTTCATCCGCATCGATACCCGCCATCGTTCTTGCCGCAGTGATCGCGGCATCGAGGCCACCGATCTCATCCACGAGACCGATCTCTTTGCCCCGTGTGCCGCTGAACACGTGACCTTGAGCGATCTCGTGAATCTCCTCGGTTCTCATCTTTCGTCCCGTCGCGACCTTCTCCACAAACTCCCCGTAGAAACCCAGCATCAGTTTCTTGACTTCATCCCGCTCTTCCTCGGTGAGATTCCGTTTGGGAAGCATCGGCCCGGCGAGCAGCAGACGAATCCCATAACCGAGATCGGCGTGGTCACCGACCTTGACATGGTCGGACGTGTGACCGAGCTTCTCACCCAGACCCGTGTCCCATACCCATCCCCCAATCACACCGATTGACCCCGTTATCGACGTGGGGAGCGCGTAGATCTTCGTCCCGTACATCGAAATCCAATAGCCACCGGAGCCGGCCACGTCGCCCTGGCTCACGATCACCGGTTTTTTCTCCGCGCACTTGCGAAGCGCCTCCGCAACGACATCGGATGCCATCCCGTCACCACCGGGAGAATCGACACGGAACACGACGCCTTTGACCGACTTGTCGTCCTTCAGCCTTTGGAAGATCTTCTCCAGCTTTCGCGCCTTGATCCCCGTGTCCATCGCGCACACACCCAACCCGTATACGACGGCGATCTTTGGGTCCTCTCCCCAAAGCGTCGATGGATACCAGTTCCCCGCGAGACCTTCACGGTGAACATAGGATTTCTTTTCGCCTTCCAGCTCCTTAATGACATCCTTCACGTCCTCCCACCGCCCCAGTTTATCGACCAATCCGAGTTCAATGGCTCTCTTTGGGACGATCACCACTTCCTCGTTCACCCAGTCGTCGAATGTGGCGGGGGTTGTGTTTCTCGAATCGGAGGCATCGGCACGCACGGTCTCATAGATATCTTCGATGATAGCCAGACGCTGCTCGCGGTCCGCCTCGGACATGCTGTCCCTCGATAGCGCTTCCGCGGCAGACTTGTACTTGAAGAACCGCCACTCGTCAAAACCAACACCGACCTTTTCCAACAGGTCTTTGACAAACGTTCTGCCCATGACATAACCGGGGAGCATTATGATTCCCACTGGATCCAAAACGATCCGGTCGGCGACGCTGGCAAGGTGATACTCGGTCATCCCAACATCGTCGACAAAGATAACGACGTGTTTGCCCGCCGCCTGGAGCTCGGTAAGCTTGTCTCTTAGCTCCCACGCCTTACCCCTCGAGATCTTGGTTCCCGAGAGATTGAGTGCCACACCTTTGATCCTCTTGTCGTTCTTTGCGTGTTCGAGGTCGCAAATGATTTCGGAGAACCGATGCCGGTTCTTATCAAAATATTTGTACCCTCGATAGATGACCGTTCCTTTGAGCTTCATGCTGAGGTATGAATTGTCTTCGGTGATGACGTCGTGCAGGATGTTTGGTTTGGGAAATCCCGCTCGCACCTGGTATACAGTCTCCGCGTGATCCTGATTGTCATCGAAACGCGGACTGCCCCAGAGCCCGAGCGAGTTGAAGTTGTACCCGACGGATACGGCAAAGCTTTCGTTCTCGAAGTACCGCCCGGTGATCTCGAGTCCGGGTCCGACATCGAGCATCGCTCCGACACTCCATGGTGCATCCGCCGCGCTCATCCCGGTTGCGAACTCATAATCGGCAAAGACGGTGAGCAGCCGGTCACCCAGCGGCCGCACGGCGAGATCGGCCAAACCGGATCGGTAGTCTTTCTGTGTGGCGAAGTTCCCAACGAGACCCAACGAGAC
>CP070677.1:315053-359781 GCA_020352495.1 Candidatus Latescibacterota bacterium
CGGCGAGCTTGTTCAACATGTCTGGAGGCAGCGCAAATGCATCGGGCGCGAATCCATTCGATATAACAAAATTGAGCGCCTCACGCTGCTTCTCCGGTGCAACCGGCGTAAATGGAAGCCCACCGCTGCCATCACCCTTGTGTGGCAACGCCGTGTACTGTCCGCCGACGAATTTGATCGCTCTGGACACGGCCAAGTACTCTTGAATGAGCACCGTATTTACGGCATACCGGAGCGGTACATAGTTGCCGCCATCACCGACGACTCGTTCTTCGAGATTCCCGTTCGAGATGATGTCCTTGCACACGCCAAGCCGCTCGTCCGCCCAGGCGATCGGATCGTCACCGAGGTCCCAGATCGCAGCCAACGGGTCGAGAGCTCCCGCGGGATACGTATCGTAGTCGGTGCCGTATGCGTGCTTGGGGAGCGAGGCCTCGTTGGCGATCTCCCGGAGGGCCTTGAGCTCTTTCTCCGGGCTCATGTCGCCGGGAAGCTCGGTATAGCCCCATTTGATCGCCCAAAGGTCCCAGGTACCGACGGACGGGGAGTAATAATAGCCCTGTCTGCTTCGTTCCCGCGAGACGTTTGGCGAGGGATAATCCATGATCGAGCCCGTCATACCGATATCGCTGACGGCGTAACGGTCGTTGAGCTTTTCGAACGGCGTCGAGATGCTGCTTTTGAAGTTGTGACGAAGACCGAGAGTGTGGCCAACCTCGTGACACGTCACAAACCGCATGGCTTCGCCCATGAACTCTTCGGGAACGCTCATCCCGGGTTCCATCGCGCCCGTCGCAAGGAGCGAGAGTTCGAGGAAATCAAAACCGTGACTAAAGCCGATCCCGAAATGCGCATCGCAGCATCCGAGTGTTCGGCGCATGAACTCGATCTGTTGGGCCGCCTCGGGATTCTCTTCCGGATCCCGGAGATATTTGAGCGTCGGATCCAACAAACTCAACGCGTCCGGACCGGCAAACCGGCGATACGACTTCCGGAACCCCATGAGCATGTTCTGCTCCATCAGGATGTCCGCATCGAGAATCTCACCGGTCCGCGGATCGACGCGGGACGGACCGATGGCGCCAAACGACGGATCATCGGAAACGATCCAACGAATCGTGTTATACCGTGCGTCTTCCGGATCGTACTCGGGATCTTCCTCTGGACTGGGCGCATCCTTGGCAATGATGGCCCTTTTGAATCCCGCGGCTTCGAACGCCTTCTGCCACATCTCGATACCTTCGCGGACGTAACGTCTGTACTTCTCGGGAACCGTGTGGTCGACGTAAAAAACGATCGGTTCCTTTGGCTCCGAGAGATCCGCGCTCGGGTTATTCTTCTCCAATCTCCACCGGTTGACGTTGTGGACAAAAAAGCTCTCCTTGTCGTCTCTCGTGAAGTCCTTGTACGGAGTAAGGAAGTAACCAACACGGTCATCGACGAGCCGTGGCTTCATCGGCTCATCCGGCAGTTTGCGCAGACTGTACTGCACACCGATCTCGATAAAACGATCATCCGGCACGCTTGGTAACCACAAACCCCTGCGATCGGCCGGACTGTAGGTGAGCTGGGCCTCGATCTCGAGGTTCTCCGGAAACGCCTTGACGCTTTTGAACACGCCCTTTTTGCCGTCCAAACGCACCGGCTTGTTCAAAACGAGTTGAAGCCGGAACCCCAGGTCCGAGACATCCGAAAGAAAAAGCTTATTCATTTTTACGAGAATTGCCTTTTCCTTTTCGTTTTCACTCTCGACGGGAAGGTGGGCGAGGATCGAGTTGCCGTAGGAGAGATCGATCGCCTTTTCGAGCGCCTCATTGTCCGGAGCCCGGAAAAGCGTATTGAGCATCCGAACCTGGACGTGATCCTCGACGCGGTGGAAGTCGAACACGACAGACCCGCCGATGGGAAGACCGCCCAAGACAAACCGAGTCCCGATACCCTTGGACAGGCTCATAATCGCAAGGTAGGGCTTGTCCAGCTGGTCCTCCTTGATCTCGAAAAAGACGTCCTCGCGCTTGGTGTGGATCTTGAAAAGTCCCTCATGCGCCTCGGCGTCTTCGAGCACTTCCTTCCACTTTTTGTACTTTGGTTTCTTTTTGGGTGTTGGGGGGGGCTTTTTTCCGCTGCGCGCGTCCAATTTGTCCCTGTAGGAGCGCCGCTTTTTCTTTTTGGCCTCTTCCTTTTGCTCGCCTTTGTCGCCCTTGCCCTCGTCGCCCTTGCCCTCATCGCCCGCGGCGATGACGGTCTCGTCGACGGAGTCCACAGACGGCGCGGCAAACGCGTAGCTGCCGATGACAGCCAACGCCAGCCCAAGGACGGCCAACGTCCGTAAAATGCGCATTCTCTGGCACCTCCTGGATTGTGCGTTTAGGGTGTGAGAGTCTAAGAGTCTATACGAAAAACATTCTCAATCGTTCCACCGATCCGCGAAACTTCGTGTCGGCGTGTAGCCATGCCGTCGGGCACGTCGGAAAACCACGCACGCCTCCCTTTCGAGGGTCTGTACATGGTTGGATCGGGGTCGATCGATGAGCGAAATGCAGACGGGCAATCGGTATGACACCCACGATAGGCAGCGCATTCCGCGCGTGCAGAAATAATGGTGATTGGGGCCGTGGCTATCAAGCGAAAAATCCGGAGACTCCCGGCGGCAACCGGCTGCGATTATTCGATTTAATCGATCTGCCGTCTGTGGTAAGCTCATTTACCCACATTTTTAGAGTAGGAGGATATTCATGAGAGTCGTTTTCTCTTTGCGCTTGGCGCTGCTTTCCGTTGCTCTTGTGGCCGCTGCCGCCGTCTTTCTGGGCCCGAATCCCGCCGGCCCATCGACCCGTCCAAACCAGCCCGGGACCGATCTGCCCACCGAGACGACCCGGACCGCCCACCTCGATCAACCCATCCAGGCGGACCAATCGACAAAACCCGATGAGTCCGCTCCGGAGGGGTCGAGGAAGGTGTTGACCGTGGACCGGATATTCTCGACGCCGTCGCTCACCGGCTCGGCTCCCAGCGGGATCCGGTGGCTCCCCGACAGCAAGGGGATCTCCTTCATCGAGACCGAGGGCGAAGACGATGAGAGCCAGTCTCACTTCATTGTCGCCAAGGTCCCGTCGGGAGACAAAGAAATGCTCTGCGTGATCGACACGATCACGGTCCCTGCGGATCTCAAACAGGACGACGATGACAGTTTCGGGATCGGCGCCTACCAGTGGGCCGAGACCGGTGATCTCATGTCTTTCCTTTTTAGAGACGAGATTTTCACCTTCAATCGAAAAACACGCGAGGTCGTCCGCCGCACAAAAACCGACGTTGCCGAAGAAAACGTGACCTTTTCCCCAAACGGTGAAAAGATCGCCTTCACTCGGGAAAACGATCTTTGGGTAATCGACCTCCATAATAATGAGGAAAAACAGCTCACGACGACCGGATCCGACACGCTCCTAAACGGTGTGCTCGACTGGGTCTATATGGAAGAACTCTTCACACGCGGCAACGTCAGGGCCTACTGGTGGTCACCCGACAACGAGAAGATTGCATATATGCAATTCGACGTGAGTCCCGTTCCACAGTTTCCCATCGTCGATTTTCTCCCTCTTCATAATACAACCGAAACACAGCGGTACCCCAAGGCAGGAGATCCAAATTCGATCGTTCGCGTTGGTGTGATCGATGTCTCGAGTGGCGAGATGTCGTGGATGAAGGTGGATACGATGGATGACTCGTATATCGCACGAGTGTATTGGGTCGAAGACAACAAACATCTCGCCGTCGAGAAGCTCAATCGCAACCAGACGGAGCTTCGTCTGTTGATCGCCGATGTAGAGACCGGCGATGTGACGGAGGCCCTCACCGAGACTTCCGATGCTTGGGTCAACGTCAACTACATGCGCCATTATTTCGAAAACAAGGACCGCTTTGTGTGGAACTCCGAGCGTGACGGGTTTTCTCATCTGTATCTGTACAAAACGGACGGCACGCTTGTTCGACAGCTCACCAGCGGTTCATGGGATGTATCACGGCTCAACGGTGTGGACGAAAAGAACGGGTTCGTATATTTCACTGCGCTCGAAAAATCGATTCTCGAGCGACATCTCTACCGCGTTTCAGAAAAAGGAGGGGAGATCAAACGGATTACGGATCGGCCAGGGACACACAGCGTCACCTTTTCTCCGGATTTGAAATATTACATCGACCGTTTTTCCAACACGACGACACCGCGTGTTATAACCGTGCACAAGGCGTCGGGCAAGAAACTCTTCAAGATCGACGAATGCGATACGTCCGAACTCGATGAGTATGAGCTTCCCGCCCCCGAGATCATGACCTTTACCTCGGGTGAGGGAGTCACATTCTACGCCTCGATGATCAAGCCACCCGATTTCGATCCGAAAAAGAAATACCCGGTCATCGTATATACGTACGGTTTCCCCCGCTCACAGATCGTGCGGAATGCCTGGGGGCGGTCTTTGTATCTCTGGCACGCGATGATGGCGACACGAGGTTACATCGTATTCAGCATGGATAACCGCGGCACCTTTGGTCACGGGAGGACATGGGAGGACCAGATTTTGGGAAAGCTGGGACAGCTCGAACTCGAAGACCAGGTCGCGGGGGCGGAGTTTCTCAAATCACTCCCCTATGTCGATGGGTCCCGTCTGGGGATCTGGGGTTGGAGCGGCGGTGGCACAATGACAACGATGGCTATGCTAAAAAAACCGGGGTTGTTCAAGGCCGGGGCGGCGGTGGCCCCCGTGACGGACTTTCGATTCTACGACTCGATCTACACCGAGCGATACATGAAGTCACCCGACGAAAACGAGGATGGCTACCATGAGAGTGCACCGGCGGACTTTGCTGACGCGCTCGAGGGAGCGCTGCTTTTGGTGCACGGGACGGCCGACGACAACGTCCACATGCAGAATTCGATGCATCTGGTACGCGAACTGATTGTGGCGGGGAAGGATTTCGATTTGATGGTCTATCCGGGTGGACGTCACGGGATTGGTGGAGACACCGAACGGGCGCATCTTTTCAAAAAAATGACCAACTTTTTCGTGGTTAATCTGTAGTGCCAGATCGATCCAAACGGCTGATTCTCGCGATACGAGCCAACTTTTTCGATGATGCTTTGTACGGATTCTCCGGAACGCACGGCGCGTCCTCGAGAAAATGACCAACTTTTTCGTGGATAATTTGTACGGGTTTTCCCCAACCGAGGTGGTTGGGTCGCCCGCTGTGTACCAAAAAGGAAAGACTCTCACATGTCTGGCAAAGCTCCGCCACTTTCAAAGATGACATTTCATCCCGCAACCCCCGAGCGATGGCCGGATATCGAAAGGTTGTTTGGCGAGCGCGGGGCGTGCGGCGGGTGCTGGTGTATGGCATGGCGGTTACCACGCAGAAAATGGGAAGATGGAAAAGGGGCCAAAAATAAACGGGCGTTCAAGAAGATCATCACCTCGGGCGAGACGCCGGGGATCGTAGCGTACATTGGTGACGAACCGATCGCGTGGTGTGCGGTCGCTCCCCGTGCTGTGTATTCCGTTCTCGAACGTTCCCGCGTACTCAAACCCGTCGACGATCAACCCGTGTGGTCGGTGTCCTGTCTTTTTATTTTGAAACCGTACAGACGCAGAGGCGTATCCACAAGGTTGCTCAAAGCCGCGACCCGTTTTGCCAAAAGCCAGGGCGCAAAAATACTCGAGGGGTACCCCATCGAACCGGCGATGGAGCGCACACCGGACCCGTTTATCTGGACTGGAACACCGTCGGCGTTTCTCAAGGCGGGTTTCAAAGAAGTCGCCCGACGCTCGAGGACCCGACCCATCATGCGGTATGTCTTGAGAAGCCGCTGATAATTCGGATGGCTGGCGTTCCCCGGTCAGGTTCTGTCAGTCAGGTTTTGTAAACTACTCCCGTAAGTAGGCTCCACATACGATTACATCGTGAAAAGACGAGAGCCCCGCAGTCTCTGCGGGGCTCTCAGGTCATCCGTCGATTCAGCACTTTCCTTCTCAGCAACGTTGTTGTGCAAGCGGTGCACGCTGGTGCAAGCTCGCGGCCTTGGGTGGCCTGGGGGAACCTATATTGCACAACTTAATAGGAGTACTGTCTCCCGGACGCCTTTGACCTCCACCTCCATGGAGTCGGTTCGAGCTGACTGACTGCCAAGCGAGTGCATCACTTCAAGCAGTTGGCCATGGGGGTCTCGAGTATCTTTGCCTGTTCTCATCGCAACAAGCGTACCAGCGGTTTTACGGAATGGTAATCCTTACGAGTCAACAAGTTGCGAATTCGCCCTCTCGTTCGATCTGCTGAAAATAGCAACATCTTTTACATGTGGGTGCCAATTCCGTTGATATTGACCCACCCCGACAGCAGAACAGCCGGGCGTTTGGGGGTGTGAGACAACTGTGGCTCGCTTCTTCTCCGGGATCGTGTCGAGACCGGTGGGACACTATGATACGAGTGTCGTCAAACGTTGTTTACGGCTTGCTTGACATCATGCCCCCCAATATGTTAACCTTTTTTGTCTCGAACAAATGGCGGTTAGAAGGGGGGATGCGCGATGAAGCAGCTACTCGTTATGACGTTGGTCGTTATGCTTGCAGCGGCCGCCACCGCTTTTGGACAGGAACCCGTTGAGCCCATTGACTTGCGGGCCGACACCATCTCGTATTTGTACCCCAACTCGAGCACCATCCAAATCACAGTCCAGTTCACGGCATTCAACACGTTTGATCATGACACCGTTGTAACCAGCAACATCCTCCTCTTTTTGGGAACGAGCGTCGTGTACGACGGACCCATGACGTTGACAGCTCCCACCCACACGTGTGGGACCGACCCGGACTGCAATGATGATTGCTCGGTCGAAGGTGACGGCGTGACGGTCGTTATGGACGGCTGCGATCTGTGGTACACCTGGACGGGACCGTCGTGCAACCCACAAAATCCGGAAGTTACATGCACTCCGATGGTGACGTGTGCGTGCATCGCCCAGTGCGAATTCGAAATCACGACGGCTTACGCGGCGGAGCATGAAGTCTCGGTCCTATTGGACTCGAACGGGTTGGTTCACGAGGCGGATGAGACAAACAATTACTTCGCCACAGCGGTGGGAACGGTCCCAGCGAGGCCATCCACCTGGGGTGTGGTCAAGGCATTGTTCGATTTGTAGAAACGTCCGCACGAGGGGGACCGGCGTCGGCGGCGCCACTTCCGACAACGTAACGCGTTATCCAAACACAGGTTGACAAAAAACAGTTTTTGTGAGACAATCCCCATGTTCGGCAGGCTGTGAAGGCCCCACCGACCGAACGATCTCATGCTGCGCGGAGCGGGGAGAACAAATCCATCGACATTCTCTGACGACAACATCAGGTGGAGGGGGTATTTGTTCCTCCGGCTGTCGAAATATGGATAAACGCGATCCCAATGATCGAAAGGGGGTCACACACCCCATTCTTTCGAACGGTGAGATCGTCCAGCACTTCAAGAGTGACGCGTCGGTGTCGAGGACGGTCTTCCAGCTGATGGATCTCGTATAGGTAACAACGGACCCCTGCGGTCCGTTTTTGATTTGCGGTCGTCAATCGTACCTGAGCTTCCGGGGGTTCACGATGAAAAACCGAGTCTTCTCTGTTGCGAGCATCGTAGCCGTCTTGGCATTTGCACTGTTCTGTGTGTTCGGCGCCTACGGGCAAAAAGACACGAATTATGCCGAGGGAGAAATCATTGTAAAGTTTCACCAGTCGTCGCGCCCGGAAGATGTGGAAGGCCTGAGATCGAGCATGAACGCGTCGGTCAAACAGGTGTTCCGGAGCATCGGCGCCGAGTTGTGGGAGCTCGACGGGATATCCGTGTACGACGCCATCAGAGCCCTGCAAGGCAACCCAAGCATCGAGTATGTCGAGCCAAACTACTTTGGCCACATCGATGAATTGATTCCCAATGATCCGCGGTTTCCCGAGTTGTGGGGAATGCACAACACCGGTCAAACCGGGGGAACACCGGATGCCGATATCGACGCCCCCGAAGCGTGGGAGATCGAGACCGGCGAAGACGTGATCATCGGTGTGATCGATACCGGTGTGGACTGGCATCATGAGGACCTCGCCGACAACATTTGGGAGAATCCCGGAGAAATCGCCGGTAACGGGGTAGACGATGATGGGAACGGTTTTATCGACGACGTTCGAGGGTGGGACTTCTACAACAATGACAATGACCCATGGGACGACCACGGTCACGGCACGCACACATCGGGTACCGTTGCCGGGGTCGGCAACAACAACATCGGCGTCACCGGTGTGTGCTGGACGGCAAGGATAATGCCGCTGAAGTGGCTCGATGCAGGTGGGTGGGGCACGGTATCCGGCGCGATCGGGGCGATCGAGTACGCCACCATGATGGGGGCGAAGGCCACAAACAACAGCTGGGGATTTGGGACTCAGTATTCCCAAGCGCTCAAGGATGCGATAGAGGCCGCTGGAGTGGCGGGATCCATTTTCGTCGCGTCGTCCGGAAACAACAGCGTCGACACGGACCTGACACCACACTACCCATCGAGTCATGATCTGGACAACATCATATCGGTGGCGGCCACGACTCACACCGATGCCAAAAGCGGATTTTCAAACTGGGGTTTGGTGACGGTGGACCTGGGCGCTCCCGGGTCAGATGTTTTAAGCTGCCTGCCGGGAAACAGCTACGGCAGGGCAAGCGGCACCTCCATGGCCGCGCCGCATGTCACCGGCGCCGTCGGTCTCCTTTTGTCGGCGGCCCCCAACATGCACTACCTCGAAGTCATAGAACACATACTCGCCTCGGTCGATCCAACCCCGGCGATGGCCGGTCGAACCGTATCGGGTGGTCGGCTCAACGTGTTCAATATGGTAAGCGGACTGGACAGCATACCACCGGCACGTGTAAACGACCTAACCGTCGTCTCCACCGGTTCCAATACGGCGACGCTCACGTGGACCGCGACCGGTGACGACAGCACCTATGGAACAGCGAATTCCTATGATCTGCGTTACTCGACGTCCCAGATCTACTGGAGCAATTGGGAGCAGGCGACACCGGTTTCGGGTCTTCCCCAACCTCAGCCGTCGGGAGCAACGGAGACCTTCCAGGTCACGGGACTCGACTTCAACACGACTTACTATTTCGGGTTGGTGGTGGTCGACGAGCAGGAGAACGGCTCTTGGCTCTCCAATCTGCCGTCAACGATGACACTGGGGATCCCCGAGCTGACGTACGACCCCGCGTCCTTTAGCGACAATCTGTTCACTGGTGAGACATCTTCGCATGTATTGACGATCAGCAACACGGCTGAAGGAACGCTCGATTTCGTCTTCCCCGCTGGGATGATTCCGAGTCCTCCCGGTGGTGGAGCTCCCGGTGCCTTCCCGTCATGGGTACGTGTGGAACCCGTGTCGGGACGAGTCCATGCGGGTGAGAGCATGGAGATCATCATAACCTTTGACGCCTTTGGCTTGATGGGTGGGAACTACACGTATGGGCTGGTCCTCGAGACAAACGATCCCGCCCATCCGATAGAGACGATTCCCACGTCGGTCCTCGTAACGAGCGCCCCCGACATCGCCGTCTCGGAAGACACAATCGACTACGGGCTCCGATTCACCGGAACGTCGACACCGGCCGACCTGGTCGTATCGAACGTGGGTGTCGAAGAACTAGTGGTCACGGGTGTTACGATCGACAACCCCGAGTATTCCACCGACCCCTCGGGTTTTACACTGAGTGTCGGTGAGAGCCGGACGCTCGTGGTGACGTTTAGTCCGGTGTCACTCGGAATCATCACGGGGACCCTCTCGATCCAGAGCAACGACCCGGACTATCCAACAAAGACCGTGAGTTTGGTTGGTGAAGGCGCCGAACCGCCAATCATATCCGTGAACCCCACTTCATTTAGCGATGATCTCTACACCGGTGAGACATCGACCCACGTAATGACCGTTGGCAACTCGGGAGGCAGTGATCTCACCTTTGACATCTTTGGCGAACCGGCCTCGGGGGCGGCCGCAGCCCTTTTTGACAAGATCAGATCGCGGCGCGGGAAGGATGTATCGCTCGAAACCTCCGCTAGCTCGGCCGACCACCGGAAGCGTTACGCCGACTTTACCGGAGTGACCGTCAGTGACGGTTACCGCAGCGATCCGCTCCCACCCGCCGACCCGGAAATCCTCGAGTTCTATCGTGCCCTCCAGACACCGCTGGCTGACAGTGTATTGGTCTTTTTCGATGACATGGAGAGCGGCGCAAACGGCTGGATACACTACTCGACCCACTTCAGCGGAGTCGATCTGTGGCACCAAACCACGGTTCGCTCGAGCAGCGGAGTGACGAGCTGGAATGTCGAACAGCACTCGGGTAGCGGGAGTGAAGCACTTCAGTCCCCAAATATCGACCTGACAAACTACGACTCCGCCACACTCGTCTTTCAACACTGGTACAACTTCGACGATTGCGGTGGCGATCCGACGTTCGAACCCGATGGTGGACTTCTCGAGATATCGGTGGATGGCGTAACCTGGACGCAGATCTATCCCGTTGAAGGTTACCCCTATACCCTCGACGACTACTGCGGCAACCCCTTGGCCAACCGCGATGCCTACTCGCACGATGGGGGAAATGGCAACTTGTTCATCCCGGCGGTCTTTGACCTGACCGCGTATGCGCGAAACATCATTTCGATTCGTTTCCACGCGGGGTGGGACTGCGGCAACTGCGAGGCGAACGAGGGTTGGTACATCGATGACGTTGCCGTTTACTCACGCGGTGTTAGCTGGCTGTCAGCCGTGCCGTCATCGGGCACGGTGCCTCCCGGAGAGACACTCGACGTGGACATCATCTTCAACGCCGCCGGTCTTGCCGGTGGTGACTACGCCGGCAACCTGACCGTGACGAGCAATGACCCGGTGACCCCCGAGGTCGACGTATCGGCCAATCTTCACGTCACCGACGCCCCCGATATCGACGTCTCCGACACAATGCTCGACTACGGCGCGCACTTTGTCGGCCTGACCGTCAGAGACACGATCATCGTCTCCAACAGGGGGACGATCATGCTGACGGTGAGCGATATCTCGACCAATCATTCGGACTATACCGTCGATGTAACGAGCTTTTCGTTGGGCGCCGGGGGTGAGCAACCGGTTATGGTCTCGTTCGCACCGACGTCGGTTGCGGTGATTCCCGCGGTGCTGACGATCACGAGCGACGATCCCGATGAACCGACGGTCGAGGTGACGCTCCACGGCGAAGGTCTCGATCCACCCGTTATTTCAGTCACACCAGACGCGTTGAGTGAAAGCCTATTCACCGGTGGCACGTCGACACAGCTGTTGAACATAGCGAACAACGGCGGAAACGATTTGGAGTTTTCGATTCTTGTCGAAAATATCCTTACCGCTCAAACGGCGTCCGGCCACACCACGGACACTGGAAAAGAACCATTCATCGGAAATCCCGGTGCGGGTCTCGAACCTCCCAGCCCGGTCAGCCTCGCCAAACCGGTAGTCATAGCAAAAGGTGAAGAAGACACCCGGACCTATCCACCGATGGAGAGAGCCAGCGGTGGACCGGATCCGTTTGGCTATCGGTGGAGCGACAGCAACGAGCCCGGTGGTCCAATCTTCGACTGGATCGATGTGAGTGGAGGCATACCGATCAGCCTGTCCGACGATGATTTTGAAACGGGTATCCCTCTCGGCTTCACCTTCAACTACTACGGAACGGACTTTACACACATCGGCGTGGGTTCGAACGGTTGGCTGAGCTTCAACGGCTTCAATGGCTGGTATCCGGGCACCGTCCCCGCAGTCGACGAATACGAGGGCGCGATTGCCCCCTTTGCCAGGGATCTCTATCCCCCAAGCGCGGCCTATATCAAGTACCACACATTCGGCTTATCGCCAAACCGGCAGTTCGTCGTGGAATACAACAATATCCCGGACTATGCCGGTGGCAACAACAAGACGTTTGAAGTGATCTTTTACGAGAGAACCAACAAGATCAGGTTCCAGTATCTCGTCGCCCCAAACGACCCTTATGGTTTTGGCATCGAGAGCCCGGACCAGACGATGGGTATGGGAAACGGTGGAGCGGGTGAGCTCTTCATCAACCCTGGTCTCGTTGAGAATGACTATGCAATCGAGTTTACCCTCATGCCGACCTGGATAATCCCCGATCCGGTGATAGGCACCGTCGCACCGGGAGAGAGCATGGATATCGCGGTGGCATTTGATGCGGCGGGTATGATTGGCGGTGATTACGAGGCCAACATTTTGATCGCCAACAACGATCCGTTGAACCCCGAAGTGACGGTACCGGCGACTCTTCATGTGACGGGCGCCCCCGACATTGCCGTTTCCGACACACTCCTCGACTATGGGCCGCAGTTCGTCGGCGCGGTCATACCGGATTCAATATTGGTGTGCAATTTTGGAACGGAAGTTCTGACGGTGAGCGACATCTCGACCAACCACGGAGACTACACCGCCGCTCCAACAAACCTCGTGTTGAACCCCGGTGAGTGTCAGACCGTAATCGTTACGTTTGCCCCCACGTCGGTCACGGTAATTCCTGCCGTGTTGACGCTCACGAGTGATGATCCCGACGAGCCGACGGTCGAGGTGGCGCTCCACGGTGAGGGTCTCGATCCACCGGTCATTTCGGTCACCCCCGACTCGCTTAGTGAGAGCCTCTTTACAGGCGGTGCGGCAACACAGCTGCTTACGATCAGTAACCTCGGTGGGAATGACCTGACCTACGACATCATGATCGAGGGCGTGGAGGAGACGACCGTTATGGTCAACGTCGTCGAGAACGCGACCCCCGATGATCCAAAAACAAAACCGTGGAGAGACCGGTCACTCCGCGGACCGGAGCCGGCGAGCCCGATTACGGACCCAAGCCTGATGTACGATGGCGGCCGGGGTCTGAACGCCGCGAAGCCCGAGGAGCGCCCCGTCCGGGTTGCGAATGTCACGAACTCGAGCGTGAAGATCCTACTTGTGGTCACGGCCAGCGTGTCCCAGATACAGGCCGATCTGTTGAGCTTCCCGGACATCGAGGTCGTGGATATCTTTGATGGGGGAACGGGGAACCCAGCGTTGAGCACGCTGCTCGAATACGACGCGGTTATTTTGATTGCGAATACTCCCTACGCCGACCCGGTTGGTTTGGGCGATGTCCTGGCGGATTACGTGGACGAGGGTGGTGGGGTCGTGATGACCCTGGCATCGTTCATCAGCAGTTGGTCGGTTCAAGGCCGATTGCTGACCGATGGGTATTTCCCGTTCACCGTGGGAAGCGGTCCCATAGGGTCCGCGAACCTCGGCGCCTTCGATGCGTCACATCCGATCATGGAGGATGTAACGAGCGCGTGGGGCGACTTGCTCGGCGCGACAAGCCTGGCGTCCGGTGCCGAATGGGTCGCCGACTGGACGAACGGGCAACCGCTCGTCGCCACTCAGGGAGATCATGTGGTGGGTGTCAACGTCTTCCTGGCCGACTACGGGTACTACTCGGGTGACATGGCACTCATTCTCCACAACGCGGTGATGTGGAGCGGCGGGGGCGTGTCGTGGCTGTCGACAGATCCGAAGGAAGGTGTGGTAACGCCTGGATCCAGCGTCGATGTCGAGGTCACTTTCGATGCCTCCGGTCTTTTTGGTGGCGAGTACGATGCACACATCCTGATCAACAACAACGATCCGCTCAATCCCGTCGTGAACGTGCCTGCACACCTCGATGTGACCGGTGCCCCGGACATCGCCGTATCCCCGGCACTCCTGGACTACGGCCAACAGTTTGTAGGCGCCGTGACAACGGACTCGGTCATCGTGTGCAATGAAGGGACGGACGTTCTTACGGTGAGCGATATGTCGACGGACGAATCGGACTATACCGTCGCCCCGACGAGCGCCACATTGAACCCTGGTGAGTGTCAGACCGTAGAGGTGACGTTTGCCCCGACATCGGTCGCGGTGATACCGGGCGTGCTCACGATCACATCCGATGATCCGGACGAGCCAACGATCGAGGTGACACTCCAGGGTGAGGGTCTGGAGCCACCTGTCGTCTCCGTCACACCGGATTCTCTCGGTGATGATCTCTTTACCGGGGAGTCGTCCACTCACACGTTAACTGTCGGGAATCTCGGCGGCAACGATCTGGAGTATGCGATCCAGGTCGTGCCGTCCGGGAGCGCCGGAACACAGACGTATACGCTCGAGGCCCCTCTGCCGGGTCAGGTCAACCCCGAAACCGGCGTCGCTCTCCCGCCGGAGCAGGTTCGGACGAGTCCCATTACGGCGGTTCTCCATGACCTCACCGATGTCCAGATTCTATGGGACCTTTCGCATGGCCAGTACGGCCCCGGCGGCTGGTCGGTGATCGTATCGGACCTGATCGCTCGCGGGGCGACGGTGACAGAGAATCTCGATCCAATCACGCCGCCGCTCCTGTCGAATTATGACATCCTCTGGCTGAGCGATATGACTTCGTGGGCGCCTACCGAGATCCAGGCCGTGCAAGATTGGGTGAGAGTAGGCGGCGCGTTGTTGATCGAATCCAATCAGGCAGTCGTAGCGGTAAACGACATTTTCGCGGGTCTGGGAACCGGTCTCCTTTATGTCGATGCGGACGCATCACCGGGGACGTCGACAAACATCCACGCGCACCCAACCACTGAAGACGTCTCAAGCGTCTATATCGGCAACCCGCTTGCACAGCTTACTGTCAGCGCGCCAGGGGGACAACTGGTGGATGACATCTTCAATCTACCGGTCTGCGCGTACAGCGAGGTGCAAAACGGACGGATCTTTGCCGCCTCCGATGAGATGTTTGACGATTATACCATCGGCGCGGCGGACAACCAACTCTTTGGCAACCAGGTTGTGGACTGGTTGGCGGTCGGTGTGAGCTGGTTGACCGTCACACCGGCGGGAGGAACCGTTCCTCCGGCCGGCTCTGATGAACTGACGGTGACGTTCGATGCCGGGGGCCTATTCGGCGGCGAATACGACGCAGACATCCTGGTCAACAACAACGACCCGTTGAACCCGGTTGTCACTGTGCCTGCGCATCTCGATGTGACCGGCGCCCCGGATGTCGCCGTTTCCGACACCCTCTTGGACTACGGGCCGCAGTTCATCGGCGCGGTGGTAACCGACACGGTGGCGGTATGCAATAACGGAACGGACCTTTTGACGGTAAGCGATATCTCGACCGATCACGGTGACTATGCGGCGAATCCAACGAGCGTCGCTCTGAGCCCGGGCGAATGCCAGAGTGTTGTGGTGATGTTTGCCCCGTCATCGGTCGGGGTGATCTCAGGCTTGCTCACGATCACCAGTGATGATCCCGACGAGCCGACGATCGAGGTGGCACTCCAAGGTGAGGGGTTGGAGCCACCCATCATCTCCGTCACCCCGGATTCGCTCGCCGACAGTCTCTTTACCGGCGAGAGTTCTACGCAAACGATAACCATCGCCAACAACGGTGGTAGTGATCTCTTATGGGAGCTTGATGTATCTCCGAGCCAAGGATCCGCCTCCCAGGTCTACACGCTCACCCCACCGGTCGAAGGGATAGTCGATCCGGAAACGGGAGAGGCAGCCGACCCTGAGGACGTACGGACGGAGCCCATCTCGGCAATGCTTGACGATCTAACCGGTGTCCACCTCCTCTGGGATCGGTCGCACGGCCAGCAGGCGATGGATGTCTGGTCGATATTTATCTCGGACGTGACTTCCCGAGGCGCCACGGCGACGGAGAATTTCCAAGCGATCACGCCGGCACTCCTGGCCAACTACGATATCCTCTGGCTCACCGATTACATGACCGACTGGGCACAATCCGAGATCGATGCCGTGCAGGCATGGGTCAGGGCGGGTGGTGCGCTGGTCTTCGAGTGCGACGAGTCGGTGGGGCGAGTCAACATTCTGTTGGATGGCCTGGGAAGTGGGATCACTTATGACGCGATGAACGCCACGTCGGGGACCACGTTCAACATCCACCCCCACGAGATCACAGAGGGCGTGTCTTCGGTGTGGCTGCCGGCCCCGCAGAGTCATCTCGTTGTCGCTGCACCGGCGGGCCAGCTGGTGGACGACACTTACGACCTGCCGGTTTGCGCCTGCAGTGAGGTCGATATGGGAGCGGTCTTTGCCATATCCGACGAGATCTTCAATGACGGGTCGATCGGTATCGCAGACAACCAGCTCTTCGCCAACCAGGCCGTCGATTGGATGGCCGGTGGTCCCGCTTGGCTCACCGTGACACCGACCGAGGGAACGGTGCCACCGGGTGGTGACCAAACCGTCTCGGTGACGTTTGATGCCGTCGGGTTGGACGGAGGGGAATACGACGCCCACATGACGATCGCGTCGAACGATCCAGTCACTCCGGAGACGATAGTCCCCGCCCACCTCCGAGTCACAGCGACACCCGACATCGCCGTATCCAGCACGCTCTTTGATTTTGGATCGCTTTTCGTTGGGGCCTCGACGTCGCGAACTCTCACCGTCTCCAATGTTGGCAATGATGCCTTGGTGGTCGATGACATTGTTTCGTCGCATTCGGATTTCACGGTGAGTCCGACGTCGTTCACTGTTCCCATATCCGGACACCAGATCGTTATCATCACCTTCACACCAAGTGCCGCCGTTGTTCTCTCGGAATCTCTCACGATAATGAGCAATGATCCAGACGAGCCGGAGGTTCCAATCACTGTTGTCGGACAAGGCCTCATCCCACCCGAGGTGGTCGTATCGCCCACCTCGCTAAGCGAAGCACTCTTTTCTGGTGAGACATCGTCACAAGTTCTCACAGTCAGCAACCCTGGTGGAACTGTTCTCATTTTCTCGATCTTCGTGAATCCCGTGGTGGACTCCGCCGCAACGGCGACCGGGAGCCTGGACCCACCGGCAACCGAGAAGGATCGGACGTTACCGGGATTGTCGGTCCAGACAATGCCCATCCATGACGGCCAAAACAACAGGAACGAGAGACCGGCGATACCGCTGACCCCGAGCCCTGCCGCGCCGGGGAATGGATCCGGGGTGTCTCCGGCGTCCCCAGCCGAGCCCGCGGTGAGCTGGCTCTCGGTTGATCCGATGAACGCCAACGTCAATCCTGGCATGAGCGTCGAGCTGACCGTCGCATTCGACGCAACCGGTTTGATCGGCGGCCTCTACGAGGCAAACATCGTTCTCTCGACCAATGTGCCGGGCAGTCCGACCGTGGGTGTGCCGGTGGAACTCGATGTTACCGGTGCCCCGGCGATCGTCGTCTCGGAAACGTTGCTCGACTTTGGTGTTGTCTTTGTTGGCTACAGTGAGGTTAGATCGATTACCGTTCAAAACCCCGGGACGGACGTCCTGAGTGTGAGCGGTATCGTTGCCGATGACCCAGCGTTCTCGGCCACACCTGCTGTGTTTGATCTCGCGCCGGGCGGATCGGAACTCGTGTCCGTGACGTACACCCCAACTGCAGCCGGGGCGACGACTGCCATTCTCACTATAACGAGCAACGACCCCAACAACGGGACATTGGACGTCGACTTGGTCGCCGAAGCGTTGGAGCCACCGGTCATCTCCGTGTCGGTGGATACGATAGAAGTCGCTGTTGATGCCGGTACGACGCATCTCGAAACATTCGATTTGTCCAACACGGGTGGCAGCGATCTCATCTGGGGTGTCGAAATCAGACCTGCCCCCGACAATCCGATGCTCGCGTCGATGTCCGATGGACCCGGAGACGCCGCACTCACGTCAAAGGATTCGAAGGGCGACAAAGAAGGCAAAATCACCTTTGAGCCCGAGCTCGTGGAGCCTCTCGACGCATTCAGCATCCTCTGGCACGGTGACCACGGTCTGGGTGGTATCGGTTTGTGGTCGGTGATTATTGGTGACCTTAGTACTCGGGGTGCCTCTATAACAGAGAGCAACGATCCGATCACACCATCTCTCCTATCCGGTGTGGACGCGCTGTGGTTTGGCAACCGCTCCGATTCTTTGACGACCGCTGAGATCGACGCCATCCAGGTTTGGCTCGCCGATGGCGGCAATCTCCTCATCGAGGCCGACACGGATGATAGCCGGTTTGTCTATAACATATTGCTCGAAGGCGTGGGTTCAGGAATCTTCTACTGGAATGTCAATGGGCTGTCGGGAATGACGTCGAACATCCATCCTCACGAGACAACGGTGAATGTGGGCACGATCTACCTGCTCGGTCCTGACAACGTTCTTGGGATGCTTCCACCCCTCGCCGCCCCACTGGTCGACGACCTCTTTAATCACACGGTCGTGGCGTACGACCTCGTCGGACAAGGGCGGATTATTGTGATGTCCGATCATCTTTTCCATGACGTCGCCATTAACCTCGGGGACAACCGTTTGTTTGCCAATCAAGTGTTTACGTGGTTCGGCGCGCTCACCTGGCTGAGCGTTAACCCGGAGTCGGGAACGCTAGGCGCGGGCGGAACTCTCGAACTGGAGGTAACGATCGACGCGACGGCACTGGAGGCTGGAGAATACGAACAGCACATCGAAATCAGGAGCAACGATCCCGCCACGCCGGTCGTGACGGTCCCTGTCCTTGTCACGGTCGCCGCGGGATCTGTTACCGGTATCGACCCGGATCACGTCCCGACACGGTACCAGCTGCTTCCCAACTATCCGAACCCGTTCAATCCGACAACGACGATCGCATACGATTTGCCGAAACCGACCGACGTCCGGCTGAGAATCTACGACGTCAAGGGTCGGATGGTAAGGGAGCTGGTCAACAAGACGCAACCGGTCGGGCGGCAAGAGGTGTTGTGGGATGGCCGCGACGAGTCGAACAACCCCGTGGCGAGCGGCGTGTACTTCTACAAACTGATAGCGGGAGATTTTGTCCAAACGAGAAAGATGGTTCTTCTGAAGTAACGGTTCTTCGAAATAAGGATCTGGCAAGAGTAGCTATTCGGTCTGGTGACTGCTTCTTTGCAAGGAGGGTATCATGCACAAGGGCTCAGCAGCAAAATGGGTATCGCGTCCGACAGTTGTGTTGTCGACTATCGCGGTGGTGTTTGTCTTGCTTCCGAGCGCGGTGTTTGCTCAAGAGTTATACGGCTGTGACAACACGGGGCAGTTGTTCACGATCGATGTGACGACGGGAGCGGGAACACATGTATGCGACCTGCCCATTCACCCGGATCCGGGTGCGACCGAGATCGAATACGATGACTGGACGTTTCGCGCCTTTGTCCAAGCCCGTGACGGCATCTTTGCCGGTCAGCTGGTCGATGTGTATACGTGTACGCCGCTCGATACTCTGGTCGGTACAGATGATTTTGCTTTCAACGGTCTCGAATTCGTAGCCGGTGTCCTTTACGGGACGGGGATTCCGTACTCGTGCGAACCGTCTCACCTGATGGTGCTCGACCCGGAAACAGGTGCGACCATCGTCATCGGACCCACTGGTAAAGGCCCAATCTCTGGTCTTGCGTGGGACGAGACCGCCGGAATCATGTACGGCATCACCGGTTGTTGGCAAGTTTACCGACCAGCGGAGCTGGTGACCATCGATCTGGCAACTGGTCTTGCCACCACGATTGGGGTCACCGGGATAAGCGCGGGAAGTCTCGAGTTTGGACCGGACGGCATGCTCTACGCCGGTGGGAACAACCAGGACGGCGGGAATCTCTATCAGATCGATCCGTCGGACGGCACCGCCACGCTCATCGGACCGACGGGTTTTCCCGGTGTGTCGGGTCTGACGCTCGTCACAGCGCAGGCCATTGAGGCATCTCTCGACATCAAACCGGGCTCGTGTCCAAACCCCTTGAACGTAAAACCACTACGTGACCCTCCGGAGAACGGCGTGCTAAAAAAGGGTGGTGTCATACCGGTCGCCGTACTTGGCACGGATGAGTTCGATGTGCATGAGATCGATCCAGCCACGGTCCGTCTCGAAGGTGTACAGCCTCTTAGATATGATTTTGAAGACGTTGCCACCCCCGCGGCGGATAGTGTGGATTGCGATTGCACAACGGAAGAAGAAGACGGTTACGAGGACCTAACGCTCAAATTTACCAAGCGGGATATCGTGCGTGCGATCGCTCCCGGTGTCATCGGACCGGGCGTGGAGCTCAAACTCACCGGTGAGCTTATCGACGGGACCCCGTTTGAGGCGGTCGACTGTGTCAACGTGATTGGCGAGGAAATCGATCTGCCCATTCCCATGGAAACCGACGGCGATGATCTCAAGCTTCGTCCCGCGACCCCGAACCCATTCAACCCGATGACGCGCATCAGTTACGTCTTGCCGGAACCGGGGATCGTGAGAGTCTCGATTTATGACGTCGCCGGAAGACACGTCACCGATCTCGTTTCCGGCGCGCAGTCCGAGGGCGAGCACACGGTTGTCTGGAATGCCGGTGGTATGGCCAGCGGGATCTACTTCTATCGGTTGCAGATGGGAGATCAGAGCCTTACACGAAAGATGATTTTGCTCAAATAGCCGCCTCTCCATTGAGTTCACGGCCTGATAAGCCCGGCTGTCGAGTGGAAGGATACTCGATGGCCGGGCTTTTTGACTGGGTGCGGGAATCCCAGCAGACCCGCGGAACCAACAAAAAAGCCCAGCCCGGCCCCGCCCAATCGCTGAAAGTGCTTACCAAAATGAGAGTTTTGGTGTATAATTTCCGCTGTCACGAATCCTTTACACCTGTGGTCTTTTGCCGGTCAGGCAGATTCTAGCCGCGACAACCGTGTTCCAATAGATCCGCTGTCTTTCAGGGGGGAGTGAGTTTATGAGTCAACGGCTATCGGTCTTTTGGAAAATCCTCCTGCTTTGTCTCACGCTTGTCCGAGCGACGGCGATTGCCGCCTCGGCTGATCCTGTTTCCGACTTCATCCAACACGCCGACTCCCTAGTCCAAGCGGGCCGCAATGATCTCGTCGTCCCTTACATTGTCGACCATTCCATCTTGATTGGGGCCGTTTTCGCACGGGTGTTGGACGACGGGTTTACCGCCGGTGACGAGGGGAACAAGGCGGGTGAAATGGAGAACCTCGAATTCGCCGAGCGCGTCGCCCGGCTTCACCGAGAACACAACGACTCAAACGTGCCACTCGAACTCGTCGAGACGTATAAGGGCTGGACTCCCGCACAACGCGCGATTCGAAAACAAGCGAAGGCGCTCGAGGCAAAAGCCGTCGAGGCCCGCGACGCGGGCGACAACGACAAATCCCTCGAGCTTTATCTGCAGGCAATGGATCTCTTTCAAAAAATCGATGACGGCTACTCGGTGGCCGTCACATGGGGAAGCCTTGGCGTCGTGTACTGGTACCGAGGCGAGATGGATTCCGTGAAGGAGAGTTACGAAAAGGCGCTTGTCGCTCGTCGCGCGATTGAGAACCGCATTCTGGAAGGAAAAACTCTCGTCGGTCTCGGGGGGATGAATACCGTGACCGGGAACTACGAGCAGGCGATCGACTACTACGAGCAGGCGACCAACCTCTGCCGTAGAACCGAAGACCTCACTTATTTGGGCACGTCTCTCAACTATCTGGGTGCCACCTATTATCAAATGGGCAACCTCATCAAGGCGCGGGATGCGTACGAGGAGGCACTGCCCGTCCTCGAAGAGTCGGGAAATCAATCCAAGATGATCGAAATACTCATCAACATCGCCGGTTACTACGCCGATATGGGGCGTTCACAGGGGGCCAACGATGCTTACCAGAGGGCCATTGATATTGCTACGGCTGTCGGCCAAACGCACGATGAAGCGCTGGCCCGGACGAATCTCGCTGAGAGTCTCCGTCTCGAGGGGCGATACCGGGAGGCGTTCGATCACCTCGAGGTCACGGAAGGACTGTTCGAGAACATCAACGATCCGATCAAAGAGGCGGATTTCTACCGAATCCGTGGATACACGTATATGGACATCGGCGAGCTGGATCGCGCGCGAGACGACCTGCTTGCCTGTCTCGAGCGGTGTGAATTACTGGAGGATCCGTCCCACCAGATCCAGGCCCTCATCAGCCTCGGCCATCTGTACATGGACCTCAAGGCGTACGAGAATGGACTCTCCGTAGCGGAGAAGGCGAGGGGGCTCGCCGCGGAATCCGATAGGCCGCGATTGGTGCGGGATGCCACTGTGCTCGCCGCGGATGTCCATTTAGCCATGGGTAGATGCGACGAGGCGTTACGACTTTGTGAAGAGGCACTGGAAATGGACCGTGAAAGCGGCGCCGAAACCCTGCTGCTCGATGAGAACCTTCGTATCGCAAACATCTACGCGACGACGGGAAACATGAACGAGGCCCGTTCGGTTTATCGAGAGAGCTTCGCAACCTCGCGCGCAGCGGGTATCGATCTCGAGCGAATGTTGAACCTGAACATCGCGCACACATACGAAAAGGAAAATCCGGACAGCGCCGTCCATTATTATGAACGCGCGCTGGCGATCGTCGAGCAAAGACGAACGGCGCTCGGTGGTGCGGGAACGATGACCGGGTTCTTCTCCGGAAAACGCCGCTTTTTATATGAGGAAGTGGCTCGTTTCTACGCGTCTCTGGATGATACGGACGGCGCGGGTGAGGGGTCCGCAAGGGCTTTCCACACGATCGAGCGGGCCAAGGCACGCGGTCTCATGGATCTCCTCGAAGCCGCCGCAGTGAGGGAAATGGACCCGGTCGAGGAGACACTTCTCGACTCGCTATATCAGATTGCAGGCGATTCCCCCGAGGAAAGGAAGGAAAAGCAACGTCTGGAGCGACGGTACACCAAGCGTCGTGAGGAGCGTCTCGAGAAATCCCTTGGGTCACTGAGTTCCCGCGATGCCATCGTCGGTCTCCGAGACGTGCAAAAGGCGCTACCCAAAGGAACGGTGCTTCTCGAGTATGCTCTCGGTGACACCGCGTCTCTACTGTGGGTGATCGACCGCAAGGGACACGAACTCTCAGAGCTGCCAAATCGGCGCGCTTTAAGCACTCAAGTGGCGCTCTTGAGGGGTGCGATCGCACGACCGGGAGCGGGAGATGCGGCGCTCCGTAAAACGGCACGAAATCTTTACGACACTCTCGTTCTACCGGCCGAGCACCGGATCGAAAAAGCGAAACGAATTGTCATCGTCCCCGACGGCGTCCTCTTTGAGCTCCCCTTCGAGGTTCTTATCTCGAAAGAGCCGAACAAAAATGCGGAATGGAAAGACGTATCATTCCTCGCGCGCTCGACAGAGACGGTGTATGCGCCATCCGCCTCTGTGTACGTCAAGCTCATCGAATCCGAAAAACGAAAAAAATACCCTATCGAGTTCCTCGCCGCCGGTGATCCCGATTTCAGTCTTTATGACGACGCCGTCGGAAACAGGGGAACCGAATTGGCTCCGCTTCCCTACGCCCGTTCCGAAATCGAGGCGATTAGCTCGCGGATCAAAGAAGATAAGAAAACTGTTCTTCTTGGCCCGAAGGCGAGCGAGGCGGCGCTCAAACAGAACCTGCGACAACAAAACCCTAGAATTCTTCATCTGGCAACACATGGAATCGTCGACCCCGCGGACCCGGCGGCCTCATGCGTCGTTCTGTGTCCCGATCCGGACGCGGGGGAAGACGGTTATCTTCACACGCTCGAGATCCTCAACCTGCCGCTCGAGGTGGGTCTTGTGGTCGCCTCCGCATGCGAGTCGGCCAGAGGTCGTGTGGGACGCGGGGAGGGTGTGGTCGGGTTGAGCCGGGCTTTTGTGGCTTCGGGTGCCCACGGCACCGTCGCGAGTCTTTGGGCGGTATCCGATAAATCAACCAGCGTACTAATGACGCGATTTTACGAAAGGATGCTCGACAAAAAGAGGCCCGCCAGCGCTGCTCTCAAGGAGGCGCGTCTCGCACTGATGGACGACCCGGCCTATGCCCACCCGTTCTACTGGTCTCCGTTTGTCGTGATCGGGAGCGACAGGTCCCCCTGGTGACGTTCGTTTATCAAACCGATTGTCAGTCCGTACGACGCTATTGATTCTCAACCGATAGGATTTTCAAAAGGAGAAGCGCCATGAAACGATTCTCTTCTGTTCTACCCGTTGTATTGGTCGCCCTCGCCTTCATGTTCGGCATGACGTCTCTGGCAATGGCTACACAGATTGTCTACCGGACTCCAAAACAGATGGGTGAGCAAGCCTCACTAGTCGTTCAGGGCAAGGTGACGAGCGTCCGTTCCTTCTGGAACGAAAGACGGACAAAGATATTCACCGAGACCTTTGTCCAAATCGATGAGGCGTACAAAGGGACCAACCCCGGGTCGGTTCGGATCATCCAGCTCGGCGGGACCGTAGGAAAGATCAAGGTCACCGTCGCCGGTGCGCTTCAGTGGCGGCCCGGTGAAGAGGTGCTTCTCTTCTTGGAAGAGGCCACTCCGGACGCCTATCACGTCTCTGGTTTTTCGCAGGGCAAATTTAGTGTCGAACGCGATCCGGTGACCGGCGAGGCCTTTGTCCGCCGGCCTGCGCTCGAGGGAGCCGAGGTGTTGGGTGCGCCGCCGAGCGAGGAGCCGATGACGACATCGCGTGTGGTCAAGGTGCCCTTGACGCAATTCATCGACGATGCGCTCAGCCGCAGGTAAACGAGGAGGAACGTCATGTTACACCAAACGCAAGCGACGTGTGTGTCTCTGATGGTTCTTACCTGTACGCGATGCTCTTTTGTTCCGGCACTGCCGGAGGGGGGTAACAAAAGGAGCACATCATGAAAAGAATAAGATGGATTTTTGGACTCTCGATATTGACTGCGGTGCTCCTTGCGGGGTTTCCCAGGATCGGCGCAGCGCAGCAAACAGGATCGCTCACCGAGGATTTTCTTTCGACTCTCTACAAGGATGGGATAAATACAACCGCTTTTTGGGACACCCTGTCGGGTGAGCTCAAGCTGTTTCCTTTCGTGATGACGTTGGCGGGCAGCTATGATACACCCGGAATGGCGAGAAAGCTGGTTGTCGCCGGCGACTACGCGTACGTGGGCGATGGCGACAACGGCCTTCAGGTCCTCGATATTACCGATCCGACCAACCCGACATTCGCTGGCGCCTATGTCACGCTGAGTGATGCCCGAGATGTTGCCCTCGCAGGCGATTACGCCTATGTCGCCTTTGGCGACAGTCTGGTTGTGATTGACATCTCAAACCCCACGAATCCAACGTTCGCCGGCCTCTATCCGTCCGCTAACCTCGATGCCGTCGCCGTTGCTGGCGACTACGCTTTCGTAGGCGGGTACTGGGAGTTCGTTGCCCTTGATATATCAGATCCCACGAACCCAACTGAGGTAGGAATCGATGGTACGGTCCCCGGAATCCCCAAGGACATCGTTGTCGCGGGAGACTACGCTTTTGTGGCGAGCATGGGGATCATGGGCCCGGCGGGTGTGATCGTGTACGATATCACCGACCCCTCACTTATCAGTTTCGTAGAGGTCTGCGGTGATTACGGAGACGCACAGGCCCCAACCGGCGTGGCCGTTGCCGGCGACTATGTCTACGTCGCTGACACTTCCCAAGGACTCGTGGTTTTCGATATCACCGACCCAACGAACTGCCCCCTTGCCGGAAGCTATGACATCGGCGGGTCCCCGACGGACGTGGTCGTCGGCGGCGACCACGCGTACGTGACAGAAGGGACTCAGGGAATTCACGTGATTGATGTGAGCGATCCCACAAGCCCCACGCCAGTGCAAACCTACGACACTCCCGATTCCGCCGCTGGTGTGTTTGTTGCGGGCGAATACGCGTATGTGGCTGATAACTCTTCGGGTATCCAAGTGATCCAGATTGCCCAGCCGGTTTTGCCTCCGTTGCTAACAGGGAGCTATGACACGCCGACCTCTGCCCTAGAGGTCTATGTCTCGGGCGACCACGCCTTTGTGGTGGATGAGACGTCCGGACTCCAGGTGATCGATATCAGCGACCCGGCCACCCCCACGTTGGCCGGCACCTACAACACGCCGAGCGATGCCGTGGCCGTCCATGTCTCGGGCGACCACGCCTTCGTGGCGAATACCGGTTCTGGGCTCCTGGTGATCGATATCAGCGATCCCGCCACTCCCACGGAGATCGGTGCCTACGCCCCCCCGAGCGGGGCGCCCGTCGGCGTCTATGTCTCGGGCGACCACGCCTTCGTGGCGAATTCCGGTTCTGGGCTCCTGGTGATCGATATCACAGATCTGACAAATCCCACGCTCTTGGGCGGGTACGACACACCGGGCATAGCCTGGGACGTCTGTGTGTCGGGCGACCACGCCTTTGTGGCCGACGGGTCATCCGGGCTCCGCGTGATCGACGTCAGTGATCCCACGAATCCGTTGTCCGTTGGCACGTACAACACGCCGGACAACGCCTTGGGCGTCCACGTCTCGGGCGACCACGCCTTTGTGGCCGACGGGGTATCCGGACTCCAGGTGATCGATGTCAGCAATCCGGGCGCTCCGGCGCTGGTCGGCACTTATGACACGCCGGATTTCGCCATTCGCGTCCATGTCTCGGGAGATCACGCCTATGTGGCAGATCGGGATTTCGGGCTCCAGGTGATCGATGTCAGCAACCCGGCCGCCCCCACGTTGGCTGGTACCTACGACACGCCGAGCCGCGCCTCGGGCGTCTATTTCTCGGGAGACCACGTCTTTGTGGCAGATGATCTCTCTGGTCTGCAAGTGATCCAGGTGTTCCAGCGCGACCTGGATCTGATGAACAACGTCGGCCAGTCCGAGGTGATACACCACACAGACGATGACATCGTCAGCGTGAGGCTCACGACCACGCAGACGGATTCGATCGGTTGGGAGGTCAGCGCGAATCAGGGATTCAATTGGGAATCAGTCACGCCCAACGCCGGTTGGCATGATCTGGCATACCCGGGATCTGACCTTTTGTGGCGATCCACACATGTACAGACACAAACGGGTGTCAACCCGACGTGCGACACGCTGTTCGTCGAATGGATGGATCTAAACGCGGATGGCGATAACGACGGCGTGCCTGATGTTGCCGATCTGTGTCCTGCCGAGAATGCCTCGTTTTTTGACCGTGACGGCGATGGATGTATCGATGATCCCATCGGCACCCGCCACATCGAGTATCGACCGTCCGAGCCATTTATCTACTACGTCCACGAGGACGGGGCGCCTGGCATTAACGATGGGAGCGAGTTTCTCGCGATAGAAACCGCAGTTGAGACGTGGGTCACCGTCGGAGGGTCGGACTTCGTGGCGAGCTATGGCGGTCCGACAACGCAGGCGGACGCCGAGGTACTCGACGGGGTAAACCTCGTTACCTTCAGCGACCCCGATTACATCTTTGCACCGGGGGTCATCAGCGTCACGCTCAATACGAGCTTCACGGAACCGACGGTTCATAACGCCACGCTCTATCGGCCTGGAGAGATCGTTGAAACCGACGTGCTGTTCAACCCGCTGCAGAGCTACTCAACACCCACTCAGGGGACCGGTATCGATGTCGAGAGCGCGATGGCCCATGCGGCCGGTCACATGGCGGGGATCTCGCACAGTGCGATCATGAGCGCCACCATGGCCTTCGTTCTCCCCGAGGGTACGGCCGGCAGAACCCTCGAGCCGGATGACGAGCTTGCCGTCATCAAGGCCTACCCTACGTCCTCTACTCTGATCACGGCCAGCCGTCTGAGCGGCACGATCTATAACACCGACGGCGCGACGCCGCTACCCGGTGCGGCGGTGTTTGCGATCGACACCGCCACGGGGGACACGGTTTCGTGTGAGTTTACGTTCCCCGATGGGTCGTATGAGTTTTTCAATCTCCCCGATGGCAACTACTGGGTGAGCGTGTATCCGTTGAACGGCTCCTCACCCATTTCATACATGACCCCACCCAATGTCAACGTTTTGGTGGACACAACCGCCGAGACTCTGTTTCTCCCCGAGTACTGGAGTGTGACCGAGACCAATTTCGACGACCCCGCCGTCAAGGACCCCATTGGCGTCGCCAGTATGTCGGCTATCGTCGGCATCGACATCATCGCCAACCAAGATCTCACGGGGCCAAGGGTTGTCTCCATCACACCCGAGGACGGTGAGCTGGGCATACTGGTCGACTCGACGATCGAGATCGTGTTCTCCGAGCCGATCGACGTGAACACCATCGTTGGCAACTTGAGCGTGCTCGACACGTTCAACGCCATTTCTGTGACCGGGAATGACACGCTTCTCAACGACGACTCATTGCTTTTGTTTATCCCCTCTGCGTCGCTCAGTGCTCAGACGGTCTACAAAGTGACCGTTGACGTGGGGCTTACGGATAAGTTTGGGAGCCCTCTGGGGTCGCCCTTTGTCAGCCACTTCACCACCGAGTTTTTTGATATCGACACCGACGGTGACGGAGTGCCGGATATCGGTGATGATTGCCCCGGCGAGGATGCATCGTACTTCGATCGCGACGGCGACGGATGCATCGATGATTGGATCGGCGCGCGACACACATTGTACTGGGATCCGGGTGAGCTGCCCTTTGAATATTACATCCACGAAGACGGCGCAACGGGCATTGACGATCTCAGCGATTTTGCCGCCGTCGAGGCCGGTGTGAACGAATGGACGACGCTTCCCGGTGTGGATTTTTCTGTGAGCTACCTGGGTACAACCTCGCTGCGCGATGCGGACGCCATGGACGGATTGAATCTCGTTACCTTCGACGATCCGGACAATGATCTGATCTTCGGTCCCCAGGTCATCGCCCTTGGGGTCACCGCATCACCAATCGAGCCGATGGTATTTGACGGCCAACTCGTCCGCCCCGGTCAGATCTTCGATGCCGACATGATCTTCAATAGGCACAAATCCTTTTCGACACCCTCGATGGGCTCCGGTTCCGACATCCAGAGTGTGGCGGTTCATGAGGCCGGCCACCTCTTTGGGTTCTTCCACTCGGCAAAGCTGACTTCGACCATGTTTTACATCCTCCCACCGGGACAGCAAGGGGCAAGTCTCTCGACGGAAGACTCGACAATGTTCTTCAAGGGGTATCCCGACGCCCCAGCGGTACCTGGTGCCAACGTGCTTACCGGCACGGTGCAGGACTCGGTAACGGGTGAACCTGTACCTGGGGCCATCGTTTTCGCCATCAAGGACGCAGGCGGGGGTACACTGGGCGATACGGTGGGTTGCGCTGTCACTCTGCCCAAGGAAACGCTCCCCGATCCGGGGATGCCACAGGTGGGATCGTTTACCTTCGCAGGTCTTCCCAACGGCGACTACTTTGTGGCGATCTATCCGTTGAACGGTACTTCGCCGATCAGGTTTCTCGAGGCCCGTGATGTGAGCTTCCTGCTCGACTCGACGGCCGTTGACAACTTCGTCCCCGAGTTCTGGGACTTGGCGGAATCCGCCTCGGACGATCGCACGGCGAGGGACCCGATTACGCTCTCCGGGGGAACTACTTTCAACGCCGACCTCATCCTCAATGTGGATACCACACCACCCGAAGTGGTCTCTACCGTACCGGACAACGGAGAAATGGATGTGAGGGTCGATGCGGCCGTTTTTGTCAATTTTTCCGAGCCGATCGATCTATCGTCGGTCAATGTCAACACCTTCAGTCTCACCCCCGCTCTCGGTGGCCCGGCCATCGGCGGTCTGGCCTCTTTTCCACGTATCAAAGACGACTCGCTCATGGTGTTCAAGCCGTTCAGGTCGCTCGATTTCGCGACAGAATACGATCTGGTGCTCGAAACCGGGATTACCGACAAGTTTGGAAACGCGATGGAGAACCAGTTCACCGCCTGGTTCGAAACCGAACCCCAACCGTTGGTGGGCATCTCGAGCCTTGATCCGAGCAGGGGAATCATCGGGTCCGTTATTACGATCAGCGGGTATGGGTTCTCGACGGTTGCCGCAGAGGACACGGTGCGCTTTAGCGGCGTACAAGCGGTGGTGAGCCATGCGACACCGACGCAGCTGGTGGTCACCGTGCCACCGGGTATCCCGACCGGCGCCCTGGTCTCGGTCAAGATCGGCAACGACCTGAGCAACGAGCTCACCTTTACCGTGCTACCCACGACCGAGGTGGCTCGTGGAATCGAAACGGGTGTCGTTGATCTCGGCGCGACCCCGCGTTCACTCGTCGTCATGCCCGACGGGCTTCGCGCCTTTATCGCAACGGACGGCGGTGTCTCCGAAGTCGTTGTCGAGGAGGGTTTGAGCTTCCTCGGTCACACCCCGCTCACGATCAGCGGTGGTGTGGATGAACTCGATGTCAACCCCCAAGGGAGCCGGATCTACGCTGTTGGTCGACCGGACTCTCTGCTCCACGTGATCGACCCGACAACGACACCTACGGTGGTTCTATCGAGCTACCCTGTCGGTACCGAGCCGATTGGCATCCTCGTCGACAATGTGGGTGACCGGGCGTATGTGACGACGAGCGCGAGCGAGATCCAGATCTGGGATGTATCACGGCGAAGGCTCCCCACGCAAGCACACGCCGAACAGATCGGAGCCATACCCTCACCCGACCCCAACCTTCGAAAGAAGATGGCCCTCGACCCGGTGAGGAACTATCTGTTGGCGCTTTCGGGACTCGGGAAGGTTCTCGTCTTTGATCTTAGTGGTGATTCGCTCTACACCGAGGTCTCTGTGGGAGGTAATCCCCGAGACATCGTTGTGGACCCATTTGCTACGCGGGCCTATGTGACCGATGCGACCGGGATTGTGACGGCGGTTCGTCTGGATCTGGATCCACCGACGAACGATGGGGATATTTACACGGGTGGAGGCCCGTTTGGTGTTGCGATGACGCCTGCGGGACGGTTCGTCTATGTCGCGAACCAAGATCTCGATTTGCTCCAGGCGATCGATCTCCTCCCCGGTAGTAACGCCTACCGAACCGTGGCGGCCAAGATTCCTCACCGCAGCCGCCCTGTGGATATCGTTCTCTCCCCGGGCGGAGCGTTTGCCTATTCGATTGCGGACCTTCAGCAGCAGTTTGTTGTCACGACGATTGGGCGAGGTCCTGTGCTAAAGAGCCTCTCACGGATTGCAGGACCCGAGGGGGCGAAGGTCGTGCTCGCAGGAAGCGGTTTTGGCACCGACCCGGTGGGCATCGCAGTATCATTCAACGGCGTGACCACCACCCCGGATCAGCTGAGGGAGACATCGCTCACCGTTACTGTGCCCGCCGGTGCGATGAGCGGACCGGTGAGGGTGGAACGCACCGCCCCAACCGGAACCGAGGTGTCCAATGCGTTGTCCTTCGAAGTGCTTGGGCCCACACCGGCCGCGGCCAGGCTCCGTTATGCGAAACAACTGCTGCCGCCCTCCAACCACGATTTTGATCCGGTTCTGGCGACATCTCCCAAGGGGGATCTCCTTGTCGTTGCGACAAAGGACAACACACCTCTCGTCAACGGCCGCGTGCACATCGTGGATACAAAACCGGGGAGTGCGGAGTTCATGCAATTCATCAACCCGCCGACCGGCGCCGCGTTCGACACCACTGTGACCGACGTGGTGATTAGCCCCGACGGAAGGAAGGCCTACGTCGCTCTGACACAACGAGACACGATTCCCGTGATCGACGTTGACCGCTATTCCCCGACTTTTGGTGAACGATTGGGTGTGATCACACCGGGTGTATTGACACCCCTCCAAGCCACAACTCTCGCCGTCAGTCCCGACGGACAGCTCGGAGTGGCGGCGAGTTGGGGATTGGATTACGTCCATGTCATCGATCTCGTTGAGGGATCGCCGACAGAGAATCAAGTCGTCGACTCGGTGTATGTCGGGAGCACAATCCAAGACGGCGCTTTCGATCCGACGGGAATGACGGCGTATCTTGTTGGCAATCCGACCTCGCCGGCCATTCACATCCTCGATCTCGATTCGGCCAGCGTCGACTTTGGCGACCTGATCGCAACGGTGCCGATTCCCACGGCTCCTGTTGAACTCCCGATGTCTGTGTCGTTTAGTCCCGATGGCACCCGTTGTCTCATCCTGACCTGGGAGCTTCCCGGGCCTGGGAACCGTTCGGTTGTGACGTTCAACACGGCTAATCCGCGGGACCCGACGTTCGTGGACCAGCTGATCTCGGGCGCCGGCGCCGGCGCAGAATATGTTGAGGCGATCGATGTTTCACCGCGAGGGGACCGCGCCATATTCCACATCCAAGGTGTTGGGTTCCGACATCTCGATTTGACAACGTCGCCGTACCCGGTGGTCGAAACGAGCTGGGGATCCCTGTTCATGGAAAATGTGGATAACGTATACGCTCCCGACGCGTCCATGTTTTATGCAGTAAACGGGGCCCTAGATACCCTCAATGTCTTCAATTTCTACGACGCGCAAGACTTGGCCATCGAATCGGGGAACCTCCAAACCGGTGTGGTCGACCAGCCGCTTCCATTGCCGCTACGGGTATCCGTCACCGACCCCGGTGCGAACCCCGTCGGGGGAGTCCCTGTGACATTTCAGGTCACGGCCGGGGGCGGTGTGCTTACGGCAGCCAACGGGGCGACACAGGTCGTGGCTACAGATGCCAACGGCTATGCTGATGTGACGCTACAGCTGGGGAGCACACCTGGTGTGGGGACGAACTCGGTGTTGGCGTGGGGCGCGGGCCTATCCGGGTCGCCGGTCACCTTTTCGGCCAGTGCCATTCTCGATCCCAACACACAACCTTTGAGGGTTCAGTTTGTCGTGCCGGATGACAACACCCAAAACGTGAGCGTCTCGACGGCTGTGCAGGTAACGTTCAGCCGCAGCGTTGACGCGACCACGGCGACCAGCTCGACATTTTTCCTGCACAAGACCGGTCAACCGACGATACCGGTCCCGTCGATTATCGGCTTCACCGATGATCGGAAGAAGCTCTCGTTGAGCCCGCTCGATCCGCTCGAGCCGGGAACCACGTACTACGTCAAGGCAACGGCCGGGCTCAAAGACGACTCGGGTGGTGCCCTCGAGAACCCCCTCTCGTCGAGCTTCGTGACCGAACCCCCGCCGGCACTGACGCTGACCTCGGTAGACCCGCCCGCGGCAACCACTGCTACACCGGTCGTGTTGGCGGGAACCGGATTTCACTCGGAACTCGGAAATAACACCGTGCTTTTCGAGGACGAGGAGGCCGAACCTTTCGACGGATCCGGCGATTATCTCACAATCGTCGTCCCGCTCGAAGCCACAACCGGCTTGGTCCGCGTCGCCGTGGGTCCGGACACCTCGAACGCCCTTCCCTTTGACGTGCTGGTCGCGACGACGTCCTCCGTGGATGAGGTGATCGACGGTGTGCAGACCACTTCGGGAACTCGCGGCATTGCGATCAACCCTACCGGTACGATGGCGTATGCGATCAGCACTAATCCGCCCGAGGTGATTCCGATCGACATCGTCAACCAGACTTCGGGCACAGGGATTCCGGTTGGCACCGATCCGGTGGCGATCGATATTCACCCCAACGGCAAGTACGCCTATGTGGCCAACTACGGGTCGAACAGCATCACGATCATCGACATCGACCAAACCGACGCCGAACCCGACGCCGTCGAGACCACCATTCTCGTGGGTGCCAACCCCAGCGATCTCGTCGCGAGCCCCTTGGGGGATCGAGTGTACATTGCCAACATGGGTTCGAGGGACATCAGTGTGCTCGACGTAGAGGACGGAAGCGAGACGTTCCATTCGGTCATCGACAGCCCCAAGTCGAACAGCGGCGCTCGCGCCGTAGCGATCAACCCTACGGGCACCCGTCTCTACATCGGAACCGACGACGGATACATCGTCGTGGATCCCGGCGATCCGCAGGGCTTCAACAGTGTGGTGGATCAGGTCGACAAGAAACAGGCAACGCGATCGATCGCGATCAACCCTACGGGCACTCGCTTGGTCGTGCTGACGACCGAGGGCGACGTGTTCATCTACAACGTCACCCCTGGAAGCCCAGGTGAGAACGACGTCGTCGATTCGGTGAAGGGCCGTAACGCCCGAACGGTTTCCATCAATCCCACCGGGACGTTGCTCTACGTGACGGTCGAGGGTGATAAAGTGCTGGTGTTTGCCCTCGGTCCGGCCGACAACGTATCCGTCATCGAGGGCGTGAACGAATACTTGGAACTCACGTTCATCAAAGAGTTCTCTTTGGGCAGCGACATCGCCCCCATTGTGTTCGATCCAACCGGCTCTGGGTTGGCGTTGGTCTCGAGCGCCGGCGACAAACTCGTGCTTGTGCTCAACACGTCGGATGTGTCCGTGGGACCGCTCGAAGCGGCCGCTGAGGTCACGCCAAGGACCCTCAAGCTCACATCGCGGGGACGTTGGGTCACCGGGAGCATCGAGCTCTCACCGAGCCCGCCGTTCAAGGTGCAGAACATCGACATCAGCACGGTTCTGCTCAACGACGCCGTGCCCGCGGAGCTTGACAAATGGACGATCGAGGACGCGAACCAGAACGATATCGACGAGCTCGTCGTTAAGTTCGACCGCGTTCTCTTCCAGGACGTCCTACCCCAGGGCGACTCGGTCGAAGTCTGGATCACCGGAACGGCCGGCACCCGGTCGTTCACGGCGTTGGACACGATCAGAACGATTCGACCGAAGGTCACATTCCCCAAGGGAGGAGAAATCCTCATATCCGGTTCGGTCGTCGATGTCACCTGGATCTCTCCCGAGGGTTACACGGTCGACGCGGTTGACGTCCACTGGTCGCCCAACGATGGTGACGAATGGCACACGATTGCCGAAGGAATCCCCGACGCGGGATCGGCTGCTTGGCTGGTGCCGTCAGACCACTATGACGCCTGTCGAGTCATGGTAACCCTCTACTCCGGTGGCTCGGATTTGGGGATGGGCATGAGCGAAGAGACGTTTACGATCGAATCTGCGGTCGCCGTCTCGCTCACCGACTTCACCGGAACGATTCAGAAAGGAGCGCCCGTTGTCCACTGGAGCACCGGCTTGGAGCTCAATACCAAGGGATTCCATTTGCTCCGCTCGGACGGTGAGATAGGTGAATACAAACAGTTGACGCCGCAGATGGTCCCATCCAAAGGCCACTCGGGCGGTGCCGACTACCAGTTCGAAGACGCGACCGCGCGCCCCAACCAGACCTATTACTATAGACTACAGCTGGTGTCCGAGTTGGGTGAAGACCAGGAGCTCGGTCCTTACAAAGTAGTCTTCCGGGCCTCGTTCAGTCTCGAACAGAATTTTCCCAATCCATTCAACCCGAACACGACGATTCGTTTCACGATCCCGCAAGACAGTCATGTCAAGCTGGTAATTTACGACGTCGCCGGGCGGCGGGTCCGAACGCTGGTCAACGGAAAGAAGCAGGCCAACTTTTACAGGATCGTGTGGGACAGCACCAACGACAATGGCGACCCGGTTGCGAGCGGGGTGTACTTCTACCATCTCGAAGCGGGCAAGTTCAGGAAGAGCAAGAAAATGGTGGTGCTCAAATAACATGGAAAAGGCCGTGTCAACCTCTTCGACAAGTAGCGTGCAGCCAGATTCATAAGGCTTCCACTGGGTCTGCTTCCATGCTGAGAGCCCGGTCATCGGGTGGTCGGACACTCGATGGCCGGGCTTTCTGACTGCCGCCCACACCCCCGAGGTCCCCGGCCAAGGTAATCGAGGCCCATTTTCCAAGCATCGTTTTGAGGCATTGGGACGGGCCAAAACGTTGATTTTTGGACGCTTGTATGTTATAATGGCCCCCTCAGAAGAGGGGGAGGCTTGCGGACTCGGCTTATTGTCCGGGACAACACACGACTAAGACCAAGCACCCAATAGACCGGTTTGCAGGTTGCGACACCACCCCTAGAAGCGGAGTTCAAACGAGCTGTTAGAGCACCCTAGCTCTGGACCCTTGCGAGGGAGGATATTCATGCGTCTATTGGTAACGAGCTTTCTTTGTGTGGCCCTTGTTTTGTCCATATCCACGATATCGGCTCTCGCTTCCAAGGACGAGCTGACAAGGTTCCCGCTCCGAAACGTCACCCCGAAACCCATCATAATCGGACCTAAAGTCCCGGGACAGGTGTGCCAGGTTGGCAATTTGAACGCACCCGCGTGGTCGATTGGCGATTTCCTCCTCCCTCCCGAGGAGTACAAGCTGGTATTTGACCCAAACCTGGGGTGTGGGGATTGCCAAATTGGTTTTGCGGTCAATACCGTCCACGTGTTAGTCCAAACGGCTGAAGCCTGCGAAATTGTGATGGCGGTCGATGTGGAAGAGGCAGATGTGACGGACCCAAGCTGCCCGCAACCAGGACCGCTGATGTGCGCAAGCGGTCTGTACACTGTAACGATTACCGGTGCCGGGTTGTGGGACATCGGGCTCCCCATTACTTGTGGCTGCTTGACGATGGATCGAATCTATCTGTTGAGCTTTTACGTCGAATCGTTCTCGTGTGCCCCTCTTGGCACCACCCCGGATCTGATTACCGACGCGGGACCCCCGACACTCTGCACCAACTGGAACAACTACGGTACGGGTTGGATCGATCTGGTCGCGCAGTACCCCACTTGGCCGGGGCAGCTCGTGGTTTACGCGGACGCCGAGTGTTGTTCGCCGCCGGTGCCAGTCGAGGATTCGACGTGGGGCGCGATCAAGGCACTGTACGACAACTGATCGGCGGAAAATAGTAATAGCGGACTCGTATATTGCGGATCACCCGAACCGGCCTGCGACGATAAGAGAAAACACGGGACCTCCACTATCATGTGGAGGTTCCGTGTTTTCGCGAGCTATATGGTGGCGGCAAATGACATAACAAGAGCGCACAGATCCCTGGCCCGCCAGCGCCAGCCGACGATGTCGTGGCACATAGCTTGCGGAACAAAAGGATGAGCAAACCGCGAAATCAGAAGTCTTTAACATTAGATCCGGTTCTTCATGGTGGAACGATAAAAAGAACGTATGCTAGACTCGACGTAGAAATACGGAGACCAATCGCAACCCGTAGCCGTACCGCGAAATCGCCACGCAATGGTTTCATGCAGGGGGCATTTATGCCAAGCAAGACCAACATCAACCCTCCTGCCTCGTTTTTTCTTCTGCTGTTCCTACTGTTTTTGCCGCAGAGTGAATCACACGCCGTATGGCCGGAAAACGGGATTCGCGTGGTGGAGTCGACGAGGTACGGAAATTCCCAGTTTCAAATCGTTGGAGATGACGCTGGTGGAGTTATTTTTGTCTGGCGACTCGGCCAAGTCATGGAAGAAGACGACATTTACGCTCAGAGAGTCGACGGTTCAGGCAATATCAGATGGGATCCGGCCGGCGTGCCAATCTGCGCGGCCGATGGACTGCAAACGAATCCGTGCGTTGTCCCCGACGGTACCGGCGGCGCGATAGTCATATGGAACGACTTCAGGAATGACCTTGGAAACGGCACCGAGTGGGACATATATGCACAACGCGTCGACGCCGCTGGAAATATTGCGTGGGCGATCGACGGTGTACCCATCTGTACAGCCCAAAACAGCCAATACCTGAAGGGGAATGCCGTAGCGGACGGTCAAGGTGGCGTCATCGTGACGTGGGAGGACCACCGGGATATCACCGGTCCGGACATCTACGTTCAGCGAATCGATGCGCTTGGCTCTATCCAGTATCCGACAGACGGCGTGGCTGCGTGTGCCGAACCCAGCGTCCAGGAGGAACCCGACATCGTCTCCGATCAGCTTGGCGGAGCGATCGTCGCGTGGAGAGATTACCGAAACGAGCCGCATGGTGATATATACGCGCAGAGGGCAGACGGCCAGGGGCAGATTGTGTGGGCGCCGGATGGGATTGTCGTCTGCGGGAGTCAATATTATCAACGCGACGTTCGACTCGAATCGGACGGCATGTCCGGTGCCATCGTCGCGTGGAGGGACTACCGATCAGGTGAGGGAAACGCGCTCTTTGAAGAAGAGAGCGATCTTTACGCCCAACGAATCGACGCGGACGGCGTCCCTCTGTGGCAGTCGAATGGTGTACCCGTTTCCGCCGTGCCGGGCAAACCCGAGAAGAGTATGCAGCTCGTATCCGACGGAACCGGTGGCGTGGTTGTCACGTGGCAAGACTTTCGACTCGACAAGTACGGGAGCATTTACGCCCAACGAATCGATGGTGACGGAGCGCTGGTGTGGGCGCCGGAGGGCGTGACCGTCTCTCACGTCCCACTCAAACCCCAACTCGTACCCAAGATCGCGACAGACGGTGAGGGCGGCGCAATTGTAGTCTGGGAGGATAGGCGTGACTGGACCAACAACCGGGATGACATTTATGCGCAGCGGATCGACGCGGAGGGAAATCTCCTATGGGCACCGGAAGGCAATCCAGTTTGCACGGTGGAACAGGAACAAACGCTGCCGGGAATTATCTCGGACGGCCAAGGAGGGGCGGTCATCGCGTGGAACGATCTGCGGAGTCATGACGAAGAGATCTTCGCGCAGCGCCTCGACCCATTGGGGGAGATCGTGCCAACTGTGCTCCAGACCTTCTCTGCTCATATCGAGGGGTTTGTACCAACGCTAACCTGGACGCTGTCCGATCACGGTGAGGCGATCCGGTTTCACATTCTTCGCGCCGAAGTCCCTGCCGACCCTTATTTGGAACTCCCATCACCGGTCATCAACAGAGACGACCTCGTCTATGTTTTCCGAGATGAGACGGCAAGACCCGGCGCCACCTACAGCTACCGTGTCGATGTCACGGATACAGACGGGAGAATGATCCTCTTCGAGACGGGGCCGATACGAGTTCCACCGGCCGCCTCCGTCCTCTATCAAAATCACCCAAACCCGTTTCACCAAAACACCCTGATACGCTACACCGTAGTAGAAGAGACGCGCGTGACGTTGCGCATCTACACAGTGGCCGGCAAAATGGTGAAAACACTGGTCGATGAGCTTGCGAGTCCCGACCCCGACGGAGTCACCGTCGTCTGGGACGGAACAAACGAGGCGGGATCGCCCGTTTCGAGCGGAGTCTACCTCTACCGGTTGAGCGGTTCCCGCCTATCTCAAACCAGGAAGATGATTCTTCTCAGAAAATAATACCGGTTTCATTTGCGCTCCACGCCCCAGAACCCTGTCGCGAACATATAGCAAAGAGGACGCAAGTGATGCACTCGCGTCCTCTCTTTGGACCACCAGATTCGTTCCGCCGCCTTACTGTTACCGGCAGTGCGGCCGATCCGGTGTTATTCTATCGACGCCATACGGGGACTATTCCTCCATGAAGTTCTTGCCCTTGATGATGAGACAGTCCATACCCTCTATTGGAGTCCCATCCATCAGTTGACCCGTGATGGTCATCACAATCGCGTCTCCATGGGCGACTCCCGAACCGAGAAACGCAGCGATCTCCTGGCTCGAGAACTTGATCGTCAGATCCGTGTAGCCGTCCGGGCCCATCGTCGTGCAGTCACACGGCTCCCAGTCCATAACGGGAGTCGCAACGTCTTCAAGCGCCCACCTGATCGGCGCGATAGCTCCACCGAGCAACAGGCTTGCCGGATCGATGTCGGTTACATTGAAGCTATCCGTACCGAGAATCGCCGCAGGTGTCACACCCTTGTTTTTCGGGCTGTAGGCGTTGGGACAAGACGTGGGTTTCAGATCGAAATAGACGGGCAGCACCGGAGGCGCACAAACAAAGCTCTCCGCTTTGATGAGGACGTTCGAGTCAAGAATCTGATCGCCCGCATCCGCAATCGCCAGTTTGAAATGATTCACGCCGGGATTCACGGCAGACGTTGCCGTGAGCACCACGGTCAGACCGTCCATTTCGGTATCGATTGCACCCCCGCCATCCGACAGATCGTTGTTGATGAACAGGTCACAGTTGGCACCCGTCGGAGGGTTGTACGGATTGTTGCAGTTCACGTTGTTTACCGCAACCGGTGTGACCATGTCGGGCAGCAACGCGATGTTCGTGCCGTTTAGGAAGAACCCGAACACGTCGTTGAACGGTGTGTTCACGTACTCGTTGTACTCCTCTGATGTGAACACGAACTCAAACGATATGACCTGAAGGAACTCGCATTCGAAGTCGAACTCCAACACTGCAGCGTCGTAGGTCTCGTAACCCGGGACCAACGCATCGAGATCGGGATCCCCCGGCAACCCGTGGTTGGTAGTGACGTCATCGTACATGTTCGGTCCGACAATTGTCATGATGTTCCCGCTGCTGATTACGATGCCACTCTCGAATCCGATGATCCCTGTACCACCCGAGAAGGTTCCCAACGCCGTGGCGTCACCGGTGAATGTCACGTTGGAGATGGTCGGCGCGTTTGGGCCGGTTCCGACCATAGCCGTCACAACATCCATAGCCGTTTGTGTGCTGAGATCCGTCGTCACGATGGAAGCAGGCGACGGTGATGACTTGCTCCAATTCTGCTGACCAGGTAATATGACTGGTCTTGGGATGGGATTCGATTTGTCGAACTGCGTTGTTTGATCGGGCGGCTGCGGGAGATCGGGTCTGTCATTGAGACACCCAAAAAACCCCGCCAGAAGAACCGTCATAATCGCCGCCAAGCTTAGCGTTATGACTCGTTTGCTCATGTCGTCTCCTTTTGAATAAGGTCAATCGCGGAAACTCAGAACATCGATCACTCAGGTGTATGGGCGACAAGGGCAGCCAATCAATGGAGAAAGGGTTTACCCAACCACCTCCTTCCAGTGCCATCTGAAGTGAGGCCAATCACACTTGTAGGTACAAAACGACGGCAGTCGACAAACGCAAGACTGGCTACACGTCGACGCCTATACTCGTACCCGAGTGGTTCAACCGTTGTTTGTAGAACAAAATTGGGATTGTGATCACGAACCTCTGATCCCGAGGTTTGTTATACCATATTTGGCGAAAAAGTCAATGCCAAATTAGGGGTTTGCGGCGTTGGTATGCCACTTTCGAAGTGGTCTGTCGGTGGACTAGTCCTCGTACATCTTTTGGGTCGCAAGTTTTTGTTTTCGTCGTCGCCGTCCCGCAACCGACGGAAAAGACTCCGATCAACCCCGAATCGTCCCCGTTTGAATGGTTCTCCGCCGCACAGCCAGAATCGCGTTACAGGTGGTGGTTCCCGCTTTCCGAAGGACCGCAAAAATGTCGGAGAATGTTAACGCCGGTCCGAGTGCAGTGTTTCCAAACGTCGGCGCGCGTCGGTTAGCTGTGGAAGCCCCTCGTCCGCATTCGCCCACTTTTCGAGAAACTTGGTATATTCGTTTTTCGCTTCGACGGACCGACCCATTTCCTCATAGACGTGCCCGAGCCGGTAGTGCGCCAGGGCATGGCCCCCATAGACACTCACTAGTTCTTGGAGTACGCGAGCCGCCTCCTCAAGCTGACCCCCCATCCGGTAGGCCAGCGCCAGGTTTTCCCGGAGCTGGATATCGTCCAGTCCACCCGGTCTCACACCCCTCCGCCGCATGTTGCCCAGGGCGTCCAGGGCGCCCTCGGAATCCCCTTCGGCAAGCGCGATGACGGCGGCAATATTGTACGCCATGGCGGATTCCGGTCGTCGGCTTTCTTTCTCCAGCGCGCGGAACTCCGCAAAAACGGCACGCGCCGCCTCGAGTGAGTCGAGCGCCACGAGCGCCCTTGCCTCGTAGGCCTTTGCGGTGAACCGATGATAATCGAATTCCGCCTCTTCCCACAGGGCTCGCGCCAGAGGTAGGGCTTCACCCGGACGCCCGATCGTCAGATACAATTGAGCGCGCTCTCCAAGCTCCCGTCCGGTGTCAGGACCGGTAGAGCTTCGCCACGCCTCGTCAAATAGATCGAGGGCCTTCTCGATTCTGCCCGCTGCGACGTGTAACACGGTGAGGCTGGGCCGGGATGAAAGATCGGTGAGAATACGTATGCGGTCACTCTCCGAGAGATCAACCGACTCGAGGATAGCCTCGAGCTTTCCCACTGCTCCGTCCACATCACCTCTGCTATAATCGCAATAGGCGAGACCCTCTCGAGATGACGAGAAGTCGGGATCGATTTCCAAAGCCTTCCGAAACGCCGTTTCTGCGCTGTCGGGCAACCCGATCTCCAGATAATGCAACCCAAGATCATCCCAGGGGTTTGGTTGTTCCGGGTATTGTCTGACGCAAGCGTGAGCTACTTTGAGTGCCTCATCCGACCGTCCGATACATGCGAGACTCGATCCGTACACATTGAGAAAGACCTGATCAGCCGGATAGAGTTCAAGCCCCTGTCCTGAAAGAGCGGCTGCCTCGTCGAAATACCACATATAGAATAGTCTCAAACAAAGATCGTAGAGAACTTGCTGGTCATCCGGCCAACGCGCAAGCAGCTCCCTCGATGTCTCTATGGCGGTCATGTCGTTGCCTTTGAGAAACTCGAGCTGCGCCTCGAGCCGCATGCGATCCTTGATTCCCAGGTGTGATCTCAGTTCCCATGCTCGGTCGGCGTAGGCGCGCGCCGTTTCCGGCTCGATTTCCGGATGCCCGGTTCGACTCAGCTCAAAAAAGGCAAGCGCAAATGTGGAATCGATCCACACTGCCCGTTCCAACTCAACCTTAGCAAAGTTGTCCTGCCCCTGTTCGAGCGCCAACTTCCCCGCCACATAATGTCGATACGCCTCGGGGGAACTCGTGGTCAGCTCTGTTACCGACGGTGGGCTGGCCGGGGCTTCCGCTCCGCTCTCTTCCGCGAGCAACGGAAGTACCCCGGCTATTATCTGATCGGCGATGAGTGCCTGGTTGTCACCTTGAACGCGTCTGGCAGCGACACTGCGACCGGTCGAGACGTCTACGAGTCTCCACGTCACGTACGAAGCACCCCCTATCCTCCCCATCTGCCCCGCAAGGAGCATCGTCGCCCCCGATTGGCGTGCCACTTCGAGGGCCTGAGCCTCCTCAATCGGACCGCGCGCCGTCTCAAAGAGACGTCGGCGAAGATCATAGAGGTATTCAAGGCTGACGACACGGATGGGACTGGCCTCCACGAGCCCAACGTGCACGAGCCCCGTCATCCCCGCCGACACGGTTGGATCGTCCGGAGTCGCAAGATCACGGAAATCCACGACAGCCAACGCGAGGGCTTCGGACGGGCCCAACGGCCGGTATTGCCAAAGCAATCTCACCGCGATGACCCCCACGATGATCCCGACTACTGCAAAGACCAAGACCCGTGTTCTCCGCGTCCGGATGCGTCGTCGACGCCGTCGCGGCCGCATGGGTTTTCCCATTGCGAGATCCGCACTGAGAATCTCGATCTCGTCCTTGAACTCGCCGGCATCCTGGTATCTTTTTTCAACGTCCTTCTCTAATGTTTTTTCGACGATTTGTTCGAGGTCTCCCGGGATACCTTTCTTGTATTTGGACAGTGGTGGAGCTTCTTGGTTGACGATTCCGTAGAGAATGGCAGCCTCTCTCTCACCCGGAAACGGTGGATGACCCGTGAGTGCCTCAAACAACACGACACCCAGCGAGAACACATCGGAACGCGCATCGACCTCTTTACCGACTGCCTGCTCGGGCGACATGTAACTGACGGTGCCCACCGTGGCGCCTGTCTTGGTGATCTTCGAGTGCCCCGATAGCTTCGCCAGGCCGAAGTCGAGTATCTTTACTTGTCCGTCTTCCGTGACGAGGATATTGCCCGGCTTGACATCTCTGTGGACGATCCCCTTCTCGTGGGCCTTTGCCAGACCTGCGGCGACTTGGTGTACGATGTTGATTGCCTCTGTCATCTCCAAGGAGCCTCTTCTCAACTTCTCCGCGAGCGTCTCCCCTTCGTAACACGGCATCACAATAAACGTCCGGCCGTCGTCGGTCTCACCGATCTCGTGAATGGTGCAGATGTTGGGGTGTTCCAGGGAGGACGCTGATTTGGCCTCGATGACAAACCGTTTTTTTGCGTCTTCCTCGGTATCGACCCCGCGGGGGAGGAATTTGAGCGCAACAAAACGGTCGAGCGTTAGATCCTCGGCTTTGTAGACCACCCCCATCCCCCCCTCACCAAGTCGCTCGACGATCTTATAATGAGATACGATTTGGCCGATCATCGGATGTTATCCACACAAAAAGATTCGGGTCACGGTGAGAACTCCCAACCAGGAAACCATAGTAACTTGTGACGTAAACCACAACAAGTCATGTTTGCCCCCTCAGCTTTTCGCGCCCAACGGAAACAGCCGCTCTCGGCCCAAGAGCGGCTGTTTAGACCTTTGCCAGTCGCGTTTTTGAGGTCTTTTACTTCAAAAAGACCATCTTCTTTGTCTGCACATAGTTCTTCGTCACGAACTTGTAGAAGTAGACACCGCTCGCGACCGGCTGACCTTTGTTGTCGTGGCCGTCCCACGTCACGGCAAAACCTTCCGCTCGGGGTTTCTTTGCATCGTCGACCAACGTTTTCACTAGCTGCCCCGCCACATTGTAGACCTTGAGCGATACATGTGCCGGTTCTTTGATGCTGTATTTGATCGTCGTCGTAGGATTGAACGGGTTTGGGTAGTTGTCACCCAACCGGTTTTCAAATGCTATGGGGTCAACACCAATTGGCTCGGGGAAAATATTCTCGAGCCAGGTCAAGATATCCCAAAGCACCTCCGTTCGGTCCATCCACACTTGCGGCGGAGTGTCCTGAGCGGGACTCTCGTCCCGGATATAGTTGAACCCAAATCCGGAGAGCACACACCTGGCGGTGGTGGCAGCCAGGTTCGCTGTCGCCTGCGCGAGAACCG
>CP070677.1:359881-364184 GCA_020352495.1 Candidatus Latescibacterota bacterium
ACTCTTTATGACGAACGACCCGTCGATTGGCAGAATCTCCCAAACGAAGAACTCCTGTCGATGATTCAACACGGCGGTTTCGTCGGACTGGGAGGGGCGGCCTTCCCCACCCACGTGAAACTTGCTATCCCTGAGGGGAAGCGGGTGCAATATTTCTTTGTCAACGGTTGTGAATGCGAGCCCTACCTCACGAGTGATCACCGGATCATGCTCGATTGGGCTGATTCGATTTTTCTGGGGATCCGTGTAATACAAAAAATACTCGGCGCCGAGAAGGCCTTTATCGGTGTCGAGACGAACAAATGGGACGCGATCAAGTCGCTCAACGACAAAATACCCGATGACCTCCCCTGCGAGCTGGTTCCACTCGAGACAAAATACCCCCAAGGGGCTGAAAAGATGCTCATATCCGCGGTGCTTCATCGTGAGGTACCGAGCGGCCGGCTGCCAATAGACGTCCAGGTCATTGTCCAAAACGTGGGGACGGTGGCGGGTCTCGGTGATCTGTTCGCCTACGGACAGCCCCTGATCGAAAGAGTCGTCACGGTGACCGGACCGGCGGTCCGGAACCCTGCGACATTGCTCATGCCCGTCGGGGCAAAACTCGGAGACATCCTCGAATATTGTGGTGGACTCACCGAGGATGCCCGCCAAGTTTTGTTTGGCGGCCCAATGATGGGCACTCCCCAGTTCAATTTCGAAGTACCCGTCATGAAGGGCACGTCGGGCATTGTCTGTTTTACCGAGAAGGAAGTCCGCTCGCGCCGAGAGTATACGTGCATCCGATGTTCGACATGTCTCGATGCATGCCCAGTGTTTCTCAATCCAAGCCAGTTGGGGATGCTCGCCCGGGTGGCCAGGTATGAAGAGATGCTCGATTTGAACCTCATGGACTGCATCGAATGCGGGTCATGCTCATACGTCTGTCCCTCCAACATTCCTCTCGTTCAACGTTTCAGGATGGCAAAAGCAATGCTGCGTGAGAAGCAGGCCCGCGAGAAAGAAAAGGAAAAGGCGGAGGTCAAATGAATCCTGAAGCCCGTCAGTTGATTCTGTCGACCTCCCCGTATTCGAAGAGGCCCGTTGACACACCGGCCATAATGCGTCATGTAATTTATGCGCTTGCCCCCGTGATGCTGGCCGCGGTGTATTTCTTTGGTTTGAGCGGTTTATTGTTGATCGCTTCTTGTGTTCTCGGCTGTGTATTGACCGAGTGGGTTTTTACCGGTCGGGGATCTTTGCGAAAAAGCACGATCGGTGACGGAAGCGCGATCGTTACAGGCCTTTTGCTCGCTCTGACACTCCCACCCGGCCTTCCGTTGTGGATGGCGTTTCTCGGCGGGGTCGCTGCCATCGTTCTTGGAAAAGTGATATTTGGAGGGCTGGGTCACAATGTGTTCAATCCTTCTTTGACGGGGCGAGCGTTCCTGCAGGCGTGCTTTCCGGTGGCGTTGACCACCTGGGCGCCGTTTGGGAATCTCAGCATGTTCACGGAGCTTCGCGGCGACAGTTTCGCGCTGCCGTTTACGACACCAAGGGTGGATGCGATAAGCGCCGCCACACCGCTTGCCAAGATGAAATGGGAATCGGTTCCCACCGAGGTCACCGAACTGCTGATTGGATCGATCCCGGGGTCCTTGGGTGAGACGAGCGCCTTGTTGATTCTGTTGGGTGGTGGTTATCTCGCCATACGAAAGTTCCTGAACTGGCGGATCCCCGTGGGGATCTTTGCGACGGTTTTCGTGTTCGCGACCCTGCTTCACTTGATCAATCCCGAACGATTTCCCGACGGTGCCTTTCATCTGCTTTCTGGCGGTCTAATGTTGGGCGCCGTATTCATGGCGACCGACCCCGTCACGTCGCCGGTCACGCCGCGTGGATGCTGGCTTTTTGCCATCGGTGTGGGTCTTTTGGTCATAGCAATCCGTCAGTTCGGTGGCCTGCCAGAGGGCGTGATGTACTCGATTCTGCTAATGAACGGTTTGACTCCATTGATCGACCGGTACACCCAACCTCGGATCTACGGGGTTCGGAAACCCGAGAAAAAGAAATCGTGATGAACTCGGAAGCTTCGAACGAAAAACGAACCTCCCCCCCACCGGTTGCCCAGTCGCCGAGCAGTTTTCGGATGGTCTCGACCATGGGAGCCATCGGGTTTGTCTGCGGTATGCTCATCGTTCTCACGTTCCAAGTAACCCTTCCCGTGATAACAAAGAACAAGATCGAAGCGCTCGAGCGGGCGATCTTCGAGGTCGTTCCTGGAGCGGAGCAAAAAACGACGTTCAAACTGGTCGATGGCGAACTCGAGCCGTTGGAAGGAGAGGAGGATACGGCCGTCAAGTATTACGCCTGCTACGACGGCGAGAACCATCTCGTCGGTGTTGCCCTGGAAGCCTCCGGACAGGGATTTCAGGATGTGCTTCGAATCCTGTACGGGTATTCCCCAGAGAAGCAGGCCGTCGTCGGCATGAAGGTGTTGGAGAGCAAAGAGACCCCCGGTCTGGGTGACAAGATCGAAAAAGATCCGGCTTTCATAGCCAATTTCGAGGCGCTCGATGTTCGGTTGGACGACACCGGAGCCAAGGCTCTCAATCCCATTGTTTTGGTAAAGAAGGGTGAAAAGACCGACTTGTGGCAGATCGAGGCGATCACCGGCGCGACGATCTCATCGCGCGCGATCGCAACCATATTGGAGAAAAGCACGGCGGTTACGGTACCGGTGATTTCACAGAACCTCACAGTGCTCGAAGACGGAGCCAAATGATGGCAGATCCGAAGCCTGCGATAAAAAAGACGGCACCACCGACGATGGAAACATTCCTCAAGGGGCTGTGGCGCGAGAACCCGGTTTTCGTCATGCTGCTTGGGATGTGTCCGGTATTGGCGGTAACCAACTCGGTCATCAATGCCCTTGCGATGGGAGCTGCAACAACGTTTGTGCTGTTCATGTCGAGCACGATCGTATCGATCGTCCGCAAACTGATCCCAAAACAGGTTCGAATTGCGTCGTTCATTCTTGTCATCGCGACATTTGTGACTGTCGTCGAATACCTGATCCAGGCGATAAGTCTCGACATTCACAAGGCACTCGGAGCGTTTATTTCACTTATCGTCGTAAACTGTATGATTCTCGGCCGATCGGAGGCGTTTGCATCGAAGAACACAGTGGGGCGCTCGATGCTCGACGCGCTCGGGATGGGGATCGGATTTACATTTGCCTGTTTTTGTTTGGGACTCGTACGGGAGATCCTTGGCAGCGGCACCATCGCGGGCATCCGTGTATTTGGACCGAGCTTTGAGCCGTGGGCGATCATGATACTCCCCGGCGGGGCGTTCTTTGTTCTCGGTGGCTGGCTGCTTGCGTTCAACTGGGTGCGCGAGAGACGAAAGGCACAACAGACATGAACAACGTCTCACCGCTTCAGATCTTTATCGACGCGTGTCTTATCAACAACTTCGTGTTGGCGATGTTTCTGGGGATCTGCCCGTTTCTTGGGGTATCCGACAAGACAGATAAGGCCCTCCGGATGGGCGCCGCGGTGATGTTTGTCATGCTGGTAAGCTCCACCTGTGCCTTTGGCATTCACAAGGCTTTGGTGGCAATTAATGCCCCCTATTTACACCTGATATCCTATATCGTAGTGATCGCCTCGGCGGTTCAGCTCGTGGAAATGTTTATCAAGAAATTCAGCCCCGCGCTCTTCCGGGCTCTTGGCATTTTTCTGCCTCTGATAACGACGAACTGCGCAATTCTCGGCGTTGCCCTCTTTCAAACCAACCGGCAGTACGACTTCATCCGATGTCTGTCCTTTGCTCTGGGAGCCGGTGTGGGATTCACGTTGGCCTTGCTCTTTATGTCCGGGCTTCGTGAGCGTCTCGAGCTCGCCGATGTATCGTCGGTGGTCAAAGGAGCGGCTTTGACACTGATCATAGCGGGAATTCTGTCAATGGCGTTTATGGGGTTTGCGGGGATGGGAAAATAACTATGCTATATCACTTGTTGGTAGCGGTAATCGGTGTCGTAGGCCTTGTTGGGGTCTGGCTTGGCGTTCAGGCGCTCGCGCGTCGGGGAGGACCCGAGTTCGGGCCGGAGTCCGACGTGCTGGCATGCAAGACTTGCCACACACCCGATGCTTGCGACCATTGTGTCTACAATCCCGATACGGATCGCGAACCCATATCGGGCAAAATAACGTGACTCTGAGGAGACGACTCATGGCAGACCGATCCATTCTAAATCGCTTTTTAAGGTCCTGCGACCGGCGGACGTTCTTGAAGGCCTGCGGGTTTGCAGGTGTCGGAC
>CP070677.1:364284-386444 GCA_020352495.1 Candidatus Latescibacterota bacterium
CGCACGGCAAAGCCAATATGATGGAGTTCAACTTCTTCCGCGAGCAGGGTGCGATCACACTCGATCCCGAAAAGGAAAAGTTCCACGTCAATCTGGACAAGATGCCCGCGGCGGTCGAGGCGATGGCGAACGAGCTTCTCATGATCGAGGCGCTCGGGGATTACGATGGAGCAAAGGCGTTTATCGATAAGTACGGAAACCCGTCAGAGGATCTCGAACGATTGCTGACGAAGCTGAAGAAGATCCCGGTCGATATCGAACCGTATTACGATGCGGAAGGCGAGTACTTGGACGAGGAGGAAAAGAAGTACTCACATAAATTCACACACCGGCGAACACAGACGCATACGCACCAGCACTAGTACCCAATCGCGCGGCCGTTTCCGCGTGGATCGGAAACACCAGACACCCGGCCGCTGCCCGGCGAGCTTGAATCGCCGTGGCGGCGGCCGTTTCGTATGAGGATCGCCTGGACGTCTCCAATGTTCTTTCGGGTGACGACCTTGTGACCCAGGGTCTCGAGCGCTTCGATCACCAATGGAGCAAGCGCGTCGACTTCGATCGAGATCTTGTCGGGAAGGTACTGATTGTGAACCCGCCGCCCGGCCACCGCCTCCTCTAGCGTCATCCCGAAGTCGATGACATTCGAAATGACCTGGAGAACCGTCGTTGGAATGGTCGCCCCACCGGGTGAACCCACGATCATAAAGAGTTCGTTGCCCGCCAATACGATTGTCGGCGACATCGAGCTCAGCATCCGTTTGCCCGGCGCAATCGCGTTGGCATCGCTCCCGACAAGACCGTAAATATTGGGGTGCCCCGGTTTGATACTGAAGTCATCCATCTCATTATTGAGAAGGAAGCCTGCGCCCGTCACCGTCACCCCGGACCCAAAGATGCCATTTAGCGTGTACGTGTTGGCAACGGCATTTCCCCATTGGTCGACGATGGAGACGTGGGTGGTTTGTTCGGACTCTCCGGACCCCGCAGACGGTGAGAGGTCGATCGTGTCGAGTTCGCGCACGGGGAGCACACGCGACATGTCAATGAGCCGATAGAGACGGTCGGTGTATCTAGGATCCACGAGTTCCCGCCATGGTGTGGGGTAGAAATCGATGTCGCCCATATACAACGCACGGAGCCGATAGACGATTTTCTCTGCCTCACAGAGCAGATGGACATGAGATCTGGAATGATATCCCATTTCGCCTACGGTGAATTTCTCGAGCATTTGAAAAAGCTCGGATAGAATGATCCCTCCCGACGACGGGAGCGGCGCCAAAATCAGTTCAAACCCACGATACGACGCACGTATGGGTTCCCTGAAAACAGGTTTGTACGATGCGAGATCAGCTTTTGTGATGAGCCCACCTCCCCGCTCCATCTCGGCGGCGATCAGATCGGCGGTCTTTCCCCGATAAAAATCCTTCTCGCCCTCAGTCATCAGCCGGTGAAGCGTCTCGGCCAGCTCCGGTTGAACAAAACGGTCACCGGGTGACAAACCGGAACTCACAAACAACCGGCGTGTCTCGGGGTGCGACTCGAGGAGCTGCTGCTTCTCGCTGATCGACCGAACAAAAAAGCCATCGAGGGGAAAGCCCTCTTTCGCCAGTCTCCACGCATACTCCAGAAGATCTTCCCAGGGAAGCGATCCAAACCGCCGGTGGGCGAGAGCCATCCCCGCAACCGTCCCCGGAACACCGGCGGCGAGATGTCCCCTTGTGCTCTTTTTGTCGATGACATTCCCGAGAGGATCGAGATACATATCACGCGTTGCTGCAGCCGGTGCCGTTTCACGGTAGTCGATGAAATGCGTTTGACCACCGGCGAGCCGGATCAGCATAAAACCGCCGCCACCGATGTTACCCGCTCGGGGGTAGGTTACGGTGAGGGCAAACGCGACGGCTATGGCGGCATCCACCGCATTGCCACCACGCTTTAGCACATCGACTCCAACCCGCGACGCAATCGAGTCTGCAGTAACCACAACAGCCTTATCCGCTTGAATGCTCTTCCCCGCGATGAGGTGTTGAGTCGGTGAAGAGATATCGCGCCCACCGACTTTATCTTGGGAAGACTCACAGGCGGGGAGCAAGAACTGAGAAAAAACACAAAGACAGACAAGGACAGTCGATAATGCCCGCTGGTGGGCTATGGTGTGTCGCTTTGGCATGCGTGAAGCCTATCAATATGTGGCGTTCTATACAAGTCCGGCATTCTAGCGTTATTGTGCTATATTATTGAAAAGCCCACGCCCACGTATGCAGAACGGACTCCGTAACGAAAGTGAGGATTCTATGAAGTTCTGTGCTTTTACGATCCGTGAAAATCATCGACGGTCGAAACTGCCTGAATCCCGAGCAGTCTGTGACTTTGAGGAAACTGCGTCGGCTCCCTTACACCGTGCCGCTGCCGCTATCCTCCTTGTGTCGGTCTTTGTCTTCTTCGCGCGCATTCCCGGTGGGGCACTCGCACAGTGCCCGGAAGAACCACCGCTCCAGAACTACACCGGAGCAGGTCAAGTGGTGTGCCCCTGCTTTGTTCCCGGTGAGGAAGCGGGTGCGGTGCTCGACGCCCCCGCAGACCACTACCCACTCGAAATTCTGCGTGTGGGTATCGGTTGGGGATCTCAGTTCGGCGGGAGTCCTCAGTCGCTCGAACAGGCAATCAAAATCTACGCAGCAGGTCTGCCGAATCCGGGAGCGCCGATCTTCACTCTGCCGGGACCGCAACTCACCGATGGTGTCATCAACGAGTTCGATCTCGAGCCGCTCCCCGATGAGATCGCCATAGATTCGGGCCCGTTCACGGTGACGTTGGAGTTCCTCAATTCAAACGCCGGAGATCCCTTCGCCCCGAGCGTGGTCCACGACGGAAACGGTTGCCAGGGGGGTAAGAATGTCGTATATGCGGTGCCCGGAGGATGGAACGACGCATGTCTGTTGGGAGTCACCGGCGATTGGGTGTTCTACGTGATCTACCGTCCGTGTCTACCGGGTACGGGGGTTGGTGATGCGCCGCAGATTGCCACCTCGTCACCCGTGCTGCTTTTGCCCGCCCAGCCCAATCCATTCACGTCAGTGACCGAACTCGATTTCTTTCTCGCAAAACCGGGACGGGCCAACGTATCGGTCTACGATGTGGCGGGACGCCGTGTGGCAACGCTGATTGATCGGCCCTATCCGGCCGGCACTCATCGGATCACATGGAATGGCGACGCGGAGAACTCGGAACGGCTACCCTCGGGGATGTACTTCGTTCGCTTGAACGCCTCGGGACATCAGTCGGTAACAAAGGTACTGCTCACGAAGTAGATACAAACGGGCGGGCGCGGACGACCGAAGCCGCAGGCTCGTTTCGAGTGATTCGAAGCGGCGTATTGCCGGCCACCGGCCGCAAAAAAAGGTGAGCGGTATTGAACCGCTCACCCGTCTTCCCCTGAGACGTCGTCATCAATCCCAACCCGCGGTCACGCCGCGGGAATGACTAAATGCCTCATGTCGGCTTCGCGCACGGGCCGTTCCCTGTCCCCGGCATAGGGCAGAATCCCTCTGCCGGTCCCTTTTGTCCGCCTTGGGCAAACGTGCTAAAGATGATCTTGCCTTCGCCGCCACAATCGGGACATGTGATTGGAGCTTCTCGCTCGGACATGGATCTCAGTTCGGAAAACACTCCCTGACAGTTTTCACATTTGTATTCATAGAGCGGCAATTTCGTTTACCTCCCGTGATGCCGTGATGCGCTGGGGCGATCAACACGCACCGGTAGCTCTTCTCGCGCGGTCCAACGCCGCGATTTCTTCCCATGTGTATCGGCTGTGTTCCGTGTGCGCTTCTCTCGAACAAAGGGTATCGAGAATCTGTGTGAGTTGAGGATCGGCCAATGAAAAAACGACCTCAACGCCGCGTCGCTCGGCTTTGACGACACCCTGGGAGCGAAGGACTTTTAGATGTTGCGCCACCGTTGATTGCGGAAGCTCAAGCGTGTCGGCGATAAATGTCTGAGTGCACGGCTGATGCCGGAGCCCGCAGACGAGCGCCAGACGGAGCGGATGCGCGAGGGCTTTCAAAACCTTCGCCGCCCTCTGGAACCTGTCATCCAACGGCTCGTTCATCGGGTATCTCTCCCCTTGTGTTCTCCTCGTTTCTCCGGCCCGACCGGCCGGTCGCACACATTGCTTGCTCAGGTGCGAATCCCGAGTTTCGGAAACACCCAAACGATCAGCACCAAATATGCGGCGATCCCCAGGGCGACATAGGCGAACTCTTTTATCATTTCTATTGACATGATAGCCACCGTAACCATATGTATTATCTGCGATTGTATAGTTTCACAATAATATGATAATACAATACGCCTCCCTTGTCAAGGGGAGATTGGGTCGATGTTTCGGTCATTCCCGAGGTGTTTCCCTCTCTTCGGATTCGTCGGACTCGTGAGACTCTTCCAGCTCGTCGGATTCCGGAGACTCTTCGGACTCGTCAGACTCTACGGGCTCGCCCAAGAACACTCGTTCGAGGAACCGCACGGAAAAGGGCTCCTTCTCCAGCTCGTTATAAGAGAAGAGCGAATATCCGAGAACACCCTCTTGTCTTAGAAGAGACACCGAATACCCAAGGTATCTCGACCGTCCGTCAAATACGGGCAGGCCAACGAGCAGATGCTCCGCCCCAACGGTCCGACGAATCGTTCTGACAAGACGGACCAGCTCTGCGGGCTCGTAGTTGTACGCCATGGGCACAATGAAATCGACGATCCGTTCCTGAACCCATCGCGGCCAACCCTGTCCCTTTGCCACCCGGGCCGTTCCAATCTCGGGAACGACCGCTGCCGACAACGGTAGCTTCCCGATTGCCGTCCGCACCAACCTCACCAGCGAGTCCACCTGCGATACCCGCCACTCGGTGTATGTGCTGTCCAGCAATGCCTCGATCTCTGTCCCAACAACGTCAGGAACACCAGAAAAGCTCTCTTTCTCTTCAACATCATCGCGAAGATGCAACGGATCCACACCGAAGCGTAACGCAAACGCGGTACGTTCCGTCGGTCCGAAGTCGAAGTCGATCCCCGGGTACCTAACGTAATCGAGATGGACACCATCTATCGGGTACCGCGAGGTGATGTCCTGAATCACTTCGACGATATGTCGACGGACTTCTCGATTACTCGGAGAGACAAAGTACCCCTCGATTCCCCGACCCTGCCAAACAGAAACGGGGAGCTTATCCATACGCACACCATCCTGATTCGATACGAGCCATTCGGGGTGCCGTCGTACGATGTGATCGGGTGGGGGGGAATTCTGGTGGTCTGACCAGACATAATAAACGTTGATCCACACGTGGACGGCTATCCCCGCCTCGTGCGCCCGAGCGAGAAAATACTCCAGCGGGTCAAATTCGTCCACGGGACGCTCGACGTCCCCCGCAGCCGGCTCGAGATCGGAGACATAGTACGCGTCCCCCCTACCTCTAACCTGTACAAACAACAGGTGAAACCGGGCCCGGATGGCATAATCCACTGCGCGGTCTATTTCGTCTTGAGATGTGAGCGCGTAACGGACCACCCACGCGGCCCGAAGCTCATCCTTCGGAAGAACAGTGGTGTGTGAACGGAAACGTTCCAAAAACGAATCGCCGCTGCATGGCAGCGGCGACAAAGTAATGACACCAAGAATTATGGGGAGAAAAAAGTGGAAGGATAATCTTCGCACGAAACCTGGCGTACTGGATGCGTCCTTGTCTACTTATCTTCTTCGGAAGCCTCTTTTGTCTCTGCTTCCTCGGCCTCTGGAGACTCTGTGTCTTCTTTGGCTACTTTGGCTTCTTTTTCAGCTTCTTCGGCTTCTACTTTTTCTTCGGCTTTCTTTGCTTTTTTTGTCTTGGCGGTCTTCTTCTCTTTTTCCTTGGCCTTCGTTTTCTCGGTTTCCTCCGCTTCGGCCTTTTTCTTCTTTTTCCGAGCGGGTTCCCTCGTGATCTCCGTCCCGACCAGTTCCAAAAGAACCGTTTTGGCGTTGTCACCCTGGCGGGTAGCTACGCGGAGAATACGTGTGTAGCCACCATCGCGTTCCATATACAATGGAGCGATTTTGTCAAAGAGCTTTTTGAGAACCGCTCTGTTGCGGACAACCCGGCTCGCGACGCGCCAGTGGGCAAGCGCTTCCGCCTGCATCTGTTTTGATTCGACGTCCTTGCCCGCTTCCTTGAGCGACTGGTGTTCCTGGTACGCCGTGTAACCCTTTTTCGCCCGCGTAATCAGCCTTTCCGCCTGGCGGCGCGCTTCCTTCGCCTTTGCATCCGTTGTTTGGATTCTCTCCTTGTCAAAGAGCGAAGTAACCATATTGGCGAGCATCGCTTTTCGATGGCTCCGCGTGCGCCCTAGTTTGCGATGATCAACTCGATGTCTCATTGTTAACGCCTCTCATCAAGCCTAGATGGCCTCGGCTGTTTCTTCTTCTTGTGTTTGTGTCGGCTCTTGGTCTTGTTCTGGCGGTCTTTCTTCTTCCCGCTCTTTACCGCCGAGAATCCCGTCCACATCCATTCCAAGATACAGCTTCATCCCATTGAGGATTTCGCTGATTTCCTTCAGGCTCTGTTTACCGAAGTTCCGGTACTTGAGCATGTCTTGTTCGGTGCGCCTCACGAGGTCACCAAGCGTCTTGATATTCGCGCGTCTCAGGCAGTTGCTCGAGCGAACCGAGAGCTCCAATTCTTCGACGCTCCGACTGAGGAGTTCCTTGAGCTTTTCGAGTTCCTCGTCGACTTCTTCTTCTGCTTCCTCCATCGGTTCCTCGTCGAAGTGGATAAAGAGAAGCATGTGGTCTTTGACGATCTTTGCGGCGTACCCCAGTGCATCTTCGGGGGTGACGCTACCGTTGGTCGCAATGTCGAGGATCAGTTTGTCGTAGTCGGTACGTTGTCCGACTCGTGTGTTCTCGACGGTGTAAGCGACTTTTCTAATCGGGGAAAAGTTCGAGTCGACGGGTACGAGACCAATGTCAAAATCGTCGAGGTTATGATTCTCCGCCGGTTGATATCCTCGGCCATGGCCAATTAGGATCTCCATCTCCACTTTGGCTTTCTCGGTTGCAGTGCAGATACGAAGGTCTTTGTTGACGATCTCGATGTCCGCGTCTTCTTCGATGTCAGCCGCGGTGATGTCCCCCTCTTTTTCAACGCTCAAACGCAGGAATTTCGGATCATCGCAATGCATGATCACAACGAGCTGCTTGAGGTTCAATATGATGTCAGCAACGTCATCGAGAACACCGGGGATGTTGCTCAACTCGTGGAGCACACCATGGATTCGAACCGCGGTAACGGCGGCTCCTTGTATGGATGACAACAGCGTGCGCCGGAGAGCGTTTCCCACGGTCTGGCCAAAACCCCGTTCGAGAGGTTCGATGACAAATTTCCCGGCCGAGGTGGCCTTTACTTCCTCGTCTTTGGCTATCTCTTTGGGCATCAACAGGTTACGCCACTTCATTGATCAACGCCTCCTCATCGAGCGATCTTGCATCGACTGAGTCCGTTCTTTCCTATCGTTCGCTTACTTCGAGTAGAGCTAGACAACCATTTGCTCGTTCATCGGGACCGGTATGGCGTCTCTCGATGGGACCTCGAGAAGTTCGCCTTCCATCTTGTTCGGATCCACGTCCAAGTACGGCACGATCTGTCGAGTATCGATGTTTTTCATACTCTCTTGAATGATAAACAGATTCTTGCTATTGTCCCTCGGAGCTACTCTTTCACCCGGCGAGACCAGATAGCTTGGGATGTTTACCTTTCTGCCGTTCACTTGAAAGTGGCTGTGCCGGATAAGCTGACGCGCCATGGCCCGCGACGAGCAAAAGCCCATCCGGTATACAATGTTGTCCAAACGCCGCTCCAGCATCTGAAGGAGATTGGTTCCAGTAATGCCTTTCTGCTGGGCAGCCTTAACGAAATACGTGTGGAACTGCGCCTCCAAAAGACCGTACATCCGACGGATCTTCTGCTTTTCCCTCAGCTGGATGTTGTACTTCGATGGTTTGCCTCTCCGCCGCCGGCCGTGTTGACCGGGAGGATAATCACGTTTCTCAATCGCGCACTTATTCGAATAGCATCTGTCTCCTTTGAGAAAGAGCTTCGCACCCTCGCGGCGACAGAGTTTGCATTTTGCGTCTCGATATCTCGCCATACTATTCTCCCAACGGGTCTACCCCGGTTACACTCTGCGTCTCTTTCTTTGGCGGCAGCCGTTATGAGGCACAGGCGTTACGTCTTTGACGGCCGTAACCTCCAAACCGGCGGATTTGAGCGAACGTATCGCCGCTTCACGCCCGGCGCCGGGGCCCTTGATCCACGCCTCGACTTTTTTCATCCCCATATCCATCACTTCTCTGGCGCACCGATCCGCGGCCTGTTGGGCGGCGAACGGTGTGCTCTTTCTCGAGCCCTTGAAACCCATCGTCCCCGGACTCGCCCAAGAGACAACGTTACCCGTCATATCCGTGATGGTGATGATAGTGTTGTTGAACGTCGATTTGATATGGGCAACGCCCGCGACGTCTACCTTTTTGGCTTTCTTTTTCCTGGTCGCCCGTTTTGGTTTGGCCAAGATTTCCTCCTAACTCTGTCCCAAGACTGGTCGGTTACTTCTTCTTCTTGCCAGCCCCTGGACGTGCCCGTGGTCCTTTTCGTGTCCGGGCATTTGTGCTCGTGCGTTGGCCGTGCACGGGGAGTCCCCGCTTGTGACGTTGTCCCCGATAGCAGCCGATATCCATCAGCCGTTTGATGTTGTAGCTCACTTCGCCCCTCAACGACCCCTCCACTTTGTAATCGTTCTCGATCACGTTACGGATCTTGATCGTCTCCTCCTCATTGAGATCCTTGACCCTGCGGTCGGGATCCAGGCCCGTCTTCTCACAGATCTTCAGGGCGGACGTCCGCCCGATCCCGAAGATGTAGGTGAGGCTGACTTCGAGACGTTTGTCGTTTGGTATGTCAACGCCTGCGATACGTGCCACGGATGATTCTCCTTTCTAGGCCACTACCGTTGTGCACCGATTCCTAGCCTTGGCGCTGCTTGTGCCGCTTGTCTTTGCAGATCACGCGCAAGACACCTTTTCGCCGGACGATCTTGCAATGAGGGCAAATCTTTCTGACTGAGGTTCGTACCTTCATGATATCTACCGTGCTTTCTGTGTGACCACGACCACTGTGACCGGGAGTCGACATTACCGAAGCGAGCGCTTCGGGACTCGATGTTGGTTTCGACGCGACTTCCGCAGCACGCGCTTCTTCACCCGCGCGTGCGAGGACCAGGAGCGGAGAAACTTACATCGAGTCCCGACCACGCTGATATCTCCTGTCACTTGTACCTATATACGATTCGTCCTTTCGTCAGATCATACGGTGATAATTCAACGGTCACCCGGTCACCAGGGAGTATCTTGATAAAGTGCATTCTCATCTTGCCCGACACGTGAGCGAGCACGATGTGTTTGTTTTCGAGCTCAACACGAAACATCGTGTTCGGAAGCGCCTCAACAACCGTGCCTTCTACCGTTATCCCTTGCTCTTTTGCCACTACGGCGCGTTCATCCTTTGCTGGAAACCTTTGGACCCCGCTCAGCGAGTCAGAATTTGCGGCCCATCCTTTGTTATCGCAACGGTATCTTCGAAATGAGCCGAATAACTGTGATCGACAGTCACCACCGTCCAACCGTCTTGCAACGTGTAGACGTCGCTTTTGCCGACATTGACCATAGGCTCGATCGCTAGTACCAGACCTTCCTCCAGCTCCGGGCCTTGGGCCGGGGGTCCGAAGTTGGGTACCTGTGGCTCCTCGTGCATCTGTTGTCCAATTCCGTGGCCCACGAGGGTTTTCACCACCGAAAACCCGTTTCGTTTGACGTAGGACTCGACCGCGTGAGATATGTCACCGAGCCGATTGCCAATCCTCGCCTTTTCTATTCCCTTTTCCAGTGCGGTCCGGGCAACGTCGAGAAGCTTGTGAGTCTGCTCCGAGATCCCGCCTACGGCGAACGTTCTTGCCGCGTCCGCGTAGTAACCGTCTTTGTATACCCCGATGTCGATCCCGCAGATGTTACCTTCTTCGAGGACCCGGCCATTTGGTATTCCGTGGACGACCTCGTCGTTTACCGATATACGCGTCGCCGCCGGATAACCGTGAAAACCTTTGAACGCCGGTCTGGCCTTGTTCTTTGCGATGACGTCCTCTACGACCTCGTCTATTTCCTTTTTCTTGACCCCGACCTCAATCATTTTCGAGATCGCTTCGAAACAGGATTTTAGAATCGCCCCGTTTCTCTTTATGATCGCGATCTCTGAGGGCGATTTGAGATAAATCATAGACTGATCAGCCTCGTAATATCGGTTGTCACGTCGTCGATCGGTTTGGAGCCGTCGACCCGGTGAACCCGATACCGCTTTTCATAGAGTCCGAGAATCGGAAGCGTCTCGTTGTCGTAGACCTCCAGTCGTTTTCTTATCGTTTCAGGTTTGTCGTCGTCCCGCAGGTACAGCTCCCCACCACAGGAATCACACTTCCCTTCCACTGCGGGCGGTTTGCTCACAAGATGGTAAACCGCTTTGCACGACGCACAGGTCCGCCGGTTGGAGAGACGTTCGACGATCACATCAGGATCGAGCTCGATGTAGACTACTCCCTCGACGGTCTCGCCCACGTCCTTTAACACACCTTCCAGCGCCTCCGCCTGGGAAAGATTGCGCGGATAACCATCGAGGATCCAACCATTCCATTTACCCCGTTCGTCGCTATCGGTGAGGGTCTCGCGGATCAGCTGGAGAACGATCCCATCCGACACGAGCTTCCCCGCCGCCATGATGCTCTCGACCTGTTTGCCGATCGGAGACTGTTTCGCCACCGCGTCTCTTAGCAGATCTCCGGTGGATACGTGTTGTATTTTTCCTTGCTCCGCGATTCGCGCGGCCTGGGTGCCCTTGCCGGATCCCGGCGCTCCAAGAATCACCAGATTCATTATCGTCTCCCTCTCAACCGTCCATGCTTGGTAAAACCTTCGTAATGTCTCATCAACAAGTGCGATTCGAGCTGCCGAAGCGTATCGAGAACCACACCAACTACGATCAAAAGGCCTGTCCCGCCAAAGTAGAACGGCGCGTTCGCCTTGGTTATCAAGACATCGGGTAGCACCGCGATAAACGCCAGGAAAATAGCACCCGGGAGCGTGATTCGCGTGAGCACCCGGTCGATGAACTCGGCGGTTCTCTTACCCGGCCGGATTCCCGGTATAAACCCGCCGGATTTTTTCATGTTCTCGGCGACGTCGACCGGGTTTAGCACGATCGCCGTATAGAAATACGCAAAGAACACGATGATCACCGAATAGAGAACCATATGGACGATGTGCCCCGGTGTCAGGATGAGGGCGATACTCTGCATAATCGTAAAGTCTTTGAAAAACGCTGCGATCGTCCCTGGAAACATGATGATCGACTGGGCAAAGATAATTGGAATAACACCGGCGATGTTCACGCCCAACGGGATGTGGCTTGCCTGACCGCCATAGATCTTTCGCCCCACAACTCTTTTTGCATACTGAACGGGGATCCGTCGTTGACCCTGAGTGACAAAAATAATCCCCGCAACGACCGCAACCATTATCGCCAGCAGTATCAAAAGCTTGAACGGCGACATCTGTCCGATCGATACGGCCCGCCACGTATTTAGCGTGTCCGTAGGATACCGGGCGATGATCCCGATCGTGATGATCAACGATATGCCGTTCCCGATACCCCGCTCGGATATCTGCTCGCCCAACCACATCACGAACACGGTTCCGGAAGTCAACGTGAGCACCGTGATCAACCGGAACCCCCAACCGGCATTGATCACAGCCGGCTCACCACCCGGACCGGTCATGCTCTCGAGAAAGATGGCGATCCCAGTCGCCTGGATCGCCGAGAGGACGACCGTCCCGTACCGCGTGTACTGTGTGATCTTCTTTCTACCCTCTTCGCCCTCCTTCGCGAGCTTCTCGAAATAGGGAATCACTGCCTGAAAAAGCTGCAAAATAATCGATGCGCTGATGTAAGGCATGATCCCCAGCGCAAAGATCGTCGCCTTTTCGAGATTGCCACCGGCGAAGAGATCGTAAAGCCCAAGAATCGTTCCCTGTTTCCCCTGGAAGAACGCCGTCAACACCGTAGGATCCACGCCAGGCGTCGTTATATGGCCGCCGATCCGGTATACGATGAGGAGCGCAAGCGTAAACAGCACCCGCCGCTTGAGCTCGGGTATACTGAAAATCTCTTGAAGCTTAGAAATCATTTGTCAAAGAACGAATCGCTCCTGGCGAATTACGATCCGATTATTCGGATCTCGCCGCCTGCCTTTTCCACCAGTTCCTTCGCTTTTCTAGTGCACGCATGAACGCTCACCTTGAGCGGCCGGTCGATTTCTCCGGCGCCCAGGAGTTTGACCGGTACGCGTTTTTTCCTGATGAGCCCGGCCTCGTAGAGACTGTTCACATCCACCCCCGCATCGGCAGGAAAGCGATTGAGATCTTTCACGTTGACGATCTGGAAGATCGTTCGAAACTGATTGTGAAAACCCCGCTTGGGCAGTCGTCTCTGAAGGGGCATCTGCCCGCCCTCGAACCATGCGGGAATCCTGCTGCCCGACCGCGATCTCTGTCCCTTGTGCCCCTTGCCCGCCGTTTTCCCGTAACCGGAGCCCGTTCCACAAGCGATGCGTTTTTTCTTTTTCCGCGACCCCTCGGCCGCCTTCAACTCACCGATTCTCATTACTTGGCCGCCTTTTCTTCCTCCACACGCACCAGGTGTCTGACCTGATGCAACATACCCCGGAGCTGTGGGGTATCCTCCTTTACCAGCGTCTCGTAGTTATGATGAAACCCGATGGCTTTCATCGTCCGCTTATGCTTTGGCTGACGGCCGATCAGGCTCTTCACCTGTGTTATTCTTAGCTTCTTCGCCATGCTTAAGTTCCTTGTTCTCGATCGCGAACAATTCATTCACACTGATGCCTCTTCTCCTCGCGACTTCCTTGGCACTCTCTAGTTGTTTCAATCCTTCCATTGTCGCCTTGACGACGTTGTGAGGGTTGTTCGATCCGAGTGATTTGGCAAGAATATCCCGGATCCCCGCAGACTCCATGATGGCGCGAACAGCGCCACCGGCAATCACACCTGTACCGGGAGACGCCGGTTTCAAGATCACGTATCCCGCGCCGTACTTTCCCCTCACGGTAAAAGGAATCGTGCCTCCAATGAGAGGTAACCGAACCATCGAGCGTTTGGCAATTTCTGACGCCTTACGAATCGCATCGATGATCTCGTTGGCCTTACCCAATCCGACCCCGACCCGACCCATGCCATCGCCAACGGAGACGATTGCGTTGAAGCTAAACCGTCTTCCGCCTTTGACGACTTTTGCTACGCGGTTCACATGGATCGTCTGTTCGATAAACTCTGGTTCCTTCGGCTTCGCCTCGAAACCGCTATTTGGTTTTCTTGCTTGGGATCTTTGCACCATAGGCTAGAAACCCCTCTCTTCGCCGTCAATCGAACTTGGCATCGACTCGCTCCTTTGACTGAGTACTGACATATTCATTGAGGCGTGACCTAAAACTCCAGTCCGTGCTTTCTTGCCTCCTCCGCCAAGGCGGCAACTCGCCCGTGATATAGGTATCCTCCTCGGTCGAAACTGACCTTACTAATACCTTTCTGTTTTGCCGCTTCGGCAATGAGCTTGCCGACCTCTCGCGCCAATACCATCTTTTTGCCAGCTGCGGGCGATTTCTCGTCCGTCTTCTCGGTGCTCACGGGGCGGGCTCTCAGACTCGATGCCGCGGCAATGGTCCGTCCTTCGGTGTCATCGATTATCTGCGCGTAAATGTGTCTCGCACTCCTGAAGACGCACATCCTCGGTCTTTCGGAGGTTCCGACGACGCGGCTACGCACGCGACGGTGGCGTCTTTGTCTTTTGTATACTTTTTCGTTCGCTATCTTCATTACTCATTCCCCACTACACGGCCGCTTCGAGCCACGCCCGCGGCGGCACCGGCAGGCTTAAGCCCCGACGGCAGCCTTGCCCGCCTTTCTCTGGATATATTCGCCGACGTACTTGACGCCTTTGCCCTTGTACGGTTCAGGCGGACGAAACCGGCGAATCTCCGAGGCCACCTGTCCAACTTGTTCCTTTACGATTCCGCTTACCTTGATCTGCGTGGGAGACGGTACTTCGATCTTGATCCCTTCCGGGATGGGGTAATTGATCGGATGTGAAAACCCCAACGTCAATACGAGGTCCTTACCCTTGATTTCAGCCCGGTACCCAACCCCGACGATCTCGAGCTCTTTGGCAAAACCTTCGGTCACTCCGACGACCATATTGTGAAGCAGCGTCCTCGCCAGACCGTGCATCGACCTCGAGTGTCTGTCCTCGGTCTCCCGGGTAACGATATATATGTCTCCCTCCTGTGTATAACGGCACACGGACGGAAGCACCTTGGTGATCGTACCCTTCGGGCCCTTGACGGTGGCGGTCGATCCTTCAAAGGTAATCGTTACGCCGCTGGGAACGTTTATCGGTCGCTGTCCAACTCTCGACATTACCAAACCTCACATATGACTTCGCCGCCGATGCCTCGATTGCGACACTCGGAATCCGGCAGAATGCCTTGAGACGTCGACAGTATCGCCATACCGTACCCACCGAGCACACGCGGAATCTTGTTCGAGGCTACGTAAACCCTCAGGCTCGGCTTGCTTATTCTCTTGAGGCCGTTTATGGCAGCCTCGTTATCTTTCCCGTATTTCAGATAGATACGCAGCAACCCCTGTTTGTCATCATCGATAAACTTGACACCTTTGATATATCCGGCACTCACCAGAATTTTGCTCAATTCCGCCTTGACCCGTGATGCCGGAATATCCGTGTATCTTTGACGGGCGCGAAGGCCGTTTCGAATTCGTGTCAAATAATCGGCGATTGGATCGGTCATGCTCACTTTGATGTCCTCCGTGAATTGAGAACATGTGACTTTATCGTTTGTCTCTTCTTACCAGCTAGCCTTCACCACACCAGGAATCTTCCCCTCGAGCGATAGCTCCCGGAAACAAATCCTGCAGATTCCAAATCTTCTCAAATAGGCGCGCGAACGGCCGCAGCGACTACAACGACTGTAGGCGCGAACCTTGAATTTTGGTGTTCTCTTTGCCTTGGCTATCCAGGACTTCTTGGCCACGCTTCCCCCTTGTTGCCTACTGGTTTCTGAACGGCATATTCATGTGCTTGAGCAGCATGAATCCCTGTTCGTCGTTCTTTGCCGTGGTCACGATCGTTATATCCATTCCAAAGATCTGAGCAACCTTGTCATAATCGATCTCGGGAAAAATGATATGCTCCTTGATCCCGAGCGTGTAGTTGCCCCGGCCGTCAAAACTTTTTGCCGGCACCCCGCGGAAATCCCGGATTCTTGGGAGGGCCACATTGACAAGCCTGTCGTAGAACTCGTACATACGATCGCCTCGAAGGGTCACCTTGCAGCCGACGGGCATACCCTGCCGGAGCTTGAACGCGGCGACCGAGAGCCTTGCCCGACACAGCTTTGGCTGCTGCCCTGAGATGGCGCCGATATCCGCCATTGCCGCGTCGAGAAGCTTGGAATTTTGGATCGCCTCGCCCATTCCCGTGTTGATGACGATCTTTTCGAGCTTCGGGACCTGCATTACGTTTTTGAAACCGAATTCTTTTTGAAGCGCCGGAGCAACTTCTGTTTTGTATTTCTCTTTGAGTCTTGCCACTGTCAAAAACCCTCTTGATTAATCACCAGCAACCAGCATCTCGTTGCACGATTTGCACACCCGGACTTTCTTTCCGTCGGCGAGCGCTCCGACACCGGTGCGGGTGGGCTTTGAACATTTCGGACACACGAGCAGCACGTTTGACACGTGGATCGGGGCCTCTTTTTCGAGAATGCCGCCTTGGTCCTGTTGTGATCTCTTTTTTTGATGCCGTTTGACTAGATGCACTTTCTCGACGATGATGCGGTTCGTCCCTGGGAACACCTTTAGAACCTTCCCAACCTTCCCCTTATGGTTGCCGGAAATTACCTTGACGGTGTCGTTTTTGATAATGCTCATCATGACTATTCTCCAGACAATTCGATTCCGTGAAGAAGCCTTTCCTACAATACTTCCGGCGCAAGCGAAATGATCTTCATGAAATGCTTTTCTCTTAACTCACGCGCCACGGGACCAAAGATCCGTGTCCCGATGGGTTCTTTGTTCTCGTTGATGATGACGGCTGCGTTTTCGTCAAATCGAATATAGCTGCCGTCGGCGCGGCGAATTTCTTTTCGAGTTCTCACAACGACGGCTTTGGTCACTTGGCCTTTCTTTACCAATCCGCCGGGCATGGCTACCTTGACCGACACCGATATGATATCGCCGATCCTCGCATAGCGCCGACGCGTGCCGCCGTGGACGCGGATGCATAGAAGGCTCTTCGCGCCCGAATTGTCCGCAACATGCAACATTGTTTCCGGTCTAATCATCGCCTATACCCTTAGCACCCGACGGTTCAGTTGTATTGCTCTTCGACTACTTGGCCTTCTCGACGATCTCGACCAGTCTCCATCGTTTCGACTTGCTCAGTGGTCTCGTCGCCGTCACTTTCACTTTGTCACCGATGCCGCAGGAGTTCTCCGGATCGTGGGCTTTCAGTTTCGTGGTTCGCTTGATGTACTTTCCGTAGGTCTTGTGTTTCACGAGCCGATCGACCCTCACGGTGATCGTCTTGTCCATTTTGTCGCTTTCCACAAAACCGATAAAAGTCTTCCTCTGACTACGTTCCACTTTTAGCTCCCTGGTGAAGCTCGAACTCGATTAAAAGCCTAAGCACTGTTTGATTCTGATTCCGCCGCGCGCACCTCGCCCGGTTTGGCGCCCAGCTGTTTGTCCCTGAGGATCGTCCTCGCACGTGCGATTTCTCGGCGTAAGTAACGAACACGCAATGGGTTATCGAGCTGTTTGACGGAGAGTTTTATTTTCAGGTTCACCAGCTCTTCCAACAGACTCTCATGATGCTGCTCGAGCTCCTCGATGGTCATTTCACGCATTTCGTGTGGCTTCATCGATTACCCTTCCTCGCCTTTTCGAGTCACGAACTTCGTCTTGAGCGGCAGCTTGGCGGAGGCGAGCCTCATCGCCTCACGTGCAAGTTGCACGGGCACCCCATCCAGCTCGAACATGACCCGGCCTGGTTTGACAACGCAGACCCAGAACTCGGGCGCACCTTTTCCTTTTCCCATTCGAGTTTCCGCCGGTTTCTTCGATACCGGTTTGTCTGGAAACACGCGTATCCAGAGTTTGCCCATTCGTTTTACGTGACGTTGGATCGCGATACGAGCTGCCTCGATCTGTCTGTTGGTGATCCACTTGGGTTCCAATGCCTTGAGACCATACTCGCCAAAAGATATCATGGCGCCCTTGGTCGCTTGGCCTTTCATCCGGCCGCGATGTTGTCGGCGGTACTTTACGCGCTTTGGCATCAACATGGTCTAGTTCGTTCCCTCTCCGGATTTCGCCAGCGATTGCTTAAATTCCTTGGGGAATACCTCTCCCTTATAGATCCAGACCTTGACCCCGACACACCCAAATGTCGTGTGCGCCGTCGCCAAAGCGTAATCGATGTCCGCCCGGAGCGTATGAAGCGGCACACGTCCTTCGTGATAGCCTTCCCGTCGTGACATTTCCGCGCCACCGAGACGGCCGGCGGTTTGGACCTTGATCCCCTCCGCGCCCATTCGCATTGCCGAGGCCAGCGTTTTTTTCATCGCACGACGGAAGGAAACACGTTGCTCGAGCTGCATGGCGATGTGTTCGGCGACGAGCTGCGCGTTGAGTTCGGGTTTCTTGACGTCCTTGATATTGATCTGAATGTCCTTGCCGGCGAGGTGTTTGAGCTCGTCACGAAGCATATCCACCTCGGATCCCTTCCTCCCAATCACCATCCCCGGTCTAGCGGTATAGATATTTACAATGGCCCTTCCGCTCGAGCGTTCGATCTCGATTCGAGCAACCCCCGCTTTGTAAAGCCGTTTCTTGATATATTTCCTGATTCTGATGTCTTCGCTCAGCCACTCCGAGTACTCCTTATTGGAGAACCAGCGCGAATCCCAGGTCCGGTTGATTCCGAGTCTAAGTCCTATGGGGTTGGTTTTTTGCCCCACGTTGAATCCTCCCTCGTTATTCCTTCTCGTCCGACATCGTGACCACAACGCTTATATGGCTGCTCCGTTTTCGGATTCGATACGCCCGGCCTTGCGCCCGCGGTCTGATCCGGTAAAGGGTGCGGCCCTCGTCCACCCGAATCGATTTCACAATCATGTCCTCGGCCTCCACCGTCCCACCTTTTTTGTTGACCATGTTGTGCATCGCTGACCGGATCGTTTTGCTCATTGGTGCCGCCGCCGCTCTCTGCGTGTACTTGAGGATCTCGAGCGCTTCCTCCACGTTTTTTCCGCGTACGAGTTCGGCGACGAGCCGCACTTTCCTCGGCGGATAACCTATATGACGGGCGCGAGCCACTGCATCCATTGTGTTACTCCAAGTTTACTTCTTGCCTTTGTCTTTTCCGGTCTTACTCGTGTGACCTCTGTAGGTCCTGGTGATCGCAAACTCCCCGAGTTTGTGTCCCACCATGTTTTCGTTGATGTATATCGGGATGAACTTGTTGCCGTTGTGAATGGCCACCGTGTGTCCGACAAACTCCGGTGAAATCGTCGAACGACGCGCCCAGGTTTTGACAACCCTCTTGCCACCGCTCCTGTTCATCTCGATGATCCTTCCAAGGAGCTTCTTGTCGATATACGGACCTTTTTTTAGACTTCGTCCCATAACCGTCCTGCCGTCTGATTACTTTTTCTTTGCACGTCGCCGGACGATATACTTGTCGCTCGGCTTTTTCTTCCGCGTCTTGTAGCCCTTAGTAGGCTTACCCCAAGGCGTCACTGGATGCCGGCCGCCGCTTGACTTGCCTTCACCACCACCCAACGGGTGATCGATTGGATTCATGGCGACGCCGCGGACCTTGGGACGATGGCCAAGCCATCTCGACCGTCCAGCCTTGCCGGACACGACGTTTTCGTGATCGATGTTCCCCACCTGACCGACGGTCGCAAAGCACTCCTTGTGAACAACTCTTACTTCGCCCGATGGAAGCTTTAGCTGAACATGTTTGCCCTCTTTGGCCATGATCTGCGCATGCCCACCGGCCGATCGGACGATCTGCCCGCCCCTGCCATGGACCAGTTCGATGTTGTGAACCGACGTGCCCAAAGGAATCCTCTCGAGCGGCAGTGCGTTGCCGGGTTTGATGTCGGCCGAATCACCAGCGACTACTTCGTCACCGATCCGCAAACCCACGGGAGAGAGAATATAGCGCTTTTCCCCATCCGAGTAATGAAGCAAGGCAATATTCGCCGACCGGTTGGGGTCGTACTCGATAGCGGCCACTTTCGACGGAACATTGAGTTTGTCCCGTTTGAAATCGATTCTCCGATACATCCGTTTGTGACCACCGCCCCGGCGCCGCATTGTGATACGACCCTTGCTGTTGCGCCCGCCGCTCTTCTTGAGAGGCTCAAGGAGCGATTTCTCCGGCTTTTTCTTGGTCAGATGAGAAAAATCAGAAACCGTTCGATAGCGGAGTGTTGGAGTTGTCGGTTTGAATTTCCTGATTGCCATGGGTATCCAACTTTCTTACACGACGTCAAACACGTCGATCGAATCTCCTTCAGCCAGGGTCACGTAAGCTTTTTTCCAGTTCGGCGCTTTACCTGTGAAACGTCCCGCGCGGTTCATGACCACCCGCGGCTTGCCTCTATAAACAGCCGTGGTCACCTTCTTGACTCGCACGTTGAAAACCTCTTCGACAGCCTGTTTGATCTGGCGTTTGTTCGCGCGAATGTCGACCTTGAAAAGATAGCGGTTGTTGGCTTCTTTTAGCGCCGTGCTCTTTTCTGTGATCAGCGGTTTCTGAACCAGGAGGCGAATGTCGCTCATTTCGTGAACACCTCCTCCATCAACTTCAACCCACTTTGGGTAATGACGATTTTGTCCGCCCAAAGCACTTCGTACGCGTTGACCATGTTGCCCAGTGTCACTCTCACGTCGGGGATGTTACGTGCCGATTTGAGAACCACAGAATCGGATTTTGCGAGGACAAAAAGGACTTTTTTCTGATAGCTGTCCATGTTTTTCAAGAGTTCCGCAAACTGTTTTGTTTTTGGTTCGGTGAACTCTAGATCATCCACGACGACAATGTCGCCTTCCTTGGCCCGGCTGGACAGGGATGAACGTAGCGCAAGTCGTTTTACTCTTTTTGGCAGCGTCTGCCGATAATCCCGGGGGTGAGGCCCAAAGACAACACCACCACCGCGATGGATCGGCGAGCGGATCGTACCTGCGCGCGCCCTGCCGGTTCCCTTCTGACGGAACGGTTTTCTTCCACCGCCGCGGACCTCCGAACGTCCTTTGGTCGACGCCGTGCCCTGACGCTGATTGGCCAGATAGGCCACTACAGCCTGATGCATAACCGGCCCGTTGATCTGGCACTCGAACAGGTCGCTTGGCAAATCCTGTGTGCCTTTTTCGTCTCCGTTACTCTCGTACAATTTTGCCGTTACCATGTCACACTCTCGAACTCTAGTTTCACGCTCTACGAATAAGCACGATCCCGTTGTTTGCTCCCGGCACCGCCCCTTTGACATAGAGAAGATTGTTTTCTGCGTCGATCTGGACGAGCCTGAGGTTTCTCACCGTCGTCCGTCTGCCACCCATACGACCGGGGAGTCGCTTCCCTTTGAAGATCCGCGAGGGAGTTGCGCACATCCCAACCGAACCCGGCTCGCGAATATTCTTGGATCCGTGGGTTACGGGACCTTTCTTGAAGTTGTACCGCCGGACCGTCCCTGCGAATCCTCTTCCCTTCGACACTCCGGCTACGTGGACCCGCTCGGCTCCCTCGAATATCTTGACGTCGAGCGCCTCACCGACTTTGAATTGCCCTGGATCGTCGACCCGCACTTCTTTGAGGATCCGACAGGGTGACACGCCGCCGCGTTTGTAATGACCTTTGAGCGGTTTTCGCACGCGGTTTTCCTTGCCCTCACCAAAGCCGATTTGGATCGCCGAATACCCATCCATCTCGGTGGTCTTGACCTGGACGATCGGACAGGGACCCGCCTGAATCACGGAGACCGGTGTCAGGCCACCGGATTCTTCGAAGACCTGTGTCATCCCGAGTTTTTTGCCTATGAGGAGTTGCATTACTTGCCTCTCGTTGTCTCTATTCTTCTCGTTTCTTGGCGATCGACGTAAGCCTCTCCGCTCCTGGTCCTCGCACGCGCGGGTGAAGAAGCGCGTGCTGCGGAAGCCGCGTCGACGCTTACGTCGATCCCCTCTGGCATCTCCAGATGGGAAAGCGCGACCGCCGCGCCGCTCAAGTCCTTATCTCGATATCCACACCCGCCGGGAGCACGAGTTTTGTCAGGTCGTCGATCGTCTGCTGTGTCGTATGGGTAAGATCGATCAAGCGCTTATGGATACGGATCTCGAACTGCTCCCGCGATTTCTTGTTTACGTGCGGCGAACGAAGCACCGTATAAACCGATCTCCTCGTCGGAAGCGGAATCGGGCCCTTGACTCTCGCGCCCGTCCGTTTCGCCGTCCTGACGATCTCATCCGTGGTGCGATCGAGAGTCGCGTGCTCGTACGCTTTGAGTTTTATTCGGATTTTTTGGTAATTCAAACCAACGGCCCTCCTGATCGCCGTCTTTGGTCCGGCCTTGCCCTCATCCCGCTACGCAAAGATTCGAGCTCAGCCAGTAAGACTATCCTTTTGTAATCCGCGCGGGTGGCGGCTTGCTATTGATCGTCTGTCTCCGTGATCGATGTGATTTTCTCCGCTCCTGGTCCTCGCACGCGCGGGCTCAGAAGCGCGCGCTGCGGAAGTCGCGTCGAAACCCACATCGATCACGGAATCTCCTACTCCACGATATCCGTCACCACTCCGGCGCCCACCGTCCGGCCGCCCTCGCGGATCGCAAACCGAAGCTCCTTCTCCATCGCGATCGGTGTGATCAGC
>CP070677.1:386544-398432 GCA_020352495.1 Candidatus Latescibacterota bacterium
ACGGTTTAGCTCCTTGAACGCGGGAAGCGTTGTTCCAAAGGCGACACACCACAAGGACACACCACAGTTGTAAAAAAACATTATAGACGGTTTTGCGCCAAAAGTCAAGCTGCTATGCACGTGAGGGAAAAACGCATGAGCCGCTTTTGCACCGTCGGGAAGCCGAGAACTCACAGGCAGATGCAGATGCCGTAGACCGGCACACCGGTTACTCCCAAATCGTTCCCCGGGACGGCAGAAAAACACAATCGGGTGCCCCTCCCGATTCCCTATGGTGGACCGTGATTTCTTTGCGTGGATTCCGGGGTGTGCCTACCAGCGATGCGGTCGGCGGCGGTTTCCGGTGACGGAGCATCACACCTTGGCGCGGATCTCGAATTCCCCGTTGGTCGCCGACACCAAAACCGTGTCCCCTTCGCGAACCGAGCCATCGAGCAGTGCGGTTGCGATCCGATTTTCGATCCGTTTTTGTATCAATCGTTTGAGCGGTCTCGCACCGTACACGGGATCGAAGCCCTCCTCGGCCAAAGCGTGTACCACATCGGGTTCTACTTCGAGGTCCAAACCGTTGAGAGCCAGCCGCAGCTTGAGATTGTCGATCTGGAGTTCTGTGATCCGTCGAATCTCCTCGTCCGAGAGCGTACGGAACACGAGGATATCGTCGAGCCGGTTCAAAAACTCCGGTTTGAAATACGATCGAATCATATCCAAGACCCGTGATTTCATCGCCTCGTAGTCACCCGAGGAGTCCTGTTGCGACGTGCCGAGATTGGACGTCATGATGACGATGCAGTTTGTGAAGTCGACGGTACGGCCTTGACCATCGGTGAGCCGACCGTCATCCAGGATCTGGAGGAGTATATTGAATACATCCGGGTGTGCTTTTTCTATCTCGTCCATGAGAACAACGGAATACGGTTGCCGCCTGAGGGCCTCCGTAAGATACCCGCCCTCTTCGTACCCCACGTAGCCGGGTGGCGCACCGATGAGTCGCGCGATGGAGTGCTTCTCCATAAACTCGGACATATCCATGCGAACGATCTTGGTTTCATCATCAAAAAGCGTCGCGGCCAGCGCCTTTGCCAGCTCGGTTTTTCCGACGCCGGTTGGGCCCACGAATAGAAACGAACCCACCGGTCTCGCTCCCGGGCTCAGCCCCGCCCGAGCCCGTCGCACGGATTCGGAGACCGCGCGAACCGCTTCAGTTTGCCCGATGACGCGCTCGCCAAGCCGCGTCTCGAGGCTCAAGAGCTTGTCCCTCTCAGCCTCCATCATCCGACTCACCGGTATCCCCGTCCATTTCGCGACGATTTCCGCGATCTCATCCTCTCCGACCTCTTCTTTTAGCCTGGCGCCGGATTTTTGGATTTCGACGAGCGCTGCGTTGGCATCCTCGAGATCCCTCTCCAATCTCGGAAGCAGTCCGTACCGGATCTCGCCAAGTTTCTCGAGGTCGTTTTTTCTGGCGGCAAGTTGTTCTTCACGTTTCGCCTCGTCGAGCATCCCTTTGATATCACGGATTTTCTGAATCGCGTTCCTCTCGGTTTCCCAATCGAGCATCATTGCCGTTCTTTCCTCGTCGAGCGCCGCGATCTTTTGTTCGATATCCCGAAGACGCTCGTGTGACTTCGCGTCGTTCTCCTTTTCCAACACCTTTTTCTCGATTTGAAGCTGCGTGATCCTTTCCTGCAACTCGGTTATGGCCGTTGGCTGGCTGTCGAGTTCGAGTCGGAGCTTTGAAGCGGCTTCATCGATCAAGTCGATGGCCTTGTCCGGCAGGAATCGGTCGGTGATGTACCGATCCGAGAGACGCGCCGCGGCGTTCAGTGCCCTGTCGGTGATTCGAACGCCGTGGTGAACCTCGTATCGTTCCTTCAGTCCCCGAAGAATCGCGATCGTCTCGTCGACGCTTGGCTGATGGACAGGAACGATCTGAAAACGACGTTCCAGTGCCGCGTCTTTCTCGATGTGTTTTCGATACTCATCGACCGTTGTCGCCCCGATGCAACGCAGTTCGCCCCTCGCCAGGGCCGGTTTGATCATGTTGGAAGCGTCGAGTGATCCTTCGGCCGCCCCGGCGCCAACCAATGTGTGGAGCTCATCCACGAAAAGGATGATGCGTCCATCCGAGCCTTGAATCGCTTTCAACACCGCTTTGAAACGTTCTTCGAACTCACCGCGAAATTTCGTTCCGGCAACAAGAGCGCCCATATCGAGCGCGAGCAGCTGTTTGTCTTTCAAGACATCCGGCACACCTCCGTCCGCTATTCGTTGCGCCAATCCCTCGACGATGGCCGTTTTCCCCACCCCGGGATCTCCGATCAGCACGGGGTTGTTCTTTGTCCGGCGGGAGAGGATCTGACTCACCCTCCGGATTTCCTCGTCCCGCCCAATCACCGGATCGACCTTACCCTTGAGCGCCAACTGGACCAGGTTCACCGTGAATCTCTCGAGAGCCTGGTATTTGTCTTCGGCGTTGGCGTCCTCAACCCGTTCCGAACCACGCAGGCCCTGAAGCGCCGCAAGCACCCCTTCGCGATTCAACCCCATTCCGTTCAACCACTCGCCGACATCGGACTTCCGATCTCCCACCATGGCCAAGAACAAGTGTTCCGTAGAGACGTATTTGTCCTTGAGTTTTTCCGCTTCGGCAAACGCGCCTTGAATCACCTTTTTGAGCGCCGGTGCCATAAAGACCTGGGCTCCTCCCTCCTGTTTAGGGAGGCTGTCGAGTTGTTTTTTCACGACCTCCAACACACGGGCCGATGAGATCTCCATTCGATCCAGGAGCGACGGCAACAGTCCGCCCTCCTGATCGAGCAGTGATTTGAACAAGTGCCAGGGTGTAACCTCGGGGTTGTTCGCAAGAAACGCGGCTTGGTTGGCAGCCCCCAGCGCAGCGGTTGCTTTCTCTGTGAATTTGTCCATCATTTGTTTTTTCTCCCTTTGATAAATTTGGATTTTGTGATGAATTTTGGGTTCACCGATTCATCCCCGCACAAACAATGCCAACACCCCCAACGGATCCGGATCTATAATCTTTTTAACGACAACCAGTTAAGTAGAGGCCGCGGCGGCCGTTTCGTCGCGTTTACCTGTTCCTGCCATATTGGCATCGCATTGTGGCAGACTGACGTGCTCTTGTGTCAGAGACGGACGGAAAGGGATACGACGATTGGGCGGGGGACGTAACGGGGATCGGGTGGGTGATCCCGGGCAGGACAGCGGGACACGCGATCGTGCGATCTTCGACGGTGACCCGAAGGATCAGTCCTGGCGATGCCAGCCAAAGTTGAAGAGCCGTGGCGTGTGGTACATCACTTTTCCGAGGTTGATCTCGTCGGGCGATGGCACCGTGACGGCAGGGAACCGGCCGCCTATCATGATGTGCAGTTCGTCCGCGCTGTGATTCATGCCCAACGCGTGCCCCACCTCATGGCGTACAATCACCTGGAAGATGGCAAGAGTCGTATCGCTGTGAAGCGTTCGAAGAGAAATCGCACCTTGAACCGGAAGACCCAATTCGTCCCAAACCGTTATGCGGTAGTGCTCGCGAGCAATATCATCCGCGTACTCGACGAACACACCCGTATCGGGGACGCTTTCGACAAACTCGAAAACGTCGACACCGATGAGGTCTTCCCATTCGATGAAAATATCCTTTACGGTCTGCTCATAATCTAGATTGTTATGGACCAACGGCGGTACATGTACCTTGCACGGTGTCTCCCAGGTGCCCAACACGTCTTCCTCGGCTCCCGCGACTCGAGCCATCACCTGGAAGAAGATGAGCAAGTTCTCATACAGTTCCGATTCAAGCGGTGTATCCGGGATCATCCAGAGATCAACGACGTCCTTGTCCACGATCTCGTATGGGTTGACTATTATGTCGAAGTAGTCGCCGATGGTCGCGTGGTTTTTTTCATCGTAAAGAAAAATCTTCCCCGAACCCGCAGGAAGTTCGGAGAGGACATACGAACCATCCGAATCCGTTGTGTCGACCGCACTGGTCAGAATCACTTCTATTCCCGGGAGTGGCTCATTGGTCACCGCATCCCGGACTGTCCCTCGGATCTTCATCCCTCTCGAGCGAGTGCTGATTGGCTCGGAGATCGCGGAGAGATTCCCAAAGTCGTCTATCGCCCGCACGGCAACGTGGACAAGCTGCGCCGGGTTGAGGTCCTGGATTACCATGCCCTGCACGGTCCCTGGTGCGGCGGGGTCCGGCTCTCCGGGCCGGTCGCTGCCCGCCGCCCATGATTCCTCATCCGTCATGGGTTTCCCCGAAGTCCGCACGATGTAATGGGCAGGGAGTCCACTCATGCTGTCGTCACCGACCGCGATCCACTCGACGTTGATTTCCCCTGTTTCGACACCCGGCTCGAGCAGCGTGATCGTGACTTGCGCAGGTGGAATCGAATCGGGTTCCGCCGCAATCCTCAAGCCCCATGAGTGCGATGCAAACGTTTCCCCATCGGACACCACCGCTTTGACCTCTACCATACCGACGAATGTCGCGTGATACCGGAACCACCTCGAAACGCCGGCGAGCGAATCATCAACCGTGTAGACGTAGCTAAGCGGTTTTCCCTCGGGGTCCTCTGCCCTGACCGTAAACTCGATCGAGCTTCCGACAATGATTGTGATCTCGGGATCGGGTGGATCGAAGTGGACGATCACCGGCGGCAGGTTCACGGGCCATACGCGGGTCATCTGCCATCTGATCAGCGATTCGGAGAGTCCGTCGGAGACACGACCCTGTATCTCGACGTCGCCGGTGTCTCCAACGACGTACGTCCACCGTTGAGAGTTCGCCGCCACGCTGTCACCCAACATAAAATAGTAACGGAGATCCTGATCATCCGGATCGATAGCGGCAATCGAAAATTCCATCGTATCGCCGACGGCCGCTCTTAGCGAAAAGTTGCCGGGGGAGTAGCTCTTTATGACCGGCGGTCGCAAGTATCGATCTGGATTCTTAACGTCACAGGCCGGGACGGCCAAGAGCAGGACGAGGGAGAATATGCCCGCGAAGGCCAGAAGTTCTTTATTCATATTCGCCAATCGTTCGGACGTAGTACGGCCTTTGCGCGGTGGGGGCTTCACCTTGAAAATAGCGAGCCTACGAGCGCTCGGGCAAGCAAAATCGCCTGGAGCCACCGAGCCCCAATTATGGGCAAAAAGGGCCGCCCGCGAGCCGTTTTATCAACGATATGCGACCATGGAGACGATGAGCCCGACTAGAAATCCGACCGTCACCTCTCCCCAGGTGTGACCGACCAACTCCTTTAGCCGGGATGTGTTGAGATGGTGGGTTACCAGAAGATCGTCAATCAATTCGTTTAGGACCCGCGCCTGTTTCCCGACTTCCTGCCGAAGACCTGCGGCTTCGAAGACGACGTACATGCTGAAAATCAATGCGATGCTGAACATTGGCGAGCTGATACCGCTGTCCAGTGCGACACCGATGGTGAGCGTGGTTACGAGCGCCGTGTGCGAGCTCGGCATGCCACCCGTATCGAAGAATCGTTCGAGCCGAAGCCTTCTAGTTTGGCGATACGCGACGATGACTTTTACCAACTGAGCGAGCAACCCGCTGACCAACGATGCGATTCCGATCGTATGGAGCATTCGACTCTCCGAGTCAACACACGAGTACGTACCGGCGTGCGCTTCTTACCAGTTTGCCTGAGTCCTATGCCAAAGCCTGCCGATTGACACTGGGGAATTCGTACTATAACATAACCCACCGTGAAAAAAATCAAGATCAAATCTTCGTATCTAACACCTTTTGGCCGACTGGACCACGACCTCGTTTCGATCGCGCTCGAGGCCGTTCGAGGGGTCCTGTCCGACGTCGATATCAAACGCGTGCGTCACGTCTACATCGCCTCATATGCGCCCGCCGAGTTGTGCCGGCTTCCCAATCCGTTCGGCCAAATCAGGCGAGCTTTCCAGAAGGAATACCCAGGGCTGACGACTCGGTACCATGGCTTGTTCAAAACCGGTGGCGAAGCGCTCCACACCGCTTTGGAAGAAATGAGGGCCACCGCGTCGAACGATCCCGGTCACGTTTTGATCGTGGGCGTGGAAAAAATGACGCATCTACCTCCCGCAGAAACGGCCGGAATCCTCTCGCAACGGGAAAATCCGCACGACCGGGCGTATGGGGCCACACTCCCAGCCCTGGGCGCGCTGGCGACGCGTTCGTACCTCAGAACACACGGAATACCCGAAACCCCGCTTCACAGCGTAGCCGTCAAGAATCACAAGAACGGATCACAAAACCCAAAGGCGCATTTTCGGAGGCCTGTGACTTTGGATGATGTCGCCTCGAGCCCGCTGGTGGCTGACCCGCTTCGTCGGCTTCACTGCGCACCGACGTCGGATGGGGCAGCCGCGCTACTTCTCGACACACTCGAGGGTGAGGTGTGGTACCGCGGGTGGGGGAAGGGTACCGACACACCACTTTTCCAGGACCGGGATGATATCGGCAGGTTCGCCGCCACAGCAAAGGCAAGCGACGTGGCATGGCGTCAATCCCATGTTACACCCGAGGACATCGACGTAGTCGAAATCCACGACGCGTTCACGTCGTTCGAACTGATCAACCTCGAAGAAATGGGATTTTTCGAAATGGGAGACGCGTGGAAGGCGCTCGAAGCGGGAGAACTCGAGATCAATGGGAAACTTGCTGTCAATAGTTCGGGCGGCATGAAAGCCAAAGGACATCCCATCGGCACGACGGGGATCTCGTCGAGCGCCGAGATCCACGATCAGCTCACCGGCAAGGCCGGTCCGAGGCAACACGAGAACGCACGTCTTGGGATGGTTCAAAGCGTTGGTGGTGTGTCCGACGAGAGCTTTGTGTTCATTCTCGACTCATGCTAGCCTTGTTCCTAAGCGCCCGGCCCAGAGTGTCACTGGGCCATTCTAGACGGTTTAACGTTGGTAAGATCGCCAATGATCAAAAAAGACGGAGATACCAATCGAAATTCGAAACGCGGTAGCGACGCCGATCGGCCCCTGACCGTATTCCAATGCCCCACCGGTCATGCCTTTTTTTACCCCCACGACGTTTGCCCTCTCTGTGGGACCAGCCTCAGGGAAACAAAGAGTTCTCCGGACGCCTGGCTGGTGAGTTCCACGACGGTCAGAGTCAACCCGACGGGAGCCCCCTATCTTCTTGGTCTCGCCCAAGTCGAGAACGGCGCCAAAACGCTGTGTATCATCGACGAGCCAATCGGCGACGAAACACCGGTTGTGATCTACGTAAAGGACGGTCTCTACCACGCACGCCCAAGAAATGATTGAGCCCCGCGGCACCCGAGATATCCAGAGCAATCGTGACTACAGAGTTTTCCTGGAAGGTTGGCACAAGTAACATCAACGACAGTCGTCGCTGACATACCATTCTGGGAGATTGACAAAGAACCCTATGGCGTTGGGCTCGACACCGCAAAAACGTTTTTTCAACCCCACGACCTTGTAGGGAACCGCGAGGAATAAAATAGGCTGTTCGTCGTAGACGATTTGCTGCCAACGATACCAGAGTGGCCTCGCCTCGGATGGGTCGAGTGTGTTTTTGGCGCGATCGATTAGGGAGTCCGCTTCCGGGTGATTGAAACCGGAGATGTTGTAACCGGATGGTGGTTTCGATGTGCTCTTCCAGTACCTCGTCAGGTCGACCCGAGTACCGACCTCCCACCCGAGGACGCAGCTCTGGAACTCACCATCGAGAACCCCTTGGATAAAAGTGTTGAACTCCATGATGCGAGGATTGACCTTGATTCCCACACGACGAAGGTACTCCTGGCACATGGTCGCGATGTCGGCACGGAGCTGAACTCCTTGGTTCGTAGTCATCTCGAAATCGAACCTGCTGCCGTTTTTTTCGATGAACCCATCACCATCGCTGTCGATCCAGCCGTGCTTTTCGAAGATTTGGCGCGCCTCTTCGGGGTCGAAATCAATCGGCTTCATCGAGGGGTCGTGCGCCCACAGAATCGGATGCATCGGGCTGTCACCGGGCTCGGCCATACCACCCCACAACGTTTGGATGATCTCTGTCGTGTTGATCGACATGGCCAGTGCACGTCGGATCTCGCGTTCGGCAAAAAGCGGGTCGTCGAGATTCCAGGCGATGAAGGTCTGCGCTCTCGACAAATAGCTGTAGATCTTTATGTCCGGGTAGCTCTCTCTTATATCGGTGAGCGCATCGACCGGAATGGATTCGAGACAATCGATCTCACCCGTTTTGAGTTGAGTGATCAGGGTCGTCATGTCCGGTACGACTCGATACACGACACGATCGAGGACCGGCCGCCCCTCTTCGTAGTACAGCGGATTGCGCTCTAGCTCGATGTGTTGGTCCGATACCCACCGGGTCAGTTTGAATGGTCCGTTCCCCACCGGTTGCCGCCCAAACTCCGAAGTCCGGAACTTCTCGCGCGGTATCTTTTCGACGATGTGTTTTGGCAGTATTACGCCGTCGTTGGCGTCCATAAGCTGGTATGGGTACCGGTTTGCAAAATGGAATCTCACCGTATGTTCGTCTACGACTTCAACGTCCTCGATCCGGTCCTTCAGACTCCTGCCTGTCCACGCAACGAGCGTATCGATCTGGAGCTCCCAAGTAAAACGGACGTCTTCGGCATCGACGGGTTCGCCGTCCTCCCAGAGAAGGTCTTGGCGCACAAAAAAGGTGATCGAGAGACTGTCTTCGCTGAATTCCCAACGTTCGGCGAGACTGGGGTCAAAGTTGAGAAAATCGCTTTGTTCGTCGACGAGTTTTAGAAACAACAGGTCGATGATGTCCTTCGACTCGATCGACGTGGCAACAAGAGGATTGAGGGTCTCGGGGTCGCTGAGCAGACCGATGACCACAGTTCCCCCCGGCCGTGGCTCAGCCTGACGTTTGCCGCATGCGGCGATTACGGAAATCGCGACACCGACCAAGAGGACCGACGCAAGCACCCGCTTAGAGATTTCCATCAACACGTTTCTGCCGTTGCAGCATGAAGATCTTGAGGTAAAGGACCGACTTGTACATAGAGGTAATCGCGGACAACAGAAATCCCCGGACACCGTTTTTCCAGCAGCCACCGGCTACATAATACCGCAAAAACACGCCAACGGGGGGAAATACGACATCGAATAGCCCGATCGTTCTCCGGCTCGCCCTTTCAGTGGCCTCGAGCGTCGTATACCGATTGAGCCTCCGGAAGCTCTCTGAGAGCGTCTGGTGTGTGTAATGATGGAGGGGGTTCTGGAGTATACCTGAGTCGCCGTCGAGCTGAACCCCCTCGTGCACGGGCCTCTTTGCGATAACGCCCCGTGCGTTTTTGAACAGACGTATTTGATAATCGTCCGCCCACGGTCCCCTCTCCATCCACCTCCCGAGGAAGTGGTTTTTTCGTCGGATCTTGAACCCAACCACCCGGGGGTCGTTTGCATGAAGCGGGGGATGTTTCCCACTCGAGTCCGAAACGGGTGGCCGCACCGTGGTGGTTTCGTCGCTTGTTTGGATCACGGCGCGGATCTCCTCGCAGAGTTCGTTGCTCACCTCTTCGTCCGCGTCGACAAGGAGAATCCACTCGCCTTTTGCCTGATCGATGGCGAATTGTTTTTGCGAGGAGAATCCATCCCACGTCCTCGACAACACACGCGCGCCAAGCTCTCGCGCCAACTCGACGGTTCGGTCTTCACTCAGCGCATCCACAACGAGAATCTCATCGGCAAACAAAAGGCTCTCCAAACATCTCACGATGTTGTTCTCTTCATTTTGTGTAACTACGACCGCTGAGAGCTTCATAACGACTCTTTTGAATCACATCTCGACTCGCCCCGTCCAGACGGAAGCATATGGGGCAGAGACGACGCAAGATGTCGGGCCCCGCCCACCACCCCCTTCTCTTGGACGACATCCCCACACGCTCCCATATAACTCTGAAGGGGGGCTACACCAAATTTCCGGCCCTTAAACCCTTCGAGTCCGAGAACCAGAGTGTGAAAGCCGGCCATCGTCGTCACGCAGGGGACCTTTCTCCGACTCGCCGCCAATCGGATTGCCTTTTCGTCCTCGACGGACTTTTTTCCGACCGGTGTGTTTATGACAAGCGTAATTTCCCCGTTTTCTATGAGATTGATGATTTGCGTGTCACCCGTGCTGACCTTTGGAACGACTCTGACGGGGATTCCGTGCGAACGAAAGACCTTTGCCGTCCCGCTCGTCGCTACGAGCTCGTAACCCATTTGTGCGAGAGCCTTGGCGGGAAAAACGCTTTCGCGTTTGAATCGGTTGGCCACACTGACAAAGATCTTTCCCTCATCGGCCATCCGGAATCCCGAGGCAATCTGAGCTTTGACAAAAGCCTCTCCAAAGGAGGGGGCGATTCCCATGACCTCACCCGTCGCGTGCATCTCCGGCCCCAGAAGCGAGTCGACACCGGGAAAACGGTCGAACGGAAGCACCGGCGCTTTTACGGAAACGAACCCTGCCGGCGCGTTTTTTATGGTCTGCGTGTCCAAGGTCATTCCCATAATCGCCTTCATCGCCACCTTCACCCATGGCACACCGGTTGCCTTGCTGACAAAGGGCACCGTCCGGGATGCCCTCGGATTGATCTCGATACAGAACACGGTGTCGTCCTTGATCGCATATTGCACGTTGAGCATCCCAACCACTTGGAGCTCGCGTGCGATTCGGACGGTTGCCTCTTCGATCCGCTCGACGATCTCGTCCTCCAAACTGACCGGCGGCAGGACACAACACGAATCACCCGAGTGGATTCCCGCCTCTTCTACGTGCTCCATTATTCCTGCGACAATCACATTTTCCCCGTCGCACACCGCATCGACGTCGACTTCCGTGGCTGATTCGATAAACCGATCGAGCATCAGCGGCCGTCCATCGCTTGTCAGAACGGCTTTGACCAGCGAACGACTCAACTCATCCTCGTCGTAGACAAGCTCCATGTCCATCCCGCCAAGCACATAGGGTGGGCGGAGAAGAAGCGGAAATCCAAGAGCCCGCGCCGCCTCCATCCCCTCGTCCACACTCAATGCAAACGTCGAGGCAGGATGTCGTATTCCGATTCCGGCCAGGAGCTCACTGCACCGTTTGCGGTCTTCCGCACGGTCAACGGACTCGACGCCGGTTCCCAGTATGTTCACACCGGCCGTGTCCAACATGCGAAGAAGCTTGAGCGGCGTTTGGCCTCCAAACTGCACGACGACGCCGTCCGGTCTTTCTTTTTCGACGATACCCATGACATGTTCGAAGGTGACCGGTTCGAAGTACAACCGATCCGACACATCGAAGTCCGTGCTTACCGTCTCCGGGTTGCAGTTGACCATGATTGTCTCGATACCCAGGTTCTTTAGCTCCATGGCCGCGTGAACACAGCAGTAATCAAATTCGATTCCCTGCCCGATCCGATTGGGGCCGCTTCCAAGTATCATCACCTTTCGCATGTTGGACGATCTCGATTCGCAGGCCTCATCGTATGTGAGATAGAAGTAGGGGGTCTCCGCCGCGAACTCGGCGGCACAGGTGTCAACCATGCGAACGGCGGGATGAATCCCATACCGTTTTCTCAGATCGGCTACCTCGCCCTCGCTCACATCCCAAAGATCGCCGAGCTGACGGTCGCCAAAACCGAGTCGTTTCGCTTCTCTCAATAGCTCGTCACCACAGGGAAACGAAGCTTCGCCAATCCATCGCTCGAAAAGCGCGATGCGTCGGATATTCTCCAGAAACCAGGTATCGATCTTTGTGAGCTCGTGAACGTCCGCAACCGACCAATCCCTTTGGTACGCCGATCTGATAACCAAAAGCCGTTCGGGGTTGGGCACACAGAGTTTTTCCCGAAGCGCCTCATCGCTTA
>CP070677.1:398532-410157 GCA_020352495.1 Candidatus Latescibacterota bacterium
AGCCGCTGGCTACCGGACGATCCCGAAGACAACAACGAATTCGGAACCGCGGACTCGACGTCGATTAACATTGGAAGTGTCGAATATCAGATTCGCGCGCGCGCGGTCGACGGGCGGGGCCCATTTCCCGAGCTAGGCATCGATGAAATCGAGTATGTGAAACCCGACGGGACTCCTGAACAGATTGAGATCATAGGCAATTACGATCCAACCCTGGATTCTGCGGAGTTCGTGAACTACGACGGCACAGTCATCGCCTCCGGTGATACGATTTATTGGGATTGGTGGAATCCCGCGAATTATAACGGGCTCCCAACGGATACCTTGTTTATAGACATCGGTACAGGCGAGGTCTGGGTGGTGAAAGAGTTCTATTTTGATATCAATGCCACCGGTCACGATCATCCCAAAGAAGATGTAAATTTCGGCGTTCAGGGATGGTACTACCTGTTCCACCGCGTTGATGATGGCACGTTTCATAAGTTCGCCCGGGCTAGATCCTGGGTGGCGGGGCCGAGTCCCAACGTTTTGTCCGATAGACATCTGCAAACGTACAGATACCTGCTCGACCCGGGAGATCCGGGCGGGCGGTCCATTCTTGATGATCCTCCCGATTTTTGGGACAGCGAATACGAGTTTTCGATTTATGGAAGGGACATCGGCCTGGGTGCGGAATTCGAGCAGTATATGTTTGTGAACGAGGAAAAGCGGAAACTAAATTCGTATCAAACAGCTGGTCTGGGACGCTGGACCGAGACGGCAACCCGAACGTTTTACCTCAGAATGATGAGGTGATGCGGGCCGCCGGTCCCTGTGTTTGGCCTACTTTGGAGGATGTCATGATCCGGAAAGTCGCTAACATATCGTTCGTCTTCCTGCTCGGCGCCAGTATTTTCGGATGCACTTCCGACAAACTCGAGGGCCCGGGAAAGGAAAACCAAGCCCCCACGGTATGGCTCTCCGCTGCACCGCCCGAGGGCACGGTCAGCGGCTACACCCTCCACCTCTATTGGGGGGGGTGGGATCCCGACGGAGAGATCGCATACTACGAATATGCCATCACCGACAACGAGGGTGGCGTTTTTGACCCGGCCGATACAACCGGCTCGGACAAGTGGTTCCCGGTTTTTAGAAACGAATCCATTTTTACGTTCACGGCCGATCAGCTCGCCGACAGCGCCGGTACCGATTTCACTAGGATGAATCCGCTCGATTACATTCGCTCGCATAGCTTTTTCATTCGGGCGGTTGATGACGAAGGGCTTGCCACAAAGATCCCCGCGTACCGGTCCTTTACGTCGAGGACCCTGTCCCCGATCGTAGACGTCCTTGTGCCGACGAGCTCGGGGTTAAACCCCGCGCAGGTTCCTCCCATCACGACCTTTAGGTGGGTGGGAAGAGACTATGTAGGTACCCTCCGTGAAACACAAGAACCCGATTCCGTCCGCTGGATCATCGTCAGTACGGAACTATTCGACAAGAGTTGGAACGCGACGATCAGGTACGTCCGTGAGAATCCCGATGCGCCCCAGTGGTCTGATTGGCACTACTACCGGGCGACGGGCGATACGGGCAAATTCTGGACTTCACCGGCACTCGAATACGGCCCATATGTATTCGCCGTCCAGGTCAAGGACGAGGCCGGGGCGGTCAACCCGGTATTCGACGAGCACAGAAATGTGCGTCGGGTGATGGTCTCGAAACGCACGTCGGGACCTCTTCTCACCGTGTATAACAAGTTCATCGGGACGATGGTCACTACGAGCCCCAACACGCCTTTGACAATCATCGATCTTCCCGCGAAAGTCCCTATGTCATTCCGGTGGGAGGCGGATGCATCGAACTATGGGGGTGTGGTGTCCGGATACCGGTACGGGTGGGACATCCAAGACCTGAACGAGGATGACCAGTGGGACATCGACTGGACGCCGTTCGTAACTGAGAACAACAGCGCGCAGTCTCCACCGCGAACGTATGAGTTCGACTCGCACACCTTCCACATCGAGGTGGTCGACAACTCCGGGTTCACCTCGAGGACGGGTGTGAGGGTGAACGTCGTGCCGTTTACGATGACCAAGAACGTGCTCCTCATCGACGACTGGGAGGAGAGAAGTCCAGGTTTCGACCGGACCAACGGCGGGTTGCCAAGCGACACCGAGCACGACGAGTTTTGGGCGGATATGTTGGCGGACGTCGATGAGTTCGATCCGAGCGTCGACATGATCGAGGTTCAAGATGATTTGCCCATTAACGCGTTGGCCGACTACAGGACTCTCATATGGGTAGCGACGGCGGCGTACAACTCGACGACGGGGTCACTGATAAACGAAATCATTCAATTCGTTGATCCTGACGTTCCCGCAGGAGGCGGGAAGACCAATCCGAATATCGTGTCGTTGTTCATGTCAGCGGGAGGTCATGTGCTCCTCTGCGGCGAGCAGGTCATGACTGCCTCGATCAATCGAATCTCGTTCCTGCCAAATAACGCGGCCTTTCCGCTGATTTTCCGTTACGAACTCACATCCGATCAGGACGGAGAATACGAGGATTCGGATATCGGGGAGCGGGGCGTTGGAGAGGAATCGTTTCCTTATCAAGATTGCTGTCTGAATGTGTTGGATATCGCGTACATACGTTCGATCACGGCGGTGCGTCGAACACTCGTCCAGAGCTGTGCCGTCAACATGGTGCGTTCGCACAGCCAGAAGAATGACGGGCTCCGTTACACGATTCCGATGGATGACAAGTATGATTTCCCTCAGCTCGAGTTGCGTGACAAAGTCGGGGGTCCGGGCCGTTGGTACGATGAGAACGTCAGCGGTCTGAACTGCGACATCTACAACCCTCTCTACTTCGCGGATGTAGAGAAGGGGTTGGAGCTGACGGGCGTCTGCAACGATGTCGCAGAACTGATACCCGCACGGGAGTGTTTCAAACCGATGTACGGAAATGGCTGCTTGAACCCCTCGTCTTTGATCTACGGGGCGCCGGTTGCGTTTTGGACATTGACATACGAGGATCGCGTACCGGACGCCGGTGGCGTCGCGGCCCGAAGCGCCGTTTGGGGCTTCCATCCGGTGTTTTTCAAACCGGAGCAGGTCAAACCGGCACTCGATATTATCCTATTCGACGAGTGGCAATTGCTGCGTAGGTTGCCGCGCGAGTAAGCGAAACAGGAGGGTCAAAACTGTGATGTTGAAGTGCCTGAGGGCTAGCGGATTCGTATATGTTTTTCTGATGTTGTCCATTATCCCCACCGACTCAAAGGGCCAGGCGAGCCAGGATTCGCTGGTGCTCCAGATTCCGAGGAGGGTCCGTATTTTTTCGGAGATGAATCCAAACCGGCAACGGTTTGTCAACTACGTCTTCTGGCGGGATGTTCCGAGGGCGGACGGTTCGTACATTCACCCCCCCGACACCATCGGCTGGCACCCCACGGGGTCGACTACTCCGCGGGGAGAACTCTCATATCCGAGCTCCGGGGGAACCTATAGGGGCACCGTCGATCAGACTGCGACTTTCCTTGTCAAAAACTCGGGACGCGTGGGTGTCGGTGGCTTCACAAAGGATGAGATCATCATTCGTTACAACATAGTGGGGAAGGAGTTCTTGAATGGCCGTCTGGATGTCGGCCAGGGTTATACGCCGGGAGAGCCATTGAAGTGTGTTTTCACAAACACGGACGAGGGAGGGATAAAGGTCGACTTTGGTCTCACGGTGAGCTTTGCGCCGGGTATTGTAGACAGCAACGGTGTTTTTATAGTTGGTCTCGAGGATTTCGAAGGTTATCACGTATGGCGTGGTATCGAGAAGGACGGAAGGGACTTCACAAACGTCGGTGAGATGTCCAAAGAAGAAGCCGCGTTGGGTGAGGTGATTGATTCTCTGTACTTCTTCGAAATGGTCCCGGCACTGCGCGCGCGCGGCTGGTACGACCTTCCGGAACCCATGGTCGGAGTTGGACGCAGAATCGATATTCGAAATGTCCACCCGGATGGGCGACTTGGCGACGACGAGATGTTTTGGCTGGACCGGAACGCGTTCAACGGTTTTACATACCGTTACGCAGTCACAACCTTTGACCGCGGCTACAATGTGAAGTCGACACGGCAAGGGCTGACCAAAATCGACCACTGCCCTGTGACAGAAGGATTTCCTTACCCGTGTCCGGGGGAGATCATCCCGATCTTCATGGTACTCGAACCTCAGAACGACCTCAAAAGGGTCTATGCGGTTCCCAATCCGTACCGCTCAGGCTCCTCGCAGCTTACGGCAGAGAATTACCACAACTTCCCTGACAACTACCTTCGAATTGTAAACGTGCCCGAGAACTGTACGGTCAAGATATTCACGGTGGGAGGGGATCTCGTTTGGGAAAAACGCCATACATCCGGCAAAGGGAACATCATGTGGGATACTCGAAACCTCGCAGAGAAAGAGGTGTCTTCAGGGGTCTACATTTTTCGTTTGGAGGCCGATAACGGCGATCACGTGTACGGTCGCATCATAATCATCCGGTAGGTGCGTCCTGAAATATGTGATACCCCCCACGGGAATCAAGGTTCACTCCCCCACCCAATGTCATGGAGATGTGCCACGACCGATGTCGTGGACTCCCACGGTAGGTTGAATCCCACTGAGATGACTTGCATGTGAGACATGAAAAGACTGAATTTGGCAGCATTGACAATTTTTGGTGTCCTGACCTTAGTCGGGTGTGCCGAGAACGATCTGGTGGGGACGAGGAAAACGAATCAACCTCCCCGAATCTGGCTATCCAGCGCGCCTCCCGAGGGTGCCGTCAGCGAGTACACGCTGCACCTTTTTTGGGGGGGATGGGACCCCGACGGAGAGATCGCCTTCTACGAGTACGCCATAACAAACAACGAAAGTGGCGTCTTTGATCCTGCCGACACGACGGGGGCGGACAAGTGGCATCCGGTTGTTTCAAACGATTCCATTTTTACTTTCACGGCCGATCTTCTCGCTGACAGCGCTGGGACCGATTTTACAGATCTCGAGCCTGTCGATTTCATAAGATCCCACACGTTTTTTATCCGTGCCGTCGACGATGAGGGACTTCGTTCGACGCGCCCCGCGTATCGGTCCTTCACATCGAGAACGCTTTCACCGGTGGTAGACATTCTCGTGCCGACAAGAACCGGTTTGAACCCTGCGCAGGTGCCACCGATAACGACCTTCAGATGGGTGGGGAAGGACTATGTGAGTAATGAACGTCAGGTTCAGGAACCCGATTCCGTGCGATGGATTATCGTCAGTACAGAAGTTCAGGACCGCGGCTGGGAGGGGACGATCGAGTACATCCGCAAGAACCCCGATGCACCCGAATGGTCTGATTGGCACTACTACCGGGCGCCGGGGGACACTGGCAAATTCTGGATATCGCGTCCGCTCGAATTCGGTCCCTACATCTTTGCCGTCCAGGTCAAGGATGAGGCCGGGGCGGTCAACCCGGTCTTCGACGAGCACAGAAATGTGCGTCGGGTGATGGTCTCCCGGCGAACGTCGGGCCCCTTACTCATCGTATTCAATAGATACGTCGGGAACGTAGTCACGACGAGTCCGACGACGGCGCCCGTTTTCATCGATCTTCCGGCAAAGGTCCCCATGTCGTTCCGGTGGGAGGCGGATGCATCGAGCTATGGGGGTGTGGTGTCCGGATACCGGTACGGGTGGGACATCCAGGATCTGAGCGAGGATGAGCAATGGGACATCGACTGGACGCCGTTCGTAACGGAGAACAACACGGCGGAATCACCAGCGCGGACGTACGAGTTCGATTCGCACACCTTCCACGTCGAGGTGATCGATAACTCGGGATACAAATCGCGAGTGGGCGTGAGAGTCAATATCGTTCCCTTCACCATGACCAAGAATCTGATCGTGATCGATGACTACAGGGAGGCGCCAAATGCCGGTTTTGCGAGGACGAACGGAGGCGCCCCCAGCGACCTGGAACATGACGAATTTTGGCGAGATGTCTTGAGCGAGCTCGCCAATTTTGACGCGGCCGTCGATATGATCGAAGTCAGGGACAACTTGCCGATCCAGGCCATCGCGGATTACAAGTCGATGATCTGGAACACGTTTGCGGGTTACAACGCTCAAGAGGGAATTTCGCTTCTCCCCGAGTTGGTCCAATTCCTTCCTGAGGATCCATCGATACTCGGGGGTGTTACGGGCAAGATCAAACCCAATATCGTCGCGCTCTACATGGCCGCCGGCGGGCATGTGCTTCTCTGTGGCGAACAGCCCATGACGGCGGTGGTAAACCGACTGGCGTTCGCGGGGGGCACGCGGAGTCCGGCTTACCCGATCATCTTTAGGTACGAGCTGCTGGGGGATCAGGACGGCGAGTACGAGGACTCGCGTATCGGAGAGAGAGGCGTCGGAGAGATTTCGTTTGCCTACAACGAGTGTTGTCTGAACGTGCTGGAAATAAGTGCGATCCCAAGCCGTAGACTCGTACGGCATTTCCCCGATCAAGACTGTCAGACGGTTCTCGTCAGGGATCACAGTGTGAAGACCGACGGCCTGCGGTTCACGATACCCATCGAAGACACACTGAGCTTCCCGGCGCTCGAGCTCAGGCCGGAGGTCGCCGGGCCGGGAAAGGTCTTCGCGCCGGAGAACAGGGGCCTCGTCAACGATATCTACAACCCGCCGTATTTCCAGGAGATCTGCGGCGGTGTGACCGAGACGGATCCGTTGAGGGAATGTTTCCAACCGATCTATGGGCACGGGTGTCTCAATTCTTCGGCGGTGATTTACGGAGCTCCGGTGGCGTTCTGGACGCTGCAGTATGCGGATTATGTCCCCGATGCCCCTGGTGGGGTGGCCGCAAAGAGTGCGATTTGGGGCTTCGACCCGGTGTTTTTCAAACCGGAACAGGTCAAGGAGGCCGTCGAGCTGATCCTGTTCGAAGAATGGCAGCTTCCGAGGAAACCTCCCGAGGACTCCGCCACTCCGTAGATCTGATCTCGGTTGACGGTGCGTATCGTGTTGACTATGTTTTGATTGGATCCACCCCACACCAACCTCCACCATCCCAGGGCTTTGCCTGTGAACCCCACGCCCACTTTCCAACAAGGGGGGCCGGATGAAAACAAAGCATGGGATCGTCAGGGTGTCTGTAATCCTCCTTCTGCTCGGCATCGTTACTCTTCCCGTCATTGGCCCAGCCGGATGCGCAAGCGACGAGCTTTCGGGCACACTCAAAGAAAACCAGCCCCCGAGGGTGTGGCTCTCGTTGGCGCCACCCGAGGGATCGGTGGGTGGCTATGAAGTTGACATCTCGTGGGGCGGTTGGGACCCCGACGGTGAGATCGCTTATTACGAATACGCGATCACAAACAACGAGGGCGGTGTCTTTGATCCAGCCGATACAACCGGTGCCGACAAGTGGCACAGAGTCTACGGCAACGATTCGACATTCAATTTTACCGCCGATATCCCCGCAGACAGCTCCGATATTGATCCCGAAGAACTAAAACCGGTTGAGTTTAGACGATCGCACACGTTCTTTATCCGAGCGGTGGACGATCGAGGATTGGCGTCCAGAAAACCGGAGTACCGATCCTTTACATCAAAGACGCTCTCGCCGGTCGTAGACATTCTTGTCCCGCTCGACACGTGGCCCGACCCTGCACAAGTGTCGAGGGTGACCACGTTTCATTGGGAGGGCCAGGACTACGTAACAACACTCGATGAAATTCAGGAACCGGACTCGGTGCGTTGGATCTTGGTGTCAACCGCGGGGTTCGATGACAGCTGGGAGGCAACACTCGATTACATTCGGGCCAACCCGGACGCGCCCGAGTGGTCAGCGTGGCATGACTACCAGGCGCCTCAGGGGGCGGGGAGATCGTGGACGACTCCCGAGCTGGAATTCGGGAGATATATGTTTGCCGTCCAAGTAATGGACGAAGCGGGTGCGGTGAGCCCGGTTTATGACCAGCATCGAAACGTACGGAGGGTGCTGGTCGCTACGCGCACGACGGGACCCCTCGTCGCGTTGTTCAACAAGTACTTTGGGACAATCTTATCCTCGAGTTCCGATACGCCGCTCATGATCGTCGATATTCCCGGAGGGCTCGAGTTGGAGATGAGGTTTACCGCCGATGCATCGCATTACGGGGGTGTCGTGTCAGGTTACCGCTACGGGTGGGACGACAGCTGGCCAGAGTGGACGCCATATATTGGTGAAACGACGATCAGACTTCCCCCTGAAACATTCTTTTTCGATTCACACACATTCACCCTAGAGGTGATGGACAACTCGGAGTTCATCACGAGGATTTGGATTCGTTTCAACATCGTTCCATTTACGATGACCAAGAATCTGCTCGTCGTTGACGACTGGGATGAGGGTGATTTGGGGTTTGAACAGACCAACGGGGGGCTACCCAGCGACGCCGAACACGACGCCTTCTGGGTGGAGGTATTGAGCGACCTCGATGGATTTGACCCCGCCGTTGACATCATCGAAGTCAGAGACAACCTGCCCATCAACGCCATTGCGGATTACAAATCGATAGTATGGATTGCAGGTGGTGCGGATCCACTTCTTGGCGACATCATCGAGTTTATCGATCCTCGATTTCCGACACCGCCCGGCAGAATCAGCCCAAACATCATTGCGATGTATATGGCCGCCGGTGGGCATGTGTTTCTCTGTGGTGAGACCGTCATGACACATGCGATCAAGGAACCGCCGATACCCTTGGGAGTACCCGTCTTCCCAATCATCTTTCGGTACGAGCTTGGTGGTGATCAGGACGGTCATTACGAAGACTCCCAAGTCGGTGTGAGAGGCATCGGAGAGGACTCGTTTGCTTACGACGAAGCTTGTTTGAACGTGTTGGACCTCGCTTATGTCCAAAACCCGCAGCAGCGACGTCGTGAGCGCGACCATGTGTGTGGAGTGGATCACCTACGGGACGACGACCCGAGAACAAACGGTCTTCGCTGGACGTTGCCGATCGAAGGCGATTTCCCACAGCTCGAGCTGCGACCCGAGGTCGCCGGACCGGGGAAGTCGTATGCGGAAGACCGTATGGGGCTCAACTGCGACATTTATAATCCGGAATATTTCGAGGACCTGTGTCCGCTCTTGGCCGAGACGGATCCGCCGAGGGACTGTTTTTACCCGATATACGGTCATGGGTGTCTCGATCCGAACTCGGTTATCTTTTACGCCCCCGTTGCCTACTGGACGTCGCGTTTTGGGGACCGTGTGCCCGACGCCGGTGGTGTCGCCGCACGAAGCGTCTTATGGGGTTTTCATCCGGTGTATTTCAACCCGGATCAGGTGAAACAGGCGGTCGATGTCATTCTCTTTGACGAATGGCTGCTGCCGCGAAAGGCTCCCGCTCCGAATCAGTAAGACTCGAGAGTCGGACATCATGGTCCGCGGTGAGTTCCGAATGAGTTCAACAAGACGGCTCACAAGACCAAACGTCGCAGAGGATACAACGCCTTACGCACGAGACGAAGGAAGGAGCGCGTACCGATGAAACGCCACTGCCTTCTCGCCCTCTCGGTCATCGTTTTGGCGGGGTTATCCGGGTGCTCGGATGACGACCTGACCTGCGCATCGTGGGGAAACAAACCGCCGACGGTTCGGCTCACGGTCGCTCCACCGGAGGGGTCGGTGGGTCACTATGAAGTGAGAATCGGATGGGATGGCGAGGATCCCGATGGTGAAATTGCCTACTTCGAATTCGTGATCGCAAACAACAACGGCAGCTTTGACCCGGCCGATACAACCGGCGCGGACAAGTGGCACAAGACCTTCCGAAGAGATTCGCTTTTTGTATTCACCGCCGATCTTCCCGCGGACAGCTCCGAGATCGATCCCGAGGATCTCGAGCCCGTCGAGTTTAGACGGTCGCATACTTTTTTTGTCCGCGCGGTGGACATGCGTGGAATGAGGTCGGCAAGACCGGCGTACCGGTCGTTTACGGCGAGGACACTTTCTCCAATCGTAGACGTCACCGTTCCGGCGAACACGGGGAGATACCCCGCGCGGGTTCCTCCCATCACTACCTTCAGGTGGGTGGGGGAGGACTACATCGGCGAGCTCACAGAGACACAGGATCCCGCGGCGGTTCGGTGGATTCTCCTCAGCACGGTACCGTTTGGCGAGTCGTCGGATGATGCGCTTCAATACATCCGCGACAACCCCGATGCGCCGGAATGGTCAGAGTGGCGCGACTATGATGCCCCGGATGGGTCGGGAACATCATGGGCGACACCACCGTTGGATTTTGGAACATACGTGTTTGCCGTCCAGGTCGTCGATGAAGCGGGTGCGGTGAGCCCGGTTTTCGACTGGGCTCGAAACGTGCGGCCAATCCTCGTAACCGAATCGGGGTGGCCTTTGTTGACCGTATTCAACAAGTACATCGGAACAATCATGACGACAGGCGTCGACGGCCCACCCTGTATCATAGACATACCTGCCCTGGTGCCGATGGAGTTTTTGTTGTCGGCGGATGCATCCCGTTACGGCGGGACCATAAGCGGATACCGGTACGGGTGGGATATCGATGATTTGAACGAAGATTCGCAGTGGGATATCGGCTGGACACCGTTTATCGGAGAGGACAACACGGCGCGGACACCACCGCGGGCATTTGCGTTCGACTCGCACACACTCCACATCGAGGTGATCGATAACTCGGGATTCAAGTCACGAGCGGGCATTCGGGTCAACATCGTCCCATTCACAATGACGAGAAGTCTGCTCGTCGTCGATGATTGGGAAGAGCACAGCCCGGGCTTCGCCCGCACAAACGGCGGGTTGCCAAACGACACCGAGCATGACGAATTCTGGGAAGAAATATTGGCGGACATTGATGATTTCGACCCCGTCGTTGACATGATCGAAGCGGGGGATATGCTCCCGCTCGAAGCGCTCGCGGACTACAAATCGATCATTTGGGTGGCAACGGCCGCGTACAACTCCACGACGGGGTCGTTGATAAACGACATCATCCGGTTCATCGACCCCGACGCCCCCCCGTGGGGCCCGAAAACGAGTCCGAACATCATATCGTTGTACATGGCTGCCGGTGGACACGTCCTCCTCTGCGGCGAACAGATCATGACCGCGTCGATCAACCGTCACTCGTTCTTGCCAAACAACGTGGCCTTTCCGCTGATCTTCCGTTACGAGCTTACATCGGATCAAGATGGGGAGTACAGGGAGTCGCAGATCGGTCAGTGGGGTGTTGGAGACAAATCGTTTCCTTATGATGATTGTTGTCTGAATGTGTTGGATATCGCATACATACGTTCGATTACGGCGGTGCGTCGACAGCTTGTCCAGAGCTGTGCCGTCAACACGGTGCGTGCGCACAGCCAGAAAAATGACGGGCTCCGTTATACGATTCCGATGGATGACAAATATGAATTCCCGCAGCTCGAATTGCGTCCCGAGTGTGGGGGAACAGGTCGCTGGTTTGACGAGAACGTTAGCGGTCTGAACTGCGACATCTACAACCCTCTCTACTTCGCGGATGTAGAGAAGGGGTTGGAGCTGACGGGCGTCTGCAACGATGTCGCAGAACTGATACCCGCACGGGAGTGTTTCAAACCGAT
>CP070677.1:410257-426260 GCA_020352495.1 Candidatus Latescibacterota bacterium
CCACATACGAAGTTCAATGGGAAGGTGTACGTATTGACAAAGGAAGAGGGGGGGCGGCACACACCGTTTTTCAACGGGTACCGGCCGCAGTTTTATTTTCGGACGACGGATGTGACGGGAGTGGCGACGTTGCCCGAGGGGACGGAGATGGTGATGCCGGGGGACAACGTGGAGCTAAGGGTGGAGCTGATCACACCGATCGCGATGGAGAAGGAGCTTCGGTTTGCGATCCGCGAGGGCGGCCGGACGGTGGGCGCCGGAGTGGTGACGGATATCGTGGAGTAGGAGTCCCGGGGATCGACGCAAGTTTCTCCGCTCCTGGTCCTCGCACGCGCGGGCTCAGAAGCGCGTGCTGCGGAAGTCGCGTCGAAACCCACGTCGATCCCTGAGACGATCTCTCACAAAACGTTCGAGGAAAAGACCATGAGGGACCTTGTTATTCTGGCATGCTCGAAGTGTAAACGGCGTAACTACACGACGACGAAGAACAAAAAAACGCACCCCGACAGGCTCGTTCACAAAAAATATTGTCCGTACTGCAACGGTCATACCGAGCACAAGGAAACAAGGTAACCTCCGAGCTCGACGGGACAAGAGACACGGCATCGCTCAGCGAAACGACGTTTTCGGTTTTGCGTACCGAGGAGGACAGGTGAATCGGACCCGGTGGGCGAAAGAAGCCATAAGGGTCCGGTGTTTTCCACGTCGAACCAACGATAACCGCAGGCTCGTAGCTCAATTGGTAGAGCACCGGTCTCCAAAACCGGGGGTTGCGGGTTCGATTCCTGCCGGGCCTGCCATACAAATCAGCTGCCCGCCGATATCAAGCAGGCGTTTGATGGTTGATCAAAAGAGCCGAGATCGTCACGTCGAATCGGCTCAAAAACGACAAAAAAGGCTCGAGAAGTAACAAGACAGGATTTTGACGATCGAAAGCGGGGATGACTGGTGATCGAACGACTCAAGAACTATCTGCTCGAGACACGGATCGAACTGAAAAAGGTGACGTGGCCAACAAAGGACGAGTTAAAAGAGGCAACCCGAGTGGTTGTCGTTGCCTCGATACTGTTGACGATCTTCATCGGGATCATCGACCAGATTCTGAGCAGAATCATCAAGCTCGTGTTTTGATAGTCCGGGTCGGTGAAACCGCGCAAATTGGGGTGGTGTGAAGGGTGTTGTTGCGAAATGCCATTCTGTGAGGGATGAGTTAGCCATGGAAGATAAGAAGAAAAAAGAGCCAAAAGAACCCGAAGTTCGAGACGAGCCCGAAGCTGCGGCGGAGGAGAAAAACGCAGCACCCGCAGATGTCGCGGAGGTCGAAAGCGTTGAGAGCGACGAGCAGCCCAAGGGCGATGTGGTGACGGAAGGTGAAACCGAGACGCCGGCAGAGGACAAACTGCCCATGAAATGGTACGTCATCCACACCTATTCGGGACACGAGAACAAGGTCAAAGAGAACATTCTAAAGATGGTCAAATCCTCTTCGATCCAGGACCAGTTTGGCCGTCTCATCGTGCCTACCGAAGAAGTCGCCGAGATGAAGAAAGGCAAAAAGACAATCATTACCCGTAAATTTTTCCCCAGTTACATCCTGATCGAGATGTTCATGAGTGACGATTCGTGGCATCTCGTCAACGGCATCCCCGGCGTGACGAGTTTTGTCGGGGCGGGCACCAAACCTCAACCGTTGTCGGAAGCGGAGGTCGAGAGAATACTGGGGAGGATGGATAAAGACAAGGAAACGATCATTCCTGAGATCCCGTTCACACTCGGCGAACACATACGAATCAAAGATGGCCCGTTCAGTGATTTCACAGGCGTGATCGACGAAATCAACACAGAAAAAGGGAAACTGAGAGTCCTTGTCAGCATTTTCGGCAGGGAAACACCCGTCGAGCTGGATTTCCTCCAGGTCGAACCCGTCTGAGGGGTTTGGAGACGAACTCGATCTTCCGGGCAGAGAGCCGGTTATAAGAACCACAGAAATCGCGAATTAGTGGACAGGAGAGAACAATGGCAAAACCAAAAAAGAAGGTGATGACCACCATCAAGCTTCAGATACCTGGTGGAAACGCAACACCGGCGCCACCCGTCGGTCCAGCTTTGGGGCAACACGGGGTGAACATCATGGAATTCTGCAAAGCGTTCAATGCCGCCACGCAAAAGCAGATGGGTGTCACGATTCCAGTGGTTCTCACGGTGTACGCGGACAGGTCGTTTACGTTTATCACAAAGACACCGCCGGCGGCCGTCCTGCTAAAGCAGGCTGCCGGTATCGCCAAGGCGTCCGGTGAGCCGAACAAGAACAAGGTTGCTACCGTGACGCTCGATCAGGTCGAGGAAATCGCCAAGACAAAGATGCCCGACCTCAACGCCGCGACACTCGAGACCGCGATGTCGATGATAAAAGGGACTGCTCGAAGCATGGGGATAGTCGTCGAGGAATAGTCGAGATCCAAGAACAACCACGTTGGGAAACGGGGATTCGTGTGAGGAAGTGATTCTAAGGAGCACGAGATGAAAAGAGGCAAGAAGTACAAAGCAGCAGCTGAGAAAGCCGACAGAATGACGTTCTACAGTCTGGAGGCCGCGGTGCCACTGCTCAAGGGTATGGGCACGGCCAAGTTCGACGAGACGGTCGAGCTTTCCGCAAACCTGGGTGTGGATCCGAGACACGCTGATCAACAGGTTCGTGGAACCGTAGTCCTCCCCCACGGAACCGGCAAGTCGGTCAGAGTCCTCGTTCTTGCCAGAGGCGAGAAGGAGAAAGAAGCAACCGATGCAGGCGCCGACTTCGTGGGCGCGGACGAGTACATTCCCAAGCTTCGGGAAGGATGGATGGACGTCGATGTCATCATCGCCACACCGGACCTGATGGGAGAGGTCGGCAAACTCGGGAGAATTCTCGGTCCCAAGGGTCTCATGCCAAACCCCAAAAGCGGGACGGTAACGTTTGATATTGCCAAAGCGGTGAAGGATGTGAAAGCCGGGAAGATCGAATACCGCGTTGACAAGGGGAGCAACATCCATGTCCCCGTCGGAAGGATGTCCTTTGAGGAACAGAAGCTACTCGAGAACATCAAAGTTCTCGTGACGGAGCTGCTCCGCGCAAAACCGGCGGCTAGCAAGGGCAGATATTTGAAAAGCATAAGTCTATCGCCAACCATGGGTCCGTCGATCCGGCTCGACACCCAACAGGTCATCAACGCCGTAAGATGAATTTCAGGAGGTCTGATGGGATGGCGCGTCCGGAGAAATTGAAAAAAGTCGAGGAGCTGGCGCAGATCTTCAACGAGGCGCGTTCGATCGTTCTCAATGACTTTACGGGGCTCAACGTCGAAAAGCTCTCCGAGCTTAGAAAACAGTGTCGCGAGAGCGGCGTAGATTACCGGGTCATAAAGAACACGCTGGCCAGGAGAAGCGTCAAGGGAACCCCCGCGGAAGAACTGGAGCCACACTTCGATGGACCGACGGCCGTTGCGGTGAGCAACGAGAGCGAGAACATCGCTGCCAAGGTCCTGGCGAAGTTCGCCGAAGAGTACGAAGCACCCAAGTTCAAAGCGGCCATAGTCGAAGGCAACGTGATCGATGCAAAACAGGTATTGGCGTTGGCCAAACTGCCGTCAAGAGAGGAACTCTTGTCGAAACTGCTAGGAAGTGTGAAATCACCGGGCAACAGCCTTGTGTCCGTTCTCCAAGGGACGGTTCGCAATCTTCTCTATGTGGTAAATGCCATTATCGAGAAAAAACAGTCAGAGCCCGCAGGCGGGGAGACCCCCCAAACGGGCGAGGGTAGTGAATAACCCCGAAAACAAGGAGTCGAAGGAATGGCTACAGCAAAGGCTTCAACAAAAGCTGCCAAGAAGAACAACGTTGAAAAGGCGATGGAGATCATCGAAGGGCTCACGCTGCTCGAGATGTCCGAGCTCGTGAAGAACCTCGAAGATAAGTTCGGTGTTACAGCTGCCGCACCCGTCGCAGCGATGCCCGCCGGGGGTGTTGCCGGCGCTCCAGCGGAAGCGGTGGAAGAGAAGACCGAATTCGATGTGGTCCTCTCTAACATCGGGTCGGAAAAGATCAAAGTGATCAAGGTCGTCCGTGCTATCACGGGATTGGGTCTCAAAGAGGCCAAGGATCTCGTTGAAGGCGCGCCGGCGCCGATCAAAGAGGGCGTTCAGAAAGAGGAAGCCGAGTCGATCAAGAAGCAGGTCGAAGAAGTCGGCGGATCCGTGGAATTCAAATAATCGGATCGCTCGTTCTGACCGGAGTGCGGGGCGCGAAGTTTGGGGCCGTTGATCACGAGACGAGTATCGAGACCATCGAGGTTCAATATGATTAAGAAGAGTGCACAAAGCATTCTGGATTATCCAAAGGATGAGAAAGGGCGATGCTCTTTCTCAAAGATACCGGATATTATGGATGTTCCGAACCTGCTTGCCGTACAGCTGGAGAGCTATGCCGGGTTCCTCCAAGCGGACGTAGAACCGGAAAGACGCAGGAACCAGGGGTTGGAGTCGGTATTCCAATCGGTTTTTCCGATCGAATCGCCAAAAGGCAAATACGTCCTGGAGTATCACGGATACATCGTCGGTGAATCAAAATACAGCGAGGAAGAGTGCAAAGAGCGAGATCTAACGTTCGCCGCTCCGCTCAAGGCTCGCCTTCGTCTTGTCATAAACGAAGAAGATCCCGACACCAAAGAGAAGAAGATCAAGGACATCATCCAAAGCGAAGTGTTTCTGGGTGAGATCCCGCTTCTCACGGAAAAGGGGACGTTTATCATCAATGGCGCCGAGCGGGTTATCGTCAGCCAGCTTCACCGCTCCCCGGGTGTCTTCTTTGGTGATGAGATCCACCCCAACGGCAAACGGCTGTTCAACGCTCGAATAATCCCGTACCGCGGGTCATGGGTGGAGTTCACAATCGATATCAACGACGTGATGTTTGTCAATATCGACCGCCGCCGAAAGATCCCGGTAACAATCCTTCTCAAAGCCATGGGGTTCGACAAGAACTCGGCGATCATACGGCTCTTTCACCAGGTGGAAAACGTCAAGATCGGCCCACGGCCGAGCAAGAAGGACGATGATATCGTTGGACGCGTGGTCGTCCAGGATGTGGCTGACAAAAAGACGGGGGAGCTGATTGCCGAGGCCGGCCAGATGATTACGAAGTCGCAGCTGGAGAAGATCCGTGCCGCGAAGTATCAGATGATCCCTTGTGTTCGATATCGGGAAAACCTCGGACCGGAAGAAGACGTTATTCTCAAAACCCTCGCAAAAGATGCCTGTGCCGATCAAGAAACGGCACTCAAAAAGATCTACAATCTCATACGGCCCGGGGACCCGCCAAATCTTGAAACGGCAAAAGCGCTTCTCACTCGGATGTTTTTCAATCCAAAGCGGTACGATCTTGCCAATGTGGGGCGCTACAAAATCAACCGACGGCTCAAGCTCAATGTTCCCGACGAGACAACGACGCTCGACCAGGCGGATTTCATTGCCGTAATCGCGTGTCTTCTCGATATGAAAGAGACCGATGCCGATCCGGACGACATCGACCATCTGGGTAACAGACGAATCCGTTCGGTCGGTGAGCTGCTTGCCAATCAGTTTTCCATCGGACTTGCGCGAATGTCCCGGATCGTAAAGGAGCGTATGGCACTCCAACAGGAGAGCGAGCAAATCACGCCCTATGATCTTATCAACGCGCGAACTGTCTCCGCGGTCATCCAGTCGTTCTTTGGCAGCAGCCAGCTCTCGCAGTTCATGGACCAGACCAACCCGCTCGCCGAACTCACGCACAAACGGAGGCTCTCCGCCCTCGGTCCCGGTGGCCTAACCCGCGAACGCGCCGGTTTTGAGGTACGTGACGTTCACTTTACTCACTACGGCCGGATGTGTCCGATCGAGACCCCTGAAGGGCCCAACATCGGATTGATCAGCTCGCTTAGCACCTACGCGCGAATCAACCAATACGGTTTTCTCGAAACTCCCTACCGAAAGGTCGTGAGCGGTCTCGCGACAAAGGACATCGAGTTTCTCAGTGCTGACGAGGAAGCCGAATGTATCATTGCGCAGGCCAACGCTCCGCTCGATGAAAAAGGACGGTTCATCCGCGATGTGGCTCTGGCAAGGCTCCGGGGTGACTTTCCCGTCGTCCCGCCCAAACGCATCCAGTACATGGATGTCTCCCCCAAACAGCTCGTGAGCGCCGCCGCTTCGCTGATTCCGTTTCTCGAACACGACGACGCAAACCGTGCGTTGATGGGGTGCAACATGCAGCGCCAGGCCGTTCCGCTTCTCAAAACCGAGGCCCCGCTGGTGGGCACCGGTATGGAGGCGAAGGTCGCGGGGGACTCGGGCGTTCTCGTTCTCGCCAAACGGGCCGGCAAGGTGGCATCGGTGACCGGCGAAACCATCGTCATCAACCCGCAGGCTACGAAAGATACGCTCGATGACTTCTCTCGTTACGAGGGAATGGACGAGTACCCGCTCACAAAGTTCAAGCGCTCGAATCAGGATACCTGTATCAATCAGAAACCTCTTGTCAACGTCGGCGACCGAGTAAAGGCGGGAGACGTTCTAGCCGACGGACCCGCGACCGCCGATGGCGAGCTGGCGCTCGGTACGAACGTGCTGGTCGCGTTTATGCCGTGGTTGGGCTACAACTTCGAGGACGCGATTCTTGTGAGCGAGTCGTTCCTAAAGGACGACAAGTTTACCAGCATTCACATCGAGGAGTTCGAGTGCCAGGTGCGGGATACCAAAGCCGGCATGGAAGAAATCACCCGCGAGATTCCCAATGTTGGAGAAGAGGCGCTTCGGAATCTCGACGAGGACGGTGTCGTCCGTATCGGTGCCCGGGTCAAGGCCGGCAATATCCTGGTTGGTAAGGTCACGCCAAAGGGTGAAACGGATCTGTCCCCCGAAGAGCGGCTCTTGAGAGCGATATTTGGTGAAAAAGCGGGCGATGTCCGCGACGCGTCACTGAAGGCCCCGCCGGGGATGGATGGAATCGTGGTCGGGATCAAGGTTTTTTCGCGTAAAGAGAGAGATGACAGATCCCGTTCACAGGACAAACAGAAACTCGCGAAGCTCAAGAAAGAAAAAGAAAAAGAGATCGAGCGAGTTAAAGACATCCGGAAGCGAAAGCTCAAGATACTAATGGTCGGACAGACGTGTGAAAAACTCGTCAGCGCCGAAACGGGCGAGCTCATTGCCAAGTCCGGTCGTAAAATCAGCGAGAAGTTCTTTAATCAGCTCGACGTAGACAACCTCCAATGGGGTCTGGCGATCGTCAGGGACGCGAAGGTCGACCGGCAGATCCAGATCGTGATGGATACGGCGGCCAAGGCGATCGAGAAAGTCGAGCTCCAGCACGAAAAAGAGGTTGAACGGATCACTAGAGGCGACGAGTTGCCGCCGGGAGTCTCCAAGCTGGTCAAGGTCTACGTCTTTAGAAAGCGGAAGCTGTCCGTTGGTGATAAGATGGCCGGCCGGCATGGCAACAAGGGTGTCGTCGCCAAGATCGTTCCCGAAGAGGACATGCCGCATCTTCCCGATGGCACTCCCGTGGAAATTGTGCTCAACCCCTTGGGTGTTCCGAGCCGTATGAACGTCGGTCAAATTCTGGAGACCCATTTGGGTTGGGCGGCCAGGTTGGTGGGATACAGGGTGGCGTGTCCGGTCTTCGACGGGGCGTCGATCTCCGAGACCAAACAGGCGCTCAGGGAGGCGAGTCTGCCCGAAAGCGGTAAATCGGTGCTCTACGACGGACGCACTGGGGAGCGGTTCGAGCAGGAAGTCACGACGGGATACATCTACATGATGAAGCTCTCGCACTTGGTGGATGATAAAATTCACGCCCGGTCCATAGGACCCTACTCGCTCGTTTCGCAGCAGCCGCTTGGCGGTAAAGCCCAGTTTGGTGGTCAGCGGTTTGGTGAGATGGAGGTATGGGCACTCGAGGCCTACGGGGCCGCGTACTGTCTGCAGGAGCTGTTGACCGTCAAATCCGATGACATTCAAGGGCGCGCCAAGATTTACGAGTCGATCGTAAAAGGCGAGAACCCCCCTGAGCCGGGCATTCCGGAGTCGTTCAACGTCCTGATAAAAGAATTGCAGAGCTTGGGGTTGGATGTGGAGTTGGAGAGAGGTTAATTCCAGCTGACGGCTGAAGAGCCGTTCGAGGAGGATCTCCGTGTTTACAGGAACACTCGATAAAGACAGGAAAAAGCCCACGGATTTCAAGGCTATTCGAATTCAGCTGGCGTCGCCGGAGAAAATCCGTGAGTGGAGCTTTGGCGAAGTAACAAAGCCGGAGACGATCAACTATCGTTCGTTCAAGCCGGAGAAAGATGGTCTCTTCTGCGAGAGAATCTTTGGGCCGGTGAAAGACTGGGAGTGCAGCTGTGGAAAATACAAACGGATCCGCTACAAAGGTGTGATCTGTGACCGGTGTGGTGTCGAAGTCACCCGGGCCAACGTACGGCGTGAGCGATTGGGTCAGATCGAACTCGCCGTGCCGGTCTCTCACATTTGGTTTTTCAAGGGACTTCCGAGCCGGATCGGACATCTTCTCGATCTCACGATCAGGGATCTCGAGCGGATTCTCTACTACGAATCATTTGTTGTCATCGACCCGGGTGATTCCGAGCTCGAGTTCAAACAACTGCTCTCTGAAGACGGCTACGCCGACCTCCGTGAACAAGGCAAGAAATTCAAGGCAATGATGGGAGCGGAGGCGATACGGGAACTCCTTCAGGCAGTGAATCTCGATGATCTTTCTGACCATCTGAGAAGCCAGATCCAACTCGAGTCATCGGCGCAGCGGAAGAAGGATCTGTTGAAACGGCTCAAAGTCGTCGAAGCGTTTCGCAATTCGAGCAACAAGCCCGAGTGGATGATCATGGACGTCATCCCGGTGCTCCCCCCGGAACTTCGACCGCTTGTTCCTCTCGAGGGCGGTCGTTTTGCCACGTCCGATCTAAATGACCTTTATCGACGAGTGATCAACCGGAACAACCGGCTCAAGAAGCTCATCGAAATCAAGGCGCCCGAGGTGATTCTCCGCAACGAGAAGAGGATGCTTCAGGAAGCCGTCGACGCCCTCTTTGACAACGGGCGCCGCTCGCGCGCCGTCCGTGGTCAAGGCAACCGCCCGCTCAAGAGTCTGAGCGACATGCTAAAAGGCAAGCAGGGCCGCTTCCGGCAGAACCTCCTGGGCAAGCGTGTGGACTACTCGGGGCGTTCGGTGATCGTCGTTGGCCCGGAGCTCAAGATCCACGAGTGCGGTTTGCCCAAGAGCATGGCCCTCGAGCTCTTCAAACCGTTCATTATTCGCAAGCTCGAGGAAAAGAACTACGTGCAAACGGTTAAGAGCGCGAAAAAGCTTGTCGAACAAGAAAGCCCCGAAGTCTGGGATATCCTCGAAGAAATCATTCAGAACCATCCGGTGCTCCTGAACCGCGCGCCGACACTTCACCGACTCGGTATACAGGCGTTTCAACCGGTGCTCGTCGAAGGCAAGGCGATCCGGATCCACCCGCTGGTTTGTTCCGCGTTCAACGCAGACTTTGACGGTGACCAAATGGCCGTTCATGTGCCGCTCTCGTACGAGGCACAGCTCGAGGCCCGAACGCTCATGCTGTCCGCGCACAACATTCTCTCGCCGGCGAGTGGAAAGCCACTGGCCACGCCGTCACAAGACATGGTCATCGGACTCTACTATCTCACGATGGGCAAAAGGAACGCCAAAGGTGAGGGCAAATATTTCTACGCGCCGGAGGAAGTGATGCTCGCACACCAAACGGACGAAATCGATCTTCATGCCAAAATATACGTTCGGATCGATGGCGAAAACATTCTCACGACATGCGGCCGTGTGCTTTTCAACGAAATTGTGCCCGAGCCGCTTCGTTTTATCAACGAAGTGCTCGACAAAAAGACTACGGAGGAGCTTGTTTCCACATGTTTCCACAAGCTCGGACTCGAGCAAACCATCGTGTTCCTCGATAGTCTCAAAGAACTCGGCTTCTTGTACGCCACGAAGAGCGGGCTGACGATTGGTGTGGACGATCTTATCGTACCATCCGAAAAACAGTCGTTGGTCGACACCGCCACCAAAGAGGTCCAGGAAATCACCCGCCAGTACGAGGAAGGTGTGATCACCGACGGTGAGCGGTACAACAAAGTGATCGACACGTGGACACAGACGACATCGAGGGTTGGGGAAGTGATGTTCGAGGGGCTTCGGGGTGACCGCGGTGGGTTCAACTCGATCTTCATGATGACCGACTCGGGAGCGCGAGGAAGCAAAGAACAGGTACGACAGCTGGCCGGGATGCGGGGACTCATGGCAAAGCCGCAGAAGAAGATCACGGGGCAGATTGGTGAGATCATCGAGATGCCCATCGTGGCGAGCTTCCTCGAAGGGCTCTCGGTACTCCAGTACTTTATATCCACCCACGGCGCGCGCAAGGGTCTGGCGGATACGGCTCTCAAGACTGCAGACGCAGGGTACCTCACCCGCCGTCTCGTCGACGTGGCGCAGGACGTCATCGTCAACGAATACGACTGCGGCACGATTATGGGCATAGATATCGGTGCTCTCAAAGAGGGTGAAGAGGTCATCGAATCTCTTCACGACCGAATCCTCGGCTGTGTGTGTGTCGACGATGTCTTGGATCCGGTAACGGGCGAGATGGTCGTCGAGGCCAACACGCTTCTCACGCACGATTTGGCGACGGAGATCGAAGACCGCGGCGTGGAGAAAGTGAAAATCCGAAGCGTGCTCACATGTGAGGCGAAACGGGGAGTGTGCTGTCTCTGTTATGGGACGAACCTGGCTACCGGTCGGTTGGTGGAAATCGGTGAGGCCGTTGGAGTTATAGCGGCACAGAGTATCGGGGAACCGGGCACTCAGCTCACCCTTCGCACGTTTCACATCGGTGGGACGGCAAGCCGTATCGTCGAGCAGACACAGAAGACTACGAACCACGCGGGGACAGTCACCTTCAAGAACTTGCGTTCTGTGAAGGTCGATTCCGGTCGCGATATCGTGATCAGCCGAAAAAGCGAAGTGCTGATTCTCGATGAAGGTGACCGTGTCCGCTCGCGTTTTGGCGTGCCCTACGGTTGCGAACTTCTCGTGCAGAACGGCGCGACCGTCGAGAAAGGCGACGTGATCTACGAGTGGGATCCGTATTCCGACGTCATTCTTTCCGACAAGAAAGGTGTTGTTCGGTACCAGGACATCATCGAGGATGTGACGGTCAAAGAGAAGATCGACGAAAAAACGGGGAAGATGCAGATGGTGATTATCGAGGACCGCGAAAAACGACACCATCCGCAACTTCAAGTCGCCGACCACGAGGGTGGTGTCGTTGGGAACTTCATCATTCCTACGGGCGCGCACCTGCTCGTCAAAGACGGACAGGAAGTTCACGGGGGCGCTCAGCTCTGCAAGATCCCCAAAGACATCAGCAAAACGAGCGATATTACGGGTGGTCTCCCGCGTGTCGCGGAGCTCTTTGAAGTTCGAAAACCCAAAGAAGCTGCCGTGATTTCGGAGATCGACGGCGTTGTCGAGTTCGGTCCCATCACCCGAGGTATGCGAAAGATCGTTGTCAAAAACGAGAACGCAGAGGAAAAGAGCTACATCATACCACAGGGCAAACACCTCAGGGTTTATCAGGGTGATCGTGTCGAGGCGGGGGACAACCTCACCGAGGGACCCATCAACCCCTTCGATATTCTCAGCATCAAGGGCGTCAATGCGGCTCAGGAGTATCTCGTCAACGGCATCCAGGAGGTTTATCGACTCCAGGGTGTGAAGATCAACGACAAACATATCGAAACGATCGTCCGGCAGATGCTGCAGAAGATCCAAGTCGAGGACGCTGGCGATACCTCGTTCCTCGAGGGAGATTTGGTTGATAAGGTGACGTTCCGGGAGGAGAACGAACGGGTGCTAAGAGAAAAAGGCAGAGCGGCGACGTTCAAACCGATGCTGCTTGGCATCACAAAGGCATCGCTTAGCACGGAGAGCTTTATCTCCGCCGCGAGCTTCCAAGAAACGACTCGGGTGCTCACCGACGCTGCCGTACGTGGAAAAACGGATCAGCTCTTCGGGCTCAAAGAAAACGTTATCATGGGCCATCTGATCCCGGCGGGCACGGGACTCAAGGCCTACGATCGGATCGAGCTCGAGGTCGAGGCCGATGAAGAAGAGGAATTCGGCTTCGAAGAGGGCGCCGAGGCGATCGAACAGGAACCTCTATCGGCCATGAGAAAAGAAACGGCCGAGAAATAGTGTCGTTTTGGGTCACCACGAATACGCAGACGCGCACTCTCGGCGTGTCTCGGGAGGGGTGAAAAAAGGTACGTCGCGCGAAGGAAATCGCTTGACAAATTAAAGACTTAGGGCTAAATTCGTAACTTCGTTTGCTCTACTTTTCTTGCCTGGAAATATCCTGGCCCATACACACCGAAAATAGAGCTAATTTATTGGATAATTTGTAGTTACGGACTTTATCCACAGCTGCAAATTTGAGGTGGAGTTTTCTACGGTTTGATTCAGAAGGATGACTTGTGCCAACCGTCAACCAGTTGATCAAGTCGGGGCGTAGGCCCCAGAAGTCGAAAACCAAGACGCCGGCGATGAGCGCGTGCCCGCAGAAACGGGGAGTTTGCACGCGAGTGTACACGCTGACCCCCAAAAAGCCAAACTCGGCAATGCGGAAGGTGGCGCGTGTTCGGCTGACAAACGGCTTTGAAGTAACGGCTTATATCCCGGGTGAAGGTCACAATCTTCAAGAGCACTCGATCGTGATGATTCGAGGCGGGAGGGTCAAGGACCTGCCGGGCGTCCGGTATCATATCATTCGCGGAGTCTTGGATACATCCGGAGTCGAAGGACGGCACAACGGCCGTTCGAAGTACGGAGTGAAAAAGCCGAAATCCTAGTCGGGGATCGAGAAAAAAGAAGACTCTAAGATGCCAAGAAGAAAAGCAATCAAAAAACGATATATCGTATCCGACGCGAAATACCATGACGTCACGGTTGCCAGGTTCATTAACTATGTGATGCGGAAAGGCAAGAAATCCGTGGCCGAGAACATCGTCTACGATAGTTTCGACATCATCGAAAAGCAAAGCGGGCAAAAAGGACTCGATGTCTTCCGAAAAGCCCTTGAAAACGTGAAACCGGTTTTGGAGGTCGCGTCCAGACGAGTTGGCGGGGCGACCTACCAAATCCCGATCGAGGTAAGATCCGATCGACGGATGGCCCTCGCGATGCGTTGGATCACCGGGTACGCGCGGCAGCGTACCGAGAAGACCATGGCGGAGAGGCTTGCCAACGAGCTCATGCTCGCCGCCCGAAACGAGGGGCCTTCCATCAAGAAGAAGGAAGACACCCACAAGATGGCCGAGGCCAACAAGGCATTCGCGCACTTCAGGTGGTAGCCGGATGATCGGTGCTTCGGGGCTTTGCACCGCTAGCTGAACAAGATTTCGAAGCACAAACATGGGGTTTTAAGGCTTCAGAGGATAGCAGTTAGGAAATCCGTAGTGTTTGTGACAAGGTGTTTCGAACGCCTAAAAGACATCATCAACACAGTTCCCGCGGTTAACTTCTGACCAGTCGCGCTCGAACAGCTCGGTTGGTCGGTAAGACCGGGCGGGCGATAGGCAAAAATGGCGCGGTTGGTACCCCTAGAAAAAGTAAGAAACATCGGCATCATGGCCCACATCGATGCGGGTAAGACTACGCTTACCGAACGGATTCTGTTCTACACCGGTAAGACGCATCGCATGGGCGAGGTGCACGATGGCGCCGCTACCATGGACTGGATGGAGCAGGAGAAGGAGCGGGGTATCACAATTACGTCCGCCGCCACGACCTGTTTTTGGAACGACCATCGGGTCAATATCATCGATACACCTGGCCATGTCGATTTTACCGTCGAAGTCGAGCGTAGCCTGAGAGTCCTCGATGGCGCCGTCGCGATCTTTTGTTCCGTCGGCGGGGTCGAGCCGCAGTCAGAAACGGTTTGGCGACAGGCCGACAAGTATCGGATTCCACGGATCGCATTTGTAAACAAGATGGACCGCATGGGGTCCGATTACTACAACGTCGTGTCGATGATCCGCGAGCGACTCGGAGCCAACGCGGCCCCCATTCAGCTTCCCATTGGAAGCGGAGACATGTTCACGGGAATTATAGATCTGATCAAGATGAAGGCGTATTTCTACAACGAGGAGACTCTTGGAGAAACGTTTACGGAAGAGGAAATTCCTACAGACCTGCGCAGCCTGGCGAAAGAGTACCGTGAACAGCTATTGGAAAACGTGGCGGAGTTCGATGATGACCTGATGCAAGATTTCATAAGCACCGGGAAAAGCAGTGAGGAAAAGATCACGAGGGCAATCCGCAAGGCGGTGTTGAGCGTGGAATTCGTCCCCGTTCTTTGCGGAGCGGCGTTCAAGAACAAAGGCGTTCAGAAGCTCCTCGACGACGTTGTGGCGTACCTCCCTTCTCCTCTCGTTGTCCCGACTGTACATGGAGTCAACCCCTACACAAAAAAAGAAGAAATAAGGAAGGTCGGCGACGACGAGCCTTTTTCGGGACTCGTTTTCAAGACCATGACCGACCCATATATCGGAAAACTCACTTATGTCCGGATTTACAGTGGAGTCGCCAAAACGGGAAGCACCATCGTCAACGTGAGCACGGGAAAAAAAGAGCGTTTGGGACGGTTGGTCCAAATGCACGCCAACAAACGTGAAGAACGCGAGGCCGTCTACTCCGGGGACATTGCCGCCGTCGTGGGCTTGAGAAAGGCGAGCACGGGGGACACGATCTGCGATATCAAGCACCCGATCATGCTCGAGACGATGAATTTCCCAGAGCCTGTGATGTCGGTGGCCATCGAGCCCAAGACCAAGGCCGATCAGGACAAGCTGGCCGAAGCGATGGACAAGCTGAGCGAGGAAGACCCGACTTTCCGCGTCAGGACGGACGATGAAACAACCCAGACGATCATCTCGGGGATGGGCGAGCTTCATCTCGAGATTCTGGTCGACAGGATGCTTAGAGAATTCAAGGTGGGCGCAAACGTTGGCAAGCCGCAGGTGGCATACAAGGAATCGATCGAGGGGAGCGCGCAGGCCGAGGGTAAATTTATCAAACAAACGGGTGGACGTGGTCAATACGGACACGTTGTGATCGAAATCGAGAAGAACATCGAAGGTGACGAGTTTGTCTTTGAAAACAAGATTGTAGGTGGAGCCGTCCCAAAGGAATTCATCGCCCCCGTCGAACGTGGAATAAGGGACGCGCTGACCGCTGGCGTGCTGGCCGGGTACCCGGTTCTTGGTGTCACCGCCCGGCTCATCGATGGTTCGTACCACGAAGTCGATTCGAGTGAACTGGCGTTTCGAATGGCGGGATCGATGGCGGCCAGAGATGCGATGCTCCGGGCCGAGCCCGTTTTGCTCGAGCCGATCATGGACATCGAAGTAGCACTGCCAGAGGAGTATATGGGAGATGTCATGTCGGACCTGACGTCGAGACGGGGCAAGATCGGGGGGATGTTTCGCCGTTCAGACGCACAGGTTGTCGCGGCACGTGTGCCGCTCGCGGAAATGTTTGGCTACGCGACCACGTTGCGATCGCTAACGCAAGGTCGCGCGGTGTACACGATGCAGTTTTCGAGGTACGAAAAGCTTCCCAAAGAAATCGCCGAACAGCTCACCAGTAGTTTCCATGGGAAAGCCGTGAATAGTTAAGGAGGGAACATGGCGAGACAAAAGTTTGAAAGGACGAAGCCTCATATCAACGTAGGGACGATAGGCCACGTGGATCACGGGAAGACGATGTTGACGACGGCGATCACGTTGGTTCTCTCGAAGAAGGGGCTGGCGGACTACATACCGTTCGACCAGATCGACAAGGCGCCGGAGGAGAAGGAGCGGGGGATCACGATAGCGACGGC
>CP070677.1:426360-430527 GCA_020352495.1 Candidatus Latescibacterota bacterium
AGCCGTTGCCCTTCTTTTCAACGGGGGAAGCTCTTCTCCCTTTAACAGGAGTTCGATCTCCTCCCGATCGAGGGTTTCGCGCTCGAGAAGGGCGTTGGCCACCGCGTGAAGGATCTCCATATTCTCTTCGAGAATCCGTTTTGCCCGGTCGTAACATTCGGAGACGATGCGCTGCACCTCGGTATCGATGTCTTGCGCGGTTTGTTCGCTGTAATCCTGTCGTTGGTGAATCTCGCGTCCGAGAAAGATCTGCTCTTCCCTTTCTCCAAATGAGATCGGCCCGAGCTTTTCACTCATTCCCCACTGTGTGATCATCTTTCGGACGAGTTTCGAGAGTCCCTCGATATCGGCGTGCGCGCCGCTCCCCATCCGATCGAGGACCAGCTGCTCGGCCACCCGCCCACCGAGCGAGAGCGTAATGGTGTCCAGACACCAGTCTTTGGACACCTCGTCACGGTCATCCTCGGGTAGGAAAAACGTGACTCCACCAGCACGGCCTCTCGGGATGATAGTGACTTTGTGGAGGGGGTCCGAGTATTTAAGATTCGCGCCGACCACAGCATGACCGGCCTCATGGTATGCGCTCATGCGCCTCGATTCTTCCTTGATCAATTTGCTCTTTTTTTCGGGACCCAGCAGGATTTTGTCCTTGGCTTCCTCGATCTCATCCATCGCGACCTTGTCTTTGTTGTACCGTGCAGCCAGAAGCGCGGCTTCGTTGACCATGTTGGCCAAATCGGCACCGCTCATACCCGGCGTGCCCCTGGCGATAAGCGATAGGTCGACATCGTCTGAAAGAGGGATTTTTCGTGTGTGGACTCTGAGGATCCCCTCTCGTCCTCTCGCATCGGGCATGTCCACGATAATCCGGCGGTCAAAACGTCCTGGCCGGAGCAAAGCGGGATCGAGCACGTCCGGGCGGTTCGTTGCCGCCAGCAGTATGACACCCTCGTTGCTTTCAAAGCCGTCCATTTCGACGAGAAGCTGGTTGAGTGTTTGCTCGCGCTCGTCGTGCCCACCACCGAGACCGGCGCCGCGATGACGACCCACGGCATCGAGCTCGTCGATAAAGAGAATGCAGGGCGCGTGTTTTTTCCCTTGTTCAAAAAGATCTCTGACCCGGGACGCGCCGACCCCAACAAACATCTCGACAAAATCAGAGCCGCTCATCGAGAAGAAAGGCACGTTTGCCTCGCCCGCCACCGCCTTTGCCAACAGCGTCTTTCCCGTTCCGGGCGGTCCGAGAAGCAGCGCCCCCTTGGGAATCCGCCCGCCAAGCCGTTGAAATTTCTTGGGATCGCGGAGGAACTCGATAATTTCCTGGAGTTCCTCTTTCGCCTCGTCGGCACCGGCGACATCCTCGAATGTGACGCGCGGGCGATCGCCACCAAACATCCGCGCCCGGCTTTTCCCAAAGCTAAATGCTTTATTACCACCGGCTTGCATCTGTCGCATGATCAGTAACCACAGTCCGACGATGAGCAGAAGTGGAAGACCTGAGGTGAGGAGCTTGACCCAAACGCTTCCACCCGGAACCTCGCCTTCAATGATCGTGTTTTCGTTTTTGGCCAGGATTTTCTCGGGAAGCTTGTCGTCCTCGACGGGGAGAATCAGCGAGAAATTCTCCACTTTGACCTCTCGTAGTCTGGCCTGATCGCCCCCGGTGCCACCCACCGGGATAAGTGACGGCGCCAGAAGAGTTCCACGGACCTCCAGACCCTTGACGACGATCTTTTTGATGTTCCCGTCATCGATTTGTTTGAGAAATTCCGAATAGGAGATGCGGTATTCGGGCGTCTTGCCCATTTCGAACATCTGGAAGGCGATGAGCAAAACCAGAACGAGAATGACCCAGAAGATCATCGCCCGTAAGGGTTTTCCTGGCTTGCCAATCCCCGGCTTGTGTGGGATCCCGGGACGGTTTCTTTGATTGTCTCGTCTTTCGGCCATTTCTCGTTGATTCCCTCTCTAATTATAGCAATTCGACCGATGTTTATTCACAAAAACTTCCGCGTCACTCTGGCGTTACGAATTTCGCTATGTAGGGCAGGTTTCGGAACTTCTCGTTGAAATCCAGACCGTACCCGACGACAAATACGTCGGGGATCTCCTTCCCCACATATTTTACCCGGATCCCGGCCTGTTTGGGCGACTTCTTACGAAGAAGCGCACACACTTCGAGGCTCCCTGGCGACCGTATCTCTAACATATTCAAAATATATGCAAGAGTCCGGCCAGTGTCTAACACATCCTCCACGATCAGGACGTTTCGCCCCGCGATATTTGTGGAAAGATCCTCGACGATTCGCACCGAACCGGACGAATTCGTGCCGTTCTCGTAGCTCGAGACGCTCAAAAAGTCGATCTGATGCGGGATCGGAAGTTGGCGGATCAAGTCGGCGAGAAACACGACCCCACCCTTTAGGAGATTGACCAGGACAGGGTTCTTACCATCGTAGTCGGCCGTAATCTCGCGTCCGAGTCGGGCGACGACTCGGGCAATCTCATCGGCCGACAAAATGATGTCGCCCGGCTGATATAGTCTGTCCGACGATGTCATCGAGCCGGGTGTTCCTTTCTATTTTTTGTCGAATCTGATCCTGACGATCTTCTCGGTTTGCTCGCTCACCCGGCTGGTCTCGCTGGTGACAATCCCGACGACCCAATGGACGGATTGTTTGTCGGTGATAACCAACGATCCCGCCCGGCGACTTGATGGTATTTTCTTATCAATGAAGATATCACTCAACTTTTTTGTGCCCGACATCCCATAAGGTTGTATCCGGTCTCCGGGGATCGGTGACCGAAGCGTGAGCGGCGGGGTGAGCCGTTGGAAGTCAAAGAAGGCCTCTCTATCTGTCGATTTGAACGAGGTCTCCTCGAGTTCGGCGCGATCGATGATATCGGTCTTGATGACAAACCCGGCGGCCCGTGTTTCGCCCGGGAAAACAACGGTCACGTGGTGATCGAGGACACCGCCACCATCCGTCTGCGAGCTCGAGCGTGTTATAAAGAGCTTCTCATATTCCCTCTTTAGCGTGAGTCCTGGGAGCGAGAGTTTTTTCCCCGAGGCGCGCGAGCCCCGGACCAGCCGGACGATCTGTTCATAATGCGGGCGGGTGAAGTCCATGTCGCAGCCGAGCTTTTCAGAGAACAAATCGCCAAACAACACGACGATATCCGTTTCATCCATGAGACCGACTTGGCTGACATTGAGAACCCACCTTCCCGGTGATACCTCCCTCAGATCTTTCTCCAGGAGCGGATCGGTCTTGGTGCGAATGGTTCGGACCACGGACTGCGCATTGTGAGCCAGTCTCAACAGGTTCTCTTTTGCCGCGGAGTGATAGTCCGCTTCGAGAAGCGGGAGCAGATCCAGGCGGATCCTGTTTCGAAAGAAACGCTTGTCCTCGTTGCTAGGATCGTCGACAAACGGAATGCCCAGCGAATCGCAATAAGCGCGTGTCTCTCGGCGCTCGAGGCGCAAGAGTGGACGAATCACCTTTCCCCGCCGGTTCGGAATACCGGAGAGACCCCTGATCCCCGTCCCCCTGAGGATACGCATGAGAACGGTTTCGATCTGATCGCTCTGGGTGTGACCGGTCGCGATGTAGTCGGCGCCGATACGGTCTGCAAGCTCGTGGAGGAAACGGTACCGGGCCTTTCGCGCGGCCTCTTCCAACGAGTCATCAGAGCCGTTGGCAAGCGATCGTACGTCGTCCTCCCCCGCATGAAACGGGAGAGAGAGTGATTTGGCGAATTCTCCGACGACGGCACGCTCCGCCGCCGAAGACGACCTGAGCCTGTGGTCGAAATGCCCGACGGCCAGCCGGTACTTCAGGTCCTCGGATAGACGGTGAAGAATCGAGAGCATCGCCATCGAATCCGCCCCACCGGAGACCGCCGCAACAACAAGGGTGTCATTTCGGATCAGCTCTTCGGAGACGATATACCATTTGACGGCGTCCTCGAGCCGCTCAGGCGTCTCGACACTGTCGGATGACAATGGATGCTCCTTGGCACGGATCTTTAAAAAAAAGGAAAGGGCGGTGAAGAACAGACACCAGGATGATGGTGGCGGTGCAGGGACTCGAACCCCGGACACGCGGATTATGATTCCGCTGCTCTAACCAACTGAGCTACACCGCCCAACCTTTACAGCATAGC
>CP070677.1:430627-437411 GCA_020352495.1 Candidatus Latescibacterota bacterium
ACACGTAACGCTAGGCCGAAGGGCGGTTCAAATCCGCTCGCCAGCTCCAGTGCATTCAAACACATACGCGGTCGGGCACTTCCCCCCGAAACCCCCATCTTACAGTTATCTTACACTTTGGATTTGGCTGTGATGGCCGTATCAGCGGAGGAGCCGAATGGTGGCAATCTCCATGTTCGGATCTGGCGAGGGCCTCGTCTGGGTAACCGGGGGGGGCTACTCAACCGTTTGGATTTGGCTGGTCGCGGCTCCATCGTAATGGTGGACGGCGAGGATTTGTACGCTTCGTATACCGCCTCTGCGTGAACCATGTCGCTGACACAGTCTTTCTTATGTGGTATAATACCGATAACACAACGGGTTGATTTAACGGAATCGTCGGGAGAGGGTTTTAGCCGTGAGCGGCACGGCCAAAGACTCTGCCCCGTGCCATCTCACCACCTGGAATCCGGCATCCTCTACCCCGTCTCGATACACAGTTGGGCGTAATCGATTCCCGTTGAGGCGAATAGGCCTACGGGATTGTCGAGCGAAACCGTAAATAGCGTTCAGTCTTGCTGCAATCTCTCACTGGTTAAGGGGGGTAATTGTCATGCATCCATTCAAGTGGCGGCTGCGTTCGGGTATGGGCTCAGTCGGTAAGATACTCGCCATCTTCACGTTTCTTGTGACGACCCTGCTTGTTATGGGCCTTAATGCTACGGGAGTCTCAACCGCAAAAGCACAGGTAGCCGGAGATAGCCTTTACGCGGTGCTCTACCACGGAAACGACGATAGCTACTATGTCTTCATGAATGATCTAAAGTTTATGTTCAAGACTCTCATCAATGACTTCGGATATACAAAAGAGAATATCATTGTGATGTCCGATGATGGGAGCTACTACGATCTAGACGGAGATTCTCTCGATGACATTGACTACTCCGCGACTAGGGCAAACGCGGATAGTGTCTTTGCCACGCTCCAGGATGTCGTGACGGACGGCGACGTGTTCTTTTTCTATGCAACGGGGCACGGTGGAAAACACACGAACTGCGATGATGCACTGCTGACCGTTTACGAAGGCAACCGTATATTCGAAGAGAATCTCGCCGCCTACCTCGACAGTTTGGATACATCGAGTCGAACGATTACCAAGATCGTTCTTTTAAATACGTGTTACGGTGGCGGAATGATACCAGAGCTCAAACAGCTCGATCACCCCATAATGATTGCGACGGCCGCAAAGGAATGCGAAAAAGCGTGGTATCATTACGCACCTTGCGACACGTTTATATCATGCGATCATAACGCGTACTCATTCTATTGGACGGCGGCATTTCACGGAAGCTCACCGGATGGCACTTATACGGCGAATGCGGATTACAACAACGACGGGCACGTCAGCGTGTATGAAGCGTCGAGACATGCCAAGGAGAACGATGAATATGCGCAGGAGAGTGCGTCTCCAAAGGAATATCCTCTCTACACTGACAGCAACTGTCTGGTGGGTCAAATGACCTCTCTTGACGGTGCAATATCGCTGCCGGGGATGGTTGGATTCGTCTACCGCTGCGACCCAACTGTGTGGTGCCGCTGGTGTGATGAGGGCCCCTGGCCGTCCTCTGAACGAATGGAAACCACAGTAGAAGAGGCCACGAGGCTTTGGACTGATACGACACCGGCTCCCGGAGAGACGACGTACGTATACGCGAAGGTCCGAAACCAGGGGGATACACCACTGACATCAGCCGAGGTCAAGTTCTACTATTCAGATCCGACGCTTTCACTCATCTACCCTCAATCCGGGCTTGTCTATCTCGGCGCCGAGACGATACCGTTTTTGCCCCCGCAGAGTACACTCACCGTGGGTCCAGTCCCGTTTGTTCCTCCGGCAGGTGGCAACATCTTTGGAGAGCCCTACTGGACGCTGTTGGCCACGGCGGAACATCCCACGAGCACCGTGGAATCCGGCTGGGTAGTGGACGATGACCACGTGGCCGCGGCAAATCGTTTTGAAGTCGAGGGCAGCCCCGGCGAACTCAAGACAATCCATCTGGCGGCGCGCAACGCCCTCGGTGTTCCAGTCAAAGCGCTGCTGTCGGTTGACGACAATAACCTACCGGCGGGATGGTCTTACTCTTTGAACCCCGCGGCCGGTGATACGATCACTATCAACCCCGGCGCGTGGACCACCGTCGAACTGGGTATGACCGGGATCGCGGGGCCACCATACGAAGGATTCATAAACATTACCATGAGTCTCAATACAACGTCGGTAAGAGAGTGTGTTACATGTGATGACTCGATCTGTGGTGGTTACATTGGGGATGCCGGTGGGTGCTCTATCAAACTTGTCGTGGATGGAACGGTCGCCGTTCTGATATCGGAGTTTTACGCTACCTCGACTGAGACCGAGATAACACTGAAGTGGCGATCCACCGGCGGGGAGCATATTCTCGGCTACAACGTTTTCAGAAAAGAGAAGGGGAGGCGATACTTCGAGAAAATCAACGACGCCCTCATCGTTGGCTCCGACGAGTTTAGCTACGTCGACCGGACGGCCATCCCCGGCAAAGCGTATCTCTACGTGATCAGTGCTGTGGATGAGCATTCCGAAACGTTTTCACACGAGGTTGAAGCCGCGCTCGAACGGGTATTCGAGTTTGAGCTGTCACAAAACTATCCGAACCCATGCAATCCCTCCACTACGATAGAGTTCAGTTTGGCCGAGACCGGCCCGATCTCTGTCAACATCTATGACAGCGCGGGCCGACTGGTTAGGAGTCTCTTTCGTGGAACAAAAAGACGAGGGGTGCACTCTCTAGAGTGGTATGGAGAAAACGACGCCGGTGAAACGGTATCGTCCGGCGTCTACTTCTACCGCCTGACCGCGGGGAATAGGACGCTGACGAAGAAGATGGTGCTTTTGAAGTAGGAGACAAGCAGACAAATCGATTCGAGTGGATCTCGTTATTCGAGTCGTCATCACTCCCGGTGATCGAACGCAGATGTCCTAAGTCCGTCAGGTTTCGTCTCGTGGTTCTTCGTCATCGGTTTTGTTGTCATCTTGTATTGGTCCACCGAATTCAGTCCGCTCAAGGGCGGTTCGATTCCGCTCACCAGCTTCAATGAAATCAATGAATTAGGAAGCCCCACACTTCCGTCCCAAACCCCCATCTTACACTTATCTTACACTTTGGATTTGGCTATAATCTGACTGGTGCAGATATCCATCCTTAGTGAAAGCCCCTCTCGCACCCCATCCGGTCTCCTAGGTGGAAGACATGATAGGTCAGACCATATCCCACTACAAGATCACCGAAAAGCTCGGCGAAGGTGGCATGGGCGTCGTCTACAAAGCTGTGGACACGACGCTCGACCGCCCTGTGGCCTTGAAGTTCCTGCCTCCCGAACTCACCCGTGACCCCGACGCCAAACGACGCTTTGTCCACGAGGCCAAAGCGGCCTCCGCCCTCCAACATCACAACATCTGCACGATTCACGAGATCGGTGAGACCGACGACGGCCGCATGTTCATCTCTATGGACTGCTACGAGGGGGAAACTCTCAAGACCAGAATCGCCAGAGGACCGCTGCCTGTGCACGAGGCCATCGATGTCGTGAGCCAAGTGACCGAGGGACTCGCCAAGGCACACGAGGCGGGAATGGTGCATCGGGACATGAAACCGGCGAACGTCGTGATCACGAGTGATGGGGTGGTGAAGATACTGGATTTCGGTCTGGCGAAGCTCGCTGGTCAAACGAAAGTAACCAAGACCGGCACGACGGTGGGGACAGTCGCGTACATGTCACCCGAGCAGGCGAGCGGTAAAGACGTAGATTACCGGTCGGACGTCTTCTCTTTGGGCGCAGTGTTGTACGAAATGTTAGCGGGCGAGCCTCCTTTCAAAGGGGATCACGAGGCCGCGGTTTTGTACGGCATTATGCACAACGACCCCGAGCCGCTCGCGAGATACCGAAGCGATGTTACAGAGGACCTGCAGCGAATCGTTAGGAGGGCGCTGCGCAAGGAGCCTGAAGGGCGGTATCAAAACGCCTCGGAGATAGCAGCGGACTTACGGCTATATCGAAAACGGGACTCGACGACCGGCAATGCTGGCGCAACGGTCAAGAACCTGCGTCGCCGGGTAGTCACGATTGCCGCAATTTCGATGGCGGCAGTAATCGCTCTATACCTTGTTTATTCGCACTATCTGTCGTCGGACCGGAGCGAGACAATCAGCGGTAGGAAGATGGTTGCGGTTCTACCGTTTGAAAACCTGGGACCACCAGAGGATGAGTATTTTGCCGACGGCATTACCGAGGAGATCACGGCCCGGCTGGCGGGCGTTCACGAACTCGGAGTCATTGCCCGAACGAGTGCGATACAGTACAAGAACACGGACAAGAGCATCCGGCAAATAGGCGAGGAACTCGGCGTAGGCTACGTTCTCGAAGGGACGATCCGTTGGCAGCGATCGTCCCAGGATCCTAGTCGGATACGAGTGACTCCCCAGCTAATAAAGGTATCTGACGCTACTCACGTCTGGGCGGAAATATACGAAGAACCCATGACCGAGGTCTTCCGGGTGCAGTCCAACATCGCCGAGCGAGTGGTTGAGTCACTGGACATCGCCTTGGTCGAGCGTGAGCGTGAGGTCCTCGAAGCCAAACCGACAGAGAACCTCGAAGCCTACCAGGCCTACCTTCGCGGTCTGGATTATGCATGGGAACGAAATACCACGAAGGAAAACACTCAAATGGCCATACAGATGTTCGAGCGTGCAGTGGAACTCGATCGCGAATTTGCCTTAGGCTATGCCGCGCTTTCGGAGCAGCACTCCCTGATGAACCATTACGGATATGATCGTAGCGAAGAGCGGTTGTCCAGGGCAAAGAAAGCTCTAGACCGGGCGCTTGAGCTCAATTCGGAGCTTCCCGAAGCGCACCTGGCGTTTGCGTACTATCACTACTGGGGCTATCGGGCCTATGATCGGGCGCTCGAAGAGTTGGCGATCGCGGCGAGAGGACTCCCTCCAAACGACGGTAGACTACTCGAGGCCACGGCCTATATCTGGCGGCGTCAGGGGAAGTTCGAAGCGGCGGTCGATTACTTGAAGAAGGCGTTGGAGATGAGTCCACGGGACGCCCAGATAGCATCGGAAATTGGGGGTACCTATCGAATGTTGAGAAAATATGCGGAAGCCGATCGGTACTACGATCTTGCCATCTCCCTCCAACCAGACGAGCGGAGCGCGTACACGAATAAGGCCTCTAATTACATCCGTTGGCTGGGTGACACGAAACGGGCTCGAGACATACTCGAAAAGATGCCCGGGACAAACCACGACGTTCAGAGAGCATCGCTCAGCCTATGGTGGTATGAACGAGACTACGAGGCCATTGTGGATTTTTTACCTTCTGTCTCAGAACCAATTTGGTGGGGGCAATCCTACATAACACCGGTCATCTTCGTGGCTGCGAGGGCCTATGAACGCATGGGGGAACCAGAGTTCGCTCACGCCTCTTACGATTCGGCCCGTACGATACTCGAAAAAGAGTTGAGTGCACGACCCGATGATCCTCGCATCCACGCCAGTCTCGGTCGTGTCTACGCGGGGCTTGGCCGAAAGGATGACGCGATCCGCGAGGGGAAGCGGGCCGTTGAGTTGTTCCCGGTTTCGAAAGACGCTCACGGTGGGCCAACGTTCGTGTCGAACCTGGCCGCGATCTATGTCAAGGTCGGCGAGTACGATGCCGCCCTGGACCAGATCGAGTATGTGCTCTCGATTCCTGCCCTATACTCGATCCAAAGCCTGCGACTCAGTCCAACCTGGGATCCACTTCGCAACCATCCGCGGTATCAGGCGTTATTGGAAAAGTATTCAGCGGATGATTCGTGATCGGTTTTCCATCTGCCACTTTTACTGTTACTACAAATCGGGTCTGCTGGTTTTTCATTGTGCGTAGGTCAGCGGTTCGATTCCGCTCACCAGCTCCAGTGTTTTCAGGTGTATTCCGGACACATGGTTTACAGGTTATTCTTGAGACATGGTTAACACTTTCTCCGGTGTGAACGGATTAAGGGCCGGCTCAACCCGGCCCGTTTCTTTGTCAAAGAATCCTAGATCATAGTGCATGAAGCTGACCATCCAGATCTGATCAGCGACCTCTGTGATGCCCACCGTTTGGCCGGCGAACGCGGTACTGAGATTGATTTTGCGTCTGTCGATGCAGATTCGGCCACAACGAGTGACGCGAACGCTGCGATCGTGAAACGGGTAATCGGGCTGAGGGGGTGGCTCGTAGAGCCGAGCTGACGGTGTATATACATCGCCGGGATAGGCGCCGCCCAAGGCCTGGTGGGGCCGCTCGTTGTTGTAAACCCTTATGAATTGGTCAAAGCGTTCCTGCTGCTGGAGGAAGTTGAAGGAGGCGGGCTTGGTGGCCTCTTTCTTGAGGGTTAGGTGCATGCGTTCGTGACGACCATTTTGCTGTGGGTGGCCCGGCTGGATACGTTGGATCTGGATGCCGAGACGTAACCACCAGACCGAGAGCTTGGAAAGGCCGAAGAGGGCAGTGGCGCAGGCAAAGGGCCCGCCATTGTCGGTTCGGATGGCCTTGGGCAGGCCAAATTCTTTGAACGTCTGTTCGAAGACGGAGAAGGCGAATTGGGAACGTGTGGACTCGAGGCCTTCGCAGGCCAGCAGGTAGCGTGATCGATAATCGGTGATGGTTAGCGGGTAACAGTAGTGCCTGTTGCCCAGCATGAACTCGCCCTTGTAGTCGGCGCACCAGAGCC
>CP070677.1:437511-493574 GCA_020352495.1 Candidatus Latescibacterota bacterium
AGCGCCAGTCCAATGATTGTCATCGAGGCGATGTAGCCAAAAAAAAGCCGCACCTCAGACGCTGACCCAAACTTCACACCCTCCGCCTGCAATCCGAGGATCTTCGCCGCCTCGCGACCGCCGGTGTCAATATATATGCCACCGGCGAGCAGCGCGGCGTACGGCCACCAGCTGTGCTCGATAAGCATGAGAACAGCCGCGACGGGTAGCGTCCACAGCACGAACATGTCCCAACGGGCCGTGTTGCGTTCGAGGTAACGGAACACTGGATCCGTCGCCTCATCCTTCTCCTGCAGTCCAAGTCGTTGCGCGAGCTTGAAGTTAACCACAGAGACGATCTGTCCAAGAAAGCCAACGCTAACCAACAAAGCCACAACCGCCAGCGTTGTTTTCATTCGTCATCCTCCATGTTCATTCGGGCGACCACCCGTACAATCGGACGAAGCAGTAGACCATCTCTACCACACCAAAGACAGGGAACATTCCCCAAACGAAAACCCAGTAGACGAACGTATTCTGTCGATACCCCATGTCACGGTCCCAGATGAAGATGGGGATCGCCGTGTACCAAAACGGCACCGAAGCGATCAGCCCAAGCAGGAATCCCCACCGCTGCCCGAGGAGCATACCGATGCTTCCCAGGATCTGGATTGGCCCCCAGAAAAACGTGTCGGCCCAGGCATACCCCTGATTAAAGGCGAAGTAGGCGTTGGGGTCCGTGTTATCGGGGGCGCCACCGTAGACGTTCTTGATCGTCCACTGCCCGCGAGGATTGATCACGGCAACGAGTTGCACAGCTGACAAAAACCCCATGATCAGCAGACCGACCACACTTATGATCCAGGTCAGAACCGTGACTTCCATTCACTTGTCTCCTTTCGTCGTCCCTGCGGTCGAGTCGATGTGCTGATAGAGTCGGTCCATTGCAGGTGTGGGCACATCGGTTGTCGTCGCCAAGCTACGGAACTCATCTGCAAGGAGTCTCCATTCTGCCCGGCCTTCAAGGGCGTGCCCGACCTTTGTCTTCGTCGTGTCGCTCTCGATCATTCGTTTCATCAGGGCGAGGAGCATTCGTATGGGAAGCCAGCCAAAAAGTTTATGACTCGCTGGCGTGATGGGAATGCGGTTTTCACGCAATACCTGATATCCCTCGCGGATAGCACGGACCAACAGCGTGAGCGCGTCGCGGTTGCACGCCAGGCGATGCAGATCACCTTCGACCATATATAACGCGCCGACGGTGGGGAGAATCTCGGCCACATGGGTTTTGAGCCAAGCGTCCATGTTTGAGCATATCGATGCGGGAAAGCCAGAAGCCTGAAATATCTTGGCGATCGCTTTGATTCGTGGCGATGTTTTGCCGTCGACCTCACCCATCGTAGTTGGCTGTTCCCTCGCCGACGTGATGAGGTATTGGATGATATGATCGTCGGCTACACCCGCCGCGCCCGGAAAGCCAAGGAGAACCCGATCCTTGCCCAACGCGTCAACCATCTCTCCGGGACCCGCCGCATTGTTGACCATGAACATCACGTTTGGTGTGCGGCGGTTTGCCGCTAGTATCGGCAACACCTCGGAGATGAGATGTTTCGGTAGGATGACCAGAACGAGGTCATAGGCTTCATCCGGATCGAGCCGTTCGACCGTATCAATTGGCGTACTAGTTTTTTTTCGAGTGACTGCGTTCTCGAGTTCAATTCCGTGTTGGCGTATGCGATCCAGACGTCTCCCGCGCGATAGGATGGCGACGTTCTGCCCTGAATCCTTCAAAAGCGCCGCGTAAAGACTTCCGATATTACCCGCGCCGTAGACCAGGGTCTTCACTTCGCCATTTTCCTTCCTCCGATCAAAGTCGCGCAAGCCATGGCGAATCGTTTTTTTGGACAGTCCGCCATGCAGGGTCACTGTAGTACCCGCTGCTTGTCTGGTCCATCAAAATCAATGTCCCTCGGTCCCGCGAAGCCACACCCGATGCTTGCAGCGCACCGCGCCGATCTGGTACAATATCGCGCCCAAAAGCCGTAGTGCTTTCACACACAAGAGACGCGGCAACGTAGAGACGTGGGGTGTTCATCCGTGGCGCGGTCCGCAGTGACGGCGTGGGTTCATTTCGATCTTATGAAGGATAATAATCTCGACAATAGCATCCGTGAAAGTCATCGGGAGGCCCTGGAGCGCCTTCTGGAAGGGAACCGCCGATTTGTGGAGGGTCGATCAGAGCATCCGCGTACGGACGCCAACCGGCGGGTGTTGCTCCACGCGGGTCAGGAGCCCTTTGCCGCAATCGTCGGGTGTGCCGACTCACGGGTCCCCGTCGAGATCGTATTCGACCAAGGGCTGGGCGATCTGTTCTCCGTGCGCGTGGCCGGCAACGTGGCCACGCAGGCGGTGATCGGAAGCATCGAGTACGCAGTTACGGTGCTCGGTGTCAAATTGGTTGCCGTGCTAGGACACGAGCGGTGCGGGGCCGTGCAGGAAGCGCTCGAGGGTGTGGGGGCTACAGAACCCCTTGAGGTCATCCTAAATGAAATCAGACCTGCGGTCACCGAAGCCCGTGAGCGGGGCGGATCCCTGGTCGATGCCACCGTTCGCATACACGCCGTCAACGTTGCCAGAGCGCTTGTTGATCGCAGCGATACGCTCCGATCACGGGTCGAGAGCGGCAGCCTGACTATCGTTCCGTTGCTCTACGAGCTCGATAGTGGTCGTGTGGAACGACTCCGTTGATCGTGGCTCATTTCAAGAGATGATGACAAGGGCGACGAGCCACGTGGCTAGAATCCGGAAACGAAGCCGATGACGACTCGATTGAATTCGAACTCCAAGTCACGGGTGTACTCCGCAATGAGACGGAGATTGCGCGCGAGGAGATACGTCGCGCTGACAGTCGCAGTCTCATAGTCCGCCGCATCCAGATCGGAGTCGATCAAGTTATACAACAGAGTCACATAGTGCCGTGAACGATCGCCGTGCGGAGCAAAAATCATTTCTGCGATGACACCGTTGGTTTCGACATCCACGGCGGACGAGAGAAAAATCGGGTTTGTATCGCGTCGATAGAGATATTGTCCGGTGAATTCCACCGGTCCGATAACGAGATTCGCATCGGGGCCGACGTAGACTACCTCATCAATGACGCCGTCCTGCTTCTCTTTGCCATAGTATACAAATCCACCCACATTGAGCAGCTCGCCGACGGCCTGACTCACGCGCAAGCCCACGTTCTTGGCGTTATCCGTGTCGTACTTTCGATCCTCTCCGGCATCCACAAGACCGTTGCCGTTAACGACCATTGCGACGATGTCGGTGCCCGTCTCATCTATACTGAACGGCAGCATCACGCCACGACCGTACGCCAGGTTCGTGCGCGCGTTTCCTATTCGTGTCTTGTAAGTTTCGTAGTCTTCGTACGTCAAACGAAGCTCGCGTTTCATCAGGGGATCGGATGTCTGAAACTGGCCGACCATGATGTCGACGTTCGTGCCGAAAATGTCATTGAAGTGAACGTAGGCATCCTCGATACCCGCTACGTCGCCCCGCTCCGAGAAATAGAAGTAGAAATAGTAACCGATGTTCTTGTACAAGGCGCCTCCGGAGAGGAGTTTGACGCCCCACGGTGTCTGGGCGTCATTGGTCGTGTTACCGCTATCCTCATACACTCCGAAGGCGTCGAACCGTACCGCCACCGGGAAATCACGATTGAGCCACAACAGATCATCTCCCGCGGATACGTAGTCCCGCTCCTTTTCCTCTTCCGGGATCACAAAACCGTTGCCGGCGAATTCGTCGCCAAAGGCCTTGAGCTTGGGAAACGGCGCGTGGCACGTCGTACATGACATCCTGTATCTGCGCGCAAAAGCGGGAACCGCGTTCGCGTCGCGCGCCGACATCAGGCCCAACAGGATCGTCGGTAACACGACACCGGCGAGCATACCCACGAGCAGGATTGACCAAATGATGTTCCTCCGTTTCATCGGACCCACCTCTTTTGTTTAGTCGTAAATCTCTATCCACGTCGACGCGGTGTTTATGCGTACTATCTCCGTTTCGTCCACGGGGACCTCGAGGAAGTCGGCCACGGGCTGTACCAGGCGCTGGTAGTTCAGCTCCGCCTTGAAAGTCACACGGCCCAGCGCGATGTCGTCCGGAAGCTCCCACGTGAACGTTTCGACCTTTGTTTCGCGGGGACCAATCCGGTAATCGACGCCAAGCGACTTCGTGTTCCACTGCATGATTGTCATGCGTCCCTGCGGGTCGAAGTACGGCATTCGAAAGATCCGGTCACCGATCGGCACTCCGTCCCGCTGGACCCCCTTGAACGCGGTGTCATCCAGAGGTACTCCCATGTCCTGGTAGGCAAGCACATCCGCCGCAATCGTGTACTCTTCACCGTCAAAACCTTTGCGGTCAACGGGGAGGTGGTACTGCTTGCCGTCCGAGTCCGTGGCAATCACATGCAACCACATGATTCGGTCCTCCACAGATCCCGACGGGATCTTGTGCCCGACCTTGGCGTTGTGTAGCTGCACGTTGATCACGACGGGATCCCGTACATCCACCTCACGTTCCGCGGGATGCATCCGCATCTCGACCGCGCCGGCAAGCTTGCCGGGGTCGTGTGCCCCGTGAAACAGGTGTTGGGCGACCAACCCTTCCTCGGCCATCTTTGCACTGCGACCAGGCGCCTTTGGCATGTGGCAGTGATGGCAAGGGACGCCTTGTTTGGCATAGGGGCCTTCTTTCCACTCCAGCTGCGTGGATTTGACCCATACCCCGTACGGGCTCATCTCGTTGTGACACGTGCCGCAGTATTCGGCTGTCGTCATGAACTCATTGAGCTCTGTGTCGTGGTGTGGTGATTCGACCCCCGGCTTTGGTCCGTACTTTTTGCGCCCAGGATCGACAACATAGTTGAAGTTGAAAGGCTCCTCACCCTCAAAGCTTTTGATGACGTGGCAGAGGTCGCAAGACACCGACTCGTTCGCGCGTGACCCTTCCTCGGGCCTCGGTGGAGGCACATCGCCGGCCAGAAATGACAGCGGCGCGTGGCATCCATTGCAGCCGGCCTTGACTCCCGCCACCATCGGATCCTTTTCGGCGTGTGGCACCGCGAGCTCGAAGTACTCGATCTCGTCCCAGTGGTGGGTGTAGGCCTGCGACATGATGGCCTGCGTCCACTGCTGATAGATGTCTACGTGACAACTCGCGCAAGCAGCGGGTTTCTCAAAACTGTCGTAGGTTTGTGTGCCCAGCGCTTCGTCACCGGCCTTCTGGGCAATCGAACCGGTAGGAAAAGCGATCGAGAGGATCAACAGTGCGGAAAAGAACTGCCCCATGACCACCTCCAGGCAACGGATAGTCAAAACAAACGCTATTTATTTTGCTACGTCGCACCATCCTAAAATCAATCCATCCCCGGAGCAACTGATTTTCTCTCCGTCCGTCCTGGGTCATGCGTGTTCCGGTTGTTGGGGGCGTGAGATGTTACTTGTGTGGTGGGTCTGGCTCGAGCGATGGACCCACCTCGAGCCAGTGTACGTTGTCGAGAGTGTTATTTTGGCAAAAAGACGGCGGCGAACCGAGTTTCAGAAGGAGTGTGACCCTGCCCGGCCTTAAGACTGGGACGTCTTCGGGCCTATTTGTTCTTTGAAAACTTCGAAAGATAATCGATCACACCACTCGTTGACTCCTCCATCCCCTCGTTGCCTTTTTCCCAATTCGCCGGGCAGAGACGCCCCTTCTCTTCAAAAAAGCGTAACGCGTCGAGCGTCCGCAGGGCTTCTGCGACGCTCCGTCCAAGTGGAAGATCGTTTAGCACGGCGTGGCGGATGATGCCCTCGCGATCAATCAGAAACAAGCCACGTAACGCAAATCCGTCGTCCATGAGTACGCCGAAGTTTCGCGAGATCTCTTTGTTGAGATCGGACACGAGGGGGTATTGGATCGGGCCGATCCCACCCTGATCAACGGCCGTATTCTTCCAGGCGAGATGGGTGTAGGCCGAGTCGACGGACACACCGACGACTTCCGCGTTACGGGATTTGAATTCGTCGAGCTTTTCGTCGAAGGCCAATATTTCCGTGGGACATACGAACGTAAAATCCAACGGATAGAAAAATAGAATGACGTATTTCCCCCTGAGAGACGAAAGCGAAAACTGAGATTCAATCCGGTTATCGGCCATTACGGCATCAGCCGTGAAGTCTGGTGCTTCTTTAGTAATTAGGTTGGGCATGGTATCACTCCTAATGCTCTGCGATCCTGTCTGTTCAAAAAATTCGGGCATCGCAACCGTTGGTTGAGTGCGATGCCCGATTGATTAGCGGCAAAGGTGACACTATTACCCCAGCCGTGAACAGCTCAGAAGCTGACTATTCATTCTGAGGGTTTGCCGATTCATCGACACAAATCATCTTCAACTGTTCCTCGGTCGGATCCTTGAGACGCTCAAGAGCAGTCACCGGGCAAAGGTACGTGTTCCCCGACTCTGCCTTGATCCACTTGACACTCAATTCCTGCTTGTAGATCTTGTCCTGATCAGCCATCGTTTTCCTCCTGATGTTGGTCATTGTTGACCGGTTTGTTTCGAAGCAATGTGCGAACGGACTTCGTTCATATCGAGAGACTCAGCCTGTCGTACAATGTCTTCAAGTTGTTCCTCGCTAAAGTAACCCGGTTGGCGAAAGACCAAAACGCCGTCCCGGTAGAGCAATAGGGTCGGAATGTGGTCAATACCGAGTTTTGAAACGAGGTCTTTTTCTGATTGTGTGTCAATTTTGCCAAACGTATGCCGCGAATGTTTTGCCGCTACCGCCTCAAATATGGGTTCAAAAGGCTTGCAGGCGTCGCACCAGCTCGCCCAGCAGTCCACCATAACGATGCCATCCTTCTCTACGGTGGATCTGAAGTTTTCACTATTCAAGTCGATGGTAGCCATTCCATTCACCTCGTCGAGTTCCACACAATCGGCGAGCACCGTTTGGCAGCTCGCTTCATCTTCTCGTTCGGCAAAGATGCATTTCTCCCTTAGTAGTAAACGGGGGTGAATCCTTACAAAGTTTTGGAGGCCTATAGCCCCTTGAACGAAACAACTTAAGATATAACGGACATCGTACGCCGGCGTTGGAATCAGTTCTGCGAAGATAAGTGTCCGCAAATCAAGGGGGATGCCAGTGCCACGTGAGAACCGTATGGAGGTTCACGGAGGATCAATCTGGCCGCAACACCGACCGAACCGATTGTGATAGGATGACAACAATGAGTGAGAAGGCGTTCGACAAAGAACTGGGGAAATGGAGCGCATGGCACGATACGGGAGTGCCGTTGCGTCTTGGTGTGTCGTCGTGTCTTTTGGGCGAGGAGGTACGGTTTGACGGCGGACACGCGCGGAACAGTTTCATGATGGACGTGCTAGGAAACTGGTTCGAATGGGTTCCCGTCTGCCCAGAGGTCGGGATTGGGATGGGGGTCCCGCGACCCACCATCCGGCTTTTTCAAAACGACAAGGATGTGCGCCTCATCGCGCCGTCTACTCGGGAGGATTTTACGGTTCGAATGGGCACCTACGCGGCGAAGAAAGTCAAAGAGCTACAAAAGACGGACCTCGATGGATACATTTTGAAAAAAGGATCGCCGTCGTGCGGCATGGAACGCATCAAGGTTTACGATGAGCGGGGGGTGCGTCGCCGGGACGCGGCGGGATTGTATGCCGCCGTGCTCATCGAGCGCTGGCCAACCCTTCCTGTAGAAGAAGAGGGTCGGCTGAATGACGTCGACATTCGAGAGAACTTCATCGAGCGCGTGTTTTGCCGCAACCGATGGCGCACCTTAATAAGACGCGGTCTTACGCGACGGCGACTTGTGGCGTTTCACACGGCTCACAAGCTCCTGTTGCGCTCGCACAACGAGGCGGGATATCGGCGGTCGGGGCGGCTCGTTGGCCTCGCCGGCCAAATTCCTGACGGCGAGCTGTTCACGCTCTACGAAGCCGAACTGTATCGGGTGATGCGGACAAGAGCCACCAAGAGACGACACGTAAATGTCCTCGAACACGCCCTAGGTTACATGAAGAAGCTACTTCCTTCCCGCGAGAAACGAGAGATCCTTGCGGCGATCGGGGATTATGGCGCGGGTCTGATACCGCTCATCGTTCCCCTGACGCTGTTACGCTTCAACATCCATCGATACGAGATCGACTACCTGGCCGGCCAGATCTACTTCAATCCCCATCCCAAAGAGTTGATGTTGAGGAATCACGTTTGACGTTTTGGCTGCCCTGAAATTACGTCATCAACCACCCAGGCTAGCGTATTACGCGAGCCTACAGCATCGCGTCATCGTGTGGAGCTTTGGGCATGCCATTCTCTTTCTCGACGGCGCATGATGATCAGCAATCACTCTCGTTCGAATACGAATCTCTGAAAACTGCCATATATAGTGTGTTTGACAATCTTCCCCGTGTTGTCGGCCTCGAAGACAACGGTCACGCGACCGTACTGTGAACCGCCGGTGAATAAGGAGGGGGAGTGAGCAACGAGGTCGATTGATTCTCCGTCAGGAGAGAGGAGGCGAATTTGACCCTCTTGGGTGCTGACCGTTGATGTGGCGGATGGCTCGAAATCCAGATGGTAAGTGCCAGTGATTCTGTTGATCTCTTGTTCGTGGAGAATCACCGCCTCGAGTGGGGTCGGATGCAGGAACGCGGGCAAGATGTAGTCCGTAAGCATCTGAAACGGCTGACTCGCTAGGGGACTGTCGTAATTGCCGCCGGTGAACACGACCACCATTCCTATGTCCGGAAGCACAACGATATACTGACCGCCATTTCCGGACGCCCAATACGCCGTGACCAGCTCTCTGCCGATGTACGACCAGCCTCTCTGCCATAAATAGCCGTAATCGACACCGGTGAGCATCTCTCCCTGTTTTGTTGTGCTCTTTTCGATCCATTCTTTGGATAGAAGACGCTGGTCGTTCCACGTTCCACGGTTCAGCATGAGTTGACCAATCTTGGCCATCTCCCTTGGGATCATTCTTGCGCCACCGCCCATCCAGGCACGTCTTTTGGGAGAAAACTGCCAGTGAAATCTTTCAATCCCGAGCGGTTCGAAAAGAAAACGGTCCGCAAACGCGTCGACTTCGAGTCCCGAAGCCCGTGCGACGGCCTCCCCGACGAGTATCAGGCTGCTACTGTTGTACGCCCAACGCTCGCCTGGAGAACAGGCGAACGGCAGGTCCAGCGAGTACTGCACCCAGTCATTGGAATCGTGCATCGCGTGTTCGCAAGCGAAATTGGTCGCCAGGTCGTCGCACTCGTACCCGGACATCATACTAAGCAGATGACGGATCTCGACCCTCTTGGCCCTATCCGTCCACCCATCCGCTGGTTCGTAGTCATTCTCAAAGAATTTGTAGACCGACTCATTTTCCGAGGCAATGAAGCCCTTGTCGATCGCCATTCCTGTCAGTATGGACCCGATGGATTTGGTGGCGGAACGAATCTCGTGGAGCGTATTGGAGTCTTTTCCGTCGAAATATTCTTCCAAAACCAGGACGCCGTCCTTGACGACGAGGACGCTGTGGATATTCACGTAATGTCCCACCTCGGTTCGACGGATCATGGAATCCAACAGGGCGATGTTGGCTCCATACTGCGTCGGCGACGCGACATTCCACCCGTCGTCAGATTTCGCCGGTGCTCGGGAGAGGTCGCGCTTCGCCTCGGTGGCGCAACCCGCGAAAAGCATCAAGGGGAAGGTGAAGATCAGAAGTCTGCTTATGGTGTCCATCTGGTTTTCTTTCCAGTGCCGTGAGATCAAGGCTGGTTGGCCTTCGTGCTTCGGCTCGTATCTTGGGATCACGATTCGCTACTCGGGGACAAATGAGATTTCTTCGAGCAGCTCACGGCTGACATCGCTCGTTGACTGGTTCTGCACGCAGACTCTCCACCACACGTCGAGGTGCATAATACGAAGCTTGATGCGTTGATCCGCATTGTCGAGCAAATATTTGCGCTGGAGCTGCGACAGTTCGAAGAGCTCTGCGACATACGTTCCCGTCACGTACCGATCCGCGATCCGCATACGCTGGAAGGCGGATGTCGGGAAACCACGTTTGGTCCGCCGGCTCAATGATTTTGGAAGATAGCGATCGGCGACCTGCCGGAGCACCCACTTGTCACAAATAAACGGATGGTAGCTGTCGAGCGTGGTGGGGGAGAAGCGGATCTTCATGTTATAGGGTGTGTTTACGGCGAGGCGTACGAGCTCGGAATCCAAAAAAGGAAAGCGCGCCTCTATACTCGCGGACATCCCCATGGCGTCGTTTCGGTGCAAGAGCGTTCGTAGGTGGTACGTGAGAAAGTCGATCGTTCGCACATCCAAGTCGTGGAATCTACCGTCTTCGCCAATCGTCTCCGATCGGATGGTCGCCATTTCCGACACCTTCTCGAAACGTTGGTGTAGTCCGTCGGCTATTTCGTGTGCGTTGTCCGGCGGCTTGCTGAGAAGGGTTCCGACCTTGGGGATGCGTTGGATGAGCGCGCGCGCGGAATCGATGACGCGGCCGTAGAACCTCTCGAAGCGCTCGATGGCGAGTCTTGGGTAACCGAGAAAGCACTCGTCAGACCCTTCACCGGTAAGTACGGCTTTTACCCCGCTGTCGCGGACGAGACGCGACACCATGAGGAAGGGAACCGAGTTGGGGTGATACGAAAACGGGAAACCGTAGTGCGCGGTGACTTCGGGAAGGTAACGCAGGAAATCCTCGTCTCGCGCCTCGACGATCTTGAGTTCGAGCCCCAAATGAGCGGCGAGTTGACGTGCCGCTTCGGCCTCGCTCAGACGGCCCTTGACGTCGGCATGGAAAACGGCAAGATCGCTGTGGTGCTTCGCCGCCATCGCCATGATGAGGGAGGAATCCACCCCGCCGCTACAGAAGGCACCTACCGGAACATCGGCAACGAGCTGGCTCCCGACGCTGCCATGCAGCAACTCGTCGATGCGGTCCACCACCTCCGTCGGACGCATGTGGCGCAGACGCTCATGCTGCTCCGGATCCCAGAAATCCGTGATGTGGAAAAATGAGCGCACATCGGGTGTCTCACCTCTGCGGACCTTGATGATCGTACCGGGGGGGACAAAACGGATTCCCTTGTAGAAGGTGAAGTCACGAGTCGGACCGGAAAAACCGAGCAGGTACGAGGACACGGTTCGATCATCGGGTTCGATCGGCATCCACGGGCGAAGCCCGCCGACCTCGGAACACAAAAGAAAGCCATCTGCGTTGTTGGCCATAAAGAGCGGTTTGATCCCAAAACGATCGCGCCCCACGCAAATCGAACCGTCCACCTCGTCGTACAGCGCAAACGCAAACATACCCTCGAACTTTGAGGCCGCCCCTTCCAACCCATAAAACAACAAAGCCTCCAGTACGACCTCGGTGTCACTCGTGGTGCGAAACTCAATCCCATGCTGCTCGAGCTCGGCTCGGATGGATTGGAAATTGTATACTTCGCCGTTGTAAACGAGCGCGTACCGCTTCGAACGGTCCCATAGTGGTTGGTTGCTCCGAGGATTCAGGTCGAGCAGCGTAAGCCGGGTGTGAACGAGGCCGATCCCGGGGGCGGTGTGTACACCGGTGTTGTCGGGGCCGCGGTGGGCCAGCGCGCGGGCGGTATCATCGAGCCGTTCGCGCGGAGGAACCGCGGCGGGATCGGAGGTCAGATACGCGAAAATTCCACACATAGGTGTCAGGGCAGCAGGGATCGTGTGCTGTGCGTCGTTCGTATTCGACAATCGACGTAATATAGGGGGTTTCAAGTTGTTTTTGTCAACTTGTTTCCACGACGATCAAGGAAGCTAATCACGCCGGGAAGACAGAGCGGGTGGCAAAAAGAGGTGCGCCGACAGCCTGATGCAATGCGAACGCACGACGACGGGTCGAGCTCACATGTGGGCAGCCCAAGGAAGCGCTATGGCCGCGCCTCAAAACGCCGGAGAGGGGTTGCCGGGGTGTTGCGAAGGCCAACCAATAATTCATCTGGACGCAGCGCGTCTTTTTTATGATTATCGTAATGCAGCTCGTATTGGACAGCTTACTGCAGCGCGGTGCGGTTCGATTTCCTCGGACCGGTTTTCGACCCGGTTCCTTTTCGAAGCGCGTGAGGAAACAGTTCTTCTGGATTGACCCTCTAACGGAGAACCCCGTCGGATACCGCATCGGTGGTCGCTGCGGACGCGACCAGTAGGGATTCTGGAGGCAAAGGTAAGGAATTGTCCGGCCACGCGGCCGGTCAATAAGGTTCCCTCGGCGAACGGGGGAACGCGGTCCGGTGGATGGCCGGACTTGGATGACGCGCAAAGGTTTTTCCGGGTTCGACCGGCAACCCCGAGCGCGCTTGCGATGAACCGGCAGTGTCGGTTTTGGAGGAGATAAGAGTGAAAAAGCTGTATGTGGGCAATCTACCGTTTAGTGCGACAGAAGCCGAGGTAAACGAACTGTTTTCAAAGCACGGTACCGTGCACTCGGTGGCGCTGATCACTGATCGCGATACTGGCCGCCCTCGCGGTTTTGGATTTGTGGAGATGGACGATGACGCGGCGCAAGCTGCGATCCAAGCGTTGAACGGTTACGAGATGGACGGTCGTGATCTCAAGGTAAACGAGGCACAGGATAGGCCGAGACGAGGTGGCGGTGGATTTGGTGGTGGCGGTGGTGGCGGTGGTGGCCGTCGCCGGGGGCGCCGCTAGTCCGGCACTCCGCACGAGTTGTACGTCGGGCAAATCTTTCCGACCGTGATGGTGCAACAAAAAAAGGGGCCGCTCAGGCGGCCCCTTTCGTTTGTGTGGAGCATATCCTCGCTCAAGACGTCCGATCATGGTCGAAAGTATGGTACGTATCAATTGGTCCTATCGGCCTCATGGAACGCGAGGAAACATACGGCATGGCCAGGACCGGTTAGGCTTTGCCCTTTCGAAGGGCATACCGGCGTTCAGCGTAGGTGGCGTCTTCGGCCCAGAGTTTTTGCGCGCGCCATCCTACAAGACGTCTCAACAGGCCGCCGAACGTACCTATCAAGACGTGGAATTGGGGACGCTCCGAGGTGGCCAGTGTGGCCTCGATGATCGCGGTCCGTCCTGGATCAATCGGTGTAGCGTGTGTTTCAACGACCGAGCCGGTCCCTTCTCCGGCGACGATGGTCATCACGATCGTTCTTGGTTCCGGACAGTGGAAGCGGGCGTCTACCTCGATACCAAGCCGCCGAAACACACGGTAGACAACGCGCACCGTGATGGAGTCTTCTGTCTGTTCGATGACGTTGAGCCGGGCGAAGGAATGCGGATGAAAGTGCACCCCGTGCCATGGGTCGAGTCGGTTGGCGATGACATCCTCGGGATCACATCTGGCGTCTTTGCGGATGACCGTGTCGAGGTATCGAACCGGCCTATTGGGAAGAACGGGTTGTGCGGTGGCCGTGTCCTCTGAGCCCAGTCTAACCCACACTAGAACTCCGTCGTCAAACGTAGGTAAAGGAAACCAGGCGCCGTGCCGTTCGCCTTCGAGCGCGAGCCCATGCCACGGGCATACGATGTGGCCGTTGCGGACCGAGCCATCGGCGAGCGACGCTGCCATGTGTGGACACGCGTCGGGCGCGACCTTTGGCTGTCCCCGCGAGAGCCACGCCACGTACTCCCGCCCGTCGATGCGATAGCGCCGCGGACGGTTTCGAATATCCCGTGATGCCCCCACGACGTACCAGCCCCCTGACGGAAGCTCGAGGGCCCGGTTCAGTGCCCGCTCGATCCATGTCGGCCGAGCTTGTACCCAGTCGGGTTCGGTGGCGATGACATCGATGGGTTCGAGCTTCTGACCAAATGTAATCAAGCTGTTTTTCGTATCCATATCGGCGCCCTCAAAAAGGAACTCCCGCCAAGATTCCGCGGTTTGAAATCGACGAGATCGGCTCGGCTCGCACACCAATACCGGCGAGAAAGTGGTTGGCCGCCAAGAAACCCGAAGCGGCGGCGCGTTCCATCAGGGCGCTTGGGATCGGCAGTTTGACAAAATCCCCCGCGATGGTCAGCCCGGGAAACGGTGTGTCGACCGTCGGCCGCTCAATGTGGGAACCTGGCGCGAACGCAGGACAATCCTGGCCCACGATAAAACGCTCTTCGATAATGCGTGCTTCTTTGGTCTCGGGGTAGAGTGCGTGCAATGCTTCCGTTAGCTGCCGTCGCAGTGTGGCCTCGTCGCAGTCATGATCGATCGCATAGGCGTGGAGCTCTATCACCGACCCATTGTGCTTTTCCATCCAGGCGCGGCTCTCGTCTTCGAAAAGATGATAAAGGGAGATGTTGTCGATCGGACCCATTCCTGTGGTACCCACGAAGGGGGCCCTGCCGCTCCGCGTGGGTTTGTCCAACCACAGGCGCCACACGGCGAACGGGTTTGTGAGCGAAAGAGTCTTGATCGACTTGCCCCATGTTTGATGATCGATATCGGGAGACGAGGCGAGGACATTTCTGAGTGCCGGAACGGTGACGGCGAGAACCACACCGTCGGATCCCAGGCGCTCGTCATCCGTTATGACCTCCCACCGGCCATTGTTGCCGCGGTGAACTTGGCGAACCGACTCACCGGTCCGGATCGCAACACCCAACCGCTCCAGATAGAGGATGAACGGCTCCCAAATCGATTTGGAGAAGGGCGCTCGTGCTACGTCGAATATCAAACCTTCCGGGTTTCCTGTGAAATAGAAATGGAACATCATGAGCAGCTCGGCAGCGGACATCTCAGCTTCGGGATTGAAAAACGAGTGAGAAAATACGTCGAAGAGCAGACGGCGCGCGTCCGGCGGAAAGCGGAGGGAATCGAGATACTCTTTTGCGCTCATTTGGTCGCGGCGTTTATAGGTCTTGTCCATGTCAAAGGTTAGCATTTCAAGAGCCCGGCGTGCGTTGACCCGACCTAGGTCGCGAAGGCCCAGGGTTGGTGTTCGAGCGGTGAGCATAATGACGTTCAACGGCGTGCGCTGGGGGAGCCCTGAGAAGCTTTGCACTTGTCCGTGTGGGCCGAGAATCGGGTAGTCGGCGAGTGGCTGCAAAAACTCAAGTTCGGGATCGATTCTCCGTAGGAGCGATTTTAGATTGTAGTATTGGCGAAAGAACGCGTGGAATCCCCGCTCCATCTCAAAAGGAACGCCGGTAGCCAGACGATCCGTCCACGCCCCGGCACGGCCACCGATGTAACGCTCGCGCTCAAGAAGGGTCACTCTGACGCCCCTTTCTGCCAGAACGGTGGCAGCTGCAATCCCCGCAATGCCGCCCCCGACCACGATGACGTGGGTGTCATCCTCGACCCGTGGGCGCCCGTTTGGTCCGGGTAACAGGAACTGTCGAATACGGCGCGCCATCACACCCCCCTTCGGGCCAAGAAGCTGTGCACCACACCACGTTGCCATCCGTCCATCGGCATGGTACGGATGTCCACAAAACCCGCCCTGCGGAACCGCGCTTCCAGAGCCGCGACGCCATCGAAGGCCAAGACGCTGTGTTTCAGGTAACGAAAAATCGAGGTGGTTCCCGTAAGGACGAGCCCCAAAGGAATGACGATCAAGGTTGTCACCGTTTTCCACACGATCCGGCTCCACCGGGAATCGGCGACCGAGTACTCGTGGAGACAAAGGACTCCACCTGGGGCCAAGAGCTTCTTCAAGCGTTGCATACACAGATCCGGATCGACCACGTTTCGAATCCCGTAGGCCATAAAGATGCCGTCGTAGGGCCCGGAGGCGCCGGAGGCAGCCGGATCCACGGCATCGCCTTCGAGCCAATTGATGTTGTGGAGGGCTTGCTTTTTTGCGCGACGGCGAGCATACCCCTGGAGGCGTCGAGACCGGTTATCTCGGCTCGGGGATACGTTTTTCGAAGGGCCATGGTGGAAAGACCGGTGCCGCAGCACAGATCGAGGATCCGCGCGTTCTCGCTCAAACCCAACCGCCGGGCACTCCAATGGAGATGTTTTGTGTAACCGGGGTTGAGCGCGCACATGAGATCGTAACCATTGGCAACACGGGTGAAATCCTCTTCGATCCGATGTTGGCGGTCAAGAACGTCTGTAGGCAGGTTGGTCTCTGAACTCATGACGGCTCTCAATACCTGAGATCTATCTGTAATTCGAGCGACACCCCGGTAACGCGAAAAATGGCATCATCGAATCCGGGCGGACCAAATCGCCCTCTGGCGTTGCGTGAAAACCCGTGGCCTTCCTTGGGACGCCCCAGAAAATCCGTTTCCATTCGATTGTTTGCGTTCTCGTCGTGGAGAACAGATATCGCATAAGGTCCTGGCGGAATCCGTGAGATGGTAAAGGTCACCTCATCGCCTTCAATGAGCGACTTCATCCGATGCATAGCCTTTTCGGTGTCGCCGGGAAAACCGTCGGGTGAGGTAAACAACGCAAGCAAGATCTGTCCTTCATGGCTTCGGATTCCCCGAACAACGACCTCAATTGTCGTCAGTTGAGTGTTCGTTGGATCCAAATCTCTCTGAGACCCTTCGACGGCACGTCTCGTGCACGCGGCAAAAAGCAAAAGCAGCGCAAGAGCCGTGATAATCGCTCCGGTACAAAATCTCATAACGTTGCCTCAAACAGGTAACACATCATCCGGGAAACTCACAAGTCGTCGCGGTGGGGTTACCCGTGCGGACGAAGACAGACGGACGCCAAACAGCCATGGTAGCTCCAAAAGCGAGACCACAAGTCCGGTCAGCATCAGCTCGAGCTTTTTTCGCGATGGCACGACCGCGCGGCCAGCCAGCGGGTCACAACCTCTGTCACGGATCCGCGCGCCGATGGCGGAGTAGACCCGCCGCGCGGTACGAATCGAGAGGGCACATCGCCACGACAACGCCCGAAGACCCGCGTCTCCGGAGCTGTAGTAGCGGTCGGCTTCGTTTAGTAGAAGGTCTATGGCCCGCGCCACCGGGACGCCAGCGGACTCGGGAAACGGAGTGCCGAGCCGGGAAAACAGGTCGATGCATCCAAAATCGGCGAGCACGGACCCGGGAATATAAAGACGTCCCCGGTGCCAGTCCTCGAGCACGTCCCTACAGATGTTGGTCAACTGCATCGCGATACCCATGTGTGCGGCGTTGCGTGTTGCCCGTTCGTCGGAGACACCCATCACATGACACATCATCAGCCCCACCGTGCCGGCGACACGGTAACAGTATCCCAAAAGCGACTCCATCGTGTCATAGTGGGCATGCTCTACATCCATCCCCATACCTGCGAGTAGATCTTCTGGGTATGATCTGTGTATCCGGCAATCGTGAACCACCTCTTGGAAGAGGGTGAGGGTCGGATCTTTCAGCGATCGACCCTCGTAAACGTCGCTTAGTTCGATCCGCAGCCTTTCGAGAGCCGATCGCGCTCCTTCCTCTCCGGCCAGATCGATCGCGTCGTCCGCCCGCCGACACCAGGCGTACACGACGACGGCACGATCCCTCACCGGGGAAGGGAGGAGCCGGGAAGCGAACGCAAAACTCTTCGAGTGAATCTCAATCGTTCGATAACAGGACCGTATGGCGTCATCGATCATGCCGCGAAATCCTCGAGTACGAGTCGCGCCGTGGCCTTGGCGGAGTTCATCACGCCCGGCACGCCGGCGCCGGGGTGGGTGCCGGCGCCGACGATGTACAGACCGGGAATCCGATTATCACGATTGTGAGGCCGAAAATAAGCGCTCTGGGTTAGCTTGGGGGCGCATGAGAAAGCCGAACCTTGGTATGTGTGAAACACGCTCCGAAAATCGGCAGGAGTAAACCACCGCTTGGTCACTATGTGACCGCGCAAACCCGGCAGATGGCGCTCGAGATAAGCGAGAATGCGGTCGGCGTAGTCCTCTGCGATCCCTCCCCAGTCGAGCGGTGCCCTTCCAAGATGGGGTACTGGGGAGAGAACGTAGAAGGCCTCACACCCCGGCGGCGCAAGCGATGGATCGGTAATCGTCGGGGCGTGCAGATAGAGGCTGAAGTCGTCGGGTAGTTGGTCCCCATGGAAGATGTCGTCGAGCAGTTCCTTGTAACGGGGACCAAAAAGGATGGTGTGATGTTCGATCTCGCCCGTGTATCGACGGTCCGTTCCGAAATAGAGCACAAAGAGGGACATCGACCAATCCATCTTTTCGAGTCGTCGACGCATCTTTTCCGCTTGAGACACGGAGCGCAAGAGATAAGCATAGGTGTGGTGGATATCTGCGTTTGAGACCACCAAACCAAAAGGTTCGCGTTCTTTTTGGTCGGTTGTGACCAGGTGCACGGCTTGGCCGTTTCGCTGGTCGATGTCGATGCGCTTCACCGGCGTCTCCAGACGAATCTCCCCGCCAAGCTCTTCGAGCAAACGTACCATGGCGCGAACGAGGGCTCCTGTTCCGCCTCTGGGAAAGTAGACACCCCACTCCCGTTCGAGGTAGTGAATCAACGTATAGATGCAGCTGGTATCGAACGGGTTCCCACCAACCAGGAGCGAATGGAAGCTCAGTGCCTGACGGACATGATCGTTCTTTACGAAGCGGCTCACCGTCCCGTACACAGATCTGTCGGCGCGGAGACGGATCAGGGCGGGGGCGACTTTCAGCATGTCGGTAAAGCGAAGAAACGGGGTGGCGGCCAACTCCCTGTAACCCGCGTGAAACACGCGTCGCGCAAACTCTGTGAAAGCCAGATAACCGCCAACGTCTCGTGGGTCTCGTTCCCGAATTTGCGCCACCATGGAGTCGGTATCACCGTTGTAATGGAAGGCGTCGCCATCCTCCCACACAAGACGATAGAACGGATCAACGGGGATGAGCTTGGCGTAGTCGTTCAGATCTCTGCCCGCCTCCGCAAATAACTCCTCGAAAACGTGTGGGGCGGTGATAACCGTCGGCCCGGCATCGAAAATGAATCCCTCGTCCTCATAGACGTACGCGCGGCCACCGGGGCGGTCACGTTTTTCGAAAACAGTCACATCGATGCCGGCAGTTTGAAGGCGGACTGCCGCGGCGAGACCGCCGAAACCGCTCCCGATCACAGCGGCGCGCGTCGACAAAGCTGATTTACCCATAGGCATTCTCCAATCGTCGCACATCCTCCCGCAGCAGCTCGAAGTTGGAAGAGTCATCGAGCGCCGCACGCACATCGTCGAGAGCTCTCTCCAAATATTCATGAATCCGCGTCCTCGGTATGGACGCAAGCTGGTCACGCAGGCGCCCGATCAATCTCTCCGCCTCCCAGTCAATCGAGACGCTTCGCGCGTCGTGTACGATCCCGGCGAATGTGATCTCGTCGCATTCGTCGGCGAGCCAAGCCCAAGGCCAGGTTGGTCTGGCCAGCCTGATGTCCTCGATCCCTTTGGCTCGGCGTGCTTCGACCGCGATTCCGCTCCAATCATCGAGCATCTGGAGACCCACGCCAAAGTCCCTTCCGAACCGAACTAGAGCGGTCAATAGTTGTGGAGGTGCCCCCGCTGCGCGCGCCCCGAGAAACGCCGCGAGTTCCATGAGCGATCCAGTCTTTAGGCGCGTAGCGCAACCCACCACCGACGATACACGTCGTTGGGGCAGCGATGTGACCTTGATAGACAAATCGAGCGCCTGGCCTTGATGACACCTGAGCAGGGCAAGGCTGATGTTGTCGTAGATCGCAAGCCGAAGCTCGGAATCCAGCTCAACACGGGATAAGAGCGCGAACGGGAGAAAGCTGAGCCAATTGCCCGTGTTGAGTGCAAGGGGCACCCCGTAACGACGATGAAGCGCGGGTTCCCCGCGACGTGTGGGTGAGTCGTCCTCGATGTCGTCGATGACCAGTGAGCCGACATGAAGCAATTCGATGAGCGCGGGAAGCATGGCCGGGGGACCTGCGTTCCCCCCGCTTGCTATGTGCCAGCAGCGCTCGAGAAAACGTGCGCGTAGTTCCTTGCCCGATCGGCCCATTATGTCTCGTGCGGGATCGAGGAGCGCCTTGTCCCACAACGCGGGATCGAGAGACTCTTCTTCGGCGATCAGGTGCGGCATACATTCCAAGAGTTCGTTGACGAGGGCAGACATTTCGGTGTCGGAACCTAGGAGCTTACGGGCAAGATTCATTTGTTGGACCTCCGTCGCATACGGTAGCGCAGGGACAAGCCCCGCGGCGGCCGGCCGACGAGCAGCCGGAATCGATCCTTGATCGTCATTCGCAACGCATAGAAGCGGCCGATCGTGTCCAAAGGCAAGCGGTAGAATCGTTGGAAAATATTCCAGCGGTTTGTCGGGGCGTACCACAAAAAGAGAAAACTGTTGAGTATATGACAATAACGTGCCTGCCGGGTATGTTCGAGCATCAGGGCGCGAAAGCGCCTGACGGCGAGTTCTTCCGGAGCCCGGTCGGCAATGAAATCGGCGAGTCGAGCCGCTATGGGAAACGAGTATCCCGTGGCGGGATGAAACCATCCTCCCCGGTAACCCGCCACTAGGGGACCAGACTCGTCACGAGGCAGCGATCCTCCCCAGGGCATGGGAAGGACACCGAATTCCTCCCGGACCACGCGTTTCACGTCGTATCCTTTTGTGTCGGCGTATCGATGGATTTCCTTACGAGCCAGGTCTCGTTCCAGAATCGGCGACTCGTGGAAATAGGTGTCTTCGAGTAGGATTCTGTCGCGGGTAAAGGGAAGCGTATAGAAAAAACGGTACCCATCGGACTGGTCAACGGTCGAGTCCATTACGACCGGCTGATTCAAACCATGCGGTCGTGCCAACTCCAATTCGAGACCGACGAACTTCTGATAGCCGCCAGACGTTTTTGTCGCAGTGTTTCTCCGGGGACCGCGAGCATCAATCACGATTTTGGAACTGAGAGTGCGTCCATCTTCCAATACGACATCGCGAGTCCCGACTCGTGTCGCGGAAAGTCTCAAAAACAACGCCGATCCGACCTGACCTTCGACACGCGAAGAGACAACTTCGTGTAGCCGATCGCTCGTGACGGCCGAGTATTCTCGGGCGATGTGTCGCCGGAGATGTGGAAAAACGACGTCGTAGCCGGGCCAGGAATATTCGACCAACGGCGCGACCCAGGACCGCGCCTCCGTGGACAAGTCGTCGGCATGAAAACACCACGTGTGATTGCCGCCAAGCCGGGCAGCCCGTTCAATCAGGGCAATACAGGTTTGGGGTCGGTTCGCGCGCAAAGCAAGCGCGATGAGCCCGCTTTGCAGCCCCCCTCCGACCAAGATGTAATCGAAATCGGCGGCCATTACTCCAGATTCGAGTGAGCGGTTTTACAAAAATAGGACATGCACCCGCATTTGTCACGTCTTTTCAGCTGTTCAAAATTGGGCGCTCATGTAAACGCTAAAGAGGTTGGCGAGGGACTCGTAGGTTGTCCCGTTGAGTGTGGTTTCCCGGTCGATCCGCTGAAACTGAGCCTGAAGTGAGCTGGTTTTGTTGAAACGGTAGCGTGTCTCGACAACGAGCGCCCTTCGCACGTCGTCGACGGGTTCGACGGGACCGTTCCTCCAGACACCGTTATCCAACCATCCGAGACTGCAGCCGATTCCAATCGAGAATTCCAGATCGAGTGAGGTGCTAAAGAAAGACTCGTTCTCCTTGTGGGCGCCGGGAAACGAGAGATCGGTCTCTCGGAGTCTCTTGTAGAAAAACGACGCCGAAACGATTTCCGTGACGACGGGAGCCTGCGCCGAAAAACGAACGCCTTGGCGGTTGGGTTGGTACGACAACGCGGCAAAAGGTGAGTAGAAACCCGAGTCGAGGTAGAGGTAATCGCAACGGAGACTCCACCCCGACGCCTTCTCGAACACAACACCAGCCAGTCCGCCGTATCCTTTGGTTGTGATCGTCGTATCGCAGCACGCTTCCGCGTTCTGCTCGGCCTCGTTCCACAAAATCCACTCGCCCCGGAAATCCACAGAACGCACGATGGGAACATTCCAATCGGCCGAAACGAGTACCGACTTGGACCAGGGATCCGGCGCAGGATATCCCAACCGGTTGAAGTTGACCGAACGGCGGTTCTCCCGCGTGCCGGCAATTCGGATACCGGCCTTCCAGAATGAGTCGGTGCGTTGGTCGGCCCGGCGCCACAAACCTTCGAAACCGTACGTTTCGAGAGAGTACTTTGCGCGATCCGCGCCCGTTGCTCTAACCTCTCGGTAATCCGTGTGACTGGCCCGTCGGGGAATTGCCCAGAAGGCCCGTGTTTCGAATCCAGATTTGTTGAGCTTGGCGACACCACCCTCGAGCAACAATTCGGGGCCGAGTTCTTCTAGGCTCTCGACGAGGAGGACACCAGCGGCGGCGGCGCAGCCACACCCGGCGCTCCCCCCAATGCGCGGGTTGTCCTCCCAGTCCCACCGCATTAGTGTCAGCGGTGTCAACGAGATACGATAGTAACCGAATCTCGCAAGTGCCCCACACGCGGTGATCTCCGCAAAGGCGCTCCCCCACTCTGAACCGAGGTAATCGGGACCTGCCTCGAGGATTCGTTCGTCTTCGTTGCCGATGCGCAGTAGCCCGCCAACCCTCAAATGGCGCGTGATGTTCCGAGAAATACCAAGATCAAAACGGTAAAGAAGATCGTTCCCGGGCCGAAGCTCCTCTCCATACGGTCCAACCGCGCCGATACCACGCGAATCGATCGAGAGAAAACGAAGACGTAGGTCGCCGCGGAAATCGAGCCCCGCCGCCGACCATACCGGTGTTGTTTCCTCATCGTCTCTGAATCCCACCGGGGTCTTTTGGGCTTCCGGCGTCGATGCTGAAGCGGTCGACAACATGTCGGTGAGGATCTCTTTCATGTCTCCTTGAGGGTCGTCCTTCCTATCGACGACGGTCCCGTGCCGGTCCACCAGCACAATCGTAAATGTGGCCAGTGATACTGAGTAGCTCCGCCCGGTGCTACCTCCAATGTCCCAAACTTGCGGGAAGAAAATGCCGCTCGTCTCGATTAGGCGTTGCATTTCAAAAGGCTCACCTTCGTCGGCGTGGAGCCCGACGACTGTAATCTCTTCGGCCAGCTGCTCCTCGTAGAACGCTTGACACTGGCGGAGGGACTCGACACAACGAGGGCAGTTGCTGTCCCAGAATATAAGAAAGGTGAATTCGTGAGCGGGGAACAGATCGGTTGATTTGACGTAGCCAAGGCCGTCTATCAGTGGGAGGTCAAACGGTGGTGCAGAGCCTGGCAACTTGCTCTGCGAAGAAACGACGAGGCGGCCGGTCGACATCAGCACCGACATCAGAAGGAAGACGATCCGACTCCATCTGCAGAGGGTGTGTTCCACGGTGGCCCGATTGGGTTGGGTTCAGCCACTGGCGGGACGAGACTTTTCGCAGACGCGCCAACTCAACGACAAAACGTCTCGCGTAAGATCACCCACATCAACAGCCTTCTCCCCGGGACGACGGTCGTGTCAAGGCATGTGCCAAGGACCGTTGACCTGCCCGGACCGATTGTACCACCAATTTGTGTTTGTTGGAAAAAAATGTTTGGGAACAGAACAAACAACCGATTGCCTCTGATTGATCAGCGCCGGATGATTCGCCCCGCAATGTGTCGTCGACACAAACCGCCGTTCCGTGCGACTCGACGACAAAGAAAGAAGGCGCTCCGCCCTCGAGCGCCCTCTTTGTGCGATGATCCACCCCGCCACCCCTCAACTTGTTGTCGGTCGGAAAACCATCGACCGGATCCACTAACCCTTTGGTATGTTGATAAAGATACGCGTGGCGTTGCCTTTCTTGACCTCCCGCAATACGCTGACAAACGTCTTGTATGGGACATCGCCCTTGGCGTGGATCGAGACAATCAGCAGCGGGTTGTCTTTGATGGATTTATCGACAACCTTGCTCAGTTTCTCGAGAGAGCTCTTTTTCTCATCAAGCACAACCTCCCCAGACCCGGAAACGTACACATTGACAATATTCTTTTCCGGGATCTCCTTCATTTTGGTCTCGAGCTCCTTGGAGGGCAGAACGAGCGGCATGGCGGGTCCGCCGTGCTCGTATTTGACCTTGACGAGCTCGTTGGCCACGAGAACTCTCTGCACTTTGAAAAGCACACCCACGGGGAGATCGTCAGCGCATTTTAGTGCAATGACAACGTCCTGCTTTTCGCCCTCAACCAGGTTCTTCAGATCCCGCTCAAAATTCTCGAGGTTGGTCGGCTGATTACCAATCCGAATCTTCTCAGCGTTCTCGATCGAGACTTCGATGTGTTTCACGTCCGAGGCGGATTTCTTTCCAGCCTCTGCAACAGACTGTGCGGGTGTGTCACTACCCACGTACCACGAAAGCGGCACGACACAGAGCAGCAAAACCGCGAAAGCAAACGCAAGTCTTTTCTTCGAGACAGTTCGCATGATTCCCTCCTTCATCTGATACCGGACACGGGCCAACAACTCGTTCTTCCGCCTCATAAGCGCGGAGACCGAATCACAAGCAAGGGGATCACGCGCGACCGTCTCGGCGAGTTCCACTAGGTTCTTGGAGAACTCAAGGCGTGAGAATCGCTCGATTCCAACGGACGAATCATCGCAAGCCATCTCACGGTACTCTCTCAACCGACGGTTGAGGAGCCAAACCAGTGGATGGAAGAAGTACAGAGCCTGGGCCAGAATCTGGAACACCTGAACGAGCCCATCATGACGGGCGATATGGGCGGTTTCGTGCCGGAGAACGACATTCCGGCACTCCGGTGACCAATCCTCCCAGGCGTGCGGGACAAAGATCTTTTTGGGGAAGACCCCCACGGTGAGCGGCACCGATATCTTTGGCGATTTGAAAAGCCTGAACGTGCCGAGCTTTGCTCTGGACGGCACGGTGATTTCGGAGACCTGCGTCGCCCCGCGAAGCGACCGGACAATCCGAAGGGTCGATATGATTGCGAAAACAACGTACCCCAGGGCGAACACGATCCATAACGCAAACACGATACCCAAGAAGTCCGGACGTGCCGACGCCGTATTTTCCGGGCCCGTCGTTTGTTGCGTAAGCACGAGAGTCGCCACAGGCTCGGATAACAGGGACAGGGGTGTTGACGATGAGACGAACTGTATCGGGAAGAACGGAGGAAGCAACAATTTGAAGAGACCGATCAGACCGACGACGTACCGAATCTGTGCCGATGCGTCTCTCAAAAAGTACAACGCGGCGAACACGAGACCGAGAAAGATCGTATTCTGGATAACGGCCGCACCAAAAAACTCTGCCCACAAGTAACCGTAATGGTTCAACAGATCGATCATGACATGCCGCCCTTTAGTTCTTTTTCTTTTTTGTCGAGGAGTTCCTTGATCCGTTGAATCTCCTTCATGCTGACGTCGTCGAGCGAGAGCAGCGAATTTGCCAGCGCGGGGATCGAACCTCCAAACACCCTCGATATCAAGGACGACATTTCCGCCTTGATCATCTCGTCTCTCGATCGAGTGGGTCTGTAGAAGTTCACCAGTCCCGTCTTTCTGCGGCGAAGGAGCTTTTTCTTCTCCAGTGTGTTCATCACTGTCTGTACGGTGGTGTACGCCTTTTCCCCGTTGGGGAAGACTCGCTCGAGGACTTCACGCACGGTCCGAGCACCACCCATCTCCCAGATGGCTTCCATGATTTGCCATTCCGCGGGCGTAAGTTTTTCTTTTTTAGGCATTTATCCTCCAGCCGACCAGGTGTTACTATGATTATAGTAAAACTACTAGCCAAATCAGAGAATGTCAAGCGCGAAAACAACATTATTTCACAGCCGGCGGGGGTGCTGGCGTCGGCGAGGTGGCGTGTTCGAAAAGGACAGGCGGACTCGGTTTGGTGCTGAAACAGGGGCTGCGAAGGCGTTATATTGAACCCAATGAGAACGTCGGCACCTGTATACGCCGCAGTGATTCTATTGTTGCCGATCGTGTCCTGTGACCGTTCGGACAACGAGACGGGACCCGGCGATGGACCGGCTGACAGACCAATCGGTCTCTACGCGGGGCGAGGAGCGGACGAGGACTGCGTCGAAGCAAGCCGGAGCATGTTCAAATGGATGGGGCACGCGGTTGAGCTTCTCGGCCCGCAGTCCTTCCAGAAACAGGATCTTGGCAAGTTCAAACTCCTCTGTTTTCCCGGTGGTGACATGTACGAGTACGCTCAAGATATATCCAGCACGGGGAAGGAGAACATCAGGACGTACGTCGAGAACGGGGGAGCGTATATCGGAATCTGCGGCGGTGCTTACTTCGCTAGCGAGAGAGTCGTTTGGCTGGAGAACCAACTTCAAATGGAGCCGCTGCGACTCTATGAAGGGACGGCGAGGGGCCCGCTCAATGAAGTGATTCTTTATCCCGCCTACGGCATGTGCAAAATCGTATTTGTGGAGTCCGAGCATCCGATAACTAGCGAACAACCCGATTCCGCTTGGGTGCTGTACTATTGGGGCCCGGCACTCGTTCCGGATGATGATCGAACCGTGACCATTTTGGGACGGTATGATCAGGGGGATGCTCCGGCAGTGCTCTCGTTTGCATACGGTGATGGGAGGGTGTTCTTAATCGGTGCCCACCCCGAATTCGAGGAAGACGACGACCGCGACGGCGTGACATTTGGCGACGAGTTGGATGACCAGGGGTCCGACTGGGACCTCATGAACAGAGCGGTTCTCTGGTGTCTTGGAGAATAGACACGTCGACTATCTCCCTTCGTGTGTTTCAAAAACGCAGGTCTTGGAAATCGAGCAATTCAACGTAGCCACCACGTGTGCCCAAATCCCACAATTCGAATCGTCTTCCTTGCCGATACACACCTCGGTTTCGACTATCCGTTGAGACCAAGGGTGGAGAGGCGGCGAAGGGGGCAGGACTTCTTCGACAACTTTCAAAGGGTCCTGGACCACGCGGTCCGTTCGAAAGCAGATCTCTTGGTTCACGGAGGGGACCTGTTTTTCAGAAAGCGTGTGCCCAAGAGAATCATCGACCTCGCCCACGGGGCGCTTTTCGAGTTCGCCGCCAAAGGGATTCCTGTGATCGTGGTGCCGGGCAATCACGAACGCTCGGAGCTTCCCGTTTCGCTCTATCTCTCCCACCCGAATATTCACGTGTTTGTCGAGCCAAAAACGGAGGTGTTTGACATTGGCGGGGTGCGCGTTGCCGTTTCGGGTTTTCCGTTCGAGCGGTATGATGTAAGGGAGCGATTCACGTCCGTTGTGGCTGCGACGCGATGGGAGAAAACGGCGGCGGAAATTCGTCTCTTGTGCTTCCACCAGGTGGTGGAAGGAGCCCGGGTCGGACCCTCGAATTATACGTTCCGCCGGGGAAGCGATGTGATCAGACTCGATGAAATCCCGGATGGTCTTCTCGCCGTCCTTGCCGGGCACATTCACCGGCGGCAGATCCTTCGCCAAAAAGTCCGCGGAACGCCCAACAACCATCGGCACGAGGCATCTCGCAAGAAGACCAGTGGAACCCCCGTCATCTATCCCGGGTCTACGGAGCGAACATCTTTCGCAGAAAAGGACGAGCCAAAGGGCTTCTTCGACCTCTCGTTCAGAAAATCCGCCGGAGGCGAATGGATACTAGACGATCTCGAGTTCGTGCCGCTGCCAACACGTCCGATGGTGGATCTTTATCTTGACGGGCGGATCGGTCCCGCCGATCTCGTGCCCTTTTTTCAAAGCGAGATTGCCAGAATTGACCCAAACGCCATCGTGAGGCTAAGATGCACGGGGCAGTTGGGTGGCGACGTCAAACGGAAGCTCAGTGGCCGCCTGTTGCGGGGCGTCTTCCCGGATACGATGAACTATCAGCTCAGCCGAGACCTATATCGGCCGCAGACCGGTTGATTTCGGATGTTGATACAGGGCAAGAATCACCAACGTGTTTTCTCGATGATCCGGGACGAGGTCCCCGCGGGACCGGGGGTGTATCTGTTCTATGACGTGCACGGAAACGTGATCTACATCGGAAAATCGGTCAATTTGATAAACAGGATGTTGAGCTATTCACGGGAACGCTCCACCGGTAATGAGAGCCGCACCAGACGTATGGTTTACGACATAGGGGAATTCGCATACTACACAACCAACAGCGAGCTAGTTGCCCTGTTGCTTGAGGATGGCCTGATCAAGTACCACTCACCGATTTTTAACAAGAGGCAGAAAGAATACGCGGAATACCGGTACCTGTCGTTGACCAAAGACGAGTTTCCGACCTTGAAGATATTGGCCGACCCGACGGATCTGAACACCGACGGGTTGTTTGGACCATTTCGTGATCGGTATTTTGTGGAGGACCTTCTCTGGGTTGTTCGTGAGCATCTGAATCTTCGGACCTGCACGGATCCTGTGCCGTTCCGGAATAGCATGAACTACCATCTCGGCTACTGCGTCGGGCCCTGCCGGGGCATGATATCTCATGAGGAGTACGCGCAGGTCGTCGCACACGTCCGGGAATTCCTTGAGGGGGACGAACGCTTGATCGTCGAGAAAATCCATATGGAAATGGGGAAAGCGTCAGCGAGGAGAGACTATGAGAGGGCTGCGACACTGAGAGACCGCATTCGCTTCTGTGGGAAGTTCTGCGAGAGACAGAGGTTCATACACAAATTCAAAACCAGGAATCTCGTCATCCTCGATCACGGACGCGAGGTGTATCGGTTTTCGAGAGGGTGGCTCACAGAGATTGACGATGCCGCCGACAGCGTGGTCAAGAGCCTGTTGGGTCGACCGAGCAAGCCAACGAGCAACGACCCGCGATTCTTGTTGGATCGTGCGAATATCGTTTACAAATGGATCAGACAACAAAAAGACGGCTGTGAGTATCGTTTTGATAACGCTCCCCCCGGCGTCGTGAGCAGAGACGTCGGCCTGCTGAAACGTCAACCGTGACAAATGACGAGGTCGGCTAAATCAGGCATGGAACAGCTATGACCGAGCCAACGATAAACGAGATCAGGGAAGCGCGGAGCCGGATCGGACAACACGTGCACCGCACACCGGTCCTCACATGCAGGACTTTGGATAGGGTTTGCGACGCGGAAGTGTTTTTCAAATGCGAGAACTTCCAGAAAGTCGGCGCGTTCAAAACCCGCGGTGCAACGAATGCCGTATTCTCGCTGGGTGAGGACGAGGTGAAACGAGGCGTGGCGACCCACTCGTCGGGAAACCACGCCGCCGCCGTCGCCCTTGCCGCTCGCCGGCGAGGTGTGCCCGCGTATATCGTCATGCCCGAGACGGTGCCACGGGTCAAGGTGGACGCGGTCCGTGGTTATGGTGCCGAGATCGTGTTTTGTGAGCCCACGCTCAAGGCTCGCGAAAAGGGTTTGGCCGGTGTCGTCAACCGTACGGGGGCGATGTTCATTCACCCGTATAACGATTACCGTGTGATCGCCGGACAGGGGACGGCCGCGTTGGAGTTTTGTGAGGAGGTTTCGGATCTCGACGTGGTGATGGCACCGGTCGGAGGGGGTGGTTTGCTCAGCGGGACGGCGATCGCCGTGGCCGCGGTCTCACCGGGAACCCGAGTCATTGCGGCGGAACCGGAAGGAGCTGATGACGCGTACCGGTCCTTCCGATCCGGCGTACTGGTACCGTCGCGGGATCCAAGAACGATCGCCGACGGGCTCTTGACATCGTTGGGCGATCTGACGTTTCCGATCATAAAAAGACTCGTGAATGATATCGTAACCGTCGGTGACGAGGAGATCGTAGCGGCCATGCGTATGATTTGGGAACGCATGAAGATCATCGTCGAGCCGTCCGCGGCGGTGCCATTGGCCGCACTGCAGACAAGACGCGGGGTGGTCAAAGAAAGACGAATCGGAATTATTCTTACGGGAGGAAACGTGGATCTTGGAAACCTTCCGTGGAATTCCTGAGTTGGATTGTCGCGATACGCCAACTAAACATGAACAAGCTTCACGTCATCAAAACAGGGACCACGTTTCCGGCGTTGCTCGAAAGACGCGGCGACTTTGAGCACTGGATCCTGTCGGGAGCAAAGCTCCGCCCGGAAGACGTCGTCATAAGTGACGTATGCGGCGATGCGTTTCTGCCGGCATATGAAGACATCGCAAGCATCATTGTCACCGGTTCTCATTCGATGGTGACCGACGGCCTCGACTGGATCGAGCGGACCGCTTCATGGTTGAGAGTCGCGGTTGGGCAACGAATACCGGTGCTTGGAATCTGTTTTGGTCACCAGCTTTTGGCGTACGCTCTCGGCGGCGAGGTCGGCCGTAATCCCAATGGACGTGAGTACGGGACCGTCGAGGTTCACCTGAACGAGACGGCCAATACAGACGGGTTGCTCGGAAGGTTTGGGAGTGTGATCAAGGTGCACGCGAGTCATACCCAGTCGGTACTCAAGCTGCCACGTGGTGCCATACGACTCGCGTCGAGCGATACGGATCCAAATCAGGCCTTCGTTGTTGGGGGAACTGCGTGGGGTGTCCAGTTTCACCCGGAGTTCGATGCGGAGATAGCGACTGCGTATGTTGAATTCAACGTCGAACTCCTGCGGAAGGAGAACCAGGACCCGAAACGTCTAATCGAGCGGGTCACGGACACACGCTATGGATCAGAGATCCTACAAAGATTCGCCGCGTTGACAAGCGGTGATCGACGAGCCGGGGGACGAGGTGTGCGGTGACCGGAATCGTTCCACCGATGAGCCGCGGACCGACGGGCGGATACGGCGTCCGGTGAGACCCTGTCGTCCGTGGCGTTCGCAAAAGATGCGAAGGTTGGTCGATCGAAGCCTGCGATCTTTACGAAACACGTGCAATATGCAGAGTGATCGTGTACGATACGCTCATGCCGCGACAGCGTGAACGCCGCACGCGTGTTCCAATCGTTGCGATCGACAGCGCGGACAAAAGAAGGATACGACACACCCATGAAAGCAATGGTTTTGAACAGGATCTGCCGGCTTGACGACGACGCGTCTCCTCTGGAGCTTGTAGATCTTCCCGAGCCGGTAACGGGGGACAACGAGATTCTGCTTCGGGTAACGGCGTGTGGTGTATGCCATACGGAGATCGACGAAATCGAAGGGCGCACGCCGCCACCGCGTCTTCCCATGGTACTGGGTCATCAGATTGTCGGCCGTGTCGAGAGGATCAACGGCGCAAAAAGCGGTGTCGATCTGGGAGACAGGGTCGGGGTTGCGTGGATCTTTTCGGCGTGCGGATCGTGCAAACACTGCCGTGCCGGAAACGAGAATCTGTGTCCGGAGTTCAAAGCAACGGGACGAGATGTCAATGGCGGGTACGCGGAGTATGTTGCCGTTCAGAAGGATTTCGTGTATCCAATCCCCGGTGTGTTCGCGGATGTGGAAGCCGCCCCGCTTCTTTGCGCGGGAGCGATCGGATACCGATCGCTACGGTTGACGGGGATGGAGAACGGACAAAGCCTTGGTCTTACCGGTTTCGGGGCGTCCGCCCATCTCGTAATCATGGTGGCGTCACACATGTATCCCGACTCGAAGGTATATGTCTTTGCGAGAAGCGCCAGGGAAAGGGAGTTCGCAAAAGAACTCGGGGCTCACTGGACAGGTGACACCGAGGAGGAGTCACCGGAGAAACTCGATTGAATCATCGACACGACTCCGGTTTGGAAGCCGATCGTCGAAGCCCTCGGGAATCTCGACGCCGGTGGGCGACTCGTAGTCAATGCAATTCGAAAAGAAGATGTCGACAAAAACGATTTACTGAGACTCGATTACTCGACCCACCTGTGGATGGAGAAGGAGATCAAAAGCGTGGCCAATGTGGAACGTCGCGACGTGAGCGAGTTCCTCGAACTCGCCGGCGAGATCCCGATCAAACCCGAAATTGAAGAGTTTGCATTGGAAGACGCAAATCGGGCACTCTGCGAGCTCAAGCAGAGGAAGATCCGCGGGGCCAAGGTTCTCAAAATCGAGTGACAGGTACGGAATGGCTTCTGAACGATAACACCAAATTGCCCATCTACTACAAGTGATCGAGAGAAGAAAACGTGCGGGCGGTCTACACTTCATGGTGACGGCCGCCTTTTTTTTCAGCCTGATGAGCCTGCTCGTCAAGCTGGCGGGACAACGTCTGCCCACCGCAGAGATTGTGTTCGCGCGGAGCGTCGTGATGTTGGTCATCTCGTTCATTCTGGTGCGGCAGGCACGGCTAATGATGTGGGGCCGGAGGAGGTCGTTGCTGATTCTCCGCGGATTGGTGGGATTTGGCGCCCTGTTCTGTTTTTTTTACGCCGTTACAAAACTCCCTCTCGCCGACATAACAGTAATACATTTCACGAATCCTGTGTTTACAGCTCTTTTCGCCTCTCTGTTTCTGAAAGAGTCAATGGGTCGCAGAGAGGTTTCGGGTCTGATTCTCTGTGTTGTCGGCGTGGCGCTCGTGGCTCAGCCGTCGTTTCTCTTTGGATCCGGCGCGAGAAATTTGGATCTTTTCGCCGTGGGTGTCGCGCTTTGCGCATCGTTGTTGTCCTCGGTCGCCTACACGACCGTTCGGAAACTCGGTGAGACGGATCATCACCTCGTTGTCATTTTTTATTTCTCGTTGATTTCGACGCCGGCGTCGATCCCTTTGATGGTGGGGCATTTTCTCTGGCCGACGCCTCTTGAGTGGCTGATGCTGCTCGGTGTGGGGATCGTCACGCATTCCGCGCAGATATTCCTCACGAAAGGATTGCACCGGGAACGGGCGGGGCGCGCGATGTCGATGAGCTATGTGCAAGTGCTCTTTGCCGCCACGTGGGGGTTGGTCTTTTTTGGTGAGATTCCAAATGCCATCAGCGGAGTCGGCGCGGTGTTGATTTTTGGCGGAACCCTGCTCGTGGCGAGAAGAGTGTGAACCGAAGCAACGCGAAAGTCGTGCGCATTGACGTTATGCGGAAATTCCTCGGGGCGACTGTTATGACTTGCAGTCGCGTGGCAAGAAGAGTAATAATGTTTCATTGCGGATTTGACCTGCGCTTGTATTCGGAGGTCCGATTTCATGGGGTATGAGTTCAAACCGTTTGACGAGATGACGCCCGAGGACTATGCAGCGATTGGTCTCAAGGCGGGTCTCGAAATCCATCAACAGCTGATGACGGAGAAAAAACTGTTCTGCCGGTGTCCGGCGGGTCACTACAGCGACTCGTACGATGCGGAAATACTCCGCCATATGAGACCAACCCTCTCCGAATTGGGCGAGTACGACGGCACCGCGTTAATGGAGTTCAAAACAAAAAAAGAGATCGTCTACAGAATTCACAGCGACACGGTCTGCACCTATGAGATGGACGACACTCCTCCGTTCATGATGAATGAAGCGGCGTTGGATATCGCCGTCGAAGTCGCTCTGTTGTTGAACCTCAACCTGGTGAACGAACTTCATATCTCCCGCAAACAATATCTCGACGGAAGCATTCCCACCGGGTTTCAGAGGACGACTATTCTGGGTGTGGATGGCTGGATACCTTACAAAAACAGAAAGATCGGGATCGCGCAGCTTGGACTCGAAGAGGACGCTTGCCGCGAGGTTTCCGATATTGGTCATCAGCGAGTGTTCTTGACCGACAGACTCGGTATGCCGCTCATCGAAACGGTGACGAAACCAGATATGAGAACACCACAGGAAGCCGCCGAAGTGGGCGAGATTCTGCGGAGACTCGTCCGCGCAACGGGCAAGATGCGCGTGGGTCATGGGGCGGCCCGTGAGGACGTAAACGTCAGTATTGATGGTGGCACACGGGTCGAGATAAAGGGGGTTCCGAGCCTATCGCGGGTTCCGCTCCTAATCTACAATGAAGCGATGCGCCAATGGAATCTGCTACGGATACGAAAGCTCCTCGAGCAAAGAGAAATCACTCCTTCGACATTCTCATCGAGCAATGCCGACGTTACACGCGTCTTGTTGGGAACGCAATACGTTCCCATCCAACAGTCAATGGAACGTGGAGAAGAAATCCACTGCGTGAGACTCGACGGGTACGCCGGAATACTCAATGAAAAAACTCAGACCGACACGACGTTTGCCAAGGAGATCTCGGATCGGGTGAGGGTTGTTGCGTGTCTCACAACTCTTCCGAACATCGTGCACTCGGATGCGGCATCGGAAACGCTTTCGGCGAAATTCTGGAAGCGAATTCGACAACGGATGAACGCGAGACCAAACGATGCGCTGGTATTGGTGTGGGGAAACAGGGAAGATGTCGAGTGCGGGTGCAATGAAATCGCTATACGAGCGCGGGAAGCCACGGAGGGTATTCCAAGTGAAACGCGTCAAGCGTTGAATGACGGTACCAACGGATTCGAACGCATTCTGCCGGGTCCTGACAGAATGTACCCCGACACCGATCTTCCTCCCCAAGCGCTCTCCTCCAAACGGGTGGACGAAGCTCGATCCCGTTTGCCCGAGCCTCCGTGGCTCCGTGAGGCCCGTTACGAGAAGTACGATCTACCCGACGATGTGTTGGACGCACTCACATCGTCCCCAAGGGTTCTCTTATTCGACAGCCTGGTGGACAAACTCGGCGTGAATCCGACACTGGCCGGTGTGTTTCTATCCCAGCACGTCAAGGCGCTTCGGCGGAAGGGCCTCATGGTGGAGGCTCTCTCCGATGATGAGATATATTGCGTTTTCGAGGCGCACAAAGACGGGCGGCTATCCCGTGAGGGGATTCCGGAGGTGGTTCGCCGACTCATGCGCCGGAACAGGGGGCGTCAAGAGAATGGTGAGGGTGTGACCAACGATCCCCGCAAAAACGTTCAATCCGCGCTCGATGAACTGGGACTCCGCCCGTTGTCGGATGATGAGTTGAGAAGAATGGTCGAGAAGGCCGTTGAGGAGGGCGAGCTGCCAGACACCCTTGTGACACATGACAAAAAACATCGCTACTTGATGGGCGTGTTGATGGTAGAAGCGCGGGGACGTGCCGAAGGTAGAGTCGTGTCGAACATGCTGACAGAGAAACTGAATGCGAGCGACAAACTCGCGGCGGCAGAGGGCAAGTCGACAACCAGAAACCCCAAAAACGGCAAAGCCGGCTGATGACGGTCAAAAGATGAGCAAAGACAAACACAAAGGTTATAGAGGAAAAGGTCTCGCCGCATTGAAAGAGCACGGTGTCGCTGTGTGGAGCGACGTGGACGTGGAGGCAAAGACGGGCAGCTTTCAAGGCATCATTCTTCCTCGTTCCGAAACCGCGGATGAGGATCACATCGTTCTCAAGTTGAGAAACGGGTACAACGTAGGCCTCCAGGCGGAGAGCATCATTTCGATGGAGGAGAAGGGTCGCAAGGAAGCCCACTACAAGATCCCTGAGAAGGAGTTTCCCTATGATCCAAAAAAACCAAACGTCAGGCTTTTTGGTACGGGAGGAACGATTGCCAGCAGACTGGATTATCGGACGGGAGCCGTGATACCCGCTTTCTCGCCCGGGGAATTGTATGGTTCGGTTCCGGAGCTTGCCGACCTGTGTAATCTGACCACAGAAAAACTCTTTGGCGTCTTTAGCGAAAACATGGGGCCGGAGCAATACATTATCACGGCAAAAAAAATCGGAGAGGCGATCAAAGACGGAACCGACGGCATCGTGATCGGTCATGGGACCGACACGATGCATCACACCGCTGCGATTCTGAGCTTTATGGTCCAGGACTCGCCGGTTCCGATCGTAATGGTTGGCTCACAACGTTCGTCCGACAGGCCGTCCTCGGATGCGGCGTCGAATCTCATCAACTCGGTAAAGGCGGCCGCGGAAGGAGACATCGCCGAAGTCGTGGTATGCATGTTCGGGCCGACTTCCGATCAGTACGGTCTCCTCCATCGCGGGACGCGAGTCCGAAAGATGCATTCCAGCTATCGCTCCACATTCAGGACCATTGGAGACATACCTCTGGCGATGATAAGCCGGAAGGGACTCGTTCATCTCAGGGACGATATCAAACACCGGCGTAACGATCGGGATGTCAAGATAAACCTAGCGTTCGAAGAGAAGGTGACGATACTCTACTACTACCCCAATATGTTGCCGGATCTCGTGGACGCGTGTGTCGACAACGGGTACCTCGGGATTGTGATCGCTGGAACGGGTCTGGGACACGTCAACAAGCCGCTCTATCCCGCGTTGAAAAGAGCTCGCAACAATGGGGTGCACGTCTATATGACCGTCCAGACCCTTTGGGGGTACGTGCAGATGTATGTCTACGAAACGGGCCGGGAGATCATGGAGCTTGGCGTCGTCCCCGCCTGCAACATGCTTCCCGAAGTAGCGTACATGAAGCTATGTTGGGCGCTCGGGCAATCGAACGACCGCGAGGAAGTGGAGAGAATCATGCTTACGCCGGTCAATGGTGAGATCACCGAGCGCGAGCCTTACAATGGCTATCTCATCTATCAGGGTGCCATACCCGAGGTGCAGGATTTCCTGAGAACCATCAAACGTTAGACCAGTCTGGGTGGCCTTCGCGTGGGCGTCGTCATGGTTGGCGCTCGTTGGGACCACAACAAGTCAAAAAAACCAAACTCGAGATGAATGTACTCCCGAGTCAAAAGGAGGACGATCATGCTCAAACCGATTTCAGTCGTCGCACTGCTCGTGACACTGTCGTTGAGCGCAACCGTCGGACTCGCGCAAACGGATACGTTGTCGATCGATCAATCCCAAACGGAGGGTACGGCCGTTTCTGCAACGCGAGCCAAGCAAATCACACGCGCCGTTTTTACGAACGGGATCGAGAGCCGCGAGCCCATCGACCGCGTTGACTCGCTCACCACCCAAGTCAATAACATCTTCTTTTTCTGTGAGGTCCGGGATATGGAGGGGCAAACCGTCACCCATCGCTGGATCCACGATGAAAAAAAGATGGCGGAGGTCTCTTTCGAAATCGGTGGTCCCAGGTGGCGTGTGTATTCGAGCAAGACTCTGCTCCCCGAATGGACCGGTAGATGGAAAGTCGAGATCGTGGATGGAGAAGGGAACAAGCTCGACGAGCGAAGCTTCGTTTACGAGAAAGCCGAATAATCAACTTGGTGAGAGTCTCTGTATGGTCTCGGTCGGCTACGGCCGTCGGCGCTGACCTGTGCGGCGACTAGTCGCCGACGACGACCGGAGGATCGATCAGCCCAACGGCACCGTGTCCTTTGATCATATAACCTCCCCCCGCAAGGTTGAATATACTGATATCCCCTTGCGAACCCGGGTCGGCATTCCACGCGATGTTTGTTGGGGTGTTGGTAAATGGGTTCCGGGGGAAGACCCCCTGGGGCAGGAGGGACTGGAGTTCGGCTTGATCGGCGGGCTGGGGATAGATGCCCAGATGGTCAACGGAAAAAACCTCCATGCCGGATTGAATGACGTGCATGTTTTCTCTGACGAGCGCGTTTTTCGCTCGTTCGGCGAACTTGATATAGTTCGGGATAATGATCGAGGCGAGTATCCCGATGATCATCACGACGATCGCGAGCTCGATCAGCGTAAACCCATCTGTCTGATTCAGTCTTTTGACCATGGCGTTCCTGCCGGTTGTGGCGTTCCTTGCGACCCGAGGACTGCATCCCCCTCACATCTCGGTTTTGGCGACCGACCCCCAGCCTCGAAGTCCGACTTCTCAATCCCCACTGAAATCGGTGATTCTTTTTTAAAGAGCAGTCTGGCACTGAAAAAACCATGCCAAGGTTCGCTTGACCCACGATGCCTGCAATGGGTTGTCAAAGCGATACTTGGGAAACTCGCTTCATGCGCGACGTGACAATGGGGATCGAAAAGAAGGGGCACGGCTTGCGACCTGCAATTCGACGGGTCGCAAGGACGAGAACGCGGGTCCGACCTCTCCTTGGATGCCGCGTAAGATCGTGTCGGATTCTGGAGCCTGTCGGCCCGTCGATCGTCGAATGGTTGTGTTCACAGGGAGTTGCGAGCCTGGGCTTAGCCATGTCGTCAAGAGACCACCTGACCGATGTAGGTTGGTTCAGAACTTGCGTCGTACCGCGGGGTCAGGTCCATTTTGGAAATGCTGGGGCATATAACAGTCCGTATTCGGAACGGGGAAGGGGCCGATCGGTTCTCGGGGAGGCTCAAATGAAGCTTGGAAATTTCCGAAGAAAGAAATATTTGATCGATGCTCACCAGTATCGGCTCATGGGAATCAGCTTTATGTATGTCGCGGCGATCGTCTTGGTGTTCGCCGGTGCCCTGTTCATTCCGGTTGTCATCCAGCTTCACAGCGGAAGCATCTCTTCGCCGATCGTGCAAGACGCGGCGAGGCAGTTTCTCGTGTTCCACACACGTCTGTGGCCACCGGTAATGTTGCTCATCGTTCTGCTCGTTTTGCACAATGTCTTGGTTTCGCATCGCATCTTTGGTCCATTGCACCGGATTCGGGATGAGCTTCGGAAGATCGGTGATGGCAATCTATTTGGGAAAGTGAAGCTTCGCAAGGCGGACTATCTGACCAAGGAGGCAAACGCCGTCAATCAGATGATCGAGGCGCTGCGTACAAAGATCCGAGCGATCGACCAAAAACAGGGAGATGCGCGAACGCTGCTCGTCGAGCTCCAGAGGGCTGTGATTCGAGGATCGGCCGACGAGATCAACGGCAAAATCGAGGAGTTGTCTGCAGCTATCGAACGTCTGCAACACTCCATCGGGCAATTTGAGCTGCGACGGGACATGCCCCGATCGCCAAAGACTACCGAGAAGAGGGATCAATCAAAGCCGCCCGGGGAACCGGTCGGCGCAAGTGCCGAAACAAGGGGTTAGGCTCACATTGGTTCACCGATAGCTCGGGAACCGGTAAAGACCGTCTGTGAGAGAGATCGCAGACGGTCTTCGCTTTTTGTGGGAGGATATTGAATGGTCGTGGTAACGCGAATGCCTTGGGGTCCCAGGGGTGCCCGACGGGAACGAAAACGATCCCAAAATTAGGAGTGGACGATCTGATCGGTCTTGCCAATATTATTCAATCGATGAGTAAGCCCAAGGACGACGCTGACAACCCTGTCGGGCCGGCGGGCGTTTGCTGAAGAGTCATGGAATTGATCGATGTTCCAACAGAACAAACCACGGCGGCTACTGATGTTTTGCTGAGTGTCGTAGCTGTGGCGCTCATGGTGTATCTTCACCGTTTTCGTCGGTTGGATCCATGGAAGGTTGCGGTGTGGTCATGGGTGGCGGGACTCCTGGCCCTTGGCGCGGCGTTGGGTTCTGTCGTTCACGGTGTGAGGTTTTCTCCGGCGACCACACGCGTGTTGTGGCAGCCGCTGTATTTGTCTTTGGCGTTCGTCGTTATTTTGGTAGTCGTCGGCGCTATTACCGATTGGCGCGGGAGACAAACAGCTCGACGGTTTCTTCCGGGTCTCGTCGTTTTTCCCGTCCTCTTTTGGGTCGTCACGTTTATTGGCGAGTTTTCATATGCCGCCTTTGTCATCTTCGAGCTTCCTGCGATGGCGTTTGCCCTTGGTGTTTATCTGAAGCTCGCCGTGGGGAGGAGCTTCACCGGTGCCTGGTGGATGGTGGCAGCCATATTCTTAACCATTGCGGCCGCCGCCGTACAAGCGACGGGGGTCGTTTACGTAACGGTCGTCTGGCCGTTTGACCACAATGGCGTGTTTCATCTCGTCCAGATCTTGGCGGTGGGGGTCCTGGCAATCGGGTTGCGATTGAGTTTCACGTCAAAAATGCCCGGCGAGCACCCGTAGTCGACGCGCAGTGCGCACCGGACAGTTTTCGGGGAGCGGTGATCGCCAGCAAGCCGCTGTCTGCCCTCCGACGATCGTTACGAGAGCCAGGTGCCAAGCGAAGTTTCAATGATGTTTGGTCGTGTTCGTCTCAAGACAATCGCACTCCCCGTCGAGCACGGTGGATGGGGGTTTTTGTTCGAACCAATACTCCTGGGGTTGTGTGTGGCGCCGAGCGCCGCGGGGTTCTTTCTTAGCGTCCTGACGGTGGCGTCATTTCTTCTCAGGCATCCCCTCAAGATTTTCTTGGCTGGCGAAGACGCGGTGTCCGAGTCGCCTCGACGTAGAGCCGCGTTGCAGATCGCGGTCGTGTATTTCATGATCGGCGTCGTCGGGCTTGTGTGTGGTGTGTGGCTCGGGGGGTATGCGCCACTCGTGCCCTTTGTCGTGCTCGCCCCGCTGGTAGTCACGTATTTCTTTTACGACACTCAGAGACAAGGGAGGAAATTGGCTGCGGAGACAGCCGGGCCCGTGGGACTTGGCGGTGTGACGACGGCGATTGCCGTCGCGGGGGGTTGGGGTTGGCTGGATGCCGTGTTGTTGTGGATAGTACTGATGGGACGGACGCTCCCATCCATCTTTTACGTACGAGCCCGACTTCGTCTGGAGAAGGGTGAAGTTGTCAGCCGGTGGCCGACGGTGAGCATTCACCTTGGATTCGGGGTTGCATTGGCGGTGTTTTCGTGGAAAGATCTGGTGCCGTACTTGACAGTTGTTGCCGTGTTGGTTCTCTTGCTTCGGGCCGCTCACGGCTTGTCCTCACGACGACGCTCATCCAAAGCGACTCGAATCGGTTTTTTGGAGATTGGGTATGGTATCGTGTACGTGGTCGTGGCGATAGTTGGCTACCGGGTCGGGTGGTAAATACGGATGTCAAAAAACAACAATTCACAATTGATCTCCAACGCGATGAGAGGTATTCGCGTAACGGTTTTGGGAATCCTCGTGAGCTCCGCGCTGGCCGTCGTCAAGGTCATAACGGGGGTCGTCGGGAACTCGTACGCGCTCGTCGCTGACGGTATCGAATCGCTTCTGGACGTGATCAGCGCGCTCGTTGTGTGGGGTGGTCTGAAGATCGCCGCTAGTCCACCCGACAAAAGATATCCGTTTGGGTATGGGAAGGCGGAGCCTCTTGCGGGGCTCGTGGTGTCCGTCGCTCTGTTGGCTGCCGCGGCGGGAATCGCGATCCAGAGCATCAGGGAAATTCGGGTCCCACAACATACCCCCGAGTCTTTCACGCTCATCATCCTTGTTCTTGTCGTCATCGCGAAGGAGACGATGTACCGGGTGTTGAAACGGGTCGGAACATCGATCAGTAGCAGCGCGCTCCAGACCGACGCGTGGCATCACCGTTCGGACGCCCTTACGTCCATCGCTGCATTTGTTGGGATCTCGATCGCGTTGATTGGCGGCGAAGGATACGCGACCGCCGATGAATGGGCGGCGCTCTTTGCATGTGTCGTAATCGCGTTCAACGGAACGCGGCTTTTCAAAAAAACCCTCGCCGAAGTGATGGATATCGCGCCGCCCGCCGACGTGGAGAGACGCATACGCGCCATTGCTTCGTCGGTCGATCGAGTCGTCGCTCTCCATATGTGTAGGGTTCGCAAGAGCGGGCTGGTACTCTTCGTGGACATACATGTCGTCGTGGATGGGAACATCCCCGTTCGGGAGGGTCACGCCATCGCACACGACGTCAAGGATGCCCTTCTGAAGTCCGAACTTTCAATTCAGGACGTGGATGTTCATATCGAGCCGGCCGACCAGTTTCGTCTTTGAGTAACCGGTCGCCCGCAATCCCGCACCGACAGGCCGACTTCGATTCCGAGTTTGCCAGCTGATTGCTGGCACCTTCGGCCTCCGGGGTTGGGGACTGATGCTCGGGTTCCGCGGTAACGTCACGAACACAGGGCTAATCCCTCAAAGTACGCCGTCTCCCACTGCGGTTCAATTGCCGCTTTGAGAGCCCCGCCGGGTCTGATATAGTAGAGCCCTTCGTGTGGAGCCGACGAGGGCTTGCCGTCGGTAAGGCGCCTGCCGTTGGAGAGGTGGCTGGGCACGGTAAACGTTTAGCCATTATCGCATCGGGAGCGAAGCGTTGCGCGTTGGGCGCGGCGCTGGGGTAACAGGTCAGTAAGGACATCGACGTTTTTTAGTGAAGGAGATTGAGAATGACCGGAAGACTTTTGTGCTTCATCGTGTTGATCGGGTTATTCGTGTTTGTGGGGTGCGGCTCGAAGGAAGAGGCGGCGGAACAGCCGGCGGAGAAGGAGACGCAAGAGGTCGCCAGCGACGAGCGCGAGGAGCCGCAATATGTCAAGGTGCAACATATTCTGATCGGATTTGACGGATCTCTTCCGGGGAGGAAGATCACGCGGACCCGGGAGCAGGCGGCCGAGCTTGCGGCGGAGCTTCTCGAGAAGGCAAAGGCCGGTGAGGATTTTGACGCGTTGGTCAAAGAGTACACCGATGACTCCCACCCGGGGATTTACAAGATGGCTAACCATGGTCTCGCCGCAGATCGGGCCGGCGGGGTGTTTTCACGCGGGGGGATGGTCCGCGGTTTCGGAGATGTGGGATTTTCGCTCGGTGTGGGCGAAATCGGTATGGCCAGCTACGATCCGACTACGAGCCCATATGGGTGGCATATCATCAAACGTTTGGAATAACCGTTATCGCCTGTGTTGGCGCGACGTCGTTGACTTTCGGTCGGTTGACTATTAGCTTAGAGGGACATTTGTCTATGAGGCCAATCGCGCGCGTATCCCGTCGCAGGTCTCCTCTGGGTGCGTGGCGATGCGGCTCGAGGGATTCACGCATGGACTGGCCTTGGGGCGACGGTGAGCTTCTCGAGGCCGATCCGGAGCGCGGGGGTTGATTCAACGCGCGCGTGTGTGATAGGCTTCGCCCGCTCGCGCTGGTGCGAACTTTGATGAAATCTGAGCGGAGTTTGTTGGAACTGGAATCTCAATTTTGCCCGGTCTCGCGGGCAAGAGGGGGGCGAAATGGCAGAAAGCGTATACAAAATCATCGAGCTAGTCGGAACGAGCAGCGAGTCTTGGGAAAAGGCGGCTGCCGCCGCTGTCGCCAAGGCGTCAAAAACGATTCGCGATTTGCGAGTGGCCGAGATTACCGAGCTCGATATGCAGATGTCGGAGGGGAAGGTCGAAGCCTTTAGGGCGAAGGTGAGAGTGTCTTTCAAGTACGAAGATTAGATTTGTTACGATCGCCGTCGATATAACCGGCAGGTTGCCTCGGATAGGGGGCAACCTGCCGGACGACCGTCAAACCCGCGCTCGAAAGGGCGTGTTCTCATTTAACGACGGCACTGACGGCAAATTGTCAATCTCGAGAGAGAAAGGAGCTGAAGGTGAGCGTTTTAGTTGCCAAGGAAGCGCCTGACTTCGTTGCGCCGGCGGTAATGCCAGACGGATCGATAAAGGACGACTTCAAACTGTCTGATTTGAGAGGAAAGCACGTGGTCCTGTTCTTCTGGCCGTTGGACTACACGTTTGTGTGCCCGACCGAGATCATTGCTCACGACCATCGGATGGAAGAGTTCAAGAGGCGGGGGGTCGAGGTGATCGGGGTGTCGATCGACTCTCAGTTCACACACTTCGCCTGGCGCAATACACCGGTGGACCAGGGTGGTATCGGACCGGTGAAGTTTCCCATGGTGGCCGATGTCAAACACGAGATCTCTCAGGCCTACGGGATAGAGCACCCAGGTGGTGTCGCCATGCGGGCGTCTTTCCTCATCGACAAGGACGGCATCGTCCAGCATCAGGTCGTCAACAACCTGCCGCTGGGCCGGAACGTCGACGAAATGGTTCGGATGATCGACGCCGTGCAGTTCAACGAGAAACACGGTGAGGTGTGTCCTGCCGGATGGCAACAGGGTGACGATGGTATGAAAGCGACGACTGACGGCGTCGCGGACTATCTCGCCACGCATTCGAAGAGGCTGTAGGCATCGTATTGGATAAGGTGCCGTTCGCGGGGCGCCTCGCAGGCGAGAAGTTCGCGTGGGGCGTCTCTTCTTTTGGGGTCTGTGAGGTTGTGATGGGTACAGGGTTTAGGAACGCGTTTGGGGTGTCGGGGCCGCGGGGGTCGGAGGAGAGACCACATCGTCCACAGAGAGCGAGTGCGCACCATAATGTGGATTCTGAGGTTAATCCGTTAACCGATTAGTGTTAGGCAATATAGGCTCGATTTGCCGGCGTGCCGGAGGGTCCCGGCAAAGACAACGTTCCAGCTGGCGACACAGACTCCGTGGCCTCCCGTGCCCCACGAACCCATCAATCTATCGGGTGTACAAACATTTCGTCATTCGGTATACCATGTATCGCGGGTCTCGTGGTGTCGGACGAGGTCGGTTGATAGGAAGATTTCTTGATCAAAGGAGCCCAAGAATGAAAACGAAAAACGGGAGGATCGGCGGCCTTACACTGGTCGTGGCCTTGTTTCTCATGGCGCTTGGTTCGTGCACGACGGACTACGTGACGGGCAAACGAACGTTCTCGCTCGTCAGTGAATCGCAAGAAGTGGCCTTGGGGAAAGAGGCAGATCCCCAGATTGTCGCGGAATACGGTCTGTACGACGATCCGGAGCTCGGAGCATTTATCGATCAGCTGGGAAAACGTCTGGCGGCAAAATCGCAACGGCCGCAACTGGAATACACGTTTCGCGTGCTGGACAGCCCGATCGTAAACGCCTTCGCGCTTCCCGGTGGATACATCTACGTTACCCGTGGGATCCTCGCTCACTTCAACTCGGAAGATGAGCTAGCCGGTGTCCTGGGTCACGAGATCGGACACGTTGTGGCCCGGCATAGCGCCGAGCAGATCTCGCGTCAACAGCTTGCCGGTCTGGGATTGGGCCTTGGTGTTGTACTGTGGGAGGATTTTCGACCGTATGCTGAATTGGCTGGTTTCGGAATGGGTCTGCTTCTTCTCAAGTACAGCCGTGGGCAGGAGTCCGAGTCGGATATGCTCGGCGTCGAGTATTCGACCAAGCTAGGCTACGATGCCCAAGAGATGGCGGGGTTTTTTGGGACGCTCAAGCGGATGAGGGGTGAGAGCGGACAAGGTCTCCCATCTTTCATGTCAACCCACCCGGATCCCGGGGATCGAGAAGTCCGTGTAGGCCAGCTTGCCAACGAGTGGCAACAGAAAGTCGCTTATCAACCGCTCAACAAGAATAGATACGATTACCTCAAACGGATCGACGGGATGGTCCACGGAGACGATCCCAGACAGGGGTACGTAGAGAAGAACGTGTTTTATCACCCAGCGCTGCGTTTCAAATTCCCTGTACACGCCGATTGGCAAGTGGTGAACTCACCGAGCACCGTTATGATGGTGAGCCCGGACGAAAAGGCGATCATCCAATTGAGGCTGGGGAAAACGGATTCGCCGGAACAGGAAGTCGCGGAATTTGTCGCGGGCGGCAAGATAACCGTTCGCCAGAAACGGAACGCAAAGGTCCATGCGTTTTCCGCCATAATCCTGGAAACGGTGGTTTCAGGTGATGACGGGAACCTCGGTGTCCTATCGTATTTCATAAAAAAGGATCAAAAAGTCTACGTGTTTCACGGGTACACTACTTCAGAACTCTACGGCAAGTATTCCGCCGGATTTGCCAGCGTTATGGAAGGGTTTGATGAGGTTCGGGATCGTGCCGTGTTGGACAAAAAACCGGAACGGCTCTACGTAAAGAAGGCGCCGGTGAACGGCAATCTCGGACAGGTACTCCGTAGGATGGGTATGAAGGAAGACAAGCTAAACGATCTGGCGGTTGTCAACGGTATGGAACTCAGGGATCCGGTACGGTCCGGCGATTGGATAAAAGTCGTTTCGGAGTAACCGGCGGGACGGGAGAACCGCCGGGCGGCTGCGCAGACCACCATCTCAACGTTCACGGACACCGAGACTGCTCGAGAGCAAGGTCGGTGGAACCGGTTCTTTGCCTTCGGCCAGTCTTTCGAAATAACGTTTTCGCCCTTCGAGCACCCAGTCGATTAGATACTCTCGATGGTAAAAGTTCATCGCGTAGCCTTGATACTTCGCTGCGCTCTTGTAGTATCCCCGTGCGGCGTAAATCTCGGCGATCCGCGTGCTGGCGATCAGCTGGTAGGTATGATCCCATGCGGGGGCATCCGCCTCTATGATGTCGAGATAGATTTCGAACGCCCGCTCCAAGTGTCCCGAGAGCAGGTGACACTCCGCGAGATAGAATTTCGCAATCAGCGATTTCGTGGCTATGGCCTCGAAACGTTCTTGGAGCGCACGCAGTGAGTCGGGATTCGATTGGTAGAGGGTGGTAATCCACCTATCGATTTCCCTCTTGGCGGGTCTGTCGAAATAGTCATCATACGCGTCCACGTCCTTGAGAAGAATCTTCGCCTCGTTGCGGAGATAGTCAAACGTTTTACTCTTCGCCACAGATTCGAAGAGTCCGACGGCTCTGTCACGTTCACCCAACGAGGCGTGCAACCGTCCCAGCTCCAGCCGCGCGAATGATTCAACCCAATCCGGGTGGCGGGGCGATTCATGGATGATGCTTCTCAACCTGGCGCTGGTCGCGCTCGAGTGGTTGCAGTAACGGTCGCCGTACGCGCGAAACACTTGCACGAGGTAGAGCCCATTCCAGTCGACTTCGTTATGGGGAGCGCCGTACAAACGGCCGATCGTTTTGGTCACGAGCATGTCGTTCTTGACGGCAAGCCGCGGAGCGTATGGTCTAGATACGGCGAGGGGTACGGCTGTGCGAGCGTATCCAGGATACAGCTCACTCATTTCCTGGAGACCGGTGAGACCCTCCTCGTACCGCCCTTCGAAATAGAAGTACACGTTGTATAAAATGAGCCTCCAATCCGTTTCCAACAGACCGCCGCCACGCACTGCGATTTCCAACAACTCGAGTCCACGTTCGCGATCACCGGTCGGTAGACGCAGAATTTTGGAAAGGAACTTGAATGCTTTGGGAATCATGTCGGCGAAATAGAGAAAGGAACCCATGATGCCATTCGCCGTCGGATCATCCGGGTGCAGCGACAGAAATCGCTCGAGATCCTTTTTCCCCCTCCCTGCATCTCGCCCCGCAGCCCACAGACTTCGGGTCATGGACCGAACATACGCTTTGGCCATCCAAGCCCAACCGCGGTGGAAGTAATCTTGCGGGCCGGGGTCGTTGTCGATCCGGTCCGTGCAGATCTTTATACAACGATCCAGTTCGTCGAGCGACGGTCTGGAAATTTCCTTTCCGAGATCCGTATCCGTGTCATCCATTGGAATGAGTTCCTGAAAACACCGCGCTCGCATGATGTGATAGAGCGGGCCATCGCTGCAAAGTCCCTCAAGGGAGTCCAGGTAGGCGAGGGCGGTGCGGGGGCGGCCGTGAAAAACGTGATCGAGAACCGCCGAGGCCTCTTCTTGTGTCAGATCGCGTGGATGGGCCCGAGCGGACTCCGGCTGGCCCGCCTGGGTCGGGGTACCCCCGAGGTGTATCGGTGGGGACGGCCGGTCGGCGGAGACGATCAAAAGGACGACCGCACATACCGATGTCGCTCTAAGTAGTTTAAAGACTATAGGTTGCATGCGCCACTTCAAGCATCGGTTGCGTTTATTGATCCTGGGTCGCAAGTATCAGGCCCTACACGGGTGCCCGCGGCGAACGTTATGCGTGCCGTCCGAGCATAAACAGTTCCACCTTTGATGGTCTTGATTACCACAAGGCGGCCGACGTGTCTAACGGAAAATACGCCGTGGGAAAGGTGCGGGTCCCGCGGGTGCCTACATACGCACGCAAGACGGCGGCGGTGACTCGGCACGTGGATTGGCCACGGACAATCGGTTATTCGAAGCGGAACACGCGGGCGGATACGATCAGGAGGATACAGCCCACGACGAACATGACGATCAAGTGGGGGATAACAGACGTCGGTGCGGCGGCAAAGCTGACGAGCTTATGAAGCGCGTCCATCGCCCAACCGGTAGGAAGAAACAATTGGAGCTTTTGCATCCAGGCGGGTGTTACCTCGATCGGCCACCAGCAGCCTCCCAGTGCCGCCAACACGTTGGCTGATACCACCCCAATCCCCGCGGCTTGTCCTTCGGTCCGAGCGAGGCTTCCGAGAACCATACCGGTGGATGCCATAAGCCCGCCGTATGTGAACATGACCACAATGACCATTGCGAGGTTCGCTCCCCAATCCATTTTGAAAAAAATCGTCCCCGCGATCATAGCAAATGCGATCTGGACCATCCCCAGAACGAGCTTGCCTCCCCACTTGCCGAGCACCACACCAAGACGACTGATCGGTGTGTACGCGAGACGCCGGAGCAGCCCCTGTCTGCGTTCGATCACGAGCAGGATGGCACCGCTCGTGGTCATGATGAGCAGCGTAAACATGACCATTATCCCGGGGATCGCCTGTTCGAAGCCGCTGGGGACGATCTTGCGTTGTCCAGCGGGTCTTACCTCGACACTCAATGCGCGGGGCATCGAGTTCAAATTCGCAAAGCTCTCCGGCGTTGGTGTTTGATTCAATTCACTCGTGACGATGACATCAGCAAGGACGGTGAAGATCGCGCGGTTGATCCGTAAGGCGTCGTAATCGAATCCGAGACCGCTCTCGCTACGCTCGAACTTGAGTGCTACCGGGATTCCCGCAAGCACCGAATCCGAAAATCCGGTAGGAATCGTCAGCCTCCGGGCGTATCGTACAAACAACGAGTCGCTCTCCGGCTCGATTACATCATAACCGCGTTCCTCGAGACGGTGAACGAGCTGGTCAACCAGGAAACCGGTCTGTTCACCCCTTTTGACCGCCAGCTTTTCCGCCCTCGTGCCTCCTCCGGCAAACCCGCCCGTGATCGTCCCAATAAAGTAGAAGAAGACGATCGGCATTACGAACACCCAAATGATCGTCTCTTTTGCGCGGAACATGTACTTGACGTCTTTGCCGGCAATGAAAAGTGAATCTCTCAGCATCGGACTACCCCTGTGCAAATCCACGCCGCAACCGCCAAGCGCATACGAGAAAAAGTACAGTGCTCACACCCAAGAGACCCAAAAAGGCCAGTCCCAATGATCCGGGGTCGGTTTGTTGGAGGACGATGCCCTTGAAATGTTGGAGCGCCCATCCGTTGGGGGTCTTGGTGCCTATCGCGGCCATCCACTTTGGCATCGCCTCGAACGGGAAGAAACTTCCTCCGACCATCATTAGCGGAAACATGATTGCCATCGTAAGAATGTTGCCCGCACGTTGGCTCGTCGCGAAGAGCTGAATCGTCAACATCCCCGTCATGAGCATTGCGCCCGACAACGTCGCCCACACGAGCGCAAGAGGCAAAGTTGTCACGCTCAGCGACAAATACGCATACCCCACGCAAAGAGCAACAAGACAAACAGCAAAAACAATCCCGGCGCCCGACATAATCTTTCCGACGAGAAACGCCAGAATGTGTTGCGGCGAGACGACCACACGTCGGAGAGTCTTTCGAGTCCGTTCCTGCCAAATATCTTCGCTCAGACCTTGCGCGATAAAGAGCAGGGCCATAAACAAAATCGTGGGAAGCAACAGGAAGCCAAATGTGATCTCGTCGTCTTCTTCCTGGTCTTCGTCAATGGATGTTTCGAGCTGTATGAGAGGAGGGGAGAGATACTCGCCGAGCCGTTGGGTCAGTTGATTGACCCTGACGCTGAGCGCGGCGACCGCCGCGTCGCCAAACACAGTGGCGCCCGGCGGCGGGCCCTGTGCGATTGTTCTCAGATCTTCTCCCATCAGCCGGTGTAGATAAAAGGTTCCATCGGCGAGGATGCTCAGAGACTCCTCCACCATCCCCGGCAGAATCCTCTGGGACGGGTTCGTAAGGAGTTGAAGGGCGACCGGTTCTTCGAGTAACACGGCCTGGGAAAAGCCCTCGGGAATGACAAGCATGGCTGTGGCATCTCCTTTGTCCATGCGCAGGCGACCCACATCCTGTTCGACCTCTTCCGCGCGGATGAATCCCCCGGCGGCCTCCTGGCTCAACGCCCCAACGAGAAGTTGACTGAGAAAACTATTGTCTTCGTCGGCAACGAGCACGTGGGCCTGGGGGGTGTGTCCACCCTGACCGCCAAAGGCCAACGCGATGAGAAAACCAACAAGCAGCGGAATTCCAATCCAGATAGCTGCCTCAATTGGATTTCGGCGGTGACGGCGCCAGTCCTTGAGGGCGGTGGTCCAGACAAAACGCATCGTTACTCTCTGAGTTCCTTTCCCGTCAGCTTGATAAACAGACTCTCGAGACTCGGCTGAGTTAGTGTCGTCTCGCGGACTTCGAACCCTTCCTCCGAAATTTCCATCAAGATGTCCGAGAGCCTTGTCGATGCCTGAGGTGTGGCGAGGGTGATTGTTTCTTCATCGGCTTGGACGATCTCGATATCTTCGAGTTGACTGAGTGTTTCGAAAACGATGTTTGGATCGAACTTTCCCATGATGCGCAAAATGTCCCGCTCTCCAAGCATGGCGCGAAGTTCAGGGAGCGTGCCCTCGGCGATGATCTTGCCGTGATCTATGATCGCAAGACGATCACACAGGTGCTCAGCTTCTTCCATGTAGTGGGTTGTGTAGAGGACGGTCGCGCCGTTTTTCGATTGCTCGCGGACAAGATCGAGCAGACGCACTCGGCTCTGCGGGTCGACGCCGACGGTGGGCTCGTCGAGGAGCAACGCTTCCGGCTCGTGGACGATTCCACACGCAAAATTCAGCCGTCGTTTCATCCCACCGCTGTACTTCTTGACGGGCTCTTTGGCGCGGTCGATCAGACCGGAGAGTTCGAGCACCGAATTGACACGTTTTTTGAGATGGGAACCGCGGAGACCGTAGGCGGAACCCCAGTAAGCGAGGTTTTCGCGTGCGGAGAGATCTTCATACAGCGCGAGTTCCTGGGGAACCACACCAAGCTTTCTCCGAGAGAGCGGTCCTTCCGTCATGACGTCGTGACCCAACACCCGCACGCGACCGGCGCCCGGTTTGAGAAGTCCCGATATACAGCCTATAGTGGTGGATTTTCCGGCTCCGTTGGGGCCGAGCAGCCCAAATATTGCTCCCGGCTCGGCGGTGAAGCTAACATCGTCAACTGCGACGAGATCACCGTACTGCTTTCGCAATCCTTCGACTTCGATCACGAGTATCCTCCGTGAAGGGAGTGTTCCTGTACAACGGGCTCATCCTGTTTATGGGACAAGCTAACATGACGGACGAGTGGACTCAACGATTTCGTTTCGGAACTCGGCTGTGGACGGCTATAATATCCCAGATGTGGCGCTCCAGAGGGCGCGCAAGCACGAAGCCGTCACGGGAGAGGTAGCTCATGAGAATAATGTGGAGGGGATGACATGACCCTCGAAAATCGTTCACCGAGGGTCACCGAGCTCTCATGGGGTCAGATCGCTATCGAAGGTGAACGGTCTTTCAAAGACGCGAAGCTTTATCCGGGTGGTGCGCGAGAGTGGGATTGGAATGAAACCGGTACAAGACATGTCCCCGGTGTTCAATCGGCCGATGTCCAAGAGCTCATCGATCACGGCGCACGGGTGATCGTGATTGGAAAGGGTATGTACGAACAGCTCCGCGTGTCGGAGCAAGCTTTGGAGCTTCTCAAACAAAACGGAATTGCGACACACATTCTCCAGACAAAAAAGGCGGTTGAGAAATACAACGAGCTTCGGGTAACCGAACCGGTCGGTGGGCTTTTTCACACGACGTGTTGAGGGGATGCGGGGTTGGAGACCGTTTGACTTGTCGCGAAAAGTGCGTGTCGCCAGGTTACTTTTCGCCGCTCATCCGCAGCGGTTCGCCCGTTGTGTCCAAGTAGTGTCAGGTATTGCACTGAGTTCTCTCGGGGGGCTAGTTGCGGTGAGTGGTGGAGCTGTGGTAGAATGCCGCCCTGACCAGCCGATGTTGCGTTCGAATTTACTCGAGTTAGAGGTAAACGGATCGTGAAGAATGACAATAATGAACGTCGAAACAGCGAAGAATTGAAGGACGCCGTCCCCGGAGACGATCCCAACGTAGTGAACGGCGAGGAGTCCACTGGTCTCGACTTTATTCGAGCGCGGATCGTCCGCGACGGCAAGACGGGCAAGTACGACGGCCGTGTCCACACCCGTTTCCCACCCGAGCCCAACGGGTATCTTCACATCGGGCACGCGAAATCGATCTGTCTGAACTTTGGCATCGCGGACGAGTATAACGGACTCTGCAACCTTAGAATGGACGATACCGATCCGAGCAAAGAAAGCATGGAGTACGTCGAGGCGATCAAACGGGATGTCCGTTGGCTCGGTTTCGATTGGGGCGATCGGATGTATTACGCCTCGGACTACTTCGACCAGTTGTACGAATGGGCAGTGAAGCTGATCAAAAAAGGCAAGGCGTACGTTGACCAGCTCAGTGAGGAGGAGATTCGCGAGTATCGCGGAACGGTGACTGAGCCGGGACGCCCGAGCCCATATCGCGATCGCTCGATCGAAGAAAATCTCGATCTTTTTGAACGGATGAAGAACGGGGAGTTTGCAGACGGTGAACTGGTGCTTCGGGCAAAAGCCGATCTCGCCTCGCCTAACATGAAGATGCGCGACCCATTGATGTACCGCATTCGTCACATGAGCCACTATCGAACCGGGGACAAGTGGTGTATCTACCCGATGTACGACTTCACGCACGGGCAGTCCGACTCGATCGAGAAGATCACACACTCGATCTGTACGCTCGAGTTCGAGAACAACCGTGAGTTGTATGACTGGTTCCTCGACGAGATCGAGATCTATCATCCTCAGCAAATCGAGTTCGCGCGTCTCAACCTGAGCCACACGGTGATGAGCAAACGGAGACTGTTGGAGCTCGTCGAAGAAGGGTGCGTGGACGGTTGGGACGACCCGCGGATGCCGACGATATCGGGGCTTCGCCGCCGCGGGTACAGCCCCGAGGCAATTCGCGCTTTTTGTGACCGGATCGGTGTGGCCAAACGTGAAAGCATGGTCGACATTGCGCTTCTCGAGCACTGTCTCCGCGAGGATCTAAACAGGCGCGCCATGCGGGTAATGGCAGTCTTGCGTCCGCTCAAGGTCGTGATCGAGAACTACCCCGAAGACGAGGTGGAAATGCTCGACGCGGTGAACAACCCCGAGAGCGAGAGCGCCGGGTCGCGAAAGTTGCCGTTCTCGCGGGTAATCTATATCGAGCAGGAGGATTTTCGGGAGTATCCGCCAAAGAAGTTTTTTCGGTTGGCCCCCGGTCGCGAGGTGCGGCTAAAGCACGGATATTTCATCAAGTGCGAAAAGGCAATAAGAGATGAAAAGAGTGGAGAGATCATCGAGCTTCGGTGCACGTACGATCCAAAGACCAAGAGCGGAGAGGCACCGGCCGGACGTAAGGTAAAAGGTACCCTTCACTGGGTGTCGGCTGATCACGCGGTCTCTGCGGAGGTTCGCCTCTATGATCACCTCTTCACGACACCGGATCCGATGAGCGAGTCAGGCGAGGAGGACCACAAAAAATATCTGAACCCAAGGTCCCTAGAAGTTCTGGAGGGGTGCATGGTGGAGCCCAGTCTTTCCGACGCTCGACCGGGGGAATATTTTCAGTTTCTGCGTCAGGGATATTTCTGCGTCGATTCGCGGGATTCGAAGCCTGGTGCCCTCGTGTTCAACCGAACGGTTGGACTTCGCGACACATGGGCGAAGATCGAAAAAGCTCAACAATCCAAGAAAGGATGATCCGACAGGATGAGACCTCAAAACATCAGTCACTGGCCCACCCGCGGTTGGTATCTCGGCATCGCGGTTGCTGCGTTGCTGGCAGGTCACATTGGGTGCGGGGGCGAACAACAAACAGCGAGTACCGAGGAGATCGAACGGGCACAGGCGATTGTCAAGGTCTTCAAAAAGGAGCTCATGACTGCGCTCAAAGAGGGACTTCGAGAGGGGCCCGACTACGCCATCGGGGCGTGCCGGACCAAAGCGCACGAGATCAGCTCCGACCTGAGCGGGAGAGGAATTACGGTGGGTCGGACGAGCCATCGTCTTCGAAACCCAAAGAACGCACCGGAACCCTGGGTGGAGCCGCTTCTTGCCTTTTATTTGGAGAACGACGATGGCAGCGCCTACCGGACGGTGCGGCTCGCTGACAACTCGGTCGGTTACGTGGAGCCGATCTACACCCAGGCACTCTGCATCGCATGCCATGGGGAGAATATTAGGGAGTCGATCGTCAAAAGGTTGGACAGGTTTTATCCGGAAGACAAGGCCCGGGGATTCAAGGCGGGGGAGCTTAGAGGACTTTTTTGGATTCGGCTGGAGTCCCAGTCAACGGAGAAGTAACCGGGCGCGAGCCCCGGTTGGGGGCACACGCAAGAGGTCTGTCCCAACATCCGTTCCGCCCAGGTCGGGAAATGAACGTAATCGAATATGAGAAAAAACGATCCACGGCAGAATGGGCTGACGCTTTTGGTGTTCGTCGTTGGTGTTCTGATGCTCAATCCGCTCACGTCCGGTCCAACTTGGTCTGAGAAAACACCGGGTTCCGCCAAGGCCGAGAATAAGCTGGAGAACCGTCTTCGAGCCCACGTCGATATGCTTGCCGATTCGATCGGGGAGCGCAACATATGGTGTCCCGATGCCCTCTCTGCGGCGGCCACCTACATCGAGCGGTTTCTCGTCGGCCGGGGCTACGAGGTGAGAAGCCAGACGTTCGAGACCGACCGACTACCCGTTCGAAATCTGGAGGTCGAAATCGCGGGGTCCACGCGCGCCGAGGAGATCGTAGTCGTCGGAGCGCACTATGACTCCGTTGTCGATTCCCCGGGTGCAAACGACAATGCGTCCGGTGTTGCAGGGCTTCTCGAGATCGCGCGTCGCCTGGCGGGGACACATCCGTCACGAACTCTCCGTCTCGTAGCGTTTGTCAACGAAGAACCGCCGTTCTTTCAATCCGCTCATATGGGAAGTCGGCGCTACGCGAAACGCTGCCGGGAACGCGGGGAGAACATCGTCGCCATGTTGTCGCTCGAGACCATAGGGTACTACTCGAGCGAGAAGGGGAGCCAACATTACCCGTTTCCCTTTAGTTTTTTCTACCCCAATACGGCGGACTTCATCGGAGTGGTTGGGAACCTGTCTTCCAGGTCGCTCGTTAAACAGGTAGAGTCGGCGTTTGAGAAACACTCCGACTTTCCGTGCGAGAGCGCTTCGGTGCCCGGATGGATAACGGGGATTGGTTGGTCGGATCACTGGGCTTTTTGGAAGGAGGGGTATCGGGCGATCATGGTGACCGACACGGCGCTTTTCCGGTACCCGTACTATCATACGCGTGACGACACACCGGATAAAGTGGACTTCGCCAGTCTGGCGCGAGTTGTTGATGGTCTCACCGCCGTAACGGCCGAGCTGACGGGTATCGATCCTCGAATCGGTGATTCCGTGGAAGGTAGCCTGGGCTCGGATTGAGCCGCGACGGTCAAAATACAACGTAGGAAGGAGCCGGAGTGAGACATGAAAGGATTCTGGTTGGGATTTTGTATTTGATGGCGATCTGCATCGGTCCCGCGATGGGGAATACCGTCGCAGCTCTTGCGTTTTCGACGGTCTCCACCACAGAGCAAGAGAGATTCGGTGAACGTCCATTTGATTTGATGGTTGGCGACGAGGCGCCGAGACTCGAAGTAGACACATGGATTCAAGGGGAGCCCATCGACGAATTCGAAAAGGGACATGTTTACGTACTCGACTTCTGGGCGACATGGTGTCGTCCGTGCGTGGAAGGCATCCCCCATATGACCAAGCTCCACGAGAAGTACAAAGGCAAGGCCACGGTAATCGGAATGAACATCTGGCAGCGCGATCCGGAAAACGTTGAACCGTTTGTCACCAAGATGGGCAAAAAAATGCCCTATAGAATCGCAACCGACCTCGTGCCCGAGGGTCGAGAGGCAAACGAAGGGAAGATGGCTACGAACTGGGTGACCGCGGCAGGACAACAGGGCATACCGAGTGTGTTCATTGTTGACGGCGCGGGTATAATCGCTTGGATCGGACATCCTTCTGAGATGGATGAACCACTTGCCCAAATCGTGGGTGGGTCGTTCGACTTGGACGCACATGCCAAAAAGCACTGGTCGAGAATGGAGAAGGTGGCCTTGGCGATGCCGGTCCAAGAGCGTCTCTACGCCGCCATGGGAGAGGGGAGCTGGGAGGAGGCGATCGTGGCGTGTGACGAGCTACTGGCGTTGGATCCCGAGGAGTATGTGAGTGCGGGCATCAACAAATTTCAGGTTCTGCTTCAAAAGATCGGTGA
>CP070677.1:493674-498728 GCA_020352495.1 Candidatus Latescibacterota bacterium
AGGAGCGGGTGGCGCCGACTGCGACCCGAACATATATTTGCCGCTCGCGGGCCGCAATGGGACAACGCGCGTGCGGACGGGGAGAACGCTGGAAACACAAAAACCTGGAACCTGCGGTACCGTTGCGGTATATTAATGGGTACGAAACGCCGAAATTCACCTGGGGCCTAACTCCCGGTGACGCCGGCTGTTAACCCATTCTGAAATCTCAGCTCGACCGGGTACTGATTTTGCTGGCTCCGGTCGGTCATTTGTTTTGTGGACAACTTTTTTGACCGACAGACGGTCGTCTTAGGGAAGGTGAGATCGTATGCGCAGGTATGTAAATGGACTGGTCCTCATCTTTGTCGCTGCGCTTTTTCTGGTGTCGGTGGCGGCGGCAACCGAGGAGGAAAAGAAACAACCCAACATCGTCATCGAAGAGTTGAGACATGACTTGGGTGAGGTCTTCGAGACGGACAAGTACAAACACGCGTTCAAAGTCTCGAACACCGGTGATGCCGAACTGGTGATCGAGAGCGTCAAGCCTGGCTGAGGCTGCGCCGTGGCCCAGTACGACAAGGTCATCCCTCCTGGTCAGGAGGGCACAATCACTCTCGAAATCGAAGGGAAAAAGGTACACGGGACTTTCAACAAAAAGGCAACCGTTAAAACCAACGATCCCAAGCATCCGCAATTGACGATCGCCCTTGCCGGTAAGATCCTCTCCTACGTCGATATTCAACCGGCGTCGCGTGTGTATCTGAGTGGCATGTACGGCGAGCAGGTGTCGAAAGAACTCATCGTCACATCGAACGAAAAGATAAAGGATTTCAAGATCCTCAAGTTGTCGTCGAATCTCGATGACAAGATCACGTACAAAGTGATCCCGGACAGCGAGCCAGGCAAATACAAGATCAAGGTCTGGAAGAATCCGAAGCTCCCCACGCTTCATACATGGGGAAGCCTTTTCATAGACACAAACAGCGAGCACTCACCTCAAAAGGTCGTGCAGGTCAACGTCTCGACACGGGGAGCGATCGTTTGTCAGCCATCCCAGCTCAATTTTGGCGCGTTCAATTTCGCCAGAGCGGAGAAAGATAAAGACGCCCCCACGGAAAAATCACTGACCGTTTTCAAGGTAAAGGGCGATTTTCAAATTACCAACGTGGAGTTCACGAGCTCGGACTTCAAGGCGGAAGTCCAACCGGTGGAAGAGGGAAAGAAATACAAGGTCGTCGTGAGCTTTGTGCCCGAAGCCAAAAAGAAAACGTACTACGACGAGATGATAATCAACACTGATGATCCCAACGAACCGTCCGTGCGTGTGCGGTTGCTCGCGCGCGGTGTCGGTATCTAGCTGTCCACCGCCCAACTCAGGGATGGTCCAAGCAAAGGATGGTTTGATGAGACACGTCCTTACATCGATCGTTGCGCTTTGCGTCATAGCGTGCGTGGCCTTGAGCGCCTGCACAAAAGATTCTTCCGATGCGAGGGAATCCTCGAACACGGAAACGTCTCCGAACACCGAAACGTCTTCGGGCACGGAAATATCCTCGGGCAATAGTGAGGATTCGCAATCGAGCTTGACATCCACACAGGCCTTTGCTGCGCTCCGCTCGGAAATAACTGAACTCCAGAAAACGGCCACAACACAGCAGAGATTGGCCCAGGCGTTGGAGCAAATTGCCAGCAAGCTCAACGGTTTTATCCAGGCGTATCCAAATTCGGAAGAAGCTCTTGATGCGAAACTCGAACTCGGTATGGTCTACTCGTCTCTGATGAAACACGATCAGGCGGTTAAGAATTTTACCGACTACCTGAGAGACGGCGATGAGGACGATGAGAGGACGGGGTACGCCCAGTTCTATCTCGCGCAAGCGTACGAAAACATGGACAAGTACGATGACGCGAAGCGTCACTACAAGATGTTCGTCGAGCAGTATGGCCACTTGAACCCCAAATACCTCGCCGCCGCGCAGTCGAAGCTTGCCGACATTTCAGTGCTCAAGTCACTCACCGTCGGAAAAGAACCGATTCCTTTCTCGGTCACGGACCACTTGACGGGCAAGACGATATCTCTCGAAGACTACAAGGGTAAGGTCGTCCTCCTCGACTTCTGGGCAACGTGGTGTGTGCCGTGTAAGGTCGAGATGCCCAACGTGATCAAAATCCACAAGAAGTACAATAAGAAAGGATTCGAGATCATTGGTATTTCACTCGATAACAACAAAGCGGCTCTGGAACAATACATAAAAACCAACGAGATGCCGTGGCCACAGCATTTCGATGGAAAAGGGTGGCAAAACGGGGTCGCGATGAAATACCGCGTGCGCCAGATTCCAACAACGTATCTGATCGACCGTAAAGGCAAGATCCGTTACCGGACACTCCGGGGAAGAGACCTCGAAGACGCTGTCGCCAGGCTGATCGACGAAACCTGAGTCTTGTGTCCTACCTTGAGGATGGGCCGGGCAAATATAAGGACACCGTTTTTGGTGTCCTTTGCCTTTTGTGGTTTGGGAATCAGAGAATCAGGGGCGCAAGGGTTCACGAGAGGGCTGGGTCGCCGTGTCTTTCGATCAGCTCGCGTATGATCTCGAGTTCCATGTCGGTTCTTTCGTTCCATCCGGTTAGCTTTTCTCCGGCGAGCAGCTTTGCATGCTCCGCCATCTCACGGCGGGCACTTTCATCGGTCGCGAGTCGGGCGACCGCCTCGGCCAGCCCAAACACATTCCCATCTTCCACCCCGAGACCGTTTTCTCCGTGATGGATCAGATCGCGTGTGTTCCCCACATCGAACGCCACTACGGGAAGTCCGCACACCATCGCCTCGCACGTCGGAATCGCCACGTTTGTGAAGTTGCTCGTGGAAACGAATATGTCCGACGCCGACATGATCTGGGGCACTTTGTCATGCGGGATCGCACCGGTGAATCGGACGTCGGTCTCGATTTCCAGACTGCGGGTCAGTCGTTCGCACCCCTCACGTGACGGGCCGTCTCCCACAAAAAGAAACAACAGACGCTTCTCCGTCAGCTGCTTTACCCTCGGGACGGCGTTTAGCAACATCTCGGGGCGTTTCAAACCGACGAGCCTCGCGAGAAACAGTACGACGACCACCTCCGGAGGAATTCCGAGTTCTTCGCGGATTCGCTCCTTTTCGTACGCTATTTTCATCCACTCGAGATTGATGCCGTTTGGGAGAAACCGGATCTTCTCTGACGGCACGCCGTGCCTCAAAGCGGCGTCGCGTCCCTTTGTGCCATCGTCGAGAATGATCCAGATGTCGTGAGGCATCTTGAGCGCGATAATCTGCTCGAAGTTTTTGAAATAATACTTCCACCGCGGCCATTCCCAATGGACAAGATCCATGACACCGAACAACTTCACGCACGTTGGCAAGCGCAGCAGTTCCCTTGCCACAAAGGCGGGGAACGAGCTGTTGTGCGAGTGCCCCAGAATCAGATCCGGTTTGATGTCACGCGCGACCGACAGCGCACGAACGGTGACGATCGAACTGAACAGAGCGGGCCAGGTGAGTCGTTTCAGTCCGGTGGGCCAGCTTTGGGTGGCCCCAAAGACATCGGGGTACGTGTGGACGAAAACATTCTCGAAAGAAGAGTCGGAGGGGGTATTGGATTTTGGAATGAGAAAATGAATCTCGAAACCACGCTTCGAGAACTTGTCGATAAAGTAATAGTCGTCTGAGACACCGGCACCACCACCAAGCGACCACCGGCTTGCCCACGGCGAAATCACAAGGATTCTTTTGGCACCGGCCGATGGTTGCGCGTTTGCGTCCTGCAATTGCTCTCCGGCGGGGGCGTGAGTCCGCGCCAGTGTCCTTTTCTCCTCGCTATTCTGCCCGCCTGTGTCCACGAAAGAGCGGTTTTGCCTCTTTGAAGTGTTATACGACCGGGTTGGTCAGTGTGCCGAGCGACTCGATGGTGGCTTTGACGGTGTCGCCTTTGCTCAGAAACCTTTGGGGCGCAGCAAAAGCGCCAACGCCCGCCGGGGTGCCCGTTGCGATCACGTCTCCCGGTTCGAGTGTCATGCTATGCGACAGGTAGTGGACCAGATAAAAAACCTTGAAAGTCATAAAGCCCGTGTTGCTCGACTGATACGTCTGACCGTTGACCTCGAGTGAGATTCGAAGGTTGTGTGGATCCGGAACCTCATCGCTCGTCGTAAGGTAGGGTCCAAACGGGCCAAAGCCATCGAAGCTCTTTGATCTGAACCATTGCTTTTCTCGAAACTGTACATCCCTGGCGGTAATATCCATGAAGACCGAATACCCAGCGACGTGTTTTGGCGCGTCATCGAGGGAGACCGCCTTTGCCCGCCGTCCGATCACGACGGCCAGCTCGACCTCATGGTCGAGCTGAGTCACACCGGGAGGGATGGGAATCGCATCCCCGTCGCCAATGAGCGCATTGGGACCTTTGGCAAACGTCAGCGGCCAGTCGGGCACCTGTTTTCCCTGTTCGGCGGCGTGATCACTATAATTGAGGCCGATGCAAATGATCTTCGACGGATCCGTGACCGGGGGGCCAAGCCGGACCCCGTCGGGTCTTTTGAAGCACTTTGACGGTAGGGAATTGACGTTTTGAACGATGCTTGCCAGACGCGAGACCAGATCGCCTTCGAGGATTCTTCTCACAGATGCGGGAATCAAGGAATCGGCCGCCACCAGGTCGATCAAACGGTCACCATGAACGATCCCCGGTCTCTCCTGTCCTTTAGGTCCAAAGCTGACGATTTTCATAGTGGACAGTATAGGGTTTGGGAAGCCCTTGTGTCACGTCGGAAAACGATGAATTGGCTTTGACTCATCGAGGCCCCTAGTTGGTGGGGGCCCCAAGCGCGTGGCTAGTGGGGGGTAGGCGCGGGGGCAGTGAGGGTACGGCGGCTCAAACAGTCCTCGCACGCCGATCGAACACATCGAGAATTCCCGCCACATCTGGTGGCGTCGGCGCGCTGCGGAACTCGCCGGCGCATCCAGGGGCGTCCCCGCGGACGTTCCGATTCCTTTCAGGTCGCATCCGACAGTTCATGCTCGGATCATTCGGTCG
>CP070677.1:498828-501913 GCA_020352495.1 Candidatus Latescibacterota bacterium
GGCACGGATTGGGTGTTTACCGCTTTTGTAGCCCGGAGCAGGAGCCGCCCCGATCATAAATTCGACGATGCCGATTATCTTGCCTACGCATATTTGGGCGGACCGTATCTGGTAATCCCATTCCCGACGGGAACGCTCGACCGTGACTATGATGTCAGTGAGAAGGAAGCCTATTCTCGGGTGTTCCAACATGAGATGGGACACATTTTTTGGGCGCTCGATGAGTACCCGGGTTCACCGCCGTGTGATTTCCCGTCCGGGTATCTGAACTGTCCGAACTTGAACAGCGTTCACATCAGCCCCGACGGGACGGTTATGGGATGTCCCGATTTCGTCCCGTGCATGATGTTGGGGGTTATGGCTACAGGGCGACCGGTCTGCGAGCACACCGCCGGTCAAATGGGAGTCGCGGATAGTGATGGGAACAGCGTGCCGGATGTTTTTGATTCACCGCCTGTTGTCTACTTTGAAGGTTCGAGCGTGGAGACCCTGCTCGTTCCGGAGTTGACGGTGGGGATGACGGTCGTCGCAACACCCGTCCACAATCAAAATCCATTTCAAGAGGAGGTGGATCGAATCGACTATGTCGCGCCACTAAAGGATGCCGTTATCAGCGTGAACGACATCGGCGCGATCTGGCTTACGCCATTGGATGGACGGTGGGATGGTGTCGAGGAGAACCTGGCGTTCAGAATCCAGGGCCTTCGTCCGGGACTTACGCAGATGCAGATCAAGGCGAGAAACGTATTCGGACGCTCTTCGGATGTTTTTGAGAAACGGATTTATTTTATCGGGTTGCAATTTGTCCGTTTCGAAATCGATGTCAAAAAGGAGGGGATCAATATCCAGTGGCATACCACCGATGAGACATTTGGCGCCCAGTTCGATCTGTACCGCATCAATCCACCCTTCGGAGCCGCCGATACCGTTCTTCTCGCGGCGGACATCCAACCGACAGGGGGCTCCGAAGTCCTATGGCGCTCCTTTCAATATTTTGACAGCGATGTGGAGCCGGGAGACGACTACCGCTACTTTGTGCATGGCCACTTTACGCTCGATTTGAGGGGAGAGAGCCGGTATTTCGAGACGATATCAAAGACCGTGTCCGCAAGAGCCATGCTGCCCATCCAACCGGGGCGAATCGTCTCGGGCCTATCGCCAAACCCGTTTAGTCACACAACGACGTTTTCCGTCAACGTCCCAAAATCGTACGCCAAAAAGGAAGGGGACGAACCCAACACGGTGGCAACCGGCTTGCCGATTGAGAGGCCGACTGCCGTGCGAATCACTGTGTACGATGTCCGGGGGCGTCTCGTCAAAAATGTCTTCGAGGGGAGGGTATTCTCACAAGTGAAAACCTTTGACTGGGACGGGACCGACGACAACGGTGAAACGGTTGCCTCGGGTGTGTATTTCATACGGGTTGGCGCTGGAGAGTACGCGGAGGTCAAAAAGGTCATCATCGTTCGATAATCACCCCCTTCAAAAAGCACCGTCCCTGCCGGATAAACGGTTCGGTACCGCGGCGACTACCTACCAACGGCAAACACCAATGTGGGTTCCGTGTTGACTAATCCCTCTGCACGTAGCGTCATGATACCGCCAACCAGCTCGGTTTTTCCAAAGAGTCACCCGATTCATTGCTCCACGCCGTTATTGAGACATGACCAGACGGGCAAGCCCGCGGCCGACCCGGCGGGCCGGGTCATCGCCGTCGCCAACGTCCGCGTTGCTGCACATAAACATCATGGCATCTGGGGTCATCGCAAACATGCAGAAGAAACCGCGGTCGTTTCCGCCAGCGAACACACCACCCAGTTGGTATTTGTCACGCGACTGTGCGGAGAGAACATCGCCGCTGTACAAACTACTCTGCCACTTATAGAGATCGGCGCAGGTCGAGACCATTCCGCCGCTGCCCATGACCAACCAGGACGTGTTTCCCCAGTTTGCCGGTGAGTTGCTTTCGAATGGGGTGGGTACTCGACCGACGGCGACACGAGTCTTGTCCATAGCCTGAGTCTTTTGGTAGAGCCCCGTGTCGCGCATTTCCAGCGGTTCGAAGAAATGTTTTTCAAGAAAATCGATGTACGACTGCTCTGATGCTAACTCGACGAGTGCCGCCAGCAATGTCCACGCGGAGTGAGAGTGCGCCTCCCCCTCTCCGGGTGCGAACAGCAGCTCCTTACCGAGAATCCGACGAACAGCTTCGTCACGGTCGATCCAAGCAAGGTCCGGGTCGGCATCGGTGCCCGGTATGTGGTGGAAGTTGGGCAGCCCCGAGCGAGACTCCAAAATGTGATCGATTGTCATAGTTGCTTTGTCGGGCGGAACATCGGGAAAATACTTCGAGATCGGATCCGACGTCTCGAGTTTCCCTCGTTCTTCGAGTTTGAGGATCGCGGCCCTGGTGAAGTCGATCGGTGTCGACCCGATGGCAAAGACGGTATTTTCCGAATTTGGCACCTGATCGTTGGCGTCGGCATATCCATAGCCGCGGTGCAACGCCACCTCACCGTTGCGGACAACCAGGACTGTCCCCGAGAAACCGTCGGCGGCAGCCTTATCGAGACGCGATGCGAAGTCCTCCCACGTCCATCGTTCGCTACTCTGTTGCTCCCGCTTACGATCCTCTATCGAAAGCATCGTGATCTTGTGCGGCGGCTCCGGCAATACCTCGAATTTGACAAGGTGAACCAACATTGGTGTCATAAACGTCATCTCGACCCCGTAGTCGCCGTCGGGTTCGACCGTGATGCCACCGGCGGCGGCACATTTGGCACGGATTTGACCGAGTAGGTCGAGCAGCGCGTCGCACGTCATTGTGTTTAGAAGGGACGCGTCGATGTGATCGTCGATGAATTTCTCCATCGAGGCCCTGCCCGCCGCGTTGATCATCTTTTCCAGCGCGACCATCCGTGTCTCCCGCGGGCCCGGACTGTCGGGATCCTGCGCCACGGCAAAAACGGGAATCAGGATGAGAACGAGTACCAGCAATGGTAGGCTTTTCTTCGCATGTCGGATCATTGCTTACCTCCGTGCAGGGGCGCCGCGTGATACTTCAGTTTATGTCTGCGCCGGCAAA
>CP070677.1:502013-514348 GCA_020352495.1 Candidatus Latescibacterota bacterium
GATGTACCGCCCGGTTGCTCGGAGCTCGGGTGTACCCCGCGACGCCGGCGCGTCGCCGACCGCCGCGGTGCGTGGGCCTGAAAATAAATCACCCGCCTCCCCAGTCACGCGAAAGAATAACACCACCTCGGGATTGCACCAAATGGACGAAATGATTCTCGAATCGCAGTTGGAGGAGCTCCGGCGGTACTATGCCAATCACGCGCAGGAGTACGAAAACATCTACTACCGTGACAACGTGAAACGCAACGAGGAGCTCAAAGAGATTTCTGGTGCGGTGGAGCGGGTCTGCCGGGGGCGGCGCGTGCTCGAGGTTGCATGCGGCACCGGTTATTGGACGGAGGTTGCGGCGAGGGACGCGCGGAGCATCGTGGCGACGGATGTGTCGACCGAAATGCTCGAACTGGCCGGAAGGAAAGATCTGCCGGCGAACAAAGTCGAGTTTCGACAGGTCGATGCGTTTGCGCTCGAGGGTACCGACGGCGATTTCGACGCCGGGCTGGCATGCTTCTGGTTTTCGCATGTGCCCAAGTCGAGAACAAATGATTTTCTCACACATTTTCACGATCGGCTCGGCAAGGGGGCGATCGTGTTTATGGTGGATAACATGTACGCCCGGGGTTACGGCGGAGAGCTCATCCGGCGTCCAAACACACCGGACACGTTCAAACGCCGGCGGCTGTCCGACGGGTCAACCTACGAAATCCTCAAAAACTACTATGATCCGGAAGAGCTAGAGAGAATATTCTCTCATCAAGCCTTGGATCTCGAGATCCACGACGCGACGTTTTATTGGTGGCTGAGCTACGTGGTCAAATAACCGCGTGCCCAAGTGGGGTGACACCCGATCATCTTTTGATGAACCGGGTGAACAACCAAAAAAGAAGAGTCAGGGTGGCGCTTATCGCGATCGACGTTACGACGGGGAAGTAGAAATGGAAATTCCCCCGCTTGATATGGATGTCTCCGGGAAGTCTGCCCAGTAGCGGAATGCGATCAAAAACCGAGATCGCCAGTCCAACGACGATCAGAATGACCCCGATCAGAACGATGAACTTCCCGATTTGTTCCATCGGAAGACACCTCCGTTGTTGTGTTTCATGGTATACTATGGCGGGTCCCGTTTGCAAACGACCACTCCTCACGTGGAAGGGTAATGGGTTGCATGTGAACGGCTCGATGTAATAGAGTTCACAAACATGCTTCGACTCGGCAGCCGGGCTTCATAAACCGACGGGGAGGCGTCCAAACAGGGAACTCGCCCCCGTCGAACTCGGATGAAATGACGCTTAGCACGCTCCCTGGGCGAATGCGCTCGTCGTTAAAGATCAAAGTACGCGAAACGCAAACCGGATCCTATTTGGCGTGCGGATGTGTAGGTTATTGTTTAAAAGTGGCTTGCACCGCTTTCTTGAGAAATCACTTGCAGGCGGGCCGGGGCACCGCTCCAATCTCCCCGGTGTGTCTGAACGGGTGGTCCGCGATGGCGCCGAGTCGGCGAGAGGCGAAGTACCCGGTCTTTCGGGGTTTGCCTGGGGGCGATTCGACCGGCGGGAAGATTACGTGGGTCGCGGTAGCGATTTCCTTTTGGGTCAGAAACCGTTTGAGGCGAAATCATGAATTACTGGAATGAATCCGTCGATACATTCCTCGAAGCATTGAAATCTGCAAAGCTCTGGCGTGCTTACGTCGTAACTCGTCCGGAGACGGGTGCCGTCGAGGCGAGCCATCCCGTGATGCAGTCGATTGCAGATGCAATCGCCGGGGATACTCGTGATTACCATCGACACGAGGGATGTTTTTTTGAAATCGGGCGGGAGAGCGATCACGTCTTGTCGGCGCACGTGCATTGGACCATGCGTGGCCAGGCAGCCGGTGGAGTGCGATTTTGGTCTTACAACACGGTCGAGGATTTTGTTCGTGATGGGTTGAGACTGAGCCGTGGTATGGGACAGAAAAACGCACTTGCCGGTCTCTGGTGGGGGGGTGGCAAGGGCGTTGTCGCCCGGCGGAAAGACCGCGATCACCGTGACCCGAAACTCCGCCGCGCCATCTACCAGGACTACGGCCGATTTATGACGGGGCTGTGTGGATGTTACATAACAGCGGAGGACGCAGGGACGACGCCGGAGGACATGGCGCTCGTTTTTTCGACGACACGTCATACGACATGTATTCCACAACGCTTTGGTGGGAGCGGCAACCCGAGCATTCTCACCGCTACCGGTGTCGTCGTCGCCATGGAAGCGGCTTTGCAACACCTCGGAAAAGGGACGCTGGAGGGGAAGACCGTCGTGATGCAGGGACTCGGTAACGTATCGCTTTATATGGTCAAAGAGCTTCAGGAGAGACGAGTGGGAAAGATCATCGGGGCGGAGATAAACGAGGCCATGCTCAACCGTGTCCTTGAGACCTACCCGGATGCGCCGGTCGACGCACGGCTCGTTGCGCCGGACGACATTTCGATCTTTGGGGAGAAGGGAGACGTCTTTGCGCCCAACGCCGTCGGTGCTATTTTGAACCCAACGACGATTCCGATGATCCAGACATCCATCGTTTGTGGGGCGGCAAACAACCAGCTCGAGGATCCAACACGCGATGCCGATGCGCTCCACGAGAGAGGAGTGCTGTACGTGCCCGACTTTCTCGCAAACCGGATGGGCATCGTCAACTGCGCCAATGAACAGTACGGGAGCTTGGGGAATGACCCGGCGATTTTCGCGCATCTCGATCGCGAGACGCCGACCGGTATCTACAAAAGGAGTCTGGAGGTGTTTAACCGCGCCAAACAAAAGGGGCGCACGCCCGCCGACGAAGCGGGGGTCTTGGCCGACGAGTTGTCTCAAGAGCTCCATCCGATTTGGGGCAACCGTGGGCAACAAATCATCGACTACCTCGTCGAAAGCGGTTGGGCAAAGGGTGAACCCGTCACGTAACACCCGTCACGGGGAGTCAGCTGGTCGAAGGAAAGAACGATGAACCGAGTCAAAGGCAAACGGATCCTGGTGACCGGGGCAAGCTCCGGGATCGGTGAAGGATGCGCAAAACTCTTCGCATCCGGCGGTGCCGATCTCGTTCTTGTTGCCAGACGTGAGGGTCGGCTCCGTCGGCTAAAGGAAACGCTGGAGAGAGAGCACGGAATTGACGTACGAGTGTTTCAACTGGATGTGAGGGATCGTGACGCCGTCGAAGATTTTGGGAGGACCCTCGAACGGGAAATCGTAGCGCCCGATGTTTTGGTCAACAACGCAGGGCTGGCAAGCGGTATGGGCAAGTTCTTCGAGGGTGATTTCGACGATTGGGATAGAATGATCGACACGAACGTCAAAGGGCTCCTCAATGTATCCAGATACGTGGTTCCGTTGATGGTGAAACAGAATAGGGGCCACATCGTCAACATAGGGAGCATCGCCGGCCACATCGTCTACCCAGGCGGCAACGTCTACAACGCGACAAAATACGCCGTAAGAGCACTCAACCAGGCCATGAGCCTCGACCTCGTTGGTACGAACATTCGCGTTTCGTGCATCGATCCCGGCGCAACGCAAACCGAGTTCTCGGTCGTAAGGTTTCACGGGGATGAAGAGAAGGCAGAAGACGTATACCGCGGATTCAAGCCATTGACCGGAGACGATATAGCGGAAGCGATCTATTTTGTCGTGAACGCTCCAGAACATGTCAACGTGTTGAATCTCGTGATCATGCCCACGGCCCAAAGGAGCCCGTTTGTGTTGCACCGCGAGGAGGATTGATATTGCCATGAAGATAGCGATTGGTTCCGACCACGCGGGGTTCGTCTACAAAGAAAAAATCAAAACGTTTCTATCCGGGCTGGGTCACGAAGTTCGTGACTTCGGGACGAGTTCTGATGAGCCTGTCGATTATCCGCAGTTCATTCGTCCGGTGGCTGAAGCGGTGGCGCGTGGTGAGTTCGAGCGCGGCATAGTCCTGGGTGGCTCGGGGAACGGGGAAGCCATGGTGGCCTACCGGATTCGTGGGATACGTTGCGCTCTGTGTTGGAACCCGGAGTCCGCGCGATTGGGTCGTGCTCACAACAACGCCAACATGATATCGTTGGGTCAGCGAATGATGCCGGAGGAAACGGCTCTTGACATCGTCCGCGTGTGGCTCGAGACGCCGTTTGACGGTGGGCGCCACGAGCGAAGGCTCGAGCAGATCGATTATTGAAGACAACGAACAGTCCGGGGAAAGGGCGGCAGCAATCGGGCGAATTCCAAGGAAAAACGTAACACTCGGAAAGAGTTCTTCAGATCCTTGGGTACGCGCGCATCAGCGGGCGAGTTTTGGAAGGGAAGACAGCGAGGAGTACGCATCGTGCTAAAGAACACATTCTGTCATATCCCCGGCGTCGGGGTGAGAACGGAGAGCCGGCTCTGGTCTTTGGGCTTGCACTCATGGGACAACATATTGAACAAAGGCTTCCCCGTACTGTCTCCACCGGCGCGTTCGTCGCTCTCCGCATTTGTACGCGAGTCCATCAAAGAGCTCAACAATGGGAATTCGATCTTTTTTGCCGAGCGTCTGCCGACGGCCGAGCATTGGCGGCTCTTCGCCGATTTTCGCGACTCCGTTGCCTATGTCGATATCGAAACCACGGGTCTTCGCCCCAGTCTGAGCACGATCACGACAATCGCGCTCTACGACGGACACGACGTGCGTTATTACGTGTACGACAGGAACCTCGACGATTTCATAGACGAGTTGAGCCGGTACAAGTTGATCGTCACGTATAACGGCAAATGCTTCGATATCCCGTTCATCGAGAGTTTTTTTGACGTCGAGGTCGATGCGGCCCATATCGATCTCCGCTACGTGTTGAGAAGCCTCGGGTACAAGGGTGGACTCAAGGGCTGCGAGAAACAGATGGGCATCGACCGCGGTGATCTCGACGGCGTAGACGGGTACTTTGCCGTGCTGCTGTGGAATGAGTTTCTCGAAGAGGACAACGAAAAGGCTCTCGAGACGCTTCTCGCCTACAACATCGAGGACGTCGTTAACCTCGAGAGGTTGATGGTGATGGCCTACAACATGAAACTCAAACGTACGCCGTTCCTCGCTTCACACCAATTTGATCCACCGAAATCACCACCATTGCCGTTCAGCCCCGATCCCGACACGATCCGGACTATCCGCGAGAAATATTACCTGAGATAAGTCCCACCCGTCGGTCGAACCGTGCTCTCTGCGGAAGTCCGAAGACGAGGCATCCGCCCGTCCAGGATCCCCGCTGGTAAAAAAAAGGTTTCGCGTTTTTGGGTTCCGGGCTACATATTCTATTTCAATTCGAACCGATCGAGTCGGTTATCAACCAAGGCGGCAAAAACGGCACAATAGACAGGAGCGGTTAGCCGATGATCGAATCCGGAGAACGAAACGCCATCGACAAACACGTCAGTCTGAACCTCAACGTCAGGGGGATGCCGGAGTCGGCGACCCTTCTTATCAACGAGATATCTCGGAGACTCCAACACGACGGGCGAGAGATCTACAGGCTTGGGTTGGGTCAGTCCCCATTTCCCGTACCGAGAGTCGTGGTCAACGCGCTGAGACTCTACGCGAAGGAAAAGGACTACCTTCCCGTAAAGGGGCTTCGCGAGCTGCGCGGGGCCGTTGCAGAGTTCCACAGGGAGAAGGACCAGGTCAATGCGAGACCCGAGGGCGTCCTCGTGGGACCCGGGTCAAAGGAGCTCATGTTTCTCCTGCAGCTCGTTTTCTATGGCGAGATCCTCGTTCCGACACCTTGTTGGGTCTCATACGTTCCCCAGGCAAGGATTCTGGGGAAACAGGTCCGATTGATCCCCACCAGCTACGAAGAACAATGGCGGGTGACACCGGAAATGCTCCTACGGATCTGCGAGCACGAGTATGACACCTACCGGCCACGTATTCTCGTCCTCAACTACCCGGGGAACCCCGAGGGTGGAACGTATTCGGCCGATGAACTCAAATCGCTTGTCGACATCGCTAGACGATACGAACTAATCGTACTCTCCGACGAAATCTACGGGCAGCTCCATTTCGAAGGCGCCCATGTCTCTGTCGCTCGTTTCTACCCGGAGCGCACGATCATAAGTTCGGGGCTGTCCAAGTGGTGTGGCGCCGGAGGTTGGCGGCTCGGGACGTTCACCTTTCCGCCGGAACTGGAGTGGTTGTTGAACGCCATGGCGGCGGTGGCGAGCGAAACGTATACGTCGGTCAGCGCCCCGATCCAGTATGCCGCCATTCGCGCGTTTCGTGGGGATGTTTCGATCGAACGCTACCTCTGGCACGCCAGGAGGATTCTTGCGACACTGGGAAATTGGTGTCACAATAAGCTCAGCGCAGCTGGTATTCGAATCCATCCACCAGAAGGCGCATTCTATTTGTTCCTGGATTTTTCGCTGCTTGCGGACACAATGGCACAACGGGATATCAGGGATAGTGAGACCCTCTGCCAGCGTCTCCTCGAGGAGGTCGGTGTGGCGCTTCTCCCCGGCACCGCTTTTGAACGTCCACGCGACGAGCTCACGGCTAGGTTGGCCTATGTGGACTTCGATGGCTCCAAGGCGCTGGCGGCCAGTGAAACGCTCCCCCTGGATCAACGGCTACCGGATGATTTCATTCACAAGTGTTGTCACGGCGTTGTGGCCGCGACGGAAAAAATCGTGGAGTGGGTATCCAAAGGGTAAGAAGGAGCCTGAAAATGAAAATCGACCGTCGAGAAATCGCGAGAGACCTAATGGGGCTTGGGAGTGTTCCATTTCTGCTTCTCGTCGTCGTTAGGGTGGCGATGGTTGGTAACTTCCTCGAACTCTTTCACATCGTGACTGCCGTTGTTCTTTTTGGACTCATTAGCATCAGACTACGCGGGCTTCATTTTCACAGCGGTCGCATCGTCATCATGGCCATTTTCACATCGGTCTTTTACGACGATCGGTACTATACGACGTTTGCCTTATTGATTGCATTGGTAGCGATCTTTTCGTTTGTCAGGTATCTGAAAATACAAAAGGTGTACACGAGTCTGGTGCTCGGGCTGATCTGCAGCCTTGTCAGCTACCTGGTATCGCTCCCGTTGGACCTGAGAAACATATGATGCAGAGTGACTTTGGGTTATTGCAGGTCCATTGGCGTGGAGTGAGCGAGGATCGCCCGCCGCAGGCGGGAAGCCGAGCGAAGCGGGCGCCGGACCCGCAATAACCCAAAGTCACCGAGTCATCCATCGCTCGCTCGGCGCAAAGGGCCGACGACAATCCAAGGTGCTGCAGGCGCTCATCGGGGCGCTGGGCCGGCAACCACCCAACGTCACGGAGTGACCGATTTCGAGACGGGACCCGCAACAGCCCAGAACAACCAACCCTTCATCCCGAGGCGGGATCGATGACAACCCCGACTCTCGAGATCATCCGACATAACATGTCATGAACAAAACGGATCCAGACAGGGATACTCTTCGCCACGCGCTCGATATCGAGTGGCAGGACCACTTTCAGACCCGCCGACAAACATGGAGGACGCTCGAGATCGTTGCCATTCTGCTTTTGGGGTTTGTGGCCGCCGATTTACGCTTGAACAGCACGTGGGTGACGATCGTGCTCGGATTTCTGGTCATTCTGGCGAGTTTGGCCGGTGTATCGATATCTCTTCATCACCGCGAAGCGCAGGTACGCAAATTCACCCACATAGACCGTTTGGAAGACGCGCTGGGCCTTCACAGAACCGGACTCCTCGATGACGTCCATCCTCCGCGTAGCTTCACCTGGGCCGATGTTTTGAATCCCCGCCGGATGAACACACCGCTCTTTGTTCTTCGAATGCATCTGTTCATTTTCATCTTCGTTGTGGTCTATATGCTCGCCCGGTCTTTCTTTGTGTAAGCATCCGTCAAACCGGCGCGCGTGGGCCGGGTCGCAACGCCCTCCAGTCGGGCGGAACGTCTCTTTACAGACGCCAGACGATGTGGTTACCATACCGCAAACGGAATTCGGTCGAAATCTCGGCGGCCATCACGGGCCACGAGCGTACCGTCGCCGGGGATATCGGCCAAGTTGCGAAAACGCGACCCGTGGCAAGGAGGTCTTGGCATGAAGAACTTGGGCTTGATACTCGCGGTCATCGCGCTCGTGGGACTCCTCGTGGCGGCAGGTTGTTCGCCAAAACGGGTCTCGCGGATACCGGAGGATTCGGTGACCGATCTTTCGGGCAAGTGGAACGACACGGATTCGCGGCTCGTTTCCGAGGAGATGATCGGTGACTGTCTTGTGAGTCCCTGGAAGACGCGATTTGTGGAGCAGCACCAGAAGAAGCCGACGGTGATCGTTGGCGTTGTCCAGAACAAGAGCACCGAACACATTGCGATCGACACATTCATCGGGGATATGGAGCGGGCGTTTATCAACTCGGACGAGGTCACGGTCGTGGCAAGCGCCGCGGAAAGAGAACAACTCCGAGAGGAGCGTCAGGATCAGCAAACCTACGCGTCCGAGGAGACGATGAAAAAATGGGGAAGGGAACTCGGTGCAGATTTCTTGCTTGGCGGGACGATCAGCTCGATCCTCGATGAGGACCGAGGCGAGAAGGTCGTCTTTTATCAGGTGGATCTCACATTGATCGATCTCGAGAGCAACGCCAAGGTGTGGTTGGGACAAAAGAAGATCAAGAAGTACATCGGCAGAGCGCGCATGTCATATTGATTGCAGATTGAGCCAAAACATGCGTCGGTTCAAACAAACATCAATCCCGGCGACGTTGAGTGTCACCGTCGTCTTGGCGATGTCGGCGTTTGCGATTTTTCCCGCCTGTACGTCACAGATGTCGCATTCGCCGCATGTCAAGGCCTCTCTCGTCGAACAGGACTACACAGCGGCGCTCAAACGGATCGAACGGATCAACAAAAACACTTCCCGGCTTCTCTACCTCTACGAAAAGGGTCTTATCCTCCACTACGACAACGACTATGAGGCCAGCAACTCAGCCTTTGAAAAGGCGGAAGAATTGTACGACGATCTCTACACAAAAAGCCTGGGTCGCGAAATGGGCTCGTTGATGATGAGCGACAACGTCACAAAGTACCGCGGAGAACGTTTTGAAGCGGCGATGATCAATTACTACAAGATTCTCAACTATCTCTATCTCGAAGAGCCGCAAGGAGCGCTCGTTGAATGCCGCAGGCTAAATCATCGGTTGGAGACGTTCAGTGACGACGTCGATTCAGTCTACGTGAATGACCCTTTTCTTCAGTACCTGACCGGGATGGTGTATTTGGCGGCTGGAGAACTGAATGACGCGGATGTGTCGCTCCGCGCGGCACTCGATGCGTACGAAAAGCTCAAAGACCGCTACGAGGTCGAGGTGCCGCCGTCGATCTACTGTGATCTTGCGGAATGTGCCGAGGCTCGTGGCGATCTGGAGGCCGCCAGCCATCACCGAGACGCCGCCGAGTCTTGTGGAGGGCACGACGACAAAGAGGGATCAGGAACACTCAACCTATTCATCGAAGGCGGTTACGTCTCGTACAAGGTCGAACGAAATGCCGTCATACCGATCTATAAGGACGAATTCGTTGATGACCTCGATAAGCATAACCTGGCCGAAGGGTTGGCCCACCGATACGGCGAGCCCATCGAAGCCAATCGAGGGCTCCACTACCTCCTTCGGATCGCCGTCCCAGAGATGGTATCTCTTCCTGAGCCGTTTATGGACGCAGGCGTAAACGTCTATGTGGACGGCCGTGCACGAGGAGCGCGAGCGCCGGTCGTGGAAAACCTCGACGTACTCGCGCACGACGCGTTCGGGGCGAGACAAGGGAGCATCATACTCAAGACGGTGTTCAGGGCACTCACCAAGTATCTCGCATCGGTGACCGCTCGAAAGAAAGACGTGATTGCCGGGTGGGTCGTCAACGCCTTTGGCGTCTCCACCGAAGCTGCCGACACGAGGAGCTGGGCGACGCTTCCGCAGACGATTCGAATGGCACGGCTCGTCTTGCCTGAAGGCGTTTATGATCTCCGGCTCACCCTTTATGGTCGTTTCCTCGAGGAAGATGAGAGCTTTACGATAGAAGACGTCGAAGTCGTGGCTGGACGTCCCACGTTTCTCAACCTGCGGGTTTACTGACCATCAGGGAGCAAATATCTCTTGCTTCGTCGAAAGGGTTTATTATCTTTTGTGACAATGAGTCCCGCCGACGGGACGTGTCCGGACCACGCTTGCTCCAAGGAATTGGTTTGTCTCATCGGCTTGTCGGCTTCGCCCACACCCTGGCCAGTGCGATAGCGTTCCATAAACTGGCCTCTGGAATGCCAAAGTTTTCTGGGAAGAGTGCGATACATTTGACGGTGACGTTGGCCGTTCTTGGTGTTTTTGTGCTTGCCGTCGTCCCCGGTTGCAGCGACGAATCGGCCACGCCCGCGTCACCGCCAAGGGAAACGCCAACAAGAAAAGTCGTGAATATGAAAGACAACTACTGCGAGCCAAAGAACGTCGTGATCGCTCGAGGCGACACGGTCGTCTGGTTCAACGCAGGGGACAACCGACACACGACAACCAGCGGGGTAAACGGGGTTCCCGATGGACTCTGGGACTCGGGTTCGGGGGATCCAATTGCGTGGCTCCGACCCGGGCAATCGTTCCAACGGATCTTCGATGATACAACGGGTGTGTTTCCATATTTCTGCGAACCACATTGGTCGGCCTACAATGAGACGGGAACGGTAACCGTCAACCCGTAGGGCGGCGTATCGGCCGACTTCATCCCACCGGCTTTCCGATCGTCCAACGCACTTCCCGATCGAAGATGAAGATACCGAAGGTCTATTTTGTCGTCGCAGCCACTGTGTTGTTCACCGTCTTGGGTTGTTCGAGCGACTCTCAAATAGGAAAGGAAGCAGAGGGGAAGACGGCCATGACACCACACGAGACCAACAACAAAACCCCTCAGGCTGGTCAAAACCGGCTCGCCCACGAAAAGAGCCCCTATCTTCTACAACATGCCGATAACCCCGTTGACTGGTACCCGTGGGGAGAAGAGGCGTTTGAGACGGCGCGGCGCGAAGACAAACCGGTCTTTCTTTCCATTGGCTACTCCACCTGCCACTGGTGTCACGTAATGGAGCACGAATCGTTCGAGGACTCCACCGTCGCTGCGCTCATGAACGACGCGTTCGTCAATGTCAAAGTGGATCGTGAAGAGCGGCCGGACATCGATAACATCTACATGATGGTCGCGCAAATGATGACCGGTGGCGGGGGGTGGCCGCTCACCGTCATCATGACACCGGATCGGCGGCCGTTTTTTGTAGCGACCTATATCCCGCGAGACACGCGGCACGGTCGGATAGGGATGATCCAACTCATTCCCCAGATCAAGACGGCGTGGCAAACCCGGCGATCCGAGATTCTCCAATCGTCGACGCAGATCGCCGGGAGATTGCAGGACATGTTTGACAAGAGGCCGGGGGAAGGGACCCTCGACCGTGAAACGCTCCCCGTGGCGTACGATCAGCTGGCTCGGCGTTTCGACGCCGCAAACGGCGGGTTTAGCAACGCCCCAAAATTCCCGACGCCGCACAATCTCATCTTTCTCCTTCGCTACTGGAAGCGAACCGGTGACGAGCATGCCCTCGAGATGGTGGAGACAACTCTCCAACGGATGGCGCGCGGCGGGATCTATGACCACATCGGCTTTGGCTTTCATCGCTACTCGACCGACCACAAGTGGTTTGCGCCTCATTTCGAAAAAATGCTTTACGATCAGGCGCTTCTTGTTATGGCATACACCGAAGCGTATCTAGCCACGGGGAAGAACATCTACCGGCGAATCGCGGAGGAGGTTATCGGATATGTCCTTCGCGACATGACGGATCCAGAGGGAGGATTCTACTCGGCCGAGGACGCCGACAGCGAAGGGATCGAGGGGAAGTTCTACCTCTGGACAGAAGAGGAACTCATGGAGCTGCTGGGGCCCGATGATGGCCGGCTGGCCGTTGATCTCTATGGTGTGGAGCCCAATGGGAATTTCGCGACGGAGATCCACGGTGCAAACATACTCTTTCTCAGACGACCGACGGACGCTGTCGCTTCGGAGGTCGGCGTGTCGCTGTCGAAACTCGAGGAAAGACTTGAGAAGATACGCGCGACGTTGTTCGCGGAACGCGAAAAACGGATTCGTCCATACAAAGACGATAAAGTCCTGACAGACTGGAACGGGTTGATGATCGCGGCGCTTGCCAAATCCGCCCGCGCATTTGGTGAGCCGAGTTACGCGAAGAGTGCAGGGCGGGCGGTCGAGTTTATCCTCGGCAAACTGCGCGACGACGAGGGGCGTCTGTTACACC
>CP070677.1:514448-539728 GCA_020352495.1 Candidatus Latescibacterota bacterium
CCCCACACGGTCGAGGAGTTCCGCCACGCGTCTCTTTACCGCGTTTCCCCGGGCCAACTTGTGGATCTTGATCGCCTCACCTATCATGCTCCCCACCGTGAGCCGCGGGTTGAGCGACCCGTACGGATCCTGAAAAATGATCTGCATCCGTTTGCGAAGCCGCCGGAGCTCCTGACCACCCAGGGAGAGCACCTGGATCCCGTCGAACACGACTTCTCCCGATGTTGGTTCGATCAACCGCAGTATCGAACGCGCCAGCGTCGTTTTGCCACAACCCGACTCGCCGACGAGCCCAAGGATCTCCCCCCGCTGGACGTCAAAGCTAACCCCATCGACAGCCTTGACGTGGCCGGCAACCCGTGAGAAAAAGCCCCGGCGGATGGGAAAGTATTTCTTGAGGTCATTGACCTCGAGCAGCGATCCGTTCTTATTAGTGTGATCGACAGATTCAGCCATGTCGCAAATCCTATTCACTAGGGCTCGCCTGTGTCACATCCTTCCAACACCTTGCGTGGTGGCCTGGTCCCGTCTCACGCATCTCGATGCTCTCTTCGAAACACCGTTTCTCGGCATAGGGACACCGCGCGGAAAACCGACACCCGGAAGCGTAGTTATAGGGATCCGGCACGCGGCCCGCGATGACCTTCAGCTTGCTCCCCTTGTGAGAAGGACGCGGGATCGATTCTTCGAGTCCCAGAGTGTACGGGTGACGCGGGTCGTAAAACAAATCGCTCACATCGGCGGTTTCCACAACCTGTCCCGCATACATCACGACGACGCGCTTGCATGTTTCGGCGATCACACCAAGGTCGTGTGTGATCATCATCACCGCCATACCCAACCGTTCCTGGAGTGACTGGAGCAATTCCAGGATCTGCGCCTGTATCGTAACATCGAGCGCCGTCGTCGGCTCATCGGCAATGAGAAGACTCGGATGACACGAAAGCGCCATTGCGATCATTACCCGTTGGCGCATCCCCCCGCTCAACTGATGCGGGTATGCCTTTGCGCACATCTCGGGATCGGGGATTCCAACGAGCCGAAGCATTTCGAGTGTCTTCTCCATCGCTTCCCTCTTCCCAACCTTCTGATGGAGAGTCACAGCCTCCTTGATCTGGTATCCACACGTGAACACGGGGTTCAGACTCGTCATCGGCTCTTGAAAGATCATCGAGATCTCGTTTCCCCGTACCCGGCGCATGTCACGTTCGGAGATGGTCAGAAGATCACGGTCTTTGAAAAAAATCTCGCCGCGGTCGATCTTTCCGGGTGGGTCCTGGATGAGACGCATGATGGCCAACGCGGTAACCGTCTTACCACACCCGCTCTCCCCAACGACACCCAGTGTTTCGCCGGGGCGAATCGCGAAACTCACGTCGTCGACGGCCCTGGCGAGACCATCTTCGGTGTGGAAACTGCAGCTAAGATGTTTTATTTCAATAAGGTTCTGCATTTCAACACGACGCCCCCCTGACTCTAGATTTACAGCGCGTGCCGGATCAAGTCAAAACAACAGGCTCCTCCGTGAAACCTTTCGTTCTCCGTCAGCCCGTTTTGACATCCATAGCATCTCTTAGACCATCCCCAAACAGATTGCATGAGACAACGGTCGTCACTATCGCGAGTCCCGGAAACGCCGCGACCCACCATGCCCCTATCAAGACCTCACGCCCCTCGAACACCATGTTGCCCCAGGTCGGAGTGGGCGGCTGGATCCCAAGTCCAAGAAACGAAAGGTACGATTCGAGCAGAATGATCAGTCCGACCCTCAGGGTCGCCGCCACGATGACCGGACCCAACGCGTTCGGAATGAGATGTCTCCATACGATTCGGGCGTGTCCTGCGCCGGTCGCTATGGCCGCCTGGACGAAATCCCGCTCTTTCAACGACAGCACCTCGGCCCTCACGAGTCGTGCGACACCCATCCAACCCGTCGCTGCCAAGACGAGGACGACCAAAGAGAACGAGTTTGCAAACATCGCGAGAAGCGTCAACAACAAGAGCAAACGTGGAAACGCGAGCAAACCATCCACAACCCTCATCGACACGTCGTCGATCCATCCTCCCAGGTACCCGGCGAACGCCCCATAAAGCATCCCAAATATCGACGCCAAAATGACCGATAGCACTCCCACGGCGAGCGACACCCTCGCGCCATAGAGAACCCGGCTGAATACGTCCCTCCCAAATCTGTCGGTTCCCATCAGATGCGTCATCGACGGGGACTGGTACCTTTCGAGAGCGGGATCGATCTGGGCCGACGGTTCGTACGGGGCAAGAACCGGCGCGAGGAGCGATATGCTGGCCAAAAGCAGAAATACGACAAAACCGATGGCGGCCATTCGGTTGGTCCAAAATCGCCGGGACTTTTCACGGAGGGTTTTCCCCGCCGGTCGTCGATCGAGCCACAGTGGGACGACGGCGCCGAGATAGAGCGCCACGAGTCCTCCCATGATCCCGAGCGCCTCGAACAACCCGATCCCCGCGGGGTCATTCCACCCGGCGACCACGGCCGGCATACGAGTGATGACAACGGTGAGATACAAATAGAAGAAAATGGAAAAGACAACCGGTACCCAACCGCTTGTTCGCGATCCCACCCCCGGGACCACACTTCGGATTCTGTGCCCGTTTTTCTCTCGCATCCTCTTCCCGCCTCGGGCCCGGGTGGCAATCACCACCCCGTTACCCGACTATCTCGCCTACCCTCCCGCCGGACCGCCGTGGGAGCTCAGCTTCACTCTGGGATCGGCCCACGCGTAGGACAGATCGGCCAGCAGGTTTCCAAGAATCACCATACACGCGGCAATAAAATTCACCGCGAGTACCACCGGATAGTCTCGCGCAAAAATCGAATCCACCATCAACGCTCCCATCCCCGGCCATGCAAATATCTTTTCGATCACTACCGCTCCCCCCAATAGAAAAGGGATGCTCAAACCCACGACGGTGAGAATCTGCGGGAGGGCGTTTTTGAACACGTGTTTCCAGAGGATCCTTCCCTCGGTCAACCCTTTTGCCCGCGCGGTTTGGATGAACTCCTGACCCAGCACATCGAGGAGACTTCCCCGCGTGTAACGCGCCAGGGCGGCTGCGCTCCCAAAAGCCAAGACGGTGACGGGGAGTATCATGTGAAGAACGCGATCGAACACGATGTCGGAGAAACCATCGGGTTCGAGGTGGAGTGAGAACATATTCGCCGAAGGGAGCCAGCCGAGTTTCAACGTGAAGAGGGCGATCGCGATAAACGCTAGATAGAACGACGGAATCGAGTAGAACATCAAGAACACGAACGAAAGGGTTTTGTCGAGTGCGCTGTATCGTTTGACCGCCGAGATCATCCCCAACAAGACGCCGAGGAGGATCTGCAAAAGCAACGCGGCGACAGTGAGAAGCAGCGTGCGCGGAATTGCCTCTTTGAGGATATCGGAGACCGGTCGGTGTTCGGTGATACTCATCCCAAAGTCTCCGCGCACGAAGCTTCCAAGGGTCTTCGCGTATTGGATGGGAAGCGGTTCGTCCAGTCCGAGCTGGTTTCTTACCGCGTCCATTGCCTGGGGATCGATGTCTGGGCTGAAGTAACGGTTGAGTGGGTCACCGGGAGCCAGTCGGATGACAAAAAACGTGGCCGTGAGAATGACAAAAACGAGAATTCCCGCGTGGAGAATACGACGCAACAAGAATCAAATCATGCGAGCCCTACGATTCGATGGCCCGGGGCGCCTGTCGTTGTCGGCTCGGTTGCACCCGCTGCCCGGCCTTACACAGGTAACCCCAATGATCGGTCGTCGAGCGCCGCCCCCCCGGGCGCTCAGCCAGTGGAATCCTCGAGAGGCGCCGTCAGTATCGGCTTCCGGTTTGCCGTGACCTCGTCCAGCCGCCGTACTGGAGTGTTGTGGGGAGCCGTTTGCAAGAGTTCGGGATTCTCCGCCGCTTCCTTTGCTATCTGTCTCATCGCGTCTATGAAGCGGTCCAGTGTTTCTTTGCTCTCGGTTTCCGTCGGCTCGATCATCAGGGCCTCCGGAACGATAAGGGGAAAGTAGACGGTCGGCGCATGAAACCCGAAGTCCATCAATCTTTTTGCGATGTCGAGAGTGCGTACGCCGTATTTTTTGAAAGGCTCGCCGGACGCAACGAACTCGTGCATGCAACGCTTCCCGTGTGGAATGGGATACAACCCGTCGAGGGCGTGGGCCACATAGTTTGCGTTGAGGTTGGCGGCGGCGCTGATTCGCCTGAGGCCGTCACCGCCGTGCCGGATGATATAGGAAAGCGCCCTCAAGTAGATACCAAAGTTTCCATAGAACGAGTGGATCGCGCCGACGCTCTCGGCACCGTCAGCGGCCAAAACATATCTTCCGTTTTCCCTCCGTACTCTCGGCTCGGGAAGAAGTGGAGCCAACGCTTCTTTGACGCCAACCGGCCCCGACCCCGGCCCCCCGCCGCCGTGCGGGGTCGAGAAGGTTTTGTGGAGGTTGACGTGAATGATGTCGAAGCCCATATCACCCGGTCTCGCCCAACCTAGCAGCGCGTTGAGGTTCGCCCCGTCGAGATAACACAGGGCGCCTTTGGCATGGACCAGCTCGATGATTTCACCGATTCTACTCTCGAAGATCCCCAACGTGTTGGGTACGGTGAGCATAAAAACAGCCGTCTCGTCATCGAGGTTTCGATTCAAGACGTCCAGATCCACTTCTCCGTTCTCGCCCGATGGCAATGCCTGGTTCTGGAAGCCGACGAGATGTGCGCTCGCCGGGTTTGTGCCGTGTGCCGAATCCGGCACCAGGACTTTGCGTCGGTTCTGCTTGCGGTCGACGAAGTACTTTTTCGCCAGCAACATCCCAAGGAGCTCGCCGTGGGCACCCGCGGCGGCGCTTAGCGTGAACCTGTCCATTCCGGTGATCGCGCAGAGCTTCTCCTCGAGTAAATGGATCACCTCGAGAGCACCCTGTGTATCATCGTCCCGCTGTTCCGGGTGAAGCCCCGCGAACCCCTTGATTGCCGCCACGTCCTCGTTGAGCTTTGGATTGTATTTCATCGTACAACTGCCCAATGGGTAGAGGTCTTTGTCGACGTGGTGGTTGAGGGTCGAAAGCGCCACGTAATGCCGCATGACCTCGGGTTCGCTTACCTCGGGGAGACCGGCGGCTTGTTTACGCAAGTAGGAATCGGGTATCCCCGACGGTGCTGGAGCCGGTTCACCTGAGAATCGGTAGCCACGCCGGCCGGCCCGGCTTTTCTCGAAGATCGTCCTTGCCATCCAACATCCTTTCACACGGTCTCGAGAACCTCGCGGAGTTTCTCAAAGTCGGCGTCGGTCCTTTTTTCGGTAACTGCCACAAGCAGATCGTTTCTGTAATCGGCGCCAAAATATTTGGTGAGGGGGATTCCGGCGAGAATCCCCTTGTCCCGCGCTTTGGCGATGATCGTTTCGGCATCCACCGGGCAGCGGACAACGAACTCGCGGAAAAACGGGCCGCTGAATCTCAGACGGAATCCGTCGCACCCCGTTATCATTTGAGAGAGCCGGCACGCTTTCTCGTGGCAGATTTTCCCGAGTTCGCGAAATCCTGTTTTGCCCAACAGCGAGAGATAAATCGTCGCCCGCAAGGCCATCAGACCCTGGTTCGTGCAGATGTTTGATGTCGCCTTTTCCCGTCGAATATGCTGTTCCCTCGTTTGAAGCGTGAGGACATAGGCGCGCCGGCCGTCGACATCCTTTGTCTCACTGACGAGCCGACCCGGGAGACTGCGGAGGTACTCCATCCTGCAAGCCATGAAACCGAGAAGCGGGCCACCAAAGTTCAGATCGTTACCAAGACCTTGTCCTTCGCCAACGGCAATATCGGCGTTGTACTCGCCGGGTGTTCGTAGTAACGACAGCGACATCGGATCGACAGAGGCCACCAACAATGCACCCGTTTCTTTGATGGCCTCTCGGTACTCCCACGGGCACTCGAGAACGCCAAAGTAGTTTGGAGTCTGAATCAATACGGCGGCCACTTCTTGGGAGAGACGGGAACGGAGCGCATCCGCGTCGACATCACCGCGGGAGGTCATGGGCACGGACTCGAGCACGACATCTTGTCCGTTTGTGTACGTTTTCAAGACCTTACGATACCGGGGGCTGATGTTTTCCGCGCACAACAGGACACGACGGCGAGTGATCCTCGTCGCCATCGTCGCCGCCTCTGCAAACGCCGTCGCACCGTCGTACATCGACGCGTTGGCAACGGGAAGCCCCGTCAATCTTGCGATCAACGATTGATATTCGAATACGACCTGAAGCGTACCCTGACTTACCTCGGCCTGGTACGGGGTGTACGCCGTGTAAAACTCCGATCGTCCCGAAAGGTGTTTGATGATAGAGGGGACGATATGATCGTAGACCCCGCCTCCAAGAAAGCTCACCATATCGCCGGCCGGTGTGTTTTTTTGGGCAAGCGTCTCGAATTGCCGAAGCGTGTCGAACTCCGATAGCCCCTCACCGACGGGGAGCGGCTCCGTTATCAAAAACTCCTCGGGAATCTGATCGAACAGCCTCTCCTCGGAATCGATCCCCAGCTCACCGAGCATCTGTTTTCGATCCTCGTCGGTGTGATAGAGATAAGGCATGTTATCCCTTCCCAACCATCCGGTCGTACTCGTGTTTTTCCATCAAACCGTCGAGCTCGCTTCTATCGGACATCTCTATTTTCACAAACCATCCTTCCCCGTAGGGGCTCTGGTTCACGATACCCGGATCATCATTGAGCACCGTGTTGACCTCCCTGACGACACCGCTCAAGGGGGCGTAGATATCGGCGACGGTTTTTACCGCTTCGATTGTACCCATCGGCTCCATCGACTTTAACTCCTGACCGACCTCCGGAAACTCGATATACACGATATCTCCCAGCTCGCCCGAAGCATAGTCGGTAATTCCGGTGGTGACGAGATTGGAACCTTCCTCGAATTGAACCCATTCGTGTTCTTTCGAAAAACGCATATTTTCAAAACTCATCCCGTGCTCCTTTCCTTCACTTCGCGCGACTTCTGTAAAAAGGAAGCGGTGTCAGTCGGGCTGTGGCTGTTTTTCCCCTTATCGCGATCTCGTAAACTCCTTCTGTCCCTTTTGCGCTTCGTTCTATCAAGGCCATGCAAAGGCTTTTTTTCATCGTCGGAGAAAAAGCACCACTGGTCACTTTCCCGATCTCCACTCCGTCTTTCAATACCGTATAACCCTGCCGGGCGATGTTTCGTCCCTCAAGCTCGAATCCAACGAGGGCCCGTTTGGGACCGTTTTTCTTCTCTTGCCTCAGTGTTTCGATACCGCGAAACCGCTCTTTATTGAGCTTCACGACCCAGCCCAACCCCACCTCCAACGGTGATGTGTCGTCATTGAGCTCATGACCAAAGAGGCAGAACGACGCCTCGAAACGAAGCGTGTCGCGCGCGCCCAACCCGACGGGTACTAGGCCGTAGTCCCGTCCTGCTTGTGTGATTGCCTCCCAGAACTCAACGGCCAAGTTTGAAGGGACGAGAATCTCAAAGCCGAGCTCACCGGTATACCCGGTGCGCGAGACAAGGATTTCCGATCCCCCGTGCGTAAACGAAAATCCATGGTAGTAAGCGGTTCTCTCTACTTGCTCTCTCACATCGTCGAACAACGGACACGAAGTCAACACGTCCCGGCACCGGGGCCCTTGCACGGCGAGCAGCGCGCACTCGTCGCTGACGTTCTCCACATCGGCGCCATTTCTGTCAAAAGTGAGGACGTGTTCCAAGTCCTTCTCGATGTTCGAGGCGTTTACGACGAGCAACACCTGATCGTCACGCACCACGTATACGAGCAAATCGTCGACGACGGTCCCGTCTTCGCGGCACATCACCGAGTATTGAAGCGCCCCCTCAGCGAGCCTCGAGCAGTCATTGGTGATTATGTCGTTGACCAATCTCCTGGCGCCCTTACCCCTTATGACAAACTCGCCCATGTGGCTCACATCAAAGATCCCCACCTGTTCACGAACGGCCCGGTGCTCGGCCAGAATGCTCCCGTAACTGACGGGCATGAGGTAGCCGGCGAATTCGACCATTTTGGCTCCCGATGCTCGATGGAGATCGGTCAGAGGTGTCACTTTCACGTTTGTCATCTATTGTCCTCGATGGATCGCGTCCGCAACGGCGCCGACTTCCCTCAACATTTCACCCGTGTGAGACTCGTTGCAGCGCATTACTTCGGTCGGTGTTCCCGTCGTAACCACCCAACCCCCTTCGTCACCACCTTCCGGCCCAAGATCTATGATATAGTCAGAGGCCAATATTACATCGGGGTTGTGTTCGATAACAACCACCGTATTTCCCTTATCCACAAGTTTGTTCAGAACATCGAGAAGCATCTGCACGTCGTCGTGATGAAGCCCCGTCGTCGGCTCGTCCAACAGGTAAAGAGTCTTCCCCGTACCCCGCTTCGAAAGCTCAGCCGAGAGTTTGACCCGTTGCGCTTCCCCTCCTGACAACGTCGTCGCCGGCTGTCCGAGATGAATGTACCCAAGTCCGACGGAGCTGAGGGTCTCGCATTTCCTCTTGATCGTTGGGATGTTGACAAAGAGGTCGTGCGCCTCGTCAACGGTCAGGTTGAGCACGTCCGAGATGTTATGTCCCTTGAACATCACCTCGAGCGTCTCCTGGTTGTACCGTCTTCCCTTGCACGCCTCGCACTTCACGTAGACATCGGGCAAAAAGTGCATCTCTACCTTGATCAATCCGTCTCCCTGACACTTTTCGCAACGTCCGCCCTGGACATTGAAGCTGAAACGTCCCCCTTTGTATCCCCGGATCCGGCTCTCGGGAAGTTGGGCGAAGAGATCCCTTATCGGCGTGAACAGCCCGGTATATGTCGCCGGATTCGATCGGGGCGTCCTCCCGATCGGGGACTGATCGATATCGATGACCTTGTCGATGTTTTCTACGCCGTCGATCGAGTCATGTTTTCCCGGGAACAACTGACCCTGATGAAAATGTCTCCGGAGCCCCAGAAACAGAATGTCGTTTACCAGCGTGCTCTTTCCCGACCCGCTCACACCGGTGACGCATGTGAAAACGCCCAACGGAATCGGTACGTCGATATTCTTGAGATTGTTCTCTCGCGCCCCGCGAACCACGAGGTGCTTGCCGTTGCCGTTTCTCGGTTCGCGTTTCTTGAGATCGGACCCCTCGAGGTTCAAGTACCTTCCCGTGCGGCTTTGCGGGACTCGTTTGATACCCTCAACCGTCCCCTCCGCCACCACGTGACCACCACCGAGACCGGCCCCGGGGCCAAGATCAACGACATAATCCGCGGAGAGTATCGTGTCCCGATCGTGTTCGATGACGATCACGGTGTTACCGAGGTCTCGGAGCTCCTTCAATGTCCGGATAAGACGCCCGTTGTCCCGGTGATGGAGCCCGATGCTGGGCTCGTCGAGAATGTACAAGACCCCCATGAGTCTCGAGCCGATCTGTGTGGCAAGCCGCAGTCGCTGCGCCTCACCGCCGGCGAGCGTCGTGGCGCTTCGATCGAGCGAGAGATACCCGAGCCCCACGTCTCCCAGGAATCGGAGCCGGTGAGTGATTTCCTTGATGATCGGCTCGCCGATGAGACGGTCGTTCCCCGAGAGTTCCAACCCGGCAAAGAACCCACCCGCCTCCCCCACGCTCATCCTGCACACATCGGCGATATTCCGACCGGCGATTTTGACCGCAAGCCCCTCGGGCTTTAGCCGTGACCCCTCGCACGTCGAGCAGTCGTCGTTGCTCATGTACGACTCGATCCATTTCCGTACGCCTTCGGAGCTGGTTTGACGGTATCTTCTTCTCAACCATGCGATCAGACCTTCATATGACGACCTGTACTCTCCTTTCATTTTTTCGAGATCGAATTTGATAGTGATCTCCTCGTCCGTACCGTATAGGATCGCGTCTTTTGCTTTCTTCCCAAGCGACCTAAAGGACGAATTCAGATCGAACCCATATATTTCTCCCAACGCCTCCAGCTGAGATTTGCCCCACTCCCCTCGTAGCTTTCCGAGCGGGGCAAGCACGCCCTCGGAAAGCGTACGCGAGTCGTCGGGGACGATGAGCTCGAGATTGAAATCCATTCTGGTACCCAACCCGCCGCAGTCGGCGCACGCGCCGTACGGCGAATTGAAGGAAAACATCCTTGGTGAGAGCTCTCCAAAACTCACTTCGCATTACGGACAGGCGAAGTGTTGGCTAAAGAGCACATCCTCGTTTCCGGGAAACACAACGAGAATCAGCCCATCCGAAAACCTGGCCGCCGTTTCCAACGAATCTGAGATTCGTCCGGCGTTTTTTTGTGACACTATGAGCCGGTCGACGACGATCTCGATATCGTGCTTCTTTTGTTTACCGAGCCTGGGGACGCTGTCGATGTCATAGATCTCGCCGTCGACGCGTACGCGCACAAATCCATCCTTTTGGATGCGCTCGAGAACCTTTCGGTGTTCACCCTTTCTCCCTCGCACAACCGGTGAAAGGATCATTATTCGGCTCGCGTCGGCGCGTGAGAGGATGCTGCTTCGGATCTCGGTAATCGACTGTTGCGAAATCCTTCGCCCGCAGTGGTAGCAGTGCGGTTCGCCCACGCGGGCAAATAAGAGCCGCAGGTAGTCGTAGATCTCCGTCATCGTCCCGACGGTCGATCTGGGATTTCGCGAACTCGTTTTTTGTTCTATCGATATGGCCGGTGAGAGCCCTTCGATCCGATCGACGTCCGGCTTTTCCATCTGCCCGAGAAACTGCCGCGCGTACGCACTGAGGCTTTCGACGTATCGGCGCTGGCCTTCCGCATAAATGGTGTCGAACGCCAGCGAAGATTTACCAGACCCACTCAGACCCGTGATGACAATGAGCTGGTTGCGCGGGAGCGAGAGGTTGATGTTTTTCAGATTGTGTTCCCTCGCCCCCCGTATCACGAGGTTACGTTCTCGATGCATTGGTTGAGTATCCTCCGTAAGGGATGATCGCCGCTCAGGGGTTCAAACGGTTGAGCAGCCGCGGAAAGGGTATCGCTTCCCTCAGGTGTTTCAATCCGCACACAAAACCGACAAACCGTTCCAGACCCAACCCAAAACCGGAGTGTGGCACCGAGCCAAAGCGTCTCAGATCGAGATACCATTGAAACGCGTCCAACGGCAGGTTGTCTTCGCGGATCCGCTTCTCGAGCAGCTCGAGGTCATGGATTCGTTGGCCGCCTCCGATGATCTCCCCGTAGCCCTCCGACGCCAGCAGGTCCACCGACAGACAATAGTCGGCATCCTGCGGGTCCGGCTGCATGTAGAACGCCTTGACCGCCGTGGGAAAGTGATGAACAAAAAGCGGCTTATCAAACGACTCGCTCAGCACGGTCTCATCGCCGCCGCCAAAATCGCCGCCCTTCTCGAACGACACACCCTTCTTTTCGAGCAGGGCGACCGCTTCATCGTAATGCAGCCGCGCAAAGGGCCGTTTGACGGTCTCGAGCTTCTTAATGTCGCGTTCGAGGATATCAATGAGTTCCTTTTCACAGATTTCCACACACCGGCCAACGACGTACTCGACCATCTCTTCAGCGAGTTCCATGATGTCCTCGAGCGTGGCAAAAGCCACCTCGGGTTCCACCATCCAGAATTCGGTCAGGTGCCGGCGCGTTTTCGATTTCTCCGCCCGAAACGTGGGTCCAAAACAATACACGCGGCCAAACGCCGCTGCGGTTGCCTCGTTGTAGAGCTGACCGCTCTGTGACAGAAACGCCTTGTCTCCAAAATAGTCGGTTTCGAAGAGTGTGCTGGTCCCTTCGCAGGCGTTTGGCGTAAAGATCGGCGTATCGAGACAGTAAAAACCCCTGTCGTTCAAAAAGTCCCGGATCGCCGCGATCGCGTGGTGTCTCACCTTCATCACCACGTGCTGTTTTCGACTTCGCAGCCACAGATGTCTCATATCGAGCAGAAACGTGGTTCCGTGTTCTTTGGGTGTGATCGGGTAGTCATCCGCCAACGATATAGGCTTGAGCCCGGACAGGGTAATCTCGTATCCTCCGGGCGCTCGCCGGTCCGCACGAACCGTCCCGGTGACTTCGACGCTCGATTCCTGTCCGATCTCACCGAGAAGCTCGAACTCTTTTTCCGTGAGGTCGGTTTTTCCGGCGACTGTCTGCACGAAACCGGTACCGTCTCTAAGAATGAGAAATCGGATTTTCCCACTCGACCGCGTATTGAATACCCACCCGCGGAGCGTAACCGTTTCCCCAACGTGCGCCGCAAGGTCGGAGACAAACGTGTGTTTCATTTCAGAGACACCCGCCCTTCAGTATTGGTTTGTCGGTGCGACGTGTCGTTCACATCGACCCGGTTTCTCATCTAGTTTTTTCGCAGTTAGCCATTTATCATAACATAACAAATAGTCGATCCGCAAAAACCGATCTCTGCACGTGACACGGACCGCGGGTACCCGAGGGCGAGCCCGGGTGAGGTAAGCTGCCTGGGACATACCGGTGGCGTCGCGCCGTTTGGAGCCCCGGCGAGTCAGGATGCCCGACGGTTGCGCCGCGGAATCGATCCTCACTCGAACAAATGCCGGACCCACCGTCCAAAAAACGGCGGTCACCGGCACATTTTGCTGCTCTGGGTGGGTTACCGCCGCCGCCCCGGCGGCCCAGGAATCGGCGTCGCCGGATGTACCGGGATAGCTGGGGGGGCGCACCACTGTTATTGTTTTTAGCTGCAATGAGTTGCGCGGACATTTCTTGGCGGGATGGTTCGACGTGTCCCGCCCGGCCGGGTCGCCCGCCCCGTCGGCACGATTTTTGCCTAACCTGTTAACTTCAAAAGATTTAAACCGTTAAATGACAGCGTTTCCAGGCCGTTGGTCGGCCCAACCGTGTGAAGGAGTCTCCCGTTGGGTACCAAACACCGGGCACGGATCGCATTCTGCACGGTCTTTTTGCTCGTCCTCGTAACCGCAGTCCGCGCCAACGGGGCGGCAGAGGATCTCAACCGCGACCTGTATCTGAAAAACGAAATATCGAATGGCGCGATTCGCGTACCGGTTCTCGCGCGAATCGCTTACCACGACGCCCTCAAATCGATCGCCGCCGGTGCAAGAGACGAGGCGGAGCGAGAGCTGCGTCGAGCTTTGACCTATGACCCCGATTATCCTGACGCGTATTTCACGCTCGCCCGACTGAAGGTCCGGAGACTCGAGCCCGACGCGCCCACTTACCTGATCGAAGGTTTTAGCGCGCTGTGGAGAAACTTCCGGGTCCAGAAGTACGTGGCTTTGGGTGGCGCAGCGACGCTCGCACTCGTCTTGTTGACGTTGTCGCTCGCCATATGCGTCGCCTTGGCCATCAAGTATCTTCCTTATGTTGCTCACAAGCTCAAGGAGTTTCTTGAAAAACGGTTCAACGCAGCGGCTCCTGCGATCACGGCGTACCTGATCTTGTTGACACCGTTGTTGCTCGTTCCCGGACCCGTCGTCGGGTTGATCTATCTGATGCTCGTGTGTTGGCTGTTCATGCACAGACGGGAGCGACTGCTCGTCGCCGCCTTGATCATACCCCTCGTCTTGGTGGGGATCATCGATCTGCCGGCCAAGGGGGCCGCTACGCTCTCAGATCCAAAGTCGCTTACGTCGCTCGTCGCGCGGGCAAATGACTCAGGTGGAGATGAGTATCTTATTCGCAGTATCGAACGCTCGGGCACACCGGAAACGGAAACCGAGAAGAACCTCGCGTTGGGACTTCTTCATCTCAAAGGCAGGCGTTTCCACGATGCGTCCGAGCACCTGTTCAAAGCCATCGCGCAAGACCCTGAACGAAAGATGGGTTACATAAACCTAGGGAACGTCCATTTCCTCCAGGGAGAGTATGAAAAAGCCCTCCAGGGTTATCGAAAAGCAGAAAAAATCGACCCTCTCGATCCCGTCTGTCAGTTTGATCTTGCCCAGGCTTATATCGCGACGCTGTTGATGAAAAAAGCCTCCCATTCGCTCCAGCTCGCATCGAACAACGGCATCGAGGAGGAAAAAAGCTCCTACGCGGCCGCGGCCCTCGACTTGACTCATGTAATGCCCAAGCGTTTCTCGAACGAGGAATTGTGGCGATTGGCGCTCACCGAAGCGCGCTCGCTACCCAAGGAACAGATGAAAGGAATGGTCATTCCCCTGGCCAGGGTCCCGCGGAAGGCGGCAGCCTGGCTGCTGCTCGTGGCCTTCGCAATCGCCCTGGTGCTTACCAAGGTCATAAACCCGGCAAAGCTCACGTTCCAATGTTCGAGCTGTGGCCGTTTGACCTGCGAAAACTGTTGCAGCAACGAGCGCGACATGAGTCTCTGCAAGGAATGCGCGAAGACTATCGAGACCGTTACCTCGGAGAAAGTGGTCGAGGCACTTCTCCGTCAGAAACGTCAGACTGAGCTGGTCCGACGGAGACGGTCAGCGAGGCTAATAACACGTGTGTTACCCGGAGTGCGTGACGTCTACTATGAGCGAATCCTGCGAGGGGTTGGCCTCGCCGGGTTGTTTTCATTATCGATCGTATGCTTGTTCACCAAATGTTCGATCGTCCAAGACCCGATGACGCTTCTTACCGTGCCGCCGCTCTGGAAAACGGTTCTTCCCGCGATCGGGATCGCAGTTTCGTTTCTGATTTCGGGAATGGCAAAACCAAGCGCAAGGTTCAGACCTCAACGACACTCACACGCGCGATCGATATCGGGCGAAACAAAAGCCGAAACCTCGAAATCCGAAGAAGTCGCGTGAGGAAGAGGAGAAGAAAATGTCACTCGAAGGCAACCTAAGCGCTTTTGGACTCTCGGAGATCCTACAGCTCATCGCCCTGCAACAGAAGTCGGGGATGCTTTCCATCAGCCGGCAGGGCAGCTCGATGATGCTCTTCTTCCGCGATGGTAAGATCATATCCACCCGCGACCGACGCCGGGGCGTGAGGGACCCGATCAAGGATTACCTGGCGCGTTATGGGATTCTCTCGAGACGCGAACTGATGCGTCTGACGGATATCAGCGCGGAGTCAAAGATCGACGTGACCGATGTCATCGTCTCCGAAGGCCTGCTCAGCGAGGACGACATGAAGGCCCACTACCGCAACCACATCCAGGAAACGGTACACGATATCCTCACGTGGGAGCAGTGCAGCTACAAGTTCATCCCGGGCAAAGACGTCATAGACGGCATCAAGATTTGGGGCGAGTTTGGCATCGAGGGGACGTTGATGGAGAGCATGCGACGTATCGACGAGTTTCCGCAAATGCTCGACGAGTTTCCGGACGGCGCCTTGTCGATCAACAGAACTCGCAAGTCGGATAAGAAGGACGGGCTGTCACCCAACGAGTCGGCGATTATGGAAATGCTCTCGGACGAGCGAACCGTGGAGGACCTCGTTGCCCATGCGAAGATGCCAAAGTTCGATACTTACGAGGCGCTCAAACACTTAAAGGAAAAAGGGCTTGTTCATGTCGTCGAAAAACAGACCGCCGAAACCGGCTCTGAAGTCGGTGCGAGAATCAAAAGACGACGCCGACGTTTGTTTCAAAGAAACCCTCTTCCCCTTGTCGTCTCACTCGCAATGGTGACCGCCTCGGGTTTCTGGGGTGCGCGATCGATCGCACCGTTATTCAAAGACACGGGACACCGTTTGCCGGAGGTTGGGGTCGCCACAAACGCATTGTCCCTCGAACGGAGCCAGGCTGAGGAACAGCTCCGTTGGTATCTCGAAATATACCGGGCCAAACACGGACACTACCCCTCGCGCCTATCGAACCTCTCGAAAACCGGAATCGCCCCGGACTCTTTTGTCGAGCGAGTGGAACACCATGCATTTAGATACTATTTGACACCACAAGGCGACCGCTATACCCTCTTGTAGCTATCCGCACGACCGACCGATACAGTACCACTCCGCTCCGTTACGATTTGGGCATAGCTTTGAGAATATGTGACTTCTTGTTTGTGCTGCGCCCTGTCATTTTGATACCCGCTTGGAGCTTTTATCTGATCGGCGCCTCGGAGGGCGTAGGACGGTCGTCCGTATTCCGTGCGAGCCTTCCGTCGGCATTCGGATCAAATGCAGATTTTCCCTCTTTGACCGCGTTTACGTGTCTTACGGCGATCCTGGTCACGGCCTACCTGCTCAATCAGATTTTTGACAGGGAATCGGATGAAAGAAACAACAAATGTCTGTTCCTCTCGCGGGGCATCTTTAGGGCTCGCACGTTGGTTTTGATGGCCTTGGCTTTTTTTCTTGCCGCGTCGCACGCGTTTCACCGTACCGACGACGCACTGAGGGCGCCACTGATCGTTGCGCTGCTCATGGCCCTCGTCTACTCCCTGCCACCGATCCGGCTTTGCGCACGACCGTTTTTTGATATGTTTGCCAACGCCGTCGGTTACGGCGGCGTCGCGTTTGTCCTCGGTTACACGGCACTCGGTTCACCGACGGATCACGGAGTGTGGCTCGCCGTCCCATACGTATTGCTCGTCGCGGCGACATTTCTTCACACGACGATCTTGGACGTCGAGGGTGACAAAGCCACGGGGAAATTCAGCACGACGGTCCTGATCGGCGTCGACCGCTCGGTCGTGCTCGCCGCGGTGCTCCACGCGTGCGCCGTCGTCGTGGCAATCATAACCGGTCGACTCATGGCGATCGTGGTCACCGGGGTATCGTTTCCCGCTACCGTCTACTCGCTTTTTCGGCGAGATCAGACGGTGAACTCGTTTGTCATCCAGGTTAACACGCTTGTCGTCACCCTTGCCGCGGCCGCCGCGTGGCCGGTGTATCTCCTTCTGGTAGTCCCGTTGATCTTGTTATCCCGATACTACCACCGGCGACGATTCGGGTTTACTTACCCGGGCCCGAGGAAAACCTCTTGAGTAGCGGAGTGAGTGCGGCCACGTTGTTGATCGTTCGGCATTTCATTTCTTCAAACCAAAAGAAACGGGACCGCTCGAGTTTCCAATTGATGGTCATGGGCGTGTCAATGAAGTAGACCCCGTTCCGGCGGAGCGCGAATCGGTCGATGTGTTCGTTGCGATGACGGGGGTAGAGCGAGAAGGCCGCCGAGTACCCTGCCGCCTCGACGGTGGTCTTGATCGTCGAGGTGTATCTGCCAAAAGGATAGGAAAACGATCGAATGGGTGTTCCAATTCGCTCACTGATGATCTCCCTCGATCGCGCAATCTCCCTATCGAGGATCTCCGCGCCGGCGGTCTTGAGATCGGTATGTGAAAACCCGTGGGAGCCAAAATCTGCGCCTTTCTTAGCCATTTCCTCGATCTGACGCCAGTCGAGGTGTCGAAAGGATCTCCTTCCCATCGAAAGATCCCAGGTGTTCTCTCTTCCGACGTAGCCCACGACTAGGAAGACGAGAATGGGAATCCCGCGAGGCACCAGGTGGTCCAGATACATGTCGTACAGCTCCTCGTAGCCGTCGTCGAACGTCAGAAGGAGCCTCTTGGACGACCCCGCCGAAGGGTCGTCGAGTGCCGCGAGAAACTCGGCCTCGCCAATAAAGCTGAAACCGGCACCGATCAGGTAATCGATCTGGCCAAGAAACCGGTTTGGTGTCGTCCACGTACCCTCGAAACAAAACCGCTCGGACAGTTTGTGATAACAAAGCGCTTGTGGGGCGTCTACCGGCGGATAACGGTAACGCACCTTCCACGTCAGGTAAAGCAGCGACAGCACCGCAACAACCGCCAAAAGAACGTACATGGTCGAGGTCAGCCCCGTGACGCCAGGGATACGGTAGAACTTGATCGAAGGTCGGCGATGTGATAGCGTTTTGGACTCAGGTTATCCCCTCGGCGTCAATAATAATGTTGATAGTTATTACAGACCCCAAACTGGAGGCATAAATGATAATCGGTATCCCACGTGAGATTAAATCAAACGAGGCGCGTGTGGCAATGACTCCCGAAGGGGTCAGGGCGGCGCGTATCCACGGGCACGAGGTGTTCATCGAGGCATCCGCCGGAACGGGGAGCGGGTTTCCAGACAGCGAATTCGAAAATGCAGGCGCGAAAATACTGAACACCGCGGAGGAGGTTTGGGATAAGGCGGAAATGATCGTGAAGGTCAAGGAACCACTGCCCGATGAGTACGACCGTCTCCGCGAGGGGTTGATCCTGTTTACGTATCTCCACCTCGCCGCTGACAAGAGATTGACCGACGAGTTGTTGAATCGTCGAGTCACGGGAATCGGGTATGAGACCATCGAGCTCGAGAACGGGTCGCTGCCGTTACTCATTCCCATGAGCGAGGTTGCAGGCAGGCTCTCGGTTCAAGTGGGGACCTGGGCTCTGGAGGCCCCAAACGGAGGTCGTGGTATCCTTCTCTCTGGAGTGAGCGGCGTTGCCCCGGGAAGAGTGCTCGTTCTCGGAGCAGGTACCGCCGGTCAGAACGCGATTCGAATCGCAATGGGCATGGGAGCCCAGGTGGTGGTTATCGACATCGATTCGGCCAAGCTGAGATATCTCGATGACATTTATCACGGCCGGTTGACCACCTTGATCGGCAATGCGGCAAACATAGAAGAAGAGCTCGAGAGAGCCGATATGGTCATCGGCGCCATTCTGCTCGCGGGGGCAAAGGCACCGAAGTTGATCAAACGAGATCATCTGAAGAAGATGAAAAACGGTGCCGTCATCGTCGATGTCTCGATCGATCAGGGCGGTATCGCTGAAACCAGCAAACCCACGACCCACAACGACCCGATCTTCGTCGTTGACGGCGTTGTCCATTACTGCGTGGCGAACATGCCGGGCGCCGTGCCCGTGACAAGCACGGCGGCGTTGACCAACGCAACACTCCCATACATCCTCGAGCTGGCCGATCTGACCCCGCTCGAAGCCGCAAGACGCAGCCCCGCCCTTGCCAAGGGTTTCAACACATACGACGGCATGCTTACGTGCCAGGGTGTTGCAGACGCTTTTGAAATACCTCTTGGTGAGCTACCGCTGGAATAAGGCGGCTGATTCAAATTGCGCGGTCCGGGGTGGGGTCACAAACCCGGCGCTCCCATATGCGCCGCCCCCGGGGGTGCGGTCGTTGTGCAGGACCGTTGCTCGGAGCAAGGGAAGATCCGGCGCCGGAGGCGCCCAGCCGACCGCAGCGGAGAGAGGTCCAGCACAACGACCGCAACTATCCGAGCGGAGAGTCCACGCTGCCGCTCGTCAAGCGTTCACACCCGCGTTATGCCAAGACCCGAAGACGAGGGCCCGAGGCTTACGATCGTATTTCGGGCGCTGTCGAGAACGTCGGTGGCGCAGTCGAATAGATCGTCCCGCGAGACCCTATTGATACGTGTGATGATTTCTTTGTCGCCGATCTGCCGACCATAGTAGATCTCATTCCGGGCGATTCGCATCATCCGGGCAGATGACGTCTCCAGACCGAGGAGTATTTTGCCTTTGAGCTGTTCCTTCGTGTCGTGAAGCTCCTCCCCGCTCACTTCACCGTTCTTAATCTTCTTTAGTTCACGGAACACCTCTCTTACGGCGCGTCCGGCGTTGGTGGGACTCACGGCCATGTAGGTACCAATCAGACCGCTGTCCCTGGCGGACTCGGTGTAAGTGAACACCGAGTAGGCGAAACCGAGCTCCTCGCGAATCCGTTGAAACAACCGGGAGCTCATTCCTCCCCCAAGAAGCGCCGTCAAGACCCCCAGCGCAAATCGCTTGTCGTCGAGATACGAACAGGCGCGTCCGCCGATACAGAGGTGTTGATGATGGAGCTTTCGTCTGTGGTGACGTCTAGACGGTTCGTACTTCCCGAGCCTTCGGCTCCCACGTTTGACCGTACCAGTGGGAAATCGAAACGCCTCGTCTCGAATCCTTCGCATTAACCGCCTCCTTGCACTCCCGAACACGGACACGACGACGTTGTCGGCCCGAAACGACTTTCCGGCGTAACGGGTAAGCCGCTCGACGTCAAAGCTGGCGACCGACTCGGGGGTCCCCAGAATCGGTTTACCCAAAGGGTGCCCGGCGAATACCTCGGACGCGAAAAGATCGTGGATGACGTCATCGGGTGAGTCCATGACGTCTTGGATTTCTTCGAGGATCACCTGTTTTTCGAGCTCGATTTGTGCGGGCGCAAATGCTGGATTGAGAAACATGTCATCAAGGATGTCCACCGCCAAATCGGCATGGCTGTTCAACACCTGAGCGTAGACGCAGATTTGCTCCTTGGTAGTGAATGCATCCAACGAACCGCCAACTTTCTCTATCGCTTGGGATATCTCGAAGGCCGATCGGTTTGACGTACCCTTGAAAAGCATGTGTTCGAGGAAATGACTGAGACCTTCCTCGCCGACCGTTTCGTCCCTCGAACCGGTCTTGACCCAAACACCGATACAGAACGCACGCGAAAACGGATTGTCCTGGTGCAGGACGGTGACGCCGTTATCGCCCACGTACCTTTTTGCCCTGGGGAGAGTTGAAGAAGTGGAGATCATTTAGTGATGACTATCGTTTGCGCGACTTGCGCGGCGGGGCTTCCTCCAAAATCTTCTTGCTGAGACGAACCTTCCCGTCTCCATTGATGTCAATAACCTTTACCCGGACGACATCACCGAGTTTGAGGACGTCTTCGACCTTTTCGATTCGACGATGAGCGATTTCGGAGATGTGAAGAAGACCATCTCTGCCGGGAATGATCTCGACAAACGCACCAAAGTTCACGATGCTTTTGACGACTCCCTCGTAGATCTGACCGATCTCGGGCTCGGCGGTCAACTCTTCGATCCGTTTCAGCGCGATGTCTGCAGATTCCTTGCCGACGGCCGCGATCTTGACCATTCCGTCGTCCTCGACCTCGATCGTCGCCCCCGACTCTTCCTGGATGGCTCGAATTATCTTGCCACCGGGGCCGATAATATCACGGATCTTGTCGACGGGTATTTTGATCATCGTGATCTTCGGCGCAAAGGACGAAATCTCATCGCGAGGTCTGGAGATCGTCCCGTTCATGATCGAGAGAATATGTTCGCGGCCTCTTTTGGCCTGGTCGAGTGCCCTACGGAGTATTTCCTCGGTAATTCCAGCGACTTTGACGTCCATCTGGAACGCCGTGATCCCGGTTTCCGTACCAGTAACCTTGAAATCCATGTCTCCGAGATGGTCTTCCATTCCGACAATGTCACTTAAGATCGCAACGTTTTCGTTCTCGATCACGAGCCCCATGGCGATACCCGCCACCGCTTTCTCGATGGGTACACCGGCGTCCATCAACGCGAGGCTCCCGCCACACACTGTGGCCATCGAACTCGAACCGTTGGACTCGAGAATGTCCGATACGATGCGGACCGTGTAAGGGAAGTCTTCCTCGGATGGGATCATCGGTTTGAGCGCTCGTTCGGCAAGCGCACCGTGGCCGATCTCGCGCCGTCCCGGTCCCCGGAACGGCCCTACCTCACCAACGCTGAACGAGGGGAAGTTATAATGAAGCATGTACCGTTTCCAGTTCTCACCTTCGATCGTATCGAGCATCTGCTCATCCCGCGCCGTTCCCAAAGTAAGCGCAACGAGACTCTGGGTCTCGCCCCTTGTGAAAAGAGCGGATCCGTGAGCCCGTGGGAGCAGGCTGACGTCACATGTGACTTCTCTGATGTCTTCCCATCCTCGGCCATCGACCCTCTTACGTTCCTCGAGAACCATCCGACGCATTTCTCGTTTTTCCAGCTCTTCGATCTTCCCTGAAATGTATGCCTCGTGCTCTGGGTACGTCTCAGAGAATGCCTCGACCGCCTCGTCCCGTATCGCGTCCAAGGCATGGTTGCGTTCGAGTTTTGGCACTATTATTCCCAGGGCTTGCTTGACCGGCTCGAAAAACCGTTCCGCTATAGACCGGTCGAGCTCTTCGATCACTTCGCGAGTGGGAATAGCCCGCTTCTCCTTAATACCGACCTGATCGGCGAGATCACGCTGAAGCGCATTGAGTCGCTTGATCTCCTTGTGCCCGGTCATTACCGCCTCGACGATATCGTCCTCGGACACTTCGTTCGCGCCACCCTCTACCATTATTACGGCCTGATCCGAACCGGCGACCACGATATCCAAAACGCAGTCGTCCATTACTTGAGTGGGTGGATTGATGACGAGCCGGCCGTCGATCTTACCCACGCGGACGCCGGAGATCTGTTCGGGAAACGGGATGTCGGAAATGGTAAGCGCCGCCGAGGCGCCTGTTATGCTCAGCACATCCGGCTGGTTTTGACCGTCGTAGCTCAACACCTGGGCCACGATCTGAGTCTCGTAGAGAAAATCGTCATGAAACAGAGGACGAATCGGCCGGTCGATCAAGCGTGCGACGAGAGTCTCTTTTTCGCCCGGACGCCCTTCCCGTTTGAAGAAACCACCCGGTATCCTTCCCGCCGCGTATAGCTTCTCGCGGTATTCGACAAAAAGCGGAACGAAATCCCTTTCCGTCGGCGTGTGACTCGACACGACGGTAACGAGGACTACGGTATCACCCTGTCTTACGAGGACCGACCCGTCGGCCTGTTTGGCCAACCGACCGGTCTCGATTGTAAAATCGATTCCGTTAATCGGAGCTGTGACCTTTGTCATATGGACCTACCACGTTTCGAATTGTTTGGAGATAACAGCGAAAAACAGACTACTTCCGCAGGTTTAGTTCTTTTATCAGTGCTCGGTAGTTCTCGACCTTTTTGTTCTTCAGGTAATCCAGGAGTTTTCGTCTTTGGCCGACGAGCTTCAGCAGTCCACGTCTGGAAGCGTGGTCCATTTTGTGAGCCTGAAAATGTTCGGTCAACTGGCGGATTCGCTCGGAAAGCAATGCAATCTGAACTTCGGCAGAGCCAGAATCATGTTCATGCAGCCTGTGTTTCGAAATGATCTCCTTCTTCTGGTCTGCAGTCAATGCCATCGTCTATGCACCTCCTTCAACAAGATCGCGACACGATGGCAGCAGCCTGAGCGGTCTGTGGGGTATAGCTCAAGCCGCGCTGTGTGTTGTTTAGGTCGCTGAGAAACTAGCATAGGAATATACCATTGTAAAGCAATATTTGTGCACAAAGGCGTGGCCAAATGACACAAACGGCCTCTCATTCCCGTCCAAAGATCCGCGCTACCGCTTTCGTCGCCCGACCGAGGATCGCTTCTCCCTCCGTGCTCTGGAACTCGACGGCTCGATCTCGCTCTCCGTGTCGGTGTCCAGCCGTCTTCCCGCCTCGACCCGATCGGTCTGGAGCTGCCGGGCCAGCTCTTCGGGCGATTCGAATCTGCGCTCTCTCCTGAGGTAGCTATGACAATATACCGTGAGGTGCTTGTCGTAGAGGTCTTCGTCAAGATTGAAAATGTGAACCTCGGCTTCCCTGGTCTCTTCGGGCAGTGACTTCATCGTCGGCGCCCGGCCGACGTTCATCATCCCGTCCAACTTGCGACCCCCTGCCTCCACCCTGACGGCATACACGCCGCGCGGCGGCCACAACTTGTATGGATCGTTGATCAAAAGGTTGGCAGTTGGAAAACCGAGACCACGCCCCTTCCCGTGACCCCTCACCACTCGCCCCGAAATCACGTAAGGGTGTCCGAGCAGAGCGTTTGCCTTTTCGATATCACCTTCGATGAGGGCGTTTCTGATTTTGGTGCTCGAGACAACCTCATCCCCCTGCCGAACTGCGTGTACGATCTTCATGGCAAACCCCAGCTTGGAAGACTCCCGCATGACGCGCTCCGGGCTCCCTTCACGGTTCTTGCCAAAATGACAATCGTACCCAAGGACTAAGTGCTTCAGATCAAAAGGCTTCACAAGATATCTCTCGAGGAACACCCGGTAGTCGACGTTGGCCAGTTCTTCATCGAACTTGAGAACGAGGATACCGTCGAGCTCGTAGCGTGAGATCAACGCCAGGCGTTCTTCGATGGTCGTGAGCATTGGCGGCATCATCCGGGAGTGCGTAACAACGAGCGGGTGCGGATCGAACGTGATCAAATAACAACCATCTATCGCCTCTTGTCGTCTTGTCCGAATCAGCTCGTTGATGATTCGCTCGTGCCCCAGGTGAACACCGTCGAACACTCCAAGCGTGACGGCGCTGTTCCTGGGGGAGATCGATTTGATCTCTTCGATCGAGCGCGCTATCCTGGGTCGGGGCATCAGCTACGCGCCCCCTTGTCATCGATGAAGAGACGGTATGAGTCCACCCAGGTCAATCGGTTCCTATCGACACCACTCAGTCTCTTCCCCACGGCTACGAGTTCTCCCTTTTCGTCGAGAATCCTGAGCGCCACCCCGTCTTCCGGTGTGCCGAGTGCTTTCACGACATCGCCGTGACCGGGCAGAGCGCCGTTCAAAAGCCCGCGTTTCGCGCGGTCGTTTACGACGATCCCAGGGAGAAAGTCGAGCGCCTTGGACAGCTCGATTCCCTCGATTTCCGACACGTCCCCCGCTGTGACGCGATCGCCGTCATAGCCGTCTTCGATACGAAACGGCCCGATTGCAGTGCGGACGAGGTTACGGATGTGGGCGGGAAGTCCAAATTTCATTCCAAAATCCCGCGCGAGCGATCTAACGTATGTTCCCCGCGAACATTCAAGACGGAAATGAACCTTGGGCAGCTCGATTCTTGTGACCTCAAAAACGTGGATCGTAACCGTGCGCCCCTCGACATGTGGCGTCTCGCCGGCCCTGGCCAGTTCGTAGAGTCGTTTTCCGTTTCGTTTGAGCGCCGAAAATGCCGGTGGATCGAGGAGACAATCCCCAAGAAATCCCTCCGCGGTTGCGAGTATCTCCTCATCGCGCAGCGGCGGGCAAGGGACCTCCGCCGTCACCTCCCCCTCGGCATCGAGGGTCGACGTTCCCACGCCGAGCCTCACCTCGAATTCATACCATTTGTTGAGGTTCATAAAATGTTCGACCGCCCGCGTCGCTTTTCCGGAGCACAGGAGGAGCACGCCCTCGGCGAGCGGATCGAGCGTTCCCGTGTGGCCGACCCGGCGAATCCGGGAGGCTCTTCGAAAAGCCTCGACGATGTCAAACGATGTCGGACCGGCTTTTTTGTTGATGACAAAGAGTCTATTGTCGAGATCGTTCATCACTAGTTCGCCCGCCGCGTCTCACGTCTGGTCTTCGTTGTCATGGTCAACCGTCTCGTTTTCGCGAATCCGATTTATCGCGCGCTCGATACGGAGCGACCTATCGAGCGTGTCGTCGTAGACGAAACGGAGTACGGGCATCTGACGGAGTTTTAGTTCACGTCCAATCGTTTTTCTGAGAAAAC
>CP070677.1:539828-544446 GCA_020352495.1 Candidatus Latescibacterota bacterium
TCAGCGGTTCGATTCCGCTCACCATCGTAAGTCGTTTCGAGGCGTTGCGGTATCGAGTACGTCCCTCCAATATACCCATCTCACATTGTTTACCCTCTCATTTTGACTACACTGGCACTCGTGCAAAAATCCAAACGTGGTTCGTGCTTCTTCTGCCCTGCGCCGAACATCTCAAGGGGAAGAGATGATCGGTGAGACCATATCTCATCACAGAATCGTGAAAGAACTCGGTGACCAAGCACCCACCCCCCCAAGCCTCACTCCGGTAGCTTCCTCTCGTGCTGCCTTAGGCGAGCGTCAATCTCCTCTGCGACCTCGCTGGGTGGATTGAGTGTCCTGCAATGACGAAGTACTCCAATTCCCTCTTCCGTCTGGCCTAGTTCCAGAAGCGCAGCACCCAAACAGAGATAAAGATAGGAGCTTTGCGGATTGTGTTTGATCCCCTCGCGGGCCACTTCAACGATCTTGTCGTATTGGCGGGTCTGCTCGTAGCTGGTGATCAAATGGTAAAGCGCTTTTGCGTAGCCCGGATGCTTCTCCAACACGGTGTGCAGTATGTCTATCGCACGCTGTAGGTCACCGGACTGCCTGTGGTATTTGGCGAGGCCCACCCGGAGGCGCGGGTTTGGGGAGGCCTCCGTTGCCTTCTCCATGGCACGGATCGCCTTTGGCAGCTGTTCCAATTTTTCGTAATGGATGGCAAGGGTTTCATAGGCGTAACCCGCATAACTTGTTTCGTATGTCAACACCGACTCAAATCGTTGGATGGTACGGTTGGGTGAGGCGTTTATGCCAAACCAGGCTGCGCCAAGGATCACGGTCATAACGAGCGCCGGACTCGTGTAGATCGCCCGGGATGGCCCCCCGGTTCCTCCCGTATCCAGGCGGCCGAGAGAGAGAAATGCCAACAACATGAGTCCCGGGACGGTCACGGCAAAGAGGTCCCAATCCCGGGCCATCCCGATTTCCGGATCGAACAAAAAGAGCAACAAGACACAGGGCACTACAATCAGCACGGCAAAATGCCACTCCGCCGTGGAGGAGAACCACGGACGTACACGGGGTGCGTCTCGTGACTCGACCTTGCCCGAGAGAGGCTCAGTGACCGGACGCGGTGTCCGTATACACATCAAAGCCATCGTCACAAAAAGCGGCAGGGTCGGGAAATGCAAAAGAAGCGCGTTCGCCATGTCCGCCCAGTGGGCTGGGGAGAGCACCCCGTAGGATGCTTCGGTCCCGAGTAGAGGCAGATAATAGTCACCGAGCTTCGGTAACTTGCCGGCCACGATCGCTGCGAGTACCGTCACGGCAATCAGCGACGGCATGAGCATTTTTGTCAAGTGAGTGTGCCGATTTTGCGTGTATCGCCAGGCGACCACGAAAACGAGTGACGGCGCAAAAAGAAGCGCCTCAGCATGCGTAAAAAGCGCGATGGCAAATAGAACGAGAGGGATCGATATACCACCATGTCCGCGCAATACGCGATAACTACCGATCACGTAGAGCAATGTTAAAAACATGACGGGCGCGTAGTATTCGACATACCCAAAGAAAAGCTGCATCGTCCCCGAAAAAAGGATGAGGAAAAACACCCAGGGGCGGATATGTGAGGGGAGATTCTCGCTCCGAATCGTTCGTAGAAAAACAAAAACGAACAGTCCCCCCAGAAGGCAGTTCAGTAGACGTATGCCATCTACCGGTGGGACCCCGAAAACACCGGTCGCGACCCTTGTGGCCCAGAAAAAAAGTGTCATTGCGCCAAAGGCGGTCGGCTGTACTATCCAGATCGCCCTCGGACTGATTATGGCAACGATCGTGTTGCCTTCGTGTGCTGCCTCGAGGCTCTGTGCAATGAGCTGGCCGTCTCCGAGAAGGTTTGTCGAAGATCGCGAGTACCAAAAGAACAACGCACACATCAAAGAGACGGCGACGACGAGAAGCGTCGTCTGCCAATCGCGACCCACGAACGCGGTGGGGAGTCTGATGGCGGCGGCGTACACTCTCCTGGCGACAGCGGGTACAAAAACGATGCCCATCGCGGCGAGTGCGACCAGCCGGATAGGCAGTGAATAGAACGCCAGATGGTTGATACCCCACAATCGAACATGGGGCAGAAATGACGCGGCACAGATCAATCCGTATAAAGCGAAGAGCACTCCAACGAGCGCCCATGAACGTCGTTCGCGCTCTATCGCCACTGGATATGACTCGTGGTTGGCCCGCATTCTTGTGTTGTGTGTCTTCGGAAGTGTGGGATCTTGATAGTTCAAAGACTAAGCGACACGGTTCTCGTATAGACTCCTTCTCGTCATCCTACCACAGTCGCGCGCTCTTCGCAGCTTCATCGTCTGTTTCTTAATCCATTTCTGCCTATTCAAGATCTCTTCGGCTCGGCCAAAATACACATCTGCCTTCGACGGGTTTGCCGATCACCGCGATCGTAAAGAAATAGCTTTTGCTTGAGCAGTACGCTCAGAACGCGGTCGTCGGTGGGCGTTGCGCAAGCCCACCGTCGGCCATATTTGTTCTATTGTGGACCACTTCTTGCAAGTCCCACACGATTTTCCTAACCAAGGTGGCCGCGGGCGGTACCGGTCCGTTCGGAGCTCGCAGAGCGGCCGTTGGCTTTCTCAGGGAGGGATCGCATGTCAAGGTTTTGTCTTTGTCTGATAGCAAGCTGCCTCTGTTTTCTCGTTGTGTCGAATGCGGCCGCCCAGTCCGATCTCGGTCTCAAGGGAGCCGGTCTGGAAGTGGGATTTGTAGACCCACAGGACGTAGATGCGACACTGGGATTCGGCGTATTCGTTGATCTGGGAACGATCGTGCCCAGGGTTAAGTTGGATGCGCATCTCGACTACTGGTCCAAATCCGAAGAGCAATATGGGATTGAAGCTTCCGTTCGAGATATCGCCGTTGGCGCCAAAGCGAAATATCTTTTCGAGGTACCGACCAACAGAATCCGTCCGTTTGCCGGTGGTGGTGTCAGTATTCACTTCGTGAGTGCCGAGGTGACCATTCCGGACCAGAACATCATGGGTGTCATTGTTCCGGGAACGTCCGTCAGTGATTCGAGCACAAAACTGGGACTCGACCTCGGCGGCGGTTTTTACGCCCCGCTCACACCCAAAGTGAGTTTCGTGACCGAGATGTGGGTCGGTATCGTGAGCGATGTGAATCAGTTGTCGCTAAAGATCGGCTTGTTGTACAACCTGGGATCGTAGAGGAATGGGCTAGTTGACGTTCGGTTATGACACGACCCGTCCAAAAAGAGAAGTCGTCACGGCGCCGTGCTTGGGAGATTCACGCAAATTCTCAAGCACGGTGGTTGAAGACGTGACGTCCGAAACCGAACCCGAATTGGCAGGGCTGGGCGCCTCGTCCGTTTGCACCGACCATTTGACGAGTCCCGCAATTGCAGTATAGCCGGAGGACCGGCTTGCCGTAGACCAACGCACTCGTAATGCGTTGGTCGGATGGTTTTGCGCGCCCGTAACACACGGTAACACGGCCACTTGCAAAATCGCCATTTTCCGACAAAACCTCCATCTTACAGTTATCTTACACTTTGGATTTGGCCGGGATGGCAAGACCAGGTCATACAACCCCGCGACTCACACGCCTGACAAAAACCGCCTTCTGTGGTATAATATCGGCCACAAGGGGTGTTGATTTAGGGGAATCGTATTGAGAGGTGTGGAGTCGCCGTCCGTGTGGCCGGAGACTCAGCTCCCGATATCCCACCACGTGCAGTCCTTCATCCCCTCCCCTCTGGGACACTGTTTGGGGCGATTCAAATCCCATAAGCCACCGTGAGTTCAAAATACGCAATGGGACGAGATTCAAGAAGGCAACAGGCAGGACAGACGCCATTTTCGGAAGCCACGACGCGCGGCCGAAATGCTGAGCAAAACATTTCGAGTGTCAGATATGATGCTAAGGAACGAATTCTTGTCGTCACGCTCGTTGGTGATTTTGGGAAAAAAGACGTGTTGCGCATTCATGAGGACGCCTCGAAACGCCAAAAAGAATGCGAGATTCTGGGGATTCTTGTAGACGCAAGACTCGCTCGATCACGGGTGTCCACCGTCGAGCGTCTCGAGTTACTTTCTTCTCTCCGAGAAAGGTTTTCACCGACTACCAAGCATGCTGTGGTGTACTCGCCAGACAGCCACGATCTCTCCGAGGTCGCATTCGCCGAAAACGTGGCGTCCAACCGCGGGGTACGGCTGAAGATGTTCACAGATATCAACGATGCAAGGGCTTGGTTCGGGGGTATTGACCAGCCATCGTAAACGATGTCGAGGTTCCCGTCCTTCGGTGTGTTGGCCCACGCAATCTAGTCCCGTAAGGTCAAAAAATTCAGCCGATGTCCAACTCGCAATCCTTCCTTTAGTTAGATCCCACAAAAACATGTCGATCTCCGCCGGTTGACAGACCGTCCCTCGCACCCGATAATGCCCATTTCTTGTTACACACTTCAGGGGGAAGGTATGAGCTTCATCATTCGGCCATGGCATATATTTCTGCTCGGTCTTTCCGGCTGGGTTAATCGCCAGCAACAACATGCGATCGAATACCTGATCACAGAGAATCAAATCCTCAAAGAGAAGCTCGGTAA
>CP070677.1:544546-548238 GCA_020352495.1 Candidatus Latescibacterota bacterium
AAACGGAAATAAGGAAGATCTGTTTCTTTGGCGGTTACGAGAGCGGTTACCCGCGAAGCGAGGTCTTACGAAAAGGACTCGAGAAACGGGGCGTCACCGTATCGACATGTCGCTCGTCGCCGAGAAGACGTGGAATGGTGAGGGCGGCCATCCTCACGTTGAGATACCTCAGGATGCGGCGGGATTTTCGAATGATCTATGTTCCGGAGTTTCGTCACAAGGACGTGCCGCTGGCATACGTTCTCGGTAGGCTTACCGGGAAACGCGTCGTCTTTGATCCATTGGTATCGCGCTATGACACAAAAGTGATGGACCGTGGAGACGCGCGGGAAGGGTCGTACCAGGCGTGGCACAACAGGAATCTGGACCGAATCTCCCTTGGACTTCCCGACCTGGTGCTGGCGGACACAAAGGCCCATGCCCGCTACTACGAGATGGAGTTCAAAACGTCACAGAAAAAACTGCGGGTTCTGCCGGTTGGTTTTGATGAAGATCTGTTCCCCGGTGGGGAAGACCCCTCGCGTTCCGGCGAGGACGGGCGAGGTTTCAGAGTCCTTTTTTTTGGCAATTATCTGCCCCTCCACGGCGTAGATGTTGTCGCGTCGGCAGCAAAAATGCTAAGAGAATACGACGGGATAGATTTCGAGCTGATCGGACGTGGGCAGACATTCCCCGCCGTCGAACGCTTTGTGACGCGCGAGCGGCTCGACAACATTCGGCTTTTGCCACGGCTGCCCCTCGAGACACTGGCGTCATCGATTGCCGGCTCCAGCGTCTGCTTGGGGATTTTTGGGCGAACGGCCAAAACGGGCCGCGTCGTGCCCAACAAGGTCTACCAGTCAATGGCTATGGGGAAACCGGTCATTACGGGTGACACGGAGGCGGTACGGGAGTTTTTTGAGGATTCCAAGAATATTTGTCTGGTGCCGCCGGATAATCCAGAAGCACTGGCTGAAAAAATCCATTATCTTTACATGAATCGGGAGGTCGGGCGGCGGATTGGGGAGGAGGGTGCCCGGGAGGTGCGCGATCGGTATTCGAGCCTGATGATTGCGGGGCGGTTTCTCGAGTTCTGTCGGGAGATCCTGGGCTAGGATCCCGGAGCGTGGCGAGAAACGACACACGGAACAGCTCGCCGTAAGACCGGGATTGTACAATAATACAAAGAAAGAAGTTGAGAAAGGGAGAGATGGAACGCAATACCGGGCAGGTTCGAGCACTGATGGTCGACTCCGAGACGACGTGGCGTGGTGGGGAGGGCCAATTGGGGCTTCTCATCCGCGGGCTCATGGAAAGGGAGATCGACGTCCGGCTGGCGGCTCCACCCGGTTCCGCGATCGCCAAAAGGGCCCGGGAGCTGGGAGTGGAGTGTCTCCCGTTGCCAATCGCCGGGGGGTTCGACCTCTCGGCGGTTCGAAAGCTCGGACGGTATCTTGGTGGAGGACGTTACGATATCATTCACTGCCACTCCTCGCACGCCCACAGCATCGCGTTTATGGCAAATGCTTCGCTTGGTTTCCGGAGTCGCGGAAAACGCGTGCGAAGACCAAGGCTCGTCGTCAGTCGGAGGGTGGATTTCCCGGTGGGTCGCCGTGGGCTTGGCGCGCTCAAGTACCGACGGGGCGTCGATGTTTATTTGGCTATATCGAGTGGTGTCCGCGACGTTTTGATTCGGTGCGGGATAGCACCGGAGAAGATAGAGCTGGTGCGAAGCGGGATCGATCTAGAAAAGTTCGATACGGTTTGTGATCCAGCCTATCTCGCGCGCGAGTTCGAGTTGGGACCCGACACAACGATAATCGGAAACATCGCGGCGTTGGCGCCGCACAAGTCGCAAGCGGATTTTATCCGGGCGGCCAAGCTGATAAAGGATAGCACCGAGAACGTCAAGTTCTTGATCGTCGGTGAGGGGGAATTGCGAGGAGAGCTCGAGGATCTCGTCCGAGAATTGGATCTCGAACGGGACGTGGTGCTCACCGGTTTTAGAGAAGATGTTCTCGAGATTCTTTCGATGTTCAACTGTTTTGTTCTGTCATCGTATCTCGAGGGGTTGTGCACGTCGATAATGGATGCGCAGGCGATGGGAATTCCGGTTGTGGCCACGCGCGTCGGAGGTGTACCCGATCTCGTCGTCGATGGGGAAACGGGGCTGCTCGTTCCACCAAGACGCCCGGACCTGATCGCCAAGGCGGTGATCCGTATGCTCGGAGACGATGGGCTCAGGGAACGGTGCGTTCGCCAAGCGATTCAGAAATCACGGACGTACGATTACAGACGAATGGTCGAACAAACGGTGGATGCGTACCATCGGATCCTCAATCTTACGCACAACGAGCCGGCGCAGGGAAGCGTGGGCGATGTCAAACACACGGCTGGCGCACTGTAGCGCCACAAGAAAAAACAAGGTCAGAGGAGATATGTCTGGAAGAACCCTCCAACTTTTTGAGCGACGGATCATGCTGTGTTTGGTTGTCATTGTATCGGCAACCGCGTGCGGGACGGGGGCGGTGGCGGCGCAAACTGAGGCCGATTCGTTGGCAATCATCAAGCAGATCTCGAAGGCCGACACGATCTCGCAGGAAGGAGACTCTGTCTATCCGGTCGACTTGACGTCCAGTGTCGACTTGGCGTCCGGTGTGGTGGACAGTCTTCTTCCCGACTTTGTTGGGTTTGGTGAAGGCGAAAGACTCGTGTACGCCGTTCAATACGGTATCGTCAACGCCGGTGAAGCGACTCTCGAGGTTCGCAATATCGCTCTGATTGAAGACACGCCCTGTTACAATATCGTGTCCAACGCGCGCACAAATGACGTGTTCTCCGTTTTCTACAAGGTTCGCGATCGTTTTGTGTCCCTGATGGACACGACCGAGCTGGTGAGTCTCAGGTACGAAAAACATCTTCGTGAGGGCAGATACAAGAACGACCGTCACGTGGTTTTTGACCAGAAGGAGCACAAGGCGTACTACGAGGACAAGGTGATACCGATAGCGCCCAGAACACAGGACGTGCTATCGGCGATGTACTACGTGCGCACGCTGCCCCTGGAAGTCGGCCAGTCGATAGCTGTGGCCAATCACACCGACGGGAAGAATTATCCGTTGCTCATCAAGGTGCTCGGCGAAGAACGAGTGAAGGTCGAAGCGGGGACGTTCGATTGTCTCATCGTGGAGCCGTTTCTTCGTTACCCCGGGATCTATCGTCAGAAGGGAAGGGTCAAGGTCTGGGTGACCAAGGACAGATATCACATACCCGTGCTCGTCAAGAGCAAGGTGATCATCGGAGAAGTGTCGGCTGTTCTCAAGGAGTTCAGGCTGGCAGATAAGTTTCGCCATGAGCAGTAAGTTCGAAGAAGAAGATCTGCGTCAGATTCGACCCATCACCATCGGTGAACGGAAATCAAAAGTGGGGATCAGCGAGTTTGTTGATCCTGAGAACGGATTTGTAACGAAGGGGAGTGGGTCGATGGGGCAGTTGATCGACGGATTTCCAAAAATTCTCAAAGGTGACGAGCTGAGAAGACTCATCGACGCACTCCGACGGGCGCGGGATGGGAAAAAGGAGATTCTCTGGCTCATAGGAGCGCACGTCATCAAATGCGGGCTTTCCCTTTATGTAAATTCCCTGGTCCAGAACGGTTTTGTCACGGCTCTTTCGACAACGGGGTCGGCGACGGTCCACGATCTCGAGCTGGC
>CP070677.1:548338-572986 GCA_020352495.1 Candidatus Latescibacterota bacterium
AAGTACCGCGACCATCGGGTAGTACGACCGCACCACACCAACCACCTCCCTACAACACTATTGGATTGTCCTGCCCAATTCGAGAAGGAGCGGTTCGAGCCCCTCTCCGGTCACGGCCGATATCGGAAATACCCTCGAATGAATCTTGAGCAGATCTCGGTCGACGCTTCCCGTGCCCCCCTCCAACAGGTCGCACTTGGTCAGCACCAGAATGCTCGGTTTCTCGAGGAGTACCGGATCGTATTTGAGCAGCTCGTTTCGCAGCGTATGGTAGCTTTTGAGAGGGTCGGGTAAGCTCACATCGACGAGGTACAACACCACGCGGCATCTCTCGATGTGACGCAGAAACTCCTTTCCCATCCCCTTCCCCACGTGTGCGCCTTCGATGAGACCCGGAATATCCACCATGACCAGCGTCTCGAACTCACCGGTCCTGACGATCCCCAGCACCGGTGTTTTTGTCGTGAACGGGTAATCTGCGACTTCTGGATGAGCGGCGCTCACCACACTCAACAGCGTGGACTTCCCGGCGTTTGGCTCGCCGACGAGGCCGACGTCCGCTATCAGCTTGAGCGTTATCTCGAGCGTCCGGGTCTCGCCGGGTTTCCCCTCGGTTGCCTTTCTCGGAGCCCTGTTCCTTGGTGACTTGTAGCGTTCGTTACCGAAGCCCCCTCGCCCGCCTCGAGCCACCACACAACGGTCACCTGCTTCGAGAAGCTCACCAAGGATTGTCCCATCATTGATGTCTCTGATAACCGAACCGGGAGGAACCGGAATTACCACATCCTCACCGTTTTTGCCACGCTTGCTTTTCCCCTGTCCGTGCCCACCGCGTTCGGCCTTGTAGATTCGGCGATAGTGAAGATCAATCAGCGTGGAGAGTCTACCCGTGGCGGCAACGACGACATCGCCGCCGTGCCCCCCATCCCCACCGTCGGGGCCGCCTCTTGGAACATACTTCTCCCGTCGAAAGCTGACACACCCGTTGCCCCCTCCGCCGGCGGCGACATCGATGATGGCGTGATCTATGAACATGAGACAACACTCGCTTGGTGGCGATAATGCCTTTATTGGGGATCGAATCTACAGTGCCGGGGAGGAGAGTTACGTGATCGTGACGGGTGTGTGCCCAATGCTAACAGCAGCCTCGGACGGCGTCAACCGTTACTTCTTAGGTTTGCCCTTCCTTTTGTCCATAAACGCCTTGAACACCGGCTTGGGAACGAGATCCGAGACATTTCCCCCCAGTGCGAATATCTCTTTGACCAAGGAACTGTGGAGATAGATATATTGTTCGCTGGGCATGAGAAAGATCGTCTCGAACTTTGGGTACAGCTTGCGGTTCATCAATGCCATCATCATCTCGTACTCGAAATCCGACACTGCCCTGAGCCCGCGGATGACGACGTCAACGGACATACGCTTGCACTGCTCGGCGAGAAGCCCGGGAAGGGTGATCACATCGACGTTTTTCATTCCCTTTGTGCTCTCAGCAACCAGCCTTTTTCGCTCTCTCAGTGAGAAGTCGGTGTGTTTGTGGGTTCCCTTGGCTATGGCGACAACCAGCTGATCGAAAAGCCGGCTTGCCCTGTGGATGATGTCGAGGTGTCCGTTCGTGACCGGATCGAAGGTGCCCGGGTATAGGGCTTTGGTCATGGTCTCTCTCCTCTCGCCGAAACGATCAAACTCACCCAGCTCTGGCCGAACTTCTTGATCTTTTTCCTCGCAAGCCGGTCATAGGACTCCATCGACACGGCGTCTTTCGGGTGTTCCAGAACCAGTAGCGTCTCACCAGCGTAATCGATCCCGTCGAAGAACTCCAGCAAAAGTGGGATGTCTTTGGTTGTGTACGGAGGATCGGCATACACAACGCTCGCGCCCGCCTCGATGAGTCCCCCTTCTCGAAGAAAACCCATCACATCCATCGTATGAACGACACGTCGATCCGATCCAATTCCACATCTCTCTAGATTTTCCGCGAGACACTCGAGTGCCCTACCATCATTCTCGACAAAATGAACGAAATTGGCTCCCCGGCTGATCGCCTCTATCCCGATACCACCCGAAGCAGCATAGAGATCGATAAAAACCGTGCCTGCGATCAGATTTCCCAGGGATTCGAAAACGGATGCCTTCACCCGCTGCATCGTAGGCCGTAATCTTCGGTCATCGGGATAACTCAATACCTTTCCCTTGAGCCTACCCGAGAGTACTCTGACGTGTCGTTTTTTGTAACGAGCCATGCCGAATTGACATCTTGAGGAAACAAGCCAGCCGAACCAGGCTCCTTGTTTAAGTCACCCCATGACGATAGATGCAAGAGGGCGGCGAGGCAAGCACTGTTTTTTGCCTCGCCGCCCTTCGAGCACGGACCGGGTGACGGATCGATCTTTACTAGCTAGCCATCAACTATTCTTGGCGTTACAAAGATGACCAACTCCCGCTTTTTTGTGGTGTCGTTTGTCAGTCTGAACAAACCGCCCACAATCGGGATGTCTTTGAGTAGCGGAACGCCGTTTTCCAACTTGCTTTCGACTTCACTGATCAAACCACCGATCACGGCGGTCTCACCGTCGCCCACCACGACGCGGGTATCCGCTTCGCTGAGCACGATGACCACACCGCCCTGGACGGTGGCCTGCGCGCTGAGATCGCTCACCTCAGGATGGAGGTCGAGCGTTATCGTCTTGTCCGAATTGACGTGTGGCGTCACCCTGAGAGTGATACCGATCTTGGTCAGCTCCGTGATCGGGTTTCCCGCTTCATCGGACACGATCAGCGGGATCTCCTTGCCGACGAGGATGCTTGCCTCACGGTTGTCCGCCGTCACGATGCGTGGATTCGAAATGATGTTGGCCTTGTTTTCTTTCTCGAGCATGTCGATCACCGACTGGACGTCACCCCACGACTGGACCGTTCCCACTCGCAACCGGCCCGTGGGCGCGGGACTCCCGGCATCGATGACGAAATCCCCAACGCCACTGATGTCTGGATGGGATAGGTTAAGAAGATCCCATCTCACACCGATCTCGCGTGTCGCCTCGAAATCGACATCGACCATTTTGGCGACGATTTCGACCTGTTTGATTTTTCGATCGAGCTCGTCGACCATCGCGTTGATCTTGTCGATATTTTTCGAAATATCCGTGACGACGAGTGCATTGGCTCCGGATTCGGTCTCCATGCTTCCGCGCTGGCTGAGCATCTCTTTTAGCGCGTCTCTGATTTCCGACGCGTTGGCAAAACTCACGTTTATGATCCTCGTCTCCAGCGGGAGAAGTTCGTCTTTCTGACGTTCCGCAGCCTGGAGCTCGAGCTCTTCTTTTGTCAGTTTCTCAATCGTCGACACACGAATCACACCGTACTCTTCCCGGAACCCAAACCCGTGGGATTTGAGGATGACCTCCATCGCCTGACGCCATGGCATGTTGACAAGGTGAGCCGTTACCTTGCCTTCCACTTCTGGACCGGCGATGATGTTGGTGGTCGAGAATTCAGAGAAGCTGCGTAGAACCGTCTGAATGTCAGCCCCCTGCACATCGATCGTGATGTTCCTGTTCTTGACAAGACCCGAGCTGGCCGCGTAGGACTGGAAGTCCGGAGTCTCCGGGCCGACGGCGATCGGCGTGGCCGGCGTGGTCGGAGCCGTCTTCTGCCAGGACGGGCGTTTCGCCGTGTCTGATTGGCTCTTGTTCGGTGGGGTCTCGGTGGGCGCGTTCTGGTCCGACCTCACGGAACTCGTCAACGGATTGGCTTGTTCCGGTTTGGCCGGTGTGGTCTTGACCGGCTTGGTTTCGTCACCGGCGAGCCCTTCTACGGGCTGCGCGACGGCGCTGGCAAACTCCATCGGATCGACGGAGCTCTCCATTACCCGTCTTGCGCTCTCGGGACGCTCGGCCGGATCCTTTGAATAGAACTGGACCGTCACGAACTGTTCGTCCTTGAGGACCCTGTACTGTGCTTTGCCCCTGAGATCAAAAACGACCCTCGTCACCATATCCGGCTCGTTCGTGAACTGACTCGTCCGGACTTTTTCTACAAAGGTACCGTCTCCCTCGAACTCCGAAGTGTGCAACTCGTGTGTGGCACCGACGAAATCCAGAACGAGTCTGGGAGGATCATCCATTGTGAAGTCCTGGACGTCCACGGCTCCCGATTTGGATATGATGAAGTTCGTAGTCCCACTCTTGCCCTGTTCGAGCCTGAGAGAGTTGACTTTTGACATCTCACCGTACACCGAGGTGCTCGCGATGAGAACCGCCATGAGCAACGCGGCCACTACAGTGTTGCGGATCACGAAAAGCTTTCTCATTGCCTGACTCCTTCTTCGCGTTTGGCTAAGTGTAGTGTGTACTTCCGCGTCTGCCCAAAGTTCGTCACGCGGGCGACCATCGACTTGTCACCGATGGCGACGACGGAACCGTTCTTGACTCGATCGCCAACCCTCAGGATATAGCTGAAACCCTTCTCATCCTCCAGAAGCGCAAAACGGTCCAGCTCTCCCTTGACGATCCCAACGAGTACGACCCGACCAATGTCAACTGTTTCCATCTTTTTCTCGCTGACGAATTCGCCAACGATCAAAGACGCAAACGGGTCCCTTCTGTTGAACGCGCTATAGTAGTAGCTATTCTCCCTCAGCTTGACCTTCTTCTTGGGTTCCGGCTGCGTCGTATCGGCGAGCGGCGTGGCATACTCGAACAGGGCCGCCGCGCCGATGACGGCGATGAAGGTCGCTACTAGAAACGCCTTTCTATCCATCCTGAGCAGCAGCTTCATATTCGGCTCCTTCAAGCAGTGTGTATGCGGTGAGAGTGAAATCCGCGACTACCGTTCCGTTCCTTTTTTCGTTTTTCTCTTTTTTGCCCTTTTCGCCGGAAAACGATTTGATTTTCAGTTCAGAGACATTCACGATTCGCGTCATGTTCGCCAGTCTGCTCAAGAAGATCCCGAGGTGGTGGTATCCACCCCTCACTCGGACCCGCACGGGGTGTTCTTTGAAAAGCTCCTTCGCGACGGGCGGAGACGGCTGGAAAAGCATGAATTCGATTCCGGCTCTGTTTCCTGCCGTTGTGACTTTTCTCAACAAGTCCGGCATCTCCTGTTCCTCGGGAAGAAGCTCTTGGGCCGATTCCCACTGGAGATGAAGCCTTTCGTACTCGGCTTCGAGTCGCGCGAGATCCCCAACCATTTTCCGCGCTTTCTCCAACTCGGCGCTCAGCCTCGTGTACTGGTCCTCGAGATCGGCAATTTCCGCTTTTCGCACCTGATAACAAAACGGGAGCAGCGATGTCCCGAAGTACACGTAGCTCACGCCGATGAGGGCCACAATCCCGATGAGGATTTTCTGAATTTTCGGGTCTCTCAGATTCATGGCAAACCTTTCTCCGTTTCCGACGCTCCTACTTGCCGTGTGATTCTCGAGTTCAACGTGAACTGAATCACCTTGTGATCCTTGATGTGTCCCTCCTGGGCGATATTGAGGGTGACGTTTGAGAAGCGATCCGACTTCTCGAGATTGTTCATCAGATCGGCGATGAGATAGTTGGAAAACGTCACACCGTCAATGGACACCTGCGTCCCCCCGGACTCGTTGAACGAAGTAAGCCAAGAGTTGGGCGGGAGCTTCTCTGCGATATCGTTCATGACCTGGACACGGAAGTATCTGTCTCTGTCAAGCGAGGCTATAATGCCGAGCCTCCGATCGACTTCTTCCCTTTCCTTGGTCAGCTCGCGGATTCGCTCCAACTGCGGCGCCAGCTTCGCCGATTCTTCCTCGGCCTCGGCTATCTTCGCCTTCAGGTCTTTGGTTTTTTTGGCCTGCAAGCTCGCCATGGCGGCGACCATACCGACATAGACGACAACGGCGACGAGCGCCCAGATTGTCTTTGGACCCCCGCCGGAGAAGCTCGGAAGTCTCAGACGGCGGGACCTCTTTCTGTCTTCCATAGGGAGTAGGTTAATCCGTATCATTTAGTTCCCCTCCCTTCTGAGCGCAAGGCCCAGAGAAACGGTGAGCACCGGCGCCACCTTTTCTAGAATTCCTTCGCTTTCCACCTCGAGGTTTTCGTCGCGGCCGATCTTGTTCGCGGAATCGTTGATTTTGAACTCGACGTCGTGTTTTCCGCTCAAAATCTCTCTCAACCAGGGCACCCGCGCCCCACCTCCACTGAGCACGACCTCGTCGAGCTGCTCGGCGTCGCCGGCGGTCTTCAAGAACGAAACGGACCTCTGGATCCCCACTGACAGTTCCTCGCAGGCATCCGAGATAATACCCCGACACTTTTCCTCGTCCTCGATCTCCGTTTCTCCGCTGATCATTGCCTCGGCCTCCTCGAAACTCACTCCGAGCTCGCGTTGGAGCGCCTCGATAAACACGCTGCTCCCTACGCTGAGGTCCCTGGTGAACAACGGAATATCGTTTTGAACGATGTTGATGTTGGTCACGTCAGAGCCGATATTGATCAAACCCGTCACACGACTGCCCCCCTCTTCTTCCGTCAGCTCGTACGCGTTTTGAACGGCAAACGAATCCACGTCGATGATCACCGGGTTGTATCCGGCGTCTCTGATGAGGTTGGCGTGGGTTTCGACCATTTCCTTCTTGGCGGCGACGAGAAGAACTTCCATCTGATTGGCGCCCACGTCCTCTTTGAGAATTTCGAAGGATAGACACACATCGTCGATGTCGAATGGCACGTGTTGTTCAGCCTCCCAGAAGATCGCCTCCTTGGCGTCATCGGGATTCATCTTGTCCATTACGATCTTCTTGACGATGACCGCGCGTCCTGACACGGCTGTGACGACGTCCTGCCTCTCGATGTTCGCCTTGGCCATACATTCCTGGATTCCCTCGATAACGAGGCTGCGGTCCATGATCTCGCCTTCGACGATCGCTTCGGGCGGCAGCTTGACGATTCCATAATTCTTGAGGACCGGCCCTTCCTTGGTGTGATCGACTTCGACGATTTTGACGGAACTCGATCCGATATCCAAGCCGACCGACGACTTACTTCTTTTCGACAGGAACTTCATCTTCGCACCAGCCTTCTATCAGAGATTGCGCTGTTCTCGGCATGTCGCGACACACTTCTCCCTGCATCGGGAATGAATAAGGAACAATGAGCCTTGTCCGGAGCCGGACGCAACAAATATGCCAGGCAACCTACTGCGCGCGATTCGTGTAACTAATTGTTATAAAAGGAGAAAGGAAGCTGGAATGCCGTCAAATCCGAACCTTGAGGAGCCGTTTTGCAATGCGTAGCGTGCATGTTCGGTACCGTGTCAACCGAGGAAAAAATTGGCGTAATGGCGCCACAGCTCCGAGCCAAAAACGAGGACTACCGTGGCCGAAGGTGCCAGAAACGATCCAAAAGCCACCGCCGTCTGTCCTTTCCCGCCCCGTCCCATCAGGTATATTCCGTAGACTGCGCCAAAAAACGACGCGATCAGCAGTACGGGAAACACCATTTGCCACCCGAGAAATGCGCCAATCATGGCCATCAGCTTGATGTCCCCTCCCCCCATTCCCTCCACACGACGCACGAGCCTGTATGCGAGCGCGATGGACAAAAGGAGCCCGCCGCCAACGGCGGTGCCGATAAGCGAATCGATCAAGCGGATGTCCAGACAAATCAGCGAACCTACCCAGCCAAGCACGATCCCGCCCAAAGAAAGAACGTCGGGGATGATTCGATGTGACCAGTCAACAAAAGTAATGACGAGAAGTATCGCCAGAAACAAATACGTCCAGAGCGCTTGAAGTGAGATACCGTACTGCGAGACGGCGAGAAGGGCCATCGCCGCCGAGATCACTTCGACGACCGCGTACCTTGGGGAAATTCGTGAACCACAATGCCGACAGCGGCCCCTGAGGATTATGTAACTGAGAACGGGGATATTATCGTACCACGCGATGGTCACTCTACAATTTGGGCACTTCGAGCGCCCCTTGACCACAGACTCACCACGCGGAAGCCTGAAGATAGCGACGTTCAGAAAGCTGCCTACGACCAATCCGGTTACAGACGCAACGACCAATGCGTAGAGATCACTGTGCATCCGAAGCTGTCCCCTCGCGGGCAATGGACTGCTTGATCTTTTCTATGTACCTCTCCGCCAGCTCCTTTAGGAACGGGCTGTCCGTGTGCTCCTTGTAAGCCTCCCACAGCCGGATCGATGAATCCGTGTCGCCAGCCTTGTTATACACGAACGCGGCAAACCGATCCGTGTACTCGGGCGCCCCTGGCATTCGGGAGGCAAGATCAAGATACCGCGCTGCCATCGCATTGTCGAGTCTGTTTACGTAGTTCAAGAATCCGATCTCGAAGGGAAGTTCCCAACTCGTTGGATTTGCCGACATGCCGTGTTTGAGGATCGCCATTCCATCGTCGAACACGCCGAGATCCTCCGACACCACGAGCGCTCCAAACACATAAGCGAAGATGAAATGTGGATCCAGTGTCACGACGAGGTCGATGAGCCCCTGAAAGTATCTCAAATCATGATTGCCCTTTCGGTACCCGCCGTAGTACTGGACGGCGGAGAGCCAAACGAGGTCGGCCACGAATTGTCTGTAGCCGAGCGACATCTCCTTGAGAAACTTTCCCGATGGCAGGTAGAGCGTTTCGTGAAGGTACGGTCGGTAGCGGAAGTCTTGAACCCGGACAGTGGAGAACACGAGACCGACCAACAACGTCACGCCCACGATGGCAAAAACCGCTTTTCGGCGTTTTCGACGTGTCAACGTCATCATCATGTCACGTCTTTTCGTCTAAAAATCAACGCGCTCAAAAACAGGAGAAGCAGTGTGTAAAACACACCGTAGATCGTCACCGATGAGATGTAATTATCCATCAACGGCAGACCGTGAACAGCCTCGGACCTAATGTTGAACAACGACAGATTGGGCAGAAGATAGTACCCGATCGACGCGGCGATTTTGAAGCCCACGCCGCCAAAGTGTTTAGCGAATGCCAGCAGATCCGTGCTCAAATGACCGCTTATGAAGACACAAAGCGTAAACAGCGAGCTCAACAGCGGCGAAGTGAACGACGAGAAAAACGACAGTGTCGCCGTGATGAGCGCCACCTCCAACACGGAGAGATGCAGGGCGACGAAGATCGTTTTGCTGAGCGCGGTACGGCTCAGCAACATCACAGCGAAGTAAACGGCCGTCATGCACGCCATTACCACCGTTACCGTCATCCAGGTTCCCAGGAACTTTCCCAGGACAAAATCCACCCGGCTGATCGGTTTGGCGAGAATGCCGGGGAGTATCCCCTTGTCCTTCTCCCGCGAGTACGAACCCGCCCCCATCAATACAACGAGCAGGACTCCAAAAACGGATACTGATGCGAGGCCCACGTCGATGATGATCTTTTTTTGCGCCCCCACAGCGAGCGGTGCGAGCACGTATGAGGAAATCATCAAAAGAAACGCAAAAACGAGAACGACAAGCAACACCCGCTCTTTGATATAGCCCTTGATCGTGTACTTCGCGATCGTGATGGCGGGAACGGACAACTTTGATGAACTAACTAGTGTTCGCATGAATCAACTCTTCTATCTCGGAGGCCAAGGTGTCGGCACCGTCGGACGAGGTCGCGGTGAGTGTCTCCAACAGGTAGTCCTCCAGGCCGAATTTCAGTGGTTTTATCTCGAGCACCTCGCCGCCAAAGGCGTAGATCTTTGAAACGAGTTGTTTCATGATCCCTCGACCCTCACATCGAAGAACGACTGCCTCGGGGTTCCGGAAGACAATGCTTACTCCGGGGTCCACGCCCTCGAACATACGATGATCCGCTCCAGAAACGGTTACCTCGACCGGCGTGGACTTGTGCGCATAGATCTCTCCCAGCGAAAGACACTTTTGAATCTTGCCCCCGCTGAGTATTCCGACTCGGTCGCACACCGCTTCGACGTCTGGAACGATGTGTGAACTCATCAGGATCGTCTTGCCCCTCTCTTTGAGCGAGAGCAAGAGCTTTCGTAGCTGCCTCCGGCCAACCGGATCGAGACTACTGTAGGGCTCGTCAAGGATGAGAAACTCGGGATCGTTCATAAGGGCGATCGCGATACCAAGACGCTGCCGCATTCCCTTTGAGTATTGTCTAATCTTGACGCGCGACTTTTCCTTGAGCCCCACCGCTTCGAGAAGCGACATCTTGCGTGAACGAATTGTCTTGGGTTCCAAACGAAACAGTTCGCCGGCGAACTGCATCATCTCTCTGGCGTTGAGGTGTGGATACAACCCGGTCTCCTCACCGAGATATCCGATCCGGGCCAGAGAGCTTCTCGTCGCGCCCTCTTCACCAAAGACCCGCACGTACCCCGAATCGGGTCTCAGAAGCCCCAGGATCAGCCGCATTGTCGTGGTCTTGCCCGCCCCGTTGTGTCCGAGGAGCCCAAATACCTCGCCCTTCTCGATGGTCAGCGAAAGCTCGGTCAGAACCCGCTGCTTTCTCCCGAGAAATCCCCTGGCGTAATGCTTGGAGACTCTATCCAGTTCGAGCACAATCATGGTAACTTGTCTTCCGGTTAGAAGTTGGCAAACCGTTCACTGCACGTTTCGTGCCGATTCAAGGAAAGAAAAAAGGCGAAAGAACTTACGTCTCTCGCCTTTTTTTGCCGTCTGTGCGGACTCTTATGAACCACTCGTAAGTTGGATGATCATGACACCCGCGTCTTTGCCACAGCCGGTGATCGTGTAACCCACGTTCACACCGCCAACCACTATTGGCACATAGCCGGTATCCCCGGGGGTACCTGCCGCGCCGTCGGTGGGCTCCTCAGCAATCCTGGTAAACGGATTCTCAAGCTGCAGGCCATTCGGCAACAGGCCGATGATCGTGTCGCCCCCAGGCGTCGTGTCGCCCCCCACGTTGCCGGCATACACACCGTTATTCTGAACGGAAAAGTCCTCGGCGGCCAGCTGAACTGTATGGCAGTTCGACTTCACCGAAGCCTCCTTGGCACGCGACTGCATGCTAATGAAGTTCGGAATCGCAATCGCCGCGAGGATCCCGATGATGACCACCACGATCATCAACTCGATCAAGGTGAAACCTTTGTTACTCATCGGAAAAACCTCCCTTTGGTGTTAACTCAGTCGGTTTCTGAAGTCCCGACCGTCTTCCCGATCCTGCTTAACGAGATGGCAAGTAGTATGCCAACCGTAGCGAGCTGTGGGACCACCTGTAACTAATTGAAAAACAATCTGTTAAATGGCTACACCCACGCCGCCCCTGGCTACCCCCGCTTTTCGGTCATCCGCCGGGTTGCCGCTTTTGCAAATGGCACTGCCCGCGAAATGCTAAACGACCGGTTCTTTTTTTCGGCTGTTCTCAAGCCCGTAACGCTGAATCTTGCGGTATAGCGTCGAGGCGTTGATCCCGAGGATCGAGCTCGCTCGCTTCTTCTGCCAGTTTGTGTCTTCGAGCACCTTGAGCAGATACTGTTTTTCCAGCTCCTCGAGCGTTACTTGCGCGCGGTCCGTGATCAATTGCTGTGAGCTTTGTTCGCGCAAACGCAGCTTATCCGGAAGCGACTCGACTTGAATCTCCCCCGTCTCCTCGAGTATGACGGCTCTTTCGATAACGTTTTCCAATTCGCGCACGTTTCCCGGCCAGCTATAGTTGACGAGGACGTCCATCGCGCCCTTTGAAATCGCCTTTTGTGCCTTGGAATCGAGCCTGTCATTGAATTTTTTCAGGAAATGGCTGACGAGGAGCGGAATGTCGTCCTTGCGTCTCCGAAGCGGTGGTAGTGCGACGGGGATGACGTTCAGCCGATAGTACAAGTCCGCCCGGAATTTATCTTGGCCGACCGCTCTTTCGAGATCGGCGTTGGTCGCCGCTATCAGCCGAACATCGACTTTTATGGGGTTTGTTCCCCCTACCGGAATGATCTCCCTCTCTTGGAGGACTCGTAACAGCTTGACCTGAATCGTGGGCGAGGTCTCGCCTACCTCGTCGAGAAAAAACGTCCCTCCCTGCGCGACCTTGAAGAGCCCATCTTTGTCCCGAATCGCCCCGGTGAAGGATCCCTTGACGTGACCAAAGAGTTCGCTCTCGAGCAGACTCTCGGGGAGCGCGCCGCAGTTGATACTGACAAACGGATTGTTGGCTCTGTTCGATCTGAAATGGATCGCCCTTGCGATCAGTTCCTTTCCCGTTCCGCTCTCACCGCAGATTAGAATCGTGCTGTCCGTTTCCGCGACCTTGTCGACGAGTTTGAACACCTTTTCCATCTCCTCGCTCTTCCCTATGATCGTCTTTAGGTCACTGGATTTCTTGAGCTGCCGTTTGAGAATCATGTTCTCCGCTCGGACGCGCTTCATATCGAGCGCGTTCCGGATAACCATCTTGATCTCTTCGTTTTTTGCCTGCTTGATCAAGTAGTGAAACGCGCCGTTGTTGACCGCTTCTATCGCTGTCTTCTGGGACGCGTACGCAGTCATAATGATGACCGGAATCGTCTGGTCCATCTTCTTGATCTCCGAAAGAAGCTCGATTCCATCCATCCCGGACATTCTGATATCAGTGATGACCAGATCGAACCTGGAACTCTTGAACTGTTCGAGTGCCTTCTTTCCGCTATGCACCGCCGTTATCTGATAACCTTCTTTGCGAAGCATGATCGAAAGAAACTGACACATGCTCTTTTCGTCGTCTACGATCAGGATTCTCTCTCCGGCCATTCAGGTTCCCCCGTTGCTTGTGTGCCGAGTTACCGTCATCCAACTGGATGCAACACTTCCGCTGTCTCTTGTCTCCTGACAGGCATTCGAATAGGTATGAGAATCGAGAATTCAGCTCCAATCAGTTCTCGATTTCTCACTTCGATTCGCCCTCCGTGTGCCTCGACGATCTTGTTTGCAATCGCGAGACCCAATCCCGTTCCCCCTTCTTTGGTGGTGAAGAACGGCTCAAAAAGCCGTGCAATCTCTTCTTCCCCGATTCCCGTGCCTTCGTCAGTGAAGGTTATCTTGATGTCGTCGCTCCCAACCCGTTGCGTCTGGACAGTGATCTTCCCCGGGCGGTCCATCGCTTCACAGGCGTTTATGGCCAGGTTGAGAAGAACCTGTTTCATCTGTTCCTCGTCGAATCTCACCGTCACGTCGCCGTCCAAGTGGCGTACCTCTGTCTCGATCCCGCATTTCAACGCCGGGTTGTTACGGAGCAACACAAACACGTCGTCCAGACACCGCGTCAACGAGACGTTGTCCAGCGAGGGCGGTCGCAACCGGGCGAATTCGAGGAAATCGTTGATGATCCGGTCCAGACGGTCGGACTCCTTGACGATGAGTTCCATGAGACGTCTGTTCTCACCACTGAGATCGAGTTCGTTGTAGAGCACTTCGATCGAACCGCTGATCGACGCCAACGGATTTCGAATCTCGTGGGCGATTCCGGCGGAGAGTTCCCCGATGGCGGCCAGTCTATCCGCTTTCCTCATCTTCTCCTGCATTTTCCTGGCTTCGGTGAGATCCTGAAACACAGCGATTACACCGCGTGCCCTCCCCTTTTCGTCCTTGAGGATAGAGATACTCAATCCCAACGGCATTCTCCGACCGTCTCGTGTTCGGATGGAGATTTCGTGTCTACGTTTGTTTTGTTTTTCGACCAGCGCCTCGAGCATCTCTTGCGCAAAGTGAGGTACCAACGGGCCAAGGGCCGCCTCGACGCCGAGTCCAACAACGTCTTCCTTTTCGACGCCGAGTATCTCCTCCGCTGTGGGGTTTATCGTGAGGATCTTCGCCTTGGAGTCGACGACGAGGATCCCGCTGCTCATGTTGTTGATGATATTGTTGGTGTCGACCTTTAGCCGCTGGAGCTCGGTCTCCGCGTTTTGAAGCTCGCGCCCCTTGAGCCTAATGCGCTGCGCGAGATAACCACCGACGGCTCCCACCATAAAGAACAACGAGACGTGCATATAGGCGTGCAGAAATCCGGCAGACGCCGTCTGTCCATCGAGCCCGGACGGGCCGGGTGGCGATAGTACGCCCTTTGCCTGGAGAACGCCGTAGCTCAAATATGCAAACGAGGCCAACAACGCTATGCCCAGACCTCCGTGTACCTGGAGCAGAAATGCCGCCGCAATGATCGAAAGACAAAAGATCAACGAAAACTGGCTCGACATCCCGCCACTGTAATGGACGAGCGCCGTTTCGAGAATGACATCGGCGACCATGATCGACCACACACAGACCGACGGCGGCAATCCAAGTCGAAGTCCGACAAAGAAAACCCCTCCCACAACACAACCACAGACAAGCAAGACGTACAGCGGCCCGACGGTAATCTCACCCTGAGTGCCCTGAAGGATTACGATCCCCGCCCCCACGACGAGCGCGAGGATGATGGTCCGAAGCCCAAGGAAGACACCTACCGCTCTCCCGTTGACGAAGGATCCTCGAAACGTGAGACCCTCCACGTTTTACCCTCCAGAAACCACGTTTATCAGCTTGAACATAGGGAGATACATCGAGATCAGCATCCCACCGACGATGACTCCCATCACGACGATCATCACCGGTTCGATGACCGACGTGAGTTGTTCCACCGCCGTATCGACCTCGTCGTCGTAAAAATTGGCGATCTTGTCGAGCATCTCGTCCAAAGCTCCCGTCTGCTCCCCGACGCCGATCATCTGTGTGACCATCGGAGGAAAGACGCCGCTCTGTCTCAGAGGCTCGGCTATCGTATCCCCTTGGCTTATGCTTTCTCTAGTTGCGTAGATTGCCCTTTCGACGATCTTGTTTCCCGCCGTCCGGGCGGTGATGTCCAGACCGTTCAATATCGGAACGCCGCTCGAGATCAACGTGCCCAGCGTCCTCGTGAACCGTGCGATCGCGGCCTTGCGGAGCACCGACCCCAACACGGGAATCTTCAACAACAGGGCGTCGATCTTGAGTTTGCCGGTTTCGGTCGCGTAGAACCGTTTGAAACCAAACACGACAGCGCCGGCGCCGAGCGCAAGGATGTACCAGGAACTCCGTAAGAAATTGCTCAGCCCCAGAACGACTTTTGTTGGAAGGGGAAGCTCACCTCCGAAATCGGCGAACATTTTGGCGAACGTTGGAATGATAAACATCAGCATGAATATCGTCGCTCCGGTCGCCACGACGGCCACGACCGTCGGGTATGTCATCGCGCTCTTGACCTTTCTCGTGAGAGCCTCGGCCTTCTCGAGATACACGGCCAACCGATTCAGAATTTGATCGAGAATACCGCCCGCCTCACCGGCCTCGACCATGTTCACGTAGAGTTGGCTGTACACAGGGTGTTTACCCAGTGCCTCGGCGAGAGTGGCGCCACCCTCGACGTCTGTGGTCACCGTGGAAACGACTTTCTTGAACTTCGGTTTGTCCATTTGCGCAGCCAGAATGTCCAGACACTGAACCATCGGCAAGCCGGCGTTGATCATCGTCGCGAACTGGCGTGTAAAAACACCGAGGTCTTTAACAGACACTCTTTTTTTGAAAGGCAACGGAATGTTGATTTCTTTCGACTTCTGCTTCAGCGAAGTGATGATGATCTTTCGTTTTCTAAGATGGCTGACGAGTTCCTGCTTGCTTTCCGTGACGTATTCACCGGAAAGGATCTCCCCGGTTGGGCTTCTTCCTTTCCATACGAACGTTGTTGCCATGATCAATCCCCCTTACGGCAAAACAGCGGTGGCCAAATCCTCATCGCATCGGGACCTTTTCGCCAAGCATATTGGCGAGTTCCTCGGGATCCGAACTTCTTCTCGTTGCTTCATCGATTGTGATATCCCCCTTTATAGCCGCGTTGAACAGTCCTTGGTTCATCGTCTGCATTCCGAACTTCTGCCCGGCTTGCATAAGTCCATAGATCTGGTGTACCTTGTCGTCCCTTATTACGGCCCTGATAGCAGGCGTGCATACCATCACCTCGCAGACAAGAACACGCCCCCTCCCGTTCGCCCGCGGAATGAGCTGTTGCGTAATCACACCCTCCAGAACAAAGGCGAGCTGGGCGCGGATCTGGTCCTGCTGCGAGGCGGGAAAAGAGTCAACGATTCGATTGATCGATTCGTATGTCGAGTTCGTATGAAGGGTCGCCAGCGTCAGGTGACCGGTCTCCGCTATGGTAAGCGCAGCGGCCATCGTCTCGAGGTCGCGCATCTCACCGATGAGAATGACATCGGGATCCTGACGCAAGACGTGTTTCAGCGCGGCGCCAAAGCTCTGCGTGTCTGCTTTCACCTCTCTCTGATTTACGATGCAGCTCTTGTGTTGGTGAATGAACTCGATGGGATCCTCTATCGTAATGATGTGACTCGTCCGTTCCCGGTTGACCTTATCGATGACGCTGGCGAGCGTCGTTGATTTCCCGCAACCCGTAGGTCCTGTGACGAGAATGAGTCCCTGTTGCTTTTCCGCCAGTTTCTCGATGACCGGCGGAAGTCCCAGCTCTTTCATATCCATGATCTCGTAGGGAATCTGTCTGATGGCGAGACTGACGACACCGCGCTGGAGAAACACGTTTGCGCGAAACCGGCTCAGTCCCTTCACGCCAAACGAAAAATCAAGCTCGTTGTCCTTCTCAAACCGCTTCTGTTGTTCCTCGTTGAGCACGCTGTAGGTGATCTGCATCGTGTCCTCGGGTGTCAACATTGGATGCGTCGTTCCGATAATCTGGCCATCGATCCGGAGCTGCGGCGGCAGCCCCGCAGTGATGTGGAGATCCGACGCCCTTTTTTCGATCATCTCGTGCAGAAGGTCCCTAAGGTTGACCATGGTGTTTCACCTCTTTAGAACTGGCTTGTTTCTCTCAGGATTTCCTCGAGCGATGTGGTACCTCTCTTGAATTTCTCGAGTCCATCCGCCCGGAGAGTGAGCATTCCTTCGTCGATCGCTCTCTGTTTGACGTCGGAACTCGGCCGCCTCTCGATGATCAGGTCTCTTATGGAATTCGATATTGCCATGACCTCATAGAGCCCGAGCCGTCCGGCGTACCCTGTCTCATTGCAGTCGATGCATCCTCGGGCCTCGAACAGTGTCAATTCGTCGGGCGATTCCTCGATACCCAGCTCGCGAAGCGTCTCCTCGTGCAGTCTGATTGGTTGCTTGCACTTCTCGCACAGTTTTCGCACGAGCCGTTGGGCAATGATCATGATCACCGAGCTTGAAACGAGGAACGGCTCGATTCCCATGTCGATCAGTCGGTTTATCGAGCTGGCAGCGTCGTTTGTGTGTAGAGTGCTCAAAACGAGGTGACCGGTGAGGGCTGCCTTTGTCGCAATCGATGCTGTTTCCAAATCCCGGATCTCACCGACCATTACGATATTTGGATCCTGCCGTAGAAACGCTCGAAGGGCCGAGGCAAACGTAAGGCCTATTTCTTCGTGAACGTTGACCTGATTGATGCCGTCGATGTTGTACTCGACGGGATCCTCCGCGGTCATAATGTTGCAATACGGCTTGTTGATACGATTCAGTGCGCTGTAGAGGGTCGTGCTCTTACCCGAACCCGTTGGACCGGTGACGAGCACCATGCCGTAGGGACTTTCGATAGCCCTCAAGAATCTTGCCAGTGCGGCCTCTTCGAATCCGAGCTTCGCCAGATCGATTTGAAGGTTGCTCTTGTCGAGAATACGCATGACGACCTTTTCGCCAAATATCGTCGGCAGCGTGCTCACTCGAAGATCAATCGGCTTACCGCCAATCCGAATTTTGATACGCCCGTCCTGCGGCACACGTTTTTCAGCAATATCGAGCTCCGCCATGATCTTGAGTCGCGAGATGATTGCCGCCTTCATCTTGAAGGGCGGAGACATCATCTCGTGAAGCATTCCGTCGATTCGATATCGGACCCTTACGTTCTTCTCGTAGGGCTCGATGTGAATATCGCTTGCCTTTTTGGCCACCGCATCGGAAATAAGACTGTTGACGAGTTTCACTACGGGCGCATCGGTCGATTGGACCTCTTCCAGCGACATGTCCTCGTCGAGATCCTCCACGATCTCGAAATCCTCCTCCATGTCCCTCATGATGCTGGCCAGCGAGTCCGCGGAATCGTAGAGGTTGTCGATGGATTTCCTGATCGCCGATTCCGTCGCAACCACGGGTCGCACCTCGAGACCCGTGATGAACTTTATGTCGTCGATGGCGAAGATGTTGTCGGGGTTCGACATTGCGACGGTAAGAACCCGTCCTTCGCGCTTGATCGGCACGACTTGAAACTTTGTGGCGACTTCGGTGGGGATCAACGAAACCGCGTCCTCGCTGGGTTCGGTTTCGTCGAGATTGATGGCGGGAACATTAAAGACCTGGCCCATGAACTCGGCGAACGCCAACTCCGAGATCGCACCGGTTTTGACGAGATTGTATCCGAGAGACCCGCCCTCGGACTTCTGGGTTTCGAGCGCTCGACCCATCTGCTCCTGGCTGATGAGACTGGATTCCAGGAGCTTCTTGGCGATTCTGTCAGTCAAATGTCGTTCCTCCGGATCCGAGCCCGAATTCAGGGGTCGATGGCACGTCGTATTGTGTACTCGGCGAAACGTGAGCCAATTCGCGGTTTTTCCGCAAAAGTTATGCCACGAGACGGCCCTCCGGGTGACCGGTGTCCCCCACTTTTCACGTGCCCCACGGCCACGACCGGGACCTTCTCGCCGGACTCCGTTAACTCACAGGTTCGGAGTCAGTTAAGCAGCAAAAACCCCTCCATGCGGAATCGGGTAATTGGCCGCGCCGTCACCACGACCTCCGCACGATGCAAAGGGCAAGCCCGCTCGTCCTACGCACGCCGCTTTGGGTGCTTAGCCCGTGAGCTTGCATTATTTACAGAAAAGACCCGTCTCGCGTGCAAATTGCGAACCCGCCACAAACGGTTCGATCGGCGTCCCGGCTAGTCTCTCCCCCCGGCGATCCGTTTGAGCCGATCGAGTTTCTTCGGCCCGATACCTTTGATGTCGAGGAGTTCTTCCCAACGAGTGAATGAGCTTTTGCCGGTACGGGCGCTGGCGATTCGTTCAGCAATTACCGGACCAATACCGGGGAGCAGGACAAGCGAGTCAACTGACGCGTTTGATAGGAATTGCAGAGGGTTTTGATAGTAGGCTTCGGGCACGGCCGCTTGCCCGGAGACACTTCGGGGAGCCGCTCGAATCGGTTCGCCCGGGTGCGCCAATGTGGTGTCGGAAGCCGGTTCCGAGAGTCCCCCTCCGTCGGCATTTTTCGTGTGGATCAGATCGGCCACCCGAGGCAGGGCGGCTACGGCAAAAAGAATTGCTACTCCGATGAATCGACGCATCCTCACCTCCCATCATCACACAACGCCCGACGGATGAGAAAACCCGTCTCAGTCAAACAGGGTCCACTCGATACCGTACACAAACGTTCTCGGAGTCATCAGATATGGCCAGATCGTGAGGTACCGTTTGTTTGTGACATTGAGCCACTGCAGATAGATGCGCGCGTCCAACAGCCGAAAATCGATCTTCAAGTTGAAAACGGAATATGACGGCAGCTCCTGTAGAGCCCCGTTTATACGCGAGGCGCTGTATTGGTGTTCCCCCGATACACGGAACTCGCTCGTGTCTTTAAAAAAACCACGCCCCACACTCAGGCGCGCGTTCGAGCGAAACTCGGGCACGGATGCAAAAAACCGTTTCCGTTCGCTCGGTGTGTATTCGACGGCGCCCGTTAGCATGATCCCGATCCCGCGCACCTCTCCGTGCATCGTCAAACGGTCCTCCGCGATAAACAGCTCCTCCGTTTCGCCGCTTGAAGGACGAAGGAACACGCGGGTTCCGGATGGCTCCTCGGAGAGGAGGATCGGATCGCGGATTTGTATCGCCGTGGCTCGAAGCTCGTTCTTCAGAAATCGGTAGCGCGTATAGAGTCCCACACTTCCCTCGAGAGATGTTTCTTCCTTTACATACCGGTTACCCTCGAGATGCGTCCCGGGTGTCCTGGTTGCATGACACGGGAGGAACAGGTCCTTCAGATTGGGCATTCGAAAACCTCGCTTGAGTTCCAAAGCGGCGTGATTGGCGGAGCCCAGCGAGCGCCCGACAGCAATCCGCCCGCCCCACCCCGATGATAAATCGACGTAATGTGTCAGATTCACATCGCAGCGGGCAGAAATCCCCCCCCAAAAGGTTGCAGCCGCGTCCAGACCGAGATGACCCTTCTGGAGCCGTGGATTCGAGACGTTTCCTCTCATTTCCTGCCGGGACACGACATCCTCATACCCAATCCCGACCGAAACCGACTTTCCCGCCGGGAGAGGCAACGGGATGGATAGATAGCCCCCCGTCGTACGATTGCTCGTAGCCGAGTCGGGAATGGCAAACCTGCGCTCATGAACGGCCACCTTGTGGGTACGCTCGAAAACCGTCAGCCGGGAACGCCCGAACGAACCCTCGATGAGCGCCACGTGACCATCGCGCCGGTGCTCACGGTCGAACGATATCAGATCACCGTCAAACGTGGCCGTGTAACGTCGGAACGCAAAGAGATACCCCTGACCCGTCGGAAGCTCACCCCGCAGGTTCATGCTTTGAACCCTCGTGGTGGATCTTCCAAAGTCTTGCCCCGCGATCAAGCCGCGCGCGTCGAAGGAGTAACCGTTGTTCCGAAGTTCATCGTACGCCACATCGATGCCGATGGAGCCCACCAGAGACGAGAACTTTGCCCGTCTCTGCCGCAATCCTCTATCGCCACGCGAAAGCTCGATCGACGTGGCTGGTTTCCCCTTTGGTGAGGGCGGCTCGACAATACGAAACCCGCCTTCGATGTTGGCGCGATCCGGCGTGAATCCCTCGTCCCCTCCATACCCAAAGATGAGCTCGCCAATCGGTGTCGTGGGAATAAGAGCCATCGGGACGACATCGTCTTGGGGATCGTTCAAGGGTACGCTTCCCAAATACACGACGCCCCTACCCCCACCGATGCCAAATCTCGAAAACTCGGTGGAAGCTCCGATCGGTCCCCGTCTTCCCAGGACATACAGAGGCCAGAACTCAAAGAAGTGATCGAGTGAGAAAGCGTGGCGATCCCGGAATTCGTCACCTTTTATCGTGTCTGACGGAGCCGAGAGATTGGAGGTCGCAGTGACGGGCGGTCGGCCTACAGGGGGCAAATCGGTTTTTGTCGAGTCGGCCGCACCTGCGTTTTGCGAAGAACTTGGGGCCGGGACCAGAAGGATCAGACCCAACGCGAACAGGGCAAGAGACCTCAACCGTTTGACTCGTGACCTCAAAACAACTCCCCCCTGTACCTCGACAACACGTTCAACATCGGTTTGAGAACCACGGCAAACAACCCCGTGTTCCAAAGGATATGCACGCCCATGAACATAATGCCGGCAATCACGAATTTCAGAAAGTCCGTCGCCTCTCTTGTACCCGTTATCACAAAGAACGCGCCGACATTTGTTATCAGATCATAAAACAGCGTCAAAGTGAACCCAAGAACAGCTGCACACACAACCGCCATCCGACGACTCCGCATACGGCCCACACCGGGCCCGACCAACCCTCCGAACACGCCGACGACGGCAAAACCGACGATCTGTGCCGCCAGTAGTGGCGGAAGCGCCGCCCCCATTGGGTTGAACATGGAGTAAAGAGCGGCGGACAAGCCACCGATGAGCCCGCCGAAACCCACTCCGAGGAGGAAACCCGAGACAAAGATGGTAATTGTCATCAGCTCGATATTTGGCACACCGCAAAGCGCGTATCCCAGGGATACAGCTGCGGCCACGAGCAGACTTGCCAACAACGCTCTTCTGGTACGATGCATCGGGAGGATAAGACGTGGTCCTACGGATCACCGAACACAAATGAGGCGCGTCGGTTCGCGCTCAATTCCGAAGGGTCACGCGGCCGACTGACGCCTGGACCGATATGATACACAAGAGTGGATGAATGGTAGTTTAATCCGATGGCACGGTCAACATTTATAATACCCGATTTCGAAACGAGGGGTGAATCGCGCAGGCCCGTCACGCGTTGAATTTCTTCATTTTCTCGTCGACGTCTCTGAACGTAACGTCGACAACGTACACGTCCTCGAAATAGGATTTTGCCTTCTCGAGTTCACCCACCATTTCGTGGGCGACCCCAAGGCTGTAGCGGATTCCCAGGGAGTCCCGATCATCGTCGCCGACCAGGGCCAGACCTCGAGTGAGCTGTTTGATTGCGAGCTGGGGCTTGTCCTGTTTGATGAAACAACGGCCGATCATCTCCAAACTCCGAACCCGAAACGTGCTCGAATTCGAAGCGAACTGAAACTCACGAATGGCTTCGGGAAGAAGATTCATCTCGAGATAGGCCATTCCGAGATCATAATGACTTCGGTAGTCCTCGTCATCGATGTCCGCCGTCACCTCTGGACTGGGCTGCCCGTTGACACCCTTACCTCCGTCGAAACCGGCTTCCACTGTCTCCCCATCCGAGTCAACCGCTGAGACCTCCGGTTGAGAATCCTCGGTCGGAATGACCCATTCTTTCTGCGGTGTCGGCTCGTCACCCACCGCGGAGACATCGCCGGGCTCGAGGGTTTCCGGAGCCGAGGTTCTGATGCTCTCGACAGTATCGAGCTTCGGAACATCTTTGAGATCGCTGGGCATATCCACGCTTGCCGATGGATCGTTTGACGACTCCATCTCGAAATCGCCCACCGTTGATGTCACCGCCGAATCCTGCCCGTCGGTCACATCGATATCGCTCCTACCTTGGGTGCCAGTTGCGTCAGCGGTAACCAGATCCGTCAGGTCGGCCGGAGCACTCGCATCCGAACCCGACGGCTCCTTTGGATCGGCGGCCAGATCCACCATACCGTACTCTCCGACAGCACCGGTGGACTGCCCTCCGCCTGCAGAAGCCGTCGACAAGTCATCCGGCTCTCCATCAAACCCAATCGGGTCCCCTCCAAAACGATCCCCGGCCGACTCGACTGTCTCCAGTCTCTCCGAGACCGCTTTCGGATCTGGGATGCCGGACGGGACATACCCGATCGACTCCATATGCTTTTGCACCAGCTCACGCTGGGAGGTCATACCCTGAGCCGCGTAAACCTGATCCAGTCTTTCGAGCACGGTCCCTGCGTCGTCGTTGAGCCGGCATTTCATCAGATATTCCGCCGCCCGCTCGAGAATTTCGACAGTGTCACCAGCGGCGTGAACAATCTCCAGGACAAGATCCTTGAACCCATCGCCGGGTTCGTCGGCGACGTCCAGGATCTTATCGAAAAACGTCATTGCGTGGGTCGTGGCCTCTCGGTGAAAACCCTGCTGATGTCTCAGTTTTGCCAGCTTACCGTAGACAACTTGGTCGTTGGGGTTGAGTCTGAGAATCTTCTTACAGACCGCGACTGCATTGTTGTGGAGGCTAACACTCGAGTAGGCGTCAACTGCGGTATGAAAGCTCTTGAACGCCTCGCGTTTGTTCCCCAGTTTGAGATATAGATCCCCGATCTCGTTGTGGACGTTGGGATTGCTACGCTCGATATCGACGAGACGCTCGAACTCCTCGAGCGCCTTGCCCCATTGCCGTTTTTTTGCGAAATCGAGAGCCCGTTTGCGAATGTTGTTTGGTTTGCCCACGACTTCACCCTCTCAATCGATGTCCAATGCTGTGCGACTGCCCATCCACTCCTTACCGTTCATAAATACCCTCCGGACGGGATTCGTTCCGAAACGATAAGGGATCTCTCGGTAATCCTCGCAGTCGAGAACGAGAAAATCAGCACGTTTCCCAGGCTCGAGGCTTCCAACCTCGTGCTGCCTGCACACGGCGAAGGCGGCATTGTACGTAGCCGCTGAGATCGCCTCGGCCGCCGTCAGCCTCATGTGGGAACACGTGATGGCGATCATCATCGGCATGGATTCGCTAGGCGAGCTTCCCGGATTGAAATCCGAGGCGACTGCGATAGCCAGTCCACGCTCGACCATGTCGCGAGCCGGCGCAAACTCGAGCGAAGGAAGGCCAAAGCTCGTGCCCGGCAACAGCACACCAATCACCTGGGAGTCCGCCATTATCGACATCCCGCGCGTGCTGATTTTAGTCAGGTGGTCCGCCGAAACCGCCCCCACCCGCACCGCCATCTCCGCCGACGCCGTGTCGTAGAGCTCGTCCGCATGGACCCGCGGTTTCAGACCAGCTGCAGCACCTGCCCGCAAAATCTGTTCCGCTTCCTCGGTTGTGAACACGCCAACTTCGGAAAAAACATCGATAAACTCGGCCAGCCCGCGGTCCACTACCGCCGGTATCATCTCGTTAATCACCAACTTGCCGTACTCATCTCGCCGGTCCCTATACTCGGAAGGCACGGCGTGCGCCCCGAGAAACGTCGGAACGATCATCGCCGGGAACGCAGCAGCCAGGTCTCTGACTACCCTCAGCTGCTTCAACTCATTATCGAGGTCGAGACCGTAACCACTTTTTATTTCTATAGTTGTAGATCCGTGACGAATGCAGCCCTCAAGCCGTTCTGCACTCACCCGATAGAGCGTTTCCTCGTCGGTTTCCCGTATGTCGGAGACGCTTTTTGCGATTCCTCCGCCCGCCTTGGCCATCTCGGCGTAGGGGACGCCTTGCGTGCGCTTTTCGTACTCGTCGAGCCTGTATTTCGCGAACACGGTGTGGGTGTGGCAATCGACAAAACCCGGA
>CP070677.1:573086-586247 GCA_020352495.1 Candidatus Latescibacterota bacterium
GGCGGGGCCGGGGCCAGAATCAAGAAGTACTATCGAGAACGGTTCGGGTTGATCCTTTTCAAGAAGCCGTGCGAGATACCTGCCGTAGGCGAACGATACAGCTCGTTGGGCGAAACGCTTGGTTTCCCCCCGATGGCTCGGATGGTGGGAGGCATCGATATCCCCGAGAGCGCGCAGGTCAAGACCCGCTCACGACTTGGGGGAATCGACCGCCAAATGGTGGCAATAGCGCCGGGGAGCCGATGGCCGATGAAGCGGTGGAGCGTGGAGAAATACGTAGATCTCACGCGGCGAATCATCGAAGGTCATGGTTGCCACGTGGTCCTACTCGGGAATGATCTGGAGGCCGAGTCGATGGCACCGATAGCCCAGACGATGGGAGAGAACGTAACAAATCTGGTTGGCCGCACGAGCATTCTAGAGGCGGCGGCCGCAATACAACACACCATTGCCTTTATCGGGAATGATTCAGGTCTTATGCACCTCGCCGAAGCGGTAGGTGTGCCGGTGATCGCGCTCTTTGGCCCGACAGTCAAAGCGTTTGGCTATTACCCTTCCCTCCCGGAGAGCAGGGTCATCGAACGTGATCTCTCCTGCAGACCCTGCTCGAGGAACGGGCGTCGGCCCTGCATCAAAGGAACGCAAGAGTGTCTCGCCGCCATTCCCGTCGAGCCGGTGGAAGAAGCCTTTGCCGACCTGCTCGCCAGACGCGGCCCCGCGCGTTACGTTCATCACTAGGGGTGCCTTCAAACTCGAGATGAGCAAACACCGATTTCAGAAATCTGTTTACAACGGGTTCATTCTCCCTATCGCCTACGGACTCGCGCAGGCCGCCAGTGTGTTTCGGCCAAAGCTCCGAGAGTCGCTCGCGGGACGAATGGGCTTCGATGACCGTTGGAAGTCCGCCGGAGAAGAGATGACGGAGAGACCGGTGTGGTTTCACGTTGCCAGCGTCGGGGAGTATGAACAGGCAAGACCGCTGATCACAACCCTAAACGAAACCCGACCGGAGATTCCCGCGGCCCTGAGCTTTGCTTCGCCCTCGGGGCTCGGGTACGCCAGAAAGAAGGAGAATCTCGACGGCACAAATAACCTCCGATTCATTGACTACCTGCCGATTGATTTTATCGGCAACATCCGGTTTTGCCTTGCTTCGCTCGACCCCCGGTTATTAGTTTTCGTCAAGTTCGACCTCTGGCCCAACCTCGTGTGGGAAGCGGCAGCAAGAGGCGTTCCACTGGTGCTGATCGATGCGACACTGAGCGAGACGTCGAACCGTTATTCGGTTTTGGCGAGAGGTTTTTACCGCGCGGTCTACGAGAAGCTCGACAAGATTCTCGCCATATCCGACCTCGACGCCCAGCGTTTTGAGAAGTGCGTTCCCGGCCACCGTGGGATATCAGTGGTAGGAGACACACGGTTTGACCGTGTCATGGAGCGAAAGAACACGACACAGTCCAGGTTCTCACACATTGATAGAAACAACCGTCTTGTCGTGATCGCGGGGAGCACCTGGCCAAAAGATGAATCGCACCTTTTGGGGGCGCTGGCGCGGGTGGCAAAGGCCAATGAGAACCTTCTCTTGATCGTCGCACCGCATGAGCCCATCCGGGGGCGGGTGAGAGATCTCCTTGGCTGGGCCGATGCGAACGGGCTTCGTGCAACGACACTCCGCGCACTGGGGCAAAAGCCACCTCACGGGGCAAAAGAACAGGTGATCATCGTCGATTCCGTTGGAGTTCTCGCCGAGATGTACGAGCTCGCAGACGTGGCCTATGTTGGCGGGAGTTTTTCGACGGGAGTGCACAATGTGATCGAGCCGGCCATAATGGGAATCCCCGTTGTTTTCGGGCCGGTTCACAAGAACTCTTTCGAGGCCATCGAGCTATTGAATCGCCGTGCGGCCATCGAGGTGGAGAACGAACGTGACATCTTCGACACGCTCAGCTCGCTTCTCGAAGATCACGACGTGAGAAACGGCATGGGGCGGCGCGCGATGTCGTACGTGGAGTCACAGTTGGGCGCGACCGACCGTTGTTTCCAGGCGATCAGCGAATACCTTTGACCAACAAAAACCGGGAACACAGACTCACCACATGTGTCCCGGGTGATTTGAACGCCTGATTTGGAGAAATCGAAGCGAACATGAACAAGAAACGGGACTCGAAACCCGAGTTTATTCAGATTGAAACCAATTTGGCGTGTAACGCAAAGTGCCCGTTCTGTCCCCAACAAACGATGACCCGCAGACCCCGCCGTATGGACGACGACGTGTGGATGAAGATCATCGATGATTCTGCGGGGCTCGGAGTCACCTACCGCCCCTTTATGATCAATGAGCCGCTCTCCGACAAACGGATGGGCAAAATCATGCGTTACATCCGCCGTGATGACACGGCAAAGATCGAGATCAACACCAACGGCGAACTAATGACCGACCAAATGGCCGAAGAGGTTCTCGACGCGCGTATAGATGTCATCCGATTTTCAATCGACGGATTATCCGAGGAGACATTCTCCCAATCACGTGTCGGGGTCGATTTCGAACGCACGTACGAGCGGACGCTCAAGTTCGTAGAGCTTGCCAACAAGCGTGGTGGCGCAGGGAGGATCGAGATTCGTATGATCGACATGGATTCCAACCGGCATGAGCAAGACGAGTACAAACGGTTTTGGTCGAAGGCTGGCGCCATCCCCATGATCACGACATTCTACCGATGGCCGTGGGAGCCCGGAGTCGAGGGCGTCAACCTCCCTTGTCTCAAGGTGCTCAAAGAGATGTTTTTCTATGTAAACGGGAAAGCAACCCTCTGCTGTTGGGACGCCCACGAACGGGCGGTTATCGGAGATGTCACCAAGGAACACGTTCTCGACATCTGGAACGGGGCGACGAACAACGGTTACAGATCGCTTCTCGCCCGTGGCAGACGGGATCAGATTCTTCTTTGTTCGAGGTGTGAGGCCTACAAGGATCGTCAGTTCGACGGGTTCCCGCCACCGGGCCAGAGGTAGACTCCCCTGCGCACAACCACCGGCTTCTCACCGGTGAAGTCAACGATCGTCGAGGGCCGTTCCTCCGGTGGGGCATCGGCGGCGACGACAAGATCCACGAGCTCTCCAAAACTCGTTTCGATGCTCTCCACGTCGTTGACCGGTGGCTCTCCCGCCCGGTTGACGCTGGTCGACACGATCGGCTCGCCCAGATCGTTGATCGTTTGTACGAGCAGCTCGGACTCGGGAATCCGAAAAGCGACGGAATCCCCCACCCAATCGGCGCACTTTGTTCCCGCATAAAAGATCGCCGTGAGTGGCGCCGGCCAAATGGACGCAAGGAGTTGTTTGGATGCGCATCCCCAAGATGCAATGTAGGCGTCCACCATCTCCACCGAGCCCGCCAGATAGAGAAACCGCCGCCCCGGCTCGCAGTGTTTTATGTCGAGTATTCTCCTGTATCCAGACTCGCTCGAAAGCCGAGCACTCAGTCCGTAGATCGTGTCAGTTGGGACGATCACGACACCGTCTCTGGATAACGTGTCGCTCAGGACGGCCGTCACATTGCGGTGATCGCTGGGAATTCGTCGTGTCATGGCCTTGCCGTGATTGGCGAATTGGTTGTTGCTACACCGTCGACCCCTGATCCGTCAGGATCGCGGGGTCCACTGGGGAGATTGAGCGCAGGCGTAGTGGGGGTGCGCCGGCGAGTTCCGCAGCGGGCCGATGCCGCGAATCCCGCGGAAATCCTCGAGACGTTCGGCCGGCGCGCGAGGAAGGCTTAAGCCACCGTACCCCCACTACGCCTAAGCCACACGGCCCGGTTCGTCTCCAGATCTGACGCATCAAGGTCGCGCCCGCCGATCACTTCATGCTGTTCCGATATTCTTCGAGCTTTTTGCGGATCCCCTCATCGGTCAGCGAGAGAATCTCGGCGGCGAGGACCGCGGCGTTTTTTGGGCCATGCGATCCCACACCCACCGTTGCGACGGGGATCCCTCCGGGCATCTGAACGATGGAGAGGAGCGCATCTACACCCTTTAGCGGGCCACCGGGGACGGGAATGCCAATGACCGGTTTGATCGTGTGGGCGGCGATGACGCCGGGGAGCGCGGCGCTGAGACCCGCCGCCGCGATGAAGACGCGAACCCCCTTTTGGTCCGCCTCTTGGATATACGCCCTGAGTTCATCCGGCTGCCGGTGTGCGGAGAGAACACGTGTTTCCCAATCGATGCCAAACCCATCGAGAAGCTTGAACGCCGGTTCGAGGTGCCCCTCATCACTCTTGCTCCCCATAACCACCGATACAACTGTATTGCTCGTCATAGTCCGCTCACCACCTGGAGGTTGGTTTCTTCCAAGCTCGTCCAAACCATCTGTGTCCGGCTTGTCTCACAATCCTCGCCGTCCGATATCTCTGCGCCAGTACGCGCCGTTAAAACGCACCATCTCCACGCCTTCGTATGCATGACCCAACGCACCGGAAAGAGCCTCGTCCCACGCGGTGACGGCCAAAACCCGCCCACCCGACGTGACCAGACCCGATTGTGTTCTCTTCGTGCCCGCGTGAAATACGACTCTCCGATCGTCCTCAATGGATTCGAGCCCTTCGATGACGCGCCCCTTCTCATAGGACCCGGGGTATCCTTTGGATGCCACGACGACCGCCGCCGCCGACCGGTCCGAATAGAACTCGATGCTCTCGGGAGAGTTCCCGCCCGCCGATTCGTATAGCAGCTCGAACATATCGCTTTTCACGAGTGGCAGCAGCACCTGCGTCTCGGGATCTCCAAACCGCACGTTGAACTCGAGGACCTTTGGCCCGTCGCGCGTAATCATAAGACCCGCGTAAAGCACACCCGAGTACGGGATACCCTCTGCCTCCATCCCCTTTAGCGTCCTCATAATGATCGTTTCATATATCGTCTGGCGCTCATCGTCGCTCAAAAATGGAACCGGCGAGTATGCACCCATCCCACCAGTGTTGGGGCCCTTGTCGTCATCGAAGATTCGCTTGTGGTCCTGAGAGGACGGCAGGAGGACCGCCTCCCCACCTCCACAGATCGCATGGACCGACACCTCCTCGCCCTCGAGACAGCTCTCCACGACCACGGAGTCACCCGAGGCACCAAACTTCTTCTTGGCCATTATGTCGTCGATGGCCGCCGTTGCCTCCTCCGCCGATGCCGCGACGATGACCCCCTTGCCGGCAGCTAGGCCATCTGCTTTAATGACAATAGGAAAATCCACTGACCCAATGTAACTTCTCGCCTTTGTCGCGTCGTCGAATATCTCGAAATCCGCAGTCGGGACCGCCTGTCGTTTCATGAACTCCTTGGCGAATACCTTGCTGCCCTCGAGCCGTGCTGCCGCTCGTGTGGGACCAAAACACCGGCGTCCCGCCTCTCGAAACCTGTCGACAATCCCGTCAACCAGGGGGGCTTCGGGTCCGACCACGGTGAGGTCCACCTCATTCTCGACGGCAAACGAAACGAGGGCATCGAGGTCGTCTCCAGTGACGGGGACGTTTTTGGCGATTTGGCTCGTACCGCCGTTGCCCGGCGCGACATAGAGCTCGTCCACGTTTGGCGATTTCTTGATCGCCCAGGCCAGCGTGTGCTCTCTACCTCCACTGCCCACGATCAGTGCCCTCACCGGTCACCTCCAGATTGAAGCTGTGGGAGCAGCGTGTATCCGTTCAGATTCACTCCCACTCTGTCCGCGTTGTGTTTTTCCAACGCCTCGGCGAGAAACGTCTCGGCGTTGACGCACGGCTTGATCCCCCAAGACAAGAGAAGATCGACGTTCATTGTCGAAACCATGCCGATCTCGTATTTCTCCGTCAGCTCATGCAAAGACACAGCGGTCTGATTATTGAGATCGTACTTCTCGTAAGCTGACTTCAGAAAATCCTTCTTTTTGAGACTCAGTGCGGCCTCGAGACTGGCCGACCCGATGCCCTCCACGCACTCCGCGTAAAAGAGAACCGTTCCTCCTTCGTTGAGCGCCCCCGCCGAGTTCCGAAGTGCCTTGTGGCTTTGGAGAAAGTTGATGTCGTACGGATAGCCGCCCGTGCTGAGAACCAACACATCATGACGGCGTTCGAGCGTGCACCTGTAAACCCCCTCATAGGCTTCGCAGGCCTCGAGATGTGATCGGATTGGATCCCCGGCGTTGAGAAAACTAAGCCTACCGGATTCGTCGGTAAAAAAATTGATGCCGAACACGTGCTGCAACGCCTCGACGGCCTCACACATATCTTCGTGAACCGGGTTTCCATCGAGTACGCCGGGGCGACACTGGGGATGCAATGCGACCGGTTTCGTTTCCATCAGACTCATCCTATGGTTTGCCAGAATCGCGTGACGGTCTGCGCATCCCGGGAGGACGAGCTTCCGGCCACCCCCAAAACCCGCAAAATAATGGAACGAGACGGGAGCAAGTATGATGATGAGTCCGGCGTCCTTGAGTCCGATGTTCACCCGGACGGGCGTACCCCGTTGGGTCAACAAAAGCGCCGAGAGCTTCGCCGGGTCGTCACAGTCATGCTCTTCCACGGCGATTCCCGCCACAGCGCCTTTTTTGAAAAACGCCTTCTCGGATTTGGTGAGTTTCCGGTGTGTGCCTCTGGCGACGATAACTTGAATCGAAACCGGTGGGACGCCCAGTTCCCTCAGATACTCAATACAGAGCGGTAGAACGGCCTCGGCCCCCTTGCTGCGCGTGAGATCGGAAACGAGGATGACTACGTTCCCACCACCACCCACGAGCTCATCGAGCGGCGGCACACCGATGGGTTTGCGACAGGCTTGCGCGAAAACGGCCTGCAGATCTGCCATTGGTGTCGTTTCGTGAGGCTTGAGAAACTCGACGCTGACCTCCGGGGGAATTCGGAGGACCTTTTCACCTTTTCCGTATGGTGTCTTAATTTCCATCGGTCGAGCGACCGCTGATCGTCGTTCCGACACGTCCCTCAATCGCGTCCCCAAGATCTCCAGGTTCGGTGATGACGACGCAGCCGCCTCCGTTATCGAGAAATTCGATCGCGGCTTGGATTTTCGAACCCATGCTCCCCGCGGGAAACTGACCAGCCTGATACAGCATTTTGACCTCGTCGAGCGACACCTTCCCAAGCGGTTTGGCCGACGGTTTGCCATAGTCTTTGTAGACCGCGTCGATGTCGGTCAAGATGACCAGCCGTTCCGCTCCGAGCCGTCGGGCGAGAAGCGATGACGCGAGATCCTTGTCGATCACTGCCTCCACGCCTTCGTACAGACCGTCCTTCAACACGACGGGAATCCCGCCTCCACCCACGGTAACAACGATGATGCCCGCCCGTACGAGATTTCTCACAACTCCGATCTCTATGATTTCGATGGGATGAGGGCTTGGCACCACCCGCCGGTAACCCCAACTGCCGTCTTCGGCGATTTCCCAACCCCTCTCATCCGCCAGCTTTTTGGCCTCATCCAACGTGTAGAACGGACCGATCGGTTTGACCGGCTTTTCGAACGCCGGGTCGGCGGCGTCGACGAGCACCTGAGTGATCACGGATACGACCTCCTCTTCCCGTCCCTTCTCTCGCAGCACGTTGCGAAGCGTTTGTTGAATCATGTAACCGATTCCACCCTGCGAGTCCGCCCCACAGACATCCAAGGGCATTGGGGGTATGTCATCTTTGATCGCCTCATTGCGCATAACGATGTTGCCGACGATGGGGCCGTTCCCGTGTGTCAGCACGACGTGTCTGCCGGCAGCAACAAGGTTTTCGATTTCCAACATCGCAGTTCGAGTGATCGCAACTTGCTCTTTGATTGTACCGGTCTTGCCCGCTGGCAAGATCGCGTTCCCACCCAAAGCTACGATATCGAGTGACTTCATTTCGTGATCTGCTCCTCTGTCAGCTCTTGGGCACCCCTCTAGACTCCCGGCTGGCTCCCCTTGAGCGCCGCCGCCATCTTCTGGAGGGCTTTTCGGATGTTAGCCTGCGAATTCGCGTACGACAATCGTATAAAACCCTCGCCAAACTCTCCAAATGACGGTCCGGCGATTACCGCGACACCGGCACGTTCCATTAGGAACCGTTGGAGTTCGGCTGACGTCATTCCCGTCCCCGTGATATTTGGAAATACATAGAACGCCCCGGCGGGTTTGTGACACTTGAAACCGGGGAGATCGTTCAACCCCTCCACGAGAATATCGCGTCTTTCGCGGAATTCCCCGACCATCTCGTCCACGCTCACCTGTGGTCCCCTCAAAGCCTCGATTCCCGCCCTTTGGACAAACGTGCATGTGCTGCTGTTCGAATTCGAAAACAGCCGCGCCACCACCGGAGTGAGTGTTCTGGGCATAACCCCGTATCCCAAACGCCAGCCTGTCATCGCATACGCCTTCGAGAACCCGTCAACGAGTATCGTCCTCTCGGCGGCTCCGCCGACCGAATAAAAGCTGGCGAAGGCACCGTCATAGACGATCCTCGAGTAGATCTCATCGGAAAGAACATAGAAATCGTGCCGATGGGCGAGCTCGGCGATCCGATCCAGAACCTCTTGGGGAAGAATGCCTCCCGTGGGATTCTGCGGGGAATTGATGATGCAGAGCTTTGTCTTTTCCGACACCAGTGTTTCCAACCCCTCCGGGTCGACGGCAAAGCCACGCTCCTCCTCGAGCACCATCGGGACCGGTATTCCCCCAACCATCCTGATCGTGGCCTCATAGGCCGGAAATCCCGGATTGGGATAGATGACCTCGTCACCGGGATCGACGAGCGCGAGAACAGTAAAGAATATCGCGGGTTTTGCACCGGAGGTGATGAGCACCTGTTCCGGCTCCACATCGACACCCCGGCTTTGGCGGACAAATTTCGCGACCGCCTCGCGGACTTCCGGCAACCCGGCGGAGGGGCCGTAGTGCGTGTACCCCTCGTCGAGCGCTCGTATGGCGGCCCGTTTTATGTTTGCCGGTGTGTCGAAGTCGGGTTCACCGATTTCGAGATGGATGATTTCGCGGCCCTCCGCTTCCAGCGCCTTGGCTCGGGCGAGAACCTCCAGTATAGATACGGCGGTGGGAATCCCGGCTCGTTGTGCAACGACGGTTTTTCGCGCCACTCCTCAACACCCCGCTTCTCGAAGGAAAAAACAAAACGGCAATGGGTAGCCACCCGTGACCCCGTGGTGCCCTCCACCCACCCAATGCTGGTTCGACCGGGAGTGGGCACAATCCCGCGCGTGCGACTTGCGAAGTCTATTTGCTGAGGGTATCAACATGAGTCGGCTTTGTCAAATGGTGTATTAATAGCCGCTTTCCCGGTTTTCGTCGTCCCCCGCCAAGGCGTGCCGGCCCAGGCGAGCACTCGCCGGTCGCCGCTCGAGCTACCTCCGGTAGTCCAGACCCAGATACGTACGTCCGGTTTTTGACCAGGTGGTTCGGTGATAGGCGGTGACCGTCACTCCTTTCCACACCCGCCACCGGAGACGCACCGACACATCGGATCCTCTCCCCGACACCGCGGAGAAACAGTCAAAAGGTCCGACACCTGATCTGGCGATGTACCCCCGTTGACCCGGGACGAGCGAGTGCGCGGCGAGCTGCCACTGCATTTCGAGATCTCCCGCAACAAGCCGCGAGGCCAGCGACAACAAGACTCCGCCGGCAGGTCTGCGGTGTCCCGGTAGATAGTCGACCCGCAATCGATGCGAAAAACGGCCCTCATTGTCCACGCCGAGTGTTGCCCGGAATTTCGTCTCTCGATTCCGGCTATTGTCAGCCTCTTTAGTGAGACCATCGGACGGATACCGATAACGTATTTCGTCGACACGGTAAAGAGAACACTCCCAGAAAACCGAATGACGAGACCGGCGGGACACCGTCACCATCAGACGGCGGTATGGCATTCGCTCGAGCGGCGATCGCAGTTGTCCCGTCATCAAAAGGAAAGACGTTCGCACCGGGGAACGCGCCAACGAAACATCGAGACGCGCACCTTGGTTTGTTCTATCCGGCGGGCGTAAATCCAACAGCGGGTCGACCGACGACGAGAAGTAGGGCGCACGAAAACACAATATCCGCCAACGAAGGGCCCGTTTCCGGTTGCGGTCCACTACCCGGAGTGCGACGAAAAGTCTCGACCCCATATAGCGGGCGATCTCGATGGAGCTCTCTATTGGACGGGCACGAAACGCCGTCTGAATCGACACTACCGCTGGTCGCGATCGTTGTGATCCATATCGCGCGCCGTCAAGCCCCTCCAACTGCTCACCCACCGCCACGCCGACACCAACCCGTTTGGCGTTATGATAAAGAGATAGCCAAAGCGTTCTGGGTCTAATCAAAGCGGTGTCGTCTGAGGCCCCAGCGAGCAACAGGCGACCCCTCGCGCCACCCTTCCCCATCTCAACAAAGACACCCGGTCTGCCAAACCACCGAGAAAGCGATGACGAGACCACCATCCCGTCTCTGACCGAACCGGTTGCGGTAACCGGATACCTGCCAAGTCTCCTTCCCAGAATCAGCTTCTCTCCCATGCGGACGTTCATGACACCGACGTGCACCGATCGGATGATTCCCCATCTGCCCAACGTCACGTACCCAACCGTTGGAGAAGTCTCGGACATACGAAGACCCAAGGTAAAGACACCGCCTCCCTCGGCCCGCGCTTTTAGATCCGATCCCGACCCTCCGACACCGGTCACTCGCCACGAGATTCCGGGGTCACCTGGTTTTGTGTTCGAACGATCCCGGTTTGCCCGTCGCGATACCATCGTGGCGGTGTTTTGATAGTCCCCCCCAATGAGAGCAACAACATCCGTGTCCGATTCCGGAACCGATTCGCCATCGGCGAGCAAGTCATCGAGGTGGACAAGCGTGTCATCTCTGGTCGAGAACGGACCGACAAGCGGTGAGACATCCTCGCCCTCGGTACCGGCGCCAAGGTGACGCCCCGCGTCGTCCTCATCTCCAGACCCATCGGACACGATCGGTATCTCCCCCCGGTCGGGACCCCGTCGATCGGCGTCTCCCCTTGGGCGCACCGATCCGCAACCAAGCACCGAAAGCAGTGCGGCCAGCAACACGATGGCCTCCCTCCCCCGCATCACGAGTCCCACCCCCACGAAACAAAGAGGCTCTTCGACACCCCAAGAACAGGGTGGATACTCGCACCCACACTCACGCCGATTGACATGAGCGGGATCGTTATTGAACTCTTCAAAATTCCGGTGGCATCGTCATACCCGACGGCGGCCCACAGATGACGGCTGATCCGGAGACGGGTCGAGAGTCCAACATCGACCACTCCGTCTCGTGCCACTCCGAGACGCGACAGCACGCAAACCGGCGAATCGGCAAGCACCACGAGATAGAGATTCGCGTCGCCCCCGGCGAGCGCTTCCCCCGCGATCCGAATGGCCTCCGCCGTATACCCGATCACAAAACCGCTGCGGACACGGGCGAACATTCTCGCCGATGCGGATACAAAATACTCACTCGACATCCCGTCGAGTGAAAGCCAGTTGAGGTTTACACCGACAGAGAACGAGATGTATCGGTTTCCAAGGAAGAGCGACTCGACACTCAGGAGACTCTCCCCGCCGATGGGAGCCGAGACGCGTGCCACCGACACGATTACTCCCCAGCGTTGTTCTCGGAGCCCGAGACGAACGCCGTAGTAATCCAGCCCCTTGATGTCGAACAGACGTCTTTCGCCCGCCTCGACGATCCAGCGAGCCCCCGGTGGGCGTTTCTCGGGAGCGTCGAACAGCAACACGCGCGACGAGCCATTGATCCCCAAAACGGCATCCTCGGGGTTTTTGTACGCGAGAGTGCCAATGGCTCGGCCGCTTCCCCACCACCCCATCAACGTGAGAAGAACGGTAACAAAGAGACTGAGGTAGATCCGCCGACTGTGCAGGACAACGTCATCGCTCGGTCTTTCTTCCACACCCCACCACCACCTTTTCCACACGTCTGTCATTGGTTTCCAACAAAAAGAACTCACACGCTACGATGTACAAACCAGGTCGCACAGTGTCCCCCTCTGCATTTTTCCCATCCCACGCGAACACCGATGGCAGTTGCATCGTCGACCCAAGTTCACTTACACGCCGTCCCTCGATATCGTAAACGCTCACCACAACCCTCGACGCCACCGGCTGCTCCGGAACCGTCACACAGAGGGTTTCGGTCTGCCAGGGGTCGAAAGACTTCGGGGTGACGATCATACTCCGACCGAGTGGGCGTTGGAGGATCGCCCCGGTAGTCTCCTCACCTGGTGAACCCCCTCGCGATGCACTGGAGAGCACCCAGGTGTGATGGCCTATGACGGGGTAAAGATCGACCCTCTCGACGCTCCGGCCTCGGGTGCTCGACGGCTGTGGCGGGTATGCCACCCGATCGACGGCGAGCAACAGACTGTCGAGGAGAATGACCGAGTCCGCCTCGACTCCGCTCCCCGAGTGGTTGAGAGTGGGCCAAATCCCCTCCGGCTGGATGACGACATCTGGGCGGAGCCCGGGGAAATAATCGAGGAGCCCCTCTGCATCGGGAGTGAGAACGGCCAAGCCCCGTGAACGGATCACTGCGCTCTCTGAGACGATGCGGACCGGTGAATGAGCGGCGTCGCGTATCCAGTGACCGGCCAGATCGTATGGATCCCCTGAGGTGTTGAGTAGCTCCACGTACTCGGGGCAGCGGGAAAGAGGATGACTCATCACCTCGCTGATGATTACCGGTGGCGCGCCCACTCGTCTGAACAACTGGACGCTGTTGTTGCCCTCCCGCTCGTCGGAGGGGTACGTCATCAACGCTCGAATCCAGTGGTATCCGAGTGTGAGGTCGACTCGAAAGGTGACCTCGACGCTGTCATCCAGGGCGATGTCGAAGTCGTTGGTAAAGTGCCCGACGTCCCACGATCCGGCTTGTGTCGAATCGCGAAGCTCGACAACGACCGATCGCCGGGCAATCGGGTTGACACCCCGGTTCACAACGCAGAGCCGAACGACCTCGGTCGCTGGCGCCGGCAGGACATCTCGGATGTTCGTCTCCCGCGCCCGCCGCAGTGCCGCGTCGCGACGCGGAACGTTGAACGCACCCGGTGACGGCTCGGTCACCGAAAAGTCGGCGAGGTTGTCGTTGGTGTCGCCGCCGTCCGGCACACGAGATAGACTCGACCCC
>CP070677.1:586347-594318 GCA_020352495.1 Candidatus Latescibacterota bacterium
CTTTGAGGAGCTTCTCGGATCGATCGTACTCGCCGTCGAGGTAGGCGACAATGGCCTCCACAACGACGATCCTTTGATCATTGGGATACCGTTTGCGGGCGTCGGCAACGAAGTCGCGCGCAGCATCGATTTGCCCGGTGGCCACGTGCCCGGCGACGAGCCAGTAGGCGACGTCTTGTGACGGACTCCCTCGCTGGTACTCCTCATATAAAAGAGTGAGCGATGTGTTGAGGGGATCATCGAGCCGTACGTAACCCGAACGATAGATAGAGCCGTTGTTCCCCACCCCATCCTCGCCACCAGGCAGAATGATCGGACCCCAGCCAGAAGCGGTCTCTACAGCGGCCTTCACCGGGGTAAGAACGGACGGATCGAGAGCAGGAATCCCACTGCGATCCCGACTGCCAAGCCAGTAGCCACCGACCACTACAAAGACCAGCGCTGCAGCGACAGCGGCAACAGGAGCCGGCCTCTTGAACCACGACCGCGAAACAGACGGTCTCTCGACTCGCCCGGTGTCGACAGTATCAGAATCCCGCGCTGTGACGTGTCCCCCCGCCCTGACGAGCTCCTTTGTTGAATCGAAACCGGGCGCGCCGGTCTCCCAGAGCCCCTGAAGCACCGCCGAGTCTTGATACTTCTCAAAGCACCCCTTGCAGGTGCGCATGTGTGCCACCACCCGGGCTCTATCGATCTCGCCCAGGCGGCCTTCGATCAGACGGGCAATATCTTCTACAGTGGGATGGGGGTTGTGGGGATCGCGTTTCATGACCACTCCTTTGGCCCTGGATTCGATTAATATAGTAGTCCCTCAACAAATCGGTGTCACCTTTTCTTTACACATACGGCCGGATGCATAGAATTCCCGTACAAATTCCGTGCAGCCGGCTATTCGCCCGTCCGGGCTACAAGTCGCCTTCGGGAAACAGGGATCTCCTGAGCTTCCGAATCACTCTGTCGATAAGCGTATAGGCGCGTCGTGGGCCACCCAGGTCGAGTTTCTCGGCGATTTTTTTGGCGGTCCACCCACGATCGAATCGCAGAGTTATGATCTCTTTTTCACTGGGTGAGAGGGCGGAGACCAGCTCCCTAGTTTTGTCGACCACCGCCTTAGCCTCACGCTCTATCATGTGAACGTCCGGTCTGTCACATCTCGTTTTTTCCTCGTAGTCAGATCTCAGCTGAATCAAATACTTGAGCATTCGAACCGAATCCATGCCAAATTTATCTGCTTGATGCTGCCTTTCGATCCGGTTCAGATATCGTCGATCCATGGTGTCTTCGATCCGCTGAACGGACTCGACAATGTCGTCGATCCCTGCAGAAAATCCACTCCAGTCAAGCAGATGCAATACAATTTCGAGAGGAAGTCTCTGCACGTAATACAGTTGCAGAACCTTTTTGTCCAGCTCGCTGAGCCGCTTGTACCCTTCGGGAGTCCGATATCTGCCGTATCGTCTTCTAAAAAAATCGAGGGCTCGACTCCTCGAATAGACGATTAGCCATGTGGAGAGCGCTGCGCCACCGCGATATTTTGCGATTTCTCCATTGTGAAGGGATTTCAAAACGTCGACGAATACGGAACGCACCTCATCGTCGTCCTCGGCCAGTAAGTGACGGCGAACCACGCCATATATCATTCCTGAATAACGATCAATGAACTCATGCCATGCGGTCACGGAGCCAGCCGAGACGGCTTTGACCAGTCTAACATCAGCGTCGGGTTGACGCTCTTTGTCGTTTGGCTTGATGGAATCGGTTTCGACGGCCATGACAACGATCGGTGCGGTGCAAGGGCACAGAAAAACGTTTGGTATATGTCGAACACTAGGAAATCAACAAGCTGCCCTTGCCGCGAGAGTCATCTGGAACCTTTGGGGGGAACGTGTACGTACCTATGATACTCGAACGGTGTGTTTCAAGCAACAGAATTCGAGGCCAAGTCACTCGCGCGCAAGATCTGACAGATGTGAAAAGAGAAGTCAAATTTCGAAAAATGTTGAAATGAATCTCTCGTAAATCTATACTAATGTCCGTACACTCTCCCCCCTTACACAGGTATGACCCGATTTCATCTAACGCCCGTAACAGATCGGCACCTTTCGACGAAGATTCGGCAGGACCTGCTGTCCCACTGCAACATGACACGTGCTGATCGGTTTCGATTCCTACTCCCCCTCCTAACGATTACCTCTCTATTACTTCTTCTTCAAACGTTTGCCTGCACGAGCGAGCAAAAAACGGATCACCACAAGTTTCCAGCGGGCGTTTCCGATGAGATGATCGAACACTTGATTTCCAGCGATGACAGCACTCTCGCGAGATATGGACGTGAGGTCGGATTTCTCGTCCTGAACCGCACGCGTAGTAAGATCGGCAGAGAGGTAAACCGCCTGTACCTGGAGGGCAACGCAAACGAGGCGTCAATACTCCAGCACTACGCCAGGCGGATCGGCCGAGTGCTGGCCTCTGAGTATCATTACGAGTGTGATGAAAGAGACGACAACTTCATCGACCGGCTCTCACCCGACACTCTCGTGGCCCTTATCAGGCTACGGACGGAGGATATCTCCATTCTGGAAAATCCGGATCTCTCCGCAATCGACAAGCTCAAGAGATACTACGAATTGACAAGATCTTTCGAAGAGCTGGGGGACCAGCGCTACGCCGCCGCCTCAAGATACAGGGTTGCTATGCTCTTAGAAGCGATCGGCAACGATAAAGAACATAAGAGGTATCTGCATAGTGCCTGTTCGGAATTCTCCGAGCTTGGTTATCACAAAATGACCTGCCAGGCACTCGGCGTTTTGGGAAGCCTGCACCAAAGAGAGGGTAGGACTGATTCGATGATCGTTTGTTACGAAAAAGCAAAACGCATCGCACACCGCAGCCGCATCGCAGAGCAAGCCGCACGAATCAGCTCGTTCTATGCATGGTACTATGCCGGTCACGGTCGGCTGTCGTTGGCCCATGATCTTCTCAATGAAGCCATAGAAATATGCCGGGAATACAAGGGGGGGTACAAAGAGATCCGCTTTATCGTCGAGGCAATGAAATTCCATGCCAACTTGGGATGTTGGGAGATCGTTGACAGACTCCTTCGGCGGACCCGCGTGCTCGAACGCGAGTACCCCGGCGAGCTGACAAATCTATTCAACGTACAATTGCTTCGAGACGACCAAGTGGAAGCTCGAATGCACATGGCGCGCGGCAATCCAAGAGCCGCCGAGGAGATATTCAGAGAGACGATCGCCGAGATCGAGAATATGCATCTGCCACACTCCTATCGTGAGGAAATCCCCACTATACACCTCCACTGGGCGGAGGGCCTCTTGGACAATGATCGACCAAACGACGCCCTTGCGATAGCCCGCGAGGGTCTGCGACGGTGCGTAGAGATATCCGCGACAAACCTGTCGGCCCGGTTTGCTCTCGTCTTGGCCAAAGCGTCGCATCAACTGTCAGACATAGAGACGACGGCGTGGGCGCTCCAACGGTTCGACGATATCGTAAAGGGAGACGAAGTCCGTCTACAACGTGAGTGGGTCGCGAGGGATGTGCTCCATAGCAGGCTCGATCTTGCATCCAATGACCAACCGTCAGCCATTCATGCCCTCGAGGAAGGGCTGGCTCGTTTCACTGAATTCGTGACCAAATTGGACCCCGCTGCGCAGAGCTATCTGTGGATCGGCGAATGTGACGACCTCCGGCAGTTGATGCACGATCTGACGTCACACGATCCACTACTCGGATACGGTGCAGAGTTGTACTGGCGAGATTTGTACCGCGCAATTGGCCGGGAGCACCCCTACGGTCGACACGCGGACGCGGAAGAACGGCAAACCAGGAGCGAGCAGATCGCCAAACGCAGCGGGGAGTTCGGGTCGATATTTGATGACTTTAGTGAACGTGCGCTCCGCGCGAAAACTCGTGTTAACGAGATACGTGCGATCCACTGCACCTATCTCCTCCGCTCCGACGAAGTCTGGCGTTGGACGGTGACACCGACCGTGGTCCGACGAGACGTGTTGGGAATTGCGACAAATAAACTTCGAGATCTCGTTCTCGAAAGCTGGCGGATGATGTCTGTGGATCCTTCGGATCCAGCCAGAGGTCCCTCACCCCGGCTGTCAAAGAATCTGAGGATGCTTGCACATGTACTCCTGCCGCCAGAGGTCAGCGACGAGACCAAAGTTTTCCCGGAAGCAACGCTGTTGATATCTACCGATGGATTCTTGAGCCGGATTCCATTCGAAACGTTTGACATTGGTTCCGGAGAGGAATACGAGCCTCTTTTGGTGCGCCGTGACGTGGCGTACCTGAGACATGCGGACCCACCGACCGACGCTTCAAACGCTGGCCCGGGTGTCATACTCGCCAGCTCCAGACCGTCAGAACGATTGCGGAATCGATATCCCTTTCAACCGGAATTGCCGGACGTTTTGCCCGAAGTCTTGCTGGTCAAGGCGATGGACCCCGGCACAACCCTTCTGTCGGGTGACTCCGCCACAAAGTCAAACCTACGATCCGAGTGGGAGGAGGCGTCTTATGTCTATTTGGCAGCGCACACGCTTCGTGATCCCCAGGTCCCGTATCTGATGCTGATCCCGGTGGCAACACCGGCCGACGAGCTGGCTCCGGAGGCGGCGTACCTCGACTTCGCCGACATCCGGGCCGCCGATCTGCGCAACTGTGAAACGGCAGTCCTCTCCGGTTGCTCAAGCGGTGCTCCATACGTCGAGGCCCGTGTAGTGGGACCGAGCCTGGGGGATGCGTTCCTGGACGCGGGCACCGGCGCGGTTGTTCAGACATTTTGGGATGTCAGAGACGACGCCGCGCGCGAGCTCATGAAGACATTCACACTCTCTTGGCTTCGCGGTGAGTGCTCGACGACGCGTGCCCTCTGCAACGCCAGACGAAACGCCCTTCGGGGCCCCGACGGCGTGCGACATCCTTTTAGCTGGGCTTCCTTCTCGATAAAGATCAGCAGGCTGTGAAAACCGCCTGACCCACGGACTCGGGCTCAACACCGCCCGAGATGACCCTGAGAATCCACGTGCGGCGCTTGTGGTGGTCTCCAAATTGTCCTATATTCTCCCGAGTCAACCTGCACCACTGCACCACGACAAGCCGCGCCTGCCCACGGCACTAATTGCCCACGACACTAATAAGGAGCATACCGATGCTTGGAATAAACCCAGAGGCGATTCTCACATATTGCGAAGACCACACGACCCCCGATTCACCAGTGTGCAAGGCGATTGCAGAGGAAACCCACGCAAAATCGGAAGAGGCGCGGATGCTGGTGGGGCCGGTACAGGGGATGTTTCTAACCCTCCTGGCACGTTCGATCGGGGCACGACGGGTTCTCGAGATCGGAACCTTCACCGGCTATAGCGCGCTCAAGCTCGCCGAGGGGCTTCCCGATGACGGAGAGGTCATCACCTGTGATGTCGATCCGGAGGTCACTGCGATCGCGCAGAAACACTGGAACAAGAGCCCACATGGCAAAAAGATCACGCTTAGGCTCGGCCAGGCGCTCAAGAGCGTCGAGACGCTCTCCGGTCCGTTTGACCTCATTTTTGTCGACGCCGACAAGGGGAACTACATCAATTACTGGGAGGCCTGTGTGCCCAAGCTCCGCACCGGTGGGCTAATCGTCGCCGACAACGTCCTCTGGAGCGGTCGCGTCCTCGAGCCAAAGGAAAAGGACGATCACGCGGTGGTGGCGTTCAACAGACATGTCAAAAACGATCGTCGGGTCGACGTCGTGATGCTTACGGTAAGAGATGGCATCGCAATGGCCTGCAAGCGATAGGCCGGGTCATCCGGACACGCTTGACAGGGTTGTTTGGGATGCGTACCTTGTTTTGGCGTACAAGCTAAGGGTGCCACAACATTGAGAATCGAGGCTTGGCCGGTGGTTGCAGACGACGGAGCATCCGCGCCGGGCCCGAACCTTACTATCGAACAGCCCCGGCAAAGGAACTCGAAGACGGGAAAGATACATTTCGACATGCGAAACCAAATAAGATCATACAACGTTCTCTCGCTGGTCATTTTCATCACTGCCCTGATCGTCGTGCTGGCTACCACGGGGACGACGGCACCGTTCGATCCATTTGATCAACCGGTCTCCACCGCGGCGTACACATCGTTGAGCAGCGTCCCCCAAGGTAGTTCGATCGACATCGCCATAGTGCTCAAGATGAAACTCCACTGGCACATAAACGCCAATAAAGTAAGCGACGAATACTTGATCCCCACGAAGGTCTCTGTAGATCCGCCCACCGGTATGTCGATTCAGCAAATCGTTTACCCGGAGGCGGTCGAGAAAAGCTTGTCATTCTCCGACAAACCGCTCCGTCTTTACGAAGGCACCGTTCATATAGGGATTCGCGTTGATGTGGCCAAAGAGGTTGGGCTGGGTGAACACACGATCAAAGCAACCGTGACCTATCAGCCCTGTGACAACGAGAAATGCCTCGCCCCCACAGACGATGTCTTGAGCATCCCTGTTCGCGTATCGTCCGCTACCGAGGCGATCGACGCGACTCACGCCGAAATCTTCAAGAACATCGACTTCACGTCGGGAGCCGCTCTCGACACCGAGAAGCCCGAAGACGAGGGTGGGCGAGTCGGTGCCATCATCGCCCGGCGTGGCTTCCTTTTCGCATTTCTAATGGTGTTCATCTGGGGACTCGCACTCAACTTGACACCTTGCGTCTATCCTTTGATCCCGATCACCGTTGGCTATTTTGGTGGTCAAGCCGGGGGCAAGACCTCACGCACATTTTTTCTCGCCGCCATTTACGTTCTTGGTATGGCGGCGATGTACTCGACGCTGGGTCTCATCGCGGCGCTGACGGGAAGCATCCTGGGAACAGCGCTTCAGAACCCGTTTGTCGTGGGCGTCGTCGCGCTTGTGCTCATTCTTTTGGCGTTGTCGATGTTTGGCTTTTACGAGTTTCGGGTGCCCGCGAGACTCAGCGGTTTTGCCGGAACTTCAAAGCAAGGGTTCATCGGCGCCTTCATGATGGGGCTCACCGTTGGCATCGTTGCCGCACCGTGCATCGGCCCCTTTGTCTTGGCGCTTCTTACATTTGTCGGTGAGAGCGGAAATCCGGCGCTGGGTTTCTCGCTCTTTTTCACGCTCGCCGTTGGTCTGGGGCTTCCCTTCTTGTTTCTCGCCGTGATTTCAGGCAGCATCTCGAAGCTCCCACGGTCCGGTGAGTGGATGGATTGGATCAAAAAGCTCTTTGGAGTGATTCTTATCGCGATGGCGATCTTTTTCCTCGAACCACACATTGGTGATGTGGCTTACTTCGCGCTGATGGGCATTCTCTTTGTTGTCAGCGGGATCTATCTGGGATTCGTCAGGAAGACTCAGACAACTGCGCTTTTCTTTCAGGTTTTCAAACGATTTGTCGGAATCGCCGTCCCGCTCTTTGGGTTGTATCTGTTGCTGGCGCCGGGCCACATCCTCGCACGCGGCGAGCCCGAAGGCGGTATCGTGTGGCAGGATTTTGATGCCGGTCTTCTCGACAAGGCCAAAGAAGACGGGCGGTATGTGATCATCGATTTTGCCGCCGAATGGTGTCTTCCGTGTAAAGAGCTCGATCACCGAACGTTCTCAAAACAGGAAGTGGTTGATGCCACCTCCGAGTTCCTCACGGTAAAGGCGGACCTGACCGAAACCGCTTCGCCCGAGGTGGCAAAGATCCGAAAGGAATATTCGATCAAGGGAGTCCCGACGATCGTGTTCCTCGACAAAAAGGGTAAGGAACGCAAGGACCTGCGGGTGTTTGGGTTTGTCGACAAGAACGAGTTTCTGAAACGAGTAAGCAGTTTGAAAACAAAGGGTTAGTGCAGGTCCGCCGGAGTCCCGCGGTCGATGGCGCGTTGTGGGCGTGTGGATAGTGGGGGTAGATCGAGCGCGTGGAGAGTAGGGGTGCGCCGGCGAGTTCCGCA
>CP070677.1:594418-603115 GCA_020352495.1 Candidatus Latescibacterota bacterium
ACTTCTTCGACGCGGAATTCGAGCTCCATCGTGTCGACCTCGAGGGAAACCAAAGCGATATAGTGATTGCGGACAATCTGCAGCCGCTTCGGGAGCCACGGGAGTCCTTCACGCCGTTCAAGTTCTTTGATGATAAGAAGACGACGGAATATCCTCCCATCGTGCCCGGGCGTTTGTATCGCTACTACGTAAAGGGTACCTTCACGACGACGTATCGCGACCAGGACACGACGATCACGATTCAAGCTCACAATCTTGAGACGCGGGCGATGTTCCCGATCCCAAAAGAGAGTCTTCTCTCAAATGCCTCTCCCAATCCGTTCAACGACAGGTCGATGATATCGGTCAGGGTGCCGACGTCGTACCAGGACCCCGACGCAGAACTCCCCATACCGATCCCCACGGATGTCGAGATAATGATCTATGACGTTCTTGGTCGCCGGGTAAAGAACCTCTACTCGGACGCGGTATTTGGGCAGGTTCTCACCATGCCGTGGGACGGGACAAACGACAGCAACGTAAAAGTCCCCGCCGGTGTTTATTTTGTCAAAGTCATAGCCGGGGCGCAGGAAGACGCGAGAAAGATCGTGGTCGTCCGGTAGGTTCGTTCCCGCCTGGGATACTCGACAAGCCCGCCAGCCGACCGGACCAATAACCATTCGCACATCATTCCCGTGAGGCAAACTTTTCGATCGACATACCGGCGTGAGGGCGAAGCGCCGATCCCACCAAACGGCCCGCTTGATCTCGGGACGGAAATATGCAAAGCTAAGCCCTTGGTGTTTTTTCCAAATCTGTGGCCAACGGGCTCGCGTGTATACTACGTGTATACTAATGGAAGAGGCGAAATGAACGACCACATCTCTGCGGGTGCGGTGAAGGTTATCGAGCTTATCGGCGTGTCGGACAAAAGTTTTGATGACGCGGTGCAACAGGTTGTGGTCAAAGCATCGGAAACGATAAGTGGTATCACGGGCGTCGAGGTCCTCAAGCAGAGCCGCGTGTCCAGGAAGGAAAGATCCAACAGTACCGGGCAAGCGTACGAGTGGCATTCGTTGTGAAATAACCAGATTGTCAAGCCAAACACGCGGATCTTGTCCGCTAATTTTGGGCTGCCAATGTCGACGGTGACCCGAGGAGTCTGACATCCATGTGGAAAGACATTTCGAAATTCATCAAGAAACACGAGAATTTCGTGCTGACGACCCATATCAATCCCGAAGGTGACGCGATTGGAAGTGAGGTCGCCCTCGCGGCGTTTCTCCAGCAACTCGGGAAGACGGCGACGATAGTCAATTCGAGCCCGACGCCGAGCAATAGTCTATTTCTCGATCTTGCCGGTGATATCAAGGTCTATCCGGATGGCTATGACAGGCAAATCCTCGATCGGGCCGATGCGGTTGTGATTGTCGATGTGAACAACTGGGTCCATCTCGGTCCCTTTGGTGATGAAATACGGAAGAAAGGGAAGCCCCGAGTCTGCATCGATCACCATGAAGGCGCCGACGAGGACTTTGCGGATATCGTCGTGAACGATACGACGGCGGCCGCGGCGGGGATCATGATTTACGAACTCATTCAGTATATGAAAGGCGAGATAACACAAAGCATCGCGGACGCATTGTACACGACAATTATCACGGACACGGGGTCGTTCCGGTTTTCGAACACGGACAGGCGCGTTTTTCTGGCCGCCGCGGATCTTTGCACAAAAGGGGTGGATCCGTTTGCCCTTCACAGAAAGGTTTTCGCAAAACGATGGGGCGCCGCGCGGCTCGCTGGCCCCGCCCTTGGGACACTCGAGAGCGCAGCCGAGGGTAAGATTGCGTGGATTCACGTCACCCGTTCGATGTTCGAGTCGGCCGGCGCCGAGTACGAAGACAGCGACGGACTGCTCGACCTCGTACGCGCGATAAGCGGCATCGAACTCTGTCTGTTTTTCAAAGAGGTGCCCACGGGCAAGATCAAGGTATCACTTCGATCGAACGGCAGGGTCGATGCGCATGCGATAGCCGCGCGGCACGGTGGTGGGGGACATCGTATGGCGGCGGGGCTGAGTCTTGATGGACCCATGGACAAGGCCATCAAGACGCTTGTCTCCGAGTGCGTCGACAAGCACCTTCCAAACAGTTAGCAACACCTCTTTGGCCGGCCTGACTTCTGTCGTATTTGCCAAGAAAAGGTTCGCCCTCGCACGTCAGTTGGGGAGGACGGAGTATCGGAAGTGAAGCGACCTTATTTCATAGGTATCGCCGGTGGATCGTGCGCGGGGAAGACAACACTGGCGATCGAGTTGGCGAAGCGGCTTGGAGCCGAGCGGACGGTGCGCATCTCAGTCGATTCCTACTATCAAGGGCCCCCATCCGCGGCGCCCGAGATCATCGACCAGTACAATTTTGACGACCCATCCGCGCTGGATCACCAACTTTTGACCGAGCATCTTCGCAGACTTTCGCAAGGGCTTACTGCCGATGTCCCGGTCTACGATTTCAGAACGCACAGACGGACGGGAGAAATCATACCGGTTGGCCCGGCGTCGTTTGTGATTCTCGAAGGCTTGTTTCCACTGTATTGGGACGATGTCCGCGAGTTTCTCGACACAAAAGTATTTATCGACGTGCCACACAAGACGTGTCTGGCGCGCCGGATCTACAGGGATACACGCGAACGGGGCAGACCCCGCGAGGAAGTCATCCGTCGGTACAACGACATGGCCCGCCCGATGTTCGAGAGTTACGTGTTTCCGACGCGGCGTTTAGCGGACGTGACGGTCGACGGCGAACGACCCGTCGGAGATTTTGTGACCGTTGTCATGAAACACATCGAGGAGAACGCCGGGTTGGACGGGTGACCCGGATCCGTCCTGTTTCAAACTTGACCGGCGGGTGACGGAAGGACAACGCGTGAACCCGCGCCCGCTTCGCTCGGCTTCCCACCGGTGGCGGGTGATCCTCGCTCGCTCCTGCGCAAGGGTTCACGCGTTGTCCTTCCGTCACCCACGGGCTGAGTCTGACGCGGGCGCAAGTTCACGCACAGCCCTTCCTTCATTTAGGAAATTACGCGGCGGCTTAGCGAAGAACGACGAACCGGGGTTAGCCCTTGGTCGAAAAGGCGGGGCCGGAGAGTTCGCCCAGCCGGCGCACAATCGGTGGGAGTTCTTTGATGACGCTGTCGATCTCGTCTTCCGTCGTGTACCGACTCAGCGAAAACCGGACGGAACCCTGGGACAGAGATCCGGCAAGCCCCATCGCTCTTAGAACATGAGACGGCTCGAGCGCGCCGGTACTGCAGGCGGACCCGCTCGAGGCACAGATCCCCATCTCGTCCATCATAAGAAGAATCGCTTCACCCTCGAGACCATCAAAACTCAGGTTCGACGTGTTCGGGATACGCGCGTCCTTGGCGCCGTTTCGAACCGCGATGGGGATCTGTGATAGGATCGCGTCCTCCAACTTGTCCCTGAGCCGGCGCATCTCATTGGCCGCGGCGGGTGTGTGCCGCTCTGCCAGTTCCAGTGCCCGTCCGAGACCAACGATGTGCGGGATGTTCTCGGTGCCGCTTCGTCGTCCTCTCTCCTGCCCGCCGCCGATGATGAACGGCCGGATCCTTGTGCCACGACGGACATACAAAAGGCCAACCCCTTTTGGCGCATGAAGCTTGTGACCGGAGAGCGTGAGTAGATCCACATCGACCGTGGACATGTCGAGGGGCAGCTTGCCTGCCGCCTGAACGGCGTCGGTATGGAGGAGGATGTCCTTGTGTTTGACGATCTCCACTATCTTCTCGAGGGGAAAGATGACACCGGTTTCATTGTTTGCGTACATCAGCGAGACGATCGCCGTCTCGTCGGCTACCGCTTCCTCGAGTTCCTCCAAATCGATCACCCCTTCACGATTCACACCGAGGTACGTGACCCTGTATCCGGTGCCTTCCAGGTGCTTGAATACCTCGAGAACCGAGGGATGTTCGACGACCGATGTTACTATGTGGCGTCTCCCGGGGGCGGCGTTGAGCACACCACGAATCGCCGCGTTGTTGGCTTCCGTTCCGCCGCTCGTGAAAATCACCTCGGCTTCTTTGCACCGTAGAAACGCAGCCGCCCGCTCACGCGCGTCTTTGAGCGCGGTCGATGCCTTTGTCCCGAACTGGTGCATGCTGGACGGATTCCCGTAAGCGTCGGTCAAATAGGGGAGCATGGCGTCGACGACTTCGGGGGCCACGCGTGTCGTGGCGTTGTTGTCGAGATAGACGGTTTGCATAGCTTAAAGTTATTAATGACAACATGTTTTGTCAAGCTGGACATAAGACTCCAACCTCGGAGCCACGTTTCATCAAGTTGGCCGTGTGATTCCTATAAGGGGTGGTGTACGCTAGGGCTTAGGCGGGGCACAACACATCCGACGCCCTCGAGTTTACCCTGTTTCTGATACCCCGCCGCCGAACGGAGGAAAAAAGCGATGGCCAAAGAAAAACGCGTGGGTCTTGTTATCGTACACACGGGAAACGGAAAGGGAAAGACAACCGCCGCCTTGGGGACGGCGCTTCGCGCGGTGGGGTCGAAATTCAAAGTGTTCATGGTGCAGTTCATCAAAGGCTCATGGGATTACGGCGAATTACACGTCTCCGAACGATTGGCCCCCTATTTCGAGATCAAGCCTATGGGTGAGGGATTCACTTGGGAAACCAAAGACAAGAAACGGGACGCCGAGGTGGCGCAAAAAGCGTGGGGTTTCTGCAAGAGCTTGATCGAGGCAAACGAACACGATCTTTTGATCTTTGACGAGATCAACAACGCGATGGACTACGGGTATCTCGATGTCGAGGATGTAGTCGAGACCTTGAAAAACAAACCGGAGGAACTCCATGTGATTCTTACGGGGCGAAACGCCCCAAAAGAGATCGTCGATATCGCGCATCTGGTGACCGAAATGCGCGAAATCAAACATCCGTTTCATCAGGGAATTATTGCGCAGAAGGGGATAGAATTCTGACCCTTTTGCCCGTTGTAGGATCTGCTGATCTCTAAGGACACTCAAATGGACCTTGGATTAAAAAACAAAATTGCGGTGGTCGCGGCGGCAAGCCAGGGTCTGGGGTTTGCCGTGGCACGGGAGTTGGCGAGGGAAGGCGCGAAAGTCGGTATCTGTTCACGGAATCTCGAGAACGTTCGCGCCGCGGCGGACCGGATCACTCGTGAGACCGGCGGTGAGGTTTTTGCGCATGTCGCCGATGTTTCGGCACGCAAACAAGCCACGGGATTTGTCGAGACGGTCACGCGTCATTTTGGTGGATTGGACGTGTTGGTGACAAACGCCGGTGGCCCGCGGCCGGGCGGGTTTGATGACGTCGCGATGGAGGAGGTCGATCGCGCTTATCATCTGACCTTGGCGAGTGCGGTTGCGATGATGAAGACGGCGATTCCGATGATGCGCGAGCAGAAGTGGGGTCGTATTGTCAATATCCTGTCGGTAACGGTCAAACAGCCGAAACTCACGCTCTTGCTCTCGAACACGATGCGCACGGCGTTGGTGGGGTTTACGAAATCGGTGTCACGGGAGATCGCCCCCGATAACGTGTTGATCAATAATGTGGCTCCCGGCTACACAAAGACCGAACGTTTGGATGAGCTTGCCAAGGATCTGTCGGATCGAAAAGGCGTAAGTGTGTCCGACATCTACAGAGAGTGGGAAGGCGATATCCCGATGGGTCGCCTCGGCCAGCCCGAGGAGCTGGCCCGGGTGGTTACGTTTTTGTGCTCCGGCGCGGCGAGTTATGTCACTGGCGTGACCGTCCAGGTGGACGGCGGGTTTGTTCAGGGTCTGATGTAGTCTATGTGATTCGCCTGTACTCTACGATGCCCATAGATGGGCGTACTTGGCACCACTGCCCGTGCTAAACAGGACGACGGATTCTTCGTCTTTGATCCAGCCGTCATCGCGGAGCCGTATAAAAGCCGCCAAGGTCGCTCCGCTTTCAGGTGCGGGGAAGATACCCTGGGTGCGTCCCATTAGATTTGCCGCCTCGATCATCGATTGGTCGGAAACGGCGATCGCGGTCCCATTGCTCTCACGGAGCGCTCGAAGGATCAAAAAATCCCCCACTGCGCTGGGCACACGCAGCCCATCGGCGATCGTTGCGGCGTCTTTCCAGGGTTCGGCAAACTCCGAGCCGTCATGGAAGGCCTTGACCATTGGCGCGCACCCGTCCGATTGAACGGTGACCATGCGCGGGCGTTTGGAACTCACCCACCCGAGCCTCTCGAACTCGTCGAACGCCTTCCACATCCCGACCAAACCGGTACCACCCCCTGTCGGGTAGATCATGACATCCGGGAGCGACCAATTCATCTGTTCGGCAACCTCGTATCCCATCGTCTTTTTTCCCTCGAGCCGGTATGGTTCCTTGAGAGTTGATAGATCGAACCGGCCGTATTTCTCGTTATCGGCTGCGGCCGCCTTACCACAGTCCGTGATGACACCTTCGACGAGTGTCACCTCCGCACCGAGCGCGCGGCACTCGGCGATGAACGGTTGCGGGACGTCCTTTGGCATGTACACGTGCGCTTCAATCCCCGCAAGTGCCGCGTACGCGCTCATCGCGCATGCGGCATTGCCTGCCGACGGGACCGACAACGAAGTCGCCCCAAGCTCGTGGGCCCTGGAAACGGCAAGGGCCATCCCTCGGGCCTTGAACGACCCGGTCGGGTTGTTTCCCTCGTCTTTTATGTATAGGTTCTTGTAATCGAGTTCCGCGGCGAGGCGCGCCGTCTGTATCAACGGTGTAAACCCTTCGCCAAGCGTGAGCGAAAACCTTGGGTCACGAACCGGTAGAAGCTCCCGGTAACGCCAGAGGTTTGCTGGGCGTTCTCTCAATCCGTCGCGCGCCAATTCGCGTCTAGCAGTATCGAGATCGTAACGGGCGACGAGCGGTCTGTCACACTTGGTGCACAGATTCCACAATCGCTCCGAATCAAACGAGCGACCACACAGCGCACATTCGAGATGAGTCAAAAAGCTCATGGGATCTCGTCGGTAGTAGTCTGATAACCAAGATGCTATTCGGCTCGGCTACGGTCAACGCGGCCGGCTGATCGCGATATTCCGGCGCGTCAACGCCAACGGACAAAACTATCTTTTGCGATGTTCGTTCAAAGACCTGGCAATCTTGACCACGAGTGACCTCGGGACCAACCGGTTGCCAAAGGCGAGAAACTTGTTTTTCGCGCCGGTGATAACGACTGGCTTGTTCTTTTTGACACCCTCGTAGGCGATTCGCGCAACGGCGGGCGCATCCATAGTCATGTGATTTCGAAAAAGATTGGTGTCCGCCGTGCCGGCCCGATTCTGAAAGTCGGTGACCGTGGGACCGGGACACACAGCAGTCACCGTAACACCGGTTCCCTCGAGTTCGCTCGCTATCGCCTCGGAGAACGACAGCACAAATGACTTGGTCGCATAATAGACCGCCATAAACGGTCCCGGTTGAAACGCGGCGACTGACGAGACATTTACCACCTTTCCCCGGCTCCGTTCGATCATCCTAGGGAGAAGAAGCCCGGTCAGGTGGACGAGAGACGTTACGTTGAGTTGTATCATTTCGAGTTGTTCCGAGAGCGGGCTCTGGGAAAAGGGGCCGCTTGTGCCAAAACCGGCGTTGTTCACGAGGACGTCGATCTCGATGGAGGCTTTCTCGAGCTCCGCGAGTATCTGTTCCGGCGAGTCGGGGACGGCCAAATCTTTTGGCAGCAACGCCGTCCGGACGCGGAACGCCTCTTCGAGTTCCCCGGCAACCTCCTTGAGGCGAGTCTCGTTGCGCGACACGAGCACGAGGTCGTGACCGTCTGCGGCGATCAGCCTGGCGAGTTCGTAACCGATCCCGCCTGAGGCCCCTGTCACCAAGGCGGTTCGTCTCATGTTATTGGCATCGGTCTTGTCCATGGGTCGGTTTCCTTTTGCGACGTGCAGAGGCGCCTTTGTCCGAAAAACCACTGAAGAAATAGTGTAACCCCATCACGGACAATGCGCAAGACGTGCCCGACCGTTGCGACGGACGGCCGTCGATGTCGAACCGTCCATATGACGCCTATCCGAACCCGTTCAACCCAACGGCGGCCAGCGGTGTGTACTTCTACAAGCTGGTGACGAAGAGCTTCTCGTAGACGAAAAAGATGGTGCTTCTGAAGTAAGAGGTCTCTACGTCACGGTTTGGGAAAAGGGGCCGGTGCCAGGCACCGGCCCCTTTTTGTGTTGACACTAAACAGGGTGGGAATTGTCAAATAACGAGTTAACGGCCCATAGGTTAACAATATAGTTGATGTTTGTCACGTTTTTTGGTATAATCTTCCCCGCAGCGTTGAGAGACACATCCCCGAGCGAGTGCACCATTTAGAGATTCGATAGAGCCAGGATCATGACGAAAACTCGTAGTTAGTTTTCTTCATCGTTTTCCCCTCCCTATTCAGACGGGTAGGGCCGCGCGGTTTGCCGTCTGCAAGGAGGTGGTTGGCTAAGCACTCGGTACCGCACATTTCCATTTCACATACTGGTTCAATTTTGAACCAGACTAAATTGTCTGCAGGTTTTCGCGTATTCACTTTCCTTCTCAGCAACGTTGGAGGAATACGATGAAAAAAGCCTTTGTAATAGCTCTGTGTGTGCTTTTCGCAATGAGCTCTGCCGCTTTGGCGAAAAACACGCA
>CP070677.1:603215-612662 GCA_020352495.1 Candidatus Latescibacterota bacterium
AAGAAAAGGTCTGGAAAATGACCAGAAATCAGTCACCGGACAAATGTCCTAAGAGTCGATAGGGATTACAGAGGTCAATCAAGATGTTGCTTTGGGTCCCTTTGGTTCGAAGCAAAGATCCAAGCCCTTCGGCGTCCGCGCCGAAGGGCTTGCCTTTTCGACTGCGGGTACGACCGAGTCTCTGTAGTGGTCCACCGATTTCATCCCGTCCTATCGATACCGTCAGCTGCCCGCCGGCAAATATGTCGTAATGTTTCGCCCCGGGCGTCCCGCCCGAATCTAGAAGAGGGTTACACCCGGGGAGCCAGTTTGACGTCCGAAAGCGTGCCGCCCCCTGAGCCATAGAGCTGTCCTCTCCATTCATTCCATCCACGGAGGAGCAAGTACGACAACAGCAAGGCGGACGGAATAAACAGAAGGGACATGGATATCATCGGACGCTGTGATATAATAGAATTACCGTAAGTTCAAAAACGGCGAGGCGGACGATATTTTCAGAAGGACGGGGAATCATGAAGAAAGCGCGTTCGACCGCCGCCCGTCTGTGCGCTCTTGGCTCGGCTCTCACCGTCTTGTTGGCCTTTTCCCATACGGTCCAGGGAGTTGCATCACCGGACGAACAACACGCCTACCCCGAAACCAAATCGAAAACCAAAGACGGCAACCGGCACGGTGTCGGATTCCATGTCTGCACCGATCACGACAATCGGAGATTCACCGGTGTTGAGAACCAAACTCCCGGCGAGCTCGATTATCGCGAACCCACTGCCCCCCTCGCGAAGACGGCCACTACCGACACGCCCCGGACATGGACCTTTCTTTTCTACGACGACGCAGATTTCGAAGCCGCCTACGACCCGTTCAACAACTTTGTAAGCGATGCCCACTCGGACGTGAATGTCAACGTGATCATTCTTCGAGACAGGAATGATCGGCCCGCGTCGGTGTGGCACCTCGACGAGCGACACAGGGCGCGCATGCTTGAGTATTGGGGTGAGGTGAACATGGCTCGCAGCACCACGCTCAAGAGGTTCGTCGCCTATGGAAAGACCAACTATCCGGCCGACCGCTACTTTCTAGCGATGTACGACCACGGCGGTGGCTGGCGGGGCGCGTGCGAGGATGTGACGAATGGCGGTTTCGTCACCCTGCGGTCGATAGCTCAGGGCATCGGCGATGCAGGTGGTGTCGATATACTCGCGTTCACCGCGCCGTGCCTGATGGGCGCGATGGAGTCGGTGTATGAGGTTCGTGAATGCGTCGAGGTGTACATTGGCAGCGAAGATCTGAGCGGCTATGTCTACTGGATTGGGATCATGGGGGACATATGCGACGTTCTGAACGACTCGGAGTCATTGAGCAACGAGGACATCGGGAAACGGATCATCGAGATCGTCGAGAACAATCCCGCGTGGTCCGAGGATCCCAGATGGAAGTGGTCGACGATCAGCGCGATGACCACATCCGGGGTAACGCTCGCCGTCCAGCAGCTGGATGTCATCGCCGAATACATGTCCGTGCATACCGCTCTGTTGCTCGACAACTTGGAGACGTCGCGCGCGAGAACGTGGCTGCTTGGCTCGGGCGCCAATTACGATACGAAGTCCGTGGACGTGTACGACTTCACGGTGAGGCTCTCGGAAGAAGCATCCGATCCGTTTCTGCTCAAATCCCTGCAGGATCTGTGGGATCTTCTGGACGACGCGATCATCGCGGAGTGCCACCGGGAAACGTCGACAACGCGGTTTCCGCACGGTCTATCTCTCTACTTTCCGAGTAGCATCGCCGGTTACGCGATTGGATATGGCAGGGTTCTCGATTTAACGCGTGACACTTCGTGGGATGAGTTTCTGCTTGAATATTATCGATACCAGCGGGCGCCCCGTGGGAGGTTGGCAGGGTCAGTCGTGGCCGATTGTCCGACCGCGGGAAGTCCGCTCGAGGGCGTGACGGTGACGGCGTGTCAAGCCAGCACCGGGGATCTCCTCGGCGCGGCCGTATCCGAACACGACGGCTCCTACGAAATTAGGGGTCTTGTAGCAGACGACTATACCGTCGAAGCGGTTCCCCCGCTTGGCTACGACCTGGCAACCAGAGGAGTGAACGTCACGCTACGGGGTGGCGGGATCTCCGGCGTCGACTTGGCGCTAAGTTGCACCGGGGAGTCCAACAACCCGAGCGGCGTTGCGTATTGGAAGCGCGCGATCAGAGCGGCAACGGGCGGAGGCGGGCAGGCCCTTGTCGACGCGGCGGAGTTCTGCGCGTATCTGGATGCCATCGATGCTCACTTTACCAGCAAGGGCATAAATGTCTACGCGCCGCCCGCCGCTTCGAAGTGTGACGTAAAGCTCGCCATCGCCGCGGACTTGCTCAACCCGCTCCCGCCGGTCAAAACGGCCGGCGTGGCACGGTGCCATCTCATGGCGATGCTTCTGAATGTAGCTGCGGGGAATATTCGAACCAGCGACGTGATTAGTAAAGACGGCGCAACTGTCTCGCAAGCGATCACTCATTGCCACGACCTCCTGAGCATTCGGCCGGTCGATGCACTCGTCATCGCCAATCTGATCAACAACGGTTGTACCGTTCCCCGAGGCTGGATTCCGCTTTCCACACCACAAATTGCCTTCACGCCGCCGTTGCAATCGGGGGAGACATCGAGGGAGGCGTCGTTGTCGGTGAGCGTCAGCCCGAATCCCTTCAATCCGACGACGACCATTTCTTTCACCGTGCCGCAGAGCTCCCACGTGACGTTGTCGATCTACGACATCGCCGGGCGTCGGATCAAAACGCTGGTGGACCGGACGATGGAGCGCGGGTTGAAACGAGCCGTCTGGGACGGCAGGGATACCTACGGCAATCCGGTCAGCTCGGGCGTGTACTTCTATCGAGTGAAGGGCGGCGGTGCTGTTGCCATTGGGAAGATACTGTTGCTCAAGTAGCGTGCGGCTATTGACAACGTGGGGCGTGCGAATCGTTTTGTAGGGAGGTGCCCCACTTGTTCCTACTGGACTGGTCCACCGATTTCACCTTGTTCTCGGTTGAGATCCGGTGACTACACTCGATGCAGAACATGATCATGAAAGAGATTGGCGGTCGGTTGAGTATTTTTACCTTACGGGAGTAGAGATATGAAAAGGTCGATCATTGTCTTGGTGTTTATTGTAATGGCAACAGCCGCCGGTGCCGATACTGCCAAAGATCCTCTCAGTCTGGGATTCGAGTACCTCGGGCGGGCCGAATACGAAAAAGCCGAGGCAGAGTTCCAGAAGGTCCTATCCGCTGATTCCACTTCCGCAAGGGCCCACTATGGGATCGCGCAGGTATACGGCGGTCAGGGGAGGCATAAGGAGGCTATAGAATCTTACCGGAGATCGGCAGAGCTCGAACCCAACCGTGCGGCCAACTGTTGGGGCATTATTGGTTGGGAGTATTACCTTCTGGGAGATTACGAAGCCTCCGCAGATGCAAGTCAAAAGGCCTTATCACTTGATTCAAAACTCGGCTATGTCTGGTACAACCTTGGTTTGGCCCAGCTTGTCCAACGACAAATTGAAGACGCGGTCCATACCTATGAAGAGGCGTCAGCGGTGGATTCAACATTTCGGGCTTTCCGAGGGGCTACAAACGACCTCTACGGACTTTTCGAGGAAAAGCCCGACCTAGGCGAAGCTCACTATATCTTGGGGATGCTAAACCTGAAGAGAGGCTGGAAATACGGCGCCAGGGAAGAGTTAAAGAAGTACATCACTCTCTCCCCGGGGACGGCGTTGGCCGAACACGCGGAAGCCTCATTGGATACTATCAAGATCTCGATGAACAGAAGACTCCGAAACGCAATCTCTGTCTGGGAGGATTATATGGAGGCTGTAAGAGAGGGCGATAAGGAGAAGGCCAGACGGTATTGGAGTAAGAACACAAGACGGAGATATCCTTCCTTTGACTGGCAGTTGCCATTCTTTGATGAAGCGGTTGATCTTGTGCGCAACCAGCATTTAGCAGTAGTGAACTTGAAGGAGCACGAAGATCATATCGAGTTGCTCGTCGCCTCTCCCAGGAGAGAATTTACCTACCACCTGATTCGAGAACGGAGGAAGACGCTCCTCACCAATCCCATTGAGGTGTTTACTAAGGGATGGCGGAAAAAAGAAACAAAGAGTTTTGTCTGTCACTACACGAAAGGGAATGGACCAACTCCTCTTCAAATCAAGAAGCTGGACGAATTTTACAAAGAGCTCTCCGCATACTTGGGGCTCTCCCTGGAGAAAAAGATCGACTATTACAAGTGTGACTCGGTGAAGGAAGTCAGTAAGGTTTTTGGTATGCCGCCGGCCGTAGGTCGCGGAAGTACGATACATCGTGCCATTGCCGCGATGTCGTGGGGTTCTTTTCACGAGGTGGTTCATGTGCTTTTGGGGCAGATATGCCGAAAGAAGCCCAACTCGCTTGTTATAGAGGGTTCGGCCTGTTATTTTGGCGGGACGAGCGTAATAACGAAAGAAGCTCAACTCTCCTGGGCAAAGACTCTTGTCGAGAACAATGAGCACCTGACTATTTGTGACATCAGCCAAGAGGATGGTTTTTGGTCTGCTGACGACATGAATGATCCGTATGCAGAGGCCGGCTCCTTCGCAAAGTACTTGGTGGATACCTATGGAATCGGCAAATTCAAGGAACTCTACAAATATAGAGATACTACGGAAGATTTGGAGGCCGAGATAAAAAGGATTTATGGAAAGAATATCGCTCAACTCGAAAAAGAATGGGAAGAATGGCTTCTGCGATTGGATCTACCCAAGATAGAGGTGGGTGGTAGTGATACTGCCGAGGAGATCTTTTCGATGGAAGATCCACCCTACGATGACACTGGAAACGGCGATTATACCTACCCCCTCGGGTCCAGATATAAACCGGGGATATTCGATCTTACCGGGTTCAGGGTGCTTAAGGAAAAGGAGAGGGTCTATTTCGAATTAAGATACCGGGACTTGGCTGAGTGGGAAGAGAGTTCGGAATGGGGATTTGGAGGCACCTACACCCGTATTGCCATTGACTGCCAGAGCCAGGGCGCGGGGGGCTTTCAGCGGGACGCCCACGCAACACTTTCCGGAAATTGCGATTGCCTGATCAATATCAGTGATTGTGGAATCCTCCTTTGGTGGCATGGTCGTATCGCAGGCTTGCTCAAACGGATTCCGGACGGCAAGAAATTAGGAGACTCCCAGAGTGAGAGTATCACTTTTTCAATTCCTTACTGCATGATGGAGGAACCCCAGAAGAATTGGAAATACGCGGTTGCCGTTGGTGGTTGCTTTAAAGGGGGCAAACGTCTCTTCGACGGCACAGGACTGTTAGTCGAGGTAGGCAAAAGTCCATCGGAGGAAACGGGTGGAGGCGGTTTGGACACCGATATCAATCCCAACATCTACGACATATTACTTCCTCCTGGGAAAGATCAGGAAAAAATATTGGGCAGTTATGATCCAAAGAGGGGAAGGCTCGTTGTCTTGCCGATGGTGGGGCAGTAATGGTATTTGAGGGGCACCGTGACGAAAGTGTCAGTTGTTCGAGATAGGTCCCGCCTGGGGAGCAGCCAACTTGACGACGGATAAAATGGACGACCCGCCGGTTAACGCAGATCAGCTCTCTTGAAACTCCCCCAAAAAGCTGGAGGCATTGCGAAGAGGGTTACGAACCGGGGACCCAGCTGATGTCTGAAAGCGCACCTCATTTTGTGCGCGACCCGAATCGCTTGACAATCCGAAGTGCAGTTCGCATTTTGTCAGTAGCCTCACCATCCCCACAAAGTGTCCCCCACGACATCATTTGTTCGAAGTGCATGCCGACGGTCAGTCTCAACGGTGACCTCCGCGTGAGCGCGAGGCGTGGACAACGAAAGGGGGAGCCATGTGCCGTATACAGTTCCGATCACCGAACAGGATTCGCTCACCAGCACGGTTCGGTCCGATGCATCACAAAGTGATTTTGGTTTCTGTCGTCTGTGTGTGCGCGATCTTTTCTGTTCCTGTCGTGGCGGGTGACGGTGAGATCGTTGTGACAGGATCGGGCACGGCGATCGCCAAACCTGATTTCATCACCGTCAACGCAACGATCAGCGCTCTGAAGAAGAAGCCGAGCGAAGCATCAAGGATCGTTGAGGTAAGGTATCAGGCGGTGATCGAAGGGCTCGAATTGATTGGGATCAAGAAAGGAGATATCGAAACCGTAGAGTTGCGTGTCAGCCCTGAGTGGAAGCGAGACGAACGGGGCAGAGAGGGCAAGTTCCGTGGCTACAGAGCGACACACGGCATCCGCGTTCGTTTTCGAGAGACAGAGAGAGCGAGGGTGGTTGTAGACGCCCTCGCAAGGGCAGGGGTAGGCCAGGTACGCGGCCCACGATATCACACCGCGAACGCCGACAGCGTGTACCGGGCAGCCTTGGCTGAGGCGGTTCGAGAAGCGCGAGCAAATGCGGAGACCATAGCGGCCGCCGACGGTCAGGTTCTCGGCGAGTTGATCGAAGTGATCAGTCCCAACGCAAATGAGATGAGAGGGTGGTCAAGCTATGACGAGCGCCTTCTGGCGCATCTACAATCTGGGGGCATAGAACAATTGGCAACAGGAGAGCGTCTTGTTCGGATCGGGGTACTTGCGCGTTGGAAAATCGGGCGGAAGTGAAGGTGTTCTCGATAGCTTGAGACCTGTTTTCGAGTTATTGCAAGGAATATATGATATAATCTAAAGGAGGTAAGCCCAAAAAATGCAACGTTGACAGAACTGGTGGAAAACATAGGTGTCGTTTCCACAGACTCGTCACCAAAGGCGACACGGAGACGAGTATGGTGCTTCTGAAGTACGCGACGAGGGGTATCCGCATGCGCCGCATCGACAAAATACTCGTTGCATCACTTGCCGCGTTCATGGTTGTGGCAACGACATCAATCCCCGGTGCGAAAGAGCACGTCGACAAATCCGGCCTCCAATTCCGAAACAAGACCAACGCGAGCGACCGGCCGTTGCGACCTGACCCGGGGCCGTTTCGGACGGCTACCGCGGTGGACACATTCGTGCTGGCGTCGTTTTGTTTCGACGAGTGGGGGGTGCCAACCACTCAGGGTTGGACGACGCACGATCGTACCGCACAGCTCGACACGTTCTTTCATGTGGCGAGTGCCGCGGAGCTCGACGGTGGAAATTTTGGCCGGCTAAATGTGCTGGAGGGAAACAAGTCGCTCTGGTGTGGCGTCACTCCGGGTGGCCATCCCGAGACGTGCAGTTGGGCAACACTGCCGGGCTACGGTAACAACTGGTTCCAGCGCTTTACCTCAATTCCGTTTCCAAGGACCGGTGACGTCGAACTCTCCTATATTATCGCGTGGGATTCGGAGTACGCGATTTGTGACATCACGGAAGTTAGGTACAAGAACAAGGACGACGAATGGGTGCGGTTGGTCGTCGACGAAGGGGGGAAGGATTGGTACGACTGGATTGGCGGTCCCCGAGTGGACACACTCTGTATACCCGATAGCCTGCTCGGCGACTCGATCCAGGTACGATTCCAATTCAAAAGCGACGGTGCATGGAGCGACCAGGACGGTCTCTGGCCGACGGACGGGGCGGTTATCATCGACAGCCTGACACTGCGTGACGAGAGTGGTGTGCTGTCGTTCCAGGACTTCGAGGCCGAACCGGACGGCACGCACCGTACCAATGACGGCCACTGGCAGGCAAGTGGCATGTTGACGTTTGGTGATTACGGCGCGCTGGTTCCCGGGGCGACGCTTCTGCAGGAGGATGAATGTAGATACAACATTTCCGCGGTATGGGGCTTTTTCAACGGCTCACCCGACGACTATTCGTGCGGCGGACATCCCGAACAGCTGGCTGTGCCGCTTTCGAAAGAAGGCGAAACCGCCTCACAGTGGGACGACTTGTTCATAGACAACGAAATCTGGTCGCCCTTCATCGACTGGACGCATGATCTAGACGGCACACCGGTGCCGGCCGCCGCGAACGTCGCCTATCTCGAATTCGACGTCTACAAGGACCTAACATTGGAAAACCTCGTCTTCTACAGCTGGTACGTACGCGGGGTTGTCGACGGGTGCCCACGGAAATGGCAGCACGACCATTACGTCTATTATGGTGGAGCGAAAGAGTGGTTTCGCCATCGTGAGCAGGTGGCCGACCATGTAGTGACCGGCGCGACGGAAATCCAGTTGGCGCTGCAGGCCATCGATATGTGCAATTACTGGTGTGGCATCTATGGCGACGGTTCGTGTCACAGCCATGCGCCACTGTTCGACAACGTGCGTCTGGTGCGGACAAGGACCCATGGACCGATGTGGAACGTGAACCCCGCCAAACTCTTTCAAGACAACTTCGCGGAGGACGGCACCACGACCGGCACGGTTCGCATGGACAACACGCTCTGGCAGCCGGGGGTCAGTACGAACGATCCGGCGTACGTGAGCATCTTTGCACCGGATACCGTAGACTCCCACATCTCGGGGGACCCGGGGAGCGGTCCGGCCGTGTACTGCCACGTCGCAGATGTTTCTCCAGCCAAATCGGGGAACGCAGTGTCCGGCGATCCGGCGAGGTACCCCGTCGTAGCCACGGGCGGAGGCTGGACGGTCCTGCGGTGCAACGGGTCTTCAGGCCAGATCAGCGCGGAGTACAGTGTTGATCTGAACGACAGCCTCTACACGCCGGGCGATACGATCAAATACTACTTTTCGGCGCGCGATGCCGACGGTACCACCACCTATTGGAGCACTCTGGCGGGCGCCACGGGGATAGGGGCCGAGGCGCGGATGATGGCGGACGAAGTGACGTGTCTGCCCGCCAACGCGCTCGGTGGCGCGACCGACATTTTGTACGTCGATGACTTCGACGGTCTCGGCGGACAGCCTTTCTTCGACTCGGCGTTCGATATCTTGGGAATCACGCCGGACCGTTACGATGTACGGGCCCCCACCGGCCCAAACGCCAACGGACCCGGCTCCCGTGTGGTTGACGTACTGCAACAGTTGGTCGGTTGTTATCGCAAGATCATCTGGCACTCGGGGCACATCTCGAGCAATACCATTGGTGACGGCCGAGACATACCCAACCTTACGGATCCGGCGGACGATTTCTCTATGCTCTTTACATTCCTGGACCAGCACCCCGACGGTGCCGGGTTGTATATCTCGGGGGACAACATCGCCCAAGAATGGGTGTCACTGACCACCTCGGGTCCAATCAATCTGCGAAACACGTATATGAACTTCAACCTCCTTGCTGGTGATCATCTTACGGTTGGCTAACCGGTGTCACCACTCGTAATCGGCCAGCCGGGATCTCCGTTCGATCATGCGACGGGTTTGGACAGTCTGATAGCCCACGGTGCGTGTCCGACGTTGAGCCACTACGATGTGTTGGAGCCCACCGGCGCGTCGACGT
>CP070677.1:612762-617475 GCA_020352495.1 Candidatus Latescibacterota bacterium
ACCGACCCGATCTTCCGCGAAAGATTCCGCCTTTTGAAGAGACGTAGCTCGGTCTGCACGCGATGCATCGGGCTGGGGAAGCTCGACGCGGTGGTGCTCTCGCATATGCACTTCGATCACATGGATTACGCGTCGCTTCGAATGATTCCCAAAGATGTTCCCATTATTGCACCTGAAGGCGCCGCGCGGTACCTGGGGAGAAAAGTCGACCACGACGTCGCCGAAATGCGTGTCGGTGAGACGATCCGCATCGGGGGAGTGGAGATCCACGCGGCTCCCTCGCTCCACCACTCGGGGTTTTACTGGCCGATGTGGTTTCCCAAGAGTGTGCTGAGCTACATGTTCGTCGGATCGCAGACTGTTTTCTTTGTGGGGGATACGGCTCTTTTCGAGGATCTTCGCTATCTGGGGCGGGACTTCGAAATCGACGCGGCCATGCTTCCCGTATGGGGCTGCGGTCCCTATCTTCGTGGTGATCACATGACCCCTTCACAAGCCGCCGAGGCGGTGAATTTGCTCTCGCCACGGACCGCGATTCCAATCCATTGGGGAACCGTCCACCCGGTGGGTCCGATGTGGAAGAACATGGCGTTTCTCGAACAACCACCTCATACCTTTGCTCGCGCGGCAGCGGTAAGCGCTCCCATGACCGAGGTGCGCGTGCTCTCACCGGGTGACAGCACCCTGATCACACCAATCACCGAGGACACCTACCTCAGAGCTCTCGGTCTGGAAAAGCTCGGCACGGAATCCGTACCTGTCTAGCGTATATACCTCAAACTTGGAGACGAGACCCTGCTGCTGGCGGCGAGGGTCTGGCGCGAGGGCCCTTTGAGCCGCCGTATGCCCACTGTCCTCGCGCTGGCTTAATTCAACAACCACGGATTCCTTACGGGTCTAGGCTGGCTTGTTTTTTACCGAATGTTTGCGGGCGCTCAGCTGTTTCTGTTACCGGAATCCTGCCGGGTGGGGTTTGATCCGGTCAAAACACTCACGACTACGGTAAACACAAACGAAATCACGAATGTGGCGAGTTTCAAATCGAGGCCTTCGTCGAGCACGGATACGTTTTTCCAAACGATGTTGCTCACCGTTCCGGCGAGCATTCCCGCCAAAACCCCGTAACCGGTTGTTCGTTTCCAACGGAGCGAGAGAATCAACGGTGGTCCGAACGACGAACCGAGACCGGACCAGGCGTACGCTACCATGTCGAAGATCAAATCCTTACTGCTAAATGCGAGTATCAGCGCGACGGTGGATGCCAGAATCGTTGCCAGACGGCTCAAAAGAACGAGACGTGTAGGCGAGGCCTTTGGGCGAAGGAGCTTTACATACACATCCTCGACCAACGAGGATGTCACGACGATGAGCTGGGAGTCGGCGGTCGACATCATCGCCGCCACCGCACCGGCGATCATAAGCCCCGCGATCCAGCCGGGCATGAGCTGACGCGCGAGAAGCGGCATGACCGTTTCGGGGTCACCGATTCCCGAGCCAAATGTTCCCGCCGCCACGATTCCCACCATCGGCGCCCCCCAGTATGCGATGAGCACCCAGATCATCGCGATGAGGGTGCCCTTTTGTACCTCGACGGGATTCTTGATCGCCATGTAACGGCTCAAGAGATGCGGCTGACCGAGGTATCCAAAACCCCAGGAGAGACTCCCCAGCATGACGCCAAACACAAATGCGCTCCCCGTTCTGCCCGCATTCATACTAAGGAAATCACCACCGGCAGGCGCCAGCGCCTCGAGGAGCCCACCGGGGCCACCGAGCTTGATGATCCCCACGACAGGGAGTATTACGGCGACGCACGCCATCATGATTCCCTGGACGACATCGGTCCACACGACGGCGAGGAACCCCCCCAACATGGTGTAGAGCATGACGACGGTGGCGCCGATGATCACACCCCAAACCGGGTCGATCCCAAATGTCGCGTTCAATATTTTTCCCCCGCCGACGAACTGGGCGGCAACGTACCCGGTATAAAAGAAAATGATGATGATCATCGAAAGCACCCGAAGCGAGTTTCTCAACGCCGGCGCGGAATCCGAGAACCGCATCTCGAAATAGTCGGGGAGTGTGAGCGCGCCCAGTTCCGCCGTCTTTTTGCGAAGCGGAACGGCAAGCAGCGTCCAAGACGCAAATATCCCAAAACCGATCCCGATGACCGACCAGAACTGAGTGAACCCCAAGGCGTATGCGGCGCCGGGAAGACCGAGTAGAAACCATGCGCTCTCGCCACTGGCACGCTCCGATATTGCCGCGGAGAGCGGCCCAAGTCTCCTGCCCGCGAGGAGAAAGTCATCGAGTCGTTTCATCAGGGTGCTGGCCGTGATTCCGCACACGAGGAGCACCACGAGGTAGAAAGCGAAACCGACAAAGAGTGACGGATCGATCCCAGTCTCCAGCGGAGAAACCGAATTCATTTCCCGTCACCTCCGTTTTTCCAACGGGCGGCCTTCCAGATTGTGAGGATGAGAAGAAGGAGCCAGCTGCCGGCTACGATGAGGATCGTGTGAGTGGGCATCTTATCTCGCTCGAGAATTTCGTCTTCTTCAAGCGGACTCTGTCAGCAACCGATCTGAGACGGCGACCGTGGTGATCGAAGATCTCCCACGGCCGCCGTTTTGCCGCCGATCTCTAGAGCACCCGGGCGATGATGGGCGCAAACACAAGAGAAACAACTGCCATGAGCTTTATGAGAATGTTCATCGACGGGCCCGACGTGTCTTTGAACGGATCGCCGATGGTGTCTCCGACCACAGCTGCCTTGTGCGCATCGGATCCCTTGCCACCGTGATGACCCTCTTCGATGTATTTTTTGGCGTTGTCCCAAGCCCCGCCACCATTCGCCATGAATACGCCCATCAAAACACCGGTCGCAGTCGCACCCGCGAGAAAACCGCCGAGCGCCTCGGGTCCCATGAGGAATCCGATAATGAGAGGAGCGGCCACTGCGATTATCCCGGGCAGAATCATCTCACGCAGCGCCCCCTTTGTCACGATGTCGACGCAAACGTCGATCTGTGGCTCCGCTTTTCCTTCGAGAAGGCCCTTGATCTCGCGGAACTGCCGGCGGATCTCGATCACCATCTTGTTTGCCGCCCGTCCGACCGCTTCCATAGTGAGGGCGGCAATGACAAACGGCATCATTGCGCCGAGGAAGAGCCCAATCACCGTCAAAGGCGAAGTGAGATCAATGGAAAAACCCGTTCCACCCGCGGTGTTGCTGATCGTTGTTTGATAAGCCGAGAATAGTGCCAGAGCCGTAATCGCGGCGCTCCCGATCGCAAACCCCTTGCCAATGGCGGCAGTGGTGTTGCCCAACGCATCGAGCCTGTCGGTGATCTTTCGGATCTCGGCTCCCGCACCGCTCATCTCGGCAATACCGCCCGCGTTGTCGGCGATGGGGCCGTAAGAATCGGTGGCCATGACGATTCCGATCGTGGAGAGCATCCCGACACCGGCCATGGCGATACCATAGAGACCATCCATTTTGTACGCGGCAAAGATCGCCACGCAGATGGTGATCATCGGCCATATCGCGCTTTTGAAACCGATGGCGAGACCGCTGATCGCCGTCGTTGCGGGTCCCGACTCGGATTGTCTGGCGATTTCACGGATTGGAGGACCCGATGTGTAGTACTCACTCTCGGCGCCGATCAATATCCCACAGAGGAGTCCGGCAATGACCGCCCAGAACGCGCCGAGTTCACCTAGAATGGATTTTGTGAGAACAAAGGCCAAAACAATAAACACGATACCCGACAGGTACATCGCCACACGAAGTGCGTTTTGCGGGTTCATTTTTTTCAAAACACCCATCGAAAAAACTCCGATGAGCGATGCGATCATACCGCCACCAATGAGTGCCAATGGAAGTGTCATTCTCGAAAGGGGATCGGCGAATGTCGCTCCAATGGCCATTGCCGCCACTACCGATCCGACATAGGATTCAAAGAGGTCTGCCCCCATTCCGGCGGTATCACCGACATTGTCACCCACGTTGTCGGCGATCACACCTGGGTTTCTCGGGTCGTCCTCGGGAATCCCGGCTTCGACCTTACCAACGAGGTCGGCTCCGACGTCGGCGCTCTTTGTGTAGATTCCGCCTCCGACACGGGCAAAGAGCGCGATGCTCGAAGCGCCCATCGCAAATCCATTGATAATAAGCGGCGCCTCAGTTGGCGTGTCGTGGAGAACGTAGAAGAAGAATCCGAGTCCGATGACTCCCAAGGCCGCCACGGTCAACCCCATTACGGACCCGCCTTGGAAGGCCACGGCAAGCGCCTTTGGGGTACCTCCGTCCTTGGCGGCCTGGCAGGCGCGGGATCCCGAACGGGTAGCCGCTTCCATTCCGAACCAGCCGGCAAAACCCGAACAGATCGCTCCGCAAAGATAGGCGACACCGGTCCAGATGCTCAGGAGAATAGCCAGGGCAATGAACACGATTACCATAAACACGAAGATGATCTGGTATTCACGTTTGAGAAATACCATGGCGCCGGCGTGGATCTTATCCGCCAGCGCCTGCATCTTTTCGTTTCCGGGTGAGTGCCGTCTGACGCCGAAAAAGGTGATCACCGCGGCGATCATCCCAAGCACGCCGAGCCACGGGATCACCTGTATGAGGCCGGAATTCATGAGAATATCCTCCTTGTGGTTACCAATGACTCCCCATAAGGTCCTCTGACAGGTCAGCCGCCA
>CP070677.1:617575-627663 GCA_020352495.1 Candidatus Latescibacterota bacterium
AAGCCCCGTCCTCCGTGACGAAAACCACATCTACCTGGCGCGTGTCGTGGATCGTATACCCGAGTCCGTCAAACCCGCGGCCGATGTAGATCAGTCAATCCGGCAAACGCTGATTTACGAGACGAGGAAAAACCTGACGCACCGCCGCGCCAAAGCGTTTTATATGAAGGCAAAGACCGCCGGGATCGATGAGGCTGTCGAAACATACCAGACCCCGATGCAAGAGTCGGAGACGTTTCACGCCGTCGACAATCTGGACGACTTCGGACCGAACAGTGCCGTCGCCACGGCGGCGCTTTCGGTTGAAATCGGCGAGATATGCCCCCCCGTCGAGTGCAGGGGATCGTATGTCGTCATACACGTGGTTGAGAAATCAGCACCCGATCAGACGGACTACAAGGCGCGGTTCGCCACGATCAGGGATAGACTCGAAGGTCAAAAAATCCAGGCCTATGTCGCGTACTGGTACGAGGAACTAAGAGAGCAAAGCCAGATCGAGGACTATCGCGGAAGAGTCTACTAGGGTACGACCCGCCGGACTGCAACGGAGAATCACGCCAACCAAGAGGGTGCGATCAGCCCTTGAGGTTGGTGTTTTTCTTTTCGTCTTCGCCACCCATCTGAATCTCATCCTGGACTTCCCGAGAGGCCTTTTTGAACTTCTGGATGGATCTCCCAAGTGCATCAGCGACTTCAGGGAGCTTTCTAGGCCCAAAAATGATGAGGATGATAAAAAATATGATGAGAAGTTCCGACCAACCCAAAGGTCCGATCAGCGCGAATCCACTCATAATATCGGACTACCTTTCTACCAGTACCAACGGAGCACCAGCGATACGACAAAGATCCCGACGGCGCTCATCAGGTTCACACGAAGCGAAAACCCAAGGGTAAAACTGAACACGACAAGATCCAGGTGCAGCGGACCTACGTGCAGGTCAGTGGAACTGACGAACACGTCGCGGATAACCTTGCCCTCCGGTAGCAACAGACCAATAACCTGTCCCACCACGGTACCCACCACGATCCCAAGGAACATGATCAGTGCGACCACAGCAAGCCGACGTCTTCTTGGGGCCACCACGACCTCCTTTTAGGATAGGGTAATCGTATCATTCGGGCAAGCTCGATTCGAACTCGGGGCCCAGGTTGAGCTCGCGATAATCGGCTCCAATAATCAGTGTCGCATCGACCATCGTTTCGTCCCGCAGCTGTTCGATATACCGGTCGCAACCCAGTTTGTCCCGGAGCGTCTCCAGCTCCGGGGATTTCTTTCTCGCAATCAGCACCGACTCTCCGAAGTCAAACCTCTCCGCGTTGCCCACGTGCAACACGTCTATCCCGTTCTTGATCAGTGCCAACGCCGCTTTTCTCGCTAACCCCTTTTCGCCGGTGCCATTGAGCACCTCGATGCGGATATCTTCCGGAAGACGTTTCACCTCGGCTCTCGTGTACCAATTGACCACACCCACGGCGACCGATCCAACGCACAGGGCAAGAGCGAATCCCATACCCAGAACGAGAATCCTCTGGAGGTGGTCCCGCCCCTTTTTCCGTTTTTTGCGCCGCGCCACCTCGTCAACCTCCGACGGGTCCTAACCGTAAAATATACTTTTCAGCCAAAGTAGGCCTTTAGTCGTTTGTATGTGTCAAGAAGATCTTCCGAAACCACACGGGTCTCGCCGATCGCGGTCATAAAGTTCGTGTCCCCGTGCCATCGCGGAACGAGATGCACGTGAAGGTGCCCCAAGATACCGGCGCCGGCGCTCTGTCCAAGGTTCGCGCCCACATTTATCCCACCCGGTCTGTATGCATCAAGAATCGCCTTCTCACACTGTGCGATGAGATCCATCATTTCCAGCCGTTCGTCGTCGGTGAGTTCGCTGAAGCTCTCGACATGCCGATTGCAGACGACCATCACGTGCCCCGTCGTGTAAGGATAGGCGTTCACAACTATATAATTGTGGTCGGCGCGGTGGAGAACCCTGTTCTTCTCGTCGTCGCGTTCCCTCTCGATAACACAGAAAAGGCACTCATCGGCTTTTTCACTCATCAGGTATACTGCTCGCCACGGAGCGTAGACTCGTTTCACCTTTTCAACCCTTCGAAATAGCTTCTGACGGCTGCCAACTCCTCCTCGGTGTTGACACCGGATACTTCACGGGGATCCGCCACGCAGTAGGCCCGAACCGGCTCGCCTCGGCTTTTCAAAACACCGATGACATCGGTCAGGTAGTACTCGTTTTGCGCGTTGTCGCGATCCGTCGACTTCAATGCGTCGAACAACGGCGATTTGTCGAAACAGAACAATCCCGAGTTGATTTCGCATATCTTTTTTTCGGCGCTCGTGGCGTCTTTTTGCTCCACGATTTTCAACAACGAGTCGTCCGGAGCCCTGACGATCCGACCGTAACCGGTAGGGTTTTCGAGAACCGCCGTCAGCACCGTCGCGGCCGCCGCTTCCGAGTCGTGGTAATCCAAAAACCCCTCTATCGTCCGCGTGCGCAGACACGGGACGTCCCCGTTGAGGACGGCCACGGTTCCCGTGATGTCTCGTAGGGCGTCCTCACATTGAAGCACCGCGTGACCCGTGCCAAGCTGCTCCCGCTGATACACGAATTCGACGTCTTCGTTGTGGCAGGCGGCGACCACCTGTTCGGCCATGTACCCGACCACGACGTAGATGTCCGACCCAAAAACGCCACGGATCGCGTCGATGACATGGATAACCATCGGCTTCCCCTCGATCTCATGCATGACCTTAGGCTTATCCGCCGGCATCCGGGTACCTTTGCCCGCCGCCAGAATGACTGCGGCCCTCTTCACTCGACACAACCTCCAAATGGCAGCTCGATCGCCCCCGCGGGGTCGACTCGGCTCCCGTCTTTGAATCGGTCAGAACAGCATCGTTTCCGTAACGACTCCGTCGACACCGATCTCCAACACGAGATTATCGATCAGACGGGTGGTTCCGATTTTGACGGCGACGGCGAGAAGGACTTTCCCGTTGGCCTCGTCAAGCACTCCGAGACTCGCTGCGTCGACCAGTTCGACATACTCGACACCGTCGATCCCACTATCATCCAGCCGTTTTCGGACCCCCTCCGTGATCGTCTCCGGACGCCGCTCGCCATCGACAAGCATCTTCTTCCCAAAAAGCAGCGCTTGATATATCGAGGACGCGCGTTCCCTTTCCTCCGGTCCCAGGTACCTGTTCCTCGAACTCCACGCAAGACCGTCCGTTTCGCGAACCGTGGGCGAGAGGGCGATCCGCACGGGCAGGTTTAGTTGTCTGGCCATCTCACGGATCACGACCGCCTGCTGCGCGTCTTTTTGCCCGAATACTGCGACATCGGGATCCACGATATTGAAGAGTTTTAAAACGACGGTTGCCACCCCTCTGAAATGGCCAACCCGTGTTCTGCCGCACAACGGCTCGGAGAACTTCCCGATCTCGACCCAGAACTTCTGTTCGGCCGGATAGATCTCACTGGCCTCTGGGACAAACACGACATCGACGCCCCAGCTCCGACAGTTCTCGAGGTCGGCATCGAGCGTGTTGGGATATCTGTCCAGATCCTCCGTCGGGCCGAATTGCGTCGGGTTTACGAATATGGATACGACCACAACGTCGCCGATTTCACGTGCGATTTCGATACATGACCCGTGACCCGGGTGGAGCGCCCCCATCGTCGGCACAAAAGCGACCGACATGCCACGGTTTTTTTCGTCGCAAAGACGGTTCCGAAGCTCGCTGATCGTCCCAAATGTCTCCATCGTGATCGATGTCGCGGCGCCCTACGAATAGCTGTGCTCACTCGCAGGAAACTTCCCCTCCTTCACCTCGTTGACGTAGTCGGTAAACGCCTTGGCCATCTCCCTTCCCACCTCTCCATAACGCTTCACGAACTTCGGTGAGAAATCCTCGAAGATTCCCAGCATATCGTTGACGACGAGCACTTGGCCGTCGCAGTTGGGTCCTGCGCCGATGCCGATCGTTGGGATCTCGAGTGACTCGGTGATTCGCTTGGCAAGCTGCCAGGGCATTCCTTCGAGAACGATGCTAAAACACCCGATTTCTTCGAGGAACTTCGCTTCTTCCACCAGTTTCTCCGCGCTGGCCGGGTCCTTGCCTTGAACACGATATCCCCCAAAACGGTGAAGCGACTGCGGTGTCAACCCAATATGGCCCATTACGGGGATGTCCGCATCGAGTATGGCCCGAATCACGGACTCCATGCGCCGCCCGCCCTCGAGCTTGACGGCCTCGGCGCCGCCTTCCTTTAACAAGCGACCCGCGTTTCTCACGGCGTCCTCCACGCTCGCCTGATAGCTCATAAACGGAAGATCACCGAGAAGCAGCGCCCGCGGTTTTGCCCGACTTACCGCCTTGAGATGATGCACGATCTCTTCGAGCGTGACCGGCAACGTGTTCTCGTAACCAAGGACAACCATCCCGAGACTGTCACCCACGAGTATCATCTCCACCCCTGCGCGGTCCTCGAGCAGCGCTGTTTGGAAATCGTACGCGGTGAGCATCACAATCTTCTCGCTCTTGCTCTTCATTTTTAGAAGGGTATTGATCGTAATTTTGTCGCGCTGACTCATCATGCCTCCCATGACGGAACGTAGAGTTCCGTGCCTTTCACAGGTTCGGAGATTCGCTGCACGAGATCCTGGAAATGTCTCTCGTTGTTGACGAAATCCATGGCATCCGTATTCACGACGAGCAGCGGTGTTTCCGAATAGTTAAAGAAAAAGTGGTTGAACGCGTCGTTGAGCGTCTCAAGATAGTCCTTTGATATGCTTCGTTCCAGGGCCCTCCCACGGCTCCGGATCCGTTGGAATAGTACCTCGCTCGCCGCCTGAAGATAGATGACGAGATCCGGGAGGATCAATTGGGCTTCGAGCTCCTTGGCGATCCGATTGTAGAGCCCAAGCTCATCGTCGCTAAGGTTCACGTGGGCGAAGATCTTGTCGCGGGCAAACAGATAGTCGATCACAGTGAGTTCGTCGAATAGCTCTTTCTGTGCGAGCGTCAGCTGTTGTTTGTACCGGTTCATCAAGAACACGAGCTGAGTCTGGAACCGGTAGGCGCCCATGTCGTCATAGAACCTGTCCAGAAAAGGGTTGTCTTCGACCCGTTCCTCGACGAGCCGAGCACCGAGGTGACGAGCAAGCAAGCGAGCCAGAGAAGTTTTGCCAACGCCGATATTGCCCTCGACGGCAATCACCGATACGTTGTTGCTCAAGAGGTTGTGTCGAGACTCAGAAGATTTCATGTCTCGCCGTTTCAGTCGGACCTACACATGAATCGTTTTCCGCCCACTGACCCTGACGACCCCGTGGCGCTCCGGCAGGGCATCGATAAGCTCGTCGATGCCCAAACCCGTTGCCGGGCATCTGAATCGGGGTGCCAGCTCTCGAAGCGGGATCAGTACAAAGGCGCGCTCTCTGTACCGCGGATGTGGCACGACGAGGTCCTCCGTGTCGACAAGCGTTTTCCCCATCGTCAAAATGTCGATGTCGAGTTCCCGCGGCTCGTTGCGCCCCCCTCGCCGCCCCATGCGTTTCTCCATTGCCTTTAAACGCTTTAGCAAATCCACTGGGCAAAGTAAAGATTCAAATTCCACGACTGCGTTGATGAACACATCCATCGCAGGGCACCCGACTGGATCCGTCTCGTAAAGCGAACTCAGACGGACACATCGTCCGATCCCGGATGTTTCGAGAGTTCTTGCCACACCGAGAACGGCCGATTCCCTCTCACCGAGGTTGGACCCCAGACTCAAATAGGCTGGATCAGCGCTCAGATCGGAGCCTCTCGGGTCAAACATACTTCGACATAGGATAGGTTGTTGGGAAAAGGAAGATTGGGTTTTCGCAAACTGATTGTGACTTTGGCGACGGGGAAATCCTTCAATAAGTGGTAACAGATTTCTTCACCGAGTGATTCGAGAAGCCTGTGCTTTCGCCCCGATACCACATCGAACACCTTTGCGTAAACGGATTCGTAATTGACCGTATCCTTGAGCGAGTCGCTCTGACACGCCGCCCTCAGATCCGCGTGCAGCTCGATGTCCAACTGGATCTTCTGCCCGACTTCCCGCTCGGCGGGTGAGACGCCGTAGTGCCCAAACACGGTCAACCCTTTCAACCTGATGACGTCGCTCACCGTATGGCTCTCCTTGGTAGTACTCACACCGCTCACGCGGTACACCGCCCCCGGTGTCTTCATCAGCGGACTGTCTCCTCTGGCACGCCCGCTCCGGCGCGGTCATCGGATCGCAAACCAGGGACCACGTCAAAGACGTCCCAGCCGATCCAACGCCTCCTCGATCCGTCTCTTTGGCTGGGTCAGGGCAATCCTGAAATAGCCCTCTCCACCTTTGCCGAAACCCGTTCCGGGCGTGACCAGGACATCGGCTTTTTCGAGCAGATGGAGCGCGAAATCCATCGCGTTGAACGGCCGGGGGACTTTCGCCCAGACATAGAATGTAGCACAGGCGGGAAAACAATGGAAGCCGAGCCTGTCCAGTGCTCGCACCGCACTGTCCCGGCGTTCTTTGAACGTCTCTCGCATCGTAACCGTAAACTCATCACCGTCCGTATCGAGAGTTCTCGCCACGGCTTCTTGGATCGCCCCAAATACCCCGGAATCGATGTTTGCCTTGAGATGGGCGAGGGCCTCTATGACATCCCGGTTCCCCACAGCGAATCCGACTCTCCAACCCGTCACACAAAATGTCTTCGAAAAAGAAAAAAACTCGATCATCGGCATCTCCAAAGCTCCCCGCTGCGCGCTGAGAAGTGGAGCCGGCCCGCCTTCAAAATACACATCGGCGTAGGCAGCATCGTTGACGACGACCACCCCGTGTTTTTCGCCAAATTGGAGGGCTTCGTGAAACACCGTCTCGCTGGCCGCGGCGCTCGTCGGGTTGTTTGGGTAGTTGAGAAAGAGGAGACGAGCAGCGGTCAGATCGCGTTTGGAGATGTCAGCAAAGTCCGGGCGGTACCCGTTTCGCTCGGTCAATGGAAACGACCCGATCGCGCAACCGGCGAACCGCGCCGAAGAGTGGTAGACGGGATACCCCGGATCGGGTATGAGCGCCAGATCGCCCTCGTTGCAGATGGCCAGCGGCAGATGGGCGATTCCTTCCTTTGATCCGACGAGTATCAGAATCTCGTCTTCCGAAGGGGACAAACCGGCCCGTCGCCCAAGATATCGTCCAACCGCGTCCTTGAGCGCGGCTGTGCCCCGCTGAGGCGGATACCGGTGGTGTCGGTCTTTGCGAAGCGCGGTTTCGAGGTGTGAAATAAGCGATTTTGGGGGCGAGAGATCGGGATCGCCGATGCTGAGATCGATAACGTCCCTGCCCTCACCCCTGGCTGTCCTAAAGCGGTTCTCGAGGTCCTCGAACAAGTAGGGCGGTAGCGTTAGAAGTCTGGAAGCCTTCATCGAGGGTTTATCAAGGAGCAATTCCCGACAAATCGATCGACATGACCCGAGGCGTGCCCCTATCCAGGAAGAAAAGCACGGCGGTCATGGTACCTGGAACCCATGCCGAGCGAAGCGACATGAGCGGCGGGCCAAAAGCGGCTGCTCCATCGGCCGAGGGCGTCCAAGCCGGGGTGATTCGCGCCGGCTTTGTGAGATTCGAGGACCCACCTACGTCGGCAACTTCGTACCAGACTTCGCCGGAGCGGTCCACCGTGTAGATGATGAACTCACCATCGCCGGACCATGAGAGATTCTCCAAACGGTCGCCCTCCTCCCCTTGGAGAAGCAGCGTGGGGTTACCCCCGGGGGTAACAAGATAAATGTTACTCCGATTGACGTCTCCTCCTTCAAAAGTGGAAACGGCAAGGGTTTGTCCATCCGTCGTCCACGTGCCGTCCGTAATCCTTCCGTCGATGTCAACTGCGGCCCCACCCCCATCCGCGGGGATCAACCACAGTTCGCCGTTGGCGGCAGCAACGGCCATAACTGGAAACGCCGGATTTGGGTTCCAGGCTTTGGACCTATCCGAAGGGGGCACCGATTCCGACCCCATCAATCCACCCGAGTCCGAGATCTGGACGAGCGCACCCGGGACCGTATCGGGGGTCACCGTCGAGCCCGAGATCGGGAGCGTGTAATACTCCCAACTGGTCGGATCGTCTATCTCGTTTCTCACAAAAACGAGACGTTGGTTGTCGCTTGAAAACGAGGGATAGAAGCTGCCGTAGACGTCTCCCTCAAAAACGACTTTCTGGGTCTCCTGTGTTGCGATCTCGTATACGTAGATCGAAAATGTGTCCACGCCGCCCGCCGACGGTGGCGCGGTCTGATCGAGGAGGCTCCCCTGGTAACAGATCAACTGGCCATCGGGCGACACATACGGGCTCGAAAACTCGTTGGGGCGGATGGGAACCGGTCGCTCGTCCCGCGCGATTGTTGTCTGAACGCCGGCCAGAAGATCATCGTGCACGACGGTCAGCCGCTCTCGAATGATCTGTACGATGCTGAGGTGGGCCGCCTGTGTGGCGGCGAGATCAAAACTGTACTGTTCTCCCGCCGGTTCGGTCGGGAAAACGGGAACGTCGGATGAGGCGTCCTTGAAACGAACGGTCACACCGGATTCCACGTCCGAAGGCGGGCTGAGATAGTACAGACCGTCTCCCGATGCCGTGTAATGGAGCTCTCCCGCCCGCTCGGTAATGAAATCATCCAGTGTGCCAACGAAGACGTCCTCCGTCGCCGTTGCCGTGTTGACGGAATTCGACGCTTTGACGGTCAACGCATACACCGACGATGTCGTGGGTGCCACCCAACGAACCGAAGACTTGTTCGTTTCGAGAAATGTGCCGCCGGATGCGGTCCAGGAATAACTGACAAAATCCCCTACATTGGGAGACTCCGAGGTGACGATCGCCGTCGCCCGCATTGTGTCGAATGGGGCAGGTGATTTGGGGTTGAAGATGATTGCCTCGATCGTGATCGCCGTCGAGCCACCATCGCCGTCTGTCACACCGCCTTCGTCATCGCTACACCCGGCCGAAAAGCCCACCAGTGCGGCAAGCCCTATCATTAATATTACGTATGTTCGCCCATTTCTCGACGCGGTTTTCACGGATACCTCCAACACCTACGACAGGTACACAGTCCACCCATCTAAGCTAAAGAAATATATTCTAGATATGAACACGACTCAGGGTCCGGTGGGGCACCATGAAGGATAGGTGGAGAGAATACTGATTTCAAGCATTTTTTTGGCTGAGACAGCAGCGCCGCGGAGGAGGCGTCCTCCGCGGCGCATTCTTCAACGGCTCGGTTGGAAGCACCGGCTCTAGTACATGCCACCCATACCGCCGCCAGGAGGCGCTGGCATCGCCGGCTTCTCCTCCTCGGGTTTGTCGGTCACGACCGCTTCGGTCGTCAGCAGCAGAGCGGCCACGCTACCGGCGTTCTGAAGGGCGGAACGGGCGACCTTTGTGGGGTCGACGATACCGGCCTTGATCATGTCGGTGTACTCACCCGTCGATGCATCGTAGCCAACGTCCAACGGGCTCTTGAGGATATGCTCCACAACGAGCGATCCCTCGGCACCGGCGTTCGTCGCGATCTGGCGAACCGGCTCCTCGAGCGCGCGGCGGACCATGTCGCGGCCGACGGTCTCCTCGCCCTCGACCTCGAGCTTGTCGAGACGCTTGATCGCCCGGAGCAGCGTAATCCCGCCACCCGGCACCACACCTTCGTCGACGGCGGCCCGGGTCGCGGCCAGCGCGTCCTCGACACGCGCTTTCTTTTCCTTCATTTCGACCTCGGTCGCGGCGCCGACATTGATCACGGCCACGCCACCGGCCATCTTCGCCAAGCGCTCCTGGAGCTTCTCTTTGTCATACTCCGACGTCGTGTCCTCGATCTGACGGCGAATCTGTGTGATCCGCGCTTTTATGTCAGCGGCCTTGCCGCCACCCTCGACGATCGTCGTGTCTTCTTTGTTGATCGTCACACGCTTGGCCTTACCCAGATCGGCCACGGTCACGTTTTCCAGTTTGAAACCGGCCTCCTCACTGATCACACGGCCACCGGTCAGGATCGCGAT
>CP070677.1:627763-659412 GCA_020352495.1 Candidatus Latescibacterota bacterium
ACAGGATGCTCCCCAAGTACAATGGGTGCCTAACGTAACGAAATGCCCCCGAGGACATCACGCCACATGGACGATTTTCGTGGCTGACAACCACGTGGCCTGATTTGACGAGGAATAGGGCGGCGACCAGCAGAATCCCCACGAGTGCCAAGCGGATATACAACGGTACAATTTCCGAGAGAAATGTCGATTTGCGAAGCCAAAACGAATCGACCAACCAAACCACGAGGAACACGCCCAAGAGAATCAGTTGCCCCGCGTCGCCAAATGGGTGCTCACCGTTTTTCTCCTTCAATTTGTCTCCGTTCATCGTGTAGTCGTCACTGTTCGTACGCACATCGGCCGGATGAAATGCAAAAGGCTCACCTCGCCGGGGAAATCATCACGTGGCGTGTCTGCCGTGCGGCCTAATCGGGTGGCCCGCCTCCCTCGCCACGTTGCAGGCTCACCGAATCCCCGACGGCCGCCGTAGAGTCCTTTGGGAATGGATAATACAGGTCCTTGCTCCCGTGAGATGCGCCGACCATAGCCCCAACCAATGCGACCGGAAGCCCAAGTGCCACGATGCCGATCATGACGGCAGCTTGCCGTGAAATACAAATCTCCCCCGAAACCTCCTCGCAATCCTCACCCGACAAAAGCCCCAAAAAGGCCCCCAATGAGGCGCCCGCGGCGAACCCCACCAACACACCCTCTGCGGCCCCCCTCCCACGACTCACAAAAACGATCTTTTCGATATCGCTCGTCGCCACACCGACCCTTTCCCCAGTTTCTTTCGACACCCACGTCGTCGAGTCCGGCCCAATCGTCAAGTTGGCTGCTTTGTACTTTGTTCCGTCGACCAACACGACGGCACACGAGCCTTTTGACGCCAGCTGTTCGAGAGATTGTCGTTCATCGCTGTCTATGGATGCAATGTAATGCGGATGTGAGCAACCAAGGAGCAGAACAAATAGCACAGAGCTGAAGACCATCACTCGCATTATCAGCTCCGATTCTGGTTTGTGGATCGACCGGAGTGTCGAATGTCACGACCTCGATTTTATTCCGAATTCTGACAATAGTCGGTCCATTTCTGATAATCGATTTCGGTCAGTCTGAACATGACCGGTGTGCAAGTACCCTTGTTGATTTCCAGTCTGACACACGGATGTTGTGTTCCCTCGGCAATCCCTTCAGCCTCAATCCAGCCATACGGAGGATTCTTGCCGTCCGCAATGAAAAGACTGCGTCTCGTGTCCGGCCATGCAGGAAAACGGTAGTCGTCGGGTGCATTCGGGTCGTCGGGCTCGAAATCAAAATAGACGTTCACCGCATCGTCACAGATCTTGAATGGGGTTGTGTCCGGGCTGATTGTCCGAATTGTCGCGGTCCCGGGAATGGAATCATAGGAACATGGATCGCCTACAAACGGATCGTCGGAATCGCATGCTTGAAGGGCCAGCCCGAGAATCGCTATCCAAATTAGTCGTTTCATCGAACCTCCGCCTTTACGTAGGAGCTCAACGGGCAAAACGGAATCGAGGTCACCGTGTCCGGCAAGCTGTCGAACCAGGCACCTACCGCCGACGGTACCGCGTCACAGACCTCGGTGCTTTCCTGCGTCAGGTTCCATAGAGAGGGGAGAAAATGCCATGGCCACTCCAGATTATGACCACCATCCCCGCGTGCTATCAGACCGTGAATGTGAAATGTCCGCTCCGAGGCAGGGAGCATCAGCTCCGCCCGGGCAATCGCGATAACACCCTCGTCGGAGGTCATGGCGATAAAATCCTCGACTCCGGTGGTGTCAAACGAAATGCCAAACCGAAAACCGGTGTCTTTTTCGATGTTCTGTGGATCGCATTCGTTCCCGCAGTCGGTGATCAATGGCAAACATACGACGGTTAGAACGGCGCATAGTCTTATGGAAAAAGAACAGCCCCTCATGACAAAGGACCTTTTGACCGGTCAATTGACAATGTCAGCCCAATTCGACCAACACGTCCTCCAGCGTCTCGAGAAACCTTTCGATGTCTCCTTGCTCAATGGTCAGCGGGGGATCGATTCTGAGCACGTTCAAGCCCGGCCGTCGTGCCAACACAAATCCACGGTGCGCGAGCTCTCGTTGCGTGCGGTCTGCAAACGATCCTTCCGCGTCGTCTTTCATTTCCAATGCTATCATCATCCCCCGTGCGCGGACCTCCTCAATTTTGCAGGTTCGCGTCCTGATCCCTTCCAAACCGTCTGCCAGGACCGCCCCGATGTTCCTGCTCCGCTCGATCAAACCCTCCTCCTCCACGATTCTTATGACTTCACGCGCCACTGCGGCTCCGAGCGGATCATTCTGATGGGACTGGGCGTATTTCACAGGCTCGTCTGGCAAGCGACCAATCGCACCAGGAGCAAAGGCCGTCACACTGACGGGATAGCCGTTGCCTATGCCTTTGCCCATCGCGACGACGTCCGGCGAGATACCGTAGTGTTGGTAGCCAAACCAGGCCCCCGTCCGACCGACGCCCGTGGTCACCTCGTTTGCGAGAATGAGTCCGTCATTCTCCTTGAGCGTGCGGACGATGCTTTGGATCAGTTTTACCGGTGGAAACCGCACCAGACCCGACGAGCTGCCCGGCTCAAAGAGAAAACCTCCGATTCGATCTCGGGGGATCGCCGCCCAGCGCTCACAATCTTCGTCACAGCTTTTTGAAACCGGGCAATCGGTGCATCCCTCCCAATCGAAGCAGAACCATTCGTTCTCCTCCTTTTTGCTGGCCGAACCGTATGCCCCAAAATAGGAGTCAGTCATGGTCATCAGCAAAGGTCGTTCGCAGATCGTCTGTGCCACACGGACACCATACTCGACGGCCTCGCTACCCGAGCAAAGAAAAACACATCTACCACCGTCGAAACCCACCAGGGACAGAATCTCCTTGGCGGAGTCTTCCACGATCCGGCTCGAATAAACAAATCCCGCATGACTGATCCGCTTGGACTGCTCCATGAGGACACGGAGGATCCTCGAGTTACCGTGACCTACCGACGTGCACCAGACACCCGACTCGAGGTCGATGTATTTCTTCCCATCGGAATCATAGAGGTGGCAATTGTCTGCCCGGACCATGTTCTCCAGTTGAATATCGTAGCCTGGGTACCAGAAGAGATGGGTCATCTGTTCCTCCGCGAGAAATGCGATCCTCGAAATGTGCGACGCGGGACCGGGTCGTACGTCTCGGGGGTAGCCGGCGACGTTCCCGCCGACGCACGCGGCGTTTGAGAAGGTGCCGCGTGGACCGTCCCCGCCGATCGCAAGTCTTTTCCTTGGGAGCTCACATCCCGCCCATCCCAACTGAATGAGCTTCTCTCAAAAACTCCCGGAATTCGTCATCGATATCTTCCGGCCTTGTGATCTTGAAATGATGAATAACACCCTGTTCAATGTGGTAGAACTTGGTGCTCTTGCGCTGTTTCTTCAGTATCAGGTGACCATTGACGAAATCGCGTCCGATCCTGTTGATAGCGGCAAATCGCATTCTCCTCTGAAATGCGACCCGTGTTTTTGCCGGAGAATATGTGAAGTCCCCAATAGACTTCAGATTCTCTACGAACAGGTTGTAGAGCGAGATAGCATAATCGGTTTTACCCCGCAAGTAATCCTCAACAGCATAATTGGTGCAAGAGTGCCATTGATTCGTATTAACAAATTGTCTTTGACACTTGGGGCATGTCCAGAGGGGCCTTCCTGCGCTCATCGTCCTCTCCAGGGTCTGCGATAACACGCTCATCGATGGACGGCAACGCCGGCGCCCGGGTCCGTCCCCGGCCGGGGCCCAAGCAACGATCTCAGCCGCACGCGACGCCATGCGCGGGATGCGTCTCGTTGTGCACGGCGCGGGCGGCATGTCAATCGCACAACAAATCCGGTGAACACCGATTTGTATTTTATCAGAAAAAAATCTTGACCGCAGGACAATCTCGTCAGGGTCCGTTACGAGCACAGGTGACACCATATTCCAATTGCATTCCGATTTGTGCGTGTCCTTCAGGCAATTCTCCCGGTCGCTGTTGTTCTGCTCGCCACCTCGTCTGATCGATCTCCAAATGCAAAGCCCGGCCGTCGGTTCTTCAAGAGGCTCGACAACCGGGCTGATCTAGCGATCCGATAAAGACTATTTCAAGAGCACGAGCTTGCGCGTGAGCGTCTGCTTGTTGGCGATGTTCAATCGGGCGAAGTACACGCCGCTTGGGAGGGCGTTGCCCGCATCCGATGTTCCTCTCCAAACCGCTTCATAGGCGCCCGGCGGGAGTTCGCGATTCACAACCGTTGCAACACGTTCACCGGCAACGTTGTATATGCCAAGATGGACACGAACCGACCTGCCGGTTCCGTTGTTCGTTCCGACAGTGTAAGGGATCCGTGTTACCGGGTTGAATGGATTTGGATAGTTCGGCCCCAAACGGCTGACAAGCCGAGGAGCGTCACCGACCGCGGTGAGGTCGTCGATCGTGATCGTTTGCGAGTTGCTCCAGAGACTCTTTTGGTTCTCGGCGTCGAGCGCGCGAACCCGATATGTGAAATCTCCGATCTCGCCGGCGACTATCGTAAGTGTCGTGTCCTGAATACCACTGGCGACGATCGTGCGCTCTTCATATGTGGGTACCGGTCCCGGAAGATCGATATAGAGACCTTCCTCGAGCACCGAAGCGTCCATCACGTAGTTGAAACGCAGCTCGAGCTCCTCCCCGAGGTACTGGGTCAGCGGGAAGATCCCGAGGACCCACCCGGGGCTCGAACCGGTTATCCCGTTCCCCCGGTTGTTGCCATTTGGGTTGTCGTTTGTCGTCAAATTGCCGGGTACCGTCTCCCAAGTAAGCCCCCCATCCGAGCTGACCTCGAGATATGCGTAATCCCAGTGTGTTTCAATGTCGTACCACACATGGCAGGTGAGCGAATCGGTCTCCGAGAGCACTCGATAAAACGTCGAAGCCTGCATCGTATGTGAGCTGTAGTTCTCTGCACCCGAATAATAACTACCCGAGCCTTCGTACGATCTCGCCGTCGAGTGTGAGAATCCATCGTAGACCCAGTGGTTGGATTGACTCTCCGCCGGGTCCTGCTCGAGCCACCCGAGGTTCTTGAACTCGAGAACATCGTAGCCCACGACGGGGTTTGGATCGGCCGGATCGTTTGCACTCCACTCCAGGCGGTAGGCCGGTGGAACCGCGCCGATCGGGTACAACGTGGGGCGATACGGTGGAAGTACACGGTACGGATTGTCCGCAAGCTGAAGCAAGAGCATGTTCATTGGCAACACCAGATCAAATGTTGGCTGGATCAGCGTATCCGGTGGGCCAAACCCGCCCTGTTCGTATGAGTTCATTTCAGGTGTGAAGCAGAAGAACCGGTCTTTTTCAATCGTCTCGCCGTACGCCCAGTCGTCCGTATCGCCGTTTACGGGATAGATTGCACCCATTGCCAAGTTTCCCGCGAAGTAGCCGTTTGTCGATGTCAACGAGTCGCCCATTGCGAGAAAGAGATCGTGATCGTCCGTGTAGAGGGGGGCGTATGCCCATGGGTAAAGCAAAAGCTCTCCGTAGGTGTGGTACGAGAGAGCCACCGAGATGCGACGAGACTGACAAAAGTCACGAACGACTTGTGTCTCGGGCTCCGAAAACGGTCCCGTGCCTCGGTACACATCCGAGATTGGGTTGGGCGATGAACCGACGTCGTCGTACCCCCACATGTAGCCGTAGTTCCGGTTGAGATCGACCCCAATACTCCCGTCTCCATTGTCGCGGCGGTTCTTTCGCCACCAGTTACCCCACCAGCCCGAGTGGTTGTGTTGGACGTACACGTGCCCGTCTGGGTTGATCATCGGGGCGATGTAGATCTCACGATTGTCAACCATGTCGGTCACAACCGGGTCGATGCCATAGTTCTCAAGAAGATACACGGCAAACCTGAGTGGAACATCCACGCTCATGATCTCCCGCGCGTGGTGACATCCCATGATAAGGACTTCCGGTTCACCTTCGCTCAGAAGTACATTGTCCGAGATTTTCAAAACGTAGATATTTCGGGTCTCGAGACTCGTCCCCATCACATCGAGGTCGGCGAGGTCGGGGTAGTTGGTTTCGAGGTCAGTGAGAACGCTTTCCATCTCGCCATAGGTGTGATACATACCGAGGCTGTCATCCAGTTCAGCGGCTACGGGCATCATGTCCGGTGTGTGCATCACCGAAATGGGAAACACCAGCGTCAAAAGATAGTCCAGCTGTTTGGAGTTCGCGAGGACATCGACGAGCCCATCGCGGTTGAAAGCCAGGACTTCGATGTCCCGCTCAACAAGTGATTTGTATACGTTTGGGCTCTTGAGTGGGATGCGGACGAGGTACTCGTCCCCATCGGCCGCATACAGGAGCCCCGCCAACGAAATCGTTACAAAAACAAAGAGAGTCAATACTACGGGAAGCCGGCGGCGAGTTGGCATCGTTCCCTCCGTTTTCAGCGTTTGTGTGTGTGGGAAAAACGGTTCAGATACATATACTTAAGTATATCCCGATGAGGCGTGACGTTCAATGCGAATTGGCCGAGATCGGGGCATATCGACGTGGTTTTTTGGTTCGGGGTGACAATTCTTGAAGGGCGACTTGTTTGCGGGAGATATGAGACGTAATATGAGACTCGTATCGAGCCTCTGGATCGGCGACCGCGGCGAAAACGCGCGAAGGGAAAACCGGAATGGACAACGTCTTGCGAAAACGACTCGCGATCATCAAAAACCGCGCAAAACAACTAAAAGACTTCTACGGGGCGACGCGGACCGCGCGACACCCCGAAGTCAAAAGCCCGTGTCGGCTGGCAGACGCGGCGCCGGGAAAAGAACATACGGTCGAATCATCTCGTTTTTATCTCGTCCGTACTGATGCGGAGACGACCGCGGAAGAGGCGCCGGCGATAGCGGGGCGTTTTGAGGTTCTCGCAAGGGCGGGATCCTGGGTCGACAGGTTCTTGGGACAAAACGAGGCGCGAAAAAACGATCGGGGTTTGCGGCCGGAGCGCGTCTGTTATTTTGACATCGAAACCACGGGTCTCACACCCAATACCTATGTTTTTCTTTGTGGGTTTATGTACGTCCACGATGGTCGATTTATTATTGAACAGGCGTTCGCCCGGGATTACTCGGAGGAAATCGGGGTGCTTCGTTACACCCGAGAGACGCTGGGACGTTTTGATGTTCTGGTGACCTTTAATGGGACGACATTTGACGTGCCCTTTGTAAAGACACGTATGACGGTTGGTAAGATCGATCACGCGATGCCAAAAGCGCATATCGACCTGCTCGGTCCAGCACGAAAGACATTTGGAAAGGTCCTTCCAAACTGCAAGTTGGGGACGATCGAGCGGCACCTGCGGGGCATCGAGCGGACCGGTGACATTCCGGGAAGCGAGATTCCCGAGGCGTATCACGATTTTGTCCGCACTGGTGACGCGCAACGGATCAAACGGATTCTTTATCACAACCGGATGGATCTTGTGACGATGGGGATATTGTTGAATCATCTAGCCACCTAGGAAACGGCTTTTGTGTTTTCTCTGTGTCGGCAGATGGGTGTCGGTACTTTTTCCCATCGTATGTCACAATCTCCGTTGCAAACGTGAGTTCGCGATTATCTCTTTTTCTACCCGGATGAGGGTGGTAGAATACCGCGGATTATGAAAGTCGAACAGTTTCTCACCAAGCTCAGGTCTTCGAATTTCTATGGAGGCCAGATCGTCCACGTGGAGCACCTGCCGGAGCGTCGGGCGCGTTACGCTACGCTGGAGCCAACACCACCCGAGCGAATCATCCGCATATTGGATAAGGACGGAATCAGTAAACTCTACACGCACCAAACAGCGTCGATCGAGGCCGTCCGGACGGGGAAACATGCCGTTGTCGTTACGGGTACGGCAAGCGGTAAGACGCTTTGCTACAACATCCCTGTGCTCGAGAGCATACTCCGTGACGATTCCGGGTGTGCGCTTTATCTCTATCCGACAAAGGCGCTCGCGCAGGACCAGCTTCGGACGCTTCACCGGTACCAGGCGATCGATCTGGATCTTCCGTTGAGAACGGGCACCTATGACGGGGATACACCCCCAGCGACACGCCGAAAACTCAAAAACGAGGCGAACGTACTACTCACCAATCCCGATATGCTTCACTCGGGGATTCTCCCCAACCACGGCTCGTGGGCGCACTTTTTTAGTAATCTGAAATACGTCGTTATCGATGAAATCCACACTTATCGCGGTGTGTTTGGCTCGAATGTCAGTCATGTCCTGAACCGTCTGAACCGGATCTGTAATCACTATGGTGCGGAACCCGTTTACGTATGCTGCTCGGCTACGATACGGAATCCAAAGGAGCTTGCCGAGGGGCTCACCGGCAGGTCGATGACCCTGGTGGACAAGGATGGTTCACCGCGTGGGGAGAAAACGTTTGTCTTTTGGAACCCGCCGTTTGTCGGCGATGACCGTATGGAGCGGAAGAGTGCCAATGTGGAAGCGGCGAAGGTGCTCGCCGAGCTCGTTTCCGAGGACAACAAAACTATTACGTTTGTTCGCGCACGTGTAGTGAGTGAGGTGGTGACGCGATATACAAAGGACTTGCTCGATCAGATGTCGCCATCGCGGGCGAGGGCGATTCACTCGTACAGGGGTGGATATCTACCCGAAGAGCGTCGGAGGATCGAGCAGGCGTTGTTCTCCGGTCAGCTCCAGGCGGTTGTGAGCACCAATGCGCTCGAACTGGGAATTGATGTCGGGAGTCTCGAAAGCGCGGTACTCGTAGGGTATCCGGGGAGCATCGCGTCGACCTGGCAACAGGCGGGGCGCGCGGGGCGAGGGAAGGAACCATCACTGGCACTCTTGATACCTCACGACTCGCCGATCGACCAGTACATGGTCCAGCACCCGGACTACTTCTTTGGGCGTTCGCCCGAGAACGCGGTCATCGACTCGAAGAACCCGCATGTCGTGCTCTCACAGATTCGGTCGGCTGCGTTCGAGCTTCCCGTGTCAAAAAGGGATTGGGATTTCTTTGGCGAGTACTGCGGTGCGATCCTTCAGATTCTGGAGGAAGACCACCAGCTCAAGCGTAAGGGCGACAAATACTATTGGGCGGGGGGGAGCTACCCGTCGGCGGACGTCTCGCTCCGGAACATCGGGGACAACGTGTACACGATCATCGAAGAAGGCGCGGAAAACAAGGTGATCGGCACGATCGACGAGACCAGCGCTCACATGCAAGTCCACCGGGAAGCGATCTATATGCACGCAGGGGAGACGTTTTTTGTCAACGAGCTCGATCTTGTCAAGAAGATCGCATTCGTGGAGAAGGTGGACACGGATTATTACACGCAGTCGATGACCGAGGTCAAAATCAAGATAGAAGAAGAGGAGTTGGAAAAGAGGTGGCGGAGAAGCGAATGTCACTTTGGAGATCTCTCGGTCACATCGGTCACCTACATGTTCAAAAAGATCAAGTTTGGAAGCCGAGACTCGCTTGGTTTTGGCGCGTTAGATCTCCCTCCGCAGACGCTTCTCACAAGCGGAATGTGGTTGATCCCGCTCGAAGAAACGTACGAACACGTCCGAAAAGCGAGACGCGTGGCCCGAGAGGGGCTGCTTGGTATCTCCAATGTAATCAAAGAAGTAATCCCCCTATTCGCGATGTGCGACACGATGGATATTGGGTCCGCTGTCGACTCATCAGCCGCAAACGCGCCGGCGATCTTTATCTTCGATCGGTTTCCGGGCGGGCTTGGATTTGCGCACAAGGCCTACGAGATGATCGAGGAGATCATGACGGCATGTCTGGAGCTCATCGACCGCTGTCCGTGTGACAATGGTTGCCCATCGTGTGTTGGTTCACCGATACCTCCGTTTTCTCAAACCGATCCCGACGTGACGGCAAGGGGACTCATTCCAGACAAAGAAGCCGCCAAGTCGATCCTCCATGCTCTGCTCGAACGTGAGCCCTATCTACCATCAGAGAGTGACAGGGAAGAACATGAAGCGGCGGCGGAGATCGATTTGGCTCTCCTCAACTCAAAGAAACTCCCTCAACCGCTGGAGAAAAGACTCCGCGATCGTGTCGGTAAGCTCAAGAAAAGCCGTGGTGTTCGGTCGTAACCTCAGCAAACAGGGTCGGTGGGCACAGCTGATCGTAGACCCCTGGGCGTGGAACGAGCGAGGATCACCCGCCGTCAGGCGGGAAGCCGAGCGAAGTGGGCGCCGGGTCTACGATCAGCTGTGTTCGCCGACGGGGATTGGCTGCGTCCGACCCACCTGTCAAGTGAGCCTGGACAACGCGTCCGAGTAGGTTTTGAAGTCCTCCTCGGAGAAAAGCACAAAGCGGACCTCGTCAAACGGGGTCTGTTTCACCACCTCGACCACGGTCTTTAGCGCGATTTCCGCGGCCTTGGCAACCGGGTATCGGTACGCTCCCGTGCTGATCGATGGGAACGAGATCGTGCGGACTCCCTTGGGTCGTGCGGCGGCGAGCGAATTTCGGTAGGCATTGGCAAGAAGATCAGGTTCCCCCTGGGTGCCGCCATGCCAGACGGGGCCGACGGTATGGACGACATATTTGGCTTTGAGATTGCCGCCGGTGGTTATGACCGCCTCCCCGGTCGGACAGCTTCCGATCTCGTCAATGATCTCCTTACACTCCTCGAGTATCTTTGCTCCCCCCGCTCGGTGGATTGCTCCATCAACGCCCCCACCACCCATAAGCGTCGAGTTCGCCGCATTGACGATGGCGTCGGTGTCCTGTTGGGTAATGTCGCCTCGAACGGTTACGATCCGGGTGTTTCCGATTTTTTGTTCGGTATGCATGTTCACCTCCTTATCCACTAAGGCCTGGTGTGTGTTACGAAGTCATCTCGTGCGCTACACTTCTCCACGACTGAAATCTATCGACGGTTGAATCGGATCGTGGCTCGGAGAGGAAGTCCATCTAGGCTCTCTCGACGAGTCTCAACGCTTCTCGGACTGCATGTTCGGGATCGTCGGCCACGATGATGTCGGGCGATGGAGTGTGAGTCTCCAAACCCACGACGGGAACTCCCAGTTGGAGGGCGAACGCGATCTCGGAGAGTGTCCCCGGTCCACCGCTCACCGCCACGAGTACACGGGATGATTTGACGATGATGACATTTCGCGCGATGCCAAGCCCCGTCGCAATGGGGATCTTTACGTACCGGTTGGCCGACTGGTGCGAATCTCCGGGGAGTACTCCAATCGTGAGTCCCCCGGCGTCATACGCGCCGTGACACGCCGCTTCCATCACACCCCCGAGCCCACCACAGATTATGGGAAATCCCGCTTCGCCGATCCCTTTTCCAACCCGATACGCAAACTCCCGGATCCGCTCGTCGCATTCACCTGCTCCGATCACCCCGATGATCTTCTCTGTCGACATCTATGCACCCCCGCATTGAGCTTGATTCGTCTGAAGAAAGGGGGAACTGTGTGCTGACGCGAACCCTTCGCGCGGAACGAGCGAGGATCACCCGCCGTTAGGCGGGAAGCCGAGCGAAGTGGGCGCGGGGTTCGTGACAGCACATAGTCCCCCCTTACTGGCTCGAGTCGACGTTCACCGAGATATATCCCTCGGATATTCTCCGCATTCCCGCGTCGGTCTGCGTCGCGGTGTCTTCGAGCAGAATTTCCAGGTTCGAAAACGTTGCGACAGCCACAAACTGATCGTTGAACGTTAGCGTAAACGCTCCGGTCACGGTTGCCGATGTGTATTCGTATTCGCCCTCTTTCGTTTCACGGTAGAAGAACCAGGCGGCATCCGGATCCGCTTCGGCCTCGGCCAGGTTCCCGGTTATGTTGAGAGTCCGCGGCCATATGTCCTGCTCGAAGAATTGAGTTTGAATCTCGATCGTCAGGCCTCCGGCGGAGTAAACCGACACCGTCTCATAGTGACTCACGGGAAGACCGTGTCCGGGGGGGACGTACTCGGTGGATGTTTCCTGGTCGGAGACACACATCTCTATCGGTTCGGGGCCCGAGATCCGGGCGCCCAAACCCGACGCGCCGCGGCAGAGCTTCTCGCTGGGATCGATGATGTCCGTCTCGTCGCTGCAAGCGGGCAACAAAACTGACGAAACTACAACGAGATGGAGCAAGATTTGCTTTATGTTCCGGCTCATCGAATTCCCTTTTGAACGGATGTAAGATCTTGTGTACAATATAGATTCGCGCCGTCGCGCCCGTCAAGTCGATACGGGGCTGGGGCGGGCCGCGTCCTCGCGGCAGCGAGATCCCTGCAAGAATTGACACATGTCAATATATAGAGAGGACGTAAAGCACGGAGGGTTGAGTGATGCGAATACTGGGCGTCCACGATGGACATAACGCGGCCGCCTGCCTTTTCCGGGATGGTCGACTCCGCGCCGCCATCCAGGAGGAGCGGTTGACACGGGTTAAGAACTGGTCGGGTGTTCCGGAAAAGGCCATTCAGACCGTTCTCGATGTGGCACGGGTGGGGATCGATGACATCGACATCGTGGCGTTAAACGGGAACCATATGCCATACCCGAAGGATCGTCAGGCGATTATGGCGGAATACCGGAGATCGGGATCTCTCCAGATGTCCGTCAAGAGGTTCCTAAGACACACCTATCTCAAAACCGCCTATCAGGATAAACGTCGGCGCGGGCGGGTGGCCGCCCTCCGTCGGCTCGGAATCCCTGAGACACGTGTCGTCTTTGTCGACCACCACATGGCACACGCGTCGGCGGCGTACTACGGGTTGGGGAAATTCGATGAAGACATCCTCGTGCTCACGAACGACGGGGCGGGAGACGGTCTGTGTGCCACGGTCAACATCGGCCGGGGCGGCCGGCTGGAACGCATCGCGGAGGTACCCGAAGCGGAATCCATAGGGAACATATACGCGATGGTAACGTTCATTCTTGGTATGGTGCCGCTGGAACACGAATACAAACTGATGGGGATGGCACCGTACGCCCACGTCGAACAGGCAAAACCAGTGTACGAGAGTCTGAGATCGCTCATGGAGTTCGACAAGACAAACCCGATGTTATGGCATCGTGTTGGCGACTGCCCCGAAACGTATTTTTCCTATGACTACCTCAACCGTCTCCTCGAGCTCAAACGCTTTGATACGATCTGCGCGGGTCTTCAACATTTCGCTGAAGACATGTTGACCACCTGGGTCAAGAACTGCATCGAAAAGACGGGCTTGCGAAAACTCGCCTTGAGTGGCGGCGTTTTTATGAACGTCAAAGTCAACAAGGCGATAATGGATCTGCCCGAAGTCGATAGCTTGTTCATCTACCCTTCGTGCGGGGATGAAACGAATGCCATGGGCGCCGCATATTGGGCGTACGCGCAGCACACCGATCCAAAGACCATGGTCCCACTCGATGGGCTTTACCTCGGCCGGTCGTTTGAGGACGAGACAATCCGCAAGATTCTCGGCGACACAGACGAGTTCGAGTGGGAGTATATCGACGATATCGAAGCCGAGGTAGCGCGGCTCTTGAGCGAGGGCGAGGTGGTCGCGCGTTTCAAGGGCAGGGGCGAGTTTGGCGCACGCGCTCTGGGGAATCGCTCAATTCTTGGCGACCCTTGCCGCAACGGTGTGATCCGTGAGATCAACGACATGATCAAGAGCCGGGATTTCTGGATGCCGTTTGCGCCTTCCATGTTGCCCGAAACCGCCGAAGAATGTCTCATTAATGCGAAAAGGATCGAGGCGCCCTACATGATTTTGGCATTTGACACGACCGACAAACGATCGGATCTTCCCGCCGCACTCCACCCTTATGATTTTACTGCCCGACCTCAGGTCGTCAGGAAGGAGGCAAACCCGGACTACCACCGACTGATAGAGGAGTTTCAAAAACGGACCGGACGCGGTGTAACCCTCAACACCTCGTTCAACCTCCACGGTTATCCGATTGTCGATAGCCCGGAAGATGCACTCGACGTGTTGAAAAACTCGGGTTTGCGAAACCTGGCACTGGGGAGCTATCTCGTTAGGAAGAGCTGATGTGCGGAATTGCGGGTGTGGTCAACGCGGGCGGAGCACCCGCCCAGACCGCGATTCTCGAACAGATGCGAGATACGATGGCCCATCGCGGTCCCGACGACGTGGGAATCCACGTCGACGGGAGCGTGGGATTGGGCCACAGGCGTCTCAGTATCATTGACATCGAGGGCGGTCACCAACCGATGGGCAATCCGGAGGGGACCGTCTGGGTGGTTCACAACGGCGAGATCTACAACTTCAGAGAGCTCAGGAGGGAACTGGAACAGGACGGGATCAGTTTCCGCACGCGATCCGACACGGAGGTCATCCTTGCCGCGTACGAAAAATGGGGCGTCGATTGTCTCGAGCGTTTGAACGGGATCTTCGCTTTTGGGATTTGGGACAAAACCAACAACCAACTCTTTCTCGCTCGAGACCGGCTGGGGATCAAACCGCTCTACTACGCCCCAACACCTTCCGCTCTTCTCTTCGCTTCCGAACTCAAGGCGTTTCTCGAGGTGCCCACCTTTGACCGTCGCGTCGATCCCGCCGCGGTCGATCAGTACTTTGCGTTCGGGTACATTCCGGCGCCGGCGACGATATTTCGGGCGGCGAAAAAGCTTCTTCCCGCGCACTATTTGCTGTGGCGGGAGGGTGACTTTCGGGTGGAAAGGTACTGGCGGTTTGAGCCACATTCCGACCGTAACGATAGAGGCATCGCGTCTTGGACCGACGAGCTTCGGGACGTGCTTCGCGGGGCCGTCAAGCGGCAGATGGTCAGCGATGTACCCCTCGGTGCGTTCCTCAGCGGTGGGATAGACTCGAGCTTGATCGTGCGGATGATGTCGGAGACAACGAGCGATCCGATCCGCACCTTTACGATAGGATTTGGGGGGTGCGGGCTCGATGAGACGCCGTACGCGGATATCGTGGCGAAAAAGTTTGACACGGTGCACCACGAGCACGACGTGACGCCCGAGACGGTCGATGTGCTCCCAAAACTCGTTTGGCACCTCGATGAACCCTTCGCCGATTCTTCGCTTTTGCCTACCTACTACGTCAGCAAGATCACTCGTCAGGAAGTGACCGTTGCGCTCTCGGGAGACGGAGGGGACGAGCTTTTTGCCGGGTACACGAGACATCAAGGTGAAAAGCTGTCGATGCGGTTTCGCAGACTCCCATCTTGGGTCCGATCGAATCTTGTCTCTACTCTCAACGGACCTGTGGTCAGAGGCGTTCCGAAGTTGCGTCGGCTCGGTCAGGTTTTTGCCAACGCCCAGCTCGATTTTGGCGACAGATACCGTAACAAGGAGTCGCTCTCCCAGGTTGTCGACCGGGCGGATCTTTATTCGGATGAGTTTGGTCTGGAAGTTGGGGGTGGTGAGAACATCGCACTGTTGAGAGAACTCGCCAACGTCACATCGAATTCCGATTATATCGAAAGACTCACCGTCTTTGACTTGGAGTTTTATCTTCCCAACGACATGTTGACCAAAGTCGACAAGATGAGTATGGCATCCGCTCTCGAAGTGCGGGTTCCGTTTCTGGACGAGACGGTGATGGACGTTGCCGCCAGAGTCCCCAGCAAACTCAAGCTCCGGGGTTTCACCACCAAATATCTGCTCCGGAGGTTGGCTTCCGAGGTGTTGCCCGGCGAAATCTGGAAACGTGGCAAACAAGGGTTTAGCGTCCCTCTCGAGTCCTGGTTTAGAGGCCAGCTTGTCGATTATGCGCGGGACGTGCTGCTGGATTCCAGGACCGTGTCACGCGGGTACCTCAAGCGGTCGGCGTTGGAGAATCTCCTCATCGAACACGAGACGGGAAAATTAGCACATGGTCGTTTGATATTTGGCCTCATCACTTTCGAGCTGTGGAACCGTGTGTTCGTGGATAACGGGGGGGCATGACAGTGGTCATCTGTATGGTCACCAATATGTACCCTACCGAAGAGCAACCCGGGTTTGGAGCATTTGTCAAATCACAGATCGATTCGATCGCTGCGGAGGGGCACGAGGTGAGTCTCCTGCTCATCGGTGGACGTGCATCGGCATGGAACTACGCCGCGGCCATAGGACGGCTTCGCGATATGCTCAACGAGAAGCATTTCGACATTGTTCACGCGCACTATGGTCTCAGCGGTCTTGTGGCGTGCATGCAGCGGGCCTGTCCCGTCGTGGTGTCATTCTGTGGGGATGACCTTCTTGGGACGTCGAATGGGAGGGGAGGGGTCACTTTCAAGAGCAGAGGAATCGTGTGGGTCGATCAACTGGTTGCACTGCGTGCCGACGGTGTCATCGTCAAGAGCCAAAAAATGAGACCACGTCTAAGATTCGCCTCGGCGAGGGAGAAAGCGGTCGTTATTCCCAATGGGGTTGATTTCGGTCTATTTCGTCCAATCGACAGAGAAATCGCACGTAAGGAACTCGGACTCCCGCGGGACAAGCGGTATGTCCTGTTTCCTAGCATGCCCCGGGAGCCGAGAAAACGCGTCGATCTTGCAAGAGATGCCGTGGAGGTTCTCAAGAACGATCATCCCGCGGCGGAGCTTCTCGTATTGGACAAAAAACCCCAACGCGAGGTTCCAGTTTATATGGGAGCGTGCGATGCGATGATTCTCACATCCGATTGGGAGGGATCGGCAAACGTTGTCAAGGAGGCTATGGCATGCAATCTGCCGGTCGTATCGGTCGATGCGGGTGATGCCTGGGAGATCATTGCAGGTACGGCGCACTGTTACGAGGCCAAGCGCGATCCGAACGATCTGGCGGCGAAGTTGGGCCAAGTGTTGTCGGCCGGCGAACGTAGCACGGGAAGAGATAGGATCGAACACCTCGAACTGAGTGCGGTGGCCCGCAGGGTGGTCGGCGTATATGAAGCCGTGTTGACAAAGGGATGACGGAAGACGAGGGCGACGGTATATGTGCGGGATCTGTGGACAATACAATTTTGGCACTCGGGAGCCAGCCGACCCACGCGTCATCGAGAGGATGGCGAGGACGCTAAGGCACCGCGGTCCGGACGATGAGGGATATTATCAATCCGGAGAACTCGGCCTCGGTTTTAGACGACTCTCGATCATCGATCTCGCGGGTGGTCACCAGCCGATGTCCGACCCCGGCGAAAGGGTCTGGGTAATTCTAAACGGGGAGATCTACAACTTTCCCGAGTTGAGAAGAGAACTCGAGGGCTTCGGTCACACGTTTAGGACGAAAGCGGACACGGAGGTCGTCGTACACGGGTACAAACAATGGGGACTGGACGTGCTGGAACACCTGAACGGGATGTTTGGGGTCGCCATTTGGGACGACGAAAAGAAATTGCTAATGATCGCTCGCGATCGTATGGGGATCAAACCGCTCTACTACTCACTGTCGGATAAACAGCTCACGTTTGGTTCGGAAATACGCGCGATTCTCTCGAGGGATGAGACATTCCCCGGGATCGACCCGGTGGGGCTCAACCTTTTTCTCCAGTACAGATATGCGCCGTCGCCTCGTACCGTTTTTCGGGGGATTCAAAAGCTCGCGCCGGGCACCCGTCTTGTCGTCCAAGACGGATCGGCACGAGTGGAGCGCTGGTGGAACTTCAGGCCCGTCCCGTTCGACCCCATGCCCTCCGCCGAACAGGCGATTGGGGAACTGCTCGATCGTTACAAACGGTCTGTGAAACGGCAATTGATCAGTGACGTCCCGCTCGGATTGCTCTTGAGTGGTGGGGTCGATTCCGGTCTTCTGCTTGCGCTCATGAATCTCTACGGGAGTTCATGGAAGACGTTTAGCATCGGGTTTGGAGCGGGATTCAAGGACGACGAACTCGGGATGGCGGCTCGAACCGCCGAGATCATGGGTGCACCCAACTACCCCGTCGAAATCGATCGTGGGACGTTTGAGGAGAGTATGCCAACGATCATCTCGGCGCTCGAGGAACCGGTTGCCGCATCGTCAGTTATCCCGATGTATCATCTTTGTCGTCGGGCGCGGGAAGAAGTGAAAGTCGTGCTCGTGGGACAGGGCCCTGATGAACTCTTCGGCGGGTATCTGCGTCACTTGGGTGTACGTTACGGCGCGTGGTGGCGCGGTCTGCCTGTGTGGGCGCGCGGCGCGCTCGGTGGCGCTCTCTCACATCTCCCGAGAAACGAAACGATAAAACGGGCCCTCTACTCTCTCGACCACCCCTCGAGGATGCGGAGATACCAACACGTGTTTTCGCTGACACCCGGCGAGTCGATGGCCAACCTTTTTCGAGACGGGCTTCTCCCCAAAGACGCGAGTGATAAGATCCTCGAATGCTGGCGAGACATGGAACCGCTAATGGATGAGACCGACGAGCTGGGCGGTTTTCAGTTTCTGGAAATCCGATCATCGCTCCCCGACGAGTTGTTGATGTATGGTGACAAACTCTCGATGGCGCACGGACTCGAGGCCCGCGTGCCGTTTCTCGATCAGGAGATCGTCGAGTACGTCGAGCGTCTCTCCGCCTCGTTCAAGGTTCGACATTGGTCACGGAAGTGGCTTCACCGTCAGGTGAGCAAAAGGTTTGTGCCATCCGAAATACTCCGCAGAAAAAAGCTCGGGTTCTTCACGCCCGTAGACGAGTGGTTCCGCGATTCGGTGGCAAGCAAGATGGATGCGACTCTCACCGAGGACGACTCGATGATCTTCGAGTATCTGCGCCCAGCTGCCGTCAAAGCGTTGGCCGAGGATCACCGGGTCGGCAAATCGGACAACTCCAAAATTCTCTTCAGTATCGTAGTGCTCGAAGAATGGCTCCAGAATTTCGCGTCATAACCTCAGCTCTTTCGAATGCGGATGAGGTCCGCCATGTGACGTGGGAGCCCTCTTCGGATGAGGTCTCGAACGCGTACCGTTGAGCACCGCCTATCTGCGTCTTCGGCAGGTTTTCTGGTTGACCGACACGATATAACCGGACTAGTTTTAGTGTCATGTACACGATCTGGGTCGATCTCGACAATGCTCCCCACGTCCCGTTTTTTGCACCGTTGATCAGGGAGCTCGAGAAACGCGGTCATCGGACACGGGTCACTGTTCGGGATTACGGATACACACGGGATCTCATGGATCAACGAGGGATCTGGTATGATCTGATCGGAAGCCACCCGGGGAAGAATCCCTTCCGGAAGGTCGGGGGGCTTCTCGCCCGCGTGTTGGCGCTCGTTTGGTGGGCCCGCGGAAAACAGATCGACGCCGCCGTAAGCCACGGGTCGAGATCGCTGGTCGTTGCATGCGCGTTGATGCGGATTCCCTGCGTGACCATGTACGATTACGAGTTCGTATCCACCTCCATCTACAACAAACTCTCATCCAAGGTTTTGCTCCCCGATATCCTTCCGGACAGTCTGGTGAAAAAGCTCGGGTTGCGTGACAACCGGGTCGCGAAATACCCAGGGTTCAAAGAGGAGGTCTATCTCGGTGACCTCTCACCCGACCCGTCCATCTCAGAGGAACTTGGGGTTGCCGATGACCAGATACTCGTCGTGATAAGACCTCCCGCAACGGCCGCTCATTACCACCACCCGCGGAGCGAGAGGATCATGCGAAATCTGCTCGACAAGATCTCCGTTGCCGAAAATGTGGTTGGCATCATAACTCCGAGGACTTTTGAACAGGCCCAATCGGTTCGGAAACATCTAAAGGACCCGTCCAAGTTTCGAATTCTCACAAAACCTGTCAACGGGCTGAACCTCATAGCGCATTCAGATCTTGTTGTGGGAGGGGGAGGGACGATGAACCGCGAAGCTGCGCTCCTAGGTGTGCCAGTCTACAGTCTGTTCACGGGGAAAGTGGGGACGATCGATCGAGCGCTGTCGGACCGGGGAATGCTCGTTTTTGTCCGGTCGGTAGACGATGTGGATCGGGTCGAGTTCACAAAACGAAAAAAGGCGGACCAAGCGGCTCAGATCGAAGAGCGGCAACGTCGGAGCGCCGAGCTTGCCGCGTATGTTTGCGACGAGATCGTCGCGGTGATCAAGCCAAAGCCAGCATGAGCGTGTCCCCAGAGACATGGTGAGATTTATATCGCCACCGATCCCACCGGTGGGCTGAATCACACCCGTTTCACAAACTTCATCACGTCTTTGAACATTACAAAAATCGTCGTCCACGCGGTGTCGAAAAAACCGTCGCACCGTTTCTCCCACTTCTCGGCGTACTGTCGAAAAACGCGCCGGCCTGAGAGTTCGTGCAGAGTTCGAAGCAGAACGACATGCGAGTGATGGTAGAACGGGTTTGCGATGTTGAAATGATTCCGTAATCCGGCTCGAGGGGAGAGGCTGTAAAGACTGTAACCGTACTTGTCGAATTTTGGGAGCATATCGACAGTCCCTTGGACCCCCAACTCAAATATGCGTTTGGCCTCTTCCGATCCGGTCAGCTCGTGCGATCGGAACAGATTGAGAAGCGAGTACAGATGGCCGTTGAGGATGTGGTGCGGTGGGTCAGCCACCACCTCTTCAAAAAAAAGCCCGCCTTCACTCGTCTTGTACGCGAGCCCGCCCTCGTCGATCGTGCGACCCAGAGATACGAGTCCCCGTCTGAAAAGACCGATGTAACGCTCGTCACCCGAGAGCCAGTGTGCCCAGAGGAGCGCACACATCGCATATGTCTGAAAGTACGCCGACTTCCATGGCGCCTTGAGTTGGTACTGGTAACCCATGTCAAAATCGGCGCACCACGCCACACCGGTGGCGTCGCCGTACTCAACAACTCGGGCGTTGTCTTCCAGATACCGGAATTGACGCGTTGCCAGCAGAAGGTCATGCGGGTCAGAGGTCTCGAGGTATTTCTTCGCCCGTTTGATTCCAAAAGCGGCGATATCGGCGGGGTTTCTTTTTTTCCCAGCTACTCCGCGCCGGCCCAGAGCGTCGTAATCGACAACAAATATCCCTTCGCGGTCGACTTCCGTCGAGAGTGTTTCCCAGTCGACGTCGTCGAGTGCCGGGAACACCACCTTTTTCTCGGACGGTTGATTTGGCGGTGTCCAGACAGGCAGAGGGTCTGTCATGAATTTCACGTAGCTGGCCTTGCGTTTTTTCACGCGTGGCACTACCGTGATCACCCATATGCCAAGCGTCACGAACAGTATTAAAACGACCCACAACAAAATTATCTGCATACGAGAGACCTCGAGCTAGCTGAGCCTTTTTCCGCCCGCCGATCTGGGAAGCGGTCTCGATAGGTGGCCGAGCATAAAGAAAAGGCACAGCGCGATAAGAGACGCGACAAAGAATAGTGTGCGCGGTTTGTCGTACAATTTTGGCGTCTTTGCGTTATTGAATCGTTTTTCGCCTATGACGGTCCGGATGGCATCGACGACACGTGGCGGGAGCTTTTCCCAACGTATGTTGCCATAGTTGTCAAACCGATACGGGTAGTTCGCGTGGCGAGCAAAGATCTTCGAAAAAACCCTTTCGTCGTTCTTGATTTCATCCGCCGTGGCGATTTCACCGTTGGCTTTTCGCCAAACAAAAGACCCATCAGAAGGCGAAATGACAAGCCAACGTCCATCGGAGAGAAACTCGACCATTGTGTGTCCGCCGCCCTGTCCCTCATCGTTGTCGAGAAGCTGAAGTTTTCGCGCGGGGACATCGAGCTTCCAAAGGGCGTTGAGCAGGATCCGCGACATCGTTCCACACGCGCCGTATGTGGAATGGCCCTCGACACCAAACCCACCGTATCTCAGTGCGACCCCTGACGTCACATTGAAGAAGGTCGTGCTCTCCCACCGGGAGTACCAGTCTAACTCGTTTTTTTGCAATGCGTTATTGGTTCTATCAAAAATCTCACGTGAGAGCGCCAGTGCCCTCTCTTCAGCGGGTAAGGTATCCCCCTTGCCGATCGACGAATCGATCAAATCATCGAGAAACCGCTCGCGTTCCCTTATTTTTGTAAAAAAGAACACCGCGCAGATCACCGAGAGGATCAGACCCGCATAAAAAAGAGAAAACAACGTTGCTCGTATTGTGTTCATCGTATCTTTCCACAACTCCCAGGTCGTTTGTCGTTATCCCTTACGAGAGCCAGAGACCTCGCCGGACCCCCGAGAGTCAATCAGTCTGGCAGGTCACCGCTCACGCCTTTGTCATTCTCAAGCAAAAAACGCTCTTGAGAAAATACGACGCTACTTTGTTTGCCAAGAACAGGCGTCCGATTTTCCGAAAACGATACAGCGGTTCCCAGCGAATCTCCGGATCGCAAAACCCGACCTCCTCGAGCAGCCTGGCCCATACCTCGGGGGCCTGGTGTTTATGCCATTCAATGGCCGGTACCAACGGGTTCTTTATTCGAAGGAAGGCAAAGAAATTGTACCTGGAGCAATCGCACACAATCAGTCTGGCACCGGGGGCTGCCAGCTCGCTAACCAAGGAGAGAAGACGCCTATATTTTTCCCATGACGATTTATCTTCGAGAAGATTTATACAGGCCGTCTCATCGAGATGGTTGATCGATGCGTGCATCAAAATGACATCAAATTTCCCACGGTCGTTCCCGTATTCCTGGATTGTGCGGGTATCGATCTTGACCGTGACCCGATCCAGTGTTGAGCGGAGTCTGTCATACACCTCGAACTCGTCACCCATGCTCCCGTCGGCCTCGGGCTCTAGGCAGATGACTTCTTTGGCACCCATACACGCCGCATAAAAGCTGTATACACCACTGCCGCCTCCGATATCGAGGACCCGTTTGTTATCGAGGTCTATTCCGCCGAATAAATCTTCGAGTTGAGACCTCGCATACCTCTCTGACGACACGATGCCCAGTGTCTCGAGTACCGAGAAGTACCTGTCCACCATCTCCGTATCAAGCGACATAGTATCTTTTCTCCGGGGGCTCATGCGCGGCGGCGGTCCCCGCGGGGAAATCTGCATCATGTTTGGACATTCTACCCTGCGAAGACCCCGGCGTCATCGCTGAGCATCCTGATCATCCTGCTGATTGTGAAGGCGCGGAACGCCATTACGTTTGGATCGAGCTTTGGTCTATTGTAACGGTCTCGAAGAAGCTCCCTCTGACGCTTTGTGATCCGCCCTGCCGCCCGTGTGAGCGGTCGTGGCAGATGGCGTTTGAGAAACGACTCGGCGTGTTTCTCTTCGCCGGTGCGCTGGATTCGGACGGTTTCCGCAAGGTAGTCTATCACGCTTTTTGGCAATACCGAAGCCGCATGAGATGAGCAGAGCTCGTCGGTTATGAGCTCGACGACCGGTTTGGTCCCAAAGATGTTCTCGGGAAGATCTATCGCTGACCGCTCTGCATAGCCGATCTTGGGTCCCACACCGTTCATCATGTCCATGAAGGGTTTTCTTCCCAGTCTCAGCGAATCGGGGATCGTCCTCACCTGTCGCACGATGCTCCGCGAGAGAAACGGATTGATCACTTCGACGTATGAGCATTTCAGGTCGTTCAATGCGGACATAAAGAGCGGCATCCGATAGTGGTGATATAGCCTGTCCCTCCATCTGAGAATCGGTTCTCCATCGTACATCTCGAGTGATTTGGGTAGCGACTGTTTGGGAAGATCCGAAACCACATGATCGGGCAAATTTGTGTAGTCCGAAAGCAATAGACAGTTCACATAACGACGAACGCCAAACGGTGTAAAAACCGGTTGGCGCATTCCAAAACACTCGTCTCCTCTTATGATCCCGGCGACGCCGTTCTCGAACAGTCGTTTCCAAATCTCGAAGCCATCCATGTAACCCCCAACTGCGTCAACGCGGCCCTCCCCGGCTACGAGATACCGATTGAAGAGATCGTCAGGTGGTTCGGTTGAGATATCGACTTCGAAAAATGTGTGGTCGAGGCCGAGTTGGTCGGCAAGCCGTTTGGCGATGTAAGCGTCGTTTTGGGGATCGCTGAGCGCGGCTCGCAGCCCCCACGTGATACAGCGAAGTGCCTCTCCGTCTTTTAAAAGGAACAGGATCGATCTGCTATCTACTCCGCCGGAAAGCGGGAGGACCCAACGCGACCTATCGAGCTCGAGCCGTGAGAAGGCATGCTCGATGACCCGCTGAAGTTCGATTCGGTGATGTTCCCTTGGTTTTTCTTCCGGCACGAAGTCCGTGTTCTCCTCGTCGATGGTGAGATTCCAGGTGCCGCGATCGAGGAAAAGACGGGATTGAGGTTTGAGGATCCGGATTCTCTTGTCCCACGAGTTGTATGGCCCAAGCTGGCCGGCGGAAAGCATCCACGGATACACGTGGGGATTCGGTTCGAACGAGCCAAGCAGCGTCACAATGGCGCGTTGGGAGGTGGAAGCAAGAAAAACATCGTCTCTGTGGATAAACCAGATCGTCCTCGATCCGACCGGATCGTTGACGAGTTCGACCGTGTCGGTGTTTGACCGAAACAGGGCGTACGTTCCGTCGGGCACCCCTGTCAGGGGAACGTGCCAATCATCCTGTGGGTCGATCATGACGCCCAGACAGACGCTCGTGTGCCTGGTGGGGCACGACCCGTTTGGGTTGAGGATGGCGAGTGTAACCCCATTTATGGTAACCACATCCGCGTTATTGGGTCGTATGTTGTCGGGGGATAGACTTCGATTGAGGAACTCGATCTTGGACTTCACACCGTGAAGTGTGCTCGGATCCCTGGCGCATATGAGGACGACTTTTGCCATGGTGACTCGGTGTTATTCCAGGTTCCGTTATCTCACCGCCCGCGGGTGCTGATCCTAGAGGGTCGTTCGAGATCCGACTCTTTGACCGGCGACGCCGCCGTGGTCGCCCCAGATCCTGACCGGCGCAGCCCTTCGTTGGATATGAGATCTCGTCCGGCGGCACGTCCCAGCTGAAACCCGAATCGGCCCGCGTGTGGCTCCCTCGGGGCGCAAGGACGCGCGCCGGTTTGGGCAGCCACAATGATACTGCCGTATCCATTTTTGTTCCAGCAAGATGTGCGCCTGCGACCCGGCAGATGTTGACACGGCTGCTTGCCTTCGGCCCTCGCCACGGCGGCTCCGAACCCGGGTTTGCGCTGGAGTACGGGCCACGTGTCATATACACTTTCGGTGGCGGACATTCGCTTGTGGGGTCTTGTTTGCGGAGAGCGCGTGGGTGCGAACCTGTCGAAATAGTATCGCTTTAGCACGGATTTGGCCTGCAAAGGTCTCCTCCCGACCATGATGTGGCTTGGCAAGAATGGCGACAATGATCGTCCTCACTCCGGTGAGGAGGGGGCCGACCAGTTCGAAACCGAACGGTTGAGAATGGTCGAAGACCAGATTCGCAGACGGGACGTGAGGGACCCGCGTGTCCTCCGGGCGATGGAGACCGTCCCTCGGCACAGATTCGTTCTGCCGGAGGATGTGCCCTATGCGTACAATGACAACCCGCTGCCCATTGGTTATGGCCAGACGATATCGCAGCCATATATTGTGGCGCTCATGACAGAGCTTCTCAAACTCGAACCCGGACATCGTGTGCTGGAGATCGGAACCGGGTCGGGATATCAGGCCGCCGTTCTCTCCGAGCTTGCCCGCGAGGTGTTCACGATCGAGTATCTCGAACAGCTGGGAACATCGGCGAGGAGACGGCTGCGATCCCTGGGTTACGACAACGTTCGGGTGAGAATAGGGGACGGATACGAGGGATGGCCAGACGCCGCCCCGTTCGACGCGGTCATCGTAACCGCCGCCCCCGAGAGCGTCCCACAGTCGCTCGTGGACCAACTGGTGGACGGTGGTCGGATGGCAATACCGGTGGGAACCCATTTTCAGGAGCTTTACTGCATGGTCAAGGAGGGGAAGGACATCACGAGTGAAAAGGTCGCAAACGTCAGGTTTGTCCCGATGGTAGGCGAGGGTAACGATTAACGGGTCGTTGGGTCGTTTTGTGCGGGTTCTTCGCCCACAGCCGCTCTTACCGTCGTGTGGATCCCGCCGCGAACGAGAAAATCTCCGACAACCTCCATGAACCTCGGTTTGCACAAGCCGGATAGATCGTCAAGGATACGGTTCACGACGGCTTCGTGAAACGCCCCCTCGTTTCTGTATGACCACAGATACAACTTCAACGATTTTAGCTCGATGCATAGCTCGTCGGGGACGTACCGAACCCGTATAGTGGCAAAATCCGGCTGTCCGGTGCGGGGGCACAGACAGGTAAACTCCGGGCACTCCATGGTAATCGTATAGGGACGATCAGGCTGCGGATTGGGGAAGACCTCGAGATCTGTCGGTGTTTCTGCGGGCATCATATCACCTTCTGATGTGGGACTATCCTACACAGTTTCCGTGCGGCAATCAAGTGGGTTGGGTCACTCGATCGTGATCGATTGAATCGGCACACCTTGGTATATGTCGTCATCGAAGAAAAAGTCACGGAGCCAGTATGTCGGCTGGTGCTTGACCGACAGGAGTTTTGCCGAGACGATATACTCACCCGGGACGACGTCCAACGGGACCCTGACTCGGGTTTCATCGAGAATAAGAGCACCGGGACGCCACGTGTCGGGACTCAAGAATCCGCCTCGTATCTTGTGATGCTCGGTGAAGCGGTATCGTCTGCCGGTGAGCTTTTCTTTGGCTTTTCTCACTATTTTGGGGAACGGCTTGCCACCGAGCGGCAGTCTGGGGTCTGTATGATCGAAACGAAGCGCCACGATGTAGTTGCGCATCCTTTCTGATCGCTCACCCGACCAAACGAGCCCGACATCGATCACACCGCCACGGGTCGCGGGAGTACCGCCCAACAGATACCCGTCTAGGGTTGCTTCGCCAGATGGCTGTCCGAGCGGGACGTAATTACGGGGAAGCACATCGAGGACGAACGGCGTGGCGAGCGAAGTGTCGGCAACGACGGGTACGGTCTTCACTTCGAGAACGGCAAAATCATCCCTGTCAAAAACCTTGGTGAAAAGACGGGGGTGCGAATCGAATTTCTCTCGGATTGCGGGAAAGATCATGTCGTTCATCACCCAGTACTCCAGTACGAGCCCGCCGGGAAAACGGTTGTTGAGGATGATGTGTGTCGTCTTGTGTTTGCCAAGGAGCGCAAGTGTTCGATCGATCGGCACGTACGGGCTTAGAATATCCCGCGCCGCCCTCATCCGTTCTTCGAGCAAAACGTCGTTGGGTGGCGCGTGTTGATCGAACGTACAAACAACGTAATGTGGTGTGAAGGCTGTAACGGAGTAGGCGGTAAGCGGATCTGACGCGATCACAGCCCCGGAACCAAGCGATCGTTTGATCTCGGCCAATTCGTCCTTCCACCTGAGATAGCTGTTGTCCCTTTCTCTTTGGATGACCTCGCGTGAAAACGTGTTTTCTCCGAGCACGGGTCGCAAGCCACCCAGAACCGCGATGGCGAGCAACACAACCAAAACGATTCGAAAAACGCCACGGCGGTTCTCGGGGTGGTCGGGTGAGAAAAAGACGGTGAGAAAGCATGCGGTGGCGAGGTAAAAAGGGCAGAGGTTATTCAACCGCGCGATCAGGTATGTCATCGCATTTCTGAGGGGAGGTAGAAGAATCGGATTGAACAGAACGATCAAGATGGTGAGAAACGAGGCAAACACGTAACCCAACGCCGCATACTTCTCCCGGTATTTCCAAAGAGGAATCATCGTGAGCAGTGACAAGACCCCGATCGGGCCAAACCAACGATAAACGTTGATCGGCTCTGCGATATAGAGGTGGCGGGTGAGGAATACGACACCCTGGACCTCGGCGTGCAGCTCGTTTGGCTCGGGAAAAGCAGTGAGAAATCTGTATAGCCCAAACGGAAGGACTCCCGCAAAAAGAACCGCTCCCAGTTGCAGGGTCTTGGCAACGTGTGCTCGCCATTCATTTTGTGGGAAACAAACCTTCCAGACCAGCACCGTAGCGGTGGCGAAACCGACAAGGAGACCAAAAAAAACGTGCGTCGCGCATGCAGCAAAGGCAAAGAGCCCAGTTGGCAACAACTCCCGCCGATTACCTCTCTCCAAAAAGCCGAGCCCGTGGGCGAGCACACAGAGAAAGAATGCGAACCCAAAACGGTGTGAGTAGAACGATTGACGGACCATCGTCCCCCCGAGCCCTTCGTCCAACGCGACCAGAAAAAACACGGCGGAGAGGATGGCGATTATTCGATTTTGAAAGAAAAGGAGACCAGTGGAATAGACGACGAGAACAAGGAGCGCGGCAAAAATGGCATTTGTGACGTTGAGAAAGTCAAGTGGTTCGATATTGAGATAGCTGCTGCCAAACCCATAAAAAACATGAAGCAGCGCTTTTCGGAGATCTTCTCCATACGGGCCGGGCTCGGCGTAGAAAGCCGTTGTAGGGAATGCCGACTGGGTGTCCCGGATTTCTGCGACGTAGCCTATGTGATCGAGCGTATCCGCTGTAAAACCGATCGGAACACCGCTGCGAAGCACGAGAAGAAAAACGGCCACCACAACCGCCGCAAAACCGATCGTAAGAAGCCCATCGATGGGGTTGGGCGGGACACTGTCGGTCTGGAGATTGGTCTTTCGCGGAACAAAACGGAGGGCTGTCACCAGAACGACGGCGACGGGGAGCAAGAGTTGGAACAAACCAAGAGGCGTCCCAGTCAGGGCCCAGGCGAACGTCACGATGAGGAAATACGACAGGCCAAACATGGAAGCTCCGGCAAACGTGTCGAGCACGTCGGTATGTCGGGGTCTGAGACGTTCCTGGAGGATCACGCCAGGTAGAAGTACCGTGTAGACGAACACAAACGGTACGCCCAGAAACACGTTGAATCCGGCCAGGTCCTTCCAAGGGACGAGGTAGTAAACCGGTGTGAGAAAAAGGATGAGGAGTGGGGCCCACCAGGAGCGGTGAGCAGACTCGTTCGACGATCGCCCACTATCCATGGTACGTTTTGGCAAGCGGCTTGCACCACCGGGGAGAGGTCTAACCCAATAAATAACAACCGTTTTGACTTTATACCACAGAACCAGCTGTGATAACATCCAAAATTTGAGACCCGTACCGGCGGAGAATTCGGTTTTTATGAAGATTTGTATCGTCTCACCCACGCTTCCGCTCTACTTTCGGCACGATGAGACCGCTCGTGTCGGAGGGTCGGAGGTCCAGGCGGCGTTTTTGGTTCGGGCGTTAAGCTCGGCCGGCCACGAAGTGACCGCCGTGGTGGCGGACTTGAGACCGGACGACGCGTTGCCGTGTCCCGCGCACAATAGTCATCGGTCACGAGATGGGGTGCCGGGTCTTCGCTTTTTTCATCCGAGGTTGACCGGTGTCTACCGGGCCCTTGGCCGCGCAGATGCCGATGTTTATTACCAGCGAAACGCATCGATGCTAACCGGCGTCACCGCGCTGTACTGCCGGCGCAAGGGCAAGCTGTTTGTTTATGGGGCGGGAAGCGACACGGATTTCTGGTTCCGTGCGGCGCGGATGGACAACTTTCGTGATCGGTGCCTTTTCTACATGGGGCTCAAGCTCGCCCACGGTGTCGTCGTGCAAAATCAATTTCAGAAGAGGCGTTACCTGGAAAAGCACCGTGGCCCGGTACGTGTGATCGCCAATGGCATCGATGTGACGGATCCCGAGAACACTCGCACGCCCGATCTGATCGTATGGACTGGTGGGATTCGGCGTATCAAACAACCCGAGATCTTTCTCGAATTGGCAAGGCGAATACCGGAGCAGCAGTTCGCCCTTGTGGGTGGCGGCGCCGGTGTAGAACCGGCATTTGAGAGACAAATCGCTCAAGAAACCACGAAAATCCCGAATCTGACACACACGGGACACCTGCCCCATACCAGGGTGGCGGAGCATCTGACGCGTGCGTTGGTACTAGTAAACACGTCACGCGTCGAAGGATTTCCCAACGCATACCTCGAAGCGTGGAATTGTGGGGTCCCTGTCGTGACCTTCAACGATGTCGATGGCATCATAGAAAACGAAGATCTCGGGGTGATCTGTCGCGACATCAATCATATGACCGAGACCGTTCGATCGATTGTGTCGGACCCCGAGCGGCGGAACGCGATGGGCGGACGCGGCCGAAAAATCGTGGCGGAGCGGTTTTCCCCGGGGGTCTTGGCGCGGGAGTACGTGGAGTTCTTTGAGGAGCTATTGAAAAAAAACCGCGAATCGTCGTAGCGGTTGGTTCGTCTTTGATGTCTGACGTGCCGTAAGGAGATATCCGATCCGATGGGTTCCTGCGGGAGAATTCACAACATACTCATCCTGGAGAATGAGCTCAAAATGGGGGGGCTCGAAAAAAAGCTCTACGATTTGGTAAAGCGCATCGACCGCGGGCATTTTCGCGTCGTGGTCTGCTGTTTGAAACAAGGCGGGTATTTCAAGGATGCGTTCGTGGATCTGAGGGTGCCTTTTTACGAAGGATTGTTGAAACACAAGTATGACGTCTTGGCTTATCCGAGACTTCTGCGTCTTTTGCGCAGAGAGAACATCGACCTCGTCTACACACTGCCCCATCCGAACAGCGTTCTGTTGTCCGCCGTGGCACGATTCACCGGACGTGTAAGACGTGTCGTCGTGTCCATACACGGAACGGGGAGTCCCAGCGGCGGGAAAATGGTTCGGGGCTATCTCAAACCGGTGCTTGGAGGTGTCGATCGTTTTATCGCCGTCGCGCAGGCGCACCGGCGGTATCTGATCGAATCGGAAAGCCTCGATGCGAGGAGGGTCGTCGTCATATACAATGGCGTCGATGTGGAAAAGTACCGACCTGGGGAGCCCAACCCCTCGCTGCAAAGCAGCCTCGGGATAAAGAACGGGGAGCGCGTGATCACAACGGTCTCCTCACTCAACCGTTACAAGGGGATTGATGTGCTTCTGCGCGCCGCCTCACCGGTATGTCGAGAGTTCGACGACATCCGGTTCGTCATCGTCGGTGGTGGACCCGAGAGGGACGCGCTCGAGACGTTGTCAGCGGAGCTGGGTCTGACGGACCGGGTGATCTTCACCGGAATACGCACCGACGTCGATGATATTCTCCGGCTGAGCGACCTATTTGTGCTTCCGTCTAGAACCGAGGCGTTTCCCAATGTCGTTCTAGAGGCGATGGCGTCGGGTCTGCCGGTTGTGTCCACGGATGTCGGGAGCGTGGCTGAGCTCGTAGAGGAAGGGAAGAGCGGTCTCAGGGTGCCGTCCGAGAATGTCGATGAGCTTTGCGGTGCGATACGGAGTCTTCTCGTGGATGCCACGAAAGCAAAATCGTTTGGCAAGAGGGGGCGAGCGATCGTCGAAGACAATTTCAGATTGGAAGGGATGTGCCACGAGAGGGAGAGACTTTTCGAGGAGCTGCTTTGCCGGTGATCGACGGCGGCTCGACAAAGGTTTCCAAAGCCTTGCAAGCGTCTTGCATCCTGACGGCAACAAAACCCAAAGGGCGCAGCCTTCGAAGATCACAATACGATCGGTTCCGTTCTGAACGGTCCCACCTCGGTTTCCCCGTCGCTCAACAGGATCTCCGCGTAAACCGTGTCACCCTTCCGGCACGAAGAGGCCGCCAGAATCTTTCCGGTCTGACCGCGTGTTTTCGATCCGTTCCTAAACGATGTGTGTGATACAGAGACGGCGTCATTATCCGCATCGTTGACCTCCAACACGGCACGAATCACTCCCTTATTCGCACCCACGGCACGAACCGTGTGTACCTCA
>CP070677.1:659512-675674 GCA_020352495.1 Candidatus Latescibacterota bacterium
ACCTAAAAAGTCCCGGGCCTTTTCGGGAGTCGAAACCCCCAAACACGACAACGGCGGCTTCTTCGTCTTTGACGAGACGCTTGTGCAATCTGCTCGATTCGCCGTCGGTCAGAATATTGCCCAACAGCTCGAGCGCCGGGATGTCATCGTGGAGACAGTCCGGGAGCACGTATGTCATGAAAATCGCCGGGACGTTGGCGTTCTTGTCGTCGACGGTCTTTCTCCGCTCGGCTGTGTGCGGCGGTTCGACGCCGGACAGCGGCTCGACGTCCGCTCCGAGGGGAATATCGCCAAAGTACTCTTCGATCATCTTCATCGTTTTCTTCTGATTGATATCGCCGACAACAACGAGGACTGCGTTGTTCGGGCTGTAGAATTTGTCGAAGAACGCTTGGACGTCGCTAACCTCCGCCGCGTCGAGATCCACCATCTTGCCGATCACGGTGTGGCTGTAAGGTTCGAAGTCAAACGAGAGCGTATCAGATGTGAGAAATGCCGCGCCATACGGCTGGTTGTCAACGCGTTGACGGCGTTCTTCCTTGACGACCTCACGTTGGTTTTCGAAGTTCTCGGTAGTGATCGCCAAAGAACGCATACGGTCCGCCTCGAGCCAAAGCGCTAGATTGAGACGGTTGGCGGGCAAAACTTGAAAGTAATTGGTACGGTCTTCCGTCGTCGAACCATTGTTGTTCCCGCCGGCCCGTTGGATCAACTGGCCGTGTTCCGCTTTGCCGACGTTTTCCGAACCTTGAAACATCATGTGCTCGAAGAGATGGGCAAACCCACTGCGCCCCTCTTCTTCATACCCGCTGCCGACGTGATACCATACGTCTACTGCAACAATTGGCACCGAGTGATCCTCACTTAGGACAACCCGCAGCCCGTTGTCCAGCTCGTACTCCTTGTACTTGATGTGACCCGGCTTGTCGCCGGCGTTGGCTACAAGGGCGAGAGACATCACCAGGGTGACAAATATACCCAATGCGACTGCTCTTCTCATGAAACCTCCTCTTTGGGACAAAAAGATCAGGTTGGATTCCAAAAGATGGGACACATCCACAGAATCTTTGGGGAACCACCGTCAGTAACGACTACGTATTGAACCAACTACGAAGACGTGAAAGAAATGTTTACGAGATCGTGGATATCATTACGCCAAATGGGCACGATTGTCAAGTCGGTTTGAGCACGAGATCGCCCCCGCCAGCCGGCCTAAGTCATTTATTTTTATGGTTTTAACGCTCCCGGAAACCGGTTGCTCAGACGTCAGTTTTGGACTATCGTACAAATCTATGATCAGCCGAAACGTCACGTTTTTCTTCGAAGGCCACCAACTGAACGGGGTGCGGGGCGAACCCATTGCCAAAGCGTTGTTTGACGCGGGTATCAAGACGTTGTCCTACAGCGTGAAATACAAACGCCCCCGCGGGCTCCACTGTGCACGTGGTCGGTGTGTGATGTGTCATATGTCGGTGAACGGTACACCGGGAGTTCCAACCTGTATAACACCACTCGAAGAGGGGATGCGAATCGAACGCGAGAACTACCAACCGGTCTTTGGTCCCTTTCTAACCGCCGTCGCCCGACTCCTCCCGCTCCCAGCAGGGTTCTACTACCGATCGTTTACCAAGCCGTCGTTTCTCCGGGAGTTTTTTGTGCGTACCGTCCGGAAGATGGCGGGTGTCGGGCGCCTCGGGACCGGTGGAAAACTTCGTGTCGATGGAGACGCGGCCGCCGAGGAGGATCGCACCCCGCAGGGCGGCCCTCGTATCGACGGTCTTTACGATGTCGCTGTGGTCGGCGGCGGTATCACCGGCATGGCCGTGGCGGTTTCGTCGGCGGAGACGGGCGCCAAAGTGCTTCTCGTCGATGAGTATCCGGTCCCAGGTGGTCATTCGATCGGGTATCAATCGAACGCCTCGCTTGCGGCAAGTCGTGATCGCTTGATTGAGAGCGTCGCCCAACATCCGTCCGTTCATTACCATCCCAACACGACGGCACTTGGGTTCTACCCACCGGACACACTTCTCCTCGGCCCCGGTGGCTCCACCGGGTTTGAGCCATGCCTGGGACCAACACACACCTCATCGGTGACGGCGGGCGCGGCTCGCAGACGAGCCATGACACGAATCCGCGCCCGGTCGTTTGTATTTGCCACGGGCGCTTACGACGTCGTGCCGGTTTTCGAAAACAACGATATGCCGGGTATCTTTGGATCGAGGGCGATCCGATTGCTTCTCGAACGTGATGGTCTTAGACCCGGCAAGCGTGCCGTTGTCTACGGTACCGGACCCGCCCTTGGCCAGACGGCCGAGCTTCTGTTGCATCACGAAATCAGTGTGGCCGCGCTCATCGACCCGTCGGATCGTTTCCACGAGGCGGTCACCTCAAGTAAGAAGCTCGGTGACATCTCGCGGATTTCCGGAGCCAGGGTGATTGGGACCAAAGGAAAAGACTGGATATCGGCGGTGACGGTGGCCAACGGTATATTTCGCGGTGGAGACCGCCCTGCGGAGACAGTGTTACCCTGCGACTTGTTTTGTACCGCGTTCGCCGGTCAGGGGGCCTACGAGCTTCCCCACCAGGCTGGTTTTGAATTCTCGCTTCCGGAGGCGTCGCTCGACGAAAACCGTGTCCTCATCCCCGACCGGACGCGTGTCGAGACGGAGCCCGGCTCGGGGATAACCTGTTACGTCGTTGGCGAAGCTGCCGGCGAGACGCTGTGGAACCGCAAAATCGATAGCGGGAAAGAAACGGGCAAACACGCGGCACGGCCGCTTGACTCTTGAATTACGTCGAGGACGATACGTCATGACCAAAACCGTGTTGTGTCACTGCGAAGATGTCGAGATCGATGAGCTCTACTCGGCAGTCAAACAGGGTTATGGTGACATCGAGACACTGAAACGTTATACGGGCATCGGAACGGGGAAATGCCAAGGCAAGTGCTGTCTTGTTCAGACCCTGCGGATCCTCGCCTCACTCGATACGCCAGCCGAGAGGAAGACAGCCGGCGGTGACGCGTCCGAATTGATGGGCGATCCGCGTAAGATCCGTCTTCCGACGATCAGACCACCACTGCTGCCCATGCGTATCGATGACATCCTCGAAGAAAACGGGGAGCGACGGTGACCAAAACAGCCGAAATAGTCGTGATCGGTGGAGGTGTCAGTGGACTCTCGTGTGCGTACAATCTGGCAAAGCGAGGGGTAAACGACATCGTCGTGCTCGAAAAAGGGTACATCGGTATGGGGGCGACAGGCCGATGCGGAGCAGGAGTCCGTCAGCAGTGGGGGATGGAGGAAAACATCATCCTCGCCCGGGAAAGCGTGAAGATCTTCGAGCGCCTCTCCGGTGAACTTGGTTTCAATACGTTCTTCCGTCAGGGCGGGTATCTTTTGCTCGTCTTCGATGAACGCGAATTCGAACTGGTATCCAAAACCGTCCCGATTCAGAACCGGCTTGGTGTTCCCACACGGCTTCTCGACACCAAGGAGGTCGCTGATCTAGTACCCGGTATCAATACAGACGGCGTACTTGCCGCCGCGTACTGTCCGACCGACGGTTTTTGTTATCCGTATGCGGTTTTGTGGGGGTACGCGGAGGCTGCGAGAAGACTCGGAGTGCAAATCAGAGTCTGCACCGAGGTGACGTCCGTGTCGCCCGTTGGTAGCGGTCGATACGAGGTCGTCACTCCCCGGGATACATATCACACACCGATCGTCTTGAACGTCGCCGGAGCCAGAACAAAAGACATCGCCGCTATGTTGGGCATCGAGATTCCCACTGAGCCGTTCAGACATGAGATCGCTGTTACCGAACCACTCAAACCTTTTCTCGATCCTATGGTCATATCGCTCAAGAAGGGATTCTACTTTTTGCAGAGCGTTCGGGGGGAGGTTGTCGGCGGTATTGGTGATGAGAACGAGCCTTCGTCCTTCAATACAAAATCATCGCCGGATTTTCTTTTTCGTTATGCCGCGGCGCTCAGAGAGATCTTTCCGGCTCTGGGAAAGGCGCGGATCATCCGTCAGTGGGCGGGTCTTTACGACGTCTCCCCGGACGCGCGGCCAATCCTAGGCACGGTCGATGGTCATCCCGGCTACTACCATGCCTGTGGGTTTAGCGGGCACGGGTTTATGTTGAGCCCGATCGTCGCCAGACTCTTGAGTGAGCTCATCACAGCGGGTTCGACATCGATTCCGATTGGTGGTTTGGAACTTTCCCGCTTCTCAGAAGGATCCATTACGAAGGATCCGTATGTCGTTGGATAGTTGACAACAGCTTGTAAAACACCGACCATTTCTCGCACCGAGGGAACACGGTTTTTCGGGGCACGTTTGACGCCCGAGCATACCCGAAGCCAACCGGCCAGAAGAATGCGCCGGAACAGAGAAAACGACAGTTGCTGGAACAGGTTTACACTGGCGCGAGACAAAGGAGGTATTTATGGAATCCGTTTACAACGAACTGGTCAGGTTCGCCACCACCTACGGGATCAAGATCATTGGTGCGATACTCATTCTTATCGTTGGTCGATTCGCCGCCGGGCTGTTTCGACGTGTCGTTACCAAACTCCTCAAGAAGAGGGATGTTGACCCGGCGGTCATTTCGTTTACCGGAAGTCTATGTTATTTTCTCATCCTGACGATCGCGCTCATCGCCTCGCTCGCAAAATTCGGTGTCGAAACGACCTCGTTTGTCGCCGTGCTTGGCGCAGTCGGGTTCGCCGTCGGTTTTGCCTTGCAGGGCTCTCTGGCGAATTTTGCGGCCGGGGTGCTCATCCTCGTGCTGCGCCCGTACCGCGTCGGTGACTTCATCGAAGCGGCGGGCGTCAGCGGATCGGTCAAGGAAATCCAGCTTTTTACGACGGTGCTCGCCACGCCGGATAACATCCGGATTCTCGTCCCGAACGGGAAGGTCTACGGCGAAGTGATCAAGAATATAACGGCGAATCCCACGCGGAGAGTCGACCTTGTGATCGGAATTGGTTACGACTCCTCGATAAAGAAGGCCTACGATCTCATCAACACGATAATCCAAGCGGACGATAGGGTTCTCAAAGACCCCGCGCCGACGATCGCCGTCGCCGAGCTCGCTGATTCCAGCGTCAACTTCGTTGTCCGACCGTGGGTAAAAAAGGAAGACTACTGGAGCGTCAAATTTGATGTAACAGAGAGAATCAAAGAGAAATTTGACGAGCACGGCATCGAAATCCCGTTTCCACAGCGGACCGTTCACATGGTGTCAGCCGGAACCGGCTAGGATCTGACCGATCGAGAATTAAGCTTGCAAACAACAGCAACTGATCTGATAGCATGGCTGGCATAAGGCCACCGGATGCCGAGTCGTTTTCCTTGGTCAAAGGAGGTACCCCCCGTGTTCAAGGAATTCAAAGAGTTCATCATGCGCGGGAACGTCGTCGACATGGCGGTTGGGATCATCATCGGGGCCGCATTTGGCGCCATCGTAAAGTCGTTTGTAGCCGATGTGTTGATGCCACCGATCGGTCTGCTTTTGGGCAACGTGGATTTCGCCAACCTCTTTGTGGTTCTAAAAGAAGGTTCAACCGCGGGGCCCTATGCCTCCCTGGACGCCGCCAAGGAGGCGGGAGCTGTTGCGGTCAGCTATGGCGTCTTTATTAACACGGTCATCAACTTTCTGATCGTCGCATTCGCGATATTTCTGTTCATTCGAAGCGTGAACAAAATGAAACGAAAAGAGGAGGCACCTCCGCCCGAGCCAACAACGAAGGAATGCCCGCAGTGCTTGTCCACGATTCCGATCAAGGCGACCCGATGTGCGCACTGCACGGTCGAATTGAAACAAGCCTAGCGAGTCGACTCGACACAGGCCGTTAGTAACGAAGAAAACATACGTCGAAAAAGGGGAAGCATCGCTTCCCCTTTTTTTGCGGTTCCGTAGAACGTACTTGTCGTGGCTTTTGGCTTAGGTTTGGCCCGCCGACGGCCTGAGGGGTGCCACCCTGATTCGGCTGTCGACCACGCGACAGGCTCCCCGGTCCGCCGTCACAATAACGGGGTTCATGTCGAGCTCCACGATGGCCGGTATATCGTTGACCATCTGCGCAAGTCTTTGAATGGACTCGACTATAAAATCGATATCTACCCTTTCTTCTCCCCGCACACCTTCGAGAAGGGGGTACGATCTGATTCCCTTGATCATCTCTATCGCGTCGACATCGGTAACCGGCATTACTCGAAATGCGATGTCCTTTAGGACTTCGACATACTTCCCACCCATCCCAAACATGAGCAACGGGCCAAAGGTCTCATCCATTGTCATCCCAAGGATGACTTCTTTGCCGCTCTTAGCCACCTCCTGGACAAGAAATCCCTCGACCCGGTCAGTGACACCGGCGTCGGCGAGACTCCGATCCATCTGTGCTTTGGCACCGAGGAGCTGCCTTTCGTCCGGTATGTCGACGATGACACCGCCGACGTCAGATTTGTGGATGATGTCCTCGCCATGGACCTTGAGGACCAGGGGATACCCGATCTTCTCCGCCGCCACGACCACATCACCATCCGTGGGAACGAGTTCGACGTTGCAAAGGGGAAATCCGTAGGCCCGTAGCACCCTGTTGACATCAACGGGGGAAAGGTAACCTCCACCCGACTGTCTCTGATCGTTAATGATGTTTTCGATGGCCGGGTCTTCGCATGGAAAAGTCGTGATGTTCCCTTCCGGTCGCTCACACCATATCCGGTAACCATTGACCGCCGAAATCGCGCGCACGGCGGATTCGGGGAACCGATAAAGCGGCGGGGCGTTCTTGAATTGTCTCGGGATCTCATCGTAATAGTGATCTTCCGCCATGAGAACACAGTAAACGGGTTTTTTGTGGTGGCTGCTCGCTTCCGCGACCTGCTTCATCACTTCCCGTGGCTCAACGAGCATCGGGGGTACGAAGATCACGATTACCGTGTCCACGCCCTTGTCCTCCAAAATAACTTCCATCGCCTTGCCGTACTCGTCGGGTCCGGCGCTGGCAATCATGTCAACCGGGTTGCGAAGACTCGATTCCTCCGGTAAGAAACCGGCCAGTTTTTTTCGCGTGGCGCCGGTGAGCTTCGCCATGGTGAGCCCCTCGTTCACCACAGCGTCGGTCGCCATGATGGCCGGACCGCCGGCGTTGGTGAGAATACAGACGCGATCGCCCTTGGGAACGGGATTTTTTGTCAGTGCGAGCACGAGATCCATCATTTCCTCGAGTGTGGACACCCGAATGACACCGCACTGGTGAAGGAGCGCGTCGACGGCGATATCCAACCCGGCCAACTGACCGGTGTGCGACGATGCCGCTCTCGACCCCGCCGCGGTTCGCCCGGATTTGACAACGATGATGGGTTTGTGTCTCGTGATCTCTTTCGAAAGATTCGTGAACCGTCTGGGATCACCAAACGACTCGAGGTAGAGCCCGATCACGTTGCTCCTCTCATCCGCCGCCCAGTACTCGAGAAGATCATCACCACTCACATCGACCCGGTTCCCCACACTAACGAAGTAGGACACTCCGAGATTTCGTTTTTTGACGGCGAGCAGAATCGCGACGCCAAGCGCACCGCTCTGGGTCATAAAAGCCAGCGAGCCGCTCTCGGGCTCCGTGGGTGCGAAGGTGCCGTTGAGCCGGACACTGGGTGCGGTATTGAGGATCCCCATACAGTTCGGGCCGATGATTCGAAAACCGTATTTCCTTTGAAGCTCGCTCAGCTCCTCCTCACGCTTGAGCCCGTCCCCCCCAACCTCCTTGAAGCCCGCACTGAGAATAACGAGGCCTCCTACGCCTTTTTCTCCGCATTCCTCCGCCACTTGAGCCACGCTCTCCTTCGGTATAACGATGAACGCCAAGTCTACCGGATCCGGAATGCTGGACACGGACGGGTAGCACTTGATGCTGTGGATGGACTCGTACTTTGGATTCACCGGGAATACAATTCCACTAAACCCGAACTGGAAAATGTTCTGAAGCAGCTGGTGTCCTATCGTGCCTCTTTTTGGAGTCGCACCGATTACAGCGATGGATTTTGGCTTGAAAACCGCATCGAGCGTCTGTCTGGGATAGTCTATATTCGAGGTTAGTTCCGTCACTTGCTCACGCTCCCGTTGTCTTCCGACCAAATCCGCCGGAGTAAATCGTTGACCTTGGTCTCGATTTCGTCTCGAGTCTTTCTGAAATATCCAAGCGTTTGCCCAAGAGGGTCCTCGATATCCCATTCGATGATGGTGGCTGGGATGCTGATCGGGAGAAATGAATCCAGATCAAAGCCAGACATGTTCACGATGTAATCCATTTCGCCAATGGCGGTGTCATCCAACCCTTTGGAGTATTGACCATTGATGTCGATCCCCTTTTCCCTCATCACCAGAACGGCTTCCTCGCTCAACGCGCCGGTATGTCGCAACCCCGCGCTGTAGGTTTCCACAAACGCGCTTCCGCCGTCACGGGCAAACCCCTCCGCCATTTGTGATCGTATCATGTTGCCGATACACACAAACAGGACCTTTTTCTTTCTGATCGGATTCTCGCTCATTGCGTTCCTGGTCAGCTTTGATCCGTCGATTCCGGAAACGCGGCAAGCTGTTCGCGCAGACTCAACCCGCCTATCCTTTGAGAATCAGTGTAAGATACCGAAACAATGAGCCGGGCTCAAGGACAAGTTTCGGACGGTTCGGCGGTGTGTCATTTCCGGCCGCTGTATATGACGGCGATCCCGCCCGTGAGTCTCTCTCTGTCGAGGTTTTTGAGTCCCGCCGCTCCCATCAACCCAAGCACTTTTTCCTCGGGGAGAAATCCGTCGATCGATGACGCGAGATAATCGTAAGCCTGTCGGTGCCCCGAGACAATTCTGCCGATGATGGGAACCATCGTCCGCAAATAGAGCGCGTACGCCGCTTGAAAGACTCCGGGTGAAGGTGGAGAGAACTCGAGGATGACGAACTTTCCTCCATGGCCGAGCACTCTCGTCATCTCAGAGACGCCACGGGTGTAGTCGGGGAGGTTTCTCAGCCCAAACGCGATGGTTACGATATCGAACACTCCGTTTTCGAACGGAAGCTCGAGAACGTCGCCTTCGACGAACTGAATCGTCCCATTGAGTTTCTCTTTGGCCGCCTTCTCCCCTCCCACGCGGATCATCTCAGCGGATCGGTCCAAACCGATGACTGCCCGCGGAGCCCCGTATTTCGCAAACCCGATGGCGATGTCACCCGTTCCCGTGCATGCATCGAGCACACGCCCGCCGGGTGGTAGCTTTGCTGTCCGGACGAGCCGTTTCCGCCACAGTTTGTCTTTGTTGACACTCAAGAGATGGTTGAGCACATCATAACGGCCCGCGATTTCGGAGAACATCTCTGACGTCTCATATTTTTGCATCCCTCAAGTCTCCGTTGCGTCGATCCATACAGCCCACCCAAATTCCTCCGGTGGATCGTGGGGCGGACGAAACCGTTTCTTGACCCTGCGCCCACTTCGCTCGGCTTCCCGCCTGGCGGCGGGTGATCCTCGCTCGCTCCGCGCAAAGGGCACTGCGAAACGGTTTCGTCCGTCCCCGGTCTCCATGTTCAGCCGTTGGGACAGCTGGGACATCAAACCCAATCCTCACCGTTTCCGTCGCGATCGCAGGAACCGGGGGTAGTAATAGAGGATTGTCCCGATGATCTTTGTCCCCGCCAGGACGGTTCCCTTGACCGTTCCGGATATCTTCGATTTTCCCACACGTCGGCGATAGCGCACGGGCACCTCGAGAATCCTTAGCCCCATCTCGATCGCCTTGACCTGCATCTCCGCGTTCCACCCGTAGTTCTTGTCGCGCATTTCCAACTTTTGGAGACTATCGCGACGAATCGCCCTAAACGGACCCATGTCGGTAAACCGGGTTCCGAAGAGCCACCGGATCAACGAACAGGCAAGCGCGTTTCCAAAACGCTGATTCCATTGAAGAGACCCCTTCTCCGCTTCCCCCGTCACCCGCGAGCCGATGACAAATTCAGCGTCACCCCGTTGGATTGGGGCCAGAAGCAAAGGAAGATCCTCGGGATAATCCGAGTGGTCCCCATCGAGAATGACAACAATATTCGATTTCGCCTCGAGGCTGGCAATCCCCTTCAGACACGCCGCGCCGTAGCCTCGTTCGCTTTCGGAAACGACCCGCGCGCCGTGACGTCTTGCTACCCCAGCTGTGCCGTCGGTCGATCCGTTGTCGACGACGACGATTTCCACAACGTCGTCTCTCGGTATTTCGTCGAGAACGAGGCCAATCGACTTTGCCTCGTTGAAGGCCGGGATGATGATGCTTGCTTTCATCTCAGAGCGTGGACCTTTCTTGGCCGTTCGAGGCGATTGCAGTGGCGCGCGGACGGCACGGGCGATTTTCGCCTCTACTCTACAGCTCTGCGGCGTTTTACCGTCGATCGGTAGCTCTCCAAAACGAGCAACCCAAAAAACGGAACGTACTCGATCACCATGATCCACGCCCCGAGTTCCCATTGACCGGTACCGGCAAACGTCACCCATACCCAGTAGCTCGCGACGACGGCCCCGGAGAGATAGATCCATGCGCGACTGGGGTGGAAACACAAAAACGGGATCAGCCAACAAAGATACCACGGATACAACGTCGGCGTCAGCAGGAGCGAACATCCGATGACTCTGAAGGTATATTTGACAAGATCACTCCGTCTGGAGCCCTCGTAGAGCGAGAACGCTGCCACAAAGGCGAGAAAACCGAGGCGAACCCAGTCCGGATGTCCGATGAGACCGTTGGCGAGCGAAAAGAGGGCGGAGTTGAACTCCCAGTGTCGGCCATAGATACGAAGACTCGATATGAGCTTTCCCGATGCATCCGCGAAGGGCAAATAACCCAGGAACGTTATGACGACAAAGAGAACCAGCCATGGGGCGTAGCGTTTCTTGAGCAACACAAAAGGAACCAGAAGAAGGGAGAGGTACTTTGAGAGAAACGAGAGGGCCAGCGAAACGACACTCAGACTCTTCGTACGGATCTGCCAGAGGTAGACCGCCAGAACGAGAAAGAAGATACCGACCGAATCAACGTGACCCGAGTGCGAGAACTCGATGACGACGAGTGGACTCCACGCGTAGACCACAGCCATCGACGGGGGTTTTCGCCTCCTGATGAGCATAAGAACAACGACCACGATCGTCGCCAGATCGAACAGAACGAACAGCACCTTTTGTGTCGTCACATCAGGGTCGATTACAGCGCCAAGAAAGAACACGCCCTGCGCCAGCGGCGGATAGATCGTTTCGAGATTGTTGTGGTTGATGTTCGCGAAATCGTCGTCCCGCAGAAACTCGAGCTCCGGTGCGGCTGGAGGAAGCGCGAACGGATTATAACCGGCCTCGATCACTCGTCCTTCCCATAGATACCGATAGATGTCGTTTGATAGGGATGGAGTGGCACTCAAGCTGACAAGCCGGCAAACAACCGCGACGACGAAAATAGTCGACAAGATCCAACGATCCGAGAACCGCGCTCGAGCCAAAACGATCGTTGCGGCGACGTAAACAATAAAGGCGATTGTGACAGAAACGAGAAACTTCGGAATCTCCTGCGTGAGATCTCCGAGCCGCGAGATGTACAGGGTGGTCCCGGTCAGGATGAGGCCAAGGAAAATGAGTAACCAGCGAGGTCCAGGATTCATTCCGATCTGCCGGGATCAGCGTTTGCCGTGGAGAAGAGACAGCCCAAGGATATACAAATATCCAGTGACAAAAAGAAGCAGATAAGGCATCGCTCCCCAGTTTTCGAACTCAACAAGAACAAAAAAGGTCGCGCACATGTACACCGAGAAAAACACTTCGAACAAAAGAGAACGCGTGTTGATGGACCGATAAATTTTGCCCTTCCAGCTGTCCTTGACAGTCTCGATCCGGTACTTGGCCGTTCGAACAAACGGTGTGCGTCGTGAAAGTAGCGCCTCACTTACCGCCCACGCGTTGTTGATACACATACCAATTCCCAGAGCGAGAATAAACGGGAGATCTTTGAGACGCCACTTCCAATCGGGATAGATCTCCCGTTGGGATACCATATAAAATAGAACTACCGAAATCGTCGTAAAAACGAAAACCACGATTTCCCACACCTCGACACCATTGAGCCACAAGTGATGCCGTAGAACGAGCGACAGTGGCAGCAAGCCGGAAAGCAACACGACGAGGAGATAACAGAGGTTCGCGCTCAGATGAAACTGTGCCTCCAGCTTGACCCGCAGTGGAAGATCGTTCTTCCAGATCGAAGGCAGCAACTTTTTTCCGACTTGAATTGAGCCCTTTGTCCAGCGATGCTGTTGGGTTTTGAAACCGTAGATGTCCACCGGCAACTCGCTTTTGCACACGAGATCGGGAACAAAAACAAATCTCCAGCCCGCCATTTGTGCACGATACGAGAGATCGAGATCCTCTGTGAGCGTGTCGCCGTCCCATCCCCCGGCGTCATCGATGGCTTTCCGTCTGAACACGCCGCCGGTGCCGTTGAAGTTGAAGAAGCGTCCCGAGAAGCACCGCGCGGTGTGTTCGAGCACGAAATGACCATCGAGTAGAATCGACTGCACACGGGTGAGAAGCGAGTAGTTGCGGTTGAGATAACCCCAGCGCGATTGAACCATCCCGACTTCCTCATCCTGAAAATAAGGGACGGTCCTCTCGAGGAAATCCGGAGGTACGATGAAGTCCGCATCGAAAATCGCCACGAGCTCGTCGGTCGACCTCTCAAGACCCGCCTTCAGCGCCCCTGCCTTGAATCCCACACGGTCGTCGCGGTGGATGTAATCTACCCTGAACCCCTCGGTCGCAAGTTTTTCGCCGGCCGTTTTGGCAATGTGCCGCGTATCGTCGGTGGAATCATCCAAGATTTGCACGGTGAGGAGATCCTTGGGATAGACCAGATTACCAACACTCCCGATCACGCGCTCGGCGACGTAGTACTCGTTGAAAATGGGGAGTTGAATGGTCACCGTTGGATAATCGTCCGGACGCATTGGTGGTGGCTCCGCCCATCTCCTCCGTTTGTAATATTTGAAATAGAGAAAGAGCACAAAATACCGGTGGAGTCCGTATATGGAGAGCAAACCGAGCACGCCTAGGTAGGCTATGATCGTGATCTGACTTACTAGATCCATCTATTCCTCGACTATTTCGGACTACTGTGATGTGTCTATCGGGGTGCTGCCAAACCGCGCCGACTATCTCTCACCATCAACAGACTCTTCTAACATGGAGAGTCGTTGACTAAAGAATCGCCCCTCCACAAGACGACCCACACCCCGCCGTGCAGCCAAAACAATGATTGCCTGTTACGATCCGTCTCTTTGCGTGTGTTGCGGGGTCGAAATTTCGGATGTGTGACGGCGCCCCGTGATCGACGGATAGCTTTAGTGCCAGATTGAAATCACAGTCATAGATGTTGCCGTCCCAATCTACGTTGATCTGATGTCGGCACATGAGACCGTTGATCGTGACCGGATTGAAAGAACTCTTTAGAAGGCGCATATAATCGTCGAATTTGTTTTGCTTACGCAGATCGCCGACGTAACGGCCGATCGGCATGTTCGTTATGGTGATGAGATTTGTGAAATCAATATCGAATCGTTCTTTGAGCTCCCGTCGGTAGTCGGCCTCCAGATCAGACTGGTTTGGCGGCAGGTGGGGGCCGATGGGGTTGTAAACGAGACTAAGAGGAAGTCTCGTTTCCCTCCCATAGCGAACCTTGTTGAGTGTCTTTATCGCTTCGATGCTTCCCCTGTAAACCCCAGCGCCACGTTGACGGTCGACGTTCTCCTCCAAGTAACAGGGAAGCGACGCAACCAGCTGGACGGTGTGATCTCGATAGAACCCTGGGATCGTCTCCATTCCAGGTGTGAGAAGCACAGTGAGATTCGTGCGGACCATCACCGGGATACCCAACCCGTCGAGAGTCTCTACAAAACGGCGAAAATTGGGGTTGAGCTCCGGGGATCCTCCCGTAATGTCTACGAGCCCGCACCCGGTCTTTTTTGCCGCATCGATGATGAGCTCCATGGTTTCCCAGCTCATCTCCTCTTTCCGCTTTGGCGAAGCAGCGACGTGACAATGCGAGCACTCTTGGTTGCACCTGAGCCCAACGTTGACCTGAATCGTTGAAATGTCCGCGGAGTGTAGATCACGGCCCGTCGTTTCGCGGATCCGTTTGTCAAATTCGTTCATCAATTCGCTCTCCCGGCGATCGGGGTCTACTCATGACAACATGCGTCCGGCGCATCTTCCCCAACGCAACTCCACCGGTAAAACCGGTCCGGCCAGCTCGTCGTTTAGTCGGGCGTACCGGTGTTTTCTTACAGATAAACGGGGACCGGTTTATGTTCCAAAAAATATAAAACAGGACACAAGATCAACAAAACCCCAAAACACGTTGTCGCTCCCCTCAGACGTCGTCCCCTGTGCGTTTTCGCTCGCCGGCTCGGCACCCGTCCCTTTCCGGGCGGGTTTTGAACGGTCCACGAATGACGGGATTGTCGGGGTAGAACCGTTTGAGAAAACGCGGCGAAACACCGAGCGAGTAGAGCACGACAAGCATGCAATTCCTTGCAGTACAAAAGATATGCCCCTCGCGTTCCCACCGGCGGGACGACGAAGTCACCGACATCTGGAGAATCCGAATCCGATTGCCGCGCCGCTTGATCCTCTTCATCAGCTCGATGTCCTCCATGAGCGGGATATCGCTGTACCGGCCTATCATGTTGAAATAGTCTCGTCTTACAAATATCGCCTGATCCCCATAGGGGACCCGCGTAATCCTGGCTCGCCATGAGTCGATGCGTCCAAAAAGCTTTAACATCAACCGCTTAGAATCGAAACGGATACAAAAGGCGCCTCCGACGACATCATCGTCTGCAAAGGCGTCTTCAACGGCGTCCAAGGTTCCTGGTGGTAGCGTTGTATCCGCGTGGAGAAAGAGCAGGATATCCCCGCTTGCCGCTTTGGCGCCGGCGTTCATCTGTCTTGCCCTACCCCGCGATGATCGAACGGCAACGATATCGCGGTCCTCGATGGCCCGGAGCGTATCACCTTCCGGAGCCCCTTCGACCACGACCCGCTCGCTGATTCGGCGCGGATCAAGATCCTCCAGACAGTCGAGCAGCGCCGCGATCCGCTCCGCCTCGTGATAGACCGGCACAATGATAGAGATTCTCGGCGGGTTGTCCGTTTTCATGATCGACCAATATACAAAAAACGCCCTGGGGCGGGTCGTCCCCCCGCCCCAGAGCTCGATCGAACCTCCGCTTGGCCCGGTAGGCGTCCATGACATGACGCCCGCGCGCAGATCCGGGCGTGCTAACGCTGGCCCACAACCGTCATATCCATATCGAGCACCCCGAAGAGAAACGCGTAGATATCGGCCGCCTCTTCGATCCGCTTGGCCGTCGGCTTGCCTCTTCCGTGGCCCGCCTTGGTTTCGATGCGGATCAAGATCGGGTTTTTCCCAACGTCTCCCGCCTGAAGCGCAGCGGCAAATTTCTTGGAGTGCATTGGATCCACCCGGTCATCCGTGTCCGCGGTGGTAATTAGCGTTGCCGGATAGGCCACACCGCTCTTTACGTTGTGCAGCGGCGAGTACGCGTAAAGGAACTTGAAGTGTTCGGGATTCTCTTCGGCATTCCCGTACTCCGGGACCCAGTAGCGGCCGACGGTTTTTTTGTGGTAACGAAGCATATCGGTCACCGGCACCCGACAGATGACCGCCCCAAACAGATCGGGCCGTTGGAGCATGCATGCCGCGACGAGAAGACCCCCATTGCTCGCACCTTCGATGGCAAGCTTCGAACGACTCGTGTACTTGTTGTCAATGAGCCATTCGCCCGCCGCGATGAAGTCATCGAATACATTCTGTTTGTTTTCGAGCATCCCCGCCTCATGCCATTTTTCACCGTATTCTTCCCCTCCGCGGATGTTGGCCACTACATGGACACCACCATTCTCCATCCACATCAGCCTCGTTAGCGCGAAAAACGGTGTCATACTGGCATTGAAACCACCGTAGCCATAAAGAATCGTTGGGTTGCTGCCGTCGAGTTGCAGACCCTTTTTGTGGGTTATGAACATCGGCACCCGCGTGCCGTCCTTGGAGGTATAGAAGAC
>CP070677.1:675774-704394 GCA_020352495.1 Candidatus Latescibacterota bacterium
CGGTTAGTCCGATGCAAATCTACTCGGCGTGCAAGCGGGTCCTGGACTCGTTTCGACTTCAGGAAGGGCGATTTTCCCAGGACTATGTGAAGGACTTCAATAACATTCAATCTTTGATCGATGACGAATCGTGGGAAAGCTGGGTAGCCATTCACACAAAACTCAGCCGGTGGGATCTGGAGTTCGATCGTTTTCGAGACAGCGGGCTTGAGCCCACCCACGATGACCAAAAGCTCGCGACCAATCTCCACTTTGGTCGTTTTATCGAACAGAAATACCGCGATTGGGTGCATTCCGATCAGCGGCCGCCGCTCAGCATAGACGTTTTCAACCGATTTGTCGCACCGCACATCGCGCAAAAAGATGGGGTCTTTTTTATCGTGATCGATTGTATGCGACTCGATCAGTGGCTGATCATCGAGGAGATGTTGAGAGATGACTTCGACATTCGTAGAGAATACTACATGTCGATCCTTCCCACCGCGACGCCATACGCGCGAAACGCGATTTTTAGCGGGCTGTTTCCAGAGGAAATCGCGCGGCGATATCCGCAGAGGTGGCTCGAAAGATCTAGGGACGAGATAAGCAAGAATCGTTACGAAGAGTACTTGCTAGGCGAGCAGTTGAAACGAAACGGCTTTGACTCCGGGCGACTCAGATACCACAAGGTCTACGCGGTTCAGGAGGCCAACGAACTAAGAAAACGGATCGATTCGTTTCTCTCGCTTCCTTTCGTGGCGATGGTTTTCAACTTCGTGGATATCTTGACGCACGGCCGAAACCAGTCAGAGATTCTCCAGCAAATAGCGCCGGATGAAGCCGCGTTCCGCTCGGTAGTGCGTTCGTGGTTTTCGCACTCGGTTCTACTCAATATCTTGAAGGCACTTGCAAAAAAGAAAGTTACTGTCGTCATGACCACAGACCACGGGTCGGTCCTTGGGCGGCGAGCCACGCTAGTCTATGGAAGACGGGATACGTCGACGAACCTCAGATACAAGTTCGGGGACAATCTCAAGTGTGATGACAAGCAGGCAATCCTGACCCGAAAGCCGACCGAATATCGTCTGCCCGCCGAATCGAAGACCAAAACGTACGTCTTTGCCAAGGAATACTACTACTTCGTCTATCCGACAAACTACCGGGATTACGAAAAACACTATCACGGCAGCTTTCAACACGGTGGCGTCTCATTGGAAGAGATGGTCCTTCCGTGTTTGACGCTGACGCCGAAGTCGTGAGATGCCCGAGAGCCGTCCCGAAACCACGATCATAACGACAAATTCCGAATCCGAGACCGAACGGCTGGGTGTGTCCCTTGGATGCCGGATCGACAAGGGCCTGTGCATCTCGCTCGTTGGGGCCTTGGGGTCGGGGAAATCCGTACTTGTTCGGGGGATATGCAAAGGGCTCGGGGTGGAGGAGGACGTGTTGAGCCCCACGTTTATCCTATACGAGGAGTACGTAGGCCGTGTACCTGTGATCCATCTCGATCTGTACAGGCTCGACCACGAACGTGATATCGAAGAGCTTGGGGTTTGGGACCGTCTTGGGGATGGGTCGGTCGTCCTCGTCGAGTGGGGGGATCGCTCGGTTCATCTCTTTGGCGTTTCGGATATCGTCATCAACCTCGAGATCATCGGGGACACCGAACGACGAATCGCGGTCCGTTCCTCGAGCGATTGCGCCGGCGTGTTGGAAGGACTATAGAGATGCGAGTTCTCGCGATCGACACATCACAGCCTGTGGGAAGCGTGGCCGTCTCCGGTCCAGGTATTCCCACCAGCAACGTGCGGCTCACGAGATCCTCATCACATCTCGTCGAGCTTGGGAGAGCCGTCGACTCGCTCCTCGCGGACGTCGGGCTGGGTGCGAGAGACATCGATCGGATCGCCCTCGTTTGGGGACCCGGGAGCTTTACCGGACTCCGGATCGGTATGGCCTATGCGAAGGGTCTCCATGCGGGGCTGGGGACGGAAATGGTGGTCGTGACGAGTCTGGAGCTGCTTGCGCTTCAGTCGACCGGTTTTGGGATTCACATATCACCAATGATCGATGCCCGCAAAGACGAGGTCTACACGGCGCTCTACCAACCCGTGGCGTCCGATCTTTCGTCGGATGACGGCTCGGTGACCGAGGCTGGAGGAGTCCGTGAGCTGGTTTCTCCGCGGGCGACGCCGCCGGCTGAGCATGTTGCCCAGCTCGAGGTGTGTCCCACCGTTTTTGTGGGTTCAGGCGCCCTCCGGTATAGGGATCGGATCGAGGGCCGCTTTGGAAGCAACGCGGTGTTCCCGGCGGAAGAAGATCATCTTCCCTCCACGGTGCTTTTGTCGCAAGTCGCCACGCGTCTGGTTCCACTCGAGCCGGGCGAAGTGGTCGCTCTCGAGCCGTTTTACATCCGGCCGAGCGGTGCGAAGCTCAAGCCACTTAGAAAGATACGGACCCATGAGTAAGGTCGAGATAGAGCCGATGAGAGCGTGTCACCTCTCGGAGATTCTCCGGATCGAGGAGGAAGTGTTTCCCGCGCCGTGGACGCGTCAGATGTTCGAAATGGAAATCCGACGAGGCTTTGGCCGTGAGGAGCTAGGCAGCTACGCGTTGGTCGGTACGCTTTCGGGCGACGTGATCGCGTATGCGATCGCGTGGTTTCTCGAAGATGAGGTTCATCTGGTGAACATCGCCGTGGATAAGGCACATCAGGAACATGGGATTGGGTCGTTTCTTCTCAACCATCTGATCGACAAGGCGTGTGATTCGGGGAAAATCATCGTTACGCTCGAGGTCCGCGAGAGCAACAAGATTGCACAGGCGTTCTATCAGAGGTTTATGTTTCAGACTGTAGGCATCCGAAGGGGATACTATACAGACAACCGCGAGGATGCCGTGTTGATGGTGTTGGACCTCGGACCCCACATCGAGCGGAGAAAGCTTGACGCAAAAAAGACACAGTCCAGTTGACACCGCTTCCCTGGAGGGTGCGTCTCTCGGCGTACTGCTCGGAAGCGGATTGGACGGTGCGAGCCGCGGGTTTCCCACAAAGGCAACGGTCTCGTTCCACAAAATCCCAGGTTTGGCTACGGTCGATGTGAAGGGACACAAGGGTGAGCTCAAACGCGGCGTGGTCGCAGGAAAACCGTGTCTGTTCATTTGTGGTCGGAAACATTACTACGAGGGTGGCACCCAGGTCATCCAAGCGCTGATCAGATTCGTCCGTCAGCTCGGAGTTCGGGATCTGCTTCTCACGTCGGCGGCGGGGAGTCTCCTAAAATCGTTCTATCCCGGTGAGCTCGTTCTCGTTGACGATATCATCGATATCCAGTTCCGTCCTTCACCCAAACGTAACGGGCCACCCCGACCAGCGGCCGGACCGTGCCCTGAACGACCCGGAGGAAAACAACCGCTCAAGCTGGACGCGTCTCTATCCCGACGGGTGTGGGTCGCCGCGTCGAGCGCCGGGGTTGCGCTGGGTCGTGGCACCGTGGCAGCCTGTCCGGGCCCCGTCTATGAGACGCCGTCAGAAATCCGCGCTTTGCAGACGGCCGGCGCCTCGCTCGTTACCATGTCGGGCGCGCCCGAAGTCGCGTCTGCTAACGCTGTGGGGATCCGGGTGGCGATGCTCGCGTTGGTAACGAACTGGGCATCGGGTATCTCCAGAGTCAAGCTTCGGCACGATGACGTGCTCGCTGCCTCGAGTCGCGCCACACCGAGTCTAAGGCGTTTGATCACCCAGTTTGCGGAAATGAGTTGAATAGGCATCGACGAGTCAGAAAAGCGTGATCGAAAGCGTGGCTTGAGCTTAGGCGTCGCAGGGATGCGGCGGCGAGTTCCGCAGCGCGCCGACACGGCAAAATATTACGGAGATTCACGGCCTTTGCCCGCAGGCGCGCGAGGACTGTCTGAAGCCGGCGCACCCTGCGACGCCTAAGCCACGGACTCCCGTTCGCCTCCGGGACTGACGCATCGAGGTTGGACAGCGTCGAGCCAACGGGTCCAAATAAGGGTTGAGGCGCAACCCGCAACAAGGTATAGTTCCCCTGGCATTGACGGTGTCGTCTCTACGCAGAGGAAATCACACTGATGTCCTGGTTCAAACGAACCAAAAAAAGTGTCAAGGCAGCGGAGAAAAAAACACTGCCCGATGGACTCTGGCAGAAATGTGATTTCTGCAACGAAATCCTCTTCGCCAAAGAACTCGAAAAGCAGCTGTGGGTGTGCTCGAAGTGTGGTTACCACTTTATGATCGATACCGACAAATATATCGATATCCTCTGTGATCCGGGCTCGTTCGAGGAGACCCACAGGGGGATCCACCCGATGGATCCACTTCAATTCAAAGATCTTAAGAAATACGAACAACGAATCAAAGAGAGCGTGAAAAAAACGGGGCGTGAGGAAGCTGTCGTCACCGGGTTTGCCAGGATTCAAGGACGCGATGTCGTCTTGTCGATCATGGATTTTGGATTTATGGGTGGGAGCATGGGATCCGTGGTTGGAGAGAAGGTCGCGCGAGCGATAGGGGATGCCACCGATCACCGCAGACCCTTGATCATCCTCTCACGCAGCGGCGGCGCGCGGATGCAGGAGTCAATCCTGTCCTTGATGCAAATGGCCAAGACATGCGCCGCGCTGTCCAGGATGTCGGAGGCACGGATTCCTTACATCTCGATACTCACAAATCCCACTACGGGGGGGGTGACGGCGAGCTTCGCCAGTCTGGGCGACGTCGTAATCGCCGAGCCAAGGGCGCTCGTCGGTTTCGCCGGACCAAGGGTCATCCAACAAACGATTCGGCAGGAACTTCCGGAGGGTTTTCAACGGAGTGAGTTCTTGCTCGAACACGGAATGGTCGATATGATCTGCCCCCGGGGCAAACTTCGTCAGACGCTTGAAGGACTGCTGAGTTTTTTGTGTGTCCAGATAGCAGAGACAACACAAGAGGCGGAGAAGGATGAGGAGGACTCCTCCGCGGTATCTTGATACGCCTTCCCCGTTGCCCCCGAATCTTTCCTTTGTCCTCAATCTTTCCCCGTCTGCGATGACATTGGGGCTTGGCAACATGCGGAGGCTCCTTTCATCGCTCGGGAACCCCGAACAAAACTTCGAGTCCGTCGTCATCGCGGGAACAAACGGGAAGGGCTCCGTATCCGCTTTTCTATGCGGTATCCTGAACGCCCACGGTCGACGCGTAGGGCTTTACACATCCCCCCACGTCTACTCGGTCAACGAGAGAATCGCTATCGACGGCAAGCGGGTCCCAATCGAGGTCTTGGAAGAGGCCGCGTCCAGAATCGTACCACTTTACGAAGCAATAGGTTACAGCTATTTTGAGGCGTTGACCGCCATCGCGTTTCTCGTGTTCGCCGAGAGCGGTATCAAGCTTGCCGTTTTGGAGACGGGGTTGGGTGGTCGGTTTGACGCCACTAATGTCGTCGTGCCAAAAGTGTCGGTGCTGACCGGGATCTCGCTCGACCATCGGAGGATCCTCGGCGATAGCGAGGAAGAAATTCTGCGGGAGAAACTAGGTATCACACGGCCGGGTGTTCCGCTCTTTTGCGGGAGACTTCTACCCGAGTTGGAAACGATCGTTCGGTCCAGGTCGCTCCGCGATGGGATCCCTCTTCACGTTGTGGGCGAAACGGGGTCCGTTGAGCTCCGGCACATGTCCTTCCACGGTATGCGTGCGCGGATCAGGACCGAACGGGGGGATTATGGTGAGATTCCCCTCCCGTTCCTCGGAGAACATCAGCTTGGAAACGCGTTGTTGTCGGTTCGGGTAGCGGAGTCCCTCTTGGCCGACGTGGATCGTCTCGAGTCGGCTGCAGGGCTTGTTCGACTTCCCGGCAGGTTCGAGGTGGTTCGTTTGGGGAACAAGACGGTTGTTCTCGATGTCGCGCACAACAATGAGGCGCTTACCGCAACGGCAAGGACACTTCGGGCGTTGTCCCCTCGCGAAGAGAACGCTATGATACTGGGTATCTTGCGGCGGAAGGAGTTTCGTGATTTTCCAATGGAGATTCCCTCCACTGTCAATAGTGTTTACCTCGTCGAACCCGTAATCGGCGAGTCACACACGGCAGGGCAGCTGTTGGAGAAGATCGGTCCGAAAAACTGGAAGAACAAGACGCTCAACGTGTATCTGGAGAGAAATCTGGTGAACGATGACGATTGGATGACGTACGCAGAGCGGCTCGCCTCTTCGACGAGCCCGTTCAGGGCGCTACTGGTCACCGGGTCGCATCGAACCGTCGAGATACTTGGGCGGCATTTTCACCGTTTGGAGTCGGGTTGAAACCACGCGTTTTTCTCGGAATCGATATTGGCGGGACAAACATCGAGCTTGCCGTCGTTGGCATCCGAGGACGGTTGCTCGCGCAAGACACCGTCGAGACGAGACCCAACGATGGGCCGGTGAATGCGTTCGCACGGATTGGTGAGAGGGTATCATCGCTGGTCGGTGGGAGCAGGGACGTTGAGGCCGCCGGTGTGGGTTGCGCGGGGCTTGTGGATTTCGGACGTGGGAAGCTGTTGTCGTCGCCCAACCTGCCGACGTGGCGAAACACTGCGCTCTCACGGATAGCCAGGCGGCATCTCGGTGTATACACGGTTGTGGACAACGATGCGAACGCCGCCGCGTTCGGCGAATACAAAAGGGGTGTGGGGCGAGGCGCGAGATCGTTTGTCTGTATCACGCTTGGGACCGGTGTTGGGGGAAGTATCATACTCGACGGTCGAGTGTTGAGAGGGCGCAAGAATTACGCCGGGGAGATCGGTCACATGACGATCTCGGAAAGAGGTCCATTGTGCAAATGTGGGAACCGCGGATGCTTGGAGGCGTACGTTGGAGCCGACGCGTTGGTTCGGAGTGCGATGAAAAAGCTCAGGCGAGGAAGCGGATCGCTTTTGTGGAGGTGGATCCGCGACCAAAAGCGGGCGGCAAGCCCACGGTTGATTGCGGAAGCGGCAAAGAAACGTGATGCGGCGGCAAGGGCCGTATTCGATGAGGCAGGGGCCCATCTCGGAACGGCGATGGCGTCACTGATCAATGTGTTCAACCCCGATGTGATCGCTGTGGCAGGTCGTGTGGCCGCCGCATTTTCGCTCATGGAGCGGAGCATGTGGGATACGATACACGAACGGGCGTTTGCGGAAGCCGTTGGGGTCGTGGCGATCCAACGTGGGGGACTGGGGAAAAGCGCGGCTGCGATCGGCGCGGCGCTGCTGGCAAGACAAGCCGTTCGGGAGCGCGCCGACGATCCGCGGGGTGGTTGAAAGGATTTGGTGTTGCATCGAAGCCAAAACGAACAAAACGACAATCATGCCGTCCGTGTAGCAGCGGGGGATCCGTCCGCGAATGACGCCGGTCAAAATGCCCCGTTCTTCCGTCTGTTCCAGTATCTGCTTTTTCTATCCATCGCCGTCCTCTCCATTTTTCCTTCGGTTGTGTCGTCTCAAGACACACCGACCGATCGCTCAACCTCAGCGAGCCGTGACAGCGCGTACTACTTTGATGCGGGGATTGCCTCTGTGAGAGAGATCGCGGGTGAACGTGTTATTGAAGGCATGAACGGTGTCAAAATCATCCACGGAAACGTCACCGTGACGAGCGATCGAGGAATCCACTATCAAAAGAGTCGGCTCACCTATCTGATTGGCAACGTCAATATCGACCAGGAAGAGCTCCACATGACGAGCGAAGAGGGCGAGTACCGGGGCAATAAAAACATGGCGATCCTCAAAAAACAGGTGCGCATCATCGACCGCGGCCTGCGGATCACGTGTGATGAGGCCATCTATTACCGCACGGCTGAGCGTGCGTGGCTAAAGGGCAACGTGGTTGTCGTGGATTCGAGCACAACGTTGACCGCGGACAGTCTTTATTACGACAAACAACGACTCATTTCCGAAGCGTTTGGTGATGTTGTTATCGTCGATCGCGACGAAGGAATTCGGGTTAGGGGAAACCACGGGTACTACTATCGCGAGCAGGGCGAGGGAATCATGGATGTGCTCCCGCGTCTCGTCGTCGATCCAGAGAGCAACGAACCGGCGGTGGTCGACAGCGACACGATGCGGTTTTACCCGGACGAGGGAAGAGCCGTTGCCTACAAACGCGTCAAAATACTAAAGGGTGATATGGTGACCCAATGCGACTCGGCAGTGGTGATCGACAACGAAAAACGGGCCGAGCTCTACGGACGTCCGTTGGCAAAACAGGGAAACGTATCGATGCAGGGCGACGTGATGATCCTCGGCTACAACGAGGAAGAGATCAACCGAATCAAGATCGTCGGTGAGGCAATGATCCGTGAGACACCAAGAGACACTTTGATCATAAAACGCGACAGCTGGGTTGTCGGGGATTCCATGATGTTGTTCGTTCAGAACAACAGGCTCGATTCGATACATGTGTCGGGTACGGCGATAAGCGAGTACTACCCTCAGAGCCCCGATCGCGTCGAGAGCAACTACGTAAAAGGCGACAGCATGTTCTTTTTCTTCAAGAACGACTCGCTCTCGTACGTCAAGATCATCGGCGGTTCGGATGGACTCTACCGTTACGTAAATCTCAAAGCGGGCGAAACCGCGGATTCTCTGCGGGCCGTTATCGATACGTCGCTCACTTACGTGCCCTTTCCCGCCGAAGCCGAGGATGTCACCTACGCGGGGGACACGATCCAGTATTACGCAAAACGTCGCGACCTGGTTTTGACAAAGCGAGCAAAGGTCGACTACCGGGGTAAGACTCTCATCGGGGATCACATAACCTATTATTCCAATATGAGTCTTCTCGATGCGACCGGTACGCCGGTATTGGTCGAGGGGGCGGACAAACTCTATGGCAATCAGATGGACTACGACATGGATACGGGCGTCGGTCTGGTCCAGGAGGGATCGACCAAGTTCATGGAAGGGTACTACAATGGCAAAACCATGGCCAAGGTCGGGGACAACGTGCTCAAAGTCTGGGACTCCAGATACACGACTTGCGATCGCAAGGTTCCCCATTACCACTTCACCAGCGGCAGGATGAAGGTGTACCTCGACGACAAGGTCGTGACAGGACCCGTTGTTCTCTATATCGGCGAGACTCCGCTTGCCGCTCTGCCGTTTTTTGCGCAGAACATCCGTCGAGGGAGGCGGTCGGGAATCCTCAGACCCGATTTCGAGTTCGGTTTCAATACCAGCCGCGACCGTTTTGTTCGAAACATCGGTTACTATTGGGCCACCAACGATTACACGGATTTCAACATTGTGGGAGATTTCAACGAGGATAAGTCAATTCGAACGTTGATCGAAAACAGGTACAAACTCCGCTACGTGTTCAATGGTGGCTTCAAGTTCTCTTTTCTCAAAAACCTCACTAATTCCCGTAGCGAGTGGACACTGTCGGCCAACCATAATCAAAATCTGGGAGAGAAGTCTTCGCTAACGAGCGATCTCCGTTTCGTCAGCAGTGATCGGGCTCCAAAAGCAGTGAGCCGGTTGGACGAGGTGGCCGACGTGATCGACCGAAGAATCGAATCGAGGATGAGCCTCCGCAAATCCTGGAACTCGGTTGGGTTTAGCGCGTCGGCCCGACGGACACAGCTCCTCGATCCTCCATTCGAACCATTTTTGCAGGGTACGACGCAGGACACAATGCCAATACCAAACCCGGAATTCAATCCAAACGTCGTCAGAGTGAGCACACAGCTTCCCAGCATATCGCTCTCGATTCCATCGAGGTCGCTCTACTTTGGAAAAGAAAGAAAACAGGGACAGGAAACCCTGGCACAGAAGGTCCTAGGGGGTATTCGGTACTCACCAAGCTTCTCGATGAATCGAAAAACGGATGAAAAGAAATGGGAGACGACGGAGGTCATAACAGCGAACGCGGGTCTCAATTTTTCCTCGCCGTTCAGAATCAAGTTTTTGAGTCTCTCGCCGCGGCTCGCCGCGACTGACCGGTTCGAGCGGACGGTGGTCGATGTCGCAACGCACGACGAGATCGACGTGACGACAACTCCGTGGGACACCACGTTTATCCAAGGTGGGCGCACGACGGAGTCGGAGAACTTTTTCAACTGGAACACCGGGGTCGGGCTAAACACCAATTTCTACGGCACGTTTTATCCGGAGTTGGGGGCGCTGAGGGGCATCCGTCATACGATCACTCCTTCGGCGAGCTACTCCTTTCAACCCTCGGTTCAGGGCCGGCCGTCGAGTCAACGGGTCAGCGTAAACTTGAAGAACGCCATCGATCTCAAGGTACGAAGTGGGGACGAGGACGGAAAGGCGAAGGGAGGGGAAGAAGACGAAGGAGACGAGGAGGAAAAGCTGCGGAAGCTCTCCGGTGTGTTGCTGTGGACGCTGAGTTCTTCCTACAACCCGGACGCACCGAGCAAGAGGGGGTGGAGCACGATTTCGAGCCTGGTCAACCTTCGGGTCCTTGGCACCAGTGTGTCCATCAACAACTCGATTGATCCCTACAGCCTGGAGGTCGAATCCACCAGGCTGACGTCGGGTCTTACGCTCGGCGGGACCCATCCGTTTGGGACGGCGGCGGAAGCCGCTGCACCCGAACTCAACGTTGTCGCGGCCGACACCGCGGAGACCGAGTTCGATACTGATCGATACCCCGAACAGGACACGGAGGGTGAGGAAGAAAAGGGGCTTCCATGGAACGTTTCGGCGGCGTTTAGTTATTCCAAATCGAGTTTTGGCGACGCGAACTCGACATTGAACCTCAACGGCAGCATTTCTCTGACTCGGTCGTGGCGGATCTCGTATCGAACGACATACGACGTGATGGACCGCGATTTTCTTGGTGAATACATCAGTGTGACTCGGGATCTCCACTGCTGGGAAATGTCATTCACGCGACAAAAATTGGGAGACGAGTGGGAGTTCTATTTCCGGATCAACCTCAAAGCCCACCCCGAGCTCTATGCGGAGGAGGGACAACGGGGTCTCGGACGCGGATTCGGGTCGCCGTTTAGCTACTAGTCAGCCGGCTGCGGTTTGTCGGGAGGGGGCGAAAATTCAGCGTCGAGAATTTGGCTTTCTTATGCGAAATATTTATTGACAGTATTTTTGGCTTCTCGATAAAGTGCCGATAACGATAGGAAGGAGGTGACAACGTGAACAAAACCCAACTCGTCGAGAAAGTCGCCAACAAGACCGGTTTGACGCTTAAGGACGCGAAGGTCGTAGTGGACGCGATCTTCAGCACGATCCCCAAGGAAGGAATCATTGCATCGGAGCTAAACGCGGGACGCAGAGTCCAGATTACCGGGTTCGGCACTTTCCAGATTCGAAAGAGGAAAAAAAGAGAGGGTAGAAACCCGCAGACCGGTGAGCCGATTCAAATCCCGGCGTCTCGTTTTCCTTCTTTTACGGCTGGTAGGGCTCTCAAAGATCGCATCCGCAAGTAGCGCGCGTGTGCTTGTCGGATAATTTTTTTAGCGGGGCAAAGCGCCCCGCTTTTTTTCCTCCCTCAGGGCTGCGAGATCCGTCGACGACCGGATTATCGCCGGGCGGGTGCGAAGGCTTGCCATCGTTTGGCCATGTCACCGCGCCGCCGACTTTCGCAAACATCTCGTATCTGACGACATGAAATAGAGTTGCACGGCCACCCCTCTCCTTGCTTCCTAGATACCCATGTGATATTTTTTGTGTATCGACCGACACATCACTCATGCAATCTAACCGTATCGAGGACAACCTGGTGCGAAAGAGGGTCTTTGTTACTATCTGCATAGCGGTGGTTGCCGTGGTAGCAGCGGTGGGCCGCGGGGCGGATGACAGTCTCCGCACCGTTCAGTTTGTTTATCACAGCGACACGCGGGGCTATTACCTCCCCTGTGGCTGAAACACCGACGCGGCGGGCGGTCTGGCTCGCCGGGCTACTACCCTCGCTCAGTTTCGGGAAGAGGGTTACCCAATGCTGCTCGTGTCAGCGGGTGATTTTTTTGGCGGTGCCGATGACTACAATCAGCTCAAATGCCAGTTTATCGCACGCATGATGGGATATTTCGGGTATGACGCCGTGGCGCTGGGTGAAATGGATCTGAATTTCGGTCTGGACGCCATCACCGAAGACAACGCCAAAAACGATATTAACATTCTCTGCGCCAATCTTTTTCGGAAGAAGCCGGGGGATGTCGAGCCGTCCGTCGAGGGGACGGCAGACACAGGTGGCGAACCGACTCGAACCCGGGAGCGACCAACGGCGATCAGTGACGAGCCCGCCTTTCCGGCCTACCGGATAATCGAACGAAACGGCGTGAGATTTGGCATCATCGGGGTGATGGCGCCTTCGGCGAAAAACGAGCGAATGACTGCCGAAAGCGGCTCCGTCGAGGCGCTCACATACGTTATCAGAGACCCGATCGCCATTCTCCGGGGGATTGTGCCCATCGTAAAGGCTCAATCGGACGTCGTAGTTCTCCTCGCCCACATGGTGAAGAGCGAGCTGGACAGAGTGCTCGAAGAGGTCGGTGGTGTGGATGTCGCGGTCATCGGACACAGTCGAAAGCCATCGGTTACTCCCGAGCCGGTGGTGCTTCATGATGTACCGGTTTTTATGGCAAGTCACCAGGGTCAGTATATCGGACGCGCGCTGCTCAATTTCGACTCGGCCAACAAGCTCTCGGGGTACGAGAACGAAATTCGGCTATTGGATGAGTCCATCGCGGACGATCCGGAGGTGGCCCTCATGGTCAGCGAATTCGAGGAGGAGAACCGCAGATATCAGAAGGAGCTTTTTGTCAAAAAGCAGCTCCGCCGACAAACCGGGGAGTCGGGACCGCAGGATATCTATCTGGGTGTAGCCAACTGCCAGCGTTGTCACCCGGATGCTTTTGAGGCGTACACGGGAACCCGCCACGCGCAGGCATACGCGACGCTATCGGAGCTCTTCAAACACAGGGACTCGGGTTGTGTCCCGTGTCACTCGACCGGGTATGGCATGGCGGGCGGGTTTACCGGTAGCCGCTCGATTGGAAGCATTTCAGATCTCGTCGATGTCCAGTGTGAGGCATGCCATGGTCCGGGCGAGCAGCACACCCGCGATGGGCGGTATCGGGAGATTGCCAAACAGAGCTGTACGAGGTGTCATACCAAGGAACAGGATCCCGAGTTCAACTTTGCCGAGGCGTGGGAGAACGTTGCGCACTAAGAGCATCCGCATAATAACGGTCATCTGGCTGGTGGGTTTTGCATTTTCGGCGGAGGCCACCGAGGATTTTCTGATCCCGGGAGTCGATTTTTCGAAGCTCGATCTCAGGGAAGGGGCCTGGTGCCGTTACCTCGTCATCGATGAGGCCCTGGGACAGGTCGATTCCACCGAGATCTACGTCGGTGTGCCCGAGGCCGTGACGACTGTCGAGGGGCCGGCGTTCTGGATCGAGCTCTCATCGACGGTTTTGGGCGCCGGGATCGAGGGGACCGAGGTGCTCAAACTGCTTGTCCTGGAACGGATCACACGATTTTCCGAGGGAGATTCCCTTGGTGATTACGTCCTCAAACTATATATTAGAAGAGGCGCACGTCCCGCCGAAGAGGAGGATCCTAAAGAATACGAGGATTTCTCGATGATCGTCCCCACGGCGGATTCGACGTGGGTAACCTCCCCTGGTGTTCCGGTCAGCACAAAGGGGGGTGAGTTTACCTGCACGAAGAAGACAAGGAGCGTCCAAAGCGAACGGGAAATCCCCACCGGAAAGATAAAGCTCGTCAAAAGAGCGAGGGATGGCTACACCGTGTGGTTTTGCAGCGAAATTCCCGTATTCCGTATGGCCAAATGTGTGATCGAGCGGATGCGCGAAACGGAGACGATTCCTCGAATAACCGGTATCCCCGCCCCGGGAAAGAAAGAATCCAAAACGGCCGCGGAGCTGACCGGATACGGGTTTGACGCAAAGCCGATTCTGTCAATCGACGATTCAAACCGGTGAACCGAAACAAGGAGAACGGTCCCATGAAACGCCCCTGGGGATTTCTCACGATTGGCTTGCTGTTGACAGCTCTGTCCCCACCGACTCTTGCCCACGCCTCAGATCCATCAAAACAAAACGTTCGGCTGATTGACGTTAGGGCGGTGGAAGACGTCCCCCGAAACCGGGTGTACATACAGGGGGATACCCCTGACGAGCAACGGCTGCTCGAGGTTCGCCGGCAGTTGATGGATGCTGGGGCGACGCACGTCAATCTGTTTCTTCCCTACGGGGTTATCGTTTGCGACTCTCCCGAGTCGTTGGACATCGAACGTCTGATCGGCGATCCGAGGTTCTCCGTAATTGAGGAAAGCCGTCTGGATCTCCGTTCGTCGGCAGGACAGTCCGAGGATCTTGACCTGGTCAGAAGATGCTATCGGCAGGTCGCCGGGCCGGTGTCCGAGCAGCCGCCGTCCATCCCTCATGAGAGCTTTGATGACGTGGTACTTACCGTGCCGACCGAGGTCGTTCGGGAATCGAAACGACGAGCGGAGCTGTCCGCGGCTCCCGGGGCCGTCCCGGAAAGGAACATCCAGCAAAACGCGGAGTTTCTCGTTGGCGACGTGCTCATCCAGTTGGTTCTTCCGGAGAGCGACGGGCACAGCGAAGATTGGACAGAAGAGGCCATGGCCAGTGCCATCTCGGCGTCTTTTGCAGGGGCAATTGCCTTTCAGGAACGTTTCCACTACGCCCCGCTTGATTTCATTCTCAAAACGGAAAGGCTGGTGCCAACGACGTATGAGCCCATACAGACCACGATGGGCGAACACTGGCAGTGGGTCCAGGAAGTGTTGATCTACCTCGGTATTCCACTGATGAAAACCGATCTCGACATGGTCCATGAATACAACAACCGGGGGCGCAATTACTATGCGACCGATTGGGCGTACACCGCTTTTGTCTGCAGCAGCGAGAACGCGCCGAATCACCGGTTCGCCGATCAGTTCTACACCGCCTATGCCAATCTGGGTGGTCCGTATTTGGTGATGCCGCATCCCGCCGGTGAGAATCCATACGAAATCGATCCATGGCTGGTCTACTCCACAGTTTACCAACATGAGATGTGCCATATCTTCTGGGCGCTCGATGAGTACCCGGGGCCAAACAATCTGACCCAATGTTCGTCGCACGCGGGGTACCTGGACTACATGAACCTGAACAAGGTCACGGAGTTGTTCGACGGGACGCTCGAAGGCTGCATGGGAAGAGACCCTGAGCTATGCACGATGTGGCGGGCGAAGGAGGATCTCGGCCGGCCAATCTGTCCGTACACGGCGGGCCAGCTTGGGATAATCGACAACAACAGCGATAACATTCCCGATGTCTTTGCCGCGCCGCCGACTCTGCGATTCGAAACTGCCCGTGTGGAGACGGTCAACACCCCGGACATTACGGTCGGTATGAAGGCCATTTCGCAGGCTGTGCCAAATATCAATCCAGCTCAAACGCCTGACGAGCGGGTGAGTTATGCTCCTCCACTCAGGAGCGCTGCGCTGACCGTCAACGGTGTCGGGCCCGTTCACCTCGAGCCGCTGGACGGTAGATGGGATGAGGCCGAAGAGGATCTCTCGCTGTCGATAAACGGGATCCCCGTGGGGATGACGCAAATCGAGGTCGTGGTGATGAGCGCCTTTGGAAAATTGTCTCCACCGATCATCAAGCAGATCTACTTTGCGGGGATAAAGTACGCGCTTTTCGACATTGATGTGCGGGAAAGAGGCATCTATGTGTCCTGGAACACCGTCGGGGAAACATTTGGAGCCAGGCTTGATTTACACCGGATCGACTCGACTTCGGGGGCGCCCGATACAACGGTCCTCGTCACCGATATTCAGCCAAAGGAGCATCGAAACCAGTTTCATTTCTACGAGTATCTCGATTCGGATGTGAAGCCAGGTCGCGACTACCGATATTTTGTGCGTGGCTACTTCGAAATCGACTATGGGGATAGGATCGTGGAATACGAGGCGAGCTCTGAAACGTTCAAGGCCCGTGGCATGTTTCCGATATCCGCCGGGAGCCTTGTGTCGAATGTCTCGCCAAATCCATTCCGCGGTTCGGCGCAAATCTCCGTCCGGGTGCCTCCATCGTACAAAACGTCCGAGGGTGACCCGGGCTCGAGTTCATCTGGCATCTCCATACCCGAGCGGACGGATGTTCTTATCGATGTCTACGACGTCAAGGGACGTCTTGTTCGGAAGGTGTATCGGGGACGTCTGTTCGCTGGTGTGGAAACCTTCACCTGGGACGGCACCAACGCCAAGAACGAACGAGTGCCCTCTGGAATCTATTTCATCAAGATCGCCGCTGGCGCGGCCACCGAGGTCAAAAAGGTGGTGATCGTCCGGTAGCACACCGGTTCATCTGAGCACGAACTCGAGCGACCAGCCATGCCCCCTCGTCTTTCCAAGATCAACTACTCAAAAAACATCCTCGAGACGGTTGGTAATACCCCCCTTGTGAGGCTCAACAACGTAACGAAGAACGTAAAGCCCGTTATTCTTGGCAAGGTGGAGTTCTTCAACCCGGGCGGTAGTGTAAAAGACCGTATCGGTATCGGTATTATCGAAGACGCTGTCAAAAAGGGACGTCTCAAGCCGGGAGGCACAATCGTCGAATGCACGTCCGGTAACACGGGGGTCGGCTTGGCGCTGGTTGCCGCCGTTCGGGGATATCGTGTGATCTTCACCATGCCGGATAAGATGAGTAAAGAAAAGATACGATTGCTCAAGTCCTTTGGCGCGGACGTCATTACATGCCCAACCGCGGTCCCTCCGGAATCCGAGAAAAGCTACTACTCGGTCGCCAAACGAATCGTCGAGACGACGCCAAACTCGATTCTTGCCAATCAGTACTTCAATCCGCTGAATCCGGAGGCCCACTATCTCACGACGGGCCCGGAGATCTGGGAACAAACGGCGGGAGAGATCGACTTTTTTGTTGCCGGGATCGGCACCGGTGGCACGATCAGCGGTGTCGGACGGTATCTGAAAGAACAAAAGCCGTCGATCAAAATAATCGGGATCGACACAGAAGGGAGCATTCTCCGGGACTATTTCTATACGCGAGAGGTGGGAGAGGGACGACCCTATCTCGTCGAAGGGATCGGGGAGGATATTATACCTGGCACTTTCGAGCCCGAGTATGTGGATGAGGTGATCACCGTATCCGACAAGGAGTCGTTCAATATGGCCCGCCGGCTGGCACGTGAAGAGGGGTTGATGGTCGGTGGTTCATGCGGCTCCGCTGTTGAGGGTGCGATTCGGGTCGCCAAGGAACTCGACGAGGACAAAATAATTGTCGTTTTGCTACCGGACTCGGGCGAGCGGTATCTGACCAAGTTCCATTCCGACGAGTGGATGCGTGAGCACCGAATGATCGACGCCAAACATTTGGTGGTGGGCGATCTGCTCCAACAAAAGTCTGGTGTTCTCCCTCCCGTCGTCTACGTGGACGTGGGAGACGCCATTCGCAAAGCCTTGGATCTGATGAAGACTTACAACATCTCACAGCTCCCCGTGAAGCGAGACACAAGATGGGTGGGGAGAGTCGTCGAGGGCGATTTGATGGATAGAATGTTGGAGGGAGGCGTCTCGCGGGAGGATCCCGTCGAACGGGTCATGGACGAGCCTTTTCCGGTTCTCGGGGCCGACGCGCACTACAGTGATGCGCTCAAGCTAATGTCGCGACGCAATCTTGCGATTCTCGTGGAAGAAAGAGATGAGACGGTCGGGATTCTCACCAAGTACGATCTTGTCGAGTTCATGCTCACAGAGGTCGATTAGCAGCGTTTTTACTTCGTCTTTTATTGCGTTACGTTCATCATACCGTCGAGCCGGCATGTTGAGTTTGACGGCCGAAGCTGCGGTTGGCGACGGACAGCACCCAACGACACTGTATCGGAGGTCAATCATGGGGTTTTCCACAGACGCCGTTCACGGCGGACAAAGTGCGGAGCCGGTGACCGGCGCCGTTATGATGCCGATATTTCAAACGTCGACGTTCAAACAAGACGGTCTCGGGAGACACCGCGGCTACGAATACGCGAGAACTCAAAACCCTACTCGAGAAGCCTTTGAGCGGAACATCGCCGTTTTGGAGGGAGGAGCGCACGGCGTCGCGTTTGCCTCGGGAATGTCAGCGATCGCGGCGGTCATGTATCTGTTCAAAGAGGGAGACGAGATTGTCATCACGGAAAACGTCTACGGCGGGACCTACCGTCTGGCTGAATCGGTTCTAAAGCAATACGGACTTCGATTCAAATTCATAGACACGACGGACATCGAAACCGTCAAAGCAAACGTGACTCCGAGCACGAAACTCGTGTTTATCGAAACACCCACAAACCCCCTGCTCCACGTCACGGATGTCCAGGCGGTTGCGACGTTTTCGCACACCTTGAACGCCCTTGTGGCTGTCGACAATACGTTTATGAGCCCTTACTTCCAAAACCCTCTCGCGCTCGGCGCCGACATTGTGCTGCACAGTTCGACAAAATACCTGAACGGTCACAGCGACATGGTCGGCGGCGTAGTCGTCGTAAACGATTCCCCTCTGGCGGAACAGCTGCGGTTTGTTCAGAACGCTGTCGGAGCCGTTCCCGGACCGTTCGATTGTTATCTGGCGCTCCGTGGGACCAAAACACTTGCACTCCGTATGAAGCAGCATGAGGCAAACGCGCGTCATCTTGCCGCATATCTTCGGGGTCATCGGGCGCTCGAACGGTTGTACTACCCAGGACTCGACAGCCACCCACAGCACGAGCTCACAAAAAAACAATCACGAGGTTTTGGCGGAATCGTTACGTTCGATGTCGGAAGCCTTGAGCGTGCGAAACATGTCCTGGAAAACGTGAGTCTGTTTACTCTCGCGGAAAGTCTCGGTGGTGTGGAGAGTCTGATTTGTCATCCCGCGTCAATGACACACGCAAGTGTTCCAAAAGAGGAACGTGTGAGAATCGGAATAACAGATGGACTCATTCGTTTGTCCGTTGGAATCGAGGATGTCGAGGATCTCGAAAAAGATCTTGCGCACGCACTCGAGTTCTGATTTTTTCCTCTACAATCTTCACCGAATCGTCCCAACGCAGCGTGAACATCTTGCGCGTCGCGCCATGGTGTGATATATTGCTTGTTGTTGCTGCCTTTTCTATACCGCTTTTTTGTACTGGCTTGCATTTTGTGCTTGACGAGTTTTTGAAGATCCACTAGTTTTGCACAAGATATTGTGTAGTATCTTCATCCAAGCACAGCATCCTGTGGCTCCCCAAGGTGACTTGTTTACCCGTTTCACCGCTAACCCTGAGGAGAGAAGTCATGGGTAAGCCAGACAAAGCGAGCTTGCTGAGGAAAGACAAAGAATACATCAAGTTCATGCAGCTCTTGAGGCGGGCGGAAACCGACGGCCGGTTGGATGGGAAATACACGTGTAAGCTTTGTGGAATGAAATTCCACACGGAAGAACAAGCGGACGAATGCTGCAAGATTGCGATTGGCTAACGGTTGGGTAGGGATTGATGCCAAGCACGAAGACAAATTCGATCAACCAATACTGTTCGGTCTGCAAAGACCATTTCGAAATGGATGTGGTCAAGCAGGGGAGCAGTAAGGGCGTGGTCTGGTTGAAATGTCCGGGTTGTCAGGGGTTTCTGCCGTACATGCCTGATGAGAGTGAGGAACCTGAAAACAGTAGGGGCGGAGATTCTGAACAACAGGAAATCGCTCTGGAAGACCTCGACATTGAGAACGCAAAAGAATATTCGGAAAAGAACGTGTACGAAGTTGGCGAGATCCTTCATCATCGTTCTTGGAATGACTTTGGAAGGGTCGTGTCCAAAGACAGGCTACCTGGGAATCGCCGGACGATCTGGGTCCAATTTTTGCGCCAGGGGAAAATCCAGCTTCTCGAAGGAGTCGAGTAAGACCGATTTTTAGAAATTCTTTGCTAAGTCTTCGGCAACTGCCCGGGGGAAGGGGTATCTGTCTCCTTGCCATCGGGCTTCTGTCTTTGTTGGGGGGGACGTCGGCATCTGCCAATGGACCCTACGAGGACGCTGCGCGAATCTCGGCGTTCACGAGGGCTCAGCAGCGCCCGGCGGTGCTCAGCTCGATCACTCGGACGGACGGCGAAGACCTCGACGCCTCGTTCTTCTGGTTGGCGGCGCAATTCTCGCTCAAATCCAAGTTCCTCGTTCAAACGGAAATCCCGTACATATCGCTTGCAACCGACGACGATATCGAGGGCGGTTTTGGGGACATTCGAGTCCGTGCAAAGGCCCGCGTGTGGTCCGGCGGGGGAGGGGCGCTCTTTGTCGTGGGGTCAGTGAGGTTTGGATCGGGGTCGAACGCCCTGTTTCCGTACTCGACGCAGAGTACGGACTATGAAGCCGGCATTGGTTTTGTCGACACAGTTGGTACGCGGGACGTGGAAGGTCGTCCCAGACCGTTCTCCTCGTTTTCCTTTTGGTTGCGGTCGACGGGGGTTTATGTGACCCGTCTCGCCGACCGTTTGAAAAAGGCAGACCTGCACGAAACCCACCTCACGTTGGCAGGCGGTGTCATCTTTCCCGTTTTCCGGCGAATCGAGCTCGAGATCGGCGGACTTGGTTTTCGCTTTCGTTCTGGGGTGGTTCGCGAGATCTATTTCTCTCAGCTCTCGTGGGGTTACTCACCGTCAACCGAGTTGTTCGCAACACTCCAAGCTGAGCGGGCAGCGAAACAGGAACGCGCCTCCAATGTTGGGGTAGTCGCCGGGCTACAGGTCACGTTCTGACACCCGCTGTGGCAACAGTAAGAACGCCGGGATGTTGCTGGTCTCGCGCCCGCTTCGCTCGGCTTCCCGCCTGACGGCGGGTGATCCTCGCTCGCTCCTGCGCAATGGGATCGGCAACATCCCGGTGTTCGAGCAGGATCCACCAACGATGCCGTAACGCGTCCTCACGGCAAGTCTCGCTATTATTGCACCTCTCCAGTCAGTTTTGCAGATTGCTTATCTCGTTCTCGCCGTTGGATTTCTGACGACGACCAGGACCGTTCCCGTCGATTGCCTCAAGGGGCACACAATGGGTAATGCCGACCGGGGCTTACCCCGTGCGAGAGCTGTTTTGCCGCATAGGAGTGCACACGTTCGATGGCACGGAGTTTGCGCTTGTCGGGTCCAGTTTCCCCTCTCGTCAGTGAGGTGACATCGTCGATAAGACAGCGGGTCCTCGCCCGACACGGGGTGGGCCGATGCGGAGGGATCATGAGGACGATATTTTTCGTCGACGACGACGGATTGATGCGGGAGATGGTGACACGTCTCCTCGAGAAAAATAGTTACCGCGTCAGATCGTTTCGATCGCCAATCGACGCCTTACCCCTAATCGATATCGGTTATCCGGACGTTTTGGTTTCGGATGTACAAATGCCGGGAATGAGCGGACTGGAATTTGCCCGCCGGGTTCGTGAGCGCGTCGATACGCTTCCTGTCATACTCCTCACCGGTTATCTGACCCCCGAAGTGGAACGTGAGGCTCGAGATCTCGGTGTTCTTCACGTTTTTCAGAAACCGATCAAGAACGTGTCACGGCTACGGTCGGTGATTCGCGCAGCGATCGCCAAACGCGAAGAGGACGACGCACTCGTCGGATTCGATCAGCTGCGGCTGAGTTTTCTCACCGGTCTCGCTCACCAGCTGCGGACCCCACTCACCGCCATCAAGCTAGCGATCGACAGTCTCTTCGCCGCGCAGACGGCTGGGTTTCCACGTGCTGAGGGCAGGCTGCTCGCCATCGGTCAACGTAACATCGATCGGATCATCAGGTTGGTCGAAGGACAGCTGGGTCTCCTCCAGATCACACTGGGGGATGTCTCCGTGGCCAGACGGCTCGTTGTCCTTCGGGACGTTGTTGAACGTGCTGTTGGCGGGATCTCTCCGACGGCGAGGAAATCCCTGATCGTCGAAGACGCGGGATGCGATCATCCGATTTATTTCTTTAGCGACCCCGACCGGCTGTGTGCGGTGATCCAATACGTGCTCGAGAACGGCGCGTATGAACGTGCTGACGGGTTGAGGCTTCATGCACCGATGCTCGACTCGGACGGAAACGTCCTTCTTGAGTTCGAAAACACATCTCTTTCGGGTGGACGCGGCCGAGCGATCGGTGTAAATCCAAACGGCACCGGGCAACCCGGTGGCGTCGGGGGACCCAGCAACTTGGCAGTTCAGGATTTTGAAACGAGGGCGTTTCGACGACTCGTCGAGTCGTTGTTGGGTGAGATGCACGTAGATGACGGGATGCCCGAACGTGTTCAGCTGACCATCCCGCTCGTTCCACCCTTCGACGATGAGACCGATCTCGTCGCCCCGATCAACGGTCTCCGCGAGGCAGCTGTGCTGAGCGGTAAGTCGGTGACCGTCTTGAAGTGTGACGTACGACGCGAAAAAACCAACGGTTCGATATTCTCCGTGCCCGAGCTGCACTTCTTTCAAAGGTGTTTGTCGGTGCTTTCCGATGGCGAGGCCCTGGTCCGCGGAGAAAACGAGGGCAGGTACCACGTGGTCATCATCGGCAGAACTCCCGAAGAGATCGAGCAAATCGTTGACTTCCTCGGGGCAGGGGAAGACTGCGACAAAGAGATTGGTGTCGAAACGGAGTTGCTCGAGTCGAACTCGGCCGACCACGAACGAAGCGACCCTCTGCTCCTCGATCTCGAGACGGTACAGTAACCCCCGACACCGACACCTCGGAAACTACGAAACAGGTCTAGACTTTGTTCTTGAGCAGTTCTTTCATCCGGGACTGCTTCTTTTTCTTCGGGATCGTTTGCTTTTCGGGCGGGACATTGGCAACGTTGGATTCGCTTCTTTCGGGAAGATCCATGAGGATCAGACTGAGCGGCGCGTCAATGGTTCTTCGGAACGATCTTGGTGACTTGGTGAACACAAAATAGCCGTCCGTCGCCGTATCGATCAGGTGACGCAGGGCGGTTCGTCCGTCGAGGCTACCGCTGGTACAGTGGTAGACTTCGCCGGAACTAAAGAAGATACGTCCTTTCGCGGATTTGGAGCTGATCTTTAGCACGCCGGTTCGGTTCTGTGTATGGATCACCGTGAGGATTTCTTGGATGTTGAACTGGTTGAGTCGACCTGACAGCGACTGCCGTGGTGTGAACCCCCGGACGATCATGAACGTCAGGGGGGAGGCGAAGATGACGATTACGATGAGCGCGTAGAGCAACACATCGAGGTGACGGTTCATGACCTGGAACACGGGGGTTGTCTTGCCCGCCACAACACGGGCGACATTGCCAAGGGACGCACCGATTCGAGTCCATCGGCTCTGTTTGGCCTCGAGCCGTCCCGTGGTCTTGTCTCCGGCAGTCAGGATTAGAAAATGTCGTGTGGCCCATTCGTGGTCGGGATCGAGTTCCAGGATTTGGCTGACCAACCGAAGAGCCCTTTCCTTGTCTTCGTCGTGTCCGGTTGCCGTGAGCCTTCTAACTTCCTGGGCCAACGTGTTGATCTCCCTGTCTCGCTTGAGAGCGAGCGCGCGCGTCCGGAGGTCAAAAAACTGTTGGTCCCTGCGCAACCGAAGAGCTCTGTCGATCTCGTCGAGCGCGCCCTGGGGATCCTTCAACTTCAAGTGGGATTGCGCTTTCTTGAAATGAAGATCCGCGTTCTCCGGCTGTGTGGTCAGCAAAACGGAGAGCTTGGGGAGGGCGGACCGATAGGCATGGATGGCGAGAAGCGAGTCGACCTCCGCCTCGAGTGTTTTCGATAGCTTTCTGGCGATCTCGTTGTTTCGATCGATGATTTCCTGATCGTACGGCTTCAGGATCGACGCCCGTGTGAGAAGACCCTTGGCATATTGAAGCTTTCCCATCGCCTCGTAAACGACGGCGAGCTCGAGCATTGCCGACAAGTGGTTCGATTCTCGGATGAGCACGGACTTGTAGAGCATCTCGGCGAGCACGTAGTTGTCCGCGAGAAACATCTCTCGAGCGCTCGTAAGAAGCTCCGCGACGGTGGTGGTGCTGTCGAATTCGACCTCGGTTGAAAGCGCCTCGGAGTAGGAATCAACGGTGGGTTTGCCGTCGTTGGCTGCCTCGGACACGTTTCGATCGGTTCCCACTGCCTGGGCGCCGTTCTCCGGTGCCGCTGCAGAGGGCGTCGCGACGGCGATCGATACGGCCGCCGCGACGCAGGCGACCAAGAGAACATATCGGATCAGGCGCGCATCCATCGCATCCGAGGGATAACGCAACATCCGTACCAGCGATTTCAAAAATGGAAGCCCGTAATCTGTTGCGACGAATGGAGTTAAGTGGGTTAATCCGAGGGGCTATACGGTGCTTTTGCCAAAATGCAAGAGTTAGAGTCCCAACTCCTCCGATATTCCCCGCATCGCAGTTATGACGTGGTCGATGTGTGCGTCGAGGTCGATACCGAGCGCCTCCGGACCCTCCAGTATGTCTTCCCGGTTGACCGCCCGGGCGAACGCCCTGTCTTTGAGCTTTTTCTTGACCGATTTGACCCTGACGTCTTCGAGCCGCTTCGATGGTCTGACCAGTGCAACGGCGGTTATCAGTCCGCAGAGTTCGTCGACGGCGAAGAGCGTTCTCTCGAGTTTTGTATCCCTCGGTACGCTTGTGTGTCGCGCGTGCGAGAGAACGGCTTTGACCAAGGCTTCATCGTAGTCGAGGGACCGCAGAATCTCAGCGCCTTTCGAAGGATGCTCCTCCGGAGTCGGGTGTTTTTCATAATCGAAATCATGGAGAAGTCCAACGACGCCCCAGAGGGTTTCGTCCTCGCCAAATACGCGCGCGTAGTGCCGCATGGCCGCTTCGACGGCCAGAGCGTGCTTGAGGAGGGCGTCGTTCGTCGTGTACTGGGTCAGCAGATCCCACGCTTCGTCACGGTTGGGGATTTTCACTTGTAACTCCCGGCCAAAAGGTTCAAGTTTGTGTTAGTATCGTATGTTTTCTATATTTATGCCTGTTTGACACACGATCGTCAACAGGTAAGGTGTTCCCCGGGGATCGATGTCGTGCCGAGAATCCCGGGGCGTCGATCCTCAACGAGGAGCCATGGACCGCGACACGAACTCCAAACAAAAGAGACGGAAAGCGCTTCGCACCATCGGGGCATACCTGGCGCGTTACCGCAAGGGACTCACGATCGGTGGAGCCTGTCTCATCGTCACAAACCTGCTTCTTCTTGTCAATCCGTGGATTCTCAAGGTCACCGTCGACGAGCTAAAAGGCGGGATCACGCGGGACCGGCTGCTTTTATATGCGTCGGTGTTTGTGGCGGTGACCGTTGTCAGCGGTGTATTTCGGTTCTTGATGAGGCGGATCATCATCGGGATATCCCGAAAAATCGAATTCGACATGCGAGGAGATTTTTTTGCCCATCTCGAACGATTGAGTCCGTCTTTTTACAACAAAAACCGAACGGGTGACCTCATGGCTCTGGCGACAAACGATCTAAACGCCGTCCGTTCGCTCGTGGGCCCCGGTGTCATGTACTCGATGAATACGGTCGTCGTGGCCGGGCTGGCGCTCTCCCTCATGATCGTCCTCTCATGGAAGCTCACCACCGTGGCCATACTCCCGCTGGTCATCCTGTCTGTCGGGATGTATCACAGCATGAAACTGATTCACCGGTATTTTGAAAGGGTCCAGAAACGGTTTGGGGATCTCAACTCCCGGGCACAGGAAAACCTGGCGGGCATTCGAGTCGTCCGAACGTATGCGAGAGAAAATCATGAGATCGCGGATTTCGAAAAACAAAGCCGGATTTATGTAAAGGCAAACATGAAGCTCTATCGTGTCCAGAGTCTTCTCCAGCCGTTGCTGACGAGTGTGGCCGGGTTGGGCGCGCTCTTTATTCTTGGCTATGGTGGCAAACAGGTGATCGACGAGACCATCACCCTCGGGACCTTTGTCGCCTTCAGCGGATATTTGGCGATGCTCATCTGGCCGATGATCGCCCTGGGATGGGTGATGAACATCATGGAGCGCGGCCTCGCCTCGATGCAACGGATCAACGTCATATTTGGAACCGAACCGGAGATAAAAGACGTGAGGGAAACGGCAGACGTCTCTCCCCTCTCACCACGCGATCGCTCGATCGAATTCGAAAACGTGTCCTTCGCCTACGATACGTCGGTGGGGAGGGAGCCTGTGTTGAGAGATCTGAGTTTCACGATTCGTGACGGTGAGACGGCTGCCGTAGTGGGGCCGACGGGTTCGGGCAAGTCGACGCTTGTTTCACTGATACTCCGGCTCTACGAGCCTCAGACTGGACGCGTGCTGGTGGGGGGGGTTCCAGTCGCGCGGATCCCGATTGCGGAGTTGAGATCGCTCTTTGGCCTCATACCACAGGATATATTTCTCTTCTCCGATACTATAGCGGCCAACATGTTGTTTGGCGTCTCGTCGATGAATGGGAATGAACTCGATCGACTGAGCCGGTTGGCAGCCATCCACGGGGAGATTCAAGGGTTTCCCGACAAATACGAGACGATGCTTGGCGAGCGGGGAATCAATCTCTCGGGGGGACAGAAACAACGGGTCGCCATCGCGAGGGCCATCGCGATGGATCCGGGAATTCTGATTCTCGACGATGCGCTATCGAGTGTTGATACCGATACCGAGGAAAAGATACTCCGGTCTCTGAGGGAAGAAATGCGGTCGAGGACGGCAGTATTGATCTCGCATCGGATTTCGACGGTCCGCGAGGCGGATCGGATATTGGTGCTCGACAACGGGCGACTGGTGGAAGAGGGCTCCCACAACGAGCTGATCTTGCTAGACGGGGTTTACGCGGACATGTTCAACAAACAGCAAATCATGTACGACCTGGAAAGGGGCTAGCCGTTGGAATACTTTCACGAAGACGAACTCCAGGTCAAGTCGTACGACCGGACCCTGATGAAGCGACTTCTTGCCTACTCGAGACCCTATCTGGCACTAGTCGTGTTTAGTATCGTTCTGCTCCTCGTTGTCTCGCTTTTTCAGCTGGCCCCACCCTATCTCGTCAAGGTGGCGATCGACAGGTACATATCTCCGGAGTCTCCGCTCGAAATCGGTGAACGGTACGCCGGTCTCGCAAAGATCGTGGCCGTTTTTTTCCTCGTGCTGGTGGCGGCATTCATCGCGAGTTATCTGCAGATTTACGTCATGGCTTCCGTGGGGCAGCGGATCATGTTCGACCTGAGAATGCAGATTTTCAAACACCTTCAGAAGAGGGAAGTGGCCTATTTCGACAAAAACCCGGTAGGCAGACTTATGACGCGTCTCACGAGCGATGTCGAGGTTCTCAACGAGACTTTCACCTCGGGTCTCGTCGCTATTTTTCTGGACGTGTTTACGCTACTCGGAATCATGATCGTTCTTTGTTACCTCAACCTAAAGCTCGCGTTGATCACATTTGTCGTACTACCCACTCTGTTTGTGGCCGCGATGATTTTCCGCGCCAAGGTGAGGGTGAGCTACCGCAGTGTTCGAAAACGCGTCGCCGCGATAAACGCATTTCTCCAGGAGAACATCACCGGGATGAGCGTTGTGCAGGTATTCAACCGTGAGGCCGCTCAGTTCGACAAATTTACGCGGAGGAATCGGAAACTCTACCAAGCTCACATAGACACCATCATGGCGTACGCCGTCTTCTATCCCGTCATTGAAATCCTTAGCGCGGTAGCCATCGCCTTGATCCTCTGGTACGGTGGTGGTGGCGTTCTCGACGGCGCCGTCACCTTCGGGGCGCTCGTCGCCTTTATCCAGTACGCACAGCGGTTCTATCGTCCGATCATGGATCTCAGCGAGAAGTACAACGTACTTCAATCTGCGATGGCCTCTTCGGAGTGGATATTCGAGCTTCTGGACACCCCTCCGGCGATCCAAGACCCTGTGACTCCCAAACTGATCCCGGAGAGGCCGTCGCGGGTGACGTTCGAACGTGTCAGCTTTTCATACAACCCCGGCGACGATGTGCTACACGAGGTCAGCTTTACCGTCGAACCCGGCGAAAAGGTGGCGATCGTTGGATTCACAGGCGCGGGAAAGACAACGATCATCAACTTGCTCTCGCGGCTCTACGACGTTGGACAAGGACGGATTCTGCTGGGAGGGACCGATATTCGCGATTTTGCCCAGCGTGATTTGCACCGGTATGTCGCAACCGTTCTCCAGGATGTTTTCCTCTTCTCCGGTGACATCGCATACAACATCCATCTCGGGGACGAGAGTATCGATCACCACAAAGTCCGGCAGGTGGCGCGCTATATCAACGCTGAGAAGTTTATCGAAAAACTCCCCTCGGGATACTCTGAAGAGGTGGGTGAGAGAGGACGCACGCTCTCGGTTGGCGAGAGACAGCTTCTTTCCTTTGCCAGGGCGTTGGTCTACGAGCCGAGAATATTGGTTTTGGATGAGGCGACGTCGAGCGTAGACACGGATACCGAATATCTTGTGCAGGACGCGCTAAAAAAGTTCATGTCGGGACGGACATCGATTGTTATTGCTCATCGGTTGTCTACGATCCGCCACGTGGATCGCATTATCGTGCTGCACAAGGGGCGGGTGGTCGAAGAGGGCCCCCACAGCGAGCTTCTCGAACGCGGGGGCATGTACTCGAATCTGTACGAACTTCAGTACAAGGA
>CP070677.1:704494-716200 GCA_020352495.1 Candidatus Latescibacterota bacterium
CACTTGAAACACACTGTTCCCGATCTTGGAAACGTCGTATACCTTTACCGCATCTCCCCCGATGTTTGCCGGCAAAAAATTATTGAAAAACAGACCGATGAAGTACACGCGTATCGTTTTGTGAAACGGAATTCGCACGCCGCTCGATCTCAAAAGCAAATGCCATTGCAAGCTCCCGATTATGTTGCTGATGAGAAATACGAGCATCGCTCCGACGATGATGCCAACGTTCAATGACTCGAGGAGCGTTATGAGGTCACTAAACGAGATCTTGACAAGCAAGAAGACCAGCAGCCCCGTGCTGACGAGGATCTTTGCAACGAGTCGCATGACGGATCCCGATAGTCTCATCGAGCGGTTCTGCCTTTCGCTACGATCTCACCGAGGAAGATCCTTTCCATCTCCTCACCCGTCCGGTCCCAGGTAAGCGACCTCGCCCATTCGAGCCCACCCCGGCTGATATTCTCCCACTTCTCCCTGTCCTCGAGCAGCTCCAACGCCTTGTCCGCAAAAGCCCGCGGATCGCCGTATTCTACGAGATAACCGGTTTGTCCGTCCTTGACCGAGTCTTGCAGCCCCGGCCGACGGCTGGCCACGACGGGGAGCCCACAGGCGTTGGCCTCAACGACCGTCAGCCCCCATCCTTCTTTTGGGCTCGCATTCAAGAATAGATGAGACTGGTTGAGCAATTTGACGAGCTCGGTGGCGCCAACGGCTCCCAGAAACTTGATTGACTCCCCCAATCCCTTCCTATCGACCAAGTCGACGAGGTTTTTTTTCTCGGGACCGTCACCGATGATCAAAAGTCTTGCGGTGGGCATCCGCTCCTTGATTAGTGCGAAGGCGGCGATGACGACATCAATCGACTTGTACTTCCGGATACGGCCAAAATGAACGATAGTCGGATCGGTGAACCTCTCCACGTTCCCGAGGGGCCGGTATGTCGTGTGATCCAGACCACACATTACCACGTCGATTCGATCGCCATCGATTCCCCGTCCGATGAGATCCGTCTTTGTGCTCGGGCTTATCACGGCGAACCGGCAGCGTCTATAGACCCACGGGATCAACCGCTCCCAGGAATAAACATACGCGGCAAACAACGCATTCGTCTCCCGGAACACCGTTGTCCCAAACAAATGAGGGACGATAGCGAGAACTGGCGGTTTGACCAAAAGGGGGAGGAAAAACGGTATTTTGTTGATATCCTCGAGAACGAGATCGCACGGGTTCTTTCGAACGTACGACCGCACGTGATACGGAATAACGTAATTGGCGTTGTACCAGCTTCCCCGCCTTATGACCCGAATTCCGTCGTAGTAATCCTCGCGCGCGCCGTCCCGGAAATTGCTAACAAAATACGTCACCTCGTGCCCGTTGGATACGAGCCGTTTGAGGATTTCGTGAAAGTGGACCTCGGCGCCACCGGCGTCGGGGTTTCTGAGATCCCTCCAGTTGACAGCCACGAACTTTGCCAATTCAATCTCCGCACTACGGTTTTCTCGCAACACAGCCGATGACCATAGCTGTGTTTAGGTAGAGTCTCTTCGGAACGACCGACCGGAACATTCGCCGCAGACCTACCACGATCCTCGGTTCTCTCCGAAACATGGGCAGTCTCACTCCGATTCCCAGCAGCATCCGTCTCAAACCTCGATACCATATCGGAGGGAACATATTGTGTCCATAGATTCCTACGATGCTCAGACCCCGCTCTTGTATGAGACGTCTCAGCGCGCCCACGGTGAACTCCGTCTCCCACCCGGCAAACCATCGGCCAAACGCCATCAAGATGTGTTTTGCAAGAGTGTAATAGTGGTACTTTTGCGGAACATCGACGAGAAGCACACCACCCTTTTTCAAAACGCGCACGTTCTCATCGAGCAACTCACCGGGGTTTTTGAAATGCTCGAGAAGTCCCTGGTGAAGAACCACATCGAACGACTCGGGCAAAAAGGGCAGATCCAACGCGTCTCCGCAGACGATTTCGAAACGACGCCCCCCCACGCGATGCATAAGGTTGAGCGATTCTTCGCTGTTGTCGAGGGCGCAGACATCGGTCCCAAGCGAGGCGATGGCGCCGGCATCCCTCCCCGTCCCCGCACCCACTTCGAGAACGCTCAAGCCTCTCAGATCGACGAATTTCGTTAGGTTGGAAACGATTCGCTCATCCGTGCCATACACGTTTTCGAGGTCTTGCGACGCCGCCCAGAAATCGTCCCAGTGTTTCTTCTCCGAGACCTGGTTCATCTTCCGACAACTCGAACCATTCAGTATCCCCGACGGATCCGATCTGCAAGCATAGGGGGAAGACCGGCCTTCAATATCTTTTCCGTGGCCGCGTCCACGTCGTACGCCACCCGCACGACCTCGGCGAGTCTTTTCTGATCGTCGTAGATCACGTAGGCGGCTCTCGGATCGGCGTCCCGTGGTTGTCCCACACTACCCACGTTGATTATGTACTTGTTTCCCCCATGAATCCTGACTCGATCCCCGGGCAAGATCGGTTTGACCAATCCATTGCTGTTGTGAACCACGGGGAAATGGGTGTGTCCAATGAACGCCAGCGGATGCGTCATGACATGAAACGCGTCCGTGGCCTCGATCGGCTCCAATACGTAGATCCAGTTTTCCGGTTTGTACGGGGACGAGTGGCTGGCGATAAAGTTGTTTTCGAATTCGATAATGAGCGGGAGCGATTTTAGGAACGAGACGTTTTCGGGCGTAAGCCTAGCGGCGCTGTATGAGACACCCGCCTGGGCGACGGGATTGAGGTAACCCCGTTCGTCGGCGTCGATCACAGCGGCATCGTGGTTGCCCAGACATACGGATGTTTCGGACTCCGATGCGATGATATCGACGCACTCGTTGGGGTCCGCCCCATAACCCACTATGTCTCCGAGGCAGATCGCGGAGTCGTAACCCTCCTTTTTCGCGTGCGCAAGCACCGCGCGCAGAGCCTCGAGATTACTGTGAATGTCCGAGTAGATCAAATATCTCAAGATGTTTCCTGTCGGTATTGATGCAATAGACGGTCCAGGATCCCGTTCACGAATTTGCCCGCCTCGTGCGAACTAAACTTGTGCGCAATCTCGATCGCCTCGTTGACGATGACCTTTGACGGGATGTCCGGAAAAAGCAGGATCTCGCACAATGCGAACCTCAATATGTTTTTGTCGACAAGAGAAAGCCGTTCCATCTCCCAGTTCTCGAGCACGCACCGAATTTTATCATCCAGGGACGTCATGTTATCAAGAGTTTTGGAGAACAGAAGACGGGCGTATTCGACCGTTTCGGTCGTCGACGCCCTCCGGGTGATCTGACTGTCCAGGATTTCTTCCCAGGGCAGGTCGGAGAACTCCGCCTCGTAGAGCGCCTGAAGAACGATTTCCCTCGCCTTTCTACGTTTGCCCAAAGTCGTTTCAACTCTTCCAAAGGTTCATCATTTCGATCAACGCGAGCGCACTGTCCCACCCTTTGTTGCCACCCTTTCCCCCAGCCCGATCCATTGCCTGGTCGGGTGAGTCGGCCGTTATGAGCCCGTGTGTCAACGGGATCTGTGAGCGCGACGAGATATCCGTTATCGATCGGATTACCGACCCGGCGAGCACGTCAAAGTGATGTGTTTCGCCACGTATTATCGTCCCCAGGCATAGGACCCCGTCGAACTCCATCGACTGCGTCAGTTTCTGCGCCATCTGGGGGACTTCGAACGACCCAGGTACCCAGTATACGTCCAGCGCCGAGGTATCCGCCCCATTTCTCACCAGACAATCGATCGCACCATCGACGAGTCTATGCGTTACGAAATCGTTGAATCGACTGGCGACGATCGCGACTTTTTTCCCTTTGGCGTCCAGTTTTCCTTCGTGCAGATTCGGCATCGAACTACTCCTTTCTGTTCGTCCCGTTCAGACGCTCTAGCTCGCCCGAGATCCCCTTGAGCATGTGACCGAGCTTGTCGCGTTTGGTCGATAGATATCGGATATTGCTTTCGTTTGGCGGCACTTCGATCGGGACGCGTTCCACGATCTCGATTCCGTAGGCCCGGAGCCCTACGATCTTTTTGGGGTTGTTCGTCAGCAACCGCATTTTCCTGACGCCAAGACTGACTAGAATCTGGGCGCCGATGCCATAGTCCCTGAGATCGGGGGGGAAACCAAGCTCCTCGTTAGCCTCGACCGTGTCCCGGCCGTGTTCCTGGAGAGCGTAGGCTTTGATCTTGTTCTCCAGTCCAATTCCTCGTCCCTCTTGCTTCATATAGAGAAGCACGCCGTGCCCATCTCTTTCGATCTGCAAGAGAGATCTCGCCAATTGCGACCCACAGTCGCACCGGAGAGATCCGAAAACGTCACCCGTGAGACACTCCGAGTGCACCCTCACAAGCACCGGCTCTTCCGTCGAAATCTCGCCTTTGACAAGAGCGACGTGTATGGTCTCGTCGATGTCGTTTTTGAAAAGGTGGAGCGTAAAATCGCCATAATTCGTAGGAAGGTCCGTGCTCGCCAGGTGGGTTACGAGCTTCTCGTGCCGGCGGCGGTACTCTATGAGATCTTGAATCGTCACGATCTTGAGACCGTGCTCCGAGGCGATACGCCCGAGCACCGGCAACCTGGCCATGTGCCCGTCCTCATCCATCACTTCACACAAAACCCCCGCAGGATAGAGACCCGCGAGCGCGGCCAAATCCACCGCGGCTTCGGTGTGTCCGGCGCGTCTCAAGACACCGCCTGGAAACGAGCTGAGCGGAAACACGTGCCCGGGTCTGGCGAAATCGCTCGCTTTCGCTTTGGAGTCGATGACCGCCCGAATCGTTTCAGCGCGGTCAAAAGCGCTGATGCCCGTAGTCGTCCCCTCGATCACGTCGATGGACACGGTAAACGCCGTGCCAAGCCTCGCCGTATTGTTACGAACCATTGGACGGAGATCCAGCTCCTTGGATCGCTCCGGCGTCAGAGCGAGACACACGAGTCCCCGCGCATACTTGGTGAGAAAGTTCACCTTGTCCGGAGTGACTCTTTCTGCGGCGAGAATCATGTCACCTTCGTTTTCCCGGGCTTCGTCGTCGACCACTATGACGATGTTGCCGTTGCGGAATTCTTCTATGGCTTCTTCGACAGTACAGAAAACGCTCATCATCTCACCTCTTGTAACGAATTAAGTGCCCTATGGCGGTTGCGGGATCTATCTCTTTTTGTGAATTCGAGCCAGATACTGGAGTACGTATTTTCCCAGTATATCCGCCTCGACATTGACGCGCGTCCCCGCGCGGTAGTCTCCTATGATTGTATTTTCGAATGTGAACGGCACGATGGTCATCGTCACCACCCCGGCAGGTTTTGGATCGATGACCGTCAGACTCACTCCGTCGATGGCGATCGACCCTTTCGGAACCACGAGGTCAAGGAGATCTTGCGAAAGCCGGACGGAGAGAAGCCAGTCTTTTCCGCTCCTTACAAATGACTGCACCGTCCCCAAACCATCAACATGTCCCTGGACGATATGTCCACCAAGCATAGAATCCGCGGTGGCGGCGGTTTCCATGTTTACGCGTGAACCCACGTGGAGTGAACGCATCGTCGTTCGTTTTAGCGTCTCACCAACTGCGGTAAACACGATGTTACCGGACACAACATCCTCGACGGTCTGGCAAACACCGTTGACAGCCACGCTGTCACCCGGCCCGACCTTGTCCTCCAATCCAAGACCGGAAATGTGGAATCTAACCCCGTCCGCGGTGCTCTGCAGCCGCTCTACCGTGCTCACTCTTTCGATGATTCCGGTAAACATCTACGATCCCTACAACAAACGGTCGAGGAGAAGCCGCCGGGTTTTGCCGTTTACAAAACTCATCATCATGTCTCCCGAGATCATGGATATTCCCGCGTGCACCGCGCCGACCCTCGCACGGTCCACGCGTCGGTCGGAGAGACCCACCCCATCCGGACCAAAAAGAGCCGGCGAAAAAAACATAAACAGGCCGTCCCACTCTCCGGCGTCGACGAAACTCGAAAAAAGCTCACCGCCGCCTTCGACAAGAAGACTGTTCATTCCCCTATCGAGGAGAGATCGGATGGCATCCCCCAGCTCGACCCGATCGCCCTCGGTCCTGCACCGAACGACATGTGCGCCGGCTTCCTCGAGGTCCTTCGCTTTCTGGTGCCCGGCATCGGGACCGGTGATCAACACAACCGTCCGATTTCCGTCCAGCCACGAACTCGCAAGTGGGAACTTGAGGTGAGTATCCAACACGACGGCGGGCGGCGGCTCTACCGAGTCGAGCAATCGACAGTCGAGCCGCGGGGAATCCACCAAAACGGTGTTGATCCCGACAAGAATCCCATCGTGGGCTGCCCTCAACCGGTGCACGAAACGCCTTGCTTCTTCGCCGGTTATGTCGTCTCGCGAACCGGCGCGTGATGCGATCCGCCCGTCCAGGGTTGCCGCCATCTTGAGCGTTACCGTCATACCCAACCCCATCACCCTTTTGAAACACCCCATGTTCAATAGCAGCGCACGCTCGGCGCGTCGACCAAGGTCTACCTCAACACCGTGCTTGCGGAGGATCTGAACGCCGCGGCCGTTCACACGATGATCGGGGTCGAGAGTGGAAATCACAACACGACTCACACCACTCTGGAGCACATGGTCGACGCAGGGCGGTGTGTTTCCTTGGTGGGTGCACGGTTCGAGTGTTACGTATAGCGTGGCGCCTTTGGCCGCCTCGCCGGCTCGGTCCAGCGCGATCGTCTCCGCGTGCTCCTCTCCGTACCTTTGGTGGTAGCCGACACCCAATATCCGCCCGTCCTTGACGACCAGCGCACCGACCAGCGGGTTCGGGTGGGTCCTCCCGACCCCCAACCAAGCCAGATCGATCGCGCGGTCGACAAAGTAGTCATCCACGGTGTACTGATCCACAAACGTGGCGGCGGAATCGAACGCTTCACGTTCCACCACACCCCGTGTTGGGTCCGAACGTTTAGACCTCGCCTCGAACACGCACCAAGTCTCCGTTGGGTATCAGAGAGATTTAGCGACTATGTCTTCGGGGATTAATACGACGAGAAAAGACGCGTACCCGCAACCCGGACGTACACCCGGATCGGGTCGCACAAAGCCGCACCGGACCTTCTCCCATCCAGACTTTCACTGTCGGCCCCGGATTTCCACCGGGTCAGTAGGCCGTCAGGCCCACTCGCGGGCTCTTACCGCCGGTGGGGACTTTCACCCCGCCCCGAAGGTTCCTGTTTTCCCTTATATTACGGCATTTCTGTCACATGTCAAGCCACATCCGCCGTTGATGATTGGGGGTGTGGGTCGTGCGCCGGTCCGCTCTCGGTAGTATGGTCGGCGTGGGTATTGCACCAGTCCTTTCTCCTCTAGTCGTTAGGCGCAGGTGGTGCGCTGGTCTTTCCCTCGGAGCAAGGGAGGATCCGCCGCCGAAGGCGGCTAGCCGACCGCAGCGGAGAGCTGACCGGCGCACCACCAGCGCCGTAACGGCCCGACCGTGCGGATGTCAGGAAAGAAGTGCGTCGACAAACTCGGAAGGAGAGAAGGGCGAGAAGTCATCGAGCCCCTCGCCGGCGCCGATAAAGCTCACGGGGAGCCCGAGCGACTGGCGGATGGCGATCACGATGCCGCCTTTCGCCGTGCTGTCCAGCTTGGTGAGGATGATTCCGCGTGTGTCTAGGCTTCGTGTGAATTCTTTTGCCTGATGCAGGCTGTTCTGCCCCAGCGTGGCATCCAAAGTGAGGTACGCGTCCACGGCCTCGGCCCCGAGCACCTTCTCGCAGACACGGCTGATCTTCTTCAGCTCCTCCATCAAGTTCACTCGTGTGTGGAGCCGTCCCGCCGTGTCGATGATAACATAATCGGCCCCTCTCGATTTGGCGGCCATGCAAGCGTCGAAGGCCACTGCCGCGGGATCACCACCCTGCTTGTGACCGATCATCTCCACACCGAGCCGCTCCGCCCACAGTGACAGCTGATCCTGCGCTGCGGCGCGAAATGTGTCACCCGCGGCCAGAATCATGTTCTTTCCCTGTTTCTTGTAGTAGTTGGCGAGCTTCGCAATGCTCGTCGTCTTCCCCACCCCGTTCACACCGGTGATTATCACCGCCCTGGGCGCGGGCAAGTCGCTTTGCGGTTCACCGCCGGTCTCCGCCAGCAGATCCAAGAACTCCTTTCGGAGAAACGATTGATAATCCAACACCTCCCCATGCTCGCGAAGCGCATCCATGATCCGCTCACAGGCATCCACACCCATGTCCGAACCGATGAGCAGTTCTTCGACCGCCTCTTGGTCTTCCACGCTCAGTCTGGTCTTGCGTTGAAACACCCGCCGCAGCGGGGACACAAAACCATCCCTCGTCTTTTTCAGCCTCGTCTTGAGATCGAACATTGTCTATGTGTGGACGGGTACTTCTTCGGTGGGCTCTGTCACCACCGCACCACCATGCGAACCATTTGTCTCGCGGAACCTGTCGACTTCACCAATGTGGACCGAGATCATCTTCGAAACGCCCGGCTCTTCCATCGTGACACCATACAGATAGTCCGCCGCTTCCATCGTCTTTTTGTTGTGCGTGATCACGATGAACTGGGTCTTGTCGGTGAACGACTTGAGGAGTCTGACGAATCTCGCAATGTTAGCATCGTCGAGCGGCGCGTCCACTTCGTCGAACACACAGAACGGGCTCGGTTTGACAAGATAGATTGCAAAAAGGAGTGACAGCGCAACGAGCGCCCTCTCGCCGCCGGAGAGACTCGAAATATCGTGGAGACGCTTCCCCTTGGGGTTCGCCACGAGCCGGATGTTCGCCTCGAGAGGATCATCCGAGTCGACGAACAGAAGATCCGCCTCGCCTCCGTCGAATAGCGTATCGAACGTCTTTTTGAAATTCACACGGACTTTTTCGAACGTGTCGTTCAGCCGACGTCTCGCCTCTCTGTTGATCCGTCGAATCGCCTGTGTCAGTGATTCCTTTGCCTCTTCGAGATCCAACTTTTGCTTGGAGAGAAAATCGAACCGTTCCTTTTTCTCTTTGAACTCGTCGAGAGCGAGCATGTTTACGGGGCCAAAGGTCTCCAACTTTGCTCTCAGTTCCTCGAGTGAATCGAAATCGAGCTCCTCCCACTCGGTCGGATCGAATTGGGTACGATCACTCGTGAACGGCTCGAGATCCTGATTGAAGTTCTCCCGTGCTTTCTCCAGGAGGTCCTTTATCCGCGTTTCTCGAGCGACAATCTCTATAGTGCATCTCTGCACGTTCTCCTTTTTCTGATCCCTTTGGTCCTTGAATTCCTTGAGCTCGGTCTCAAGCGTTGTGCAACGTTCTTGAACCCGCTCGTGTTGCCCCTTGGCCTCTTCGATCTCTTTCTCGATCTTCTCCAGAACACCATGCGACCCGGCGATCCTGCCTCTTGCGTCCGTGATCTCCGTCTTCGCGGTTTCGATCTCCGTCCTGCAACGCTTTGCATCGTCCTCGCGATAGACGATGAGTTCCTTGAGCTCGGCGACGAGCATCTCCACGTTTTTGCGTTTCTCGGCGGCGGTTGTGATCTCACCCGTGATGGTCGCGATGTTCAGCCGGATCTTGGCCGCCGACTCGGCGAGCGACTCCTTCTCACGCTCGAGACGCACGGCGTTCCGTTCGAGTTCGGTAAGCCCGTCATCCAACATATCCTCTTTGTCCCGGTCGTCCACCGGTTCCGGAAGGGATTGCAGCCGTGCCCGGATGTTCTCTGTGGTTTCCTCGCTCTCGGTTCGCGCCGCCGAAATGCTGGCGATCTTCTCCCGGACTCTAACGAGCGCCAATTCCTGCCGACGGCGCTCCTCCGAAATAGTGTCACTCTCCCGTTCCGCCGCCCGGACTTCCACCCGCAGCCGACCCGCGTCTTCCCCGAGGCGTGTCCTCAACTCCTCGAGTCCCGTCTTTCGGTCTCTGAGCCGATCGACACGTCGGTTGCAGCGTTCCATCGATGCGGTGAGCTCCTCGATCTTCGACCCGAACTCGAGAAGCGTCATCTCGATCTCGTCGGATCCGGCAACTACGATCCGACCGGGACCGTCAAAGAAAACGCCATCGATCGTTACGACACGAATATCGGGATCCGTTTCGAGAAGATTCAGCGCCTCGGTCACGTCCTCCGTCACGAACACATCGGCCAGATAGGGAGTGAGGTAATCTTTGACACCGGTGTCGCCGTCGAGGACATCCAACGCCCGTGTCCCAGGATCGCCACCGGCATGTGTGTAAGCGTAGTCACCGTTGCCATTGGGGTAGAGAAGCTGGACCTTTCCACCACCGTTGCCGTCCACCCGAATATCCTCTAGACACTTGAACGCGTCCTCTTTGCTGTCGGTGAGCAAGGCTTGAAGCACAGGTGAGAGGCAAGCTTCGAAACATTTGCGGTACCTCTTGTCCACTCTCACGTGATCGGCGAGGATTCCCTTGATCCGTGAGTTCCGAGTAAAGTCTTTTCGCGAATAGTGAGTGCTTTCACCCTTGATTCGTTCGAGAAACTCCTTCTTCTCTTTGAAACGGTTGAACTCGATCGTAGCCTTCGAGCCGGACTCCTCGCATCTTGCTATCAGATTCAACGTCCTCTCGGACCTGCAGGTGACCGACTCGAGGGCCATGTTTGACCCCGATAGACTGCGCCGGTTCTCCTCGGCCCGTTTTCCACTCTCTTCCAGTTGCTTGTTCAACGCGGTTTGCTCGTTTCTCAATGCTTCGATTTCGCCCGAGAGTGCTTCTTTTTTTGCCGCGAGTTCGTGGAGCCGTTCTCGGAGGTGTTCCCGAATCCCTCTCACCCTCTCTTTTTCCCGCACGAGATCAAGCGCAAGCTGCTTCTTGTCCCTGACCTGATTCTTGACCGCATCGAGTTCCAAAGTCACTGTTCTCAAGGAGTCCTCGGTGTTCCCCAGGACGATTTTCTCCTCTTTGAGCTCCTTCTCTTTCTCCTCAATCAGTCGATTGAAGCGCAGAAGTTCCTCGGAAAGCGAGGTCAGCTTGCTTCTGGAGCGCTCGACCTCCTCCTCGTCTTCACGGATACGGTTTTCGTTGCTTCCGATACGTTCGGTCAGAATGGCGATCCGTTCTTCGTCCTGCTGGAGTGATTGGCTCAGTTTGTGTCGGTTCTCGTAAACATCCTGGAGTTTGCGCTCCAACTCCGAACTCTCTATCCTCGATTCTTGGAGTTTATCTTCCCGAACGGTGATTTCGTTCTCGTCGGCAAGTGTAATTCCCTCATGATGGGCTTTCTCTCTTTTGATCTCATCCATCTCGTTCAAAAGGTCAAAGAGCGAACGTTTGATGAGCGCGGCCTCCATCACCGCCACTTTGTCCTTCAAACGGGTGTAACGTCTCGCCTTTCCCATCTGATATCGAAGTGAACGGAGCTCCTTCTCGAGTTCCGCGAGAATGTCGCCCAGACGCGCGAGATCGTTCTCGGTGTGGGCGATTTTTCTCAGCGCCTCCTCCTTTTGGATCCGATACCTCATCACTCCCGCCGCTTCCTCGAGAAGATATCGCTTATCTTGATCTTTCTCACTGATCACCGAGTCAACCATTTCGCGCTCGATGATCGAATAGGTGTGGTTCCCGAGACCGGTATCTACGAGAACGCGATCATCGCCACCCCGCCTTCGGTCGCCACCTCGGCATAGGTGCAGGCAAGCCCGCCGCAGCTGAAGAAGCCACC
>CP070677.1:716300-760656 GCA_020352495.1 Candidatus Latescibacterota bacterium
GGAAGTACGACGACACCTGAGCGGTGATATCGATTGTCGTCCAGCCCTGAGGCGTGGGAGCACCGGTCGATGTATCAAACTGCCACCAACCAATAACAACCGTGTTGGCCGCGGCTGCCTGGAACATCGATCCACCAAGCTCCGGAGCCGTCGACTGAGCTGGCACTTCCACGAATTTGTAGTCGGCCAGCTTGCCCTGCGTGTTCTTCGCCAAAGCGACAGAGCTCATCGCGAAAAGCACACACAGAGCTATTACGAGAGTTTTCTTCATCGTATTCCCCCATCGTTGCTGAGAAGGAAATTGAATACGCGAAAACCATAAAAAACCAATTTAGTGCTTCCTCTTTGGGAAAGCTGTTCGGTCAAGAGGCAAAGTGTGTTCTCGCACTTCCTGAAACGCTGACGCTCACCTCCTCAACATCTCCGTCTCAGGGTTGAAGCCTACGATAACCGTCGGGTTTACATTAAACTTGTCGAGTAAAAGGCTAACACCAACGGTGGTCGGCTCGAAACGCACGCGTCCCTGCGCGCATGTTTCATCTCGAACAAAGATTTGCGGCGATACCGCAAACCATAACCCTTTGCCCCTAGGCCGGCCGAAATTGTACCATAAAAAGGGGTTAGATGTCAAGGTGGGATTGTGGATCGAGAAGGGGTAAGAAGCTATTGGACGAGGGTTTTCTCTTCTTCCACTATAAACGAAAAATCGGCGTATCGCGAAAACAGGGCGAAGACCGACGCAAGAAACTGTTGACGGTTGGCCCGAAGTGACTCATCGGGACAGTTGACCAAAACACGGTCAAAATACTCATCGATCCTTGGCCCCAGCCCTGACAGGATCCCAAAAACCGCCGTCACGTCAGATGACGCCTCGTATCGGATCATGTCAGGGATCACGCGCTGAACTGCTCTATGGAGATTGTGCTCGGCATCGTCCTCGAACCGCCCCGGGTCGAACCGGCCGGTCGCTGAGAGCTGGCCCGATCCCAAAAAGGCCTCCTCGAGCGCACCCCACTCCGCCCCGAGCACCTTGGCCTCGGGAGGGAGGATGTTCCCAACCCGTTTCGCGCCGGTTATGAGGAGCTCGAAGGCTTTGTCGCCTCTAGAGTTCTGCATTGCCCGGGCCCTCGCGAGGGCGGTGGCCGGTGTCGACCACGCGACGGCGCCGACCGCGGCAACGACGTCGTAGGCGATTCCCTTCTCCTTGAGAAACGTTTCGGTTCGTAGACGGAAGAATTCCTCGAGCTGCCTGGAGACTTCAGCGGGGCGGGCATCCTGTCCAAGACCCGATTCCGTATAGGCCGCGACGGCGGCCTCGAGCAGGGGACGGATCGAGACGGCAGCCCGGTGTTCGAGCAGACGAATGAGCCCCGATGCCTGACGACGCAACGCGTACGGGTCCTGCGATCCCGTCGGCACGTGCCCGGCCATAAAGCACCCCGATATCGTATCGATACGGTCGGCAATGCTTAGCAGCGACCCGAGGGGGGTTTTCGGAAGCGGGTCCGATGGCGTCCTCGGGAGGTATTGCTCGCGAACGGCGGCCACCACTTCGCTATTTTCCCCCGCCCGACCCGCATAGTGACTCCCAATGAGCCCCTCGAGCAGCGTGAACTCTTTCCCGTCTTTGACCATTTCGCTCGCCAGATCGGCTTTGGCCACAAACGCCGCGCGCTCGATCTGCCCCGTGGAGAGGCGGCCGCTCTCCGGCTCCATGGAGTTGATGAGGAGCCCAAGTTTGACCAGCCGCTCCCCCTTGTCCTTGAGCGTGCCCATTCCTTCGATAAAAACGATCGAATCGAGTCTCTTGGCGAGACCCTCGACCCCCGTCTTGAGATCTTCCTCCCAGTAGAAGTGGGCATCTTCGAGCCGCGCCTTCAGAACCTTCTCGTTTCCACGGCGAACGACCGCCGGCGACCCGACTCGACCCTCGGTAAACGTGATGAACTTGGGGACGAGCTTTTTTCCCTTCTCTCGAAGCGCAATGTATCTTTGATGAGCTTTCATCGCGGTGACCAACACTTCGGGAGGGAGCTTGAGATACGCGTTGTCGAAATCACCCATCATGACACGGGGCGATTCGAGCATGAACGTCAGCTCGTCGATGAGGCCTGGATCCGCTATCAAAATGAGCCCCGATCTCTCCGCTGTTCTGCGAGCTAGAGACTCGATAACGCGGCGTCGCTCGACGTGATCGATCAAGAGCCCGGCCTTTTTCACCACGGTCATGTAGTGATCGGCATTCTTGATCTTGTATTTCTCGCGCCGGAGCCACGGGATCACATAAGTGACGTCACCGCTCTTGACACCGGCGATCTCGAACCTCAAGACGGATCCCCCAAAAAGACATACCAACCAGCGGATCGGTCTGGCGAAACGGACTCCCGATCTCTCCCATCGCATCACCTTGGGAAATCGCAAACCGGTGATGAGATCGGGAAGAAATCGTTTCAAAATGATGGCGGCCCGTTCACTCTTTAGTTTTCTGGTGAACCCCAGATATAGGCCCCTTTCCGTTTCGATCCGCTCGAGTTTGGCGACGGGCACACCGTGCGATTTGGCAAATCCCAGCGCCGTCTTTGTCGGCTCACCGTTTTCATCAAACCCTTTGCTCACCGGGGGTCCGGTCACCGTTTCCGTCGTGCTTGTTTGAGAGGTTGCAAGACCTCTGACGACGAGAACCAACCGGCGAGGTGTTCCCGTCACGTACACGCCCTCGTAAGTCAACCGGTGCTCGTCGAGTTTTGCTCGAACGTCGGAACCGAGTTGCTCGAACGCCGGGCGAATCGAGGCTGGAGGAAGATTCTCGCACCCTATTTCAAGCAGGAGGTCCTTCATGCGTCCGTTGCTCCCCGAAGCAGAGGGTAACCCTGCGCTTCGCGTGTCTCGAGATATTTGAGCGCGACCTTTCGCGCGATTCCCCGGATCCGCGCGATATAACCGGTACGTTCGGTCACGCTGATCGCCCCGCGCGCGTCGAGTATGTTGAAGATGTGCGAGAGCTTGATCACATAGTCATACGCGGGGAGAACGAGACCGGCGTCGATCATCTTGTCCGCTTCGTTCTCGAAGTCCTGGAAGAGCCCGAAATAGAGCGCTGTGTTTGCCTGTTCGAAATGAAAGATAGAGAACTCTCTCTCCGCTTGCCGGTTGACCTCAGCCCAACTCACACCGTCACCCCACTCGATTTCCATCACCGAGTCGACCTTCTGGAGATAGAGACAGATTCTCAAGAGCCCGTAGGTGATCTCCGCAGACACGGGATCGAGTTCGAGCGAACCCGCCTGTTGGAAATACGTGAACTGGGTTATTTCCATCCCGTCGAGCCACACCTCCCAACCCAAACCCAATGCGCCAAGCGTCGGCGCCTCCCAGTCATCCTCGACCAATCGGATGTCGTGATTTTTTGGATCGATACCAATGTGCTCGAGACTCTTGATATAGATTCCAAGGACATCCTCGGGCGGCGGTTTCAAGATGACTTGATACTGGAGAAACTGCTGGACCCGGTTGGGATTGTCACCATAACGGCCGTCCTTTGGTCTCTTTGACGGCTCTACGTAGGCCACGCGCCACGGCTCGGGACCTAGGACCCGAAGAAAAGTGGCCGGGTTTAGGGTCCCCGCTCCGACCTCGGAGTTGTAAGGTTGGACAAGCACACACCCCTGCTCCATCCAGAACCCCTGGAGCCTGTGTATGATCTCCTGGTACGTCGGCGTGCGCGATCGTTTTTTTGATTTGCGGGTTCCCTGTGCCCTCTTTTTTTGTGTCCGCTTTCTAGATTCCAACGAAACGCTGCTCCTATTTACGTTGCCAATGGATTTCGCCGGACCGTCCGTCTTGATCAATCTGTCGCTCGTTTGTCTTTTGGTATCAGCTTGAGTGCGTCGGGAAGGCGATAATCATTTACGTGGTAAGTATACGTCCAATGAAGGATCGCCCCCAAGTCTTTTCTCAGCTCGGTACCAACCGTCAATTTGCGGAGCTCGGCAACCGGTGAATCACCGATCTTCGCTATGAGCGAGAGGAGTTCTTTGTCCATCCAGACGCGGCGGGATGACGACTCGCTGTGGTCCCGGCAGGCGCTTCCGCCCTCGGCCGGATGGAAGAACCCATCGTTGAGAGATTCGCCGCATAAAGCGCACGAAGAGAACTCCGGGAGTGCTCCGAGAACGCCGAGAAGGTTGAACTGAAAAACGAGAAACGAGAACAACGGGTCATTGTCGGTCGAGCACCGAAGGTACTCAAGAAGCAGATTCACGATTCGTGGCTCGGGGCTCTCCCAGAAACAAACATGGTCGAGAAGCTCGAGAACGGCAAGGGTGGCGGCGAGTCTCGTGATCGTATATGTCTCTGTCCGGAGCGCCGAGTGAACGTGCGCTTCCTTCAAAAAATACTGTGTTCTGCCTTCCTTGTGGTAGTAAACGACCTCGAGGTGGGTTCCCGGTTCGAGCATCCCGCGAAACGCGCTCTTCGCACCGAGCGCTCCCTTTGCTACCAACCTGGTTTTGCCGCTCTCTCGCCCGAGAAAGGTGACGAGCTTACTCGTCTCTCCGCTCCGCGCGCTCTTTAACACAACTCCTTCGTCTTTTCGAATCATTGGGGTGTGTTGGATTGGGTCGGTTTCCCGCGGGCGCCATCAACGACTGATATACGAAACGTAATAAGTGGCAAACGTCATGTAGATCACGAGTCCCACGATGTCGCTCAGCACCGTGATGAAGGGTCCCGTCGCAATCGCGGGGTCGATCTTCATCCGGTTCATCACGAGGGGGATGAGCGTACCCAGGAACGCAGCGACAAAGGTCACCGTGAGCAAAGAGACGAGCAGCAGCAACCCAAGACTCAATTCCCTCTGCCACGCCGTGACAAGCGCAAACAGTAACGCCCCCAGCACGATGCCGTTTAGCACCGTGACCTGAAGCTCCCTGAACACACGTCGCCAAATATACCCCGTCGAAATCTCACCAACGGCGATCTCACGCACGACGACAACCGCAGCCTGGACCCCGATACTCCCCGCCGTCCCAATAACGAGCGGCACAAAAAACGCAAGAACGACCGCCGTCTCGAGGGAAACCGAATAATGGCTCATGATGACCGCGTTCACAACCTGCCCGAGCATGGCGACAATTAGCCACGGGAGCCTCGCCCGCGAGATTTTTATCGGTGACGTCTCACGGATTTCCTCCTCGACGGTGCCTACGATACGAACGATGTCCTCCGACGCCTCTTCCTCTACGACATCGAGGATATCGTCAGCCGTAATCCGCCCGACGAGCTTTCCGTCCTCGTCGACGACGGGGAGCGTGAACTCGTCGTACTTGCCAAATAGACTGGCCACGTCTTCCTGATCCATATCGACCGGGACCGTGATCACGTGGTCGTCCATCACGTCGACCATCCTGGTGACCGGCTCGTGGAGCAAAAGATCCAGAACGGCCACGCTCCCGATCAACTGTCCGCTCGCGTTGACCACATAGACGTTTTGTATGTTTTCGATTTCGTCCGCCTGTTCTCTCACGAGTTCGATGGCCTCACGGATCGTCGCCTGTTCTGTTACGGCGATCTTCTCCGCCTCCATGATCCCGCCGGCGGTATCTTCGTCGAACTCCATGAGCTCGTGGAGGATCTCCCGTTCATCAGAGGGAAGGAGTGCGTCGATTTGTTTTGATTTCTCCGGAGGAAGGCTCGAAATGAGATCCACCGCGTCATCCGACGGCATCTCTCCAAGAAGAGAAACCACCTCCGTGTCGGTTAGAAGCTCCAGAAGCGCCTGGCCGGAATGTTCGTCGACAACGGTCAACACGTCGGCGGCCCTCTCTGTACCCAGATGTTTGAGAAGACGCACCTTTTCCTCGTTCTCCAGACCCTCGAGGATATCGGCAATATCGGCGGGGTGAAGCGGTTCGAGGAGCTCGGTCAGGGCGGGCGAATCACCCGTCTGAACGAGCTCTCTCACTCTGGACACAGTATCCGGGGTCAGTTCGCTCATAGCTGGCATCGTAGTGAACAACCGGAGTCTTGACAAGGAGTTTTGGAGTGGACCGGGAGACCTCAGCGGGGCCGAGCGGCGGCGCTCTGGAGAAGCTGTGGAGTGAACGCTCCGCCGGATATCACCATCTTCATGGCTTCCTCGACGCTTATGTCCACTGGGAACGTCTCCCCTTTTGGGATCATGAGGAGAAAACCCGACGTCGGGTTGGGTGTCGTTGGAATGAACACGTTGATCAGTTCATCCCCAACGAGCGTATTGAAATAACCGGCTCCCCGGTTGGTCACGAACGCCAACGCGTACGAGTTCGGGTGCGGGTAGCGAATCAGCACCACGCTCTGGAACACCGTCTTCTTGTCGGTCAAAAAAACTTCGCTCAGCTCTTTGGAGGCATTGTAGATCCGCCGGATCAGCGGCAGCCGGTTGAGGAGTCTCTCCCCGAGGGCAATAAACCGCCTTCCGATCAGATTGCTCGCCAAAAAACCCGTGATCAAGATGATCAGAAGAACAAAAACAAAACCGATCCCCGGGATGTCTATCAGTGGGAATTTTTTTTGAAAGGGCGCGATGAGGTTGTCGACCGTGACAAAGATCTTCCAGACCAGCCACCCCGTGATTACGGTGGGAGTAAGAACGAGAAGCCCCGTAAAGAAATGCCGTCTCAGATATTTCAAACGATTTCTCCCCCGCCCGCGGGCAACGCACACGACACGGTATGCACCTGCGCTCGGACCCCCCTCCGGTGCTATCCGACCACATCGTCCGGTCTTTTTCGGACCGAGCTTAACCCCTTGATGTGCACCTTGTCTATCCTTTGTCTCACGACCGAAACGATCTCGAACTCGATCCCCTCGTGTTCGAACACTTCGCCCACGCGTGGCACGCGTCCAATGAGTCCAAAAAGAAATCCACCCAGTGTGTCGACGTCACCTTCTTCGAGGTCGAGCCCGAGAGTCTCGTGGAGCTCGTCGAGGCGAACTCTCGCGTTGCACACGACGTTGTCTCCGTCGAGCACCTTGACCAGTTCCTCCTCCGTGTCGAACTCGTCTTGGATGTCTCCGACGAGTTCTTCGAGCACATCTTCCAGCGTGACCATACCGGCCGTCCCACCGTACTCATCCACGACGATTGCGATATGGATCCTTCGTTTCTGGAACTCGGAAAGGAGTTCGTCGATCATCTTGGACTCGGGGACGAAGTACACGTCCCTCACCAGATCACCAAGCGAAAAAACTCCGCCCGCGACGATTTTCTGCAAAACATCCTTGGTGTGAACGACACCCACGATTCGGTCGATGCTCTCGTCGTAAACGGGGATTCGTGAATGTCCCGCCTCGACGATCGTCCTTACCACATCGGGGCCGGGAGTGTGAAGATCCACGGCGACCATGTCGATCCGGGGAACCATGACCTCTCTCACCTTTGTATCGCCAAAATCGAAAACACTCGAGACGAGCTGTTGTTCGTCGGTTTCCTCCTCCCCTTCCTTGTATCCGTAAAGCTCGATTCGTTTCTTGAACGGTAGGACGGGGAACGAGAGCGCATTGAGTAGGTCGGGTGACAGACGTCTCAGCACGAGCACTCCTACATAAACAAACGGCCGCAGCACATAGATCACCGGATAGGTGACGAATTTGGTGATCTCTGTAAACCGCTCTGGATCCCGTAGCGCGATGAGCTTGGCCATGAGTAGAGGAAGCAACAAGACCAAGGCCACAAATGCGAGAAGACCCGGTGAGAGGAGACTTTCCGTAAAGAAGTGCTGTGTTGCAAACCGGTACGAGACGATGATGAGGAGGGCGAGAAAGAGGACCCTTCCCAAACCGAGCGAAAGGTAGTTGGCAACGGGTTTCTCCAACAGATGATCGACGAACTTGCCGTTTTGCGTGTTCTCATCGCCGTTTCGCTCCGAATGCCCGTATGCCAACAGCTCGATCGCCGAGTAGGTCCCGGAAAAAACTCCAAACAAAACAGCCGAGAGAACGAGTAGGACTAGGTCTATCTCAGGGTTCATCAATTCCTGGAACGGGGTGACAAAGCACCCTTGCCGGCAGTCGCCGGATTTTCAAAAAAGTTCCTCCACCTCCGCGGGGTTCAAATGGTCGAGAAGAAGACGTTTCTCCTCTGTTTCCATCCGGCGCGCGTCAGCGTCCGTGCGGTGATCGTACCCAAGAAGATGAAGAAGCCCGTGGACGACGAGCCGAAGAAACAGATACTCCGCGGGGACGCCTTGTGCGATCGCGTCTCTCTCCAGTGTCTCATGCGAGACATAAATCTCGCCGGCAACGTCGTCGGCCGGCGCGGGCGAGACTCCACCGTCGAGATACGAAAAGGATATGACATCGGTCGCGTTGTCGAGACCACGATACTCCCGGTTGATCTGTCGGATGTAGTCGTCGTCGACGATAACGATCTCGACGGTATCCTCCTCGCGTCCCAGCGCAGCGGCCGTCTCGCGAAGCATCACAGTCGCACGGCGGTCAATCCAGGGTATTCTCCTGGCGGCGCACCGGCTATGCCGGCTTAGCGACAGCTTCACCCTCCCTCTCCTTCTCTTCCTCCTGCCCGGGGTAAGCCACGCGTTTGTGATAAATCCCGGTGAGAATCGAGATGAACTTCTCCTTAATTTTCGCCACGTCGTTTAGTGTCAGTCCGCTGTTGTCGAGCTGCCCCTCCTGCGCCCTGGAATCGACCAGCTTTATCACAACGTTCCGGATGCTCGACGGTGTCGGATCCTGCAGGGATCGGCACGCGGGCTCCACGGTGTCGGCGAGCATGAGCAGGGCCGCCTCACGGCCAAGCGGTCTCGGTCCCGGGTACCGGAAATCGTCCTTCTTGACACTCGAGTGCGAGTCCGTCTCGAGCGCCTTCTGATAGAAAAACGCCATCACGGTGGTCCCATGATGCTGCTGTACCGCGTCAATCACCAGATCGGGGAGCTTCTCCTCTTTGGCGAGCTCGACGCCGTCCTTGACATGCGAAAGAAGTATCAGGCTGCTCATCTGTGGTGTGATCTTTTCGTGAGGGTTGAGTCCCGTCTCTTGGTTTTCGACGTAGTATTCGGGTTTGAAGATCTTGCCCATGTCGTGGTAATAGGCCATCACTCGCGCCCTGAGCGCGTCTGCGCCAATCTCGGTGGCGACGGCATCCACGAGATTGCCAAGCAGCATCGAGTGATGATAGGTTCCCGGCGCTTCCATGTTGATTCGTTTTAGAATCGGCTTATTGAGATCGGTGAGCTCGAGCAACGTGAATCGGGTCGTCAGGTTGAAGATGTTTTCAAATATCGGAAGCAGGAACATCGTTGAGAGACTCACAGCCAGTGCGTTGGCCATCGCCCAAAGAATGTGCGTATAGAAAACCGAGAACTGCGTCGCAGAGCCAAGCTCCGTCCCGATGATACCGATGACAGACGCGGCGGAGATCAAAATGAACACCGAATAGAAATGGCTTCTCGATCTCATTCTCAGGAGTCCCATCACTGCTGTTGTGCCGGCCAAAAGCGACACAAAAACCACGTTGGGACTGATGTTGGTTACAAGGGGGAGCAGAAAACTGGCAAAAACGGTCGTGACGAGACCTAGCCGGTAATCGAACAGTGCCGTGATCATCAAAGAGACGAACGCCACGGGGATCAGGTAGGGGTTCAGATCAAAACGTAGTACCGCCGCCGTGAACACCAGATAGAGAAGAAACACCGTCATCACGGCGCCCAGCCGGCTCAGTGCGCGATAGACCGTCGGACGAAAAACGATGAGGTAACCACCAAAGAGCAGTCCAAAGAGGAGCAGTCTGAGAACCTCTCCCGCATACAATCCCACCAAAATCAGGGGAGACGTCTGACCTTTCATCGCTCGCCGCGCCTCCTCGAGCGCCGAGAGCATTTTTGCCTGTTCCTTCGAGACCTTGTCGTGCTTGCTAATGATGCGTTGGCTCTCGGATATCTTGATCGTCCTCTCGACTTCCGCGATCGCCAGGTCCCGTCGAGCTTGTGTTTCTCCCGTGTCCAATATCAGGTTGGGACGGAGATGGATTCTGACTATGTCGAAAAACACCTGCGCCACCCCGCGACTCTTGCCAAAGCGTCTAAGGGCTTCTTCACGGATCAGCCGGTCGATGTCACCCTGTTCGATGACGTTGTCGACCGACAGCCTTCTCTCATCGGACCCATCGACTACAGCGATCGTCGTGTAGGCCCGCGCGCGAAGCGGACCGGCGTTGTCGATCAACCCGCGTGAAAACACCTTTTTTTGATAGTCGAGCGCCGTCTTGCCAATCGACGACAACCGTGATGAATCGAGGAGTTGTTTTGCAAGGTTTTCGTTGAGATCCGGAATCTGGCCCCGGACCATCTTCACCAGGGTCTCTTCGGTGATCGTGTCGATCTCCGCGATCGTCGCGAGACTATCGAAGAGCTCGGTGAGATCCTCGGTCAGGCCGCGCTCGATCGACTGGTCCCGCACGTAAACGGGTGGTACCTTTAGCAGGGCCCCGGCCTTCCTGACATCCAGCTCGGTTTCAGACAGCGGCACCTCAAAATCGAACGGTGCGATGATCGTCCTGTCCGCGATCTCGCCGGCCTTGAACGTGACCTCCTTCATTGTCTGGGTCGGCGGAAACAGAGCGACCGCGGCGGCCACAAACCCGGCGAGAAGCCCGAAACGCGGCAATAGTCCCTTGTAGACCTCGCGCTTCAGCCGCAAATGCTTGGAGATCCTCTCAGCGCGACCGTTCCGCGACATGTTTTTGCGTCGCCGGATCGCTCTTAGGAGCCTGATTTTCATGTCTCGGCGTTCTCCGTGTTGTTGCCGTTTCGGGCAAATGCGTCGATGATCTTTTGTACCAGTCTATGTCGAACCACATCTTCCGCCGTCAGGTGGATGAACTCGAGACCGTCCACGTCGCTCAAGATCTTCTGCGCCTCGACAAGACCCGATCTCGATGGCGGGTCGAGATCGATCTGTGTGATATCGCCGTTTATGATCGCCTTCGCGTTGCTCCCCAGTCGTGTCAGAAACATTTTCATCTGCATCTTTGTTGTATTCTGAGCTTCGTCGAGGATCACATACGCGTTGTTTAGCGTACGCCCCCTCATATAGGCCAGTGGAGCGATCTCGATCGTACCGTTTTCCTGATATTTCGTGGTCCGTTCGGGACCCAGCATGTCGTACAGCGCGTCGAGAACGGGTCGCATATACGGGTCGAGTTTGGCCTGGAAATCGCCGGGCAAAAACCCGAGACTCTCCCCCGCCTCGACGACGGGCCGAACGAGAAAGATCCGGTCGATTTCCTTTCGTTTTAACGCCGCGACGGCGTTTGCGACTGCAAGATACGTCTTCCCCGTCCCGGCGGGTCCGATCGCAAACACGATGTCATATTTGGCAATCGCCTCGTGGTACCGATTCTGGTTGAACGTCTTTGGTCGGATCGCGCGGCCGCCCTTCGTGACGACGACGACCTCTTTGTCCAGATCGTCGAGACTGACGCCACGATTCGATCCATCCACCCGAAGAAGACGTCGAAAATCTTGTTCGGTAATCACGCGCCCCTTCTTCACAATCTCAAACAACTCCCCAAAAAAATCCGTCAGGCACTTGAGATCATCGTCGCTTCCCTTCAAGATGATCTCGTCGCCCCGCACTACCACGACACCCGGATATTTCTCCTCGAGTATCTCCAGGTGACCTTCGCGTTGGCCAAAGAGCCTCAGAGGGTCGATACCGGCAAACGACAGGACCCTTCTTTTAGCTTTCAACCTATGAACACCTCCAGGTGTCGACCCATCGGCGGGCTTCAAAACCCTCGAGTCGCCATGGCCCGCCCTCTAGAATGAAAGGGATTCCGGAGAATCCCCATAATACAAAACTCCTGGAAAAGGACGCAATCACCCTCTCCCAAGAGCAAACAGTTAACCTGGTTTAGTAGTTGGCCATACTCCTCTCCCCGACGGCTTATACAAATAATAGGCCAAAACGCCGGGGGGCGCAATCATTCAGGGGGTCGACTGGTTGCAAGGTGTTTGATAACAATAGAATAACCCGCCGGCGTGACTATCTCCACCCACACCCCGGCATCAAAGACGGGACCACGGGAGACGGGTGCTATCGCAATTCCAGCGCGATTGGCAGACTTCCCACATCAGTCGGTAGGCCAGTCACGCGGGATAACAAGGACGGTATCCGGAAAGATGAAATACGGATCGTCGATCTTGTCCTGGTTGGCCTGGAAGATTCTTTCCCACTTGTCTATGTCGTTGTAGATCTCCGGCCGCATGGCGATGGCGGTCAGGCTCTCGCCTTCCTTGATCACATATTCGGTCGGGAGCGCCTTGACCTCTTCGATCTGGTCGTTGAGCGTCCGGATATCCGACTCCAACTGGAGCACCTCTCGCTCGATGGGCACGATCTGATCGCGCAGCGAACGTGTCAGGGTCCTGGTTTCCTCCAGTTGTTGAGTCTTGGCGTCAAACTCCTGCCGCGTACTACCAAGCACGGCCTGAAGGTCTTGGCAGTATCTCGATCTCTTTGAGGCGGGGAGCGCCTCGATCTCATCCTCGGAGTAGTAGTCACCCTCAGATACATCGATCTGGCGGTGTTTCGAACCACCACACCCACTAACCACGAACCCCATCGTTACGACCAACGAAACAATCAGCAATATGATCAATGTCGTTTTTGTCTGAATCATCATCTCCCATTCACCCCTCACAGACCCGCCGCCGACTGCTCGGCCGGTTCCTCTTCTTCGGGTCTCTCGGTTACGCCACTAGCCTTCCTGAGGCGAACCAGCTCGGCCTCGAGAGCCGGGATTTCCGCCCGTCTTTCCGCAAGCCTTTTCTCCCAACCGGCAAGATCTGCCTGGACCTGGGCGAGCCTCTCATTGGCCGTTTCCAACTGAGCATCGAGGTCGCGGATATCCGATTTCAACTCTTCTATGTCAATGGGTGTCACCGTGCAGGGTTTGGGCGCGGCGCACCCCAGGAAACCGGCGAGGGAACACAGCGCCAAAATCAACACAATACGTTGCACAATTCTGTATCGCACCCGCGTCATCTCCTTTGCATATCAGTTTCGTGGGGTAAGAGTTCGTGGGGTAAGCCGTTGGGTAGCGTAACAATCCGCAACGCACCTGTCAAGGCGATTTCTCCCTGCTCGTACCCTGCGAACCGTCATTCTCGCCCTTCACGTTGATCTGAATGTGAAGTTCCTCGAGCTGGTCCCGATCCACCGGTGACGGGGCGTCATCCATCAGTGACGTCGCCCTGTGGGTCTTTGGAAAAGCGATCACGTCCCGGATCGAATCACTCCCGGCGAGCAGCATCACGATTCGGTCGAGTCCAGGAGCGATCCCGCCGTGCGGTGGCGCACCGAACTCGAGCGCCTTGAGCAAAAAGCCAAACCGTTTCCGCGCCCTCTCACGTGAAACCCCTCCGACCTCAAGGATTTTTTCCTGGAGCGAACGATTGTGGACTCGAATGCTTCCCGACGCCAGCTCGACACCGTTGCACACGAGATCGTAGAGGTGTGCGCGCACCTTTAGCGGATCCTCATCGAGAAGCGGTATATCCTCTTCGCGTGGCATTGAGAAAAAATGATGCGACGGCGTTATGCAACTGTGTTCCTCATCCCACTCGAACAGGGGGAAATCGTTGATCCAGGCAAAATCGAATCTGCCCTCCCCCTCGAGAGAGAGAAGCTTGCCAACGTCCAAACGGAGTTTGCCAAGGATGGAGGTAATCTCCTTGTACCCCCCGACAACGGCGAGCAACAGATCACCGTCATCGAGCCCGCTCCCCCCAATCACGCGCTCGCAACCCGACGCCCCAAGGAACTTGGCCATGGGTCCCTTGAGCGTACCGCCCTCGCGTTTCAAATGGATCAACCCACCGGCACCGGCGTTCTTGGCCGTCCCCTCGAGCTCGTCGATCGACTTCCTCTTGATTCCCGCCCCACGGGGCACGACGAACCCGCGTACGGTCTCACCGCGGCCGAGCGCCTCGTCCACAAACCGGATCCCGCCGTCGCGGAACGCCTCATCGAGATCTTGTATCTCCATCCCGAGACGAAGATCCGGTTTGTCCGTACCGTATTTGCTGATTGCCTCGTTGTATGGAATGACCCGAAACGGAGCTTCCAAAGTGATCCCGCGGCCGACACGGAAGACCTCCGTCATGAGATCTTCGAGCAGCTTGAACACGTCCCCTTCCCGCACAAAGCTCATCTCGATGTCGATCTGTGTGTGCTCGGGCTGACGGTCCGCTCGAAGATCCTCATCTCGCATGCATCTGGCGATTTGGAAATAGCGGTCGAATCCGGAAACCATAAGGATCTGTTTGTAGAGTTGCGGACTCTGCGGGAGCGCGTAAAAGTCGCCGGGATGAAGACGGCTGGGGACGAGATAATCGCGGGCGCCTTCCGGTGTGGCCCGGACGAGGATGGGTGTCTCGATCTCCAAAAAGCCTCTCTCGCTGAGGAAGTTCCGCGCGGCGAGGATGACCCTGTGCCGCAGCTCGATATTTCGCTGCATCGGCCGCCGCCGCAGATCCAGATATCGGTATTTGAGCCGCAGATCCTCCCCGGCCTTGACGTCGTCCACGATGGTAAACGGCGGTACTTCCGAGGCGTTTAGAAGATAAAGCGTATCGACCGCGATCTCGAACGCGCCGGTAGACATGTCGGTGCGAACCATGTCGTCCGGTCTTCGCTGCACCCGGCCCTCGCATGCGATGACGTCCTCCATGTTGAGCGACTTTGAAAGATCGTCGAGCTCCTTCTTACCCGGATCAACAAGAAGCTGGACGATTCCATACCGGTCCCTGAGATCGATGAACCGAAGCCCTCCGAGATCACGAACCCGGGAAACCCAACCCATCACCCGAACCTCACCACCCACGTCGCTTTGTGAAATCTCGTTGCACGTGTGCGTCCGGGAAAACGGTATCACATATTTCTGTTCGCTCATTCGTCACCCACTCGTTTGCCCGCAAGCTTCGCTTCCGCGAACTCCAACAGACGATCGTCGTCGACCTCGAATTGCTCCCTTTTTGTCATGTCTTTCCATTTGATGCGGTCCGGCAACTCGTTCTCTACGATCAGCGTGACAGCCGCCCCGCGTCTCTCGGCGTTTCTCAGCTGTTTTTTGAGCGAGCGCATGGAAGCGTCGATTTCAATTCTCCCAAACGCCCTCAAGACGCGGGCCGCCTGGAGAGCACGCGCCGACGATTCCTCATCGAGACAAATGAGATAGAAATCCACCCCGCTCCCTGACGTCGCAACCGCCGTGCTTTCCTCGGGGAGAACGCTTATGATCCGCTCGATCCCCGCGCTGAATCCAACGGCAGGGGTCGGTGGTCCCCCGCACTGTGCGACGAGGTCATCATAGCGCCCACCCCCGCACAGAGCGTTCTGTGCACCGAGCCCGCTGTGGATGATCTCGAATGTCGTTCGCGTATAATAGTCGAGCCCGCGAACGAGTCGGGGGTCCATCTCGAAGTGGCGGTCGATCGCCTCGAGATAGGATTTCACCTGCGCAAAGTGTTTGGCGCAACCCTCGCAGAGATGTTCTGATATCGGCGGCAGATCACCCTTGACGTCTACGCACCGCTTGCAATCAAAGACACGCATCGGGTTTTTCATCGCGCGCTCGTCACAGTCCTCACAGAGTCTGTCTCTGAGTCTCTCGAGTTCGGTCCTGAGGAGCTCTGTGTACGGTTTCCTACACTCGGCGCACCCGACCGAGTTCAGTTTGACAACCAGATCGTCAAACCCAAGTGCTTCCAGTGCGGTCATCACCACATCGATTGTCTCGACATCGAAAATCGGGTTGAGACTACCGATGACCTCTGATCCAACCTGATGAAACTGTCTGTAGCGTCCCGCCTGCGGACGATCGTATCGGAACATCGGCCCGATGTAGCTCAGTCTCGTGGTCCCCCCTTTTCTGTGGAGCCCGTTTTCGAGATACGCTCGGATCACCGCCGCCGTGTTTTCGGGTCTCAGCGTGATGCTACGCCCACCGCGGTCCGCGAACGTGTACATTTCCTTCGATACAATATCGGTATTTTCGCCTACCGACCTGAGAAACACATCGGTGGATTCGAAGATCGGCGTACGAATGGGTTCGTACCCGTAGCGTTCGAATGTCGCCTCGAATACCCCCTCCACGTACCGCCATATATGTATGTCGGGGGGCAGGATGTCCTGCGTCCCTCTGGGTCGGGAATACTTCACGTCGGTTTCCCCTCGCTTGCCGGCCACTCACTCTTTCCGTCTTCCGATCGAGACCGGTCTCTCCTCGCAGCATACATAAATAACCCGACTCCAATCACCACGCCAAGCGCATCCGCGTACCAATCATAAACACTCATCATCCGCCCCGGAATAAAGCTCTGGTATATCTCGTCCAACGCGGCGACGCTCACACCAACGCTCACCAAGAAACCAAGCGTCGCCGTCCGGGAGCGGCTGACTGTCCACCCGACTCCCCTAAACAGGAGAAGTCCCAACACGAAATACTCAGCGGTATGGGCGATCTTATCCTTGAGGGCGAAGCTCGGGCCCGGGGCCTTTAGTGAAGGAAAGGAAGACACGGCGAATATCAACAGGACGTAGATAAGAACCGGATACAATCGACGCTGATTTTGGAACATGCGCCATCACTCTAGCCGTCTCGTCTTCATATCTGCGTCACGACTCTCCCTCGGCCAACCGTGGCCGATTTGTCCGATCAACGATCCCCGAATCGTTTGAACACGGCAAAAACGTCTTCGACGTCGGCAGCTTTTCGCAGCTCCTCCCGGAAGTCGCTGTGGTTGAGAAGACGCGATATCTTGGCAAGTACCTTGATGTGGTCCCTCCGGCTCGCCTTGGGCCCTAGTATTATGAAGAACAAATCGACGTCCCCGCCGTCGAGGGCGGCAAAATCCACTCCTTTTTGAGTTCGGTAGAATCCAGCCACGAGGCGGTCGACGCCGTCCGTGTACGCGTGGGGGATAGCCACACCGCTTCCGATCCCGGTGCTCATTACCTTCTCGCGCTCAAGGACATCTCTGAGCGCGTGGTCGCAGTCCTTGATCATACCTTTTGCGTCGAGGTCCCTGAGGATCCGTTCAAGCAGATCGTCCTTCGTACCCGGCGCAAAGTCGAGCACTATGCCGTTTTCACCAAAAAGTTCGGACAGCTTCACCGTAAACCTCTGTCAATTTGATCGGCCGAGTTTGCAAAGTATGAAACTATTTTGATCTACGCGGTGTGTCAAGGCCTTACTACCTGAGTTGTATCAAAAAGACTCCCGAACTCCTCGAACAATTCGCGGGTCCTTTTCATACGATCCGCCGTGACGGGCACCAGCCGGCAAACCCCAAGCGATTTGAGCAACCTCACCGTCGTGTCCGCCGTCGCCGTTGAGGCGTCCTCGTCGAGCAACCGTGCCACTCCCTCGAGTCGTCGCCCGTAATACGCCGCTTCGTCGCGCCCCGCTGCAATTACCAACTCCGGTAACACGTCCTCGCCGTGCACGACGTGGAACTCCTCAGCCCTGACAATTCCCTCGTTTGCCAACGTCGTGAGTTCGCTCAACTTACAGGCCCCGAGACGGTACGCGCCAAAGAGAACCCCAAAGACCGCCCTATCCCCGGTCGCAGTTGATCCTTCAAAGCAAAGCTCGCGCGGATCGTCTGGGAACTCGAATCCCGCCTTCTTCATCGCCGCCGCCTGGATCCAAAAGCCGTTCACCGCGTGTGGGTGCGAGAAAACGACATCGGCGGGAGACGCATCGGAGAGACGGATACCATGGTCCCGGGTTCTCGATATGATCACTGCTTTGTCTCTACGTCTCTCCGAGGACTCGACCTCGTGGAGCGCCACAACGTCCAGCGTCTCCTCGTGCAGCAAGTACTGGTGAATCGGCATGACGTACAGGTCGAATCCGGGGGGCCAGTGCTCACCGCACTCGGACAGAACCACCGGTCTCCGCGCCTCGCGGCTCAACAGCGCGCGCAACGGATCGAAAACACGGAGCGCCTCCCCCTCGGTGGCACTCGACGGCACACATACGGAAATCACGTTGTGCTCTGAGCCTCGACCCCCGCGCAGATACGCGCTGATTGCGACGGAAACGACGAAAACCGTTACAACGACGGTGAGCGCTCTCCCCATATAGGAAGAGAGCAAGCTGACATCGATCAGTCTGAGTTTGTCCTTCATACAACAGCCCTGCAGGTGGCTAGTGACTGGCGATTGAACTCCGCCGAGAACAAGAACGGTACCTACATCGATCGTGGCCCTTCTTCGGCGCGGTTGATGATGACCCTGAGGCTGTCGATGTCCATCATATATTTCTCCACACCATCCGGAACGATGACTTCCGGGGCCAGCGTGTAGCTACCCGGCGGCCTGCCGCTCAAATCGACCAGCACCGAGACATCTCCCGAAGAAAGCGTGTCCAACAATGCCTCGGGCCCTTCGAGTGTCAGCGAGACCGTCTTCGGATGGACCTCGGCAAAGAGATCCTCTCTATCCACCAGTATCGTGGGTGGTATGTTCGCAAGCACTCGCGTGCCCCTGGCACTCACCAAAACAGCTACCCTTACACGCGGCGGTTCACAGTCGAAGATCTTTTCGTCATAGTCGAGATCGACGTCTCGCTCGACGGACTCCCTGATCTTGCCAAGGTCGATCGGTTTGGTGAATACCTTCTCCAGCGGGGTGACAGCACTTTCCGGTCCCGTCACCAATACCCACCCGGGAACTGCCCCGGGAACGGAACTCAACAGCTGATTCCCCTGAAGACTTCCGGAAAGTGACACGGCAACACGGACCCGTTTTGTCTGCAGACGTTCGAGCCCGACGTCGATGAGCAGAGGTGAAACGATGCGCACGCTTCGCGGCTCGAGCCCCGGAGGCAACAGCACGTCCGATGTCGAAAGCCGTTGGCTGAACCGTCCCGGCACGGCCCGGTTCATGTTCACTTGCACGCGGATCTTCTTGAACCCCATCAAAAGGAGATCACGCCGTGTGCCCGTGACGTTGAGTTCGACCTCGGTTGGTACCCTGCCGGTGACGGTCAGGCTGTCGGGCAGGTTGACAAAATCAAGAGTGGCGACATATGTCCTTTCGACTTCCCGCTGACCGATCGCACTGAACCAGATCACCATCGCAACAATGAGGGCGATGAGTTTGACCCCGATGTTTCCGACGATACCGCGGGCAAATCTAGTGACGGTCATAGCCTTCCCGGACCACGAGTTCCTGTCCGACGTGGATGGTGTGAGATCGGCCGAGCTTGTTTGACTTCTGAATGGACGCCACCGTAGTCTTGTATTCTCTCGAGATCTTCCAAAGAGTGTCCCCCCGTCTCACCGTGTGGATACGCAGACGGCCCTCTTGAGCATCGGGCGGAGGGTACTTTTTCAAAAAAGACACGACTCCGGCAGCGATCGCCACGGCGACGTCTTGTCTTCCCTTGCTTTTTTTGAAGATACCGGCGTCCTTTGAGTTCGTGATAAACCCCGCTTCCAACATTACCGACGGCATATCGATCGACTTGAGTACCGCGAACGACCGTTGTTTGATACCACGGGTTGGAGGAAGCCCGCGTCGATTCATACCTTTCAAAATCTCTTCGGCCAGCAGTTGACTTCGCTGCATCATTGCCTGCTGGTTTACGTCCACCAGCATGTGCATGATGTCATCATTCTGCGGCGCATCGAGACCCAATTCTCTGGCCGCCGAACTCTTACTGGACAAAAGCTTGTTCGCCGTTGCCTTGGCTCCGGCGGGCGATATGAAAAAAACCTCGACGCCACGCGCGCTCTTTCTCTTGGCGGAGTTGAGGTGGATGCTCACAAAGATGTCAGCACCCTTGTTCTTCGCAATTCGGACCCGTCTCACCAAATCCAGATAAACGTCGCTGTCGCGGGTCAACACCGCCTTGAACCCGCCCATCGCGTTGATCTCACCAGCCACACGTCTTGCCAAGTCCAGGGCGATCTTTTTCTCGATAAGCTCGTGTCGGCCTATCGCGCCCGGGTCTTTGCCCCCGTGACCTGCGTCGATGGCCACGATGAATTCGCGTTTGGGCTTCTCCTGCCTTTTCTTGGACGTCACCCGAACAGGTGACGGCGGCGACGAGGAGGGGACCTTTGATTTCTTTGAGCGACCCACATCGATAACGATGCGGTCGGGCATCTCGTCAACGGGCGCCAGGTACAGATCGGACCAGTCCACTTCAAAGCGGAGATCAAGGACGATCTGCGTCCCCCACGACAGCTTGTTGATGCGAACCCGTCGGACAACACCTTCGGCGATATCGAATCGTTTGAGGTCTTGCGACGCGTTTGTCTTGGGAAGGTTGATGGCCAGACGTGAGGGATTTTCGAAGGAACGTAGCTCGTAAGCCACTTTCGATGACAAATCGAGGACGATCCGGGTGTGGTTGTCCTTGACGCTGTGACGAATCCGCGTAACGGTAGCGGAATTTCCCGCCGCGGGCGGTACCGTCGACAGCCACGCGCCCGCGATCCACGCAGTTACCACAAATTTCGCGAGACACCCGCGTCTCGGCGTCTGCATCGTCAGTACCCTTCTCAATGGCGACAATCCACCACCGTCGGCGGCGAGCCGTGACTACCGCCGTCAATCGACCGGAGAAAGTCTCCATCCACCGGCCACAGAGTCTGAGACGTCTCAATATATACGTCTACCGCGTGCACTAAAAATAGAACAGGGGGAAAAACCTTGGCAAGAGAATATTGAGGGTCTCTAGTCCACAACTTCCCGTCTGGAAAGCACATACCGCAGCGGGTTCTTTTTCTTGCCGCCCTTGATCACTTCATAGTGGACGTGAGTGGCGGTCGACCGGCCCGACGACCCGACCCGTGCAATGACATCGCCGCGTTTTACGCGTTGCCCCTTCTTTACCAGAAGTTTGGCGGCGTGCGCGTAGCGGGTCACAAAACCCGAACCATGCGAGATCTCGACGGTCCAGCCAAACTGGTACCATCTCCCGGCAAACGTTACGACACCGTCGGCCGTGGCAAAAATCGGTGTTCCGAAACGCGCCGAATAGTCCACACCGTGGTGCCACGACGACCTCCCCGTAAACGGATCCATCCGGCGTCCGAACCGGCTCGAAACGAACCCCGACGGCACCGGCCGAATCGAAGGTGTCGAGTTTCGTTCTTTCCGATTCTCGGTGAGCCGGTCGATGATCTCCTTATAGCTTTCGGTCTGGAGCCTCGCCTGACGGGTGAGTTTGTCTATGTCTTCCTCGAGAAACTCCGTCCTGCCTCGGGTCTCGTCGTCGAGGAACGACAACGCCTCGATGTACGCGAATTCCGGACCACCAACGCCGACTTCGGTCACGTCGTCGTTGATCTCATCGAGGTTTGCGAGAAGTCTCGCTTTCTTCTGAAAATCGAAGTTTTGGTGAACTTGTCTCTCGAGAAGCTCCACGTGCTGTGCATACTGATCGAGCTTGCCCCTCAGGACGGCGTTCTCCTTTTCGACCGTGGCGAGCCGATGCGAGGTGGCAACACCCGATGAGTATTTCACCATCATCACGGCGGTGGCAGAAACAAGGAAGACGAGTGTCGATACCACACCAAAAACTATCCACTTGTGAATGCGTACCGTTTTCAACCCGCCGTCTTGCTTGGGGATGTATAGAAACGTGAAGTACTTGTTCTTCATTTCTGAGGTTCTCTCTCGCGAATTATCGGGAAGCCTAGGGCCCAAACACCCAATTGTCAAGGACATTCTCCCGAAACCGCGACAGAGGCAGCAAGTTCCGTTCCACGGAATCCGGCGTTGAAAAACAAAAGGTTATCGGGACCGTTGCCCGATAACCTTCTCGTTTTTGGCCACCGTATGCCTCAAACGGCAATGCCGATCAGGTCACTCTTCCATGTACCCCTTCAGAAACTTTGACCTCGACGAATGACGGAGCCGCACCATCGCCTTTTCCTTGATCTGCCGGATCCGTTCACGTGTTAACCCAAGTTCCTTTCCGATTTCTTCCAGCGTCAGTGGTTCCTCGCCGTTCAGTCCGAAATAGAGGGTGAGAATGAGCTTTTCCCTATCCGAAAGCGTATCCAACGCCCTTTCCATGTCGTCGCTCAGCGCCCGCTCGTAGGTCTGCTCGTCCGGCATCTGAGCGTTCTCATCCATGAGGTAGTCGACCAGTGCGCTGTCATCTTGATCGCTGGAGTAAGGATCATCCAGCGAAACATGCGTGTTGGCGATGTGCATCGTGTCCTGTACTTCTTCGACGGACAGCTTTAGTTTCTTTGCTATCTCCCCGGCGCTTGGCGCACGTCCGAGCTCCTGATCCAGCTGGCGGGACACCTTACCGATTCGGTAAAGAGTGCCGGCACGGTTCAGCGGCAGCCGCACGATACGTGAGTGCTCCGCCAATGACTGGAGCATCGCCTGGCGGATCCACCAAACCGCGTACGAGATGAACTTGTACCCACGTTTCTCGTCGAACCGGTGTGCCGCCTTGATCAGTCCGAGGTTTCCGTCGTTGATCAGATCTTCCAACGCCAGCCCCTGGTTGGCGTATTGTTTGGCGATCGACACCACAAAACGCAGGTTGGCCTTCACCAGTTTGTCGAGTGCATCTTTGTCGCCCTTGCGGATGCGACGTGCCAGCTGCTGCTCTTCCTCTCTGGTGAGAAGCGGGGTTTTATTGATCTCATGAAGATAGACATCGAGGCTTCGGTTACCGCTGTAGCCCTCTTTGCCTTCTCCAGTTTTCTTTTCCTCGTCTTGCCTCATGGTCTGCTCTGTTTCCTCGGGGTGGTCGCCTATTCTAAATACCTGATTTCTGGCGTTTTGTTCATTCTTTTTCGGGTATCACCGGCACATATCTCGAAGTTCTGTCGCGTTTGACAAGAAATGCGATGGGGTCCTTTCGTTCCTTGAGCGTCTCGGAGATCTCGACATAATCCCTCAAATTCGCGACTTTTCTTGAGTACACCTCCGTGATCACATCACCTTCACGGATTCCAGCTTCATCCGCGGGGCTCCCTTCTTCGACCCGAACGACGACAACGCCTCCGTCATCATAATCGTCCACCTGGAGCCCCAACCACCCTTCCGGACTGGGCGGCGTAATCGCCAGCACATCATCCGCCGGTCTCTCACCAAGAGTGATCCTTAGGTTCTTTTTTTGCCCTTTGCGGACAACGACGATTGGGACCTCGGTGCCGACCTCTGTGTTGCCGACCATTAGTCGGAACCGTTGGTCGTCCCTTACAGGCTTTTTGTCGAACTCGACGATTACGTCGTTCCTCATGATTCCCGCCTTCTCAGCCGGTGTGTCGGGAAGCACGTCGGTGACCAGGATCCCGTTTTCGATATCGAGGTCGAGGCCCTGGGCGAGGGTTTTGTTTAGCTCCTGGAGGCGAATCCCCATAAACCCATATTGTACACGGCCTTTCTCAATGAGCTGCCGGCTGATGTTCTTGGCCATGTTCACCGGTATCGCAAACCCGATGCCCTGGCCGGAGGGATTGATCGCCGTGTTGATCCCGATCGCCTCACCCCTGAGATTGACGAGGGGCCCACCGCTGTTCCCAAAGTTGATCGAGGCATCGGTCTGGATAAAGTTCTGGTAGCTATCGGCATTCCCCCCGAGGATACGAAGATCCGTCCGGCCCTTGGCGCTTATGACTCCGACGGTTACGGTACCGGAGAGCTGGCCGAACGGTGTCCCGATCGCCATAACCCAGTCACCAACCCTCATTTCATCCGAATCGCCAAGCTGGACGACGGGCAAATCCCGATCGGCATCGATCTCGATAACCGCGATATCGCTATAGGCGTCGTAGCCAACCACCGTGGCCTCATACTCCTCCTCGTAGGGCTCTTCGCCCATGACCACCGTTATCGTCTCCGCATCCCGGATAACGTGGTGGTTGGTCACGATCCGTCCACTCTTATCGATGATAAACCCCGAGCCGCCACCCGGAATCCTGCGAGGACGATCGCTCTCGGGAAACATCTCGCGGAAGAAATCAAAGGGTCCAAAACGCTCGGACCGCTCCCTCGCCTGTAACGACCGCTCGGTCTTGATGTACACGACGGCCGGTCTCACTTGCTCGGCGACATCCGCAAAGGTCGAGTGGATGACGCCCCTCTCCGGGACGACGCCATCCTGATCCGCTGGCACGGCCCGGCTCTCCGGCGGGGTGGCGTCCGCGGTAATGACCAGACTTGCAAGAAACCCGGCGAGAAACAACGCCGAGCCGAGGAGAAACACCCTCAAGCTTCTGCGAAGCGACGTAATCATAGCTCTAGCTTCGATCTTCATCATCGGTGGAACTTCCTTAGCCTGTTAGAAACAGATAAGATGGGGGAGCTGTGGGGCGTAACTGTTTCCGTGTTCCTGGACCCGGAGATATTCCCTGGAGATTTCGGAGTTCGAGCATTCCCTTCCTTATAAAGTGTAGCCCAGATTCCGATACCTGTCAAGCTCCCATAACTGACTTAACGTCAAAAAGTTACCAATCAGAGGGGCGAGGAGTCGTCGTTCTCTGCTACACTCGAAAGCTAGCCGGATAGTTTAGCACTCGGTGGGCTCGCTGTCAAGTTCGTTCCGCTAACCGACTGTATTTCCCGACCCTATGTCTTATACGGCTGCCCCCTGGACGAGTTCCGAAAATCGTCCAGATCCCGGTTGAACCGAGATCGAGAATTGGTAAAATAGGTTGCTTTTCCTCCGCGACTGTCAGAGATGCTGATTTTCTGCCCCCTAGTCTATGGGTAGAGCGGAGGTAGGGGTGGCCGCTCGAGCGCCAGCGCTCCGGCTGCTCCGCTGGATGATCGGTGTCTCGAGGGATCGCCATGGACCCGTTTACAAAGATTTCCCGCTCAGAGCTGTTCTTTCTGGCGGACTCGCATTTCAGGGACCGGCGAATCCCGGAGGAGGCGGTACGCCGCCGTTATTTCATCGAGTTTTTCTCTCGGGTCCCCGACGACTCCGCCGTCCTTCTGCTTGGCGATATCTTCGATTTCTACTTCGAGTACGCCACCGTCGTCTCAAAACGGTATTTCGATATCTTTCACGGTCTACACAAGGCGAGCGCCCGAGGTGTGGAAATCCACTTCCTCGGTGGCAACCACGATTACTGGTTCGATGGATTCTTAAGAGAAGACATCGGTGTGACCCCGCACGGTGACGATCTGCTTTTCGAGTGTCAGGGTCGAAAGCTTTGGTGCACGCACGGGGATCTTTTCATGCCCGGCGATGGCAACTACAAAACGATCCGGTCGATCATCCGGAACAGGCTGGTGATCGCCGCCGCCAAATTCCTCCATCCAGACTTGATGGATGCGATAGCGGCCAGAGTATCAAAGGGTAGCAAAAACAGAAACAAACGGTCGGTCAAGGACATGGCAAACCAACTCGCGGCAAGACCCGATCACGAGTTTTTTTCAAAAGGAAATGATGTCTTTGTAATGGGGCATGTCCACTATCCCATCCACAAGACGAGAGACGGCCGGGACTTCATGATCGTAGGGGATTGGATCGAGAATTTCTCGTATGGGAGAATGCGTGAAGGACGGTTGTCACTCGAGAGGTTCAAACTCGAAGGGACAGACTGATTCGGTGGCTGTCCCCGAGGTCGTTGCTCCCGAACAGGACACCGTAGTCCAACATGAACTGCTGATAACGCACGCCAAGCCCAACCGTCGCTCCCTGGGAATCATACCCTGACTTGAAGCCGGTCCGGAGAAACAACATCCGGGAGTAGACCCACTCGAGGCCAAAGTGCTCCTTGGAAATCTCGCCGAGAATATCAACATTGGTGTCGTCGAAAGGATCGTCCACCGAGCTTGCGTCATTGGGGAATATGACGTCGAGTGTCACGAGCACATCACTCTTGAGCGAGGGGATATCTCGTTCGTAGCTCGCCCCAAGCTTGATCGTTCGCGGCAACGCGTATTCTTCCTCTTCGAATTTCATCGGCGGGCCCACGTTGGTGATCACCGCGGCGAATTTCACGCCGGGTATCATACTCACGTGATACAGACCCGCGTCGAACGCGACTCCGGTCGCCGTCGTTTCATCGATCTTCTGGTAGACCGGTTTGACCGCAACTCCAACAGAGAGGTTCGGGATCACATACCGTGAAAAGGCCACGGTGAAGGCTACGTCGTATGCCGAAAACGTCCCCAATGGAATAGCCGACGGTATGTCCTCGTAACGGTCCATCTCGTCCATATAGAGACCGGTGAACCCGAGGCCAATTGTGCCGTACTCGGTTTCGTGGGTGAGCGCCAGCTGTTCCAAACGGAGGGACTGGAAGTATTCGCTGTGCATGAACATGATTTCGGTGCCAAGCACGGCGCTCATGGCGCCGGGATTCCAGTACAGGGCGGAGGCGTCTTTGGCGACGGCGGTAAACGCTTCACCCATCCCCGTTGCCCTGCCCCCCATTCCCATACGGAGAAACAGAGCGCCGGCGTCTCCCGCGTCTCCGGCCTTTGAGTGTGTCGGGGTCAACAGAATCAGAAGCGCAAACATAAGGTGTGGGATTCTTCGCATCTTCGTTCTCCTTATCACCTCAATATGGCGAACGTCTTGACAATGGAGTCGGATCCACCGGGCGAGTCCACGACGAGTCTCATCATGTAGATACCGCTTTTCAAATGACCCACGTCTATGACCTCGTCAAACGGCGTTTGGATGACATCTTCCGCGTTGCCCAAAACCTGTTCGAAGACCGCCCTTTGGCCTTCGAGATTGAATATCTCTACCTTGACGGATGCGCGCCGGTTGAGCAAAACCCGCGCGTGCACCTGGGCACCCTTGACGGGGTTCGGGTAAATGATGAACGAGCCGGGCTCGATGAGACTCCCCGTCGTCTCGAGCGGGTTGATTTCGGTGACCCTCCCCAACCGCAAGTTGTCGTGCTGGTACGCGGACCAGAAGACCTCGTCGTCCGCCGTTGACCCTGGGAGCGACTGGATGGAAAGGACCATCGCATCCGATGTGACAATTGTATCAGAAACGGCATCGATCGTCGCGATCGAAGACACGTTTCCCAAAACCACCAGGCTCAGCTCCCCGTCTCCATCGAGGTCCGAGATCGTCGACGAAGCCGCCGACCCATCCGGGATAGGGTGACTGAAGTGGGAGAGCCGATTGCCACTGGCGTCGAACCCAAAAAGCGTCCCCTCGGCCGTTGGGCATACGATGTCCACACGGCCATCCCCATCGGCATCCATAATGAGCGGACTCACGAGTATGCGTTCGAAAGTGAGCGGCGGGAAATCCCCCAATTCGGTTTGCCGGGGCGGCTGTGGCCAGTTCGTATGGAGACGGGCGTTGTGTTCGTAAAGATAAAAATACTCATCATCCCAGAGCGCGATCTCGAGTGTGCCATTTCCATCGACATCTCCCAACGCCGGAGCCGATGGCCTCTCCGAGCGGAGCCCGACTATCCTCACCGATTCATCGGGGCTGTCGGGCGCGAACAAGAGGCTTCGATTGAGAACGAGGAGCCGATTGTCCGGCAACACGAGGACCACCTCGTCGAGACCGTTGTGATCGAGATCACCCACAACCGGAGGAGATGTCGGAGGGAATGATGCGCGGAGCGCACCCTGAGGCTTGACGGTCAGAGGTTCCGACGAGAACCCTGACGGCGTCCCCCGGTAGCGCACGGGGAAATTCGACAGCCCATACGTCGCACGGATGGTATCGACCCAGCTGACTACGACACTCTCGGTATTGTCTCCCTTGCCACCCACCGCTCCGAAGGCGAGCGGTGCGCAGTACTGCGCCTGGATCTTGGCCGGCCAGACGATTTGAAAACCAGCCCCGCTCGGTATGCTCTTCTCACCGGAGCCGTTGACAAAACCGACCTCGAGCGTGTCGGGATATCGCTCGACAATGACGATCTCGTTTATCCCATCTTCGTTTATGTCGAGAAGCATCGGTGGCGCGGCCAGCGGCTCGCCGAAGTAGAGCACACCGGTTGTTCCCGGATCGCCATCGCCATCGACGACCTCACTTCCATCCCCCTTCCACGCGTACACGGCGCCGCCTTCGTCGGTGGCAATGATCTCGTCATCGCCCCCACCATCGATATCCCCAAACGCCGGCGGGCCGACCCATCTCGCACCCGGGGCCGTAACATAAGGATCGATGGTTGCCGGATTCGCGTCCTGATCGAGGAACTCGGTTCCGTCGCTCTTGAACACGTATACATTTGCCGTGTCGGTAAGAACGACGATCTCGAGACCGCCCTGGCCATCGAGGTCGACCACCGAGGGAGGCTGAAAGATCCCGCTGGACGCCCATCGCGTTCGTGTCTCTTCGTAGGGGCGTGAGACTTCGACCCTGCAGGTCATAACCGTCGCCGGGTTCGATATGTCGGTGATACGGATCCCAGTTGGGGCCCCCGAATGGGCGACGCTCGACGGTTTGGTACCGGGGCCAAATCTCGCGTTGTTTGATTCACGAAAACTGTCGAAGTGACTTCCCGTCGAGAACGGGCCCGATGTGGCGTCGAGATCCTGGATCCCATCGGCCTCTTCGAGATCGACCCCCTTCCGTGACACAAAATCGTTTGGGAGAAAACCTGTCGCGATCGTCTGACGAATGACGTTTTCGTCGACATGCCAGACATACACTCCCGATCCCGTGTGGGCAAAGAACCTCGGCGCCCCGCCAAAATCCGGATCGGGCAGGACGGCGAACGGGTTTGTCGTCCCGGTCAAAAAGAAGTCGAACTCCGCGCCCCCAAGTGAATCGGCGTTGTCTGGGAAAAAGTTGCTGTCGAGGTCGGTGAACGTGAAGAGACTGTCGAAGTTTGTATCATGGACACGGTTGACGACGAGAAAATACTCGTTCTCGCTAACGGGTATCTTGAGACACGCCGTGTCGCCCGGTGCCGGCGAGTTGATGTCCCGGAGACGATACAACCCGTCGTTTTTGACGATGAGCGGGTCGACCCACCCGGCTACCACGCGGTTGAACGCACACGGGAAACCGGGTACGAACCCCGGTCGCAACCTCAAGCCCGCGTCGATCACGACGTTGAAAAGCCCGGATGACATCAGGTCATAATCACCCACTCCCCGCGAGTCCGGAACACCATCCGGTGTGCTGTCGAAAAGCGGTAGGAGACCGAGACGACTCCCCATCTCGAAGGCCCAGATCCCCAGACTTCCAATGGTCACGCCGTCCTGGCTCGCGTCCTCGGGGAGGAGCATAAAGTTGCTGACAAAAAACGGCTCGCCGCCCAGGCTGTCGTTGGTGATCAGGCCAAAGACCATGCTATCTGGAAAGGCCCGGTTAATGTCGTCGCTCGCGTACAGGCTCGACCAGAGCTGCTCCCTCGAATCGTCGGCGATATCCGTCTCCTGCCCCGCCCCGGCATGGATCAGCATGACCGTGTGGTAACGTGAGAAATCGACATCATCGTCGGCGGAGTCGATCACCGACGACATCATTTCGATTGCGCGGTCGTCTTGCAGCCTGTCGTCACCATAGTAGCCCATCGGCTCGGGCAGATTATAAATCTTGCCGGTCACATCCCACCTGACAGCCAGCCGGTCTCTGGACGCGCCTTTGAAATACTGATCGATGTGTTTCAATTGGTTGGCAAAGAACAGCGAATCGTGAACGGCCTCCCGGCGACTCCCCTCCTGTCCCCCCATAAGGCTGTCGGCGAATTGCACCTGGATTCCGATCGCGGCAATCGTATCCTCAAGAGCGGGGCTCCCCGCCAGGAAGTTCCTAAGTGTATTTAGCTGGTAAGCGTTGAGTTTTTGCCCCCGGTATGCGGACGGCGCCATCGGAGAGGGCGCGAGATTTTTTGTCCTCTCCCCCGACGGGTCCGCCGGGACAAAACGCGGAGCCGGAGACTGGGCGAAAATCTCGTGGAATCCGAGGCAGGCGAGAACAACGATCGCGGCTGCTAAGACGAGGATACTGCTAAACTTCACTTAGGCTTCTTTCTGGTCAGTAACGAGCGATTACTCTATCATAGGGACGCGTTTTGTGGCAATAGCAAAGGGGAGTCAGCCTCGGTAATTGCCGCCCCTGATCGACACTTACCTTAACTCAACTCCCCCTTACCTGGTCGGCTTTCAAACCAGCCTGCTTCTTACGCTCCTTGCGAACGAGCGTTTACTACCAGCCAACCAAATCCCTCAGCAACGATGGGGAGAATTGCCATGTTAATTGGCGCGCTTCGCACGTTTACCTGCCTTTACTTGACGTCCTGCCCGGGAATTGCTCTGCGCGACTTTTTTGTGCGACTTTTTGCTCACACGTTGATCTTTTGCCGTGCCGGCCTTTTTCGCACTGACCTTTTTCGAACCCGAGCGATTCACTCTATTGTTTTGCTTGAGCTTTTCACGCATTTTGGTGTAGTCGTTCTTGCTTTTGACAAAGGTGTTTCTCGTTGACCGCACCACTCGCTCCTGACCGCCCGTCTTACTCGAGGTGGATTTGGATTTGACCGTGCTTCTCCTCGTTGGTGACTTCGGCGCCACGGTGCGCGTGTTCTTTATTGCCTTCGAATTGTTGACGCGGTTCGAGTTTTCGATCCGTCTTGCCGTCCGCTTGGCGATCGATGTCTTGTTTTTGTTGGTCCTTTCGCTCACCGTCCGAAGCTCGGAGGATTTCACGACCCGTTTGGTCTTCCGATCGATGTCAGGATCGCGAAGATGCTTGGTCCCGGTCACCTGCCGGATATCCCGCATGTCCTTCGCAGCGGTGCGGTTGATCTTCGCATACCGCGTGAGCTCGTTCCGAATCTCGCGTTTCGGGTGGATCACCCGGTAGGGATCCTTCGCGTGGACCCGGTACTGTCGGTGTGCGGCACAGTGTCCGCGACAGTACGACCGCGTGCCGTAGTAGTCGTGCCATCCGACACAGAGATAGCTTGGATAACGCACGTACTCTCTGACGTAGAATCGCGCGTAGCTCACCGCGACCAGACTCCGACGACACCCCGCCGGTAGAATCGAGAAATAGAACAGCCTGGAGGCAATGAACGGATCGCCGTAGATCCGAAATCCAATCTGCGGTCCGAAAATCCCAACGCCGTAGTGAGCGAAACTAAACGGCACCGGGCTCATGACGGCAAAAGCGAAGGCGACTCCTCTGCCAAAATACGGATCATAAAATCCGAAGTCTCGCAGGCGGTACCGGTACACCCGGCCGCCGATGAGGTAGGCGTCATCGAACGGCGAGAGCGGGTGGATCACGTGTATATAGCCCTCGGTATCGATCACATAGACCGTCGTGTAACAGCTGCGGGACGCCCTGACATACAAGACGACATCATCGGCAGACGGATATACGTCGTACGCATAATCGCCATCGTAGTAGTAATCGTCATCGTAGTAGTAGCCCTCGTCGTCATAACCTCGACCCAACCTCACACTGACATCCGCCGATCCGGACGAGTACGCCACTCCGACGTGAACACCGGCGCTCGAGGATCCCACCCACACCGCAGCAAGCATGACTGTCCCCACGATCAGCGCCAAAAGCATCCTATTAACGGTTGTTTTCATCGTGCACCTCCTACTCCAGGGGCCAGCTCTGGGTTACCTTCGGCTTCTTGATACGCCCAATCGAGGACAACCAAATCGTTCGAAACCGATACCACGAAAACCTTCGCGTACTGGTAGAACTGGCCGTCTTCGATCTGAACGACGTAGCTGTGACCCGGTATCAACTCAACCTGTTTGGAGGGAGACCAACCGTCAAAGATATCTGGGGCCCAGTCGACAAAATCGAGATCGACGAAGCCATAGTCCTGGACATCTACTCCGGCCCCGATTGAAGACCCTTTGCCAAACAGCGTGGCGACGCTGTTGGGGGAGCCGAAGTAGACATCCGTGGTGCTGAGACTCCGATGCTGGCGGCTAAACTCCGAGAAGTCATAGCCGCTCTCGGCTTCGTTTTGCCCGAAGTCGTGGAGAATCAACCCCGTGCCAGCCGGCCGCGGGGTGTCAAAAACAATGTCTTCACTGAATGGACCTTCGTTTCCGGCCTGATCGTAGGCGCGAATGAAGTAAAAGTAGGTAACACCGTTCTCAACATCGGCATCGCGGTAGTCCGTTCTGTGGCGTCCCAACGAGACGATGTACTCCAATGGTCCATCCACATCGTCACTCCAGAAGAGATCGTACCCGGCGAGGTCGGGTTCAGGGTTCGGATTCCAGTAGAGGTCCACGTAACCGTCACCCGTAACGCTGAAAAACCCGTCCGGTGCGCTCGGGGGAGAATCGATGATCACAGGATCTTGGCAGTCGTCGCAGCAACCGGCCAATAGGATCGGCATTGCCACCAAGAACACGCCGGCGAGCGCGACCCCAAAGATCTCCGCCATTTGTTTCTTGCTTATGCTCAGTTTGTTTCTCATCACGCTCTCCCTATACCGCAATGAGCGTGCCACGGACCTACCGAACAACAAGCAAGGCCACAGATATACAGTTATTTGGTTTTATCACAACAGATTACACGAACTTGACGCCACGGATATCCTGGGGAAAATGGCCAAAAACGCGATCTGGAGACCGCACAGAGCGTGTTCTTACATCGACATGTGTCCTGAATTGAGGACAGATGATCGTTGGTCCAGGGGCGACGGTGCGGGCGGGTCGAAGGGTGACGGCTCGGGCCGTTTGACAACCATACGGGCGGATCAGGATGCCGATAGAACCAGAATGTTAAAAGCTGACGTTCACGAACTCCAGGAGTTAATGTTCGAGACCCCACCTCTCGAAATTAACGGACTCCGCATAGCTGGCAGCTGTGCCTCTGGAGTAACCGTGAACGTCAGCTTTTGGCAACCTTACGGTCGCAATGCTCTGGAGAAAGTTTGTTGACTATTCTCCGCTCCGAATCCAGGACATGGATTCTTGGGGATCGAGTCCCCAAGAATCCTTTCCCCCACCAGTTGGAAGTTCCTTACGCACGGGATGACTTCCGCGCGTTATTCGGGCAAGACCCGTGCCACACGGAACTTTTCGATCCCAAATGGGAACTATCAAACCCGTTGAGAAACAATTAGATACGTCGCTTCCCAAATTCCTACACGGCTGAAAAACGCGCCAAAATGTGCAGTCTATTAAACTTGGGGAGCCCGTGTTGTTGACAAGAAGTGGAACGGCATAACGGACAATAAGATAGTGGGGATTAAAAGTCGTTATAAAGACTTTTAATAAACTCGGAGGTTGTAGCGCTTGATCTTGGAGAGCAAGCTCGGGTAACTGATACCCAGTTCGATGGCCGCCTGGGATTTGTTCCACCCGTTGCGTTCGAGCGAAGAGAGAATCTCGCGTTTCTCGAGAGCTTCGATCTGTCCCCGCAACCCGTTCTTCCGGTTCCCATTGCCCCCCGTTTCGCGAGCGGCGTGAACGACCTCGGCGGGCAGATGCGTCGCGGTAAGCTCTTCCCCGTCATCGGCGAGAATCACCGCGCGCTTGACGATCTTTTCGAGCTCGCGAACGTTGCCCGGCCAGTGGTAAGTCCGGAGCAGATCCATCGCGATGTCGTTGACGTCGGTAATCACTTTGTTCATCTCTGACGAGTACTTGCGCAAGTAGTGGAAGAACAACAAAGCGATATCCTCTTTTCTCCGACGCAGCGGAGGAATCTTGAGTGGGAAGTCATTGATCCTGTAATAGAAATCCTCGAGAAACCGTCCTTCGTGACACTGGTTCATCAAATCAACCTTGGACGCGCAAATCACCCTCACATTGACGGGTTCGAGGTCGTTGGACCCAACTTTCCGGATCTTCTCGGTGTCGAGGAACTGGAGAAGCTTGCCTTGCATGGCCAGTGTCGTCTTCCCGATCTCATCGAGAAAGATCGTGCCCCCGTCGGCCCGCCGCAGCAAACCGTCCTTATCGGCCACGGCTCCGGTAAACGCGCCCTTGACGTGGCCAAAAAGCTCCGATTCGAGAAGCGACTCGGGCATTGCCGCGCAGTTTACATGGACAAACCGCCGGTCCCTTCGGTCGCTCAAAAGGTGTATCGCATAGGCGATGAGCCCCTTACCGGTCCCCGTCTCGCCCTGGAGCAGCACGGTGGCATTCGAGTGCGCAACCCGCTCGGAGAGGTTGAGCAGCTTTATCATCTCGTTGTTTTCAGTGAGAATGCTCTCGAATCCGCTGGCGGCCGGTTTTGCTTTGGGTACGCGTCGCCTCTCGTTGCGGATCAGCTCATAGATGGAGAGCGACACCAGCCTGGCATATGCCCCAAGGAAGTGGAGCGCTTCCTGTCCGATAGGGCCCCGGTCCTCTTGTTTGTCTTGGTGGACAAAGATCACACCGAGGTCTTCGTTTTCGAACCCAAGCTCCTGAAAGACCAACGTCCCCATCTCGACCTTGACCCTGTCCTGGATGACTCGAAGCTCCGGCTCGTTGTCCGCCTCGGTGATGAGGAGGCCATGCGAATTCTCTGACTTGGAATGATGTTGATACCATGACAGAATCGCCTTCGCGTCCCCCCGACCCATACCCTCGAGCGACACGAGCCCGACACCGGATCCCTTGTTCCCCGGTATGGCGACAAACCCCCTATGAGCATTGAGCTTGCCAACGATGAGCTTCAGCGACGCCGCGAGACCCGACACAAGCCGATCACGCGAGCGCGATCCGCTTTGGATGTCCCCAAACATCGGGATCTCTTCGAGGATCCTCCGTGTGTCGCGGGCCATCTGACCCTCGACACGGGAGCGCATCAATCTGAGGAGATTCTGGAATTTGGTGTTTCGCTCCTCGTCGGCAAGACGTGTCGCCTCATATACGGCAAGCAACGCATCATCGAGGTTTCCAAGCCGTTCCTCGACTGCCGCCAGGAGCACCTGTGAGAGGATCTGGTCTTTCGCTTCTTCGAGTTTGCCAAACCCGACAACGGTATCGGTGAAGATCTTTTTTGCCTTGAGAGCCGACTCCTGGTTCCTCTTGCGGAGATAGATCCGGCCGAGACGCTGCTGCGAGTGAAGCTGTTCGTACGGATTCCCGTATTTCTCGAACATCTCGACGCTCGTCTCGAGACACTTGGCAGCCCGGTCAACCTCGCCTTTTCTGATGTAGCAAAGCCCCTGCGTCCGGTAAAAATAGCCCATTTCGTAGAACTCGCCGCAGTTCTTGGCGACTTCGAGACCTTCGTTGACAATCGCCAGGGTCTTGTCGACATTGTTTAGCGCGAAGTGGACGTCTGCCATCCGCCTCATGATTTCGGCCGTAATGTCACCCTCGGGAGCGATCTGTCTCGCCTTGCGAAGCGCGTTGTTCAAATTGACCAGCGCCGGTTTGACCATTCCCCGCGCGATCATCAGCTCACCAAGATACTCGTCCGCCAGGGCCGATTCGCGACCATACCCAAAATCATTGGCCATCGCCTGTCCACGGAGAATCAGCTTCTCTGCCTTGCAGTACTCCCCGCACTGGACGTACGTACGACCCTGCATGAGAATCGCCTTGGTGAGCTTATCCTGATCTCCTAGCCGCTCGGCCATCGTCGCCGCACTGGAGAATGCGCTCAGCGCATCGGTGAACCGGCGGAGCTTCGCATAGACGACACCGAGGTTTAGCTGAACTCGGATCAGGTGTTGTGTGAGTCCCAGCGACTTGGCAAGCTCGAGCGACTTCGAGAGGGACGCCAGGGAGCGGTTCCAGCGACACGCGTTTTTGTGAAGGAGACCAAGGTTGTTGTAGACGTACGCGATTCCGATCCGGTCTTCGATGCGCCTGTATGAAGAAAGCGCATCCGTGAAAAACTCCTCCGCCTCGCCCGTCTGCCCCAGCCGGTGATAACAGTTCGCCAGCAGAAGCTGGACATCGGCTACTTCCCGATGCTCGTCCGAGTGTTTGAGACGGCGGTACGCACTGAAACCGATCTTGAGGGCGTTTTCGTAATGCCCTTGTGCGTAGAGGATATATGCTTCTCGAAAATCGACCTTGCCCAGCGCCTCGGTCGGCACGTCATCACCAAGCAGCGTCCGTGCCTTCTCGAGGAGCTTCCATGCGTCTTTGTAACTGCCTTTTTTGCGGTGGCAGTCACCGATTCGCAGAAAGAGCCGGAATCGGTCGGGAAAATCGTTTAAGTCGTTGGATTGTAGAGCTTTTGTGAAGTACTCGATGGCGGCGGAGTAGTTCTCCGTGGCGAAATGCATCTGCCCGATTTCCTCATTGGGCGAGAAGACCGATTCAGGATGCTTCCGTCGCTTGTTGTTATGAAGCCCGTCTTTATCGTCCCGTGCGTTCGACATTTCTAGACTAGGTCTCGTGTGCTCTTAGGTTGTGCCGAAACTCAAGAGCAATATGTTATCTGTAAAGCCTGAAAGTGAAAAAGTACATCCGCCAAATCTGTGCCGCCAACCTAGCCTGAATTTGGACGCCGGTATCTATCGAGACACCGTTGGGTTTTGTCTTCTTGTTTTGGCGTCCTGCCAGGTCGTCTGCATCCCCATCGTCGCCCTCTCCGCTAAACGCCGGATTGTCACCCGACTGCGGAGTAATGATATGTATGGTGGGCGTATCCTGGGCACCAGGGGACTTCGCAGAAGGCATAGTGGTAGGATATACGAGCACCAGAGCCATTACAGCCACCAGAGTGAGCCATGCCCGTTTCATCCGACCATCATCTCCTTCCAAGGCCAACCTTGTATCTACAAATCAGATAACCATCATAGGGTACGTGAATACCTACTAACATAATATAGCGTTGCGTCTTACGTATTGTCAAGGACTTACGCCGAACTTTCCTCATTGTCCTCGTCTTCTCGGCTTCGCTTGTAAGGTATCCCGTATTTTTCTAGTTTTTTGTAAAGATTGCTCCGTTGCATCCCGAGCTTACGGGCAGTCTTGCTGACGTTGTAACCACAGGCCCGGAGTTTTCGGACAAAAAACTCCCGCTCGACCGCCTCTCTGAACTCGTTGTAGGTGTCCCTCTCGAGAAACTGCTCCTCGAGATTCTTCGCCGGCCCGAGAAGCGGAAGGTCCTCGACGTCAATCGTCTGTTTCTGGGTCAGGATGACGAGTCGTTCGATCAGGTTTTCGAGTTCCCGAATATTTCCCGGCCAGTTGTATTCGGTGAGCTCCGCGATCGCGCGCTTCGACATCTTCTTGGGTCTCTGTCCGAGTTCCGCGGCGGTTTCTTGGAGGAAATGCTCCACCAAAAGCGGGATGTCCGTTACCCGTTTCCTCAGCGGCGGAATGGTGACCGGCACCACATTGAGCCGGTAGAAAAGATCTTCCCGAAACGTCCCAGCCTGGCTCTCCTTTTGGAGATCTTTGTTCGTCGCGGCGATCACCCGAACATCGACCTGTTTGGTCTCCGTTCCCCCCACGCGCTCGAATTGTGACTCCTGGAGCACGCGCAACACCTTTGCCTGAGCCGCATGGCTCATGTCCCCGACCTCATCGAGAAACAACGTCCCACCGTCCGCCAGCTCGAATTTTCCGACCCGGCGGGACACGGCGCCCGTGAACGAGCCCTTTTCGTGACCAAAGAGTTCGCTCTCGATGAGTTCCTCGGGTATCGCGGCGCAGTTGACTTCGACAAAGGCCTCGTTCGCCCGGGGACTCATCTCATGGACGGCGCGGGCGACGAGCTCCTTGCCCGTGCCGTTCTCACCGATGATCAATATTCGCGCGTTCGTCGGAGCCACTTTTTGGAGCGTCTCCATGATTTCAGCGATGTCGGGGTGCTCGCCGATGATCTGCGTCTTCTTTTGAACCTCCGCCTTGAGCGAGATGTTCTCGCGGATGAGCTGCCGCTGGGCGAGACCGTTCCGTATCACAAGCAGGATTCTATCCGCGTCGATGGGCTTCTCGATAAAATCGAACGCACCAAGCCGCGTGGCCTCCACGGCGGTTTGGATCGTCCCATGACCCGAAATGATGACTACGGGAAGCTCGGGTTGGCTCTTGTGAAGCCGTGAGAGAACCTCCATCCCATCCATCCCCGGCATCTTGATATCGAGAAGGACGAGATCGACGAACTCGTTTTCCGCTTTGTGGAGCGCGTCGACGCCGTCGTCAGCTGTGATGACGCTATACTTTTCGTACTCGAGAAGCCGTCGTAAGGTGTCCCGGATTCCCTTTTCGTCGTCTGCGACAAGAATGTTTTTTGGCATACGCGCGCGGAGTGTTGACTGTGCGTTCGATCCGTTTTCGATGGTTTTCCTTATGGTATAGACATATCATAATAACAATCGCAATGGCTATGGCAAAAAATGGACGGGGTGCCGGTATGGCTCTCCGCTACGCGCTACCCTAGCCATCACTTGTCTCGTGGCGCGAAGCGCCCGATCTGGGAGTCGGCAATGCAAGACGACATGTCCGGGAGAACGCATCACAACGCACATCACGGGATCGTTGAAAACGGCCGGACTCATCTCCGTGACTTGAGTCTGACCGAGCTTCGCGAGTTCGTGGAGCGTCTCGAAGAGCCGCGCTACCGGTATCGTCAACTCGTGTCCTGGCTTTATGAAAAGCTCGCCGACGATTTTCTGGAAATGACCGATCTGCCAATGAGCTTGCGGGAGACCCTGGGACGGAACGCGGAGGTTTCGTCGCTGCGCGGGGCCACGATGCAGGTCTCCAAGATCGACGACACGAGAAAATACCTTTTTGAGCTTCGTGACGGCAAGTTCGTCGAATCGGTCATGATGCGTCACGGTCACCGGCTTACGCTCTGCATATCCAGTCAGGTGGGATGCCCGATGGACTGCAGGTTCTGCCAGACGTCAAAGGGCGTCTTTCAACGCAACCTCAAAAGCGGTGAGATCCTCGACCAGATCTGCCACCTAAAGCAGGACTGCCGGGACGACGCGGACAAAGTGAATATCGTCTTCATGGGAATGGGTGAGCCGCTTCTCAATTACCGATCGCTCGTACAGGTGATCGGCACGCTCAATGACGCAGATGGTCTGGAAATGGGTAGCAAACGGATCACTGTGTCTACCTCCGGGCTCCCGCGGCGGATGAAAAACCTCGCAAATGAAGGGATCAAGTGCTCGTTGGCCGTGTCGCTGAACGCCACTACCGACGACCAAAGACGTCGGCTGATGCCCGCCGTGTCGAGACACTCGCTCAAGGACACGATCGACGCCGCCCGTTACTTCGCCGAACGCACGGGCCGCCGGGTAACGCTCGAGTACGTGCTCCTCAAAGGGGAAAACACATCCTACGAAGATGCCCACCGGCTCGGAAAGATCTCCCGCAAGGGCCCCTTCAAGATCAACCTCATCCCGTACAACCCGGGAAGGGACCCCGAGTTCGACACGTTGAGCGAGGACGAACTCGACCGGTTTATTCAGGTTCTGCTCCCGTACTCGCCCACGCTTACCGTCAGACGAAGCAAGGGACCGGACATTTTCGCGGCCTGCGGCCAGCTGTGGAATCAGAGCCTCGGGCACAAAAAAGAACCTGCAGAAGGAACCTAGGATTCGCGAGAGGAGGGATCTTTATCGGTTCCTTCCACAGGTCTGGCTGCGTGTTGTACGCAACTCGCGGAGCGCATGGTGCAGGCAACTCAAGGGACTCGCCCTGCCGAGTATTTCGTGTCTGCGTTTCCGGCAAGCCCACGAAACAGACGGCGCCTGCGGTCGAGAAGATAGCCGTTATTTGATCATCAGCAACTTTGTCGTCATTCTCGAATTTCCGGCCTTCACCACCCCGAAATAGGTTGAACTGGCAACTTGTCTCCCGTGTCTGTCACGACCGTCCCAGCCCACACGAACATCGGCACCACTTGGTCGTCCTTTGTATAGCTCGCGAACCAGCGCGCCTGTCACGTCATAGACCGTAACGGTGAGCTGCTCGCCCGATGCGACGAAATCGTCGCTGACACGCACACGAAGCTCGGTTTGCGGGTTGAACGGATTCGGATACCCGACGAAGCTCACGATGATCGGCTCCCCGGAAACCCCGGTCGTGAGTCCGAGGAAGAACTGCCTCAGACCGGTGACGGCTAGCGGCGACTCGAGTTCGGGATTTTCCACACGACCTCCGAAGAAGGCCGCCGACCCGCCAAAAAGGACGCGAAAATCTTCCGCGAAGATTTCGCGAGGGCGATAGGCGTGAGCGGATGACTCCGAAAACTTGTTCCTGTCCTCGATACCCCTGATTTTTCGGTATTCGTCCCAGCGGCGATGCGATGAATCGGGGAGATAACGGTACTGGAAAACGTGCCCCATCTCGTGAGCGATGATGTACGCCGCACCTTCAGTTGAGATTTCCAGCACCTGCGGGCTCAAATATATTCGCCGCCCGCTGGCGGAGCTGGAAAGCACGTTTGCCCTCGGAAACGGAAGGACGTATACCTCGACCTCCAGGTCGATGTTGGGGTAGCCGATCTGGCTGAGACGATCGACCACCAAATCGTTGTCCAGAGGATGGAACCGCCCATCGCCCTTGTTTTGGATCAACGGGTCATTGATATCCGTAATCAACGTGAAATACTGGCCATTATCGAGTTCGAGAACCCCGCGTGCGCCATCGATCCTCGTACGTTCGGCAAGGTAGTCCGCCGTGAAAACCCGGGCGTCCACGCCATTGGCAAGCTGGACCTCGAGGATCCCGTCCTCGGATGCGGCATACACAGTCATCGGAGCCGATCCGACGAGGGCAAACCCAAAGACGGATAGCACCAGGACGACTCGTAACTTCTGGAGTCCGTTCGTACTCACAGGTCGCGAAGCGGTTTTTAACTATGAATGTGATTAAGCGAAGACGATTGAGCTATGAACTATAATTCGATATTTCCGATAATTGTTACGACCCCTCTGCCACTAGAGTCTGCAACCGGTGTTCCCCGGGAAGACGTTACGCGAGCCCGTTCTCGACCGACGCCCCCACCGAACCGGAAACCGATCCGTTATGTTTTTTTTCAATAGCAGGTTACAATGGTTATTTGAACTTTGTCGCCAGGCAGGTTTCCTAACACTCTGCAAATTAGGGAGGTAGTACGTGGTCAAACCGTAATGATCTTTGGGGCATCTTACCCAGAATCACAACGACATATGGGGAATGTCACCCACCACTCGGGAGCCAACTACGGGTGATTTCTCATGTTACCCGCCCCGGAGCGGCGGCGAGATCCGGGGTTTTTCGGAGAATCACGCCTGCGAGGCGGGGCGAATCCAACCTGTCGGTGTGTGGAAGCCCAGTTGGTGGCAAGGGCAGGGCTGTTGGCATCCCGTCGCGTGGTCCGCCAAGGGAGTCCGCGGAGTTCGCGGCAGGGCCGAGAGGCGGCAACTCCGGTCTCGGTGGGGTCGGCGGGAGGACCGGTCGGATTCAGTGCCGGTATCGGGAGCAGTTAGAACCGGACCCCAGTCCCAAAATGGAATCTGTACGACCCTCGGAGATTGAACCCAAAATCGAACCGCAACACATCCCGCAGTGGCGAGTAGACTCGGAGACCAAGCCCGCCGGTTCCCCGGAGGTTCTCCAGCTCGAACGAATCGGTATCGTCCCAAACGATGCCCCCATCGATAAACGTGACGAGACCGAGACTGATGTCAAAGGTTCTCACGATTGGCAGCCGGAGAATCTTCTTTGGCATGACTTCGTAACGCCACTCGACCGTCCCAAACCACCGATGAAATCCTGAGAACCGGCCGTTTTGACGTCCGCGCAGCGAGCGGGGCCCGCCAAGCTTCAACACCGAGTAGTCCGGGAAATCCCCAAACTGATACTGGAAGTCCGAGAGCAACCCGATGACGTGTTTTTCACCCACGGATCGGAAATGTCTGAGCTCATTCCACAGCCAGTAGTAGACGTCGTGCCCATCGTCCAATGGATACGTGGCCCTAAGAGCGGTAACGAATACGATGCCCTGCCCGGGTCGCACGTGACTGTCGCGGCTGTCGAAACGGTAGCCGACGAGCGGGGAGAGCGAGATTTCTTTTGTGGTTTCTTCATATCTCGCACCGGTTCGGGATTTGTTGAGCGCGGCAACGAACTGAAGCTGCGAGAACTTGATTCGGCTTTCCGTCAGCGGAAAACCGACAAACCCGCTTAGACCCGTTCGCTCGAGAACGCTAACCTCGTCGGGCTCGTCACCTCTATTGAAATAGTTCCCACGCGCACCGACACTGATGTGCCTCCACCCGATCCACGGCGAGGTCCACCCGAAAGAGAAATTCTCGTCCCGTCGCTCGTTTCGCGTAAACGTGAATGCCAGCTGTTCGATCCTGCCCCTGAAGTTCTTGTCGTTCCAGCGGATCCCATAAGTGAGTCCCGATTCAAAATCGTATTTGAGATACGGCAGGATCGCCTTGACGAACAGCTCGGACCGCTCGATCACGTGAATACGCAGTGCGCAGTGACCGGGGCGAAGCTCGACCGCCGTCACCTCGACACTCGCAAACGGACTCATGCCGTTCAAAAAACGAATGTCACGAACGAGGGTCGGCTCATCTAGCCTCTGGCCCGGTCGTGTCTCCATCTCACGGAGGATCACGTGGGTCCGGGTTTGCCGGTTCCCCGAGACCGTAATCGAGTCCACAATCGTGTCATATGCCCAGGCCACTCTACTATCATCGACGGGGTCCGGGTTGGCCTGGGTGGGGGAAGACAAGCAAACGAGGATAATCGTAAGAGATGCAATCGCCCGCGGCGCAGCTAACCTCATGTAGATACCTTAATAATTGAGCCCATCGATGGAAAGAGCAAATCTGAGGCCAGCCCGCACAACTGTGATCAGTCCGGGTTTGCCTGCGGGGTCATCGGCGTGCCTATCGCGACACTTCGGGTGCCAAACCGGCTGAGGAAAAGCGCGCCAAGACCGGCAAGAAACGCGAACAGACCGAGGAGCCATCCAAGGAATTTGAACAGCGTCCCCAGCGGACCACCAAAGGGCAGGAGAGAGAAGCCAAACCCCAGCAACGCGGGGAGATAAAGCACCGCCAACCCGACTACCACGATCGCAAAGGGGTTTGTGGTTTGAATGTTTAGCAACTCGTTTACTTTGGCACCCAGCGCATATATAAAGACCGTGTCCGCAATGATGAATATGGCGATACAGCTGACGATCAACACGAACGCGAGCGGTATACCGATGAGTGTTATCAACAGGACGATGGTCAAGAATGTCACGACGAAAACACCGATAAAGGCCACAAGAAATCCTGCTCCAAAACTCTTGAGCACACCGCTGGTCACGTGCTCCTGGCTCCGAATGACCCGCTCCCTGAGGAAAAGAATTATGAGAAATGAGAGGATCAAACTGATAAAGAACTTCATGGGGATAATGAAAAGCTCGAACATCCGCATGTGGTGTCCAAAGAGAAGTGGGAAACCTAAAAACGACAGGTTGAAATCTTTGATATTCTTGCGCTCGCCGTGGATGAGGACTTCCGGCTCCTCCTCCAATTCTCCGCCGACTACGATGACGTTCCCATTGACCTCTGCACCCGAGCGCATCCGGGCATTCCCACCGATAACCACAACGTCACCCACCACTTTCCCCGCACACGACACATCACCGCCAAACGCAACGACATCTCCCCGGACCAGCTCGTCGGCGCCAACATAAACGTCCTCTCCAACCTGGATGATGTCGGAGCCTTTCTCGCGGTATCTCCGGGTCCCCTCATACGATGTCCAGTCACCCGTATCAAATATGATCCTGGGTTTGGAGGTGTCCGCCTCACCTCCTTCGCCCGCCGGTCCTTCGATCCGGATTCCGCTCTCATCAATCTTGATGCTGAGAGCACCTTCTTTTGTTTTTTTCTGCGTCGCTTTTTCAGCCTCTTGTTCTTTGTCTTTTGGCTCTTCATCCTCCACGACAACCGTGTCCGCCGCGGTCTGCCCTGTTGTGTCCGCCGCAGTCTGAGCCATGGACGTCGCGATCGGCACAAAAACCGCCTTGGCCACCGTCCGAACAACGGTGTTACTCACGCCAACGAATAGCGCCAAAAAAAGCACGAATGTCAAAACACCAAAGATTTTAAACAATGAACGACGCATTCTGAGTACTCCTTCTATGGGCACTCCTGAAATACCACCATACCCCGATGGTGAGGAGTAGGAACACCGCCAGCGCGGGCAGCATCAGTGTTTCGCCTAGAGAAGACAACAGCGAGAGTCCCGCCTGCAAGACCGTTTTGGCAGTCCTCAAGTCGCTGCCCATGCGTTCGAAGAACCGATCGACTACGTCGACGCTTGCCATCGCATCCTGCACGCCGATGTACGTATCTGTCGCGAGGACAGTGCTCTTTCCAACGAAGCCCTTGAACTGACCGGACAGTATCGACGCGACGGAGATGGCAATGAGAACCACAGCGACGGCCGCAACGACAAAAAATATTTTGATTATTGTTGCGACATTATTGATCGGTTTCATCTTGTTCCTCCTGACCCCTTCAGA
>CP070677.1:760756-764101 GCA_020352495.1 Candidatus Latescibacterota bacterium
ACGCGGAGTGCTGCACACCACCGGTTCCAGTCGAAAACAAAACGTGGGGTGCGATCAAAGAGCTCTACAACGACTGATCTTTGGTTTGATGCGGCCGCGGCAGGAGAAATCCGGTCGTCCGACTCAAACCCACACCCGAGAATGTCAACACGGGGCTTCCAGTATGGCTGGAGGTCCCGTGTTTTTGGTCCGGTCTGGGTTCGGATGCAGGAGAGAGTTTACTCCAGGCGCGCTTTCGTCGATGGGATTCTTCCGCTTTGTGTCAACTATATTTTATATTTCGATCGACACGAACGACGTTCGGAAGAAAGGTCGCCATATGGAACGCCTTAGCGGCGCAATAGGAAAACCGGATCTCCCGAAATTCACTCATGTCAAAGTCTATTCGTCCTACAGCTTGGGGGTGGGGCTCAATACGCCGGAGGAGATCTGTGCCCACGCGAAACGATCCGGTTTTGGAAGCGTCGCGCTTACCGACATTAACTCTACATACGGATTTGTCGAGTTTCACCTTGCCGCAAAGAAACATGAGATAAAACCCATCTACGGAGTGGTGCTTCAGCACCATCCTCTAGTGCGCGCCGGAGAAGATCGGTTTTCGCTTGCGCTTTTAGCGACAAGTCGAGACGGGCTGCGTCATGTGGCGGCGCTGGCAAGTCTCTCGACCGCGGCCGGTGAGGGCGGAGGTGCGCTCGATCTCGATATGTTCGGACCGCACACAGACGGTGTCGCGGCGTTTATGGGAGCGGTGGATAGCGAGGTGGCGAATATGCTTCTCGCGGGGGATGACGCCGGGGCGGCAAAGGTTGTGAACACGTTTCGAGAGTTGTTTGGCGAACGGCTGTTTATCGAGATTCAAGACCACGGCGTTCCTGAGGAAAGAGTGTTGACGCAAAAACTTCTTGAGTTGGCTTCGGGAACCGAAGTTGCGCCGTTGCTCACACAAGAGGTGCGGTATCTGGACAAAGGGATGCGCGAGTTGTACGGGACGCTCCGCGGGATTCAACAACCCGGTCGCGGGAATGATTTTTTCAAAATCGATCGTGAGCCTGCCGACTGGAGCATGAAATCCGCTTTGGAAATCAGCGTGCTTCATCCGTTCTATCAAGCGGCATACGAGAATACCACGCGTGTAGATGAGATGATCCCGGGGGACCTGTTGGATGATGTCGATCGCGACGCAGCGAAGAGTGAGTTGTTTCCGTCTTCGGACGCTTGCCGGGAAGAGCTTCTCGAGTTGTGTACGCGAGCCGTCCGAAATCGATACGGTAGTCTGTCCAATACCGAGATTCTTCGTTACCAGACGATGCTCGAAGATGAAGTTGATCAGATTCTCTCAGAAAACCTGGGGCCCACTTTCTTGCTCTTTCACAGGATTCTCACGAGACTTCGGGAGTCAAGGATCGAGCTTGGCCCGGCGACGGCATTGAATCTTCAGTCGTTGACCGCCTATTTGCTTGGCATCACGTCCTTCGACCCGTACCGATACAAACCAAATTTCCAGCCGGCGTTCGATTCGAGGTCAAGAGAATCGCGAGAGATCGAAATCCAGATCACAAGTGATTCACGCTCGGAGGTCATGCAGTTGCTCTTCGAGATGTTCGAGTTTGGCTCGCTGGCTTATCTGCCCGCCATCGAACGGATAACCCCTGTGAAAGCGGTACGGATGGTGGCAACGGTGGTCGGTGTGTCGGATGATGAAGTTCAAGAGATACAGCAGATCATAGGGCGCCACGCGGGATTGTCGATCAAGAAGCTATATGATCAGGATTGGCACCTTGGGCGGCTATACAAACGATCAATCGCTGTACGGGATCTTCTCACACGTGCCGCGCTTCTCGAGGATCTGCCCAGTGGGTTTATCAAATCGAGACGAAGTCTTGCGCTTTCGCCGGTGCCGCTAACCGGTTTTCTCGGGCATTCAATCGATCAAGAGACAGGCGATCTTTTTGTCCAGGCGGGGAGAGATGGCTTTCCCATCGAGCGCGTATTTCGGATCGACGTCACATCATTGGGTGCGCTCGGTGTAACGGCTCGCGCTGACGAAGAACTTCGAAACACCAAGATCGCCGACTATGGATGGGACGGGTTTTCGATCAATGACGGGGAAGTCTGGAACCAAGTCCAAACAGGTGAGACCACGGGCGTATTCTTGTTCGAAGGGCCTGCCACCCTTCAACAACGTGAGACATTCCAACTCGGATCGATAGATGATCTGACTAACTTTCTTGCGCTCATGCGTGTGCGCGAGGGAGACCAGTCACTCAGTCAGCGATTTAGCTCGTACCAGACACGAAATCTAGAGTTCAAGGAAGACATACCGGAACTCGTTCCCATTCTTAGAGGTACGCGGGGGCACATTCTCTATCATGAACAGCTCCGTGACATAATCAGTGTGCTGGCCGGAATGCCTCGCCTCGACGCATGGAAGATGGTAAACGAGCTCCGGACCGCGACACCGGGGGTGCTTTCCGCGGTTCGCAAACAGTTTATGACGGGGACGGCGGATGCGAACTTACCGATGGAGAAGGCGAACGAATGGTTCGAGCGGCTCCTCTATCATTCCAAAACGACGATGAGCCGCAAACGTGTTTTCGCCGACGCGCTTCTCGTCTACAAACTGTTTTTCTTGAAGACCCACCACGAGTCGGTGTTCTACCTCGCGCTTCTCGAATCGTATTGTGATAACGAGGGAAGGCTCTCGCGCTACGTCTCATATCTTCGCGACCGCGGATTGCTATTGGATCTCGATGTCAACCGGAGCGATGTGCGGTTTGGGCTCGAGAATGGGAAAATACGGGTCGGACTGTGTGCAGTCCCGGGGATGGATGGGGAGGTGGCAGAGCGGATCGTAAAGGCGCGGCGAAGGGGAGAGTATCGGTCGCTCGAGGAGTTTGTTCGAAAGGTGGGGGCGAAGAATATCTCTCGGGAGCACGTCAGAAAGCTGATTGACAGCGGGGCGTTTGATTTTGATGAAATGACCCGGAGCGAGCTGTTGAAGCTGCTCCCACGTGTGTTCGAAACGCGTAAGACCGCGGCGAAACCAAAGGGGGAGGGTCAACTCGAGCTGCCGTTCGAGTGATGGGGATGGGATGTCGGAAAAAACAGGGGATGATCGAGCGGTATAATCGCCCAGCACCCATGGACTTCGCGGGGAGCGCCGGGGAGCGGGTTGAGGCGTGGTCGATACCGAAAACAATTGACTTTTGCGGGGCAGTCTGTTAATTAGTATCGACTTGCGAATTCGGCTAACGAAATACCAATCGAGCGTCCCCATCGTCTAGTCTGGCCTAGGACACCGCCCTTTCACGGCGGCAACAGGGGTTCAAATCCCCTTGGGGACGC
>CP070677.1:764201-770377 GCA_020352495.1 Candidatus Latescibacterota bacterium
GATAGGGTGGACCCGAGTGCGCTCGACAACCGGGCGATCAAGTGGGCGGCAGAAAGAGGGCACGCGGAAGTGGTGAAGGTGCTGCTCAAACATCCAGATGTGGATCCGAGAGCGGACGACAACTACGCGATCCGGTGGGCAGCAGCGAACGGGCACTCGGACGTGGTGAAGGTGCTGCTGAAGGATAAGAGGGTGGACCAGGGGGAGTGGGACAGCGATGTGATCCAGTGGGCGTTAGAAAACGGACACGCAAACGTGGTGGAAGTGCTTGTTATGCCCAGTCGACGAAAAACTGCGCTTTTCCTACGCGGACGGCGTGAATAACTATAATAAAGGGTTGGAAGAAAAATTTTCAACATGGATATTTTGGGAAAAAATACAAGTCATTGAAAAGGTCCCGAAAATTGAACCTGGAGAATTGCACTTTTTGTCCGGCCTGAAACAAAATATTAAAGGGCGTATACTATCGGGGCGAGAAGGTTGGCCGTGGGCGGATCAAAAAAAAAAGTCGAAGCCGAAAACTCATTTTGGGAGATGAAATTTTGAAAATAATGGCATTATCATGATGATGATGGAATTTTATTGTGATTGACGTGCCATGTGACACCCAACCAATTTTTTATACTTTCGGTTTTTTGAACAAACACAAATTCTTTTTCATTGGGAACACCGAAACAAAAAAAAAGTACTCTCTCAGGAGTTTGAAGCTGAACGTTGTTTTGAAATGAACTCATCTGTGGGACTCGAAAAACATCTCGTGTAACAGGGTAAGTTTTTTCAACTTCATGGGGAAGAGGAGTTTTGACAAACGAAATGCAAAGTTTTGTTGAACATCACCTTCCTGATTTTTTCCCAAAATTTCCATAATAACAAGTTTGGCAACAAACTTGTTATGAGCCGTACGGCCGATAACAAGGTGCACCACCTCATTTTAGTCAGCATTTTTGGGCAGTGAATTCGCACTTGCGTCAGTAATAAAATGATACGTTCCAAACTGAAAAAAAAAATGTCGCCTGTTTTCGCCTTTGAGATCCCACGACCAAAGAAAAAAAAATTTCGCGAATTTGTGTAAGACCTCGCGAATCTAAAAATATATATAATAATTTTTTTTATCGTTCAAATGAATGGAGTGCGGGCCATGCTTCATTTTCCCACCAAAAATGGAACGCGCACACTCCATCGGCCGTTCCCATGGGAGGGGGGTGAGTCCCGAGCCCCGCGTCGATTGAACGGAGAAACGAATCGGGATGGGGAAGAAGTACTCGAGCCAGGGGAAGAAATACCTCTTCGCTACGTTCCCGCAGTCCTTCCACTACGACGCGAACGCGTCCCAGAGCGCCAGGACGATCGCGAAGGCCGTTGGTGGTGGGAAGCGGTGCTACCTCTACATGGACTTCAGCATCAAGTTCATCGAGATGCTCTCGATGTCGAGGTACCAGAAGCTGACCGGATCGCTGATCGTCTACTCGATGATGAACTACGTGGAGTCGTACACGCAGAGGATCGGGTTCGACACCGTCGTCCTCGCGATCGACGGGGACTACGACAGGAGGCCAGAGCTGAAGGTGCGGAGGGACGGCGACGCGGGCAAGCGGATGTCCCCCGACGAGGTGGTGATCAGCGACAAGGAGTGCAACCTGACCTGCGATGCGTGGATGGGAAGCAGGTCGGACAACGAGGTGCGGGAGAAGGTCATTGGCTACGTGGCGAGGAAGTTCTGCCAGCAGTGGGCCCGGAAGCAGGGAGCGTTCGGTGCGAAGCCTGCGCTGATCGTCGACGCCGTTCCGTTCCGGGACGAACGGGGTTCGATCGCCTTCGACGCTCTTGAGGTCCGCTCGGGCCATGTCCGCCGGTCCGAACCCATGCGAGCGTACGAGGGGGAGCAGATAGCCTACGGGTACATGAAGCGCTTCACGGACGGGTTCCCGCACTCCGTGCATGTCATCGATGGGTTCACGGACACGGACCACTTCAGCTACTGCTGCCTCCTGCAGAACCTCGTTCCGGAGTCCAGGATATTCCTGCGGATGAAGCGCTTCCCACCGAAGGGCGAGGAGCGACCGAAGCGATCGTACGTCCTGGACGTTCGCTCGATGTGCCTGGCGATACGCAAGCGGTGGTGCGGTGACAACGACCTGGCGGTGCCGAAGTTCGTCCTGTGCTGGGGCATCCTGACCGGGAACGACTTCACGTGCGTCAGGTCGGGGAACGCGATGAAGACCATCCGTTCGGTCGTCAAGGGCTTCGAGCTCTCCGACTTGATCTCGCTGGGGGCGAACTCCAAGTGGTTGGAGGTGGACCGCTCGCGCTCCCCAGGGACTAGCTACAAGCTGAATCTGGATCCGATCTCGGAGGACTTGAGGAAGGTTTCCGGCGTGCGGGTGAAGGGCCACAGGATGGACCTCCTGAAGAGCATTGTCTCGCGGTCCCAGTGGTGCATCAACTACTTCTCGAACCCCTCGGACGAGGCTTTCGCTGGGACCATCGCGATGGTCGGTGGGAAGAGGACCAGGGAGGACCATGATGAGGGTCCCAATCGCAAGAGGGTGAAGCTGTCCACGAGGCACCATTAAAAGAATTTCGGTCCAGAATTCGAGCATCGCGTTCCAATCAAAAAAATCGCTTGGGGTTTATAAACGCCAAAAAAAAAAAATAGGCCGAGATTCATCCGACAAAAACCCGTGTTTTTTTTTTTTTTTTTTTGACATAAACCCCAAGCGGCTCCGGCCGTGCGCCCCCCCCCTCACACCCCGCGTGGTAAACTGCAGTGCATGGACAGGAAGTTCAAAACATTCCAAAAATAATTAAACGGACGTTTGCCTCCAAATTTTGGTCCGGCCACCTTCAGGACCCCGCGCGTGGCGTTTTCTCGCAGGAAAATGGAAAACGAATGGGAGAGCGTCGTAGACCCCAGGGTCATCGAGGAGAGGAACGTCCTGAGCGCATTCTTCGTGATCGGGAAGGACTACGATTTTTTCGAAAAACTTGTCGGGACGGACCATCTCCATCGAGACCAATCCGTTACGTTGGGGTACGTCCGGCACAAGTTCTGGTTCCTCTACCTCAGAGTCCACGCGTTGGATGACCGGACCAAGGGTTTGATGAGAGCCATCCGCAGCATCCAAAAACTCGAAGTCGTGGCGATTTGGACGGTTGAAGCTCAAGAGACGGTCACGGTGGATTTGGCGAGCAGTTTCGTGAGGTTGGTCGAAATCAACGACGCGATGGGGAAAAGGATCAAAGGAGTGACACTCATGTTGAAGAGGCCTGGGAGGTCCCTCGAAATCCATGGAACAAAATGTCTCCCCATCGGGACCCTAGCGCCCGCGTTTGGTCTGTCGAGGCACTACCTTCAGACGAATCGAATCATTCTGGACTGCTGGGGGTACTGGTTCACAACAAGGAATGAGAGGGAGAACCCCAATGTTTACAAGTTTCACCCTTCAACGGTAAGGAGGCACATCTTCGGGAACATGGTGGCAAGCGCTCATACGATCAGACTCCTTGATGCGAGGGGGGGTCTACTACCAAAGTCGGTGCTCTGCCGAGATCGGAACTTTATCCGCGAGAGTGAACTGAGGATCGAGTCCGTCTTGGACTCTCCGGGGTCGGGATTCGACTTGTGCGAGGGGAGGTGGACCGATGGCACCGACGCGTCGCGCGTCGTCGTGAAGAAGTTTCGTCTCGAATCGCTCTCGGGTCGGAGAAGAAGGAAACTGGAACGGCTTGAGCGACACATACGAATTCTTATTTCGTCCCACCACAAGAACTTCCTGAAGGTGCACGGATTCCTCACCAGGGACGAGGGGGAGATATGGATAATTTTTGAGTCCGAGCGCTGCGACCTCGCCTCGTACCGAGCAGCTCTGGGAGAGAACAATTTTTCAGCGGATGACTACGTAAAAATTTTTTATCAAATTGCCGACGGGATGGAACACATTCATCGGAACGGGCTGGCGCACTGGTACTTCATTCGCCTTTGTCTCTGAGGTTGGTAGGGACTTGAAACCCGAAACCTTGATGGTCACGGGACTGGGTACCATCAAAATTTCTGAACGCAAATGGGTGACCGATTTCAAGGGTTCGACCGAAAGGGGTTTTGTTGGGGTACGTCGAACGTTTGCGCTGGATAACGCTCTAGCCTGGTGGTTCCATGGGGGGGGGGGAGATGGAGGAATTGAAAGCAGTCGACGTGTTTTCCTTCGGAATGTGCATGGACGAACTAATGCGCTCGGACCCCGTATCGTTGAAGGGCTTCACCGACGTTCGTCGCGTCCCGACTTGCGTTAACCTCTCTCTTTTTAGGAAGAAAACACCCTTTTCCGTAGTTGCATTGCCGAACCCCCCAAGCATCGGCCCTCATTCAAGGAAATTCTCGAAGGATTGTCCAAATTTTTGGAGAAAAGAGGGATAGAGGACATGCGGTTGGAAATGGACGAAGAAATATACCATTTTGTTGAGGGGGGAGGGGGGCGCTCGAAAGGGGGACTGAGATCGCTCCTCGGTCGGAAAAGGATCGGAACGGAACGCAACGTCGAGGAAGGAAACCGCGTTGTTTGAAGGTAGCGGTTCGATTCTGTGTGACGACAGAATGCGACTGAAGTGAAAACCATCGTCGTGTTTTTCTCCTCGTTAGCGACGCAGCGCTCGAACCCACGTTGGTTCTCCTGCACCACCGACGCGTCCCGTCGAAGCGAAGGGGGTAATCCTTGGTCGGTATCGCGGATCGGCCGCGTAAGTTTCGCGGGGGGTGAAGGTCCGACCAAAACGGAAGCGCCTTGACCATGTTCCTGCACCCTGCTGCGCGCGTGCGATCTCGGAAGAGGAAGCGGAGCCTTCCGTTCTTGCTCGAGCCGAACGTCCGACGGAAGCGGCGAAGGATGGATCGTCCGGTCGAGCCGTTGTCCCTTACGCACACGAAGGTGCGCTGGGGGAGGTGCCTCGCGCACCACCGGGAGCCCGCACCGAAGGAGCCCCGGGATCTGTTCCGCTCCCTGAGGAAGTGGAAAGGGGAGGGCCGGTCGGTCGGCATTTTCTGGGACCTCCGCACGTGCAGTCGGTGGAGGCTCACTCCGAAGCTTTTGAACGTTGTATGCCGCCAGATCACACGCACTGGGTGGTTCTTTGGGAGCGTGAAGGAGATCGCGTGCTGCACTCCGAGGGGGGAACTCCGCAAGCACATGAAGGGGTCCAGCGGCAACTTGGGTTGCGTCTTTCAGAACTACGGGATCGACCTCACCTACGTGTCCGGAGGGGGTGGAGACTCCTTTCAAGACACGTTGCTCTCCAAAGTCCTCCTGTTCGCCCTCGACTGTAAGGAGAAGCGCGAAGCGAAAGTTATCTTGCTCATCGCGGACCGACTGGTCTACCCATCCGCACTCCAGATGCTCAGGGGCGTGGACGGACCTGGGACACGAATCGTTTCGATATACGACCTCGAAGACCGAGAGGGGAGCCCAATGTGGACGGTCGGGGCCTGCGACTTCGTCCTGGACTGGTACGAATTCATTGGGATGGACCGCGAGGGTTTTCCGATGGACTCCGCCCATCCGAGCCAGGATGCGATCGCCCGAGCGCTGGGGGAGTGCCTCGCTTCGAAGCGGGACACATACGGAGCGGATGCAGCATGCGGGACGACCGACGAACGGTTGGTGGGGGAAGACCCGGGGAGAGCGATGGGTGGAGCGGAGGGGCTCGAAACCGTGGATGGGTTCGTCCGTTCCTCCACCCAAACATCTTGAGGTTGGAGATCCCAGGGTACTCCCCTTCGTGCTTTGGGAGAAGCACCGACCCTCTCCGATAAGAGGAGAACCTCACCCCTGAACTCGAGGGCAGGGTTGGGAGCTTCCTTTTCTTTGAGGAAAGAGTGGAATTCCGACGGGAGTACCTTTGGACCCAAACGACCCGTATCCCAATCGATTTCCATCATGACGAGGAGAACGACTTGGGTTCTGTGAGAGACATCATGGAACCACCGCGAACGGCCCCCGACCCGTTAAATTTCCGATCGATGAAAGGGAGAATCTCATGGAAAGGAGCTGAAGAACCTGCGCGCGCACCTCACGAGGCTAACGAGTGTCAAAGCCCAAGGACGCGAGTACGTGAAGGACGGGCACCTGGACCGACTGGGATTGAGGGTCTCACAGAAAATTGCGATGCCCATTTTGAACTGTTCA
>CP070677.1:770477-775210 GCA_020352495.1 Candidatus Latescibacterota bacterium
CCGTATGCAAATGGACTTTTCGGGCTGGCCGAAATTGTCGAAATACCTCCTCGGCCTGGAAGCGAGTCTGAAAGCTGCCGGCGCAACTGAACTGTGTACTTCTGAAGGAGATGGCTTCGCCGGGACGCTGACGCTGGAACGGCAAGGACGGTTGATGATGAAGGCCGAAGTGAGGGGCCCGCTGGCTATTTCATTGAAACCACCGGTCGCCGAGGTAGACGATACGGGAAACATCAACATCGAAGTGGTGTCGGATTCGATCCCGCTCGAAGATTTCGATCCACTCCTCCCTTCAGAAGTCGGATTGGGCGGCCTGCTGTCATTGTCTTTTAACGGCAGCGGCCCGATTCGGAATCCTGAACTCAAAGGAACCATCGCCAGCAAAGGATTCGAGATGAACGCAGCCGATCAGGCCCGTATGACCGGTGATCTCGACATTCGCATCGGAGGCACACGAAAGAAACCGGAGATCAAAGGTGAGATCAGGATCGATCAGGCGTTTATCCGTGTCCCTGACCAGAGCGAGGATCTCCATCCCATTGATGGAGAGGCGATTCTGCTGGTCAGAGATTCGCTCGGCGCCGAAGCGGATACGATCCGCCTGGCACCAAGCGCTTCCTCTTCGCCCCCGCAACAGACGGTAGCGCCATCTGATTTGAATCTCGATGTCAATGTCATCATTCCATCCGGTTTCTGGGTCCGCGGCAAGGGACTCGACTTGGAACTATCCGGCGATCTAAACATCAAACAACATGAAGGCAAGCCGACGGTAACCGGAGAGCTGCGCGTGATCCGCGGTACACTGGTTGCACTGGGAAGAAGGTTCGAACTCGAACGGGGAGTTGTGACTTTTTACGGCGGTGATGAGATCGATCCATCGTTGGATGTCGTGCTCGGCACCGAAATCGAAGGAACCAAGATCCAGATCCTGTTCGGTGGAACCACACAGGCACCGGAACTAAGATTTGCTTCCCAACCGGACATGCCCGAAGCGGATATCATGTCGGTACTCCTTTTCGGGCGTCCGTACAGCCAGCTGGATGACGGACAGGTCAATCTGATGAGAGACCGCACGCGCGAAATGCTGGTCTCCGTCGGAGCCTCAAAGTTGCAAAGCAAAGTGGGAGGACAACTGGGCATCGACATTGTAACGGTCAAGAGCACCGGCCCGGACAATGCGGGCACGGCGCTTTCGGTCGGTAAATACCTCAATCCTCAGGTTTTGTTGAGCTATGCATATGCACTGGACAAAGACTCCGATTCGTTTGTCAGCCTAGAGTATTTTCTGAAAGGCCGGTTCAAGGTCGAAACGATTTTCGGCAACAAGGGGCAGACGAGCATCGGTATCGGCTGGTCGCGGGACTATTAGGCGCCTCTTCCCAAAACAGAAACCGTAGTGGAAGAACTCGGGCAGTTATGACAATACGTTGAGCGAAGACAAAGACTGGTGGAGGCGGCGGGCTTTAGTCCACCGCGCACGCGGTTACTACGTGCAAAATCGTGGAGGCGACGGGCTTTAGTCCGCCGCGCACGTGGTCACTACGTGCAAAATTGTGGAGGCGGCGGAAATCGAACCGACGATCTACGAGACAATAATGACAAGCCGGCCTGACTGATCTCGAGTAGATCCACCTGCGGATGGTTGTACCTATCCGACAACAGACGGCCTGATCACAGTCTGCTGTCGGCGCACGCCTTGAACGGAACCCGATCTCGCTACCTCATCAGACACTGGTAACCGGCTCGCCTTCACCCAGAATCCGTATTGACTTCTGAATGACGAGGTTGTTGGGGATCGTCACGACACTCTTGTCTTTACTCTCGACGATGAGGTGAAAAAGCGTTATGTCCGTGATCCTCCCCGAAATGTCGTCACCGATCACCTGGATGTAATCCCCGATCTTGTACGGAAACAGAAAAAAGATCAAAACTGAGGACGTGATGTTGCTCAGCACCGACCACACGGCAAAGAAACCGATTGCGACCATCGCGAAGAATGACGTGACAAACACGTACAGCCCGGATAGGTGCACACCCCATGTGATCGCTTCTGCAACCACTAGTCCTATGAACAAGAATACGGTGATCAGTTTGTTGATCAGTGCCGTTCGCTCCGCCTCAATGTGTTTACCGCGCGCGTAGCGACGAACCAGGTACCCCTTGACACTAACGACTACAACGTAAGCGAGAAGCAGGCCTACACCGATCACGATCTTGACGATGAAATCAGTATCCATTTCGATATCACACCCCTGTGCTTTTTTCGACGGTCAGGGCGGAAGTGTACCCGATCGGAACCCAGGAATCAATCTATCACGTCTGGTAATACCACAGCGTCAATTGGGCGACACGCTGTTGTCATGCATGAACGCTGGTGGAGGCGGCGGGCTTTAGTCCGCCGCGCACGTCGTTACTACGGGCAAAATGGTAGAGGCGGCGGGAATCGAGCCCTTTTCAACCACAAACCCTAACCTGATGATGGCGAACGACTTCGGTCTTTACTGTGTGAAAAGTTTTGAGTTACAGCGTCGTTTTGATTCCCCTGCAGTCCCCTGGAGCCCTCCCCAGTCATGGAGAAATAATGGAGACGATGCAAGCCAGTCCAAAGAGACTCATTTTAGAAGAAGCATGCGTCTTGTCACGACACGGTCACCGGCGACGAGACGGACGAAGTAGACACCGCTTGCCACATTCGATGCAGCCCACGAAACGTCTTGTACTCCTGGCGGGAACACCTCGCTGCACAGAGGCGTCACACGCTTCCCTGCAACATCGAACACGTCGATGCGCACTAGCATCCGCTCCTGCAATTCGAAGCGGATCGTTGTCACGGGGTTGAACGGATTGGGATAGTTCGAATGCAACACGACCGTCGACGTTGACCGCGCATCACGGACTTCTTCGGCTGTGGCGTTTTTCCCAAGAAATAGCCACGCGGACCCGACCCACGACCCGTTTTCGTTGCTGTGTCCCGTGTAACCCACTAGGACGTCATCGAGACCATCGCCGTCAACATCGCCCGCCCCGGTGGCATTGATGTCGCCGCTAACCAAAGCGCCATCAAAAAAACGATTGGGTGTCGCCGACAAACCACTCGGGCTCCCAAAGTGGATAAAACCGGTACCGTAATTGAAGCCGTTATGATTCGCGGCCCACCAGCCGACCACAACGTCACTCGTACCGTCACCGTTGACATCACCTGCGCCGGCTAACATAAACCCAAAACCGGTGCTACACCCAGCGTACGGTTCTTCGAGGACCAAGGCCGGTGCGAGTTCCGGTCCGGCGGGCCCGCCATGAAACACGTACACCCGCCCCGCGTGCGGGTTCAAACACAGGACGCCCCCCCCAGTAATGTACGGCTGACCGACAAGAATGTCATCGTACCCGTCGTCATTCACATCAACGGCACCCGCAACCGCATGTCCGAGATTGGAGAAACGGGCGTCTTGAAACTCGGCCGTCCAGGCTGCCGTTCGCCGCAGCCCCCCGGGAAAACCAAAGAAAACCAATGCCCTGCCGGAGGCGTCTCCCCTGTATCCGGGTTCGCCAATTATCACGTCGTCATAACCATCGCCGTTGACATCGCCTGCAGACGCAACCGACGATGCAAAATTACCGGCGCCGTCGATGATCAGTGGCCGGCGGCGGGATATTCCACGTTTCCAACCGTAGTAGACGTAGGCACGGCCCTCGTACCAAGGAAACGTTGAATCATCGTATAACGGATCGCCAATAATGACGTCGTCGTACCCGTCGTTGTTGACGTCGCCGGCACTTGCCATCGACATCCCATAACCGCAGAGCCCCGACTCATCTATTCCCCGGCCAACCCAATCCGGGGTTTGCGACAAGCCGTCCGGACCGCCAAGAAACAAACGCACCGTATTCACACTACCACGCCTAGGAGGCCATCCTTTATCAATGACCAGCACATCGTCACAAGCGTCGTAGTTTGCGTCCCCGGCGCCATTAACCGGCGTACGCATGTGCATGAATGGGTCGGGCGAATCCCCGACCAGCACATCGTCATAACCGTCGCCGTTTACATCCCCGGCACCGGCAACCGAAAAACCAACGTACAAGTAGCTGTTGGGACCTTCGAACTTCCAGTCCGGTATCGGATCCGGACCCGACGGCCCTCCGTAGTAGACGAGCGCCGCGCCCTGGTCACGTTGTCCGCTCGAATAGAGCCACCAGCCGATGATGATATCGGCATAACCGTCGCCGTTTACATCCCCGGCACAGTCGATGTCGTTTGCGAATTGGTGCCCATCCTGATCCCCCTCGACGAACCAGTCGGGCTCAATAAATTCTTGGGCGGTGGCGGGAGGTACCAATGGACAAAGAATCGAGATGACGACGAACGACGTTACGAATACAAACGAAGTGGAGATTCGTGACATGAATTAACCTCCCTGTTGGAGAAGTGACCCGCTATCGCCGGTCCCCTCGTTAACCACATCACGCTCTGATTATAGCAGATCACGACGTTCGTCGCCAGATTGCGGCAACCGAGGTCTCGTCATACGTACCACTTGGTTTGTTAAACAAGACTATTGAGGACAACTAGACAGTAGAAACGGGCTGGCGCTATGGCCGGTCGCGAGTTGGAGTCCTCTCCGGTCTCGGAGATGTTTTGGAGACGGATATTGTCGCCGGGTCGTTAATTCTCTGACTGATGACCAAGGTCATAACGAGCTGGGAACCGAATCAGGACGAACTGTCCCTCC
>CP070677.1:775310-779992 GCA_020352495.1 Candidatus Latescibacterota bacterium
ACGCCGGTGACGTCATCGGGTTGAGAGCCGCTCCACCCTCCACGATCACACCACCACCGACCATTCTCACCAGCGGTGAGAAAAAGAGAACGAGAACAAACAGGGCACCCGTCACCATGTTCGCCAGTCCCGTCCGGGCGCCTGCTTCCACGCCCGTAGCGCTTTCGATATAGGCGGTCACCGTTGACGTGCCAAAGATCGCCCCAAAGACGGTCCCCGACGAGTCGGCAAGAAGCGCCCGCGTTGCCCGTGGGAGTTTTCCATCGCGAAGAAGACCGGCACGGTCGCTCACACCAATCAGAGTGCCAATCGCATCGAAGACAGCCATAAAGAGAAAGATTACGATCACCGGGATCATCGCCGCATCGAGCAGGCCACGAAGATCGAGCTTCATAAAGGTAGGCGCCATCGACGGCGGGGGTGACACAAAACCCTGCCACTCGACCAGCCTTAGTGCCCAGGCGAGCAAAGTGGCGAAAAGAATCCCAATCAGTATGGCACCTTTGATCCGGCGCGCCATGAGCAGAATCGTGAGCAGAAGCGCCGCACAGGCCACCAATGTCGGCGTGCGTGAGAGATCTCCCAGACGCATCAGCAGCCCCGTGTCGGATTTCTCCGCAATACCCGCCCCGGTGAAACCGATAAACGCAATAAAAAGACCGATGCCCACGGCGATGGCGTGTTTCAGGCTGTTGGGGACGGCATCGATGATCATTTCGCGGATGCGGAGAAAGGTGAGCAGGACGAACACGACGCCGGAAATAAAAACCGCGGCGAGGGCGACCTGCCAGGACACGGCCATCCCAACGACCACGGTGAGAAAAAAGAAGTTCTCCCCCATTCCGGGAGCGAGGGCGATCGGATAGTTGGCCACCAAACCCATCGCAAACGTCGCGATGGCCGCCGACAGGCACGTCGCCGTCATCACGGCTCCAAAATCCATACCCGCCTGCGAGAGCACCGCCGGGTTGACAAAGACGATGTACGACATCGTCATGAATGTCGTGACTCCGCCGAGAACTTCGGTCCGTACGTCGGTGCCCTGTTCTTCCAAGTGAAACAAACGCTGCAGCATAATGCGATTTTATCCTTTGGGGAGGAGAACGCAAGACCTTTGACTATTTTCTTTGGTGACAACGGCTCGAAGAATCGGACACGCAACACCCGTGTCGGGAGTCGATGTGGAATCGACTGGTGGGCCGTCTCCGACTCTCGCGTGAGGGTAGGATATGGGTGCCATTGTCAACGGAGACGGAACCTTTGCGCCGTCCACTTGAACCAACTGCCAAGATGAACACGAACGTCGCCGTCGGAATTGAATCCCACGTCAAAACGCACCATCTCGGAACCGGGAACCAGGAGACGAAGTCCAAATCCGAATCCTGTTTTCCAACGTTCCTCACTGAATTCGCCCGAGCGGCTCCATGCGATTCCCGTGTCGGCAAAAAACGCCAGTTGAAACCCCAAAGCCGCCGACCATTTGAAAAAGCTGTACGCTACAAGGGGAAGCAATGTTATTTGGTACTCGAACGTACCGATTATCTGATTCTTGCCAAACAAAGTCTTTCCAAGTTCTTCAACATCATATCCACGAATCGAGTTTGCGCCGCCCAACCGATATTGAAAGTACTCCGGCACATCGACTCCGACGGTCCCCGTCTGGTGTGACGCGAGCCCGCCAAGAAAAATTGTTTGTTTCGCCGCCACTCGATGAAACCGGCGAATGTCAATACTGGTCGTCACAAATTCTCCATCGCCAAAGCTGGCAATGACTTCCAACTCGTGTTGCCAACCGTGGCTGGGAGCCCGCCTTGAATCTCGCGAATCCCAACCGATCGCACCGCCGACGCGAAACAAGTGATCCGTGTTGTCGGTCGAGAGTGTCTTCCCCGCTCTGTCGGCGTGCATCCGGAAAAACGAGAGCTTTACTTCTAATCTCCCCTTCTCGCCAAGATATCGGCCGATCGAGGGGCTGAATTCGTCGCTCGTCTCTTCGAACTCATTGAGTTTGTCGTCACGAACGAGGTGTGCGGCGGTCAAGTCGAGCGATAAGCGATAGTCCCTTGCGATCCAGGGATATTTCAGATAGAGGAGAAATGTCGTCGTACCCCCCAAAAGCAAACGCCCCGACGTACGTATGGCCCTGCCTGTGAGATTGACCGACGATATCGCGGGACCAAGCGAGAGCCCATTTTCTTCCGTGTACCCAAACGCCACATAGGGGACGAAGGAGGGCATTTCTCGAAACCGAAACCCCAACGTGACACCTTCTTCGTCGTCCAACGCGTAGACCTGGATCGAGCCAAATATGCCGAGGTTTTCTAGATTTCGGTAGGCTTTGTCCAACGCCGCCAGGCTCAACCGGTCGCCGACTTCGAGATCGAGTTCTCTGGTAATGATAAAATCCTTGGTGGCGTTGTTTCCGTAAAAACGAATTTGAGTTATGGGTCTGTCCTCGAATGAACGAAAACGTTCGTGGTCGAGATCTGCCCAAACCACGGACGGCAGAACAAGAACAAGAAAAAGGGGGACCATACGCATGAGTTGATCTTCCAAAGCGTCGTACGCTACGATGGTGAGCGGTAACCGCCAAGCGCCTACGTCGCGAAGGGCGTTATCGCTACCGGGGCTTGTACCGGATGTTCCGTATGCTTCCCCCCGATGCCCTCCGGAGGGTCTATGCGCCCAAACGAGTCTAGCCCCACGCGGAACCCATTGCAAGTGTCTGGTACACAACCTGCTATCTCCGCCCATACGGACGCACAAAAGAGTAGCGACAGCTGCCAAACTCCGCGTACAATTGCCGAGGATTCGTTCGGTTGTTACCCCGTTCGATGCGGCTCAACAAGATGAGTATTTCGAAATCTGTATACGTCGTTACACTTCTTGCGATCGGTTGCACGGTATCGTGCAGTCTTTGGCTTGTTGGTCCACCGGATAGACATCCCGCGATCGAAAACAACGGTAATACATCTCCGTGCCGCTGCGGCTCCTCGGGCTGTGCCGAGGTCAGGTGGATTGAACTGGATGACGAATCCGCACGTCAGGAACTCGAAGACTGGTGTCACACCGTGGGGCCGGTCGTGACCGTCAAAAACACAGAACCCACAAACGCGCCGGCAGTCGATTCGCTTGCATTTGTCAGTTGGAATACACATGTAGGTGGAGGAAATCTTGTCGGGTTCGTGCGGGATCTCCGGGCTGGCGTGTTCACGGAGGGGAGGAGACCGGACCATTTTGTCCTGCTTCTCCAAGAAGTCTTTCGAGCCGGTCCGGATGTGCCCATGACGAGCCCGGAGATATTCTCGCCAAAAAAAGTCGAGGTGGCGCCACCGGCCGGCCGGCGTATCGACATAGTCGAGGTTGCGGAGACACTGAAACTCAATCTGCTTTACGTTCCGTCGATGCGAAATGGTCGGCCCGGTCCCGGGGGCCTGGCGGAAGATCGAGGCAACGCGATCCTATCGACGTTACCCCTCATCGATCTGGCTGCGATCGAGCTGCCGTTGGAGAGATTCCGCCGTGTCGCGGCGGCGGCTACGGTTTGCGGTAGGGACCCTTCAGGTGGAGTGTGGAATCTGAGGGTTTGCACCGCTCATTTCGACACCCGGACCCGTTTTCCCCGTTTTTTTGAGAGCGTTGGAGCCGCCCGCAAACGTCAGGCAGAGGTATTGATCGGATCGCTGCCGGAGACACCAGCGGTGTTGGGCGGTGACCTCAACACGTGGGCTCTCGAATCGTTGGAAGGTTCGCTTGAGTTGATCGGTGATCGCTTTCAACACCCAAAACACCCCGACGAAAGCCCCACGTTTGAGTTGAGACTTCTCCCCGACCGCCGGCTCGACCACCTTTTCTTTGATCTGCCGGAGGGTTTCACCGCGCACTATCAACGACTGGACGATCGCTACGGTTCCGACCACTACCCACTCCTCGGCTTTATCCAATTGACGAGTAACCGGTAAGGCAAGGACAACGCGCGCGGATCTAAATACCCCTTGCGCCCGTTCATCGGTCTGGATATTTGAGCCAATTGGAGGGCCGCCTCTCCCTGATTTGGCAAACCGGCCGCGTCTCCGTCATCAGGTCTACCGGTACTTCCTCATGACGCTCCCCAACCCATGCGGGAAGTTCTCGAACTGCTCATCCGTCAGACGGGGAAAACTCGATCTGATGTACACCCAATAGCAGCGATCATCGTACCAGTCGTAGCGCGATACACCTATGAGCCGATAATCATCGAACCTTCGGTCCAGGGCCATCTCGAAGTGTTCTGGATAGAATTTGGCCACGTATATGCTTCTAGACGGAAAGATAAAGATGTCCGGATCTCGCTCACGAATATAGTCGATCGAAAAACCGTTCTTGGCGATATGGATGTCGGTGAGCGACTCGGGATGGAAATCGATCGCCTCAAAATCCGAGTAGTACGGGATCGCTCCCACATCGCTTACCGCCATTACGGTGCCTTGTGGGAAAACACTCTTGAGCCACTTGCCAAGCGGAACCGAGCAAAGCTGGCTGCTCAGCTCGGCTCTTTTGGTGACGACACGGAGTTGGGCAAGCACGCCAAGGTTCAGTGCGACAGCCACGACCCCGATCAGCCAAAACGAAGCTGTCTTTCGCTCGGTTTGTGAAGACTCGAAAAAACAGCCTTGAACATAAACAGCCGGTAACAGCATCAG
>CP070677.1:780092-786979 GCA_020352495.1 Candidatus Latescibacterota bacterium
AATCTCTTCTGGACTATCATGGGCCCAAAAGCTGGTGGCGAACCCAAAGGACCGTTGGCTGAAGCCATTGGGAAAACGTTTGGCAACTTCGCGACCTTCAAGGACACATTCTCGAAAGCGGCTGCCACGCGTTTCGGGAGTGGATGGGCTTGGTTGAACGTTGGGTCCGGAGGCGAGCTCACCGTTACGTCAACGCCGAATCAGGACTCGCCGCTGTCTGAAGGTTTGACACCGATTCTGACGTTGGATGTCTGGGAGCACGCCTACTACCTCAAGTACCAAAACCGCCGTCCAGAGTACATCGAAAACTGGTGGAACACGGTAAACTGGGACGAGGTCGCACGACGTTTCGAAGAGGCGAAATAGGTCCGTAGCCGATTCGATGCGAGTTCAAGGGTTGAACGACAATGAACGATTTGGCGAAAAAGCAGTGTGTTCCATGTAGAGGTGGTGTGCCGCCTCTCGAGGGCCCCGAGATCAAGAGATTGCTCGACCAGCTCAGTAACGATTGGATCGTCGTTGAGGATCATCATCTCGAGAAGGAGTTCCAGTTCGACGATTTCAAACAAGCTCTGGACTTCACGAACCGAGTTGGCGACCTGGCCGAGGAGCAGGGGCACCATCCGGACGTGTACCTCGCCTGGGGAAAGGTAAAGCTCGTTTTGTGGACCCACAAGATCGATGGGCTCACGGAGAGTGATTTTATCTTTGCCGCCAAGGCGGATGGCAAGTACTAGAGCGAGGCGACGGTTGACTGTCGTTATGCCGCCATCACGGATGGCGAGCGTGAAACCAACGCCGGACGACAACCAGGTACCGAAGCGGTTGGCCGGAAACGGAAGGGGCCGAGATGAAGGCCGTGTATTTCGAAGAGCACGGTGGGCCGGAAGTTCTCGAGACCGGCGATTTCGATGATCCAATCATCGGGCCCGGTGAGATTCTCATCGACGTAAAGGCGGCGTCACTCAACCACCTGGACATCTTCGTGCGCAGGGGGCTTCCGGGGATTCGTCTGCCGCTGCCCCATATCACCGGGAGCGACGCGGCGGGCGTCGTCGGGGGTGTGGGGGATGGTGCAGCCGGCATTGCCGTCGGTGACAGAGTGCTCGTCAATCCCACTCTCTCCTGCGGTAGGTGCGAGTTTTGCATACGGGGCGACGCATCGCTCTGCCGCTCGTTCAAAATCGTTGGCGAACAGACTCAGGGTACCTGCTGTGAGAAGATCGTGGTCCCCCACGACAACGTAATCCCGATACCAAATAGTCTTTCGTTTGAGGATGCCGCCGCGGTGCCTCTTGTTTTCCTCACCGCGTGGCGGATGTTGATCACGAGGGCGCACCTCCGTCCCTCCGAGGATGTCCTCATCCTTGGGGCGGCGGCCGGCGTTGGGACGGCGTGCATCCAGATCGCAAAGGTTACGGGAGCGCGGGTGCTCGCCGCGGCGAGCAGCGATGAGAAACTCGAACTCTGTCGCAGTCTGGGTGCCGATGTCCTCATCAACTACGCCAAAGAGGACCTGGTGAAAAAGGTCCGCAACGAAACGGGGAAGCGAGGCGTAGACGTCTGTGTGGACTACATCGGGAAGGACACGTGGACCAAGAGTCTTCAGTCCGTCGCCAAAGGGGGGCGGCTCGTCACATGTGGGGCGACGACGGGTTACGATCCAAAGACGGATCTGCGACACATCTTTTTCAGACAGCTCGAAGTCATCGGCTCGACGATGGGCTCCAAGAACGAGCTTCTAGCCCCGCTTAGTCTGATTCTTGATGGAAAGATGCGGCCGGTCGTGGGAAAGGTATTCCACTTCGAGCAGACCGAGGAAGCGCACCGGCTGATGGAATCGCGGAAACTGTCCGGAAAGATCGTGATTCGTGTGGCGGATAATGACTAAAATCTCACAACGGTGCCCGGGTGGCCACGGGGACGTCCCCCGTAGACATAAGGAGGTCTGAATCATGCCGTTTTGCCCAAAATGCCGGGGCGAGTATGTCGATGGGACACCGGTGTGCGATGATTGCGGAGTGGAGTTGGTCCCAAAACTCTCGCCGGCACGTGAGGAAATGCGGGATGATTCCGAACTAGTCGAAGTGTGGCGGACGCAAGGCGAGGTTGAAGCGCAGCTCATCCGGTCGTTGTTGGAGAGTCACGGTATTGTATCGATGTTTAGTGGGGAATCTCTGAGACTCACGCACGGTTTTACGGTGGATGGACTCGCGTTGGTCAAGATCCTGGTGAGACCCGAAGACGCCAAGCGGGCGTGTGACATCATCGCCTCATCCGAGGGGATCGAACAGTGCAAGCACTGCGGTTACCCGGTTAGCATGAATGATTCGAGCTGCTGGTCCTGCGGGGAACGCCGAACGAAATAACGTATCATGAATCTTGTCTATCTCGTTCCGCTGATATTGTTGCCTTGGCTGAGCGATGTTCCCGGCCAGCCTCGCGACACCGACCTAACCGCCACCGCTCAGCGTCTCGCCCAAGAAATCATCATTCTCGACACACATGTCGACACACCCTACCGGTTGTGGAACAACCCCGAAGATATTTCGAATCACACCGAAAAAGGAGACTTCGACTATCCGCGCGCGAGGCAAGGCGGCCTCAACGCGCTCTTTATGGCGGTCTTCACATCCCCGGAGACCGAGCGAAAAGGAACGGCAAGAGCGTTGGCTGACAGTCTGATCGATATGGTGGAAGGGTTTCCCGTGAAATGGCCCGAGAAGTTCGAAATCGTTTCCACTGTCGAGGCCGTGAGGCGGACTTCACGAGGGGAAAAGATCGCGATACTCCTCGGGATGGAAAACGCCGCGCCGATCGCGGGCGACCTTCGCAATCTGGAGTACTTTTACGGCCGGGGAGTTCGGTACATCACATTGGCGCACGCCGAGGACAATCACATCTGCGATTCGTCATTCGATGACAGCCGTACGTGGAAAGGCGTCAGCCCTTTTGGCCGGGCCGTCATCAAGGAGATGAACCGGTTGGGGATTATGATCGATGTCTCTCACATATCCGACGACGCGTTCTATCAAGTAATGGAGCTTTCCGAAGCCCCGGTGATTGCCTCGCACTCGGGTTGTCGGCATTTCACGCCGGGGTGGGAGCGAAACATGTCCGATGACATGATTAGCTTGCTGGCGGAGAAGGGTGGTGTTATCCACATCAACTTTGGCTCTATCTTTGTCAATGACGATTGTCGTCGCAGGTTTTCCGAAGGTCAGCAACGGGCCGAGCGGTTTGCGAAGGAAAACAACCTTGGGTGGCGTGACAAACGAGTGAGAGAGATTTGGACGGAGTATTTGAAGGAGAACCCTATCGGGTTCGCCGATATCTCCGATGTCGCAAACCACATCGATCATGTCATCGAGCTCGTCGGCGTCAACCACGTTGGATTTGGATCGGATTTCGACGGTCTGGGGGACTCGTTGCCCGTTGGGCTCAAGGACGTTTCCGACTATCCCAACTTGATTCATGAGCTTCTCAAGAAAGGGCACTCGGAGAAGGACATCGAGAATATTTGCTCGGGTAACCTCTTTCGAGTCATGAAAGAAGTCGAGCGGGTATCCAAGGCGATGAAGGAACGGAACTAGATTGGGCCCGCTGAGTTGCCGGCCCCGCCGGCCGCCGAAAATCGGTTGACAGACAGCCACTTAATCGATTAAATAAAAGCTTCCAGAGCGGGGAAGCGCCCTTGGAACCGGGTGCGTCGGCCACGCAACGCAAGACATCCCAGAAAGAATCGTCCTCGAAATAACCGACTCGCTCTTGTTGGCCCTGAACTGGTCGTTATCCGCGACGCGTATTCCCAGCCCCTGTCCGAACACCGCGCAGGACAGGCCATTTTAACAAACCCGGACATCCGCCGTCCTCCGAAGGTCGGGCGCAGGTAAGAAATGAGACCTCTCGGATCCCAGCTTATTGCCGAATTCATCAACTGCGACGCCGACGTGTTGAACGACAAAAACGCGTTGGGAGAGATCCTTGTCGGAGGTATCAAAGAGTGCGGGATGACCCTGGTAACCTTCAACAGCCATCAGTTCGATCCCGTGGGAGTTACGGTCCTCGCGGTAATCGGCGAATCACACGTTGTGGTTCACACCTACCCCGAAGCTCATCACGCCTCGATCGATATTTTCACATGCTCCGATGGACCAACGTCGCGGACGGATTTGCTCGAGTACCTCGAGAAACATCTTAAGCCCGTCACGATGCGGGTGGTCGATCTCGACAGGGGGAACCCGCTCGAGGTCAAACAAAAGGACTGGCTCACGTCGTTCTCCTCCTGCGGCTACGAAACCAGATATCACGTGAAAAAGTTTCTTTTCGCCAAGCGATCCAAATATCAGCAGATCGACATCATCGAAAATGACAGTTTTGGCAGAATGCTCTTTCTCGATCGTGACCTTCAAATCTCGGAAAAGGATGCCCACCTTTACAACGCGAGCCTCGTTGCTCCAATCGTCAAAGACAACATCCCGCTCACGAGGGTCGCCATTCTCGGGGGTGGCGACGGCGGGGTGCTTTCCGAGCTTCTCAAACACGGACCGGAGTCCGTGGTCCTGGTGGACATCGACGAGGAAGTGATCCGTGCCTCCAAACAGTATCTCAAATCGATATGCGGAGAGAGTTTCGATCAGCCAAACGTGGAAGTGAGGATCGAGGACGCAAACGATTATCTCGCAAGGGAAGATGGTTTCGACGCGATCATATACGACCTGACGATGTTTCCCGAGGCCCTCACCTGTAAAGAGCGGACCGCGTTTCTCACAGGCATCTTTTCCAAGATCAGCAGGAGCCTGAATCCGGGCGGTTTGGTCAGTATGCAGTGCTGTTCCGAGTTCGACACACAAACAAAGGAACTGCTATGTGAGATCCTTTCGAATTATTTCGCCGATGTTGTTTTCGAAACGACCTTCATCCCATCCTTCTGTGAAAAGTGGGTGTTTGCCACGGCCAAGGTGACCCAACACACCGAACCCGACAGCGCCGACCTTGCTCGACTACCCGATCGTGATCTCTCCCGGACATAGAAAAGCACGGTACCGCCAAGAGACGATACCGTGCCCACAAAAAGAGTATGTTACGGTACGTTATTTCCCCACGGTTAGTGTAATCGTGACCTCGGCTTTGTAGTCCAGGTCGAAATCGGCGACATTTCCGATTACGTACACGGTGAAAATGCCATCGCCAAGAACCTGGTCGATTACCGGCTTTTCATCCACCATGTACATGAAACCATCGGCCCAATCGACCAAAAGCGACCCGTCTCCCGGTATCGTTGGCGATACGAAAACCAACTCGGCGCCGGCCTTGACCTCCTCCACGGTGGTGAAGGACGGATCATCGGAGATGTACACATGCGCCTTGGCGTCCGTTGGCAGGTTGTTTTTGATGCTGGCAACGACACTGATCGCATCGACGCTCTTGATGTCGTCCTTGTGTTCGGCGTAGTCGCTGTTCGAGTTGAGGTCGACGACTTCTTTGTTCAGTATATCGTCCGTGGTCACACCACCGCCAAAGCTCTCCGTCAATATGATTTGACCGTTAACGATACAGCCGCCCAAAGATGCGGCGAGCAGCGCAACCAGGGATACGTAGAGAAAACTCTTCATTTGATGCAACCCCCCTTGTTACTTCAGCGGCAGGCCAAAGTGATAGTTAGCACCGACAAACCAGACCACGCTCTTCAATGAGCCACTGTTGTCGGTAGGTGCGATCTGAAACAACCCTCGTCCCTCCACTCCGAGCCCAAAAGGAAATACGATTTCCAGACCGGGCCCGACACTCCATGCGACCTTCGAGATATCGTCCCGATTGTCTCTTGTCCATTTATAGCTGCCGACGCTCCCATAGAAAAACACGTTAACACCCGGTGTCCCTCCGACTTTACCCACGTAGGCCTCGGCGCCAAACGACTTGACACCGCCTCCGTCGATCGATGAAGTGAACTCGTCGGGCAGACCTTCAAAGAACGTCTGCTCCGGGTCGCCAAAAGAGCTCGATCGGAAGTATCCCCCGACGGCGAGAAACGACAGGACAGAAGCTCTGGCGTGCACGCCAAAAAGGGTCCCGCTTTTGGCCTCGTCGTTCGCCACGGGGATGTCCATTCCGCCGTAACCACCGACTGCTATGTCGACGACAGCGCCCGCGGTGGAGGCGGAGATCAACACAAACAAGGCAGCAATTACTTTTATCTTCATAGTCTCTCCTTGGAACAAGGGTGTGAGGTTTTCGATGTGGGACTTCCGGCCCTCGCCGTCTGTTCGCAACCTCGTATCCCGACGATTTTGCAGCATGATCCTGCGAGTGTTCAAGACATCTTTACCATAAATATCATTGTAAATCAAGCACCAAAGAGATTGCCAAACATGCAGATAACCGGCAAGGAGTTGCTCGAAGCATTCGCATGGTTTATAATGGCCACCCTGAATCATCGAGAAAAACAAAACACGCAACGACTCATGACTCACGGAGGGCGCGTAATGTTGACCAATCTCGAGCCCAAACATCTCTGGAAACACTTCGACAAGATAAGAACGATACCACGCTGCTCGGGGAACGAGGAAAAAGCCCGAGAGTACGTAATGTCTTTTGCCAAGGCGCACAATTACGAAGCACGTCATGACGAGGTGGGGAATGTCGTTGTTGACATCCCGGCGACCCCCGGTCGCGAAAATGCACCTATCGTCGTTCTTCAGGGCCATCTCGATATGGTGTGCGAGAAAAATTCGGATGTGAAACACGACTTCTCAAAAGACCCGATACAGATCGAGATCGACGGCGAGTGGCTCAAGGCCAAAGGAACGACGTTGGGGGCGGACAACGGTGTAGGGCTTGCTGCGGCGCTTGCCGTAGCCGAAGACGAAGCGGTCACGCACGGGCCG
>CP070677.1:787079-829379 GCA_020352495.1 Candidatus Latescibacterota bacterium
AGTCCCAAGGCTTCGAGCGACTGCAGGAGAACCTTCGCGTTGCCCTCGGCCACGGCATCGACCACGACAAGATTCCCACGAATCGGCAAAGCGATATCCGTGGTCACAAAGGGCTGGCCCGGTGCGGCCTGCATGTGTGCCTGGTATTCCATGTGGAGCTTGACCAGATCGTGCGAGGCACGAGTTTTGTGAATCACCTCTGAACCGACGATCTTTGTGTTGAGCGGATCTACCTGTGTTGAGGCGGTGTGGGGACCCCACAACATGCAGATCGACAAGGTAAGAATCGAAAAGAAGATCCATCTTGTGACGCCAGAATTTGTCCTGGCGCGCTTCTTGTTAGTTGACATTCAGTCACCTCCATGGAGTTCCGATCGTTGATCAATCCGTCCAATGCGTTTTCAGAATTACATTGTCCGGCGGAGCAATCTCACATGCCCCACAAACTGCCAACGGGAAGTCAACGACTGACGTCTTGGTGGAACACCCCCTTTCAAAACAGATCTCTGGTCGACGTAGAAGTATGCGAGTGACGATCGACGATAGTGCTACGCCCCGTTCGAAAACTACGAACGCTTACTCGGTGGCGTGACTATGTATGGAAGGGTTTTGCCGCACTGGTATCGGCTTTTCAGGGCCGATACTTGCCGGTTTTATACCATATTCTGTGCGCAAAGTCAACGCGGAAGGCGGGTGGTTGTGCGAATCAGACGGAAGAACACGCTGGGGAAATCCAAACGGAAGAGATCTAACTCACGACCTCGCCACGAAACCCTACCTCAAGGCCTCGGCCACTGCAAAATCGCGATCCAACCGAAAACTCTCAAAGACCTTCTCGTCGGTCACCGGCTTACCAGTCCTTATCAGACTCACCACGTCCTCGGCAAGTCCCGGTCCAAGCATAAACCCCTGCCCGCAGAGCCCCACGGCGTAGTGGTAGCCCGCGATTTCACGAGAGCTCCCCACAATAGGCATGCCGTCGGGTGTCTGCGGATAGCACCCACGCCACACTCGCCGCACACGGAGGTTGGAAAGTTTTGGCAGAAGGTCAACCATCTTCTTTGACACGACGGGAAGAAACATCGCCGTCGAATCGCGATTGGTCCCCGGGGAGATGGGATCGGGCGTCAAACAAAAGACGATTTGATTTGCCGAATTCTGATAAAAGTAACAGTTCTTCGACCCCGGTGTCACACGGATATCGACAATGAGCGGGTCAAAGAGCCGTTCAACCGGTTCGGTGACACCGGCCTCATGCGAGTCGGGGTTTACCGGAAGCTCGATTCCAACGGGCCTTCCCATCTCAGGCGCATTTGACCCCGCCGCATTTAGGACGTGTTTGCATGGGTACTCGCCCTTATCCGTCACCACTCCCGTTACCCTTCCCTTTTCGACTTCGATCCCGGTGACGGTCTCGTTAAAGCGGAACTCGGCCCCCTCGCGTCTCGCCACACGCGAAAACGCAGCCGTGCATTTCAACGGTGATGCATTACCGTCATCCGGGGAGTAGGTGCCGCCACACAGATCTTCGCGACGGATCCCCGGTACGAGCTTGGCCACCTCTTCGGGTCCAATCCAATCGATGTTGAGCCCATGCGACTTCTGCACATCGAGAAGACCTTTGAGCGTTGTTTCGTCTTTTTCCGTGTAAATCGGAAAAAGATACCCGCCCTTTCGCCAACCAAGGTCATCCCCCTCCCGGTCTTCCCATTCACTAAACACGTCAATCGAACGCAGACAAATACGGATCTTTGCGGGATCGGAGTGCGTGGCGCGGATACCGCCGATCGCGGTTTTTGCCTCACCCTGTCCCGCCGACGGTTGCTTGTCGAGAACAAGAGTCGAGAGTCCCGAACGCTGAGCATAGAGCGCCACCGGCACGCCGATCGAACCGGCGCCGATGATGACGAGGTCGTATGTATTCCCGCTCGTCATTTTTCCGAATCACTCTCTTTCTCGGACTCTGTCCCAGCAAAATACCCGAGAGGGACCTCGGCAACCAGCGGCCGATCGGTGTACGGCGTGACATCGTCCTGTGAGATCCCCTCTTTTCTAAAAATCGCGCCGATGAGCGGCCCGCAGGTTTTCCCCCCACAGGCTCCCATTCCACTTGCCAGAGCCGTCTTGAGCTGGTTCATATCGCGAAGACCATCCCGGATCGCCTCCCTGATATCACCCACCGTCACCCGCTGACACCGACAGACGACCGCCTCGTCCTCGGCAACCGACGGATCCAACGTTTCGATCGGTCGTGTGATCTCCTCGTCTTGTATGCGGATGCCGGCGATACCCATCGCCACGTCCTCATCGACTTCGAGTTTCACCAAGATCTTTTTTCGAATCAGATCAGGTGATGCGGCAATACGAGCCTCCACGGGAGGGGCGTTTTTGTCCGGCATGGGCCATTTCCTTGGCATCACTTTGATGACCTTCGCCTCGCAAATTGTTTCGCCTTTTTGACCGACAGCGGTCACCGTATCACCCTTTTTGAAATCAACAAGCAGCTCCAACGGCACCGTGACCCACGCCTTTCCCGGAGGCGTCTTCTCCGATTGATCGATAAAGGTAATCGCCAGGGCGGGGCACGCGAGCACACACTTGAGACATCGATCACACCCGCCCACGAACTCGGGACGCTCGATGATTCCCCCGCCAAAAATCTGTATCGCCCCTTCGGGACAGACTTCCGAGCAAGGATTGCACGGTATTGTCTCTGGACAATAAATGAGGGGAAACTTTTTTGATCCGTCATCGGGGGCAACGGCCGGTTCGTTTTCCCGGCCCGGCTTGGCCTTTAGGATCTCCGCCATCTCCTCCCATTCGGTGGGAACGGTGACCTTCTTCCCGTGTTGTTTTGCTATCTTTCGGCCCGCGACCCTTCCCGAGAACATTGCGGCAGACGCCTCGGCAATCTCCTCTGCGTCGCCGGCAATATGCGAATCGATGCCAAACTTGAGCGCTGCACGATGAAGCTCGTTTACCGGTTCGAGCCCGACGGCAATGAGGAGTGTGTCACACGGATACGTGCGGTACGTCCCCGGAAGGATATTCCATTCTTTGTCGACCTCGGCGACGGTGACCGACTCGACCGACTCCTTGCCATTTGCGCACACCACGGTTGTCGATGTGTAGATCGGCACGCCAAGCCGTCGTAGCTTGTCCGCGTGAACCATGTAACCCCCGACCTCGGGCATCGCCTCGATGAGACCGACGACGGTGATCCCCGCCTGGATTGCGTGATATCCGGCAATGGTGCCGACATTCCCACCACCGACAATAAATAGTTTTTCGGAGGGTCTAACCAAGTCGCGGTTGAGCAATGTCTGAAACGCCCCCGCCCCATAGACACCGGGAAGATCACACCCGGGAAACACGAGCGCCTTCTCACGGGCCCCCGCCGCGACGAGAAGGCTCTTTGGTTTGATGAGCTTATAAACCTTGTGATCGAGAACTCCGACTTTACCTTCCACATACACACCCACGGCCATCGTCGACATCATTACCGACACGTTGTCGCGTTCGGCCGCCTCGTCGGCAAGGATCTTTGCGATGTCGATTCCCCGCGTGCCTGCATAACAGTCTTCGACCGATCCAAAAAAGGGATGGGTCTGGAGAACGAGTTTCCCACCCGGAGAATCCTTGTCATCGACGACGATCACCGAGAGCCCCGCGTCGGCCGCTTCGATCGCCGCCCCCAGACCCGACGGCCCCGCTCCAATAACCAGAAGATCACATTCGAGCTCATCGATATCGTGGAGTTCGATCTCTTCCCGATTGACGTCGGGAAGACCCGGGAAATTCACGAGCCCCTGAACGTGCATTCCCTCCGTGATCTGTTCCATACAGGCCTTCACGGGGAGACCGTCGGCGATCACGAGACACTGCGAACACTGTCCGTTGGCGCAAAAGATACCTTGTGGCGACTCATCGCGGGGATGGAGCCCAAATGTCCGTATCCCGTTGGCAAAGAGCGCGCTGGAGATAACCTCCCCTATTCGCGCCGGCATGGCTCTGCCCTCAAAATAGAACGTGATCTCATCGATGTCGGGGGTGTTGAGGACGGGATGCTTATCGACTCGTCTCATGTCGTCGGACCTCTTGTTTTCTTCAACATGCCCGTGAACTGACGGGCATAAGCAATAGATATTGTTATGCTTAACAACACCGATGGGCATCGTGTGCAAAGGGCACCAAGTGGGACGAGATCAGAATTTCTCTCCGGTCAAAATAACACAAAACCCGACAAAATCCTAGGAATGATGACCCGACTTAAGTCGGTTATTTTACACGGGACTGAGCCACGTCTCGGTCGGCCAAACAAAGAAACCCAACTGCACAATTCAGAGATTCATATCGTCAACGTCCACCTCGAGGACGGGGCGTCGGCTGTCTCTGTGGCTCCGTCTTCCCGTGTCCGCCGAACCGTTCGTTGACGGGCTATGCGGGGAGTCATTCAAGCCTGACGAAATTGTTTTGGTCTCTGCTCTGAATCGAGAAAACCCTGGTAATGACGGGCCAAACTGTGTTAGTGTTCTTCTCGATTCGCGAACTTTAGAATCCCAAGGGCAAAGCGGAGAATCTACCGATCGACACCAAACGGTCTTGTTGTTCGTGTGTACGAGACCGAGCTCCTCCGCCGTATCGTTGCGGTAAACCAATCAACCGTTTGATAGGGGGCGTCGGAAAATGCGCGCTTCGTCCAATGGCCATGAGTTCATCGTCAAATGCTACGTAGACCCGCGGCAAAGCTTTTACTACTTGTCTCGTGTTCATGCAGGTCTGCTCGAGCTCCAGCGGCGGGGTAGGATTCGACTGCGCCTAACGTTCTCCAAACCGGTTGACGGGTTGACGGATGACCCACCCTGGACACCGTGGCTCGAAGTATCAAACAGACGGACCGGGGAAACGCGTACTGCCGTTATCGACCTCGGTGACTGGAGCAAGGTTTTTGCGTTGGACGCGTTAAAAAACTGCGACGTCTATTTCAAACGTAATCTTTTCGAGCCCGATCTGGAGCACGTTCCTGACACGCTAAGGGCAAGGGTGCAACCGTTTGGATTCAACTACGCCTGTCTCGCCAGAAGGCAGAAACGCAAAATACTCTCTCGCGTTGTTCCCGGGTTGCTTTATGTGACTCTCCGCTCCCCCAATCGTGAATATCCATCCTTCAAGAAACGTCTCCTGCACTTGCGCCAATTTCTGAAATCACCACCGATAGAGTCCTATGAGCAATCGCCCCATCACTCGGTGGATCCGATCGTGTTTTTTCATGCGCGTGTATGGCCAAAACCATCCTATACAGACCGCGATGTAGAGGAGGAAACAAACCGGCCTCGTGCCGAGTTGGTCCGGGCCCTAAAGAAAGAGTTCAAGAACCGCTTTTTGGGGGGATTGGCACCGAACGAGCATGCGAGGCGCCACTACCCCGATCTGATCTCCGATTATTCGGGTCGGCGTGATGAATACATCGCCGCCATGAGGAGGGCCCTTGTCGCAGTCGCCTCCCCTCACTGTGTGAGAACGAGTTCGTTTAAACTGGCGGAGTATCTTGCCGCATCGCGGTGTATCGTATGCCCGCCATATCCGCACCGACTTCCCGCACCGCTGATTGACGGTGTCAACTATCTTGGTTTTCGGACCGTCGACGAATGTATCGAACGGTGCGCAAGACTCTTGGAAGACCGAGGGATGGCGGAAGAAATGCGTCTCAAAAACTGGCAGTATTACCAAACGCACGTCGCGCCTGCCCAACACATGGAGAATTTGTTGTCGAGAGTTTTTGAAGCGAGTGCCAGCTCGCAACCAGGTGTGAGGCCGCCGGATTCCGGTATCGTTCAGTATTTCGCGGGATCCCAACCGGAACGGTCGAGAACATCGGTGGGAAAAGAGTCTATCTCAGTACGCTAACGTCTCCATTACACGCGACGTCCGTCCGCCAGCACGGAAATCTCCCGTCAAAGAACCCAGGATCTTTCTGACACAGTCATCAATATCAGTCTATGACAAGATTTCGTGCGAGATGACGAGTCTTTGGATCTCGTTTGTGCCTTCGTAGATTTGGAGGAGCTTCGCGTCACGCATCAGCTTCTCCATCGGATAGTCCTTCATATATCCGTACCCACCGAGTATCTGGACGGCGTCGACGGTGGTTTTCATCGCCACATCGGATGCGTAAGCCTTTGCCATGGCGGATTCCTTTGACGCCTTTTTGCCATTGTCCAGAAGCCATGCGGCGTGCCAAACGAGATGTCTCGCCGCATTGATCTCAGTGGCCATATCCGCCATCTTGAACGCGAGATGTTGGAAGGAGCTGATGGGTTTGCCAAACTGTTTTCTCGTCTTGGTGTACTCGATGCAGTACTCATAGGCCGCTCTTGCCACCCCTACACCGGCCGCCCCCACACTGGCGCGCGCCTTGTCGAGTGTTTTCATCGCTACGATAAAGCCGAGACCCTCTTTGGCAAGGAGGTTTTCCTGCGGGATTCTTACGTCGTCAAAAAACAACTCGGCGGTATTCGAGGCTCGCTGCCCCATTTTCTCTTCGATTTTCCCGATCTGGATACCCGGTGTATCGGCGGGAACGATAAAGGCGCTCATTCCCCGGGTTCCCTTTTCCTTCTGAGTAAGCGCAAATATCACGTGAAGCGAGGCGACGCCTCCGTTGGAGATGAAACATTTCGATCCGTTTATCACATACTCCGAGCCGACCTTCTCGGCGGTCGTTTGGACTCTCCCCGCATCCGAACCGGCTTCCCTCTCGGTGAGGGCAAAGGCTGCGAGCATCGGTTTTTCTGCAAATGGCGTGAGATGTTTTTGTTTTTGTTCATGGGTTCCAAAAAGAATGATCGGAGTAAAGGCAAGCGAATTGACCATCATCGTCGTAAACATCCCCGCGCACCCCATCACCAATTCTTCGCTGACGATAGACGTATCGAGAGCATTCAACCCACCCCCCCCGTATTCGGTCGGCACGGTGCAATTCAAGAAACCCGCCTGAAACGCCTTCTCCATCACATCCCATGGGAATTCATGTCCCTCGTCGTACTTGGCCGCCACCGGTTTCATTTCCTTCTCGGCAAACTTGCGTGCCGTTTCTTGGAGAGCCAGTTGTTCTTCGGTCAGCTCGAAATCTATCACCTCAAACCTCCTTTTTGCCGGTCGTATACGTCTCTCCTTATACCTTGCCGTCGCGTTTTTGTCAATTCGAGACAAGGATCTTGCTCTCCGTGAAACGCTCGACACCATCACCGATGACCCGGCCCACCATATCCCTCCAATTTCTGGGAAACCCACGCCGGAACGGTCGTTTCGACAAGGGGCACAAAACAATCAGGGCGGTTGTCGCTGAGACAACCGCCCTGATCGTCCGTGCGTCGGATGGGAATCGGACGCAGCAACACACTATTTGAGGAGCGTCAATCTCTTGACCTGCGTCTCTCCTTCGGCCTCGAGACGGGCAAAATAGACTCCACTCGGAAGCGACGCTGCCTCCCATTCGATCACGTGCTCGCCGGCTTCTCTCGTGCCGTCAACCAGCACCTCGACCAAACGACCGGATACGTCGTAGACGGCGAGACGGACGTTATCGGTCTCAGGGAGGAGGAAGGTGATCGTCGTTACAGGGTTGAACGGGTTTGGATACACGTGCTTCAACACCGGTGATGTAACGCTCTCGAACATCATCGGTTCCTTACCACCAACGACCTTGATGCAATCCGTTGCTTCAAACGGAATCCCGTCGAGATAGGTGCCTGTGGCAGTAAGCTCTACGACACCCATGGTACCGGCTCCGAGGACACCCGCGATGTCCTGCGAACGGAACTTCATCATCACATCGGGATAGCCGTCCGGGCCGTCTTCGGTACACTCACAGCCAACGGGATCGACCAACCCGGCCGCGACATCCCTGATCTTGGGCCCACCGCCCTGGTCGAGCGGGGCGATGCCCTCAAGCCGAATCGACGATAGATCGATCTCACCGACATCAAACGTCTCACTCCCGAGAATCGCCACAGGGAGCACCCCACCCTTTCTCGGCTTGGAGCCATCCTGAGCCCACTGGAACAGATGGGAGTTGAACGGATTCGGACACGAAAGCGGTTTGATGTCGAGATCCACAAACGGACAAATCGCGGAACACCTACCCTCACCGGGGACCAACTCAAAGTCCGGGAATCGCACACCGCAAACCTCGCCCAATACAGGGTGAGGCTCGACGCAAATCAGATGGTTTTTCACACTGCAGTCGGTGCAATTCCATGATACAAAGGCCCTCATGACTTCGAACGGTTCGTACCCATTGAATGGTAGCCCCCATCCCATCGAAATGCCGCTTGGCGAGTCCCCGATTGTCACCGGAGGAGTATTCATATCCCCCAGCCAAGTCATGCAGGATGGGTAGTCGATCCTGAATTCGAGACCCACCAAGTTGATATCCCAGTCCTCCGCTATGACGTGGAGCGTAGCGAAACCGGGACCGGGGCAGTCGATCGCACGTGTGAGTTCTCCATCGTCTTCGAAATACACCGTTACCTTCCCGGTCTGGCCAATCGCCGGCGCAGCGACCAGTCCGAGTACCAATACAAACACTAGACCGCCAAATGCGGGTCGCATTACAAACCTCCTTGTTATGTTCTTTCGGGGTTAGTCGAATGGCCTACGTGGCCGGCAATACGGCAGGTCCTCGACACGAGGCAGAATATGGTGGCCGGAGTCCCTTCGCTCCCCCCCTTTCCTCGGCACTTCTGCCAGCGAAAGAACTTTTGCGGGAATCACATGCGCCTTGTGGGAAACCACTTGCTGCGCACCCGTAACATAGCACCACTTTGGGGTTTCGACAAGGTGCCGACCCGTCGAAAACGGCCGTGCAATGGGCAGATTACAGCGTCGGGATCCCAGGTCCCAATCTGGGTGCTTCCAAATCAGATCGTCGGCATCTGCGCACGGCGCGGTGAATACGCGCAGATCGGACCGTGCGTGGGACCGCTCAGGGTGAGGCCGGCCCCGAGTGCCGCTTACCTCTCTTTTACGTACCGCACGATGGCCTGGAACTGGCTTTCTCCATCGAGCCCGGCTTCGGCGATCACCTTGTCGGCTTGCCCGCTTCCAAGGAAGTGACCTTTTTGGAACGGGTGAAGGGTCATCGCGCGGCCACGCTCCGAGCAGATCCAGCGGTACATGGTGGGTAGCGTGAATCCCGTGATTCCCATGGCCTCCTGGGCGAGGGCTCGGGGGAATATGCGTTCCTGCTCCTCCGGCGGTAGGGCGTCGAAGAGCTCGGCGCTGGAGACATAATACACGTTGATATCGATCCCCTCCCCATCCAAAAGCGGCAGCGCGTCCTCGATAAATGCATACGCGACCTCGCTACCCTGCAAGACGACCGTCCCGGCGTCCTTCTCCTTGGCTCCGCGAAGGAGATACACACCTGTCACGGCATTGGTCGGAGGGGCCAAACGAAGCGCTTTTCGGTCGAGCACTTTCTCGGTTGGCCGTGTGACAAACGGGGCGATGACACATGGCCGTTTCGCGAGCGCCGCGGTGACGAGCGGCCATACCTCTTGGGGATCCCACGGCGTGAGCGTAATCATCGTGCCGCGAGGAAAATTCTCCTCGAGCAGTTGGAGCGGTTGTGGATCGGCGTGGGTGGGACCGTCCTCACCGGTTTTCACACCGGCGTGGGCGCAGATCAAAAAGTACGGTTTGTACGGTTCGGTCGCAATGGCCTGCCGCGCCTGTTGACCGATGGCGTGGAGGCGGGAGGCGATGTGTCCCAGCGCGGCGATGAACGCGCCATACGAAGAACCCGCTCCCATGTGATGACCGTATGTCGATAGCCCCGAGAAAACTCCCGACATCGCATCCTCACAAATCCCGCCAATCGACAACAGCCGCGCGCCTGGATTGTTGAGCGAGTTGTAGTAACCATCGGGAAAACCTTTTCCCGCGACGTTCACACTGGTGGACCCCAGTAGGTCCGCCGCGGCGGCGAAGATCGCGCCCTCGCTCACCGTGTTGTAGTAGTTGAGCACCTTACCGAGCTCACCACGAAGCGTCGTCGCCGTCCCCGGCTCCAAAACGAGTTCTTTTGGGATCGAGCGCTCGTTGCCGGCGGCCGTCTCATAGACCTTTTCGATTTTGGGCGCCTTGTCACGAGGTTTCCGCTCGAGACAGTTGAGCCGTTCACGGGCGTCGAGAAGCCGCTGGGCCATGGCCTTGGTATCGACATAGCCGTTTTCCAACGCTTTTCGCACAACGAGAAGGGCATCCCAGAGACACTGCTCGACGACATCCGCGTCCTGACCCCCGTCACACCTTTCACAGTCCGTCTCACACGTTGGCAACCTCCCGCCGATCTTATCGAGCAACGGCTGGACCGCCTCGTAGAACCCATCCGAACAAAGCTTGTGACCCGCCCCGTGGGAGAGACGCCCCTCGATCCCATACTGCCACCCCTTGGTCGTCCGGTATACGATCGCCGTCGGCTGACCGTTATCGATCGTCCGGGCTTTCCGCTGCGCGGCCACGATTTGTTGGAAGTTTCGGCCGTCCGGGACGAGAATCACGTTCCAGTCATGGAGATAGGCAAACTCCATTGGAGTCCATTGGACATAGTCGCCCGGCTCTTCCCCATCGCGGCATACGTGGTTTGTATCGATCGATGCCTGATTCCAGTCGATATGCATGACGGCATTGCCAAGCGAGGCCGTCCCGGCCGCCGCCATCGCCTCACACACGCGTCCCGGAGTCATACCACCCTCACCCTCGACGATGTGAAGTCGCGGCGCCAATGCTCCGTAGTAGTCGAGCGCGCCAAGGGCAAGTCCTAACGATGTGGCCACACCCACACCTGAGGCGCCGGTCGACAAACGGATAAACGGTGTGGCCGGCGTCGGGTGGCCGTCCAGTGGTTTCGAGCTGAATTTCGAGAACAGAGGGGTTTTTGTTATCGGGTTTCGTCTGAACCCAAGAAGATCCTCGAGACGAAACTGGAGCTTCTCATCCTTGGCAAGGAGCTGGGGGGCGCCTATCCTGGTGACCTCGTTTCTCAGCCCCCACATTGCGTAGAGCCCCAATGCCTTGTGCCCCGCCGCGTACGAGATCATGTCCGCGTCCTGCCGGTCGGGATCCGACACGTCGTAATCCATCGCATCAAACACGATCGCGGCTACGAACCGCCCCGAAGAGATGGACCCACCCGGGTGACCGGACATGGGGACATAATTGTAAAGCAATGCACATAGCGACCGGTAAACGAGGTCAAAGGCTTCGAAGTTCTTGACCTCATCGTCCGTAAGCGGTTTGCCAAGGGTTTTGAGCTCCTCTGCGATGTCGACATAGGTTCCTCGCCTCGGTCCAAACGCGAATCCCATGATACGCTCCTTTCACGACCCTCCGTTTCAATGATCCTCAACGATGATTGCCGGATGCCAGCTCCCGGCGAGGTCGGCCGCGCTTGGGCCGTCTGGCATCAAGCCGCTGGCACTAATAGAGATGGTCTCCTTTTTCGAAGAAAACTTTGAATCCTTCCTTATCAACCGTCGCCGCCTCGATCCGCCGGACACCCTCCTTAAGGGAGTCCATGTCGGTCGCCGTCGACAACCTCAAGAAATGTCTGCCCTCGCTTCCGATCGCCCCAAACGACCGGCGGTCCATTGTGGCCACGCCATGCTCATAGAGCGCAAACATCTGGAATATCGTCGAGGGACTGGTCACCTTTTTGGTCTTGGCGTCGAGGCCCTCGTAAGCGCCAACGACACCGAGAGTTTCACACGCACCCCCAATATTGGGAAAAACGTAAAACGCCCCCTCCGGTTTCTGGCAGCCGACACCATCGATCGCATTCAATGCGTCCACCACAACATCACGACGCTTCTGGAACTCGGCCACCATGGAAGTGACGATGTCACGGTTTTCTGGTCCGTCGAGTGCCTGCTTCCCTGCTTCCTGGATAAACGGCGGCGTGCACGATATGATATTGATATTGAACTGACGAAAAACCATCGCCTCGTCGACCGTCGGCAGCACGGCGTACCCCAGTCGCCACCCCGTCATCGCGTACGATTTGGAGTGTCCGCTCACCAGCACCGTCCTTTCGGCCATTCCGGGCTGCGAGACAATGCTTTGATGCCTTTTCCCATCAAAAACGATGTCTTCGTAGACCTCGTCCGAATAGATCCGCAACCCTGGGCCGGCCTTTTCGCGGATCACGGCGGCGATGTCCTTCAGATCGTCTTCGGTGAGCACACCTCCCGTGGGATTCGAGGGGGAGTTGATGATCAACACCTTTGTTTTTGGCGTGATTAGCTTCTCGATGTCACCCGCATCGAACCGAAAGTTCTTTTCTTCCTCGAGATGAAGCGGCACGGGTTTGGCCCCAACGAATGTCACCCACGACTCGTAGATGGGAAACCCGGGGCTTGGGTATATCACTTCGTCCCCGGGATTGACGTACGCCATCATCGTGTACGAGATCGGCGGTTTGGCACCTGTGGTGACGACCACCCGCTCGGGGACGGCGTCGATCCCTCTTGATTTGCTTACCTGACTCGCAATCGACTTTCTCAGCGGCAGAATCCCCTGGGGGTCGGTGTAGTGCGAGTTCCCCGCCTCGATGTTCTTGATTCCCACGCGGTTGATGTTTTCCGCGCTGTTGAAGTCGGGCTCTCCAAGATTGAGCTTGATGACTTTCATCCCTTTTTCTTCGCACCGCTTGATATCATCACCTATTTTAAATGCGTTCTCCGTACCCAGATCACTCACACGCCTAGAAAACACGCTCATGGGACCACCCCCAGAAAAGTTCGCAACAAACCCGCTCGATCAAACCAACGGACCATTCAAGATAATTGATATACTTGCCCAAACAAACGGGGCAGAACTCTAATTCCGCCCCTGTCTTTTTTACCTGTGAGATTACCCTTACCGCTCAAGGGCTTACCCCGTCGGCGCCCAAGTCGATACCTTGAGACTTTCCAGGAGACACAGGGTTCCAGTCCTTTTGCCTGAGAGTTTCAGCCCACCTTGCGAAGGCCTTGCCCCTTCGGCGCCCGTTTGTCCCGGGCCTCTCCTGGGAACCCCGATTAGACAACCGCTATTTTCACATATTGTTCGCGCGTTGGCAACACAAAAGCCCGGCCGCGTAACGTCGCATGCGGCAGCTACAGAACCCCATCGGTTGCCTGCGCTGATCATTTGGTACGACGACGTCTCCCACCACCCCTCGGATACGTGTGATGTCTTGGCCACCCGAAGATTGACAAAAGTCAAACACGCGCACGTTTTTGTTATGCGAAAGCCTCGTCGTGTTGGGTTGAGTCAAATCCCCTCCGGCGCACGATTGCACCGAGCTTGATTGCACCTCACGACACCGCCTTTTATGTACCGGGTCAAACCTCGAGTGCCGGCCGTGTGTGTTTTGAAAAAAATCTCGCGACGATCGATAACTTTTTTTTGAAACTCAAAGGTTGTGCTTGCACACAAAACAATTTGTGCTATCATTGGGGGGAAGACATCGCGATACCAACGCGGAAAACTCGAATTACCCGCCGGGCGTTCTCGACTGGGTTAGGGGTCAGCAGAAAAACCCTTGAATGATTGAGAAAAAGCCCACGTCCGGCGGGTATTTTTTTGCAGTTCTTCTGCCGCAGTTCTTCTGCGGATTTACTGCGGTTTCGCGCGGCTCTATCGAAACGCGCGACGGAGCCCGATCAACGCACCGAGAAGAACGAGTTCGATGACACCGAGCTTGATGTTCCAGCTGATCAGGCGACCCTTTACCTGCTCCTTTTCTTTTTCGAGATGCTCGAGTGATCGTCTGCTCCTCATCTCTTTCCCGTCGATAATCGTTTCCATTTTTGCAAACGACATGGAGGACCTCATGGCAGCGCCCGACTTTGTCCCCGCCAGGGAGTCGGGAATTTCGCTCAACCGTTCCCTTTCGAGTCGCACAGCTTCCGAAAGCTCCGCCCTCTCTTTCTCGACGGATTCCAAATTGGCTCTGTGTTCACGAATCGAAGTTTCGATCTCTTCCACTGCCCCCATACCCCTCACCGTCACCACACCGATGACGGCCCCACCAGCAACCAACAAGACCAACAAGACCCAAAACAGTGTCCGCATGATGCGCATTTTTGCCTCTCTACTTCGACCCCGCAGCCTCTTCGGCGGCGGAATACACCACGGCCCCACCAACGATCGTGTAGACGACGTTGGTCGAAAGGATCTCTTTTGGGGCCACATTCATCACATCTCGGTCCAACACTGTAACGTCAGCTAATTTGCCCACTTCCAGCGTACCCTTAAGGTTCTCTGAGAAGGCGGCGTGTGCCGTGTGGACGGTGAACCCACGCACCGCTTCTTCCGCCGTCATCCGTTGCTCGGGTTGCCATCCGCCTTCGGGCCAGCCGTCGTGATCCTGACGGGTGATGGCGGCATAGATCCCCCAGAGAGGACTGACCCCTTCGACGGGAAAATCCGATCCGCAAACGATCGCACACCCGCTCTCGATGAGCGTCCGCCACGCGTAGGCTCCTTTCACTCGCTCAGGACCCAACCGATCACCCGCCCAATACATGTCCGAAGTCGCGTGTGTTGGCTGCATCGATGGGATCACACCAAGGCGTTTGAACCGGCCTATGTCATCGGGCGCTAGAACCTGTGCGTGTTCGATCCGAAGCCGAGGATCGGAAACGGACACTTTCGCGAGTGCTTCTTCATACACATCGAGCATCAGTCGGTTCCCCGCATCTCCGATGGCGTGTGTGCACACTTGAAACCCATGCTCCAGCGCGAGGGTTGTCCATTCGAGCAGCTCTTCGCGTGTATGTTGAAAGAGGCCTTTGTTCGACCGCTCATCCGCATACGGTTCGAGAAGCGCGGCGCCACGTGATCCAAGGGCACCGTCCGCGTAGAGTTTGAGCGCACGCACCGTGAGGTATCCCCCGTCGTCAACGATCGGCCCCTGACGTATCCGTTCGACGGTAAATGTGGTGTCGTCGGAGTCGAGCATCGCATAGACACGGAAATCGAGCTCTTCCCGAACGGCAAGATAACGGAGCACCTCGAAGTCCACCTTCTCCACACCGGCATCGTGAACACCGGTCAGCCCGTTTCGATGACACTCTCGCACCGCCAGACGGACTCGCCGGACCCTGTCTTCGAAACACGGTTCGGGTATCTTTTCGAAGACGAGATCTACCGCTTCATCGATGAGCACGCCGGTTGGCTCTCCATCGGCATCGCGTATGATTCGTCCGCCAAACGGATCCGGTGTCTCCGCCGTGATGTTACACAAACGCAATGCCTCCGCGTTCACCCAAGCGGCATGGCCATCGACACGTCTCAGATAGACCGGATTGGCTTCGGTGCCATTCAGGTCCTTCCATGTCGGAAATTCTTTGATCTCCCAATCGTTCTGATCCCACCCACGTCCTTCGATCCAAGTACCGGGTGGGGTCTTGGCCTGCCACTCGCGGACTCGTTTCCGGACGTCTTCACGTGACGTCGTCCCGTGGAGGTTTACCTGGACGAGAAGCTTCCCCAATCCATCGAGATGCGCGTGGGCATCGACAAAACCGGGGAACGCGGTCTTGCCTTCGAGATCGATCGTCGTCGTTTTCTCGCCTTTGTGTGACGCCACATCCTCACGGGAGCCAACAAAGACGACTCGATCCCCCGCGATGGCGATTGCCTCTACCTCGGGTCGATCAGGGGTCAGTGTATAAATCGTCCCGCCGACAAGGATCAAGTCCGCCTCTTCCTCCGTCCCGGTGACGGCACCGGGTGTCGCCAGACTAGTTACGAGCAGCATTGCAGTCAGCAAGACAGTATGGGTTCGATTCATTTAGCACCTGACTTTGTTTTGGGTGAATTCCTCAAAAATACGGATAGACCGATTGTGAATCGATGCTCCGAAAAATCCGCGACGGGGTCGTTTAGTATCCGGCGAAACCGGTACTCGACCCGGAATCCGGCCAACGGCCCAAGCAACGACCTCACCCCGACGCCAAGGCCAACCGGGTACCGGCTCTGTCCAAAACTCCCAATCTCCTGGTGTCTCCATCCGCCTCCGATCGAAACAAATGGATGACTTCCCGTGTTTCCCCACCGCATGCCCCAGGTAAACGCGCTTTCGACATCGAACTGGTCGAGGTCGCTTACGTGAGCATACCCGAGACCCACTTCGACACTGGCCATCCCTACCCAGAGGTTCTTGAACAAACCAGTGTGAACACGGACCGACCCCGTCTGGATGCCCTCTACAGTGGCAAGCTCCCCGCCGACGCCCAACTCGATCGCGCCGGAGACGAGCGCACCCGATTCGACGGTCGCCGTCCCGCCCATTCCGGCTGCATCATCCATTGGCTGTGACCTCCCGTCATTCGGTCCCCTTGCCATCGTGAACGTCCCGCTCGGAATCCTTCGCCCGGCAAACGCCAAATCCGGAGTCGCACACACCGCCCCGACAAACCACAGAATCGCTGGGCAAAGCAGACACCAAGCCTGGATTTTGAGCGCGCTTTTTGACTCGTGTCTCGATTGTCCGCGCGCCGGCCCAGTGGTTGTTTTCGGTGCAGCGTGCCATCGAACGTGTCGTGTCGCCACGCCAACTCGGTCACCGCTCCCACGCATCATCCAACTCCCTTTCCGCGGGCTTCCTCCGGGGCGTATAATCGGTGCTCAAATCGGTGCCCGAGCCATTGGCAAACCAGTTCCACCAGTACATCCCCCGGATCCACGGCTTGTCACCAGTCGCCTCCAGAGCCGCCCAGTACAAATCCGCCTGTTCTTGGAAATCGACGCTCGCCTGTCGTCTGAAATCGTATGGATGCATCCCCGCTCCATCAACGCTTCTGTATCCAATCTCCGTAAGCAGAATCTCGCGACCCGCTTTTTTATGGAGCAGTCGAATCCGACTGAGCCACGGCTGCCACCCGGCAAGAAGATCGAGTCGGTTGGTCTGGAGCCGCTTCGAAACCGGCGCGTAGAAGTTCACACCGACCACATCGAGATCCGGCCAGAACGGCACGAGGGGCGCTTCGTCCCACGACGCCGCGTAGATGAGTTCACCGGAGTACACGCTCCGCACGTCGCGAATAACATCGCACCACCGTGACTCGTGCTCCAGGGTCCCGGCCAACTCGGTCCCCACAACAAATTGTTCGACTCGCATCGCCTCCGCGAACCGTGCCCAATCAACAATGAACGCCTTGTACTGATCAAACCAGTGCGCGGGATCCCGGGGGGATATGTCGCCGCGCCAATCCCCATTGTCCAGATCAATGTGTGGTTTGATCGAGACCTCGAGCGGAAAGCTCAACGACTTTGCCCTGACGATCGCGTTGGCGATCGCGGTTTGCGTGGGCGTCTTGTCTGGGTCGACGCGGAACTCGCTCGCCCGTGAGTCGGATTGATACACCGTGACGATGAACGTCACCATGTTGGCGCCCAAGAGCGAGATGTCATTGATCTGAGTCAGACTCTCGGGGGTCTCGTAGCCGTTGGAGGTCCAATCGACGAGTGTAATCCCCTTCACCGGCATCCGATTCGAATCGGCCGGTCCGGTTGGAAGCTCGCTACACCCAAAGACGGCGACGAGACTCACACCAACTGCTCCGAGGAGCCCCAGGATGGTCTTTTGATTCATGGCTCAACCCCCGTGCAAGAGGTCGAACTTCGAGAGTAGCGTTCTGAACTCCTCGGTATCGCGCAGGTCATCGAAATCCGGATCGCTATTTATCCACTCGCGGATGTTTTTGTACCCGCTTCCCAATGCCCTCCGTAAACACTCAAGCGATCTGTCATTGTCATTCAAGAGGGCGAATGTCGCCGCGCAATTGTAAAGCACGAGTCCGTCGTCCGGGTCCTTGTCGAGGATTCTGTTAACGGCATCGTAGGCTTTCTGGCGGTCACCAAAAAGAGTGTAGATAACACTAAAGCGGCTCAGCGTGACGGGATCATCGGGAATGATCTGGAGTGTTTTGATTCCCACCTCGAGGAATCGCTTGGCCGCGTATTTCGCGGCCTCTATGTCACCTTTTCTTCGATATGTCATGTTCATGTAGAGCCACGGTTCGACGCTGCAAGGTTTGATTTCAGCGCTTTTCTCGTAGTACCGGAGCGCATCGTCGTACCTTCCCGTCACGTCGGAGACGATCCCCAACCACCGGTATCCTTCGTAATACCGCGCCCGCAACTGGATAATACTCTCGAACGTGGCCTTGGCCTTCTCGTACTCCCTCTTGTGAAAGTGAACGATTCCAAGATTGAACCGGGGCTCGACCGAGTCCGGATCCAAGGCTATCGCCCTTTCGCTCGCATCGACAATCTTCTCGAGCCAACCCTCGTCGCTGTCATAATAGTTGTACATGTTGGAGTACGCCTCACCGAGACTCCCGTGGGCGGCGGCAAAGCCGGGATCGAGGGCCACGGCGGATTCGAGGACCTGTATCGCCGTTTCGTTATTCTTTACTCCCCGAAGTGAAAGCAGCTCCCGGCCACGCATATATTGTTCATACGCCCGTAGATCCTCAGTGACCGGTCGCGTCAGTGTCTTTCTTTGATCCGGGCCAATTGGAATGTCGAGGATTTCTGCGATTCTGACTGCTGCGTCCCCTGGAACAGCCAAGATGTCTTTTGCGGAGATCGCAAATCGCGCCGTTGTGACATCACGACCCTTCCCCACATCGACGAGCTTTGTCACGACCTCCATACCCGCAGTCGCCTCCCAGACGCCCCCTTCGAGAACAAAGTCGACACCCATACAACGACCAAACTCACACGTATCCACATCGAGATTCCGACACGGGAGGACATCGCTTCGTGACACGACGGTCAGCCCGTCGATTCGTGAGAGTTTTCGTATGATCTCTTCCGTGATTCCGGCGCAGACGTAAGAATTCTCTTCGTTGCCCGTCAGGTTGGCGAAATAGAGAACGGCGATTTTGGGGTGGGATTTGCTCTCGTCCGTCATAACCCCACTCGCTTGACGACGACGAGAGTCAGGTCGTCCGCCTGAGACGCATTGCCCGCATGTTCCTGAACGGCTTCGATGATTCTGTCGATGATCGCATCGGCAGGCTCATTCTTGCATTCGTCAATGGTCTGCTGGAGCTTCTCCTCTCCAAACTGCAATTCCTCTTCATCGAATGCCTCGGTGATCCCATCGGAGAACACCACAAGCAAATCGCCCAGCTGGAGTGGTACAACGTCTTCTTCGTAGGGAAAATTGTCGACCACGCCGAGAACCGTGCCTCCGGTAGCGAGTCGGGCGGCAACGGTCCCGCCGGACAAAAGGTAAGGATTTTCGTGCCCCGCGTTCGAGAATGTCATTTGGTGCTCTTTGATGTCCAGCACGCCGTAGAATAGCGTCGCAAACTTCTCCGGATCGGTGCTCCGGTAGAGGAGCCGGTTGGAGCGGTCGATCCGTTCGCTCACCGAGATCTGGTGAAGCGACTGGCTGCGAAGTGTCGCCTGGAGATTGGCCATGAGAAGAGATGCGGGGAGCCCCTTTCCCGAGACGTCACCGAGACACACCGCCATTTGGTCTTCCTGAAGCGGGATGAAGTCGAAATAGTCACCACCGACCATCTGTGCGGGTATGCTCCTCCCGGCGATGTCATAACCGGGGATTTTGGGCGCTTCGTTTGGGAGAAGATCCAGCTGGATCCTCGAGGCCAACCGCACCTCCTCCTGCATACGCATGTACGCTTCCTGTTCCTCGTAGAGCCTTGCGTTCTCGATCACCTGAGCGGACTGCATGGCGATGATGGCGAGCAACCGTTGATCGTCTTCAGTGAACTTTTGCCCGCCCTTCTTGTTGTATGCGGTGAGCACGCCTTTTAGTTCGGATTTGACCATCAGTGGAACGCACAAGATAGAATGAATCGAGTCGTCCCAGGTGATTCCGCGGAACCTCTCGTCGGCGCGGGGGGAGTTTGACAGAAGCGCTTTTTTGTTGAGATGCATCCAGCCAAGCAGATTCTGGCTCAGGTGAAATTGCTCGTGCTCCGCTGACGTAACCATCGCTCGCACAAGGGTTTTCATGGGTTCGAGGGATTGCTCGCTCACCATGGTGATCACGGCCTGTTCGGCGTGGACGGCCTTGAGGGACCGCCGGATGATTCGATCCATGATGGTGTCGGAGTTGCGCGACGCGCCGATCTCCCGGGCGAGCTCATTGAGCATCGAAAGCTCCCCAAGAGCCCGTGTGAGCCGCAGATTCTCTTCCTTCAGCGCCTCGAACAACTCCAGGTCTTCGACCCCATCCGGCTTCTCCGCCTTCGAAGAAAACGCCTGTGTGATCTGGCCAAACAACTTTCGCTTCGCCATGTTACCCCGTTTCGATTCGAACTCACTGTAAGTGGAAGAAAACCGTGACACGCGCCCCCTTGCAGCCGTCTTCTATCGTAATGGATAATACGAAATCAAGTCAACGCACTATCCAGGACGGATCGCAATTCGTTTCCCGTATTCCAAAATAGTTAGGGGTCGGCGCCCGGTGCAATCGATTTGGGAGCGTGTGAATTTTCGGTTTGCCACCCCCGGTGTATCCCCTTTAAAATAAAAACAATAGCAGCTTTTCCGGGCAGAATCCGACGAATGGCTCCCGGGACGGCTCACCTTGGATCGAAGATTGCGTGTGATTGGTACCTTTGTGGAAAATCGGCGTGTTTTTGCGGGACACCGGTCGCATGTGGGGTATCCGATCTCGAGTTGAACGAGGTGCTGAGGAAATCACCATCCCACGACGGTTCGACGGATCTGTGGACGCAACAATGAAACGCAAACCATCGGCAAACCCACTGATATCCCCGGACCGGTGGAGCGCTGTATCGAGACGATGAAACGCAAGCTGCTGATAGGATCGCTGGTCAGTGCCGTGTTTTTGTATCTCGCTCTTCGCGACATTGAATGGGGTGTGTTGTGGAGCGTGCTCAAGAATACGCGTCTATTGTATCTCGTTCCCGCGATCGGTTTCACCATGCTCGGTCACTATTCCCGAGCGTACCGATGGAGATTCATGTTGCTGCCGGTCAAATCGATTGCCACAACGAGCCTCTTCTCCGCAACCGCGATTGGCTTCATGGCCAACAACCTCCTTCCGGCGAGACTCGGCGAACTGGTACGGGCCTATGTTCTCGGGAGAAAAGAACAGATAAGCAGGACCGCATCGTTCGCCACGATCGTCTACGAACGAATCGTCGATGTGTTCTCGCTCCTCGTGCTCTTGTGGGTGACATTTGCCAAGGTCTCCGGACCCGAGTGGCTTCGCACAACGGCGATATGGATTCTCGTTGTCAATGTCGTGGCGTTCGTAGTCATGCTCGTCATGGAACGCTCCCGCAATACGGTTCGCCGGCTCGTATCGAAGATCGTGGGGCCGTTTCCCGGAGAATTCCAGGCGAAGATTCATCGTGTGACGGAGGCGTATCTCGCGGGGCTCGCCGTCATCGCAAAGCCAAAAACACTCCTGCCCATCGCTCTGACCTCGGTGCCCGTCTGGTTTTTTGCCATCCTCGGGGTTTACTATTGCTTTGGAGCCCTTGACATGCACGTACCCGTCATGGCCAACGTCACGGTCATCATCCTGGTCGCCATGGGGTCGATGATCCCCTCGGCACCCGCGTATCTCGGAACGACGCAGTACGCATGTATCGTCTCGCTTGCCATTTTTGGGGTCGGAAAGAGCGAGGCGCTCGCCTATTCGCTGCTCTACCACGCGACCCAGTTCTTCCCCATCACATTGGTTGGCTTCTTTCTGCTTTGGAGGGCGGAGATACGTTTCGAGGAGATCACAAAGGCATGAGTGCGTGTGTTCGCGACATCAGTTCTTTTTGTTGTCGTTTTTGGACCGCCTGTTATAGCATCCAACCGGGGACGTACGGAGATATCTTCCGCACGCGGCAACAACGGCGAATGATCGGCCCCGCGCTCGGTAGAGAAAGCCCGGCGGCCAACGCGAGGATTGAATTCAATGCGTGACTTTTCGTTGCACATGTTGCGGGAACTGCTTCTCACGTTCGTACGGCGAGATTACGGTCTGATCAGGTTCGAGGATTACTGGAACGACCGCGACGATTTTGATGGTCGTGAAAACATTGTTCTTTTGAGGCATGACGTGGATCGTTTCCCCGAGACCGCGTTCAACATCGCCCGGCTCGAGTCGGAGATTGGTGTCTATGGGACATATTTCTTTAGGGTAAAACCCCAGGTGTTCAAAGAAAACACAATAACCGGCATTGCAAAGCTTGGCCATGAGATCGGGTACCATTACGAGCACCTTGCCGACGCCGCCGGTGACTATGAGGCGGCACGCGATATTTTCGATAGATGTTTGAACCAGCTGCGAAAACTCTGCCCCGTTGTGTCGGTATCGATGCATTCCCGGGCGTTCTCCAAGTGGGACAGCCGGACGTTTTGGGATGAGTACTCGTTGGATGAGTTTGGACTGCTCGGTGATACGTATCGTTCGATCGACCATCACCGGTACATGTACCTTGCGGACTCGGGCCGCAGCTGGAACGCCGACCGGAACGTCGTGTGGGATAGCGTCGACGGCCTCTCTCCACCACAGATGGGCAAAGGCACACCCGGCCTGATCAAAGAGCTCAACGAGGGTCACTCGATTCGAAGCGCTCAGTTACTCATCCACCCAAACAGATGGCCAAAAACTGCACTCGGACATGCCTCGCAATACGCAATGGACCAAATCGTCAATATGGGGAAAACCGCGATAAAAACATACACGAGACTCGCAGGAAGGAGATGACTAGATGGAGTACCGCGAGTACCGACCCGGCGACGAGACGCGGCTGAACGATCTCTACAATGAGGTGTTCGATCGTAATCGGACGATCGAAGAGTGGAAGTGGGAATATCTGGACACACCGGAAGGTCAGTCCAAAATCCTTGTTGTCGACGATGGGGGTGAGGTGATCGCACACGAGGCGATGATCCCCATGCGGTTTCACGTGTTCGACCGCGAGTTTCTCGGAGGTAAAATCGAAGACGCATACATAGACAGGAAGCACCGGGGCAAAAAACTATTTGGCCCTCTTACCGAATATTGCCTCGACTCCAGCGAACAATCAGGGTACGCCTTGACCTTTGGTCTCACCGGCCGCCCTGTGAACTACCAGCTGCACATCAGCAGAGGGTTCCGTGACATTTGCTCGCTAAACGCCCATCTCGCCGTCCTCGAACCGGCCAGCGCCGCCTCGGATGCCGCACGGGCTTTGAAGCTATCGCCCTTCAAACGAGTCGCCCTAAGGTCGGTTCTCGGCGCCCTGTCAGTGTGGTTCAAGCGCAAAGCCAAACGGTACTCGCAGGGGACGGACCCGTACCCCGTCGAGCGCATCACTAGGTTTGACGACCGGTTTGATCGGTTGTGGCAGGAGTTCATCCAAAACAGAAAGATCATCACGATCAAGCGATCGTCGGACTTTCTCAACTGGAGGTACATCGACAACCCGTACAGGGAGTACGCCGTATTTGCCGCGACCGACGCGGGGCGGATCGTTGGATATCTCGTCGCGGCGGTCGTCACACGGGAGGACATGCACCTGGAGTCCATGATCGGAGTCACATCGGATTTCTTGGTGCTTCCCGGGTACGAAGCGGTGTTATCATCGTTTCTCAGGAGGGCCGTGGATTTCTGGCGCAGTGAACACGCCGACCTGTTGATCAATTGGGTTCACAGAGAGGGCAAATACTCCCACTCTCTCGCAAAGGAATTGAAACGGTGTGGTTTCGTATCCACATTTGGTCGGTATGACATCCCGTATTTCGTTCGGACACTCGGGGACGACATCAAGGATGACGCGTTTTATGGCGTCGACAACTGGCACGTCACCCAGGCCTACGGCGGAGCGTGGGTGTGAGCCGTGAGACCCTGGTTTAGATATCTCGTCTACGCCTCGCTTGTGTTTCTTGCGGTAGCGCTCTACAAAGCCGACTACCTAGTCATCCCTCGAGTCCACTCCCCCACCGCCCTCATCTGTTCGTTGGTGTTTCTCCTTTTCGGATTTATCGGAGACGGTCTCTCCTGGAGAAAGATACTCGATAAATCGGGGCATCCGATCTCGGTCAGCGAAACCATCGCCGCCACGGGGTTGTCCTCGTTCGCCAAATACATCCCCGGTAAAATCTGGGCCGTTATGGGGAGGGCCGGGTATATCGCGGAGAAACGGCCGTATTCCCTGGGGGGTCTGACGTCGGTCTCCGTAACGTGGCAGCTCCTCATGCTGTGGTTGGGGTTGATTTTTGGAGCCTTTGGACTGATCCTCCTCGATCAGATTCTCGTGTGGGGGTGGCCAATCCTTTTACTGTGGCTCGGTCTCACCACACTGATCTTTAGCGATGTCGCACAGTCGCTTGCGCAAAGACTCTACAAAAAGATCTTCTCAAAGGACATCACGATCCCAAGACTCTCGGCCGGATCTACGCTCACCGCGCTGCCCTGGTTTGTCATTACGTGGATCTCGTTCTCGATCGGGTTTTATCTGCTTGCCGCTGGCCTCTCCCCCGATGTCGTCCCCCGAAGCGTCGGGCTTGGGTTCCCGTTGTCGATCGCCCTTGGCGTGATGGCCGTTCTCATTCCGGGTGGTCTTGGGGTTCGGGAGGGCTTTATGGTCGGCTATCTCAAACTCGCCGGCTTTTCGCTCCAGGACGCGACAACGATCTCGGTCGCCGCACGACTTTGGTTTCTCGCCGGGGAGATCTTTATCTTTGTCTTGGGAATGATGGCGAGCGCCAGGGTCGATAAGACACGGAGCGTTTGACGCCCCCCCACGAATGTTCCACACGAAGACTAGAAACCGAATGGCGTCAACAGAGCCCGAGTGTGGGTTTCCATCGACTCGGTTTTAACGCTCACTCCCAAGATAAGGGCCCGTGTCTTGGGTGGGGCATGCCGATTGAGAACGGCGATCAGACCCTGTCTTTCCGGTTGTAGTCCATGTCCATCCAGATCGCAAACAGTATCGACTGAAACGTCGTGATCAGCAGGAACACGAGGATGATCATCGTGGTTCGCGGAGCGAGACCTTCGAGACGATACAAGTGGAAAAACCGGAAGATCAAAGGGATGATGAGAAAAATGATGTTGAAAAACGCAAACAGATAGAAAAGCACCAATGGATGAAAATCGCGGATCACGTATCTCTGCCATAACCGCCGGAAAAAAAGGCGTATGAGTAGCCAGCTTGTCTTGGGTATGTATTTCCAGAGCTTGATCTTGCTCTTCTCCCGTCCATACACGGGTCGGACTTCCGCGTCGCAGACCGAATACTGCCGGATGTTCAACATGGTCAGAATGTCGGCGTTGTACCCATAGCCCTTGGTCATTTTCCGTATCGGAATTCCTCGAAGCGCCGTGTTCTTGATCGCCGTGTAACCACATTGCGGATCCATCAACGAGTAATAACCGGTGGCAAACTTTGTGAGGATGGTCAGAATGGCATTTCCAAAGAAACGATATCGCGGCATGAAATCGATGTTCTCGTGAAGAAGCCGATTTCCCTTTACGTAGTCGTGGCCCTCATCGATGAGCCTGTCCAACAGCCGCGGAAGATCCCCCGGATGCATCTGGTTGTCACCAGCCATCACCGCCGTGATGTCGACGTCGGATTCCGCGCTCTTGACGTATCCATCGATTAGGGTTTGCCCCAGCCCCCGGTTCTTTTCGTGATTGGTCACGACGACACGTGGATCTGTTTCTTGTCGTGTCTCGATCAGGTGGAGGGTTTGATCGGTGCTCGCGTCGTTTACGACGAAGATCCGGTCGACAAAGTCGGGCATCCCCTCGAGGGTCTCCGTTATCAGAACTTCCTCGTTGTACGCCGGGACAACGACGCCGATTTTGTGGTTTTTGTACAACTCAAGCCCTCTTTTTTGTGAAGTAGTCCCTTGCCCACTCCACCGTCATTTCGAGACCCTTGCGAAAATCGGTCAGAAAATCGAGACCAAGCTCCCCTCTGATTTTGGAGTTGTCGATATTGAACACCTTGATGTCACCCACCTGCCAGTCCTCGTAGTTGATCTGGGGGTCTCTCACACCGAGTATGTCGGCCACCATCTCGGCCAGCTTCTGAATAGTCACCGTGATCCCCGAGGCACAGTTGTAGATTTCACCTTTCGCCGCCGGTGTCGTCGCGGCAAGCAGGTTGGCCTTGACGACGTCTTTCACCCAGGTAAAAGACCTCTGTTGGGTGCCATCGCCAAAAATAGTGAGCGGCTTGCCTTCGATGAGCCGCCGCGTGAATATCGATACGACGCCGCCGACGTCACTCGATTCCTGCCGCGGTCCGTAGACGTGAAAGTAGCGGAGCACGGTGGTGTCGAGATCGTAGAGCAGGTTGAAACACTTCGCATACCGCTCGCCGGCAAGTTTGCTTACCCCGTAGTACGACGTGGGTACCAACGGGTGTTTTTCGTCCTGCGGATAATACTGGGCTTCGCCATACACAGACCCGGTGGAGATGTGGACAAATTTTTTGACGCCGTGGTCCCTCGAGAGCTCGAGCAGGTGAAACGCGCCCTCGGCGTTGATGGCGAGATCCCGTGGCGGGTCGTTGAGACAGATCGTCTTTTTGGAGGCGGCCTGATGAAAGACGGCTTCAACACCCGGAAAATGTTTCGCCAGCTCATCCCTGTCGGTGATGTCGCACTCGACCTCGTGGAAGTTCGGGTAGTCCTTGAGGTGTTCGAGGTTTTCGTGTTTGCCGGCAAAGTAATTGTCGACACTGATGGTGTCGATCCCCATCTTGACGAGTTCCTCGACGACATGGCTTCCGATAAATCCAGCGCCCCCCGTCACCAGTGCTTTTTCAAAAGGAAACTCCATCCGCTCCTCCGAAGCTCAATGTCTGATTTGTAGAAGCGCCGCGGCTCAATCGACTACGCGTCGTTTCGGCGCCTCGGGAGCGCTATTGGACAAACTCGGCGACGGCTCCCACGACTTCGGCTATCATTTCTTCGGTCAATTCTGGATAGATCGGAAGCGCCAGTGTTTCACGCGCCGCCGACTCGCTCGCCGGAAAGTCACCTTCCCTGTACTTCAGATCGGCGAAGCATTTTTGGAGGTGAAACGGAACCGGATAGTACACTTCGTTTCCGATCGACCACTCCTTCAAAAACTCTCTCAGCTCATCGCGTTTGTCCACGCGGATGACAAACTGGTTGTAGATGTGCCGCCGGTCGGAACCTTCCTCAGGAAGCACGGCACCTTTCACACCGTTCATATCTTGTAAATCCACCACGACATCCGCTTCACCGAACAGTTGCCGGTAGAGACCGGCGTTTTTCTGACGGCCCTCCGTCCATTTGTCGAGATGTCTTAGCTTCACCAGCAAAACCGCCGCCTGGATGGCATCCAGTCTGAAGTTGCCACCGATGATACTGTGGTAGTATTTGGGCTTGCCACCGTGCGTGCGCATCACGCGCAGCCTCTCCGCGCGGTCGTCATCGTTCATCACGACCATACCGCCGTCGCCGGCACCCCCAAGGTTCTTCGATGGGAAAAAGCTCAAGCAACCATAGTGACCCAGCGAACCGACTCGGCGCCCCTTGTACTCCGCCCCGATCGCCTGGGCGGCATCTTCGACGACGGCGAGCTTGTGTTTCTCGGCGATTTCCAATATCGGATCCATATCCGCCGCTTGACCGTATAGGTGAACCGCTATGATCGCCTTGGTGCGTTCGGTGACGACCGCCTCGATCTTTTTCGGATCGATATTGAACGAGAGAGGATCGATGTCGGCAAAAACGGGCCGTGCGCCAAGTCGGCTGATGCAACCAGCCGTGGCAAAAAACGAGTACGGCGTGGTGATTACTTCATCACCGTGGCCGACCCCCTCGGTCATGAGAGATATCAAAAGCGCGTCGGTGCCCGAAGACACACCAACGGCGTGTTTGCAGTTCGAGTACACCGCTACCGCTTCCTCGAACTCCCTGACTTTGGGTCCCAGGATGAAATACTGCGATTCCATCACTTCCGCAACGGCGGCCATGATCTCTTCTTTGATACCGGCGAATTGAGCTTTTAGATCGAGCAGAGGAACAGCCATTCGTGGTTTCCCTTTGATGAAGATTGAGTTTTACAAAGAAGCATACGCGAAAGATAACTATCGACACTTAACGACGACGGACATTCGACGAAATTCCACCGCCCCTACGGCTCGAGACGATCACCGTGAACGATGTCGTCATAATAAATCCCACCCACACGCATATCCTCCGGGAGTGCCTCGTCCTCATCGAGATCGATGCAACGAAGCACGCCGGCCTCGGTTTCCTTGTAACGCAGTTTGCTCTCCGGGCAGACGTACACACCGTCCTTGTCGGGGTCCCTCAACGGCAACCCATGACGGCTGACCCAACCGACCTGTTTCGCCGGGACTCCCATCATCATCGCGTAATCGGGCACATCCTTCGCAGCCACGGCGCCGGCCCCGATGAACGCGTACCGCCCCACGGTGATCCCACAGACAATCGTGGCGTTGGCGCCTATGGTACATCCGCGCTTGAGTATCGTGGTTTCGTATAGACCCCTCCGGGTGATCTGGCTTCTGGGATTCGTTACGTTGGTGAGCACGCAAGACGGCCCCAGAAAAACGTCATCCTCGATGATCACACCGGTATAGATCGACACGTTGTTCTGAACCTTTACATTGTTGCCGATCGTGACGTTTCGTTCCACGGTACAGTTCTGACCGAGGTTGCACCGCTTCCCCAGCTTTGCGTTCTTCATGATGTGCGAGAAATGCCAGATTTTCGTCCCCTCACCGATTTCACACGGCGTGTCGATCACGGCGGTCGGGTGGGCGTAGTACGTCTTTTTTTGCTCGTCGGGCGTCGATGAGGCGTCTTGGTACTCGAGCGGTCTCCCTTTTTGATCCAACGATACCTGACACAGACTCAAGATCCGAAGCACACGCAGCCCCTCCTCACCATCCGTCAGCGGCTGCTTCCTTTTTTCGACGCATTCGAGAAAATGACGACACTCGTTCTTGAGCGGCTCCGCCTCGGGAAGCGCCACGACCTCGGATTCCGCTTTGACTGCGGTGGGAACGCGCTTCCGCCACTCTACCTTGTGTGGGTAGAGAACGAGCTTATCACTGGCCGTATCATCGAACACCGCCATCTTGTTCGAGCCAACGACAACGAGCCGTTGCTCCTTGAACGGATGGAGCCAGCTTACAAAGATGTGCGCCCGAACGCCGCTGGGAAACCTGAAGGTGCTGAGCGTCACGTCGACGACACCCTTGTTCAAATAGTCTTCACCGCGGCACGAGAGATCCGTTGGGTTTTCGTTGAGAAGCGCGAGCATCACGGAAATGTCGTGTGGTGCAAAGCTCCAGAGGATGTTCTCCTCGGTACGGATCTTTCCAATGTTGAGTCGATTCGAATACAGGTATTGGACTCGGCCCAGCTCACCGGAATCGATCAACTCTTCGAGCTTTTCCACCGCCGGGTGATAACGTAGAATGTGCCCCACCATGAGAACCCGTCCACGCTCTTTCGCCAGACGAACGAGCTCTTCGCCGTCGTCCAGATTCGTCGCGAGCGGCTTTTCGACGTATACGTCTTTGCCCGCCTCGAGAGCCGACTTGGCGATCATATGATGTGTGACCGCCGGCGTGGCTATCGCCACCGCCTGGATCGTTTTGTCCGCCAACACGGCTTCCAAATCCATGGTGAATTCGACGCCGGGGTACGACTGTTCGATCGTTGCCTTTGGTGTTTCATCCGAGTCGCATACCACATCCAGCGAACCCAGCTCATAGAAATTCCGAACCAGATTCTTACCCCAATGCCCCATACCAATAACGGCGACCTTTACACTCATTTCTCACCTTTCCAGAAAATCTCGGTTCTCCCTCGCGAGAATACGGCGACCTGAAACGGCACACTCCAGTCGGCTTTGGCGTCCGCCCCTCTCCACCGGTTTTTGACCGTTTGTAATTACATCTCGCCACCCGCTCACATCGCCTCGGGTCATCGGGGTCGTCCGTGTGTGTATTGAGGGATTTGTTGGCAAATCGCAAACAACCGACCGGTGCCGCTTTTTTTTAAAGTACCTCGATGATTGACTTACTCCTCTGAGGGCTAGTAATCCATTCTATCACAAAAGGATATGGGTGTCGACCCGTATGCTCCACCCCTGGAGCCCCTGGCCGTCCGAGCCCAAAAAGGGGGATTTCTCCCCCTCGCAAAACGATGCAACCTACGGGCCAGGACTCAGTTGCAGACCAGGGTCGTCGGATTTTCACCATCCCTTTTGAGGGGTCAGCGCTGGATTCCAATTCGCATCCCCGCCAGATGAATGAGCTTTCGCACCTGGCGTCGTCGGCGGGCGAAGGTGGATCCCTGGTACTCCCTCAGGTAATCGACGAGATAGGCACCCCCGGGATAAAAACCCCGGTTGCCCGTTGTGAGCAGTTGAGTACCCCTTCGGCTGATCTTCCCTGGATCTTCCCCCGGCCGATTGAAGAGTGCGAATCGCTCGGGCCGCCCCGCGGTGACCGCCTTGAACATCGATCGCGCAAGCTCAAACGATTCGTCATTGTATCCGCCCCCCGGGAAAACCAAATAACGCACATCGGACCCGAGACGCTCTTCGATTCGCCGTTTTGAATCAACCAGCTCCTCGGTGTATCGCTCGCGCCGCTCGTCCGGCGTTTCATGACGGCCTCGCGGGGGCCGGCCTTTCCGAATCCGCTCGAGCTCGCTTCGTAGTGTGTCGCGCCAACCATCCCTTTGGAAAAACTCCTCCCCCCCCTCCTTGGCCACAAACCGTGTCAGTCGTTCGGCTTCTTCCGGGTCCGGAAAATATCTTGTGACCTCGAGCGACTTGCCATGCGCGTACACGGGTGTGCCCCAGGGGATCTTACTCTCGCCCAGGTGTTCGAGATAAAACGGTTTGTCCGCCGGATGCGTATTCCAATCGAGCCAGTAGTATGCATCCCCCGGGTGATGAAAATCGACGATGTCCGGCCCCGTCGGGTACCACGTGTGTGTGAGCGCGTGGCACTCTACGGAAAAGATGTTTCTATCGACGGCCGCTCTGAGCTCGTTCCATGACATGAATCCGTTGACGTCGAGTCGGTCGTCGTGCATGGCGTCATCTCCGGTATCCTCCAGTGTAGTTCTGACGACGTCGCGGGGATCGACGAATTCGGGTGTCACGAACACCGTACCGGTAAACCCATAGCGAGCGAGGAGCGGCACGACATATGTCCAGTTGTCGAGGTAACCGTCGTCAAGTGTCAAAACGACACTCTTGGGTGGCAGGGTGGCGTCGCCACTTACGTGGGCATAAAGTTCATCGAGCGTGACCGATTTGTACCCCGTCTTGGCAAGCCACTCTAGATGATCGGCAAATACCGCTGCGGGGACACTAAACCACGGTGGATACCAACCCTTGATGGGGCGCCCAACGCTGTGGTACATGAGAACCGGTATTGCTGTACCCTTTTTCATTTCTAGGCCTCAACGCGAAAACGGGTTTTGTTTCGTCCGCCGACGAGGACACCGGGCGTTCCATCGTTCCGCCCGTGAGCTCGCACTAGAGCCGGCGAGTATTCAAGTCTACCAGACTTCTTACAACGTCCGTCATCGAAGCATCCAATCAATCGCCAACCTGCTCCCGGGCCCACCCTGCCATCGGGTGGTCGGGGTAAAGCTCCAGAAACTTCCGCAACAGTGGTGTCGCTTCCTTCCGCCGCCCCATGATAACGAGGAGTCTTCCCGAGTTGAAAAGGGCCGCCTTGGAGTCTGGTTCGACCTCGAGAGCGGTTTGGTACCTAGCCAACGCCTCGTCCGCTCTTCCCAAACCCTCGAGCAAGACCCCCGCGTTTACATTGGCTTCTTCATCTTTGGGCGAGATCCGAAGCGTCCGTTCCACGATTCCAAGCATAATGACCCGTACATCCCTGAGCTCATCGCTACGCCCGAGCACGGACAGCATCTCACTCAACATCTGCCAGTAGACATAGTTGTCAGGTTCCTTTTCAGTCAACCATCTGATATGTGGCAACGCCTCTTGGTACTCACCAATCTCGTAAAGCGCGGCCGCATATTTCATCCGAAAGCTCGGTTTATCCGGCCGCAACGTAACCGCTTTCTCGAACATATCGGCTGCGGCGTCAAACCGATCTTCTTTCGCATAAATCGAACCAAGAAATCCATAAGCGGCTGCATTGTACGGGTGGGCGTCGAGGGCTCGCCGAAACCAGGATTTCGCCGTCTCGGGATCGTCATGTCTAAGATACCAATTCCCGACGACGACCTCTGTTCTGCCATAACCGAGGGGTAACGATTTGAACCGCTCCAAAGCGCGTGTCTCCGAATGATTGACCCACACCCAGGGGATGAGCTGCAAAACGGAGAAAACGACAGCGAACGTGAGGAGTTTTTTCGCCACCACCGCCGTTGTGACGTGCCGTATGAGGAAGTACACTCCCGCAGCGCAATAACAGACACCAGCCGGCGCAAAAAGATCCCAATCGCGGGCATAGCCCAAAAGAGGTTCGGACATCATAAAGCTGCCAACGAGAAAGCTTCCGGCGGTGAGAGTGAGAAAAACGGCGATTGGATTCCGCAAGGATTTCCTCACGACGGCAAACAAGACTCCGGGTACAAATAAGACCGCCGCCAACGGCCCAATCAGAAACTGTTCGTTGAGAAAATCCCTCAGATGAACCCACGAAAACATGTAGGAGAGCCCCGCACCCCCCACCTGACTCGTTCCCGCGATACCAATGAGATCCTCGACGCCTTGCCACAGACTAAATCCGGGCGACATGCGACGGAGAGCCTGATCGAGAATCAATGTGCCGCAGACGGCGACACCACCTGAGATGAGCGCATCTACACGGCGATCGCGATTATATATTCCGTAACCGAGCAAAAACAGAAACGACGGCAACAGGGCGAGTGTCGACAAATGAAGCCCAAGCCCTACGATGAGCACGACGGTTGCAACTTGGAGCGCAAACCGTTTTTGGAGGTAAAGCACGGCGGTGAGCAGATAGACGCCGACCACGAGTGTTTGAAAGGTATAGTTCTCAACGTAACCAAAAAAAAGCAGCGTGTAGCCCTGGCTCAACAGGGTAAGCGTAACGAGCCAGCGCACAGCCCCTTTGTGCGATGTCTCGTTAGAGAGACACCGCCCGACAGCGAGTCCGACCCATACAAAGAAGAATCCCGCCAGCACACTTCCCAGGGCAACGACCCGCCTCGCTACCTCGTGGTCGCTCGCGCCGTCATACCGAAACCAGTCACCCGTATTTTGATAAAGAAACTGTTGGACCCACATGGTCATCGGCTGACGCGGGTGAAAGCTCTGACCGCCCGGAAGGTCGGTGGTGAGCGGGACTGCATCACCCAACAGGGTTTGTTGCGAGCGAAAGGCCCAAAAAAGAAGCGTGCAGGTAATGGCAAAGAGAGCCGCCACCGCCACGGGATGGCGAACAAACGAAATGGCTCGCGGGAGTCCGCGTTTTGGCATCGCTCTGAAGATCGCTACCGCCGAAGCGGCGTCTTCCCGGAGAGCGGCCCGTCCCAACAGGACCGCCGCGACCGCCAAAACGACCCAGCTTGCAACGGCGAAAATCGGTGGAAGAAACGCGTAAAGATGAAATCCCCAGAAGCTGTTGCGAAGCGGTACCAACGAGCCGATCTGAAGAGTGACCGAGACGACCGCGATCCCCAGTAACAGGATCGAAAAAAAACGTTGATTCCGCCGAGCGGCCGGAATCTCGGGAGAATGTGTGTTGAGCGTCATGTGAAGGATCAGAGTTTAGCACCGGCCGATGGGCGCTCCAACCGAAATCTCTGTGCTCAGTGGAGGGTCGGCGACACACGTGCCCGAAACGCTCGGCCCCCCGGCGCGCTCGCCGGTGTTGGTTTCTCCAAACCGACATGGTCGAACCCGTTCGATCGCATTTGTCGGTTCCTGAGGACGCACATTGATTGCGCCGGTCGCGTGGCACGAATCGTGATCGGTTTCACATAACACCCGCCTGTCGGTGACAACTCGAGAATCGCATCAGCTGCGGGGCGTTGTGAGATGAGTGACGTAATCTGCTGTTATGGCTAAGTTTACAGTGATCAGCAATCTGGTCCTTCCGGCTCATCCCACTCTGTGAATCTCAAACGGGTCGCGTATAAACGCGGCACAAGACCCAATCGATTCGGCTGATGCCCCAGTTATCCACAGGTGCGACACCCGGGTCGACTTGGAGAGGGGGCCTCCGTTTTGTCGAAAACAGGAAAACGAGGAGGCGGGACCGATGGATAACTTCATGGAGACCCTGGTGTGGGTCGCACTGGTCGGCGGGACGGCAACCGTTCTTTTGCTCGAACTCCCCCACCTTGTTATATGGTGTCTCAAGCTCGTCGAAAAACTACAGAAGATTCGATACGAAAAGGCCCGCTTGTCGGCGGGCGAACCGCACGCGGATGAACAAGTAGCCGGCTCCGAAAAAGGTGCCTCTCGGAACTGACCTCACCCCGCGCTCATTAGCACAAACTCTGCAGCCGAACACACCCCTTGTACACCGCCTCATCTCGGGTTATCCTCCTTTGGCACCGGAATACCCACTCCGGTTTTTTGAATGACAGCCGAGCCGTGTGCCGTTACGCGTTTTCGCACCTCATCAGACTCATCGGCTCGCGACTGCTCCACCGGCCCCAGGAGACGACATGCAAGATGACAATTCCGATCGAACCACGGGGGAGACGGCGGAAGAGACCACCGAACGCAAAGGAATCCCCAATCCCGTCACTGAACTGGTCAACTCGTTCAAAGCGCTAAAGGATGCCCCACGCGGTTTCTGGTACACCAACTATGCCTACTGGCTGGATGGCGTCTCCTACTTTGGGATGCTTATTCTGCTCACGATGTTCTTTCACGACGTGGCGGAACTCTCCGACGACACCGGACACAAGCTGGTCTCGATCTACACGGGTCTCATCTCAGGCTCGATGTTGGTGTTTGGCCCCGTGTCCGACAGACTGGGTGTGCGCCGCTCACTGCTGATATCGGTGATTCTCTATATCATTGGCCGCGCCGCGCTCCCGCTCATTCCAGACTTCTTCCCACCGGGTTCCGTTCCGTTGGTAGTGTTCTGCGTTATTGCCCTGGTCGTGGCCGCCGCCGGAAACGGGTTCATGCAGCCATCGTGTTACGCGGGGGTGCGACGGTTCACCGATGAGAAGACGGCGGCAATGGGCTATGGACTCCTATACGCGGGGATGAACCTTGGAATCGTGGTGATCGGTTTGATCTCACCCCGGATCCGCACCGGTTTTCATATCAAAGGCCTCATTGACTTCGATGGATTCGGAATCGAGGGCGTTTTTTGGTTCTGCGTCTTTGTAAATGTCCTCATGCTTCTTGGCCTCGTCTTTTTCTTTACCTCTAGAGTCGAGCGCGAGGCAGCCCAAGCCGGCGGCGAGACCCATGACGAGAAGGAAAAACGGGAACGCGCCGGTCGGCAGCTTACAAAAGACCCAATGGGAGCAATCGTCGATTGGTTTAGAGGAAACCCCGTCTCGAACCCCAGATTCATGTTTTTCATATTTGTCCTGGTTCCCGTTCAGACACTTTTTGCGTACCAGTGGCTCGTGTTGCCCCAGTATGTCACGCGGGCCTTCTCCGAGATCGTCGCCAACAACATGGAAAGCATCGTCAACATCGCCAACCCGTTGATCATCGTTCTTGGCGTCCCGATCATCACCGCGATCACGAGAAGAGTGCCCGTCTACTGGATGATGATCATTGGGTCGCTGGTTTCGGCACTTCCGACATTCTTATTTGTCATAGGACCCCGGTTCCCTCTTCTCATGACGTACATCATCATTTTTTCCATTGGCGAGGCAATGTGGCAGCCTCGGTTTTTGCAGTTCGCCGCCGAGCTTGCTCCAAAGGGCAAAACGGGCGCATACATCGCCTACGCGCACATTCCGTGGTTTCTCGTCAAGACACTTTGCGGTTTGTATACGGGACTAATGATGGAACGCTATTGTCCCGCCGAAGGTCCGCTTCACACGGAGACGATGTGGTTGATCTATGGTTTCATCGCGCTCACGAGCCCGGTCGGTTTGATCCTCGCCAAAAACTGGGTCCGGAAGGGACTCGACACAAAAAGCGCCGGTGAGGAGTAGACGTAGTCACGAGATTACAGTCGAGTATCGACATGAAAAAGAAAACACGGTTGTTGCTTTTATCTGTATTGGCGGTTTTTGTTATTGCCGCCGCACTCATTGGTGTGGGCTCTGTATCTTATTTCGAGGGAGATCATAGCGGAATCGTACGCCAGTGGAAACTCTGTTCAAAGAATATCGTCATGAGGAGTCTCTACGCCGCAAATCGAATCGCACCGTTTGCCGGCACCACCGATCTCGAGCCACCCACCCCTCTCCACGGGAAGGGCTACAGCTACCAGGACCTCTCGCACCCCTACTTCGACACCGTTCGGACAGACCCTAGGATCCGTCACCTCTACCAGGATCCTCGCATGCAGTTCGACGACTTTGTCGAAATGGCGGATTTTTTGAGGGACCAGTCTCCTCACGGGAGATCAACGATTTCGCATTCGCAGCGGAAACTAAATCTGCTCGCCCTGCTCGATCTCGCGGATAAGGGAGAACGTTTCACGTGCGGCACCATGAGCAAAATGCTCGCGCAGATGGTCCAAGCCTCAGGCAATTTCGCACGGCTCGTATTCCTCTTCGGACACGTCGTGACCGAAGTTTGGGTCCCCGAGTTCGAGAAATGGGTGCTCATCGACCCCCTTTTCAACGTCCACTATCTCAACGACAAGGGTGTTCCGCTGTCTGCTCTCGACCTCCACCGGATGATCAACGCCGGGGCGGAGCACAATATACACCCACGGCCGGGAAATTCGCCCAACACGGTTTTCACCGAGAGGGCACCAAAAAAACAACTCTACGAGTGTTACAAAATGTGGTTCGCTGTGTCGTTCTTCGATAAATGGGTCAGCCACGACCTTCCCCGTTGGAGTCCATACGGTTCGCCCGTAATAACAGGTGTCTACTATAACGAGAGCGGTAAGAAGTACGACGCCGTCTTGTACTACGCAAAGAAGGCCGCAGACCCCTCCGAACTTTACCACCCACCGAAGTCGTACCAGCAGGACCGGTAGATACGGCCTCCGTCATTGCGATGGTATGCCGCCGGCACCAGAAAGACCAGCTCACGCCGATAGCCGAGCGACGTTCGACATGTGCCCCCAGGGGCCGCCAACCCGCCAGGCACGCTGCCTAATTTCCTTACAACCCGTCCTCTCGAGCCCGGGTCTTGGCAGCCTCTGGAGGCGAGGGATTACAGACGCCATCCGCCAACACACCACGTGAACCACCGTCCAGAGAATTCCCGCGGTCTAACGCGCCGCGACATCTTTACCAAGCGAAAATCTCCGGACAGTGTTACGCGTCTTTGGCAACACCGCTCATCGGCATTCCAAACGGACAGTGGACCGCCATTTGTGATACAATTCCCCCGATACGATGCGGTCTTCTGATCTGTCATCTGTGGAAAGGGCCTACGCCAAAGTGACGGAAATCGCCTCTGCACCCACTCGCCCCATCGGACGAGACCGTCCCCCGTTATTGCCCTCACTCCGTGTTCTCTTCCTCGTGTGGATACTCATCGGTTTGATTCATCCTCCGGCGGGGCAAAGCCGCGCGGGAGCCGGACCATCGCCCGCAGTGCACCAACCGACGGCCAGTCTCACACGAGGTCCCTTTCTCCAGATTGGCACCCCCACGAGCGTCGTGGTCCGCTGGCGGACAGACGATCCCGCGAACAGCTGGGTCAGGTATGGCACCGAGCTGGGTAGTCTCACCCTGTCGGCTAGCGACCCGACTCTGACAACCGAGCATGAGATCTTGGTGGACGGTTTGTCACCGGAGACGCGGTATTATTATTCCGTTGGCACCGACGCGTTTGTCCTCGGCGGAGATGTTGCGGATCACTTCTTTATCACATTCCCATCCCCCGGAACGCGACGACCAACGCGCGTCCTCGTCCTAGGCGATCCGGGTTCGTGGGCGATAAATGCGGTGGGTGTTCGTGACGCTTACTATGCCTACACAGGAGCTCGCCGGACGGATCTGTGGATTGCGGCGGGGGATCTCGCCGCAGGAAACGGTAGCGGGGGGGAGGGTGACGACGCGGATTACCAGGCCGCCATATTCGACATGTACCCCGAGCTTCTCCGCGCGTCCGTGCTTTTCCCGTGTCGTGGCAATCACGACGTGATCAGATCGGGTGATAACAACGACTATTACGAGATATTCAGCATGCCGACCGCCGGGGAGGCCGGTGGTGTTGCGTCGGGAACCGAGGCTTACTATTCGTTCGACTACGCCAACATTCACTTTGTTGCTCTTGATTCCGAGGGAAGCGACCGATCACCAACCGGACCGATGCTTACCTGGCTTCAAGACGATCTTGCGGCAAACACACAGGACTGGACGATCGCCTTTTTTCACCATCCTCCCTACTCCAAAGGCACCCACGATTCGGATGACCCGGGCGATAGCGGAGGACGCATGCAGGACATGCGCGAAAACGCTCTTCCGATTTTCGAAGCCGCCGGTGTCGATCTGGTGCTCACTGGTCACAGTCACGGGTACGAACGATCCTTTATGATCGACGGCCACTATCTCACTTCATCGACATTCGACGACACGATGATCGTGAACGGCGGTGACGGTAGAATCGATGGTGACGGTCCATACACAAAACCAGTGCTTGGCCCCACGCCGAATCAGGGGACGGTCTATACGGTAGCAGGCACCGCGTCCGATGCACAAGCGGGTGGTACCTATGATCACCCGGTAATGACAACAACCTCGGCGTTGGAGGAGGGTTTCGTCGTGCTCGAGGTCGACGGTGACCGCCTCGACGCCTTCTTTGTCAATGACGACGTCGCGGTTCTCGACTCGTTCACGATCATAAAGGGTGTGGAACCCAGTCCCTCTACCATTGTCCCCTTCACACACGTCGTCGTCGACTCTTCCCCCCCAAGGCACCCCCACGTCAAGACGGTGGGAGATATCGACGGTGACGGCTTCACCGACGTTCTCGCCGGGGGCGCGCACGGAGAGGATGGAGAGGGTCTCTTCTGGTACGAGTATCCCTCGTGGACAAAACACACCATTGTGCCACCTGGAACGGGTTTTACGACCGACATGCAGGTCGGTGACGTGGACAACGATGGGGATCTGGATGTAATTGTCCCCCAGGGATACTCCAAAGGGTCCTCCGTCTGGTGGTACGAGAACCCACGACCGGGTGGCGATCCGAGAACCGCTCCGTGGATCGAACACTCGATCGCCACGGCCGGCGCACATGATGTCGAGGTGGGCGATATAAACAAGGATGGAAAACTCGACGTTGTGGTCCGCGAGAATACGACAACGATTCTCCTACAACAGACCCCAATGTCCTGGACAGCGGTGGAAATCAGCACGCGTCCGAAAGAAGGCACTGCGTTGGGAGACATCGACGGAGACGGCGATCTGGATGTTGCGATCAGCAGCTACTGGCTCGAGAATCCCATGCCGGCCGGCGATCCCGCGGTCGACCCGTGGACCGAATACACCGTCGATGCCAATTGGCCCACCGATGTGGGTGTCCACCTTGCGGACCTGAACAAAGACGGTCAGCTCAATGTCATTCTGGCCCCATCGGAGAGTTCTTCGGGTCGGCTCTCGTGGTACCACGCACCCCTTGGCCCGAAGGCGGGTCCATGGACGGAAGAAGTGATCGACAATACCGTTTCGTACCTTCACACATTCAAGACCGCCGACATCGATCGCGATGGGAATCTCGATATCGTGACCGCGGAAATGCAACAGTCCGACGATCCCGATGAGGTGAGTGTGTATTTCAATTTGGGTGAGGGGCTCACATGGACACAAGATGTCCTGGCAACGACGGGGTCCCACAACCTCCGTGTCGCAGATGTGGGGCTCGACGGGGACTTCGATGTCGTCGGTATCAATTGGTTTGACCGGCAGCTGCTCGATTTGTGGCAAAACGAACTCAACCCGCACTTCCCCCTGGATGATTGGGTGCGGCACGTCATTGACGGCGCGAGACCCTGGCGTTCGATCTTTGTCACAGCCGAAGACATGGACAACGATGGAAGGAAAGACATCATAACCGGCGGATGGTGGTACAAGAATCCGGGAACATTAGAGGATCCCTGGGCACGGGACACCCTTAGTGCACCGCTCAACAACATGGCGGCGGTCTACGACTTTGACCGGGACGGGGACATGGACGTCCTGGGAACCAGGGGAATCGGCGCCCAGCCCAACGACAGTCTGGTTTGGGCAAGAAACGACGGTCAAGGTTCGTTCACCGTTCTGAGCAACATCCCCGTCGGCAACGGTGACTTTCTTCAGGGTGTTGCCGTTGCCGATTTCGACAACGACGGCGTCCCGCAAATCGCTTTGTCCTGGCATCAAGCAGGCTCACCCGTGCAGCGCTTGACTGTTCCCCCCGATCCGTCGATCGACATGTGGGTATTGGATGATATCTCACCAACCTCTCAAAACGAGGACCTGAACTATGGGGATATCGACCGCGACGGCGATGCCGATCTTCTCCTCGGCACCCAGTGGATACGAAATGACATCACGAGTTGGAGCTCATTTACTCTCAACAGTACGCCGGGTGAGCCTGACCGAAACCGACTTGCCGATATCAATCGGGACGGACGACTCGATGCCGTCGTAGGTTTTGAAGCGGCGAGCACGTTGACCAAGCTTGCCTGGTACGAACAGGGCGTTTCACCAACCGATACGTGGACCGAACACATCATCGCCAACGTCATCGGCCCGATGAGTCTCGACGTCGTTGACATGGATTTCGACGGAGACATGGATGTCGTCGTCGGCGAGCACAATATCGCGGAGCCGACGACCGCCAAGTTGTTCGTCTTTGAGAACGCGGATGACCGAGGGAACTTCTGGATTCAACACGAGGTCTACACGGGCGATGAACATCACGACGGCGCCCAGACTGTCGATATCGACAACGACGGCGATCTGGACATCATCTCGATCGGTTGGACCCATGATGATGTAGTGCTCTACGAGAACAAAGCGATCGACAACGGCGGCACGGGTCCGACGAATCAGCCGCCCGTCGCCATGTTCACCGCGGATCCCACGAGCGGCCCGGCACCTTTGGAAGTCAGTTTTGATGCGTCCGCTTCGTTCGATCCCAATGGAGATCCCATCGATCACACGTGGGACTTTGGCGATGGGTCGCCACCGGAAACGGGAGAACTGGTGAGCCACATTTATGACGAAGAGGGTCTCTATACGGCGACACTAACGGTGAGCGACGGACAGGAGAACGACTCAACGGGAACCACGATTGAGGTCGGTGATTCAATCGGACCGACCGCGGGTCTCATCCACCACTGGAAGCTCGACGAATCCACTGGAACAACGGCCACCGATTTTGTTGGCTCTTATGATGGCACGCTCGTCAACGGACCCACCTGGGATTATGACGGAGGGCGAATAGGGGGTGCGCTTGCCTTTGACGGCGTCGATGACTATGTGAACCTCGGCGGGGTCGACGTCGCGGGTGGAACCGGGCTAACGCTCTCGCTTTGGTTCAAAGCGGATGATTTCGAGGTATACGATGCGAGGTTCATTTCCAAGGCGACCGGGGTTCAGACACCCGACCACTTCTGGATGCTGAGCACGATCGACACCACAGCGCTCCGTTTTCGCCTTAGAACCGACGGCACGACATCCAAGTTGTCCACGAGTGAAGGACAGATCGAGACCGGACGTTGGTATCACATCGCGGCCACTTATGACGGGACGATGATGCGGATCTACAAGGACGGCGTGGCCATTGATAGCCTGGCCAAAACCGGGACAATCGACACCGACCCGTCGGTTGTCGCGGCGATCGGTAACCAACCACCCGGCGCGGGGAGTCGGCCGTTCGATGGGTTGATCGACGATGTGCGGATCTATAACCGTGCCTTGAGCGCATCAGAGCTCCAATCGATGACCCGTTATTCCCTCACCACCAACGTCGTAGGCAACGGACAGATTACAAAGGCTCCTTCGCAGACCACATATGCCCCGGGCGACACTGTGACCGTCACGGCGGTCCCCGATCCCGGTTGGTCGTTTGTGAGCTGGTCCGATGGATTGACCGGATCGGAAAACCCGGACACGATCGTCGTGATGAGCGACACGACGGTGACCGCCACGTTCGATCAGGACACC
>CP070677.1:829479-832538 GCA_020352495.1 Candidatus Latescibacterota bacterium
CCACACGCCCCCTTAGGGCACGAGGCGTCTCCTCGTCACCGGCAGGCGTCAGGTCTTCGGGACGGAATCCAACCGTGACTTCCTCGACGCCTTGCCGCTCGAGCGCGGCGGATACGGCTTCGGAGAGTTCGAGACGGTTCCCGTTATCAAGAACCACGACTCCATCCGACGCGACATACGTCCCTTCGAGGAGGTTCATAGGGGGACTCCCCAGAAACGAGGCGACAAACGTGTCGTCCGGCTTTTGGTAACACTCCGATGGCGGGCCGATCTGGTGAATCCGGCCGTCTTTCAAGATCACGAGCATCTCCCCGATGGTCATCGCCTCGACCTGGTCGTGTGTCACGTAGACCGTCGTCGTCTTGAGCCGCTGGTAGAGCTTCTTGATGAGATATCTCATCTCGTCACGCAACCGCGCATCGAGATTCGATAGCGGCTCATCAAAAAGAAACACACGAGGTTCCCTTATGATCGCTCTCCCAAGCGCGACCCGCTGCCGCTGTCCGCCCGAAAGCTCCGCGGGCTTTCGCTCGAGGAGATGGTCGATCTCGAGGCTCGCCGACACCTCGCCTACCCTTTTGACAATCGTCTCCTTGGGTACCTTGCGGATTTTGAGCCCGAACGAGAGGTTTTCACGGACCGTCATGTGGGGATAAAGAGCGTAGTTTTGGAACACCATCGCCACGTCACGGCGTCTCGGATCCACCGTGTCGAGACGGTTGTCCCCAAGTGTGATCGCACCCGACGTGGGTTTTTCGAGCCCTGCGATCAGCCTCAGGAGCGTGGTTTTCCCACACCCGGAGGGTCCCACCAGGACAACCAGAGTTGGCGATGGAATGCGGAGCGAAAACTCTTCCAGAGCGACAACGTCGCGCCCGTAGATCTTGCTGACACCGGAGAACTCGATATCCGACATATTTCCCCTGTGACCGTCCCGATTGGCCGCCCTGCTACCTGCACTCACCGGACGGCCGACAGCCGACGGCGTTGGGCCGACCTCAAATGACTTGCAAAAAACGGCCAAATGTATTAAATAAGTACTAATTATTCCCTACGGTATCAAAAGCCTTTCGGATAACCAATTAAAAATAATACGACGTAGCCAAGGAGTCATCCCAAATGCCAACCTACGAGTACGAATGCACCAAGTGCGGGAGTTCATTTGAGTTAGAGCAAAGGATCACCGAAAGCCCCCGCGAGCGTTGCCCCAGCTGCCGCGGAAAAGTCATCCGGATTATTTCCGGGGGTGGAGGGATCATCCTCAAGGGGTCGGGGTTCTATGTCACCGACTACCGGAGCGAGCAGTACAAGAAGGATGCTAAGGCCGATCGCCCTGAGCCGGCTCCAAAATCCGAAACCTCCAAGAAGGTCGCGTCCGGATAGCCTTTCTCAAAGATATCGATGATAAAAGCACCCTTCGAACGAAGGGTGTTTTTTTTGGCTGCTTGCCGCTCTAGTTTTTCCTGTTAGCCGGGCGCGGAGAAGACTGTCACATGCGCACCCGTTTTTTGGCGGATGGCCTCCGCGCTCGAACGCGACAGTCCGTAGGACTCGTGTCTCATACTCACCGATATATCATTCGGTAAACGGTTGACAATTACGGCGTGATCGGTGTATAATGACACGACACCTAACGGATCGCAGCGTTTTATCACCAGTTACACAGTCTGAGAGACAAACAGGAGGTACTAAACGGCCCCACTGCGAAAGGAGTTGTGATGTCCAAGAGCGTTCTTGTCGCCGGAACTGTTCTGGTGATCATCGTCTTGACCTTCGGCATCGTCAGCGCGCAGTTTCCAAACCCCATACGTTCATAGCGGTGTATTTCGACGCCGCCTACCAAGTCGAAGCCAAACCGCCATATCCAGCGACTGACCCGTGCCCTGGCGTGGGAGTACTGGACACTCTTTACGTCGTGCTCGTCAACGCCAACGCGTTTGTGGCCTGCGTCGAGTTTTCAATCTCCTATCCGCCGTCTTTGACATGGATAGCAGATCTGGATCTTCCGCCCATCATCATCCCCCCCGGGTCGGGGACACCAACAGGCATCGGGTTCTGTTGGGACCCGCCGCGAAACGGATTTACCCCAATCCAAATCTTGCGTGTTGTCGTCGCCTGGAACTGCGATACCTGCGAGCCGGTGTTTCTCGATGGTCCGATTGTCGTGTTGCCGAATCCCCTTACGGGGGGAGCCTATCCCCACTACACAACCTGGCCTGATTGGATAGAACGTGATGCCATAGGCATGACCGCGCTCACATGTGCGACCGTGTCTACGGAGGAGACTACGTGGGGCAAGGTAAAGGTGTTGTACGTCGAATAAACCGATCACGCCGAATAGAAAACGCGGGCGCGTGAAGATCGGCAAAAACAGAAAAGCACCTTTCGAACGAAAGGTGCTTTTGTCTCAACGCGGCTGTGCCGGCGTCACACCAGCGCTTTGCCGATCATCTCGACGAGCCAGTCGATCTGCTCCTCGGTAATGACGAGGGGTGGGGCAAATCGGATCGTCGTTTCGTGTGTCTCTTTGGCCAGCACTCCAAGATCTTTCATCTTCTCCGTGTACTGCCTGGCCTTTCCCGCCGATTCGTGCATCTCGATGGCGTTTAGGAGTCCCACACCGCGGATCTCCTTGACCTTGTCGGTTTTGATCGAACGGAGACCGGCCCGAAAACGCTCGCCCAGAGTTGCGGCGCGTTCGCCGAGGTTTTCGTCGACGAGCACATCGAGCGCCGCCATTGCGACTTCACAAGCGAGAGGGTTACCCCCAAAGGTGCTCCCGTGTTCGCCCGGGCCGATAACGGACATCACGTCTTTTGACGCGAGCGCCGCGGATACGGGATAGACACCACCACCCAACGCTTTTCCTACCATCAATATGTCCGGTTTGGCGTCCTCGTGCATCCAGGCGAACATCTTCCCCGTCCGGCAGAAACCGGTTTGAACTTCATCGAGCATAAGAAGAACATTGTTCTTTTCACACACGGCCTTCGCCGTCTTGAGATATCCCGGGGATGGAACCTTTACACCGGCCTCACCCTGGATCGGTTCTACGAGAA
>CP070677.1:832638-838148 GCA_020352495.1 Candidatus Latescibacterota bacterium
ATGATTGAAGAGTTTGCTGGGACCGAAGCGGTAGGCAAGATCCTCCCCCAGAATGGTGGCCAGTTCTCTGTTGGTCCATTTACGGTGCAGGCCTACCGCGCATACTAACCGAACGTTGTGGAGGTCCACCCCGAGTCTATCGAGCTCCTCGAGGACCGTCTTGACGGCCGGAAGATCGATGACAAGCCCGCCCCGCGCGTGAAGCGGACCCGACATGAGCATGACGAGTTCTTTGTTTGGCTGAACGACATGAATTGATCTGGAACGGTGTCGTGCAGCGAGCCAGATGTTTGCACCACCGATTTCCCCCAGCAAGAGTACTCGTGGGCGCGGCTCGATAAACGAATAGGGTACCGACATGAGGGTGTTTTCGACGACACGCGCACCCTCGAGGTCCTGGACCCGAAGGATAGATCCCGCCCAGTGCCCGTCCATGATCACGGCGAGCATCGGTGGAGGTGTCTCACCCACGGAAAGAAAAGCCAGCTCGTGAAACACATCCCCTTCGTAGACACCGACAACCGCCCGGGGGCCGTATGCAACTGCCAAACGTGATGCGCGCTCATCCTCGGTGAGACGGTCCACATAATGTTGGTACTTGAACGGGTCGACTCGGATCTCCGGTGGATCGATCCAGAACCAGACGAGAATCAACAAGACGGTCGCGGTAAGCACACCCAGCCTCGGTCCAGCCCGTCCACCCGAGAGCGGGATGAGTCCGAGTAGCGCGACGATCCCCATGAGAGACGCCAATAACGCCGGAGGGAAGAAATGCATACCCAATGGAGCGAGAAGAGCACCGAGCGCGCTTCCCGCGAGGTTTGCCGCGTAGACCGTGGGAAGCCGTGACCGGGCGGCCATGAGCGCGAGACCGATACCCGATGCGGCCAGCAGGAACGGGGCAAACAATACAGCCCAGTATAGACCCCACATCAAGACTTGTTTTGTCATGAGCGTCGGGACAAAACGTGCCTCGACCGGAATATGTTTCAGGAGCTGCACGGACACGAGCATCGACACGGACGCGGTTAACACGAGCACGATCATGGCGTTGTCGTAGCGGGGGAGTATCCATCGGCGAAGAAACGAAAGCGCGGTTCCACTGGCGCCAAAACCGAGAAGAACCACGCTGATTACGAGAAAGGCAAAGTGGTGCCAGCTCGCATAGAGAAGCACACGCATCACCGTTATTTCGAATCCGAGGAGACCACAGGAAAGAGCGAAAACCGGCCACAGAAAAGGGGAAGTCCCAATGACTGGGGAGTGCGTCGTGGCAGAGCTCATTTGAGAATCGTCCCGCGCGAGCCGTCTTATGCACTGGACCCGGAATCCAAGAATCGCAGACGGATCATTCTTCCATTGCCTGTCCCGTCATCGGCACAAAGCGGACCCCCATCACCGAGTCCGTTTTCCTTTTTCCGTCCTGTGTTTTCTCGATGACGACGAGCCGCTGTACCGAGTAGGTACCACCGATTGGAATGACGATTCGACCACCCGGTTTGATCTGATCCCAAAGTGGTGGTGGGAGGTGTCCAGCCGCACAGGTCACAATGATGGCATCGAATGGGGCCGCTTCGGGCCAGCCGTAATATCCGTCGGCGTGACGGAGGTCGACACCGGTGTATCCTTGTTCTTCGAGAGTCCGGGCGGCCCGTTCCGCCAGCGGTTGGAGAATCTCGATCGTATAGACGTGCGGTGTCAGTTGTGCGAGAACCGCCGCTTGATAGCCCGACCCCGTGCCAATCTCGAGCACCTTGGATTTGGGGGTGAGCTCGAGCAGCTCGGTCATGTACGCGACGATATACGGTTGGGAAATCGTCTGTCCGTGCCCGATGGGAAGCGGGGTGTCGTCATACGCTCGGGACGCGAGCTTGGACGGGACGAACGCGTGTCGGGGAACGATGCGCATCGCGCGGAGCACGTCCCGGTCTGTCACCGCGTCGCGCATCCAGCCGGTCTTCTCGATCTGGCCGGTTACCATCCGGTCGCGTTCTCGAAACCGTTCCCGAGCGGCGGGGGGGTCCGGTGGCCACCATGTCGGCGCCCTCGCGGAATCGGGCGTCGAAACGGTGATCGTGTCCGCGGCGGTTGTGTCTGTCGACGTAGTGTCCGTCACCGTTCCGTTGGTTGCGCCGATTTGACCGACCGGTGCCCAAAGACACAAGGCAACGAGCGCAATCATCGCTTTTTTTATCCCACCTAGATCTTCCATTTAACCGTTTAGCTCCCTGTCCTCAAAGATCGCCGCCACACCAGTCCGTAGATTACCACATTGACGAGCAAGACGGTGCTTCCCAGGACGAACTGGACTTCGCGTGTCAGTGCGGTGGGATAGATGACGGGGAGGAGGTAGTGTTCGATGAAGCTGACCCGGTAGGGGACATCCCCGCCATTTTCACGAAGCCAGTTCTCGAGTGGCGTAAGCGGACACCACCAACCAACATATTCGATGAGAACACCCCAGATGATCACCGGTATGTGGATCCATGCAAAACGCTTCCATTTGAAGACGAGCAATCCTCCAAACAACACGAAGAGGATAAAGACAAAATGGGTTACGACGAGAGCGTCTGCGAGCAGTCGATAGAGCATATCGATCGTCCTCTGCGACGACCTTTCCGCGCGAAGCGACGGTGTTGTCAACACGGCGACCGGGATCGAACGCCACTGTTTCTCATTGATGAAAGCGGGCTCGTCGCAGTACGGGTACTCGCGTCTACCCAAGGGCAACGTCAAGCGTCATCATCACGATGAAACCGACGATCGCTCCCATGGTTGCTGCGTCGGCATGACCGCTCTCCTGTGCTTCGGGAACGACCTCTTCGATCACGACATAGATCATCGCACCGGCGGCAAACGCCAACGCATAGGGAAGAATGGGGCGCCAGGTTAGCACCGCAGCGGCGCCAATGACACCGGCCACCGGCTCGACCATCCCGGAAAGCTGTCCAAACCAGAACGCCTTGAACTTGGAAACGCCCTCTCTCGCAAGCGGCATCGATACGGCAAGTCCTTCAGGAAAGTTTTGGATGCCGATTCCGAGGGCGAGTGCGATCGCTCCGGCGACCGTCGCGGATTCGAACCCATGGGCGGCGGCGCCGAACGCGACTCCCACGGCAAGCCCCTCCGGTATGTTGTGAAGCGTGATTGCCAGAACGAGCAGAGTAGTCCTCTTCCACCTCGTGGGAATACCCTCGGCTTTTTCGATCGGTGCGACGAGGTGAAGGTGCGGGAGAAGCCGGTCGGCCAGCCGCAAAAACAACGCGCCCAGTAAGAAACCGGTCGCGGCGGGGAACCATTCGGGCAACGGACCGCGCGCCCCCATCTCGATGGCCGGAGCCAAGAGGGACCAAAAACTGGCGGCGATCATGACCCCGGCAGCGAAACCAAGCATGATGTCAAGCAGCTTTTGGTTTTCACGCTGCACAAGAAATACGAGTCCAGCGCCGGCTGCGGTCAGCCCCCACGTAAAAAGGGTGCCAAAAAGCGCCTGAAGAACAGGATTCAACTCGAGAAACTTGGCCGGAAGTTCCATTCGTCGACGATTCCCTCCGCTTGCTGGTTCCCGTTGACTGGTTTCTCGATATATTAGTAATTCAGATTTCTATCAGCTGCAAGCATCAAGTTCTTGGCCCGGCATACTCAAAAGTCTACGTACCGTCCAGCGGTCAGTTGACCTTCCCACCGCATCCCGCCGCTTGACCAGTCACGAGTTCAAACGGAAAAGGACGAACGTCAAATCATCGGCCTTTGAGGGATTCTCCCCATTGGGATTCAGCATTCGGCTTGTCGCCTTCTCCGAGAGCGCTTTGACCGAGCTCTCGAGCGGACCCTTTCGAATCAGATCGACAATCTCTTCCGTGTGGAGGTTGTCGGACAGACCGTCGCTGGCCAAAAGAACAGTGTCCCGTCTGGCCAGCTTGAGAATGGGGCCAACCTGGATATGCATCTCTGTCGATCCGATCATGTTCGAGATTACATCGCGATCCTTGTGGTTCATGGCTGCGTTCTCGTCGAGAAAGCCGCCCTCGACACCGTAACCGACCGGCGAGTGTGCTATCGTTTTTGTTTTGATCTTGCCTCTCTGTCCCACCACGATGATCGTGGAGTCTCCCACGTGATAGGGTCGGACGTGGTTGCCCTCGATTTCGACTGCCGCCAGTGTGGATGCGGCCCCAATGGCCATGTCGATAACCGTGTGGTTGGCCTTCTCAAAGCCGTCTAGAATGCCGTCGCGGAGTTCACGCTCCTCTCCAACGGTACTTTCGATTGCACGGCAAAGGGATTTGATGGCGAGGCCGGAGGCCTGTTCGCCACCGCGCGCGCCACCGACGCCGTCGGCGACCGCCAGGACAGCGGTTTCGGCATCCAAGGATATGATGGCCGCCCCGTCCTCGTTGGTGTCGTGAGAGTGATCGGGTGTGCGAGCCGAGTAGACCGCTGCGGTACCGCGACCCAGGGAAAGGATCTCTCCGGGATGCAATTCTTCGTTGATGAAAAGCCGTGTTTTCAGACCTGCCTCCCGAGAGATTGCCGGTTCGCAAATAGCCCAAGGGTGTGACATCCGCGTGGGGACGGCCCAATGCGGGTTTCCGCCCTGAAGTACAACGGGATCGGCAGATTTTGGCAAGAAAAATGTCGGTGGATGCTGGGTGGGTCATTGCAGTTTGGCGTCTGAGCACGTATGACGTCATTCGACTGCGGTGACAAACTGTAATCACCTCTTGTGATTACCGGGTTTGGCCAGGGCGAACCTTGATTCATCGGATCTCGATACGATGCCGGCGGCAGGAGGATTGCGGAGGTGCGCCGGCGAGTTTCGCAGAGCGCCGATAATCGTTTTATGTGGAGGAGATTTCGACCTGTTCGGTCGGCGTGCGAGGAAGGCTTAAGCCGCCGCACCTCCGTAATCCCCCTGCCCGCGGCTTTTGGTAATTACGGGACCGGGGGGGCGGGTCCAGGTCTGTAACACGAACGGTGCGCACGGCTTTTCCGATGCTTCTTGTTGCCGCTCCGGGACGCCCAAAGCTAGTATGGTCTGGGAGAGCTGACGATCTCAACCGGAACAGTGGAGCAAAACCCATGGGGATTAGACTTCTGCTTTTGATTATGATGCCCGCTCTATTTGTCTGCGGCAATTGCGATTGGGCCGTCTGCCAAGTAAACATCGAAAAGCTCCGCGGGACGGAGGAAGAGGAAGGTTTTTCAGCCGACTTGGGTCTGGTTTTCTCCGCGCGTTCGGGGAATGTGGACATTACCCAGCTTGGACTCGATATTCGGGCCGATTACGCCCGGGATCGGTCAACGAGTTTCGTTGTGCTAAGGGGTCTGTACGGGTGGAAGGATGGCGATCCGTTCTCAAACGAGGGTCTCGTTCACCTACGCCACGTCTGCCGTCGGCTGGTGTGGTTCCATGCCGAAGCGTTTGCACAGTCTGACTACGACAAATCGAGACTTCTCGATTTTCGTGTTGTCGTCGGCGGCGGGGGCCGCTTCAACCTTTACCAAAC
>CP070677.1:838248-888752 GCA_020352495.1 Candidatus Latescibacterota bacterium
GCGGATACGTCGACCAAACCGTTGATCTGTATTTGGGCCCGATCGACTATGGGATTCTCAAGAGCTTTGGCCGTGGGCTCGAACGAAATGTCGACATGGGCGTAAAGATATTTCGCCCGGTCAGTCAGGGGATTCTCTGGAGTCTGGTCAAGCTCTACAAGGTCATCCCCAACTACGGTATTGTCATTATCATTCTCTCGGTTTTCACCAAGATCCTTTTCTATCGCCTCACTCACAAAAGCTTCAAATCGATGCGTGACATGCAGGCGCTCCAGCCCAAGCTCCAGGCGCTAAAGGAGAAATACAAGGACGACCGGCAAAAAATCAGCCAGGAAACGATGAAGCTCTACAAGGAGGCCGGGGTAAACCCACTCGGGGGCTGCCTTCCGATGCTTCTTCAGATGCCGGTGTTCATCGCGTTGTTCAACGTGCTCCGCAACACGATTGAGCTTCGCCGGGCGCCGTTCGCCGGATGGATCAACGATCTATCCCAGCAGGATGTGCTTTTTAGACTCCCCGTCAGTCTCCCCTTTATCGGCGATGCATTTAGCGTGCTCCCCATCCTGATGGGAGCGGGAATGCTCTTCCAGTCAAAGATCGGCGGCTCGATCGCGGGTCCCTCATCGAGCGCGACCCAGCCCAAGGCATTCACTTACATGCTGCCCATCGTATTTACCGTGCTCTTCTACCGGATGCCCTCCGGGCTGGTGCTGTATTGGATCGTGAACACGGTGCTATCGGTCGCGCAGCAATACTACATCAACAAAGGCGTCGACAAGGAAGAGCGAGCAAAGGCCAGTAACTCCCCTACACCTCCCAAACCCACCGAGGAGCCTCAGCCGAACGGCCCCAGCTCCGGCGAGGCTGCCAAAACAGATAAGATCGGCAAACCCGACAAGCCTGGCAGGCCGGCCAGGACAAAAAAACAGAGAACATCCAATAGAAGACCCAAGTCAAAACGAGCGAGAATGAAATCCAAGGAAAGGTGAGACGTCCATGCCGCAGACTATTGAGACATCTGGCAAAACGATCGAACAAGCTCTCCAAAAAGCGCTCAAGGAACTGGACGCCCGCCCTGAAGACGTGGACATCGAAATACTTCCCGGGGCGAACAAGGGGTTTCTCGGCGGTCTTTTTGGAGCCAAGACGGTGAGCATTCGGGTGACCCGTCGCGATGCCAAACGCTCCGAGAACCATGTCGATATCCTCAAGGAAATCATAGGCAATCTTCTCAATATGATGGGGGTCGAATACGACGTCACCATCGAAACCATGCCCGACACGACGTTTATCAATGTCAACTCGTCGGGTCTCGATGGCCTTCTGATCGGCCGGCGAGGCGAGACGCTTGGCTCGCTTCAGCATGTCGTAAACCGTGTGTTCACCAGCCGAACGGGCGAGCACAGCAAGATAACGATCGATGTCGGCGGGTACATCAAACGGAAACACCGGCTCCTGGTGGAACGCGCGCGTAAAATAGCCGACCGCGTGAGAAAGACCGGAAAAGAGTTCGACTTCGAGCCGCTCAAGGCGTCCGACCGCCGGATCATCCACCTGGCCGTCTCCGAGCTGAGCGACGTCACGACGTACACGATCGGTGACGGTTTGCTCCGCAAGGTCGTCGTGACGCCAAAAACCGACGACGCTGCCGAGAGCACGGGCAAATCCAAGGACGAGTAACCCGCCGCGGGAATCTGCCGACATGCCGGGCGAGCACGATCAGACGATTGCGGCGCTCTCGACGCCGCCCGGCGAGTCGGGTATCGCCGTTGTTCGCATATCCGGGTCGCACGCCCTCCCCATTCTTTCCACGATATTTCGAACAAAAGACGGATCGATCGGTAAAGACGCGTGGGAACACCGACGGCTCTATCACGGCGTCATCTATGACGGCGCATCGGAAGCGATCGACGATGTGATCTGCGCGGTGATGCGCTCACCCGAGTCGTACACGGGAGAGGACGTCGTCGAAATCAGCTGTCACGGAAACACGCTTCTCGTGTCGCGAATCCTGAGGCTCATCTTCGACAACGGCGCGCGATCCGCAGAACCCGGCGAATTTACAAAACGCGCGTTCTTAAATGGCAAAATCGATCTGATACAAGCCGAGGCGGTAAGCGATCTCATCCACGCAAAGAGCGAGCTCCAACGAAAGGTGGCACGCGAACAACTCTCCGGGACGTTGTCCAACCGTATCAACAGACTCGCCGAGGAGCTTCTCGATCTGTTGGGCATTGTCGAAGCCAACATCGACTTCATCGAGGAAGGAATCGAAACGCTGGACTTCGATGCCGCGGTTTCCATGGTGAAAACGCATCGGCAAGAGCTGGGCGATCTTCTCGAGTGGTCGTCGTTGAGCCGACCGTTTCGGGAAGGCTACCGGGTGGTGATCGCGGGCCCGGTTAATGCCGGTAAGAGCAGTATTTTCAACCGGTTGATCGGGGAGAATCGGGCGATCGTCACTGAGGTTCCGGGCACGACGCGCGATGTGATTCGCGAGCCCATCGTCGTCGACGGGCTGCTCTTTGTTCTCCAAGACACTGCGGGGCTTCGAGGAACGCGTGATCTCGTCGAAAGCATCGGGGTCGATCTTGCCGAAACAACGGCCGGCGAGGCGGACGTTGTCGTGTTTGTCGTTGATGGTTCGGAGCCTTTAAGCACGGAGACGTGTTCGCGGCTCGAGCGGCTCGAATCGGACAGGTCATTTGTCGTCGTCAACAAAATCGATTTGCCGGCGGAAGTAACCGCGGGTAGATTAAAAACTACATATCCGCGGCTGCGGATCATCTCGGTCTCAGTCGAGACCGGGGATGGATTCGGCGAGCTCAAGCAGACACTGGTCGAGAGTGTCGGGCGTGATCAGCTAAATTGGATTGCGCGCGAACGCGTCGTACTCAATTCGCGGTTGATTTCGCTTTTGGAAGGGGCCAAGACTAGGCTCGCGAGTTGTGAGAAAAGCTTTGCGGGGCGCGCGCCGCTCGAGATTCTAGCCCTTGAGGTGCGCGAGGTGTTGTCGCTATACGAAACGGCAACCGGCAAACGCTATACGGACGATCTTTTGGACAGCATCTTCTCGAGATTCTGTATCGGGAAATGACCAGATGGCAAGATGGCGGACCGGGTGCCGCAAATGTGAATCGGGCAAGAGTCGATGACAAAAACATACGGTCTCATAGTAATCGGTGGCGGTCACGCGGGGTGTGAAGCCGCGCTTGCAGCGGCGCGGCTCGGGGTTCGGACCGCGTTGGTCACGCTAAAGACGGATCGCATTGGTCACATGCCGTGCAACCCCGCTGTCGGCGGGTTGGCAAAGGGGCATCTGGTCAAGGAAGTCGACGCGTTGGGTGGTGAAATCGGCCGCGCAACCGACCGGGCGGGGATCCAGTTTCGGATGCTCAACCGGGCGAAGGGCCCCGCAGTGTGGTCCCCACGCGCGCAGGTGGACAAGTTTCACTATCGTCAGATAATGAAACATACTGTTGAAAATCAGACAAACCTTCAAGTAATCGAGGCCGAGGTCGAAAAAATCCTCGTTGACCACTCGCGATTTCGTGGAATCGTAATACGTGAAGGAGCCACGCTCGCAGCGCCTTGTTGCGTGCTCACCGGAGGGACCTTCCTAAAGGGATTGATGCATATCGGGGAGAAAAAGATCCGCGGCGGACGTGAAGGCGAACCGCAAGCGGGATCACTTTCCGAGTCGCTTCGCGCGCTCGGGCTTCGGGTGGGGCGGCTCAAGACGGGCACCCCCCCAAGAGTTCTCAGATATTCGGTTGATCTCTCGCGATTCGAACCCCAACACGGAGACGATCCGCCAGCTCCCTTCTCGCACCGCACACCTGCCATCAGACAGCGTCAGGAGACGTGTTACCTTACCTACACGAATGAGAAGACGCACGATATACTCCGGCGCGCTCTCGATCGATCTCCCCTCTACCGGGGTGACATCGAAGGCATTGGGACGCGGTACTGCCCATCGATCGAGGACAAGATCGTACGCTTCCCGGACAAGACACGACATCAGATTTTTGTCGAGCCAGAGGGGCGTGATCACCCCGAGCTCTACCTCAACGGCATTTCCACGAGCATGCCCGTCGATGTGCAGCTCGAGATGCTCAAATCGATCCCCGGGCTGGACATGGCTGTGATGCGGCGCCCCGGGTATGCGGTCGAGTATGATTTTTTCCCACCGGAGCAGCTCAAGAGATCCCTCGAGTCGAAGTGCATCGACGGTCTTTACTTTGCCGGACAGGTCAACGGGACTTCCGGTTACGAAGAAGCCGCCGCACAGGGGCTTGTGGCAGGAGTCAATGCCGTCTTGATGTCTCGGGGTGAGCCGCCGTTTGTGCCGGGGCGTGACGAAGCGTATATTGGTGTTCTGATCGACGACCTCACGACGAAGGAGATCGACGAACCGTACCGTATGTTTACGTCTCGAGCGGAGTTCCGGTTGTTGCTCAGGCAGGACAACGCCGACGAGCGTCTCATGCGCTACGGTGTGCGGTGGGGGTTGGTCAACGAGGAGGCCTGGGAAAGGACCCGGGAGCGAATCGATGGAGTTCAAAGCATCGTCAGTCGGCTCGAGCAAACACAGTTTCCTTCGGAGTCCGGAAACGAGCTTTTGGAGTCTCTTGGACTCGAGAAGGTCAATAAGCCGTCTTCGTTGTTACAGGTTCTCAAGCGTCCCGGAGTCCGTTTTTGTGACATCGAACCCCTGGTCTTTGGGAAAAAGGGATCGTCCGATGGGCTCGGTACCTACGTGGAATGCTCGGTGAAGTACCTGGGGTACATCGGACGGCAGGAGAAGGACATCCAAATGGTCCGGGAGATGGAAGATAAACCGATTCCGCTCGATTTTCCGTATCAAGAGATTGCCGGTTTGAGCACGGAGGCACGGCAGAAGCTCACCACAAAACGCCCCGAAACAGTCGCGCAGGCTTCACGCATCTCCGGTGTGAGGGCATCGGATCTGTCGATTCTCGTGGTTCATCTCGAGCGACGCCGTTCCTCACGGCGGGAAACCGTCCAAGCGGGAGCCAATGTCAGCCGATAAGACCAATGATGTTTCAAAGGTGTTAGACGCCCTTACCGACATCACCCACCGCTTGACCCCAGGTACGTTTCGTCTCTTCATCGAAGATCTCCTCCGTTGGAACCCACGGCTTGGTCTTGTCTCCAAACGCAACACAGGAGATGTAACCGTCAAGCTGGTTCGGCAAAGCGTCCGTCTTTGGGACTTTACGCTGAAAAACTCGGGGCTTCGGGCCACGCAACATCGTCTACGGGTGGTGGACTTTGGCACCGGTGGCGGGTTCCCCGGGCTTGTCTGGAAGCTGGTCAGCCCCGAAATCGATCTCACGCTCGTCGACCGGAAGGATCGAAAAGTAGCGTTCTTGGAACGAGTTATTGCCAGGCTGGGGCTTACGTCGGTAGAGGCGTTTACGCTTGATATCAGGGAGTTTTCGCGGCGGGAGACGTTCCAGGGGAAGTTCGATCTAGCTGTTTCGATGGCGGTGTCCCAACCCGAACCCATGGCGGCCGACGTCAGCCGCATCCTCAAGAGCCCAGGGTTTTTCTGTACGATTCGGCGCCGTGCCGAGACACCACCGCGCGTGCTCGGGCGGTCTTTGACGATCCGATCCGAGGACCGGACCCCTGATGGGCGGTTGGTGCTCTACGAAAACACACCCGCTCCGTCCCTGGGCTAGCCCCTCGAATCATCCGATCATTTCCGGGACTCCATCCTGAAACATTATAGGAAACAACGGGTTATCACAACGTTTCACGTGAAACAACCCGCAGCCATCGGGCAAATCGAGGCACTCGCCACCCCAACACAGAATTCTCTCAAAAAAGCTTGATTAAATTTCAAGGTTGCGATTACTGTTTCTTCTGACCCCACGGTTCAGCGTTAAGGAGGGGCGATGGACAAGCGTATTATACGATATATCAATTGGTTAGCTGTTTTTGCCCTGGTTGGTTTTGCGGCATGCTCGGATGACGAAACCGGCCCCGGGCCAAACAGCTCTCCCACCATTCAATTCACATTTGACAAATTGGCGGTCGAGATGACAAAGGCTGTGACGCTCACGGTCGATGTGTCTGATCCGGATGATGATCCGCTAACGGTGACCTGGGCCGTGACCCGTGACGGGGCGCCCTCGGGATCGTTGAACCCGGCTGACCAGGGAAGCCCATCGATGAGGTGGACGGCACCGGCGCAGACCGGCCGCGACACAATCAGGGTGGTCGTCTCTGACGGCAAAGGCGGGACACGAACCCTAGTGGAAACGATCGTGACGGCGAGGTTGGAGGTGGGCGTCACCGTATCCCAGATCTGGAACAAAGCGAGCGGGCCGTATCTCATGAGGCCAGGGACGGCGTTTTTCGTCATCAACGAAAGGGCCACGCTGACGGTCGACCCGGGAGTCGAGATTTACATCGACGTTGACGCGTTGGATGTCAGCGTCGTCGGCAGTCTCGATGTCAATGGGACGTCTGGTGAGAGAGTGGTTTTTCGACCCAACTCGAGAAACCCAGAAATGGGTAGTTGGCAAGGGATTACGGCCAGTCCCAGCGGTGAAGTTCCCGTCGTCGATCTGAGACACACAGACATCCTCTACGCCGTCGATGCGATCAAGGCCAACGAGGTCGCCATCGTGCGACTCGACGGGTGCCGCATCAAATTCTCTCAGGAGAACGCGGTTCTGCATCGGTCGACCGGAGAGCTTCGGGTAGAGAACTGTGTGATCACCGACAACAACCGGACCGGCATACGAATAAAACGAGGTCCAGGCGTGGACGTACCGGAGACCGTGGTCATCTCTGGAGACAGTATCGCGGTAAACGGGGATCTCAGCGGGGCGACGCCGTATGACGACGATGCAGGGATTTTGATCGACATAGACGATCCCGTCGGCACTGCGTCTATCGACATTAGCTGCAATGAGATATCGAGGAATGGGACAACCGGCATTCAACTGGCCAACGCCGTATATCCCTTTATTCACCATAATGCAATTTTTGGGAATGAGCGTGGAAAAAGCGGTGAGCGGTTCAACATTCGGCTGACGAACAACTTTGGTGGGGTCATTCCTACGATCGATGCGAGAAACAACTATTGGGGCGCGCCGTTCACAAACCCCGCCGCCGATTCTACGACGATCAAGAGATCCATCCGCGACGTGGAGGACGCAGCCGGCATCACGGTCAGGGTGCTCATCTATGAGTGGCTCAATGAATGGCCAACGCCGCAATGTCCTTGAATGAAAAGAGTTAGAAGGTTTTCGGGGCCCGAGGAGGCGTCCCGTTGGGGCGTCCTCCGAGGGCCCGGGACAAACAATACATGGGAAAAATCGTCGCAATCGCCAATCAAAAGGGGGGTGTCGGGAAGACCACGACGGCGGTCAACCTCTGCGCGAGTCTGGCGGCCGCCGAGAAAAAAACACGCCTCGTCGATATGGACCCGCAGGCCAACGCCGGATCCGGTGTTGGTGTCGACAAACGCGATCTCGGACTCACCGTCTATGAGGTCCTTCTCGACAACACCATGGTAGAGGACGCGATCATCCCCATGTTTCTCGATCGTCTGTTTTTACTCCCATCAAACGAAAGACTAACCGGCGCCGAAGTGGAACTCGTCGCCCAGGACGGAAGAGAGTTCCGGCTCCGGAGGGCGCTCGAGCGTGTCAAAGAACAATACGAATACATTTTCATCGATTGCCCCCCGGGCATGGGGCTCCTCACGCTCAATGCGCTCGCTGCCGCCGACTCGGTGATCATGCCCGTACAGTGTGAGTATTACGCTCTGGAGGGTCTGGGCCAACTCCTCGAAACGGTTCGGCTCGTCCAAACGAGACTCAACCCCGGGTTGGAGATCGAAGGCGTGTTGCTCACTATGTTCGACCGGCGTCTCAACCTCGCCAACCAAGTGGTTCAGGATGCCATCGCATATTTCGGGGACAAGGTCTTCGAGACGATCATCCCCCGAAACGTCAAACTCAGTGAGTCTCCCAGTTACGGAAAACCGATTCTGCTCTACGACGCCCAATCGCAAGGGGCGCAAACGTACCTACGACTGGCAAGAGAGGTGATAAACAGTGTCGAAGAGAGCGTTGGGTAAAGGGCTGGAAGCTCTTATTCCACAAGGAGTTATCGATACGCTGGACGCTGAGAAGGTCAGCCACATCCCGATCGACCAGATCACGGGCAATCCCCATCAGCCCCGCAAGCATTTTGACGAAGACAAGATCCGGTCCCTGGCCGAGAGCATCCGCGCCGACGGTGTTCTCCAACCGGTTGTCGTTCGGAAAAGGGGTGATCGTTACGAGCTTGTGATGGGAGAACGTCGGCTTCAAGCGGCGAAGCTCGCCGGTGTTCCGTCGATTCCGGCGATCGTACGGGCTGTCGCAGATGCGGATTCTCTGCGCCTGGCATTGGTCGAGAACCTTCAACGTGAAGATCTCAACCCGATCGAGGTCGCGGAGGGATACCGTGCGCTGGTGGACAAATTCGGATTGTCACAACAGGAGCTCGCCGATTTGGTCGGAAAAGACAGAAGCTCCGTGGCAAACACACTTCGCCTGCTTGCGCTCCCCGAAGAAATCCGGACATATCTCGTCGAGGAAAAGCTGAGCGAAGGTCATGCCCGGGCGCTGCTCTCCTTACCGACAAGGGCCGAACAACTCGCATGCGCCGAGCGCATCATCCGCAAACAACTCAATGTTCGGCAGGTCGAAGTTGAACTCGGCGGCAAACGCCAACGCGCCGTCAAGGGAAGACCCAAAAAGAAAAAGCCGGCACACATCGAACTCTTGGAAAAGGCAATGTCGCAGCATCTCTCTACACGAGTTTCGGTCGAAGAACACCGGGGGGGGAAAGGGAAGATCGTAATCGAGTTCTACAGCCACGACGATTTCGAGCGGTTGGCTGGGATTCTGAGTATTCCGCTTCCGCGATGACATGAAGAAGTATCTTTCGTTCATCGTTGTGCCGCACGACAATTCCAAGACGCGGAATTATCGATTATCGTATCTCATGCTTTACGGCTTTGGGATCCTGGTGGCCTTGTGTGTGTTGGCAGTGATAGTTCTCGTTGCCACGTACGGAAGGATACTGATGAAAGCCCGTCAAGCCGACGTCTTGGCCTCGGAAAACGTGGAACTCCTCAGTCGAAACGCCCGTGTCGATTCGCTGAAGACGGAACTCATACGGCTTCAAGCGATGGGTATACAGGTCAAGAAGATGTTGGGCGTCGATCTGTCGGCCGAAGACAGCGCGCTGGTGGCTAATTTGTCGCCCACGGTCAGCTCGTCGGGCGTCTCGCAGGCGCTCGAGGGGCCCGACGCGGGTGAAGCTCAACAAAAGCTGATGTTGAAAGCCATCCCATCCATGTGGCCTTTAAAAGGTTACGTGACACGAGAGTTCCATACCACAGGGGGAGAGAAGAGCGAGGGATATCACCCGGGCATAGATATTGCTGCCCGGCGCAATACACCGGTGCAAGCGTCCGCTGAAGGGGTCGTAGTCAAAAGCGAATGGGATGAAACCTATGGTCACGTGGTTTTGATCGACCACGGCTTTGGACTGACGACACTCTATGGGCACAACACCCGGAATCTTGTCAAGGTTGGAGACCGGGTTGCACGGGGTCAAACGATAGCATTCCTTGGGAGCACGGGCAAGAGTACCGCGCCTCACGTTCATTTCGAAGTGCGCAAGAACGGTGTGCCCGTCGATCCACGGAAGTATCTGCTCAACTGAGCGTCGATGAAAGGAAATTTGATCGTTCGGTCTAGTCGGTTTGTGTACAATCTTCGCGCGTCTTGTCAAAAGACTCTAAAGAGGAGGATGATCGCATGTTTGGTAAGGAAGCTGATAGCGTCGGCGGCGGCGGCGAGGGCAGCCTGAATTCGATCCTTGGACCGGGGTGCAAAGTCAAAGGCAACATCGAGCTCCAGGGTACGCTTCGGATCGACGGAGACTTTGACGGTGAAGTCAAATGCCCCGAGACCTTGATCATTGGAAAATCCGGTGTCGTGAAGGCGAACGTTGCTGTCAAAAACGCTGTCATCGGCGGAAAACTCCTGGGCAACATCCAGGCGTCGAACAAGATCGAGCTTCAAACCGGTTCCCATGTCGAGGGCGACATACAGACCGCTCGACTGGTGATCGATGAAGGTGTGTTCTTCGAGGGCGCCTGCAAGATGGGGACTCAGGCACCCGGCGCCGCTCGACCAGGCCCCGAGAGGGAAATGGGGAAGAAGGAGTTGGAAAAACAAGCGGTTAAGTAGGCCACGGGCGCGTCAAAAAAATGAGGGGCTTTGGTAGTTGTGCCGAAGCCCCTTTTTGTTTTTTGGCGAAATTGTCCACAACCGGACGGTTCGCTGTTGATAAATCGATGGCGCCTGTGGAAAACACCCAACTATTTGTCATATTGTAAGTTGAAGAAACTGACGGCGAGAGGCTTTGTGGTTTTTCCACAAAATGAGGCCTAAGACCCAACCTATCGTGCGGAGATGAAATGGATAAGATGCCCCGATTCAGGCATCGGTGCATCTCAGCAGAGCTAGCGATTGACACCAAAGAAAATGAATGCCCTCCCGACCGGGAGGGAGTCACACGCCTCAGGTTCCGCCAAAACCGATGCTGACCTTGCCCTTCTCAATGATAACGGGAACCTCGCGCCGGCCGCTCGAGTACTCGAGCATTTCACCAAGCGCGGACTTGTTCTTTTTGACATCCTTGTACTGGACTTCAAAGTTTCGTGATGCGTAGTCCTCACGGGCCGCGATCGTGTAGGGTCAGGTGTCTTTGCCAAAGATCAGAACTTTGTCTGCCATTACCGGACTCCTTGGATTGGAAGTCTAGCGTCGCACGTGATGCGTCTCTTTTCGAAAGCATGTGTTCGATGAGCTTAAGCCATCACGAATTCGATTGGCAAGCCAACATTTGGCCGTAACATTTCAGCTGTAGAATGGTATAATTCCAAAGGTTTAAACTATTCCCGGACGCGGGGGACGTGGCTCGTGACCGGGCATTTCAACTTCAAAAAGGAACGATGCGGATGTCAGAAGCGAACGAAAGCATGGCAGATGTCGAAGAGATCAAGCGATTCAACAAGAGTTACCAAGACGTTCGCCGGGAGATCGGCAAAGTAATCGTCGGTCAGGAGACGGTCATCGAGGAGCTTTTGATTGCCCTTTTTGCCGGTGGGCACTGTCTGGTCGTCGGAGTGCCCGGGCTGGCCAAAACCCTTTTAATTTCGACCGTGGCCAAGGCACTCGAGCTCAAGTTTTCGAGGATTCAATTTACACCGGACCTCATGCCATCGGACATCACGGGGACCGAGATCCTCGAGGAGGAAACCGGTACGGGAAAACGAGCGTTCAAGTTTGTCCGAGGACCGGTTTTTGCGAACGACATTCGGGCCGATGACATCACTCGGACACCCCCCAAACCACAAGCGGCTCTTCTCCAGGCCATGCAGGAACACGAGGTGACAGCCGGCGGGGAAACGTTCAAACTCGAGTTGCCGTTCTTTGTGCTTGCCACACAGAATCCAATCGAACAAGAAGGGACCTATCCGCTGCCCGAAGCCCAACTCGACCGGTTTATGTTTCACATCAACGTCGATTATCCAAGCGAATCCGAGGAGCTGGAAATCGTTGAGACCACCACGTCGAGACCGCCCGAAATTCCTTCGGTCGTGATCCAGTCCGAAGACATCCTTCGAATCCAACGGCTTGTGAAGACCGTGCCGATCTCGAGCCACGTTATGAACTACGCGATTCGTTTGGTCAGGGCCACTCGCGATGGCACCGTCAAAGAAGTGCAAGACTACGTGAGCTGGGGCGCGGGTCCACGCGCCGGGCAGCATCTCGTGTTGGGAGCCAAGGTCCGCGCGATCATGCACGGACGACCGACGCCAAGTTGCGATGACATACGGAAGATCGCAGCTCCTGTTCTCAGACACCGGATTGTGACCAATTTCAATGCCGACGCCGACGGCGTCGCCACGGACGAGATCATCGAGAATCTTCTGGGAGCGATAGAAGAGTAACGTCGTGGCCGTTTTCCTTGTTTTTTCGCTTGCCGGTCGAGCAAGGCGGTTCCAGTGATTCTAAGAAAAAAAGAGACGATCACGAAATTTCTCGATCCGGTGGTGGTGAGCCACCTGGCAAACATGGAGCTAAAGGCGCGTCTGATCGTGGAAGGCTACATCGCCGGCATGCACCGCAGCCCCTATCACGGGTTCTCGGTCGAGTTTGCCGAATACCGGCAGTATATGCAGGGAGACAACCTGCGGTACATCGATTGGAAAGTCTTTGGGAAAACCGACCGTTTCTATATGAAGGTTTTCGAGGAGGAGACAAATCTCAAAGCCACGATCATTCTGGACAAGAGCGGTTCGATGGGGTTCTCATCGGCCCAAACACGAGACGGCTCGGTGGCCGGCACGGGTGTCGACAAGCTCACGTACGGGGGGCTCCTTGCGGCAAGCCTTTCGTATCTAATGATCCGACAACAGGATGCCGTCGGGCTTTGTCTCTTCGACGAGAAGGTCCGCGTCCTGACTCCACACAGATCTGTGCGAAAACACCTTTTCTATCTGCTCAGCACGCTGGAGAATCTCACTCCCGGCGATCGAACGCAAATCAGCCCGACGCTTCACCATATAGCGGAGCGCGTCAGACGAAGAGGTCTTGTCGTGCTCATATCGGATCTCATGGATCGGCCCGAGGACGTGCTCACGGGGCTCAAACATTTCCGGCACAGAGGACACGAAGTCATTGTGTTTCACGTCTTGGATCCGCGGGAGCTCGATCTCGACTACCGAGACGAAGTCGAATTCCAGGATATGGAAACCGACAAGAAGCTCCGCGTGGAGCCGGCGTTTTTGAAAGACGAGTACTCGAGAGACGTCAGGGAGTGGATCAAGGACCTCGACAGAGGATGCAAGTCCCACCAGATCGACTATAACTTGCTCTCCTCGCACACGCCGTTCGATCAGGCGCTCACTGCTTACTTGAACAAACGAATCCGTATGGGTTGAGGTGACACCGTGTTTGGTCTTGGTTTTCTCAACAGCCTTTTTCTTTTTGCGCTTGGGGCGATGGTTCTACCCATCGCCATACATATCCTCAACCGCCGGCGTTTACGCAAGATACGTTTCAGCTCGCTCGAGTTTATCTATGAACTCAATAAGCGACGCATGAGCAAGATCAACCTTCGGCGATGGATCATACTCGCACTGAGAACCCTCGCCGTCGTGTTGATCGTGTTCGCGTTTGCCAGACCGACGATCCAACGTGGCGCGGGCTTTTTTGTGCCGGGTGAGGCGCCAAAACACGTCGTCATTTGCCTCGACGTCAGTTACAGCATGGGGGCGGAGCAGGAAGAGGGCACCGCGTTCTCGATTGCGCAAGGTCTCGCCGGGGAGGTCATCGACGAATGCCGGAGAAACGATCTGGTCAACGTCGTGGCCTTCTCCGAGCGGAGCAATGTTTTGTTCGAGGCGGGTACGCGAAACAAGCAGATCGTAGCGAGTGCCATCGACGAGCTCCGCGTAACGGCGGAGGGCACGTCCATCGACCGGGCGATACAAACGGCCAGTGAGCTGGTGCGGAGTTCGGACGTTGCGACATCGGAGATATATATGATTTCCGATTTTCGCGAGACAGGAGACTCGCTAGCCGTCGTCGATCTCCCCGAAAACACACGTCTCATCCTTGTGCCGGTCTATCGAGAACCGATCGATAACGCGAGCATCGACCGGGTGTTTACACCGCGCAAACTCATCAGACCCGGCGAGACCGTTCGTATCGGAGTATCCACCACCAATCACTCACACGAACAACCGGCAAACTTCCCCCTCGAACTGGTGATCGGTGGGAAACGCAAGGCAGAAAAGATCATCAATCTCTCGCCCGCCTCGTCGGCAACGGAGACCTTTGTGGTTTCGCTCCCGGATAAGGGCACGTACCGATGCCGGGTCGCCAAAAACCGTGACCGTCTCCCCATCGACGATGATCGGTTTTTTGTCATGGAAGTATCGGAGAAAATCCCTGTGACACTCGTGCGCGGGAAAAACCTCACCGGAAACGCGCAGACCGAGCGAACAACGGCGGCCTATTTCTTTGTCGACAAAGCGCTTAACCCCCGGAGCACGTCGGAAGGGGAGTTCAGCGTCGATGTGATCGATCAAAAAGACATCACAGTGGCGAGCCTTCCAAACAAGGGAGTCGTGGTTTGGACCGAACCGCAGACATTGGACCGGCGCCGTTTGGACCTCCTCAAACGGTACGTTCACAGGGGTGGCGCGGTCTTGATCTTTTTGGGTGGGGATCGACGGGGTTTCTGGCGTGACGTCGAATTCGCCCGCTATCTGGGGATCCAAAGAGCCGCTCCAAAGGAAAAACCCGAGGGGGAGCGGCTGACGTCGTTTTCCCAGGGGCACCCCGTGTTCAACCTGTTCAATGAAGAGGAGCTCGAGCTGTTATCGAGAAGCCGGGTAACCAAGTATCTCTCCGTAACCGGTGTGGCGCCCGACTCGACCCTTGCGTATCTGCAAAACGGCGACCCGGCGATCTGGGAGTGTGCGCGGGGTGCGGGGCGGATTATCGTCGTCGCGGCGGCACCGGATCTTGTAAGCGGCAACGTCCCGCTCTCCCCGATGTTTCTTCCGCTCATTCACACGGCCGTATCCTATCTGGCCGCTTCGAACCGTACCGGTTCACGGCAGGAAAACACTGTGGGGACGGATCTGTTCTTCGACCTGCCGCCAAAATGGAATGCTCAAACCGGGGAGCTACGGGTTTTGACCGAAGCCGGTGGTGAAGCGAAACCCATTTTGTATGAATCCAAACAAGGTGAGACAAAAGCGCTTCTCCCTAGACCCCAGGCTATAGGGTTCTACACGCTGTTGGCAGACACATCGCGGATCGCGGAGGCGTGTGTCAACGTGGATACCCGGGAATCGAATCTGAACCCGCGGCCCCTCGAAGAGACCGATCTTGGTCAGGCCAGGGTTGTCGAGACATCGGGAGATTTTGCACAGAACCTCCGCCGCGAGACACAGGGGCGTGAAATCTACGCGGTTTTCCTTCTCCTTGCGCTGTCCGCGCTCGTCGTCGAAGCCCTTCTGGGGCGGAAAGCCTGAATGGCCGTTTGTTTGGGCCGCCCCGATCTTGTATTGTGCTTACTGGTATCCTCGTGGCCAGGGCCGAGTTCGAAAACGGGTGATGACGAACGGTCTCTCTCCATTTTTGCTACGCTCAAAATTAGGTTCGACCGTCCGTCATCACCCTCGACGATTTCGGGGTAAAGCTCGAAGAGTGACACCATGTCCAAGCCCAGCAGACACATCGAACAACTTGGCGCTGCTACGCTCGTCGAGCGTATCCGCCGTGACGAGCAGGTGGGCCGGATCGTCCGATCGATCAGTGGGGGCGCCCACCGTGTTGACATCACGGGTCTTCAGGGGTCTTCGCCTGCGTTTGTCATCGAAGCGCTGAGGGAATCGCTGTCGAGAACCATAGTGGTCTGTTGTCCCGATGAGGAGACGGCGCGAGACGTATGCGAGGACCTGGGGACGATTTCGGCCGCGAGGGTGGAGTTGTTTCCCGCAAAGGATATCTTCCCCCAACGGTTTGAACTGAGGGAGAACCTCGCCGTTCGCGGTAAGAGAAATGCCTGTCTCGACCGAATCCTCCGCGATGACATCGATATCGTTGTGACAAGCCTTCTCGGGTTTCTCGAGAAGACGTTCCCCGCTCCGGTGCTCCGCGACAACACGATCGAGCTCGTCCGGGGCGACGAGCTGGACCTCGATGGTTTGCGAGGAGATCTCGTCCGGGTAGGCTATGACGCCACGCACACCGTCGAGGAGCCCGGGCAGTTTGCCGTCCGCGGAGGGATCATCGATGTTTTCGATCCGTCGTGGGACTACCCCTTTCGGCTCGAGTTGCTGGATGATGAGATCACGTCGATCCGGGCGTTCGACATAGACTCGCAACGATCGTTCGAAAGCCTTGAAAACGTCCGTATTCTCCCGGCGGCAAGCGTCATAGTAAACGAGGAGTCGTTGGACGACCTCGAGGTCAACCTTCGAAAAAACGGGTTCGCCGAGCAAACGCTCCGGCGAATCCGTCGGGAGATCAGCGATCACCGGTTCTCATTTCTCTTGAGACGCTACGCGCCGGCGATGGGGATAGACGGATCGGTTCTCGATTTTTTCACGAAACCACCGTTATTGTTCTTCTGGAACGAAACCGGGTTGGCACACGCGCTCGACGGGCTGCGCAACGAGATCGAACATGTCGGGGCGCTTGCCGACAGCGATGAGCCCGTTCTCGACCTGATCGAATATGTTCATGCTCCGGAGTACTACACCGCGTACTTGTTCCCGGCCGTCCATCTCTGGGGCCTGGCCCGTCCGGCCGGATCGGCGCCACGCCGCGCCGGGCTCGATTCACGGGAGGGCGAAACCGGCAAAGGAGGCGAAGAGCTTCCTCGCCCACCGGATGAGGTCATCGAGTTTCGAACCCAGGGGCATCCCAGTGTACTTGGCAAGCTCGATCCACTCGTTCAGACTCTCCGACGTCTGCGAAAGAGGGGGGTCGACGTACATATCTTCTCGGAGAGCCCCGCGCAGAGGGAGCGGCTTGCCGACATGCTCGGTGAGGACGAACAACATGTCCACCTACCCGTCGGCTGGATGACATCGGGATTTGTGTGGGAATCCAACGCCCTGGCGATTCTCACCGATCATGAGATTTTTCAACGTCGGTTGCCTCGTCCCTCAAGAAGACCCCCGGCGAGACGTAGGCAGTACCACCGTCCCGATCATCTTCAAATTGGTGACTTTGTCGTTCACGTCGACTACGGGATCGGCCGGTATCTAGGTCTGGAGAAAGTCGTCGCCGAGGGCAACGAGGCAGAATGTCTCAATCTGCGGTACCAGGGAACCGACCGCATCTACGTTCCGCTCGAACAGATGCATCTCGTGGAGAAATATGTGGGAAAAGAAGGTGTTGTCCCGTCGATCGATCGGTTGGGGAGTTCGAAATGGCAGCGGACCAAGGAGAAAACCAAAAAGGCACTCGAGGATATCGCCCGGGATCTGCTCCATATTTACGCGGAGCGTGAGATTGCCGACGGGGTCGCTTTTGGGGCGGACACCCAATGGCAGAAAGAGCTCGAGGCATCTTTTCCCTTCGAAGAAACACCGCATCAGCTCAAGGCCACCGAAGAGCTCAAGCAAGACATGGAATCGCCTCGCCCGATGGACCGTCTGGTTTGCGGTGACGTGGGTTTTGGCAAGACCGAGGTCGCCGTCCGGGCGGCCTTCAAAGCGGTAAATCATGGCAAACAGGTCGCCATCCTCGTTCCGACGACGATTTTGGCGCTCCAGCATTTTCAGACGTTTCGCGAGCGGATGGAGGCGTTCCCCGTAAAAGTAGAAATGCTCAGCCGTTTTCGTTCGCCGGCGGACCAAAGAAAAATCGTTCGAGAGCTAAAGACGGGCACCGTCGATGTCGTCATCGGGACCCACCGTCTTCTATCCAAGGACGTTGGGTTCCATGACATCGGGCTCTTGATCATCGACGAGGAGCACCGATTTGGCGTGAGGAGCAAGGAGAAAATCAAACGGCTGGCAAGATCGGTCGATGTCATCTCCATGACGGCTACACCGATCCCGAGGACTCTATATATGAGCATCTCGGGGCTTCGCCGGATATCGGTCATCGATACGCCACCGAGAAACAGACACCCGATCAAAACCGAGGTGCTCCCCTTTGACGAAGGGACGATTGAACAAGTCATCAGGACGGAGATCAAAAGAGGCGGCCAGGTGTTCTTTGTCCACAACCGCGTGGCATCGATCCATTCGATGCAGGCGTTTCTCGAACGTCTTCTGCCCGACGTTACTTTTGGCGTTGCCCACGGACAGATGGCGGAGAAGGAACTCGAAAGAGTGGTTCTCAGGTTTCTTGACAGACAGTTCGATGTGCTGATCTCTACGACGATCATCGAGTCGGGGCTCGATTTTCCAAATGTCAACACGATCATCATCAATCGGGCAGACCGGTATGGACTCGCCGAACTCTATCAGCTGCGTGGTCGAGTCGGCCGACGAGAGCAACAAGCGTTCGCGTATCTTCTCGTGCCGCGCAACTTCTCGATCACCGAAACGGCCAGCAAACGTCTCCAAGCGATCGAAGAGTTTGAAGAGCTGGGAAGTGGATACCGCCTGGCGATGCGTGATCTCGAGATTCGCGGCGCGGGAAACGTGCTTGGTGTGGAGCAGCACGGCCAGATCGTCGCCGTCGGGTTCGACCTGTACTGCAAAATGCTCAAAGAGGCCGTGGAGAAGCTCAAAGGAACGGCCAAGGAAGAGCTCCCACAGTGCCGGATCGAGACACGGCTGCCGAGTTTTCTCCCCGATGACTATGTTGAAGATCAGAACGAAAGGATGGCGATCTACAAACGCATCGCCCGTTTTGACGATCCCACCCAGGCCGATGAGCTCGCGACGGAGCTGGCGGATCGATTTGGCGAGCTTCCACGGGAAGCCGTTAATCTCATTGATCTTGCGAGGATGAAACTCCAGGCGATGCGTTTGGGTTTAGCCTTGATCCAGTTCCAGGGGGGACGAGTGGCGGCGGATTTCCTCCCGGAGAAATCGTTCCACCCCCGTCTCTGTGCTCAACTCGTTGAAACTTTTCAGGGGCGCGTGCTGTTCAAGTCAGGTGAAACCTTCGGGTTGACATTGGCGTTGGAGAAGGGGGCGAGCCCTCTCGCCGAGGCCAAAAAGCTGTTGCAATCCGCCTTTTTTTATGATAAAACGTACAATCCCGCAAATAGGGAACACCCAACGTAGTCATCGCAGACCGAATACAACGACACACAAAATGTGGGTGTGACGACTGCGACCCCACGGGAGGGGGCTCATCCGGTCAGCTGCGCACGCACGAGGCCGGTGGGTTATCGAGGCTATTTCGACACATCACTCGATCAATTCCAAAAAGGGAGAGGATTCGATGCGTATCGCCAAAGTCATCTCAATGATTGTGTTGCTTCCCGTGCTGCTTGCCGTCTCCTGCAGCAAGAGCAGGGAGGATATTCTCGTGGCGGAAGTCGCGGACCGGGGCATCAGCCTGGCCACCTTCGAAAAAACGTACCTCGCCGTGGATCCCAAATACCTACCCGAGGACGAAGGACTCGAGGGACTAAAGGAGTTTCTCGACACGATGATCAACAAGGAAGTCCTTGCAATGAAAGCCGATGAACTCGGCTACGACAAGGACCAATATGTCGTTCAGGGTATGGAGGCATTCAAGAAGGTCAGTCTTCAGGCGGGGTATCTGAAGATCAAAGTTGCCGACAGAATCAAGGTGACCGAAAAAGATTTGAAAAAAGCCTACGAAAAGTTCGGCACCAACCTTCAGATCAAACAGATTCTCGTGGACACGAAAGAAGAGGGCGACGAAGTCTATGAGCTTCTTCAGCAAGGCCACGATTTCGAGGCGGTGTGCAAGCAGTATTCCAAGGGCCCCGACGCTTCGATAGGAGGCAATGTCGTCAACGCGCTCTACGGGACGTTTGAGCCAAACTTCCAGGACGCGCTTTTCGACACACCGGTAGGCGGGTTCACCCCTCCGCTTCTCAGCCGTTACGGCTACTTCGTCGTCAAAGTCGTCGCGACGAGTCAACCCAAACGCAAAACATTCGAGCAAGTGCGTCCCGACCTCGAAAAACTCGTCCAACAACAGCAGGAGCTTCGATTGACAACAGAAGTATCCGACGGCATCAGGGAGAAATACGGATTCGAGTGGTACGAGGACAACATCAGGATCGCATTCGACGCCCTCCCCCCGGACCGGCCGCTTACCAACCCTCCCGATCGGAGTGCGGAGGTTTATCCGCTCCTCGAGTTCGATGCAGCCGATTTGGACAAACCTCTCGTGAGCTACAAAGACAAGTCGATCACAATCAAGGACTTCTCTGATCTCTATGATCGGGCGTCGTTCTTTGCCCGACCGAGACTTGAGTTCCGATTTGGCGGAGTGAAAAAGTTCCTGCTCGACCTCGTGATGAACGAACTCGTGGAAGACGAGATGAAAGCGTCGAACATCGAGGAAGAACCCGAAGTAGCCGACATGCTCAGAAGAAAAAAAGAACAGTTCATGGTCGACAAACTCTTCCAAGATCTCGTCGACAAGCAGACCGAGGTCTCGCCTCATGAGCAAGATGCCTACTACCAGGATAACCTCGAGCGGTTCCGGAGGCCGGAACAGCGTCGCATGGGTATGATCCTCACAAACGACCGAACCACTGCTATGGAGGCGTACAACAAGGTCATGGCGGGGGAGCGGTTCGAACGGGTTTCGGAGGAATACTCAATTGAGGAGCTGACCCGCGAGGAGAGGAGTGGCACCGATTTCGTGGGCAAAGGACAAAAACCGGACTACGACGAAGTGGCATTCGGAATGGAAAACGTAGGAGATGTTTCCCAACCCTTCCAAACCTCACGTGGCTGGATGGTCCTCAAGCTCATCGAGCGGCGCCCTGAATCGATTCTTCCGCTGAGCGAGGCGCGTGATGAAATTCGCCGCGCGCTAAAACAGGTAAAGAACGAAGAGCGTTTGAATTCGCTTCTCGAGAAGTGGCGGGCAGAAGTGGAGATCAAGGTTTATGAGAAGAATCTCTTGAAAGCGAACATTAAAGAGAGACCCAAAAAGACGGTCAGTTTTACGTAAACGAATGTATTGGCCGAAATCCAGAGCTTTTGATCTAACGATAGGGGGCCTGGCGCTCCCTATCGTTTTGTTTGTATGGGCCGTGGGATGCGAGCGGCGCTCGGTTCACACGGGGGAGCGGGAGTCACCCGTTCTGGTCAGGGTCGACGGCGAAGCGCTCACCAAACACGATTTCGATTTGTTCCTTCCCTCTGATTATCAAGACGTACTGACCGCCGACGAGAAGCGGGAGTGTCTCGATCGGTGGATCACAACCCAACTGCTCTACGATGAGGCGATTCGACGGGGCCTTGGGGTGTCACCCGATATCGATGCTCGGCTCGAGCATTACAAAAAAGATCTTGTAGCCCACGAGCTGGTGCAAAAGGTGATTCAAGAACGAGCGGTAGTGACGGAGGCTGAGGCCCGCGCCTATTATGACGAGCACCGCGAAGAGTATCTCAAGGAGTTTCGCGTCAGTCATATTCTTGTCGACACACCGGAAGCAGCCGAGAAGGTCAGGTCACTTCTCGGAAGCAAGAGCTTTACGTATCTGGCGAGGAGATACTCGATCGACAAACATACCCACGGTGGAGGAGATTTGGGCTATCTCTCGAGGGGAAATATGCTGCCCGAGTTCGAGGACGTGGTCTTCTCGATGAAAGTCGGTGACGTTTCCGATGTGATCGAGTCTGAATTTGGTTATCATATAATCAAGATCACCGACATTCGCGACGCCCGTTTCACGCTGGACTTCGCCGACGTCGCCATGGAGGTGGAACAGATTCTCACTTTGAACAAGCGAAACGCAGTCTACGACAGTCTCGTCGCGACGCTGAGATCCAATGCGAAAATAGAGATCGTGGACGATGTCTTTGGCCTCAACCGGAGTGATGACGGCGATTCGCTTTCTCAAACACCGGAGCCGGAATAAGCTGATGAATGGCAGAAAATTACAGATGAGTTGTCTCGGAAGGAGCCTCGCGTTGGCGGTGTGTTGTTGGCTCTGCGTGGGGATTTGGGGTTCTGAAACCGCTGCGGAGAAAATCCTCGTTGACCGCGTGGTCGCCGTCGTCGAAGACGAACCGATTCTGCAAAGCGACGTGGATCAAGCGGTCAAACAATTCCTGATCCAGCGCGGGTTGACGAATCTGGGCGATGCCGAGGCGGCGGATCTTTGGACGGAAGCCCTCGAGGAGCTGATCGGTAACAAGCTCGTTCTCGCCAAGGCAAGCCGCTTGGGGATTACCGTCTCGTTTGCCGAAGTCCAAAAGGCGGTCGAGCGGGCCATCGAGGAGAACAAACGCGTGCTCGGTGGCGGAGACGCGTTCAACCGGCAGCTCGAGATGGAAGGGCTCACACTCGAAGGGCTCCAGAAACTCTACCGGGAACAGATTCAGAATCGAATGCTCGTCGAACGTGTGCTTGCACGTGAAATCGATCGGGAGGCGGTGGAAATCACCGAAGAAGATCTCAAGGATGCCTTCGAAAAGCGGAAGAACGACTTTCCAATGAGACCGGATGTGGTGCATCTCGCCACGATCTATCTCGGGCTCGAGTCGTCGGGCAAGGCCAGGGCGAAAGCTCTCTCGGAGATAGAAAAGCTGCAAGACCGTATTCTCGGTGGTGAGGATTTTGCCGAGCTGGCGAAGGAGTATTCCGAAGACCCCAGCGCGGAGACCGGTGGAAACCTCGGTAAACTCAAGCTCGAGGATCTCGGTAACCAAGAGTTCGCCGCTGCCGCCGCGGCTTTGGCCATTGGTGAAGTGAGCGACCCCGTGCTGACGCCGTTTGGGTATCACCTCATCCAAGTGATCGGCGCGGACGAGGCGAGCGGTGAGGTCGAACTCAGACACATTCTCATCCGGATCAAACCCGAAGAACAGGACACTCAGGAGGTTTTCGAGAGGGCAAACGAGGTTCACACACAACTGCTCGAAGGTGCCCCCTTCGATTCCATGGCAGTTCGTTACAGCTCGGATCAGGCCACCGCGGCCCAGGGTGGGGATCTGGGGTGGCTTCGGGCAAACGAGCTACCCGATTTCTTTCGCGAGGTACTGCGGGAAATGGAAGAAGGCGAAATCAGCCAGGTGCTCCGGGAACCGACCGGTTTTCGGATCGTAAAGCTCCTCGAACGCGAGGCGTCCAGACCCTACACTTTCGACGAGGTCCGGGAGGAACTCAAGAAACTGATTGAACAAGAAAAGGTTGCGGAAACCTACGACGAGTATCTGCGCGGTCTCAGAAACGAATTCTACGTGGACGTGCGCGCCCAATAGTCCATGCGTATCGATTTGGCGCTCAAGTACTTGTGTATCCTCAAAAGCCGGTCGAGCGCAAAACACCTCTGCAGCGACAACGCCATCCTGGTAAATGATCTACCGGTCAAACCGTCGACCAGTGTTCGAACCGGTGACAAAATAACCATACATTTCCCCAACCGTATCCTCTCGATCCGTCTGCTGGAAGTCCCCGATAAACAGTTGAGCAAATCCACTTCCCCTACGTATTATCAACAAATCGCCAGCATCGATACGCGAGATGTCGAAGACACCCCGGAATAGGAAACGGATCCGGCACGACTCCCCGCCGGGCCGGGCGCGGCTTGGGAAGCCCGTGATCGCCGTGTCCGCCGGAGATCCCGCCGGGGTGGGGCCGGAGATCGTAGCCCATCTGTTTGCAAAATATAAACCTGCGAGATCGGTGGCCCTCTTGGTCGGGGCCCGCCAGGTGTTCCGACCCTGGTTCGAACGGTTTGGTTGTCCCCTAGAGGAGCTTCCGGTGCCGTCCGGGGGCCGCGGTGTGGGCACGTTGAGCCTGGCCGCAGCCGCCGCGATTGAAACACGTCTCCGGACCCGAGGCATCCCTCGGGTTTTTACGCTGGACACGGGTTGTCGGGAACGGTATTCGCTTGGTCGGGACAGCAAATCCGGTGGCCGGCATGCGGGGATTGCGCTCGAGCTTGTGTGTCATCTGGCGGCATCTGGGCATATCGCCGGCTTGGTTACGGCTCCCATCTCCAAGAGGTCGCTGGGGCTTGCGGGCTACCCATTTACGGGGCACACGGAGATGTTTTCGCATTTCTTCGATGCTCCCGACTGTCAGATGGTGATGGTGCACGGGAAGTTTCGCGTGGTTCCGTTGACACGGCACCTGCCGCTCAAGGATGTCAGCCGCGCGCTCACCGTTGAGCGCGTGACCGTGGGGCTCTTGGCCGTGGCCGCCGCGATCAAAGAGGATTTTGGTGTGGTCAAGCCGCACCTTGCCGTGGCCGGGCTCAACCCCCACGCGGGGGACGGTGGCATCGTCGGGAAAGAAGAGATCGACGTGATCGTGCCCGCGATCAAACGAGTCCGCCGACGCGGTGTGAGGATCACGGGTCCCGTGCCCGGAGATGCGTTGTTTCAACAGGCCGAAACCGGTGAGTTCGATGTTTTCGTTTCGATGTATCACGACCAAGGACTAATACCGTTCAAGTTGATCGCGAAACGAAGAGGCGTCAACGTAACCGTTGGACTCCCTCTCGTGCGGACATCGGTCGACCACGGTGTCGCCTACGACATCGCGGGCAAAGGTGTGGCTAACGTGGCAAGCCTAGAGGCTGCCTACCGGCTCGCCGAGCAGCTCGTCAACCGGCGGCGGGTTCGGGCGAAGGGCAGACGGAACTGACGGGATGATCATATGACGGATCCCTTGGAACCCAGAAAAATCTTTGGTGTTTATCACCTGTCGAAGCAGTACGGCGATCGTATGGTGCTCCGAGATGTGAACCTCCAGGTGGGCAACGGAGAGTTTGTGTTTCTCGTTGGCCCAAGCGGTGCCGGAAAGAGCACGCTGCTACGGCTCATCTACATGGATGAATCCCCCAATGAAGGGCAAGTAATCGTGGGGTCGTTTGTATCGACCAACATGAAGCGACACGACATCTCGTACCTCAGACGAAAACTCGGGATCATCTTTCAAGATTTTAGACTCCTCGAAGATCGAGATGTGTTTGAGAACGTCGCCATTGCAATGCGGGTTACGGGTGAAACCAACTACAACATCAAACGCCGCGTCATGCAGGTGCTCACCCAAGTCGGGCTTTACCACAAGCGTTATGACCGACCGGTCACCCTCTCCGGCGGTGAACAGCAGCGGGTGGCCATCGCGCGGGCCGTGGTCAACAGCCCAGAGATCCTGCTCGCCGACGAGCCTACGGGCAACCTCGATCCCGAAGTCACAGCAGAGATCATACAACTTCTCTTCCGCATCAACAGCGCGGGAACGGCGGTGCTCATGGCTACACACAATCATGAGCTCGTGAAGAACTTTGGACAACGTATCGTATTCCTCCGCGACGGGACGATCGAAGAGGACCGCCGACTGGGTCTTGCCGCCTTCAAAAAGGACCGGATAGGCGTCTTTCAGCACGTCGGGAGGACGGCTGGTGACGGGCGCGACATGAGGGAGGACCGTTGAAAGTCAGCCAAGGAGTCTATCTCGTGCAAGAGTCGTTCTCCACGCTGGGACGGCACAAGGCGGTCACTTTTCTTTCCGTGGTGATCATGAGCCTCTCGCTCCTCGTCCTCGCCGTATTTCTTCTGGCGACCGATAACGTGTTCACGTTTTTCGAAAGGACACGGCAGGAAATGACCGTGTTCGTCTATCTCAGTGACGATCTCTCCCTCAGTGATGAAGTCTCCTGGGCGACGGTGGAAGATCACCACAAGTGGCTGCTTTCTATGGAAATGGTTGAAGCTGTCGAATTCATTTCGAAAGATCAGGCAATGGAGGAGTTTCGAAACGAGCTCGGAGAAGAACGCTCCGTTCTCGACGTGCTGGAGGCAAACCCGTTGCCCGCCTCATTCCGTGTGACTTTGAAGCCCGAGTATCGGGACAAAGTAAATATCGAAAGATTTGCCGGGGCTGTGACGACGATGGATTTTGTGGAAGAGGTGAACTACGGACGAGATTTCATCGAACAGTTTGCCTCGGTCACTCGGGCGTTTTTGTACGTTGACCTCGTGTTGGGGCTGATCGTAATCGTCTCGTCCATCTTCATCATCGCGAACACGGTGCGTTTGACGATCCTGAGCCGGCGGAAATCGATCGAAATACTCAAACTCGTCGGAGCCACCAATCGATTCATAACCGCACCGTTTGTCATCGAAGGGGCGTTTCAAGGAGGACTGGCGGCGCTTCTTTCGCTGGTTTTACTCTTTTTGGTCTTTTTGGTGCTCAAGGGAATGCTGCCCGATCTCACATTTCTCGGCTTGAGCAAGATCCTGTTGTACGTACTGACATGCGTCATGCTGGGGGCTATCGGCAGCTTCGCCTCGCTCCGGAGACATCTAAAACTCTGACGCAAGCCCGTACGTAACGGCGACCGGAGACGATGATGAGCACATCCCCGCAACCAAATCCTTTTCGACGTCTCCGGACGATCGTGGGATGTTTATCACTGGTTTTCCTCGCCGGTGCCATGTTGTGGCAAACGGCCGCTTCGCAATCGTCCGGTTCGCTTGAGGAGCGGATCAGGTCGCAGAAGAACAAACTTCAGAAGATAGAGCAGGACATCAAGCGTCACCGGGAGGAGTCAACGGAGCTCGAACGCAAAGAAACAAACATTCGCAAACAGCTCTCACACCTCGACAAAGAAATTTCGTTGTCAAAAAAGTACCTGGCTGGACTCGGCCAAAAAGAGGATCTTCTCACACAACAGATCGACAGTCTTCGAGCCAACATTTACACCGAGAGCGGTGTGCTTTCACGTCAGAAGGGGAAGCTCGCGGAGCGGCTGCGGCAGATGTACAAACGCGGTCCCGATCACCAGTGGCTGTTCATTCTCGGAGGTGAGAATATCGCCGAGAAGGTGCGCCGGTACAAATTTCTGCGTATGGTGGCGGAACGGGACGCGCAGCTCGTGCGGGAAGTGAGCGAGCGAAAACAGAGTCTGGAGCTCGAACAGGCGGGCCTCACGGAAGCGCTTGCCGATATCGCCTCGCTCAAGAGAATCCAGGAGTCCGAGGCTACAAAACTCGAAAAAAGCAAGCGCACGAGAGTCTCGATGCTCAACCGAATCCGTGGTGACAAATCGAAACACGCGAAAGCTATTGAAGAACTCGAGAGATCGCAAGAGAGACTCAAGGAACTGATCGGCGAGCTCCTTCGCAGGTCACGGGACGATCCGACCGGGCTGCCACCCGGAGGATTTACCGGACTCAAAGGGCGACTTGCCCGGCCCGTGGACGGGCAGGTGATCTCGAAGTTCGGCAAATCCAGACATCCAACTTTTGGCACGGTGACGTTCAACAACGGAATCGACATCAAGGCTCCCGCCGGCTCGCCGGTTCGCACCGTTGCGGCAGGCCGAGTGGAATTCGTCGACTGGGTTGCCGGATACGGAAATTGTATTATTATCAATCACGGTGGTGGCTATTACACCCTGTACGCCCACGTCGCCGATATCTTTGTCAGACCCGATCAAAACGTATCGGCGAACGAGGTCATCGCGGAGGTCGGGGACACCGACTCACTCCACGGGTTTGCGTGTCATTTTGAGATTCGCAAATCGAAGCAGGCTTTGAATCCGATGGACTGGCTGGCGAAGTAAAACCGGAGGCACAAGCACGGTGGCTCGTAAACAAATAAAGGAGACGATTCCGCTCCCCGCGATCGACCTGGAACAGGATCAGGCCCGGACGTTTCTAGATTCGTGTCTGAGAGAGCGTGTTCCAGCCCTTTTGTTTACCGGGCCGGAAGGATCGGGAAAAGAGCATACCGCCGTCGATTTCGCGCGCCGCGTCTGTTGCGAGAGAGAACCCAAGTGCCAACTCGAAGGTGAGCTTTGCGAAAGCTGCTCTCAGGCCCTCGCGCTTGAGCATCCGGGTATTCATCTGATTTATCCAACACCGACTCAGGGAACCGGTGAGAAGGAAGGAGACGACGAAGCTGACATCGGCAAGGTCCTCGAGGAGAAGCGGCAGGATTTTTTTAGTCCATACGTCTTTTCGAAAAAAGTGTCCATCCGTATCGCTCGCGCGCGATCCGTTATTCGACGCGCAAACACTAAGCCGTTTGGGAGCACGCACAACGTATTCATCTTTGTTGATGCACACACGATGCGGGAGGAAGCCCAGAATTCTCTTCTCAAACTCGTCGAGGAACCACCGGAGCGATGCGTTCTGATCTTGATCACGCCAAACCCCGACACGATCCTCTATACGATTCGTTCCCGTTGCCAACGGGTGAGGTTTGGCCCGTTGAAGGATCACGTGGTCGAGACCATTCTGACGCGGTTCTTTGGGGTGTCAGAAGACGCGGCCCGTATGGCAGCGTCTCTATCTCGGGGGGACATCCGACGGGCCAAAGAGATCGCGGCGGAATTTGACGACATCGAACGGAAGACCGTCTATGAAATCCTTTCGAAGATCAAGGATGCTCCGGAGTCGTGGGTCGTCGAGCAGGCGCTCACCATATCCCGCGGAACAAACCGGGACGGTGCGGCTCGGTTTCTCGATGAGTTTGCGACGGCGATCCGCGATGTCATGACGGGGGACGAGAAGATGTTTATCAACCGGGATCAGTCGGAACTGATCAAAGCTCAGTCGCCCAGATGGGAAAAAAGAAATCTCCCCCGTGTTCTGGACAAGATCGTGGGAACCCGCGATGGCATCCTTAGACGCAACCTGAACACCGACGCCGCTCTCGTTCATCTCTTTCTTGATGTCAAGCATTTAGGGTGATAGAATCGTCGGACTCTCCGGTAAAGGTCGTGTTGGCGGTAAGGGCGGGACATCGGCCCATTGCTCGGAGCAAGGGAGGATCCCGCGACGGAGTCGCGTAGCCGACCGCAGCGGAGAGAGGGCCGATGTCCCGCCCTTCCGCCAACCAACCAACGATATGTGAGTCACCCGTAAAGGGGAGCGCGGAGTTGAAGACGTTTTACGTAACCACAGCCATTGACTACGTCAATGCGCGCCCACATCTCGGCACGGCGTATGAGAAGATCGGAGCGGATTGTCTCGCACGCTACAAACGGCTTGCCGGTTTCGACACGTATTTTCTGATGGGAACCGATGAGCACAGCACCAATGTCGAAAAAGAGGCTCGTCGTCTTGGCAAAACCCCCGAAGATTACTCGGCGGAGATGGCCGTGGAGTTCGAGAAAGTGTGGGAGAAGCTTCACATCTCATACGATCAGTTTATTCGAACCGACCTCCCGATACACAAGACGTCCGTAACGCAGTTGTTCCAGATCATCCACGATAACGGATACATATACCAGGGCACGTACAAAGGCTTTTATTGCGCGTCATGTGAAGAATTCGTCCAGGACAAAGATCTGACCGAGGGCGGTCTCTGCCCGAGACATCAGGAAAAGGCCGAATGGCTGGAGGAAAAGAACTACTTTTTTGCGCTCTCCAAGTTCAGTGACGCGTTGAAAGAATACATCGAGCAAAACCCGGAGTTCATCCAACCCGAGATCCGGCGAAACGAGATTCTACAGGTTATCGCACACGGTTTGGAGGACGTGAGCGTCTCGCGGGTGGGGAAGACATGGGGGGTGCCGCTTCCGATCGCCGAGGGTCATGTCGTTTACGTGTGGTTCGACGCGTTGATAAACTACATATCCGCGTTGGGCTACGGTGACAAAGAAGACGACAAATTCAAACGATACTGGCCGGCTGACTGCCACGTCATAGGCAAAGACATCACCCGTTTTCATTGTCTGATTTGGCCCGCTATGCTCATGGCCGCCGACGTTCCGGTTCCGAAAAGTGTTTTTGCCCACGGCTTTGTTTATTCGAAGGGGACAAAGATGAGTAAGACACTCGGTAACATCCTCGATCCCATCGAAATGTCCGAGTTCTTCGGCGGCGCTGATTCGCTTCGTTATCTGCTCCTGAGGGAAATCGCGTTTGATCGCGATGGTGATTTCACGATCGAACAAGCGGTAACCAGATACAACGCTGAATTGGCGAATGAGCTAGGGAATCTTTTTTCCAGAACGTTATCGATGGTGCGCCGTTACCGGAAGGGCGACGTTCCCGGGTGGAACAGCGCGGCGGAGCAAGACTTCGAACGGCTCGCCGGTGGTGTGGTTGACGATTACTGTTCGCACATGGATCGGCTCGAGTTCGACGAAGCACTGGCGGCGTTTTGGAAAACCGTGCAAGCGGCAAACCGGTACGTCGAAGAAAAAAAACCGTGGGAACTGGCAAAAGCCGAGGACCCGGAGCCGCTGGATGTCACGCTACGGGTGCTTCTCGAGGTTCTCCGAATGAGCTCCGTACTTTGCATCCCGTTCATGCCGGTCAAGTCAGCCGAGATGCGGATCCAGCTTGGGCTCCCCTCGGACATTTCGGCACTCGAGATCAGCGAGGCAGCCAGGCCGGGTGATCCGGGTTGGCGAGAAGTGGGCACGCCGTCACCGCTTTTCCCAAAGATCGAGCTGCCGGAATCTGAGCAATGATCGACTCGCACGTTCACCTCAACCACCCCGATTTCAAAGAGGATTTTGACGCGGTTGTGGACCGGGCGCTCGAAGCGGGTATCACACGTATGGTCAACATCGGCTTTGACCTCGAATCTTCGCTGGAGACGGCGGCGCTGGGCGAGAAATATCCGTTTATATACGGCGCCGTGGGTGTTCATCCGCACGACGCAAGGACTTACAGCGACGATGTCGAGACCGGGCTTGGGGAGCTGCTCGAGAGACCCAGCGTGATTGCCGTGGGAGAGATCGGACTCGACTATTACCGAGACCTCAGTCCGCGGGACACACAAAGGGCCGTTTTTAGAAGGCAGCTCGCGCTGGCTAGGGAGAAGGGGAAACCGGTTGTCATCCACTGCCGCGACGCGTTCGATGAGGTCCTCGCGATCCTCTCGGCCGAGGGGAACCGGTACCATGGCATTTTTCACGCCTTCTCGGGGGATACCGCCATGGCGAGGGATGTGATGAGTCTGGGGTTTCACATTGGGGTCGGTGGTGTGGTAACCTTTCGAAATGCCCGGCTCTTTGAAGTCGTGACCTCCCTGCCGGCGAAGTCGATCGTACTCGAGACGGACTGTCCGTATCTGACGCCGGTGCCGTATCGTGGGAAACGAAACGAACCGGCATACCTGACGTATATTGCTGAAGCAGTGGCGACGGCAAAGGGGAAGACCGTCGAGAGGATCACCGAAACAACGACGGAGAATTTTGCGAGAGCAATGAAACTCGAGAACTGACCCGAACCAGGAGCTAAGGTCGTTTTCACATCTAATGGATCAAGGCTAAGGCACCCAGACTTCCGGGGACAGTGATGGAAGACGGTTGCGAACATCTCGAGGCAAGCCCGATAGGGAAATGCGCAATCTGTGGCAAGACCGTTTGTAGCGAGTGCTATCGGACGATCTTTGGTGAGATGATCTGCGACGAACACGAACCGTTGGAGGAAGAATCGGCGTGGGAGCTGGTAGGGTTGTACGCGGATTCGGGTTCTCTGGCGGAGAAACGGTTTCAACTGGAAGAGAACGGTGTTGTGTCGATCGTCATCGAAGGTGACGAGGAAGCCATTGAGCTTTATGTTCCCGCCGAGGAAAAGGACGACGGTTACGCTGTGCTCAGGTCATCCGGTGACGAATCGAATTTCTGTGCGGAGTGCAAGATACAGTATTCGTTGGAAATGGAAATGTGTCCGATCTGTGGGAAGCGTTCCGCGGATTCGGATGCGGAATCGAATCGAATCGACGAATGAGACAAACAGGATGAAAGGTATTTGATATGAGAGTTCTTCTCACTGGCGGCACGGGTTACGTCGGCAGCAGACTCAGAGAGGTCCTTCGAAGTGAAGGACACCAGGTTCGTCTGCTCGTCCGAAAGGAGAGCGCAAAAAAAGTCCGCGCGCTGGAATCGGCTGGTTCGCATGAAATCGCCTACGGGAGCATTTTCGAGACGAACACGTGTCTTCATGCGTGCGATGGTTGTGATGCGGTTGTGCACCTCGTCGGGATTATCCGGGAGGTCCCATCCAAAGGGATCACGTTTGAGGAACTCCACCGTGTGGCGACATCCAACATCGTCGATGCCGCGAGGCGCATGGGCGTCGAACGGTTTGTCCATATGAGCGCGCTTGGCGCGTCGGATGATGCGTCCTCACGGTATCATCGGACAAAACGCGCCGCAGAGAAGATCGTCGAAGAGTCGGCGCTCAGGTGGACGATATTTCGTCCGTCATGGGTTTTCTCTCCTGGGGATGAACTGAGCCGGACCATCGCAGATCTCATCCGCAAACCCGTGGTGCCGTTGGTGAGCGGAGGGCAATCTCGTCTTCAACCAGTGGCGTTGGATGACGTGTGCACGTGCATGGCTCGTTCGCTGGGCTTGCCCGAAACGCAGGGTAGAATCTACGAACTCGGCGGGCCGGATCGGGTAACCTTCAAGGACATCGTCGAACAGGCGGCGTCGACCCTTGGCGGAAAACTCAAAACGATGACCGTGCCCGCGTGGTCGGTCCGTCCGTTTGTCTGGGTTCTGCAGCGGTTCGAATCGTTCCCCCTGACGCTGGATCAATTGCAGATGCTCTCCGAAGACAACGTCTGTGAGATCGATCCCTACGTAAAGACGTTCCAGATCGAGCCAAAATCGTTTTGCAGCTCGATCCCCGCGCTCTTTGGTTAAAGAGCGGCGCCAGATAAACCGACGCCGCCAGCTCGATCGAGGATCCGATCTGGGTGGTGGAAAAGACCTGCCCCCCTCGGTATCTTGACGTCTTGGCGAAGTTCCGCTATAATCAAGTTTGTTCCTGCGCTTTTAGGAGGTTTCTCCCCTGCCGACTGCTACCATTTGGTACGTATCTTTCTTTTGATTTCTGGGATCGTCCTATATTTTTGTCGGTTTGGTCAATTGGGGTAACCATTTGAAACAAAAAGCGTTTCACCCGAAGAAACGATTGGGGCAAAATTTCTTGTATGACCCGGCGATCGCAAGACGGATCGTCGAGGCGGCGGACCTATCGCCGGACCAAGTAGTTGTCGAGTTGGGGTGTGGCAAGGGAATTTTGACCAAACCGCTGTCGGAAAAGCGTGTCCGGCTGATTGCCATCGAGGTGGACCGGGATCTCTACACCGATCTCGCCGCGTATTTCGAGACCCTCGAGCCGCGCGAACAGGCGGTGGGCGTCGAGTTGTTGAACACCGATTTCACAAAGCTCTCGATTACAGGTTTGCTCACGTCGAGGGGCTTCGAGCGTTGCGTGCTTTTTGGAAACATCCCGTACTATCTTACGCGTGAGGTGCTCTTCTCGTTTCTCGTGGACGAATTCGAAATGATCGGCGCAGCCTATCTAATGGTTCAACGCGAGGTGGGGGAACGGATCGTATCTCCACCCGGCAGTCGAGTGTACGGGATCACCAGCGTAATTCTTCAGACGCTCTACGATGTTCGCTCGCTGTTTCGGGTTGCGGCGGGGTCTTTTTTTCCAAAGCCCAAGGTTGGGTCGATGGTGCTCGAATTCAAACAGCTCGATGACTTACCGATCGAACCCGGCGAGCTAAAGGGGCTCTTGTCCCTGGTGAAGAACCTATTTCAACAACGAAGGAAAACGATTCACAACACGATCAAAAAGTTCTATGCACTATCGGAGCCGGAATTGACGGAGATCCAAAACACCGCCGGTGTTGAACTGAACAGACGTCCCGAGGAGCTTGGCAAGGAGCAGTTTATCGAACTCTCCAGGGCGGTGGCGGAGGTTACGGCGGCGTGAAGAACATGTGGCGCATGACGAGGCCGGCACATTTGAGACCGGTTACTGGAGAATCGTGAAACGAGTACCGTTGATTATACTCGTGGTAGGATTGCTGGGCTTCCCGCTCGTGGGATGGGCACAGCTTCCGACAACACCCCCAGAAGATTCGGATACGACATCGACCGAAGTCCCCAGTTATACGAAGCTCCTCAAGTACGACGGCACCATCAAAGGCAACGTCACGAACGTCTCTCTTTCAAACCGTGCGACCGGAACCCTTGCCTTTACCAACGGAATGACGTTTATCACGATGTTCAGCGCGGAGGAGTCTCATTACCGGATTCAAGATCGAATCAGCAACATGAAGATTTTTTCGACAAACATGGTCTACCCGATCAACTCCGCACTCAATATGGACGGCACGCTCTCCGACAACCGGTTTTTCAACCGAGTGATCACGGGTTCGAACGCGACTCAAGATCTCATGAACAACTCTCAAACGGCAAAGGCAAATCTGCAGTTCAAGAGAAGGATCGCTATGCTCGCGTTGAATTCGAAGTCGTCGGTCTCGGCTACCAAAAGCGAGCAGACGTTTCAGAACACCCAGACCGAAGAGGGCGCGATTGCCGGACAAATCCAGTACGTCAAAGGAAAACGGTTCTCCGCTACGGCGAGGGGATTCGTAATGAAATCGTTTGAGAAATCCGACGTCCAAGACCGGAATTTCGGGGGGCTGGGCGCCGATGAGGACAGCGTTTCCGCAAAGGCGATGATCACGATCAGCGACAGCTCGACGGTCCAGGTTCGGTATATGCGATACACAAAGACGCATGAGTATCTCAATCAACCGAGCGGTGTCCACGGCGGAACGCGGTTCGACGCGGATCTTCGTGCCGAATTCGAAACAAAAGACGTCGATGCGCTTAGGTTCGAGGCTGAGACATACCCGTTACCGGGTGTCAAGCTGGGGCTCGTTGCCGAGCACCGTGACGACGCGGAGATTTTCACAGTGGACGACAAACGCTCAAAAATAAACGTGAGCGATTACATCACGGCGGATCTGACCTACAAACCAAGTGAAAAGACGATGCTCACGGCAAAAGTGGAAAACAGGGAGTCCACTAGCGAGTTTCCGACAAAACCCGGAACCTTTGACGACGAGCACAAAAGGATCACGCTCAATTGGAACCAGACCATCTCGTCCACGCTCCGGTTTACCGCCCAGTCGGGGATCTCTCTCGTCCAAACGTTTTACATCGACACGGACAGCGATCGGGACCAGAGATACCAGTTTGCCAGTATGAGACTCAGCTCGGATCTGTTTCCAAAGGTCAAAGCGACCGTCTTTGTCGAGGCCGCCAAAACGGACAAGTTGAACATACGGAGCAGTCGGTCGCAAAACAACGAGACGGAAACCCGGTTCGATCTGCGGCCCGAATTCACGTACAGGATCAACGACCGGATCACGCTCACACAGAAATACGGCTTGAACATCGAGTTTTCGGAGTTTTTATTTCAAGAGGATCAGAACTTCCTCGACCGGAACATCACATTCTCGAACACGGTCGACGTTCGGCTGACCCCAGCGCTCTCGACGGAGGTTTTCTACTCGTACCTGCTTCACAGCAAGGGTAGTTATCTTCGCCCGGAGGAGGGAGGCGAAAGACTCCTCGAAATCGACCAGAAGGACAGACGGGACGAGATCGAAATCAGCTTCAAGTACCAAATCAACAAACATCTGGCTCTCGTTGGGGCGAACGACTACAGCCAGAGAAAAGACCTGTTTGCCCCCGCGGGCAGTGGCGCATTCAAAAACGGTGGACTGGAGATCGGGGTGGAGGGCAACTACGAATTCGGGGCACAGCGTGGTTTGACGTTCGTCTTGAGACGGGTCAAACGATTTGGCCGGTTCAACAGCCCCGAACAACAGGATTTCTGGGTGATGGATTCGTCGCTCAATTACACGTTTTAGCCGTTTGGGAGGGGAATCGATGAACAAGAGCAGGATTTCGAGTCGGCGCGCCATAGGAGTGGCACTCACCTTGCTGCTCTGTACCGGGTGCGGGATCTTCGAGACACGGGATCCCGAGCCCCCCGGGGGCGACACCACACCGTGGAACCCCCCGACGGTCCCGTCTATCGTGTTTATCAACATGGAGAATGGTCTCGAGGATGGTACGGGGGTTAACTACGAGAAGAGTCTGGCTGACGACTTCACCTTCGTGGCGATGCCGGGCGACAAGGACAAATTGGGTGAGGGGGTGTACCAAAACTGGACAAAAGAGGTGGAGGTCGGTGTAACGCAGCAGATACTAGCCGCCGCATCCGCGATCCAGGTGTCTTTTCTCAACCCGGAGCAGAAAGTCGACGACGATCCTTTTGCCACTTTTGAAGCGCCATACGAGTTCGAGATCACGGACACCCAAAACCAGAAAACAACGTACAAAGGCAAGGCCCGATTCGAGATGCAGCGGCTCAGTCAGGGCTGGCATTTGATCAAGTGGGAAGACCTGGAGGGTGTGGAGGGCTTTGCGACGTGGGGGTATCTAAGGGGCACAACGCGGTAGTTCGAGTTAATTGGAGGGCGAACAGGAACGCCTATGACCGTAAGTTATTGCGCTAAAATGAAGTAAGGCTGAACCATCCTTGACGTGCGGGGCAGATTGTGCTATTATATGACCACCTGCGCGAACGTTCAGGAGCAACAGAAAGGAAAGGCATGAAACGGATCATAGCCGCCGCAGTAATATTGGCGTTTGGTTTCCTGTCGTTCAATTCGTGTATTCTCGACCCCAAAGAGACAAAAGATCCCGGCGACGACCCAAAGACACCTTACAAACCGCTCGATGGTCCCCGGGACAACGTTCTCTTCAACCTTCAAAAGGCGTACGTGGAGAGAAACGACGACCAGTATGACAGGTTGTTGGACGCCGGCTTTGTCTTTCACTTCTCCCAGGTAGACTTCAAGGAGGGGAAAGTAACGGTCGAGCAGTGGGACAGGGCTGCTGAGATGTCTTCCGCGCGAAACATATTTGACCGCAATTTCAGCAAGCCGGGTGTCGATCCGGTGAGCAAGATCGACCTGACGCTGACATATCCCGCGGGTGACGACAACTGGACTCAGGTGACACCCGAGGATCAGATAAACTACCCGAACGAGACCTGGTACGAGAAAACGGTGCGTTATGACTTGATCGTAACCTCGGGGCCGATCGACTATACCGGTTTGAATATTCAGGCGTCGTTTACGGTTCGAAAAGCCGAGGTGAACGGGAAAGAAATCTGGCGGATCATCTCATGGCGTGACGACACGGAAAATCAGTAACCTAGTTTTTTCTAGATCGAGTTTGTGAAAACCCGGAAGGTCTGACCCCTTCCGGGTTTTCCTTTGTGGTGAGGGCGGCTGTCACACGTTCGCCATGACCGCAGGCCCCCCCGGATAACCCAGACCCGACGCCCACTTCGCTCGGCTTCCCACCTAGCGGCGGGCGATCCTCGCTCGTTCCGCGCAAGGGTTTGGGTTATCCGGAGGGCCTTGGCCATACCCACGACTTTACACAGCACTACCAACTGCGCGTGCTTGACATGGTGGTGGGCGGGTTTCTATAGTCCGTGGATCGAAACCCGGAGGAGGACAACGTCCCAGCGCGGTAGCGGCGCACAGGGTTGATACCCACTTCGTAACCATGGCAAAAAGACGACGATCCACTCGGTCAACAAAGACCCCGGTCCGAATCCGGTTGCTCATCGTGGCGCTGGTCGTAGTCGTGGTGGCGGGTGTCGTCTCGGTGAAGTATCTCGAAACGCCACGGGGCAAGGTGTTTCTCCTGGACAGGGGGTTCTCGGATTACTACAGCCAAGTCCAGGACACACTGGACGTCGAACTGCGCCGTGTCATCCGCGAGCTTGGGCTCGAACGAAATCTCAAGGAGACGTCCAGGGCCATTCTCGTCCGAGGCAACCGGTTTGCCACTCGGCGTTGGGTGACGTCGTGCGATCAAGCGTGCAGTCTTTTCCGGGTCAATCTCGCGTTGACAGAGGCAACACAGCGGGTCGGTGGGGTCGTGCGGTCCAGTCGGGAGGTTCGGGCCGGTGAGGTGCTTCGCATCGAAGTGGGGAGCCAAAAGTTCACGACTCTCCGGATCGACGTGCACCAGACAACCGAACGATCGGAAAAGACGTCACCACCAGAGCCAACTTCAAAAATTGCCCTGGTCATCGATGATTTCGGGTATTCAAAGGATGAGATCGCCGAGGCATTTCTCGACATCGACCTCCCGCTCACTTTCTCGGTAATTCCCACGCTCCCCTATTCGGGGTACGTCCTGTCTCGCGTAGTAGAGTCTGGAAAGCAAGCTATTCTTCATCTTCCCATGGAGGCGGAAAATAGTGTGTACGATGTCGAACCGGTATTGACATCGATGTCCGATCGTGAGATCGCATCGCTCGTCGAGATGTACATTGGCAAAACCCCCGGGATTATTGGTATCAACAACCATATGGGGTCGGTGGCGACTCAGGATCTTCGTGTAATGAAAACCGTGCTCGGGGTGATCAGAACTCGCGATCTCTTTTTTCTCGACTCTTTGACTTCCAGCAAATCTATCGCGTATAATACGGCCAAAGATTTGGGAGTCCCCACGGCGAGAAACGATTTGTTTCTAGACGCCGACACCGAAGAGCAAGAGGTAGTGGAGGCACGGCTCGAACGGCTCATCGATATCGCACGCACGCGAGGCTTTGCAGTCGGGATCGGCCACCCGAAGCCGTGGACGTTCAACGCGGTGAAATCGTACGAGGAATTGTTGAAAAACTCGGATATCAAGCTCGTGTTTTTGTCGGCGCTCGTCGAGTAGTCCGGCGGCCGGGAGCGGTGGAACCAGACGGGGCAAAGAGACGTTCGTCGGACGAGTGAAGGAGAGTCAGTGATGATTCGATTGGGTATTAATGTGGATCACGTGGCTACCATTCGTGAAGCGAGGAAAACCGTCGAGCCCGATCCCGTTGCGGCGGCCGTGGCCGTCGAGATGGCCGGAGCTGACCAGGTGACCGTTCACCTGCGGGAGGATCGCAGGCACATCCAGAATCGGGATGTCCGGTTGATCCGCGAAGTGGTGAGAACGGCCATGAATCTGGAAATGGCCGCAACTGCTGAGATGCAGGAGTTCGCGCTGGCGCTACATCCGGATTCGGTGACGTTGGTGCCGGAAAAGCGCGAAGAGGTAACGACCGAGGGGGGTCTCGACCTCAAGAATGCGCCACCGGCTGTTGGGGATCTCGTTTCGACGATTACCAAAGCCGGCATCAAGGTATGCGCGTTTCTCGATCCCGATATCGACCAGATCAAACAGGCCGCTCACCTCCAGTTTCACGCCGTCGAAATTCACACGGGGAGTTACGCAAACGCATCGGGGAAGGCGAAGGAGGAGGAACTCCAGAAAATCAAGGATGTAGCCGCGGCGATCCGCCATCTCGGACTCGCTGCCCACGCCGGTCACGGGCTCGGATATCACAATGTAACGCCGATCGTTGAAATCACCGAGATCGAGGAGCTCAATATCGGCCACGCCATAGTCTCCCGGGCCGTCTTTGTGGGGCTGGACCGCGCGATCCGAGATATGCTCCGCCTAATGGGCAGGTTCTAGGTGCTTCTGTGGTCGACTTTTCCGTTGACTCCAGCGGCAAAAATTGTATAATTTTCAATCTGTTTTGGTAGTCAGCCTCTCACCCTGATTCCTGCAGGTACTTCTTCTCAACGAGCGAGGAATAGTGTTCTTGTACGGGTTCGGCCGGCAAGTCCGCAGGTGTTTGAGTAGGATGTGGCCCGAGGTACCGCCGTCTCTTTTGGGACGGTATGACCTGGCCTGGAAGCGGAGCGACTCCAGGTAGATTAATATCGAGGTTTCTCATGAAGAAGTGGAGATATATTCTCATCATAGCGGTCCTTCTTTACTGCGTGTACGCGTTGATCCCAACCGTTCGGTTCTACACGATGCCCTCGGATGAGCGGTTGACCCTCGCCGAGGATCAGAAAGCGAAGTACCTCGAATCTGCGATCAAACTTGGATTGGACCTTCAGGGAGGCATGCATCTCGTCCTCGAGGTCGCCAGCGATCAATTGGATTCGGACGCCAGAAAGGACGCACTCGACCGGGTGCTCAAAATCATACGAAACCGTGTCGACCAGTTTGGCGTATCCGAGCCGGTTATTCAAAAACAGGGAGACCGCCGGGTCATCGTTCAGCTCCCCGGTCTTCAGGACGCCGAGCGCGCCAAGAACCTGATCGGGCAAACGGCGCTTCTCGAGTTCAGGATGGTTCGTGAACAAGAAGACGCTTACCGGGTCCTAAAGGATCTCGATCTGGCGTTAATGGGGGTCGAGGTCAAAGGGGCCGTCGTGGATTCGACGGGTCAAGTCGATACGCAGCCAAGTGGAGAAGAGCAACCGCCCGTCGGCGAAGAGGAAGCCGCCACTGCCGAGATTGCGCAGGACACTACGGCGGTCGAAGCGGATACGACGGTAGCCAAAGCGGATACAACGAAGGCCGAAGCGGACACAGCACTCGCCAGCGTACTTCAAGAACAGACAGCATTTGACACGTTGATACCGACCCTCCCGGGAACCGAAGACATCGAGGTGCCGCTCGAAGAGTTCTCGGAAGATCGTCCGTTCACATCCTATCTGACCACCCTCTACGGGGGCGCCGCCGTAGTAGATGAGAGGAACAGGCAGGCCGTGGATCTGTTGCTCAGTACCTCTCAGGCACAGCGGGTCCTCCCAAGGAATACGGAGTTTCTCTGGGAGTCCGAATCGCGGCCACTCGAAGGCGGCGGAACGGGACGACTCATTTATCTCGTAGAAAAAACGCCGATTCTAACAGGTCGTACTCTTGTGAACGCCACAACGCGCCCCGATCCGGACGACCCGAGCAGCCTAAATGTCTCCTTTCAATTGAACCGCGAGGGAGCGCTGATTTTTTCCCGCGTCACCGGCGAGAACATTGGCCGGCGGATCGCGATTGTCCTGGACCGGAAGATCCGTTCGGCCCCGGTCGTTCAAACCAAAATTCCGGGTGGCGAAGGACGAATCACGGGACAGTTCACCGATGAAGAAGCCAACGATCTGGCGATTGTCCTGCGCGCGGGTGCACTCCCTGCTCCCGTCGATATCATCGAGGAGCGAACCGTCGGTCCGACCCTGGGCCGCGACTCGATCGTGCTCGGCGTGCGGGCCGCGCTTGTCGGGTTTGTTCTCGTTATGATCTTTATGCTCGTCTACTACCGTCTATCCGGGTTGCTGGCCTGTGCCGCGCTGGTCTTCAACCTTGCTATCGTACTCGCCGCGCTTGCCCAACTTCGCGCGGCGCTCACACTCCCGGGGATCGCCGGGTTGATTCTCACAATCGGAATGGCTGTGGATGCCAATGTGCTGATCTTTGAACGAATTCGTGAGGAGTTGGCCAAGGCAAAAACCGTCAGGAGCGCTATCGACAGCGGCTACGATCGCGCGTTTACGACGATCCTGGACGCTAATATCACCACGTTGATCACCGCCTTCGTGTTGTGGCAGTTTGGGACGGGTCCCATCAAGGGCTTCGCTACGACGCTGAGCATCGGCATCATCGCAAGCATGTTCACGGCACTGCTGTGTACACGGGTGGTATATCATCTGATAACGGCGAGATGGGCGATAAGGAAACTGAGTATTTAGAATAGAGGACGACAGACGATGCAGTTTTTCAAGAATCCGCGTGTCAATTTCATTGGGCTTCGAAGAAGAGTCATGCCTATCTCGCTGGCGCTGATCCTGGTGGGGGCCGTCTCGGTCGCGATACATAAAGGATTCAACACGAGTATCGACTTCGCCGGCGGCACGCTCGTCGAGGTTCAGTTCGAGGAACCGATCGCTCTTCAGGAAGTCAGGGCGGTAATTGAACGCGCGGATCTCTCCGGTACGGAAATCACGAACTTTGGCTCACAGCGCGAGGTTCTGATCAAAGTCAAACATATCGGCGAAGCCGCCGAGGTGGCGCGTCAGATCGAGAATATCCTCAAAGAAAGCATGTCGGAACATACAATCGACGTACGCCGAGTGGAGTCGGTGGGGCCAAAGATCGGGGCCGAACTCAAAACGGCTTCGTTCTGGGCGATCATTTACTCGCTCGTCGGGATCGTCGTCTACATTACCTGGCGGTTCGAGTTCAGGTTCGCTATCGCGGCGATCATCGCCTTGATCCATGATGTGCTTTTCACGCTCGGGTTTTTCTCCGTTACGAACCGGGAGATCTCGATCCCGGTGATCGCGGGACTCCTCACCATCGTCGGCTACTCGCTCAACGATACCATCGTGGTATTTGACCGGATCCGTGAGAATCTCTTTGCCCGAAAACGGGAGGGTTACCCGGTTGTCGTCAACGCTTCGATCAACGAGACACTCTCGAGAACCATCATCACCTCGTTGACGACGCTTGTCGTCGTTCTCTGTCTCGTGATCATCGGCGGGCCGGTGATCCGTGACTTTGCTCTCACGCTTCTCATTGGTGTGCTGATCGGTACGTACTCTTCGATTTTTGTCGCCAGCCCCGTACTCGTCGAATGGGAAAACTGGCGAGCCAAGCACCGTAAACGGAGAAAATGAGTTTGGCCGAAGTGCTGCCGGTTCTCTACAAAATTCTTCTCGTACTCTTCTACGTCATACTCTCTCTGTCGCTGCTCTCGACCATGATCGGGGTGCCGGGGAACTGGATTCTCGTGGGTCTGGCGTTGATCGTGGGTCTGGTGACCGGTTTTTCCAAGCTGACAATCTGGTATTTTCTTCTCTGTGTGGGGCTTGCCGTGGTTGGCGAGATCATCGAGAGTTTTCTTGGCATGGTGGTCGTCGCCAAACGCGGTGGTGGGAAGCTCGGAATACTCGGGTCGTTTGTGGGTGGTATCATCGGTGTCATCCTTGGCAGCGCGTTTGTGCCACCGCTCGGGAGTGTTCTGTTTGGCTTTGTGGGTGCTTTCGCCGGTGCGGTGCTGGGGGAGCTCGCAAAACATCGCCAGATGGACACGGCGATTCGAATCGGGTTCTGGTCGTTTGTGGGTCGGGTGGCGGCGATCGCGGGAAAGCTCTCCGTTGGCTGCGTGATCCTGTGGATCATTATTACGACAACCTGGCCGTAATTGTCCTCTCTTGGCTACACCCAGTACACAATAAAGGACAGATTCGACGCCTGGATCACCGTAACCCGTTGGTTTACAACCACGGGGTACTGGCACAAAGATTGCCAATTTATAACTGATTCGGCCACAACGACCCAAGGCCGTGCCGTCATGAAAACGCTACTTGTATCTGGACTTTCCCTGCTTCTCCTCTGCGGATGGGTGTGTGGTGCGGCGGCCGATCCGCCCATCAGATCCTCGTCCAAGAAGACGTCGAGCAAAAAAAAGCTACAGGCCAATCAGGTCAAAGAGGTCACGGATTCCGAAGCGAAACCTGTGCCGGAGGGTGCCGACTCGATTGGCCCGATTGGTGTTTTTGCCGACATTGAGGCTGGATGGAAAAAGGAAAACGTCCGGCAGATTTTGCGTCACTACGGTAAGGGTAAGGTTGCTATCGCCATCGAGGGGAGCGGTCCCGCAGGTGGCACATTTAGCCGGAATCAGAGTTATTACCTGCTAAAAGACCTGTTCAAATATACGATCACAGAGAAGTTCGAGTTCGTCCAGTACCGCAACGTTTCGGACGGTCGGAGTAAGGTGTACGCAGTTGCGGAGCGTCAATACAAGCGAAACGACGACGGCAGGCTCTTCAAGGACAAGATTTACGTGTCGCTTCACTTGGAAGAAACACGCTGGGTGATCGACGAGATCAAATCCATCCGTTAATACCCCCTCGTGCGGCGAGAAATCCGATCTCTTTTCTGTTATCATGTTTTGCGGCCTCGTAATCGTGTAAGGGCTTGATCCAAAACATGAAAACTCTTCTCGATAGACCAAGACTCTCCATGCTGCTCCTGCTCCTTGCATGGACGGTCTTGTTTGCGCGTCAATTCATACAGGTCGGTTGGCTCGGCGGCATCTCACCCCTGATTCCACTGCTGGTGGTTCTTCTCGCGATCTTGCTCGTTCTTTTCCCCCCAGCCAACCGACGGGTGCGCGTCTCCATAATTGGGACCGGGGTTTTGGTGCTTGTGTCCAGTCTCCTTCTATTTGGGATCCGCGACGAAAATCGAAAGCTAAGGGAGGAATGGCGTCACCAAGAGTCCCAAGATATTGCCAGCGTTCTCGCCGCCTTGGGAGAACGGATCCAGAACCTTCTCGATCTTTCGACTTCGGTCGGGGAAGCAACCAAACGGTTCCTGCTGTCGAGACCAGTGGCTGATCACGAGGGGATGGAAACGCGGCTCGAAGCGTTCCGGGAGCTCGGCGCCCTGTCGGAGCAGATCAAAAAGGGCGAGCTCCTGCCCGCGGGCACCGAGATCGGGATACAGCTTTTCGACGAGCACGGCAACCGGATTGCGTGGGCGGGTTGGCCACAAGCCGTCGAGCCATTGGACGCCGGGTTCATCGCGAGCTCTCGCGAGCTGGTCTATTCGCGACAGGTGTCACTTTACCGGATTCTTACGCATATCATCCCGATATACGGCGGTGGGGAAGGAGATGAGGTAGATCGATTGCGTGGTGACAGGGAAAAACGCGGCACCGTTCTAGTCGATATGCCGCTCGAAGTCAATTACAAAGTGAACAACAAGTTTTTGAAGAGCAGCAGCCTGGCCGACGATATTGCCGGTGGCGAAGCGGCGAATATCCGATTCAATTACTACGCCGCCGATGCTGGTTTGTCGGCCACGATAGGAGGATTTGAACGGCGACCCGAAGACCGACCACGTCCCAAAAAAAGGACAACACCATCCCCAGACGACGAGCGGGCGAGTCCGGATACGGAGCGGCAGCCCTCTCGGTCGGCCCAAGAGGCAAAAGAGAGAACTCAGGCACGGACGAAGACAACGCCTGACACGGCAAGCGTTTTCTCGACATTGCCCTCTTTTGTCGAGCCGTTGGGAAGCATTTCGGGCAGCCAGACCGCGGGACTCAGCGGGCGTGCCGTGGTGCGAAGTCCTTTGGGAAACGCGCTCTTCAATGTCACAGTGGTGGGCCGACCGTTTACCCACTATCTCGAGAATCGGAACAACTCGTTCCTGCTGGTGGCCAACCTCTTAGCTTTGCTTGCTCTCCTCATCGGTTTTGCCGTATCGCTGAATTACTTCCCCGAAAGAATTAGCGGTCCCCTCCATGTCGTAAAGGCCCTCTACCTCGTCGCGATTCTCACACTCGTGCGTTACTCGCTGTTGTGGTTTCAACCCACTTTATTGACATCGCAGCTAAAGGTTTTTGAACCAGCGGTTTTTGCCACGCCGATCCTTGGAGGTCTGATGAGGAGTGCTGGTGATCTGCTCATCACCGCCGTGTTTTTCGTCACAGCACTCTACGGAGTGCTCAGGATCGCAAGGGAGACGGAAGCGTCACCTGAGGGAGAAGCGGTGGGGCACGATGGCTGGCTCTTTGTAGTAAAGGGGTTTGTTGCCGCCTGCGCGATCGTCGGTGTTTTCGAACTCGCGCGGAGATTCATCGGAAGCGTGGTGCTCAATGCCAATCCACGACTCGTCGGAGAAACGGTAAAAGTGTTTCAACCCGAGGTTACCATCCTTCACCTCAGCGCGTTTCTGATGGTTACGGGCATCTTTCTAGCCGGGATGATTTGCGTTTGGGGCGTCTATCGAGTAAAGGGCAAATCGGACACCGGGAAAGCCTCGATCCTGGCAGCGGTGGTCGTCGTCACCGTTTCACTCGTTGTGTCGCGCTGGGATCTCGCATTCATATCCCTGCTCGTGCTCTTGTTCATCGTCTTTGCTCCTCGTGTGGTTCAAAGAGAGGATCTGGTATCGATAGTTATTACCGCCTTCTGTTTTGTCATCATCGTTTCAGCGGCCGCCTACGTCTTTTTCAATCAGGAATATCAGGGTCTGAGACGCACATTCATCCAGGAGAAAGTTGCAGAGGTTACCCACCCGTCGGACAACTGGAAGGTGTTCATTCTCGAGGACATTCTCGAAAATCTTTCCCAAGACAAGTCGTTACATCAAGCGCTGAGAGAACCGGTATCTGCAAATGTTCAACGTCTCGCTTTCGATGTGTGGGCCGACAGCCCGCTGAGTCTTTTGGGGTATAGCTCTGCGATCTACATCTTCGATGAGGCGGACAGCCTGGTCAGCCGGTTTGCAGTTGAGATGCCGTATCGGATCACGGCAGCGGAGCCTGGCGAGCGAATGGAAACCACGTCGTCAGAAGAGTGGGTTGTATTGGATTTGACAACCCAGACCCCACAGGGTGCCGTTAGGTTTTACAGGGGAATCGCCAATCTCAAGGGTTACGGGACCGATCTGGGCGGCGTCCTTCAACGGGTTCCTATTGGGAAGATTGTCGTGGATGTCCCCTTCTTCTTTGAAAACCTGGCGTGGGCAGCGAGGACAGGACCGCAGACGCCAGAGGTTCTGAGAAACATACAGGAAGGTGGCATCGCACCGCGGCTCGAAGAGACCGAGGCGATCTTGTTGGCGAAACTCAAGGGTGAAAGGGTTCTAGAGTCCTCGTCCGAGGTTCTCCCGGTCGGGCACACAATCGAGCGAGACGTGATGGGAAGGGCAATCGATCTGGACTGGCCTCTTCTGAAAACCACTGGGTCGACGTATCGTTTTCTAGCGCAGGAAACGGACGAGAGTCTTTCGTATCTTCTCGCGGGGTTTCCAGTCCCATCACCCGGCCAACACGTCCTTCGTTGGTCGACGATTCTCTCCCTGTACTTCTTTTTCACCGTCGCGTTTATTGTCCTGATAATCATTCTCAAACGACTGCCCGTTCTCGGAGAAGTCCTTCCAACACTGACCCCTGGAAGGCAACTCGGATTTCAACAAAAACTGCTTGGTTCCTTCTTGATCGTTGCTCTCCTTCCGGCGGTGATCCTCGGTGTTTTTTCGGTTCGGATGATCAAAGAGCGGTTTGTTCAAGAGAACAAAAACGAGGCGGTTTACAAAGCGTCAAGTGCTGAGAAGGCATTGAAAGGGGAGCTCGTTGGGGAGCTGCACGATCTGCTGGATCGCCACGATCTACGCAGCCTGATAGATGGAGAACTGCCACCGTTTTACGTTCACGACCCGAGTCGCCGGGTGATGGTGTTCAAAGAGAGCGAGCTTCCCACGGTCGACACCGGTTTGGACTTCGATAAAAGGAGGGTGAAACACCTCGCCGCCGACGCGGTACCGGGTGCTGAAGACGATCGTTCTGCGGGGGAATACCTCGACCTGGCCAGACGGCTGGTTGGGATGCCTCCGGAGCAGGTGTTTGTCCACTGGGCGGAAGGCGAGCCGTATCTTGGTGTCTTGAGTTATCCGATCAGTCTTGTGTCTGGAGAAGAGAAAGAAACCGTCATCGTTTATTGTGCGCGAGTTGTCGACGGAGAGATTCTCGGTGCAATTGCCGATCAGATCGGCGCTGATGTAAGCCTTTTTGATGGGGGAGAGCTCGTATCGACAAGCAGAGAAGGACTGCTTTCCGGTGGATTTATCAGCTCGACGATGAGTTCCGACGCCTTTGTTGGGGTGTGCATCATGGGTGTCGACCAGTCGCTCGTGACCGAACGTGCGGGACGCTATCGTTATCAGGTCGCCTATATTCCGATTCAAAGCATGGAGGCGGGGGAATACGCCGCGATCGGTGTGCCACTCTTGTTTAGACCCGAGTCGTACAGTGTCGAAGTCGAGAAGGCAACATCGATTGTTCTTAGTCTGTTCGCGCTACTCTCCGCGGCGACGATTGGACTCGGACTCCTTCTGGCGCGAGGGATTTTTGAACCGCTCAAGGGACTGCTCGAAGCGACGAAGCGGATCGGCCGAGGGGATTTCTCATTCAAACTACCGTCAAAACGGCACGACGAAATCGGGACGGTGGTCGAAGCGTTCAATGAGATGACAAGCCAAGTGTCAACATCTCAAGCCGCGCTGGAGGAACGACGAAAATACCTCGAGGTTATCCTTTTCAACATCGGAACAGGTGTCATTACAACCGATTCCGACGAGCGGATACGGGCGGTGAACAACGCAGCCGCGCGGATCCTGGGGATTCAAAGCGCAGATCTGGTTGGCAAGACGACGGAGCAGCTCGTCAACGAGAACGTTCTGCCGAGTTTTTTCTCTCGGCTGGGAACCGAATCGGGTCCTGGCTGGCCCCATGACTCTTCCGAGGTCGATATCATAAAGGACGGGCACAAACGAACGATCAAGTATATGAAAACGGGACTCAGCACAGAGGGCCGCCATCTCGGCACGGTTTTTGTGTTCGAAGACCTTACGGAGTTGATCAGCTCGAAAAAGCTCTCAGCCTGGGTAGAAATGGCCCGACAGATCGCCCACGAAATAAAAAACCCACTGACACCGATCAAGCTCTCGACGCAGTTTATGGCGAGGGCGCACGAGGAGAAATCGGACGATTTCGACAAGATCTTTAAGGAGAGTTCGGACACAATCATTCATCAGGTCGAGGTGTTGCGAAACATCGCAAGCGAGTTCTCGAGCTTTGGCCGTCTTCAACAGCTCGACCTGTCGGCGCACCGAATCGTTCCGCTTCTGCGGGATATCGTGTCGCCGTATCAGAAGAACACATTTGGGGTGATCGTGTCCTTTGATATTCCAAACGGTGAGATCGAGGCGCTTGTCGATCCGGAGGCGCTCCGAAGGATCTGCTCGAACCTCATCGAGAATGCCATGGAGGCGATGCCCGGCGGCGGCACGCTCGAAATCTCGTGTGGCCTAGCGACCTATGACGGGCAGGATATGAGGATATCGTTTACGGACACGGGGCCGGGGCTTAGTGAGGACGTCGAGGAGAAACTCTTCGAACCTTACTTCTCGACGAAAACGACGGGAACCGGTCTGGGACTCGCCATTTGCCGAAGCCTTTCGCGTGAGATGGGTGGGGACGTGACGGTGGAAAATCTCACCGGTGGTCGCGGTGTCGAAGCGATCCTCTATCTCAAACCTGCGTAGATTCCAGGCTAACAGACCTTGCCACCAACCGGAACTGTTGGGCCGGTGTCGGGGAGTTCTTCTTCGTCGGTGACCGGTTCGCCCCCAAACGCGCGCACGGCTTCGACGATCAGTACGACGGCGAGCGCAAAGAGAAACGCGGAGATGACTCGAATAACAAGGAAATCATTCTTGAAGAACAGCATCACGAGGGCGAGCAGCGTGACCGCAAACATGAACACCATCGGCACGATGACAAATATCGCCCGCCGTCCGGTGCGTTTGAGCCAGACACCAACGGTGAGAAGCGCGAGTGCTCCGAGAAGCTGATTCGTCGACCCAAAGACGGGCCAGATGGCCCGCCACGCGGGGATGACCTGCCCCTGGGCATCTTTGAATTCGGTGAGCGCAAGCCACAACGGGAGAATTAGGGTCGCCGTGGTGGCAAGGATATGCCATTTGAGTCCCCACCGATCAAAGAACTCCTCGAAGATATATCGGCCAAGTCGTGTTCCCGTATCGAGAGTCGTCAGAAGAAACGTGCTCACCGCAAGAAGCCCAAACGAGGTGCCGAGTGCAGTTGGGATCCCGAGCGATCCCACAAACGTGCCCATCCCCGAGGCAAATACCTGCGCGGGAGAGCTCCCGGCGAGCGCCCCACCCGCGACGACAATCGCGCTTACCGCGATGAGCGCCAGCATTCCCTCCACGAGCATCGATCCGTAGGCGACCGGTCGCGCGGCTCGTTCGTTGCTCAACTGTTTGGCCGTGGTCCCCGACGCGACGATCGAGTGAAAACCCGAGCACGCCCCGCATGCAATCGTTATGAACAGCGCCGGAAAGAGGTAACCGAGGTTGGCTTCGAAACCGAGAAACGCCTTCGTGTCGAGCGCGTGTCCGCCGATTGCGATTCCACCGAGACCACCGAGGATGCAGGCGAGGAGAAGATACGACGAGAGATAGTCCCTCGGCTGGAGAAGGATCCACACGGGTGTGATCGACGCGACAAAACAATAGAGGAGAAGAATGAAAGTCCAGGTCGTCTTGGGATCTCCGTGCGCGAGGGCCGGTGGCGTTCCCATCGGGGCGAGTTGACCCAAATAGATCGCCAGGAACACCAACGGCACAAAGACGAGGCTCGCCTTGCCAAGCGACAGATCCATCCGATAAACGGAAAGCCCCATCAGAATGGCCAGGACAATGTACATGAGCGAGGAACTGGCCACACCACCGTCTTTGGTAAAGCTGTCTGCTGTGAGATCTACGAACACAGTGAGGACGTAGACCATCGTGAACCAGATAAACGCCAGATAAAGCTTGTGGGCGACGGGGCTCATCATCCGTTTGGCGACCTGCGCGATCGAGCGCGCTTTGTGACGAACCGAAACGACAAGCGCGGAGTAGTCGTGGACCCCACCGATGAAAATGGCACCAAGGACGATCCACAACACGGCGGGCAACCACCCGAAAAACGCAACGGCAATGATCGGACCGACGATCGGCCCGGCACCAGCGATCGACGAAAAATGATGTCCCATGAGCACAGGGGTCTTCGCCGGCATATAGTCGAGACCGTCGTAGTTCGTATGGGCGGGGGTTTTGCGTTCCGGGTTGATGCCAAACTGTTTATCGAGAAATGCGCCGTAGATACGATAACCGAGGATGAACAGCACGACGCCGGTGAGGACCAGCAAAATCATGGGGTCCGTCCTTGTTTGTGTGTTGTCGAACAGGGTCAGAAAGAGAGCGATCTGAGGGAATCGTAATAAAGGCCAAGGGGTTGGGCAAGATGTTTGGCGGGGGAGAGCAAACCTGGATCAGACCGATCGAACACGTACTCCCTGCGCTGCCGTTCTCAATACCTCGCCGAAAGCCCGGCCCACGATCCGACCGAGAGACAAGACAACACCGACGAGCGACCGGCAGACCCCAATTGCGCCCAAGGCCCGTTTTTTCTATACTTTAGAATAGCCCGTACGCATCAAACA
>CP070677.1:888852-892120 GCA_020352495.1 Candidatus Latescibacterota bacterium
AAACTGCCAACCCGAATTTCCGCCAATACGAGAACATCGTTCGTCATTGCTCTTTCCCCGGACTTCCGCCCGTTCTCCTTTCTATTTTTGGACCAGACCGCTAGATGACCTTTGCATCTTCACGCAACGCACGGACAAGATCGGAGACCTGTTGTCCCGGTTCGCCCTCGAGCATCCGGCACGGCGCCCGCTCCGCCAGGGGTTCGTAACCGACGATTTTTGTCGCCGATCCCGACGCACCAACGTCGGCGGCGGACAGTCCCTCCAGGTCGGAAAGACCAATCTTTTTGATTTCTTTCTTTTTTGCTTTCATAATGCCGGGCAGCGACGCGTAACGGGGTTCGTTGAGCCCTTTCTCACACGTCACAACCGCGGGAAGCTTGATGTTTACCACCTCGTCGCCGCCTTCGATACGACGCCTTGCGACGATAGACGTCTTGTCATCACTGATCTCCAACGCGATCACGATCTGAACTTGAGGGATCCCGAGGTGTTCCGCTACCGCCGCGCATGTCTGCATCGAATCGTAGTCGATGCCCTGCTTACCACCTAAGATCAGGTCGAATTCCATCTTCTCGGCAACCTTTGCCAGAATCTTTGCGCCACTCAACATGTCACTGCCTTCGAAGGCGGGGTCCCATACATGAACCGCCTCATCCGCCCCCATCGCCAGTGCCGTTCGCAGTGTCTCGACAACCCGATCGGGGCCGAGGGACATCACGGTAACCGTCGTGTCGTCTTTGAATTTCTCCTTGAGCTGGAGCGCGGCCTCGACGGCGTATTCGTCAAACGGATTCATCACGTATTTGATTCCTTGGGTTTCGATCCCCGACCGGTCCGACGTGAGTTTTATCTTCGTCTCAGTGTCGGGAACGTTTTTCACTAAGACTCCTATTTTCAATCTGGAACCTCCTCTGCTCGCCTGTTCGTACTCACAACATGCTATCGATCTGATTGTGTTGCTCGCCTGGAATTTTCATTTCCGTCGGCACAAAATTGATTGTCGCGGCCGTAGCCAAAACTCAAATTAGCCCCCGAGGTAGGCCCTGGAGATGACGATGCGTTGCACCTCACTCGTCCCTTCGTATATCTCGGTGATTCTCGCATCACGATAGTAGCGTTCGACGGGAAAATCCTTGAGATAACCGGCCCCTCCGTGAATTTGGACGGCTTCTCTTGCGGCTCGATTCGCCATCTCGGAGGCGAACAGCTTTGCCATGGCGGCTTCTTTTGTGTGCGGGACATCTTCGTCACGTAGTCTCGCCGCTCTATAAACCATCAATCGCGCGGCGTTGATGCCCGTTGCCATGTCGGCGATCTTCCACTGGATCGCCTGAAACTCGCCGATCTTCTTCCCAAACTGTTCACGTTCTTTTGCGTACGAAACCGATGCATCCAAACAGGCCTGAGCGATTCCAACGGCCTGCGTCCCGATTCCGATTCGCCCTCCGTCCAGCGTTGCCATCGCGATTTTGAACCCTTGCCCCTCCTCACCGAGCATGTTTTTTGCGGGAATGCGACAGTCTTCGAATACGAGTTCCGTCGTACTTGAGGCCCGCAAACCCAACTTGTCCTCTTTCTTTCCCACACTCAACCCTGGTGTATCCCGTTCCACAACGAATGAGCTAATTCCACTGGCACGCTGCTCGGGATCCGTCCTGAGCATGACAACATAGAGATCGGCGTTGGCGCCCGTCGTCACCCAGCTCTTTGTCCCGTTGACCACAAAATTGTCACCGTCTTTGACGGCCCGACACTTGAGCGACGCCGCGTCGCTTCCCGCTTCCGCCTCGCTCAACGCATAGGCGCCGAGAAGCTCACCGGTCGCCAACCTGGGAAGATACGTCTCTTTGACATAGTCGCTCCCAAACTTTATGATGGGAGAGGTGGCAAGCGAGTTGTGCACCGACATCGTCACACCCGTCGATGCGCAGACTCGGTTGATCTCCTCGAGCGCCAGCACCAGACAGAGGTTGCCCAGAGCGGAACCGCCGTACTTCTCGGGGATCAACATTCCCATAAAACCGAGTTCGGACAACTTCGCAATGATGTCCTTTGGGAATCTGCCCTCGGCATCATTTTGACCCGCCACCGGTGCGATCTCGCTATCGGCAAACTCGCGCGCCGTTTGTTGGATCATTCGTTCTTCGTCAGATAAATCGAAAAAGGATGACATACATCCCCCTCATTTACCCCAGAGTTCACGTTTCCTTGGAAAGACTTACCTGGAAAGGAGTTTTTGACTCAAACTTAAAGCCGTGATTTTCCGATGACTGTACCATTGAAATCGCGCGACTGTCAATCGGAATTGGTTTTGCGGGCGCTTCGCCGTGTCACGGCGTTTAGTCGGGGACAGTGCGATGGTCTGTGGCTCCACACTTTTGCTGGGCGCAAAATTACAGCCGAATCCTTATCACTTCAAGAGCACCATCTTCTTCGTAAGCGTTCGGTTGCCAGCTGTCAGGCGGTAGAAGTAGACGCCGGAACTTACGTGGTTTCCGTGAGCGTCTTTTCCGTCCCATGTGATTCTCTTGAAGCCTTCGTCAAGAGTGTCATCCACTAGCGTCCTCACCAGTCTCCCTTCGATGTTGTAGATTGCGAGTTCCGTCTCCGCTTTCTCATTTAAGGAGAACGCGATCGTCGTCGAAGGGTTGAACGGATTCGGGTGATTCTGAAGAAGCGTCAACCTACGAGCCTTGGTCCTCACCGTTACGGTTTGGGACCTGATCTCTGAACGATCCTCCAGCACGACACTCAGGGTGTACTCATATCTGCGGCCTCCAATCACACTCTCGTCCCGGTATGTCCTCGCGTTGGGTGGAACCAATCCGGCCGGCGTGATGTCTGCACTTGTACCCGAGTGTTCGACGCCTCGATAGATTCTGAAGCCCCAGATTTTCTCGTCGGACATGACGGCCCACGAGAGATCCACGCCATGTTCACGCGCTGTCGCACCAAACTCACTGATGAATACGGGCACGCCATCGTGGACCGTGAATCCATCAACCAAAACTGCCTCTTGCCCGTCCGGACTGCGGAGAACGACATCGTACGTCCCGCCCGGCATCCCGTTGAGATTGAGGTCCCCCACGAGCTTGGCGTGACCGATCCATTCGACGTTTGTCGCCGGATACTCGGTCATGCTGGCGTCACGAAGGAGGAAGTTGGCCCCGTAGATGATATCGCCACCCAAGAGATCCGTTATTGCAACCACCTCATCATTGTCTCCGGAATTTGGCGCGATCGAGCTGATCGTCGGCGGGAAGTA
>CP070677.1:892220-910400 GCA_020352495.1 Candidatus Latescibacterota bacterium
CCGACTTACCTCTGTGGAGACACGGTGATTGTGGAAGCCATCCCGGATCCGGTTTGGTTGTTTGATGGTTGGTCGGATGGCTTGAGTGGCACGGAAAACCCGGATACTATCGCGATGATGAGCGATACGACAATAACAGCGACATTTGTGCCCGATACATTCCTCGTGTCGGTGACGACCACTCCGATTGACCTCGAAGTCATCGTGGACAGCATCGTGTACACCGCGCCAAGACAATTTGCATCGGCGTACGGGACATCTCACGAGATCGGAGTGCCGAGCCCGCAGGAGGATGCCGACACCGTTTATGTGTTCTCGGATTGGAGCGATGGCGGCGCAATCACCCACACGATCGTGGTGCCCGATTCAAATCCGACCTATACGGCCAATTTTGCGAAATACTTCAAGTTCGCCTTGATTGATTCCATCGTCGATGTCCCCGACGATCAAGGTGGATGGGTGGAGATCCACGTGACGCGATCCTGGTACGATTCCGTAGACGAAGAAAACTTCCCAATTGAGAAATACAAAGTGTGGCGTCGGACAGTCAGTCTGGCGACGACGCAACCTCTCACCGGCGAAGGACAAAGGCTCGGCGCCGCGAAGACAACGAGTCTTGACAACCGTTCCGGCAAAGGTTCTGAAATGTTGTCTGATCTGCCTCTCGTCGAACGGCAAGACCGGTACGTCCGTACCGGTGGAACTGAGCTTCAACCGGCCGATTTCCCACCCGGAACTTGGGAGCTTGTTGACAGCTTTCCCGCTGCACAGCTGGATCATTATGTCCATGTGTCGGCAACGTTGGGGGATTCGTCGGATATCGGGCTTCCCTTTACCTCCTATGCTGTATCGGCACACAGCACGACGCCGACCGAGTGGTTCATGAGCCCGCCGGACAGCGGGTACTCGGTGGATAACATATTCCCAGCGGTACCAGCCAACTTCGAGGTTGCCTACAACACGGGAAGTGGGAACCATCTCACCTGGGCGGCTTCCGGGGATCCGGACTTGAGGGAGTTCAGGATCTACCGGTCAAACGATCCCGATTTCACCCCCACACCGACGGATCTCGTCCACACGACCACGGACAATGAGTGGTACGACCCCGATTACGATGGTTGGAATGTATACTATAAGATAACCGCGGTCGATGATGCCGGGAACGAGAGCGGTCCCGCGACGGATCAGGCGCCGACAACCGTCACCGAGCCGGTAATTCCAAAGAAGCTGGCTCTGTATCAGAACACACCAAATCCCTTCAATCCGACCACTGTCATCAGGTTCGACGTCCCCAATGACGGTACGCGAGTGACTCTTGCCATATACAACGTGAGTGGTCGACTGGTACGTTCAATCGTCGATGGGAACGTGACAGCGGGCAGAAAATCGGTAACATGGGACGGCACGGACACCAGCGGTAACCCGGTCAGTTCCGGCGTCTACTTCTACCGCTTGGCCACCGGTAAACGGACCATCACAAAGAAGATGGTTCTTCTGAAATAATCCGTCTCTCCCGAGAACGCGGGTTTTGGATGATATAACCGCGACCAGGTGGTATAATGTGAGCGCACTCCCGAAATCGTGGGAGGGTCGCCATGAAATCCCTCTTCGTGCTTTTTGTCGCAATCTTCGTCTTCCCAATACCTGCCAGCAGTGCTTGCCCTGACAAATGGGAACAAGTCGGCCCGAAAGGCGGCGCGGTTCGCTCAGCAGCCGTCCATCCCGAGTGTCCCGAGACGATATACGCCGGTCTAGGCGAGGGGCTCTACAAGACCGTGGATGGTGGTGAGACCTGGGACAAGCTGCCGCAAGCACCGACGTCCGTTAATCAGTTTGTTTTGAGTCCAAACAATCCAGACATCATGTACGCCCGCGCCGGTTACAGACTTCACAAGTCAACGGATGGTGGTGCAACCTGGGAAGAGATCACCTCCTTCGGCACGTACTCGTTTGCGCTCGATCCGAACGACTCCGACCATTTGTATGCTGGCACCAGCGGGCTTACCTACTACACACCGTCGGGTGTCTATTCGAGCCGGGACGGCGGTGCCACGTGGTCCTACACCGAGTTCGTTCTTTGTTGTGCGGTCAGCGCACTGATCGTGGACCCCAGCGACGGGAACATTGTCTATGCGGGCACCGCCGGTGATTTTGATTTTCCAGGAGATGGCGTACACAAATCGACCGACGGCGGCGAGACCTGGGTACACTCGTCAACCGGGTTTGCGTACAGCAACGTCGAGTGCTTCGCAATCGATCCCCGCAACACTTCAACGATCTATGCCGGCACGTCCGGTGGCGGGCAATATTCCGGTGCGGGTATCCAGAAGAGTCTCGACGGAGGCGCGACATGGACATCGGCCAACTCGGGCCTTCCTGATCTCCATTGGCATTCTGTAAACGCCATCGCGATAGACCCGGCTCGGCCCGATGTCATATACGCTTCGGTCGGCGGTCTGTTCTACAAGAGCCTCAACGCCGCGGCGGACTGGATCTACATGGACACCGGTATGAATCATGGGGGCATATATTCGATCGATTTTTATCCGGGCAACACGAACCGGCTTTATCTCGGTAGCGGAAAGGGTGTGCTGCTGAGCACGACGGGGGGTGCCAAATTCACCGAGTCGGGGATCACACCTGTGGCCATGACATCCGTCGTTGTCGATCACAATGATCCAGACGTGCTCTACGCCACCGGTCACGGGACTTTTAAGAGCACTGACTACGCGGCCCACTGGCACTCGATCGACAAGGGTCTGCCCACCGGGCAAGTGATCAGACAGAACCCGACCAACGACGGGATTCTCTACCACGGTTCTTACAGCCCGAGAGGCGCGGTGTTCAGGACGACGAACGGCGGGGCGAACTGGACCAAGACATTACTCGATGTGGCCATCGACGACATCTCCATCGCTCCATCGAACCCGAGCATCATATTTGCCGGTGGTCTCGAGGACCCTTACGTTGGCGCCATATTCAAAAGCGCGGACACCGGTGTCACGTGGTCAATCGTAAACCCCCGCCATGCCGACTGCATTGCCGTCGATCCGACAAACGCAGAGATCGTTTACGCCGGCACACGAAGCGGTCTGCTCAAAACCGAGGACGGCGGGGCTACCTGGTTTCTCAGCGAGGATGGAATCGACCGGGCTGAAGCTGGTTACCTCCTGGAGTTGGTTGTGGATCCCCATCACCCAAACACGGTTTACTGTGGCACGTATAACCAGGGCATTTTCAAGACCGTCGATGGGGGTGAGCACTGGTTCAATGCGAGCGAGGGAATTCCCGATCATCATATTGTCGGTAAAGACGTCCGTGCCATGGCTATCGATCCTGTCGATCCCCAAATTCTTTACGCGGCCGTCCGCGCCGTTGGCTTCTATGTGACGGTCGACGGTGCACAAGTCTGGCGTCGGTTGAGCGGGCGGCGAGGTGAATGCAACATCGTCGTCGATCCAAACAATCGTAACGTCATCTATTCGGCGGGCGGTGGTGTGTGGCGTTACGTCCGCACGTCTGAATGTGCCGAACCCGAAGTCGTATCGTACGGACCTGATCTCGTAACCGATGAGAACTGCGCCGGGGGATGCACGGTCAGCTTCACCCTGTCGACCGACGACGACTGCGCCAATATTGCGGTTGTCGCCCTCGAACGCAAATTGGGTTCGGTATGGGTCCAGGAGGATCAGTTACCGGGGCCGGTGACGTGTGGTGATTGGACGCTGACGAGCGTATTCGATGAGCATTACGCGGACGGCGAGCATGTTTTTCGGGTGGTTATTCGCGAGGCGGATGGCGCCCGTGCGGTATCTGAGCCGGTGGTCGTTACCGCTGATCGCGGTGTCCCGGTGACTTTCTCGGGAGTCGAGGCCCAATACGCCGCCGGCGTAGTGACAGTACGTTGGACAATCGTGAGCGGTGCGCGTATAGAGGGGTTCAATGTCTATCGCTCTAGCTCGCCCGAGCCAGAGTTTCGTCGCATCAATGGCGACGTTATTCCAGCCGGTGGAGCATCCGAGTTCACTGATAACGATGTGCGACCGAGCATGACCTACACGTACCGCGTGGGCGCGATCGATGGCGATGGCGAATGGTTCTCGCAAACGACATCGCTGACAATTCCTACGGCTGCACTGGTGTTGTTGCAGAACCATCCCAATCCGTTTAATTCATCGACAACGATCTCCTTTCGTGCGCCCGACAGAATGCGCGCCCGTCTCGCCGTTTATAGCGTTGATGGCAAGCTCGTCACGACGCTTCTGAACGAAACCGTCGACGCGGGTATCGTGAATGTGTATTGGGACGGCCGGGACGGGACGGGAAACCCGACGAGTTCCGGCGTCTACTTCTACAGCCTGACAGCCGGTGGGCGCACACTGACCAAGAAAATGGTGCTTCTCAAGTAGTATGGAAACGGCTGGAGTTCAACCTCCGTTTTTTGAGTCGAGAGGAGAGCAGTTACCGACGATCATCAGACTAGTATTCGCGGGTTATGCCAATGGCAATACCGCATCTTCACGTGTTCGTCCGGAGCGACCACTCTCTGAAAACGCGGGTTAGAACGAAAAGTCCGTACCGCACACTTGAAACGTGGATTCTCCTATCGTAGCTCTCCTCTCGACGTTGACGGATGACGCTGTGCTAGTGCACGGCGTTCAAAACAGCCCAGACAAACCCGCAGAGCTCGCGGGCGACGGCGGTAATGGCGACATGGCGATGTTTGCGATGATCGAGTCGCCAGAACTTTTTGTAGAGTCTGTGCTGAGCCTTTAGAGCGATGGCGACGACGTCAGGGGGTTGCCCCTGTCTGCGTCGCTTCAAGATCAAATCGGCACCACTGCGGTGGCGGTTGTTCCAGGCGGCCTCGACAAGGAGCCTTCGGGCGTGGATGTTGCCTGCTTTGGTGATGGGACCGCGTCGCTCACGCGGTCCAGAAGAGTTTTCCATGGGGACGAGGCCAAAGTAAGCCATGAGCGCTCTAGGGGATCGGAAGCGGCGAATGTCATCGATTTCGGCGATGAGTGTCATGGCCGTTAAGGTTTTGATGCCGCGCAAGCAGCAGAGCGCTTCAACAGGGAGGCGGTAGGGTTCGGCTTGAGCGTAGCGCTCGATCTCAGCATCGAAGGTGCTCCGTTGCATCTCGAGGTATTCAAGGTGCTCGAGTTCGGCGGCCAGGGCGGTTTGAAGCGGTCCGCTGAGTTCGTCGCGGAGCCGGCCCAGCCACCGCCGATGGGTTTTGGTCCATGTGGATTTGCCTTCGGTAAAGACGTAGCCGTGGTGGCGCATCATGCCGGAGATGCGGTGTTTGGTAGCGGTCGTGTAGCACTGATAGGAGTAGCGAAGTCGCAGCAGCCGTCGCGTTGCTTCCTGCTCTTGGGACGGGACATGCACGGTGGTGAGGTGGCCACTGCGATAGAGCCGAGCGAGCATTGTAGCGTCGATCGGGTCAGTCTTTCGGTGGTCCCCCGGCTTGCGTGGAATCAGAGACGGCGCAACGACCTCGCAATGGAAACCGTCGTCGGCAAGCACCCGGTGGAGGACGAAGCCGGCACCGGAGGCCTCGTAACAGGCCTTGACGGGTGCTTTTTTGGTCAAGCGGCGGAAGAGGCGACGTACCTTCATCAGATCGCCGGAGAGCTTGAGAATCTGGGCATGCTCACGATCGCCTTCGAAGATGGCGGCGGTAATGGAATCGGCATGGACATCGAGACCAACCCATGTATACTGGTTCATGGCTGGATACCTCCTTTGAGTGCTTCAAAACCACTCATGTGTGCACTGCTCAGGTGGGGTCTTACTTACCTGAGTAACCCACGATTAGCGGAGGATCCAGTCGTTTCTATGTAGTTTGACCGACCTGTAGCACGGTTGACTCAAACAGTGAGCTGTCGTTCGACCGAGAGCCCCCAGTGTCCCGCCCGGCCATCACGATGAGTCCGGGATATAACTCATCCGTCGTGAAGAGATCATCGCCCGTCGTGGGCTCCGACCTATCTCTGTTGGACACATTCGTTTTGTTCCGGTCTTTATCGCCGCCTTGACCGAGGTCTCGAATGTCATGTACGATCCTCCGGGTTTCGTCTTTGTACCCGCGCGGATCATCTCCGCTTGATACTAACCCCCCGCGCACGTAGCTCACCTTTCACCGAAGGAGGCGGCATGGTTGCCAGAGTTCTCCAAGTGTTTTTGGTGTTGTTGTGTATAACCGCACTTGTAGGATGTGAGGGTGATACGGGTCCAGCTGGCCCGCAGGGCCCCGTCGGACCGCCAGGGCCGAGCACTATTCTGGGCTATGGTGATATCGATGAAATTGGCCCGACAGTTCTCTCATCGGGCCCCTCGGGTACGACCGTCTCCGTCGTGAAAAATGGCACCGGAGATTACACCGTTACACTTACCGGGACTTTCCCGAGCACAACAGGCGTCCTGATTGTCAGTCCATCATCGGACGGTGATCCCTTCGACGATTGTTTTGTTACAGGAACGATCACCTCATGGAGTACGACCCAGATCGATCTTTGGATCAGGTACTTCTGCCACAATATCGGCACTTATGTTGACGAAGAGTTCTCCTTCGTCGTGCTCGGAGAGTAGCCTAAGAAGCGATTCCGTCTGGGTCCAGCGAGACGCACAGAGCGAGAGCCCTGCGGCAAAGCTGCAGGGCTCTTATCAAGGGCTGGCTCCCCGGGTTGGTGTCTCAGAGCGTAGCGCTGTGGGATCGGCCACGGCTCAAAAAGCGTGTGCCGAACGTGCAGACGGTTTATTGCGGGCCCGCTTGTTTCTGCCATTGCCCCCCCCATAACTTGGCACATTAATATGACGTCGCCCACCGAACACGCCGGCCGGTCGATGGGATGGTGTATTGCTTGCAACAATTGCGGGGGTAGGGACGTTTTATTTTCACGTGGTAGTGTCTTCACTCTTTTTCGGCCCGCGGCGTCGGCTAGCGACGATTATCAAACCGCTGTAGCCGACGGACTCCCGGCGTTCCGCCAGTCTTCGTCGCAGGACAAGCCGTGTGCACGTCGACGCCAATCTCGCGGCCGAAGCGAAGCCGGGACGTGGGCTAGCTTGGAGGTACCCCATGAAACTCACGCTCGTGGTACTAGTGGTTCTCTTTGCCGGAGTGCAATGCAGCTTTGGAGTTGATCTCCCAGGCCAGCAAGAAGCAAATGAACTCACAGATGCCGTAGACGAACTGTTTGTGGAGTGGAACGTTCCCGGCTCCCCGGGTGGCGCTGTCATCTTGACCGACGGCGGTGAGGTAATACTCAAGCGTTACTACGGGCTCGCCGACATCGAACACGGTATTCCGATCACGCCCGAGACACGTTTCGAGTTGGCCTCGGTTTCCAAGCCCTTTACCGCCTTCGGTGTGCTTCTCCTCGAACGAGCGGGCAAGCTGACAATCAGCGACGATATCCACGATTATCTGCCCGAGCTGCCGGACTATGGCCCGCCGATTACCATCGCGGATCTCCTTCACCACACGAGCGGTCTCTCCGACTGGATTCGCGTGCGTCCCTACGCCGGGCAATACGGAAGGAGCGGGTTCGGCATAGAGCAACTCTTGAACCTTGTAGCGCGCCAACGGATTCTGGAATTGGAGCCCGGTTCGAAGTGGTCATACAGCAACACGAATTACGCACTACTGGCCGAGATCATTGCTCGTGTTACGGGAAGATCCTTTGGCGAGTGGATGCAAGATAACGTCTTTGAGCCTCTTGCAATGCACGACACGTCGTTCCCGTCGGACGGCACGAGCATTCTCCCAAACCGGGCAAACGCTTATTACCGCAATTCCGACGGTGAGTTCGTACGAAGCCTCGTGGAGGCATTCGAGATTCCGGGGCCTGCCCACGCATTCTCGACGATCGACGATATGGCAAAGTGGATCGACAATCTGCGAACGGGCCGGGTGGGTGGTCTCGACCTGGTGGAGAGAATGCGAAGGAGAACCAAGCTCAAGACTGGCGAGCAATCGTTCTACGGCGCGGGGTTGGGGATGGGATCGTACCGCGGCATTCTGACGGCCGCTCACTCCGGTCAGACGGGGGCGTTCAAGACCGAGTTGGTCTACTGCCCTGACATCAAAGTCGGTGTCTTCGTTGTTGGAAACGCCGGGTGGATGCAGGCGGACGAGATCTCACGCCGTATTCTCGATCTTTATTTGGGGGACGAACTCAAAGCGAGTCCCGAGGCCGCAACAGTCGGAGCCGGTGAACGGGATGATGCTTCACCCTACGATATGGATCCCGCAGAGTATGAACGCTTCCTTGGAGGCTACCGGCTCGATGCGGACTCATCCGTTCTCTTCGCCGTAGCGCGCGAAGGGAAATGGCTTGTGGGTGCAATCGTCGGGGAGGGCATGGATTTCTTTCGCCCGTTAGCAGAATCGGAATTCTTGAACCGACACCAAAACTGTCGACTGACTTTTTTCTTCGGTGAGAACCAGAATCGGGCCGCCGAGCGTGTGCTCGTTACTCTACATGGCAAGGAGATGTGGGCAACGCGCGTACAACTTCCCGACGATTCTTGTTGGCTCGACGAATGCTTGGGATTCTACTACAGCGACGAGATCGAAGCCGCATACGAAATCGTCAGGGAACCCGATGGCCTTGCCGTCCACATACCCAACTTGGATAGCCGCCCGATTTACCCTATCGAGGCCGATCTCCTTGCCGGAGGTATAGGAATACTCACCTTTCTACGTAGCGATAAGGGCGACGTTATCGGGTTCGACTTAGGAGAACCAGAAGATCTGGGCGCACGATTGATCCGCTTTGCACGGTGCGAGCGATTCAACTTGCCAAATTCCTGACCTAAAAAGTGAATCGATCTGGGAGGTCAGGTTGATTCTGACAAGGATTACGCTAGCGCGCCGGGTTTCTCGTTTCACCGATTCCGCTCGAAAAGAGTTGTATGAGCCGGCTCCCAGTTGCCGTTCTCCCAAGTATGCAATTGGTTGTTCAGTCGGCCTTCCACGTCCACCCAGAATGCTGCCCGTACCTTCTGCTCGCCCCCGGGACCCGACTGGTCACCGACGACGATGATCCGGTCGTCCTCAACCACGACGGTACCGTGCGACACGTAGCCATTGTTGGTCAGGCTGAGATATGCCACCTTCTGTTTCCGCTCGTCCCAGTAGTAGGTCGACTCGCCGCGGAACTCTCTGTCCGGGACAAGGCGCAAGCCGCGCACGGCATGGCCGTCCAAGATCACCTCCCAATGGAAGATCAGCTGGGGTCCATTCTCGACGTTGCGGAAGTGGCCGACCCAGCGCTCCCCCACGAGGGGTGCAAGGATCTGAAGCTGCTCGTCCAGTTCCGCCGCCGCCGGCACCGCCAACGACGCCAACAACACCACACTGGCTATTTGACAACGTAGGAACATGAATCTCTCCCTCCCAGGTGCTGCCTGTGCCCGGGGTCAGGCCATCGAAGCACCTTGTCGTATACGCCGCGGGTGCGCAACGGGTTCTCTCCTCTCAAACGACGCCCAGATCTGCGATCCCGCGTCTCAGCTCCGGGCCGTCACGACCTCTTCCAACTCTCTCAACCAAGATCTCCAATCCCTCGGGGCCGAAGCGGAAAGGATTCTGCAATGAGACACGGTCTGACCGATCATCGTGTCCCTTCCGAAAGATCGGTGCAGCGCTTGGGAAGCGTCATTCGAGAATGATTTCCTGCACCAATGAATATCGTGCCAACAGTGACAAAGTTTCAAAGAATGTAGTGAGAGATGATGAAGTAAGTTGCCAAGTCGAAAATCTCTGGCTCGCCAGATGTAATATTTACAGAACAGCTCGGACATGTGCAGTGGAGCTGATCGCGTGAGACCAAGAAATTAGTTCGGCGGACTTGACCACAGTTCTACTTCAACGCGAACGTTCGTTTTGACGTGTAGTCGTTCCGCATCGGCATCTCAAATCCCACATCCTCAGCGACCACAGCACCCTCAAGGAACGACACCGTCTCGGTCTCGAGCAGCATACCCCGCTTGTACGCGAACCAGGCCGTTTCAGATCCTTTGCCGCCCAGTGTAATCGTGTACTCCATCCCCTGCTCCACGCCTTTACCCGTCACCTTGGTCGTGGACTCACCCGTGAGCTTCAAGCAGTCGTGACCGTTTTTTTCGGCAACCTCCGCCAGGGTGTATGTGTAGTCGACGACAACCTTCGCCCCGCCTCCCTCAACCGGTTCGTTGAATTCCTCGGTGTACGACCACGTTTCACCGACGGCGATCTTATCTTCACTCAGTCGGATGAAAAACTCTTTCAACTCATTGATGTATTGGCTCTCCCCGTGGGTCTGTCCGCCGGAAATCGCGAGCTCTGGGAGGGCATCAAATCCTGCAAATTCCGACAACTCGCCAAGCGACGTCACTGAAAACTGCACAGTCTTTCCTAGCAAACTGGAAAAATCCACGTCGAGTTGGACTTGCGGGTCATCGGTCTCGTGCGAGCGGTCCTCGTACGTTACCTCGATGGTAGCCGTTCCACCTTTTGCCTCGGTCACCTTGGCGTCGTACACAACGATATCCATCGTCGTAGACTTGATCTCGTTCCCCATCATTTCACGCACTGACTTGCGTTCGATTGTCGTCTTCATCCCGAATGCCGTTCCCTTTTTCAGTTTGTACTCAAGTTTGTATATCTTCTCGTCGGCATCCGCGTTGGTGAGCAAGCAGGCCACTAGGCCGGCGGCAGCCAAACAGATTGTCGTAATCGCAAACCATCTCAAGCCATTGAGTGATCTCACCTGTGAACCTCCTTGCAATTTCTGAGATTCTGGTGTCTTTACTTTTCGCTGCCCATGAGTGCAGCCTTGTAAATCACAAGAAGCGGGGCAAGGATATCAGCACCTTCATCCCGGCTCCAGCTTTGAAACACAATGATCAGATCGAGTTCAGGAACCAGGTGTAACAACTGACCACCATACCCCGACGCCTGAATGTGATCGAGCTTTCTCCCTTTGATCTTGATGCTGCCTGACCACCAAAGGTAACCGAATTTCTGGATATTACCGATTTGAACACGCCCTCGAACTGCCTCGTCCAACCATTCTTTGGGCACTACCTGCGTCCCGTTCCACTTGCCGCCACGCATCACCATCAGTCCGATCTTTGCGAGATCCCTCGCATTGAGGCAAAGACCGCCGTTCGACCCGCCCGTACATGGATATCCACGAACGTCCTTGATCCATTTGTACTCCTTGATCCCAAGCGGTTCGAAGAGGACCTTCTCCGCATAACGATCCGCGTACATCCCAGTCGTATTTTTGACGACACCGGAGAGAAGATGCACAGCGCCCGTATTGTACACAAATCGCTCACCGGGTTCATTCTCGATTGGCTGCTCAATGACATACTGCAGCCAATCGTTGGATTCCTCCATCCAGTAGTGTGAGTTCGTGGGATCGTCGTAGATCGCGCTCTCCTCATCCCATTTCCAACCGGTTTTGAGTGTTAGGATGTGCTTCAACGTAATCGCATTTTTCCTCGGATCATCGACATATTTCCCGTAATCAGGCAGGTAGGTCATGACCGTTTCATCGAGGCCACCGATTTCCCCGTTTTCGATCGCAATACCGATCAGCATTGAGGTTACGCTTTTAGTGATCGAATGTATTTTGATCCGCGAATTCCGATTGCGACCGTTGAAATACGCTTCATGAACCAGGGCACCATTCTTGACGACCGCCATGGAGTAGATGTGCCTGTATTTGTTGTTATGGATCTGGTCGGTCAGGAGCTCAATCGTTTCGGTGTCGATGCCTTCGGCCCCCAGCGTGGACACTTTCCATCCATCATCAAGCTGCTCGGGCGGTGAGTAGACGTAGGCATTTTCAGTCTTGCCCACGCTGCCCGCCGCCGCCACATCAGTGGTCGCCTCGAACCCGATCAACAGGGACAGTCCGAGGACTATGCACACAATCGTCGTGCTATTGTGATTCATGATGGAGACCTTTTCCTCTCCGGTAATGATCAAATACTCAGAGCGTAACCTATTTTCATGAAAAAAGTCCTGTCGCTCTGCGTTAGACTGAAGTCTTGGTTTCCGAGATGATTGCCGTTGTATCCGAGATATAGCATGGTCTGTGGATTGATCTTGTACGAAAAGAGAAATTGCGAAAAGAAATTCTCGAACTCGGGATCAATATCAAAGGTGTAATTCTCGGTGTTCCTTTTGTACCGGACATACTGAATGATCGACCGGAAAAACATGCGCCGGTTTATCTGATAGACGAACGACATATGGCTGATGTTAGCCGTGTATAACCGCCCCGGATTGACATCGAGATGCTCATAGGTATGCCATAATCCCATAATGAGATGCTTCCCCATATTGATGTCTACCCACGGCCTCAGATAAAGCCTCTCCCCTCCCCTCGTGTTAGAGTAATCAATATGGTCCCCAACGAGCACGTTCAAACCGAAAGCAAGATCGCCGAATGGCCTCATCTCCCCGTACAACGACAGCCGTGTAAGATCGAACAGCAGCCCGTTGTATGCCTGTGTCGCGCCGGATGCTTCGAAGGAAACGTATGATCGCATGCTCCCGGAATATGATCCCCAGATGTTTCCCTCTTTTGCGAGCAGCCCCCCTTCTCTTTCTTCATAGTGGGCGAGTTCGCCTCCCAACCTAAGCCGGTCCCACCAACTCCCCTGCTCGGCGTTCCATGTATAGAAATAGCCGCCCTCCACATTGCGGTAGCCAACCATGGGTATGAATCCCAAGTCGGCCCGAAAATCCTTACCGACTTCATCATAATCCAGCCAGATGTAATGCGTTCTAGTGCTGTGATCCCATTCGAAGGCGACAAATCCATCCGTCAATGTCCCATCGTCCTGGTCAAATGCCGCAGCCGTCTCAGCAGGATAAGACGTAGATGAGCCGAGAAGATGAAGTTGAATTTGATCGCTTTGCGTAACGCGGAGGTCTAGGTCCAGACCGGCCAGCCTGTTGAAGTAGTCCGTTCCCTCCCTATCTGTGAACAGTGCTCCCACGGTGTACCTGCTGCCGATATCACGCTTGTACCTGAGCACCGCCGCAGCCGAGTTCATATCCAGGGAAGTAGACCTGGAGTCCTGGCTTCCGGGGAAGATGAGGTTGGTGATCTCATCGCGGACGACATATGCGCCGACCGTGTTGGCTCCTTCCTTTCCCGTCAACTTCAGCCCCCACGAGGGGTCGCGTATTGTCCTCGTGTAAACGGCCGATTTCAAAGTATTGAAGAAATCCGCTCCCTCGGTGAAGAAGGGCCTTCTCTCGCCGTAATACAAAGCGAAAGGTTGGTTGATATCGAGCTGGAATGCATCCGCCTCGACCTGACTGAAGTCGGGATTGACCGTTCCGCTGAACACTAGATTCGGAGTGACCCCCCATTTCGTCGTGATCCCGAAGTCAATCTCCTCGTGATCCGTTTGAAGATCGCCCGAGGGGAAATTGTCACGCAGTTCGGTCCGGACGCCGGTCACCGTCGGCGAGATCTCGACATTGTGCCCGGGTGTCGCTCCGTGGAACCCTTCAATCTTCAGCATCTGGCACCTGTAGCAGTTATTGCTCCTGTCCCTCGCAAAGGTACCTATCAGATGTTGATGACTCCTCGGGTAAATACGGACCGCATCAAATCCCCACACCTGCGTGCCGTCTACTCGCTGAAAGCGCAGCTGGTTAAATGGGACTTTCATCTCAACCTGGTAACCCCATTCGGTGATCTGGCCCGCTGACTCCCAGATCGCATCCCAACTGCTTCCCCCTGTCTCAGACTCGATGTGGTCGCTCTGAATCCCGATCGGATTTGCCATCAGAAGATAATTACTGCGCTCGTCGTTGAAGGTATCGAGGCAGATGCCCACACAGTCTTCATTGCCGAGCCGATCCCTATCCCGAAAATGTGCCTGTATCGCGGACGGTTCCGGATCGAAACACTTGAATGCCGCATATAAGTTCGATTCGTCATACACAATCAAAACTTCCGTGCGTACAGGTGGAGTAACGTTTTCGCCGGGCATAACCTCGAATGCGAGGTCTAGTTTGAGAGCGCTTTCCCAGAAAAACTCGTCGAGAACCCCGTCGACCCGCGGTGTGCTGGACGTCATGGGTACAATATATGGATCATCTGTGCTGCCATTGCCGGCATGAGCGGCAGTGGAAGGATACACATTGACGATTGCCAGTTGAATCAGAGCTGGGAACAATACTGAAAAAACTGTTCCTCTCCCTCTCAACTCTTTTTTATTCAATTCGTATCCTCCCCCTTCGATACATGTGTAAAAATTTTTACAATTCAGAGGCGCTATTACTCGGTTACTGGCTCAATCCTTTCACGGATCCAGTCTCCTAATGTGCGAATTTCAAGGGGTTACCGTTTGTCTCGCTTTATTTTGAAAGATCCGAGATTCGCCTTTTTACGGGAAGGATTGATCTCATCGAGAGACCAGACGGCCATCGCCCTGACCTCGGGAACAGGATCCTCAAGTGCGTTTATCAATGCGCGAACAGCCATCTCGACTTCGTCCAAGGTTTCAAAGTCCTGCTCGATCCCCACTTTGCCAAGTGCAAACGCGGCTTCACATCTCACATCCTCGTCCTGTTTAGTAAGGTCTTCCAGCAGGCTTTCGACGTTTTTCTTGCGTGGCCATTTCCTTTTCAGAGTACCCGTCCACACCTGCTCGTTATTCCAAGGCCGTTCCTCGATATCATCGATGATTTCTTCTCTCACGTCGTCTGCGTCATCACTACCCCTTCGGGCGATCTCACCGAGCGCCCATATTACCGCCAGCGCCAGACTCCGATCCGATTCATATGCGTCTTCGAGTGCCTTAACAGCGCCCGGATCTTCGATCTCTCCCAACGCCAGAACAGCCATTTCCCTGACTAGCAGGTCTTTGTCCGTTTCGAGCGTCTCGATCAGTCCGTCTATAGAATCCCGGTCTTTTATCTCTCCCAGTGCCCAGGCAGATGTCACCCGCACAATGCTCGCATCGTCTCCTAACGCGTTGAGAAGATCGTCCACAGCCTCACCAGCCTCATGTTCTCCAAGCCACCATGCAGCCATGCTGCGCTCGGTTAAACTCTTGCCCTCGTTCAGCTGTTTGATTAGTCCCCTTGTATCCGGGATGTGCCAACTATTCTTCTTGATAGCCAGTGAATTGACAGACAGGGCAAACAGCCCAAGCGAGACGGCCGCCATCATGGGAATCCCTTTACGCAAAGGGGATCTGTTCATCTTACCGTTCATCACGTGATCGATTCTCTCCTTGAGTCCCGGCTCGCCGGCCATGGTCATCGCGGCAACGCGCGTATTCCACTCGATCTGCATCCTCGCTATATGAAGTAGATGCTCCGCGTAATCTGCAGACGGCGTTCCGAAACGCAACGCAAAATCGTCACATGCGCGCTCCCGTTCCATAATGATTTTTCGCGTCGCGAACCATACGATTGGATTCGGCCAGTAAAGAGCCCTGACCACTGCTATTACTATATGGATCACGTAATCCCAGCGGGCGATGTGCGCGAGTTCGTGCGTCATAACGCTGCGGATGCGGTCTTCCGGCCATTCTTCGGCGTCAGCAGGAAGAATGATTGCCGGATTGAAAACACCCCAGGCGAAGGGCATGGGTACCTCTTTGCTAAGCATGACACGGACCCGCCGCTTGATACCGAGAGATGCGATAAGATTCCTGACGTCGCAGGCCAGCCACCCCTCCTCCACGCAAATCGCTCTTCTCGTTATCCCGCCGACGTGTAGAACCTGCATCACAAATCTGGATATTAGAAAGACCGCCATCAAGAGCCAGATCGAAAACAGGTTGACGATACAAACCTTGATCCAAGCCGCTGTCACATTTTTGGATTCGGGTTGATTTGCATCTGCCGATGCAGCATTGTAAATGCCCGTCCGACCTGCGGAAGGATTTGTTATTCCGGTTTCCTCGGGATGAGTGATCGGGGCATGTCCGGAATTCCTGCTCTCTCTTGCAGCCGGCCCCTTTGCTTTAGAATTCCCGTATGCATCCCGTTCCGTTTCCGCAAATGAGTTCTCCACTATTTCATCATTCGAACGGACAGGAACCCTCATGGCCGGACCGTCTATTCGCAATTCCATCCACGTCGGCACCATATAAGATACAATCGGTAAAATGATGAGCAGAAAAAACACGACACCCCATATCGTGTAACGGGTTTCCGCGGAGGATCCTTTGAATTTGTATGTCAACACTGCGGCAGCTGCCATGACCGCCGTAGCCGTGATGAATATACCCACTCCGAGTTCCTTGACAACCGGCATGATGAAGTTGTCTATCATGCTTGCTCCTCACTTTTTTTTCTTTCTTTTTCGATATACGAAGCGATATCGTCCAGTTCCTCCCGCGTCATCTTCGTCGAAGATATATCGATCATGGCCATAATCGCTTGCTTCGGTGAATTGTGGAAAAATGTACGCAGCATGTTTTTCGCCGCTGAACGGGACGCCCGCTTAAGGGGCACGGTCGGCACGTAGATGTACTTCCTGTTTTCCCGGCGATGAGTCAAATATCCCTTTTTGGCAAGGATGCCGAGAGTGATGCGCACTGAGTTATAACCCGGCTTGTCTTCCATCTTCTCGCACACATCGGACACATTCGCCTCTCCGAGTTCGTAGATGATGTTCATGATCTCTCTCTCTCGGCGGCTTAGGTCGTTGAAAATATTCTTCTTCATACCCGCCTCTCTGTGTCGTTTGGTGTATGTAGAAATTTTTACATTTGGATTATGTCGTTTTCGGCGAATTGTGTCAAGGGGCATTTGAAAAAATTTTTACATTTAGTCCGAGGGAGATCTTCCTGGCCTCTGGAATGCATTTATTTATAGAGAGTTGCACTCTTTCGAGGCTTCGAATCGCTCGGTTGCGTTTTCAGGTCAGACAAACAGAGGGGAGCCTGTGTTTCACGAGAATATGGTTTTCAGGGCGTCTTTCGTGATTTTGTCGGTGTGGTCGTGGGGGAAAACGGCGGGGTTGGGGGAGGCACATCCGTCGTAAGTCCCAATAATCCCTTGGCAAGGATCTTTTTTGTTTTGGCGTCTCTCACTTTCTGGCTTTCCGCCCCGATCACCACCGCAATGGCTCTCTTGCCCTTTTTGGCAGCGGTCGCCGCGATGGAAAACCCGGCGGCGTTGAAGAACCCCGTTTTGAGCCCGTCACACCCGTCCATGGTTTTCAGCAATTCATTGTGATTTTCCATAATAAACGGCTCTTCAGCATCCAACCTGAAGAGGCGTTTCTTGGTGGACGTATATTTCAGCACGATTGGTTTTTGCAGGAGCACCCGGCAGAGTTTTGCGATATCGCGCGCCGTGGAAACATCCGGCTTCTGCCTCCAACCCGGGGGCAGGCCGTGCACCGAGTGAAAGATGGTATCCTTCATTCCGATCTCCTGTGCGCGCTCGTTCATCAATTCAACAAACGCCTCCTTGCTGCCTGCATAGTGGATTGCCAGCGCAGCCGCCGCGTCATTAGCCGACTTAACGATGAGCGCGTACAGCAATTCGTCCACTGGGAACACTTCATTTTCTTTTAGATAGACTTGCGATCCACCCATTTTTGAGGCCACCGCCGTCACCGTGATCGGCTCATCCAGGGTCAAGTGACCAGACTCCACCGCCTCGAGAATGATGAGCAGCACCATCAGCTTGATCACGCTGGCGGGGTACCCCTTGGCATCGGCGTTGTCTTCAAAAAGGACCGTGCCCGTGGCTGCATCAACGACAATGGCACCCAAATACGGGTGGTTGGACTTGATCTCTAAGGCTGCTGAGGTCGAGACGGAACAAATCAACAATACGAGGATGAGCGTCGAGCTAACCCAATGACGTGTTTTTATGATCACAATGGTTCCCGTCGTGAGAATCTAAAACCCTCGGGGGTTTCTACAAATCCAGAATGCTCTCACAAAGAAAAGCTCAATACCGGGCAGGATACCGATGACCGATGTCTTTGACAAGGGAAACTACGTCTGAATTACGCGTCGTGAGGAAGGCTCCCTTGGGCGGCGGACTGGAGGTTGACACCAGCGGGATCCATATCAGACTACATAGAAACGGCTGGATCCTCCGCTAATCGTGGGTTACTCAGGTAAGTAAGACCCCACCTGAGCAGTGCACACATGAGTGGTTTTGAAGCACTCAAAGGA
>CP070677.1:910500-918243 GCA_020352495.1 Candidatus Latescibacterota bacterium
CGGGGCTATTGGGAGACCCAGACCCTTTGCGCGGAACGAGCGAGGATCACCTGCCGTCAGGCGGGAAGCCGAGCGAAGTGGGCGCGGGTCTGGGTCTCCCAATAGCCCCCGTATCTTTGGCTCGCGAGGCGAGGATCACCGACCTTTGGGCGGGAGGCCGAGCGAAGTGGGCGCGGGTCTGGATCACACCATGGCTACGACACCTATCGGCGGACGAGGTCGCCGCTTTTCTATTTGATGTATCCGAGTGAGCGGAGCTGCTCGAGTCTTTCGGTTTGATCGACTGCCTCACGAATCCGTTTGTGACGTCCGGCGAGCCATTCGGGGGTGTCGTGAGTCGGTATGTACCGTATGCCGGTGTTCTTGATGAGATCCAAGTCGATGGTGCCGCGCATCGGTGTGCCATCCATATCCTCGCCAATCGGGATGTCTCTGAGGACCAACATCGTAGGTAGAATATCCATGACGCCCCCGACGGTGTTCATGGTTGGTAAATCCAAGTTGTCGATTGGGGTTGTTTCCGTCGGCTTTTGGATTCCCGTGCCGGCGGCGATGAAGACGCCGGGCGGCGCATCGAGGTGGTGGGCGGAGTTGGTTTCGATCATGTTGTCGGTGTGCCGGAACACACGTTCATTGTTGATCGAATGCATTCCGTGATCGGATGCGATGATCACCGTGGCATCATCCGGGGCCAGCTCCATGAATTCGCCAATGATCCGGTCGACGTAGATGTAGTGGTCGTTGATGACCTCTCCAAAGTTCTCGATCTGGTCTTCATCCGGGGGATTGTCAAACTCAGAGGGGTAGGCGTATCGCCAGAAACGGTGTCCGGCTACGTCCGGCCCTCCGACGTAGATACTAAAGAGATCGAACGGCTCACCGGTTTCGAGTATATCTCGGGCGGCCCGGACGTATGTGGCGTCCGCGCGAAACGCCCAAAGGGTCTGATCCCACATCATGCGGCTGAACTCGGTCAACGGATGCGGGGGCCGCCCAAAGATGTCCTCCGTGATCTGATCGAGCGAGTCATCGACATCTTCGAGGATGTCCATCACCCGGTTCTGGCGCTCCGCCGGGTGCACCTGACCCTCGACGCCCTTCAGTAGTAACCCCTTCCACAGTGCCCTCTGCGGTTTTTTTAGGGCTGCCGTTGTGTTGGTTTGGCTGACCATCACGCCGTTGATTTGCTCGGCTGGAAACGTCATCCACCAACCGACACAGTGCACGACCTGGTCGTGGTCGCTCAGAATATTCCAAAGCGCTTTGGTCTTTCGATGTCCACTGGTATAGTAACGGAATTCTTTGCTCCCATCTTTGGCTTTGCCGACTTCGTAGACGAAGTGTTTGATCCCATGTTTTGCCGGGACCTTCCCCGTAGCGATGGATGTCCATATCACGGCGGAGTAAGTCGGTATCATGGATTCGAGGTACCCGAAGACGCCCCGCTCCATGAGCCCGGCAATGGTCGGGAGCTTTCCTTTTTCGAGGAGGGGTTTGACCACGTTCCATTCCAAACCGTCTATCGCAAAAAAGAGAATGGGAGGCCGCGTGTCAGACCGTGAGTCCCGCCCGGTTTTGGAACAGCTGCCAAAAATGGTGATCATAATGACAATGGCGATCGTGCAACCGGCTGAGACAACTCTTGAGAACGCGGGCCCAAACCTTTTTGGCCTGTCTTGGCTGTGGTGACGGACGTCTTTTGATCCAAGGCGTTTCATAAGGAGTCAACTTTTGGTTTTTGATTCGATTGTTTCTAGCGACGGATTTGCCCGCCTTGCAGCGGTTATAAACGAAAGATACTCGCCAATCGGCGTGTTGTCCAGACGTTCCCCTCGTGACGAACCTGCTGGGATGGACATTGGCGTGGCGGATGTGTAGAATACTCGCGTGTGACGAGTGCGCCGGTGAAGGCCGGCAACCATCGGACTGTCGCAAGTCGAACAGATGTTTACGCCACTGAGATTCATAGAAGATGAAGATTGACTCGTTTGATCCGCCGATGCGAATACTGATGGGACCGGGACCATCCGATGTCCATCCTCGAATTCTGGAGGCGATGGCCCGCCCCACGATAGGGCACCTCGATCCGGAGTTCATCCGAATGATGGAGGAGCTCAAGCAGCTCGCCCAGTATGCGTTTCAAACCCGAAACGAAATGACGATGATCGTATCCGGACCAGGTTCCGTGGGAATGGAAACATGTTTTGTCAATCTGGTCGAGCCGGGTGACAAGGTCATCGTTTGCCAAAACGGAGTGTTTGGTGGCCGGATGAAGGAAAACGTCGAACGTTGTGGCGGTGTGGCGGTCGTGGTCGAGGACGAGTGGGGAAGAGCGGTCGATCCCGGCGGACTCGAGCGCGCACTCGAAGCGAATCCGGATGCGAAGATCGCGGCGTTTGTCCATGCGGAAACATCGACGGGAGCGCTCTCCGATGTCGAGACACTTGTTCGGATCGCACATGCCCACGGGTGTCTGACCATAGTCGACGCCGTGACTTCGTTGGGTGGGGCGCCGCTCAAAGTGGACGAGTGGGAGATCGACGCCGTGTACTCGGGAAGCCAGAAGTGTCTCTCATGTGCGCCGGGTCTCTCCCCGCTCAGCTTTAACGAGCGGGCGATGAGTATCGTCAGAAACCGGAAGACAAGAATACAGAGCTGGTTCATGGATCTCAATCTCGTTTTGGGGTATTGGGGAAGCCACGAAAAGCGAGCCTATCACCACACTGCGCCGGTGAACGCGTTGTACGGGCTTCATGAGGCGCTGCTTATATTGTGGGAGGAAGGACTCGAAAATGCTTGGGCGCGCCATTCCGACAACCACCACAGACTGAGAAACGGAATCGAATCGCTCGGTCTCAGTTTTATTGTTCCCGAACGTGAGCGTATTCCTCATCTCAACGCTGTGTCGATTCCTGAAGGTGTCGATGACGCATCGGTTCGAAGTCGACTCTTGAACGAGTTCGGGATCGAAATCGGCGCGGGTCTGGGGCCTCTCGCTGGCAAAATCTGGCGAATCGGGTTGATGGGGTACTCTTCAAGGACAAGAAACGTGGTCTGTTGTGTGAATGCGTTGAAAGAGGTGCTGAGTTGAAACCGCGGTGGTTCCCAGAAAGGATACTAAAGATGAGAGTCTCGTCCGATACAGGAAGACGTGTTTGCGGTTTTGTCGCGATTCTGTTGTGTACAGCTGTGATTCTTGACTGCGGCGGTTCAGTCGCCACGGACGAAGACACGTCAAAGTACATCGAGGAGATCAAAAGCTGGCATCAACAACGGATCGAGCGACTCAAAGACCCGAAGGGCTGGTTGTCGCTTGCCGGACTTCACTGGCTCGAGGAGGGAGAAAACACACTCGGAACCGGATCCTCGAACGACATCGTGTTGCCCGACGGGAAGGCACCGGCCTTGGTTGGAGTGATAACACTGAACGACGGTGTGATCACCATCAATGTGGAAGCCGGCATTCAGGTGGTCCATGAGAAGCGGCCAATCCAGTCGACAACGATGTATCACGACCAGGATCCCGATCACGAAACAACGGTTCTCGAGCTGGGACCGCTCTCATGGTATGCCGTCAAACGGGGGGGGCGGCTCGGAATCCGGGTCAAAGACAGTGAAAGCAACCGGCTAAAACAGTTTCGAGGGATCGAGACCTACGAGATTGACCCCCGTTGGCGAGTGGAAGGCATCCTCGAGCCCCATGATCCACCCAAGATGGTTTCCATAACGAACGTATTGGGCGTCGAATCCAAAGAGCCTTCGCCTGGAACGCTCGTCTTTGAGATCGACGGAACGACGCACAAACTGGATCCGATCGCCGAACCAGGTGACGATGAACTGTTCGTGGTCTTTGGTGACAGAACAAATGGCAAAGAGACATACGGTGGGGGACGATTCGTCTATGTGGACGCGCCCGGGGAGGATGGAAAGATCGTTGTTGATTTCAACAAGGCATATAATCCGCCGTGTGCATTGACCCCCTACGCGACGTGTCCACTCCCACCGCCGCAGAACCAGCTGCCGATCGCCGTTCGCGCCGGAGAGAAGGTGTACGGTAACCCGGCGCACAAAAAAACGGGGCACTGATAATCCAGTACCCCGCAGCATTCGGCTTTGTCGTGTCGACTAGAGTCCCAGTTTCTTCTTCTTTTCTTTGGCGGTTGGCAGCGGGTCCTCCTTCTCGGTGATGACGGGGAGGCCCGGCGCCTTTTCGGCGTTGATTTCGATCCATTTTGTTTGATCGTCGGGCAGTTCGTCTTCGGGGAAAATTGCCTCAACAGGACACTCGGGGACACACGCGCCGCAATCGATGCACTCGTCGGGGTCGATGTAGAGCATTTCGTCATCCCCGTGGAAGCAATCGACTGGGCAGACCACCACACAGTCGGTGAAACGGCACAGATGACAGTTCTCCGTCACGACGTACGTCATTTCCAATTACTCCTTTGCTTTGTTCAGGTGCCTGGATTGGCGTCTCAATAATCTCGCGGTTTATTACTTATACGCTCCTTCCCGGACGGGGTCAAGTGGGAACAGCAACACCCAGGGTCGGCAACACGGTGCCGCATCCGCGGTTCGAGCTCGATCACAATTGCGTTTTCCAGAGCGAGCCGCAACGCAATCGATCAAAGTGCGTCTTCGAAAAAATGTGCCCTTGAGATCCCGTGCACTTCGCACGCGCAACTCGTTCTGTCTGTTTTGTCGCGCTCGTGGGGTTCAGAGTCGCATCAGGCGTGATCGACATTTGTGGTTCGACAGACTTGACACACCCCACCACCGGTCTGGTATGATAACGGTCAGCTGCGAAGTCAACACCCGCCCCCCGGGGTCCGATCTGTCTCTTTGCATATCTTTTTTAATACCAGCGGGTTGTTTTCGCCAGCAATGGCCGTTGCCGGAGTGGCAAGCGGGGCGGTTGGAACACGAGTGTTGATAATTGCCGGTACAAAAAACGACAAATATAAATACATATATTGATGAATGTCATTTATTAGCCAAATGTTTTCGATGTGAACTCAGCCGTGGATTGATTATTATTGACACCAGATAGGGTTAACTGTTTTTGGCCTGCTTGCGGCGCGAGCTTCCCGCGCTGGAAACGGTTGGTCGTCGAGTGACAAACCCCGAAGACAGCGGAGGTTGGAACGGTGTTGGAGATTCGGATACACGGTAGGGGAGGTCAAGGCGCCGTCGTCGCGTCGAAGGTGTTGGCCGCTGCCTTTTTCAAAGAGGGCCACTACGTGCAGGCGTTTCCCGTCTTTGGCGTCGAACGACGGGGTGCTCCCGTCGCGGCGTTTGTGCGGGTTGACCAAAACCCCGTTCGGCTCCGATGTAATGTGTACGAGCCCCACCACCTCATCGTCCTCGACCCCGCGCTGACGGAGACGATCGACATCACCGAGGGCCTCAGAGAATCCGGATGGATCTTGCTCAATACGCACCGCACACCGGAGGAATTCGGGTTCGCAAGGAACTTCAAGGTCGCTTCCGTTGACGCGTTTGCCATCGCCATCCGACATCACTTGGGAAGCCGTTCGACGCCGATCGTCAACACGGCAATCCTTGGTGCGTTTGCCCGGTGCACGGGTCTTGTCAATCTCGACTCGGTGGTAAACGCGACCGTCGAGGCGGTTCCGTTCAATGCGGAAGGCAACAGACAAGCGGCCATAGACGCATATGAACAGACAATCATGTACGACCCTGAATTGCAGACCCGCTGAGAAATATTGAAAAGGGACACCATGGGTAAGAAAAAGAAGAGCAAAAAGAAAAGAGTCTTCGAGGGCGTCGAACAAATGCCGCTCGCGGCGATATCCGAGAGCGACATGAGCTGGAACAAGACGGGTAGCTGGCGCAACATTCGACCGTTCTATGATCCAAAAACGGCGCCGTGCATTGCGGGCTGTCCGGGGCAGGTCGACATCCAGGGTTACATCCAACTCATGCACAAGGGTGAATACGAAAATGCCGTACGGTTGCTCTGGCAAAAGAATCCGATGCCCGCGATATGCGGCCGCGTGTGTTATCACCCCTGCACAGAGGCGTGCGCGAGAGGCGGGATCGAGGAATCGCTCAATATTCCCGCAATCGAGCGGTTTCTTGGCGACTGGGCGATCGAACATGGCATCAAAGAAACCCCTGACGCCGAAGCAAAAACGGATGCCAACATCGCGGTCGTGGGTGGTGGGCCGGGAGGGCTGAGTTTTGCGTACTTCATGGCGAAGGAAGGTTATCAGGTCACGGTATTCGAGGCAAAAGACGAGCTCGGCGGGGTTCTCCGGTACGGAATCCCCGAGTACCGTCTGCCCAAAGACATACTCGACAAGGAAATCAACCGCATCATCGATTTGGGAATCACTGTCAAGACCGGGCGCGACGTCGGGCATGACGTCCCGGTCGAGGAACTCGGAAAACACACGGCGTGTTTTCTTGCGATGGGTTTGCAGAGAAGCCGCAAGCTGGGTCTGGATGATGAGGACGCAAAAGGTGTCATGGCCGGTTTGACGTTTCTAAAAGGGCTCAACATGGGCAGCCCTGAGGATCTTGGAAAGCGCGCAATAGTGATCGGTGGCGGAAATACCGCCATGGATGTCGCGAGAAGCGCCATCCGGCTGGGAACCGAAGTGGAGGTCGTCTACCGCAGAACTCGTAACGAAATGCCGGCGATCGAAGACGAAGTGGAAGAGGCGATTGCCGAAGGAGCAAAATTCACCTTCTTGGCTGCGCCTGTTGCTGTTCTCACCAAGAACGGGAGGTTTACCGGCATCCGCGCTCAGAAGATGGAACTCGGCGAGCCCGATGACAGCGGACGCAGACGCCCGGTCCCCGTCAAGGGATCCGAATATGAAATCATGGCCGATTCACTCCTTGTTGCCGCGGGCGAGCTCTCCGAGGCCGAGACGTTTGGAAACATTGTCAAGTTGTCCAACGGTCTCATCGTGACGGATGACGTGGGTCAAACGAGCGACGAACACATCTTCGCCGGCGGGGATATCGTGACGGGAGCCGCGACCGTCATAGAGGCGATTGCCAGAGGGCGGAAGGCGGCAAAGTACGTGCATGCCAAATTGAGCGGTGTCGTCGAAGAGCCGCCCAACGAGCGACAGGTTATAACGATGTCCGATATCAACGCCGCTTACTTCACTCCAACGCGCCAGGTGGCGACGACGCACCGGCCCCTCGAAGAAATGAAGAACCGCTTTGACGAGGTCAAGCAAGGTCTCGAGGAGGGAGAGGTTCGGCAGGAGATCGATCGGTGTATGAGCTGCGGGGTGTGTAACGGATGCGATATCTGCTGGATGTTCTGTCCGGACGCGGCAATCTCGCGGGAAAATGGCGTGTACACGATCAACTACGACTACTGCAAAGGCTGCATGATCTGTGCCCAAGAGTGCCCGAGAGGCGTGATATCATCTGAAAGGGAAGGCACTTAATGAAGAAAATCGTAATTGAGGGTAACCACGCCGTTTCATACGGCGCGAAAGCTGCGGACGTCGACGTAATCGCGGCGTATCCCATCACGCCCCAAACACAAGTAGTTGAAAAGCTCTCGGAAATGTGTGGAAGCGGGGAATTGAACGCGAAGTTTATCAAGGTAGAGTCCGAGCACTCCGCGATGGCCGCCGTTGTGGGCGCGAGCGCCGCCGGCGCACGTGCCTTCACGGCGACGTCATCACAAGGGCTTCTTCTGATGTGCGAGATTCTCCACTGGGCGGTCGGGGCGAGGTTGCCCGTTGTTCTTGC
>CP070677.1:918343-941768 GCA_020352495.1 Candidatus Latescibacterota bacterium
GTTGTAAACCGCAAATCTTCCTGAACCACGGTGGTGGCCGTCAGAACAAAAAAGACTCACCGCCGAAGTCGCGTCGCATGGGAGGTAACCAGTGATCGGTCAGAGACTCGTTACGCCGGTATTGGTCGTGCTGCTCGGTGTCACGGTTGGGATGTCTCTATTCGGATGTACGGGACGGCGTCACCAGGACCGCTTCAGATGGCAAGAATTCATCGATTCGTCGATTCGGTATGTCGAGTCCAGCACCGACCCGGTGTATTTCGACGTGCGCGGGGTGATGCCGTTTGGCTGGGAGACATTCTACGTCTTCCCGCCCTACACGCCGATCGAGGATGTCGAAAAAGCTTTGGGGTTTGGCTGGGGAACAGCCAAAAAGACACGGATCCACGAGCGAGACGACATTGTGTTGCTCGTGTTTGTGGCCGGACGCACAGTCCATGAGTACATCGAGCAACCCCGAGCCAAAGGCGATTTTTCCAGGTTGAAGCCCGGTTACCCGTACAGTCCGGAAGAAGCCTATCTGGAAGTCGTTAAAGAAGAAAAGGACGGTCAGTCTTGGTTCGTATTTGTCGAGGCGGAACGACTGGACTAGGGATCACCAACCCGTTTGGATCTGCGGGAGTCGTTGCGGCTTTGCTGGTCGCCGCCCTCCCGGTGATCTCCGGGGCGGATGTGATCGAAGTGTCCACCGCGGCAGAGCTACAGGAGCTTTTTTCTCGACCACTTTATGATGTCGAGGTTCGGTTACTGCCCGGAGCCTACCACCTCACGCCAAAAAGCGCGATCGATTCGACCTGCGGTAATTGCGAGGATGCCGACACCCCCGTGCCGATCACGTTTGGTGTCCGGATAACAGGCGAGAAAGTCCGCATTCACGGCCCCGAGGGCGAGCCGGCAGTAATCTACACACACGCGGGCTATGGACTCTTCTTCGACCGCTGCTCGGAGTGCCGAATCGAAGGGGTCTCGATTACTGGTGGGGTGCGGGACCCTGATGGAAACGCGACTGATGCGGCTATTGTTGTCAAGAAAAGCTTGGTGGATGTCGTTGCCAATCGGATTTTTGACAATGTCGGCGACTCGACCACCGTCAACAGCACTGTCGTTGGCATTATGGGAATATGCGGGAGGGAGGGTTCCGAGATTTTGATCGAAGGGAACGAAATCATACGGAACTCATGGGACGGGATCGCGCTCTACCGGGATGCATCGGCTAAGATCTTAGGCAACGTGATCGATGGCGTGGACAAAGCGCGGGGGAAGGAAATCGGCGGTGGCCGTGGTGTGGCAATCGGCGTCACGTGGAATGCGACGGCCGACATACGGGGGAACGTCGTCAAGCGTTACTGGAAAGGTATCGGTATCTTTGTCGATGCCTGGGGGTCGGTACGCAACAACGTGATCGAAGACATCATCACGTGGGGCATCGCGTTTTGGGATGCTGGAAAGGGGAAGCCTGTCGGAATCTTCGAAGACAACGTGATCTACTACACGGGGGCGTGTGGTGCATCGATCACCTGTTCGAGTACGGCCGACGCAAGGATGGGAAGTCGGTTTACGAGAAATATCATTGTCAAGACCGCGCAGAATCCGAAATACGACGATCCGGACTACTACTGTTACCAGACCTCACTCGCGCGTCACGAGGTGCCGGAAGGATTCGACATAACGGGAAACTTGTTTTTCGACAACCGTCGGGCGAGCGACGATCTGCCGGATTACGATATGAACCGGGAGGCGTTTCTCAATTCCGTCGGCTCCGCGTGTGAGTGGTTATCCAAGGCTGCGATTTTTTCAACAACGGATTTCGTTGCGACGTTTTGTTCCGACAAGAACTCCCCGTGAGTTCGCTGGGATTTCCCTAAGACGTCAATCCAAGAGTTCTTTCTGGGCCGTTGCGTCCCCCCAAGACTCGAGATCGAATTGTCCGGGGCGGGATGAAATGACGCTCCTGAGCCATGATTCCGGATAGCCGACTTCCTGGGGTTGACCTTTCTTGTCTTTGACGTACCCGTCGTTGTACGTCGTAAGCAGATATTCTCCCAGTTCGCGCCACCGCTCTACGACGAGTTCAGCGTGGCTGATCGAGTAGTCCGTCAGATACCGGGTCATTAGCTCGGGGTTTTTCTTTGAAAGCTCAACGGCGGTCTTCTCCACACTCGGTTGGAGTGCGAGAAACGTGTCTTCGATCTCGAACTGGACCTTTTGGATGTCTTTGATCATGTACGAGTATTTCAAGTTGGCGTAATTCGCCACAAAGTTGAATACCCACCACGCGGAGTCCCAAGAGAATTTTCTGATCGATCCTTCGGCGAAGGATCTGGGAACCTCGTTGATCCCGCAGTAAAGCGGGACGTAACAGGTCGTGTAGGTGTCGTCAACCCCGTACCAAAGCAACCCACCGATGTCGTCCGGCAGCCACGACCGGGACTGTGACACGTATGAGAAGCCGGTCTGTTGCGTGGAGATCGGTCTTTCCCAAGTATATTTGACGCCGTCAAACTCCCACGTCATTGGCCGCCATCGGTTGGGGCTCCCAAAAGGCCCGGCATCCACACCCTGGGTCATGTCGTAATCCGTCCCTTCGTAGTGGTCGCGCATCAAGCCAAACACATCGCGGTGTGATAGCTTTTCATCGGGTTTAATCCACAACGGGTACGGTTCGGCGTTCTCGACACCCCTGTGATAATCGGGTGACCACTCGCGCGAGGGGGCGATTCGTCTGAAAAGGCTCCACACTCGGCTCGATGCATAGCGGAGCATCTCGGGGTGCGGTGGGTTGTACGCATGACGAAAGCTGAACGGCTCACCCGAGTCAGGATCGTAGTACCCCTTCTCGATGGCGAATGAGATGACGTTATCCGAATACAGACAATTCTCGGGATCATCCAATGGAAACTCCCCAATTCGAGACATATTCGCGTGGGCGCACACGTATCCTTCGGGGATGCGTCTGGCGACCCAAATTGCACCCTTCCCACCCGGTCCGGGCCCGATCATTTCCATGAGCCACGCCTCGTGCTTATCCGCGATCGAAAACGACTCGCCGGTGCTTCTGTATCCGTACTGGTCGACGAGATCGGTCATTACCTCGATCGCTTCCCGTGCTGTCTTTGACCGCTCGAGGGCGAGTCGCATCAGCCACCAGTAGTGGAGCAGACCATCGGGGTTCTCGAGTTCCTTACGCCCGCCAAACGTGGTCTCACCGATGACCAGCTGATGCTCGTTCATCAGGTAGAGCACCGCATTGGTGTGCGGCACCTGATGAACCTTTCCGCGGACCTTTCCGCTCCAGTCTTTGATCTCCACGAAAGACTCAGGCTCGTGGTCCGCCGCGGGGGTGTATCTCAAATGAGGATGGAATTCTCCATCACAGGTGTAGGTAATCATCACCGACCCGTCGGATGATGCTCCTTTGGTAACGATGAGATTGGTGCAGGTGTGAGCCACCCGGCAGGAACCGAAAAAAGCCAGCCCCGCAATCAGAATGGACGTGAGCGCCTTCATAGGATCCTCCCTTTTTATGGACGTTGTTTGCCCGATGTGATGTTACGGCGCAGAGGCGGGCCCAACCGAGTGACAAGCTCTGCCTCCGACGCGGCGAGGTCCACCTGCCGTGCCGTTGGGCAATGGCGGGCGGACATCTTCAACGATTATAGCGGGGCGATTTCCCTTTTGCCAACGGGATCCGGAGTTTTGCAGTCGTTGGGACCGATTTTGCGGTATACTGGATGCCCCAGGGAGGTTTTCCAATGTCAGTCAGAAACGGATTCGTTGTGGGAAAGATACTCTTTGGTGTAACGGTTGGATTGCTTATATTGAACACCTCAGCTCACGGTCTCCTACCTGGATCCGGGGTTGTTTTCGAACGAGAACATATCAAGATCTTTGTGAGCGAGGGGCGGGTGCGCGTCGAGGGGTTGTACGTCTTCGCAAACCACTCTGCGACGATGCGCCACGAGGGGTTGTTTTACCCGTTTCCCATAGACTCGCTCCATCCCGAGATCGAGAACGTTACAGTGCACATCGAGGGGGATACGGCGTCACATCAACACGTAGAAGATGGGATCGTCTTTGTTGTGCGCGTGCCGGGTCATGGTTCCGCCGTCATCGAGGTGATCTACGAACAAACGTGTCTGGACCGCTCGGCATGTTACATCTTGACATCGACGGCCTTTTGGGACCGACCGCTCGAGCGGGCGGGTTTTGAGATTCACGTGCCGGGCGATTTTGAGTTGGAATGGGTCGCGTACGATGTCGACACGGTCTCGGTAGATCGAGACACGCGAATACACGAATTTGTTCGAACCGATTTTATGCCGGATAAGGATCTCTGCTTTAGATGGCGTCATCGCCGGGCACGGACGGAGAACAAGACCGATCCGTATTGAGGAGGATCCAGATGTTCAACCGCACCGAAACGTGGCAACGGGCCAGAGGGGTTGCGTTTGTGGGCAACTACCTGCCGCGCGTATGTGGGATCGCAACGTTCACCTTTGACCTCGCCGAGGCGGTGGCCAAACAAGTCGGGAAGGACCAGCCGGTGATCGTTACCGCTATGAACGATCAACCCGAAGGCTATGCGTATCCCGAGCGTGTCAAGTTTGAAGTGCGCCAGGAACACTTGTTGGACTACTCACGCGCCGCGGATTTCTTGAACTTCAGCCACATCGATGTGATAAATCTCCAGCATGAGTACGGCATCTTCGGTGGGGAGTGGGGGTCCAATTTGTTGGCCTTGGTCCGTGACCTCCACAGACCGCTTGTGACGACGTGTCATACGATCGTCGAGGATCTGGAGCCTGTTCAAGAAGACGTTTTCAAAGAGCTTGCGGCGAGGTCGGCCAAGCTTATCGTGATGAGTAAAAAGGCGGTGAGATTACTCGAGGAGATTTACGCGGTCAACCGCGACAAGATCGTCGTCGTACCCCACGGAATTCACGATGTGCCGTTCGTCGATCCAAACTACTACAAAGACAAATTCGGCGTAGAGGGGCGGAACATGCTCCTGACATTTGGACTCCTGCACGAGAACAAGGGGATCGAGTACATGATCGAAGCCCTTCCCGCCGTTGTGGAGCGTCATCCTGAAACGACGTATCTCATACTTGGAACGACGCATCCCAACGTGGTGGCAGCGGAGGGTGAGGCGTACCGTCTCCGTCTGCAGCGGAGGGTGAGGGAGCTTGGGCTTGAGGAGCACGTTCTGTTCCACCCACGGTTCGTGGAACTCGAGGAATTGTTGGAGTACATTGGTGCGTCGGATATCTGCGTCACACCATACCTGGCGCTAAAACAGATCACGAGCGGTGCGCTCACCTATGCTATGGGCAGTGGGAAGGCCGTCGTGTCGACGCCGTACTGGCATGCGGAAGAGCTGCTCGCCGATGGCCGCGGTCGGCTCGTGCCGGTTCGGGACCCCAAGGCGTTGGCGAGGGAAATCCTCGATCTCCTGGACAACCGCGTCAAACTCAACGCGATGCGCAAAAAAGCGTATCTCTATTGCCGCAACATGACCTGGTCGGCGGTGGCGTCCGTCTACGTCAAACTCTTTGACGAAGTGCGAAGTCGGCTGCCAAAAACGATACCCACGGCCTCAGCGATGCGACGTCCTCTTGTCCCCACAAACCTGCCGTTACCAAGACTCGATCATTTGATACGACTGAGCGACGATACGGGTGTGGCCCACCACGCCAGTCATACCGTTCCGGACTGGCGGTACGGTTATCGGATGGAAGACGCCGCCGCTGCGATCGTTGCATGTGTCAAGTTTCTGAAGCTGCTTGCCGACGAGAGGGCGGCTCATCTCGCGGAGACCTGTCTCGGGCTGCTTCATATCCTCATCGGAGACGGGACAAACCCATCCGAGGGACTCCAATACACTCGAGCAAGAATGTCGGAGGCCTCGCAACCGTCTGTTAGCCGGGCCATTTGGGGGCTCGGCTACGTCGTTGCTCAGGGTCCACCAACGCTCGCGCCCGTGGCAAACGATCTGTTCCAAAACCTGCTCCCGCATGCCAGTCTCGATGATCTACGGGGTTGCGGGTATGCCACCCTGGGAGCGAACAACTACTTGAGTCGTTTCCCGGGGGCGTCGGATGTCAGGCGTTACCTGGCGCGTCATGCGGAGATCCTGCGGTCCGGTTGCGAATCATCCGATTGGATCGCAAGATGGGATGCGTCGGATTGGCCGGTGGCGGTCCAGGCGTTGACGATCGCGGCGACACGGTTGGGTAGCGAGGAGACGCGCAAACTGGCCAGGAACCTTGTCGGAGAGCTGCTCGACGTGACGTCGAACGGTACCGTTTTCCACCGACCCGGTGAAAACCCGGATGAAGAAGAGCTCCCGGTCTCGGCGGCAACGTTTATCGAAGCGTTGGGTGCCGTTTTCTATGATGAACGGGATCGTGCTCTTTTGGGTCCGATTCGCGCCGCGGCGGACTGGTTTCTTGGGGATAACCGAAAGGGGACTGCGATCTACGACTTCTCCACCGGTGGGTGTCATGACGCGGTGACGGCAAGCGGTTTGAACCGTAATCAGGGGACCGAAGCGACCGTATTTTGTCTGATCGCCTTTTCCACGCTTCATCGGCTTGCAGGGATGGACGCGTCGGAGGGGTCGGGGGCGGGTTCTAAATAAACAACAAACCGTCCGCCGCCGATCGAGTCGACTTATACGATTTGTTGCCGTTCAATGTGGGAACCAGATCCCGGAGACGTCCCTTGGCAACACCGATCGCCGTGTCGGCCGCGCCGTAGTATACAAAGATCTCGTCGTCGGGGCCAATGACATCTTTGTCGACGGCGGGCACCGCTCCGCACGTAAAAACGACGTGGGGCACCCAGTAGTCGCCGTTTCCTGTGGTCCCGATCTCGTAGTCGGTCTCGGGTTCGAGAACGGGGTTTGGGGATTGGTAGATGACGTTTGATGGATCGTTCAGGTCCATAAAAAGAACACCCAATCGATACGAACGCTCGTAGTCGACTCCGTGATAGATGTTGAGCCAACCGTGACTCGTTTTGATCGGTTGAGCACCCGCGCCGATTTTTATTCCATCCCACATCATCCCCGGTCTAGGACCTGTGACGATCTTCTGACCTGTTCGCGGCCACGGACACGTGAGATCGTCGAGGTACGAGATCCACATGTTGGGATCGATTCGATGATAGATGACATAATGCCCGTTGAACTTCTCCGGGTAGAGGACGGCGTCTTTGTTGGGAAGACCGGGGAATCCCAGTCCGTGACGCTCCCAGGCGTCAAACCGTTTTTGGAGAAACGCGTCAACCGGAATGGACGCCATTGCAATCTGGGCCACCTTTCTGTCCCACGCCGTGTACAGCATATAGAGCCGGTCGCCGATCAATGTGACCCGGGGGTCCTCGGTGCCGGCGGACTCGACTTCGCCGGCGGGCTCGAAAATCGGTTTGTCGAGTCGTCCGTCTATGTGGATTCCGTCTTTTGTCCAGGCGAGACCGATTCGCGAGACCTCATCGTCACCAAACGCACGGTAGAGAATATAGATCGTGCCGTCCAAACGTACCGTCGCCGCGTTTAGCACGTACCGGGACTCCCAGCTGTGATCGACGATCGGTTCGAGAATAGGGCTTTCGATGGGGCGGAAAAGCTGTCCCGCGGCGGGAGGAGCCGCGCCGAGGGCTTGCCGGACAACGAGTTCATCGGGATCGGCCGACACGCCGAGGAGTTCGTCTCGAAGGTTTTCCGGCTCACGCCCTTCTCCAATCATTTCGATGATTTGCGCGTCGATTGTCTCCCCGTCCCCTAGCCCTGCGCTTTCAAGATAAGATGTGAGGAAATCACGGGTGGCCCAATCCCTCTCGACGAGTGACGAAAGCGGTGTCGGTGGGCCAAATCCGCCCCGGCTGCTATAGCTCGTCCACGTCCACGCCGAAAGCGGCACAAACGTCGCGTCTGGCAACGTGATCGACAGGTGGTACACTTCTGCTGCAGCCCTCAGGAGCCGTCCCGCCTCGGCTTTTTCGGGCTGATTTTCCAAATGGGTGGCGAGTCGTTTGAGGCGTTCGACGACCACACGTTGTTGACGGTTTTCGAATGCATTGTGGGCACTCAAGACGCGGCGTCCCCAGTGTCCACGGACCGAGCGCACAAGACGTATGGCGAAATCGCTTTTGTCCTCGGCAAAACCCTGCCAAATATCCGAAAAGAGTTCGACACCCACAATGGTCTTTGCAAGCTTGAGCAAGAACCAGAGTTTTGGATACTCGCCGCCCCAGCCTTTTTGCATGCTGCCAACCATGACCCGTCCTGCCAGTCGGGCAAGAGCGGTGATGCCGCGAAGCTCGGTGAGATTCGACAAGCGGCTCAAGTCGACGACCACCGGTCTCAGCGGGGCAAGGTGGAACCAGTCCGGCGTGCCGTCCTTTTCGAGAATGTCCAACACCTGTTCCAGATAGAGCTGGCGGTCGGTCCAGGAGGCCATTCCAAGCGCATCGCAAGGCTCCAACTCGTCGAGAAGACCTCCGACGTTGCCACACCCCAGTTGCATGATGAGATTGCGAGGCGGCGATCTTTTCAACATCGTCACTACCGCCTCGGGGGTGAGCTGGAAAGTCATTCCTCTGACGTCTTCGGCGTCCAGTCCGTTTCCTCGCGCCGGTGCACCGTCGGCAAAGGCCTCGAAGATCTCGTTCGTCATCCTCTCCGTCCCGTCGACAGTCGCCAGGTCGTAAGGATAGATCTTTGACTCGAGCATCCAGTTGAGGTTGTTCATAAAGGTCTGAACCTCAGAGAGGATTTCAGATGACGACGCAACCTTATCCATACCGAGATGGTCGCGGAGGAACTGTGTGAACTCCCTTCGGTAACGGTCAATGAGTTGCTGGTAGATGTCCCTGGCAAACACCAAGTCTCCGTTTGGCTTTTCGAGTTCTTGGGGAACGATGACCCCGACGTGAGGCACGAATTCCCATGCGCCGAGTTTGGGTAAGTAGGACTCCGTTTCGGCTTCGCGGGATCGCCAGGTTTGCCGAAACTCGGGCCAGGCAGCCACGAACAGATCAGCCTGTCGCTCGAGGACACGCTCGGCTTCGAGTCTTACCAACACTCCGGCGGTGATCGAATTGAGTCTGATGCCGGCAGTGAGTTCGTCTTCGGTGCTCCTCACTTCGTAGATGAAGCCAGCAAGTCGAGCGAGAAAGAACGGGAATAGAGCGTCAACGATGTCATCAGGATGGAAGCGCTTCTCGAACCGGTAGGCGAGAAGAAAATCCCGAAGTATCTTAATCCACTCATCGGCAGTCAATGCCACACCGTTTGGACCCTTGTCGGCGAGCTTTTCCATTCGGTGCCGAAGTTCATCCGGGACGATCTCGCAGAGCAGTATGTTGTCGAAGTGGTTGAACTCGTATTTGAAGCGGCGTAGCAACTCGTCCGGCTCAATCGCGATCCGCGCCGGAGACACTTCCATGGATGGTCCGAAGAACGAGGGTGAGACGATCGGATCCGACCGGTTCAGCCACCACCTGCTGTGTTTTGTCGTCTGGCCAAACAGGACATGAGCGATTTGTCGGAATGCCGTTTTGATTTTTCCGATCCGGTGTTGAAACGCGGCGGCGCCCAATGGAACCTCGCAGACGGCCAAGTTCTCGGTAAGGGCATGCGTGACAATCCAGGGGTCGAACCCGTACGATCCCGGGTCCTCGGCCCAAAACTCGGCGGCCGACAGACACGATCGGACGAACCTGTGCGACAGAGAGAACACCCCAGGTGTCGGTTGTCTCAAACGAAAACCGTACACGCCGGTCACGACGGGGTACGCAAACAGTGACTCCACCGTACGCGCGAGCGGGTCATGACTAAAATGGGGGAGCACGAGATCCTGTTTGTGTTCCCGTACCGGTGTGAGCAGACGGGGGATCCATCCGGGAGCGAATCCCTGGCCGGCCAGGTCGGCGCTATACGGTTGTGGTGTGATGTCCGGTGGCAGGAGCACCAACGGCGCCCCAAGCCGAGCGGCCGTCTCGAGTATCGCGCGGTTACAGCAACCACGGCCCCTGAGCCCCCGACTGTGGAGGAAACCATGCACCCGAACCCCATGATCCGGTCCACTTCGTCCGAGCGCTGCGTCAAGAGCGGTCTCGCTCCCCTCGGGTCCGACACAAACCACGACGGTCTTGCCCGCGAGCCCGGCCTGTGAAAGCCCCCGGCATGCCGTCTGGACCACACCGGGTAGCGTGTCGTCCTCGTCATAGAACGGAATGCCGACGACGGCTTCGACGGTCTTGAGGTCGGAGAGCGGTTCGAGTCCCCGGTCGATATCCGCTTCCAACAGTTTCGCCATGGCGCGGTCACACTCGTCTCGGTGATTGCGTACTGGCAAGGTCTCTCCTTTGGCTTCGGTGTCGGTCGAGAACCACAGACGCACATCTTGCCCGGAGGATTCGTGGCGAATCAAGCTCCAAATTGCCTCCCGGTCACAAAAATCGCCACTGGGCCGGGGACTGGCAAGCTGTTGTGACACCGATGGACCGGAATTAGATCTTCAATAAGCGCAATATCTATGCCATTGGCTGATCCGTATCCAATGTGGGGTGTCCTCGTGTGGTGGCGGCGCGGGAAGCTAACCGATTGTGTTTTCAGCTGGTCCCGAGGCGGATGGCCCGTTGGATCACACCCTTGTGCCGGATGGGAAGCATCCCGCTTCGATCGGCCGCCGTCTGGAGGGGATGGGGTTTTTTCCCCCGAAGGACAAATGGGGAAACTCTTTTTCGAATCGGGTGACGTGTGTGTGCCCCGGGGGCAAGCATCCTCATCAGCTCGCCTATTTCCTGCAGATGAGTAAGAACGCCGCCAATGATCGATCCTCCACCGACACGGAATCCGCTAAGGACATCCACCGTGAACCCAACGTCTGTCATCAGATCGCGGAGCGTGCGCGGGTGGGGAAGCCCCTCCGGCGTCGAGGGTTTCGTTGGGTGCGGTGCCGTCGGACGTTGGTCAAATACCCCCAAACAGGGGGTCGAGCAGCTCACGTCGTCGTTCGGATTGCCGCGGGTGAGGTGCGCAGAGAGCGCAAATGAAAAAATCGTCTCGGAGAGGTCGTATAGTGTCTCGAAAAACTGCCCGGGATCCTGGACACGCTGGATCTCATCGCAGGAGACGAAAACGTCGCAATCGATCCCACGTGTATCGAGGAGGTGCCTCGTGAGATGAATATCTCCACTGATATAGTAGTCCGCTTCGGCTCCGATACCGCGGGCGATTGTTTGGACTTCGTGACACGAAGAGCCGTCGGTGTCGTTGTAGATCACGGTTCCTACGTTGCACTCCTTCGCCAAAGAGGAGAGGGCGCCCAAGGGGCTCCCGTGATCCACAAGAGTCAGGTCGCTAAACGGCGTGTCGTCATGTGGTAACGCCCACGCAAAGAGGCGGGTACAACGTCGAACAAGTGTTTCGACTCTCTCGACAGATCGGTCGATTGGATATCGATTTTGCCCCAAGCCAACCTGCCCGAGTGCGTCCTGTGCGGCGAGCCGTTCCACGAGTCGCGCCGCCGCGGCGTTGACGACCCGACCCAAGTCAGGGTCGCGGGGAATGCGAGTGTATCTGTCGTTGTGTTTCATGGTAAAAGATCACGTGGTCTCGAGCGGTTCTCCACCGTACGCGTGGACCGAATGCGACCGACAACACGAGACGGCGCAATATCCGTGCCACACCGGTGGTCACACCCCCGCATGCTATTGTAATAAAGTGAGTTAGCTATGATCCATTTTTGTCCGAGCGAGGTTGTAAGCGGATCTCCGACGGTGAAGTATGGGCAGACCACGATCCCTTGCGCAGGAGCGAGCGAGGATCACCCGCCACAGGCGGGAAGCCAAGCGATGCGGGCGCGGGATCGTGAACTGCCCGTGTTTCACAAGTGTCTTCCGTTCACGCGCCTGACCAGGGAAGTCATTCAAAGTGGGTCGAATACGAATCGAAACCCGCACCCGCGAGGTCGGTTTGAGCTCCGTCAGCCCCTTCGTTGTTCGTGCCAAAGATAAGTGCTATAATTATGTTAGATGCAGTGATCTCCGACTCGAGAGGTTTTAGTCAGGGGGAGGTAGTTAGTCATGACAAAGAAACTCGCGCTTGCTGCGGTTGTGGTTATCGTTTTTGCCGGTCACCTGTGCGCCAATCCGGTCGGCTGGGGCGGTTTTGCCCTATTTTCGGATCCGCAGGGAACCGATGCGTTTATCATTGACGAGATGCCCGGGTTGTTGGTCATCTATGTCGTGCAGGGTTATACGATTGGTGACGGAGCGACGGCCGCTCAGTTCTCCGCGCCTCAACCAGAATGTTTTGAGGCCACGTATATCTCGGACACTCAGATATTTCCAGTTACGATTGGCAACTCGCAGACCGGTGTGGCCGTCGGATACGGCCAGTGTCTTACCGCGCCGATCCATGTTCTTTCCATCAACTACTTTGGCGAGGGTCTCACCGGTGAATGTTGTTTTTACTGGCTCCAGCCCGATCCAAACGTCCCGTCTGGCGAGATCGAGGTGGTGGACTGTAACAGTCAGCTCGTTTTCATGCCGGGAGGCGCTGGTGTGATCAATCCGGACGAAGGTCTTTGCGGAACTCCGGTCGAGCCGTCCACATGGGGAAAAGTCAAATCGTTGTACAAGGAAAAGTAGGGAGTGGGAGCTCTCCCGGTGTTTGGAGAGAACGCCCGGCTGTCTGAAAGGCGGCCGGGCATTTCGCTGTTTAGAGCGCCAGGTTGTCGCCACCCAGATCCGGCTCACCACAGTGACGGAGAATGTGTTCGCGGGAGCTTTCGCGTAGCCGCAGAGCCATCGTCCACATGTCGGCATCTTTTATGTCCTGCGTTTCGATCAGCTCCCCGATCGTCACCGTCACGGCACCCCGGCGCGGAAGGTGTGTGCCCGGCCGAAGCATCGACCGTGTTCCCCGTATCGCAACGGGCACAACAGGCATGCCTGCCTCGCTGGCGGCCAAGAAGGCGCCCATCTTAAAAGGCATGAGTCCCGGTCGTCGGCTCAACCTACCCTCGGGATAAAACAGAAGTGTTCGGCCTTTTTTAGCGTCGCGTCCGATTCTCCTTGCGTCTTCGATTCCTTTCTGTTTGTCGAACCGCTCGACAAACTCGGTCCCCAATCGGCTGAGATAAAGGTGAAGCAGCGGGTTGCGCGTAAGTTCCACCTTGGCGACAAAACCAATGTCCAACGGGATGAGCGCGGCTAGAACAAAACTATCCAGGTAGCTCGCGTGGTTGGCAACGATGACGCAGGGTCTATTTCCGTGCAGGTGGTCGGCTCCCTTGAGAAAAAGCGGTGTTCGTGTCGCACGGGCGATCATCCGGACCGTCCATCGGGCTACTCTCCACCGGGTTGACAACCGTGGGAGAGCAATCACCGGAATCCAGGTCAAAAAGGTCAACACCGCCGTCACCGTCAACGCGTAGGCTGCGTACAACACCTCCGAAGTGCGGCGCTTCGTGCGTCTCAGTCCCGGCACCAACCCCGACAGTGTAAGTCTCAACACCTGGAGCCAGACGGCCCGTTGCGGTTTTCCGATTTCACCCTTTTCATACATCTCGCGGCTGGCCGTGCGGCGTATCTTACCGCTCGATGTCTTGGGGACGGTGCCGCGAGGCGCCAAAACAACGTGATCGGGTGGTGTCCCGACCAGATCGTTTGTCAGCGCGTAGACATCCGAACGTATCGTGTCGAGGGCCTCGGGGCTGGTCTCCCTCGTCTCGGCGAGAATGACCAACCGTTCGGTTCCCGATTCGGGGTCGGTACTCCCGAAAACCGCTACGTTGCCCTTACGGATTCCGCTCACGTCCCCGATCGCGGCCTCGAGCTCCTGCGGGTAGATGTTCCGGCCGGCGCGAATGATCACGTCCTTTGAGCGGCCGGTGATGAAGATGTCACCACCCGAGATGTAAGCCAGGTCACCGGAATCGAGCCAGTCCCCATCGAACAACGCTTTGGTTGCCTCCGGATTTCGGTAGTAACCGCTGGTGGCCGAGGCACTCTGAAACTGAAGACGCCCTTCGCGCCCGTCGGGCAGTTCGTGGCCACCAGGGTCTACAATCCGCACTTCGAAACCGGGAAGGGGTCGGCCGCAGGCAACGAATCGAAGCGCTACATCGTCATCCTTCTTGGCTGGAACAGCTCTCCCGTCGCGGGTGAACGGTTCCCGCTGAATACGATCGATCAGTGGTTTCCGTCCGTACGGTGGAAAGGCGAGCGCAACTGAGCATTCGGCCAGGCCGTACACGGGCATCATCGTTTCGCGTCGGAAGCCAAACTTCCCAAACCGTTCACAAAATCGTTCGACCGTGTCCGGGGTGACGGGCTCGGCGCCGTTGCACGCTACACGCCAGGAGCTTAGATCCACCCCTTCGAGTTCGGGATCTTTGAGCCTGTGGAGACAGATCTCGTACGCGAAGTTCGGCGCCGCGGAGAGTGTTCCTCGGTAACGGTGAATCGCCCAAAACCAGCGTTGTGGACGGGCGAGAAAATCGAGCGGTGACATGATCACGAGGAGCGATGCGTAATACAAACTACAAAACCACGCCCCGATGAGCCCCATGTCGTGGTAAAGCGGAAGCCAACTCACCGTAACATCGGTCGAGTCCATGCCAATCACGCTTCCCGTCGCCCTGATGTTCGCAAGGAGGTTGGCGTGGGTCAAAACGACACCTTTGGGGTTTCCCGTGCTTCCCGACGTGTACTGGAGAAACGCGATGTCCTCGGGGCCAACCTGCGGCGCGTGGTACTCGTACTCATCCGCGGCGGTCGTGAGGTCTTCGACGGTTACGACATGACGAAGTGTTTTGACATGGGATCTCAAGAGCTTCGCAAACCTGAGCGCCTCGCGCACGGTGATCAACGTCACAGCGGCACAGTTCTCCATGATGCTCTGGTGCCGGCGAAGGTGATCTTCGATCTGTGTGGGACGAGCAGGGGGGTAGAGCGGTACCGGGATACCGCCGCCCAGCAAAATTCCCAAAAAGCTGTAGAAGTACTCCTTCCCAGCGGGGAGCATGATGGCGACGGGTTCTTCGGGTTGCAGACCACTGTGCTCGAGACCGGCTGCGATCTTTTTGCCGTTGGTGATTAGATCTTCGTAACTAATCGATTCACCCTTGCCATCATCTTGGTAAAACTGAATGTGCGGACGATCACCATGGCGGGCCACATGCCAGTTCAAAACATCGATCAACGTTTGCGCAGTGATGGGCGCTTCGCCTGCGTCCTTGAGCTTTATGGGTTCTGCATCGGGAGGCGTCGTGTGTTTCTTTGTCTTACGCGCGCCCTGAATTGCGCGAAGCAGATCGCGTGGTGTCTCCGCGTCGGCAAAGGCGCGTTCGGTCAGCGTGACGCCAAAAGCGTGCTCCACGCGGGCGAGAAGCTCCAGGCGGGCGAGGCTGTCGAGACCGAGTTCACGGTCGAGCGAGCTGTCGAGCGTGGCTGGTCGAGGGGTCGAGCGATGGGGGTGGAGCTCCGCGGTGAGCCCGTTGATCAAATCGAAAAGCCTCGACGGTGTGTCGTCGGAAGGGATCTCTCGTTGTTGATCACGCGAGGGCTTACGTGTTTCCTTTTCGACTTCTCGGTTGATGTTCATGGTATGACTCAACCGCTGCCCGATACCCACCGCAGCAGCAATATGACTGCCACCAAAAGCGCTGCGGCGATGATCAGCAGACCTGGCGACACACGTTGGGTCCGTGCGGGCCGCCGCCGAAACTTGACGACTGGCTTGTCGGAATCGGAAGACTGGTCTCGATTATCCGATCTCATTGGATGGTATAGCCCCTTTTCATGCTGGCAGCGGTGCGTACGCAACCCGAATGACACGCCTCACCGACCGTTTTCTTCAAACCGACAGGCTGGACCGTCGATCGATCGTCTCGATGATGACTCGCGAGATCATTCGGAGTACATCGACTTGAGTTTTCCCCAAGTGGACTCCTCAACGGGAATCGGATCGTTGATGCATGACGGCGAGCTCGAGGGCGATTGTCCTTTGAGAATGCCGCACTCGCATGTAGCGTCCGGATTGACCACCCCCAAAACCCCGTATGCGGTGATCAACTGATTGTCGCAGTCGACGATCTCGACCTCACGAGATTCCGAATCAGGATGACCGTACACATAGTAACAACAGCATGACGTGCTCGTTCCCTGAACAAAGAAGTTGATCGAAAGAACGTGGATCGGACTTGCGAGACAGGCGCCGTACCCTACGGATACGCCCGTCTGGGAGTTTCCGATCGTCACCGCAAAGGTCTGAGTATCCGACAGGTAAATCGCACCGGTCATACACCACGGCATGGGTGCCCAGAACTGGCACGCCGTCGCGCCCACCATATAGTGCCAGTGAACAAAATAGTAGGTGGCGAGTCCCGGCGCGACATCGGTAAGGTTGCAGTCATAGCCATCCGGATCGGCGTAAATCCCGATCGAGCCAGCCTGACCAAAAGCGGGAACGGCAAAAAGAAGCAGCGCTAACCCAAACGGTAGCAATCTCCTCATGAAGGCCCTCCCTTCGTTCGATGCGGGTCGAAAAGGGGAACGTGAGTAGTCCGCGAGCCGTCATTCATATTATAGCAACGGTTTTTTGTTTCGGCGATACGGCGGCGGTGTGTGGTTTGCCGCCGTGTACCGCCTCTCAGAGTAGAATCTCGCAGAGGTAGAGCCCTGCTCAATAATCGCCGCGACGCGGTATGTGGCGTATCAGTTTTTTCGCTTCGCGGAAAACACCCCATTGGGCTGAATGAAAAAGGCCTCTGTCACGTCACCCTTCTCAATCACGAACTTGATGCTGGCTCCTTCCTGGCCCTTTAGGTTGAACTCGGTTCCCATATAGGGTGTGAGTTCGAAAGAGGGCTGACCCGGGACCGCCACGGTGAGCGTATTATCACCTCTTAGGGCAACCGTCACGATAAGACCCATCAATTCGTATTCGCCGACGAACTGTTCGAGGAAATCGCGCTCGTACATTTCCTTTGGCGGCTCTTTTGTAAACTCGATCGCATCGACGGACTGCTCGAGCGCTACCGACACGCAGTCGATGTCGCCGTTGAGGTTTGATAGAAACGCGAGCTTGAGGCCCTCCAATGGTTCGGTCTTTGAGCGGAACACATCATAGTGCCAATGCTCGAGCTCGAAGTCCATATGGTGGTACGTTCCCCCCAGGGTCTTGCCTGTTTTGACGATTTCGATCGATCCATACGCCGGATGCGTGTACACACCAGCGTAGTCATCGAGGGAGTGAGACAGTTTGGTGCCGCCTTTGCGATTGACCTCTTCAGCCCCCTTGGACTCGTCCTGTGCTTGCTCGAGTTGTGTCCAGACAAGCTTGTATCTCCCGTTCCAATCGATTTCTTCGAGACCAAGAAGACGGTCGTAGATGTTGAATGTCAGAGCGAGCGTGAAGGGTGTGCCATTCAAATTCGTGAGCACAACAACTCCGATGTTGTCTTCAGGCATAAAACTAACCAATGCGGAAAAGCCGTCTATATTTCCGCCGTGATGGATCATTTCGTGACCCCGATACGGTTGAACGAACCAACCGAGTCCATACATCATGTGTGGCATTTCGGGGTGCTTGAGAAGCTGGGAAATCAACCCTCCGTGAACCATCATATGCGGCCGGTGCAGTTCACCCATCATCATAGGCGACACGAGCTGTTTGTCACCGACTGTGCCTTTGTTGAGCTGTAGCTTCACCCATTCCACCATATCCGCGGCACAAGAGTTGATCGAACCCGCCGGGCCCATGTTGTCGATGTTTCGGAAGGCCATCCGTTCGATCTTCTTCTCATCGGATTTCTCGTCGTCCTTTTCTTCATACCCAAACGCAAAATCAGGCGCCCGCTGCATGTCATCGACGGACGTATTGCTGTTGTCCATCCCGAGCGGCCCAAAGATCCGCTCGGTCACGAGGTGTTCCCAACTGCTCCCCGTAACCTGCCCGGCGAGGTAGCCGGCGGTCATGAACATCAAGTTTTGGTACTGAAAGCCGGTACGAAACTCCGTGTTTGGCTCGAGGTGTTTGAGACGCTCGAACAGGTTCTCTCGGGACGCTCTCGAGCCGTACCACATGAGATCGTGTCTTGGGAGGCCCGAGCGGTGGCAAACGAGATCACGCGGTGTCATCCGCTCGGTGGCGAACTCGTCATCGAGCTCGAATGTGGGAAGATAGGTTCGAACCGGCTCATCCCATTCGATGGCACCATCTTCAACAAGCATTCCCAGAATAAGTGTTGTGAACGCCTTGGACGATGAGCCAATCGCAAACTGTGTCTCCTTGGTCACGGGAAGTTTCTTCTCGATGTCACGGTATCCGTAGCCTTTGAGAAGTACCGGCTCACCGTCTTTGATGATAGCTATGCCGGCACCGGGGACGTTCCAGTTTTCCATGGTTGTCTGGATAAACTCATCGATATCGTCGAGGGCTTCGTCGGCGGATGGGCCGGCCTCGCCGACCTTGGCCTCACCGGTGCGCGTGAGTTGAAAATCAAATGTCTGACCGGCCTGCATGAACTTACCCTCTATCTCCAGGCCGTCTTCCGAAAGGGTGCCGTTGAATGTTGGATCTCCCGGCGGGCCCTCGATCGAAAAAATCGCCTTGGATCCATCCAACGATATGTTTTTGAGTGGGAGCCCTTTGGCTGCTTGCAGCGGAATGTCGATCGTCCCGCTCCACGAGCCATCCTCGAGTTGGGTAATGTCGAGGAGAACGTTGAGCTCCATTTGAGGGAGCTTGATCAGACCCTCCCAATGACCGGCAATGGTCCGGTCGGCTGCGACTGTGGAGGTCGTGCACGCGACGAAAAGGATCAACAACACAAAAAGGCTCGTACCACGACATGAGGGTCGCATTTGGGTCTCCTTTGGTTTGGAGTCACGTTGTCAATCAAGTTTTGTCGTGAGAACCGCTGCCGGCGAACCGTCGGCCTATGGTTTCCGCGCGCGGATCGCCACGTAATCCCCCCGATCAAAACCCTCGACGGGTTCCTCGATCGAGTCATCCGAAAACTTGGGGTGACGTGTCAGAGTCTGTGCATACTCCAGATCGACAAAACCGACCTTCCGGAGAAGCTCGGTCTTTTCTTCTGTGATCCGCCACCTGGCGGCGGCGGCAAATTCGATCGGGTACGGATGTCTTGGCGCAAGAACCTTAAGGCTCTGCTCATCCCAGCTTCCCACGACAGATGCCAATCGGTACAACAAGCCATACGAGCTCTCGGCGGGGACGTCAGCAACCACGATGTGTCCACCCGGTTTCAAGACTCTGGACGCCTCGCGGAATGCCAGCTCCAAATCGTCGACGTAGCCAGGCGTGCCGTTTTGGAGAACGGTGTCGAACTCCGGGTCATCGTATGGAAGCTCCTCGGCGAGACCAATCCTCACCGACATCCCCCGTTTCTTGGCGATCTCCGCAAAGCGTTCCGCCGGTTCAACGCCAAAGTCGATATCAATACCGTGTTCCGTCCGAAGAACATGTTCGAAAAGCCCGCTCCCACATCCGACGCTCAGGGTTCTGCCCGGAATGCCCAACACGTGTTTGATCAACAACACTTCTGATCCAAAAACATTTGGGTTTTTCAGAAACCACGCATCGTACTCTTCTGCGTACTCGTCAAAAGGCTTTTTGATCATTTCAATCACCCCCCAATCATATCAGTGGGCGCCGAGACGGCCTCAACCCAGTGAGGCGTGGGATTGAGGCCGATGGTCGATTTACTTCCAGTACTCGGTTACCTATTCGGTCTCCCGCGGCGCGCGACGTACGACAACGCGGTCGTAGAGCCATAGAATCCCAGCGGTGACGATTCCGATCGCGCCAAAAATGAGCCACATCGTATCCGGATCCCTAACGTCGCGACCGTAGTGTCCGTACATTTGACCCGAGAGGATCCCTGCGAAAAGATTGCCAAGGGCGATCGCCACGAAATAATAACCCATATACATTGCCGTCTTGGCCTTAGGGGCGATTCGAGCGACGTATTCCTGGCTCTTGGGACTCGCCATCATCTCGCCGATGGCAAAGATAAAGATTGCCAGGACGACGATCCAACCGATCTCGCCGTAAACACCAAGCGCGAGACCGATGCCGGTAATGATGGTGCCAACGATCATCGTCGTAAATGGCTTCCACTTTGCGAAGACCGCCGATATCAGTACCTGGAAGACCACTATCGCACCGGCATCGACGTTCACGAGCCACTCGGGATTGATCTGGTAACCCGAACTCATCGCGTTTCGGAGCCCGTCGGCCCAGACATTCAGACCGACTGAGCCACAGAGCCCGGCAAGCCAGCCAAGGATGTCGTGTGTATTGGTGTAATCACGAATATACTCGGGCATCGTGAGGAAGAGCTGGTTGAACTCCGTCCAGAAGCCGGAGAGTATCAAGAGATACAGGACAAAACGCCAATCCCCAATCCGTGACGTTTGCCAGAGCCCCTGCGGATCGCGTCGGGCTCTCAAAAACCCAAAATCCAGTATTAGGTTACCTAAGATCAACACGGCAGCGAGAATCATACACTCCGTCCAGCTGATCCAATTCCCACCGGCCAACATGAGAATAAAAATCGACCCCATGACCATGATGAAGAAACCGCCGTTCCCGAGAACCTCGACGACATCTTCACCCGTTTTTCGCAGGAGTAGCCGGACATCGGCCGGTACAACGGCAACGAGAATCCTCAAAGACACAGCCAGGACGATGAGGAAGCCAACGGCAATCGCCGTCGGCAGCCAACCGAAAAGAAATCCGGCGACTAAGAACGTGGGCAAGAGACGAAGGGATGCGGCTGCAAGCTGGGGTGGGCCCGTTCTTTTTAGCCTGTCGAGCTGCCTTGTCTCGGCCAGACGTTGTTTCGCCTCTTCAAGCTCCTCGTTCAGGGCGGACGAGCGCCCCTCGGGCTCTCTGTAAAACAGGAACAACCAGATGAAGTTGCAGGCGATCCAGATGGCGCTCATGTTGAACACCCAGGGCCATCCCATTTTGTTTCGGACGATCCCGGCGACGATCGGTCCTGCGAATCCGCCGATATTCACCATCATGTAGAAGATGCCAAATCCCATCGCCTTGTTCTTGTCGGTTGTCGTGTGTCCGACCGTTCCCACGACCACGGGTTTGAACGTCGCCGCGCCTATCGCCACGAGCAGAAACACAAAGAAGAAGCCCCAAAACCCGTCCGGCTGACCCATCAACCAATAGCTCGGCGTCATGATCAGATACGCGATGAAGAACGTGCGTTTGAAGCCAAACTTGTCGCCAAGCGCTCCGGTGACAATCGGGAAAAGATACAACAAGAAGGGAATGATCCCTTGGATGATGCCGCGTTGTTCGCTGGTGAGACCCAGGCCGCCCTCTTCAACCGACCCCGTGATATAGAGCGAGGACACGGCGTAGAAACCGTACCAAGCCATCCGTTCGAAGATCTCCATCAGGTTCGCCACCCAAAACGTCGCTGGAAACCCCTTTGGGGCATCTGTGGTGTTGGGATCGCCCTTGGGTGTCATTGGTACTCCCTTCGGGTCAGGAAATGGATTCTGCCGTCGGGCCGCGGTCGACGACGACGTGGAGCCAACGTGCTGGCCGGTAGGTCAAACGTGTCAGTCAGTAAGAGGCGGGGAAAGGGTGCGCCTATGGCGCTGCCGTATAACCCTGACTCGGGCGCCCCATCTAGCGATGCTTCGTAATGCTAGTATACGGCGCACCCCAAAGCCTGCTGGTGTTCTGTCCCCACTCGATTCTTCAGAACAACCAGCTCTACAGGCTCCCACCGTGGTGAATTGTCAACTCACTCAGAAGCTCTTCGGCGCCGGCGAACTTGTCGACGACAAAGAGAATGTACCGCGAATCGACGCTGATCGAGCGCGTCAAGTCGGGCATGTACTGATAGTCGGCCGAGATGCTTTCATAGTTGCCATCGAAGATAACACCGATGACTTCACCCTTGCCGTTCAATATGGGGCTCCCCGAGTTGCCACCGGTGATATCATCCGTCGACAGGAAACACACCGGAACGTCACCCGTTGCCGGATCCGCATAGCGCCCAAAATCCTTGGCCTTGTACAGGTCGGCCAACGCTTCGGGACAATCGAATGGTTCCTCGCCGGTATGCTTTTCGAGCACACCCTTGAGGAAGGTCTGGAATTTGTAACTCACGGCGTCCCGCGGCGCATAACCCTTGACTTCGCCCACGGAGAGCCGCATCGTCCCGTTGGCGTCTGGGTAGAGAAGCTCGCCGCTGTAGGCCCGACGAAGCTCCATGAGCTTCGGACGGAGTTTCTGAACCGCGCCGGCAAACGCATCCGATTTGTCCTCGAGTTCCTCGCGCTCAACCTCGAGCTCCGCGGCAAACTCGATCATCGGATCCTTTAGAGCCATCAGATCCTTTTTTTTCATACCGAACATCTTCATTCGCTCTTCTTTGTTTGTCACCTTTGTGCCTGCGTAGAGCGTCTCGACAAAATCATCGATCGCGTGTTCGAGTTCGTCGCCCGATCGTCCGGCGGTAAAGGGTTCCATTGCCCGGAGTCTCTGACCTTCGGGAAGTGCGTTGCATCGTTTGAGAAAGTATTTGAGGATGCGTTTGTCCGCTTGTTCATCATACCGGAGATCGGCGAGCTCGAGTGCCTTTTTGAGCCGGGGCTCGTCACGATCTTGATAGCCGGGGTCGCGGTCGAGATCGTCTTGTTTCTCGTGCTCTTTGCTCCATTTGTAGACGGTGTATGCCGATCGCAACGCATTTGCCGCGTACCCCATCCATGAGGCAAGCGAATTGAGCTCGGCATACTCACGGTACGCATCGTACTGCGCGCCAATCTCGTCGAAGACCGTGCCATATTTTTTCTTAGTATCCGGATTGGCTTCCATGAACGCTGTGAGAGCCTTTTGTTCCTCGATCTTCTTTCCAAGAAGGTCATCCTTCTTCAGTCCCTCGAGCATTCCAATGTTGTTCTTCCACCCGTTGTTCAGTCCCGCAATCAAAGAGGCCACTTTGATTCCCGCTTCGGGATTGAGCTCGGCCTCTTCCTCGACGATGTCGAGAAGATCCCGGTAAAGCTGGATCGACCGCGGGTAGTACTCATTCACGTGATAGTCAATCGAATACGACGAGCGGTAGCGGCGCGTCGATCCGGGGTAGCCGACCACCATCGTAAAATCGCCTTCCTTCATGGAAGCGACGGAAAACGGAAGGTGTTTCTTTGGTTTGTAGGGGATGTTTTCCTCTGCAAACTCGGCGCTCTTACCATCCGGAGCAACATAAGCCCGCAGAAAAGAGAAATCGCCCGTGTGGCGTGGCCACATCCAGTTGTCCTCGTCGCCGCCATAGATCCCGATCGACTTAGGTGGCGCATAGACGATCCGCACGTCCTTGATCTTGAAGTAAGTGTAAAGATAGTA
>CP070677.1:941868-944445 GCA_020352495.1 Candidatus Latescibacterota bacterium
CGCGTGGGGTGCGCTTCCCTCTATCGCTCGCTTTCTCACGGCCTGCAGGACCTCCTGAGTGTCAGCCTGCCTGGCCTGATTTATCGTTATATCTATCTGCGGATCTTCCTTTCTCCATCTCGCGAAGGTTGGCTCGTCTACCCAATAAAATGCCGCGATATCTACGTTTCGAGGGCAGACCAGAGCCGCTTGCATCAGGGAATCGTGGATGTTCGACGGCGCGGTTGCCGACATGAATTTGATCCGACGCGGAGGTCGAATTTCATCTAGCAGAGGCTGGAGTTCTGCAGGGAGACGGTCAGGGCTGAGACGTGGCATATCGTGGGAGCTTCCCGCTGCTGGCGATGGGTGTTAACGATACGCTGAGGTGGAGAGGGTTGCAAGAAGTTTTAATAGGGACGTTTTGGGGCTCTCTGTCTGAGAGCGGAGCATGAAAGAAGAGGGGAGGCAATTTGTTGTCGTCTCTCTGAGAGTGGAGGGGCGTTTTTGGTTCGCGAACCGAGCGGCCAGGGGCTCTCCATCGGCGAGAGAGATTCGTGGTGGTGGGGTGGTGGCCTCTCTCTCGTCGTCGTCTGTCCGATGATGATGAGACTGAGTGAGACGGTCGTCGTCATTATGTTAAATGTCGCTGATCACGATGATCAAGAGTCGTGAGTCTCTATCAGAAATTTTCGAGACCTCCGCCGCGGAGAGACATTATGTTAAACATCGGTGAGAGGCTCAAGGGACGAGACATTATGTTAAATGTCAGGAGGCGAGGTGAGACTTAACATAATGCAGGGTCTGTCGGGCGGTGAGATCGCCTCCGATTATGTAAAGAAATTTTCGAGAGTCGTGAGCAGGGAGACGAAGATATCTGATAACGAAGATCGTGAGTCTGGCGAGAGAGACGAGCGTAATTCTCGTCTAATCGGCGATGGAGAGGCCACGAGATTATGTAAAGCCTTGATTTAGAGTAGAGCAGGGCGGTCGTACACCGGTCGTACCTATACGCGTATAGCAGGGTGAGACGCCATATCTGCTACGCGATATCCCGCCGATGACACAAGAGCATATGATCGTACCAGCTAGGTACTATCTGGGTAAGACCACTGTACATACCCTCTGATACCCAAGGTACTGGCATGTACCATCTCTTTACATAATTTCATAGCTCCCAGTCCCGGGACCAATGTCCTCTATACGCGTACGGTGGTACCCTCACGCGACCCAAAAAGAAGCCCCGACGGATCGGGGCTTCGAGGGTCACGCTATGAGGTGGATGAGGTAGAGGGTGAGCAGGAACCCCACCAGCAGCAGGGTCCAGCTCTCCAGTCGCCTCCTCACGCGTCGCGGCGGACGTAGTTCTCGCCTTCGCGCACGATGTTGAGCACGCCCTTCGGTCCGCAGTACTTCGGGTTCTTGAGGTCCCCGATCATCGTCCCGATGGTCGCGGGCGCGACCTGGTGCTGCGCGAGCACGTGGGCGACCACATCCTCAACCGACAGCTCGGTCCCGTCCTCGGCGAACAGCTCCCGGAGGATCTCCTTCGTGCTGGGCCTCTGCTTCCGCGGGGCCTCGGCCGGCTGCGCGGCGTCGAAGCCTTCGAGGGCCTCCACGATGCTCGCCTTGTTGGCCTTCTTGGCGATGCTGATCTCGCGCTCCGCGCACAGGGCCAGCAGGTCTTTCTTCGTCATGTCGTTGTAGTTGCTCATTTTCTCTTCCTTTCTCAAATGCCCCTTCGGGGCGGGTGGTTTAGTCGGCCAATGCGCCGACGATGAAAAGGGCTACCGACGTGGCGGCCCAAATAAGTGCGAAGGTGAACATCACGCTGCCTCCTCGAGAACCACGTCCTCAACGTAGTGGGTGGTCTCGACCTCGATGCAAGCGTCGCCTTCGAGGTAAATCTCAAGTTCGGTGAAAGTGGTCATCTCGTCTACTCCGTGTGCTGCAACTGAGATACAACAATAGAACACTTTCATGCCTCTGTGCCTCCGTTTTAACATAATCCGCAAATGAGTTCACTCATTATATATAGCGGTTTTTTCCACCTCTTTCCTCAATGATATCAATAACTTACGTCACCCTACTACCTTCTGGAAATTGTTAAATCGTCAACCGCCCGTCATCTCTACGTTTGAGCCAAGATGCCACGTTATGAACTTCCCAATATCAGCACCAAGGGTGGTATTAAAACGTCACGTCGTGCCAGAGAGTGCGAGAGAAATCGGCACGGTTCTTGCCGAGCAGAACCTGCGATTAAGTTAAATCGTCGCCGCGAGAGCGGTCAAGGTCGCGAAATTTTCAAGACAACATAATCCCGCTCGTCACTGCTCAAGGCGAAGTAAACATAATCCAGATGACACAGGCTCGTGACGATCTGTCAGTTTGACCGATGATCGTCATCCCACCTGACGAGGATTATGTAAAGTCGGTAAATTTCTCGCCAGGCAACATAATGACGAAGATAGAGCGTCGCGACGAGACTGAGTTTGACGAGATGTCCCACTTCCTCCCAAACATTAGGAGATCCTAATATACGGGCCCAATCACGAGATATGAGAATGACGATAGAGAGTCTGACGATCTGTCATCCTC
>CP070677.1:944545-960247 GCA_020352495.1 Candidatus Latescibacterota bacterium
CGGCGCGCGAGGAAGGCTTAAGCCGCCGTACCCCCACTATTCCCACGCCGAAATACGCTATCGATCATGTGATCCCGTCGGGGCAAGGCCGATATCGTATCATAATAACCCTTTAATATTGTTTTTGAAACGCCCAAATCGGGTGGGGCTGTCGGCATCGCGAGCGGCGGGAACTCGCCGGCGTTCCACTATTGCGGCTGCGCTCGACGCACGCTGTTTACCGTGCGATTTTGCCGTAACAAGACTAGAAGCGTCCCCACTCCGCTTCCAACAGATGCGTGTTGCCGACGCGCACCCTGGTGAGTCCCGCGTCGCGGGCCGCCGCTTCGGCCTCACGGGCGTGTCGCGCGGATGTCCGCGGAAGGTCGATGAGACAGAAATCAGGTGAGAAAGCAAGAAGCGAATAGGGGATATTTGGATTGATCGATGCGATAAACCGGGCAATCTTGCCGACCTGATCTGCGTCGACATAACCCGGTACGAGAAGTGTGCTGGCGACGACGAGTGGTGGCTCGGGCCGTTGGTTGAATCTCTCGGCGGCTCTCGTGAAGTTTGCCAACGTCCTCCGGTTGGAAACACCGGTCAGCGCCATGTGAATCGTATCGTCAAAGGCTTTCAAGTCGAACTTGACGCAACCACCCGTTCGGGTCGAGTGGTCCACTGCCCTATCGAGCAGCTTAGGATGCATCATACCGTTGGTTTCCCAACACACCCGAACCCCCATATCTGCAAGTCGTTTGGAGACGGCAAGCGCGTGAGGCATCTGCGATGAAGGGTCGCCGCCAAAATAACAGACACAAAAGGTTTCTTTATTTGCGACCGATGCGAGTTCTTCGGCGCTCACGAGTCGAGAACCCACCGGTTTGGTTTTGCGAAAATGCCAGTTTTGACAAAAGAGGCAATCTGCCGTGCAGCTTTGGTAGAACACCGCTAGGTTGTGACGACCTCGATAGTCACCCCCCTGGCATACCCAGTCTGCGACACAGTTTGTCGGGAGCGGATCGCGGTACCACTGAAATAGACCTCGAGCCGGGGTCCCAGCTTCGTGAACGAGCCTTCCATTGCGCACGGTCCGAAGCCCGCAGAATCCTGTCTCACCCTCCGCTATGACGCACTCGTTGCTACAAAGAACACATCGAGCACCATCGGGGTGTCGAGGTGGATGGGGCGGTAAACCAAAAGCGGCACGCGCATTCGCGTGGGCAGCGTCGGTTATTTCGCGCGCTTCTTCGGATCGCTCGCGAATACACGCGGGGCAAACGCCAATCGCCGCCGGTATGCGTCGTGAGGTTTGTCCGCAGAGGAGACACTGTTTGGATTCTGTCGATTCTCGAGCAACCATCGGCTTGAGCGAAGGTGCGAGGGAAATCCACGGTCAAAGCCGTTTCATCGAGGCGTTGTGGGCATCCTTATTCTATATCAAATCATTGCTTCTTGGCGACGTAATCGGAACCATATTTTTTCCTGTACCACTCCTTCCAGGCTTCGTAGCTGTCATGGTGATCGACACCGGTAATCCGATAGAGCGCATCGGATGCGGCAAGGGTGATCCCGTAATAGCGATCGTTTACTCTCTCGACCAACGGACCCACGGCTCGTTCGTCTTTGATTTTCCCCAACGCGCCGGCGGCAGCTTCACGGTGTGACGGATCCCTGTCCACGAGCAGCTTTAGGAGCGGTTCCACGGCACGGCGATCTCCTATGTCCCCGAGAGCGTCAGCGGCGCACGCCGCGACGGTCTCTCCGCCAACCGGTGTGAAGCCCTCACGTATTTCGTAGCGGCCTCGGTCCTTGAGCTTCTTGATCAACGGCTCGACCGCCCGGTTGTCCCCGATCTTTCCAAGCGCCTCGGCGCATCCACACCGTACGCTTTCGTCGCGGCTTTTGAGCCCCTTCAAGAGTGGCCTTACCGCTACAGGACCCGCCTCTCCAAGTTCCTTGATCGTTGCGCGATACTTATCGTAGTCGTAGGTCTCGAGCGTTTTGATCTTGCGTGCAATGCTCTTCTCTTGCGGTGTGCCGCCGCTGCACGCCGATAATGCGACTGCCGCGACCGCCAGGATCGTCGTTGCCAGAAAGAATCGTCTCATCCCACCGGACCTCCTGTTTTGGATCACTGCGTTGGGGAACCGTCGCCACACCTAAGATTGGGAGATGCTGCAAGATATGTTCCAAAGCGGAAACTCGGGCGAGGATCGAAAGGATCATCGAAAAGTATGCCCCCGGTTTCTGGGGCACAGTACCGCAGTAGAGAAGTGAGGAGTGTTTGTGCCTTTAAGCGAGACCCGAGCCTCGGCGACCAAGACTCCGCAAACCAAGGCTAGATGAGTTCAACCGCGTTGACGAACTCCGCGGCTTTCTAGGTTCCCCCTGTAACTACGAGCACCGCCATGAAATCGAAGAAGGTCGTGTTGTAATCCGGGCCCTGCAGAGGATCATCTTCACTGGTGAAGATCAGGTGGAACATCGATTCGACACCGAGTTTGATGTTTGGAGCGACTGGGAATACCACCTTTCCGGCCGTATTGATACCAAACTTGTCTACCGCATCGAACTTGATAATCATCGAATTAGAAGGATTCCCTACCTCTGTGACCGTAAGGTCCGATTGCGAGAGACGGTAGTATCCCGCACCGACGACAAACGCGAACGTCGGCATATCCGCGGTCCCAACCATGAATCTCAGTTCCGGGCAGAGGTTGATTATCGACGGATTGCCGCCGTCGGTATCGAAGCCGGGGCCCGCTATGTCACTGTCGAGAGTGAACCAGTTGAATCCGCCTCCAAGTCCGGCGGCAGCAACCGGTGAGAACTCGACATATACGGATGAATGAAACCCAACGCCCAGATGAAATCCGTCGTTGAAGTCGCCCACAGGAGTGGCCAGCCCGCTTCTGAGGTCGAAACCCAGCTTCGCCTGGGACCAAGCATCAGTGCCCGCGACGCAAAGAAGTAACACAAACACGAAAGTCAATGCGGTTTTTGTATGAGTGTTCGCCATTTTTCCCCCTTAACATGGGATCAATGCTTAGTTACGATTGTCGAATGCACGATGACCCGAAACCATGCCACATCCTTTCCAGGTCTACTTGCCCGCCGTTTTCACGAGAAACTGATAGCTTGCCGCACCCGGCACCGGGCAGAGCTTTTCATAATGGTAGTCTTCGTTGGACAAAATCATTATTGGATGCCACGTGTCGCTGACCGTCTCGAGAGGAACACCCTGGTCGTCCTTAAATATGGTTTTGATCTCCAATTTTACGGTTGTGTTCCTCTTGTTTCTCAGGATGATATGGGCCTTTAGCATTCCGTTGACGTCCTCGCTCCACTCTTTGTACAACGCGACATTCGTTGTGACCGCCATGTCTTTCATGACCACGGTTTCGGTATCGAGCGGTGTCTCGTCCGTAACGCGTTTGGCTCTCGACAGACATCCGGTCATCATCGCGAGTAAGACCGCAAGCGTCACAAGGGCAAGTGATGTCACCTTCAAGCGCGACCACATCGGGTTCATTCTCATATAACACCTTCCTTAGGTTTTCTACTGCTCCGACGACACGGGGGTAGCACGGATCATCGATATCACACGTTCATAGTTCTTTGTCCCTGGAGTCGGAGTCGCCATGCATTTTCCTCCAAATGCCACGTGCGGTCCGTTTTCACAGAGATTATTACAGCCTCTGTGGTCCAGATCCGTTGTAATGCCGGCGGCCTTGTACATCTGCACGAGTTTAGCATAGTCCACATCGAGATGCTTCCCCGCCCCATGCATTTCTTCCACTAGACGATGGCTCGGCGTGCAGAAACACTCTCCCCCGAGAATAAACGGAACATTGTCGGGGTCGTGGCCGACCGCGACGCAACAGGCGACCGAGGGTGGTGGTACCATCGGCTTGTCGACGAGAACCACGCCTGCTGGCGCACACCCTATCAAGACTGTGAGCGCAAGGGTCACGAGCTTTGCCGGTCCGGACATACCGATGAGATCCTCTCTTGAGAAAGCATTCATAAGCGCTCCTCCCATAAGCGTTTTTTTTCCGGCTGTTGTCCCTTTTATGCCGCTGTGAGTACGGACTTACTCCTTACATTAGTTTCTGCAAGTTATTATGCGAGATAATGACGAGTGGCGTGTTCTCCCCTTCGGCAACAGGTATATAGTGCCAGGTCTGCCGATAATTATCCAGACTGTCGCCATTCTTGTTGCGGGCCGTCGCGCGGATCGTGTGCAAACCCGGTTCGAGCGGCACGTATGCCACATAGACGTCACCGGGAAGTGTCGACCAGTAACGAACGTCTGCTTCTGTCGAGGGGATTAATAATCTACCAAGCGGCAAACATTCTCGGGCGCACACCTGCGCACCCTTGCGGATCGCCTGTCCTGTTACCCCCCCCTGGTCTTTCAGATGGGTTATCATTGCGTCCCCGTGACTTGCCTCGAGCGCATCCGGGTCATCACCCCACTCGATTAACCAGTCATTTATCGGGGTGGACACCTCGGAGCGCTGCCGAAACGCTCCAACAAACGCATCTTTCTTGACCTTTGGAACGGACCCTGACATTATGATGACCAGGACACCTTCCTGACACCGGTCGAGAGCGTTCGAATAATCCTCGGTCACCAATGAACGCAACTCCGCATACTGTTTTTCCGCCTCCAATGTTTCGCCAGTCTTCTCCAGCTCACGGCAAAGCCCGACGTAGGCGGGCACAAACTCCCGATTACCTCTCAGCGCTTTCCGGTAGGCAACGATGGCCTGATCGCTTTCCCCATTTCTTGCGAAACACTCTCCCAGCATCAGGTTTGTGATCACCATGTCACCCTGACGTTCCACGTCACCGCTGTAGTCCCACTCCAGGCTCTTTTTGAACGCCACGGTGGCGTTCTCGTAGTCTTTCATCATATAGTAGCCAAGCCCAACGCATAGAAACGCCATGCTGTGTTCAACGGGATCCCCAATAAACCGCTTCTTGGCATCCGACTTGAAGAGCTCGAGACCGGTTTCTAATGCTCCGGGTTCGTAGTCGGCCAACTCGCCGGACTTCATCCAAGCTTTGTTTGAATACATGCAGTTGCCCTGTGCGAACCGAAACATCCCGATGTCCAACAGATACAGGACCGCGTTCTTGTCTTTTTTCGCGAGGAGCGGTTCGAGCGTGCCCTCTGCTTGTGCCGGATCGCCCGCAGCGTATTGCCTCAACGCCTTGGTATGCGGACTTGCGCAACCGGTCACCAGAAGCACCAAAACGAATACTATAGAGAGATACCCGCGGGAACGCCTAGAAACACTCACCATTTCAAGACTCCCTTCTTCGCAACCTTCCGGATTTCCTTTTCGTGGACCCACGCGACAGTGTTCCTCTCCACGTCAACCAGCCGAACCGAGAGCCGGTAAAAACGCTGGTCCTCCCTCCGGTCGACCTTGGTTATCGATGACAACGTGCCCGTCATCAGAAACTCGACGCCCGCCGCGCGGCCCAGCTTTGTAGCTTCTGCCGTCGAAACGATTCCACCCGCACCGAGCTCGAATTCTCTCATGGTTTCCTCGAGCATCTCCCTGTCTACGAACTCGAATACTCCGGAGGCGTTATCAATGAGAGTGATCATGATCTTGTCGGCAATATCCTCCGTGTTTATAAATTCGCTTGTTTTGTTGGCGACGCCGACGATGGAAATAGTCGCGGGTTTTTCGACGCGGTCTAGGAAAGCTGCCTGCAGGAGGTCAGAGACCATTTCCTCGGCCATGAGCTTCATGTCGGTATCGCCGAACTGGGCCCCTTTCTCGTCAACGACTGATGTATCAACGTACGTGCTCTTGCCGGTGGCACAGCCAAGAACCAGCGGCGTTGCCATCACCACAAAGCAAATCCCAATGAAGCGAATCTTCATTTCGACTGCTCCTTTTCTTTTTTGCCCTCCTCGTCCTTGGTACCGAAGAACTCACCAAGATCGCTGGCAACTTGAACCGCAACCTGCTCGACCGCCTGCTCGAAGGCCAGTCTCGGATCGGTATGTGAAACGACCTGCCGGTAGGTGTTCATCCATTCCGCCTCACCGCTCGATAGATTGTGCAAGCGAACGTTCACCGAAGCAGTGACGGCAGTCAATTTGCGTTTCCCGGCGGGCGAATCCTCGCTCGGTGGAGTGGCGATCCCTTTGCACGTCCCCATAAGGCAGTGGCTGAGGCCGGATTCCTTGGCGAGTTCGAGTGCCCCTTCGTCGTCGACTTTCCAGGTGAGGTCGACGAATTTAATGGCATCGTCGGCGAAGACAACAGCGGGATAATCGATGACGCCGTCTTTCACAGTTGCGTGCAGTGTGGTCAAGACGACTTTTCGATCTTTGGTCATTTCATCGAGAATTCGAACGGTCTCATTCGACTGCAGGGGCACGGAGTCTTCAACATGGACTCCTTCAAACGCGGGTAACAGCTCAGCACCGAGCTTTGTGCCAAACGTGGATGATTGAGTGTGGTACCCTTCGAGGTTCTCGAAAACGAAGATGCCGAGTTTTATTGGCTTCGCGGCGGTTTCTGGGAACGGATATATCAGGATCGAGACTGCGACAACGAGCGGAAGCACTGCGTAAAACATGCGAAAGCGCTTCCCGGCTACTCTCATGGCATGCCTCCCTTCCACGAAAATGATTATGGCAACAAGTCAACCCTGCGGAATCAATTAGAAGTAATGCCCCCACGAGAAGAACGCTTGTGTGTTCGTCTAGGGTAGGGATAGCTGCCTCAAAGGTCAAGATGTATTTTCCCTCGCAGAAAGACTCTGCACATGTGTGCGCAACACCGTTCGAGATCCACCGTGATGTTGGGACAGTGAGGGAGTGGAATCAGCACTTGACCGCCGCGGATAGAAACACGGACTCGATCATTGCCGTTTCATTATTGTTTTTCTGCCTTGGCTAACATAAGCCGGTTCGTTACATCGACAAAAGAGCTGATCGTCCTGATCCTTGAACGCACACAGTTACGCAGCGTTTTATACGGAATCACCAACGAAATGTTTGTTGGCAAGATACAATCCGCTGGAAACTCGCGACCGTGTTCACGGCAATGTGGACTTCGGCCACAAGTGAAGCTGAACGAGAAGTTCGGCGTCATCCCCACCGGCCTTCGGAAACAAACCGTGGAAACGACCATCGACGGTCACTCCCGGTATGGGTGTGATCTGGACGTCGTCCGATATTTAGTAGGGTTCGTCGTTTTTGACATCACGGTCGGGGTCCTCCCGGTCGTAGGCGACGAGGAGATTGATTCCGTTGAACACCAACCAGTCGATTTCCTGGTTGAAGACCATGTGATTTGTTTTTGTGCCTCAGCCTTTCCGTGGAATGTCGAGAATCCGGACCCTGTGACCGGTAATGTCAATGAACCGTTTGATGTCTTCTCTTGCAATGACCAACGAGCTCGTATTCACAAGCGGATGACAACGGAATGAATCAGATTCCCATAACTCCTCGTCCATGATCACCTCGACGTCACCGCCGACGTCATTGACGAGACCCAGAATCGTCACCGCGCCCGGGTCCAAATCTAGAAACCGCTTCAAACGTTCCTGTGATGCGAGCGCCAATTTGTTGACACTAAGTTTGGCGGCCAGTGATTTCAAATCCACGACGGTCTCGCACTCGACGACGACAAGAAAGTGCCGTTCCTCTTTTTTGTTGTAAACAAAGAGATTTTTGGTCCTTGCCCCCGGCATGGGGGGAACCAACCGCTCCGCCTCTTCACAGGTGAACACCGGTGGATGATCGTGTCGCTCATATTCGATGTCGTGCTCGTCGAGAAACCGGTAGATGTCCATACGGGCCCTCACTGATGGAGTCCGAGAATAACACAGACGACGCTGTAAAACAAAAACCACTCGACGTTGGTCGTCTCGGGGTATTTACCGGGTATCCGGCGTTGCGCTATTTAACGTCGTCTGGTGAATGTGGTATGATTCTCGGTAGCGTGCCGCGACCCAACTTCAGATCGAGCGTGTCATCGCGCGATGACTATGACCGAAACTCACTAGGGTCGTTAACGCGCGTTTATCGGTCGCCGTTTTTTGGGAGCGCTTTCATGCCCACCAACGTCACACCCGAGTACAAAAAGGCAAAAGAAGCATTCCAGAGGGCAAAGGACCCCGCCGAGCGCCTGAGCTGTCTCAAGGAGATGTTACGGCTGGTGCCAAAGCACAAGGGCACCGAACACCTCCAGGCGGAGATAAAGACCCGTATCAAACAACTCACCGAAGAAATCGCCGGACCCAAAAAAGGCGGCGCCCGCACCGGGCCGGTGCACACGATCCAGCCTGACGGTGCCGCCCAGGTGGCACTTATCGGCCCGCCAAACACGGGAAAATCGAGTCTCCACGATCACCTCACCGGATCTCACGCCGAAGTCGGCCCGTATCCACATACGACAAACGCCCCGCTCCCGGGGATGTTTGCCTTCGAAGACATCTCTTTCCAACTCGTGGATCTTCCGCCGATATCGGCGTCGTTCATGGAGCCGTGGATGCCAAACGCCCTCCAGCTTGCGCACGCCGCCCTTCTCATCGTTGATCTCAGCATACCGGGATGTGTCGAGAATACCGTCGCGATCCGGAACCGCTTGGAGGAAAAACGTATCTCTCTTGTCGCAAAATGGCGGGGCACATTTGATCGAGATCATCTCGACGCGGCGGGTGAGTTGGACGATAAAAAATCAGATTCCGAGACAGCGCATTTCGAGGATGACGAGGAGATCGACGACACGTTTCGGATCCGACTTCCCACGATGCTCGTCGCGAGTAAGAGCGATCTGGAGTGGGATCGGGACGAAATCGATGTTTTCGAGGAGCTCATCGGCGTCCGCTACCCGGCCGTCTCGATTTCGCTCAAAACAGGTGAGGGGTTGGACCGGATCGGCCCGCTATTGTTTCAGGGTCTTGGCATCGTGCGGGTCTACACGAAGATCCCCGGTCGCCCGGCCGACAAGGAGCGTCCCTACACGTTGTTCTACGGCGAAACGGTCCACGACGTCGCGGCCCTCGTCCACAGAGATCTTGCAGAGTCACTCAAGTTCGCGCGAATCTGGGGAAGCGCAAAATTCGACGGGCAGCAGGTAGGGAAAGATCACGTCGTGCGCGATGGCGACATCATCGAGCTTCACGGTTGATGTCGCGCTTTATCTCCCGGCTCATTCCTCCGGGGCCGTCTCCTGTGCCTCCAACTTGAGAACCCTGTACGGCGTCGGTGGGCTTGGGCCAAGATGAATCTGAGATGTCGTGAACCACACGCTCCCGTCTGCTCCCAGGGCAAAGCTGTCCGGCCATACAATTCTGGGATCCCTCACGATCGTCCTCACTTCACCCCTTGAGTCGACATGCTTGATGCTCCCGTCTTCGATTGCGGATATGTAGACACCGCCGTGAGCAAACAACAACCCGTCTGAGACGCCGCTCTCTGCAAACCGCTCGACGAGTTCAGCAAGCGCGTCTGCTTCGAGTGTCTTATCACGAAGCGGATTGGTGGGAATCCTATAGAGTGTGCGCCCCGTGAGCGCCTGATAGTAGAGACAACCCTCCTTTTGATCGAGCGCAATCCCGTCTGAGTGGACCGCTATGGGGAACGGATTGCCATCGATTGTTATCTGTATGTTCTCCGCGTTGGTTGATGGATGGTCATCGAGCAAGCGCCGCGCGTTTCCGCTCTCCAGGTCAAGAACGATAATAGCCCCCATCCCCGAGTCGGTCATGTAGGCGGTCTCAGTATTCGTGTCGATGCGAACGTCGTTCAAATAGCTCGCTTTCGGTGCAACAGTCGAATCGAACGGAAAGGTCCGAACGACCTCGTTCGTCTCGAGATCCACGTGCAGGAGCTTCGCGCCTCCCTCGACAACACCACGCAAGAGGGCGTTTGCCGGATCGAGGATCCACAGACGATCCTCTCGGTCGACGTAGACGGACTGAACGCAGACAAACTTTGTGCTTGGATCGTCGCCGGTTTTCCAGCTGTTTAGCTCTTCATCGGGATACGGCGCAACCGATCCGTCTCGACCCAGCTCGCCCACACTCATCGTTACGTCGGGTGACCAACGCGGATAATTCACAAACACGCGCCCGGCCCTAGACACGGCGACACCGGTCCACTGTTTGTCACTCGTCGCGACCTCGATTAGCGAACCCTCCGCCGCACCCACCGGGGCTTGCTCGGCACTCGGGCTCAAACCAAAGACAATCAGAATCAAGATTAGGCGCTTGACCATCAGTCATCCCCCTTTGATTATCGTATGTGCCGTTGCGCTGCGCCCATCAACGGATCCTTGCCTCTATGGCCGGAACAGCTCCTGCGGTGTTTGTCTCCCGGCGCGTTAGTCTCCCGGCACAACCAGGTTTTTGTCGACCCCATCCAGCCCGGTCTGCAGATTTGGCGGAAGATGCCCGACGTCACCCACGACGAGCAGCTTCATTTTGCCGTCGGGACTGATCCGCACGATCGTCATACTACAGTTGCCGATTGACATCCCCAGCCACGCCATCGTGTCCACACCAAGGACTTTGGTTACAAAATAACGGATCACGTTTCCGTGACAAACCACGATGTCGTGCCGCTCGGAATCGGGCGACGGCACAAAAAACGTGGCGAATGCCTCATCCAGTTGGTCGACGCAGTCTTCCATCTCCTTGGGATCCACATCGGCAACGACCTCTTTGCGCCAGGTCGGCGGCACACACTCTCTTAGCAACGGGGACTGCTCGAGCTCGAGATCGGGAAACTCCTCCCGAATCACAAGCGCGGTTTGCCGTGCGCGCGTCATCGTGCTGCTGCGGAGTGATGTCACGGAAACAGGGAGCGAGCTCAGGCGGGCACCCACGAGCCTGGCTTGGGCAACCCCCAATGGGACGAGTGCCTTTCCCACGTCCGGGTCGCGGTCGTCCTCGTGAGCGTACTCGCCGTGACGGATGAGATAAAGAGTGCGGATCCCCCCATCGGCTCCGCTTTGTTGCTCACCGGGTGTCGCCCCGCCGATCGCGTTGATGTTCGCCGCAACAAACAACATTCCAACAACGACCGCAAATAACCCGAGAACATATTGTCTTTGGGATATCCTATTCACCATTACCTCCTGCCTTATTCGTGGGTCCGAGGGACCGGTTTGACAATTGGGAATGTCACCCCATAACGGATGGTGTCATGTTACTCCCATCGATCGCTGGGGTGAAGTCCCTGGGGGGACGGTTTTGCCGCTCCGGGTGCCGGGTTTCTACGCGAGGGTCCACGGGCCGGGAGTGGTGGGCCCAAACCGGCCGGGTGCGCACGGTCGCCGGGCCGCGGACAACCCTTTAATCGATTGTGATTAAATAGATTGTGAAAAATATTGCCCCCCGGGGTTGACAATCTTTTCGATCTATTGTATTATTCAACTAGAACAATAGTGATATAGAACACCAATGCCGGGGAGGTGATGAAATCATGGAAATCTTGATCGATATAAAGAGCGGTGTTCCGTTCTACCGCCAGATCATCGAACAGATCAAGTTTGCCATTGCACGAGGCGAGCTGGAGCCCGGAGACCGACTGCCAACGGTGCGCCAGCTCGCCGTGGAGCTTTCCATCAACCCGAACACGGTCATCCGCGCCTACCGGGAACTCGAAATCGAAGGCGTCGTCGACACGCAGCAGGGTTCGGGTACTTTTGTCGGTCACGAGAAGCCGGAAGTCGACCGGCTCGAAAAACAACGGATGCTCGACCAGATTCTTACCGATTTACTGGCGCGCGCCTCCAGCTATGGGTTGTCTCTCGATGATGTGCTGGTGGGCTTGCGTCAACGAAAGGAGGCCTCGTCATGACCGAATCATCAAAAACGGGTGCACTTGCACTTCTGGGACTCTCACTGGAGAAATTTGCGACGACGATGCGGGCCGATTTCCGGTTCGCCCCTCTTAATGTCTTGTTGTTGGTGGGGTTCTTTGTCATCGGTCTGATCGTCCACCTCGTTCTCAACTCTTTTAGCTTTGACGCCGTTGTGTTGTTTCTCGGTTCGGCGTTGGTCCTGGCGGGCTGCATCCGTCTCACACAGGTATGGGAGGCGGTCGTTATTCTCGGAACAGCCGACGGTCTTATCGCCTACCTGATGCTCCGGCCTCAAAGCGAAATCCTGCTCGTGACTATCGCCGTCGCGGTGCTGATCGCTCCATCGATCCAGATCGCCTACCAGTGGGAACGGGCAGTATTGCTGCGGTTTGGCAAATTCAGGGGATTACGTGAATCGGGACTCTTTGCCATCGTGCCGGTTATCGACAAGGTCGCTCAGTTCGTCGACCAGCGGATCCGAGTTACCGACTTCCGCGCCGAGACGACGCTAACATCGGACACGGTGCCGGTCAACGTGGATGCCATCGCCTTTTGGATGGTATGGGACGCGCAGAAGGCTGTATTGGAAGTAGAGAAATTCCAGGACGCCGTAATTCTCTCGGCCCAGACGGCGCTTCGAAACGCGATCGGTAAGAATGATCTCGCGACACTGCTCTCCGAGCGCGACCGGCTTGGGACCGAAATCCAGAAGCTACTCGACGAAAAGACGAACGCATGGGGGATCACAACACAGGACGTGGAGATCCGTGACATCATCATCCCAAAAGGGCTCGAAGACGCAATGTCACGCCAGGCCCAGGCGGAGAGGGAGCGGCAAAGCCGTATCATCCTGGGTACCGCCGAGACGGAGATCGCCGAAAAGTTCGCCAACGCCTCCGAGCACTACCAAAACAACGCGGTGGCGCTTCACCTTCGCGCGATGAACATGGTTTTCGAGGGATTGCGCCAGAAGGGCTCGATGATCATTGTGCCTTCAACCGCCGTCGAAACAATGGGGCTGGGCGCGCTGGGCGGACTCACCGCTTTTGGCCGGGACACGGCCAGTCTGCCACCCAAGGGCGGAGAGACTCCAGAGGAGCCCGGTGAAACCGATGAGAGTTCGGTGGAGGGCGGCGACACGGGTGAAACCGGTCGGGTGTAGGATGTGTTACTCATGAAAAACGAACCGGACAAAATGAGGATAGATTCTCCGAGGCTACACGCGTTGCTACTCGCAAACCGGGTGACGCTGGTGATCATCGGAATCGTCTGGATCGGAATGATCATATATCGTCTTGCGGGAGGCGAATATTGGAGATTCCTCGCGTCGACGGTGCCGATGATCATTCTGATATGGCATGGCACGTACCTTTTTTTCAAACGGCACGAGGTCGTGGTGTCACGCACATCTTCTGGCGGGAACGCAAACCGTGTGGCGAAGACAGCCGGGGCAATAGCGGATCGGACGCGCTGCCCATCGGAGCAGCGGGGGCAGCCTAACCTACCGCTTCCTTTACCTTTTTGAGAAGCTCATCCTTATCGATTGGCTTCTCGATAAAGGCGAACGGTTTGGGCATAAGTTTCACCAAAAGATGTCCCGACCAAAAAAACGGAGATTCCTCGCCGTCGAATCTCACACAAAAGTCGATACTAGAATAAGTATTCCGGATGGACAGTCGCGCGCCATTATGTTACTTAAGATACGAGGGATGTGCGATTCTCGAAATCGGCATTACCGGAGTACGGCTGAATCGAGAAACTGAAGGGATGGAGTCTCAAACAGTGACCGGATTCCAACACCATTGTCCGGAACGGTGATCTTCAACTGAAATACAGTAACAAAAAAGACGCTATGATATAATACTCGATGACGATATGGAGGGTCCGTAATGAGCAAAAAGGTACTCGTCATTGAAGACGAAAAAGATGTCCTGACCTATCTAATAACCGTTTTAGAGGATAACGGTTATGAGACGATCTCAGCCACAGACGGCATTGAAGGGCTGGAACTGGCGCGGGCCGAGAAACCGGATCTTATAACACTCGACCTGCAAATGCCTAAACAAACGGGGACCGGGTTTTACCGAAAGCTATCGCGGGACAAGGCGTTAAGCAATGTTCCGGTGATTATCATCAGTGGGATCCCAGGCCGCCATCTCGCCGTAAAGAAGCCCGTGGCCGTTTTCGACAAGCCAATAGATCCAGACGAACTTATCGCGGCAGTCAAAAAAGCGATCGGATAAATCTGGCCGCTGCGAACTGCGCTATAGAGCTCTCGCTTTCATTATTCCAAGCGCAATGACTCGTTTGCTGCGTGCGTGATCTCGGGTTGCAGTTCTCCGCTCAACAATCGCAACTAGTTGTCAACGAGTGACCACTACGGGGCGCTCTGCCATATATGAGAAAAGCGGCAAATCGGAAAATGGAAAGTGAGTTCGTTATGCGGAAAAGAAGACGGTTTCTCGGGGGGTCGAAAGAAGCTTTACTTTTTACCCGATTTAAGCTTCCCGTCGGAGCTGCTTATATATCTAATGAAAAAAACAAACAGAACCAGAAAACCGATTACTATCAGATATTCCAATCCCTTTGTTTCAAAAATGTTGAGATATGAATAGAACTCCATTACTTTGCTTCCTCATCTTGAATCTGAACGACGCGCGGTTCTGCCAATACCGGCATTCTGTTCACAACCCACCTGAATACCCATATTTGCGTGAAAATGACCATTAGAGCCACTTCTATTTCCATCCACGATGGGAAGTGCCTGACAGGGACATACCACTTGAAGGCGATCATGGAAACATTCAACCTGTTTAGTATGATACCGATGACGGTCATGATCGCCGCGGCGCGGATGACGCTGAGGTTTCGGTGCGTCACGCCAGTGACAAACATATACAGTGGCATAGCCACAAAGCCGACCACCTCTATGAGATACCATGTCCCCCAGAAATCGCCCAAGTGACGCCAATGCTCTCCATGTATCAACACCAGAGCCTTCATAAACAGATATGCAAACATCACTACCGCCGCTCCCTTGCCAAGGCCGACGATCATCTCATCGAATGAAGCACGCTTTTCCGGATCGATCTGATCCTTAAACGCTCTGCGGCTCAACATGTCCTGGAGTATAATCATCGAAAGACCAGCGAAGATGCTCGAAACCAGAAAGAGAATCGGAAGGAACTCCGAATACCAAAGCGGATGTATCTTTGATTTAGCCATCAGGAACAGAGCGCCAAGGCCAGACTGGTGAAGCATAGACAGAGTGATACCAATGATCACGGCCCCAACGGTTAGACCCGCCGCGAATCTCCGGACTTTTTTCCACCCCAGCCACTCTGCGACCACGGGAGAAAATTCGACGAATTCTGCCATCATATAGAGTAAAAAATGCCATGCGACGAGGAATAATACCGAGCTGTAACCGAACGAGTTTCCGATAATGGGATTGATTATCTTCCAGGGTCTTCCGATGTCCAACAGCAGCGCACCGGCGTAAAATACATAGGCTAGAAATCCGTACAAAACCGTCGCCCGGACCAACGCATGGTATTTCTCGGCGCGAACTATATAAACCATAAAGGTAATAACGTAAGCACCGCCTGCAAGAGCTACCCCTGTCACTACATTGAACCCTATCCAGAGTCCCCACGGGGAATCCTGGGAGCCTTCGGTAACGAATCCCAAGCCTTTGGTGAACCGGATTACCAGCAGGACAATGCCCAATAGAATTATGGGAAAAGATATGACATTGAATGGCGTAATCAGCTTGCCTCTGGGTCTCATCTCTCTGAGTACAAACACCAGGAGTTCTTTGATTCCACCGTTGTAACTCGTCTTCTCAGTCATGTTCTCTCTCTGATTCTGC
>CP070677.1:960347-963882 GCA_020352495.1 Candidatus Latescibacterota bacterium
AGAGAACGCACGTCATTCGGGGCTTGGTCTTTTTCACGGCACTTTCGATAATCTCCCCCCGAGCGTTTTCACCCATCCTGAGAACCAGGAGAATCGTGACGGGCCCTGCAAAATCCCTCGCTTCTCTCAGGCCTTCCTGAAAAGGCAGTTCGGGATGAACAGGAGCCAAATGGATGAGTTCGACCCGAGGGCGGCGGGCACCATCACCAAGCGCCGGAGATCGCTTCAACGTATAGCTGATCTTCGCACCCCCAAGTCCGGCGATCGGAGCCTCTACGTCTTTATCCCACCGAATGTACTGCCGAGGAGGCAGCGACATGAAGAACCCCGAGTTTGGCAGAAGGCCGCTCCGCTCGAAGAGGTGAACGGAGACGCCTTTTGCAGAGAGGGCTGCCCCGAGGTTCGCCGCGTGAAACCCGGAGAAGCAACCCCGGTCCTCGCCGACGATCAATAAAGTTGCAGACAGGGAATCCGATCGACTCCGAACGCTGGAGATGTAGAGATGGGCAATATCCCTGATGTGTCTCGACTTGTGGGTGTCACCCGTTGTCGGCTGCCGGCTGTTTGCCATCGTGTCCCGTACGCGGCTCAAACGACGAGCAGCGAATTCTCCTCACCAAGCTCATTCCGGATGAAATCTCTGTTGCCAGGATCCCGTATCCAGATCCCGTCTACGATGAACTGGTACGCATACTCCCCCGGGTCAATACCGATGACTACCTTCCAGAGTCCGTCTTCCGGGTCGCGCTCGAGGGGAATCCCTTCCATCGACCAGTCGGTGAATTCGCCTGTGACGGACACACTAGACGCCTCCGGGAAATCCAGCGAGAACAACACGCCTTCAGGCACTTTCTTAGGTCCGTGGAGCTTCTCCATCCAGGCATCCAGTTCCTTGGTTTCGACCCTCGGCGCCTTCTCAACGAGTTCCCGCGCCAAGGAAAGAAACTGTTGGCTCGCTTTGGATGTCCCATGGATCTCGAAAATCGATACGCCCTCCGCCGCGCATTCCTTTAGTCTCACGGTGTGGCTGATGTACGCATCGGCAAGCGCGCCCGAGTGGAACTTTTTCATCTCCGCGAGTAACTCCTTCGAAAAGCGTGTCCGCGTGTCCAGGTTGTTGCAGACGACGTGGACACGCATCCGGTGGTCGAGTTCCTCTTCGATCACCTCGAGGGTTTCCCTCAATTTGATCAGTCCGTGCATAGAGAAGAAACTCGCGTCGATGGGAATCAACACCTCATCGGATGCAACCAGCGCGTTGAAAGTCAATAGACCGACGCTCGGCGGGCAGTCGATCAATATGAGATCAAACGCTTCCTCCTCGAGTTGGGTAAGTTTCTCGGCCAGCTTTCTCTCCCGTCCCTCCCTGCCGGCAAGCTCTTGTTCCACACCGCTCAGGACGGTATTGGCCGGAATAACGCTCAAGCGGTCGCCGCGCCGGACGATCGAGTCGCTTACCCGGGCACTCGGGTCCATCAAGAGCTCATAGACGGTCACATCGAGCTGCTCGCTTTTGATCCCGAGCCCTACCGTGGCATGGGCCTGCGGATCCATGTCGACGAGGAGAACGCGTTGGTCGAGTCGAGAGAGAGCGCTCGATAGGTTGATAGCGATGGTCGTCTTCCCGCACCCACCCTTTTGATTCATCACTGCGATCGTCCTCATAGTGCCCTCCACCTCCTTCATAAAAAAGAGCCGGATCCGGAAGGGATCTGGCTCAAGACCGCGCGGGTCACCAATCTGTAATCACGATCACACCGAAAGCCAACGATCCCCGAGATGCCAACTTAATTCATTGAATATCGAGGCGTTGCAAAATATCGGTAATCTTGGCTCCAGTAGAGAGAATGCGCTGCGGGATTGTCAAGTATTTTCTGGCCAGTTGGCAATGGGCGCAACGAGCCGGTCGATCACGCGGCTGATCAACGCCTCGCCTCCCGCGCGGAGTATGGCGGGCGGACTCTTTGGAACGGGTTTTATCTGGGACATCCTCCTTCACTGCGAGGCTTCCAGCCGTTCCAGCGCTTGCTTGGCATTCGCAAACTCCCGGTCGAGCTCGAGACTCTTCCGGTAGCTCGTGATCGCTTTGTCGTTGTCGCCCAGTTGTTCGTAGGCGATGCCCTTGCGCCACCAAGCAGCAGCCGCGGACGGTTCCGTGTTCGCGGTAGCCAGTTCTATGTAGCGGTCGAGCAGTTCTATGGCCCGCTCTTGTTCGAACTCACCCAGGATCCGAGTGCGCGCCGCTTGATACAAGGCCGGTAGGTAGGGGTCAGATCCTTTTACGCATTTCTCGAAATACTCTAGGGCTTCCCGGTATTTTTCGTCGCCCTGCAGCGCCATTCCCTTGCGGTGCCAGAGCACCTTTTCTGTGGTCACCTCGTATGGCAGTCCGAGGAGTCACGCCTCTACTGTATTGGTCAGATTGTGGGCCGCCTCGCCACCGTAGTTGGAATTCACGATTATCGTGAGGTTTTTTTCTGGATAGCGTCTGAACTCCGTAGAGAAACCGCCGCTGCCACCACTGTGCATCACAACCGTAGTACCACCCCAGGGAACGACAAACCATCCAAAAGCGACAAATGGCCGCGGACCGACCGGTGTAAACATTACTTCTTTGTGCTTGGCGTCGAGGAGCTTTTCGCCGTAGAGCGCCTGGTCGAACAACAATAAATCACGGCCGGTCGTATAGATTCCCCCGCCTGCATACGCTGCAGGTTCGCTGGATTCTCTCACGTAGCCTTCCCCGTCTTCCCTGCGATTGTGACCGATTGCTCGGTTTTCCAGCGAGTCACCGCCTATGAACATGACAGTATTTTCCATCCCCAGAGGACGGAAGATGCGCTCGGTGAGATTCTCCTTGAGACTCTTACCGGTGACCCTCTCGATGATCGCCTTGATATAGAGAAATCCAGCGTTGGAATATTCCATTTTTTCGCCAGGATCAAAAGCCGGCTCGATTTTGTAGACGAACGGCAGAACTTCATCGATGGTCTTGAACTCCTCCGAGCGCGCCTGGTATTCGGGGTCGTCCCGGTAATCACCCAGTCCCGATGAGTGGTTGAGCAAATGTTGAATCTGGATACGGTCTGCAGTGGAATAGGGGCAATCCGGAAAGTACTTTTTTAGCGGATTGGTCAATTCGATTTCTCCCGATTGCGCCAGCTGCATGATGACCGTTGCGATAAAGGTCTTTTGCACCGAGCTGATGTTGAACCGCGTTTCCAGCGAATTCGGAGTGTGGCTTTCCTTGTTTGCTTCGCCAACCGCCGTGGAGTAGATGATATTTCCGTGATCGGCGACGACAACCGTGCCCGAAAACAGGTCGAAATCAACCTCGGCCTGGACGATCTCGTCGATCTTGTCTTTCAACGAGTCGCTCGCATAAACCGGCGCCAGTACAAACGACAGAACACCAAAAACGAGCGCCGCAATCAATATCACCTTATTTGTCCGCTGATAGTCCATACCGCCCTCCTTTGGGACTCGAGCCTTTGCTCCTTGCAATTTATCAGCGTTACGTGAGAACATTTAGTGA
>CP070677.1:963982-996271 GCA_020352495.1 Candidatus Latescibacterota bacterium
CGGGCGCATCGTATCGGACGCCGGTCATCGTTGTTTCCGCGGGGAACGATAGCAATCAAGGATTCCGCCAACAGGACGCGCGGTACAATAGCCCGATGTGTTTTGCGGCGATCGAGCTTGGCACCGAGAATATCATCGTCGTCGAAGCCGTCCATGATTTGGGTGGCGGGCCTACACGGTGGCCCGGTTCGTCGATCGGTGGTCATGTTTCCGCCCCAGGGGGCGATATTTGGAGCACGGTGAGCGGTGGCGCCCTATACGGCGCAAGGGATGGAACGTCCATGGCCGCGGCGCACGTTTCCGGTCTTGTTGCGTACCTCTACGCATCGGAGCCGTATCTGAAATTTTGGGAGGTGCGTGACCTTCTTCTCTCCAACACGGTGACCGTCGGCGGAGGCGCACAGCCCCGGGTCGATGCCTGGGCGAGCGTCGTCGACCTGGACCGAGTGCGGGGTGGGAATGACGTGCTAAAGATGATGTGCGATATCGACGATGGGACACCCGATGGCAACCAGCGCGTCGAATATCAAAATTGGACCGACTATTACGAAGAAGACGCAGACGGGGACGACGGTATCGGTGACGGAGAGGTCGACATGTCGGATTTTCGCCGTTGGCGTGACTGGTTTCTGCAGGTCACATCGGCGGCGGCCGAGTTGGACGGTGATCCCAACCACCCCAAAAAAGACGTGAACAAAAACAGCGAGGTGGAATCACCCGCAGATGAGAACGTTTACCCGAGGGGTGATTTCAACGGCGATGGAATGCTGGACGAATTTTCGACGGCCTTTGTGCCCGGTGCCATCGGCGAAGCGAGAACCGATCTCGGAGTCCTGCAGGAGGTCTTCGACGATCCGGATTACACGTCTTTGGAATTACCAGACCTTTTGAACTCGGTCGACATCGAGGTGGACGCCGCACGGCTTCTCGACAGCTACGCGAGTGTCACGGTCGAGATCCTCAAAATGCCGGAATCAGAACTCGCCAAAACCCGTGTCCTGACGCCGGGTGAACCGAGGTTTGTCTTTACGATGCCCATCGTTCAAACGGGCTACAAGGTAGAGGTGTTTGCCGGGAACGAAGAGTACGAGATGGGCGACATCACGTATCCGGATGAGGTTGGAAGAGACTATATGTTCCGTCCCCTCACCTTTGTCAACCTCGATCCCAGAATGACATACCTCCACATTTGCGATGACCCGGGCACCCAGCCGGCGATGATCGTTCGTCTAGTGGACCTTGGTATCAAACCGGGCGATGTTCTCTGTCTCGACGCCGAGGGACGATTTGGCACGGGCAGTGGCAGCGAGGTCGAGGACCGCGCAATGGGTGTCTTTAGCTCGAGCAATGTGCTTCGGGCTGCCGGCAATTTGCATCGAGTCCCCGGCGCGATCGATGCGGGAGAAGACTACGCGACAGCGCCAACCTTTCATTGTGGCGAGGAGGCTACGGATATCCCACAGGATTTCTTGGTCTACGACACGATCATCAGAGTGCCGACCGGCGCGACACATCTGTTTCTTAGCGCTTTGGACCGGAAGTTCGGCGATAATTCGGATAACAATGGCGACTACGGTGTCCAGATATCGATTGTCAGGGTGCCGGAGTTCCTCGTCGACTAGGATCGTAGCGCGTCGACTCCCCGTTTAGTTCGACGGCTCGGCCGCAGCCCGGGGTATCGGATCCCCTCTCAGAATCGGTAGAAATACTGAAATTTGAAGAACGCCTGCCACGCGGTGGGTTCGAAACCGTCCCCCGTCCGTACGGACGGGTCGAGCGAATAGTGACCGTAGTCCTGCCCGTCGACATTGGCGCCCACATAGAAGACAGTGAATGGATTGAGCTGCCACGTGAGGAGCGGCTCTACAGTAAGCTCGCCGGCGAAGTCGTCGTACTGCGCCACGAGACGCAAAAACAGCTCGCGGGTAAACTGGTAGCTCAGCTTGATCCGCCCGATGTATCCGTCAAAAAACTCCTCTCCCGTGTCCCTGTTCTCGAGCGCGTTCCACGTGAACAGCGGTTCGGCGACGAAGCGGGTTCCTATTTTGATCGTGCCCCACACATCGACGACCCCCCCAAAACCAAGAAATGGCACCGGCTGCGCGGGGCGGGCGATGCGGTCCCCAAACCCGGCCCAGAAACCAAAGTGGAATGCGTCGAAATAACTGTTGTTGAACTCGCCGTAGTAAAGATCGATGCCATCGAAGTCGACGTTGCGAAATCGCTCCTCGCTGCGATCGTATCCGAGACTGACACGCGTCTGTCCCTTCAGAACAAAATCGATCGTGTTTTCGATGGCGCTTCCCTTACGCGTGCCATCGAAGTTCCAGCGCTGCCACACGAGCACATTGGGCTGGATGCGGTCAAAGACGGCGTTGTCGGGGTAGAAGATATAGTTGTTGTTCCACGAGGCGCGCCTCTCGTTGTTGCGCGTGACGAATCCCGCGTCGGCACGAAACGTGGGGGCGGTGTCGCGGTACTCCAAGTCGCTATTCCAGTGCCGCGCCTCACGCGAAAGGCTCGCGTAGAAGGCATGCCCCGCGTACGACTCGCCGTCGAGCGCCACCGTGCGCCGGCCGCCATCGAATGTCTCCCCTGGTGAATGCGCGCCTTCTGTGAGTGTCGTGTCGTCGGGCTCGCGTGTGTAGCTTGCCAACGCCTGCGTTTTGATCCGATAGTTTTGCGCGAACCGGTGATTCAGATCGACACCCGCCACTGTTCCCGAGCCACCGATGTCGTATCGCCTGTCCGTGACGACGGCGCCGATGAAGCTATCTTCGCGGTACGTGTATCGCACACGGCCGATTTGCGACCAGCTCTTTCCAGGCGCTGCAAAGAGGCTCCGCTCCTCCAGCGGGAGGAGGTACGGTGTCTCCTCGTCTCGCCCAAATAGAAGGATGACCCCCATCTCGTCGGTGCGGCTGGTGAATTTGGCCGCCACCGACGGGTCGTTGATCTGCCGCGTATAGATGACATCGTAGACCGATTTGTAGAGATCGCTACCCTCTTGAAAAAACGGTCGCCGTTCGGGGAAGAACAGTGCAAACGTCGTGTTGACGTCCACCTGTGCCACGTCGGATTCCACCTGACTGAAGTCGGGGTTGATGGCCAGCTCGGCCGCGGTGCTTGGCGAGAACCCGTAGCGCGCGCCAAGAGAGATCTCCCCGTTGGGGTCGTCCGTGTCAAACCCGGAATCCGGATCGGTGAGATCGTTGAGTTACGCCGATAGTGATCCCACGGCCGCGGGGAGCAGCTCGAACGAACCACCCGCCTGGACACCCTCGATCCCCGAGAGCGTTCCGAATTGGCAGGGATAGCACGGTTCGTCGCGGCTGATCGACGCCCACGAATAGAGGCGTTGGGTGTCACGCGGATGTACACGGACAAACGTCACGCGCCACTCCTGCACGTCCCGGTTGGGAAAGCGAAGACTCTTGAACGGAATCGCCATCTCCACCTGAAACCCGTCTTGTGTAATCCGCCCTTCTGAGTCGAAGACCACGTCGAAGCCAAGATCCTCGCCCGACGGTGTCCAACGCCGGTCACCCTGGATACCAAAGGGGTTGGCGTAGAGTTCGTAAGCCCACGCGGCGTTGGCATAGGTGTCGATAATGACACCGACGCAATCGTCCTGGAAGATCTCGTCGCGGGCCCGCATCGAGGCGCGAATCTGACTGGGACGCCGGTCGCGCGCGACGAATCCGAGGTAGAGGTGTTTGTCGTCCCAGGTCACGAGCACTTCGGTCTCGTCGGGTGGGCGCACCTGATCACCGGGTGACGTTTCGGCGAAGTTGTGTGCGCGTCCCGCCGTCTGCCACGCGTCCTCGTCGAGGTTGCCGTCGAGACGCACGCCGCCATCGCAACGTGGCGCAACGACGAGTGGCTTAACGTTGGGGGTGAAGTCAGTCCCTTCGGCGTTGGCGGAACCGGATACGACGATCAACACCGCCACCGTTATCAAGAATGAACCCGCGTATGCGTTCGTTCTCGCCATTGACCCGTGGAACTCCTTCCAAATCGCGATCCAGATTATAAGCCAAATGACGGTATTCCCAGAAAGCCGAACGACAGTGTCATTGTCAGGAAAAACGGAAGATGGCTAGCCTGGATTGGTCACCGTGGAATCGTAGCCGATGTGGGGACTTCAGTACAGAGGTTTGTCGATTGTATTTCGCGCCGCAAAAAAAAGAACCCGGCCGCCTCATTAGAGATCAAGCGACCGGGTTCGCTCCACCTGGGTATAAAGACCTTATTTCATGAACACGATCTTGTGGGTTTGTGTCTGTCCCCCGGCTTCGAACCGCACGAAATAAACACCCGTGCTCACCTCACTACCACGGTCATCACGACCATCCCACACTACCGTGTGTTCGCCGGCCGGTTCCGAGCCACTCACAAGCCGTCTCATCAATCGGCCCCTGATGTCATAGACATTCAAACGGACGATCCCGGTTTGCGCAATCGTATACCCGATCGTGGTCTGCGGGTTGAACGGGTTGGGGTATGCCGTGAGTACCGGTGTTGTCAGACCAGGTGCATTTTCCTTGGGCTCTCCTTTATCCTCACCGGGGCGTCCCGCGGTCTCGTCTCCCTGCTCGGTGGCCAAAGGCACCTCCTCGCCCAGATTGAAAATGTCGGGTACGAGATAGTCCGTTCCCGTTGGGCTCGTGTAGTGGAGACCGATCGCGCCAAAGTTGATATCGAGATTGATCGCGTCATCGACCGTCGGGGTCGAGGCAGCGATCAATATATTCACCTCTCTGGCCGAGTAGTAGAGCACGAGATCGACGAGCCCATCGCCATCGTTATCCAACTCGAGAGTTTCTAGAGGGAGGACGATCCCTTTGAGGTTCCCCACGTAGACCTTGGTCACATCCAGCATCGTCGCATCGAGCCCTTCCTCGACGAGGATCTTGGAGCCGTCCCATCCGATCTCATACTTGGGTGGTTTTGACAGGATCAGAAGCGCAAACTGTTCGACCTCCGGATCGAACCCGATTCCGGGCGACCCAAAACCCGAAACGGCGCAGGCCCCACCCTCGAGATCGTGTGGAACACGGACCTCGGCCGTCGCACCGGTCGTATTGCCGTCACAGTCTTCTGCTTCGTAGTGGAGTGTGTATACCCGACCGTCGTCATTTCCGCTCCGCTCCGCACGAAGTTGAACGTGGGTGTCCGAGAATATCACGATATCGCCCGTCGTATTCCCGTCACCTTTACCGTTATCCGGCTCGTCGCTGGTGACTTCAACCAACCTGAAGGTTGGCATCGGGCAGCAATCATCCGTCACCGTGACCGTCGCATAGACGTCGGCCATTTTGTGATTGGGCGGCCAGAGAACATCGCGATCGAGCGTGACCGTAATCGCCGGTGGCACCGTATCGACGACGGTGACCGTCCCCGTACATGTATCAGAAGCCCCCTGGTCATCCTCTACCGTGAGTGTCACCATGGTCGTTCCCAGCGGGTACGGGCCGGCCGGGGACTGCGTCAAAGTGATCGGATCGCCATCGGGATCAAACGAGCCGTTGTCGATCGACGCGTCGGCGGTGCAACTGGAATCGGCGATCACCGTCACATCCTGACACTCGGCCACAGGTGGTTCGTTGACGACACCGTTGATGGGGCACGGACAGCTCGGATCGCCGTTGATGGTATTGGTCATCCCCTCACCGATACGGAGATCCAAGGGGCAATCAACGAACTCAGGAAATCCCGAAGTCGAGAAGTCTCCGCCAATCGTTGAATAAAGGCAGCACGGCGCCGTATTCCCTTGCGCGAGAAATTGTATCGTAAGAACATGAACCGGCTCTGGGAGGCAACTGCCAAAACCGATGCTCACTCCGGTCTGTGAGTTTCCGATGGTCACGCCAAACACGTTTGCGTCCGCCAGGTAGACGGCGCCTCCATCGGAGAAGCACTGCGGCATGGGCGCGGCGAATGTTACGGCGGTCGTCGGTTCGGGTGCCAGGACGACACAGTACACATTCAACAGTCCGAAGGTGTCGTCCACTATGTTACAAACGTTTCCGCCCGCATCTGCGAAGACACCGACCATAAAATTCTCGGTCACCACGGTGCCCGTTGTGAACTGCCAAACGGGGCCGGATGCTGGGGGGCCCTGGTTGTCTTTTGCCACGATCCGCCAGTAGTATGTCACCTGATCTTGGAGCAGGCCGGGGTCGTACGTCGTTGCGCTTTGATCGGCAGACACGAGAGGAGGACCCGCGTTCGTGCCAAAGTACACATCGTAGACGAGCGGGTCACCGTCGGGGTCCGATGCAGTCCAGCTCAGCTGTGTGTTCAACGGCTGATTTACCGCGAGATGCGGTGGTGAAGGATTTGATGGCGGGTTGGGAGGGAGATTATCGCCGGTGGGACACGGACAGCTCGCATTACCGTTGACCGTGCTCGTCAACCCCATACCTATCACTTGATTTAGATCGCAGTCGACGAACAAGATTTCGCCAGACGGCTCGGCTGGATCGGGCAACACCGGATATGTACAACAAGCGGGAGTTGTCCCACTCGAAAAATAGTTGATCGTGAGTACGTGAAGCGGCGCCGCGAGACAGGCGCCAAATCCGATACCCACACCATTCTGCGAGTTCCCAATCGTCACGCCAAAGACCTGCGAGTCCGATAGATACGTTGTCGTCATACAGGGCGGCATCGGCGCTGCAAACTGACAAGCCGTCACGCCAGGAGTATTGGTGACAACAACATACACGGGTAACAGCCCTGGTCCGGCGTCGATGATATTGCAGTCCGCCCCCGTCGCGTCCGCATACAGACCTAGTGTGGGAACCTGCGCAAATGTCAGGCTCGCCCAAACAAGAACACATAAGCTCAAGAATGCTAGCCTTCGCATCTCGACTCCTCCCGTTACTTTTGACATGCGCTTCTTACCAGACGGGTGCCGTTGGATCCAGCTCAACCGACACCCGTGTTCGTCACCTTTTCTCGAGTGAGCCCACACCGGTGTTGTTTGGATGCCACGCGCTCATCAGGGTTTTCCCAACCAAGAGACTCTTCGCTGTGTTGTTTCCACAGGCTTGTTCGTGGGTGCGTTCGCGCGACCAATTTGGAAGGGGATATATGAAACGACTCTGCCCGTCGGCGGACGTAGTCCAGGCCCCGGGGCAAACGGCAGCCAGCTGGATCCACGGTAGTGGAGAACACGGCTCACCAGATCCTTTTGATAAGAGGACCTGTTTCAGCGTATGTGGGGTTTACAGACTAAAAAAGACAGAGAGGATGTGTAAGCGGAATGTACAACCCAACGGTCTCTCATTTACTGCACTCATCATTTTCATACTATAAAAGTCGCTATTTGTCAAGAGATTACGGCGTTTGGTGCCGGCGTCGATTTGTTCGATTTATTGATTTTGCTACTGTTACTCGATCTCTATTGTCCAGATCTCCGTCGTCCCGGCTCGATCCGAATGAAAGGCGATCTTGTCCCCGAGGGGGGACCATGCCGCTCCGTCGGGATAGCCCGGATCGGTATCAGGGCTGATGTGTTTGCCGTCGATCCAGATGTCCGAGCTCGCATAACGCTTGGCACCACGGGGCTGGACTACGGATACATCCCACGCTACAATGAGAAAAAATCGGTGTATATGGTTTTCAAACCCGCTAGATGCCGACACTTCGTGATGATTGCCTCAGGGAGGTCTCCATGCCCAAAGCGACTCAGCTGAACGTCAAACTCGAGAACAAGGTCGGTTCGCTTGCCCGGCTCTGCCGTGACCTGGCGAATAACGGGATCAATCTCCTCGCCATCTCTGCCCCGGACACCGCAGCCAAACGCGGTCTCATCCGTCTTTTGGTGGTCAACCCCGACTTGGCTCAGCTAAAGGTGGCGGCGGTGGGATACTCATTCACCGTCGAGGAGGTGCTCTACGTCGAGATCAAGAACCGCCCGGGGTCGATTGCCAAGGCGATGGAAAAACTCGCCCGCGCCGGGATCAACGTGAGATACGCCTACGCAACCGCGTTCAGAAAGGCCCAGAAGAGTGCCGCTGTAATCGCTGTCGCAGAAGAAGACGTGCCCAAAGCACACAAATTGTTGGGTTAGCGCGTTATCGACGCACCCGCTGCCCGAGAATCCCAAACACGCATTCCCGCCGGTGTGACGCTAAGCGCCTGGAACGATATCGGGTCTCCACAGGATGGAGTCGTCGATCAGTTCTTTCGTATGCAGAATGTGAAAAGAATGCCTTGAGGACGCCGCGCGTCGCTGCCCTCCACTTTTTCGTCGTTGATTTTGTCGAGCATAATAAAGTAGTCCACGTCGATCTGGAATTGGAAGTCGTACGTTCTAAAAGCAGTGAATCCCGCGCCGCCGAGGAGTACCAGCCCGTATGCCCCGTCGTCCCAGGAATAGCTAGCGGTAACATCATCGCTCTGGACGGTTTCTTTACCCCGGATGTAGTGAACGCCCACACCTCCATTGACAAACGGCGTGAAATCACCACGGCTGAGATACCGTCCGATCTTTGCGTCGAGAAAGCAGATATCCACGCCACCGTCACCCCACCTGATACCCGACCGTCCCGCCAAGAAAAAGTCCGGCAGATCGTGCTGATAGGCAAAATCGAGGGCGGTCAGCCGATCGATTTTGTTGCCAAACGAATTGTCGATCGGCCAAATAAACCCGACGCGCAATCCCTTTGACGAGTACGACTCGCGACGCCTGTCCTCAAGGGCTTCTTTTTCGGTGATCATCCCCACCTCAGCGGTCCCCTCGAACTTACTCCCCGTCGTGACGCCCTTCGCCAGCCGCGCCAGAACCGTATCGAGGTCTTCCTCCGACTCGGAAACCCCATCTTCACTGTAGAGAACGGTTCCGTCCCGCGTGTCAACGAGTTGTACCCGTACAATGATCTTGTATCCGAGCCGTGTGAGCGACCCAATGATCGCTTTTTCGTACCCCGCCTCCCATCCAATCTCGGCGGCGCACGTCGACTCATAGCACTCGACGTAGCCCATAACATCATCCGCCGATACGGGTCGGTATTTTCCCTCTTCTTCGAGGGATCCCTTGAAGAGCATCATCGTCGCATCGACGAGGTCCTCCTCAACTCCCACACTTTTGAAGCGGAACATGAGCGGTTTCTCGGCGGCATCGACAACGCCGGTAATGCATGTCAATGAGATCACAAGTACTGCCATAACCCGCATTTCAAATCTCCCTTTCCTGAAGATCGGTTTCGTTTGACTTCTCGCGAAGTGATTTCGTTATTTCAATCCGTTGCGCTTTCGCGAATCATAACAGAAACCGGCAAGCGAGACTACAGTGGAGGAAGCCTCTCCCCAGGGCCGTTTCCAAGCACAGCACTTGCAGAAACAACCGTAGTGTGCTCAAATTGTCGAGGCCCCGCGTTGGAGGTTGGGTTTGAGATTCTTCGTAGTATTTGCGAGTTTGACTATCGCCCTCGCATCTGTTGAGCATCAAAATGCGAGCGCAACAGAACCGTTTGCCAAAGTCGGGACCTACAGCCTCCAGTTCCTCAAGATTCCCACGAGCACGCGGAACCTCGCGCTTGGACAGGCCGGGGTGGCCGATGACATTGATCCCGCGAATCAGTATTACAACCCGGCCGTACTCCTCACGTTTGAACAGGCCGGGCTGGACCTCAACATTATCGACTGGCCTGCCGACATTTTGTTAACGAACGTCGCCGTAAACGCGGGGACGGTTGTCTCATCGGATGAAATCTCCTGGCGGTTGGCCGGCTCCCTCCTCTACACCGGTTTGCATATGGATCCACAGAAAGAACGAACGGTCTTCCTCCCTGAGGGGACCGGACGCGAGTTTGACGCCGGAGACTCACAGGTCACTCTGGCCGTTGCGGGGGGACTCAAGGCGGGTATGATCGATATGGGGTTGGGCATCGCGGCCAAATACATCGTTTCGAGCCTCGCCGAGGATAAGATACATACGTGGGCATTCGATATTGGCACATTTGGAAAGGCAACATTCGAGCATGACTCAGGAATTCGATTCATTCCAAGTGCCGGACTGAGCGTCCTGAGTCTGGGGAGAAAATTTGAATACGATGGCCGCAAGACCAGTCTTCCCAGACAGATTCGGCTCGGCGGTGGGTTCCGGGTTGAGGCTCCTCCCATTGCACAAACGGAAGACCTGATCGGCTACCGGGCGCCGATTGCCTCGGTGTCACTCATCGGCGACATAATTGCTCACGCGGACTCGTACGAGGCCCTAGGCGGGGGCGTCGAGTTTGGTGTGATAGACATCGCTTTCTTGCGTGTCGGCCGGCACGACATCCTTGATGATGGTGAGAAGGGAAGGGTGTCCTACGGGCTTGGTTTGGCATGGGTCATCTCCGGGTTTCGCGCAACCGTCGAGTACTCCAGTTATGACCTAGGGTGGATAGGCGACCCGGATGCATATGGCGTTGCCGTCACGTACGGGTTCTGAGATACGTAGACGATCGGACACCGTCATCGGGTTCCCGTCATAAGAAAACGTGCGGGATCGACCAGCGATGTGTGTGATGTGTTGTCGCGAGCGAACGCCACTTAGGGCGATGTGACGGTCACCGTCAATCCAGTTGACCACGACGAGACCCTTGAGATATGTATCTTGCATCTCGCCTGGGCCTTGACGACATAGCTGCCTTCTGCCGACCAGCTCCGCGAAGCGCTGGTAGAGGAGGACCACGGAGACTCATTACCGTCACCCCAGTCAAACCGGTACTCGAGATCGTGATCATAGTTGCTTATGGCCCCTCCAGTCGAATAGGTCTCTGTTTTGCCGACATCGGTATCCATAGGCCCCGTCGGAGTATGCGGAGTAGTGATCACCTCGTGGGCTGTTACCACGACCAAAAGCGGGTTCGACCACGGTGAGACGGCATCCGGGTGGATAGCGCAGCGTGCCCGCGCTTTTACATAAAAATCGCCAGTAGAAGACCAGTATATTGACACACAATTAGAAGTTGTCCACAACGGAGTGGTTCTACCTTCCCAATCAAACTGGTAGAGAATCTGATGATCGCGACTGCTTAGTGCGCCATCTGAGCAGTACATCTTTGTGCTTCCGGGTCTTACGGACGGCTGACCCGATGGAGAACTCGCAGTGGAGATCGTCTCACCCACCACCACCGTCTCTTCACTGGACCACGAGGATAGCTTATCCGTGTGGGTTGCACAGCGCGCTTGGGCTTTAACCCTATAGTCATCTTCTATCGACCAGCCATGCGGGGCGCTGCCCGACGACGCCCAGGAAGATTGGCTACCGTCTCCCCAATCGAACCGGTACTCGAGATCATGTCCCGAGCTGCTCTCCGCACCACCCGTCGTGTAGGTCTCAACGTTACCAAGATCGGTTCTTAGGGCGCCGGTTGGAATATCAGGGGTCGAGATGGCCTCGCCCACTGTCACCATCATCTCGTCCGACCATGACGAAGACCTGTCCGTGTGGGTCGCACAGCGTGCCTGGGCTGTTACGGCATAGCCGCCTTCCAACGACCAGCCATGCGGGACGGTAGCGTTGCACGACCAGGGTGACCGATCTCCGTCTCCCCAGTCGAACCGATACTCGAGACTATGCCCCGAGCTGCTCTCCGCGCCACCCGTCGAGTAATGCTCTACAATGCCCAGCGTTGTGCTCGACGGTCCATACGGAGTAAAAGGCACCGAGATCGTCTCCTCTGGAGAGGCGGGGTCGTCATCGTGAGAGCACCCAGACAGGCAAAGACCAAGAATGATAATCAACAATGTGACGAGCACATTCAGCGCAGTGTGCGCTCCGTTATTCGTGACGTTCAAACGATCACTTGGCATCTTGGGCTGCCTTCCCGTTGGTTTCATCATCGTCGGTCTCGACCGGCATGCTCGTGCGAGCCTGCGTCGCTATTCTCGGAGCCACACGTCGGTTTTCATCTTGTGTTCAGAACCCCAACAAAGCGAGAAATAATACCGGGTGGCGGGGTAGTAGTCTCTGGTCACCGTATCGTAAAAGTCATAAACCAGCGAAAAAATCCCGGTCGGGTAGGTTCCCTCCACCAGGGTTCTTAGGGTGCGGTCGCCGCATTCATAAAGATAGTTGGCGGTAAAGCTCAGTATGACCGGTTCCTCCACTGTCACTCTGTAAACAATGTTTATCGTGTCTCCTTTATGGATCACATCCGGATATACCCAGAGAAACGCGTTGTATCCAAGACCCGGAGCGGCGTTTGACAGTCCGGACCAGTTCGGCACGTCGTCCGATGTTTTCAGCGCAAAAAAGTAGTTCGTTTCGGGCTCCAATCCGTCCACCGTCAATACTTCCAGCCGACCCGCCGGCTTGGGTGGTGGTTCTCCCTCCACTCGGGCCGCCAAACCCCAGTCTTGTTCAGTGATCGGCCACGTCGAGTATCGCATGTCATACTGGGACGCAGTACCCGTCATTCCGTCATCCCCCGGCGCCGTCCATGCCAGAGTGAACGACGACTCACCAATCGCCGTCGCTACCAGATCCGTGACATTTGACGGAGGTGATGATTCTTGTAACGTCGCGCCGGTCGCGACATTTGACAGTCCCGATTCGTTCGACATTTCGTCCGATGTTTTTAAGGAAAAGAAGTAGCTCGTGCCCGGCTCCAATCCACCCACCCTCACATTCTCCAACTGACCTGACCGTCCGGGTGACGGTTCCCCCTCTACTCGAGTTAGCGATTCCCAGTTCTCTTCTGTGATCGGTGATGTCGAGTAGCGAATGTCGTACAGGGAGGCGGTGCCTTTCATGCCGTCATCTCCCGTGGCCGTCCATACGGCGACGAGAGAATTGAGCGTCGGAGATTTCAATGAAAGATCCGTAACGAGTGCCGGAGGGATAGTATCCGCAACACACTCGACGAGGTCTGGCCCTTTGGGACTCTGCTCTTCACCGCAGCTCACGAAGAGAATCGCGATCAGACCAATCGAGAGGATACAGATGGGGACAAACCATCGCCGGGAGGGCACGGTCATTGGTTACTCCTGAGCAAATCGCTCAAGTTGATTTTCCAGCCTTCTCTTTATTTCAGAAGAACCATCTTCTTTGTGAGCGTTCGGTCGCCAGCAGTCAGGCGGTAGAAGTAGACACCTGAACTCACCGGGCTGCCCTGGGAGTCTCTGCCGTCCCAGGTGACTTCCTTGAATCCCTGGTCAAGCTCATCATTCACGAGCGTCGTTACCAGCTTGCCCTCGATGTTGTAGACCGCGAGCCTCGCGTCGCTTTGTTTGGGCAAGATAAAGGAAATCGTTGTCGTGGGATTAAACGGGTTCGGCATGTTCTGATAAAGCGTAAGCGCATATCCTCTCGTCTTGACTGTTACAGTTTGTGATCTCACTTCGGAGCGATCCGCCAGCACCACAACCAGCGTATACTCGTACGTCCAACCGCCACTCACGTTTTCGTCTTTGTATGTCCTCACCTTCGGTGGTATGAGTTCACCCAATGTTATGTCGTCACCTGCTTCCGCTCCATCGATGCTCCGGTAGATTCTGAAACCCAGAACCTCCTCATCGGAAACAACGTCCCACGAAAGATCCACACCATCTTCAACCACGTTCGCGTCGAAGGCGCGTATGAACACCGGTACCTCAGGATTGGGATTCCAGATAGCCAAATACGCCGACACCTTGTTCCCGGCAACGGTGAAAGCTCCCCCTGCGATCAGCCGGTCGTCATGAACACACAAAGCCCAAACGGATCCACCCATACCGGACCCAAGGGGAGACCACGATAACCCATCCCAGGCGGCGATTCGGTTGGCCGACATACCACCCGCGTCTGTAAACCATCCCCCAGCAATCAGCTGGTTATCGTAGACACACAATGTCTTCACGCGATCATTCATCCCCGACCCGAGAGGAGACCACGATAACCCGTCCCAGGCGGCAATTCGGTTGACTGACACACCCCCCGCCGTTGTAAAGTCTCCCCCTGCGATCAGCCGATTGTCGAAGACGGCCAAAGCCCGCACGCGATCATTCATCCCCGACCCCAGCGGAGACCATGAGGACCCATTCCAGGCGGCAATTCGGTTGGCCGAGACACCCCCCGCCGTTGTAAAGTCTCCCCCCGCGATCAGCCGGTTGTCGTAGACGGCCAAGGCGAATGTCCGTTCGTTCATCAACGACCCGAGACGATACCAAGAAGATCCATTCCACGCGAGGACGTGAGCGTCAACGCCATAGTCGATCTCCCAATTTTGGGCGGCGATCAACTGGTTGTTGTAGAGGGTCAATGCGTCCACTACGTCGGGAATGTCATAAAGGTCTCCAAGACGTGACCAGGCGGACCCATCCCACGCGGCGACGTATCTCGCCACCACCGCCCCTGCCTCGCTAAACCATCCCCCGGCGATTAGTTGGTTGTTCCAGACGGTCAAAGCTTCGACCCAGTAATCCATCCCCGATCCGAGAGGAGACCAGACGGACCCATCCCACGCGGCGATTCTATTGGCCGACACATCCCCAGCTAGGGTAAAGATCCCCCCCACGATCAGCTGGTCGTCGTAGACGGCCAATGACGTGACAATATCGTTCATCGAAGGGACGAAGCCGTTTGTCTCAGACACAAGGGTTGACCATGAGGATCCATCCCAAGCGGCGATGTGATCTGCCCTCGCACCGCCAGCTTGCGAATACACTCCCCCAGCAATCAGCTGATTGCTGTAGACGGTCAAAGCCCGAACGGAACGATCCATACCCGATCCGAGGGGAGACCACGAGAACCCATCCCAGGCGGCAATTCTAGGGGCCGACACACCCCCCGCGTGGGAGAAACTTCCACCGGCGATCAGCTGGTCGTCGTAGACGCCCAAGGCACTCACGGCTACACCTACCCCCGCGCCGAGAGGAGACCAGGAGGCTCCAGCCCAAAGGGCAATGTTACTGGCTGACACCCCCCCGGCTGTCGTAAACGCTCCACCGGCGATCAGCCAGTGACGGAAAACGGTCAAAGCGTACACCGTCGGGTACGTCCCACCCACTCCTGACCCGAGGGGAGACCAGGAGGACCCATTCCACGCGGCAATCCTACTGGCAGATACAACCCCGGCTGCAGTAAACTCTCCCCCGGCGATCAGCTGGTTTCCCCAGACGGTCAAAGCGTAGTCCGTCCCATTCACTCCCGACCCGAGGGGAGCCCAGGAGGATCCATTCCACGCGGCAACCCTACTGGCCGACACACCCCCTGCGTTGGTGAACTCCCCCCCGGCGATTAGCTGGTTCCCCCAGACGGTCAAAGCGTACACCGTCCCATTCACCCCCGACCCAAGCGGCGACCAGGAGGACCCATCCCACGCGGCGACCCTACTGGCCGACACATCCCCCGCGACGGTGAACTCCCCCCCGGCGATCAATTGGTTCCCCCAAACGGCCAAAGCCCACACGTTACCATTCACTCCCGACCCGAGAGGAGCCCAAGAGGATCCATTCCACGCCGCTACGTTGTAGGCGACTGTATCGCACGCTGCGTCGAAATCACCTGCCGCGATCAGGAGTCCGTCATATACGACGAGAGCCCAAACACGGCCGCCGATTCCCTCAACCAGAAATCCCCGTTCCCAGTAGATGTCATCCGGGTGATTTGCAGGAGCCTTTGCATTTGACTCGCGAATCAACGGCCGGCCGGCATTCGGATTCGGCCGAACATCAAACGTGCTCAAGTCAATCGGATCCTCAAAGCGTGATGCCCGGGCCGCATCCAAATCGAAGCGGCCGTCGGGAGTGACGACCTCGTCCGCGCGTTGGCCGCCTGCGCGATCGGTCCGGTGTGTTTTCTCGGGGATCGTGATTGTCCCGCCGCCCAGGCGCCCCGCATCAGGCTCCGCCTTCTCGATGACGCAGGCCACGAGCACAATCATCACGAAGACAATAGGAAGGTTTTTCATAACGGCTCGCCCTCGTCGCCAAAGCCGCCGATGTCAATTAGATTATAGCACAGGAGAAGCTAACCGGAAAGACGAGCAGACACGCTGGATACTGAACACCATGGGTGTCAACGCAAGGGGGTCTGATTCCGAATTCACGCATCCTCTTCAACATGTTCATCCACGAACTGTTTGATACCTTTGATGGTTCGATTGGTCAAATATGCCTTTACCGGTTCATCCCTCACCTTGACTTCTAACTCAAAAGCCACGGTATGCGCGTTTGCAAGAACGCGCAGATCGCCCGCGCTGACACGATAATAGATTTCCTGTTCAACCGTCTTATCGGATAACAATTTCGGCTCTTTCATAATTTTCTTGTCGCGAGGAAGATAAATGTGACGGTCCTCGACTTCTAGCGACAATGATTCAAACTCGGTCGATTTTTCGCCTACGTATATGATAATCAGATAGTACCTGATTCGGTAATCCTCAGGGATCCGTTTTTCTACCGCGATATTGCAGATACGGCTTTCCTCTGATCTTTCGACGTGGTGCGCGCCGGTCACCTGGAAATCCCGCGTGACGGCATCTACTCCTTCGATAAATGCCGGATCATAGCTCCTGAATCTCGTTGTCAATGATCCATCATCGGCCGTGTAGCGTCTCACATCGAAGTGTGCCGGACTGCACCCGGCGGAGAAAAGCATTGTGAAAACGACGGCCGACAGTATGGTAATTGATCCGTTACGCAATCCCCTCATTTGTTCCTCCTCAGGCGGACGTTGTGTTGCTCTTTCGGCGCCCCCGTCCAGCAAGCTCAATCGTGCGATCACTTTTAGAACGGCGACGCGACCCCGACCATGATTGACCCGACACGGTGCTTGATTTCAACGTCGATATCCTCGTCGCCCGTAATATACCAGGACACTAGACCAAAAGAATATCGCCCATCCACAACAACTAGTGCCGGTCCAACATCTATGTTGAGAGCCCCGCCAACTACGACACCAAAATCGTTGTCCTGGACGATCTCTTCAATATTGATCTCGTACTCCCATGTTTCGTGTATGCCGATGCCCTGTCTGCTGGAAATCGCAATAGCCAACGCAGGCCCCCCAAATATGCTTGGCACAACGGACAGCTTCGTTGGCAACGACAGTCTTAGTAGAATCGGAGCCTCGACATAATCGAGCCGCCACCGGGTTTCGGCGGAGATCCCGGCTATCTCGATCTGTTGCACCGTCCCTTTTCTTGTAAAGAACACCTCGGGTTGAAGGGAAATCACATTGTTGATCTTGTATTGTACAAACACGCCAAACATGAAACCCGTTGTCGATTCCATATCCGACACTCGGATTTCTCCGATCTCTTCGTCGACATATGCGAACCCACCGGTGTCAGCGCCATATTGTCCGGCCGCGCTGATCCCAATCTTTACGCCGCCACTCCCCCTACCCTCCGCAAAAGCCGTCCCTGGAACAAGCGACAACCCAAAAAGGAGTATCAACACTCCGAGACAGGTGCCAATTCGCATCTGTTCGCCTCCCTTCACGCGACTCCGGGAACCGGCGATAAATAAAGTGATTGTCTTTGTTGGTGGGTGCCGCGTTATGTTTCCCGAGCAGCGGTGTCGTCTGCTCGCTGATTCCACATCCAGAAGCATCTCAGATCCTGTTTGAGGGCCCGGACAAAAATACCAAAACGCTTTAGCTGCAGGTTGCTCTGGTGAGATTTCTAAGATGTACGAGACACCGTATCAAGGGCCGGCGTCAACGTCAAGTCTAGCCCGTGAATTGCCGATGATCCGTAGAGAGTTGCCACGAGTCGCCATATCCATTATTGTATCTGTGCCATCAACGCAACAAAGAAATCCGGATCGCGCCCCAGCTCTAATCTGTTGTTGACCAGCGTCCGAATAAGATCTGCCACTGGAGGGGTAGCATGCATCGAATCTTCATAAGGGTCAGAATCGCCGCGTTGAGTGTCATCGCAGCAACCGTTTGTGTGAGTACGTTCGCGGGCTGCGCGGTCCATCTGGAAGGTATGAGTGGAGAGGCAACGATCGAGGACGTCCGTCAGGAGAACGGGTGGTTTTTCCTTGAAAAACTTTGGGTTCGTATTGAGGTCTATCCCCAATGGACTCGCTCGTACTCCAAGATTTTGGGAGTCAAGATTGAAGAAAAAACGCACGTCCCCGATCGGCTACTTGTGAAATTTTCGGTCGACCAGCGTGTCAACGAACTCGATGTGGATTTCAGTAAATTCGATATCATTATGCCCTGTCGTGGTTCGATCAGCCCCAAAACGGTGGAACTCGAGGGGGATCTCGGAGCCTACAATCGGGGCGAGCGCCCAACCGTTGGGAGAGACATCCGTGCGTTTAGAGGTATCACGAGCAGAGTTCGCAAACCCTTCTGGTTTCGTCTCGAGTACGTACTGCCGTCATGCTACGACGTAGCCGACTCACTCACGATGGATCTCGCCGGTTTTGTCGCCGACGGGGTTACTGTTGATTCACATGTCGCCACGATCAAAAAGTCGCCGCACTCCGAGGTCAGGGAGGACTAACCTATCTCTGCCGGCACTGTAGCTCATTTGACCCTGTCCATTGAGAGAGCCCATCAAAAAGCCCGGCCATCGAGCCTCACGTCCTCGACAACCGGGCTTTCAAACAACCTCATATCTCATAAGCGACAGATTACTTCAACAACGTCATCTTCATCGTCTTCTCACATCCTGGCGCCCGCATACGGTAGAAAAACACACCCGTGGCCACTTTCTCTCCCCGATCGTTTCGCCCGTCCCAGGTCACCGTCTTTTGCCCTGCTGTCTGGTTTTTGTTGACCAACGTCTTCACCAGCCGGCCCTTCACATCAAAGATGCGAATCGTCACCTTCCCTCCGCCGGGCGGCACATCGTACGTGATCACCGTCGACGGATTGAACGGGTTCGGAGCACTCTGATAGAGCGCGAACCGCCGTGGAACACCAGTCGAAGCTGCCCCCGTCAGAACACCCGGTGAAGTCGGAGGGCTTTCGTTCCCCACCGTGTCCAGCGCAGTGACCTCGTATCGATATTGCCATCCTTCTGATGCCGTATCGGTCCAGGTTGTATCGCTCGTTGAGTAGATTTCCTGCCACGTTGTGTCCATTGGGGCATCGAGCAGCAACCCCGGGTTCTCCGAGCGATAGATCTTGAACATCCCGAAATCCGATGCAGGACACGATCTCCAGATCAGTTGATTGCCCGAGCCGGTATTGTACGCGACGCTGAATTCCTCGGGTGGCGGAGGCGGAGTCACGTCTATGCCGGTGCCAAGACACGTTACGTCAACACAAAGGGCGCTCCCTGTCTCAACCGTGCACGTTAGCGGACCATTACCCGTCGGCTCAAACCGCACGGCTACGGTCAGCGTTTCGCCGGAGGCCAGGCTATATGCACCGTCACCGGAGATAATACTGTAATCACCGCAGGTCTCACTCACCGAACCACTGAGCGTGTCGCCACCGACATTTGTGATGATGAAGGTGGAATCCTTATAATCTCCTGTCAACACCGCACCAAAGTCGAGCGTATCCGGCTCGATGAGACAAACCGGCGGGCTGACACCAACGCCAATACAAATGACGTCTTTGCACAGATCGTAACCGGTTTCGATCCAACAGGTGTCCGCCCCGATCGCGCCGGGGAGATAGGTGACGGTTACCACGTCGAATTCTCCGGGGTCGAGGACATAGTATGGATCAGACGTGATGAGAAAACGGTCGCAGGATTCCGAAACCTGACCGGCGAGAAGTTCGCTGCCGATGTTCGTGATCGTAAACGAGAGACTCTCAAACCCTCCGACTGGGACATTGCCATAGTCGAGTGTGTCGGGTTCGATCGCACACACTGGATCATACGCCTCACCCGTGCAGTAGACATCGCTACAGAAGGTCGAACCCAGCTGGATCGTGCAGTTGTGTGTTCCGGCGGATGTTGGTGCAAAGCGCACGGTGACGACCTGAGAATCGCCGGGGAGAATATTGTAATTTCCTCCGGAGACAATGCTATATGCGTCACAGGATTCGCTGACGCTCCCGATGAGCGGGTCGACACCTACGTTTATGATTGTAAACGTCTCATCCAGCGAATCACCTACGGCAACCATACCAAAGTCAATGTCCGTTGGTTGAACCTGGCATTGACGATTGAAGATGAACGTCATCACCGTCGAACTGACGCTAACATCGGTGACATACAACGCAGACGAGCTGCCATCCCACCAATTCGTATTCGGGTTCGTGAAGGGAGTGCACTCGGTGTGAGTGGGGGCTTCCCACAAGTCGGTCAGATCGCCCCTGTTTACCCAGTTCTCCAGATCCCAGTTTCCGTCAGCCTGGACCAACGTGCACTCGTAATGAGATTCAGGAGTCATGTCTTGATCGCTGTTGCTGCCCTCCGTATCGACATGCCAGATAGCGATGCCGGCATCGGGCAGACCCACGTCCCGACCCACCTTTTGCCGGTTCTCAAACAGATAGTACTCGTTCGTCAGAATCGGATGCTCGTACTTGTAGATCGTATTCGAATCCGACGGTAGCGTGGCTATAGTGTGCGGGGTGGTCAAAAACGTCGTGGTCGTCCATCCAGCTATATGCTTGAGATATGCACATGGTTCCTGAGGATTGGTCGATGAGGTGGAGCTGCACATGATACAGAACTTGCCAACGCCGTACGAGTCATGATCATAATCGTACAGATCGGGCCAGTAGCATATCATGTGACCGTTTTCGTGGCAGAAGGTGCTGAGCCGGAGCGTACTCCCAATACCCGTAATCTGATAGCGAAAGGCGTCCACACCGTCGGCACTAAAACTAACAGTCCATGAATGCGGCCAGAGCCCCTCTGCCCATGGACAACCGGTTACCCCAGCGTAGAAACAGTTTATGGCATCAATAAGACCATCGCCGTTTGAGTCGTACTGGCTAAAATCAAAGCCACTGTTGTCCAGATCGGTCAATGCTTCGATGACCAGCTCCCGAGCCCTCTCCCCATACGGCGCGTCGCAATCATCGTAGTAGCTTTTTGGATTCTGCGCGCGGTAGTAAGCTGTCGGCACATAGTTGGTGTAGGTCAGGTTCCCATCGGACACGTCATAGAAATAATCGCGCACCGAACCATTGTTGCCATAACCACTGTAACCAGGGAGATTGCAGTAATCCTCGATGTCACCCGCGGGGACGGTCGCGACTTCGTCACTAAAATCCACGATCAGGCAGATACCCTGGACGTTTCCATTGCAGGGAGGTTCCACCCGTTCCGGCGCCAGTCCCAACCCGGCCAACACATCGCGGCTGGATTCGAGCGCCGCTTGGCGGGCTTCCCGGATGATGGATCGTCTGGCCTCGGGGTTGATTCGTATATGAGGCTCCAACCCCAAGGCGTCCCCGGTCGTACTGTCAACACGGACTCCCGTCGACACAAGGCTATTGCCGTCGGAAGAAAGACGCGCATAGCATATCTCGCCCGTGTTTGGATCGCGGGTCAACGTGTAACCATCCAACGACTCGACAACGCGGTAGAATTCATCTCCCCAGATCCGCACATCTACTTTTTTCCCGTCTGGTTGTTCAAATGTAAAAATCTCACCCCAGACCGGCGCACCATATGTGGTCGAAATACATAGAAAATGAAAAGCGATGATGAACACACTCAGAGCGAGCATCGCTCCACGGCTGGGTTTTCTATGAATCATCTCCACATTGGACCTCCTGGCCTGGTGACAACTCTTGGCGTCTTGACAAAACCCCGCACTCCAAAACATTGCAACGCCCTATAAGATAAGCTCTTACGTGGGCGCTGGTACGATTTTCCCCACGGTCGCACGGGTTCACGTGGGCCTCTTTGTGCCCACGTCTACTCTATTATATTACAAAATCCGCAATTTTCGTACCCCTCATTAATCTCACTGTATCTTCACCGTATAGCATGTCTTCGCAGAGGACCGGGCATGTTACATCAGACAGCATAAAACCTCAGGCGTAAGGATAGTGCCCACAGAACGAACTAAGCCCGATGAGATCGCGCGTGGCTATTGCCGTGTTTGATGACGTGGTATACTTCGTATCAGGGGAACCAAGGATCTTGAGAGGAACTCTAACCTCACTTTTGGAGATCTCTGTGGGGAAGTTGGACAGACAAACTCACTGGAGTAAGGTCTGGGCGAAATATCGGGAAAACGAGGTTAGCTGGTTTCAAGAAACGCCCTCGTTGTCCCTTGAACTCATACAGCGCCACACAGTTGACAAGAATGTCCGGATTCTCGACGTCGGTGGGGGGAGTTCGCGTCTTGTAGATAATCTGCTGACAAGCGGATTTGTAAACGTCGGAGTGCTGGATATTGCTGCGCCGGCCTTGGAGGCGGCCCGGACTAGGCTGGGCGATCGGGCCTCGTCTGTCGAGTGGGTCGTGGGTGATGTGACCGCGTACGAGCCATTACGGCCGTGGGATGTTTGGCACGACCGAGCTGTATTTCACTTTCTGGTGAATGCTGGGGAGCAACAGTCATACGTGCACTCTTTGCGAAGATCTATCACACCCGCTGGCGTCGTGGTGATAGCGACGTTTGGGCCGGAGGGGCCGAAGAGATGCAGTGGGCTGGATGTCAAACGGCGAAGCCCCGACACGCTGGGTGAGGTGTTCGGGTCTGACTTCGTGTTGTTGGAGAGTCACTACGAAATACACCGCACACCGGACGGAAAGGATCAGCAGTATGTCTACTGCGTGTTTCGTCGTGATATGAAACGCGATTAAGACGAAGTATAAAACCCCGCTTCAGCCGACATTACCGTTTTTGAATCGATCGATGACAGCGTGATCGCTGGACGCCTAAAATAGAAACAAGGAATGAAAATGAAACGAAAAAACTACTCATCCGGCACAAAGTGGGAACCAAAGGTCGGGTACTCGAGAGCAGTAAGGGTCGGACCATACATCCATGTTTCGGGGACAACGGCGACAGATGCAGAGGGAAACATCATCGGCCGGAATGATCCGTATGCCCAAACTGTGCAGTGCATCAAGAATATCGAAGTCGTTCTGCACAGAGCCGGGGCGTCACTGGCCGATGTCGTTCGGACAAGAATGTATGTGGTCAATATCGATGACTGGGAGAAGGTCGGAAAAGCTCACAGGGAGTTTTTTGATAAGATCCGCCCTGCTTCGAGCTTGGTGGAGGTAAGTCGCTTGGTCTCACCCGAGATCCTAGTTGAGATCGAAGCCGATGCCCATGTAGAGATTTGAACATCTGACCACTTTGAAGAGAAAACCATGGCTGACTACCACATTGTTACCGTTGATTCCTCCAATGTAGAGGAATTCGGTTTCTTCTGTGTCAAAAACAAAAAGCACCCCGGGTATGTCGCCAAACGGGCATGGTTGGAGAAGCGTTTTCAGGAAGGTATGCGGATCAAGTTGATCCGGACAACCGACGGTAAACCTGCCGGCTTTCTCGAATACATTCCCGGAGAATACACATGGCGCGTCGTCAACGCACAGGGCTATTTCGTAATCCACTGCCTCTGGGTGGCGTCCAAGAAATTCCCGCACAAGGGCATGACATCTGCCCTGTTGAAAGACTGTCTAAAAGACGCTGAATCCAGCGGTAAATTGGGTGTGGCGGTTGTGACCAGCGATGGTAGCTGGATGGCGGATAAGAGAGTATTTGTCAAACACGGATTTGAACAAGTAGATGAAACCAAACCACACTTTCAATTGCTGATAATTCGGCTAAAGAAAGGACCGTTGCCCGCCTTCCCCAAGAATTGGGACGAGAGACTACGTCAATACCGAGGACTTCAATTGGTCTACACCAGCCAATGCCCATATATTGGTAAAGCCGTGGAGGAGTTGCCTCCTGTAGCAAAAAAATATGGTGCCCGGCTCAACTTGGTCGAATTGAAAAATGCGAAAGATGCCCGAAAAAATATGCCGTCTCCTTATGGAATGATCAATCTCGTGTATAATGGTCAGCTGCTGGCCGATCACCCGATAAGCGCAACTCGGTTCAAGAACATCTTGGAAAGGGAGTTGAAGCTAAAGACAAAAAAAGGTCGATGACAATTGCATCGACCTGCTTCCACGCGTCAAAGGCCGTTTGAGATCGTCTGAGACCCCGATCACCACTATCTCAATAGCACGGCTTTCCGGTTGAGAGATTTGTTGCCCACCTCGAGACGGTAGAAATAAATCCCGCTCGCCACTCGGTTCCCGTTCATATCCCGACCGTCCCACACCTCTGTATGTTCGCCCGCAATGAGTGGGCGACTGACAAGCGTCTGAACGAGTTTGCCGGAGACATCATATACCGAAAGGGCTACCCAAGCATCCTTGTCGAGATTGAACCCGATTTCCGTGCTTCGATTGAATGGATTTGGAAGGTTTTGGTAGAGCGCTAACGCCAACGGTGGTACCGAAATCGTCGTCTCAAAGGACGTCGCCACCTCGCCGGACTCCAGAACGATTACCCGATAGCTGTATGTCCTTCCCCGATGCACCGAGCGGTCGCAAAACGAAAATGCGTTTCGCACTTGTGTTATATCTGGTTCCGGCATTCCCCGGTACGCTCCAGCTGAACCTTCCCTGCGGTAAACGTCAAAGGTCAGATCGGAGCCAGCATCCAGCAGCAACCATGTCACTTCGACATGATCCTCCACCCAGCGCGATGCATAACTCTGCAGAAAGACTGGGACGGTTGGTAAGATCGTTCGTATGAGTTGAGCCGATGTCGTGTAGGTCGTGCCGGCAAAACCTGTATTTGCGGTGGCCGTGATCGTGTCCGTCCCCATGGCGGCAACCGTATAACACCATTCAACGGCACCCAGCTCATCAACAATACCGGAACCCTCACCCGGGTTAGCACCGGACACCTCGAAGGAAACATCGGTCCCCTCGATGGGAGGAACCATGTTAAACGAAGCGCACACGACGGTCCCAGTATCGACTCTCATAGTGTCGCGGCTCACCGGCCAGGCATCATCGTACAACTGCGGTGCCCCTGCTCCAATTCGTACATCGCACGCGTTGCCATCGGGCAGGCACGGCGATCCGGGCAACAGATCGAAATCTCCGTTTGCACGGTCAACAAAGAGCGGATCGAGAGAAATATTGCCGGAAGAATCGGTAGCACAGAAAGCATGGGGGGTATTGTTGTAAAAGTCATTGCATGTAAGCGTTGCGGTGCCACCATCCGAACACTCGATCATGATTCCGGTAGTGCCATTATAGGCAAAAATCGAGTTTTCGATTTGTACGACCCCGCCCACTATCCAAAGCACATTTGCGTAGCTGCCGTCCTCGTTGTCGACGAAGGTGCAGTTACGTATGGTGTGGTCACCGTGGGCGAGTCGGAGTGCCATAGCCTTACGCCACGTCCAGTTACGATAGAACACATTGTTGCTAAACAAAAGGCTCCCACCATGAGACGCGACGGCGCCGCCATCCTGCGTCTCGGGCCACTGCCAACAACAGTCGCCCGCATAATTGGAGTAGAAATAGTTGGAGACAATCTCGGCATTCGAGTGAATGCTGTAGATCGCCCCACCCACATTCCCGCGGCTACGGTTGCCACTAAATCGGTTGCAGGCGATAAGCGGTGCTCCACCAGTGATGTAAATCGCACCGCCGATACCGTAGACGCAATCGTCCTCGCCGGGATTGTCGCAACGGGCGCTGTTATCATCGAATATGTTGCCAATGATTGACGGGCTGCTGCCGTTGATATACACGCCACCACCGTTGCGGTTTCCAAGACCGTTTTTGATTGTAACCCCGGAGAGGACGGTCTCTCGCCCCTCGCCATCAATGAAGAAAAACGCCTTGGTAATGTTCTCACAGTCGATTGTCGTCGCCTCTGGGCCCTCGACAGACGTCAATACGACCTGTTTACCCAAAAACCTCACGTAGCGGTTACCATCCCCCGTATACGTGCCGGCGGCGAGCAAGATCGTATCCCCATCGGCCGCGCTGGTGACAGCGTCTTGAATCGTGAGGGGACCGGAAGGATCGAGGTGCCATGTGGTGGAGGATGCTGGGGTCGCGAACACGAGGGAGACGACAAGAAGGAGGACTGACGTTGAAATCCGAAAATTCATAGTGATCAGCTCCCGTCTAGTTTCAGAAGATTCTCGTGCCTTCCGAAAAGACCGTCCGCTTTATCACGTTTGAAACCGTAACATTAATAGTATATCACAGGTTGTATGATCATCACAGTGCCAAGACCAATCTGTTACGGGTAATGGGAGGTGATATGAGCTGTGATCTGAGGATCCCGAGGGGTGTTGCCTGGTACCGTAAATCATAGTCATGCATGGCGCCCTCGAGCGGCATCGGACCGCTGATCCACGCCTGGGAATTCGCGGGTAGCTGATCGAATACCAATAAGTTCGCAGTGAAGGCTGGTGGACGCGGTGTCAACCGTGCTAAGATCTGTTGCACCAACACCGAGGGTAAAACAACCGACTCTGACGCGTCGACTTACCAGTATCAATGGATCGACTCATCGACAGATTGCCACCGTTTATGTCCGACCGCTATGTTATTGCGGTGCTGATTGTTGTCGCGGCTTTTATCGCGGCGACTATTGTCGACCTCATCGTGTCCCGCATCTTCTTGACGCTGACCCGGCGAACCTCCACGACGTACGATGATCGACTCGTCGACATTATGCACCACCCGGTGCGGACAACGGTGTTGCTCTTTGGCTTGGGGATCGCTACGCAATACCTCCCATTGCCCGAATACCTCCCAGTCATCGTGATCAATGTGCTCAAGACAATTGGGATTCTGGTGTGGTGTATCTTCGCGATTCGCTTTGTCGGGCTTACGCTCACCAACATGACAAGGGCAGACCGGTTTACATTTGTCGAACCCCGGACCAAGCCCCTGTTCGACAACATCGCCCGTATCATCATCGTCGCGATCGCGATTTATTTTGTGTTTCTGTTCTGGGGGGTTGAGGTAACCGCGTGGCTCGCCTCTGCGGGTGTGATCGGAATCGCGGTGGGGTTTGCCGCCAAAGACACATTGGCAAATCTCTTCTCCGGAATATTTATCCTCGCGGATGCGCCGTACAAGATGGGGGACTTCATCAACCTGGACACCGGCGAACGTGGTGAAGTCACGCACATCGGATTGCGGAGCACACGGATTCTAACCCGAGACGACGTCGAGGTGACGCTGCCAAACGCCGTCATTGCCAATGCGAAGATAGTCAATGAAAGCGGCGGGCCCACACCAAAACACCGAGTACGGACAAACGTCGGTGTCGCCTACGGATCGGATGTCGACAAGGTGCGTGCCATCCTTCAAGATGTCGGCAAGCAGAACTCGAGGACATGCGATGATCCCGAGCCACGGGTCCGTTTTCGCCGATTCGGCGATTCGTCACTGGATTTTGACCTGCTGTGCTGGATCGACGACCCGGCGAGTCGTGGACTGGTGCTCGATGAGCTCAACACCGCGATCTACAAACGCTTTGCGGACGAAGGGGTCCAGATTCCTTTTCCACAACGCGACCTACACATCAAAGAGATGCCGCAACCGCGCGGTCAGTAACCTTGCCATTTCCATTATGGCCATAAAATCTGTTGAGATTTGACAACACTCCAGCTATTCTCTTTTAACGTATTTGGGCACACCTCTCACGGACTACGAGAGTATCTTGCCGGTAAAGGAATAGGCCACAAACAGGCCGGCCTTACCCACAATTCATTTAGATGACTTCACGAGAAGAAGGATAGAAAATGGCAACATCAAAGATCATTTGGACACATACGGACGAAGCACCGGCATTGGCGACAAAAGCGTGGCTCCCCATCCTGAAAGCCTTTCTCAAGGGTTCCGGGATCGAGATCGAGACAGCGGACATTTCACTGGTCGGCAGGGTCATCGCCAACTTTCCGGACAAGCTCAAAAATGAACAAAAAATTCCTGACTTCCTCTCGCAGCTCGGCGAGCTGGCACAGACGCCGGAAGCCAATATCATCAAGCTGCCCAACATCAGCGCGTCCATCCCCCAACTCCAAGCCGCCATCAAAGAACTCAGAGAAAAGGGATACGACATCCCGGAATACCCCGAGGAACCCCGGGATGAGGCCGAGAAAGCCCTTCAGCAGAGGTTTTCCGTTGTTCTCGGTTCGGCGGTCAATCCCGTGTTACGTGAAGGCAACTCCGACCGTCGGCCGGCGGCCTCCGTCAAGAAATTCGCCCAGAAACATCCTCACAAGATGATGAAGCCGTGGCCCGACTCGGGATCCAAATGCCGCGTCGGCCACATGAAGGGGGGAGATTTCTACGGGAGCGAAAAGTCCACCACGATGAAAAAAGCCTGTGAGGTCAAGATTGAATTTGCCGATCACACAGGTAAAACCAAGGTGCTCAAAGAGAAGTTATCTCTTCTTGAAGGCGAAGTCATCGATGCGGCGGTGATGAACGTCTCCGCCCTGCGGAAATTCTTTGCAGAACAAATCGAGGCAGCCAAGAAAGACGGCGTCTTGTTTTCTTTGCACCTCAAGGCGACCATGATGAAGGTGTCCGACCCCATTATGTTTGGTCATTGTGTTTCCGTATTTTACAGGGACGCCCTCGAGAAGCACGCCGACACGCTCAATGAGATCGGAGCAAATGTCAACAACGGTCTGGCCGATGTTCTCGAAAAATTGAATAGACTCCCTGCCGATAAGAAGGCGGAGATTGAAGCCGATATCGCTGCGGTGTACGAGACCCGTCCCGACCTGGCCATGGTGGACTCGAGAAAGGAGATCACAAATCTGCACGTACCCAACAACGTCATCATCGACGCCTCCATGCCCAATGTCGTCCGCGACGGCGGCAAAATGTGGAACAAAGACGATGAGCTTCAGGAGTGTATCGCCGTAGTGCCCGATCGTAGCTACGCGACGATGTACCAGGAGATCATAGAGGACTGCAAAAAGCACGGGCAGTTTGATCCGGCCACGATGGGCAACGTATCCAACGTCGGCCTGATGGCCAAAAAAGCGGAAGAGTATGGCTCCCATGACAAGACCTTTGTCGCACCTGATGACGGAACAATCCGTGTCGTGGATGATACGGGAGCTGTGCTCCTCGAGCAGACCGTGGAACCCGGTGATATCTTCCGGATGTGCCAGACCAAAGATGTCGCGATCCGGGATTGGGTTAAGCTGACAGTGAGGCGAGCTCGAGCCAGCGGGTCGCCGGCGGTCTTCTGGTTGGATGAAAATCGAGGACACGACGCGGAAATCTTGAAGAAGGTAAATACTTATCTGCCCGAGCAGGACACGTCCGGACTCGACATCCAAATAATGAAGCCACAGGATGCCATGAAGTTCAGCCTGGAGAGAGTTCGAAGGGGTGAAAACACCATCGCGGCGACGGGCAACGTGCTCAGAGACTATCTCACCGACCTCTTCCCTATTCTCGAACTGGGCACCAGCGCCAGGATGCTCTCCATCGTACCGCTGCTGAAGGGCGGCGGCCTGTTCGAAACCGGGGCCGGCGGTTCGGCTCCCAAACATGTCCAGCAGATGCTAAAGGAAGGTCACCTAAGATGGGATTCTCTAGGCGAGTACTGCGCGTTGGTCCCGTCCCTGGAACTAATTGCTGAACAAACCGGCAATGAAACGGCCGCCATCTTCGCGGAGACGCTCGACCAGGCAGTAGCCAAGTACTTGGAAAACGGCAGGCTGCCCTCCCGCAAGGTAAACGAGATCGACAATCGGGGCAGCACGTTCTACCTGACCCTGTACTGGGCACAGGCACTGGCGGCACAGGACAAAAATCCGTCACTAAAATCGCGTTTTACCGAGATTGCCGAGGAACTGGGGGCGAATGAGGCCAAGATCGCCGACGAACTGCTGGCCGCCCAGGGCGCGTCCGTTGATGTCGGCGGGTATTACCTCCCCGACCCGGTCCAGGCGGAGAAGGTGATGCGTCCGAGTGCATCGTTCAACGCCATCATTGACGCGATCTAAACCGTTGTCGTTTCTTAAAAATCCACCCGCACATCGAGAGAATCATCGGGGCAATCCAGCACGATTGTCTCGAACGGTGGTGATGCGCCGGCCACGTCCAGGCCGTCGTTAGTCATTTGGATTTGGAAGCGTTGGGGTCAGCGCCAGTCGTCTATTATATATACGTCATTCAGATTGTAGGCAGGCTTGTACGGCTTGTGCATCGCGACCCCGACCGACTCGGTATAGAATCCATGGGCAATCATGGCGCGGCAGGCTTCGTTGCGTGCGGTGTTGACGCCGGCGACCAGCTGCGAAGCGCCTCTTGCTGCGGCGAGTACCTCGCAGGTTTTGATGAGACGTTCGAACTGCTTGCCCGAATCTGGCTCCCTCCTCACGGCGCCGAACTTGATATAACATCTGCCGCTGCCCGCTTCCGTTCCTGGACCCCAGTGACAGACGGCAAACCCGATTAACGTTTCGTCATCGTAGAGGAGCACGGTATCGCCAAGACCGTCTCTCTCGACCGCACGAATCTCCCGCCCTAGATCCAGCCCTTCGTAGAGGGAATCCGTAACTTGTCGGCACGCCTTGAGCGTTCCGGTTTTCTCATCGGCCGAGAGTTCCGAGAACAGCTCTGCGTCCCGTTCCGGCTTGGTTTCGTGGATCGGCTTGGACATGACCTCGATGAGGCACCGCGGCCAGAAACCGAATTTTCTAAACAAGCTGACGTGCTTCGCACTGTGAACAACGGTATGCAACCCTGCGTGAGTGGGTTTCCAACGCTTGAGCAACTCCATCGTCGGTTCGAGCAGGCGCGTGCCAACGGCTTTGTCCCAAACGTTGGGATGCACAGTCAGCGGGCCGACGAGCGCCACGCTACCCCAGTTGGTCGCAAAGATCGATCCCACTGGTTTTCCGTCGGCGTCCGCGACGAACGCTGCCTTTGGATCGGCCAACCAACGCGTGCGGACATAGTCGGTGTCGCCGCCAAATTTAATTGGCACGGGTAGACCGGCCAACGTGCCAAACGCCAGACGGAAGACCTTGTCGGCGGCCGGGAGATCGTCTTCTTTGAGTGGGCGTATCGTGACCTTCATCGCAACCCTCGCTTTCGGGAACCTGACCCAATCGACCCACCTAAGTATACCTCAACTGTTAATCCTGTCCAACCCGAGACCATCCTCGCTACTTACCCCGTCCACTGAGGTACGGCGAGGGCCCTAAGTGCTTGTTTAAAATGGTGATCGATAGACAGAGCGAAGCTCTTCACAGAGGAGATCCGGAAGGAGGTCGTTTGAATCGTTTTTACACGTCTCTTGACGGAAGCTCGCCGGAGCGGAACTGTAACAAAACTGTGTGATGGTGTTTCGGGCGGAAACGGTGGATTACTTGTTCGTCGTCAAGCAAATGAGACTTTTTTCACCAAAAACTAGTAGACACTCTCCCTCAGTTCTGCCGGTCTAATTGGCTGCTCCTTCCTCACCGTCATCCCGAGATTGTATCGCCTTCGGCGCTCCAGCGTTTGCAGCTTCAAGAGCTCTCGGGCCGTGAGGATCTCACGATCACAGCCATGGTAGACATCCGCCGGCGTGACGTCCTCAAGCGACTCGTGGTACCGCTCGTTGTTGTACCACTGGACAAATCGTTCGATCTCCCGCTCCAACTCCCACGGGGCATAGTAGTTCTGCAAGGTCACCAGGTTCTTCAACGTCCGGTGATACCGTTCGATCTTCCCTTGGGTCTGCGGATGGTACGGGCGGCCCCGTGTGTGCGATATGTCTTTCTCACAGAGATACGCCTGCAACTCCTTGGACACGTACGCCGAACCGTTGTCCGAAAGCAGTCGCGGTCGGTGACGAACCCGCACCTCGGTCACACCGGTCTTCTCCACCGCCCGATCGAGAGTCGCCTTCACGTCCCCGGCCGACATCGTCGTTGAGAGCCGCCAGGCAATGATGTAGCGGCTGTAGTCGTCGAGGATGGTGGAGAGAAAGTACCATCCCCAGCCGGTCACTTTAAGCCACGTGAAATCCGTCTGCCATAGCTCATGAACCCGTCGCGTCTTGTGCCGGAACTCATCGGCCGCCGAGATCACGATGTAAGCAGGGCTTGTCACCAGATCATAGGCTTTCAAGATCCGATAGACGCTGCTCTCACTGATAAACCAACCATCGGTGTCCGTGATGTGCCAGGCCAGCTCCCGTGGGGAGAGCTCTGGCTTCTCGATGGCCACCTCCACCACCCGCTCTCGCTCTTCCTCAGGGATCCGGTTCCAAAGACGACGCTGCTGTGGAGGCTTGGGCAAAAGCCCCTTGTAACCCTCTTTCGCGTATGCTCGGTACCACCGGTAGAACGAACTCCGGGGAACATCGATTTCCCAAAGCGCCCTTTTTACGCTAAGCGCTGAGTCCTCCACGAGC
>CP070677.1:996371-1049134 GCA_020352495.1 Candidatus Latescibacterota bacterium
TTCTGAAACGCGAACGCGGCCGGTCGCCCAGCATGACTGCACAAAGCCCCTTGTCCGTTGCGGCTATGAAGACACTGCCAAGAAAGGTGCGTGGGATCACGTCGTAAAAGATCATTTCCAGATCCTCCCCATCGACGCGCGTATACCGCATCGATATCCCTTTAGTGATGCATTGCTGTAGAAACGGATGACGATGTTGGATGGATGATACGACAGGTCGGGGAGGGTTAGAAAGGGACAAAAAAATCGCCGGTATCGTTTTTTACCAGGGAGGTAACTCGGCACATGAGCACGAAATGGAGGAGAGTAGAACCGACTACTCTTTCCAGGAAGGGAGGTATTAAACGATACCGGCTTTCCTTATGGCTGTCGGCAGTAATATACCCCCGGCCCCCAAGGGTCGCCAGCAAAATATGCTTGTGAAAAAATTAATTTGCGCGGCTGGGGCCCGGCAATCAGCCGTTGATTTCGATCCCGGATCTGGTGTATTTTTGGGACACTTCACATCGCCTTTGAGCCCGAAGGGAGAGGAGACAATGGATTATCACGAACTCGAAAAAATGACCGTCATCAAACTTCGAGAGGAAACCAAAAAGTTCCCCGACGTAAAAGGCGTCTCCGGCATGAAGAAAGAGGAACTCATCGCGCTTCTTGTCGAGAAACTCGACATTAAAGTACCTGAGAAAAAAAAGAAGAAGGCGCCGTCCGTACCGAAGAACAAGATGACGTTGAAAAAGAAGATCATGGAGCTGAGGGGGCAAAAGGAAGCAGCCCGCGCCGAAAAAGACTCGCGGAAAAAGGTGACCGTCCTGAGAAAGAGAATCCACTCGCTAAAACGGCAACTTCGAAAAATCGCATAGGCGGGCGAACAAAATACCTCGTTCGCCGCTTCGTGTGCCGATAACGCTCGGCGGTACCACACGGATCCATACTTCAAAACGCCCGCTCGGCCTTCAATTCCTCGACAAAACCGTCGACCTCTCCACAAAATCCAGGCGTTCTCCAAATCAGCCCCGATCCGCCCGGCCCCAAACCGGGGGTAGTTCTGTGGCTCAGGCTTCATGTCGTTCACAGATTTGACGGGTTGCGGCTAGATGTAGAGGGCGTGCGTGGCATTTCCCGCGATCGCTAGCATCGTGGGCAGACCCACGACTTCATCAACCCTCTTGCGAACATCATCGAGGTTGAGTCCGAGCAATTTGACCGAAGCGCTGCACCCGTACACCTTCAGCTCTCCCTCGCCGGAGCGAGACCTCTCGAGCATTTCGTAGAGAGACGGTATGTTGGAGGTGTCGAACCCTTTTCTGAGCGCCGTCATCCAGCCCGGTTCGGATCCAAGGGCGTCTTGGCCGGGGCGTTCTGCACGATCGCCGGCGCGGATGTCATCCCAAGTTCCGTCTATATACGAGGCGAGCGCCTGATAGAACATAAAGAGATGACATGACCATCCCATGGATGTCGCCGCGAGCGATATGCTTACCGCCTGGTAGAGTCGGTCATAGCGGTGGTCGTGAAGGAAGATGGCAATGGACGTGTTCATAGCATTGTAAGCGTATGAGGTTTCGCCACTGCAAATACCGTCCCAAACTATGATCGTAACTATATCTCAACGGGTACTCCGTGTGAAGGGCGTGGAGCCACTTTCTCGCGATGCCAAGACGTAATATATCCGAAGAAAATGTTTCCGGCACGGTGGCAGCCTGTTATATTGTCAGGACACATGATCACCCCCTCGTAGCAATGCAACGGAAACTCAACAGACCACACGTCAGCATCAATATGGCCATGTCGGCCGATGGAAAAGTATCGACCTACAAAAGGGAGACGTTTTCGCTTGGATCGGCCAAAGACCGGTACCTGATGGACGTCCTGAGGGCGAAGTCAGACGCCGTTGTCATCGGAGCGCGAACACTCCAGCTCGATGGTTGGGCGATTCGAATCCGCTACGCGGAGATCCAAAAAAAACGCATCGAGAAAGGCCTAACACCTCACCCGCTGAACGTTGTTTTGAGCACAGATTTGGATCTTCCGGCCAAGAGGGAGTTTTTTACTCATCGGGAAACTGGAAAGCTGATCATCACAACCCGCTCGGCCTCCGCGACCCGCGTGCGCCGGTTTGAAAAACTCGCGGAGGTCGCTGTCCTCCCGCGTAAACGGATCCGCCCACAAGACGCTCTTGACGTTTTGTCAAAGCGTGGTGCCAAACGGGTCCTCGTAGAGGGTGGCGGACCCCTCAACTACGCGTTCTTCAAGGCAAACCTCGTCGACGAGATCTATATCACCGTAACACCCAGAATCCTCGGTGGCACGGATGCGCCGACCGTTGCGGACGGAAAAGGGTTCCTCCTCGATACGCACCCCCGACTCGAGCTGGTGTCGAGCCGCCGGAGCGGTGACGAAGTATTTCTTAGATACCGCGTCGCTAAACGGTGAGCGCTTCGAGCAACTCGCGAATGTGACCCTTTACCTTGACCCCGCGATACGCGTGAACGATCCTCCCCTTTTCGTCGATAATGAAGGTGCTACGACTGATCCCCTTGACCTTCTTTCCGTACATGTTTTTTTCTTTGATCACGCCATACTTTTCGCACACCTTCCCATCGGGATCACTGAGCAGGGGAAAAGGAAGATCGTATTTGGTCTTGAATTTCTGGTGGGACTCAACGGTGTTTCTGCTCACACCAACCACAACGGCCTTTTTTGATTTGAATGCATCGATCTCGTCACGGAAATCGCAGGCTTCCTGAGTTCAACCCGATGTGTTGTCTTTTGGGTAGAAGTAAAGCACTACCTTCTTGCTCACAAAATCTTTGAGCGCGATCTTCTTTCCACTGTCCGAGACGAGTGAAAACGCCGGTGCTTTTTTCCCAACATCAGGCATCGGTACCTCCTATCGGTATTCTTGGTCACGAATCCAGCGTTAAGCCGATCAGCCGAGTCTGTCTTTGATTTTCTGCAGAATTTCGTAGGGGATGTCCAGGGCGCCAATTGGCAGGTCCCGGGTCGTGAAGCCGTGATAATCCGACCCACCCGAAATCAACAGGCCGTAGTCCTCCGCTATCATTGTGAGCTCTTTTTCTATTTCGGATGAATGTTTTGGGTGATAAACCTCCACACCATCAAACCCCTCCTCGAGAAGCGCGTACATCTCGTCGATGTTCTCGAGAAAAATCCCGGGATGCGCAACAAACGCGAGGCCGCCGGCCATGCGGATATACTTGATTGCCTCCGATGGAGTCATTTTGTATTTCGGGACGTAGGCCGGCCCACCCTCGGCGATGTACCTGTCAAACGCCTGGACGGGTGTAGACACGTATCCTCGTTCCGCGAGTACGGCGGCAATGTGTGGCCTTCCAAGCGAGCCTTTACCGCTCTTCGCCATCACTTCCTCGGCGTCGATCGAGACCCCGAGCTTATCGAGCTTTTCTATGATCTTGAGTCCTCGTTTGTGCCGCGTATCGCGGAATCGTTTGAGCATGTCTTGAAACTCGGGATGGTTGGGATCAACACCGTACCCGAGTATGTGAAGGTCCCTGCCTTTGAACTCCGAACTCAGCTCAACGCCCGTGAGTATCTCTATGTTCTTCTTGCGCCCGGCGGCAAGCATTTCGTTCACCCCGTCGAGACAGTCGTGATCGGTGAGACTGATAGCGGCAAGACCCTCTTCCACTGCCATATCCACGAGCTTGGCCGGCGTGATCAACCCGTCGGAGAATGTCGAATGCATGTGTAGATCGATCCGCATGAACGCTCCCTTGTCGAAGACATTTCAGGTTGATGTTCGGAGTTTGAGAGTAAACCCGGAGAGCAAGGGCTTAGGTCTGAGACTGGTCCTTGGCTGCAGTACCGGATAGACTCATGTATGATAACGCTTTTCGGCTTTACATTCAAAAACAAAATTGACATCATCATAGACGTTCCACTGTCACAAAAACATACACACGGCGCGAAACAGCGATACCTGACGTCAGAGAAAGGACTCACCATGAACAGGGCTTTCAAAGTCAGACACAAAAACAAGAATGTGCTCATGTACGCGTCCAGCGAGACCGATGCAAACATCCTCTACGGAACAAATTTCTTTTGTCCCGATCCATTCATTTTTTTAAGGACCGCTGACGGGAAACGTCACCTAGTGATGAGTGACCTGGAAATCGACCGCGCAAAAAAACAGTCCAATGCCCACAAGGTCCACTCACTGGCTGAGTATACCGAGCATGCAAAAAAGAAGTTCAAAAGAACATCGGGAGTGCCTGAAATTCTCGCGACGATTTTGCGCGATTTTCGGATTCGCAGCGTCACCGTGCCTGAGAGTTTCCCTCTGGGAATCGCGAAGAGTCTCGGCAAATACAATATCACGACCAGCCCGCTTCCCGAGCCGTTTTATCCCGAAAGAATCTATAAAAAACCCGCCGAGGTGGCGGAGGTCAAACGCGCGATGCGTGCCACGGAAAAAGGCATCAAGGCCGCGATCGACGCCCTCAGGGCAAGCAGGATCAAGAACGGTTTCCTGTATTACAAAGGGAAAAAACTAACCGCCGAGATCCTCAGAAACATCATCAACACAACGGTGCTCTCCCTCGGCTACTTGCCAAGCCATACCATCGTGGCTCCGGGCAAACAGGGGTGCGACCCTCATGATCAGGGTTCAGGGATCATCCGCGCCCACGAGCCCATCATCATAGATGTCTTCCCGCGTTCCGAGGCCACGGGGTATTTCGCGGATATCACCCGCACCGTCGTTAGGGGAACAGCTTCGGATGAAGTGAAGAGAATGTACCGCACCGTTTACGATGGTCAGAAGCTCGGGCTGGACATGATCAAACACGGTGTGAAGGCCAGGAAAGTCCACCGCGCAATCCAGAGACTTTTCGAACGCAATGGATATCACACCGGTGAGAAGGCCGGTCGGATGCAGGGTTTCTTCCACGGGACCGGACACGCGTTGGGACTCGAGATTCACGAACCGCCACGGATCGCGCTCAACAACATCACACTCGAAAAGGGGATGGTCCTGACCGTCGAACCGGGGCTTTATTATTATCCGGTTGGAGGGGTCCGAATCGAGGATACGGTTCTCGTTACTCGCACAGGCATCGATAACCTGACGCGGTTTCCGAAGTTCCTGGAGATCTGAGACCTAAGATTTCTGCGGCGACACCAATCGCTACTCTCCGCCCCGAACCATGGCGACGCTATTCTCGACAAACACTACCCAGACGTGGTCGAACCTGTCGACGTAGATCTTCCGCACCTGTTCGGTGGGCATTCCGCTTCCCTTGATGTAATTGCTGATGTTGCCGTTTGGCTTGATCCTCGACAATCCGGCGGGGGTGCCGACCCACATGGTCCCTGCCGGCCATTCGTCATCGAGATGGTTAATGCCAATCGAGGTCACCAAATCGCTGACCAAACCGTCCTCCATGGTCATTTGTGACCAAACACGACTGTCGACATCTACCGAGGCGATCCCGTTGGACACGTGGGCAGACCAGAACAAGTCGTTAAGAGGATCGTACACCACCTGATTGACGTCGTCGCTCGGTATACCGCTCGACGCCGTTGTGAAGTGCTGGAAACCGGGGAATCCGAGGAACTTGACCCCACCCGGCAGAAGGACGCCCAAGGAGTCACGGATCACTTCCGAGAACCACACCTCTGGACCGCGGGTCGGAGTCACCTGGAACAGTATCGATGTAACCACACCGGTACCGGTGTCATCGGTATGATCGATCCACCGGTCCTCCATTTCCAGCGCTTCGTTGTCGACGTACTGGGTGATTCCAGCCACAGTGGCCACCCAGAGCGACGTATCGTCGACCGCGATGTCGTAGACACGGCCGCTGATTAGACCATCATCGACGGTAAGCTGGCTCCACGGTGTGTTGGCATCATAGATCGCCGTATCGTCGGCAAATCCGATACCGTTACCCCAGGTCCCAACAAATATCTTCCCATTGAGCTCGGCGACGCCTCGGCATTTCCTGTTTGGGATACCGTCGAAATCATTGTAGACACTGTCCACGATCGTGGGGTCGGACTCAGCCATCGCCAGACCCTGTTCGGTGCTGAACCATGTCCGTCCTTGGCTATCGACAAAAACATTATAGACATCGATGTCGGGAAGACCGGAAACCATTCGCATATCCACGGCGGGTGGGGCCGGAGGCGGTGGGGGTTTGGTAGTGTCATCTCCGCACCCAAACATCCACACCGCGAACATCACGAGCACCAAATATTTCGTCTTTCGTAGGGCGTTCAACTGAAACCTCCCAATCTCTGTCTTAGCCTGTGCGAGATACCATTCCGCCTCGTTATGAGAATCTAAGAAATATTACCACTCTTAAGGTTTGGTGGGGAAGCCGAAGTCCAAGGCAGGCTCTCATAATGAGCACATTTTCAATGCGTTATAATATTAAGGGGATCGGAAAAGGCTGTCAAGACCGATGCGCCAGAAATTCTTGTATGCGAACGGCCAGCTTGCGTGAAACCCCTTGGATTGACGCGAGTTCGGCCACACTGGCCTTCCTGAGGCCGGCGACACTTCCGTAGGTTTTGAGCAAACGCCGTTTGAGCAACGGCCCAACCCCGGGAATTGCGTCGATGACCGATTCTTCGAGTCGTTTGCTCCTCAGCTTTTTGTGATAAGTAATGGCGAACCGATGGGCCTCATCGCGTATCCGTTGGAGCAGACGAAGCGCGCCCGATCCGCCCTCGAGCAACAACGGTTCGCGCAGATGCGTCGTATAAATCCGTTCTTTCCCACGGACCCGTCGTTTTCCATCGTGCTCTTTGACCTTGGCTATTCCGAGCACACCAAGATCCTCGACCCCAAGTCGGTCGAGCACCTTCAGCGCGACGCCGAGCTGCCCTTTTCCACCATCGACCATAAGAAGATCCGGCAGGTCACCCTCTTTTATTCCCCTCGCGATTCTCCTCTCGAGAACCTCCTCCATCATGGCGTAGTCGTCGGCGCTTTCGACCGTCCGCACTTTGTAGTGTCGATACAGCGATTTGACGGGCTCGCCACCAATAAAGGTGACCCGCGACGCCACGGCTTGTTTGCCCCGGAGATTCGACACATCAAAACACTCGATCCGCCGGGGAAAACTCTTGAGTTCGAGCACGTCCTGGATCTCTTCAAGGGCCTCTTTGAAACGATCCGAACGGTCTCTATCCTCGAATGCCGCCCGGGCGTTCTTCAGAGCCAGATCCAAAAGATGCCGCCGCTCACCCCGTTTTGGGAGGATGATTCTCACCGGTCCCTCCCTCCGCCCCCTGAGATACGTTTCGAGAACACTCTTGTCCTCAACCTCTACTGAAACAACAACCTCGCTCGGAATCACCGCGCCGCTCTGATAGTACTGATTGATAAACGACGACAGGTGCTCGCTCGTTGAAAGGGTTGCAGTGTCGAAATAAAACGATTCTCCACCGGAGAGCTGCCAATCCCTCACATACAGAGCCTGTATCACCATTCGTTCCTTTTCGCGATAAACGCCAAAGACGTCCCGTTCCGCTTCTTGAGGTGATGTGACGCGCTGTTTCTCCAGCGTCCGCTGGAGCGAGAACAGCTGATCCCGTGTTTTTGATGCTGCTTCATAGCGGCGTTCGGCAGACTCGAGATCCATTCGATCTTTGAGCGACCTGATCAATTCCTCGCCCCGGCCCTTCAAGAACATCGTCACTCTGTTGACCGTATCGCGATAGGCTTGCTCGTCGATGAACCCGACGCACGGCGCAGGACACCGTTTGATGTGATAGTAAAGACACGGGCGCTCACGGCCGGCCAACTCGGCGTCACTACACGTACGCAGGGGGAATACCCTTCCCAGCATACGTAGTGTTGCCCGCACCGACCCCGCCGAAGCGTAGGGGCCAAAGTAACGAGCCTTGTCCTTTCGGGGGCGTCGAACAACGGTGAGTCTGGGAAACGGGTGATCGATATTCAATCTTACGTTGACGTAGGTCTTGTCGTCCCTCAAGAAGATGTTGTAGCGCGGCCGGTGCTTTTTGATCAGATTGTTCTCGAGAATCAAGGCTTCCTGTTCGGTCTCGGTGACCATGTAATCGACAGTTACGGCGCGGGCGAGCAGAAACTGAATATGATGGCGCCCGTCCGCCCCGTCCCGGAGATAGCTGCGCACGCGGGTCCGAAGCTCCTTCGCCTTCCCGACGTAGATCACACGCCCCTTGGAGTCTTTGAAAAGGTACACGCCGGGCTCGCCCGGGAGCTTGGCGATTTGTGTCTCGAGTCTGGTTTTGGTCGATCGCTGTGTCATTGCCTTGAACCGGTCCAGGCGCTATCATCTTTGCGGAACGACGATCAGCAAGAATATACTACCGCCGACATTGATAATACTACTCGCGCTCATCATACTACCGTCGTTTCGGGATGAAAAACCAAGAAAGGAACCGGCGAGATGGTATTCCCGGGTGGCGTCACCTTCATAAAAGACGACCTAGGCAACGGGCTCGTGCTCCTCAAAAGACCCGAGCGGATCATCTCGCTCGTGCCGAGCATCACGGAGACACTCGTCGAGCTTGGGGCCGGCGAGCTTTTGGTGGGGGTGACCGATTATTGTATTCATCCGAAGCAGGTCGTGGCGGGAATCCCCAAAGTCGGTGGCACAAAAGGATTTTCGCCCGAAAAGATCGATGCGCTCGGGCCCGATCTGGTGATCGCGAACAAGGAAGAAAACCGCAAAGATCAGATCGATGCCCTCCGCGAGCGGTATAATGTATATGTGACGTATCCTCGCACGGTCACTCAGGCGATGAAGACCGTGCAAGCACTCGGATCCCTCACACGGGCTGACGCAAAGGCTTGCGAGATTGCCCAAACATGTGACCGTATCATCGCGTCGACCAACCGTGTGACACTGGGGACACAGATTGAAACGGCGTGCATGGTATGGCGGGATCCCTGGATGGCGGTGGGAACGGACACCTACGTGAGTGGTCTGCTCGAGGTCTTTGGTTTTCGGAACGTTTTTGTTCACAGCAGAGAGCGGTATCCAAAAACCACTCTCGATGAGATAGTGGCCCGCCGGCCCGAGGTCGTCATACTGCCAAGCGAACCTTACGAATTTGGTGAGTCGGATGTGAGTGAAGTGAAATCGTTCTTTGGCTAGAGAGGGCACTCCGTGGAGACACTTCTCGTCGATGGGAGTTATCTTACCTGGTTTGGATACCGGACGATCCAGGGGCTCCGGTTTTTGCAGTATGCCAAGACCCGGCTGCTCTCTCATAAGGGATAACTCATGTTCAAACGGCATCAGACAAGACGTGTAATGGTGGGAGACGTGGCCATTGGCGGGGGCGCGCCGATCCCGGTCCAATCGATGACCACCACGGACACGACCGACATAAAAGCCACGCTCGGCGAGATCAAACGTCTCGAAGACGCGGGATGCGATATCGTCCGCGTGAGCACGCCCAACCGAAAAAGCGTGGATGCGCTGGAGAAGATATTGCCAAAGGTCCAGGTGCCGATCGTTGCGGACATTCACTTCGATCACAGCGTGGCGTTGCGTGCGGCAGAAATTGGTGTGGCCAAGCTTCGTATCAATCCGGGCAACATCGGAACCCGCGACAAAGTGAAGAAGGTTGTCTCAAAGGCAAAAGAAAACAAACTCCCCATAAGAATCGGTGTCAATGCCGGATCGCTCGAGAAAGATATTCTGGAGAAGCACGGCTATCCTACTGCCGAGGCCATGGTCGAGAGCGCGCTTCGGCACATAAAGATCCTCGAGGACAACGACTTCTTTGACACCGTGGTATCGGTCAAAGCGTCATCCGTTCCGCTAACCATCGAATCGTACCGACTGCTCGCCAAGAAGGTGGACTACCCCCTGCACCTCGGGATCACGGAGTCCGGGACGCTGGTAAGTGGTTCGGTCTATTCCGCCGTCGGACTCGGAATACTTCTCAACGAGGGCATAGGTGACACGATCCGTGTCTCGCTCACCGCCGATGTGGTCGAGGAGGTCCGTGTCGGACGCAAGATTCTCGCCTCGCTCGACCTCGCCACAAACGTGCCCCGTGTGATCTCTTGTCCGTCGTGTGCGCGAAACCATCTCGATCTTTTCCAGATTGCCGAAGAAGTCGAGCGGCGGACGGCCGATTTGAAAAAGCCCGTCAAGATAGCCGTTATGGGCTGCGCGGTAAACGGCCCCGGTGAAGCCCGTGAGGCGGACTTTGGGATCATGGGTGGAAAAGGGAGCGGTCAGATCTTTGTGCACGGGAAGATTGTCAAAAAGGTTCCCGAGGACCGGCTCGTCGACGAGCTGGAAAAGGAGATCCGCGAGCGGTTGTCAGATTAGCCGCTATCACCAACCGTGTGGGCGTCTCACAAATCAGACCTTCCGGTCAGCATTTTTCCCATCTCGCAACACATCCAAACAGACTCTCCCATCACCGCGCAGATAAAAAACCCCAAGTGAAAAATTGAACAAGTGTCAATTCACGACATTCGTCAACTATTTGTTTGACTACGGTCATGTCGCGCCCCATGTTTTCGTCAAGGCCTTTGACGGCGGCTTTGCCAATACGAGGGAATTGGACCAAGCACTCATCGCCTGACGGGCCAACAACACAAGGACCAGTGTTTCCCCACATTGCAAAGGAGGCCCCACCATGTCCACGAACACAAAGAAACAACCGAATGGAGTCGATGTCGATCGGTTGGTGCAAACCGTGAATGCCATCAAGGACAACCCCGATCTAGCCAAATTTCGTTTCCGCGCATCGACGAAATGGTTGGGTGGCGGGCATTCCAGCACGACGATCCAGGGCTTCTATGGCGCCGGGCAAGAGGACAACTCCCGGGCGACACCGTTTGTCATCGAGGGCGACGAACCCCCGGTGCTGCTCGGACAAAACGCCGGTCCGAACGCTGTTGAGTCTGTTCTTCAGGCGTTGGCATCCTGCCTGACCGTGGGCTTTGCCTACAATGCCGCCGCCCAGGGTATCAATTTGAAGAGCCTCGAATTCGATCTCGAGGGACAGCTCGACCTGCACGGTTTTCTTGGCCTCTCGGAAGAGGTTCGGCCCGGCTACAAGGGGATCCGACTGACCTACCGGACGGATTGTGACGCGCCCCCGGATAAAATCGAAAAGTTGTGGGCGCATGTGCAGAAAACCTCGCCCGTTCTGGACATCGTACAAAACCCCGTTCAAGTGAAAATCGAACGCGCGGGTTGAACCCGGACGATCGGGAAAACGACGGACGAACGATGATCGGTCGTCCCGTCATCGACTCTGGTGTATACGAAGCCAGCGGTATTTGATTTGGCTTGTCCGGTTCAACGTCTTGGACGAGGAGGTGCATTATGTTCAGAGGATTCACCGTTGTTTTGGTTACCGTTCTTATTTCGCTCGGGACTGTCTCCCTGTACGCGGACAGTGCGACCGCCAAGGAGAAATATCTCGTAAAGGCTTCGGGAGGTCCTGGCCCCGGCTCACCGGCAGAGGCAATCAGCTTGCTCGACGGCCTCGTACTCCCCACCTTCGACATGTTAATGAAATGGGAAAAGGAGGGAAAGATCGTTGGTGGCTTGCCGGTGGGTAGTCGCTCATTTGTCATGATCGTCGAGGCCGAATCGAATCAAGACCTCGATCGTATGTTGCGAACCCTTCCGATGTGGTCGGTAATGGATTGGAAGGTTGTACCCCTGGAGAGCATCGCCGGGCGAGCGGAGATCGAGCGAAAGATCGTCGGTGAGCTAAAGGCAAGTACACAGTAACCGTCAAGGCGAAAACGCCGGAACACGGATCGGCAAGACCGTGTTTATCGATTGACGCGTTTCTTGCGTGTTGACGAATAGACAAAAAGAGAGCTCGGATCGGGCTCTCTTTTCTTTGGCACAAGCGATAGTCCCCCCGAAACAGGACAAAGAACCACCGGGGAATTCGTTCATGCCTCGACCGCACGGAGCACATATCGAAGTCTTATCGGACGGAAGATGTCTGTTTGGCTTGCCGTTCTGATCTTGAACCCACGTTTTCTTTGATGGTACTATGAGGCGACCTCGTAGCTGCGTGAGTTTTGACTCCACACACTCACCCACAGCTCCTCATCTCACGCAAGGCACCGCACTCCACGTGTCAAAGGAGCGCATCATGACAAAGCGTCGCTTATTGACTCCCGGTGTGGTTATCCTCGCGTTCGCCCTGTTGCTTCCCGTGGGGTGTAGCGATGACGGAGCCGGCCCGGGCGACGGTAACGGCAACGGCACCCCCGGCAACCCGGTTGCGGAGGCGTTCAAGGCGATTGCAGACGGCACTGATGCCATCCTCACCGAGCACGAAGAACTGTTTGCCAGCCTCGAGTTTTTTGTGGGAGAGATTGGAATAACCTCTAACGCGAGCCCCAATATGAGCGACGCCGTCCGGGCATCGTGCATCCCTGTTTCCAAACAGGGAAAGGTATTCACCTGGGACGGCTCAAACGGATACACCGGGGTGGACAGCTCGATGGCTCCTCCCGAGGGTGCAATCTATGTGCTGTACAGGGTGGTCAATGGAGAGCTCGAAACACCCCCCGTCGAGATCGGTTATGTCGAGGCCAATTGTGTGACCCACGAGTCCCAGCCTCCCGTCGCCGACGACCTCTCGGTGACGCTTTTTCGCAAAGAGGGGCCCCTCCACACGGAGGTGGCGCACATCGATTTCAAAGGTTTATTTTACGATCCCACGTACTACTTCCAACGAAGCCAAGGTACGCTCATGGGTGGTGGAGTGGAACTCAAGATCGAAGTGTGGGGCGAGGGTGAGGTGGGCTCGACCTCGTATATCAAAGAGAGTCTCGAAATCGACCTTTACGAGTCGTTTCAGATACCGCTGCTCGAGAACTCGGATGCGGGCATTGGTCTCTGGGATTATACACTCGATTCGAGAGGGATGCCCACTCCGGGGTTCTATGACTATGGAGTGGGGGCCAACAAGTCAAGGGTGTTTCACTGCGGTGTCCGGATCAGTGTGGCGGACGCCACGGGAATAATCTCGAACATCAATGGCGGAGAAAAGGCTCCGCTGGAGTTCGAAGCCGAGGGAGGCACGAACGGTATCCTGGCCTGTTTCTCGGGAAAATTCGACGATGCTGAATCGCTCACGGTGGAGGCATCGGACGTCGACGGTGGATGTGCCACCGGAGTGATCGAGACACCCATACCACTGGAAGCCGGTGACCTCGCCCACATAAAGAGTGGATACCTCAAGATGTGGCGGATGTTCAACAGCGCGATAACACCGTTGTGGGTAGCGAGTGTCAATATAGTGATGACGCCGTAGTCGCTTTTGTATACGAAATCATCTCGACCCGTTCGAGATTTTGGAAAAATGTCGGGCAGCGAACGGCTCCGGCAGAGCGCCCGGTGCCAAGGGATGCGGCTGTCTAGCATCACCTCGGGCTATTGTTGTTGCTCGGGTGCCGGCTTTTTGCTAACCTGGTTTGACAGCAGTGCCACGAGGACCAAGGTATGCAACGCAAGAAGAAACGTGCACCGACCAAGACATCAAAACGCCGTCGCAAGACACAAAAACCCCCTCCTCTAACACCGTACTTGGTCATTGCAGGAGCGGTTCTCGTCCACATTACGTTTCTTTTGTCCCTCCACACCGGTTTTCTCGATCCCTTATTCAACGATTCGACCCACCGACTTCCACGCGGAATGGATTTCTTCGCGGTTTACCAAAAGGCCCATGAGTTCTCCACCGGAGGGAGTCTTTACACCGACGTCGACTACCAAGACGTCGGCAGCCTTGTCGTCCCGCATTGCGCCCCACACTACCGTTACCTCCCGTCATGGGGCTGGTTTATGTCGTCCACGTTTTGTCTTTTGGATGCGGAGAACGCATATTGGCTGTGGGTGGTTTTGTGCGAACTGATGTTGCTCGTTTGTCTGTGGATGTTTCTTCGACGGAGCGACAACCTGACCACCCGTGCAGGACTTTGCGTGGTGTGGTTGTGTTTCTCTCCATATTATCTCGAACTGTTCGTGGGACAATTCACATTTATGGCAATCGGTCTCATCACCCTGGCATTACTCGCATTCGCTGACGGTCGCGAACGACGTGGGAGCATCTGGTTGACGATCAGTATCGCCTTGAAATACGTGGGAGGAATTCTGTTAGTGCCATTGTTGCTGAGGAGACGAAGGCGAAACGTGCTCGCGATTATCGTGGTCATCGTTTTGATAGGTGCGATGTATTTCATTCCGAACCCGGATGATTGGAAACTGTTCACCGGTGTCGCGACCTACGGGACACCGAATCAGCTTCACGCGGGAAACCTCGGACTACAGGGATTACTGGGGAACGTGATCAAATTGCTTCCAGACGCCTCCCGCGACGGAGTGATGGGAAACGCGCTTCGACTGATACTACTCAAAGCGCTCCCGGCCACGCTAATACTGTTCCTAATCTGGGTGACGTGGCGAAACCGCTCCTCGAACGATCTCATTCCTATCTGCCTGCTCTGGCCTACCGTTTATTTCCTCGCGGGCACCGACGTCTTCGAGCACCATTACGTTATTTTGCTTCCGGTTTTTGCCTTTGCGTGGCTCAGGCGCCCTTCGCCCTGGCTACTGCTTCTGTACGTATGGATAGCCTTACCGACGATTTTCGCTTTTGTTGACGTCGACGGTCTCCCAAAACAACGGTTTGTGGAGGTGGAGAAGATCTGGTGGCAGCAAGAACAATACGCGCGGATCTTCCTCTATCACCTTTGGAAGATTGTGCCTGCCACGTGGCTCTTTGTCTGGCTCTTTAGATTGATCGAAAAACCGTCCGCTCGCGTTGCGGAGTAATACACAGACTCATCTCAAATCGATCTGTTTTGATCAATCCGACGGGAGTCCGAAATACTTGTCGGTGGAAAACTTGCTTTCGAAATAGTATCGTCGCCATCCCGAATTTGCCCGGTCGAGTACGATTCCCTCCGCCGCACCGACATGATAAAACGCGGACCGTCTCGCTTTCTTTAGTGAGACCCGCATGAGCTCGGTGGCGACGTGTTCTCGAATTTCGGTTGCGACGCGGGCAAACGGAACGTAATCAGCGAGCCCCCGGAAATCCTCGGTTGGCTCGTAGACCGCCGCCGCCATCTTTGCCACCTGATATTCGGTGTATCGCGCTATCCCCTCCTGCCAGACTTGAAACGAGAAATAGGCATAGTCATCTCGAGCGAGGATCTTTTTGAACTGCTTTTTTGTCTCGAGGTATGCCTTTAGGCGGTGGCGAAACTCCGCTGAATCCAAACCCTCCAACACCTCCCCCAACCGCCGGCACATCACCGAGAACGCATCGTTTACGGTTGTGGAGTCGTAGGGGAATGGATACTCGAGCATCCACATCCCCGTCGTGTCGCCGCGGGCCAGACCAAGCGAATCCACGGAAGCGTAGTAATCCGGTTGCGACTGCTGCCATTGGTGGAAATGCTCGTGAAGAAGTGTCATCACCCACCGCGTGGAGTGACTCGCTTCGGTGTTTTTGGGTTGACCGATGACAACGGTGGGTACGCCTGCCACCGCCGGGAAAGAGGCAAGTACGTTCGTATTGAACACCCGCTTGCGGCTGTACACGTTGCCATCGAGAAAAGAATCGTACCCCAAGGAATCGAAATCCGCTGTTGGGTAAGGATGGCCGATGAGAAATTCGGTTTCCGGGGTAACAAGGAGAACGGTGAACGGCGCCTCGCCCAGTCCCGGCCATACCGTTTCACCCACACTATCGGCAATTCGAAACGCCTCTGCGATCCTCACTCGATCAGAGTCGGGTATTGATTTCTCGGTGTGCCCGGGTGCGCTCAGAGCGCAGAGCAAAAAAATGGAAACCAGCTTCACCGTGCGGCGCCCCCTGACACAGAACTACGCGAGTGGTCCCCAAAGATGGGGTTTGAAAACCATGAGAACGAGAGAGCCGAGAAGGAGCAATATGACCACGCCCCCCCAAAACGACCAGCGCGCTGCGTATTTGTGGAACTCGTCGGAGAGTCCGATCCGAAGCTCGACTGCTTCCCTCGTTATTTGAAGCATCATACGTTGATACCTGACGAGTTGGGTCAACCAGATCACGACGACCAGTACGGTCAGTGCCAGCGACAGCTCGGCCCAGCTCGCCCGCCCAAACCCGCCAAACCGTCCGACACCCATCACACCCGGGCCGATGATGAGGATGAGACCGGGTAACGCGTAAAACCAGTCCGCACGGACAACCGCCCTCGATGCAAAATGGAGAACCGCCCGATTGTTTGTCTTCCTCGCGCCAGACATCCACAGCCCGGAGGCAACGATGCTGCCCAAAAAGAGGATCGCACCGAATATATGAAGTGTTGTTAGCAGTTGATAGGTTGGAATCGCCAGCCCGTTCGATGCGTACAGGGGTCCAACGGGGGTAACGACGCACGCCAAGCTCCCTGCGGTAAATGCAAGGATTCGTCCACGCATGGTATACCTCCACCGGGTTCGAGATCAATAAGCGGACTTCTTTGTCCTCGCTCTCAGACCGTTCAATACTTTCCGGTCGAATATCTTACCGACCGGATATACGTTTTTCCGGCTGTCCCAATAAGGCGTCCGTTCGTAAAACCAGTTGAGAATCCGTCTGGGATTCCTGGCAAACTCCGGATCGTTGGCTTTTTTCTCCTCGAAATCTTTCTTCAAGTTTTCATCCGCAGCCAGCATCTCACGTGCCAGCTTTTCCATGCCATCCGAGTCCGTGTACTCCTTCTGCTCGAATATCGCATCGAAAACCCCCCAATAGACATACGAGTCGGCGCCTTCCGGTTCGAGAATGTGAGCCGCTACCCTGGCAGTACGCTGATTCATATCCACGATCACAGAGCTGACCGGGTATGTCCGTTCCTCCTCAATCGGCGCGATCTCGAACCGAACGGGGTGTCGGCCCTCGTAAGGCCGCTCCTGCCAGGTGACATCGCTAAAACGATACGAGTCCACGCGTATCGAAACGGATTCATCGAGCTGCCGCAACTCGACGCCGTGTAGCTCGAGCCGTTCGATTACGGTTTTCCACTCGGGCGGCACGATGTACGCCTCGGGGAGTTCGGCGGAGGCAATAATCTTCTGTTTGGTAAAATACGGGATCCTGAATGTCTCGGGCTCGCCAGAATATTGACGCCAGATTCCGCCCGAGAGTTCGCTCTCCACCTCCTCGTACGCCACACCCTTGAAATCGATCATGACACTGTCGGACCGGTCCATCCAGAACCGAAGCGGAAAGGGCTCTTGTCGAAACGCTCTGCTCGCTGACAGTTCGTCCGCATTCCGGATCGCTTTGGCGAGACCGCCCCGTTCGCGATTGAGAAGCTCGAGCGAGGCTTTGAGAATTTCGTAAATACCGTTGACCCGCTCCGAAAAAGTCTTGCGCGAGTGCGCTTCGACAAGAAATCCCGGGCGGTTTTGAATCGAAGTATACCCCTGGGCAAATCTCGGAGGGCTTACCCATGCAATGATACCGCTTTTCGGGTTTCCCCATTCGACGGGAAGCACATAGGGCGAGAGCGGATATCCTACCTCCGCCATCTTTTTCTCAACCGTCGCCAGAAAAACATCGCGTGTCCAGCTGGTGAGACTCGGCGCCATATTGCCGTGGATATCCAAGATATAGGTGACGGCGTACTGATAGTCAGCCCCGTTGGTCGTGTGCAAATCGAGGAAGAACTCGGGTAGCCACGCGTTGAACAAACGAATCCAATCTTGCATCTCACTCGCATCGGCCTTTAGATAATCGCGGTTGAGGTTGAGGTTGTTCGCCGTGGTTCGCCAGCCCATTTCCTCCGGCCCATTTTGATTTATCCGGTTGTAGGGTCCGAATCGTTCGTGTCCGTCCACGTTGAAGATCGGGATGAAAAGCACCGTGACGTGATCGAGGAGACCGGTGAGTTCCTTGGTGATGGCGATGTCCCGACATAACATCAGTCCCGCGTCCTTACCGGCAATCTCTCCGGAGTGAATCCCCGCCTGGATCAACACAACAATGTGTCCCTTGCGACGGATCCTGTCTGCCGCATCGGGTGAGAACACCTTGTGTTTGCTCACTATCAAGAGCGGAAGATCCCGCCCATGGGGAGTCTTGCCAAAGGTCGTGTAGCGGATCCATCGAGAAGCCCTGTCGAGCCGTCCGCAATACTCGATCGTCTCCTCGTAACGTGGGGTCGCCTTCCCCCCCGATTTTTCGAAGTACGTTTCCCAATCTTTGGTATTTGCCGCGGCGGGGACGGAGATCGCCCACAGTGACGCAACCGTCGCGCAAAACACGCACATGGCGCCCGAACGACCAATAAATCGTCTGGTCATACTCATGCCTCGTTCCTGTTGCGACAGACCCCTTCACGGGATTCGCAATCTCTCAAACTGTGCGAATCAACCCTTCCGGTGCTACTCGTCTTCATCCCCGTACAACAAAACCTGAGCCTCGCCGTCCTCTTTGATCCAGCCGCGGTACATCCCCTCGGTGTTGAACGACATGGCAACGTTCCCGAATTTGTCCAGCGCGATGACGCCCCCCAATCCACCCAACTCGGTCAGCTTCTCTTGAATGACCTTTTCGACGGCATCATCGAGATTCATCCCCTGGTACTCCATTAGCGCAGAAACGTCATACGCCACGAGGTTTCGCATGAAGTACTCCCCCTGCCCGGTGCCCGACACCGCGCATGTCGCATTGTTCGCGTACGTACCGGCGCCAACGATTGGAGAGTCGCCGACACGCCCGTGCCGTTTGTTTGTGAGCCCCCCGGTCGAAGTCCCCGCGGCGAGATTGCCCTTACGGTCGAGCGCCAGAGCCCCAACCGTTCCAAATCTCATCTGAATCGCCCCGGAGCGCTCCAACGACGACTGTTCTGATTCCTTGATCTTGAGAAGCTGATCCCAACGTGTTTGTTCGAAAAAGTATTCCGGATCCACAATATCCAGACCCTGACCCGCCGCAAAAAGCTCAGCCCCCCTACCGACGAGAAGGACGTGCTTGGAGTCTTCCATCACCGCACGCGCGGCGCTGATGGGGTTCTTGATCGTTGTCACCGAGGCGACTGCCCCTGCGTTGAGGGTGGTTCCATCCATAATCGAGGCATCGAGTTCATTTTTTCCTTGAGCGGTGAAGACGGCGCCCTTGCCGGCGTTGAAGAGCGGCGAATCCTCGAGAACACGTATCGCGGCTTCGACGGCATCGAGGCTGCTCCCATCGTTTTTCAAAATCTCCAACCCCATCTGGAGGGCTTCGGTGAGTTTTTCCGTATACGCGCGCTCGCGCTCCGGTGTCATGTTCTCTTTGAGAATGGTCCCGGCGCCACCGTGAATAACCATCGTGATTTCGGGTTCTTTTGGTGTTTCAACTCGTTTGGCACAGCTAAAAAGACCGACTGACAACAGTACGATGAGGACGACCGCTGTCCCCCTTTTTGCATCTATCATGAGAATCTCTCCTCGCTAGAGTAAAACCGCCGGCGGATGACTAAACGTGAGTCGGTTAAGAGACTAGACAACAGACGACAGCATATCACATTCTCCGAAAAAGAGCGAGGGCACCATCATCCGCCGATTATGCTAAAATGGGTGTTATGTCACAACGAGCCATTATCCATGTGGACATGGACGCGTTTTACGCGTCGGTTGAGGTTCGCGACGACCCATCGCTCGCGGGCAAGCCGGTGATCGTCGGCGGCACACCCGAGGGGCGAGGTGTGGTGGCCGCGGCATCGTACGAGGCACGAGAATACGGGATTCACAGCGCAATGAGCGCATTCCGAGCGAAAAAGCTCTGTCCGCACGCGGTCTTTATTCGTCCGCGGATGCGGCATTATTCCTCGGTGTCCAAACAGATTTTTGCCATTTTTAGAGAATACACTCCGTTGGTCGAGCCGATCTCGATCGACGAGGCGTTTCTGGACGTAACGGGAAGCCTTAGCCTGTTTGGACCGGCGGAAGAGATCGGCCGGACGATCAAACGACGAATTCGTGAGACGATCGGTCTCACCGCGTCCGTGGGTGTCGCCCCAAACAAGTTTCTCGCCAAGCTTGCCAGCGATCTCGAAAAGCCAGACGGCTTTGTCATCATCAAGGCCGAAGAAGCCATCTCGAGGCTCGCACCGCTCCCCGTGGGCAAACTGTGGGGGGTGGGGAAAGTGACACAAAAAAAGCTCATTTCACACGGAATCCCCACGATAAAAGACCTTCGCGATTTTCCCACCGGCAAGCTCGAGACCATTGTAGGCTCTCAGGCGCGCAGGCTTCGCGACCTCGCAAACGGCATCGACAACCGACCGGTGGCCGTCGGTGAAGAATCGAAATCGATCGGAGCCGAGACGACGTTTCCCAAGGATATCTACGACGCGGAACGACTGATGGAGGTTCTCGACTCGCTTGTCGAACGTGTGGCCAAAAGACTTCGAAAGGAGGGATACCGGGCGCACGCGGTTCATCTCAAGGCACGGTATCCGGATTTCAAGACTGTGACCCGGGTCGTCACGCTCCCTGCGGCCACCGCATCTACAAAGAAGATTCAGGAAACGGTGAGAGAGCTTTTCGAGAAACGTCTCGATCGACAAGACCGGCCGCTTCGGCTCGTCGGAGTCTCCACCTCACAACTCGTGAGAGCCAAAAAGGACGAACTCGAGCTTTTTCCCGATGACCAAGAGGAACAAAGAGAAAAAGTCGATCATCTTCTCGATGAGCTCCAGAAGAGATACGGATCACAAACGATCTGGCGGGGTAAACGCAGAGCCGCAGACAAGGACTAGCGGAATCGACGACACCTATTTATGCAAAGAGGGCCGTCCGAGGACGGCCCTCTTTGCCCCTGCAGTCGACCAAACGTGACATGCATCAGTCGCCACTCAGGTGCATGTTGACGATTGGCAGGACTTTCAAGAATTTGGGGTTATTCCCGACATAGTTGATTAGGCCAATCTGGACTCCTTTGAGATGTCGAGTCAGGTTGACGATTCCGATCTGAAGTCCCACCATGTCGTACTTTACTCTATTGTACGCGCCTGTCGTCCACCCCTTGGCCATATCGAAATCGGCAAGTACACCACCAATTCCGATACCGCGAAGTTCTTCGGCCCCGACGCCAACGAGCCCTAGTCCCATACCGGTGATCGTCTCGCCTCCGGCACCGATCCCACCGGCAAAAAAACCCTTGAGGTCTTCGCCACCGACGCCAATCAAACCGACACCGGCACCGGTGATCCTCTCACCGCCGACACCGATCCCACCGACCATGATCCCTTCGATGATCTCACCACCGACACCGATCCCACCAATCATGACGCCTTTGACAGTCTCACCGCCGATCCCGATGCCGCCGACACCCAACCCACGAATCGTCTCCGAGCCAACACCAATACCGCCAATCGCGATCCCCTGAACACTCCCACCACCAAGCCCAATCCCTCCAACCATGAGTCCTTTGAAATCGCCCCCGCCCATCCCAATTCCACCAACCCCGATACCGGTGAGCCGCTCACCCGCGGCAAGGCCTATCAGAGCCACATGGATACCGCGCAGGTGCTCTCCCGACAAACCGATTGTTGCGAGGTTCACTCCGTTCGATTCGGCAACGTCCATACCGACCAAAGCAACCGACAGTCCGTTGACCCGCCCGGCGGGGCTTTGCCCGGGTTTTCCAAAAGTGAGGTTTACTCCGTTGATCTCTATGATATCTCTGTCGGTGAGGTTCAAACGAAGACCGGTAAAGGTTTTCGAATTGCCAAAGCTAATACCGTTGTTTTTGTAGGCAAGATCCAAAGATCCACCAAACGCTGGACCGACGATCGCGGTTGCCAAAAAGGCCATGATGACGGTTATTGGGAAAACGTTTCTTTTCATCATTTACCTCCTGCCCGTTTGACTGTAACGCCCCAGCTCATCGCATCGGCCGGCGGACTCGCATTCCAACGCCGAAACGAGTGCGAGCCATCGGACTCGTAGTGAACGATATATTCACCTGCCTCGAGCACGAGCGTGCCGTTGAAGAGCCGGTTTTTTTTGGCGCCCCCCGCGTGGTCCGTCATCCGGTATGTCATCTCCCACACGACGTCTCCCGTCTCGCTGTTTTCGATCCACGCGTAGTCATACATTTCTCCCCGCGAACCTTCACCGATCGCGTATATCCGCACTTTGACGTCATCGGCAAGCTCAAAGCTTTCGTTCTTGTGGCTGTTGTTCCCGACACCCACGATTCTCGCGAGAATCGACCTATCCTGATCTTCTGAATATTCCACAACGTCACCTCGCTCACCCTCCACCACCACGATGGTGATACCCCAGCGCTCTTGGTCATGCGGAGGAGACGCATTCCAGTCCCGGTACGAGTGCGAATCGTCCGTGACGGCATAGGCTATGTAATTCCCGGGTTCCAGTTCGATGATCCCCTCGAACACGCGGTTCTTGCTCGCCCCGCCCGCGTGTTCCGTCAAATCCGGCTCCATCTCCCACACGGGCTCACGTGTCTCGGCGTCCACGATCCAGCTGAAGTCGTACATTTCCGACTCACCACCTTCACCGATGGCGTAGACACGTAGTCTCATCGGGCGCTTGATGGTGAAACCCTGGCTTTCCATCTCGTCGTCACCGAGCCGTGTGATCTCGACAATCGCGTTCTGTTCCGCAATATGCTCGTGTTCGAAAGTACGGATGTGCTCCGCCATCTTTGGATCGGCCGGCTGGATGACCACGCCCCAGAAAAACGGGTCGTGGGGCGGAGGAGAATTCCACCGGTCAAACGCGTGTGAGTCATCCGTCGCACAGTACACGGCGTACGTACCCTTGGGCAGTGAAACGGCTCCTTTGAAGACACGGTTCTTTTTCGCACCACCGGCGTGGGCCGAGTTTTCATACTCGAACTTCCATACCTTCTCATGTTTACGTGTATCGGTAATCCAGCAATAATCGTAATTTCCATCCCGTGTGATCTCGCCAATCGCGTAGATCTGCAGATCCATAGGTCTTTCGAGAGTAAGCCCGATCGATTCGTAGTGATCGTTCTCCAATGCCGTAAGCGAAATAAACGCATTTTCTTTCAAGCTGTTATGGAACTCACGGACTTTTTGGCCGCTGAGGGGGTTCCCATTACCCCGCACCACGATATAGAACTCGTCGACGGCTCGTCTGAAATCACGGTAGTTGAAATCTTTGTCAAAAATCCCCTCCATTATTCTGGACACCAAATCACCAAAGCCATTGATCTCGACGTCTCTTGAACCGTACCAGTGAGAGGGATAAGTCGAGTAATACACCTCATATCGTCCCTTGGACAATTTTGCCTCATCTGTATATTCGCGGAGATGCTTCGAAAGTCTCTCCGAGTCGGCTTCCCGCAGTGTCCAAACGACTTTGCGGCTTTCCGCATCGAGGATCCAGGCGTTGCTAAACCTGAAATCCCTCCCAATTCCCCGGTCACGAAACCCAACGGCCTCGATGGAGACTTCCTGGTTGCGGTCCAAGATGAACCCACCCAACTTGATCTCCGCGACGTCCAGCTGCTCGATCCGGATAAGAACCTCTTCTTGAGCAACTACAGGGGCGGCGAGGACAATGACCAACAGACCGACTATCAACACAAAACGACAGCTCATGACGACCTCCCGCTCAAAAGCCAATGATTCAATGTGTTTACGAAGGACTTCAAACCTATGTTGCAGGTATTTCCAGGGTGTTGGGATGGATGAGGTTGCGGGGCTGGGTGTCTGTCGGGTCTCTCTCCAGGATCTGGGATGCTGGCGGGACGAAAGCCGCCACCCAACCAACTCGCTCTGGAAACAACGAATCGAGAGCCGGGGCCCCGCCGCGGCGGGCGCGGCGGTCATGCCGCGGCGCCGCTGACCGGATTGTTTTGATGTTATCAACGTTCGAGCATCGACTTCTTGGTCAATCCCTCGGGGAGTTCGAAAAGACCACCTTTCAGCTTCTCGTTTCGAACGCTTCGCACCTCCGATTTCTCGTACTCCTTGCCATCTTTGTACTCGACGACGAGAACGGGGAATCCTTCATAGCCACCTTCGTTCTTGGACTTCCCCATCTGGAAAAACGCGTTCGTCTGAGGACTCACGCCGTCGAAAAGGCTTCCCATATCGCCAAAGACCCGCACATCCGATTGCTCGAGCCCAATCTGCTTCCAGTCCGCCGCCCAGATATCTTCGTATTTTGCTCCGTCGACGTACGATTCCAACTGCGTGCAGGTCCATTCGTTCACCTTGACACCGGTTGCGATTTCCTTGAACTGAACGTCGAATCTCTTGCCGATATTGCTCAGTTGCGTTTCCATCATTTTCTTTACTCGTTCTCGTTGCCCGGGTGGCATGCGCTCCATTTGCTCTTCGGCCGTCTTCTTTGCCCGATCTATCTGTGATTTGAGTTCTTTGGCGGTCTCTTTAGTGATTTCTCTATACGTTTTTGCGGCGGTATCGATCACCCAACAGACCGGATCTCCAGCGTCGTTTCTTTTGACAATGAGAACAACATCGCGGCCGCCTTCAACGGCCTCCAATCGCATCCGGTTATTGTCGAGGAATATCGTTGCGTCTTCGTCAGGCTGATTCTCGACCAGATACACGGTCCTCATCTCGATCACGGTTCCCGCCGACGCCACAGACGCGAGAACTCCGGTGACTACGAACAATATCGCCAGACCCACAATAGGGTGTCTTCCCACACTGCTAATGGGTGACATAAGTTGTTGACCTCCTCGTTTCTTCGCTGGCGCAGCAACAACCGTATCCCGCCACACCGGGTCAGCGTTCGGTTGAACGATCGCTGCCTGGCCTCTTTTACTCGAGCGTTTTTTGATCCAGTCCTTCGGGCAGATCGAACAGGCTCGGCTCGAGATCCTCTTTCCGGACCTCTTTCACCTCTGTTCGCATAATTTTGTTTCCGTCCTCGTAAAGCACTGTTTTGAGCGGGAATCCATTGATTTTCTCGTCGCTCCCCTCCGTTTTTGCGTCCACCAACGGAATCAGCTCTCCCGCAAAGCTCTTGAAAAGACCGGCCATGGTGTTCAAAACGGCCAGATCCTTTGCCTCCACACCCATTTCCTTTGGGTCACACACCCAAACCTCTTGGTACAGTTCCTTTTCGAACATCGCCTTGTAGTGCTCGCACGTCCACTCGTTCATCTCCACTCCACTCTCCACCTTCTCGTATTTCATCTTCTTCATCCGCTCGTCGTAATTCAGATGCTTGTTCGCTTCCCGCATCTGCTTTCTGTACTGCTGTTTTAGCTGTTCGCGCTCCTCTGCCGACATCTGAGCCATGTATGTATCCATCATTTCCTTGCCTTGGAGCATCTGGTCTTGAATCTTCTTCAGACCCTTCTTGTCAAACTCCGTGTACGCCTGCGCCTTCGTGTCTATCAACCACATCACCGGGTCGTCCTTGTTTTCAAGACGATAGATGGCCGCAATGTCGGTCTCCTTGCCCTTGAACTCGATCCGCACCCGGTTCTCATCGAGGTACATCGTCTGCGTACCACTTTCCGAGTGTTGGTCGTACGCCCACAGGTCGACGACGATGACCGTCCCAGCGACGGACACGGAAACAGCGCAAGCTAGAATCAGCAGACAGCCGGCAGTCAGCACGAGTGTCCTCATTACAGGTCCCCTTTCTGTGGCTAGGTTGCCTGCTCCGGTCGCTCCGGAGCCCTCCACTACTCCAGCCCGATGTCCCGCAGGTGCTTTTCGTCTCCGTTTTTGTTCAGCACCCAGTATCTGAGACGCTTCGAGCCGGTGAACTCCCCCTCTATATCAGCAGGCATCTCCCAACGGATGATACGGTGCGGATAAGCGTCCTCAACAAAAAAGGTGCCCTCGCGACCTTCGGAGGTCGCCAGTGTATACACCATCGTCTCAAAGTCACCCGCTGGTACCTCGATCGTTCGGGTGCCGCTGTCGCGCGAGATCTTGGCGTCCACCCACCGAAGCGGCGTGTGGGCGAGTCGCCCCGAAAAGACACTTGGAAGAAGTTGAATGTCCCGCTCCCCGCCGGGTTCGAGAAAATCGCCCCGAAGACCCCGCAGTAAAATGAACAGATTGTCTTCGATGACCCCACCGTTTGGATTCTCCAATTCCCGCGGACCGGACTCGTTCTCGAAGTAGCTATGGTAATACCCCGTTATTTTCTCGGGATAGAATAGAAGCTCTTCGTAGACGTGTCCGCACCACTCGGCGCTCGTAAACGAAACCTTGACCGGAGAGAAATCAGAACTTCTGACAAAGACCGAGACCATGGTGTTGTAGTCGTAGACACCAGTCTGAAAGTCTCTGATAAGATTCAGCTTGAGGACGTCGAATGTATCGCCCGGATCCCGGTCCGGATCCTCTACTTTGACTCGCCTCGTGTCGCTGAAAGGCTCCGTGACGTAAATCATCACACAGGTCCCCGCCCGGGGTTGACCGTAGCGACTTACTGTCAGACGGTAACCATCCATCTCGGCTTTGCCGTCGTGCCAGTATCCGCTGAAATCGGTCTGCGAAGAATCTGCCCGCACCGTCGGAGCGGTCATAACGATAATCATAAGGACAAGCACTGATCTCAACTTCATGTTCGTGTGCCCCTGATGGTCAGTTCACGATGCCGTACTTGCGTGCCACCGTGGTAAACGCTTCGATCGCTGTATCGAGATGCTCTTTGTTGTGGGCGGCGGAGATCTGCACACGGATCCTCGCTTCACCCTTCGGAACTACCGGATAGCTGAACCCGATGACATAGATCCCAAATCCAAGAAGATCGCGGGCTACATCCGCCGCGAGCTTGGCATCACCAAGCATGATCGGCACGATCGGGTGTGTGCCTTCTTTGATGTCGAACCCCGCTTGAGTAATTTGTTCGCGGAAATACCTCGTGTTCTCTTCGAGCAGGTCACGAAGATCGGTGGTTTCTTCGAGGAGATCGATCACAGTGAGCCCTGCCATCACGATCGGCGGCGCGAGCGTGTTGGAGAAGAGATACGGTCTCGAACGCTGTCTCAAAAAGTCGACGATCTCCTTGCGTGCGGTAGTGAACCCGCCAGATGCACCGCCGAGCGCCTTGCCAAGCGTGGAGGTAATGATATCGACCCTTCCCATCACGTTTCGGTATTCGTGTGTGCCACGCCCCGTTTTTCCAACGAAACCTGTCGCGTGTGAATCGTCGACCATGACCAACGCGTCATATTTCTCCGCCAGGTCACAGATCTCATCGAGCTTGGCAATGAACCCATCCATGCTGAACACACCGTCGGTCGCGATCAGACGCATGCGGTGGTTTTTGGACTCCTTGAGTTTGTCTTCCAGGTCGTTCATGTCGCAGTTCTCATAACGTTTCCGGTCAGCTTTACACAAGCGGATCCCGTCGATGATACTCGCATGATTGAGCCGATCGCTGATCACCACGTCATCCTCCTGGAGAATCGCCTCGAAAAGTCCTCCGTTGGCATCGAAACAAGATGTGTAGAGAATGGTGTCCTCGGTTCCCAAAAACTCCGCGATCTTTTTCTCTAGTTGTTTGTGGATGTCCTGTGTTCCGCAGATGAATCGCACCGACGACATCCCAAAACCCCACGCGTCCAGCCCCCTGTGAGCCGCTTCGATGATCTTGGGATGAGAAGAGAGCCCGAGATAATTGTTGGCGCAGAAGTTGATGACTTCCCCGTCCTTGACCTTGATTCTCGCTGCCTGCGGGCCATATATGAGCCGTTCGTCTTTGAAAAGACCCGCTTCCCGGATCGAGCTCAGTTCGTTACCCAAAACTTCTTTCAACGTCCCGTACATGCACTGTCCTCCTTGTCATCGAAACGGTTGGGCGGCCTCGTTTCACTGCGGATCAGCATAGACTTCGACGCGCCTCACATATGATACCCGGAGGCTTCACGAGTGTCTCAGACCCTTTGCGCGGAGCGAGCGAGGATCGCCCGCCGTTAGGCGGGAAGCCGAGCGAAGTGGGCGCCGGGTCTGAGACACTCGTGGGGCCGACGCGACCGCAGCGCACGCTTCTTTACCCGCCTGCCCGAGGACAGACGTGGAGAAGCCTATGTCGATCCGCTCCCCTCACCACTCGATTAAAACCTTCGGGTGGGTTGTGATCCTTTTCTCGAAATCCTCCGGATCGTAATCGTTGATGTGGACGACCGTGTCTTTTCCTTGATTGAGAATTACGTCGAATATCTTCTCTTGGATCCGGTTCTCCGTCGCTTCCAGCAGGTTTGTTGAGATGTTCCACGTTTCGAATATCCTTCGTCCGATGACGCTGTGGATCGTAATCCCCTGGACGATTACCCGTGAGAACTCCTCGATTTGAAAGTCTCCACTCTTGATCCCAAAAAGCACGACCTCCCCACCCATCCGAACCGACCGGACCGCGTTGTTGACCGACGAGTTGTACCCGGCCATCTCGATTGTCACATCGACACCGTCACCACCAAACTCTCTGACCTTTCCGACGACTTCGGGATCGCTCCGCCAATCATCATTGGGTGTAAAGCGTATGACTTCGTCGACGCCAATCCGCTCTGCAAGACGCGCATTTTCTTCGTTGGGCTCGATTCCGATGATCTTGGAAACACCCAACGCTTTCGCGGTGAGTATTGTGAAAAGACCAATCGTACCGCACCCAAAAACCGCCAGGCTCTTGCCACGTAGATCAACTTTTGTGCAGGCGTGCACCGCGTTGCCAAACGGTTCCTGAATGGCGCCGATTTGTTTTCGTATCTTGTTCGGATCACTGTGCCAGAGAACCTCCGCCGGAAGCTTGATGTACTCGGCGAAACATCCGTCGAGTGAGAATCCAATTATCAGTTCGTCCTGGCAGACCTCTTTCTGCCCTATCCTACACTGAAGACATTTACCACAGGTGATGTGTGATTCGGCTGTGACGATCTCTCCGATGTGAAATCCATAGTGTTTTTGCGCAAGTGACCCGGCCTCGACTATTTGTCCGAGAAGCTCGTGGCCCGTCACACGATAGTCTTTGTTCTCTTCATCGAGCGAGTCATAGATCATTTGTTTGAATGCATTTCTAAACCATATACCCTTGTCCGAACCACAGACTCCCGTATAGAGAACTTTGACCACGACCCGTTCCGCATCGAGCGGATTCTTTTTCTCGTCCAGTGTCGGTTTGCTCACACGCACCTTGCGAAGCCCTTTGGAATCTTCCCAAACATCCTTTGAACGATCGAACACGAGGGCCCACATTTCATCGGACATATTCGAGGTTCCTTTCTCGTAGGTGGTGATGTCACCAGGATCCCTCGAGTCCCGAGAGATCCCTTTTTGACATCATCGCGCTCAATCCCAATATCTAACCGGCCCGGACCTTCCGCTCGCCTTGGGTGGCGTACCCAACGGCGCGCCCAAAGAGGGCGCTGCCACGGGACCGTTCGATGCTCACGTCTACCAAATCGCCGATGGTAAAATTCTCTTTTGGGAAGACCGTGTTTTTGAACGTCTCCGTTCGTCCGGAGAGCGCGCCCGGATCTTTCTTGGGTGTTTCCTCGACGAGGACTTCGACCGTTTCGCCAACGTACTGTTGGTTTATCTCTCCAGTGATCCGCTTTTGGAGTTCGATGAGATGGACAATCCGCTCCGTCTTTTTTTCGGGAGGAACATCGTCGCTCAGTTTCCTCGCCGCGTAAGTCCCTTTTCGTTCAGAGTACTTGAAGATAAACGCAAAATCAAAACGGATTTCCTCCATCTCTCGAAACGTGTCTTCGAACTCGGCATCGGTTTCGGTCGGAAACCCTACGATAATATCGGTCGAAATTGCGACACCCGGAATCGTACCGCGTATTCTTTCCACGAGTTCCCTGAACGACTCGATCGTGTACGTGCGCTTCATCAGCTCGAGCACGCGGTTGTTGCCCGCCTGAAGCGGGAGGTGAATATGGTTGCATACGTTCGGGTGTCCGGCAATCACGTCGAGCAGCGGTTCGGGAAAATCCTTTGGATGCGGAGACGTGAATCGGACGCGCTCGATACCGGGGACGTCGGCGACGACCCGCACGAGCTGGGCAAATCCAAAAGGACCAAATTCATATGAGTTCACGTTTTGCCCGAGAAGCGTTACCTGTTTGAAGCCCACTTCGGCGAGGGACTCAACCTCTGCAAGGATGCCCTTGCGATCGCGACTTCGCTCGCGGCCCCGCGTGTAAGGTACGACACAAAACGAACACATGTTGTCGCACCCGCGCATGACTGCGACCCACGCGTTGACACCTCCACTGCGTATGGGATCGACACCCGAGTATGTTTCGGATCTCGAGAGCCTGAGCGCCAACCCTTTGTCCGATGTCTCACGGCTCCTCGCAATCAGGCCCGGTAGTTCGCGATAGGTGTCCGGGCCTGCTATGAAATCTATTTCGTCATGTGTGTCGAGAAGATCGTTCCGCAGGTTCTGAGCCATACAGCCAAGAATCCCGACGGTGATCTGGTGCGAGCTTTTTGCCTTCAATGCCTTTAGCTGTTGGAGCCGGGCATAGATTTTCGAGTGAGCGTTTTCGCGGATCGCACATGTATTGAGGAGAATTACGCGGGCGTCGTGTTCGCTCTCCGAGAGCCGTTGTCCCGATTCGACGAGGATCGATTTGACGAGATCGGTGTCGTACTCGTTCATCTGGCAGCCGTAGGTTTCAATATAGACACTCAATCCTTCGGCCATCGGTGTTTCCTCTCGGTCAGCTCGCTTGGTCCAGGGAGGCTTCCCGCGCTACCAAAGGAATCGCCGTCTCTTCCACTTCCAAGAGATCTCCGGACGCGACCAGCCGCTTGTGGTCCGTCTCACTGGGATTGGCGATTCCCTTTACTCTCACGATTCCCATACGGTTCGAGAGATCGCGGGACCCCTCCACGCCCACTTTGACGTAGTTGCCCGAGAAACCGACCCAGCGCCCCTCGTCATCGCGCTCTTCGAAAAGAATTTGGAGGAGTCGGTTTTTCTGTCCGTTGTAGAACTCGGACTTTTTCGTGTGGGCAATTTTGTGAAACTTTTTACTCCGTTCGGCGATCACTTCGCCGGGAATCTGATCGGGGAGCCCATGTGCGCCGGTGCGTTCGCGCGCGGAAAAACTGAACACGTGAACATTCGTAAAGGGAATTTCTTCGACAAGCCGGCACGTGCGTTCGAAAGCCTCCTCGTCCTCGCCGGGAAAACCGACGATCACATCCGTCCCGAGTCCGAGATCTGGAATGCGGCTTCTTGCGAAATCAATGAACTCGACAAACTCGGTCGACGTGTACTTGCGCCGCATCCGTTCGAGCACACCGTCATCACCGCTCTGAAGCGGGACGTGAAGATACGGACTGAGTTTCCCATCCCGGGTCATCCGATCGATGATACCGTCATCGATCGTTGTCGGTTCGATCGAGCTGAGCCGCACTCGCTCGAGCCCATCAATTGCCTCGAGGGCATCGACCACATCAACGAGCGTCCTATCCTGATCGTTGTAGGTTCCCACATTGACTCCGGTAATGATTAGTTCTCTGTGTCCATCAGACACGAGCGCCCGGGCCTCTCTGGAGATGTCTTCGAAATCCCGACTCCGCGCTGGCCCGCGGCTCTTGGGGACGATACAGTAGGAACAGACAAAGTCGCATCCTTCCTGGATCTTGAGATTCGCTCGTGTGTGCAGTGGATAATAACCGGTGGAGTCGATCGTAAATCGCTCGCGGGCCGCCCGCTGTTTCACCACGAGCGGTTCCTTCCGTTTGGCCGGTGTGGGGATGATCTCGGGAAGCCGCATTTTGTCGGCCGTCCCAATGATATAGTCGAGCCCGGGGATCGTCTGCAACTCCTCAACACCCACCTGAGAGTAGCAACCAACCGCCGCGACACACACATCGGGGTTGCGCCGGATGATCGAACGGATCAGCCGGCGGCACTTGGACGTGGCCTGGTGGGTGAGCGTACACGTGTTTATGATGCAGAGATCCGCATCGGCGCTGTCCTCGACCAACCGGTATCCCCGCCCGATGAATTGCCGGGCAAAAACCGCGCTCTCCGCCTGGTTGAGTCGGCAGCCAAGTGTCTCGAGAGCAAACGTGTAAGCCATGCAGTTGACTCCAACGGACCGGTCAGCTCCGCTGTTCGGCCCGTTATCTTGCTTAATATCAAATGATTAGAGGACGACAGACGCGCTGCGCCGCCCACGAACTATAACAAATTTGCCAAAAAAAAGAAAGACGCGTTTGGATCGCCATGTCGGCGGAGAGGAGCCGACGAGGGAGTCTTGTGAGGTGGAGTGCGCCCGACTCCGACGCATACTGGATTCACTTGCGCGATGAGAGATGATCCCAACCTTTTGCCTCAAACTTGCGGCGGCGTCCACGGACGTCGGTGATCTGATAGACACCGTCGTCACCGGTGAAACGTCCAATTACGCGTGCGGGCAGACCGAGGGCCGATTTGATACGCGAGCAAATGACACGAGCTTTCGCTGAATCGACACTCAAGATGAGCGCATAATCCTCACCACCGTTTAGCGCCATCCCGGTCGGATCCTTACCATACTTGTCACAAAACGCCTCGAGCGGTTTCGAGATCGGAAGAGTCCCGGCGTCGATAACGCAACCGGCGTCGCTGTTCTCACAAATGTGGATCAGATCGGTGGAGAGCCCGTCACTCACGTCGATCGCACCGTGAATGGCCTTCTCGTTCCGCAGCAGATTTGCCACGGCGAGCAGCGGTCTTGGTTTTTTGAACGCTCGAATCAGCTTTTTGGAAAAACGGGGCCGCACGCCACGCTCAAGAAGGTCCAATCCCGCACGCGCCTCTCCTAGAGAACCGACCACGACGATCGCGTCGCGCCCGGGCCGACACCTTCGCCGCCAGGCCCGTCCTTTGGCACAAGACCCGACCAACGAAAGATCGCAGACAATCGTTCGTTGGATCCCGGAGACGTTTCCCCCAACGATGGTCGCTCCGTAGGCGGCCAGATGGTCACGTACCCCACGCTCGACGCCCCGAACAAAGTCGACGCCGACTTGTGATGGAAGAGCAAGCGACAACGTTCCGTAGAGGGGCTTCCCTCCCATCGCGGCGATATCGCTCAGATTGACAGCGGCCAGCCGCCACCCCAATTCCCGGCCGGTAAACCAACCCCGTTTGAAATGTCGGTTCTCGACGAGGATATCCGTTGTAACGAGAAGGTCCTCACCGGATTTAGGCCGCACCACGGCCGTGTCGTCACCGGCGCCGACGATGATTCCTCGCGTGGGAGTTTTTTTTGCGCGGATCATCCGAACAAACGACCGAAGGAGCTCTTTTTCGCTCGTTTTTTGGAGCCGTCTCATATATGTTATCCTTTGATAATCACCCTGCTCACCGAATTCTAGAGAATTCCTGCCCGCTTTACCATACCCGAGTTTCCCCGCGGGCTGAGGAATTCGCCGAGACCGCAGGACCAAACAAGAGGATTTCGAAGAGCTCTGTGTCAACTATGGCGTTTCCGTCCCCATCGAGTATCCCTCCCCGTATCTGCTTCCCTCTTGTAGCGATCCTCTCGACAATCACGTCATGCGAACAAGAACCGATCGCGCCGGCGCCGAACTTTGTCAAAGCCCAGTGGACACTCCAAGCGCCGCTACCGACCGGTGAGCCACTGAGAGACGTATGGGGGTCGTCTGGATCGGATGTGTTTGGCGTCGGCGACCAGGGTGTGATCATCCACTACGACGGAACATCGTGGCGGGAGATGGACAGCGGAACCGATGTCGATCTGCTGGGGGTATGGGGCCGCTCACCGACCGATGTATACGCCGCCGGGCGAGGCGGTGACGAGGACGATGGCAAACTTCTTCATTTTGACGGTCACGGTTGGTCCCCCGTCGCTATCGGGTCGGATGCTTATATACGCGATGTTTGGGGCGATGACACGGGCGAGATCTTTGTAGCGGGGGACCTCATCTTTCGCTTTGACGGCGCCGACTGGTCTGTCGTGGAGACCCCGCCCGAATCCATGAACGCCGTTTGGGGAAGCTCCGCAAACGACGTCTTCGTCGTGGGCGACCTTGGTACCATACTCCGCTATGACGGACAGAACTGGGAGCCACTGGACAGCGGTACAAACAAGGACTTGCGGGGTATTTGGGGTGACGGACCAAACAACGTGTACGCCGTTGGAGACGGCACGATCATTTACTACGACGGTGAGAACTGGAGTCCGATGGCGTCGTTCACGCCTCGGGGGTTGCGGTCGGTTTGGGGCAACACGTTGGGTGAGGTCTACGCCGTCGGCAGCGGTGGTACTCTCGGCCGGTACAACGGCTCACAGTGGGAGTACGTGAACAGCGGGACTCAATTTACGCTAAACGGTATATGGGGTGACGCAAACGGTGAGATGTTCATCGTCGGGCACCTCGGGAAGATCCTTCACAACGACGGCTCCGGGTGGGAACCGATGAGCAGCGGTAGCGGCGGCATCGATCTCTATTCGGTCTGGGGAACATCGCCGGAGAATATCGTAGCCGTCGGAGACGCTGGCGTCATCTATCGCTACGATGGGACGCTTTGGCGTGAGGAACAGATTGTGCCGAAAGTAGGCCTCCTCGGTGTTTGGGGGACAGGTGAGAACATTATTTTCGCGGTTGGAGACTGGGGTGCGATCTTTCGCTATAACGGCTCGAGGTGGAATTGGATGTCGAGCCCGGTTGATGAGCAACTGTGGAGCTTATGGGGTAGCGGCCCGAAAAACGTTTATGCGGTGGGGGATTCGAGCCGGATTCTCAGGTTCAACGGGGTTTCTTGGTCCGTCGTGCCGCATGACTTCGACTTTACGATGTGGGATATCTGGGGAACATCCTCGACGGATGTCTACATCGTCGGTAGCCAAGGCACGATCATCCACTACGATGGAAAAGCGTGGCGGCGGATGGAGAGTGGCACCGACAAAATATTAATGAGCATCTGGGGACAATCTGCCGATGCAATCTTCGCAGTCGGTGAGCTTGGCGCGATCCGATTCTTTGACGGATCGTCTTGGAAACCGATGACCGGCGCGGGGTTCCGAAACCTGACCAGTGTGTGGGGATCGTCTTTCGGGAACGTGTTTGCCGGATCGTTCGAAGGCGACATCTTTCATTTTGACGGAGTGTTGTGGACCCCAATGTTCGTTGATGAAAAAACGAACTTCCGGTCGATCTGGGGAAGCTCGGCGAACGATGTCCACGCGGTCGGTGACTGGGGACGGGTGCTGCATTTCGACGGTGATTGATTGCCGTGACCAACACGGCGGAAAAACGGAGAACACTGGTGAAGCATTTCTTGGCATACGTGCTCATGTGGTCTTTTGTGATCGCCGTCCCGGTGTTTGTTCCAAACGCGCAAGGACAGGTGATGGGGCCCTCGCTCGACAAAAAGGATCTCGAATTCGGATACATCTATAAATGGTTCGAGAGGGATTTCGAGTCACGTTTTCTTGGGCAAGGCCGTTGGTCCGTGGGAGCGTTTTATCTGAAATACGGGACCTGCCGGTGGGCAACGCTATCGGTCGAGGGTGGGATCTCGACCGTCCACCACGAGGATTTTGAAAACATCGACTACAGACGTTACACGATTGGCATGGGGGTCACGACCCTTCTCTACGATACTACACGCTTTGGGGTGGGGATGGCCGCACACTACAGCGAGATATTCGATCATGACCGCTCGCAACACCGGCTTCACAAAAACACACGAAACGTCACCGTTGCCATTCAAACCGAAACGACATTCTCGTTCGAACGGGCGACGATCCGTCTTTGGGGAGGACCCGCCTTTGTCTATGATCAGAGTCGCCAGTACCCATGGCATTCACACGAGCCGCAAAGGAACGAGACGTCGGGTAACTTCGGCTTCGCCCTTGGCGCGAACACGCTCGTGATCGATCGTATCAGTGTTTTTGGGCACGTTGTATACGCCGATGCGTTCCAGCCTCGCTTGGGCGCGGGGATTCGTTTTTAGAGGTCAACCGACATGGCGAGCCTTGCGAAAACACGGGTCCGACAGGAACTCAGGAGATGCCTGTGGGGATCGACGCTGGTTTCGACGCGACTTCCGCAGCGCGCGCTTCTGCGCCTGCGCGCGCCAGGACCAGGAGCGGAGAAACTTGCGTCGATCCCCGTTTTCGCCAAAACCAACATCGCCTCCCCTTTCACGAAGGTCATCGTCGTTTCCGTGGTTATCGCCCTGGCGGTAACGCTCTTTGCCGGTAGCGCTCGTGCGATCCTCCTTATGTCACCGACCAAGAAAGGCAAGTTCACGCTGGGCGCAACGGAACTCTGGTACCACCGGGATCAGGAGTGGACCGACGGTTCGGGTACCGTCGAGGACAAATACAACCTCGGTGCGTTCTTTGCTAGATACGGTATTCACGACCGCGTCACGATTTTCGCCGAATTTGCCTTGTGGAACGGCGACCCACACCGGCAGTGGATCTCTTACCGGCACATAAACCTCGGCGCCGGAGCAAACGTCATCCTCTACCAAACCAAAGAAATCGATGTGAGCCTGTTGCTCAACTACTTCGAAAACTTCCAACACGACAATCAAGAAACCGCTTGTCACATCACGACCCGTCACTGGGCGGGTCTCATCCAGGTCACACAAACGTATGACTTCTCCCAAAAGAAACATGAAGCTGCGGTTTGGATCGGTTCCGGCTTGTTCAAGGACGAACAGATATTCAACGGCGGCGCTTGTTCAGATGCGAAAAAAGAAACCGAGGACAACCTCGGTTTCGCGATTGGAGTCGATTTTCTCTTTTGGGATCATCTCGAGCTATTTGCCCACCTTATCTACATCGACCTCAAAACGGATTTTCCAGGCGGCTACTTCCAGCCTCGCCTGGGAATCGGCTATCAGTTCTAGCCAACTCATTCCCGGACGAATTTCAATACCATCCAGCTTCCCGTCAACATGATGAGGGCGAACACTCCACCGTACACCGTGAGGAGCACCCAATCTCCACCGCCACCAATCTGGGAGATCTGCGTCACCCATTCGCCGAGCTTTGGCGATAGCCGGATCGACAGTCCGTCTTCGTAGCGGACAAAGAACTCTTTGACGGGGTTTCTGATAAAGAGCATGACGACGCCAAAGAGAATAAGGGCGGCGCTCAGGATACCGGGCACCCCCACCCATGTATTGAACGCCGGTCGGCGTGCCCGAATACCTAGACGTTCAGCCACCCGCGCCGCCACGCGGCCCGGTGAAGGTCGTAACACGCGGCGCTCGACGAGCGATGATTCCAGCTCTCTGTAGAAATCGAGCGCCTTACGACAATCCGCGCAACGCTCGAGGTGCTCATCCACCCGCACCTTTGCATCCCCGGGAAGATCCCCCTCCAAATAGACCGGCAAAAGATTCTCTAGATCGTTACAGTTCATCGCTTCACTCGGGTTTGCGATCACCGGCGTGGCCTCGCCGGGTCATTACCTTTCTCAGCTCGACTTTCGCTCTATAAATATACGTTTTCACCGTACCGATTGGAAGATCCATTGCCTCGCCGATCTCCGCATATGACATCTCACCCATGTACCTGAGTTCGAGAACGACCCGATAGTTCTCGTCCAGTTGGCCAAGGCATCGTCCGAGATAATCCTGTCTGGCCTTTTGCAGGTATTGCTCGTCCGGTCGGGTCCGAGCCGGTGTTTGGAGATCCAGCTCTTCGACGGGCGGGCCCGACGGGTCGCGCTTTCGGGCTGCCGTGACCGCCTCGTTCCGCGCGATCCGGTAGATCCAGGTCGACAGCTTCGAATCACCCCGGAATCCCGAAAGCCCCCGATAAACCTTGATGAATACGTCCTGCAATACATCTTCGACATCCTCACGGTCTCCCAATATCCCCCGAACCACCGAGTACGCCATCGGCTGATACTGCGCGATCAACTGGCGGAAGGCCTTCTCGTTTCCTCGCAGCGCCTTGGCCACGAGTCCAGCCTCTTCCCCGGTTTGAAACCCTTTGTTTTCCATTAATTGAGAGTGTACTGCGAGGGGTTTTGTTTCAACAAATTTCGCCCGTGCTTGATGATCGGGTTCACCGAGGCGTTTCTTCCGTGGGTCGGTCGGTGCGTAGTTCGGAGAATTTTGATCCGGAGAATCTTGAAACAAACCCGTGGCCACCTCCGTCCAACGAGTTGAATCGAGTTCGAAAAGACATGGGTTCATTTGATGATTACCACGGCTACAGGAACATAATCTATTATAATGAAAGGAGATACAATGTTTTTGTTCGGTGATATACTTCGTCCGGAACTCGTCGCGATATCGATCCCGATCATATCGATCATTGGCGGTTGTGCGATCGCGATCGTCGCCATCATCATGGCAAGCCGAAAGAAGGAGCTCGAACACAAGGAACGATTGTCCGCCATGGAGAAGGGGATCGACATCCCCCAAGCTCCAAGGGAAGAAGTCCGTCCGCCATACCTGAGCAATCGAACCGGGGGTCTGGTGATGACGTTTATCGGAATTGCGCTCACCATCGGACTCTGGGTATCGGGGGGCGCCATCGCTGGGGTATGGGGTCTCATTCCGTTGGCGATCGGTATCGGGCTTTTGATTTCGTCCATATTGGAGAAACGCGAGGTCGATCAAAAAGGATTCGGAGATCGGGGGGGACAGCCCTAACAGATTTACATGGGCCGATCCAGACCCCTTGGGCCGTCCCACCCGTCACTGGACTCTGCCTGAGGTGCCCGCTGGGCGCCCACTACCCGCTTGCAATTTCGATCGCAGGCGGGTAACTTTTTTCCCGGTGCGATCATGCCGTCCTTCAAGCGAATCTTGGTCATAGTCAACCCCACCGCCGGTCAGCGAAACATCTCCCGGATCCGATCCAGGATCGAGGCGTTTTTCATGGAGAAGGGTTACGACTTCACGCTTCGCGACAGCGAACAGCAGGGGGATACGCTTCGCTGGTCGCGTTCGGCAAGCGCCGAGGGATTCGATCTCGTCGCCGTGGTCGGTGGCGACGGCACCGTTCGCGAGGCCACAGATGGAATCATGCGAAGCGGCGGACGAATCCCGCTTGCGCAGATCCCGGCGGGGACGACAAACTTCGTCGCGCGGGCGCTATCGATCCCCACCGGCATCCACGACGCACTCAACCTGGTGGAGACGGGAAAAGTCGATCGTTTTGACATCGGGTATCTCCCCGAGCACGACAGATACTTCGTTTTTGTCGTCGGCACCGGCTACGACGCCAAGCTTATCCACGAGACACCAGCCCCCCTCAAGCGAAAGCTTGGGTTTCTCGCCTACGTGGCCACAGGATTTCGTCACGCTCTCTCCGTCCAGCCGGTGCGGATGGAGCTCGAGATCGACGATCAGGTAAAGCATCTCCGGGCCCACACGGTCATGGCGGTCAATATCGGGAGCATCGCCAGCCTGGGGTTTTCGTTTGCGCCAAACATCGATCCCCACGACGGGAAGCTCAATGTCGAGATCATGTCGACGAGGTCGTTATGGGGTTCGATGCTCGTGATTCTGAAAATTTTGACAAAGCGCTATCACGGGTTTGCCGATCTCAAACACACGCAAGCCCGACGAATCCGGGTCACTTCCGACCCTCCGTTTCCCGTCGAGGTCGACGGTGACCCCATGGGTACGACACCGTTTCTCGCCGAGGTGCTCCCCGACGCGATGCAGTTTCTCGTTCCGCAGGACTACGCACCGCCCGTCTCTGCAGGAAGTCCGAGCTGACGTCGCTGGATCCCGGTACGGGAGCCCGACCTCGGGAACCGACATTTGCAGGTTGACCTTGCGCGCCCGAAAAACGGGCGCTTTCGTACAGAAGAGGGACTCAATGCTGCTCGACTTGTATAGAAATGAAGGAATCCCCTTGCGGGAGACATTTGGCGTGCCATACCCCGAGTACTTTCTCCACCCGCTCGCCGAGTACGACGCCTTGGTCGCCTTTGCCGGCATCATCGATCTCACCCACTGGCGTACACTGCAGATCACAGGAAGCGACCGAAGCGAATTTCTCAACGCGATGATCACCAATGACGTGACAGCCCTGGAGAAAAACCAGGGTTGTCATTCGATGATCACAACGGTCAAGGGCAAGATCATCTCGGAGCTCTTCGTTATTTGCAGAGAAAACGATCACCTCGTCTTTGTTTCCCAGGGGGATTTCGACGGGACCATCGCCACTCTCGAAAAACATATCATCCGCGAGGACGTCTCGATCGATGATGTCTCTTCATCGTTTGGTGTCCTTGCGGTCGAAGGACCAAAGGCCGGTGACATCGTCCAACGTCTTTTCGAAACCGGTCCGCTCCCCAAGATGCATCTCGAGTCTGTCGAGCGGGATTTCGAGAAATTCAGCACCGTCGTCGTGAAGAATAGTTGCACGGGGGAAGACGGTTACCACCTACTCGTCCCGTCGGAGGAGATCGGGCGGATCCGTGGCTACCTCATCCAGGCCGCGAGGGGTTCGGACGGGCTTCCCATCGGTCGGGTCGCATGGAACATCCGGCGTGTGGAGATGGGACGTCCGTGGTACGCGGTCGACTTCACGGACGAGAACTTTCCACAGGAGACCCGGCTCGACGATACGGTGAGTTACTCAAAAGGTTGTTTCCGGGGGCAGGAGACGCTGGGGCGGCTCCATCACCGAGGTCATGTGAATCGATTGTTGGCGGGACTGACGTTCGCCGCCAACGATCTTCGGGACGAAATCAAAAAACGAATCGAACGGATCGGCGAGCTGTCCACCGTCTCAAAGGAACACACGTTTCGTGAACGTGCTCGGACAGACAGTACTACGCTCGATCTGGGTGCTGTTTTCCCCCACAAATCACGACTGTTTTTGCCCGAGGGCTCATCGGATGCTGTCGGGAGGTCGGCAGAAGAGAGGTCCGTCGGGTGGATCACTTCCGTCGTGTACTCACCAAGACTCAATAAACCGCTCTTTCTTGGCTATCTCGGACGCAAAACCGCGGAGACCGGTGACGCTGTCGTGCTCAAAACCATGGAGCAACCGGCGAAACTGACCCAGATCGATCTGCCTCTCCGGTGATCATGGCGAGATCTAGCGCACTGCCAAACGCGATACGAGCTCAGCAATGTCTTCGGGGACCTCAGCGGCCAGTTGCATCAACCGTTGGGTGACGGGGTGAGCGAACCTCAACTCGCCACAGTGAAGCGCCTGCCGGTTGATCCTGAGAGGTTTTCCCTCGGACGAAGCGGGACCGTATACCTTGTCCCCCACGATCGGATGACCGATATAGTCGAGATGAACCCGGATCTGATTCGTTCGTCCGGACAACGGTACCGCCCGAACGACCGTGTAGTCCCCCATGTGTCGTTCGACTTCGATGCGCGTCACCGCCGGTTTCCCCCTCTCGAAATCAACGTGGCGCCGCGGTACATATCGCGGCAGATCACAAGAGAGATCGCTATCCAGCTCGTCAAAACGACCGGTTGCTTCGTCCATCGTCTTTCCGATGGGCGCGTTTATCTCAAGCGTTTTCTCTCGCAGCCGCCCGTGAACAACGGCCATGTATGTCTTCTTCACTTTTCCTTCGGCAAACATCTTTCCCAACACCCGTGCTGTCTCGGGGTTCTTGCTCAAGAGGACAACCCCGCTGGTTTCCTTGTCCAGGCGGTGCGCAAGATTGAGATGGTCGCCATAAATATTTTTTAGCGTCGCGATCAGTGTATTTCTGATGTAGACACCACAGGCGTGGACGGGAATGTTGCCCGATTTGGAGACGGCAAGGAGGTAGTCGTCTTCGTAGACGATGTCATATCGGAAGTCAACTTCGGGTTCGGTGTGAAAGATCGTGTACGAGATCAAGTCATCCTTGTGAACAACATGATCGGGGCGGATTTGGGAGCCGTTTACCAAAACCCACCCGTCGGTCACACGTGTTGCCCAACGCTCGGACGTGTGATACCTGAACCGGTGCGCGAGAAAATCGACGACGGACCATCCCGAGCGGTACGCGTCGACTCGGCACGATAGGGTTATTTTGTTTTTCTCTGTCATCGTCCCAATCGATCGCGACCGTTCGACCGCCATTTGGCCGCTTGACTTCGAAACTCAAGTATTTCAACGACTTTTCTTGACTAATTGTAGGCGTTTCGGTACAATCCGTCCACATTTTCGGTTGGCTGCTTCGTGTGGGAATTCCCCGCGTGTACCCGACCGAAGGCTCCAGTGTGACGTCCGAACACCCTGGTCAACATCTCGACAAGGATTCCCGTTATGAACAATTCCGCAACGAGACCCGCGCACGAGAAACAGTGGCTGGGTCACCCACGGGGTCTCTCCACACTCTTCTTCACCGAGCTTTGGGAACGCTTTAGCTACTACGGAATGCGGGCGCTTCTCATTCTGTACATGACCGCGCGCCATACCGACGGGGGACTCGAATTCGATGTCGCCATTGCCGGCGCGATCTATGCGGTCTACACGGCCTCAGGCTACATGCTCAGCCTCCCCGGCGGCTGGATCGCCGACAATCTCTTGGGCCACCGGAAGTCCGTCATAGTCGGTGGAATTATGATCTCCGCAGGCAATTTCATGCTGGCGACGCCGAGCATCGTGCTCTTCTACGTTGGGCTCGCAACCATCGCCATGGGCACGGGTCTTCTCAAACCCAATGCCAGCACAATGGTGGGTATGCTTTACAAGGAGGGCGATGCGCGACGCGACTCCGGTTTTAGCATCTATTATATGGGAATCAACATCGGTGCGTTTTCCGCGCCGCTGATTTGCAGTTTTATCGGCGAGCAAATCAATTGGCATCTTGCCTTTGTCGCATCGGGTGTTGGAATGATCGTCGGATTGATTCAGTATGTCTACGGCACCAAGTACCTTGGCGAGGCGGGCAAGCACCCCGCGCCGGCAAAAGACGACGCCGAAAAACAACGCCGTGTTCGCAATTTCGTCATTGGAATTGGCTCGATCGCGGCGATCATAGTTCTAATCATAATCCTCGACAAAACGGGGACCGCGGATATCACCGTTGAGCGTGTCGCCAACGCCTTTGGTATCGTCCTCGCCTTGATTGCAGTCCTCACCTTTGCGTGGATCTTTATGGCGGGTCATTGGACACGGGTGGAGCGCAACCGCTTGCTCGTGATCGTACTCCTCTTCTTCTGTGCGGCGCTCTTCTGGGGAGCCTTCGAACAGCACGGGTCATCGATCAACTTGTTTGCGCGCGACCACACCAATCGCGTCATTTTTGGCTGGGAGTTCCCCGCCGGCTACTTTCAGTCCCTCAACGCGCTCTTTATCGTCATCTTCGCGGGGGTGTTTGCGTGGCTTTGGTTGGCACTTGGCAGACGAAACCGCGAACCATCGAGCCCCTCCAAGTTCGCGATCGGCCTCCTTCTGGTCGGTCTTGGGTATTTCATAATGGTTGCTGCGGCGTTTTTCGTTTCGGGCGGAGGGCGTGTCAGCCCGTTTTGGCTTGTCACTGCGATGTTGTTTCACACCTTTGGAGAACTCGCCTTGAGCCCGGTGGGTCTTAGCACGGTAACCAAACTTGCGCCGGCACGTGTGGCGGGTCTTATGATGGGCGTATGGTTTCTCGCGGGGTCGGTCGGCAATTACATGGGAGGCCGTCTGGCCGGTTTCTACGAGACGCTACCGCTACCCAAGCTCTTTGCGATCGTCGCGCTGGTGCCGATTGCAGCGGGACTGCTCTTATTCATGTTCGTAAGGCCGATCAAACGACTCATGGGCGGAGTCAACTAACTTTGGTCCGTCAAGATTACCCGATCGATGTGATTTTTCCCGCCAACACGGTTCGGTCGTTGATATTCGCGTGCCCATCCCTTATAATTAGAAATAATTAGACGTAGTCCCCTGCCCCAAAATCCCCACGTTTCACCCCTGGCCCAAGGAGACATCCAATGCAACGTTTCGGCCGCGCGATATCGCTTTTGGGGATTTTTTTCGCTATTGTCGTCTCTTCGAGTCATGCCGCCACCTGGTACGTTAAAGTCGACGGGAGCGGCGACGCACCCACAATTCAAGCGGCCATCGAGGCCGCCGGGACCGATGATACGATCCTCGTCGCACCGGGAACGTACACCTGGTCCAACCAGGGCACCGGCGATGAATTTGGGATGATCCATATCATGCGCGGCGCCCCCCCGCTCACCGTTGTGAGCGAAGCGGGACCCGATGTGACCAAACTCGACGGCCAGCAGCAGGGGAGGATTTTCTTTTATCAGGGCCACTATCCACAAGATCCGGGGGGACTGACCATCGAGGGGTTCACGTTTCGCTACGGCAAAGCTACGCAATTGGGAAACCTCGTGGGAGGCGGATTTACCGCCCACCTTTCGTCACCGATCATCCGGAACTGTGTGTTCGAATATTGCGAGGCCGACAACGGTGGAGCGTACTGGTTCGGTGGTCAAGGCTCTCCCGAGCTCATCGACTGTGTATTTAAAAATAACACGGCGCGGTTGGGTGGGGCTATTTTGGTGATCAACACACCCTTTGCAGCAAGGATCTCGAATTGCGAGATACGCCACAACACCGCAATCGATGACGGTGGTGCCATTTTTACGTATAACGCGCCAATCCTTCTAGAGAATTCGATCGTCACGTTCAACACGGCGGGTTTGGATGGCGGGGGGCTTTCGTTGCAAAACGGTTCGTCCGGGACCGTAACGCAAAGCACGCTTTACAAAAACCAGGGAGGTTGGGGTGGCGGGATCGCGCTTATCGCCTCGGATCTCCTGGTCGATCACACGATTGTCTCCAACAGCCTCGGCGGCGGGTCCGCCGGCGTCGACGCAAACAGCACGATCACGTTCTCCTGCAGCGATCTCTTCGCAAACATCGGCGGTGACTGGATCAGCCCATTCGCCGATCAACTCGGAACAAACGGCAATTTCTCCGCCGACCCTCTGTTTTGCAGCGTCTTGGGAGGGCTCGATCTCCATCTCAACGGTGATTCCCCATGTGCTCCCGGCAACCACCCCGACGGCGCGGCGTGTGATCTGATCGGCGCGCTGCCGGTGGACTGTGGCGACGCCCCAACGGAACAGCGGACGTGGGGCGCGATCAAATCGATGTACGCCAACTAACCGGTTGGATACAGGGCAGCCGCGCGACAAACGACCACCACTAATCGGTCCGACATCTCGGACGACATCCCCGAGACAACGGACTTTTCTGTATTTGACGTTTGAGCCCACGTGTTATATTTGTGTATCATTTGTACGTTTTTTCGGGGAAATCATGAGTCATGCAAAACATCATCACGAGCGAAACGCTAACCGGTAGGCACACCGCCTACGTTATCAATGCTCCGGAGATCGCGATGAAGGCGGAACCGGGTCAGCTGGTAATGGTTCGCTCCAACTACTGGCCAGGTCCGATTCCTCACGCCATCGCAGACTATGACCGCGACAAGGGGACGGTAACGATCGTCGTGCGTACACCGAGGTTCGAGGAAACGCGGGTGGGCGACGCCATAGTGGAACCCGGGGACACGGGTAGCCAATCGCCGGTAGGACCCTCCACCGAAGCCGTTCTCTCGCGAGACCCGGGGTCGTCTGAGCATCCACCGTTGAGTGGTGATAACGCATCTTTCGAACTCACGGGCCCATTGGGTCGGCCGGGTCGGACCGAGACGACCGGGAAGATCGTCTGCGTCACGAAAGGTTCGGGCGTTGCCGCCCTATTTCCAAGGCTTCGTCAATACAAGGAGAAGGGTTGGTACACGATCGTTATCGCGGGCTATTCAAACAAAGACGATATCTTCTGGGCGGAACGGCTCGATCGTCACAGCGACGAACTCTACGTCGTTACCGATGACGGGAGTTTTGGCATCAAAGGCCCTGTTCGGCAAACCCTCAAGGCTGTCTGCGAGCACACAAACGACATCGATCAGGTGTTTGCCGTCGGCTCCCTCAAGTTGCTCAAGATCTCCTCCGACATCACTCGCAACTACATGATCCCGACGTTGATCAGTCTGAATGCCGTCCTCGACGGAGAAGATTCTCGCGTTGCCGATGCGGTTGTCACAAACGGTGAAGCACCATCCGACTTCGACTGGAATCAAGCTGCCGATTTGGACGGACACATGCAGGATTTTGATGAACTGACCCACAAGCTCGGTATTCAAATCGCGAAATGAAGAAACCGAAACCTCGACCCTCCGACTCCCGGCCGTCAAAAAAGAAGAAGCCGTCCGAGAAAACACCGATCACCAAATCCGATGTTGCCCGTCTCTTCGAAGAGATGGCAAGCGTCCTAGAGCTACTCGACGAGAATCCGTTCAAGATCCGCTCATACCAGAACGCCGCCCGGGCAATCGAGAGTCTACCCGGCGAGCTTGGCGAGATGATCGATTCGGGTGAGCTCCTCAATGTAAAGGGCATTGGAAAGTCACTCTTTTCACACATCGAGGAGCTTAGAAACACCGGTCGTCTCGAAATCTACGAAAAGGCAAAGGCAAAGATTCCCGAGGGCTTGCTCGAAATGCTCCGCATACCGGGTATGGGACCCAAGAAGGTCAAGGCCGTTTACGAAAAACTCGGCATCAGCGATATCGACCAACTCGAGACAGCGGCCAATGAGAACAGGGTGGCTGCGTTGGAGGGTTTTGGGACCAAAACCCAGGTGAACATCCTTTACGGGATACAGAACCTGAGGAAGTACAGCGAGAGACATCTGTTGAGCAAGGCGTTTACCGAAGCGCGAGGAATTCTCGGCGAGATCTCAAAACACCGTGATGTAAAACGATCGCTCCTTGCGGGAAGCCTACGGCGCATAAAAGAGACGATCAAAGACATCGACATACTCGTCAGTGCGGCGAAATCGGAAGCCATCATGGATAGCTTCACGGGGCTTTCCCGGGTCGCTTCGGTAGTGGCCAAAGGCAAGACCAAATCGAGCGTGGTTCTAAAATCCGGAATCAACGCCGATCTTCGGGTTGTAAGCGACAAAGAGTTCCCCTTCGCCTCGCACTACTTCACCGGGAGCAAAGAGCACAACACCGAAATGCGCGGCAGGGCAAAAAAGATGGGATACAAATTGAACGAGTACGGGCTTTTCAAAGATGACAAACTCGTCGCATGCGACGATGAAAAGGCCATTTTCCGGAGACTTGGTCTCGACTACATTCCCCCGGAGCTTCGCGAAGCGCAGGGCGAGATCGAGGCGGCGGAACAGCACGTTCTGCCCAATCTTCTGAGCGAGACCGATTTGATCGGCCTCTTTCATGTCCACACGACCTACAGCGATGGGACGGCGTCCGTCAAAGAGATGGCAAAGGGGGCCGAGGCCATGGGATTTGCGTACCTGGGAATCGCCGATCACAGCCGGAGCGCTGCGTACGCGGGCGGGCTGTCGACCGCGGATGTAAAAAAACAGGCGAAAGAGGTCAAGGAAGTCAACAAGTCATTGCGCGGTTTTCGTGTTTTTCAGGGGATCGAGTCCGATATCTTGACCGATGGATCACTCGATTATCCCACGGAGATTCTTGAGCTTTTCGATTTTGTCGTCGTGTCGGTTCATCAGAACTTTGGCCTCAGCCAGTCGGAGATGACAAAACGTATCATCCGGGCGATAGAAAATCCCTATACGACGATGCTTGGTCACCCGACTGGGCGTCTCTTGCTTGCCAGAGAGGCATACAAAGTCGATCTCTACGCGTTGATCGACGCCGCAGCAGAAAACGATGTCGTGATTGAGATCAACTCCAACCCCCATCGCCTCGATTTGGACTGGCGTTACCTGAGGACCGCAAAAGAGAAAGGCGTAAAGATCGCCATATGTCCCGACTCCCATACGGTCGAAGGGATGGAGGACTATCGCTACGGGGTGGGGATCGCGCGCAAGGGCTGGCTTACCAAAGACGATGTGATCAATTGTCTCGACGCGACCGGAATCGACACGCTTTTTGCCTCGAAACGAAAGGGTTGAACCCCGATGACAAAGAAGACCGCCGCCCGGAGACAAAAACAATCCAAATCCAAAGGTGCAAAACCAAAGACCAAGAAATCCGCTGTTTCCATCAAAGCTCGAACCTCGAACAAACAAGCCGCCGGTGACAAACAGAGGATCACGGAGATGATCGAGATCCTGAGCAGTGAGTTCCCCGATGCCCGTTGTATGCTCGACCACTCGAGCCCCTTCGAGCTTTTGATTGCCACGATCCTCGCCGCGCAATGCACCGATGCGATGGTCAACCAAGTAACAAAGTCGTTATTCAAAAAGTATCGGTCGCCCGAAGACTTCATAAACGCGTCCCCGGAACAGATCGAGAAAGATATTTTCAAAACGGGTTTCTACCGAAACAAAACGAAGAGTATAAAGAAATGTTGTGAGTCCCTCATCTCTCGTCACGACCGCCAAGTCCCATCCACTATGGATGAACTAGTGGCACTTGGCGGTGTCGGGCGCAAAACGGCGAACTGTGTTCTTGGCGTATGGTTTGGTGTGCCTGGGATCGTCGTCGATACCCACGTTCGAAGACTCTCGCGCCGGATGGGTTTTACCGAAGAGACGAATCCCGATAAGATCGAACAGGATCTGATGAAAATCGCCCCCGAACACGAGTGGACTCATATGTCTCACCTTTTTGCCGATTTGGGACGCACGTACTGCGCTGCGCGAAAGCCCCGTTGCGAAGAGTGCCCGGTTGAGCACCTCTGCCCCAAGATCCTCGATTGACGATCCGAGGCTCGAGTGTGTTTGCGGGGTAATCCCGGCTGACGAGCTATTGGACGAGGCGTTTCGACTCGATAGCTAACGCACCTCGAGCAGTTGGATATCGTAGATTAGTGTCGAATTTGGCGGGACTTTTTTGCCAAACCCTTTTTCTCCGTACCCAAGAAACGGTGGAATGATGAGTTTTCGCATGCCCCCCTCACGCATCGAAAGCAACCCCTCGACCCATCCGGGAATCAACTTTTCGGCATCAACCTGGAATTCGACGGGGTTCCTACGGAAGATCGTGCTGTCAAAAACCGTCCCATCCTCGAGAAACCCCGAGTAATGGACAACGACGGTGCTCCCGAGTTCAGGAAACTCACCGGTCCCAACTGCGAAATCCACGATTTGAAGACCGCTTTTTGTGGCGATGATCTCGCGCCCGGCCTCATTCCACGGGATTGGCTGAAGCGGAGCTGGCTCGATGTCCACGAGCTCGACTTCGAACTTGACCCACGTCATCGGAGGGACGACACCGGGACGGCCTTCTTCACCAAAAGCAAGATGCGGAGGCAGAATGAGGATTCGTTTTCCCCCTTTTCGCATCGTCGCCACGCCCTCTTCCAGCCCGGGAAGTAGTTCATCTTTTCCAAACCGGAACTTCCGCGGTCCTTCCAACTGCGCCGTCGTGTCGAACTGATCGCCATCGAGATACCAACCCGTATAATGGAGCGAAATGATCTCACCCTGTTTGGGAACAGCACCCGTCCCTTGGTGGACCTCGGTGACTTGGAGTCCCGATTCGGTTGTCCACGAGTCGTGGCGCCCGCAGCAAAAAACGGCGAGCATGAGAAAACTCACGAGTACCGGCAGACGTCTCATCGCTGCCAAGTGTAATGGATAACAACGGAGGGAATCAAGTTGCGACGATAACGCGGGGCGACCGCGATGCAATCACCGCTCTACTCCGAGGCTGAACCGAGTAGTAGCTCGAGTTGAACGAATACACTCAAATCAAACGATGCACCCACGGGGTGATATCTCGCGTCATCACCCAACAGATTCTTAAAAAGAAGACTCCCCCGGCCCCGGTCGTGCCACAGGCATTTCTCCACGGCGGCATCGAGTGTGACAAATTCATCGACCGTCGAACGGTAAACACCGTTCGATTGATCCATCACATCCCGGTATGCATGCCACTGGGACGCGCTGTAGTAGCTCAACTGGGCCCACAATCTGAAACCCTGGACGGGGGCATAGCCCATCCATTGTCTGAAGAGGTGCCGGGGGACGGTGTCCCAGAGATTTTTGAAATCCCGGTCACCCGACAAAGCTCTTTGGTATCGGTAGGCGGTTCTCACGCGAACCCGAGGTATGCGTCTCGTCTCGGCAGCGATCTGACACCCGATGACATCGCCGCCTCGGCCGGATACCAGACGAACGGGGCCATGGAACGCCTGTTCGGCGGGGTCAAACTGATATCGTTGCGCCTCGAGAAACAGATTCGAATGGTTCCGATAAAACCCGCTCACCATCCACGAGACGGGATCGTCACGCGCAAACGAGACGGATGTGTCGACGGTCCATTTTCGCGCTGTTCCCAAGTGTCTGTCCGCGCTGATCACGACACCGGCATCCTCCAAAAAGCCGTACCCTCGTTCACGCCAGTACCAGATCCTCCCATCTTCCTCGGGCCGTCGTTCGGCATACGCGACCGTCGCGTCGATCCGCCGCCCCGACCCAATGATCCAGCTCCCCGCCGTCATGGCATTCAAGGAAACATCTTTTCTCCCAACAGTGGTCGAAACGGCGAGCGCTTGTTCCACAGCCGGGGACCACCCCACCCGGCCTTCTCCGTATAATCTGCCCAGCCATAAGTGGTCCTCAACGAGCGTGTATCCGGTTTTCGCATCGATACGTTCGACGGCCCCTCCCAACTTGCACGGGAACCGCATCGCGTTGTGCGAGGCTTCGATCCCCGACGTGAAGGTTTTCGCCGTCCAATCGAAATCGAGACCCAGCGAATTATGCCGATATCCGATCTCGTTCACAGTGTAGGCAACTCGATAGTCCACGCCGATCGTCCCACCGCGCTCGAACCGGCCGCACACGCCCCCCATCGTGTGATGACTCGTCACCGGGATCTCCCGGCCAAAAGGCCCAAAAAAGAAAAAATCCTCGAACTTCGAGTATCCCACAATGCCGTGATGTTCACCTCCCAGGAGCCTTCCACCAAACGACACGGACGGCGCGATGACGTTGATTTGCGGATAGGCACCCGCGGCGATTCCGACGTTTCGTTGTCGCGTCGCCGCGTCGGTTGCGTAGTGCCGTTCTTGCAGGTAGCCGACGTGGAGATCGCACCGGTCGGTTGCGTAGCACCCCTCGACTGACAAATCGGGACCGATTTTGTCCACGTTTGGTGTCGCGAATTCCGTATATCGGTAAGGACCTGGATCTTCCGTTTCGTTGCCCCAGGCGGCCCTTCCCCGGACCCAATACCGATTGCCGGCGCGGCCCGTGTGAAAGTGGATGAGCCCCGATCCGATGAACTCGCCCCGGTAAAGCTGCGGAAGCGTTACAACCTCCACCGAGTCGATTTGGCCGACACTCAACGGGAGACGGTTGAGGTTTGTGATACCAAACTGGTTCAGATCGACACGGATCCCGTCCACCATTACCATCCAGCTCTGATTCTCGTACGCGCCTAGTCCCGGTGGGCTCACCTGCCAGGTGAATCCATCGATCGTCATCGGCGTCCACCCATCGATAAGAAAAAGAATATCGGCGAGCCGAGATACTCCTGCCTCTCGTATCTCGTCTTTTGAGATTACCCGCCGTCCCGCTGGCCCGTTGCCGGCGTCGGCTCCTGCATCCCATGGCGGCACGACGAACGCGAGGAAGATCAGTAATAGAGCGGATCTCATTCGAGAAACTCCCTCAGCCAGCGGGGCATCATGAATCTGCGGCTGATCCCGACACCCACAAAGCCGTAGTCGATCCGGCGGTAGGTATGGATCCTGCGGAAATCGGCGGAAATGAGCGCGGACCAACGGGACCGAGTCGGATAGCGGACGGCGGTGTGAAGCCCAAAACCAAGTTCGCTCTCCGTTCGGAGTTCTTTCTGGGACGCGTCGTCATCAAAACTCATGTTCAGGCCGCCCGCCTGAACACCGGTGAACCAGCCGATCCGATATGGGAGTTCCCACTCGTATCCCCATCCCAAGAACAAAAACGTCGCGTGGAATTCCGGGACGTCGCTACGCTCGTTGTCGTTGCCAAAGACATGGACTCCGGTTTGAAGCACCCCCAGGTAAAACGGAAGGTCGATCTGCAAACGCCCACCGCTCGTTGGATCCCAGTAGTCATTGAACGACGTACGACCGACACTGGTGACAAAATGAGCCCCAAAAGAGAACGTCTCAAAGGCTCCGCTTTTCTCTGCCGCGGTCGTCGACACTCCGGGTCCAAATAGAAAAAGGCCGATCACCACCGCGAAAGACGATGGGAAAAAACGAATTCGGTTGGATCCGCGAGTTTTTGGTGGGGTGGATGCCTTCATCATCCTCGACTGGGATGCTGAGGTTATGCGCCAAGCAGCCTTCTCAGCTTGTCTCCCAGTTTGAGCAGCTTCAATAGCTCTTCTTTTGGCATGTCGCGGATTTGTTCGTACGACTTTGTGACTGTCTCGAAGAACTCGAGCATATCCTCGAGCCGTTGTTTGGTGTACACGTCCGCCGATCCGGAGCTCTCCATTTCTTCGACGCACGCGCGAAGTACGTTGAGTGTCGGGTCGAATTCGCGCCGCTTGCGTCCGTCGAGCACGACCTTGAACAGCTCCCAGACATCCTTGACGGACTCGTAATGGTCACGCCGGTCACCAAGAACATGCCCCACACTGACCAGGCCCCAGCTCTGAAGCTCCTTCAGACTCGTGCTCACATTCGACCGAGCGACGGAGAGCGTACCCGCGATTTCCTCGGCTGTCAGTGGGTTGGGGGATAGATAGAGAAGTGCGTGGATCTGGGCTACTGTTCGGTTGATCCCCCAACGGGCGCCCATTTCCCCCCAGTGAAGTATGAATTTTTGCTCTGACGGAGTCAGTTCTGGCATTGGGTCGTCTTCCGCCGAGGTTCGAAGAGCACTGTTCTGACGCTGACGAGGCCGTC
>CP070677.1:1049234-1052749 GCA_020352495.1 Candidatus Latescibacterota bacterium
CCAGACAGTCGATCCGTTCTCCAGCACGGCACCCGGTGTCGATCTGGGGTTCAGATACGTGCCTGACTTTGCAGAGAGCTTCTCCATCGGTCTCAACTTCCAGGATCTCGTCGGTGCCGACCACAAGCTAAATACGGAATCCGATCAAACCGACCGGACGATCATGGCCGGGGTCGGCTACATTCAACCGTTTTCGAACGGTTCCGCACTGAAGGTGATGCTCCAGTTCGATGTGCCCGAACGCGCCGATGGCAAGATCCGGGCGGGCGCAGAATACGCCTTCTCGAGGTATGTATTGCTGAGGGCCGGTCTCGACGACGCCAACTTTTCGTTTGGCCTTGGCGTGGTCGCAAAGGGGTTTGGGCTAGACTACGCGTTTCTAAACCGCGAAACGGCGGGATCGTCACACCCCGTGACGTTTTCGGCTCAGTGGGGGAGCTCCCTCGACGAACAGCGGGCGTTTCTGGCGGCTCAGCGCGCTCGTGAAGACCAAGCAGTCATCCAGCAGGCGTTCAACCGCCGCGTACAGTCGCACCGGGACCAGGCGCTTCAACTCGAGTCGGAGGGCAATCTCGCCGGCGCCATGGACGAGTGGAAGATCGTTGTGGAGTTCCTGCCGGGCGACACCGAGGCCACCGAACACCTGGCCGCACTCACGCAACAGATTGTGGAGGAGCAGGCGCGGGCGGCACGCGACATGGAGAAACAAGCGACAATCAGCGCGCATTTCTCACAAGGACTCCAGATGTACCAGGAGAATGATTATGTCCGCGCCCGGGCCGAGTGGCTCGCCGTTCTCGAGATCGATTCGACGCATACCGAAGCGCAGGACTATCTGGTCCGCACGCAGGCCAAAATTAATGAGAGACTGGACACACATGTGACACGCGCCATGCAGCTTGAACGGCAGGAACGTTACACCGAGGCGATCAGCGAATGGAACAACGTGCAGGTTCTCGACCGCGACAACGGGCAGGCACGGCGGGCGATTACTCGCATCAGAAGAAAGATCGAGGAGCAGAGCCAAAACCTGGAGCAGGCCGCGAGAAGGCTGCGGATCGTGAATCTCTACGACGACGCGCTTCAGCAGTTCAATCAGGGCAACTTCGAGCGGTCGATGACGATGCTCGAGCAGTTGCTGGGGATGGAGCCAAATCACGAAGAGGCGAAAAACCTCTACGCCCAGGCAAAACGCAAACTCACTCCGCTCACCCAAGAAGAAGAAGAAACCATACGACGCCTGTTCCTGCGCGGTATGCAGTTTTTCGCAAAGGACCAATACGCCAAAGCGATCGAGGAATGGCGGAAGATTTTGGAGATCGATCCGACGAACGAGAGCGTAAAACGGAACATCGAAGAGGCAGAAGAAAGACTCAGACAACTCGAAGAGCGCCAGTAAGAGATCATGTCAGACGGAACAGCGAGCGTTTCAATACATAATGTCGAAGAGCGCGAGCTCCGCATTCCCGCCGAGGAAAGCCAGCTGAGCCGTGTCCGTGATTTTATATCCGAGACATGCGAGCAAGCCGGTTTCTCACCTCGAGAAACCAACAATACAAAACTCGCCGTCGACGAGGCCTGCACAAACATCATCAAACATGCCTACCGGGACTTGGCGGGTGAAATCCACATCCGGACTAAGATCAGTCCGGGAAGCCTCACCGTAAAGCTTTATGATACAGGCGAGCGTTTCGATTTCGCCGGTGTCGAGGATCCTGACCTCGACCAGTATGTCGAGACCGGGCGGAAAGGCGGGCTTGGGGTTTTTCTCATCAACCGTTTGATGGACGATGTCAAGTACCGCGCGGGCGAGATCGGTAATGAACTCGTCATGACAAAAAGCAGCCACGCGGCCGTATCCCGCGCACTGCCCGGTCGGATCAGCTGGAGGGGCACCCTTCGTTACAAATTTACGCTGAGGGCGAGTCTGGGGCTTTTTGTGTTGCTTGCGGCGATATGGAGTTTTGTTTTTGTGCGTCAAACCGGCACGATAAACGAGCAGAGGGCCACTCAATGGCTCGAGAAACGACGTCTGGCCGAGAATCTCGCGGAACGGAGCAAGGCGCTCCTCATCGTACCGGAGTCGTATTCGGTCGAGCAGACCAACCTCACCGCGTTTATCACAAGGGTGCTCGAGGGTAACACCGAACTCGATTATGTGCGGGTCGTTGACGCGGAAGGAACGATTCTGTCGTCCGGAAACATCGATGAGATCTTCCGGGCCTACGAGCCACAGCCAGCCGAAGTCTTGCTTCGGGAAGCCGACCACGTGACCTGGTCGCGGATCGAAGACGGCGATCGGTCGCTGAGGAACATCGAGCACGTCGTGCGGATGAGAAACGAGGACACAGGCCAGGAGGTTGCGCTGGGGAGCGTTCACGTCGGCGTATTGGAGTATGCGGTCGAACGCAATATCGCAGATCCCAGGCTTCTCACATCATTGATTCTCGTCGCCTTCTTTCTCGTTGGTGTCTTGTTGATTGCCGCTCTGGTCTCCGTGTTCGTCAAACCGATACAGGTCCTCACCGATGGTGTCCGGGCGATCGGGCAGGGTTCGCTCGACAGTAAGATCAGCGTCGAAGGTCCCGCTGAGATAGGCGCAATTGCAGCGGTTTTCAACGAGATTACCGAGAAATTCAAAACGGCGCAGGTGGGTGTCCTCGAACGTGAGAAGCTCCAGAAGGAGATCGAGGTCGCAAAACAGATTCAACAGGCGCTCTTGCCAAAGAAACACCCGGCCATCAGTGGCTACGACATCGCCCCGTACTACCAGGCCGCCAAAGAGGTCGGTGGCGATTACTACGATTTTGTTCAGGTCGATGACGACACTCTCGGTGTCGTCGTTGCCGATGTTTCGGGGAAGGGGGTCCCCGGTTCGCTGGTGATGACGATGATCCGGACCGCACTGAGGATGGAGGCTCGGGGCAACAAGAACGCATCCGACGTCATGTCCAAGATGAACGACTTCGTCACCGACGACATGAAAAAGGGCATGTTTGTCACGATCTTCTATGTGATCCTCGATTCGAAAAACCGAATCATCAGCTATGCGAGCGCGGGCCACAATCCGATGATTCTCTATCGGTATGAAACGAAGGAAACGTATTTCCTCAATCCCAAGGGATTTCCCGTGGGGATAAGCCTTCCCGATGAATCGCTTTTTAGACGTGCCATAAGCCTGGAAAAGATCAAGCTCAAAAAAGACGACATGCTGCTCATCTACACCGACGGCGTTACCGAGGCAATGAACGAAAAGCGGGAGCAATACGGTGAGGACCGACTCATCCGGATCATCAAGGAAAACGGGCATCTCCACCCGGCGGAGTTCATCGCACACCTCGAGAAGGACATCAAGAGCTTTACCGGCGGCAACCCGCAGAACGATGACATCACTGTCGTTGCCGTAAAGGAGAAGCTCACGGCGGACGATGTACTCTACGGGATCCGGAAAAGGCTGATCGACATGGTTGAAGTCGGCGGGTTGAGTGTCAAAGAAGCGTGTGCCAAGATGAAAG
>CP070677.1:1052849-1066016 GCA_020352495.1 Candidatus Latescibacterota bacterium
AAGCTCAACACGGCGGTGGACTGGCGGACGGTTTCCAACGAGCGACCCGACGTTGGCATCGTGGCGACGGGAGGGAGGATCCCGAATTCAGACCTTCCCGGCCTCGACGAAGCGAAGGTCATCTATGCCGACACTTTCACGGAGAAGGAGATCATCAAGGACAAGAGAGTCATCGTCATCGGCGGTGATCGGGCCGGCCTTGTCGTGGCCGAGCGTTTGAGCAAGGAGGGGAACGTCGTGGCGATCGTCGATCAGGGAGAGAAGCTGGCTCGGGATGTCATCCCGACTTTCAAATGGCGGCACATCTCTTGGGTCAAGGAGCTGGGGATCGAGGTCATCAAGGACACGCACGCGCAATCGGTTTCGAGAGAGGGGCTGCACTTGAAGGACAATGATGGCAACGAAAGCGTTCGGGCTTGCGACCTTCTGATCGTCGCCGGCAGGCGGGAGTCTAACAACAAGTTGACCAGCGAACTCATGTTCAACTGCGACGAACTGTACACGATCGGTGACGCGGTTTCGCCACGAAACATCTGCGACGCCGTTCACGAGGGTTACCGGACCGGCGTCCGGGTGTAGGCGGACCTGTCCGACGCTTTCATGGGGAGTGTAACGACACTAACGGTGGACGGCGATGCAAATCGATTCATCGTCGTCGATCCGTTCAAAAATATTCGTCAAGCAAAAGCGCATGCCGACGCTGTCAAAAGAACACACCCCAAAAATCCCTTGAATTCCAACGCCTTATCCGCCATCCTTAGGCCATGGCAAACGCAAAGGCCATAAGCGGCCACATTCAAAAGCGGCTTGCTTCGCAAAAAAGGGACGGCGTTGCCGCGGTGGAAGCAACCGAATGGCTGATCGAAGCCGGGTTACTCCGCGAAGACAGACAACCTCACTCGCGTCTCCTCACGCTGCTTCGCGAGGGCAAGATAAAAGGCGCATATCAGTTCCCAAACAAACGATGGGTCGTGGTAAACAGCTCGCTCTTCCCCGATGGCATACAACGCGTGGTGCCGATGAAGGAAGCGGCAAAGGTTCTGAAGATCTCCGAGAAATCACTCCGGCGGTTCACCAAAGAAGAGGAAATCCGCGCACTTGACTTTGGCCCGACGCCTCCTCTCTTTCTCGAGGAGGAGCTCAGACGCTTCCGCGCCGAAGTGCTCGATCCGTCGTACGAACTCGATTTCGTGAAGAACTTCAAGAAGGGGCAGATGGATTTCGACAAGCTAAAGAGGCAGCTATACTATCTGAGATCGGATATTCGTTTGATCGTGGAACGGATCGAAGAGTTGATTCGTCTGCTCGAATAACGGTCCCCACAGCACAACCCCAAGAACCAAGAGCCCCTACGCGAACCGGCCCAGCTTGTTGATTTGGTCGATCAGTTCACGCAACTTCCCAGCACTACTGTGGTCGTACTGAAACGCGATCCTCGGCTTGCTGAGAAGCTCCGGCTCGTTGGCCTCCTCTGGCAGGGCGTATGTCCTTTCGATTTCCCCACCAGCCACGAGATCGCCGAACTGCTCGTTGAGCGTCTTAATGGCCGGTGTGGGCAAATCCTTTTCCAACCGAATGACGAGCTTGCCGCCAACCTGGCGGCTGGAATGATAGGTTGAGTAGAACTGTTTGACCTCGTCCACACCCTTCTCCGCAGAGTGAACAATTCTATAAAGCGAAACATCTTCGGACGAGATCATCCCTCGATTCAAAAGCTGTCCCCTTACAAAATCATCCCACCTTTCCCAATACGTCTCCCCTGGAAGCTCCATCAGCAAAAACGGGCGCGGGCTGGCTTTTTCGGTTTGAAGAAGTGTGAGCGTCTCAAAGCTCTCGTCGTGAGTCCCAAAACCACCGGGGAAGAGCGCAATGGCATGGGACTCCATGACAAAGATCAGCTTGCGCGTGAAAAAGTACTTGAATGTAACGAGCTTTGGATCATCGACGATATATTCGTTCGCGCCTTGCTCAAAAGGTAGGTGTATATTGACCCCAAAGCTCTTCCCCGTACCGGCGCCTTCGTTCCCCGCTTTCATGATCCCGTCCGCGGCGCCGGTGATCACCATGTAGCCTTGCTTTGACAAAAGCCGTGCGAACTTCACCGCCATTTTGTAATAAGGGCTGTCTTCGGGAGTCCTTGCGGACCCAAAGATCGACACTTTCCGTATGTGACGATACGGCTTGAAAACCTTGAACGCGTAACGCAGCTCGCGGAACGAACGGTTGATGATCTTGAGATCGAGGATGTCGAGGTCGTCGTTTTCGAGCTTGAGCGAATTGACGAGGATCTCTCGACAGAGGATCGTTCGAAGCGACGTGTCGTCGGCGCCCAAAAGGTCACTCACCGACTTGGTCAGCTGTTCGATCTGGTCTTGCCTCAGAGTTCTTTTCCGAGGTCCACTGGATTCATCTTTCATAATGATCACCTGTAGATATCGAAATTCTTCTATTCGAAGATCTCGAGCAATTTTGGTAGGTCTTCATCTGCGATGACAAGGTCCGCGCCTTCGGCCAGTTCGCGGGATCTTGGCCGAAATGCCACAAAATAACCGGCTACCCCCAAGAGCGGTATGTCGTTCTCTCCGTCGCCCACGTATGCTGTTCTCGAGAGCGGAATATCATTCTTCTGGGCGATCTCCCTGAGCGCAACGGGTTTTCCATGCGAGTCAAACCGGGTCGCCCGCCATGCCTCGAGCTTGCCCTCCTCATCAAAGAATATCTTGTTGGTGTATACGGTATCAAACGGATGATCCGGGAACAGCGTATCGAGGACGATATCGATGGTGCCCGATATGACACCGAGCCTGTACCCCCGATTCTTGAGTTCGTGAACCGTTTCCCTGGCGCCCTCGAACAAAGAGAACTCTTGGATGGAGCTGACGACCTCGTCTCGTGTGGCCCCCCTGTCGATCCAAGTCTGAACGTCGAGCTGCACCCACCGTTCGTACGAGAGTCTCCCCTCACAGTACATCTGGTAACGCAGACGATTGATCTCATTGCTCCCCCCGTACTTCAGATTCAAGATCTCCCAGATGACCATCCCCGAGGGGTGCCTCACCAAGGTGCCGTCGACATCGAAACAGATGAGATCGTATGGTCTCCGTTCGTTCATCTAGTCACTGCTTGTCTCGATCTAGCCGCCACACGATAAAGGAACCACCCAAGGAGAGTAAAAGCAACGACCGAGATCATCTGGCCCACCCACGGTTTCGGGTAGGGGATCTCGAGATACTTTGGTGTACTCGATATCACCACGGCAATGATTGCGATCACCACTCCCATGAGCCCTTCGCCCGCAATGAACCCTGAACCCAGCAGAATCCCCTGGTCCTTTCCCTTCTCCTCACCTTCGATCTTGTAGCGTTTTTCGACATAGTGCCGGATCATGCCGCCGATAAAGAGCGGTGTCATCGTATACAAAGGAAGATACATTCCCACAGCAAAGGCAAGCGGCGGAAGTTTCATAAACGTCACAACCACGGCAAAGGCGGCCCCGACCCCCACAAGATCCCACCTGAGATCACCCCCAAGGACACCGTCCAGAACTGTTTTCATTAGAGTGGCTTGCGGCGCGGGCAGCGCGTCACTGCCAAATCCATACGCCTTGCCCAAATAATAGACGGCCAGACAGACAAAAAACGCCGACCCGGCCGCACCGATGATCTCGCTGATCTGCTGCCGTCTCGGCGTCGCCCCGACAAGGAATCCCGTTTTGAGATCCTGCGATATGTCTCCCGCGATCGAAGCCGAGATACACACGATGGTTCCGATGGTGAGCGCCGTCACCTTGCCGGTAAGATCCGTCCATCCCAGCAGCTTGAACACCAGCCCCGTCCCCAGGAGTGTAACGATGGCCATACCCGAGGTCGGGTTCGACGACACCCCGATCATGCCGACGATCCGTGATGAGACGGTCACAAAGGCGAACGCAAAGAGCGCGATTGCTAGCGCACTCAAAAACCTCATCACCAAAAATGTGTGCGTCCCAATGATTCCCGGTATCAGCGTGACGAGCAAGATGACGATCGACACACCGACGATCACGTATTTGAGCGACAGATCCCTTTCGGTCCGGAGTCGTCCGGCGTCCCGCGCCGCGGCGCTGGACCTGAGCTCTTTGACACCGATCTTGAACGACTCGACCATCGTGGGGATCGCACGCGCCACAGTGATAATCCCTGCCGCAGCGACGGCACCCGCCCCAATGATCCGGATGTACCCCTCCCATATTTGCTTGGGCGTAAGTTCACCAATCGTCGTGATCGATGGATCGAGACCCTTTGAGCGAAGATACGTGAGCGTCGTGTCAAAGATGGCGGTGTCTCCATACTTGTACGCGATGAACGGGATGATCAACACCCACGAGATCAGTCCCCCGCCAACCATGATTGCCCCGATCCGCCGGCCGAGGATATAGCCCACACCGATGAGCGCCGGTGTTGTGGACACGCCGATGACGGCTTTCTTGACAAAGGGGATCGCGACCTGAACCTTGCTCGGCCAGAGATACAGGAGCGAGATCAAGCTCTTGTACACAGCTCCGATCCCCAATCCAACAAAAACGTTCTTTGCCGTCGAACCACCTTCGGAGGCGGCGATGAGCACCTCGGCAGCCGCTGTCCCTTCTGGATACGGAAGATTTGCGTGTTCCTTGACGATGAGGAAACGTCTCAGCGGAATCATAAAGAGCACACCCGTCACACCACCGCATATGGCGAGCAGTGTCATCTGAAGGAGTGACGGCTCGTATCCCCAAATGAACAACGCAGGAATCGTAAAAATGATCCCCGAGGCCAGAGACGAGCTGGCCGAGCCGGTTGTCTGTGAGATGTTGCATTCGAGAATCGTGGATCTTCCAAAGAGGGGTGTGAGGATACGAAGAATTGCAACCGACACGACGGCAAGCGGAATGGCCGTGCTGATCGTCAATCCGACAAGCAAACCGAGATACGCGTTTGCGCTGCCAAAAACGGCGCCAAGAATTACACCGAGGATGATGGTTTTCGGATTGAAATCCCTCATCTCGACGTTGGCTGGGACAAATGGTTTATGTTCGGTCATGTGTACTCGTCCTTTTTGCTGGGAACGGCCCGCAGCCCCTGCTCTGCTATTCGCGGCCAAGAGATCCGGCAAGCACTGATCGGGCGGACACCGTGTATTGGAAACTGGATGAGGGCACTCGGTCGGTTTTGGAATTCGATCCGACTACGGTTTTGGAACGCAACCCGACTGCCGTCGTTACGCCAGTTTGACACAAGGGACTGTAGCTAAATGCGTTAAAGTGGGAGAATACAACATCCCACGATCCAAATCCAGGCAAAACGGGTGCGTTTGGCCAAGTCCCACGCGACCGGTCGGCTTGGCGCCGTTTCGCAGGCCGTTTCGCAGGCCGTTTCGCAAAGAGCGTTTGAGCCCTGGGGTTGCCCCGTGATATAATCCCCCCTCAAAACAAGAAAACAAACGGATATAACTCATATCACTGCAATCTCATGAGCGACACTCCCGCGTCATCGAAACCAGATCCATCCACGTGGGTCGACGAGCATGGCGATGTGCTGTTTCGGTTTGCCGTGCTCCGGGTCAAAGACACCCATGTCGCCGAAGACCTCGTCCAGGAGACCTTTATCGCGGCCCTCGAGGGTCTTGCGACATTTAGGGGCGGTTCCTCGATCCGGACGTGGCTTGTCGGAATTCTCAAGCACAAGATCGTTGACTATTTCCGGAAAAGTGCAAGAGAGGTCCCCTCAACGGATCTCGCCGCTCTCGAGGAGGAAACCGAGGACGAGCTGTTCAACCGGTGGGGTCAGTGGCGACACCTGCCGAGCAAATGGCGAGAGACACCCGATAACCTATTGGAAAACAAGGAATTTTGGGGGGTTTTCCTAAGATGTCTCGACGCACTTCCCAACTCTCTTCGACGCGCGTTTGCCCTTCGCGAAATCGACGGTCTCAAAACGGACGAGATCTGTAAGATTCTCAGCATCACTGCGACCAATCTTTGGGTGATCCTTCACAGGGCACGGGGAAAACTCCGGGACTGCTTGGACACGAATTGGTTTCGGGAGGGTCGCTCTCGGGGAGAGACTCGAGGCGCAGACGCATCCTGAGGAGACACCACTTATGACGTGCAAAGAGATCGCAAAACTGCTTTCGGAGCAACAGGACCACAAGCTGCCCATGTCCCGGCGGATCATGATTCGCCTGCATCTGGCGATGTGTATTTTCTGCCGACGACTGGCAAAGCACCTCCAGTTCATTCACAGACTCTCCGAGGCCGTAGGCGACACGGCAACCGATTCGCTTATCGCGGTGGGAGATGTGGTTCCGGCGGCGCTTTCCTCAGAGGCGAAGACTCGCATCAAGAAAACCCTCACCCAACGAAACATCTGAGTTGTTTTTCAGGATTATTGTAAGGATTGGCTCAGAAAAGCGACTAACGCAAAAACTGACTCCTCTCCCATTCGATGGCTGGCTGACAAGGCGGGGCGCCATAGGTTCCACAGTGCACCCCCCCGACGCTGCACCGGCGTTCCGCCTTATAGCTTGAATCGAAACCGGCTCTTGAAGTGCCTCAGGAAAAGATCCCTACCATACACGACTTCGACCGCGGGAATCCGATCTTTGTAATCGTTTAACACTCTCACCGCCTCGGCCACTGAAAACAGATCTTGGTCTTCGTACGCAAGACGCGGAACCGATGCGCGGATGAAGTTCACACGGGGATTCGGAGGAATTTCCTTCCCATCTTTTAACTTTCCGAACGCATAGAGCCCCAGCTCGACGAGACGGTGTCCCGCCACCAGCATGAGCGCCGTGAACGCGATTCCTTTCAAGTCCTCGTCGTCGGTTTCGGTTCCCGCAAAGAAACGATCGAGATCGATGTAAACGGCGTGCCCGCCGGTTGGGCGAACGATGGGGATGTCATAGGACTCCAACTTCGCGCCAAAACGCTTCACCTGTGAGATTCGGTAATCGAGGTATTCTTGACTCGTCACCAGCCGCAGACCCTCCACAAGAGCCTTGAGATCACGTCCGGCAAGCCCTCCGTATGTCGGATGCCCCTCCGTGAGGATCTGCCGGTCGATCATCTTCATCCAGAAATCCGGATACTTTTGGGTGAAGCGGCCGTCGTCTTTGAAGGCCATCCCACCACCGATGTTGACAAGTCCATCCTTTTTGAAGCTGATGTGAAACCCATCCACGTGGTGAAACATCTCATAAACGATTTTGGGAATCGGCATGTCCTCATAGCCGGGCTCGTTCTGCTGAATGAACCACGCATTCTCTGCAAAACGGCACGCGTCAAAGAATAGCGGGATGTCGTGCTTGTCCGTCAACTCTCTGACTCGACGGATGTTTTCCATCGAGACCGGCTGCCCCCCACCGGTGTTATTGGTGATTGTGAGGTACACGAGCGGTACACGCTCGCCAACGGTATCGAGCAGCGTTTCGAGCGCCGATAGATCTATGTTTCCACGAAACGGAAAGTCTCTGTTCTTTTCGAGATGTTCGGGACTCGGGAGATTCAAAGGGATCAACCGGCTGTCCTCAATGTTCCCCTCGGTCGTATCAAAATGGGAGTTGCTCGGTATGATGAAGTACGGCCGTCGCATCCCTTTGATGCGGCTCTCGATTCGTGTTTTCAAATCGGGCGGGAGCTCGTTGGAAAGTCCCTTGATGTCCGAGGGCAGCGATTTTCTCAACTCTCCGGCAAAAAGATTGAAGAAGTTGTGCTCTGCGGATCGTCCTTGATGAAATATGAAAAAGTTCTCGCGGAGTTCATCTCTCTGTTCCCACTCCGGTCCAAATGTGATCGGTATCTGCTCTTTTACCTCAAAATATCCCTCGTTGGATCCGTAGGATTCGTCACCCATGACCATGGCCGCCCACTGTTCCAGCGTCATCGTCGTGGTTCCCGAGTCGGTGAGCAGGTCACATCCCGCAATCTTTCGGGCGGGAAAACTAAAGACGTTTAGCCCGGCCTCTTCGACGAGGGCCCGCCGTTCTTCGAAGGCATGGATCGACGACCCGCTGAACCGCACGGCGGCGTTTCGATACGGCCGCGGCAGAAAAGACCTGAGTGGTTCGGGCTTCTCGGGTAGGAGATCCCGGAACTGCGATACGAAAAACGTTATCGGATCCAACATCGATGCTCCCTCATCTTGCTGTTAAATCTAGTACTTGTAAGCAAATTCCGGACCGAATCTGACTGGAGATAGACCATCGCGCCGGTTAGCACAAGCGCTCTATCCGCCGTTTTTTTGCCGGTCCAGTATGCCCCGGGGAACCCCGCGGCCACGGGCGGGTATAAAGGAACAATGATACATCTGGCAATTTCCCAACGATTTAGTTAGAATACCATCCAAATCTAGCCGCGGTTTCGCGGCTATCTCCTCTTGGATTCCCGTAAGGTTTCACGAAGTGCGAGGAGATAACACATGGGTCATCAGAGGAGCCTGGAGCGATGAGTTTTCTCAAAGAACTGTTGGCCGGAGTCCTGATCATCGTTGTGGGCGGGCTGGTTGGAGTCGCACAAAACGCTGTCCGTGACGATTCGATACCTCTCGTTCCGAGGTCGTCACGGGAGATGGTACAAAACGAGCCGACACGCGAATCGCCTGCCGGGAAGAAATCTGGCAGCCCGGAGGATACACTCGACGAGTCGCTAACAGCGACCGAGACGACCTCTCCCGACTGGCCGACCGAGGCGGAGCTTTCATCGGGTGAGCTTTCCAGAGAGCGCCTGAGGGTATTGATGGAGACGGGAAACATCATCGTCGTCGATGCGAGGAGTGAGGCGGAGTTCGCGGCGGGACACATTACGGGCGCGATCAACATCCCCTATGACGCGCTTGTCGATCAATACGACAAATTGAGAGAGCTGGTACCCATGGACGCAATGGTCGTTTGTTACTGTGAGAGTGTAACGTGCGACGAAAGCGAGAACCTGGCCAGGGAGCTTGGATTCATGGGATACTCGAACGTCCTCATCTACAAAGCCGGTTGGCAAGACTGGGAGACCAGTGGTTACCCCACCGCGGAAACGCACGAAACGGAGCAGTAACTCGACCATGTCAGACAACGTGACAACCGTTCGCAGCCCAAATCCACTAACCGTACTGCTCACCAACAAGGCGTTCATATTGGCGCTCCGCGTATTGCTGGGTCTGCTCTTCGTGTTTTCGTCCGCCGACAAGGTACTCCATCCCGACAAGTTCGCGATCGCCGTTCGGGCCTACCAAATCCTACCTATCGAGCTCACGAACATTTTCGCCCTTGTCCTGGCCTGGAGTGAACTCATCGCTGGAGTCATGCTCGTTTTTGGCGTCTTGACCCGAAAAGCCGCCGCCGCCATCTTCTTGATGCTCGTCATGTTTACCATCGCCATTCTAACCACAATGGTCCGTGGTCTTGTTGTTGATTGCGGCTGCTTTAGCAATGAAGGTGGAAGCCAGACGGGCTTCACACTGATCCTGAGAAATCTGTTCCTTATCGCGGTCTCGTTGATGGTGATGTGTTTCGACGGTGGATTCTTGGGTCTCTCCCGGTATCTATCCAGGCGCCATCAGGCTTCGTAATCTCTTCAACTGCAATCCCCGGCCAAGCTTAAGCGCAGAGAATTCCTCGCTACGCGTCGGTTCTTCCGAAGATCGCCTTTATTTCCGAGATGTATATGAAGCGGAGCGCGAGACACACACCGAGATACACGGCGAAGTAGAATACGGCGGCCAGGGCCAGCTCCACAAAAGTGGCCACCGGGTAAACGCGGTATGCGAAGTGAAGGGCGCCGCCCAAGGTAGCGGCGGTGACGAACCTGATCACGAGCTTCCCCCACGGCATCAGTCTAAAAACAGAGGTATCGAGCAACTGACCCGCCTTGAGGAGGTTGACGCTGTTTTGAACATAATAGACCGTTGCCGTTGCTATTGGAACGCCAAGCCAGCCGATCGTCTTGAACATAAAAACGCTAAAAGCCACGTGACAGACAAACGCGACAAGGTTGACTTTGAACATAAAGCCGGTTTTTTTGTAGACCATCAGAACCGATGTCGTATCGAGTGCTGACCTCAAGAAGATTAGAAGGTAGATCATAAAGATCGGAACGGCGTCCGCGTAGTCTTCGGTGAAGAGAATGGTGATAAATGGCCTGGCCGATACCTCGAGAAATACAAAAATCGGGAAAAACACAACGGCTGTCTTTAGAGTTGCCCGCTGCCATAACGTTAGGATTTCGGCGTATCTTCCCTCTTTTTGGTGTTCGGCCATCAGGGGAAACACGACGTTCATGATCGACGTCCTGATGATGTCCATGAACGGTAGTTGAAACGCGCCGATCGAATAAACGGCGAAGACTTCCCGCCCCAGAAAATGAATTATCACGTACTTGTCCGTTTGGGCGAAGACGAGCAATACGATGGTGGCCAGCCCCAACGGGATTGCGTAGGAGCACTGCTCCTTGATGGTCTTGAACGAGCAATCCCGGAGTGAGGGTTTGTATACCGGTATGCAGTAGAAGAGCGTAACGAGGAGTCTCGACAGGGCATACGCCACGAGGGCCCACAGTATGAGGTCGATACGCTTCGTGAACCACGACACGGAGATGACGGTCAACGCCTGCAGACCGTATGCGCCGGCGATGAACGCGGCTTGTCTCTCCGCCTGCTTCTCGGCGATAAAAAGCCTCTCCATCGTTCGCGAAACCATCATGAACAAGGTGAATAGGCAAAACGCCCACAGGTACTGCCTTACCGCGTCTCCCAATCCCGGCCCAAGAACGACAAAGAGGACCCCGTAAACCAGCCACGAGACCAATCCCATCAAGACGAGAAAGACGAGAGTCTGAGTCAGATAGATCGCCTTCTCCCGGCGGTCTTCCGCTCTTGGGAAGTAATAGAGAAGGCTCTGCGGGACCCCGAGGATCAGGAATACGGACACCGTGTCAAAAAGCAGCCAAAACTGCCGGTAGAGACCGAAGTCATCCTTGCTCAGTGTCCGGACATTGACGATGGGGACAAAAAAAAGCGCGAGGAAGGCGAGCACCCGCCCCAAAGTGAGAATCGCCGCCTGATAACTCAGTGTTCGTGCCAACGTAGGTATCCCGAGATTCGCCGTGGATCCAGCCGAGCGGGCACGCTCGTCACACCCCACAGCTGGTGCAAGATATCCGAAACCAAAGGGTTTTGTAAATGGAAAAGGGCCCGCGGGGAGTGCCGCGGGCCCAGCTTACCGTGGATTCGCTGTGGTATCGACGGGTATCAAACGCTGCCGACGCGCTTGTCCCACTGGAGAATCGTTTTGTAGAGCTCCCGATTGGTTCGGGAACCGCCAAATGCGTCGAGAAACTCCGGTGTCGAGCACAGCCTCGCGATCCTCGCAAGGATCGAGATGTGAAACTGAGGTTTGTCTTCGTTTCCGATGAGGAAGAACACCGTCTTGACCCGGCCGTCACCGTCGGGGGAGAACGGAACCGCGCGCTTGAGATACATCGCGCCAACGATTGGCTGGTCGATATCCGAAACAAAGGCATGCGGAATAGCCACCCCACCCCCAACAATCGTGGGCGCCTGCCGTTCCCTGTGTTCCAGCTTTTCGAGAATCGTCTCGGTGGCGAGCGATTTGTTGCGCTTGGTCACGAGTTTCGAGATCCTCCGAAACAGCCGGTCACGGTTCTGAACGATGAGCCCCGTCACGCATAGCGCGGGATCGAGAAAGCTCGAGAGGTCATCCGCAACGTCCTTTTTTGCGCGTTTCTTTTTCCGGCTCGTTGCAGGAAGCTTCGCGCGACGGACAAAACCCTTGCCGGCTTTGTCCTTCAAGGCTTCTCTCAGATCGGCGAAGTCCTCCGCCACAAGCCCGCTTTTCATGGCGGTGATCAAAAACTCAGCTGCTTCTGGGGTTTCTTTCAAGAAATCCACGACGTCGGGATGAATCTGTCTTGCCGTCCCCAACAAATAGGCCTCTGAAACACCTAGCATTGAAGCAACTTGTACGATGCGCGCCTTGGGAATCTTGTGCTGTCTCCCCGCCTCTATCTGGCTCAAAAACGCGGGGGAGACGCCGAGTTTTCTCGCCATCTCCCGGAGACTGATTCCCTTGGCTTGTCTAAGCAGTCTAATGGTCGGCCCAAAGGCTATGCCCTGCATACCTTCCCCTTTCGTTGTGATGTTGGACAAACGTACAGTAAACGATTAATCCCGTGATGTCAAGCCGTTTTTCCCTGCTGGTATGCTTCCTTTGGTGGGTTGAAGTATCCGAATCGAAGATCGGGGAAATTTTCCTGTAAGTCGTGCATTAATTTCCTAACTCCGATTCCTTCTTGGTGCGTGCCGGCGGGCAGCGCCCGCACATAGACCTCAGGATCAATGTTGAGATTACGCATTTGGATGAGATCCGCTCCGTAATCTCGCATGAATTTCAATAAAGCTGCAAATTCGACGGGCGTATCCGTCACACCAGGGAAATAGAGCAAATTGACAGACACGAATATCCCTCTGCGACGCGAGATTTCCACGGATCGAAGAACATCCTCAAATGAGTAGCCTCTTGGCCTGTAGTACGCGTTGTAGACGCCGCCGCTGAGTGAGTTGACGCTGACGCGGATGCTATCGAGCCCCGCTTCTATCAAGTTATCCACAACATCGGGTCGGCTCGCGTTTGTATTAAGGTTTACGGTTCCCCGGCTGGTTTTGTTCCGGATGAGCTTTACGGCCTTGCAGAGGAGTTCGCCATGGATGAGCGGCTCGCCCTCACATCCCTGGCCAAAGCTGACAACCGGTGATTCGACCGCCTCGATGTGTCTCAAGGCAACCTCGGCGATTTCCTCGGGTGCCGGTGGGACACTGAGTCGATCATGGGCCGCTTTGAATTCACCGTCCTTTTGGAGCGATAGACACCCTATGCAACGCGAATTGCACGCGACGCTGGTGGGAAGTGGCGCCTCGAACCGCCCAAGAAAAAAGTTCTGAGCGGCGCGGCACCCGTAAACAAGAGCACACTTTTTGAGCTGTTGTGCGACACGGTTGTCCGAAAGCTCGTCGAGCATCGCATCGATGCGCCGTTCGACTTCCTCGAGATCGAACCTCCAAGGGTCCTGCCTGGGGTCGTCATCGACCCTCACTCCTGCCGAATAAAAGCTTCCACCCGAGAAAGCAAGCGCGGTATAGGCAT
>CP070677.1:1066116-1069505 GCA_020352495.1 Candidatus Latescibacterota bacterium
CACATATGGGGATCTGTTGCCGTTTGTCGGAGGGGAGAATGTATCTGGGTTCCACCTGGAGGAGATCGATGTGAGCGTGGAGCACGATCTCGAAGTGGCGGTGACGGATCTCTTTGGGCGTGTGTATCTGGACACGATCGAGCTGAGGGTCCCCGATTCACCGCTCAATTTGTTTTTCGATGTAAGCAAGGGCGTAGACAGGATCGAGGTGTTTTGGTCGAAGAGCGTGACGTCAGATGTGGAGAGGTATCAGGTTTACCATTCATTGGTGACCGGGGGGCCCTACGTTCTCGCAACGGTTGATCCGGTGGAGCATTCCGTGTTCATGGACGTGGGGCTTTCACCAAACACCCGGTATTTTTATGTGGTGACGGCGGTGGACAAATCGGGTAACGAAAGCGTGTACTCACCGGAGTTCTCCGCCAGCACAAATCCGCCTCAACTTCCCGGGTGGCCAAACGAGATGGGAGGTTCGACGACAAGCGATCCCGCAGTGGGGGACATCGACGGGGATGGTGACCTCGAGGTTGTCGTAGGGAACCTACTCGTCTACGCGTGGCATCACGATGGCACCGAGCTCACAGACGGCGATGGCGACCCGCAATCCTGGGGGGTCCTCGCCCCGGCGGGTGACAATTTTACCGCCGCGGTGGCGTTGGCGAATATCGATAACACACCGGGGCTCGACATCATCGCGGCCGATCTCAACACCAAGAACGTTTATTGTCTCGATTTCCGTGGCGATCTTCTTCCCGGTTGGCCACAGCTGGGAGAGAACGACTTTCGCGCCGCGCCCGTCGCAGGAGATCTCGACGGTGACGGGTTCTGCGAGGTGATTGCAGTTGATACCCGGGGTGTGATCTACGCGTGGAGATCCGACGGGACGGAGTACCGCGACGGGGATGACAACCCCGCCACACAGGGTGTCTTTTTCCGGACCCCTTCAGCCATCTTCCACTACCAGACACCGACGTTGTGTGACCTCGATGACGACTATAGAGACGAAGTCGTCTTGGGCACGCGGAGCGACAGCATCTTTGCGATAAACGAAGACGGCTCGCTGGTATCGGGCTGGCCATTCGCGATGAATGGCGAATCCGCGGGGAGCATTGCGGCGGGTGATATCGATGACGACGGGGACGTCGAGCTCCTTGCCCAGTCGAAGGGGAGTTACGGAAAGATCTATCTCTTGGAGGCGAACGGGACCGTTGCCGCGGGCAACTGGCCGCGGACGGTGAAGCTCGTCGACATCTATTTCACATCGTCACCGGCTTTGGGTGACTTCGACAACGACGGCAAGCTCGAGGCGGTTGTGTACGGGTGGGATGCGCTCGAATCGACCCTCTATGTGTTCGACTATCAGGGTAACGAGTACGCCGGGTGGCCGATCGTGGTCTCGGAAAATTACAGCGAGTCCTCACCGGTCGTTGCCGATGTGAACGGTGACGGAAGCTTGGACGTCGTCCTCGGTGACGAGGGACGGTTCATCCACGGCTTTGATGACAACGGGAGTCCGATTGCCGGATTCCCATTTGCCACGGGTGATGCCGTTCGCGCCGCGGCGTTTGTCGTGGATCTGGATCAGAACGGCGATGTCGAGATCGTCGCGTCCGGCTGGGATAGGAGTGTCTATGTCTGGGATCTCACCGGGGCCTACGATCCGGACCTCTCACCCTGGCCAACCTATCAGGCGAACTCATACAGAAACGGCCGCGTCGATTTTGTGGTGCCGACGGCCGTTGATCCTCAAACGAATCGTGTTCCCGTAGCGGAACCGAGATTGCTTCAAAATTATCCAAATCCGTTCAACCCCGTCACAACCATCGTGTTTTATGTTTCGGGCGGTCGGCAACACGTCTCGCTCAGGATTTACGATGTGACCGGCGCTCTGGTGAGGACGTTGGAGGACGACGTTTTCTCACCCGGTCGGTACGAATGCCGGTGGAATGGGAGAGACAACCAGGGAAACCAAGTGGGAACCGGGGTTTATTTCTATCAATTGAGGGAGGCCGGTTTTGTGTCGACAAAGAAGATGGTCCTTTTGAAATAATCGCTTCTTCGGTATGAGAGCTTGGTCATCGGGAACGTGGAAGATTGATGACCGGGCCCGCAGAAATTCTATCCCCCCTACAACAGTGTTGCGCTGAGATTCCGCTTCGTTCACTCGGTCCGAAGTCACGGAACGTCTCACACGGCAGAATCCAATGAGAAAACGCCTGACCCCTATCGGGATCAGGCGCTCTCGTCAAGTCTTAAGACTCGCGTATCGATCCGTCAAATCAGTCGGTGTAGAGCGATTTGACCTTGCCCCATGTGGACTCCTCAGCCGGAGTCGCCCAGCACGGACAGCTCGCGTCGGGGTTGATCACTGCGCAAATACCGACTCCGTAGTGGAGGACGTTATTACAGTCGACAACCTCGATCATCCCGGACGGCACAGCCGGATCCGCAAAGACATCGTACTGACAGCACGCTCCGGTAAGTCCACTGTTGAAGAAATTGATCGTGAGTACATGAACGGGCAAAACCTGCGGAGACCCATATCCGATCGCGACACCCGTCTGTGAATTCCCGATCGTAACGGGCCAGACTGCCGTATCGGAGAGATACGTGCCCATATTACAGGCCGGCGACGGAGCCCAGAACTGACAGGCGGTCGCACACGTGATGCTACCCGGTATCGTTTTGTGGACGACATAGTACGAGCCCAGCCCCGCGACCATATCCCAGAGATTGCAGTCGATACCCTGGGTGTCACTGGACAATCCGATGCCGCCTCCGGTTTGTGCAAACGCAAGGCTAGCACTCGAGACGACGACTAACGCGAGGAGTAACACTTTTCTCACAGCCATACCTCCCTTGGTTGAACAGTCGACTGGCCAGTCGGAAAAAGAGATGCTGAAGCAACACACCAAAAGCCCAACTCGGATGCATAGCGGGTTTTCATCTGAAGCGAAGTTGCCAAAAGGTCGGAAGAGCAAAACCTGGTGAATTGTACTATGAACTTTTATGTGTGCCGTGCACCAACCCCCTTTTCTACAGACCGGAAATGTACCCCCATGGTCCAAGAATGCCTGATTATATCACCAATGCCCACCGAGTGCAAGTGTATAAATGCCCGAAAACCGCATAACCTTGGGGTGGTTGGGCACTGGACGGGCAAGAAAGGGCGCCCGATCCACTCTAGGGTCGGGCGCCCTTTTTGGGTCTCAAGACCCGTGTATCGAACCGTCCGGTCAATCGGTGTAGAGCGCTTTGACCTTGCCCCAGGTGGACTCCTTCGTCGGCACCGAGGAGTCCCGCATCAGGATACTGTACACGCGCTCGCCGTCAAAAACCCGATTGGCGTTGCGGTCCACGTAGACGATGACTTCCATTTCCAGCGGACC
>CP070677.1:1069605-1081543 GCA_020352495.1 Candidatus Latescibacterota bacterium
AGCAAAGAATATAGCCAAGGCCGATAATTTCTATAGCAAGAAAGCTGATCTCCAAAATACAGAGGAACAATTTTATAAAATAATGGCCAATTTGGAATTCCTTCCCAATTCGCCGACTTTGATGAACGCAGGCACGGACATCCAACAGCTGGCCGCCTGTTTTGTTCTTCCCGTCGACGACTCCATGGATTCCATTTTCCAATCGGTCAAAAACGCCGCGCTGATACATAAGAGTGGGGGGGGGACGGGGTTCGCGTTTTCGCGGCTTCGCCCCAAGAATGATGTGGTCCGCAGCACAAAAGGGATTTCGAGCGGGCCGATCTCGTTCATGACGGTGTTCGACGCCGCGACCGAAGCGGTCAAACAGGGTGGCCGTCGCCGGGGGGCCAACATGGCGATCCTCCGTGTGGATCACCCCGACATCATGGATTTCATCGGATCGAAGAAGAACAACGACCGCCTTACGAATTTCAACATCTCGGTGGCGGTGACAGAAGAGTTCATGAAAGCGGCGATGGCGGACGCGGAATACGATCTCGTTAACCCTCGAACCGGCGAGGCGGAAGGCCGTCTGCCCGCCTGGAAGGTGTTCCAGACAATCGTTGAGGCGGCGTGGCGGAACGGGGAGCCGGGAATCGTCTTCATCGACCGGATCAACCGGGACAATCCAACACCCCTTATCGGAGAGATCGAAAGCACCAATCCGTGCGGTGAACAACCGCTCCTCGCGTACGAATCGTGCAACCTCGGTTCGCTCAATCTCAAGTCGATCGTTGCCGGAGAGAACGGTGACGCATACATCGATTTTGATCGGCTCGGCAGAAACGTCCGGGTTGCGACGCGGTTCCTGGACAACGTCATCGACATGAGCAAGTACCCGATCAACGAGATCGACGACATGACCAAGGCCAACCGAAAAACCGGTCTCGGGGTGATGGGATTTGCGGATATGTTGATCAAGCTGGGGATCCCGTACGACTCGGACAAAGCGATATCGACGGCGGAAGAGGTGATGCGGTTTATCCAGGTCCAGTCGAAGGCGGCGACAATTGAGCTTGCGGAAGAACGCGGGCCTTTCCCGAATTTTCCGGGGAGCATCTACGACAAGGCGGGTGAGCCACCGTACCGCAACGCCACGACAACCACCGTTGCACCGACGGGTACGATCAGCATCATTGCCAACACGTCGAGCGGGATCGAGCCGATCTTTGCCATCGCATATATCCGAAACGTGATGGAGAACTACGAGCTCGTCGAGGTCAATCCACTGTTCAGAGAAATCGCGGAGAGCGAAGGTTTTTACAGCGAGTCTCTGATGAAAAGGATCGCCGAAACGGGGACCGTCCAAGAAATCGAAGAAGTGCCCGAACGTTGGCGCAGCGTTTTCCGGTGTGCCTACGACATCAACCCGGATGCGCATGTCCGGATGCAAGCGGCGTTTCAGAAATACACGGACAACGCGGTATCAAAAACGGTCAATTTCCCCAAAGAGGCCCGGGCGGTGGACGTCGAAGAAGTATTCATTCTCGCCTACCAACTTGGCTGCAAGGGTGTGACGATCTACCGCGACGGGAGCCGGGAGGCGCAGGTCCTCAATATTGGCGAGGTCAACCGCCGCGAGACGGGCGACTTTCGAATCCCGCGCAAACGCCCCGACTTCCTCGAGGGAAAAACGAGGAAGAAACCGACGGGTTGCGGGGCTCTTTACGTCACAGTCAACGACGACGGAAGCGGACCGTTCGAACTGTTTGCCCAAATCGGAAAAGCGGGCGGTTGCGCTGCCTCCCAGGCCGAGGCGATCGGTCGGCTTATCTCACTGGCTTTGAGGGCCGGCGTCGATCCGACCGCGATTGTCAAACAACTCCGTGGCGTGCGCTGTCCGTCTCCCGCGTGGGACGATGGCAAACTCGTGCTCTCGTGCGCCGACGCGATCAGCAAGGCGCTCGAACAACATTTGGTGGACATCAAGTTTCACGATCCGGATTCGCTCTCGCTCGCGGCGGAGTCGTTGGGGAATCGGCTGGCGGGACTCTGTATCGATTGTGGGAGCCCCCTTGAGTTCGATGGGGGCTGCAATGTGTGTAGGATGTGCGGATATTCGAGATGCGGCTAAGGGCAAGGCATCAATTCCTGCACACGGGGCGTCCGTCAAGGACGCCCTTTTTTTTGCCCAGATTCTTGACACGGAACGAGTGGGGCCGCATCAGAACTCAAGACTGGTGACGGGGGTGTGCCCGGAATGATCAGAGAACCGTCCAGCGCTCGAGAAGCGAACGCCACGGCCCCGAGATCGCATATCGAAAAATGATACTCAGCACGAAAAATCCGGCGCCGATATACATGCAGTTCCGGAGCAGCGGCCAATCTTCGGGGTCTTTTTCGACGTTGAAGAATCTGTCGAAGACAAGCTGACTCGTCGGGACGAGCAAAAAGCCAGCGGCGAGAAAGAGACTCAACTGCCAGAGCGGTACTGCCAGAAGCGCGATCTGAAGGACATTTAGCCCGTGGCGGAAGATGTGAAGGGCTCCATAGGCGGCGCCGCCGATGGCAAAGGCTCCAACGATGAATCCCAGTAGGCCGCCGCTTACGACCGAGCCCACGAGAAATGCGACCATACCCCACAACAGATATGAGAGATCGGCAGGTGGACCCGTCGCCGAGTCCTGGACCCATGCGTCGATCGTAATGACAGCGTCTTTTGCGAGCGGCAGACTCGACGCCACGCGTCCGGGAACAAACACGCCGACGACGACAAGCGTGACAAAGAGCGCGATGGCCCAGCGAAACACGAGGATCACTCCCCAACGGTGGTCGCGGCGTTTCATCGCCGAATAGAAGAAAGGGAAAACGGCGGCGGTGTGAAAAAGTGGGGAGAGAAAGCCCACGCCTACCAACGTCGAAACGATGACACTGGCAATGGTTAGAAGTACCATCGTATTGCCGTGTTTCTCGAGCAAGTTGATGCGTTCTTGCCCTTTGTCGTATGTGGGTGCGGTGGTCTGAGCAGCCGCCTTTCTTGGTTTCTTGCCCGCGTCGAGTTTCAACTGACCCTCCCTCGCTTCAAGGTGGAGCTCCCCGGGGTTTTCGCGGCGCCGGGGCGTGGGCCCCGACTCGGCGTTGGGGGCATACGGACATTTATAATGGATTCATAGGGTTTCTGCCAGATCTGATTGCGTGTTCTTAGAAAACGTCGGCTCACCGTGGGCCCCACCTATGCTGGAACGTGGACATGGCAGGTAGAGGTCTTGTTTGGAGGCGTCTATTTATTTGATTTTATCACAATAGCTTATGATGGCTCGGGCGTTTTTGTTTGATTCATTTGGGGGATCTTATTAGATTTGGCGCAAGCCGCAAAACTGGTGTAGCCCACTCAATCTACTCCATTTCCATCTTCAGTCGATGTTCGAAAAAGGGGCGCCGCCCCGCTGAAGAACCTTTGTCCAAGGGACCATAGATCCCCGGCAGAAATTTATCACGGTCCGATGATCCTCGGGCCGAGAAGAAAGGAGAGACGTTTTGAAGAAGGTAATGTTTTTGGTAACCGTCGGGTTGATCACCGCCGTTCTGGTGTCGAGCTTCGCCGTCGCCGGTCAAGAGAAGACGGCGGGCGAAAAAGCCAAAGAGCACGGCCAACCCTCCCCTGAAGAAATGGCCGCCTGGCAAAAAGCCGCGACCCCCGGCCCACATCACAAGCTCTACAAGGACATGGTCGGCATGTGGAACGCCGAATGCACGTATTGGATGCAGCCGGGCGCCGAACCGCAGGTCGCGCCGTTGAAGGCCGAGTTCAAGATGTTGTTCGGAGACCGGTACCTCGTTCAGACGATCGAGGGCGAAATGATGGGAATGCCGTTCAAGGGGATGGGTATCTCCGGTTACGATAATCTCAAGGGCGTGCACACGATGGTGTGGATCGACAACATGAGCACGGCAACCATGTACAGTGAAGGTGAGTGTGCCGAGAACTGCACGGTGGAGACGCATCATTCGGTTCACAAAGACGCCATGACGGGCATGGACCAAAAGGTTAAAACGGTCTCACGCATCATCGACAAGGACAAACACGTATTCGAGTATTACATGGTCGATCCGAGCGGTGGGGAGTTCAAATCCATGGAGATCACCTACACACGGATGTAGCGTTCTCCGTTGGATCTCTGAGACCACGGGCAGGCGTGGGGTAGATTGGGAGGCCATCCGCCCCGCGCCCTTCTTTGACCGCGTTGTCACCGGTGGGTACGTACTGTTCACGGGCCATCGGCGGGTCCCGGATGGTCGCCCCGGCGCAGTCGGGAACCGGTTTTATAAACTGTTATCCCGTCATCACTTGACGGCATGACGATATTTCTGGTATTATTCTTGTTTAGGCGTGTCAGGTCCAGGGAAGGACGACCCGATGACTGGATTGCTCAAACAGTTTTTTTCGACGCAGATCTCAAAAGAACAGGCCAAGGACACCGGGATGGCGATGGTGTTGATCGCCCTGCTCGTGGGGTTCTTTTCCCACAATGACCTGTTTTTTAGACTGGCCATCCCCCTTCTCGTGTTGGACATGGTTGTTCCCAAGATCTACTACCCGGTGGCAATTGTCTGGTTGGGGTTGTCACGTCTGTTGGGTACGATAGTGTCCAGAATACTGTTGACCGTCATTTTTTTTGTGTTGGTGCTGCCGGTAGGGTTGTTGAGACGTTTGATCGCAAAAGACGCACTGCAGTTGAGAAAATTCAGGAGGGGCAGTCAATCCGTCATGAAAGTCAGAGATCACACGTATGTCCCCGCGGACATCGAGAGACCCTACTAACCGAGGTTGGGAGGATATGGATTTTTTGAGAGACTTGTGGGGGTTTTTGAAGGTTCGTAAGAAGTTCTGGATGCTACCTTTGATATTGGTGCTTCTTCTGTTCGGGGTGCTGATAGTTCTCACAACCGGAACGGCCATCGCACCGTTCATATACACTTTGTTCTAGGAAGTCCCGCGTATGGCAACAGCCATTTTGGGAATATCCGCGTACTATCACGACAGCGCGGCCGCAATTTTGATCGACGGCGATATCGTAGCGGCGGCGCACGAGGAGAGATTTACGCGGAAAAAACACGACCATTCATTTCCTACCAATGCTGCGAGGTACGTTCTCGAAGAAGCGGGTTTGAAATACCGGGATCTCACCGGTGTGTCGTTCTATGATAAGCCGTACATCAAGTTCGAGCGTCTCCTCGAGACCTATCATGCGTTTGCACCGAGCGGGCTGGGGAGTTTTCTCTCGGCGATACCTGTCTGGATCAAAGAGAAGCTGTTTATGAAGAAGCTCCTCAAGGAGGAGCTCTCCAAACTGGGCGCGGGCAAAGTCCCCGTTCTTTTCCCGGAACACCACCTTTCCCACGCCGCGAGCGCCTTCTACCCGTCTCCGTTCGAGGAGGCCGCGATTCTCACGATTGACGGGGTTGGTGAGTGGGCGACCTCCACTATCGGACACGGTGAGGGCAATACGATCAAAATCCTACGCGAACTTCGTTTTCCTCATTCGGTCGGGCTTCTCTATTCCGCGTTCACGTACTATACGGGTTTCAAGGTGAACAGCGGGGAATACAAACTCATGGGGTTGGCCCCGTACGGGAATGCCACCGCCGACCAAACAAAGCGGTTCAAAGAAATCATATTGAATGAACTGGTCGACATCCGGGATGATGGGTCGATTCTGCTCAATATGGAGTACTTTAGCTATGCGACGGGTTTGAGGATGTGCAACGACCAAAAATGGAAGGAGCTGTTTGGTATCTCCCCGAGGCAGCCGGAAACAAACATCTCGCAAGAATACATGAACATGGCGCTGGCCATTCAACAGGTGACCGAGGACATCGTGTTTCGGCTGGCAAACACCGCCAAGGAACTTACCGGAAGCAAGAGACTCGTACTGGCCGGGGGCGTGGCTCTCAACAGTGTGGCGAACGGGAAGCTCCTGCGGATGGGGATGTACGATGACATCTGGATTCAGCCGGCGGCGGGCGATGCAGGCGGGGCGTTGGGAGCGGCACTTGCCGTATGGCACATCCATCAAGGGAACGAACGAGTCGTCAACAGCAAGCCGGACTCGATGAAGGGCGCCTACCTCGGACCCGAATTCAGCAACGGAGAGATACAAAAGCTGGCGAAGAAACTGGCCGCACCGTATAAGCGTTTCGACGACTTTGACGAGCTGACGAAGACCGTGGCAGGTATGCTCGGCGAAGGAAAGGTCGTTGGTTGGTTCCAGGGTAGGATGGAGTACGGCCCTCGGGCGTTGGGGAATCGAAGCATACTCGGCGACGCGCGGGACCCAGAGATGCAGAAAAAGATGAATCTCAAGATCAAATACCGCGAGGGATTCCGTCCGTTTGCGCCGACGGTGCTCGAGGAAGACATTCAAGAGTATTTCGATCTCGACAAGCCGTCGCCATACATGCTGCTCGTGGTTCCCGTAAAGGAGAAGAGACGAAATCCGTTGCCCGAAGGCTACGACGATCTGGAGCTTTACGACAGGCTCTACCATCTTCGCTCGGACGTCCCGGCGATAACCCATATCGACTATTCGGCGAGAATCCAGAGCGTCGCCAAAGAGACAAATCCTCGGTATTGGAAGCTGATCAATGCGTTCAAAAAACAGACCGGTTACGGAGTGATTGTCAACACGAGCTTCAACGTGAGGGGTGAACCGATCGTCTGCACGCCTGAACACGCGTACCGGTGTTTCATGCGGACGGAGATGGACTACCTCGTCATGGGAGACTTTCTTTTTGACAAATCGGAGCAACCCCGGTTCGAGGACGCGGGCGACTGGAAAGAAGAGTTCAAACTGGATTAGAATCGTGTTCGCCGTCGCGCGAACGAGCGGCCGCGGCTCACCGGTCGCTGCCGACTCCACCCGTCTTCGAATAGAACCCCACCGTTTTCATGACCAAGTTCATCAAAAATCTCACCGCGATAACGATTCCCACCTTGGTGGTCGTTTTTTTGTTGTTGGAGGTGTTTTTCCGGGTCGCAATACCGGCGACCAGTTGGCCGTATGGGTGTTTTGACACCGAGGAAAAATTGTTCAAGTTCTGCCCCAACGGTGGAGAAGGGGTGGCCACCTTTGGCAAGTTTGCTCAACAACGTGGTCGGTGGCGTGTCAATAACAGCGGTTGGAACAGCCCGGTTGATTACAGTGCCGAGAAAGACAAGCCGCGCATCGCGGTTATTGGTGACTCGTATATAGAGGCGTTTCATGTCGACACTGACAAGAGTTACCCTTCGCTTCTCAGATCCGAGCTGGGTGGTCGGTACGACGTGTACAGCTTTGGAATATCCGGAGCGGCACTGTCCGAGTATCTCAACCTGAGCAGGTATGTGAACCGGAATTTCGATCCGGATGTGTTGATTTTCAATGTTCGATACAACGACTTCCTCGAAAGCATATACGAGGTAAACCCCGTTGACACACACATGATGATGCTGAGCATCACGGATGGCTCGGTGACGGAGACAGTCCCACGTCCCAACTACTCTTTTACCGAATTCAGTTTCAAGAAGCGACTTCTTCGAAAAAGCGCCATTGTCCGGTATCTAACACTCAATCTCAAGTTGCAGCAAGCGGTGCGTGGTCTGCTCTCCAGGAAAACGTACAGCGGAAACGTTGAGATCACGAGCGTCGAGCGACACACGGGGTTGGTCGAGAAGGCGGCGAGTTATGTCTTCGAGCGTATCGAGGAGGAGAACCGTGGACGGCGAGTCATAGTCGTCATGGGTGCGCCAAAGCACGACATTTACGCCGGCACCACCGACCAGAGCAAGGTGTTGTTCTTTAACAGACTTGTCGCAAAGCTATGTTCGAACCACGGTTTCGAGCTTCTCGATCTAACCGAGCCGATGAAGCGTGATTACGAAACCAATCACACGATGTTCAACTCGCCCTGGGACGGTCACTGGAACGAATACGGCCACGAGTTTGTTTCCCGGCAGGTGCTCTCGCTCGGGTTCCAGTAGACAATTTCTTTGACGGCTCGAATTGGAGCGGTGACTGGCTCTTGCGACCCGCGCAATTCACCTAGGCGACGACCAGAAGATCTTTCCCCCAAAGCGAACAGTCCGCAAACGGGAGAATGTCCGGTTTGAATCGGATGCTTGTCAAATTCTCACAATCGATCGATACAGCCACACCTCTATTCTTTTACGGATTGCACTGGTGCTCGTTACCCTCGCAAGGATCATAGAAGTGAAAGGCAAACTTGGAAAAATCTACAAGATCGACCAGACCGTCGCAGTTGAAATCACAAGATGGATCGTACGGTTGGGGTGGATATGACTGGGCAAACATGGCGAAATCGATAAGCGTGACGGCCAGATCGCCACTGATGTCCACGCTCGGCACTGTAATTGGCAAACAGATCACCGGGCACCCAATCAGAACACCCTGGACGACGACCTCAAGACCGCCGTCATAACCACCTGCAGCGATGGTCCCGCTGATTGTTGTTATACCGTTATCGTCGGTTGGGCCATCGGCGTTGGAGGATGCGCTACCTCCGCAGAGGACGAGACCATCTGCACAACCAATCAACCAAAAATCGGAGGCAGGAATATAAGCAATTGGATTCCCGACGCCATCGTTAACCGTGACGGTGATCGTAGCACCATCGTCGGACAGATTTTCGCCATCACCGGCCGGACATACCATAACGCATCCGCCTGGGCTCGAAGCCGTGGAATTGCACGGATCCACGATGCCAAGACGCGCGTCTGCGGTGCTCACCGATAGAATCGGCCCGATGAGTAGAAAAACCGCAGGGAGCATGTGAAGTACGTTTTGTCTTTTAAACATTTTTGGACTCCTATTCCGTGACAAACAGTGATTTGATCTTGCCCCAGCTCGACACGCCGGCCGGAACGTCACACTGACAGCTTCCATCCGGGTTCCATATACCTTCGCCACCCGTTATTACTTGCAGCTCAGGTGGATGGGAGCAGTCCACGGCCAGGACCTGAGGTGGAGAGACGCACGGGTGCGGGACTACTTTGTGATAACAACAGGGTGCCGTCCCCCCTGGGCAGTGAAAAACCATCGTAAGCACGTGAATCGGAGACGCACGGCACTCTCCGTAAACCGCTGCCGCCCCGGTTTGGGAGTCCCCGATTATGCCAACCGAGTAGGGGCCAGCTATATCACTCAAATAGGTGCACGACAAACACGCCGGCGCGGGCGCGGCGAATTGGCAACCTTTGGTTCCCGTGGAATTCACATGGACTATGTAGACCTCGTAGAGGCCTTGCCCCAAATCGTACAGATTGCAGTCGCTCCCGCCGGGATCGCTAAAGATGCTGATCGACCCTCCTTGGGCGAACGCCACGCCAGCGACAACCGGCAGCAACAAAGCACACAGCAATAGTGCTCTTGCCATAACAACCTCCCCAACGTTAGAGGTACTAAGAAGAAAAGCGCGGATATTGTATCAAAATCGACATCAAGTGTCAAAAACGGAGAGGAAACACATGGACGTCAAAGAGGGCACCACAAACGAAACGCTTTCTCGTTGACTTCCAAGCGCCGACATTCGTATTTTGGATCCAACGAGAATCAAGACTGTATGCTTCGATGGGAAGAGTGACTGGGTATGACCGGTTCTGTCAAAAGTACTGTTTGGTGGCGGTGGTGTCTGACCAAACGAGGAGCCCGGGATGAACTACAATATCGAAGAGATCGAAGGGATCGGGGTGGTGTACACGGAACAACTCGCCGCAGCCGGAATAAAAACGACCGATGATCTGCTCGAGGCATGTTGCGATCCGAAGGGGCGAAAACACGTGAGCGAGATCACGGGGGTGAGTGAACGTCTTCTTCTCAAGTGGGCCAACATGGCTGATTTAATGCGTATTCCGGGGATCGGCCCGGAATACGCTGAGCTCCTCGAGAGTGCAGGTGTCGATACGGTCAAAGAGCTTCGCAACCGCGTTGCGGAGAATCTGGCAACCAAGATGACGAAGGTCCGCGATCAGAAGCGGCTAACGAGAAAGTCTCCTGATGTGTCGACTATTCAGGGTTGGATCGACCAGGCCAAAAGACTGGAGCCCCGGCTCACGTACTGAGCCCGGGAGATACGTGACCGAGCCTAGAGCGGTCGTTTCTGATCTTTTTTGGGACCGAACTCAAGTTGATTCTGATGCGACTCTCTACAGTCAAAGCCGTGCCGGCGTTAGCGATCCGCTCTCCGCTCGTCGGTATGGTACCCACGCGAGACTCACAAGCTTGACCTCGATATCCTTCTTTCGCGGCTTCAACGTGACGGTGTCGAGTTCCTCCAGTTCCGGGTCAAACCGGTCCTCCAGTTTTTGAATCTCGGCATCGAATTCGATCTGAAGGTCTTCGAGTCTGTGTTTGAGGGTCTCCAGATTGCTTTTGGCACGGTCGATGTCCTGGGCTTCCTTTCTTGATCTTCCCATCCCTCGCGCCGTTGTAGTCGCCCGCCCCAACGTGGATCTGCCGATCTTTTTGCGGCCGAGGAACGCCGAAAGCACTGTCGCTCCCAGCGAAATGGCCGTCTGGAGTTTCTGATGCTTCGCCTGTTCTTTCTCACGCTCGACCGTCAGTTGTGCCCGGCGGATCCTGTCTTCGAGGGTCCGGAACTTTGAGGCGTATTTTTTTCGGATTTTCTCGACCAAATAGTCCCGGTTTTCACGCGCCGCATCGGCCAGACGGATCCGGAAATCGCGTTCGCTTTCACCTGGATTCGACACCATCTTGAACTTCTGGCTTCTCATCAACTCGTAGCGTTGCGTACGGTAGAGCATGTCGGAGAGCGAACGTTTCCACCCCGCGTAGCTACGCGTGTTGCCCGCTTCTCTTGGAAGAAGTCCAAACTCCGCCTCGGAAGAAGCGGGTTGTCTCTCCAGATCATCTTCGTTGATATCGATTTGGTCGGCGTCACGCCAGTCGATCGCAGCCGGATGTTTGTCTACTGGATAAAGCAGAGCGTACGATCGCGAATGTTCGATGGCATGTTTCCTTTGGACGAAATGCACGTTGCCGAGACCAAGGAGAGCCGGTTGGTAGAGAAGATCGGCGTCTTCGATCATCTCCCGCAGCGGTATGAAAAGCTGCGGTATGTCTGGAGGAAGCACGGGCCGTGTTTTCGCCGAGGCGGATGGTCTTACCGGTGTCGTTCCGGAGGGTCGTTCACGTGACGGGCGAGACTCGATGCCGGTAGCTTTGGGGGTTGTCTCAGGCGCGGGCGTTGCGCTCCGCCGTGTCTTGATGGGTTCCATGACTCTTTTTATCTGGTGTCTCGTCAGAGGGCCGCAGAGATACGACATCGCCCATCTCGTGTGAAACGCCGTTGGTCCCGTTTCGTGGATGTTGTGCATCAAAAAGACACGTTTGCCAAGACCGGCCAGGGTTTCTTCCATTGTCTTGCGGTCAAAACCACCTTTTGTTCCAGCGGAGACACCCTGCAGCCCATCGAGCACCCGTTGTTTGTCCCGCTCGGTTTGAAGCCGCCCGATGAGCCAGGTTCCGATGTTGGACAGTCCCTTGTAATCAAGATCCACGGGGTTCTGCGTGGCAAGCACGATGCCGACACCATAGGCGCGGGCTTGTTTCAAAAGCGTGAGAAGAGGCTTCTTGGATGGCGGATTCGCCACCGGAGGGATATATCCAAAAATCTCGTCCATGTATACGATGGCTCTCAAACTCGTCGTTCCCGGTCGTGTGCGTATCCACCCAAGCGTCTGGTTGAGCAGCAGGGATACAAAAAACATCCGTTCGGTGTCGGAGAGATGCGCAATGGAGAAAATCGAGATTCGTGGTTTGCCGGACGGCGAGTACAACATTTGATCGACGTTCAAAGGCGCGCCGGTCAGCCAGGTTTCGAAGCTGGGGGAGGCGAGCAGATTGTTGAGCGACATCGCCAGCTCAAAACGTTCCTTTCCCGG
>CP070677.1:1081643-1105102 GCA_020352495.1 Candidatus Latescibacterota bacterium
GTACAAGACTCCCCCGTTTTTCTCGACCGCGCGGCCACGATCGACAAAGCCTGCGACTTGATCGCCGACGCCGCGCGAGAAGGCGCCAAGTTGGTCGTTTTTCCCGAAGCTTTTGTTTCGGCTTATCCGGATTGGGTATGGGTCGTACCGAGCGGCAAAAAGGATCTGCTAAACGATCTCTACAACGAGCTGTTGGGTACCGCCGTGACGATACCCGATGGTACGACCGAGAGACTTTGCAGTGCGGCAAAAAAGTCAAAGATACACGTCGTGATCGGTGTCAACGAACGCAACACAGAAGCGAGCAACGCGAGTCTTTACAACACGCTCCTCTACATCGATTCGACCGGTCGCGTTCTGGGTAAGCATCGAAAGCTCATGCCCACGGGAGGTGAGAGGCTTGTGTGGGCGCAAGGAGACGGCAGCACACTCGATGTGTTCGACACACCGCTGGGGAAGCTCGGGGGGTTGATTTGCTGGGAAAATTACATGCCCCACGCTCGTAGCGCCATGTACTCTTTGGGCACACAGATTTATATCGCCTCCACATGGGACTCGAGCGAGATATGGCTTGCTACGATGCGGCATGTGGCCAAAGAAGGCGGTATGTTTGTCATCGGCTGCTGCACGGCGCTCCATTTGGATGATATCCCGGACCGATATGAGTTCAAAAAACTCTACCCCGATGGAAAAGAGTGGATCAACCCGGGCAACAGCTGCATCATCGGTCCCAGCGGGCAGCTTCTCGCCGGTCCGTTGGAGATGAAGAAAGAGATTATTTATGCCAGGATCGATCACAGTCTCATAGCTTCCGCCAAATGGATCTTTGACGTGGCAGGACACTATGCGCGGCCGGATGTCTTCCAGCTCACGGTGAACCGAAATCCAAACGTTGTCTGATCCACGACTCCCGTGTTAGCCTTGTTGCCTGACACGGAGACTCAATTCACTCAGTTGAAATGTGCAGTCCGCGGAGCCGGGCATAGCGCAGTAAATCTCATGCCGTCACGGTTACAAAAAGCGGGGGACAAACCATGCCGATAGAAACCATCAACCCAGCGACCGGGGAAACGATCAAGGTCTTCGAGGAGACGTCAGCGACAGATGTCGAAAAGGTCATCGAGTCGTCGCATGAGACGTTTCTCAAATGGCGTGGTACGGATTTCAAACACCGATCGATCTTGATGAAAAAAGCCGCTCAGGTCCTCCGCGAAAACTCCGGTGAGTACGCGATTTTGATGGCGCAGGAGATGGGCAAACCGATCCGAGACGGACGGGCGGAAGCCGAAAAGTGCGCATGGGTGTGTGATTACTACGCGGAAAACGCGGCGAGTTTTCTCGCTCCTGAAATGATCGAGACCGACGCAACCAAGAGCTTTGTCACTTTTCAGCCGCTCGGCGTGGTGCTGGCCGTGATGCCGTGGAACTTTCCGTTTTGGCAGGTCCTACGGTTCGCCGCTCCGGCACTGATGGCAGGGAACACAGGCATCCTGAAACACGCGTCCAATGTCCCTGCCTGTGCCCTTGCTATCGAGGATGTGTTTCGGAAGGCGGGTTTTCCGGAGCACGCGTTTCGGACACTACTCATAGGAGGCTCGCGGGTCGCCTCCGTGATCGAGCATCCTTTGGTCAAAGCCGTCACCCTCACAGGGAGCACACCTGCGGGAAGATCGGTGGCACAAAAAGCAGGCGAGATGCTAAAGAAAACCGTCCTCGAACTTGGTGGGAGCGACCCTTACGTCGTGCTCGAGGACGCTGATCTCGAAGCTACCGTCGCAACCTGTGTTACGAGCCGATTGATCAACGCCGGTCAGAGTTGCATCGCCGCCAAACGATTCATCGTTGTCGAACCGCTCCGGAAAGAATTCGAAAACCTCTTCGTGGAACAGATGGGTGCGAGGAAGATGGGTGACCCACTTGAGGAAGATACCGACATCGGTCCACAAGCCCGCCACGATTTGAGGGATGAGCTTCACGACCAGGTCGTAAGAAGTATCGAGATGGGAGCGAAATGTTTACTCGGTGGCGAGGTCCCCGATGACAAGGGCGCTTACTATCCTCCGACAGTGCTCACAGAAGTCAAAAAAGGAATGCCCGCGTACGAGGAGGAGTTGTTTGGTCCCGTGGCGGCGATCATTCCCGTCGAAGATGAAAACGAAGCTGTCAGGGTCGCAAACGACTCGGTGTTTGGGTTGGGAGCGGCGGTGTTCACCGGAGATTCAGCCAAGGGTGAAGAGATCGCCTCGTATGAACTCGAAGCCGGTTGTTGTTTTGTGAATGAGTTTGTACGCTCCGATCCGCGTCTGCCGTTTGGTGGTGTCAAAGAGAGCGGCTACGGTCGCGAACTGTCGCACTATGGGATCAAGGAATTTGTAAACATCAAGACCGTTTACGTAAAGTAGTCTCGGTATTGGCCGGTGATCCGCGCGTATCGTGTGAACGCATATCGCTAATTATAACAATATCTTACATAACTAAAACCCGCTCTCACCGGCGTGAACAACAAACCCGCTGCAGCTGCAGCGGGCCGAATCCACCTCGCAACAAGCTGACCACGCAACGGCGCGTTAGCCGCCCGACGAATCAAATCTCCACTTTTCCCCTGTAAAGAAACACGACCCACTTGGCAACCGACGGATCGAACATTCCCACCGTCGGTGGATACATGTAGACGCCAACTCTGTAGTCTTTCCTTGCGAAATCCGCCACGATATCCAGTGTCTTGACTTCCTGCCAGGCCGAGTCGGCTTTGGCCTTGAAGGTTTCTTCGTCGAACTGCGGATAGACCGAAAAGTACTCCGTGCTCAGCGGATCCCTCCTCGGGTCAGAGACTCTCTCAAACTCATCGGCATCGAAGAACTCGGTCGGGTACGTGATCGCTCCGGTCCCCATCCACACTATCGTCCCACGAAACAGCGTGTCGCCTCTCTCGGTGTACCTGAAAGTAATGTCTCCAAAGTCCAGAGGCGGGTCGAACACGATTTCGAACGGCAGCCCTTCCTCGTCGCATCCCGAGCACATGGGGTAATGATTGAGGGCGCCTCTTTCGAACTCGTATGTCAAGTAGTCGGAGACCAGAACAGCCAGATTCATCGAGTCTGCCGGCAGAGACCAAGTAGGCTGACTGCCCACACACGGACAGGTCGTGTCGTCGCTACAGCCAAAAACAATCACGCCCGTTATCACTATCACACACGCAATCCGAAATACACGGGTAACCCAACGAAGTCTCATGACACACCGTCCCAATTTGGATCGCTTAATGGATAATCTGCTTACACCTGCACCCTATCGCAACAACACCATTTTCCCTTTTTGTTCGGCGCCCCGCACCGTCAGCCGATAGAAGTATACACCGGATGCGACGGACCGACCAGTGTCGTCTCTCGCATCCCATGTGACATGGTAAGACCCGACAAGCTGCACGGCGTCCACTAGAGTCCGGATCTTCCGTCCAGCGACATTGAAGATGCTCAGTTCCACGCGGCTTTCTCTCATCAGTTCATACGGGATTGTGGTTTCCGTCCACCGTGCAGACATAATTCTGCCAGGTCTTGATATCAAAGCTTGGAATTACGCCGATACTGCTGACGATGGTCGGGTCCGTCGGGTGGGACACATCCACAATGTGAAGTCCCGTCGCGTTGTTCCCAACAAGTGCATACTCTTTCAAAGTGATAGGATCCACCCATCCCCATACGTCGGTATTGTACGTGGAGTTGGGGATCTCCAGATGACTGACAAGTTCGATCGATCCCTTGGCATGCGCGCACGATGGGTAATCAGGCGGTAACGGGGACCCCCAAAAAACCGTTACCAGGACAATGAATAGAACCGCAGGTGATGCAAAAAAACGCCTCTTGATATCGCGTTTCTGGCGGCGTGGGGACATCACGCCTCCTCGTCCGTTTGTGTGGAGATTGCGGTCGGGAGGTGTATTATACCATAAGAAGGTGCAACGTTGCGAGAGCTACGGGGCTGGGTTGGTTTCTGATCCTGCCGATCCGTTCCTAACGATTGTTCTCTTCACGTTTCTTCAGCTCGTTTTTGACGACGCCGTCAACGAGCGTTCCCACGGCAAACGAAATCAACCAGATGAAACCAACTCCCAGGCTAGTGAAGAACACCGACCGCCAGAAGCCATGGACGTCGAGGATGTTGGGAAACAGCAAGATCGCAAAGATCACCGAGAGAGAAATCGTCCAAATCGTCGCCGCTCGTTTCAAACCGGTCAGTGTCATTTTGAACCTCCTTGCTACTTGTATACACACAAGACGGTCCACGAATTCAAAATCTTGCCGGGCAGGGGACGGTATACCGGGGTCCGCCGGACCGGCGCGGCGCCTCCGGGGGCCCAAAACAAAAGCCCCGCAACATAAGCTGTTGCAGGACTTCTGTTTACGCTCGCCCCGAACCAAATAACTCTTCTCGAAAGCCGGCCCCGCGGGCCGCAGATCGGTGACGCTCCCTAGAACTTGTAAACGAGGTCGACCTGAAGTCTCGTTCTCTCGGAATTCTCTACCGAGTCCTCAAACCCTGGCAGATCGTCCTTGATCGCATCGCTCGCGAAGAGCTTGAAACCGAAATCGGTCCCTTTGAAGACCTGTCTGTCCCCATAGACCATGACTCCCTTGCGGTTCGTGTGTCCGTCGAGAAGATCGCTGTCAATGAACTGTGACGGGAAGGCGTTGGCCTCGACGTGGTACCACGCAACCCCAAACTTGATGGTCTTTTTCTTGTCTCCAACCTCGACGCCAAAGTTATACGCCATATTCTCCTTGCCTACGGTGAACGTATCAGATGGCTCGGCATCCAAGTTACCCGAGTAACCACCAAAGGCGGTTACCGGAAGCCCTTCGGCCAATCCCACTTTGACGAACGCCTGCGTTTCCAACACCGAAAGGCTGCCACCATCGACGCTACCGGTTAGACCATCGCTGATGTTGCCACCACTTCCTGTAACGCTACCCTCTCCCGATGCACCGCGCTCGATGAAATCCGCATCGAGATTCTCGAGATGAAACCAGCTTCCACGGACACCGGCTTTGGCCTCATCGGAAAACTTGCCTTCGACCCCCCCCTGGACCCCACCGAAGTATGGATCCCTTACCGAACTCTCTTCTCTTATGACAAAATAGCCAACGTTTGCAAAGACGGAGGCGACGTCGTCGACCGACATGTTGAATTTTGTGCTCACTCCTGATGGGTTGAGGTCGTGGTCCAGGATCATAATGTCCTTGCCGTTTTTCCACACAAAAGGAATGGGGACTCTACCAAACTCGATCGTCCACTTGCCATCTTGATTGGGGATTTCGCCTTTCGCGAACGGCATGAGAACCAGGTATGCCCGACGAATGACGAACGCATTTGGCCCGAAGTCCTCGGGACGACCCAGCGACTGGTTCCCGCTCCGGTTGTCCGACTCCCCGCTCCCGACCCGGAGCGCCAGGGCAGCATGGTCGTTGATCGTGGCCTTCGCGTCCAGGCGGAGTCGATAGCGAATCCGCAGACGGTCTTTTTTGTGTGATCCGGTTTCGTCCTCACCAAACCAGAATCCTTCAAAACGGCCGCGAAGATCGCCTCCAAACCTGATTTTCTGCTCATCTTTTTTCTCATCGGCCGCGGTCTCGAACGGGATCCACGCGACCAACACGGCGGAGAAAACCGCCATAAGCAAGTATCGTCTCATAGGATTCCCCCTCCTAGAGTGTGTAGTCGTGGGCTACAGCAGTTCCGGCGACGAGGACGGTGTGGGAGTGCCCATACCCCCTTCCGTTGCGCAGGAGTATGTTGTGACCGTGTTAGGCAGGAATGAGAGCAAAGTTAGAAATTGGTTAGCGTGCCGAGCCCCTGGAATGCGATCCTTGGTCCCTCGCCAATCTACCCAACTAATTATCAATAAATAAGTTGAATATCAGTGTGCCTTTCTGCCGTCTGGATCGAGACCGCGTGCCCCGAGGGGAAAACCCATCGATTTTCGGCGTGAGTCGATCCGGCGAACATCGCCCCGTGGTGTTCGAAGCCGTGAGGAGCCCGGGGGCTCGATAGACAAAGACCCCGCGCCATGTGACGCGGGGCCCTTCCACATTCTCGAAAATGCAATCTCGGACTACATCGGGCCAAACGGGATGGCCGCACCAACCGTAGCGCCCACGCCATGGTTCTTGATGTCGGACGGGTCCACCGCCTCATCGACCGGATCATCGACCTTGGTAAGGCCAATATTGTATTGGATGTTGACAAAGATCCTCACCATCTCGTTGGGCCAGAAACTGCCACCGACACCGACACCGAGGCCAAAATCGGTCGAGCTAACAAAGTCACCGATGTCCTCAGTCTCGCTGTTCGCGTACTCGGCCAGCGTGTTGATACCGATATACGGGCCGGCAAAGCCCTGAACCGAGAACTGCTCGTTGATTGGATACGTTCCAACCCCATAAAGGGCGATCTCGAAATAGTCGAGTTTGACCGTAAACTCTTCGGTTCCCACCGTCTCTTTCTGACCGCGCTGAGCGTAGAGCACTTCGACACGCGCGCCAAAGTTCTCGGTGATGATAACACCACCAAATGCGCCGCCAAGAAGACCAATACGGATATCACTGTCCGGAAATTCCGTATTCGCGTCACCTCCCCACATGTCGGCGAAGTTGACTCCGACCTTTGGACCGGCCTCAAACTTCAACTCGACAGCTGCGGTCGATGATACCAGGGCGGTCAAAATCGCCATAACGGCGAGGGTGCTCAAGAGCGTCTTGCTCATACCTCACTCCTTTCGAAGCAGTCAAACAAACCGAACGAAAAACCTCCCGAGCTTCTTCCCAACGATTCCAGACTGAATTTTCGCGTCCAATTCTCGTCGCGTTACCCCCGCCTGTCAACAAATTCCTTCGTCGTGGGGGACGTTCCCGTACAGACGCTCCACCCACCGATAACAAAAGCCCCCTATCTCACGAAAGTTCGGGGGCAGACAAGACGCAGCGTTTGCGAAAAACCACGCTGATCAACGCCGTTCGGCAATCAACAACACCGATCAGCGCAAGTCGTTGTGATAAAGTTAATTACCACAGGAAGGTCGTACCTCGATTGGACTCCTCCAGCCCCTGGTGGTCCGGCTCGCGAAACGGCAACTCATTGTCAGGCGAGGGAACGTGCGAAGCGCCTCTCAGGAGGCCAACGCCACCAATAGGTTTTGGACGGACGTTAGCCCAATCACTCATCCTTCGTCGATTGGCTCAACTCGACCTCCAACAAACCGAATATTCGATCCGTATCCAGATTATCAATCCCCAGAATGATCAATATCCACTCACGGTAGTGTTTGACGGAAAGTCTGTTGTTTTTTGTGTCGCTGATTTCGAATTCGGCGTCCCGGCTCAAAAAACCATTGAAACGCGGGCTGTGTTCAAGATGATTCCTCGCGGACCCGTACCATTTCGCCGATTCATTCTGATCGCTGTATTGAAAAATAAACACGGAGTATCTATCATACCTACCAATCACGCCTTCTTTCAGTCCAAAAATATTGTTCTCGTCAAAAAAGTATTGATTGGACAATGCCAGATTGCCCTTGAGATAAGTCACGCCGTTGACCCTTAGGTTTTCTTTTGGCAGATAAGAGGTGATTCGAGGTTTCTTTGGCTCAAATTTCAATTTCTTGTCAACCGCCCTCGCGACATCTTCGACACCGCTGAACGTTGTCGTATCGGTACCGAGACCCACGACTGTAACCAGAAAATTCCCTTTCCAGAAATTCAAATAATACGACTCGAACCATCCATCGTGCCCGACACCGATAAAGGTACCTTCCTCTCCAGTCTTGTACGTGTACATACCATAGGCGGCCGTCTCGTTTTCCATTTCATAGATTTCGAGATTGATCGATTTGCCGTTCGCCGTGCCATATGTCTGGAATACGGCTTCTTTGAACCCGTACTCACGATAGATTTCGGCGCCTCCATTGATCAACAGATACAGATCCTCGCCTTCGGCAGAACTCGCCTCGCCCTCGGGGACCCAGCCCTCCACATCACCGGCCCGCGGGAGAAGACTGGCTAACCTCAATCCATCATTGCGATCTTCCGATCCCAGGGCTGCAGCCCAACAGAAACATATCGAGATCAGCACGCCAGCCAGCAAGGACAGTTTCATCCGAAGACCTTTTATGTAGTGTTTTCGAGACGCAGGACGCGTTGGAATTAAACCTCGACCTCTTTGACATTCATCTTCGTCAGGTCCATCTCTCCGATCTCATGCTCATGCGCCTTGTTAATCGCGATAATGTCTTTGGGGTTTAGACCCCACAGTGCGGCGCAATAAGAATCGATCGCAACCCTGTCGGTACCGGCGATGACTTTTAGCGGTTTGTGCAGTTTGCCCGGACCGAATGGCCCATTGGTGATGATGAACTCCGTTGCATCGACGATGCATAAATCGGGATGAATCACAGTGTTCAAATCGGCAATACACTGTTCCATGTGCCGAATACTGTCGATGTCCGTCTCCCAGTTTTCTTTGTGAAAGGTCCGGTTCGATTTGGGCGAGTTCAACCCCATGAGGTTCTTCAACGTACCGGTGAATTTGTTACCGGAATGGTCTTTTGTGATGGGCATATCAATAAGGACATCATAGTCATTGAGGCTCTTCATGATGCGGGCCTCTTTGAGGGATATCCCCTTCGACACCGACACCGGTTCGAACAGAGACTCGTCTTTCAAGTCAGTGATTGCCAGGACAACATCTTCCGAGTCGACCACATCTTTGAGCCCGGTGTTTTTCCAATATTTTTCTCCGAGCCAGCTAATGCAGGCGATCTCTCCGGCCCCCGCTTGTTTGCACATTTGGATGGCCGCGCGGACAATTTCCGGTTTGGTGAACGTGCCCGGGTTGCTGCTCTGCACGTTGGCCAGAATGGCCACCTTTGCATTCTTGGGAACGAATTTCTTCATTCCTCCCAACAATTCGACCGCTCTTTTTGTGTTCTCGAGATGATTCTCACCCTTTACCACACCAATATCGACGACCTCCTCACCAAATGTGATCCTTGGGATCAGACTGCTCCCTAGGACGGAACCTATACCGATTGCCGCACTTGCCTTGATAAAATCGCGCCGAGTGATTTCTTTTGACATGATCCTCCCCCTGTCTTTGTCAAAACAAAAGTGTACGGTCTGTCCTTGCCCCTCGAATGTTCCCCCAACACTTGTTTTATCTCGTTTTCGAAGCACCTGTTGTAAATCGCAGCCCGAGTGTTCACTAGCCGCGGCATCTGCCGGGCGTATCAGCGCGACGGCTCCAGTTCGGGTCTTGGTGATCGAGCGCGGTCCAACTCCATCAAAATCGCGTCGGTCGTCGTCACAAACGCGAAGCCAAATGCGAGGTTCAGAAGGCTTGCCAGGTGCATCTCCTCGGTTATCGATCCCGTTCCATCCGCCGGGATGAACACCCTATAGTCTCTGTAGTAGGCGTCCCGTGCCGTGGACTCACAACACATGTTGGTCATGATACCGGACACAACAAGATCCTCCACCTTCAAGCAACGTAGAACCGTTTCGAGGTCCGTGTTGTAGAACGCCGAATACCGGTGTTTCAAAACCACTTTCTCCCTCGACAACGGAGCGATCTCCCTGTGGATCTCGCTCTCCGGGGTGCCTTCCAGACACTTCCCCGGCCACCACCAGGCCATTATACCGCTGTCGAGATCGTCGGGGTGATGGACGTGTCGTGTGAAAATCACTGGGCGGCCCGCCCTCCGGAACGCCTCTATCAGACGCTTCACCCTTGGTAGAATGGCTATACCGCCACACGTGAACGTCGGTGAATCGGCGTCCAAAAAGAAATCTTGCATATCGACAACCAGCAACGCGCTCTTGTCCGTCGTAAGCCGCATCTCGTGTTGGTTGTACGGGCGGATTTGTTCCAGCCAAGCAAAGACCTTCGTCTCGATTGTCTCCTCAGTAACGTATGGTTCCACAATGTCTCCTTGTTGCTTTGCTGTTCGCTCATCGAATCTCAATTCAATACGCACTCCATGGGGACCCCGAGCTTGCATTCAACCGGTTTGCCTCGAGTAGCGGACGATTCAGGTGCCGTCGCACACCCGGCTATCATGGCGATTCCGATGACCCCAATCGAATACACGACGGTGCAGATCGTCCGTAGCGACCCTCCGCCGCTTTTCTGATACCAGCACGTCTCTTCACAACGGTCCATCTCACACCTTCTTCTCAATCACCGACCCAACACCCAGTGCAAACATTCTACGACAAAAAATACGCAGAGCGCCGCACGGCCTTTGGACCGCCGCCGGATCCCAGCGAGACGCCTTCGCTGGCCGGCATCGTCTACGGCTCTCGTCACCGTCCTCTTTCGATGTCGTCCAACCGTTTCTCCAAACGAGCCACCCTTTCCTCGAGATCCTTCCGAGGTGCCCGACCGCGGAGACGATCAGTGAGAGATTCCGTGATATCGAGGATTTGAAAAAGAAGAATAATAACGACGACGGCGGCGACTATGCCTACTACGTCCCACATATCATTGCCCTTGTCTTTGAGATCACTGATTTGGCCAGCACCCACCCAACTTTTGCTTGTACGGTCAATCCGTCGGCAGTACGCAGTCGGTGTACCGCACAGTCCCGTATCTTCTGGGTTGGCCACATTGTAGTGCATCCCTTTTCAGAAGGCAACAAAACTGCGTGTTATAGATGTGATTTGCAGCGGGGGAGTAACCTGCGGAACTCACCCCTCGTACTTGAAAAACGCCGCATCACGATAGTACGTCGCCGTGAGGTCTTCGAGACGCCGCATCTCATCATCGGAAAATGGCTCGAAGTTCTTAGCGAGTTTGACATTCTCCTCCACGTCCTCAACGGTGGAACATCCTACGATAGCGGTGCTGACCGGATGTGTGAGTGTGTAACCCAAAGCCTCCTTCATCGTCTCCACCCCACCTTCCCTGAACATCCGCCCACGCGCCGGTATCTTCATCGCGATGATGCCCATATCACGCTCCAATGCCAACGGGAGGGTGTTTTCGATAAAGCTCTTGTAATGAATATCGGCGGCGTTCAGTGCCATCAAAACGGCGTCGAACTCATACGACGTGATAGCGCTCGCGAGCACATTGGGATCAAAATGGCCAGAGATCCCTATAAAACGGGCCGTCCCCTCGGTTTTCGCCTCTTGAAGCGCCTTGTACGCTCCATTCGGGGAGAAGATTGCGTTCAGATCGCTCTGCGTTCTGACGTTGTGGAGTTGCCACAAATCAACATAGTCCGTCTGTAGATTTTGGAGGCTCTGCTCGAGGTCCGCCATCGCGCTGGCGTAATATCGGCCGAGGGTTTTTGTGGCAACAAAAACCTTTTGTCGGCGTGACTGAATCGCGCGCCCAATGTTTCTTTCGCTCAGTCCTGGCTGGCCCAATCCCTGCCCATAATACGCCGAGGTGTCGATATAGTTGACCCCGAGATCCAATGCTCGATTGATGATCTCCCCGGATAGGTCTTCCTGACCCGGTATTTCGAGTGCCGCCTGACCGCCGAGGCTGAAGATACGGACATTAACCCCCGTCTTCCCAAACGGGCGGGTAGGCATGGACGGTGGCTTTGTTTCGGTTGGCTCGGTGCTCGAGCTGCACCCGGTGACCTTCGTGAGTCCACAAGCGGCCACGAACGAGGCGGTGGTCTTGATGAAATCCCGTCTTGTTAGTCTCTTCATGTCATACCTCCCTTGTCAGTGCTTTCCTGCTCTAAACCAAAGGCGGTGGGACCTTTGAGACTTAGGATCCGATCGATTGGTGTTATACCAAACATAACCCGTGATGCCTGGAGGGGCAAATAAATTGTGTGCTGAAAACGAGTTAATTCTTCGAGGCGGCCCTACGCCGGTGTGGAGGGTACGCAAGATGAAATCGAGCTATTCACTGAAGCCCGGCGGCATATCAGGCGCAACGCCGGAGAGACCCTTCACGTCGCTCATACCCGTCGAACAAACCATCCGCTCTTTTGTTACACGGAGCCGCCGACTCTCCGATTTATCAGTATCTTCCCCGTGCCCCATGAGGCGGAGCGTATCTTTGTCGGCGTTAGCTTATTTTTGGCAACGTATCGATCCTCTATAAAGGCAACGACATCCCGATAATCGAAACCCAGATGCGGGCCATAGCCCGTTTTTCTATACTCCCTAAACCCAGAGATTGTTTTGTGGGTGATCAGATACGAGATGTATTTCAACCGGCTTTGCCGTTCGAAAAAGTCACCGTATGGCGACCGTGTCGCCACAAAACGACCCAAGAATTTCCCCAATCCGATAAGTCCCGTTTCGTTGGGAATCGTCAGAATAAGCATCCCACCCGGTGCTTGATGGCGGTAGAGATTCTCCAGCGCGACCCGATAATCCGCCACGTGCTCCAGCGTTTCGAAGCAAGACACAACATCGAACGTTCCATCCGGTTCTCTGAGCTCGTTTAGGTCAAAGTGCCGGAATTCGGCGTTGGGAATGCCGCGTCGCGACGCATCTTCAAGGAGTTCATCGCACACGTCGTAGCCCACGATCTTGGAGAACGACAGCCGACAACGACTCACCAAATGATCGATTATGAATCCAGTCGAGCACCCGAAGTCGCCCCAGCTGGATGCCGACGGGGGGATTACTTCATCAAAGGTCGCTCGGATTTTCTCTAATCGACGTCGATGAACCGCCGAAATCAGCGTTTGTTTTTTATACATTGATTCGAGAAAGTGAGTACTCACGATGCCGTCCGATTCAGTTTCGCTTGGTATTCCCTTCCTGCCTCGTATATTCGATCAGATGACCTTGCAACCACTGCCCGTTGTCGCGTCGATAGAAACAATCCTGCAGTGTTCCTTCCGACCGGATCTCAAAGGTCTGTTTGAATTCGGATACACCTTTCGACGTTACACCTGTCCCCAAAAGTGTTATTCTGTCATCCTCGAGTACGACCGTTCCCCTGCTGAATATTCCCCTGCTAGTGAGCCGAAGAAACGAGATCGTTTCGTTCTCCCAATCCCAAAAATAGAGGGTCTCCATTTTGAAGTCCAGAGCTGCTACGTCCTTTGTGGATCTAATGGCGTTGCCATTCAATATCGGTTCCCAGCGAATGACGTGTGTCAATTCTGAATCCGACGAATTCACAAAATGACCGACCCACGTGGCGCCCGTCAGGCGTTTTAGCATCCTCAGATGCTCATCAAGCTCCTGGCCGAGACCGGCAGAAGCACCGGACACTACCATCGTGATCACTAGGAGCAAGATTGCACGACACTTTGTTCTCATGATACCTCGCTTATGGATGAATCTGTTCTCTCAACCCGTCTGATTTGCTTTGTGCGGTCCCTCAGGCGGTTCGTCGTACCCCCCGGCCGCACCCTCATTCCAGAAAACCGATCGATATCAGAAACTGATCCATTTTTGCCAACACATCATCGCCATTTTTCCCCCACTCCAAATGGGTCTGCCCTTCGTAGATATGCAAGTCGCAGCGGTTGCCTGCCTTTTTCATCTCGCTCACGAACTCCTGGACCGTCCGAGGGGGCACCTGATCGTCCATTGTGCCCTGAAAAACGATCGACGGCGGAAGCCCCGGCTTGATGTGTTGAGCCGGGTCGCAGGCGGACGACTCGGCCCTGCCGCGAAGGATCTCGTCGAACCAGCTATCGGCGATGATCTTCACGGGGGTGGACCACAGCATGAGCGCGTTTGCGGCAGAGCTGACTGTGTGGTCTTCGTCAGGCTCGTCGAACCGATCGATCATGACAGTGCATGTCGCCAAATGCCCGCCGTCCGAGAATCCCGATCCGACGATCTTGTTTGGATCAATGCCGAGGTCGTGCGCATTCTGACGCATCCAGCGAATTGCGGATTTCGCATCGGCAATGGACTCGAGCGGAGTTACACCGTGCTGGGTTTTCAACCGGTACTGGAACGAAACACACACGAGTCCCAGTGAAGAGAAATGTCGACACTGCCAGTCGCCCCATTCCGGCTTGCCTAGAGACCAACCTCCACCATGAAAGAACGCCAACGCCGTTCTCTTTTCACCGGCCTCGCTATCCCGCGGTCGGTAAATAAACGCGTCGAGCGTCACCCCGTCCACGGTTTTGAAGACTTGGATTTCGCACCCGTTCCGGATTTCTTCGTCGGCGGCTACCATCTCATCGATCTTCTTGCGATGATCGGGATTCGTGCAGTGTGTCCGGAAGCTCTCCAGCAGGTCATCGGCCCCCTTCAGGTTGTACTCGGCGACGAGTGGGTACACTACAAAGTAAAGCATTTCACTCCGGACCGTTGGATCCTTAAAGGTCTCCATCACGACCTGATGTTTCGCGCGAAACTCTTTATAGTTCCTCCCATCGAAGGCCGTGCCTCTTGTTAGGATCCCCTCGGCGCGTGTCCCGACCAAGGCTTCCAGGAAGGAACGGTATTCATCGACTTCCAACAGCTCGGGATTGTTGAGATCCAGACCGTCCACAAAACGGAAGTACTCTTGGGATGGCCAGAATCCGGCAACCCCAGCGAACCGCCTGCGCAAGTACGGATAGTCCAGGAGCGCTTTCGCTTTCGAATACTCAATGGTCGCCCTCTGTGTGCGGGCGAAATGGTCATCTATATTCTCCCGACTTTCTATGAACGCTTCGAGCGGGCCGGTAAATTCACCGGCCAGAGAATCAATAAGGGTGGCATAGTCGTCCTCGTCCATTTTGGCGATACGTCGGATGTTTTGGTTGAAATAACCGATCAAATCCGCGCCTCTCTTGACCTCACCGAGTATGAACCGGTTGACGTCTCCACCGCGGCCGCTGATTTGCATGGAGTCATAGAACCGCTTTGCGTCGACCTCGATATAAAGACTGTCGCCGAGGATCAAGAAGAGCGGCAACTCCGTATCCAACTTGAACGTGACGTACGATGCTTTCTCCAACTCGATTTCATGTGCAAAAGACCCATCGTCGGCGACGATCACTTCGACGCCACCGATCACGAGCGCCGACTCTCCGGCGTTCTTCACAATGCCACCAACAACGGCGTGTCTCTCAGTGGCCAAAGAGCTGTTGACGAAAAGAAGCAACGTGCAACACAAGAGGATCATGACACCGACGTTTTTCAAGACAACCTCTCTTTCTCCGTTTGTTTCCGTTTGTGTGCGTGCCAAAGTCACAATCTCTGTTGCTCAAGGATTCATTGCGTATTATGGGGATCCCGGCATAAAATGACAAGTGTCAGAAAAGGTTCCCGTGACGCTTCGACACAGATTGCCCACCGTGATCCGACATCCCAACCTGTGAGCCGTTCTTATATGATTGGAGTCGGTGGTTCGACGCGCCAGCATGCCCATCCGAGAAGGAGACACCGTTGCGCTCCGTGGCCTCCGCGTCACGGTGCTGGAGGTAGGCTCCCACGGACCAACGAAAGTCGAACTCATATTTGACCGAGACCTCGACGACCCGTCACTAAACTTTATGGCTGTTGTCGATGGCGATCTGAGACGCATTCAGCCACCGCCGGTCGGGGGAACAATCAATCTGAACAGCCCTTGGTGAGATGTGGGACAAGAACGACTTGTCGATGTGTCGGACCCTTACCCTGTTGACGGGAGGAATACGAGTACACCTTTGGGGAGACGCGCGAAGTCTCGTACTGAATCACCGGATATGATTTTCTTGTTTGGAAAATAGTAAAGGGTGTCCTTCTTGTTGTAGTTTTTGCCGGCGATTATCCCTGCGGGTCTTCTGGCGGTCACCTCGTACGGTCCCCGGTACCCAACGATCATCCTCGTGTTCGCCGGCAATTCATCCCAGTCGGAAACCTCTCTACCGCTCGCAACGCGCCCCCGGGGGAAAAAGTAAAACGTGGATGCCTTGTTGTAGTCGAAACCCGCAATATCCCATGCGGTATACCCATCGGAAATGCGTCTGACCGGTCCCTCACTCTCACCCGCTGGATCACCCTCCTCCTGGTTCAACAACACTACCGTGTTTTTCGGGATACGATTCCACCCAATCCGCTCTTCGACCTCGTGCCCAGGCACTACCTTGCCGTTTGGTAACCGATAAAGCGTCGTCGGGGAATTATATTCGTCACCTGCGATGTTCCACGCCGTGTTCGTACTCGAGATCACATTGCCGCCGGTACTCCGGGAAGACGGTTTGCGAGGGGCGTAGTAGATCGACGCGAGCTGGGGATCCGCGACGAGGCGGCCGGCTTTCACATCCGGGTCAAAGGGCCACGTCGGGGCGAGACCCGCCTTGGTGTGATCGAAGTTCTTTGCGCAGCGTTTTCGGCCCCTGTGGGAATTCCTGACCCAGCGGTTTGGCTTTCCGTAGGCCACCTGACTGTGCGTGAGAACGGCGCTATCATCCAGGTCGTAAATGCGCTGTAGAATCTCGATCAACAAACCGACGGAACGATACTGTTTCTCGGTGATCGACCCATAGTGGTATCCAACGAGTTCTATACCGATGGAGATTTTGCTGATGTCGGTTTGGCCGTTCCACATGCTCCGCCCCGCGTGGTCTGCCACGAAGCGTTTGTCCAAGGTGCGATAGACACGCCCATCCCTTGCGATAACGTAATGGGCGTGGCCTCCTTTGGTGCGATAACTACGTCGCAGCCGTTTTCCCGAGGACACGACACGCAGCGTGGACTTAAGACCGCCTTCCGACGTGTGAACGATGATGAACCGCGTTTTTTTTCGTGTGGTTTTTGTGAATTTGGGATTGAGCCGCGCCCGTCTGTCCACAATGGACTTCTGGAAGGCCTGTCTCTCCGCCCGGGTGAAGGCCCACGCGGTGCCGAACGAGCCTATGAGAACGGCACTTGCGGTAGCGACAATCGCAATGTGCCGCAACAGATTGGCGAATCCTGTTGTCCGCGTGCGCTCTGCGAACTGTCGTGAAATCATAAGACGCAAAAAATAGTCCGATATCGAACACTGCGTCAACCACAATCCTCGGGATGACCCGCTGGACGAACCAACCACTGGCCGTAGAGTCGTCCGGTCTACCGCTGTTCGACCTCGGATACTTCCACCGGCAAGTCCTCGCGCCCGCACCACTCCTCCGATGAGCCGTCGTAGACGTGAACATCGTATCCCAGCATTCGGCCGGCGATGTACGCAAAACAGGCCGATCTTCCTTTGTAACAATACGAGATGATCTCGTCCCCTGGTTTGATTCCTGCCTTCGCAAATCTCACACCGAGCGTGTCGACGGGAGCGTAACGGCGCGTCTTGTCAATAATGGTCGCGTACGGGAGATGGACTGCTCCGGGGATGTGTCCCGCCCGGACAACACCTCTAACGTGGCCTCGATAATCTACGGAACGTCGGGTATCTACCAGCCGGATGCCCTGCTCACCCACCCTGGCTTTCACATATTCCAGGTCGACGAAGACATCCTCTTTGATCTTAGGGGTGAAAGTTCCCGGTGTGTGTTTGGGGACTTCCTTCGTAACCGGCATCCCCATGGCGTTCCACGCCTCAAAACCGCCATCGAGGATTTTTGTGCGATCACCCATCCCGAGATAGTCGAACATGACCCAGGCCCGGGCGACACAAGCGGCGCTAAGCGTTGTGTAGGTGTGGCAAAGGACGATTTGGCTGGAGTCGGATATACCAAGACTCTCCAGCACGGAATCCATGCGCGCGACCGGATATAGTTCGACGCTTTTGTCGGGACTTGATTTTTCGAGCCAACCGGGCCACAAAAATCTGGCACCAGGTATATGCCCGCGCATGTAATCCAACTCGACATCCGCCAGCTGAACGACGACGAGCGATTCGTCATCCAGATGCTCGGCGAGCCAATCGGGTGTGACGAGAATATCGCTTCGCGGCTCTGCGGCGTATCCGGAGTTCGCCAAAAACGCCACCACAAAGACAACCAGCACGTGCTTGAGAATCCTCCCCGATGTTCGAAGACCCAAGCGGTTACTGTAACATAACGCCTTGCCAGTAATCACGTTACCAGTTCGGTCCAAGACCGATCTCCCTTCGAGTTGAGCTTTGAAAAAACCTCCAACCATTATATACCCGCCCACGGCAGAATAGTGCTGTAGGATCTTGTCGGAATTTCATCCAGACCGCGACCGCCCTACGGGTTCACGAACCTGCCAGGTTGAGAATCATGCGATTTGGGGTTGTGGTGTCGTTGGTGATCACGTATTCCAGGAAACTCAGCTACGGTATGTTGGGTGCGACAACACGCGCGTGATAGCCGAAGATCCACTACGCCGGCTTTCGGAATTCAAGACAATACCCGTGATACTGCCCATGACGTTTCCAAATACCGTCGACCCGTATCTCTTCCATCGTTTCCGGAATCAGATGAACAGGCACGGATGTGTCCACCTTTTTGCCCTGATTCGAGCGCGACAAACGGAGAAGGCGAGCGATGAATCGCGCCACTCGTTCCGATTCATCCGCGATCACGATTTTGCAGCCCGGCCGGGCGACCCGGATCATCTCGTCGATGGCCTTCTTTTTCTGATAGAAAAAGTTAATGCCGCCGATGTGAAAGACACTGTTAAAGGTCTCCGACCTAAAGGGCAACACCTCCGCCATTCCCAGAAAAAGCTCTACTGGCCACCCCCTTTTGTCGGCCAACCTGAGACAACGGGCTAATTGTGGCGCTGAGATGTCCAGGCCATAGACTTCGCATGTTTCGGCGGACTCAAAAAGGTAAGGCAGATTTCTTCCCGTTCCTATCGAGACCTCCAAAATCCGCCCGTTGTTGTGCTCCAACCGATGCAGGATTTCCATCCGTGCCTTGCGCTCTCCCCCCATGGACAGAAACGACAACTTATCGAAAACCCCTTCGAAGCGTGAAAACCGGTCGTAAAATCGTGCGAAGTACCGGTTGAGACCCTCCAGATCCTTATGAGAAATAAACCGCACTATACCGTTCCCAATGAGAAAATCCCGCCCGCAATGTGAACAAGACAATGTCCCCTCATTCACCACGTCATCACCATGTTCGTCATCCAAAGAAAGCGCGCCCCTACAATCAGGACAACATAATAGATCCAATGTCGCACGCTTCATTTTTTGCCTCCTAGTTGGACATCTTGGCTTCGGCAACGCGCTGTACGATCGGCAGATCCTTTTTGTATCTCACTTCCAAGCGTACGGCACGTCCTTCAACGTATTTTTTTGCCGTTTTTATCGTCTCAGCTACCCCCTTCGGCAGATCCATCTCGAGTGCGCAAGAGGCTGCTTTTTCGCCAAGCATAAAACCAACCAGGAAATACCTTCTACACGGAGTCATATAAAGCACCGTCCGCTTTTTGTGCACGAGTTTGAGTGTCCAACCCCAGTTCTGGGCATAAAACACCCATTGCTGATCCAACGGATCATAATTTTCGGCCAGCCATTCCGTGAGGGCCCGCCAGACGGTTGCACTTCTGCCGAGTTCCCGATATAGCTGGCTGGTTTTTGGCAGTTTTGTTTTGTCATCGAATGCGCTAAGCGCCATGAGTACACTCCTTTTTTGGCTAACTCTCGTCTCGGACCGTACCTCTAAATGAATCTCCTGTGCCTTGTCCGACTATACACCGTCTCCGGCCGATGCTCGACGGTATCTTCGGTTGAAGAACGAGGTCGCCGCCTAGCCCGATGACCCGAATTGACCTACGACACAACTCGTTGCAGGGTAATAAATTATACAACTCCAGAAAAATAGAAATCTAGATCGGACTCCTCAGATCTTTACCGCTGCGTTCGTCGGCCTGCAACGCCTTCCCGGTTGATTAGGACCCCATTTCGTAGCCAACAGCATACTTCCGTCCATCGCCATACAACCCGATCTGCCAGATAGTATGGTATAATAGAATTACTGCAGAGGAAATCATGCGACGTCTGGTTAACCTACAGTTCACGGCTATCGTGCTGGCGGTGTGTTTTGCGACGACGGTTCGCGCTGGCTCTTTCACCACCGTAACGGTCGATACCATGCGATCCGTCGGCTACTACAGTTCGCTGGAGCTCGATTCACAGGGCAATCCTCACATCGCTTACATGGACAACTGGAACAACAAGGTAAAGTATGCGGTTTGGACGGGTGCATCATGGTCGATTGAGATCGTCGATGATACGGCGGATGCCGCCAACCGGGTCTCTCTCGCCCTCGACGCCTCCGACAACCCTCACATCAGCTATGTGAGTCCGATTCCAATAAGGCTCAGGTACGCCACAAAATCTGGTGGTGGATGGCTCACCGAGACGGTGGACAACACCTCGTCGAGTAATGGCAGCCACTCATCAATTGCCGTCGATTGCAACGGTGATCCGCACATCGCTTACAGTGAAACCAACTTCTTTGAATTTAGATATGCAGTGAAAACCGGCGGCGTGTGGACGATAGAAACACCGGACGACGCAGAGGCGTGGACCGGGCGATTTACGTCTATTGCAATTGACGCGCAGTGCAACCCACATATTAGTTATCAGGATGTGACAAACAAAAACCTGAAGTATGTCGTCAAGTCGGCAGGGGACTGGTCTGCTGAGGTGGTGGAAGCCACCGGCGATGTTGGATTCCATACCGCGCTCGCCCTCGACTCGCAAGGCAACCCACATATTAGTTACTTTGACGATACCAACGATCGGCTGAGATACGCCACAAAGGTGGGAACGGATTGGTCTCTTGATACCCCCGACTCCTACGGTGTTGGGCAATACACATCGCTGGCCATCGACTCCCATGACAATCCGCACATTAGCTACTACGACTTCACGAACCTGGATCTCTTGCACACCGTCAAGGTAGGCACGTGGTGGTCAACAACACTGGTCGACACAAGTGGAGACGTCGGTAGGTACACATCGCTCGCCCTCGATGCGGACGACAAAGTTCATATCAGCTACTTCGATGAGACCAACCGCCATCTCAAGTTCACCGAGGGCACCGTCGCGACGGGCGTAGATCGGCGTCGTGTGCCCGCGGTCGTGACGCTCGATGTCTTCCCCAACCCATTCAACAACAAGACCAGTATCACATATGCGATGGGACGCGACGGCCCCGTGACGGTAGAGATCTTTGATGTCTTGGGTCGACGCGTGGAAACGCTGTTGAGCGACCGTCACAAGCTCTCAGGGCGTTACCAGATAGACTGGACGCCTCGCTACTCAAGTGGCGTATACTTTATTCGAATTCTCGCGGGTAAACACGTTCAAGCCCGAAAAGCGCTTGTGGTGAAATAGTCGACCGATTGCGGTACCGTTTGCGTGGAGTGGTGAAGGGGGCGAACCTGTGCGCGATGGCGGGTTTTACATCATGTGGTATGCGACATTGGAGTTTGTTGTCTTGACACGGATATCGCCGCATACTATCGCCAATTCAGACCCCTTGTCAGGGAAGACGAGCGTCATGTTGAGGGCCTTCGCCATTTCTACGGCAAGATCCGTCGGTCTTGAATAGCTGATCATCATCTGGAGTTGCGCTCTGGCGGCTTTTTGTACCAATTCATAACTGTTCCTCGAAGATAGAACCAGGATTTTGGCGTTTGGCAGCTGCCCGTCCATCAGGGCTTTCCCGATTGCCTTATCAAGAGCATTATGCCGGCCGATATCCTCGGCAAAGGCAATCGCTCTCAACTGATCATCGAGTACGAGTGCCGCATGTGATCCCCTGGTCGTCTGATAGTATCTCTGTCTCTCGGAAAGCATATTGATGCAATCGAATATACGGTCTAGATCGATCTCGAGACCGTTTTCCGCCGGCGACAATTTCTGATAAAGATCCTCAATCAGCTGTTTGCCGCAAATGCCGCAACTTGTTTGACTGACAAAGCTCCTCCGCCGAAGAACACGGGGTATCTTTTTGCGTCTTTCCGGTTGGAGCCAAATGTCGATGACATTTGGATCCAGATGTTCATCATACCCCACGATATCCAGATCATCTGGAGCGTCGATTATCCCTTCTCCGAGACAGAAACCTACGGCATGAAATGCCTCTTCCCCCGGCGTTCGCATCACTACTGAATATGGTTTTTCATCAATACGAATCAAAAGGGGTTCTTCTGCGATCAATTCGAGAAAACCAGGCGCCAGGCCCCCATTTATGCTTCGAAGTGCGTGATGGATCTTCTTATTCTTTTGTTCGTTCAATTGCTGTTGATCCATTCGTCAAAGGTGAACCGCCCTTCGAGGCGGCGAGAAAGAAGTGGAACTCGCCTATCTTGTCGATGCGGAGCCGGAACTTCCCTGGGAAGTGATAAAAGACTCGGTCAGCACAAAAGCCGCCTGGAGATACGACGTCGGGCACAGTGGAAAACACTCCTTGCAGTCGTTGCACTCGTTCGCCGCAATCTCCGGAACAAAGCTGATCTCCTTGCGAATTCCTCTGTCGATGAATCCCACGGCATGCTTCCCTACGACCTCGGCGCAGTACCTGACACAAAGACCACAATGAATACAAAATGACGCATCTTGTTCAAAGCGGTTTTTGTCTGCACCGTACTCCTTGGCCATTTCCACGAGTTGCGGCGAATCCGGTGCATGGGCTAGCAATAGCTCGAGGAGGTTCTTGCGGATTTTGTCGAGCTTCTCGGATCGGGTCGTGACAATCAGGTCTTGTTCTGCCGGATAAACGCAGGAGACAACGAGCCTTGTCCAGCCACGAACTTCAACTTCGACCATACAAAGACGGCACCCTCCATAGGGCATTAGTTTTTCGTGATGACACAGCGTTGGAATCGATATCCCGGCGCTTTGCGCTGCCTCCAGAAGGGTCATCCCTTCTTTGGCGTCGACCTCTTTTCCGTCGATTTTTAGATTGATCTTGCTCATTTCTTTTTGCTCGTTTTCTTGGCTTTTTTCTTGATTATTCTCTGCTCTTCCGGGATCGGAGGCGGAACCGGTTCGCCGGAAATCTTTACTACCGCACCAAACTTGGGGGGACACACTTCCAGACAGGTCCCGCAGTTATTGCATTTGTCTTGATCGATGACGTGGATTATTCTCTTGCCACCTTCTATCCCCTGGGACGGACACTTCCTCATACAAATCATACAACCGGTGCACTTTTCCGGATCGATATAGTGCGAGATCAACGCCTTGCAAGACAACGCAGGACAGCGCTTGTCTTTTATGTGTGCCTCATACTCATCCCTGAAGTAACGCAACGTACTCAAGAACGGATTGGGGGCGCTCTTCCCGAGAGCACAAAGCGACGCATCGATGGCGAGCTCGGAGAGCTCCTCGAGCGTTTCGATATCGCCCTCTTTCCCCTTTCCTTCCGAAATCCTCGTCAGGATCTTGTCCATCTGTCTGAGCCCCTCACGACAGGGAATGCATTTGCCGCACGATTCGTCGGTGAGGAAATGGATAAAGTACTTGGCGACATCCACCATACAGGTATCCTCATCCATCACGATCATCCCACCGGAGCCCATCATCGAGCCGGCTTTGGTCAGTTCATCAAAATCCACTTCGAGATCCAACAACGA
>CP070677.1:1105202-1121505 GCA_020352495.1 Candidatus Latescibacterota bacterium
CCCACAGAACGGTTGGAAGCCCATCCTCATTTGCCGTTCGCTCGTCCTATGGATCTGCGACCAATGTGACCCGGTTTATTTCGATAACCGGATCATCGTCGACAGACACCAGTTATCGGCAAACCCTTACCCGCAGTACACCGGATTCCCCACCCCCACCCTTTTCAACGCCATTGGCTTGACGTCACTCATTTGCACGACAATCCCGGCGGAGGAGACGACCTGCGGAAAGTTGAAGGCCCTGTATTCGGATTGATCTAGTGGACTTAGACGCTGATCGATCACCGCCCTGTCGACGCCGGTTGGAGGAAGCAGCCGGTTACTCGTTGTGAAATAAGACGTTAGTGGCCGAAACCTCATGTGCCTCAAACCTGAAACCCATCCACTCGGCACCCACCGTCACCCGAGTCGACCTCCCCCCAACCCCGCGACTTCCTCAAGAAAAAGTAGCGACACGAATGCAGTGTGTAAATTCGTTACCATTGACTTAACGGCCGTGCGTGTGATACAATATGTTGGCAACACACCCGAGGAATTGCAGCGCCTCGAATTTAAGAACTACATACTCAACCCAAACAGGAGGTTCTTAGAGACCATACTGTGAAAGGAGCTGTCATGTGTAGACGCGTCCTTGCCACCGGGATTGCGCTGATGCTCATCGTCCTCACCGTTAACATCGCAGACGCGCAAGTCTCGTGGCCATCGCCTAAACCGTTCATCGCGGTGTATTTCGATGAGCCCGGCCAGATTGAGGCTTACCCCATTGCCCCTGATCCATGTCCTGGTGTCGGAGTCCTCGATACTCTCTGGGTCTATCTCGTGAACTCCAATCAGATGGTGAACGGAGTACAGTTCTGTATCGACTACCCGCCTGCGATCACGTGGCTTTCGGATCTATGGACACAACCGGTAGCAGTCGGCGCTACCCCATGTACTTCCCCTGCCGGAGGACTGTCCATGGGGTATGATCCCCGCCGGCTGGGGTTCCCCGATCCGCCGGACCGGCCCTACGGTCGAATCTTTATCTGCGGGGTGTTGGTCATGTGGAATTGCGACGACTGCGGGAACTTTCCCGACAATCTTATTGTCGTAAGGAAGCACACATTCGATGGGTACCCGGAGCCGTACCCCACATTTACTCAGGACCAACATCCTTATCCACCCATTCAGCATTATTGCATCGGCATGACGTCGGTCATCTGTCCCGCGACGATAGCTACCGAGGAGAGCACGTGGGGTAAAGTGAAAGCACTTTATTCGGATTAATTTCACAGCCCTCATCTATTGATGAGCATCTCGTCGCCGCCGTGAGCCGTGTAGATCGATTGAGACTCCACGGGTCACGGCGGTCCGCGTTCTACGTCGTGATTTTAATTCTGCGGTGAAGGACCCCTCACTTCTTCCCCAACATATACAACTGCCACAGATCCCGGTCGGACATATTGAAAATCGGTGCCACGGCAAGGAGACCCGTCTTCCCGATAGATTTCTCGAGATACTTGAGCTCTTTGAACTTCTCTTCGATCTCAGCCTCGGGCGGCGGTTTGAATCCCGCTTCGCGCATCAGCAGGATCCCTTTCGCCCGGATCGAGAGCTCCAGGTGAAGCCGGAGCATACATAGCATATCGACTACGACCTCACCGGAAAACCGAGTCTGAAGCGACTGGAAATACTCACCCATCCGCGACTCCGACACTCTTCCCGTCTGAATCATCTCGAGAAGCTCTTGATCCGTATCGAACCGCACACCAAGCCACCGGCGTGTGGCCCGTTCGCTCGCTCGAAATACAACAAACACGATCAGAGGCAGAATCACAAGCAACAGAATTGTCACGTGGTACGGAGAGATGTAAAAGTGGTTATACGCCGAATGAAACACATAGGCGGCCAAATACCCCGGCAGGAACACGAGGACACATAGCACAGAATGAATTCCGGTGAGCTTCGAGGAGAACCGGTCTGAGAGCTGCTTCGACACCATCCCCATGATTGCGCTTGCGCCACCGTGCATCACCGCCGTGCCAAAACCACGAACGAGCCACACACGCGGATCCGGGTCTGTGAGATCCCGGAAATACCAGACGTTTTCAACAATGGCAAACCCAGTCCCCACGGCAAACCCAAAGATCGTCGCATCTACCATAAACCCCAGGCGCTTCCGGCGAACCAGATACACTATGAATACCGCTTTCAGGGCCTCCTCCACGGACGGAACGACATAATTCGTGGCCACATCGCGGCTCACATCCACAATGGACAACAGTCCGGTGTTTATCCACAGACACGCCACCGCGACGATCGTCCCGTATAAGATTGCCGAAAGGACCGACACAAAGCGAACCAACTTAAAGCTGTCAATCGCGATCAGAACGACCAAAAACACAACAACGGGGATAAAAGCTACAGAGAGGCAAACAAATAGATTTATTGTGGTTGCATCCAAGGCTGTATTTGATTAGAGAATTTTCAGCGAAATCATGAACTCGTCGCTGAACATGACGTCGTCGCTAAAACGGTGGTACTCATCCGAAGCATCAAACGCCTCGGGGAAGTACTTTTCCCAGGCGCCGGCGTACCCAATAGACAACGTCGTTGACATCCGCCAGAACAGCATGACCTTGAAGTCGATTTGCGCACCGACGTTGAATAGGGTTCTCCGAATCGGGCGGTTGTGGAGGTTCGTGCTGAGCGCCGTCGAGAACAGTCTCAGATGCGCCCAGTTACAGTAGAGATTGGGTATCCCTAGACGCCGGAACCGCACGGGGGGCATCGTCCACTCCAGCGTGAACTTGCCAAAAGTCGTGCCACCCACACCGTTGATTTCTATGCCAGGAAAGCTGTAGTGCTCACGATACCGACTGACATCCTGATAATCGACCCAGTTGTTCCCAAATCCGCCAAAGAAAAAATTGGCAAACGGTTCGTCATCGTCACCATGTGAGTTCCCCGCCGCGGTCCTGAGCCAAATGGACGAATGTTCCCACGGCAGGAGGAATCCGTAGTCGAATGAACCCCAGTACCGGAATATGTGGTGTTTGTTGACGTAATTGTCGACAACGTCCAGATGGGATAGAATTCCCCTCTCCGATTCGACCCCGCCTATGGTCTTACGTGTTGATTTGAAGTTCAACCCCGCACCGACGGTGAGGTATTTCGCGAACGATGCCAACACATTCTGGTATTCGGGAAGCGTTTCGAGGTCACCGTAATAGGCGGCCCGCAGATCGTACTCGAGCCGCTTCGGTCGTTCGTGGATCAGAATACTGCTGTACTGTCCGCCGAGTGAGTATCCCTTACGGGCAAACTTGGTCGGCCCAAAGAAATCGTAGAAGTGGGCACGATTGAGGCTCCCCTCAAACTCCCACGGCCAGTGTTCGTAACGCAGCAGAATGTGCGCCCGTTCGTTCTCGGGAAGGCTCTCGCTCGGCGTATAAGAGGCAGAAAGAGTGAACGCGTGAACCCACATTGGATCCGATATGTTGAACCGAAGCCCCCATGCGGTACGGCCTTTGTAGTCTTCGACGATCGGATAAACAGGCCTCACCCGCATCTCCCCCCAGGCGGGGTAGTCACGCGGGATCATCGCCACCGAGTCGACATGGACCGACATAGGCCCCGGGAGTTTCCAGTCTTCGAGCATCGGATACTTCAAAAATACTCCCTGTCCGAGAAACCGGATGGCAGCCACGTCTTCGATCGGCTCATTCGCGATCATCACCGGTTTGAACCCTTCGGACGTGTAATGATACGCAATCAATGAGTCTTCGGAGATTGGAAGCGGTCTGAAGAAACCCGTTTCACTGTTCGTGATCCACTCCATCTCCTTGGTTTCGAAATTGTAACGTGTGACATTGGACACGCCCGTCTTGTAGGTTGTGCCAAACAGGTATTTGCCGTCGGGTGAATATACAAAGTTTGCCGGCGAATATTTTGGGAACTCATAAATATCTTCATAATACGGCTTGCCAAACATCGCTTGATTGATATTCATCCGAACGAGGCGCTGTCGGCCCGAGATTTCCATGAGCGTTCCCGTAATATATCTTCCATCCGGCGAGACATCGATATCGAACAAATCCTGGCCGTAGGGGAATGGGACGATTGGGGCCCATGTCTCGTAGGGCTCCGGGACAGCGACAAGTACGGACTTGCCGTTGTGATGTTGGATTCCCCACACCATTCTGCCAACCGGATCGTAGGCCAGATCGCCCGTTCGGATGTTGGCGTGGAGTCGTCTGTTCTTGCCCGTTTTGACATCCACCGCGTTGAGGTCACGCCAGTACCGGGCGTTGTCCGTAGTGTAAAACACCGTTCCAGTCGAGTCGTCGTAGGCAAGGGATGACACATAATAAAGCGCGGGCGTAGGTATTTCGGTGATCTTACGCCGCTCTCCGGTGTCAACATCGATTGCGGTGATATGGGCCAGCTCACCGGGATATAGGACTGCGGCGTAGAGTGTCCGGGTCTCGGGGTCGAAGTAGGATCGCGATACCGAGCCGATTGGATCCTTGGTCAACTCGCGGTACTCGGTTAGCGGATATTGCCGGATCGAATCCAGGTTGGTCTGCTGCCACTCGTGTTCGAAATCGATCCACTTCGCCCATTCATCATCCAGGCTTGTCCCGTATATCTTCTTGAACTGGTTTACGAAATCCCGCCGCGTCCCACTAGTGCGGTTGAGCCAATTCAAGACCGTTTCAGGTCCGTACGTGTAGGCGAGATAACTGATGAACCGTGTACCATAGAGATAAGACACCTGCCCCGCCTGAAAATCCGTTGTCGTACCCTCTGATTCGAGCCCCACGACATCCCAAAATTCGGTGTTTTCGGCGACTTTTGTCCGGAATACCATCTCGTCGTATCCGCCGATCGCCCTGCCATAGCCCCCGGCCATCCACGTTTCCATAAACACTGCCATTCCCTCGTGGTACCAACGGGGCGCATAGTTCCGCGGGGATGCGAGATAGCTATAGAGCATCGAGAGTGGAGCCTCCGACGTCGTCTGGACTTTGCCAAAAAGAAGCTTACGGAAGAACCTGTCCATGGAGGCCGCCTGGTCGGATGCAACGACGTGGAGCAGTTCATGACTCATCACCCAGTTGAGCCGTTCGTTTGTCGGGGAGGTTTCATAGATCTGTTCGTATGGCTCGATACCGAGGATGAGATAGTTTGCGGGAAGCGATGTGGCGCCGCCGTATCCGTAGTCGTTGAAATCCCTTAGCATCACCGTCACTTTCTCGGTGGGTGTCCAATCGAAGAGACTCGTGTGGAACTTATACGAGTTTTTGAAACACCTGACGAGATGGGGAACGATAGCGGCGTGCTCTTCTTCGAAGAGGACGACCCTGACCTCATCGGTCTCGATCATCTTTAGCTTCAGTTCACGTTCTTCGTATTTGTCCGACCAGGCGGGTGATGACAGAGCGATCACTGCACAAAGGCAAACGCCGAGGATTTTTCTCATGACGAGCATTATAGAGGAAAAGAAAAGGAGATACCAGCCAAAACTGGTACCTCCTTTTCCGTGACACCATCAGAGGTGTCGGAGCGTTCTATGGATCCGCCCGCCTATTGTTCGTAAGGAGCGAACCGCTCGTACAAGGCCCACCGCTCTTCGGGCTTGAATCGCTCGAACAGGGCAAACCGCTCCTCCGGCTTAAACCGCTCGAAGATCGCGAAGCGCTCTTCGGGCTTGAAGCGCTCGAAGGCTTTGAATCGCTCGAACATGGCGAAACGTTCCTCGGGCTTGAACCGCTCGTAGATGGCAAAGCGCTCTTCGGGCTTGAACCGCTCAAAGATCGCAAACCGCTCGTCGAGGGTCATCACATTCCAACGCTCCTCGGAAATATTGAACCGCTCGAACATCGCGTGACGCTCGGCGGGCTTGAAGCGCTCAAACGGTTTGAACCGCTCGAACAGTGCCCACCGCTCTTCGGGCTTGAAGCGCTCAAACAGGGCAAACCGCTCCTCAGGCTTGAACCGCTCGAAGATGGCAAACCGCTCTTCAGGCTTGAACCGTTCGAAGATCGCAAACCGCTCTTCAGGATTGAAGCGCTCATAAAGAGCGAACCGCTCTTCGGGCTTGAATCTTTCGAACAGTGCCCACCGCTCGGCCGGCTTGAACCGCTCAAAGGGCTTGAAGCGTTCGAAGATGGCAAAACGCTCATCGAGGTTCATCGCGTTGAAACGCTCTTCCGAAATGTTCCAGCGTTCGAAAACGGCCCACCGCTGTTCCTCGGGCTTGAAACGCTCAAACAGGGCGAAGCGTTCTTCCGGCTTAAAGCGCTCAAAGATGGCGAACCGCTGATCCGCTTCCATCGCAGCCCAGCGTTCCTCCGAGATGTTGAAGCGCTCGAAGATCGCGTGACGCTCGGCCGGCTTGAAACGCTCGAAGGGCTTAAAGCGTTCGTAGGCGGCAAAGCGCTCCGCGGGCTTGAAGCGTTCGAACAGGGCGAAACGCTGATCGGCCTCCATCGCGGCCCAGCGTTCCTCGGAGATGTTGAACCGCTCCATGATGGCCCAACGCTCGGCTGGCTTGAAACGCTCAAACATCGCGAAACGCTCTTCGGGCTTAAAGCGCTCAAACGGCTTGTACCGTTCAAAGAGATTGAAGCGTTCGAAGATGGCGTGACGCTCGGCGGGCTTGAAGCGCTCGAAAATCGCAAACCGCTCTTCGGGCTTGAAGCGCTCAAAGATGTTAAATCGCTCTTCGGGCTTGAAGCGCTCAAAGATGTTAAATCGCTCTTCGGGCTTGAAGCGCTCGTAGATGTTGAAGCGCTCAAACATCGCGTGGCGCTCGGCCGGCTTGAAACGCTCGTAGAGAGCCCAGCGCTCTTCGGGCTTAAACCGCTCGAAAATCGCAAACCGCTCGTCGGCCTCCATCGCATTCCAGCGCTCCTCGGAAATATTGAAACGCTCGAACATCGCATGACGCTCGGCGGGTTTGAAGCGCTCAAACGGCTTAAAGCGCTCAAAAATAGCGTGGCGCTCTTCGGGCTTAAATCGCTCGTAGATCTTAAATCGCTCTTCGGGCTTGAAGCGCTCGAAGATCGCGAAGCGCTCAAACAACTTGTAGCGCTCCTCGACGGTGAACCTGTTGAACAGGTCATCCAGCTCCTCGTCGGTGATTGCCGCCACGGCTTGCACGCCACTGGCCGTCTCGTCGGCCAATTGAACGTCCTCGGTCGTGATCTGATCCGCCCGGTACCGGTCAGCGGTTCCGATCGCGCCTTCGAGACCGTCCTTCTTGGGTGGCGTATGGAAGAAAGAGAAGTAGGCGACCGCCACTATGGCGACGACGACGAAGATTGCGAGGAGGCTTCTGCTCCTACCACTCATCTCTTGCCCCCCTTTGGGTTAGTGGGTTTGAGGTTGCCTGTGCCTTGCTACTACCTAAATTACCGAACAACACGAAAGAAGTTGGGACGAATCTCACTCTTTTTTGAACGTGCGTTCAGGGTAGACCTTCTCCTCGAAAAGAACGGTGTCTTCTGCAAGGATTTTGACCACAAGCGGGGCCGCAGGGTCGTCGTGAAGTTGGAACAGAAAGTAGTAGGTGCCCTCGCCCCTGTTTCGGACACGAATTCCACGGTCCTCGATCGTGACCTGGTTCGATGACCGATCAGACAGATTGCTCCCACCGTATTCCAGAGCAGACCCGTCGTATATGAGCATGACGTCGATCTCGCTATCGGAGCTGACGTCGAGCTCAGAGATTACGCGGGAGCCATCCTGTTGGACGGTGAGAGAACCGCTCGCACCAGGGATCTCGATATCCACACCTGGGCCGCGACGGTCAACGTCGCGTAGAAGTGTCATGGTGCCAGATAACTGGGAGTTGTCAAGGGGTTTACCGGTTTCGCCATTATAACTGACTATATGATAACCGATTATACCGACAAACATGCCCACCACCGCAGCGGCGGCCATACGCCATGCGGGCCGGGGCTCAAAAACCCCGCGAATCTGGCTCCAAAACGTCTGCCGTGTGTCCTTGTGAACCCAGCTGGGAGATGTCATCTCGATGGATGTGCGAATGCGCGTCCGCAGCTCCGGAGGAGGTTCGATCTCGGCCACTCCCCCAAAGAGCGCCGACATCTCTCGGATCTGATCGAAATACTCCCGGGCCTCCGGGTGCGCATTCAGGTACGCCAACAGCGTCTCGCGATCGTTCGCTGAGATCGATTCGTCGATCTCGAGCCACATGAGTTCTTCAATCTTCTCGTCGATCATGCCACGATCCCTTTCCGCTGAAGGATGCCTCGGAGTTGTCGTCTTGCGGAGAACAGTCTCGACTTAACTGTTTTTTCGGGAAGCCGGAGAATCTCACCGATCTCCTTGTACGAAAAGCCTTGATAGTGCCGCAAGGCGACCACAACACGCTGGTCTGGCTTGAGATCCATCATTGCGGATTGAAGATGTCGGCCAAGCTCCCGGTCCCCGTACGTCTCTTCCGGGTTTTTGTCGGGGAGCTCGATCTTCGAGTCCAACCCTTCAAACCGCCGGCGTTGACTGACGATATTGAGGGACTCGTTGACGAGGATCCGGTACATCCACGGAAAAAAGCGGTATGACGTATTGAACGTATGGAGTTTCTCAAATGCTTTCACGAAAGCCGATTGGGTAGCATCCATCGCATCCTCGAAATCGCCCACAACTCGATACGCCGCGTTAAAAAGCTTTTTCTCGTACCTATCCACCAGCACTTCGAATGCCTTTCGATCCCCGGCCAAGCAGGCCTCAACGATCATCTCATCACGGTCACTTGTCATAAATACAGGGGGCGAGTCGAAAAGTTGGTGAATAATTTGTCTTTCGCGTTCTACCGCGCGTCTGACAGCCGTGCGCTGCGAGGTCTGTGGAGCTATCTCAAGACCACCGGCTGGGGGCAAATCACGGTAGACTGGTACGTGGGAATATTACTCTATTTCGAAGATATGGTCAAATCCGGCCATCCGAAAGATCTCCCGGATGTGCCGGTTCATATTGACGAGTTTGAGACTGGCTCCCGCCTCTCCCAGCCGTTTTTGGGCGCCCAACAAGACACCCAACCCGGCACTGGAAATGTACTCGAGTTCGCCAAAATCGACGATACAAGACTTCTTGAGCTGTCCCAATACGTCGCGGGCCGCCTGAACCTGCGAGGCATCCAACTTTCCGACCAGCAGGACCCGATCGTCACCGGTCTGTCGCACTTCGAACATACTACCGCTTCAACTCCTTGATCATGGTTACTTTCATCTGCCGGTTCTTGTACTCGTATGTGATCTTGTCCACGATCGATTTGACGAGGTGGAGTCCGAGCCCCCCGATCTGCCGCTCGTCGATGGGCTCATCCAGCTTTATCTCGGGAACCTCCGACGGGTCGAACGGATCAACGTCTTCATCGATCATCTGGATCTGAAGCCGGCCGTCCTTGATACTCATCCGTATCAGGATCGGATGACCCGCCCCCGTGTTGTACTTCACCATGTTGGTGAAAAGCTCCTCGATGGCGAGATTGATCGACCAGGCCACGGATTCACCGATCTTCTCTTCCTCGAGGAATCGGTTCGTGGCCTCGTAAATACTGTTCAGCTCGTCGAAATCGCGTTTGTACTTCTTTTCCATGACGGATAGTATACCCCCTCCCGGGGCCAATTGGAAGTTGCTTTTTTTGAAAGGGTTCGTCGACCAGGGCGATCGCCTGGCGCCCGGACGGCTACCGACGCCCGTCGATCACACAGGTCCCGGGCTCGGCGTTCGGGTCTGAGTTTCGAACCCAAGCGCCGATTTGGACACCCGGGTCCGGAGTCGATCGCCCACACCACAGATCTGTCGTCCGGAGCCCCAGTCTATCGCCCCCACAGTCACGTGGACAAGAACTTCTTGGGGGCGGGCGGTTTTTTTGCCGGTGCTGGGCTATCTCACCACGACCAACTTCCGGGTAGCGATCCATCCCCCGGCGTCCATTCTGGCAAAGTACACGCCCGAAGCTACAGGCCGCGACAACGTGTCGCACGCGTCCCAGCCGACAGCGTGAGGGCCCGCCATTCGTTCGTCATCGAGAAGCAGCCGCACGAGACGACCGGCCGTATCGTAGATCGATAACCTGACACGCGCTGTCTTCTCGAGCGTGAACGGAATCGTCGTCACCGGATTGAACGGGTTTGGGTAGTTTTGACCGAGCCGCGCAACCGCGGGTGGTTGGGTATCGATCCCGGTTTGGATCGTCACACTAAACGCGATGTCAAACGGCGGTAGCCCGACATCGATCGGGTTTGTCGTGATTTCGGTGTCCGTGTCCGTATCATAAATCCGAATGCCGGGACGGGTCGGGGTGCGGTCGGCAAGAAACAGCCGCCGCCTCGGTGATGTCTCGATGTCGTTCAAAACAAAATCCCCCGGGGCGTAGAGCGTCCCAGTCTTCCCTCCCGTCGTCGGATCGAACGAGATCAGTGCGTTGTGGAAACTCGCGTTTGTGATGATTGCGTACCCTTTTTCCCCACAGATGATTTCCACGTCGTTGATGTCGCCGCCAACGCCCGCCTCGGTGGTGAGAAAACCCTCTGACTGAAACGACAATGGATCGATTACCTCGACTCCTCCATCCAGGATTCCCCAGAACCCGACGCACGAGACATAGAGCTTTCCCGTACACGGGTCGAGTTGGATATCCGAGACGGGGTTGGTGCCGGTGAGCAGAATCGACTGCTCCCCGGGCGCGACCGGATCGACGTCGACGAGTGCGTCGGTTGACGCATCGATCACGGCAAGATAGCTCGTCCCCACGGGCCCCCAGGTGGTGTTTCGATCCAATCTTTGGATCGTCACAAACACGTGATTTCCCACACGGGCCATTTGATCCATCTCCGGGATACCGTCGCCGTCGGCCAGACCGGAGAGGTCGATCGACCCCGTCTGAACACCTGTCCATGGATTGACGATCCAAAGGGCCGTCTCATTGTATCGAGTCACATAGGCCTTGGCCTCACTCAGAACAAGAACGTCGTGCGGATCGGAAGACGTCCCAACGGTAAACTGTCGAAGTGTCGAAAAAGCGTTCGCGGGATCGAGGACCTGAATGTTGTCCGCCAAGAACCGATTGACAACGTAGAGGCGCCCGTCGAAGTACCGTGCAACCGCGTCGCTGTGGATGCTCGCCACGTTTTCGTCGACCGTGTACGATCCGTCCAACCAGATGACCGAGCAGGATCCCGTCACATAATCCGTCGTCGTGACAAACGCAAAATCCGCCGCACGGGCCGTAGCAATCAAAAGAAAGAGGCCAACCGCCAACAGCCCCAATGATGATCGACCCCGTTTGACGTGGATAACTGATCTCATTTGCCATACCTCCCAACAGCTTTCAATGAATCGATTCGTCAGTCCTTATGGTTGATAGCCAACCGTCACAAAGAAGCTCCGTCCCGGCAGTGGAAAACCACTCACATCGCTTACCTGGTTGTCCGTAAGATTTCGGGCCTCCGCCGCGAGCGAAACACCGTTTGCAAAGGGCCTCCACTCCACCGCGAGATTGTGAATTTTCCGCTTGGCCACCTTCTTGTGGTTTGCCGGATCCAAATAGTTCTCACCAATTTGGTGAAGCTCGTACGAGAATCTCCAGGTCTCCAATAAGACGTCGGAGAAAAGACTAAGATCATGCCGAGGTCGTGAGGGAAGGTCGTTTCCGTTGTAGTACGGGATCGGCCCCGTGTCTTTGCTGCGAAGATACGTATAGTTCCCCGCCAACCGTAGGTGGTCGCCAAGCTGTGACGAAAACGATATCTCGAGCCCACGGATTCGTGCGCTGCCAATGTTCTGAGGCCTCGATGTGAACTGCGAATTGGGGAAATAGAGAATCAGGTTCTCGACTTCGTTGTCGAGGTAGACCGTCTCCAAAAACATCCCATCTATGTTCCAGAATCCCTCGTGGGACAGAACGAACCCGACATCCCGGTTCAAACCCTCTTCGGGTTCGAGATCGGCGCTGCCCGTCACCGAACCCGTGTTGCCAAAGAGTTCGACAAACGTCGGGAGTCGTAAGTACCGTCCCCAGTTCCCTTTGATGGTAAGAAACGATGCCGCGATCCATCGAAATCCGAATTGCGACGTCCAAGCATCCCGGCTGATTTTTCCCTGTGGTGTCGGCGGCAACCAGGGAAACCGCGGCGGATCGTAGAACTCGCTCGTATGCGACACAAACCGCTCTGTCGCGGTCAGAACCAGATCCAAACGACGGAGAAACAGGTCACCTGAAACCGCTGCGGTATGTGACATCCGCCGCCGATCGGGTCCCGATAAGGGGAGCGGCCGGGTGGCGTTTGGGTGGAACTTTTCGCTGTTGCTCTCAAGAAATAGCTCGGCCCCCATCGGCACCAAAGGCATGTCGAATCTTGACCGCAGAACCCCCCCGTACGCCATGAACTCGTTCTCCGTCGCTTGTTGGTTGAGCGAGACCTTGTCGCCCAAGTTGCTGAACCCCTCGTTTGTCCTGGAATAAAACGCCGTCCCGGACACCGTAAGACGCTCCCCTAGAACCGGTCGTGGTTCCGACCGCAAATACGTCACGTGACGCTTCCTCTCGGATCTGGCCGTCACCGATTGGTGTGACCCGATACCGGGCACACCCTGCTCGCGCTCCACATAGTTGTGGCTGATCGAGACGTCACCGAAAACGGGAAGCCTCATGAGAAGGCTTCCCAACGCATGCCACGAGTCGAAGTCGTTGTTGACGCGCGCGGCCTCGCCGTCGTCGTTGGGGTTGGCCGGAGTTCCCCGGTCGCTGACAAAGGTGAAATCACCGTTGCTCGCCATCCGTCCCGCGTGGCCAAACAAACGAAACGTGCCCAATTGTGACCACAGGGAGAACGCGTATCGTGAGGTTCCAAATGATCCGTATGATCCCACTGCTTCGACACGAGGTGTGTCCGACGCCCCTGCCCATACCTTGTCGTCGAGCACCGTAAGGTTGACCGCTCCGCCGATCGCCGACGAACCGAGGTGAGGCGGTGTGAACCCCCGGTAGACTTCGACACGCTCGATTCCGTCGAGGGGAAGATCGCCAACATCAGTCAAACCCATGTACGCGTCGTTCAGAGGGACACCGTCGAGAAACACATCGACCTGATTCGATGAGGAGCCGCGGATGGAGACGGTGGCGAACCCCCCGAGCCCGCCGTATTGGCGCACTCGAACACCGACCATCTTCGAGAGAACGGTGGAGAGATCATCGACACGATTCCTGCGGTCACCGAGATCGAGAACGGCGACGAACCCCGACCGTTTGAATACATCAAACTCCTCCCGCGTAATACGCGGCGCCTCGATCACGATCGTGGGGACCGTGTAAAGCGTGTCGGGGATCTCGGGCGAGTCGGCGCCGTTCTGCGGCCACCCGCTATGGGGCGCAAGAACTGCCGCGGCTACTGACAACACGACGATCACACGCGAGAACACGATGCTGAACGGGCGCGCGCTCGAAGACACACCGCGGTCAGGGCGCACAAAATGCCGTCGTCTGTTAGTTCCTACGTGAGTATCAAGGAGTCCCAATCATGTCCCTCCCTCTCGTCCTCGAAGAGGTCATGGGCTAGTCGGCTCTAGGCAGGTCTCCTGACTTATGGCTCGATCGCCCCCACCCCCTTCCCAGCTTGACGTTGCCAGTGGTAACGGGTGGGCGGCTCGCCAATTACAGTGGCGGGTCCGTGAGGGATTCTCACCCTCTTCCCTATTCGCTCCTAAACGAGCACCTAGAGATATGTGATGGTGAAGAGCATTCTAGGCTGGAGGAATTTGTGGTGTCAAGAAAAACGTGACGCGATCTTTTACGGAACCAAGAGAGCTCACTTTTATACGCCTTTTCCGTTGATGGTCGCCGTCACATCTGTGAAGCAATAGCTCTCAGCATCGGATTGCCCATAAGGGTTTCGTAATACCGTGTGTCGGGGTCCAATCCTTTAATAATAGTCTTCAGATGTCCGAGTGTGCGCTCAGCGAAAACACCATTCGAGTACAACGCCACCAACAACCCGACCGCCTCTTTTCTGTAGTCCAATTCCAGTTCCTTTGTGGTAACGGCGACCATTTGCGTGTCGGTCGAATCGAAATACTGCCACTCCTCCGCCCCCTCACCCAGAGCAACGCTCAGAATCTCGTCGACCATCTGCTCGTCGGCCTCCCCCATACGGACGAGGGATTCGAGAGCATATACCCTGCCACGGATCATACCCGCCGATCTCAGCCAGTGGAGTTTGTCCACGACGTCGTCGCGTTTTTCCATACTGTGATCCGGCTCTTCGATCATCTTCCAACGAGAATCCCAGGAGAAGACCTGAAATACAGCGTAGTAGTGGCCGATCAGTCTGGCGGCCTCCTCCCGAACGACTCCCGAATCGCTCACGAGCGCCTCATAAACAGTATCGAATGCCATCGACGGAGCCTGGACAAAAAGGGTGACGAGTTGTTTTCCCCGCTCGGATGCGCTTTCCAGCTCCGAATACCCCTTTAGCATCTTATCGAACTCTTCCTTTGGGATGTCTCCCCGTGGAGCTGCCTGCTGGGCCGACAGATTCGGCCCCGACAACGCCAGGATCATCGCGCTCGAGATCAATATCGCCGTGTATTTCCAGATCCGTCTTGTCATGTTTTTCCTCCCGCCTATACGCGTAGAGCCATTCTCATCGGTTGTCGAATCCGTCGGTCTCCGGCGGTTCACATCCCCGACCGCCGATACGCCTGTCTGGTCCATCCGGCCGAAGACGAATGTACCAAACTCAAATCATCAGTAGTATAATATAAACCCTCCAGTGCGGGGGAAGTTCCCTTGTCCTTCGCACCACCGGATTTTTCGCGGCGGTTTGGAGACACCAGGACTCGAACTGCGTCTCACAGACGACGTGCTGGGGACACACGTCAGGCAAGCGGACGGCGCAAAATAATGGTGCACCAAAATCGAAATCGCACGAACTTTCGTTGAGGGTCTAACCGCGTGAAAGGACCCACTCGCTTCTTCAACTGGAATCTGTAATCCGTTCTCAATTCCGTTTTGAAATCAGCGCCGAACTCCGAATTCGCCGATCAGGAGCCTCGGCCACCGCGTTGGTACTCGGCTGGGTCATAGTGGTTGGCACTTCCCCTGCTCTCTATCTCGTAACCCCGATGAGGGAAATCCTTAAGGAACCGCCCAAAAAGCGCATCAATCGTCCCGGTAACGAAATAGATCCGTCCGCGCACAATCCTGGATTGACCTGGCTCCAAGGCTCCAAATCGAGGGTTTGAATGAATACAGTTCAATCTCGGATCCTCCAGGTTATAACTAACGCTGAATGCGTCCTCCCAGGCCTGGGCTATTTGAAACGAGCCGTACCGGGACGAGCGGACGATCAAAGAACAGTCGACAGTGTCCCGTCGGGAATGAGCCGGTTCGTCCCTCCAGCCGATGTCTTCGGCCCGGAGCACGTGAGCTGACTGTCGAAAGACGTCGAGGTCCTCAACATGTATGCCGGATCTGTGGCGTGCCGTCTTGATGTCGAGGAACTCGCCGTCGAAATGGGCTCGCGTCCGTTCCAACGTCCCGTCGTGAAAGGCCGGCGCTCTGCCAAACACCAGACATGCCAAGGCGAAGGCTCCGGCGTTCCAGTGGCGCGAACCGGTGTTCGTAACTGTGGCGACGACATCTATGAAATCGTCACGAGCCAACATGACGATGCTGTACTCGGCAGGATCATGCCCACCTCGTGAACCGTAGAGCACGACCGATTGGCCTGGAGCTTTGGACAGCGGCGCCGGCCGCAAGAGGTCGCCCGAAACACAATGGATTATCATGTATTCGGGAAGACGGAACTGCCACTCGTTGCCCGGCCATTCGGAGTGAGTGATGCGGACATTGAACCTCTCCCCCACGCGAATCGGCTCCAGACATATTTTCAGCCCATCCACCAAAGTCCCTGACTCATATTCCGGCCCAACGACGTCCGCGTTATCACATGCCCCCGTACTGAACGCGATCAGAATCGCGAACATTGCCAGAACGTTCTTCGTCGACAAGCGTTTTCTCATCGATGCTCATCCGCCTGCCCGGAATTAACGCGGCACAGCAGGTCGACTAATGCCCCAGGATCGTTTGTTGTTCTAGGCCGGCATCCTATTGGATAAATCTAGAAAACGTCAAGTTAAGTTACGGGAGGTGTATTTTGGCGCGAGGAGGCTTTCACAGATCCGCACTACTGTAGAATTTGACACGCGAACTCGATGACCGAACTCCGTAAACGTCGATTGATAATGGGCTATAAGAAATGGTGCGCCCAGGAGGACTCGAACCCCC
>CP070677.1:1121605-1140802 GCA_020352495.1 Candidatus Latescibacterota bacterium
CGGATGCAACAGGTTCAAGGGCGCGATGCGAGTCAATACACTGTTTAGCAAGTCAAAGATCCCCGCTACGTCTGTCTCCTCGGACCCCGCGCGGCGCGCTTCAACAACCTCCGGTTGTCGACCCGAGAAAACAGCGCGGCCGGTGGCGTCCACGGTGACCTGGACCCCCTGAGGGAGATCACATGAGTTTTTCAAACCAACCAGTGTCGGAATCCTGTATTCCCGCGCTAGAGTCGCCATGTGGCTGGCCGTGCTTCCCACGTGCGTGACAAGCGCGCCTACCTTGTCCATCACGGTGACCAAACCAGGAAACGGAAGTGGCGCCACCAAAACGGCCCCGTCAGGGACATGGGCCAGATCGTCTGTGGATCTCAAATGAAAAACCGGCCCCGTCCCCGCGCCCGGACACACCGTCATCCCACCCGAGCATAGAACGTCGAGGTTTCTGACATCCGGCTCCACGGCCCCCGCCGTGGCCTCGATCACCCGGAGAGGTCGGGCCTGAAGGAGAAAGGGCTGTCCCTTTTTGTCGATGGCCCACTCGATGTCCATGGGAGACCCATAATGATCTTCGATCTTTTTGGCGTACTCCGCGAGCAGACCGACTTGTTTCTCGTTGAGGACCGGTTCCGCCTCTTCCGGCTCGGGTACTGGCTCTGCGATCGTGCCTCCGTTCTCCTGGAGGACGAGGCGGAAGGGTTTCATCACGATTTTTGTCTCGATCACTCGCCCGTCGCCTCTCGACACCCGGTACGTATCGGGTGTGAGCGTGCCGTCCACCAGGTAGCTTCCGAGACCGTAGATCGCATAGATCAGTATCGAGTCATCGTGCGGTTGCACCGGATCCCGTGTATAGATCACCCCGCTTGCCTCAGCATCCACCATGGCCAGACAGCACACCCCCATCGCCAGATCCGCTTCGGTGAACGAATGGCTGAGATAGTAATATATCGCCTGAGGCGTAAACTTGTTGGCAAGGACGTCTCGATACCGGGATATCAGTTCGCTCTCCTGAACATTCAAAAAGCTCGCGTATTGACCTGCAAAGCTAAAAAGTGTGTCTTCGCCGACCGCGCTGGAGCGAAGAGAAAAACCGCCTTCGGGTACGCGCTTTTTCAACTCGGCGTATTGACTCTTGATGGCATCGCCCACGTCCCCGGGAACTTCGCTGGACGCAACCATGGATCGTATCTCTTCACTGATGCGCACGAGGTCATCGTAATGTTTTATGTTCACCGAAGCGATGCAGTCGGATATTCGCGTCTGAAGATCGTTCACATCGACGAAGTGTTTGTACGCCCAGGCGCTTATCGCAAACCCTTCCGGGACCGGCAACCCCAGTTGGGATTTCATTTCTCCAAGCTGCGCCCCCTTGCTGCCCACGCTCCAGCTCTTCTCGCGTCCCACCTGTGAGAGGGGAATAGCGAAATCGTCTTCCTCCACCGGTTTGTGTTCGGGGAAGAGCTGAGAGATCTCGCGGTTGATGCTTTCGTAACGATCCCTAAGCGCGGAATACTTCTCGCCACCCAACGAAATCATCCCCTCGGTAATGCCAAGAACGCCGGATCGAACCTCGGAAAGACCGGATCGGATGTAGTTGATGTCGAAGAGGTACTCCCCCTGCGACTTCTCTTCCATATCGCTGATGATCTTGAGAACCTGGTTGTTGTTTTCGAGGATGGCAAGGAAGCTCGAGAACTTTTCCTGGACGGCTTGCAGCGTGTACGCCGACGCCCCCCTGCCCCCTGGAAATATCCTGGATAACCAGCCCATAAAGGTGGGACTCCAATACCTGGACGCTTCAGTTGGATTTACACCCTCACGTACCTTTAAGTAATTATACCCTATACGCTTTCTCGACCTTTGTCAATTGTGGACACACACGGTGACGGGCGGCCGAGCGTTGTGTCGCAGTGGTTTTTTTCGCGAGCTCTTCGGCTCGAACCTTGCAGCGCCCATCGCTTATCATAACAAGCATGTTTCCCACATACCCTTACCTCGGGCGAGGGCGCCGTCTCCGAGAAATAGAGAGAAATGTGTCAGATTCAGTTACGACTCTTTCACCGTAGTCATTTCGGTTTTTGTATACATCCACTTTGGCCAAACGTGGAAGCTCCACACTCCCACAGAGGAAATTCCGCCCCTACTGTTTATTTCTGTTAGAATTAAGCGAACCCAAGAGAGCGTTTCCCCTCGGAGAATATAGGGATGCATTCCGCCGGAATCGACTTTGACGACGTGTTTTTCGCTTACGATGCGATGAGCACATCCCTGATCGAGGGGCTCACGTGTCGTTTTCCCGTCGGGTGGACGGGAATCATCGGCGCCAATGGCGTTGGAAAGACGACCCTTCTTCGGTTGGCGACCGGCATTCTGGCTCCCGACGGTGGTGAAGTGCGGATCCCCGGTATTGCCATCTACTGCGAGCAACGGACCGATGATGTACCTCGTTTGTTCGCCGAGCTCGTCGCGACCGAAGACCAGGACGCCGTCTTGATCAAGGCAACTCTGGGGATTCAACCGGACTGGGTGAGCCGCTGGGACACTCTGAGCCACGGTGAGCGTAAACGCGCGCAAATCGGAGTGATGTTATGGCGCCGGCCGGATGTTCTCGCCGTCGACGAGCCCACCAATCATCTCGATATGGAGGCCCGTGAGCTCCTTGCGAAGGCGTTGGCCTCGTACCGTGGGATCGGGTTGCTGGTGAGCCATGATCGTGAACTTCTCGACACGCTCTGCGGGCACTGTCTCTTTGTGGATCCGCCGGAGATCCTCATGCGCCGGGGTGGGTACACAAAGGCGTACACGCAGCTGCAAAGGGAGGAGGAGTCGGCACGGCGGAGACATGAGCTTGCCAGGGCGACCAGGAAAAAACTGGAACGCGAGGCTTCGAGACGACGAGCCGCGGCGTCTCAGTCGGACCTTCGGCGATCGAGACGGTTTCTCGCACGGGGCGACCATGACGGGCGCGAGAAGATCGACCGGGCCCGTGTATCGGGAAAAGACGCCGTTGCCGGCAAGCTGCTTAGGCAGATTCAAGGGAGATTGAAACAGGCCCGCGAGAAGGAAACGGGTGCCGAGGTCAAAAAAACCTACGATACAGGTATTTGGCTCCCCAGTGCGCGGTCGAGACGCGATGTGCTTTTTTCGATCGACGATGGATCGATCGAGCTTGGCGCCGGCAGGTCACTACGACATCCCGCGCTCGTAATGCGCCCCGACGACCGGATCGCGTTGACCGGGCCAAATGGTGCGGGGAAGAGTACTCTGGTTCGGCACATCGTCGATTCTCTCGATATGCCCGAAGAGCGCCTCACCTACGTGCCTCAGGAAATCGATCGCACGTCCTCCATCACCATCCTAAAACGCGCGCGCGAGCTGCCTCGCAAAAAGCTGGGAGTGATGATGACCGCAGTCAGCCGTCTGGGATCACGACCGCAGCGCCTCCTTGAGAGCGTCGAACCGAGTCCGGGCGAGACCCGCAAGCTCCTCCTTGCACTGGGGATCGCCCACGAACCGCACCTCATCATAATGGATGAGCCCACCAACCACATGGATCTCCCGTCGATACAGTGTTTGGAAGACGCGCTGGACGGTTGCCCGTGCGGGTTGCTGCTCGTGAGCCACGACAGACATTTTTTGAAAAGGCTTACCAATCGCAGGTGGGATGTTCTACGTTTCGGCCAATCGGCGGATGACCTGGAGCTGCGAGAGAAAAGGTGGGAGTAGTCGGGTGGAGTGTCTCTCTTTTTCTACGCGTCTTGGTCAACCTTACACTTCGCTCTTTGCCCGGACGATCATAGCGACCGCACTCCTCCCTCTCCGTCCACACGATCGCGACTATCTTACACCTCCCTCTCCGTCCACGCGATCACGGAAGACGGAAGTGAGTGCGCGAAATACAAGAGACTCATGGGGAGCACGGCATCAAAGAGGTAATGACCCCGATATCCCGTGACGGCATTGAACAACATGATCAAAAGGCAGATCACTGCAAAAACCGAATACGAATACCGCAGCGCCTCGTGTGTTACCTGGATCTGTCTTTCGTCAAGCTTCTCTCGACTGGAGTGAGCCAGTCTCCAAAGACCGGTCTTGATGTGGACAAAGATGAAGCTAACTGTGGCCACGGCAAGAAAAATCAATACGCCAATGGTGAGCACGGCGCTCCAATGACCGATGAAGCCTATATAATAGAGAAGAAGAAAAAGGGTGAGGCTCGCATAATTGACGACCACGCCCACTCGCCGTTTGGCAATCGATGTCCTTATGTCCATTTTATCCCCCCTCTTCGTCTCTCGAGCCATAGAGTTCTTGACTCAATGGTCTCAATGGTTTTGTCGAGAAGATCGTCTCGATGGGCAGTCCAAAATACTCGCTGATTCGGAATGCCAAGTCCAAACTCGGGTTGTACTCGCCCCGTTCCAGATAACCCACCGTCTGAAAATTGACTCCGATGATCTCAGCGAGCTCCTTTCTCGATACACCGCGTTCCTGTCGGAGGACCGCGATCCGATTGTGGAGCTTCCGAGTTTTCATATGCTAATATTACAATGATTTGTTGTATTTAGCAAGCGTTATGTTGTATAAATACAATATTTCTCTCAACTTATTTCACATCAAACGATTACACCGAGGCGGACGTGCGGTCCACTTGCAGACCCACCGGCCACCGGAGCGGGCCGCCAAGATCGCCAAGGCCTAACTTGTTTTATTTGAATTTGTTGCGGTCACTCGAGGATATCAAGACACACCAAAGCCGTGAGCATCGACGCTCTAGAGCGGCCACAGCTCGGACGTCGCGATTTCGATGCTGTTACCAGCCGGATCCCTGAAATAGAGGGACCGGCCACCCGATGACCACGTCACATCGGCCTCGATATCCACGCGATGGGTGGTAAGGTGTTCGCGCCACTCGTCGATTTCGTCGGCGGCGACCTGAAACGCGAGGTGTCCGGGACCCGTCGACCCGTGACGTGGTATTAGCACACCGCCGACGGAGGTTTGCACGGTTCCCGTGTGCACGGGATTGAAAATCAGAAGCATACCTTGTCCGCATTTGAAAAAGACGTGCCGGTCTTTCTTGGAACTGATCTGCTCGAGACCCAAAACTTTTGCGTAAAACTTCTCCGCCGCGTCGAGGTCGTCACAATACAGTGAGGTTTCGAGAATCGCGTTGAGCTTCATGTCGCTCTCTCCAGGATTGCGCTCAGTCTTTACTCGTAGCCGATTGCCGCGTACCCGACAAAGTGCCGGAAGTTGTTTGGCGCCGTGGAACCCAGGCCATCGAGATCCTTTGTGTCGAGCGAGGCCTCGCTTACACTCGTGCCGTAATCCAGAATCCTCCCCTCGAGCTGACGGTCTTCCATCGCCTCGGTCAAACGTGACGCCACATTCAGACCAAAAGACACCGAGAATCGCCCGCACCACGTCACGCGGTACGTCATCACATCGTTTCGGTCGACACAGGTGTACAAAAATTCCTTTAGGTGATCACGGTCGACCGGCCCGCTGAGATGGTTGCGAGCAAGCGAGAGATCCCTCTCCACCGCCCTTTGATACCCCACGACGTCGGTCCCAAACTCGGCATAGCTGGAACCGCCCCACCCCGAGTCACCATAGTGCACGGCATCGGCCGAAGCGATGAGACACACATCCTCCCCAAGTCTCCATTTTTTTGCGCGGAGGATCTTTTCCAGGGCCGTTGACAGATCCGCCGCCAACCGGTCCATCGTTTCCCATGTCATGTATGGGACCAGGATCGAAATGATCTCAACATTTCGGTTGTACGCCTGAAGCCAAGGCACGATCGCTTCGACCGAATGTTCGACCATCTGCATGTCGTTGTTGACGACGTAGTCCTCATCGGGCAGTTGTCCGATGATCTCATCACGGAGAGGCGCGACGTTCACGGGGCCGTACGGGCCGCGCCACGTCTTGTATGAATCGAAGACCAATCGGTCTTTGTGATCGAATACACGGGCCTTGTGAAACACTCCAAACAAGATGACCGTCTTTGCCTTGACATGCGAAAGCAGCAATGGGTAAAGACGACCGGCGTAATAGTAATCGTCGTGAGGGCATACTCCGGCGATGAAGGCCGTCTCGCTCGTCCATCCGTATTGATCCTCGAGTGTCTTGTGCCGAGGAGCCGCCAACTCATTGCACTGGGTCATCACGTTGTCCATCTGCCGAGCCGTGGTCACAAAGCCGACTGTATCCATCTGACCTCGCTGGTCACCTTTGGGTTTGATACCGGCTCTATCGAGCAGTTCCTTTACTGAAGGATCACCGGCTTTTGCGCACGGCACAAAAAGAGAGGTTCCCCACAGGAAGATCGCGGCGAGCAATACCAAGCCGCATATTCCGTGTCTCATGATGTTACCCCGCTTGGTTTGATTGTTTTTGGGGTCGTATCGGAGAATTATACGGATGTTCATGGCTTGTGTATAGTGTGCAACTCATCTTGCGGGCGACGCTCCTTGTCACCGCGAAAGAGACCGTTGGGTCCGACAGCTTGTCCCCCGGTGTTTTACTCAGACGGGTCTCGTGTTGCACGCCTGAACACATAAGAAAGAAAAGATACCGTTTCGACCCCTCTTTCGTCGTTGGCTTGAAAAAAGAGTATGGGTGTTCTCGCCGGATCTTCCTCGAAGCAAAACTCGTATGGATTGAGCGGAATCATAGGTTGGTCAAAGCTGGGATCTTCGATTATCGACATCATCAGCCTACCGTCCGCCTTTGTAAGCTCGATGTTGGCATAGCCACCCGGTAGCACGAACCTCCCTTCGTACGGACTGAGGTCCAAGGTCTCCCGCTGGACAGATTCGTCCGCCTCGGCCGGCCCGATGGCGGTGATCAGGTCCGGGTATAGTTCTCGAGCCAAATGTTTGCACCCTCCCGCCGACCACATATGGTTGCGCGAGTTCGAGAGCACGACGATGCCGAGCTCGAGTTCGGGGATCGCGCTGACATGCGCGCCATGACCCACAAGCGCTCCATTGTGCTCTATGGCATCATAGTCGGCGATCCGAACAACTCCCCAGCCGAGTCCATAGCTGTCACGAGCGCCGGGCCGCCGAACGGAATTGGGGGAACGCATTCGTCGCAACATCCCCGTGCTGAGTATTTGGCCGCCTTTCTCGGTCGCATCCTGGAACTGCAGAGAAACAAAACGCGCCAGGTCTTCAGCCGTCGCGTAGAGACCTCCGGAATATAGCGCACACCCGGGCATCCAACGGGGGGTCTGCAGAAACGGCGCCTCCGGACCGGTACACACATAACCGACCGTCATACGAGAGCTGTCAGCATCATCGAATGTGAAACCGGACTTGCCCATCCCGAGGGGTTGGAGAATGTTTGTTTCTAGGTATTCGGCAAAAGGTACACCCGCTGCTTTTTCGAGCGCCATACCGAGCAGTTGAAACCCCAGGTTCGAATAATGCGAGTAGATATCGGGTGGAAATTCGAGTTCGATAAACTCGAGACTTTCGAGCACTTCGTCCTTGGACACAAAATCCGCCAGATCCGCCTGGCCACCCGTGACAATGAATCCAAATGCTGAGTACCCATGCCAGAAGTTATTGGGTGCGTCTTTGGGTAGTCCGGAGGTGTGTGAGGCCAACTGACGCAGGGTGGTCGGTCGGACTGCCGCAAATCGAGATTTGACGTTGTACTCTGGGATGTACTTGTTTAAGGGGGTTTCGAGATCAACGACGCCTTTTTCACAAAGCTGTGCAAGCATGGTCGCCGTGAATACTTTCGTAATCGATGCCAATGGGTAGATCGTCTCTTTTGTGGCGGGAATTTGCTTTTCGAGATCGGCAAAACCAAAGGCTTGGCTGTAGATGATCTCCCGGCCATGTACGATCGCAAGGGATACACTCGCGTGTCTCGTCCGTTCCACCCACGCTTCGATCTTTTGGGGAAGATCCTGGATCACCGTGTCCAGACGGTCGTCCGAAGAAGGCAATTCAACGGTGCCCTTTTGACCAAACGCCTCTCGGGCGGCGTCGCCACAGTCTCCAAATGCGATTGTCACATTGATCAACAGAAATCCTAGAACCGCCAGACAGCACTTTTTCATCCTGGACACCTCCACAGGCATTCTGAGGTTTGAAACAACGATGGACAATCGGCTACTAGAAGAGATTGATCGATGATTGATCGTCTCGAGTCGGGCGACAGCCGATCAACCGGTATTACTCGAGATCGTCCTCCGTGTTGGAATCCCCGGAAGATCTCCTGTGCGTGAGAAACCACTCGAACAGCTCGAAATGCTCTTCGTCCGTTGGCGGGCGGTGGCTCCTGTCCTCTATGAGCGAGAACCTGACTTCACCACCCTTGGCTATCAAGGCGTCTACCATTTCTTGTGATTCTCTCGCTGGAACGAGATCATCCTTTTCTCCGTGAAAAACCCACACGGGAAGGTCCTTCAATCGATGGGTCCACCACACATTGGCCATACCCGACATCGGCGCGATTGCGGCAAAACGATCGGGATGCTTGTAGGCGAGATACCACGCGCCGTTTCCACCCATGCTATAGCCGACGAGATAGATTTGTTCGGTGTCCACCCGATGATCCGCAATGACCTGATCGAGGAGCGCTATAAGCGTCTCGGTGTCCGTCCACATTTCTCCCTCGGGGCACTGCGGGGCAAGCACAATAAAAGGAATTTCCTGTTCGCCACTCTCGCACATCCGCACGACCGGGTACCACATCATCTTTGCGAAATCATCGCCGCGCCCCCTCCCACCATGGAGATACAGGAGCAGCGGCCATTTTTTTCTGTCTTGGCATATGGTTTGGGAAAATAGAGAAGGTAGCGAAGGTGAATATTTCGTGTCAGTTTTTTTTCGAAGACGTGTTCCTGGCGGGTCGCAAAATCTTGTTGTCGTTCCACCGTTCCGCCAAAGCCCGCGCCTCCAACGATCAAGAGTAAAGGCAACACCCATGCGGTCACCGCGATCACCCGGTCTTGTCGTGTACCTGTCTTTCTGTTCTCACAAATTCGTGAACAAACCGTCGGACGTTGGCGAGATTGTCCTCGTTGAAGTAGCCTTTGACCTCACCTTCATGACCGGTGATGACCACGCTGACACTCTCCGCTTCGGCCAATCTGATGAGGAAATCACGGGAAACCGAGTAGTCCAACGATTCGGTGACAAACTCCCCCGACGGGTCCTTTTCTCGGCTCACTTTGCCTTCACCCGAGAGAATACGCGATCTCCCGTCGATGACGAGTTCCAGTGACCGTCCGGTCTCCATATTGAGCCAGTCCACCCCAATATATTTGAGCATGAGGTCATACGTCACCCTTCCACCCGGATATTCGGTTTTGCGGATATCCAGATAACACCGCCGCTCGACGCGGTAGGCGGCTCCCCACTCGTCGATATGGCTTTCGCCGTGGTATTTCAACCCGCCCTCTATCTTGATCTCGTTGTTGGCCATGACGATTGTGTTTGTTCCATCGTCGCTAAATTCAGTGTTCACGTGATATGAGCTCGCGCATCCAGCCACGAAAAACAGGAGGACCGCCGTGGTCAAAACCGATATCCCGTTTGTGTTGAAAGCAAGTTTCCCAACTGACGACCGAATCATCGGCATCACTCACCTCCGATGAAATCTAAATGGCGTTCCACACGCGGAGAGATCGCCCGATAGCCCTTGTACTCTACGTCACCGCTTCGATGATGGCACCCAACCCCGCCACAAAAAACACGATCACCGCGATGACCAGCCCGATCAGTGTGGTTACACCCTGGATCACGAAATATATTTTGAGCTTGCTCAACGACTGGTAAAAAACTTCCTTGCTTCCGGTCAGATGAGCTCTCTCCACCGCCGAGGCGGCCTGAAGAAGAACCACTCCGACCCAGATGGGAAGCCACGCATAGAGAATCCCGACAATGGTCAGGGCACTGAAAATGCCGGAGATTATCGAAAGCACTCCGAGCAATCTGAGCCACCCTTTGCTCTGGTGGATTGGGAGAGTCAGTTCACGGATGGCCATCGCGGTATCTTGCGTTCCCGCTTCCATTAATCCCTCCACTGTTTGGGGTTTGGATCGTATCGCGAATCGTCCCGCGCCCGATGCGTTGCGGATCAGTCTTGTTTTCCGTTGTAAAAAGCGACGGCGGGGACACCGGTCTCGCTTCTTATCTGGGAGGCTATATCCTCCAGCCACTCAGGGTCAACCCGATAGATTTGCGAGCTGGGAACCGGGCGGTCGGTGGAATAAAGGTGAACCTCTCGCGGCTCGATTTTGCCGAGGAGTTCGAAATAGGCGAGAAGCTCATCCGGCTCGGTGTTCGAGGGGGTGCCGTCGACGAGAACCGTTTGAAGGTAAATACCATCAATTTGTCCGAGGTGCTCGACGATCTCATTGAATTTAACTTGTCTGGCGGGACGGTTGATCTTCTTGAACGTTTCTTCCGTTCCTGCGTCCAGTTTGAAGACGGGAAGATCGAGTTTGGTTACCGATTTCCTCACCTTTGGGTTGTCCAGACCGGTGGTGTTCGAGAGTAGAGCTACTTTGGCGTTTGGCCGGCATCTGTCGCGGAGATCGATGACGGCATCCACCAATTCAGGAAACCACGGGTGCAACGTCGGTTCACCGTTGCCGGAAAATGTAATGAGGTCGAGCTCGACCGGTGACTCGAGGGATTCTTCGAGTTCGTCAATGACGTCTTCGAACGCCGGGAGATCGTCCCGATACTTTTCCGAGTTCATCGTGAGCCTGGCGGTCTGCCCGTAGTGGCAATAGACACAATTGAACGAGCAGAGTTTGTCCGTGAAAGGGCTAAGGTTGATTCCCAGGGATCGGCCGTATCGTCTGGAATCGACGGGGCCATAGAGAGTTCCTTGCTTGAGTGGGAGAAGCATTGTAACTTCCTTTGATAGAACCGGTTATGATACCGCCAAAAATATGTTGCTGAAGATCACCGGTGGCGTCGGTGGACCGCTGGAGGGCCGTGTCAATTATAGCTTAGCTTCCAGACGGGATTTTGTCGAGTCTGCGAATACGGGATGTGTGGTTCCTCGGTTCTCTTTCGATCGCTCTGAGGGTCGGTGGTGCCGCCAACGTCCGTCGCGCCGTTCGCTCGTCGTGCCCTCGAGCCCGGGTATCACCAACCCCCGACCGCAACGTTCATCCCGAGCGACAAAACAAATTTGAAGAGATCCGGTCTTGCGAAGTGGCAGGCAATTTGAAGATCGGCCGCCAGGATATCGGACATGGGAAACCTCCCTCCCAGTCCGGCGCCGTAAAAGATCCCATGCTCTCGGGCTTCCTGTTCGTCCGACAGAAACACGGTCTTTGTTACCAACTCGTACCGTCCAATTAGAAACTCGAAATACGCCCCGCCAGGGTCGACCTCGGCCTCGGTTGCCAGAAGCTTGATCGAAGCCCCGTACGTTCGGTAGTGAACGGTCAACTCCGCCTCTGGATCGATTGATGTCAGATGATCCCGGAGTTCACTCGAGGGCCAATATTGGACGCTGCCAAAAACGACACCCGGGATGACATAGACAGGATCCGAGATCAACCTCATCCCCGCTGAAAGGTTGTAGGACAGACCTGAGCAGTGATCGGCCACATATTCTCCACCATAGGATCCCTCACCGGCCGCCGTCTCGCCGGCGAACCCACGGTTGGTCAGATATGGTCGCGCCCACGACGCACCGATCAGCATGGTGAGCTCAAAACGAGCGCGATCCGGCGTGCTTTCGTTCCGCCCTCCCTGCCGACGCCAGGAGTCCGAGATCAGACTTTCACAGAGTGCCCCGACGGCATATTCGATCTCACGCTCAACGGTGTTCACACCCTCGGGGGAGCCGGCCCCCGTGGTTCGACCGTCGATGAGGCTTCCCGACCCACACTCGTAGACCATGAGCTGCAGCCGATGTTCGTTTTCGACGTAGAGTACCTCTCCGGTGACGACATAATCCACTTCGAGCATTCGACCAACATCGACGGCACACTCCCCCCAGCAGTCCTCCAATTCGACGGTTGTTGGCAGGAGTTCTTCCATTGTCTCACTGGTCAAGACGATAAATTCGGTCGTCGGAAGCGAGCGGCCGACCACCATCCGAACCGTGTTGGTCAAATACAACAGGTACACATGGTCGAGCGTTTCGAATTTCCGCCGGGTTTCGGTTCGAGTCGTCGCATACAAGCTCAACACGGCGACCTTTTGCCGCGGGAGCGTTTCGGACGACGCACCACCGGGGAAGACACCCACGGCAAAGACGGCAACGACCGCCACGACTGCGACACGACGGATATCCACCGGTCACCACTCCTCTTCTTTGCCGCTCGCCGGGAACTCGCGCAAAATGTGCTCGGGGGGTCTGACAAATATCAGTCCACCGTCTTTGTCATATACACCGGTTTCCGGATCCAAAGACGTCCCGGTCTGATACTCAATCGGCGTCCAATACAGACAGGATGTTACATCAACTGCTCCGTGGATATCGCGAGGTTCCAAGAAGCGGAAGTGTGCGCCGGTAACCAACCAGAGATGGTCCACTCTCAAATCAAGACCGAGCTCGACACCCGGCTGCTCGAAGACGAGCACCCCAACCACGAGGATTCTTTTGGAGGTTTCCGGGTTTCCTCGGGGCATGTATCCTGCGGACATTGTCATCATCGAGCCATCGTATGTGAAATGTTCTGTTGGGGCTGACCGGAAGTCGTCCCTCGAGATCTCGATCTGTGGTTCCACGGGGGAGTCTTCCGAGCATCCCGTGGGCAAAACACAGAAGACCAAGACAATCAAAAACAATAGCATTCCTTTCACAGCGCACCCCCTAGTGTTGGGCTGACAGACTCGTTCAAGAGATCGGCATGCTCGAGTGGAGGCACTCCCGAAGCTGCTCCGTTAGACCGATTGACGAAACCCGTTCCATGATGATTCGCAATGCTTGATTCTCATGCTTCATGTTCCACACGGTAAGACGCGAGTCGCTGATCTCCGTGGACGCGATAACTCGGCCCGTCCGGCACGAGGCCAACTCCACGCCAAACTCGACACGACACACCTCGCCAACAAGACCAAGTTCCCAGTCAACAACCGGCGTCACCCGCAACACGTAGTCGCACGCACCGCAGCCTCCCACCTCGGCGCGGACCCCCAATTTGGAAAGGGCCTCGGCAAAGAGCGTTGTCAGCCTTCCCCGCTGTATTTCTCCCACGGCCGCGACCTCGACGCCTACCGTTGTTGTCGCAACACACACGAGCCGTCTGGCCTCGAGACATCGAAAGATCTCCAGATCCCGTGCGTACGGTTCGAATGGCTTCCCCGAAACGGCACGTATCTCGGATGCCTTTGCCGTCAGCTCTTTGAAATGTGTTTCTGCCAAACGGAAAACCGTTGTGAAGTGTGTCAGATCGTCTGCGACACGCTCGCCAAGACCGACGATTTCCCGAAAACGTGTTGCCTTGTTCTCGTATTCGTGCCCAAGCAGCTCCGTCACCGAGTCACGTGGCAGATATGCGAACGCCCAGTAGTGACCATCGATCTCGATCAAGGATGCAGGATCGACCCGGATCATTTCCGCATGAGAGAAATCACTGTGCAGGTCGACCACGGCAAGATATGTTTCATGTTCCTCGGTCTCGCCGTTTATTTTGACCAGGCTCGCTTCCAATGTCGTTGTGGTTTCAATATCCGATTTGACACGCTCTGCGATCCGTGCCTTTGCATCCAGTTCCGCCTGCCTGAAACCCTCACCAGAGACACCCCATGCGGTGAGAAACTCCGACCGCGGGTACCTTACGGTCAGAGATTCATCCATGGCCTTCCAAACGCGACTGCTCCCACGATCGACGCGGTTTTCCACCTGATCCGTCGGGACGTCACGAAGCTCGGTCCGATGAGGGGAGGTTCCGGATCTTCGAAGATCTCCCGCGCAGGCGGCAAAGGTGACCTGCACCAAGAGTGCCGCTGTGATGAACGTCGGATATGGGATCTTTGGAGCCATGATCGGTACCCGCCGTCGCATGCGGCCTCCCGGGGCGGCGAACGCTCCCCCTGTTGACATTCGCGCCCCGGTTACCGCGCCCGCCGACTAGTCTGCCGGCTTTGCTACACCCATTCCAACGTCACCAAACAAGCGACCCCGGATCACTCGTCGAGGTGACGCTGAAAGACAATCCATTTCCCAACCCAGGAATCCGCCTCCACGTGCCACGTGTCTGTGTTGGGAATGGTCCGTCGCGACGACGATCGGCGGGCTATCTGCAGAGTCCGTGTCACCCACAGACGGATCCCAACACCATATCCCCGCATCTCCGTGCATGTGGAACGAATCCCGGCTCCCCGGGATGAATCTTCTGGTGGGTACCAAGACCAACGTTGTCCCGGCGGAGCCCCCGGCTGGTTTTTTTACGGCTGGTAGGGAGTCTCCGCCGGTTGGTGTGTCTTTGGGTGGGGTCTGTTCGCGCCCCCGTTCATGCGACCGGTTTTGCGTCCGATTTGCGAGCGGTTCACGGGTCCTTATAAGCTTGAAAACGGAGGCAGCAGCGTTTTCTATCTCTTCTTGCAAGAGAGAAATCGTCTCTCCTCGCGCCGTACTGCTTCCCAGAAACAAACTCGTGCGGCACTGATGAACCCTTAGCCTGGCGCGGTAACCATCGTCGTACTTGAGCACCTCTCCAGAGATGAGATAATCGGCGCCAAGCAACCGGCCGATCCCCACCATGCTCTCCGAAAGGGCCCAGCTGACCCGAGTCGTGTTCGCGGGGGTGAGGTTCGTGATATCTTCGCGTGTCATTACGACAAACGACTCCTTGGACAAAGTCCTGGCCGCGATGTCTCTTACGCTATCTGCCAGACGTGTCACCTCGGAATCCGTCAAATCCGCGAGGTTTCGAAACTCGAGGACCGCTACCTTTTTTGCGCCGGTTTGCGCGACCCGAACGACGTTCGCGCTCACGCACACAACGCCGACAAAGAGACACAGCGCCGCACAACATCTGACCACGATAATGTAAAGGTCATGGCTTTTTGTCATAATGGTCACCTGTTATCGCTTCTCGTTTACGCAAGCCTCTCGATCTCGGCGTCTCGCGGGCAAACCGCCGGCGATGCGAGCGGCGCCGATACCGTGCCTATCGATTCCGGTACTCTTCGATCGCCTCGTCCTGTTCACTCCACGCGCGTTCGGCGCGCTCGATCACGGCCCGTCGGATCTCTTCCGATAGGTTCTGAATCCGGCCCACCGAATCACTAAATCCCTCGGTGTCGAGGGCCGCCAGTACATAGAGCGTTCCGGTTTTACTGATCCACGTCTCGACTATTTCGACACCTGAAAGTGTGACGTCCGTTATCTGTTTCGCCGTGTCGATGACTACCTGCTCGTCCGCCGCTGCCACGTTGAACTCGTCGTCACCCGTGACCGTCGCCTGATAGTCCCGAAGCCACGACTCGACATGGATCTGAAGGGACCGGGCGATGTTGGTCGTTGCCCTCGCCGTCGCCGAGTTCCGCGCCAAAGCGGGATTTGCCGTGCCCGTCATCGCCCCGACGCCGCAAATCATCCCCCGTGTCTTTTTGGAACAGTCGCACGCTTCGATCACCCAGCACGGGGCTCCTTCGAACTCCCTGGCGATCTGAGCGCCTTTGAGCTTGGGAGCGGGCGTCCCACAATTGGATAAAACGACCAATAGACCTAGCGCCAGGGCGCCACAAATTGCCAGCCTCCATTTCTCGTCCCTTTTCATGATTCCTCCTTTGCGGGAACGGTGATGAGCGCACCACGCTCGGACGATGTTTTTCCCTCTCTTGTCACGAGGTTGCCGGAAGCCCTGCGATTTTCTTCGGGGATCAACTTCGGTTGAGTGACGAGGCTGACGACGATCACACTCGCAAAAGAAAGGAGGAAAGCCGGGACGATCTCGTACAGGGCTCCTGACAACGTACCAATGTTTTTCCAGACAACTGACACGATCGACCCAACCAAGAGACCTCCGATTGCGCCTTGTCTTGTGGTTTTCTTCCATGCCAACCCCAGAATGATCACCGGGCCAAAGCTCGCACCCAAAACCGACCACGCATAGAGAACAAAAGTGAAAATGACACGGGTCTCGGAAACGGCTAGTACAGCGGCTGTTAACCCGAGAACGAAAACCGTGCGGCGGTTGACGTTTCCGTACCGTCGATCCGGACCCGATAGAAGTCGAGTGTTTTCCCGTGAATCCGATCTGTCGAAAAACGCGCGCAGGTCACGCGTCGCCGTTGAGGCAACAACGAGAAGCTGCGAGTCAGCTGTCGACCAAATCGCCGCCATGATCGCGGCCAAAACGAATCCTCCCAAGACGGGCGGCATGAACTCCCTCGCAACGAGTGGCAGTGCTTGTTCAGGGTCATCGAGTGATCCGAAGTAAACGCGAGCGGCAAGACCCAATGTAATGGCGCCAAGAAAAACGACGCTGCTCCATGTGATGGCCACGACCCCGCCGGTTCGAACGGCGCGGGAGTCTCTCGTGCCCATGAATCTCGCCAGGACGTGGGGCTGCCCCGGATATCCCCATCCGATCGCCAACCACCCCAAAACAAAGCCGAGGAGACCAAAACCAGCGTTGCCGGCGGAAAATGACAAGAGCTCCGAACCCGTGTTCCTGAGCCCGTTGACCATGCCTGCAAGTCCGCCTATATGAGTGAGCATCACAAGAGGAATCGCGATGAGACTGAGAACCATGAAGCTGCTTTGCACGACATCGGTCCAGACACTCGCCCTAAATCCCCCTGTGATCGTGTAGGCCATGATGACCCCGGCCCCCAACACGACACCCACCCAGTAGGGAAGCGAGAACATTGCTTCGAACGCCTTTCCCGACGCGCTCATCTGGGCAGAGACATAGGCGATCATCGCGCAGCCGATAATAATGAGTGAAAGCCCTCTAACGAGACCCGCCCTTTCTCCGAACCGGGAGGCGAGTAGTTCCGGGAGAGTCTGGGCGCCCGTCTTTTTCGACGCACGTCTTACCCTGTCGGCGACGAAGTACCAGTTGAAAAAGTAACCTGCCGCGCAACCTGGTATGAGCCACAACGTGGACACCCCTCCAGTGAAAGCCGCTCCGACGAGTCCGAGCATGACCCACCCGGACTCGCTCGAAGCGGACGCCGAGAGTGCAGACGCCCAGGGACCCAGTTCCCGACTGGCGAGGTAAAAATCGTCGGTCGTGTCCTTGCGAAATCGTGCGGAGATCAAACCGGCCATAACAATTCCGATCGTGTAAATCGAGAACGAGACGATGAGTATTGTTGACGGTGTTTCTTGCATGCGATCGACCTTGCTCCGTGCGTCTTGTTTTGTGAGCCCGTTCGACGCGTTGTCTGCCGCGACCGGGATAACTAGTGCCGTTTGTCTACGTGTTTCTTCTCACTGATCTGTCCATCGACCGTGCGGCCGGGACGCCGCCTACGCCCCGGCCGCACTGGCTACACCTGCTCTCCCTCTACGCGGGTGCCGCCTTTGCTGTCCTTGGTTTCGCGGTCGTCCTTGTCGTTGGGCGCAATGATGTTGATGCTGATTCTCATCCCTTCCGCGATCGGCACGTACCCACCGGTCGTGAACAAGATCGTGCTCTTTCCGGTGGATGAGGGTCTCCCCTCCCTGAGCTCGATGGTCGCTGTCACCGTATTTCCGTTCACCTTGACTTTCACGGTTCACAACCTCCAGAAACAGAGCCGAGCCATGACGGAGAAAAAATCCACTGCTTATATCGCAATCAGCATGCCAACCATTGAACCCATTGATAATGCTGGTGTTATGGCGTTCTCGCCCTACCCGCGCCGCAAGAGAATTGTGGTCGCTACCTACAATAAATTGTCGAAATGACAATGGATTTGTGTTAACGTATAGGTAGGATCGGCGGACGGAGGTGCCGCATGGTGAGCGGTGCGGAATTCCTAAAAAAGATCGGCTCGATTCTCGAAACCCACTACGCCCGGGCCGATCTCATGACAGGCGTCGCCAGCGCGGTCGTCTCAAATCTCCCCTATCAGATATGTGAGATTTTTCTCCTCGAAGAAGTGCAGGACCATGAGGAGTCCGTGTTTGTGCGGAAGGTTGCGGCCATTCGGCCCTTGGATTCTCGGGTCCATGACATTCTTGTCCTTGGTCCGGATCAGGTAGACCCGTTCGTGCAGGCCAAACAGCAGGCCGTCGCATCCGCGCTCCATGCGTACCTGCACGTCGCCGATTTGAGGCACCCCGGGATCCCCGCCGAACGCGACGAGCCCAAGTTTCGACGTTACGTGTGCTCGGCGCTTCAGGACGCCGTGACCACGGGAAGAAGCGATTTCACAGTCGACATCAATCGTTACCCCACTTCGATCCCCAGCGCCACCAAGGGGACGGGTATTCGAAACAACCTCCGGCGCGAGGCACTGGCCTCCACCGTCGGGCATCCGATGACGAACTATCTGTACCTGGTCGCCTACGAGGCGGTCCACGGGGATCTGCTACCGACCCGCAACGGCATCCCGCGCCTGCAAAATATGCTGATTGTCCCGCTGGTCAACGCCGACAACAACACGATCGGCAGGCTCCGCTTTATGAACAAATACGACGAGACGGCCGAAGGGAGCAGGTTTCGCGCATTCACCGAACAAGACCGGTCCGTTGCGAATCTCGTCGCCACCGCTCTCGCGATGAAGTTGACCCAAGAGAGACCGCTGCACCGGCGGCTCGAGGCCGATCAGATTCGCCGGGTCGTCCCTCCGGTCGTCGACGGACACACCTCCTCGGTGCTCACGTTGGTAACGTCGAGCCCGCCGACACCGACGGGGAGTATATATCTGGTTGGCACGTCGAACTCCCACAAAAACCTGGTCAAAGACATCAAGAGATGTGCGAAGAGTGACCGCCCCGTGCTGATCACCGGTGAAAGCGGCACGGGAAAGGAAGTTGTCGCACAGGCGATACATCACTCGAGCGAACGCAAACGTGAACGTCTGGTCGAATTGAAATGCGCCACCGTTCCCGGCGAGCTGTTGGATTCAGAGCTCTTTGGTCACAAAAAGGGAGCATTCACAGGGGCTCACGCCGACAAGGAAGGTCGTTTCAAGATTGCCGACGGTGGATCGATTATTCTCGATGAAATTTTGGACATGCCGCTTCGGCTGCAGGCGAAGCTACTTCGTGAGATCTAGAACAAGTTGATCGACCCACTGGGATCCACCA
>CP070677.1:1140902-1147200 GCA_020352495.1 Candidatus Latescibacterota bacterium
AGCTCGAGCATTGGGAAGTTCGAGCGTTTCCTGACTTGATAGATCTTCTCCGCCATTGAGACATTCAATCGAAGCGCCCTGACGTCCGCCCTCATTTTGTACGCCTCGTTGATCGCGTCCTCGAGCGAGTACGTTTGCGGTTCAAAACCAAGTGAGTCGGTAAGCACCACCGGCGTGTTTCGGTCAACCCCAATGATTCGTTTGAGGTTGAGACGAGTCAGGCGGATTGCGTTATCCGCTTTGATCACTTCCGGTTCGCGGTTCTTCACCTGAACTTCCGCCCGAATCGAGTCGAAATTCGATGCCATTTGTTGACGAAGTTTCCGTTTCGTTTCATCGAAATGTTTTTGCGCCGCGTCGAGGGATTGTTCGGCGATTTCTTTTACCTCGGCGGCCAGCAGCGCCTCGTAGTAAGCGATCTCGGTCTCGAGCTTGATGCTTCTGTTCGCTGCCTCGAGAGTCGCCTCACTGCTCTTGAGGAAGTAGTCGGCCGCTTTGATCGCGCCGCCGACTCGGCCAAAAGCAAAAAGCACCTGGCTGAACGATATGTGCATGAGATAATCGTGTTCTTCTCCGATCTCGATCTGCAAAACCTCTTCGGATATCGGGTCGCGGAAGAATATCACGGGCCGGAGGATATTCCGCGTGTACCCGGCGTCGAGCCCGATGTATGGGAGAGCGGCCGAAAACGCTTCCTTTTTTCTACCTCGGGCCCTTTGGAGACCGGCCTCCGCAATGCGAATGTCCTCGTTGTTTTCCATTGCGAGCTTGATCGCGTCATTGAGGCTCAATCGGAGGGTGTCACGGACGGAATTCCCCTGGTTGGTCTGCGACCAGACGGGAGTCTCCTCACCCGCTGCCGCCACCAGACACAGGACTGCAAAAACCAAGAAAAATGAAACAACGCCGCCCGACCGGTCGGTCATGATTTGCTCCGCTCCTTCGGTTTCCCACGTGTGTTTTTGAGCACCGAGTGAAAGAATATCCGCTTCATATTGTCAATCCTGTGCGTGAAATCATTGTTCGACGAGTTTCGCAAGTAGTCCCGGGCAAAGGCGAAAATCATCCCTTCCAAAGCCACCGCGAGGTCGCGGGGTGGAAGAGACGCGTAAGTCCCTTTTTTGATACCATCTGCGAAAATCTGTTCCACCAAACGGAGATAGTGCGTGTGGGCCCTCCTGAGCCGAATGCCCACCGTGTTGAGAATACGCATCTCCGCCGGGGAAGTTTCGACAAGGTAGATCTTCGCGAACGCCTTGTTCTGTTCGATGAAGTTGGCATGCGCGTCAATGAGGACGTCGATCTGTTCGTACGGGTCCGAGGCCGATCGTATCTTGTCTTGGACGAACCTCTTGAATTCCTTGAATTTCGATTCAACCAACGAATAGTAAAGATCTTCCTTGCCCTCCCACGTCTGGTACAGATAGCCGACGCTAAACTCCGCCTTTTTGGCGATGTCGCTCATTCTGGTCCGGTCGTATCCCTTCTCTGCGAAGACCGACTCGGCAACCTGGAGAATCTCCGTCATGTGCTGCTGTCTCTCACGTTCTTTGCGTGATATTTTTTTTGCCGGTGTCATTGTGCTCCACGGGGATGTCGAAATAGAATTCATATTCACATTTTGAATTATTGTTCAATTTATCAAACCGCGTCGGTGCTGTCAAGCCGGATCGGTTGTCCACGCTCGGGTTCCGCGAAGGACACCCTTGACGCGGGCTGCAGGACAAACGTATAGTTGACCTGGGGTTTATCGTTCCTTCCGAGACAGGATATCCTCCATTCCTGCGGGGTGCAGTCTCCATAGTGACCATCAAGCGTCGGGGGGATTGTGACGGGGTCGGTGTTCATGGAAATCGCGATTTGGGTTCTTGGTATCGTTGTCGTCCTTTTCGCCGTGGGCGGTGTATTGCTCCTGCGAAAATGGAATGACGGGGTCGAATCACGCGCGGCGACACGGCTCGAAGGGCTTACCGAGGCCAAGGAGTTTTGCGAAGCTCTGATCTCCAACACTCCCGACGGTTTTATCGTGATCGATGACAAGCTTGTTATTGTCCAAGTCAACGATGCCTACTGCCAAATGACGGGACGTTCGAAAGAGGAGTTCGTCGGACGACGACCGCCATTTCCCGGTTGGGCTCCGGAAGAGCAGCAGATGATCGAAGGGAAGATGAAGAAGGTTTTCCGCGGCAAACCCGAACCATTCGAGGTGTCATACCTACGAGAAGACGGGAGACGTTTTCCCGCACTGTTCAGTCCCGGTGGTTTCGAGACGTCACAAGGGAAGAAATACTATTTCGCAATCGTCAAGGACATAACCGAACAAAAGAAGGCGGAGGAAAAGCTCAGAGAAAGCGAGGCAATGTTTCGGCGTATAACCGAAACGAGCGTAGATGCGATCTATCAGATCGATCTCGACGGTACGATTACGTATTGTTCGCCGGTAGTCGAGAAAATCCTTGGATACAAACAAGACGAGTTCATCGGAACACATTTCAGCAGTCATTTCAATCCCGATGACTTTCGGGCGGCGGAAGAAGCGTTTGTCAAGAATCTGAGCGGTGAGGAAGTCAGAAACGTCGAGCTTCGAATTCTCGATAAGAACAAGCAACCTGTTTTCATCGAAGTCAACGGGACGTCGATTGTAAAAGACGGAAAGATCGTCGGCGTCCAGGGGATGGCTCGTGACATCACCGAACGAAAAGAGGCTGAAGATGCGCTCCGCCGAAGCGAGGCGAGATTCAAATCGCAGTATAAGGAGTTTCCCATACCTGTCTATACGTGGCGAAAAAAGGGAGATGATTTCGAGCTCATCGATTTCAATACCGCGGCCGAAAAAATCACCGAGGACAATATGGGAAGTTACGTAGGTGTGACGGCGTCCAAGCTGTTCAAAGGCCAGCAGGACATCCTCGACGAGATGCATCAGTGTTTCAATAAGCGGCGGTCGATACAGAGGGAGATGCTGTACGACTACCAATCCACCGGAGTCACGAAGTATCTCTCCGTTTATTACGCCTTTGTTCCGCCCGATCTCGTACTTGTCTATACGGAAGACGTCACGCCACGAAAACAAGCAGAGGAGAAGCTGAGAGCGAGCGAGGCGACGCTCCGCACGGCGATGGAGAATATCCCGTTCGATTTCTTTGTGATCGGCGAGGACGGTCGGTACGCGTTGCACAACTTCGATAAGGAAAGATGGGGAGATCTGACAGGTATGCGACCCGAGGATGTGGACGTCGACGAGGAGACACGCGCGTTGTGGCTGGAGAACAACCGAAGGGCGTTCAGTGGGGAGGTAGTCGAAGGAGAAGTCAGCTTCAAAATTGATGACGAGGATCGGTGGTTTTACAACATTGTCTCACCGGTGTACGACGATGGGAAGATCCGTGGGATTCTTGGGGTAAATGTCGATATTACAGAACGCAAACGAGCCGAAGACGCCGTCAAGGAGAGCGAAGGTAGACTCAACGCCATCATATCGAGCACCCCCAATTTGGCGATCGAAGGGTACGATCTTGAAGGACGAGTTTTGTTCTGGAACAAGGCGGCGGAACAAATTTTTGGCTGGTCTTCCGAAGAAGCGGTGGGGAAAACGCTCGATCAGCTGATTCTCGATAAGGATGCCACAGAGGAATTCACCGAGGCGCTTCGAGACGTGAGTCGCACGAACGAGCCCATGGGTCCCTCCGAATGGACATTCACGAGGAAGAATGGGGAGCCGGGAACGGCTTTCTCCACGATCTTTGCCATCCCGTTTGGCGAGAAAAGAAAAGAGTTCATCTGCATGGACGTCGACATCACCGATCGCAAGCGGGCGGAAAGGGCTTTGAGAGAAAGCGAAGAGAAATATCGGTTTCTCGTCGAAAACGCCGGCACCGTTGTTACTCTTTGGGATTTAAGCGGCAAGTTGTTGTTAATCAATCAGTTGGGTGCCAAGAACCTCGGAAGCACACCGGCGGAGCTCATCGGCAAATCGTATAGCGATCTGTTCTCGGAAGACGACGCCGAGGAGTTTCTGGCAAGACATAGAAAGGTGTTGGAACTGGACAGCGGGGTCCAGCATGAAGACCAGTTCGAGATCACGTCGGGGAAGCGATGGTTTCGCTCGATTATTCAGCCGGTGAAAAACGCGGAAGGGCGTTTCTTTGGGGTTCAGATTGTCTCGCACGATATCACAGACCTGATCGAAGCGGAACAGTCGCTACGAGACCGTGACGCGCGTCTGCGGTTGATGATCGATCAGATCCCCGCCGTTTTGTGGACAACGGATCGCCACCTTCGTTTCACGTCCAGCACCGGCGCTGGGCTGAGCGCCCTGAAGCTCAGACCTGGTGACGTTGTGGGGAGATCGCTCTACGAGTATTTCGGAACAAACGACCCCGAGTTCTTGCCCATCGCAATGCACCGCAAATCGCTCCGGGGCGAGCCGACGACCTATGAGATGTCGTGGGACCACTCCACCTGGGAAACACACACGGAGCCGTTGCGTGATGCTACGGGGGAGATTATTGGCTGTCTTGCAATCGCGCTCGATATTACCCAGAGAAAACGGGCCGACGAGGAGATAAAAAGATCGCACGAGCAGCTTCGAGCCCTCGCCGGACGTCTTCACAAGGTGCGTGAGGAGGAGAGCGCCAACATCGCGCGGGAGATTCACGACGAGCTTGGCCAGGTGCTGACGGGACTCAAGATGGATCTGTCGTGGATCGAGAGAAGGTGCGGTGAGTTGGGGAAGGCCGAGGCAGAGACCCAGCTGAAGGAAAAGATACGGGCCATGTACGATGATGTGGATGCGACGATCCATACGGTGAGAAAAATCTCGACGCAGCTCCGCCCGCGCATCCTCGACGATCTGGGTTTGATGGGAGCCGTCGAATGGCAGGCACAGGACTTCGAGAACCGGACGGGTATCCGGTGCGAGATTAATCAGTCGGATCTCGGAGAAGTGGAGCCGGTGCTTGGCGCGGGGCGGTCAACGGCGATATTCCGGATCTTTCAGGAAATACTGACCAACGTCCGCCGTCACGCGAGAGCCACTCGTGTGTCGGTTGATTTGCGTAGCGACGGAGACGTGCTTATGTTGGAGGTGCGCGACGACGGCGGAGGGATTTCTGCTGATGGTCTCAAAAAGCGCGTCGGTCTGGGGATTGTTGGAATGCAGGAGCGGGCGCAGGCGTTTGGCGGACGGGTGGAGATCGAAAGCGAAATCGGGAGGGGAACGACCGTGAAAGTCTTCGTGCCCGTCGGCGAAACACGGGAATGATCTATCCTGATATCCGGCGACGGATGTTATTGTGGGAGTGTGTTGGTCATGAAGATCTTGATTGCGGATGATCACGCTGTAGTCCGGCGGGGATTGCAGCAAATAATGGCGGATGCTTTCGCCGATATCAAGGTTGGAGAGGCGACGACCGCGGAAGAGGCGCTCGAGTCGGTGCGCCAGGAGGATTGGGACGTTGTCGTTCTGGATATCTCCATGCCGGGACGAAGTGGGCTCGACGCGTTGAAGGAAATCAAGAAGGATCGCCCAAGCCTCCCGGTGTTGGTGCTGAGCATTCATCCGGAGGATCAGTTCGCCACCCGTGTATTGAAAGCCGGTGCGTCGGGTTACATGACGAAGGAGACGGCTCCCGGCGAACTCGTCAACGCGATCAACAAGGTACTTGCCGGTGGAAAATACGTCAGCGAGGCGCTGGCCGAAAAACTCGCCCTCGACCTGGAGCGGGAGGCGGAAGGTATCCCGCTCCACCAAAGGCTCTCGGATCGTGAATACGAGGTTCTGCTCCTGATTGCCTCGGGGCATACGATATCCGAGATAGCGGACAAGCTTGCGCTCAGCGTAAAGACAATCAGCACGTACCGCACCCGGATACTCGAGAAGACCAATCTCAAGAGCAACGCGGATCTAATTCGGTATGCGATCGGCCACGGCCTCGTTGACTGACGAACTTGTGTTAATTAAGTGCTTAACGATGTTGAGAGAGAACCCGACTTGCATGTTGTTGGTTACTAACTGGTTAATCAAAGCCGTGGTTGATAGCCGGAGTTTGTAGGAAAATTCTTACGTTATACGCGCCGTAAATCTGACAAAAAAATCAGTTCTGGCACTGATTGAGAAAATCCTTCACATTGGTTATCCTATGTTCGGAAAGAGTTGATGCCCGAGGATCGTGTGTAAGAGGCGGGAGGCTTCTGATTCCACACAAATCAACCCCCCAACGCTGCACCAGCATTCCGCCTCTTACCTACGATTCGATCAGCACACAAAGTTGATGCGGCGCGGCCTAGACAGCTCCTG
>CP070677.1:1147300-1153923 GCA_020352495.1 Candidatus Latescibacterota bacterium
ATTGCATCGGCGAGTTGTGTGGGCTGGTGCAGGTCGTCGGTGTCAAAAACGAAATATGAGCTTACCTATGGTCCCAGATCCGGGTGTGATTCAAATACGCCCCATTTGCCGCATATGAATGCGGAATTTTATCATATCAGGCGCCCCTCGTGCAACCGTTTCTTGACCTTTCGCACCAGTATTCGGGAAATCGCGCGATCGGGGTCTTATGCTCGGTTGCCCGGCCAAACCCCGGGACGGGCAAGGGGGGTGGAGAACACGGAGGGCATTCGGACGTCCGGAGGGGGAGCTTTCCGACCGTGATCGAGACCGAGGCGGGATTGCGCGAACGTCGCCCATCCGACTTGTCCGACGCGAGGAAGGCTACCTTTTTTTGTTCAATTGTACGAGCTCGTAAAGCACCTTCTGTGTCGATTTTGGATGGATGAAGGCTACGAGTGTGTCTTCTTTGCCGCGGCGGGGGGTCTCGTCGATCAACCGGACGCCCTGTGCGCGTAGTGTGGCGAGGCTCTTTTCGATGTCATCGACGACAAATGCAATGTGATGAAGCCCGGGCCCTCGGGTTTCCACGAACTTCCGGACCGCCGAATCATCGCTCTTACCTTCGAGCAGCTCGATTGCGGTTCCACCGATTTCAAAAGTCGCGATGTCGACATTGAAGCTGTCAACGTGTTCACGATGGGTGACTCTCAAACCCAAGGTTTTTTCGTATAGCTCGACCGCCTCATCGAGATCTGCGACGGCGATGGCGATATGGTCGATCGTCCTGATCATGTCATCGCCCGAGGTTCGTACGTTCTTTGAAGCGTCCAAAATGCTTGGCCAACGTGGCGCAGATCTCACCGACGGTGACGGAATGTTTCACCGCCTGGAGAATGGCAGGAAAGAGATTGCCGTCACCCTTTGCGACTTGCTCCAATTCATCCAGCGCCTTCTCTACGGCAGACGCGTCACGCTCGGTCTTTCGTTTCTTGAGTTCCGAGATCTGGTTCGTCTCGACTTTGGGGTCGATATGGAAAACGTCGGCGACGGCTTCGCGCTCGTCCGCATAGGCGTTGACACCGATCACTTTTTGATCCCCGAGTTCGATGGCCTTTTGGTATTCGTAACTGGCTTTTTCTATCTCCCGTTGCGGGTAGGCAGCCTCGATGGCTTTTACCATCCCACCCATTTCGTCGATCGTGTCGATCAACGCGGCGGCACGCGTCTCGATGTCATCGGTGAGCGACTCGATCAGATAACTCCCCCCAAGCGGATCGATGACGTCGGTGACACCGGACTCTTCGAGGATGACCTGCTGGGTCCGGACTGCAATCTTTGCGGCGTTGTCGCTCGGAAGCCCTAAGGCCTCATCGAGGCTGTTGGTGTGGAGCGACTGCGTCCCCCCAAGAACGGCGGCAAGCGCCTGCAGGGTGACCCGGATGACATTGTTATCCGGTTGTTGAGCGGTGAGCGTACATCCCGCCGTTTGTGTGTGAAAGCGCAGCAGCATGCTCCTTTGGTCTCTGGCGCCAAAACGGGTTTTCATGATTCTCGCCCAAAGGCGGCGTGCCGCGCGGAATTTTGCGACCTCTTCGAGCAGGTTGTTGTGTGCGTTGAAAAAGAACGAGAGTCTCGGCGCGAAGACATCGACATCGAGTCCGGCCTCGATACCGGCCTCGACATAGCATATCGCGTCGCTGAGCGTGAAAGCGATCTCCTGAACTGCGGTCGACCCCGCCTCGCGAATGTGGTACCCGCTGATGCTGATCGGATTCCAATTTGGCAAGTGCTCCGCACACCAGGCAAACATATCCGTGATCAGCCTCACTGAAGGTCCGGGCGGAAAGACGTAGGTGCCCCGCGCAATGTATTCTTTGAGAATGTCGTTCTGAACCGTTCCGCTCAGCCGTTTTCGATCGGCGCCCTGTTCGTCGGCCAACGCGACATAGAACGCAAGCAGTATCGCCGCCGTTGAGTTGATTGTCATCGACGTGCTGATTTGGTCCAGCGGAATACCGTCGAACAAAACTCGCATATCCTCGATCGAATCGATCGCTACACCGACTTTGCCGACTTCTCCCTGGGCTGCGGGATCGTCCGAATCGTAACCCATCTGGGTCGGCAGATCGAAGGCTACCGACAACCCTTTTTGCCCTTTGTCGAGAAGGAAATGAAAACGTTTGTTTGTCTCGAGCGCCGTCCCAAACCCCGCGTACTGACGAATTGTCCACGGTCTGACGCGATACATCGTAGGATAGACACCGCGGGTGAACGGATACTCGCCGGGGTAGCCTAGTTTCTCGGAGTAATCGTATTTGGAGTCCGGGGGTGTGTAGATCGGATTCAGAGGAATGTGGGAAGACGTTTCGAACACCTTTTTTCGCTCGGGTTTCTTTTCGATCTCCCGTCTGTAAATCTCTTCATGCCGCGCCTTCCGGGTGTTCGATTTCTTTTTCCGGGTGGTCATGCGTGTCTCTCGATCTCGATAAGAGGGACTTGCGATTCTACGGTGTCCTTGGGTTGAATGTTGACCGCCTTTACGATCCCGTCCACTTCGGAGACGAGTTCATTCTGCATCTTCATGGCTTCCATGACCGCAACAGCCGATCCAGCCTTCACGACGTCACCGACTTTGACCCGTACGTCCACGATCAACCCGGGCATTGGAGAGGAGATCACGTGGGGACCGTCATCGCTGCGAAGCGCGCCAGCCTGTCTTGTGGCGATGAGCCGTTCATCGAGCACTTCGAGATTGTACCGCCGACCGGAGATGTTTGCGTAATACTTGCCCTCGTCTATCTTGAGGGGCGCGCTCTCGACGAGATACGACCGGTTATCGATAATGAGCGACAAATAGTCCTTGTGTCCGGCGGTCCGGCAATCGACACTTCGTTTTTTACCGTCCATCTCGACGATGTATATTCCGTCCTTTTCCTCTATGTCGACGCGTTTCTCTTGTTTTTTGATCTTCACCCAAAATCTCATGATCGACCTCGCGTCTCTCTGTTGTGTGCGAACTAGAGCCTTGGTTTACGGAGTCCCTCCATCCTGGCAACCCGACGCCAGGTATTTTCTCGGATCTGCGGTCCACTTCCCACGTTCATCCGTTGAAGACTCCTATATGCCGTGATGCTGCCGGCGATCGCGGCGAGCTCCAGCTCATCGGCGCGGGTGTGAAGCAAGCCCGGCTCAAAACGCCGCTCGATGTACGCTGTATCGTACGTGCCATCGATGAATCCCTGTTCGTCCAACGCCCACAGCAGAAACTCGATGTTGGTTTTGACTCCATCGACCTGGTATTCGCAAAGCGCTCTCCGACACCGCTGGATCGCCCCTGAACGATCTTCCGCCCAGACGATCACTTTGCCGACCAGAGGATCGTAGTAGATAGGGATTTCGTAACCGGGATAGATTCCGTTCTCGTTTCGGACTCCAGGGCCCTCGGGTAATATGAGCTGTTTTATCAACCCGGTGGACGGCATGAAGTTCGACTGCGGATCCTCGGCATAGAGACGTGTCTCCAATGCGTGGCCGCGAATTTTGACGTCATCCTGTCCGATGGAGAGCGGGTCCCCCGCGGCGATTCGAAACTGTTCTTTGACGATGTCCACGCCGTATACGAGTTCGGTGACGGGGTGCTCCACCTGGAGACGGGTGTTCATTTCAAGAAAGTAGAATTGGCGGTCCTGGTCCATGATGAACTCGACAGTACCTGCCCCGACATATTCGGCTGCGGCTGCCGCCTTTCGTGCCGCGTCGCTTAGGGCGGCGCGGAGATCAGTAGTCACAACCGGGGAGGGGGCTTCCTCGATCACCTTTTGGTAGCGGCGCTGCATCGAGCATTCGCGCTCACCGAGAGTTACGATGTTCCCGCGATCATCGGCAAGAATCTGGATCTCGATGTGTTTTGGGCGCTCGATGTATTTTTCGACATACACGCTCGCGTCGCCAAACGCACTCTCCGCTTCTCCCATGGTCATCTGAAGCGTGGCTTCGAAATCGCTTTCGTCGTCGACTACCCGCATCCCTTTGCCACCGCCACCAGCCGCGGCCTTGATCATCACCGGGTAGCCAATCTCACGCGCGACGGCGGCGGCCTTTGCCGCGGAGCTTATCGCATCTTCACCACCGGGTATGACCGGCACTCCGGAAGCTTTCATCGTGTCGCGTGCCTCGAGCTTGTTGCCCATCCGTCGGATAGAATCCGGGCGTGGCCCGATAAAGACGATCCCCGCCGCTTCACAGGCAGCGGCAAAGTCGGCGTTTTCAGCGAGAAACCCGTATCCCGGATGGATCGCCTCAGCACCACACTGTTTGGCCGTTTCGATTATCTTTTCTATTTCCAGATAGCTTTCTTTGCTTGGCGACGGGCCGATGTGGTAGGTCTCGTCCGCGTAGGTGACGTGGAGCGCGAGGCGGTCGGCGTCCGAATAAACCGCTGCGGAGGTGATTCCCATCTCCCGGCATGCCCGCATGACACGGATGGCGATCTCACCGCGGTTGGCTACGAGAATCTTCTTGAACATCGCTTACTCTCCCGTGTCGCGGGCGGCCCAAATCTTCGCCGGAACTTACAATGGCAGGTTGCCGTGCTTTTTTGGCGGAAGGCTCTGGCGTTTGTTTTCGAGACTTTCCAGCGCCGCGATGATCTTGGGTCGCGTCTCCTTGGGTTCGATGACGTCGTCGACGTAACCGAGCTCCGCGGCTATGTAAGGATTGGCGAATTTTTCGTTGTACTCTTCGATCAACTTGTTGCGGAGCTCATCGGGGTTTTTGGATTTTTCGATCTCTTTGCGATTGAGAATGTTCACCGCACCCTCGGCGCCCATTACGGCGAGCTCGGCGGTGGGCCAGGCGATATTGAAATCCGCGCGGATGTGTTTCGAAGACATGACGTCGTACGCGCCACCGTATGCTTTACGAGTAATCACCGTAATCTTTGGGACCGTTGCTTCGCAGTAGGCGTACAAGAGCTTGGCGCCGTGCTTGATGATCCCCCCGAATTCCTGTTCGGTCCCCGGGAGAAATCCGGGAACATCCTCAAAGGTGACGATGGGGATGTTGAACGCATCGCAGAACCGGACGAATCGCGCGCCTTTATTTGACGATTTGATATCCAGCACACCGGCAAGCGTCTTGGGTTGGTTTCCCAGAATTCCGACGGCCCGGCCGTTCAACCGTGCAAAACCGATGACGATGTTTTGCGCGTAGAGCGGCTGAATCTCGAGGAAGTCGCCGTCGTCGACAATTCGTTTGATGACGTCGATCATGTCGTACGGCTCTTTGGGGTTGTCCGGGATGATCGAGTTGAGTGTCACGTCGGTTCGATTGACGTCGTCTTCGGTCTCGATACGTGGCGGCTCATCGAGGTTGTTTTGCGGGAGAAACTGAAGAAGCCTGCGGATCTGGACGATGCAATCCTGATCGTTTTTGGCCATAAAATGGGCGACCCCGCTTTTTGTGCTGTGAGTTCTGGCGCCCCCAAGCTCCTCGAATGTAACCTCTTCGTTGGTGACCGCCTTGATCACGTTGGGCCCGGTCACGAACATGTGGCTCGTGTGGTCGACCATCATGATGAAATCGGTGATGGCAGGGGAGTACACCGCGCCGCCGGCGCAGGGACCCATTATGGCCGAAATCTGCGGCACGACACCGGACGCCAGAGTGTTCCGCAAAAACACATCGGCGTAACCGCCAAGACTCGCGACGCCCTCCTGGATTCGCGCCCCGCCGCTGTCGTTTAGACCGATGATGGGTGCACCGTTTTCGAGGGCGAGATCCATCAGCCGGCAGATTTTGGCTGCATTTGCCTCGCTCATCGTCCCACCAAAAACGGTGAAATCCTGTGCGAAAGCGTAACCAAGCCGTCCATTGATCTTTCCATGGCCGGCGACGACACCGTCACCGGTGATCTTTTGTTTTTCCATACCGAAATCGGTACACCGATGACTGACAAATACGCCGAGTTCCTGGAAGGTCCCCGGATCGAAGAGGACGTTGATCCGTTCTCTCGCCGTGAGTCGTCCCGCATCGTGGATCTTCTTGATCCGCTCTTCGCCACCGCCAAGCAGTGCCGCTTGACGTTTCTCTCTTAGTTCCCGGAGTTTTTCCTCTGTGGTTTTCATCGTGACCTCGGCAGAGAAACCTCCCCCGGGATTCATCGACGGGGAAGGCGGGGTTTGAATCACCTAAGCCGAATTATAGCAAAAAGTTATAATCTTTGATCTGAATGAGATTGTAAACAAGCCCGCCCGCTACGTCAACCGATATTCGGATTGCCACGGTTGGGCCGAGACGATCAAATTGTTTGAATCACAAACGGTTTCGCGTTTGGAGTAGGGGGGCATCACGGATTTTCACGATAGACACCTTGGATGATAGTGGGTTATCATTAAAGAAGTTGAGACGTGGTCACGGGGGGTGAAGGATCTGTTTCCATAAAAGGGGGTTTGATGAAGAACGTCCTGATTATCATGTTGGCGTTGTTTGTGGTCGCTTCGTGCGGCAAGAAGGAAGAGGACGCGACCGGAGGAGAAACGGCGGGAGAGGAGCAAGCTGCAACGATATCCATCACTCCTTCGGATAAACCGGTCGAGCGGATTCCCGGAGAAGGGTATACCGAGATGGAGACAATGGCCGAC
>CP070677.1:1154023-1160399 GCA_020352495.1 Candidatus Latescibacterota bacterium
CAGCCCTTCAGGAGAGCCTCGCGTGTGCGCACCGCGCTTTTGAAATGATGGATCTTCAGCCCGAACCGGTGCAGGTGGCTCGTGTTTCAAAACCCGCCGAGTTCGAGCGAAGCATCCGCTTTGAGTCCGTGTGTTTCGCGTACCGTCCGGGGAGGGATGTGCTCAAGGACATCAATTTTTCGGTCAGACCAGGTGAGATCACCGCGCTGGTGGGCGCGAGCGGCGCTGGGAAAACCACGCTCGTCGATCTGATCCCGCGGTTCTATGACCCAACGGCCGGGCGGATTCTCATCGATGGTGTCGACATCAGGGAGCTGGATCTCAAGTCGCTACGATCGCTGATGGGCATCGTGACACAGGAGATCATTCTCTTCAACGACACGGTGAGAAACAACATCGCTTACGGAATGCAGGACTGTCCGATCGAGAAAATCATCGATACGGCAAGGGCGGCAAACGCTCATGAGTTTGTCGATATGCTCCCAAACGGCTATGATACCGTGATCGGTGAACGCGGGACCCAGCTCTCCGGTGGGCAGCGTCAACGGATTTCGATCGCTCGTGCGATCCTCAAGGACCCCCGGGTGTTGATTTTTGACGAGGCGACGAGCTCTCTGGACACGGAGAGTGAAATTCTGGTTCAGGGGGCCATCGACCGGTTGTTAAAAGGCCGAACCACGTTTGTTATTGCGCACAGATTGTCGACCATACAGAACGCTCACAAGATACTTGTCCTCGAGGACGGAATGGTTCGCGAGCACGGCACACACGAGGAACTTATCGACAACGGTGGTGTCTACAAGAGACTCTACGATCTTCAATTTGGCCTCGTTTCCTAAGTCTCTCCAATGTCTCCACAGTCGAGAAACATCGTCATTCTCTCACCCAACTGGTTGGGCGATGCGGTAATGAGCCTTCCCCTCGTCGGTTTGATTGGGGCGGCCGCCGGCGTTCGTTTGGTGGTCGCAGCGAAATCCTACACCGCGCGGGTTTACTGTGGGATTGGTCAGGTCGCGGAACTCTTCGTTCCGCCCGCGGGTGGCCGGTTGCGTCTTGCGCTCGCCCACCGGAGACTGTTCAGGGAAATCGGTGTCGAGGGTGTGGTGCTCCTCGCTCCGTCGTTTTCGAGCGCCCTCGGTCCGTATCTGGCCCGGGTAGGTGTGCGAGTCGGTTTGAGATCGGATGGCCGGGGTCCGCTTCTAACACGGGCGCTCTCTGACGAAGGGCTCCGTAACCAGCATCTATCGGAGAACTATGTCCGATTGGGAAGCGCGCTGCTCCGTGAGCTCCACGTCCCGGAACCCAACGAGTTCGAAACACCGCAGCTGAGAGTCTTCGCCGGTGAACGAAAGAGCCTGGACCCGCTCCTCGATTCTGCCGGTGTTCGCCCCGGCGAATACGCGGTTGTCGTGCCGGGTGCTACGTACGGGCCGACCAAGTCCTGGCCGGCGGATAAGTACCGCGCTCTCATAGCGGAACTATCAAACGAGATTCCGGTGGTGGTCGGTGGGTCCAGCGCGGAGCGCCAGCTGTGCACGTCGATCGTCCAAGGAATCCCCCGCGTGCACAACTTCGCCGGTTGGACGGGTCTCGGTGAGTTCATCGCATTGTTGGATGGAGCGCGTGTCGTAGTGGCAAACGACAGCGGCGCTCCGCATGTTGCGGCGTCCCTCGGGACGCCCGTCGTCGTGATATTTGGGTCGACCTCTCCCACGTGGACCGCTCCTCTCGGGGAGACGGTTCACGTGATACGAAAAACGGTCCACTGCTCGCCGTGTTTTTTGGCGGAATGCCCGACCAAACTGGAATGTTACGAGGGGATCACACCGGCGGAAGTTCTCGAGGCTGCTCGGACTGCGCTTAAAAAGAGCGTCGAAAAAATAAATTCAGACTGATACTATCACCGTCTGGAGCGACACGCTCCGCGTGGGTGCCTGCTTGGAGTCTCCGCAAACGAAGGACTTTGACAATGAAAAAGGAACGATTTGACGCGCTTGTGGATCTGATGGCGTCGAAGAGTGTGACGGTCGTTGGCGATTTCATTCTCGACGAATACCTCGTCGGCGACACCGAGCGCGTGTCCAGGGAGGCGCCCGTTGTGGTCATCGACTACAGGGAGAGTGTGTTTCATCCGGGCGGAGCAGCGAACGCCGTTCAGAACGTATCGTCAATGGGGGCAAGAGCAATGGCATTTGGGGTCCTCGGAGAAGACCGATACGGCGACGTGCTCAAGGATGTGCTTGAGACCCGTGGGGCGGAGACCGAGGGGCTGGTAAGGGTCGAGGGTGTGTCGACAGCGGTCAAAACGAGAATCCTGGCGGGAGAACTCCACGCCCAAAAACAGCAGGTTGCCCGAATCGATCGTTCGTATCGGGTCGACCCGGATTCCGAGGGCGTCAAAGAGCTCGGCCGGCGGGTAGTGAAAAACGTGAGGGAGAGCGATGCCGTCCTCATCTCGGACTACGGTATGGGAGTCGTCCCCGGGCCGGTGAGCGAATCGTTGATCGAGGTCTGCAAAGAGGCGGGCGTACCCGTCATCGTGGACAGCCGATCGCAACTGCTTCGCTTCGTCGGGGCAACCGTTGCAACCCCAAACGAGGTCGAGCTGTTCGATGCGATGAAGTTGCGGGTGAAAGACGGACCTGATCTTCCAACGATCGCCAAAGAAGCCGTGTCGAAGACCCGACTCGCGGGACTGATTGTTACACGCGGGAGTCAAGGGATGTTCGCGTATAACGCCGACGGCAATTGTGAACACATCGGTATCGTCGGGACCCGCGATGTCACAGATGTCACCGGAGCCGGTGACACGGTATCGGCGATGGTCTCGCTTGCGCTCGCGTCCGGGGCCACGCTGGTCGAAGCGGCGGAGATGGCGACCTACGCGGCCTCGGTCGTCGTCATGAAGAGGGGGACGGCTACGATAACGAGGGACGAACTGACCGCTGTGAGGGCGAAATACCCGGCACCGGTTGCAGTGGACACGCCAAGCTAGGGAACGAAGCATCGATGAAGAGCGACCCGAGTCCGATTTTCAAAAGTATGACCAAACTCAAGACGTGGGTCGAGAAGGCCGGCGCGACACGTGTCGTGCTTGCCAACGGTTGTTTCGATCCGCTCCACGTGGGGCACATCCGTTATCTGCACGGTGCGAAAAAATACGGTGATTTTCTCGTCGTCGCCCTCAATGACGACAACAGTACGCGGGCACTCAAGGGAGAGAACCGGCCCGTTCTACCCGCTAGGGACCGGTCCAAGCTCCTTGCGGGACTCGAAATGGTCGACGCGGTGTTGCTTTTCTCCGCGCGGGACGTAAGCCGGATTCTCAAAAAGTTGCGACCCGCGTACCATGCAAAGGGAACGGACTATACGGTGGAGACGGTACCCGAGTTCGAAATCTCCGAATCGCTCGGGATCAAGACCGTCATCGTTGGCGATCCAAAATCACATGCGTCGAGTGAGGTGCTCGATCGGATTCGTGGTGAACAAAACACCGAGGAGGTTGAGTCGGGTTGAGGGGAGATCCTGCCACTCGGGCGGCCGAGGAGCTCACGCGTGGGGGGCGTGTGCTCGTGAGCCGGCTCCAATACCTTGGGGATGTCATTCTGACGCTGCCTGCCGTCTATGCGTTGAGAGACAGATACCCGCAAGCCGAGATCGACTACCTGGCGAGGGATGCGGGTGCCGATGTGCTGAGCGGCGAACCGATCTTCAGCCGTATATTCAAACTCCCCACGAGGCAACAGGGGAGGTTGGCGATGTTGCGGTTCCTTCGCGATCTGCGACAAAGAAAGTACTCCGCCGTCATAGATCTCTATTCGAATCCGAGGAGCGCTCTGCTAACGCGGCTAACGGATGCCGCGCTGCGAATCGGGGGTGATCGTAGGGGTCGCCGGCGTCTTTACACGCATCCAACACGTACGCCGTCAACCGTTCGCCGGGCCACCGATCATCATTTGTATTATCTCAAACCTCTTGGCGTATCGGGCCCGGCATCGAAGCCGTCGCTAACGATCTCGGACGCCGAGCGGGGCAGGGCGCTCGAAAGGCTCCGCGAGTTTGGGATCGAGCCGGGAGACGGACCCGTAGTCGGCGTGCATCCGGGAGGAAAATGGGAAGTCAAACGCTGGCCGATCCCGCAATACGCTGAACTTGGCCGGCGGCTCGCCGACAACCACGGATTGCGGCTCGTCGTATTCTCCGGACCGGGGGAGGGGTCGTATCAATCCGAACTGCGGGACCTGCTCGGCGAACGCGCCGTCTACCTTCCAACACTCCCCATCCGCGAGACGGCGGCGCTCGTCGAATCGCTCGACGGAATCGTTGTGTGCGACGGGGGGATCATGCATCTGTCGGTTGCCGTGGGAACTCCGACGGTGGGTATTTTTGGGAGCAGCGAGCCCGACATATGGTTTCCATATGAAGAGTTTGGCCCGTACCGGCCGATTTATGTCCCCATCGACTGTCGTCCGTGTCACAGTCACGTCTGTAGTCATCTGAGCTGTCTTTTGGGGCTCACTGTGGACGCCGTCGAACGGAAACTGCTCGATGTGATGGGGGCGGGAAAATCATCACAGCGATCGCTTGGCTCGTAGCGTTTTGGAACACGATCCGTTGGCATACGCACCTTCAATACTGGCCATCCGTCTGAGACAACTCGGTGACGTGTTGGCTACTCTGGGGTCGCTTCGGGCCTTGAAGGAGTCCGCACCGGAGTACAAGCTGGTTTTTGTCGTCGATTCGCATTACCACGGCCTTCTGGAAAACGTCGGGTACATCGATCTCCTTTTACCGCAGCCACCGAGAATCAATGGGCTGAGCGGCGCGACCGCGTTCGAACACTACATCGAGGCCATTCGGGATCTTCGCGCGCAATACGTACTGGACTTTCATTCTAATACACGGAGTGCAATCCTCTCGTTTCTGACCGGTGCGCCGGTTCGAGTGGGATTCGACGTGCGGATCCGAAAGGTGCTCTACACCGACGTCGAGCCCAGGGCCGCCTTTTCGAATGGAAAACCAATGCCACGGACGTCTCATGAATCGGCTCTTGCGTTGATTCGGCGTTGTGGATTTGACAACATCCACGGGTCCGTACAAAACACGATTACGGTGCCAGACGACCAACTGGAGAGTGGAAGGCAAGCGCTCACCGCAACCGGTATTAAGAGAGAAGCCATCGAGAACGGAGATGTCGTCGGTCTCAATCCCGGCAACCCGTACCCTGCAAAAGCTTGGCCGGAGGACAATTTTGTCGATCTCGCGGCGGCGCTGACAAAGACCGGGATGAGCGTGCTGGTATTGTGGGGTCCGGGCGAGGTTGAGGTCGCACGGAGGGTGGTGGAACGTGTCGGCGGATCGACTCACCTTGCGCCCGAGGTGCAGCTCAAAGAACTTCCCGGGATGCTCAAGTCTCTCGGGGTGATCGTCACGATCGATTCCGGTCTAAAGCACCTGGCGGTGGCGGTCGGAGTACCCACGGTGACGCTCTTCGGACCGACAAACCCGTACGAGTGGCATATGGGGGGCACAAGAGACCGATACCTTTATGAAGGGCTCTCGTGTTCACCGTGCCGTTTGAAAGAGTGCCCGATCGGCAACCCCTGCATGATCCAGATAACACCGGAACGGGTTTTCAACGAAGTGCTCGAGTTCGCGCGCCCGGGAAGTGCATCATGAACGTCAAAGACGTATCGGTTATCGTCACGAGTTTCAACGAGCAAACAAACATATCGCGTTGTTTGGAGGGTGTGAAAGACTTTGGTGAAATCATTCTCGTCGACTCGTTTAGCACCGACGACACGCTGGATATCGCCCGATCGTACCCGGCGGTCATATATTCGAGGGCATACAGATCCGCCGCGAAGCAGAAGAACTGGGCGCTCGATCGAGCCCGGAATAGGTGGGTCCTTGTATTGGACGCCGACGAAGCGCTCAGCGAGAATCTTCGCCTGGAGATCGAGCGGTTGGACATCGAGGACGGTTGCAGTGGGTTTTGGATCCGCCGCGAAAGCCACTATCTCGACGGCCCGATCCGGCACTGCGGCTGGCAGCGCGACAAGGTGCTCCGTCTGTTTGACCGGGCCCAGGGGCGTTACGAAGAAAGGGAGGTTCACGAAGAAGTGACGTTGGAGGGAAAGGTGGCGACCTTGAACGGGAAGCTCGAACACTTCCCCTACTGGCGGATCGAACAACATCTAGACAAGATCGAGGAGTACACCACCCGCGGAGCGGTAGACTACGTGGAGAGAGGTGGCCGCTTGGCTGTCGTGAACATGATTCTTCATCCTCCGTTTCGTTTTTTGAGAATGTACGTGATGCAGCGTGGTTTTCTCGACGGCCGACGCGGTTTTATTTTGTGCCTCCTCTCGTCGTA
>CP070677.1:1160499-1166971 GCA_020352495.1 Candidatus Latescibacterota bacterium
ATCGTCTTCGCCACACCCAGAGCACCAATCGGGCCGGGCTACGGCCCAACAGAACTCGCGCTCGAAGTGGGTCCCCGAACGAGCATTTTTGCCGCGGCGATCAAGTCCTGTTTGAGGTTGCTTCTCACCTTGTTTCCCCACTTCATGAGTACCCCAAGGGCTCGCAACTTTTCCCTGAAACCGATCGGAACCCTCGCAATCGTTTTTATGTACTCCCAACACCAACGCCACCTCGGGAGGCAAATCAGCCGACGTTTCTTCGAGGTATCGAACCAGCGGGCCCGAGCTTCATTGCCGCGGTGGGCCAAGGCTGATCTCTTTGGATGATCCCGTCTGTAGAATAGATTTTCTTCGATCCGTTGTATCTTACCCCTCAGCGCCAGCTCTCCCATCAAAACAGAGTCCGATGCGTTGTATTTGCCTATGAGACCCGTTTTTCTGAGCGTGTTGGTTCTGATGAGCCCAAATACGGGGTTGCACCAACTCTCCGGTTTCCCAAATAACCACGTGCGCAGCCGCTCGTGCGGGCGCCCGTGCGAGTAATCGGAATCCTCGACAAACTCGGCGATATGTTCCCCGTTTTCATCGATGAATGTCGATTTCGGATAACACAAAACCACCGAGTCGTCGTGTTCCATGACCTCGATACAACGTGCCAAGAACCCCGGCGCGCAGACATCGTCGTGGGCCGCCCATTTGAAATATCTGCCGTTTGCCAGCCAGACAAGCCGGTTGTAGTTCTCCGCCGCCCCAAGATTCCTCTCGTTCCGCACGTAACGAACCCGGTGGTCCGCTTCGGTGTACGCCAGACAGATCTCCCGGGTCCGATCGGTGGACGCGTTGTCCGATATGATGACCTCGAAGTCGGTGAACGTCTGCGCAAGAATTGAATCCAGCGCCTGTTCCAGGTACCGTTCTCCGTTGTAGACCGGCAGGCCTATGCTCACCATCGGTATTCTAGTCACGCCGACTCCTTGTTGCCTCGCAGTACCGGCGAACACAACGCGAATTTTCGGTCAACGAAGATAGTATAGTCCTGCATAATAGCAAGTGCCATTCCCGTTTCGGTGCCCAACGCACAGCCGTCTCCGGCTCCTATTTCTCTCGAATTGTTTTTCGGATGTGTGGTCAGGGTGTCGTTCAGGCGCGCCGGCTTCAAAAGGCCCCCTTGCCGGTCAGAACGACGGAGACGGTTCGCAGCAGAATCTTGGCGTCGGTGGCTGGGCTCACCGTTCTGATGTATTCGAGATCGTGTTGGAGCTTTTTCGTCATGCCCGGCACGGTGTTACAGTATCCGAGGTTCACTTGTGCCAAACCGGTGATGCCCGGCTTGGCCCGCAGACGGACCGGGAAACAAGGAACGTCCTTCTCGATCTTGCCGTAAAAATAACCGCGTTCCGGGCGAGGCCCAACAAAGCTCATGTCACCTCGTAATACGTTGAAAAACTGTGGGGTTTCATCGAATCGTGTTTTTCTCAACACCCGGCCGAGCGGGGTCACCCGCGGATCCTCTTCGATCGTCCACTGGGGGTCTCCGTTTTCGGCTTCGGTTGTCATGCTCCGGAATTTGTACATCGTGAACGGTTTCCCGTGTCTGGCGATGGCACGTCTGTCCCCGTTTCCGTTTCGACGATCCGCAACCGGGCGAGGGGGGCCGCCATTACGGCGCTCACCCAACCGTCGGTTCAACCCAATCCGTTCCTGTTTGAAAAGTACGGGCCCAGGAGAGGTGAGCTTGACCAGCGCCGCAACAAGAATCATCGCCGGCGCACACAAAACCAGCGCGCTCACACTTAGGACGATGTCCAATCCCCTCTTCCAACCCTCCACACCATGGATGGAACGGCCCAACTCCCTTCCAACCCGTTCGGACATCGCCGGCGGAGGACCACCGACACCGGTGATCCAGTCCGGAAAGATGGACGTTTGAGAAGCCTTAGCACTTGGACGATTCAAGCCAGGTTCCCCCCTACCCCTGTACCTTGACCACCGGTACGTTGTTCGTGGATAGACTTCGAGCGTGATAATTGTGCCTCAACATGGCAATATCGGTGCCATTGCGCCCGATTCCAGCGAAGAACTTCGGAAAATTCCTCTTTGTAATCGATTATTTATCAACGGGATGCAACGCGTGTAGGGATTTTCCTCCCTTTTACGGAGGTCTGTTCAACGACAGGCCCAAACGAGTGGGTGTTTTTCCGCACCTATACCGCGACAAATCCCCTTAAATACTGTGACAACGGAGAGTTATCGCGAGTGGGGGAAAATCCGTCATTTGGGGTCAAACCCACAGTTTTGGCGCTATTCGAGGGCGATTGTGAAGCGATGTCCCTTGCTCTCAAAGCGGTCCAACTCGGCGTTGGCTTTCTCGAGCGATTTGTATCTCCCCACCAAGACCTTGAACTCGTCGCCGTGTTTTTCCACGACAGCGGGGACTTTTAGCAGGCGGAGCGCCCTCATTTCGGAACGGGCGCTTTCGACCCGCGAGTGAACACCGGCGAGGATGGCGAAGGACGCCGGTGGGGTGTTTGCCGGGGACACTTGTGACACCCGTGTGTTCATTGGATCGTCATATGAGATCGGCAGCCCCGTCGGATTGAGATCCCTCCTCCCCATAGTGGTCTTGTTCTCCACAACCCCTACCCCACCGGCTCCAAACGAAAAGCCCACAGAGAAGGTGTGGGTGCTCGAAAAATACTCCTGGGAGGTGTAGGCGTAATCCAGCAGGAAATTGCCATATCGAAACCCCAGTCCCGCGCTCAGCGGCAACTGGCTCCGGTTGGCCGCATCAAACGTGTGATCGATCCCACTTCGTAGGGTAAAGAACCTCGGAAAATGATACGCCGCCCCAATCCCAAACCGTTTGAACTGTGACCGGGATATCGTCACTTGGCCTCCCACATCCACTCGCCCCCAACCGCGGTTGAATACATGACCGTATCCCAACACGTAGCGGCTATCGACCGGATAGTCACGACCGTCGAACGAAATCTGCCCCCCCAGATCCTGTGCAAAGACCTCCACCCGATGCCCCATGCGCTCGTACGACGCGCCAAGCGACATCGCAAATCCGTCCCCGGTCTCCGTTGGGAGGTGCTCCCGTAAGTACGTCACACCGAGTCCCAGAGAGAGCCCCAGACTCGAAAATCGCTTGCTCAACGCCGTTGAAAACGACAACCCGTAGTAACTCTCTTCGGCAACCACCTGACTGGTCTGATCGAATCCTTTGAGCTCTCCCGAGTGCAAAAGCCGTGTTCCCACCGAGAGGTTGATGTCGTACCGTCTCAATGGGAAAACACCGCTCGCCGCGTTCAGACTGAGATCATCGAGCCAATTGGCTCGCGAGAGAAACACCTGTGTTCTCGAAAGGTGTGCAAGAACCGCTGGATTGGAGAAAACCATCGACGCGTCCGGCCGCATCCCCGCTACTACATCGGGCACACTCATGTGGCTTGCGCCGATGGGGATGCTCAGAAAGCACGCTCCATATGTACCCGAGGACTGATCGCTGGCTTGTGTAAGGGAGGGATGTTGACAAAAAAGAAAAAGGACAGCAATGGCTGCCAAGTGCCGAATGGGGCCGACCCGCCTGCGTCCGGTCATGCTGCAAACCTCCTAAAGATCCGTTGCCTTCTGTGTTCAAGTGGGATTCGAGGACATAGGAAGCAAACCTGAGACCAATTCACCCGAGTGTTGGCAGCAAGCCAAACGTCTAAGTATTTACATATCAGTTGCTTAACGCCCCGACTTACCACGAACTGAGGCCCCCGGATCATTTTCTTGTCGGACACACGAATTCTGCGACAGGCGTGGCAAAATCCGCACCACAACCTCCCATGGCGTCGCTAGATCGACCGATTTATGTTGATCTCTGAACCGCCCGAGCGGACCAGGTGGGGACGATCCACCGGCGGCATTCGCGAACCCTAGCCCTCCGGGATCATCGGTTGTTGGGGGAAATCCTGTTTAGCTCCCGTAGAGCTACCCTTGAATATCGCGTCTCCGGAAACGCGTCAAGACATTTTTTGAGCATACGGACGCCGTTTTCTTCGTCATCCAGTAAGTTCAAATATATCATTGCGCTTTTTATGAGGGCCATGCTGCCGTTCGCAGCTCTCCACTTGTCCGCTCCGTCCGACAGCTCCCTTGCCGCCCCAATCGGATTCTCGCAAATCAAGTAAGTCTCAATGAGATAGTCTTTTAATACGTGTCGGTTATCGAGGTGCTTGCTATCTTTGCCAATGGCGCCGAGATAGTATTCCGTTGCCTTGCCGAGGGCACGTTCTCTCGACGCTACGTCACCCGTCTTATCGTAATGGCGCACAATAACGAGAGGTGCCACCGCCGCGGCCGGGGTAAAGGGATAGAGCCGGCAGATCCTCCAGTAACGATTCAGCGCTTCCGCCCAGTTGCCATTTCGTTGATAGTCGAGCGCCCGCAGGAACATGGCCTTCGCCACGGTCTTGGGTGCCACATCATTGCTCAGTTCAATTTCACGAAACAACTCTGTTCCTTTGGCACGGTTTCCTTTTGCCATCTCGACAGACGCTAGATTGAGCTTCGCCATGTGCACGACGAACTCTCGTTTCGAATGTGAGACCAAATCATCGAACACCGCTTTGGCATCATCGTACCGCTTCAACCCGTGACCGAGGAGTTCTCCTTTGAAGAGCTTGAGTTCATCCAGTGTCCCGCCCACGTGTTCACTACCCATCGCGTTCTCGACATCATCCAAGGCGTCGTCGAATCGATGGGACAAAGTGTAGAGTTTGGCTCGTGAGATGCGCGCCTTGTACCCCAAGAGGCTGTCCGGCCAGGTGTGTACGATTCGCGAATAGAAAGTTTCCGCAAGATCCAAGAAGTCCGGATCGACTGCCTTGTTGCCTCTTTCCATCTGCGTCCTGGCCAGATACAGTGGAACATCCAATAGCGTGTCCCCAATCTGGATATCTCCGAACCACAAAATGTGGTCTTCGACGACGTCTTTGAGTAAGGTCCCACATCGAATACCGACGGAATCCTCGGGGAGAGAGTCATAAAGCGAGCGAACCAGAGCCAAACTTATGTCAGGAATGTCATCGAACATTACGTCATGAAGACGATATCCGGATCTGTAATAGGTTACCGCGGCATTTTCTTCGAAACGACTGAAATAGAGCTTTGTCAATGCGATCTTACACATGAGCGTCAGTCGTTGGATTTCGATTCGGATCCTCGGGCTCCAGCGTTGTCCAGCGACAGAATCCCGGTGCGTGCTGGCCAGAATCTCCTCGTATGCGTCGATGGCGGCGTCCACGTCACGGTAGTCGCCGGTAAACACGTCCGCGGAGATCTTCTGCTCCAGTACCCTTGCGTCCCACATCTTTTTTTCCACGGCATACCGTGTCCCAATTCCCGACTCCGACTCGCACCCTCCAAGTAGAATCAGTGTGACAAGAATTATGCTGATCGATCCGGTTACACGCACGTTTCTAGCCTCGGCCTGCCTTTCCAAAGGCAATCGATGTCGTGGATACGAACAGGAAAAACAACGCAAAGATTTCGACTATTATCCCCAACAATAAGTAGATTGCGACCCACTCCGACTTGGAGCTCTCCACGAGAAAACTCGATCTCGATCCGAGGAACTCGAACGGCTTCTGAATCATCCACGCGGTAAAGACGACGAGCACCGTCAAGGGCAATCGGGCATTGGCGAAACCGACACTTCGTTTGAGCGCAGGAAACGCACGCCCCCGGAGATATTTGAGGAAAATGAGCGAGTAGACCAGCAGCACCCTGACAGCAAGTGAAACAAAAATCGCCAGCGGGCCGACCAACATCAGCAGTCTTCCCAAAGGCACACGAGCTGCGATTTTCTCGAGCAGCCAAGGGACACCCGCCGCCAATGCGAGGAACACGAAACCGATTAGCAGGATCGAAGGAATACAGATCGAAACCTGCCCGGCATAGTTCACAAGACGATATCGCTTCCCCTCGATTGCATCGTCGATCATGAAAACCGCCCAGGCAAGCATTACAAAACCCAAGGCAAGCATCACAAAGGCGTTGATTACGCCAAACACCCGCGGCAGCGCCAAAATATGCATAGGAAAGTGGAGGAACTCCTCGCCGGCGAGGCTCTCGAGCGTTGGGGCCATGAACCCAGAAACCAACGGGTGCCAACAGAAATAGACGAGTAGCAGGAATAGAATTTTGACTCCCGCAATGACAAAAAACGGGACAAGGAGAACGTGTTTCTTATACAGTGAAAAAGTCTCTTTCCAACATTCTATGTATCGTTCTGCGATTTCCTCCGGCGACATTGTTTTGCCTTGCTCTCTCCAATTAACTTTATGATCCCGTTCGAACCGTACGGCCGTGAAAAGAATTTTTTTCAGCGGTCGTCGCGGAGTGGTAGTCCATCTTGACGAAACAATATAAAAACCGACTTCCGGCGTAAAGCCAAAAGACGGTGGTCACCAATGATTTG
>CP070677.1:1167071-1171023 GCA_020352495.1 Candidatus Latescibacterota bacterium
GATACGACACCGACGGCCACAATGGCCAGAACCGCGGACGCCGTCTCCATGCTGAGCGCCGTCAAACGAACGAACCACACGTGCGTGGCAAAGAAGAGAGCACAGAAAAGTGCCGTCCACACCCTAAGATCCAGCGCCCGAGCGAGGATGAACATACCGAGGATTGCGAGAAACCCGCTCACCCAAGACAACACGCGGCTCGTGACAATCAGGACCTCTCCCGTCCCGAAAATCCTCCCCAACGCGGCCTGGATCATCACCCAAAGCGGGCTCGTCGTGCCATGCGAGACCTCGCCGGGGTTAAAGCTGTACTCGACGCGGGTGACGATGTTTTTCGCATATTGAATGTGAATAAACCCGTCGTCGGTAAATCCGTTTCTCAAGGGGAGCAACAAAACGAGAAATACGAACAACGAAATTCCGAGTATCGTCGTAGTCGATTTGGACACGTTCTAATCCCCACCGTCTGACATCGAATCCAGATATGCCGCCAGCTCTCCCGTCAAGACGTCCCGCCGGTACTCCGCCACCGGGTTGAGATCGTACTCTTGATCGAGTTTCCGCTCTCGGTGTTTCTCGTACATCATCCCGATCCGTTCCGCGATGCCTTGCGTGTCATCGAGCGGCGCGATTTCGCCTCTATTCAGTCGTTTTACAATGTCACCGGCCTCTCCTTCCGGGACGAGCGCGAGAATAGGTCTTCTTACGCCAATGTACTCGTACAGTTTGCCGGGCACGATGCCGTCGTACACCGGGTTCTTGTGTTTTATCAGGAGCAGCAACTGAGAACTCCTCTCGATCTTCACCGCTTCGTGATGCTTTACCGTGTCGCGAAACGACACAACCCCGTCCAACCCCAGATTCGTAACCTCCCGTTCGTTATCGCTCTCCCTCGGACCCAAGAAGATCACGCGGCACCGTTTTGATGCGTCGGGCGTGCGGTCCAGAAAAATCCTGAGCGCTTTCAAGAACGGGATGGCACTTCTCTTTTGTGTGAGCATTCCCGCGTGCACGATCTGGAAGACTTCCGAGGACGGCTCGAGATCCATCACGGCCTCCACATCCGCCGGGTCATAGCCATTGGGTATCAGCGTGACGCGTTTGAGCTGCGGGTATCTCTTTTCGAGCAACTCGAGATGCCAGCGATTGGTGACAATCGTGGCGGCTTTTGAGCACACTCTGCGTTCGAGACTCTCGTGGAGCCGATCGTGAAACGGCGTGGGTCTGGGCAACAGATGCAGATTCATCCACGGGTCCCTAAAATCCGCGACCCACGGAACCCCCGAGATCTCATGCAGTTTGTGGGCGACAAGATGACTCGTCTCCGGGGGCGAAGTCGAGTATATCGCGTCGATCCGTCTTTTCTCGAGAACCTTGCGGCCTTCTCGTACGGCGAACGGATACCAACCGATGTACGTGTCCGGGACGAGCAGCGTAGCGCCAAGCTTTCTCAAGAACCCGAATCCGCGGCTCGACCGCACTTGCCGACTTCCCTTTATCTGCCGCTTCCCACGAAAACGCGACAGCATGTACTGTCCACTCAACGTTCTGGTTCGCCGCACTTCACAGTTCGAGGGTACGTCCCGAAGTAGCGTCTCGTCCATGATCCAAAACGACTCCGACTGGGGAGTCACAACGATAGGCCGCCACCCACACCGTTCGAGGTATTTTACGAATCCCAGTGGACGATAGACCCCACCACCGGCGTTTGGAGGAAAAAATGGAATGATCATGAGTAAGTTCTTCATTGCCGTCGTTCGAAACCAATGAGTTTGACAAAACACCCGATCCGCCGCCGCTCGAACAATTGCCGGAGCATGAGCGCTTCGTCTGCGGCGAACAGCCCTACAACACGCAAAATCCACCTGAGAACAAGACAACCCGCCACGAACAACACAAGCTTGACCCCGATGGAACCAGCGTCTCGGCCGTTGACCCAGATCCCGAAAAGAACCGATGGCATGAAAGCAACCGCGCCGGCGGCGATGAGCTTAGAGACCAGCAGACCTACGGAACGCGCGTCTATCGGGAGATTGGATACCTTCAAAGCAAGCAAGAGCTGCGCCAGACAGGCGACGAGCTGTGCCGAGCCAACACCGACGAGACCAAAGGGCGGACTCAACACGAGGATCAGAGACACATACGACACGGCCCATCCAAGGTCGCACAACAAAGCACCCCGAACCTGGTCGCGCGCTTTCATGACGGTGGTTAACGGCGCCGTCATGCTGGTCAACGGAAGACTCACAGCCAGAAGTACAAGGAGCGGGATCGCCGGCAGGTATTGTTCGCTCGCCACGAGTACGATGATTTCACCGGAGAAGACAATGAGCGCCATTGTCATCAACAATCCGATCACCGAGTTGAATTTCAAAAATATCCACGTGGATTGGATGACGCTCTGATCACGCCCCTCGACGTCGAGTCGGGTAACCTCGGGTTGGAAGGCCAGGTTCGCGACCCCAATCAGCCGGTTTGCGAGACGGCTGATTCTGGATCCAATGTGAAACAGCGCCAAAAGCTCCAACGAAACGACCTGCACGAGAATGTAACGATCCACATCTGTAAATGCCACGGCCACAAGGCTCAGACCCAACGCCCACCCAAAGTAGGAGACATATTGACCACGGTACGACACTTTGGGTTCACGTCGCGTTTCGCCGGTGATCGTCAAGGACACGTCACGTCTAAGCGAATGGACAAAAACCGGTAAGCCCACGCCCACTGTGACGAGATTGACGACTCCGAGTATCTCAAATAGAAGTGGAAGGGTAAGCGTGTGTCGCGCCACGGCAATCCAGACGAGCACGGCGAGCAGCGACAACATCTCGAGCATTAGCTGGACGGTGAGCCGCCGCAAACCGTTTAGCGCACCATAGAGGATCATCTTTAGCATCACACCAAGAGTTGTGACGTAGAACCACAAGTACAACTCAAAGGTGAGTTGATCTGATGTAGCAAATCGAAATGTCCAATTCTGGAGCACCTGAACCAACGCGGAAACGATAATCAGAAGGACCGTGGCCGACAGAACACTCGTCGCGACGAGCCGTACGACCTCGCGTCGCTCTCGATTCGATTCGTGAACCGGGATGAACCGTACGAGAAGCAGCGGGATTCCGTTCGCCGACAACGTCGCCAGCAAAAACGAAAATCCTCTGAGCGAGGCGAATAGCCCAAACGTTTCTTTTGAGAGGAAACTCGCGAGAATCTTTATCTGCGCGAGTGTGATAAGCGTAGCGAAGACCGTCTGGAAAACCAGAGCGATGGTGTTGGGGATGAATCTCGATCCCCCACTGCGGTTGATGGATTGGCTCACCATGGGCTCAGCGTTTTGACACAAACCTCGTCAGTGCCGATGCGACTCTCCCAGCAAACGAACGCCATACTGCCGTCCGATATTGGTACGGGGTCCCTCCCAGCGCTGTTTTGTAATCGGCGAGAGAGACCTTCCCAAGACTTCCGCCCAGATTATACTGTCGGAATCCACGCTCACAGGCGTCGCGAATGCACTCGCTATAGAGAAGCGTACTCGCCTGGTTGCCGCTTCCGATCTCGCGGGTGACGCCGTTCCAAGCAATCACCGCGTCCTTGTAATAGAAATTCAGGTGCCCCCCGACGAGCTCATCACCAAGCCGCGCAAGAAACAATCTCACACCACCCCCCCCACGTGAGAAAAGCCCTACAAAAAGATTTTCGGGATACCGAAGGCGCTGTCGCCATTCTCGACATCTTTCTTCGTATATCGCGTAGTAGCTTCTCACCTCATCGACCGAACGAGCCTCTGTGACCGAATACCCTTCTCGTTTTGCCTTTCTCGTTTGACGTCTTTTCGATTTTTCGAATCTCTTGTTCCAGATATCTTCGTAGCCCGATTCCAAACCTAGCACGTGCGTCGATGTGTTTTCGAAACGAAAAGGTTTTCCCACGACGGTGTTGTAAAAGTCTACGA
>CP070677.1:1171123-1199986 GCA_020352495.1 Candidatus Latescibacterota bacterium
ATCAGCACGAACCCGAACCAGACCGCCCACCAGTCCTCGTTTTTCCAAAGCGAACTGACGCCGTTACTCATGATTCGCCCCGACTCCCAAGACAGACCGTTTTGTTCGAGCGGTCAGGTTTTCGTACTTAGTGAAATGTTGCACAATCACGTCCGAAGTATAGCCTCGCCCGTGTTGACCGACAACCAGATTCGAAGATGAGACATCGGCGCAAGGCACTGTCAAAAAGGACAATAGGGCCAGGCGGGCCCCAAACCGGGCGGATCAACCCGGTTGGATACCGCGCTCGCGCCAGGCAGCGATGGAGGCCGGATGGGTCAAAACCAGGTCACGCAATCGGCCTCTACCAGCACGAAAAACACCACAACGTTAGGTTTGCCAAGGTCATAACTTGTTGATTCACAAGGAGTAAAGACGACAGACCCAGAGTTTGAGAAAACAGTCACATATTCCGATTGAAATACTAGGAGTATGTGTCTATAGTGTTACGCAGGTGTTGGGGTTTACCAACGCCTTACCATGGAGGCACTGGTTTTATGAAGCTTTCCACGCGCGCCCGATACGCGCTGAGAATGATGATCGTGTTCGCACGCCAATCCGAAGGCAAAGAGCTGATCAGTCTGAACGATGTTTCGAAAGAAGCCAACGTATCGAGGCGCTATCTCGAGCAGCTTGTTATCGGTCTCAAAAACGGCGCGTTGATTCGTGGCAAGAGCGGCAAAGGCGGTGGATACACGTTGGCCCGTCCCGCGGACCAGATCAAAATACGTCAGATCGTCGAATCGGCGATCGGGCCAATCAACATCGTCGATTGCGTGCTCAACCCAGAGAATTGCCTCAAATCGGACGTCTGCGAGTGCCGAATCCTGTATCAAGTAATCAACAATCGAATCACCGGTATATTGGACAGTCTCGTTCTGGCCGATCTTGTCGATGGAAGCCGGCTCAATGAAGCGGTGAAAGTACTCGACACGGCGTATTCGAATAGCCCCGCGCCGGGGGTCTAGGAACTTGATGAATCGATGTGTGATGCGGAGCAATCTCAACACGAAAGACGACAAAGCCCAAGCGACTCATCCAACGGAGGTATCTCATGCCCGCTGAGCTGAACTGGCACGAACTGATGCCATTTACGCATCTACTGGTTCACAACCTGCACTACATTGCGCTCGCGTTCATGGTGGTGGCATACACTATTAAGATATGGTCGATACTCAAAAAACCCGCTGCCAGAGAAGGCACGCCGGCAAAGGGAGATCACAAAAAGGCGATCCAATATTCGTTCCTGCTGCTTGCTCGCCCCGACGAAATGGAAAGCACGAGAAAGCAGTGGTATCGCTGGATCGAGTTCGCCGTTTTTCATGTGGCGATGGCTGTTGGAATCGCGGTGGCGTTTACCATGCCCTGGGCTCATGAGGCCATGAAAGGGTCGTTCATCGTATATTTTCAACAGGGAATCTTTGGCATTGCTGCGTTGATCGGTATCAGCCGTCTCGTCCGCCGCATAACAAGGGCGGACATGCGCGCCATCAGCACACCCGATGACTACTTCTGTTTGATTCTGTTGACGCTGTGGATGGGAAGTGGCGTCATGAACGCACCACAGACCAGTGAATTCTGGCTGTTGTCCTATTTCTCTATGGCGACATTCTTCCTGTTCTATGTGCCCTTCAGCAAAATCTCGCACTACATCTGTTGGCCGTTTATGCGCTACTACATGGGCAAACACTTTGGCCACAGAGGGGTCTATCCAAAGAAGCGTATCGCTGGAGCATAAGGAATACACCGCCAGTTACCGTAGGAGAAGCAAAATGGCTATGTCCGAAAAGGCTAAGGAATTTAACCAGCTGTTCAAAGAAAGGCTCAATCGACAACACGTCCTCTCGCTGACTGCCTGCGCTCACTGCGGGATGTGCAACGACTCCTGTCATTATTTTCTGGCTGATAACGATCCTAAGATGACACCGGCGGCTAAGGCGGACAGTATCCGGGGCATCTACAAGGGGCATTATGACTGGCTTGGCAAGATCGTACCCTTCTGGGTCGGATCCCGGCAGGTAAAAACCGACGAAGATCTCGAACGACTCAAGGATGTCGTCTTTGGCTCGTGCACGGGTTGTCGCAGATGCACGATCAACTGCCCGTTTGGTGTGGACATGGCGGGGATCGTCAGCCTGACACGAAGCTGCCTCGTGGATGTGGAAGTCGCGCCGGAAGGCGTTTTGACCGTCATGAAAGACCAATGGGAAACAGGCAACCAGATGGCGGTGAGCAAGGAGGACTATCTCGAGACGCTCGAATGGCTAGAGGAAGAAGTCCAGATGGAACTCGACGACGCGGACTTCAAGGTCCCGATAGACAAGGAGGGATCGGATTTCGTGTTCGTCATCAATCCGCGCGAGGTCAAATACGCTCCGCTGTCGCTTCAGGCCGCGTTCAAGATTTTCCATGTGGCCGGTCTCGACTGGACGATGCCGTCGGAAGGTTGGGACAACACGAACTTTGGTCTCTTCTCGGGCAAAGCCGACCTTGGCGGTCATATGGGTAATCTTGCATATAACCACGCAAAGCAGCTCGGTGTGAACCGAATGGTCATCTCCGAGTGCGGGCATGGGTTTCTGTCAACGAAATGGGAGGCGCCAAACTGGGGCAAGGCCAACCCGCTTCCTTTCGAGATGATTTCGATCCTCGAGTTGATGGTTGATTTGATCAACACGGGCACAATCATTCTGGACCCAAAGAAGAATCCCCTGCCGGTGACGTATCACGATCCCTGCAACCTGTCCCGATCGAGCGGTCTGACGGAGGAGCCGCGTTTCTGTCTCAAACGGTCCTGCCTGGATTTCCGGGAAATGATTCCAAACCGCGCAGATTCATACTGTTGCACGGGTGGCGGGGGCGCCATGTCCATGGCCGAGTACGCCAAGAAACGGTTGAGCGTCGCCAAGAAAAAGGCGGATCAGATCCGGGAAACAGGGGCGGCAATCGTGACCACGGCATGTCATAATTGTGTGGACGGGCTGAGTGACCTCATCAAGCACTACGATCTCAAGTACGAGATCAACGGGAAGTCGATGTGGTTGCCCGTCAAGAATGTCTGCGAGCTCGTTGCTGACGCGATCGTCATTCCTATGGAACTGCCAAAGAGGAAGCCGCGGGTCAAGGAAATAGTCAAGCCGGTCAAGGTCCTGGTTATCGACGACCAGCCGGATATCGTCGATTACCTGGAGGCATTGCTGCAAGACAACGGTTACGAGGTAATCACCGCACACGATGGCGATGAAGGGATCGAGAAAGCCAAGGCTGATCGACCGGATCTAATCACGCTCGATGTTTCCATGCCGGGCAAGTCGGGCGTGACCGTCTTTCACGAGCTGAGAAACACCCCGACATTCGAAGACATACCAATCTTCATTGTTACCGGTGTCGTCGATTTCAGGCAGCTCATGTACCAGAAGACAGTGGAGGCGCCGGAAGGGTTTATGCAAAAGCCGATCAACCCGGAAGTTTTTCTTATGACCGTCGACAGGTTGACCGATCGAACTCGGCAAAAGGTAGCGGTCGAAGAGTCGGGTAAACCGGCGTAAGGGGAATCATGACCGAAGAATCCGGCGGGCCGCCCACGGGCGAGACGGGTTTGTCCTACGAACACTACTTCGACGCGACGCCAGGGATCATCTCCGTTCAGGATCGCGATCTTAGGATCGTGGATTCGAATAGCAGGCTCAAAGAGCTGTTTGGCGATCCGAGCAATGCTCGTTGTTACGAGTTCTTCAAGCGGCGGAGCGAGCCGTGCCCCGACTGTCCCGTGCAAGAGACGTTTCGCACCGGGCGGCGCACCAAGTCCGAAAGCGTGGTGGTAAAAAGGGACGACGAGGAGATGCCGGTCATGGTGTTCACGTCACCGATCAAGAACGAAAACGGCGAGGTTGTGCGTGTTCTGAAACTGGCAGCTGACATAACGGATGTCAAAAAGCTGCAAAAAAGGCTTTTCAGAGCCCAGCAGCGGCTCGGCCAGTTCTTTGATGAGGTCCCTTGCTACGTTACCGTCCAGGATCGGGACCTCAAACTGATCGCCGTCAATCGCCGTTTCAAGGAAGATTTTGGCGATGACGTGGGAGGTTATTGTTACGAATGTTACAAACACCGAACCGAGCCGTGTCTCGAATGTCCCGTCGCGCTGACCTTTGAGGACGGTCAATCACACGAGAGCGAAGAGATTGTCACATCCATGGGGGGTGATCAATACAACGTCCTCGTACATACGGCGCCGATTCGAAATGAGGCCGGGGAGATCACCCACGTCGTCGAAATGAGCACCAACATCACGGCCATCAGAAAACTTCAGTCCCAACTCGAGTCGACCGGTCTTCTGATCGGCTCGATATCGCACAGCATCAAAGGACTCCTTACCGGGTTGGACGGGGGGATGTATCTCGTCAATTCGGGACTCAAGTCGGACAACCAAGAGCGCGTGAAAAAAGGTTGGGAAATGGTAAGACGCAATGTTGACCGCATTCGAAATACAGTCCTCAATATCCTCTATTACGCGAAGGAACGACAGCCGCATTGGGAGCCGATACCCATCGAGGACCTGGCGAATGAGGTATTTTCGCTGATGGAACCCAAGGCACTCGAACACGGGGTGAATCTCGCCAAAGACGTTCACGGAAACAGCGGTGAGTTGGAAGGAGATCGCTTGGGATTACGCTCGATGCTGGTCAACCTTCTGGAGAACTCGCTGGATGCGTGCCGGGTAGACAAGAAAAAGACTGATCATCAAGTAACCCTCGCCGTCAACGGCGAACCGGATAGGGTCCGTTTTGAAGTGGCGGACAATGGGATCGGGATGGATCGGGAAACCAAGGAAAAGATGTTCAGCCTTTTCTTTTCCTCGAAGGGAATGGAGGGGACCGGTCTTGGGCTCTTTATCGCGAACAACATCGCCGCGGCCCACGGCGGGAGTATCGACGTCGAATCGGAAGTCGACCGCGGCACCCGCTTTACGGTCCATCTCTCCAGAAAACGAAATATAGAACAATCCGACACGCGGGCCGAATAGGTGTTGTGTGGATAAGCCGTAGGCCAAAGGAAACGCCCCCGCGCAAACCCAGACGGTGAGACACGAGGACGGGTATTCCCCTTGGGCCGACCCGAGACCACCTCACCGGCTGTGTATATGTGATCGCCCAGACCCAAAAACGTAGTCCCGGGCCTAACTCGTTGTGAGTATGGAGATTAAGTCGAGAGCTCACCGAGATCGCCAACAATAGGTCGCGACAGGGCCCCACGCCTGGGAGATCGTGAACCATTTCACATTTCTACCTTGACATTGGCGGGTAAAACGGTCTATAAATGGGGTTTGGTAACAAAGCTCTGACCCAACCGGATTGAAGATTCGGCACCCGCCGAAAAATATAAAACCATTAATAATTGTTGGCCTTCCGAGGTTTGGAAGGTCTTAGGTCAACAGAGAGGTTTTTGGTCACTCAAGGAGATAAGATGTCTGACGCATTGCCCAAAACTCCCAAGCTCGATGAGCTTGAAAAAGGTAAGTGGCCCAGCTTCGTAACGGAAATCAAGATGGCCGCGAAGAAGAGCCCCATGTGTAGGGATCTTCTCGGCCAGCTCGAACAATCGTACGAAGAGAAGATTGGCTACTGGAAACACGGTGGAATCGTAGGTGTTATGGGATACGGTGGTGGTGTGATTGGCCGTTATTCCGATCTTCCGGAAAAATACCCAAATATCTCACATTTCCACACGATGCGGATCAACCAACCGGCCGGTTGGTTCTACAACACCGATGCTCTCCGCAAGATCTGCGATATCTGGGAGGAGCATGGTTCGGGAATCACCAACATGCACGGTTCGACCGGCGACATCATTCTGCTGGGTACGACCACCGATGAGCTCGAACCGACATTCTCCGAGCTTCAAAAAATCGACTTCGACATCGGTGGGTCCGGATCGGATGTGAGAACACCGAGCTGTTGCTGCGGCATGGCCAGATGTGAGTGGTCTTGCTACGACACGATGAAGGCGTGCTACGACCTCACCCAGGCATATCAGGATGAGATCCATCGGCCCGCCTTCCCTTACAAGTTCAAGTTCAAGTTCTCAGGCTGCCCAAACGACTGTGTGGCGTCGATGGCCAGGGCGGATATGTCCATCATCGGTATCTGGCGTGACGATATCCAGGTCGACAGGGCGGCCGTAACCGAGTACGCGAAAAACGGAATGGATATCAAGGCCGATGTCGTCGACAACTGTCCGGCGAGATGCATGGACTGGGATGGCAAGGAAATCCATATCGATAACCAGTTCTGCCGTCGCTGTATGCACTGCATCAACGTGATGCCCAAGGCACTGGCGCCGGGTAAGGATCGTGGGGCAGCAATACTGCTTGGTTCCAAAGCCCCTATCATTGAGGGCGCGCTCCTTTCCTCGGTATTGATTCCGTTCTACAAGATGGAGCCCCCGTATGAGGAACTCAAGGATCTCCTCGAACGAATCTGGGATCTCTGGTGTGAGGAGGGCAAGAACCGTGAACGCGTTGGCGAGTTCATCCAGCGTGTCGGTATGGGCAATTTCCTCGAAGCGATCGAACTCGAGCCGGTGCCCGAAATGATCGCTCATCCTCGTGAGAACCCCTACGTGTTCTACGAAGAGTATTTCGAAGAAGACGAAGGTGAAGAAGAGGAATCTGAAAGTTGAACTGGAAAGTCATAGCAGTTACGGAATCGAGGTAAAAAGATGGCTGAACCGACGCAAGAAAGACGGACCGACTACGGTCCTCCGCACTACGAGAAATTCTTGCCGCCGATCATCAAAAAGAACTACGGCAAGTGGAAATACCACGAAATCCTCAAACCCGGTGTCATGGTGCACGTGTCAGAGACGGGGGATAAGCTCTACACTGTGCGCGCCAGCTCCGGCCGGCTCATTAGTGTTGACAAGATCCGAATGTACTGTGATCTCGCCGACAAGTACTGTGACGGCTATCTGAGGTTTACCAGCCGTCACAACGTGGAATTCCTCACCGACAAACAGGAGAATATTGATCCGCTGATCAAGGATCTCCAGGAGATGGGTCACCCGGTCGGCGGGATCGGCAACGCAATCTCCAGCATGGTCCATACACAGGGTTGGATTCACTGCCACTCGGCGGCGACCGATGCATCGGGTATCGTCAAGGCCGTAATGGACGACCTGATCGAGTACTTTGAAGAAATGAAGCTGCCTGGCAAGCTCCGAATCGCACTTGCCTGTTGTCTCAACATGTGCGGCGCCGTGCACTGCTCGGACATCGCGATACTGGGTATCCACCGCCGCCCGCCAAAAATCGACCACGAGAAGTTGCACAAGATGTGCGAGATTCCAAACGTGACAGCATCTTGTCCGACGGCAGCGATCCGGCCGGCGACCGTTGACGGGAAACAGTCCGTCGAGATCATCGAAGAACAGTGTATGTTCTGCGCGAACTGCTACACCGTGTGTCCGTCCCTGCCGTTGAATGATCCGTTGAACGACGGTGTTTCGATCTGGGTGGGTGGCAAGGTATCCAACGCCCGTCACGAGCCGATGTTCTCGAAGCTCGCCATTCCGTATCTACCGAACAATCCACCGCGGGGGCCGGAAACCGTAGAAGCCGTGCGGGGCCTGGTCGAGCTCTGGGCTAAGAATGCCAAGAAGTACGAACGGATGGGTGAATGGATCGAGCGGATCGGTTGGCCGAGATTTTTCAAGATGGCCGGCATCGAGTTCCAGAAGGAACACATCGATGACTTCAAACATGCCGGTCTGACGTATAAACGTTCGACACACTTGACATACTAAGGGGCTCACATGGCAAAGACGGTAGATGAAATAGCTGACGCCATGTACAAGCTGGTGAAAGACGCGTTTGGCATCAAAAAGCTCAAACCCATGGATCTCACCAAGGCAATGATGGAGCTGTACGAAGGCGAGGTCGATAAAAAGACCTGCAAAGCCGCCATCAAACAGCTGATCGACTCCGGGAAATGTGTTTACACGTATTTCGGAGGCAGCTATGTCGAGATCCCGCATAAAGAGGGTTCTGCCAACGAGTAATGCAGCTTTTGGGGATCCGGGTCTATGGCAACGGGCTTTTCGAGGCTCGTGATCGCCGGTCTGTCCGGCGATTCGGGCAAGACGATAGCGAGCTTGAGTTTTCTAAGAGCGCTGAGACGGCGGGGATTGTCGGTCTCGGTGTTCAAGAAGGGGCCGGATTACATCGATCCGGCCTGGCTTTCGGCGGCGGCGGAAACGGACTGTCGCAACCTGGACACGTACATGGTGGAACCGGACGTTGTCCGTCGAACCTTTGTCGTCCACGCCGAAAAGTCGGACATAGCCGTCATCGAGGGTAACCGTGGACTCTTCGATGGCAGAGATGTTTCTGGGACGCACAGCACCGCGGAACTGGCCAAGCTGACCGGGACACCCGTTGTGTTGGTGGTCAACGCCGCCAAGGTGACGCGCACAGTTGCGGCCGTGGTCAAAGGGTGTCTCGTCTTCGACCCCGACGTGACAATCTCGGGAGTAATTCTCAACCGGGTCGCCGGTCGGAGACACTTCCGAGTCCTCGAGGGTTCGATCAAGGACTTCACCGGATTGCCGGTCCTGGGGGCGATACCGAATCTCGGCGACGACTCCACGTTGATACCGGGTCGTCACCTGGGTCTCGTGACTCCCGCCGAGTACAAATACGACACGGATCTTTGGGACAGGCTCCTTGAAATCGGTGAAGACCATCTCGATATCGGCGCCATGATCGAGATCGCTCGATCCGCGAAACCGATCTCGTGTGAGGTGCTGGCCGCTGTGGCGAGCGCACCGGCGAACGTGAAAATCGGCTATTTTAGAGATTCCGTTTTTACGTTCTATTACCCCGAAAACCTGGAGGCGCTCGAGGCCCGGGGAGCCGAGCTCGTTCCGGTGTCGTCGGTGGAGGACAACGGCCTCCCCGAAATAGACGCCTTGTATATCGGCGGTGGTTTTCCAGAGACACACGCCGACGAGCTCGCCGGAAACAGATCGATGATGGAGTCGGTCAAACACGCTGCCGTGAGCGGGCTGCCCATCTACGCGGAATGCGGCGGGCTGATCTACCTAGCCAGGTCGCTTCGCTGCAACGAAAAGACCTACCCGATGTCGGGTTTGTTTCCGATCGACTTGGGTATGCATCCGAAACCTGTCGGCCACGGCTACACGGAGGTGCGGGTGGATGAGCCGAATCCGTTTTACCCAGTGGGGACGGCGATTCGCGGGCATGAGTTTCATTATTCGGGTCCAATTGGCGACCTGCAGGAAGTGAAGAGTTGCATGGCGGTCGAGACCGGGGTCGGCGTGGGCAACACCAGAGATGGACTGGTAGCCGGGAACACGCTGGCGTGTTACACCCACATTCACGCGGATGGGGTGAAGGACTGGGCCGATTCCATGATATCGAGCGCCGCCAAACACGCGGCGAAACACACGAGGAAAGCCGCCGGAAACAGCGGCGCGAGTGGCGGGTTCAAGTCGATGGCGATTTGATCCACAGCGAGAGAGTATCACCATGGTAAAGAAGGTAGTAAAAAAGAAGAAGAAGGGTCTCAAGACCCTCAGGGGCATGGGTGGTGGTTCAGGCGTTGAACACTCGACGCTGCGGCCAAAAATGGTCGAGAAGGCGCCGCCATGTTCGGACGGCTGTCCGAACCACAACAGAATCAGGAAAATGCTGATGACGATCTCGAAGGCGGAAGACAACGAGATCACCTATGAGCAGGCCTTCGAAGAGGCGTTCCACATATTTGCAGAAACTACACCTTTCCCCTCCGTCTGTGGGCGTGTCTGTCCGCATCCTTGCGAGACGGCGTGCAACCGAAACGAGAAGGAAGGGGCGGTTAGCATCAACAAAGTCGAGAGATTCATAGGAGACTATGCTCTCGAGAAACGCATGGTGCCAAAAAAACTCACCGACGAAGTGAGAACGGAAAAAATCGCTGTGGTCGGTTCCGGTCCGGGTGGTCTCTCGGCGGCTTACCAGCTGGCCTTGAGGGGATATCCGGTGACCGTTTTCGAGGCGTTTCCCAAATCCGGAGGCATGCTGCGTTACGGGATACCGGACTATCGTTTGCCTGCCGACATCCTCGACGGGGAAATCAGCCGTATCTTGGAGATGGGTGTCGAGCTCAAATTGAACACGGCCGTCGGCTCCGATGTCTCACTCGATGATCTGAGAAAAGAATACAAGGCGATCTTTGTCGCGATCGGGGCGCATCAGGGGTACGCGCTGAGGATCGAAGGCGAAGATTCTCCGAATGTATTTACCGGCACCGATTTTTTGCACCGGGTGAATGTTGGTGAAAAAGTGGAAATCGGTAACAAGGTCGTCGTGATCGGGGGCGGTGATACCGCGATCGATGCGGCCCGCGTTTCACGTCGGCTTGGCGCCGACGTGACGATCCTCTACCGGCGGACACGAAAAGAAATGCCGGCAATAGAGGAGGAAATCGAAGGCGCGATACAGGAAGGGATCGAAATCCACTACCTGGCGGCGCCGATAGAGATCTACCGGAACGACGGCACAGCGTCCGGGATGAAGTGCCAGCGCATGGAACTTGGTGAGCCGGATTCATCGGGACGTCGCAGACCGGTTCCAATCGAGGGAGACACGTTCGATCTTGATTTTAGCTGTTTGATTGCCGCCGTTAGCCAGGAACCGGACTTTACCGGTTTCGAGTCTCTCATCGAAGGCAAGGACTGGATCAAGGTCGATGACAAGTTCAAAACCAAGTCTGAAAACATCTACTCCGGCGGGGACAACGTCAACCTTGGGCTCGTGATTGACGCCATCGCCCACGGGAGGATGGCCGCCCTGGCGATTCACGAGATGATTACGGGCGAGGGTATGCCGGTACCGTGGTCCGAAAAAACGATTCTTCGGGCCGACAAGATGCAGCTGCCCTATTACAAAGACGGCCAACGTGTGCCGTATAAGGAGATGCCGGTCGATGAGCGGCTCAAGAGCATGGTGGCGGAAATCGTCAGCACGTACTCCAATGAAGAGGCGATCGAAGAGGCCAGGAGATGTATGAGCTGCGGCATGTGCTTCGATTGCGGCACGTGTTGGAGTTACTGTCAGGACAACGCGATCATCAAACCCCTGGTCAAGGGTGAGGACTACAAAGTCAAGATGGAGTTCTGCACGGGATGCAAGAAGTGCGCAGAGCAGTGCCCGTGTGGTTACATCGAGATGCATTAACGGAGGAAGCGGGAACATATCCCGTAGGCCAAAAAAACAGTACGGAGGAGTCAGCAATGGCAATATTCGAACTCGGCGAAGTCAAAATCGAAGTGGATGAGGACGGTTTCATGCAGGAGCCGGATGTGTGGAACGAGACAGTCGCGGCGGCCCTTGCCACTACCGAAGGCGTCGACGACCTGACCGAAGAGCATTGGAAAGTCGTCAACTATCTTCGTGATTATTATCTCAAGTTCGGAATCGCCCCGATGATCCGAAAACTCTGTAAGGAGACCGGATTTCCGCTCAAGAAAATCTACGAACTTTTTCCGTCCGGACCGGCTAAGGGCGCCTGCAAGGTCGCCGGATTGGCCAAGCCGACCGGTTGCGTGTAAGAGTCGCATCCTGCAAAGAATTCCCGGTCTGGAGAGACAACATCTCTCCGGACCACCGTTCTGCTTTTGCAGAACCGGGTTTGTGAGACTGCCAATAGACATTTGCGGCCGCAGGGGTGCAGACGGTAAAGGGGAAGTCGAAACGACTTAGAGAAATGGTACTGACAGTTCTTCTAATAGAGAAGCGCGAGGCCGTTCTGGGCAGGTGGTTTGATTCCATCATAAAAACCTATCCACCGGGTACTTCCGAGTTTCTCGCAAAACAAAAAGACCGGTTTCGAAACCCGGTCGGACATGCCATTGCCGAGAGCATCGGGTCGATCTACGACGAGATCGTCTCCGAAATGGACACCGGTGAACTGCGCCGGGCACTCGATGGCATCATACGTATCCGATCCGTGCAAGACTTCACCGCATCCGAGGCGGTGGCGTTCGTTTTTCAATTGAAAACGGTCGTTCGAGAGGTTCTTGGCAATCGAATCGACGAGCACGAGCATTCACACGAGCTGGCCGACCTGGAGTCGAGAATCGATCAGGTGGCTTTGCTCGCCTTTGACAAATATATGGAATGTCGAGATAAGCTTCACGAGGTCCGAACCAACGAGATCCGGCGCAGGTCGGAGATCTTGTTCGAAAAGGTGAATGTGGGATGCGGCGTGTCGCGGCACGAGGGAGGACCGGTCGATGATGGTAGTTGATGTTTCCAATGTGAAGGGAGGGAGCGGCTGATGAACGCCCTGTACGCCTTCATTACGGTCGTGATTCTCTACCTGGTTGTGTATTTGGGTGTTGGCAGAATGGGTCTCGAGACCTTTTTTGGGGTCGTGATTCCGTATGCCGCCATCGTGTTGTTCCTTCTTGGATTTGTATTTCGCATCTTCGGATGGGCGAGATCGACGGTCCCGTTTCGGATTCCCACGACCAGCGGTCAGCAGAAATCGCTCTCCTTTATTAAAAACAACAACCTCGAGAGCCCGCATAATACCGTTGGTGTCATCGGGCGAATGGCACTGGAGATCCTGTTTTTCCGCTCGTTGTTCAGAAACACAAAAGCCGAGGTGAAGGACAACGAAAGACTCGTGTACGGTCCCGACAAATGGTTGTGGGCGGGGGCGCTGGTGTTTCACTGGTCGTTTCTTGTCGTTTTTGTGAGACACTACAGGTTTTTTGCGGAGCCGGTGCCGGGCTTCATCTTGGGTCTACAATCACTCGATGGGATCTTTCAGATTGGTGTTCCGGTAGTTTACCTGACCGGGGCGGCCCTGCTAGCAGGTGTGACCTTCTTGTTCTTGCGTAGAGTTGTCATACCTCAGGTGCGATACATCTCGCTACCAGCCGACTATTTTCCTCTCTTTGTGATCATGATGATCGCGGGTTCGGGTCTGCTGATGAGACATTTTTACAAGGTAGATATCGTCAATGTAAAAGAGCTGGCAATGGGTCTTGTGAGCTTCGCTCCAAGTGTACCAGAAGGGCTTGGTTTCATCTTTTACGTTCATTTGTTCTTTGTCAGTGTCCTGTTTGCCTACTTCCCATTTAGCAAGCTGATGCACCTTGGCGGGGTGTTTTTGAGCCCCACACGAAACCTGGCGAACACGAATCGTGTCAAACGGCACATCAACCCATGGAACTATGACGTCAAGACGCACACGTACGAGGAGTACGAGGATGAGTTCAGAGACGTAATGCGCGAGGCTGGATTACCCTTGGACAAGGAAGAGTCCGTGCTGCCATTGGAGAAGGAATAGTAATGTCAGACGACCTAGCGAAAAAAGAAGAGCTGGCGAAAATCGATTTCAAACCTCCCAAGAAAGACTGGACGGATCCGACTATCGAGTTCCGCAAAGGGTCTTTCAACTACGGTTCCAACCCAAAAAACGTCGAGTACTTGGACCTGCCTTACGCGAGGGAATTCGATCCCAGAAAAGAAGATTGGAATCTTCCCGACAACTGGAAAGAGATAATCCTCGAAGGCATGAGAGACCGTCTCATGAAGTATCGCTCGTTTCGCGTCTTCATGGATATCTGTGTCCGGTGTGGGGCATGTGCCGACAAGTGCCATTTCTTTCTGGGCTCGGGTGATCCCAAAAACATGCCGGTTCTTCGCGCCGAACTGCTCAGGTCCGTTTACCGAAGGGACTTTTCGACGGCGGGCAAGATTCTGGGCAAGCTGGCTGGTGGGAGAGAGCTCACCCCACAGGTTTTGAAGGAATGGTTCTATTATTTCTACCAGTGTACGGAGTGCCGCCGGTGCTCGGTGTTTTGCCCGTACTGTATCGACACGGCTGAAATAACGATGATGGCTCGGGAGCTGCTTCATCTGGTCGGCATAGGGATCGACTGGATCACGACTCCCGCCGCGAACTGCTTCAGGACGGGTAATCACCTCGGAATCCAGCCGCACGGTTTCAAGGATAGCGTCGATTTTGCCGTCGACGACCTGGCCGACTTGACGGGCATCCGTGTCGAGGCACCGGTCAACAAGAAGGGAGCCGAGATTCTCTTTGTGGTACCGTCGGCGGACTATTTCGCCGATCCCCACTACTATGGTTTCTTGGGGTACATGGCCTTGTTTCACGAGATCGGACTCGACTACACATTCAGTACGTATGCATCGGAGGGTGGGAACTTTGGCTTGTTCCACTCCTCGGAGATGATGAAGCGCTTGAACGCGAAGATCTACGCCGAGGCAAGACGTCTTGGTGTGAAGTGGATCATCGGTGGTGAATGTGGTCACATGTGGCGTGTCCTCCATCAATACATGGATACGATGAACGGACCGGCGGATTTTCTCGAGGAACCTATCTCGCCAATTACGGGGACAAAATTCGAGAACGCGAAATGCACAAAGATGGTTCATATCTGTGAGTTTACGGCCGACCTCATCCACAACAACAAAATCAAACTCGACCCAAGACGGAACGATCACTGGACGGTGACGTTCCACGATTCGTGCAACACCTCGCGAGCGATGGGGCTCATCGAAGAACCGCGCTATATCTTGCGGCAGACATGCAACAAGTTCCATGAAATGCCGGAGAACACGATCAAAGAACAGACGTTTTGCTGTGGCAGCGGGTCGGGATTGGGCACGGACGAGAATCTCGAAATGAGGATGCGGGGTGGTTTCCCAAGGGCCAGCGCGGTGAAGTACGTGCACGACAAACACGGTGTCAACCTGCTCACGTGCATCTGTGCCATCGATAAGGCGACATTGACGCCGCTCATGGAGTATTGGGTCCCCGAGGTCCAGGTGGGGGCGGTTCACGAGATGGTGGGAAACGCGTTGGTGATGGAAGGTGAGACGAGGACCACCGACCTCCGATCCCAACCGTACGAACGAGAGGAGGTCGAGAGGGATGACTGATGCCGGTAAGATCATCGCCGGGATTGTGCTCTTTCTCGTTATCGTGACATCTCCGATGTGGTACCAGCTGGTCAGTGGGTCAACGCCGGGTGCGCCCAAGCTGGAGATGCCTGTTGACGTCACGGACTGCGTCGAGGGAGCAGACTACATGAGGGCTTTCCACATGGATCTGTTGAATGTGTGGAGAGATGACGTCGTTCGCGAAGGTGACAGAATTCACGTCGCGCCGGACGGGAAAGAGTATGACAAGAGTCTCTCTCGCACCTGTATGAGTTGTCACTCCAACAAGGACGCGTTTTGTGACCGGTGTCATGATTACGCAGGGGTGAAGCCGTACTGCTGGGATTGTCATGTTGAACCGAGGGAGCAACCGTAATGGGAATCGACAGAAGAAAATTTTTGAAAGTCGCTGGGGTTGCCGCGCTGGGTCTCGCCAGCGGGTCTTCCAAGCAACTGCTGGCTCGAGGTTCATCGGAATCGACAACCGCTGGAAAACCGGCCGTCGGTAAACGTTGGGCGATGGTGATCGATCTCAAGAAGTGTCAACAGGCCGAGAACTGCACCAAGTGCGTCGATGCCTGTCATAAGTTCCACAATGTGCCCGAGTTCGACAATCCCAAAGACGAGATCAAGTGGATCTGGAAAGAGCCGTTCGAACATGCGTTCCACAACCAGGAACACGAGTACGCAAAAGAAGAGCTCAAACACAGTTTGGCGTTGCTCCTGTGCAACCACTGTGACAGCCCTCCGTGCGTCAAGGTGTGTCCGACCCAGGCGACATGGAAACGTCAGAACGATGGTATTGTGATGATGGACTGGCATCGCTGTATTGGATGTCGGTACTGTGTCGCTGCGTGTCCCTACGGCTCGAGAAGTTTCAACTGGAGAGATCCGAGGCCGTTTATCGAAGAAATGCACGATGACTTTCCCACACGGTCCCGCGGGGTTGTCGAAAAGTGTACGTTTTGCGAAGAACGACTTGCCAGAGGTCAGATGCCGGCGTGCGTCGAGGCGTGCAAAGAAAAAGCACTCGTATTTGGCGACCTGGAGGATCCGAACTCGGAAATCAGGAAGGTTCTCGGAGCGAATTTCACGATAAGACGGAGGCCCGAACTCGGGACCAAACCCGAGGTCTACTATCTGGTGTGAGGTATCCATGTTAGAAAAAGCGCTTAGTGGAGACAGACGATACTGGGGATGGCTGCTGTTCCTCTCGGCCGTGATCTTCGTGGGGTTCCTGTTCTACCTCAAACAGTTCACAGAGGGATTGACGATCACGGGGCTCAACCGGGATGTCACCTGGGGTTTTTATATCGCGCAGTTTACGTTTCTGGTTGGGGTGGCGGCGTCGGCGGTGATGGTTGTGCTGCCGTACTACCTGCACAACTACAAGGCGTTTGGCAAGATCACGATACTCGGTGAGTTTCTTGCCATTGGATCGGTAATAATGTGCATGACGTTCGTCTTCGTCGATATGGGTCAGCCGCTGCGAATCATGAATGTCTTTCGGTTCCCCACACTCCACTCGCTGATGTTCTGGGACACCGTAGCACTCGGTGGCTATCTCGTTCTCAACGTCGTGATTTCGCAAGTCACGCTGAACGCCGAGCGCAAGGCGATTGCGCCCCCCGGATGGATCAAGCCGATTATCATTCTCTCGATTCCCTGGGCGGTCAGCATCCATACCGTAACCGCATTTTTGTACTCCGGACTCGCCGCCCGGCCGTTTTGGATGACCGCAATTCTCGCTCCGCGATTTTTGGCGTCGGCGTTTTCAGCCGGTCCGGCGCTTCTCATTCTTTTCTGCTTTTTGCTGAGGAAATTCACCAAATTCGACGCCGGAAGAGAACCGATCCAAAAGCTGGCCCTGATCGTGACGTACGCCATGGCGGTAAACGTCTTCTTCATTTTGATGGAGCTTTTCACTGCGTTGTATAGCGATATTCCCCATCACGTTTTGCACTTCCAGTATCTTTTCTTCGGACTCGATGGGAAGGCCACTCTCGTTCCTTGGATGTGGGTGTCGGTCACGTTGGCCGTCATCTCGTTGGTTCTGCTCATCGTACCGGCCACGCGTCGGAAAGAGACGACACTGGGATTCGCTTGCGCCGCGCTATTCACTGCAATCTGGATCGAGAAAGGACTCGGGATGGTCGTGACCGGCTTCGTACCGAACCCCATCGGTGTAGTTACCGAGTACTTTCCGACGTTCCCGGAGGTGATGATCGGGGTCGGTGTCTACGGCATTGGCTTGCTGATCATTACCGTTCTCTACAAGATAGCGCTTTCGGTGAGAGGGGATGTCTCCCACTAGGAGCTGATAACACCCCGCCGTTCGTAGGATCAAAATCGGCTAAGAAGCACGACCTACTTCCTGTTGGTGAGTCTAGTATGCATGAACTCCCCGAGAGATCTGACGTCGTCGTTATTGGTGGTGTTGCCGCGGGGCCCAAGGCCGCGGCAACTCTCGCTCGGCGGCAGCCAGAGGCGATAATTACGTTGTTCCACAAGGAAGAGCATCTGTCATACGCCGCGTGCGGATTCCCGCTCTACGCCTCGGGAGAGGTTGGGAGCTTCGAAGAATTGTTGAAGACACCCTATGGAGTCTTGCGGGATGCCGAGTTTTTCGAGAGTTCCAAGGGTTTTCGGACGATAACCCGTGCGGAGGTCACCCGTATCGATCGCCGAGCGAAGACGGTGACGGTGAGGATGATCGAAACGGGGGAGGTTGTGGAGCACGGGTACGACCGACTGGTGATCGCCACCGGTTCGACGCCAAAAGAACCGCCCATGCCATTACCAAAGAGCAACCGGGTGAGGCCGTTTGTTCGTCCCATTGACGTTATCACTTTTCGCCAACATGCGGAACGCGGTGAGGTGGACAGTGTGGCGATCATCGGGGGCGGGTTCATCGGGATCGAGCTGTGCGAAACCGCGAAAGACATGTGGGGTATCGAGGTGGATCTCTTCGAGAAACAACCACAGTTGTTCCCGTACATGCTCGACCCGGAAATGGCTACGATCGTCCAAAATTCACTGGTCCGCGAAGGGGTTCGGGTGCTCACCGGTGCCCAAGTCGACAAGATCGATCTGAATTCGGATGACAAACCGGTCGTCTACGTAACCGGTCACGAACCCGTGTCAGTGGACTATGTCTTTCTTTGTCTCGGTGTTCATCCAGAAGTGACCCTCGCTCGGGAGTGCGGTCTTGACATCGGCGAGACCGGTGGGATTCGGGTCAACGAGTGTCTGCAAACCTCCGACCCCGACGTTTATGCCGGTGGTGACTGTATCGAGTCCCTTCATCAAATCACCGGGCGGAGCATCTACCTGCCAATGGGTTCGTTGGCAAACCGTCACGGACGGGTGATAGGTGAAATGCTTGCTGGCAACAAGGTTGAGTTTCCGGGCGTGGTAGGCGCATTCGTCCTCCGGGCATTCGAGACCAACATCGGCGGTGTGGGCTTGAGCGAGCGGGCGGCCCGGGATGCCGGTCTCGAGGCAAGGGCCGTCTGGGGGTCGTTCCCCGACAAACCGGACTACAATCCAGAAGTGAAAACCTTCACTCTAAAAATGGTCTACGAGGATCGTACAAACCGTTTGTTAGGGGTGCAGGCAGTGGGAACGGGGGACATCGCACGAAGGGTCGATGTGTTCTCGTCGCTCTTGCAGCGGGGAGCGACGCTGGAGGATCTGTTTGACTTCGAGCACGGTTACGCCCCCCGATTTGCGGAGGCACTCGATCCGTTGCACCACATGGCCGGTATGGCGGCCGCCGGGTTGCGAGGGACCGAATTCGTCGATCCGGGATCGCTTCCAGCGGCTGTCGACCAGGGTACTCTTGTGCTCGATGTCCGCGAAACCGACGAAGCCGTCGGCGAACCGTTGCCGCCCCAGATCTCCGACAAATGCAACGAAGTGATCCGAATCCCGCTGGGCGAGTTAAAGTCACGGCTGAAGGAGCTCGATCCAACCAAACGGATTCTCATAATCTGCCGTCGCGGATCGCGGTCCTATCAGGCAGCGGTAATCCTCGAGGCTGCGGGGATCGAGAGTTTTGGCATTCTCGCCGCCGGGTTGCAGGCTCAGGAGTGATACGGTATAGTGGTTTATTTGCGATCGGATAACTTCTTCTACGACGTCAGACAACGGGGGGTCGAAATTACCTCGCCTCCCAAAGGACAAGGTCATGAAAACCAATAGCTGGAAACTCGTCGTCTGCGGGATAACTCACAAAACTTCGTCGCTCGAGCAGCGCGAGACGCTGCAGCTTGGGCATGAAGAAATGCCTCGAGCCAATGCCGTTTTCAGCAGTCTTCCCAGAGTGCTCGAATCGGTGATCGTCTCCACGTGCAATCGGGTCGAGTTCTACTTCGTGACGGGACGGCAGAACGACGCGATCGAGATCGTGGCCGAGTTTTACCAAAAACTAAAGGGGTTGGATATTCAACCGTACAAAGAGCTGTTCCTTAAGCGAAGGGGACGACACACCGCGGATCATCTCTTCAGGGTGGCCGCGGGAATCGATTCGATGGTTCTTGGCGAAAACGAGATCCTTGGTCAGGTAAGAGAGGCCTACAGTTCCGCGTGCGCCGTAAAGGCCGCAGGCAAGGTCGTTCACCGGCTGTTCCATCAGGCATTCCGGGTGGGCAAACAGGTTCGTACCGATACCAAAATCGGAAAAGGGGCCTGCTCGGTGAGCACAGCGGCGGTGGACATGATCGAAGACACATTGGGGTCGCTCGAGCGCCCCGTCGTATTGTTTGTCGGTATCAATCACATGATAGACCTCGCTGCCGGTCGTCTCGCACGGACCGACAACTGCCGTCTCATGTTCGCAAACCGTACAACCGACAAAGCGGTAGAGTACGCCGCCCGGTTTGGGTCAGAGGGATTTGGACTCGAACGGCTTCCCGAGTTGATGACGAAGGCGGATGTCATCGTCAGCTGCACATCGTCACCGGAGCCGATCGTCACGCGTGGGATGATGACCGAGGTCATCGCGAGCCGATCTGGGCGCCGGCTTGTCATCGTGGACATGGCCATCCCTCGGGATGTGGATATACCCAAAAACTCGGATCCGTCGGTCCAGGTATTCGACCTCGAAGACATCAAACGGTTTGTCAAAGACCGTCAGCAACAACGGGAGCTTGCGATTCCGCAAGTCGAGGACATCATTGAGCGCAGACTGGACGAATTCGATTACTGGTACGAGCACGTCCTTCACGAACCCCTTTATAACGGCCGGTATGGGGAGGTAGAGACCCTCTGTCAAGAGGAACTGGCTCCGATTCTGGACAAGCTCCCCCCGGAACTGCGGGACGAATTGAGCCAGGCAACACGCCGGATCGTGGATCGAGTGAACCGGATAGTAAAACGGACAGATAATCAACGGTCGGAGTAATAACGACATGACAAACAAATATATGCCAATAAGTGTTTCCCTCAGTGACCGCCCCTGTTTGGTGGTCGGAGGCGGGGCGGTGGCTTTGCGAAAGGTCGAAACCCTTCTTGACTATGACGCTGATATCACCGTTGTGGCGCCAGAGGTCCACGAAAAGCTCGAGTACCATGCCGAGCGGAAACGACTCTCCTTGGAAAGACGCGAGTACCGTTCCCCGGAGGCCGCGGAATACGGACTCGTCATCTCGGCAAGTGATGATACCGCGTTGAACCGTCAAGTATACGAGGACGCCAAGAAAGGCGACGCTTTGGTGAACGTGGTAGACGATCCGCCACATTGTGATTTCATATTTCCAGCTGTTCTAAGACGCGACTGTCTCACGGCGGCGATATCAACCGACGGCAAGGCACCTTTTGTCGCGGGACATTTGCGGATGGTTTTGGAAAATATCTTCCCCACACATTGGAATCGCCTGATGAGCTTGGCTGCTAATTTTCGCAAAAGAGTGCGAGCCCGTTGGGCGGGCGATATGGAAAAAATGAACGCGTGCTACGCTGAGTTTCTTGAGGCGGACTGGAAATTGTTGCTCAAGGAAAAGAGTGACGACGGGATCGAAGAGGAACTCTCGAGAATGCTGGAACTGCGAAAATGATCCTCGCCGGAGAAAGCAGTGTCATCGATGGAGCATAAGGACCGAGAAGGTGTCGTTTATCTGGTAGGCGCCGGGCCGGGTAACCCCGATCTGATCACCGTGAGGGCGAGACACCTTCTCGATCATTGCGACGCGGTCGTCTACGACAGCCTGATACCGGATGAGCTCTTGGTCGCGTTGCCGCCAACCGTCGACAAACGGTTTGTGGGGAAAAGATCGGGGCGACATTCGATGCCCCAGCACGAGATCAACGACCTGTTAGTGAGGCTGGCCTCCCAGGGCAAAAGAGTCGTTCGGTTGAAAGGCGGCGACCCCTTCGTGTTTGGCAGGGGCGCTGAAGAAGCCGGTCATCTCCGGGAACACGGGATCCCGTATGAGATCGTCCCGGGAATAACCTCCGGTGTCGCGGCGCCTGCCTTTTCAGGGATTCCATGCACCGACCGCTTCGCGGCGTCATACGTTGTGTTTCTCACCGGGCACCAAGCGGTCGACAAAGCTGTCTCCGGGGTGCCGTGGGAATGGGTGGCCGGCGCCAAAAACGGAACACTCGTGATCTACATGGGAGTCGCCGAGATCGGGACGATCGTCGAGAAACTCCTTGCCGCCGGGATGCCCGCCGACGTTCCGGCAGCGGCAATCGAAAAAGGCACCGTGTCGACCCAACGTACGGTGACGACAACTCTGTCAAAGCTTCCTGACAAGATCGCCGAAGTCGCAATACAGCCCCCCGCTATTTTTGTTATCGGCGAGGTCGTGGAACATCACGAAACACTTCGGTGGTTTCAAGACAAAGCATTGTTCGGCGTCCGAATCATGGTGACACGGCCTGGCGATCAGTCGTTGACCCTCTATCGAAATCTCAGAGAACTCGGCGCGGAGGTGCTGGCCTACCCAACAATCGCCACCGCCGAGGATTTTCGCGCCGATGACTGGGACGCGTTGCGTCGGATCACCGTGGACGAACGCTGGGTCGTTTTCACGAGTGAAAATGGTGTTCGCTATTTCTTGAAACAGTGGCATGCAACGATTGGGGACATCCGGGATCTCAAAGACTGGCGGATCGCCGCAGTGGGTGATGGAACAGCCCGTGCGTTGAACGCCGCTCACCTCAACCCCGATTTTGTTCCGGCCGAGGGGTCGACCGCGGCACTCGCGCGGCAAATGGTGGAAAATCTACAATTGGACAAGGCCACGGTGGTGCGTGTACGGGGTAATCTCGGCGGCGATCATGTCGAGAGAACACTGAAAAAGACGGGCGCGACGGTCATTCCTTTACCGGTCTACCGGACGTTTACAGTGAGATGGTCGGCTGCGGCGAAGGAAAAGCTCTTTGCCAATCTCCCGGATGTCATCGTGTTTACGAGTGGGGCGGCGGCGGATGGACTTGCGGACAATCTCGATCAGGGCGAGCTCGAAGAGCTCGTCACTGGAGCAGTGGTCGCGTCGATAGGGACGTCGACTTCAAATGTCATCCGAACACACGGTATAAGCGTGGATCTAGAGTCGAAAGAGCATACGATGGCTTCGATCGTCAACGAGCTGGTGGGCTGCCACCGGACGCGCCCGCTGAAGCGGAAAGAGTGATGACGCAAGGAATAATAGTGAGAGTTGCAGTGCTGCTCTGGTAGCCAACTAGCCCTGATCGACGATCTCCACGGACTTGATCCCCTCCACCTCCGTCACGACGTCTCTTATATCGTGCTTCCACGTCGTCGTGCCAACGAGTGGCGGTACCCCTCTTACCTTCGCCGATCCGTTTTGTGCGTCACATTCGACGGCAACCTCCATCCCGCGGGTTCGCTTTGAACGGGCGAGGTGCGCAGTGACGATCGCGGACAGATGAAGATTTTTCATGGTCCTGGCCGTCGCCTGATCCCACTTCCATTCCGGACGTCTCAGGGTGCATGCGATGACCTCGGATGCGGACTCCACGGTCATCCGCTCGAGATTCAGGATCATGTCATAGTGGCGCGGTGAGTCAAAGTCTGCGTCATACAGGAACTTCGCCCATTTTCTCCTCGTGGCGTCGATGTCTTTGATCTGGCGCTTGGCCTGGGTCTCGGACAAGTTCGACTCGTCCATCAGACCGTGCATCCGAAAGTCCATGGATGCGTCGATCCTGATTCGCAGGAGCTTTGGCACGTCGGAGAGGATGAACTGACCCATGTTGCCAAGGTAGACGGCGTTACCCGTTGCTGCAAAGTCCAGGAGGCTGGCTTTCAGGTAGATCAAGTACCTCCGTCTCTGCGCGGCGTGCCGATCCCACAGACTTGGCGCGTTTGTCTCAAAAAAATCCGAGGCGCCGAGCTTTGTTTCCTCCACACCGTATTTACGGGCGTGTTCGAGCAGTTCCTCGCGCGTGAGGACCTTGCAGTCAAGTTCTCTGCCGATCAGCGCGGCCACCTTGCGTGAGGCGCCAAATGAGCCCCGAGTAATGGTTACTATTGGCACGTCTATCTCCTTAACGTTCGATCTGGCCAGACGTTCCTCGGTGGCTGTGTTTTTCCTGATCCACAACCGGGCAAACAGACAACAAACCTATTATACCATTCCACCGTCGACGCAACACGGCGGGGTTCCGTCACGGATCCTAGGCTCTCTCTCTTCTGAATCCGATCAGCAGTCTTACGAATATCAGGAGGGTCATGCTTCCGGCGGCTCCCATGACCAAATAAGCCGCCAGAGACCCAAACACGGGCATATCGAGAGACGTCTGGGCCTGTTTGAAGGCCACTGAGAGACCGGCCAGTATGATCATCACGGCAAACAAAAACCGAATGCCGTAGCCGCGCACAAACCTCGTGGCAAGCACGCCGACCTGGGCGCCGATCGCGGCGCCGATGAGCATGATCATCGCGGCCAGCAGTTCCGTTCGTCCGGATACCGAGTAGGTGAAGCACCCATAGCCCGACATAAAGCAGACGCTGAGCAGCGATGTGCCAACCGCCACCGTCGTCGGGCAGCCGAGCAGATAGATGAGGGCCGGCAGCAGGATGAATCCACCGCCCACCCCCATAAAGCCGGACAAAAACCCGGTTAACATAAAGAGGAAAAAAACAATCCAGAAGGATATCCCTTCGATCCCCGAAGCGGGCAGCGAGATCCGAGGCGGAATCTTGAACGAGCGAAGTTTCAGTGCCAGGAGTGTCGCCGCCTCGACGGGCTCTTCGGAAACGGTGGTGTCCCGTGTCTCCTCTTCTTTGTGTTTCTTGACCGTGGAGTAGTAGTCATAGAGCATGTAAATGCCCAACCCAAAGAGAAAAACCATATACGTCCATCTCACCACCGGCCCCACGTTGCCCGCGCGTTCCAGAAGCAGGACAAATCGCTTACCGCCTTCGATCCCTATGATCGAGCCAAAAACAGAGAACATCCCCAATCGCCAATCGACATTGCCCAACTTGCTGTGTTTGCGGGTGGCGATGATCGATTTGCCAAAGATGTGTGCGAGGTCGGTACCGATCGCAAAGGGCATGCTGAACCCAAAAATGTTCAGCGCGGGTGTGACGATCCAGGCTCCACCGACTCCAAAGAACCCCCCCAGCGTCCCAACACAAAAGCCAATGGTAACAAGCACCAGAATATTGAATTCGATACCGGATATGGGAAGATAGATATTGAACGAGTCCATGTTCGGTCTATGGTTGTCCAGGGCGCCCGAGCACTCGACCGAGACCTATTTCACGCCGACCAGTTTGAGCACCCACTCGGTGACCTGCCCAACAACGATCCCGAGCAACGCCATTGTCGCCGTCACGACCAGGGCGTAGAGCACACGATTCTCGTTATACCATCGGGCGAGGATAAGATTGACGCCGGATTTGCCCTCGAGGGAAACGACGTGCTCGAGTTTGCCTTCCTCGTCGTGGCCACCGCCGGCGAGAGCGGGAGCGACAACAACCGCCATGACAATACCGGCCATCAAACCGATTGCCAGCACACATCTTGAGCCGTGGTTTTTCAATTTTCCCCGCAGTTCTTTACGGCGTCCGTTGGGACTCCGCGATCGACAAAGCTATTCTTTTACCCGCCCGGCGCAGCGCGCGTGGACAATCGCCAAACCCCTGTAAAACATGTGCGCGAACTTCGAGTAGGGCATGTACCACAACAGAAAGTAGACGCACAGGATGTGAAGAAAGTAGTTCGCGTACGCCAGCATCGGGATTCCAGTCAGACGGGTCAGCCAGGAAGTCATACCGGTCAACCCGGTAAAGAACATCACGTACAGGAACAGATGATCGACATACCCGTTCGCGCCAACCTGATCTTTGTTTGTCCAACGGCGGTAGAGCAATAGGCCTCCGCCGACGAGGAGCGCCAATCCGCTCAAGACCCCTAGTATCTTGACGGGATGGGGCAGATTGAGCGGAAGTTCGAAGAACGGATGCGCGCTCTCGAGACCAAGCAGCTCCAGGTAATGCGGGATGAAGATGAATACCAGAACGAGAGCCGTCGTCACCATCGCTCCGATGAACCCAAAGAACAACATCATGTGGCCGATCGCCCTCGGATGATTTGCACCGCACTCGCGGAACTTCGTGTGTGAGAACACCTCACCCAATGTCAGGATAACCGCCCGCGCAAACGTGATCTTCACACCACTCCCCTTCGATTGGAGTGATCTCCAAAACCGAACAAAACCCACCGCGGCAAAGATGAAGATCATGATATTGCCAAACACGAACAACGCGTCGACGGAGCTGTGCGGGAGGAAGATGTTGAAATCGACCACGTTAGTCTCCATAAAGAGGAACCCGCCGCCGTCCGCCCGGGGAGCCGTGAGCCAGATACAGGCGGTCATGATGATGATCGGCACCAGGATCAACAGGGGCAGTGCTTTGGGGCTGGCAAGTGCCTTGCCCATAAATGATGGGAATGAAAAACGTTTATACGTAAAAGACCGCACCGCCGCCAGCACATCACCGGGCCTTGCGTTACGAGGACAGTAGGTCGAGCAGTCATTGCACTGGTGGCAGAGCCATACGTCGGGATCCGTCATCAATTCATCGGACCGCCCCCACGACGCCATCAGCATCTCTTTTCTTGGGAACGGTTTCTCGTCGGGGCTAAGATTGCAGACTATCGAACATGTCGCGCACTGGTAGCACTTTTTGAGTGTTCCGCCACCAGCGCTTTTCACCTCACGGATGAAATCCATGTCCGGTTCAACGAGTCGCGCGCCGGCCATTTTCATGCTCCTTCCATCCAACAAATAGTCTTGATAATTTGAAAGCGCGTTGATGACGCGTTATTGAACTGCACGATACGCCCGCCACCCACCATCTGTCAAGATACGCTCGTTAATTATTTCACAAACTCGTGGCATTGTACAGCCCGGAGGTGGCGCAAACCTGGTGCCGCTCTTTATTTTTCTGGGGTTCACGGGGTGTTGGCGGTTTCCGATCCCTTTGACGGTGCGGGCTCCAAAAGGCGGCGCGGACCGGTGTTATGAAAGGGCTCGTCAGATGTATAACTTGTTATTACGTAGTTGGTTAAAACCTGGTGGGGTCGGAAAAACCTATTGTGAAACTATCCACATTTTCCGGGTTGACAGTTTAGGGTAAAGTCGTTAGTATCGGACGTTAGCCGGAGAAGGTACTTCTAAAGCCTGCTCAGACCCCGATCTTTTTACACTGCAAGTGGAAACGTTCCTCTCCACAGCCGACCTTGGGGGCGGATTCGAGGAGGAGGAGCAGGTTTCGGCTGTTCCGTTTGTGAAAAATTTAGCATACCAGCGGGAGAGGTATCGGAAAACTCGAGACGTCGTATACGAACCTATCGACCAAAGGGTGTGAAACATATGGCCAAATCTAAACTAATCTCCCCCCACGGGAGCAAGACGTTAAAAACGCTTCTTCTCGAGGGTAAGGAGAGAGACAGCGAGCTCAAGAGGGCAGAGACTTTGCCCAAGGTGGAGGTTTCGTCCCGCGAGACCGGTGACCTCATTATGTTGGGTATCGGCGGTTTTACACCGCTCGACGGATTCATGGGGCATGACGATTGGAAGGGTGTGTGTTCGGAGATGAAGATGACAAACGGCATCTTCTGGCCCATCCCCATTACGATGTCACATGACAAAAAGCTCGATCCGGGGACCGAGATCACTCTTGTCTCGGATGAGACGAACGAGATCATGGCCACCATGAAGGTGACCGAGTCGTACCAGATCGACAAAGAGTATGAGTGCAAGCACGTGTTCACCACCACGGACAAGGCCCATCCGGGTGTCGAGATGGTGATGGCACAGAAAGACTGGAACATAGCCGGCCCCGTCAAAGTGTTGTCGGAAAGCTATTTCCCTACCGAATTCGAGGGGATCTACCAGCGACCCGCGGAGAGCCGGAAGATTTTTGAGGAAAAGGGTTGGAAGACCATCGCAGCGCTGCAGCTACGTAACCCCATGCATCGCTCACACGAGTTCCTGGCGAAGATCGCCATCGACGTTTGCGACGGGTTGTACATCCACCAGCTGGTGGGGAAACTGAAGCCCGGCGATATCCCGGCCGACGTCCGTGTCAGGTGCATCAACACGTTGGTTGAGAACTACTTCGTCAAGGAGCGAGTCGTGATGGGTGGCTACCCGCTCGACATGCGTTACGGTGGTCCGCGTGAAGGTCTGCTTCACGGTGTCTTCCGCCAGAACTTCGGCTGCACGCACATGATTATCGGGCGTGATCATGCCGGTGTCGGCGACTACTACGGGCCCTTCGACGCCCACGAAGCCTACCACAATCTGTGGGAGGGGGCGTTGGAGTGCAAGATGCTGCCAATCGACTGGACATTCTATTGTCATAAGTGCGATGGCATGGCATCGATGAAAACCTGTCCTCACGGCAAGGAGGACCGTGTCCTGCTCAGCGGAACGGCGCTCCGCAAGGCCCTGTCCGAAGGCGGCGACGTCCCCGCCGAGTTCAGCCGTAAGGAAGTGCTCGATATTCTCCGTGAGTACTACTCCGGACTCAAGGAGAAGGTTGAAATCAAGATGCACGGTCACGCGACCGGCGATGCTGAGAAACGCAAATAACGGAGTTTATGAATTGTTGATGGTTAGACGTAAGCTCAAGTGTCTAGTGGGAGTTAAGGTGAGCTCTATGTGTAAAGGAGGAGTTAATGCCTAGCTTCGTAATCACCGAGAAATGCGACGGGTGCAAGGCGCTCGACAAAACGGCTTGCCAGTACATTTGTCCAAACGATCTCATGGTCCTGAATCAGGATCTTATGAAGGCCTACAACCAGGATCCGGATATGTGCTGGGAGTGCTATAGCTGTGTCAAGATTTGCCCCGTACAGGCCGTCGAAGTTCGCGGCTATGCTGATTTTGTCCCGATGGGCGCCAGCGTGACACCGCTGCGGGCGACTGACTCGATCATGTGGACCCTGAAATTCCGCAACGGGATGCTCAAACGGTTCAAGTTCCCCATTCGCACAACCGAGGAAGGAAAGGCGCAGCCGTTCGATCATTTCCCGACGGGCGATGATGATCTCAAAAGCCCGACGCTCATGTGCGAGCCGGCTGGACTGAACACCGAGAGGGGCCCGGTCAAGATGGACAAGGTCCTCACGCTCTAGTAAGGCGTGGTTTCTTTGACAACGGACCGATTTCTTCGTCAAAAAAAACAAGGAGAAGGACCAAAATGGCGAAATTCGAAACGATAACGGTCGAGACGGACCTGCTGATCTGCGGGGGCGGTATGGCTGCCTGCGGCGCGGCTGTAGAGGCGTCTTACTGGGCCAAAAAGCACGGATTGAAGGTCACACTGGTTGACAAGGCGGCAATGGATCGGTCGGGCGCTG
>CP070677.1:1200086-1248102 GCA_020352495.1 Candidatus Latescibacterota bacterium
CTTGTATTTTGTCAGCGGATGAATCGTCTGTCTTGTCTTCCTCTGCCGCCAGAAGACCCGTCGCTCCAAACGCGATGACAGCCGCCAGTGGCAGCACGAGCAGGCCGGCGGTGAAACGTCGTCGAAAACACCTCATGTCATGCTCCTTTTCCTCGGAGATATTGGTGACGATCCGGGACTTGACCGATCTCGTAAAACCGGTGATCTTTTTATTAAGACACGATATAGATAATAAGCCGACAATTCAAGCTATTGATGAGCTGATTGATCCTGGAGTATCCCTGTGACGTTTAGCTGTGTCCGCCGGATCATCGCCGCCGACGTTTTGTTCGCTTCTGTACTCATTCTTCTGACACTGGGATGTGCCAAGAAACGGGTCACCCCGGACACGGCGATCCGTCCGTAACCAAAGATGTCCCCGGGCCGGATATCGCGCACGCGGCAATCGTCGCGAAGATAAACATCACGGATGACCGGGCAGATGTGATGCCCGACGGTCGAAGACTTCATATGCCCGAGTGGACGATCGTGGGGCAAGAGGATCGAATCGCCCCCGCTCTTGGCAACCGCGAACGCGACCATATCAGACGCGAGGTGGAAAAACATTTCGTTCCTGGAGCAACCCGGGTCACGGTGGACGTATTCGTTCTGGACGGAACGCAAACATATAAGGTGGGTGAGAGAGTCGAAAGGGTCACAGCCACGTTTTCCCTTCGAATCGAAATAGCCAATCACGCCGACATTCATGATGTTCGGATCGGAGTTGGAACTGCGTTGTGCAATGAGGAATCGTTGGACTTTACCCCGGACAAAGTGGACGAAATATACTTTCGGACGATCAGTGAAAGCATCCACCGGGCATTCGAACAAATCGCGTCAAATAGCACCCACCATTAGATCCCCGGTCGTCGGCTCACGACGAAACGGTTTCCGCAGGCTCCCTTGAGCCGGTCTTCTGAAGAACAAGCCCGGCCACGATAAACACGAGACCAACAAGCGTTGAACGCAAGATCGTCTCACCCACGATGAAACGGATGAAAACAAGTGAAAGAAACGGCGAGGCGAAGATCAAAATGGTTACCTTGGCGGCGTTTTCGGACAACCTCATCGCGAGAAGCCAAAGAACAAAAGTCACACTCATCTCAAAGGTACCCGCATAGACCGCGCCGAGGAGACCGTAGACATGCGACACACCCAGGTCCGAAAAGAGACCGCAGACCCCAAACGTCAGAGGCAGACTGAACAAGAACCCCAGAAATAGACATACCACGGGATCGCGCCTGTCCTTCGTGTTGTAGATCCAGAACAACGCCCATATGAACGCGCTGCCAACGGCCAACGTCACTCCAAGGGGGTCGGTCAGACGAAAACCCAATACGTTGCCGTGCGTCGATATCACTACGACGCCACAGTAGCCCAGAAGCAATGCGACCACGTCCCGGGGTCCCATTCGTTGTTTGAGTAGCGGGACGGAGAGAAGCGGCAGTGTCAGCCCCCACGTGTAGTTCAATGGCTGGGCTTCTTGCGCGGGAAGAAGATCGTATGCTTTGAACAGAATGAGATAGTAGAGAAATGGGTTCAGAAACCCCAATCCGAATGATCGTACGTAGTCACGTCTCGTAGAGGAAAACGCCTGACGGAGCTTTCCGCGCGCGACAAGTACACCGCCGAGGACAAAGGTCGAGAAGAGGCTCGAATAGAAAAGAAGTTGCAGGTGATCTACGTACCTCAGCGAGAGCTTGAATGCCGATGCAACGGTCGACCATAGAACCACCGCCGCGAGTCCAAGGATGTAAGCCTTGTTTTGATTCCGCACCAGCCTGACCCTTCACCGGCCGACGTTGCCGCCTGGAACCCTTGTCGGTCCCGTGAGACACTTATCTCGTTTTGTACGTCTCTGCGGTTGTGTATGATGGCGTTCGCGGCGCGACGAACTCGCAACCGGCTTTGGTACTTTTCTTTGTCCAAGCCGGTCCCCGCCAATTACTCAAAAGCGCGAGTACCGCATCCGTCAACTCTTCGTGCGTCTTTTTTTGAGCTTCTTCCGTTTGCGCAGTCGCGTCTTCCCGTAGGAACCTCTCCAAATCTTACCGCGCCGCGTCTTTCTGTCGCCTTTGCCCATAGTCCTCCGCTTTCCTGTTGAGAGGGCCCCTCCCGCACACCACCCGCACGGCTTCTAAAGCACGATTTTTTCGAAAGGGCACGCCGGCACCCACGATCAAAGATTTTTCAATGCCGATCAACCACCGTTTTTTCGAAAAGGCTACGATTGAGTTGGACGTTCATACCTTTCGTAGTACCCAAGAAGCTGACCACCTTCGTCGCGCACCGCTCGCGCAAAAATCCGCTGCCCCTCATCATTGACCGACACCAGCTCCTCGTGGGAGCCCACTGTGAGCTGGTCGTGGATGCGTTTGATTTTTTCCTGCGATTCCTCGTTGTGACAGTGCATCAGGGATTTGCCCACCAGATCCTTGAAGCCCCGTTCCTCGTACTGCTTCTTCGCCACGGGGTTCACGTATCGGATAATGTGGTGGTTGTCTACAAACACGACTGGTTCGACAAGGCTGTCCAAGACAGCACGGAGACTCACGTTGTCCAGCATCTGCAGTCCTTCCTGTTCCGCTTGTTCGAACGATTGGTGGCACTCACGGCGCTGCTTCCCAAAAAGAGTCTAACAGCTGCGCCGGACCGTTGGGACCGTCAGATCGATGCGTTTCATGTTACCGGGGTACCTATTCCCGACAGCGAATCATCGGCAACTTCGTTTGCGGATCATACGGGTGATTCTCGTCCGGCGGAAGAGCAAATGCTTCCGCGATCCGCGTCACCATATTGAAGTACGACACAATAAAGATCGCGTTGGCGACCTCGCTCTCGCTCCATCCCGCTTCCCGGGCCGCACGCGTCGACTCTGCCGACGACGCCACGTCCGTCGTCAACCGTTCGGCAAGTTGAAGTAGCGCAAGGTCTTTCGCCGTAACCGGTAGCTCTGCGAGATCGCCCTGGATTCCCGCGATGAGTTCATCTGCAACGCCTGCCTCGTGGAGACCCCCCACGACACCACAGAGTCAGTAGAGGCAGTGATTTCGGGACGCGACGACTCCCGCGAGCATCAGCCTCATCTCGAGCGGGAGCTCACATTCATCGACCGCGTCGCCGACTTCGAGAAGTGGCTTGACGAGATCCAGGTTGTAGTGCCAGGCGCGGACCGAATTGGATAGTGGCCTACCCGCGCGCCATCCGGAGACCTCCATCTCCTCGGCGGTCGGATCCCGTAGTGTCAAAGCCGGTTGCCTGCCGCTTTGATTCCTCTCCGCCGAGAACCCCGGGAGCGGGAACAGGATCACGAGCAGCAAGAGTGCGAAGCCCACTCGGATCGTCTTTGTCATGTAATACCCCCGATGTTAAAGACCGTCCCTTTTGTCAAACGGAACCGCCACCTCACGGCTTGCCGCCTTCGCCTCGTCGTTCCCAGATTCTCTTGACAACATAGCTACCAAAGATCACGACGAAGGATGCCATCAAATAGACCCTGCCCGGTGTGCCCCTATCGAACATCAAAGATCCACCTAGGCAGATGAGACCAACGTCTTGGAGCGCCTCGTCGATCAGATTGGATGCCGGCTGCTTGCCACGCGTGACGCTCACTAGTCTTACGACAAAAGCGACAAACGCGGCTGCAATTGCTCCGAGCCCGATCCACGGTAACCGCTCCACCAACATGTTACCGTGTCACCTCCGCACAAGTCAGAGCCCGTTGGGCGGGACAGCGCGACGTCACAACACGGCAGGTTCTCTTGGCTGTTCGTTGCCCGCCCCCATGAGGTACCGTGACCGCGTCCTTCGTTAATGTCTTTATTTTAAATAGCTTACCCATTCATCTTTTACGAACGCCGGCACGTAACCGGCACGGCTCCGCGTGCCCGCCCATTCCCGTATCGTCTCGTTCCTCGCCGCCGAAGTACACAGTAGTCTCGGATCGGGTACGATTCCGATTCTCCACAGATCCAAACGATCCGCGTCCCAACACGTCTGAATCGTGACGTCGGCGTCAGTCGTTCCATCCGTGTGATGAGAGCAGGCTGCAATCAACATATCGAAATCATCGTCACGCAGAGACAGGTGATCGCTGCGTAGCTCCATTGCGAGCCTGGCTCCACGCAGACCGTGACCAGGATCCTCCTGTTCGTTTTCGCGTCTGGCGTCGTGGAAAATGGCAAACAGTGTGACAATCCCGGGATTCGCGCCGGTGTGTTTGGCGAGCCTCAAACCCGTCTCGAGAACCCGACCCCAGTGCGGTAAACCGTGAGTCCCCATGATGGGCAATGAATAGCCGTCCACGATCGCGCGAAGTAAGGTCGGTTTGATCATCTATCTGGCCTGCTGCATCGTCAAGACTGTCGCATCACTCGGACGAGAATTCGCCGCAGAACAGCGGCCTATCGTCCGCCGGCGCACGGCTAGTATGTGCACTCGAAAATAAGCGTATCCGGTTCGAAAAACGTCGAATCACCATCGGCGTTCCGGATCAGAAGTTGTAGCAAAACGGGCTGGGAGCACGGAGGTTCAAAAGCCGCTTGATCCTCGTTCGGCTTGAAAAAAAACACTGTGTCGATCTCGCCAGCGACCAGAACGCCTCTCCAGGAGGTCTCCAGCGGAATCGTCCCAAGCGGAGAACCATGCTCCGCCAGGACTACGTTTGCCCGCGGGACCTCAAGTTTCGTAAAGGACCTGCGTGTGTTCTTGTTCTCGAGAATAAGCGACACACTGCACCCGATCGGATCGGGCAGCACGATTGGCATCAGATTCGCCCAGATGTACCCGCCATCCCACGTGACGGAGAGGTCCGCTATCGGGGGGTCGATCGTAGCGGGGACACACGGACACCTTTCGGAACCGTCGCAACAACACAGTAGGAGCAACAAGATCCACAGCAACGAACGGACATACCGGCTTGTGCCTCGGTCAATAGTGAGTCTCATGATTCGCCTAAACACCGACTCTGTGTTTCACAATTCCCTCGAGACCACCTACACGGCTGCGACCTGCCGGTCGACCGTTGACAGCCCAACTGGTGCGAGGTCAAATTTCGCGGAGCCCCCTCGCGTCAAAACTCTATATCCAGCCGGGCCCCGACGTAATTCCCATCCGGACCCGATGAGCCCTTTATTTTCATCTTCAGGTCCTTGCCAAACTCCATCTCCAACATTCCCTCGAGAACCATTGTTTTTTCGAAAAAATCACGTGTCATACCGGACCCTGCGGTCAGTGTGATGCCCTTTGTGTCGATCAACTTCACCCTTCCATCGATCGTGAGAACGACACTGTCGGGTCGTTCGTAATCGAGTGACCATTTGGTCCGCGCGTCTTCGAAGTCCAATTGAAGAAACGCTCCAACGGACGGGATGATTTCGGCACTCTCCGCCTTCTTCTTACGTTCATGCGTTAGTTTGACTTTGACCTTCACGATACGCTCCGTCACGCGTGTTCACGGGCCGGCAAACCGATGGTCCGCGAATCGCCTTCAATCGATTGGCGCACTCGGCGCCCGCGGCGAGGCCCCCGAAACGGCGTAGGAGCCATCGCTCATGGTCTGTCAGCTGCGCGCCCGATCCGGACGCCAGCCTTGGCCTCACAAGATCTTTTCCTTTGTGACCGGCACCCCTTTTGGGTGTTCGGTCGGAGCCTTGGGTATGTCAAAACGCCACATCAGTCGTCTACCGCGACACTTGGGGCATTTCTCGAGGTCCACTCCTTTCGGAGGCGGCTCAAACTCGTGACCGCAGAGACAGCATCTTATGTACTGTCTTGTCATCGTCAACCTTCCTTACGCCCGACTAACCACCTATCGGTTGCACGCTGGACGACCACGATCTTAGCCGCGGGCCAGCCGAACAATGACGGGACACTCGTTCTTCTTTGGCAAAGCCGAGGCGATTGCAGTGATGTACTCAGGGAATGGGATACCGATAGTTGTGTGTGATCACGGCCTTCGCCCGGCCGTAACTCAAAGCTAATCGAACGGGTCTTTGGGCGTTCGAGACTCTCGGTCTTTCACGCACACCCAAAGATCTCACTTTCAATAATATTTGATTTGACCTGTGCCGCGCAACTTTTTCACGACATCGAGAACGGTGCGTCTTTCGGACCCGCCTTCTGGCCGGGTCAGCGCCAACAATGACTCCGCTCTCCGAAAATGCCGGTAAAGGGCGCCCCCCTATGCCGTTTGAAACGACATAACGCCAAAAACGCGCAAGCGCTTGACGGTCAACCTCATTCAACCTCGGTCGTGGCCGAAAGCTTCTCTTCCAAGACGGGCACAAGCACCCCATACATGTGTTCCGCGATGAGTTTGTGACCGGACGTGTTGGCGTGACCGTCCACCGTGGAGTTTCGGTAACCCTTGTCGTCGAACAACTTATCGGGAAGCGTGAACACGGGGAGGTTTTGTGATTCGATGAACCGTCTGTAGAGTGCGAACACGTTAGAGCTTGTCAGCGTTTCGTTTGAGGCATACAAGTAAATAACCAGCGTCGTATTCGCGTCGCGACAAAGACCGACAATACCCTCGAGGGCCAATCTGGCATCATCCCAACGCGGCGAATCCTCGCCAATCTCAGAGTATCTCTTTTTTGTCGAGGTAACCCTGCTAAAATACTGTATGTACCCCAACGCATATGAACGAGACGCCAACAGTCTCCACCCCTTTTCGAGGACCCGCCGCACGCCGCTCTTTTTCGAATCATCGAAGAGCACGTCTCTGTCCACATCGGTTCGACTGTTTTTTATCGGTTCGATGTCGTTGTTCGTTATCACCATCAAAATGACATCCGGGCTCAAGTGAACACCCTCGGATTTCAAGTACTGATATTCCGTTCTCGTATTCCAAGAGCCGACGCCGGCTGAAATGACTTCGATCCGACCGAAGTCCCTTTCCAACATTCTTTGGAGCCTTGCCGGGAAGATCGAATCTTGAGGCGCCCCCCAACCAAATACGACCGAATCACCGAGAATCAATAGCCTCACCGTCTCCCGCGGTTTCTCGATCTCAAACTCTGGACCTCGGAATCCATGACTATTGATCGTGACGTCCACACCCTGGAGTTTGTCGCGATAATGTGGCGTGTGAATGTAGCCGTAAGCGTCATTTGGGGTCATGTTGCGAAAATATCGAGCGGCTTCCGAAAAATATGAGATCCCGATCGGATCGAAAATCCTGATCAACACCTCCATCGCGGCCACCGTAACGCATAGCAACAAAACGACATATGCGATCCCCATCGCGAGCGTGCGTCGAAACGATCGGTTTGTGGGTGGGTTTGGGGGGGGCATGGACACATCCTCTTGGCGCGATGTCGGAACGACTCGAAAGTGCGGGGTCCGGTTCCACGCACGGTATCGTCGCCCTTCCCGATGTCTAGAATTGTCTGAATCAGAACACGGAACCTGCGTACTCGGACGCGTCAATCCATACCTGGAGCGGGTGTGTTGGATCGGAGAGCCGCCTATTTGGCGATTACGATGTCAGCTTTACGATCGATATTACTATTAGAACCAGCAACAGCCCAAAACCGGCGATAACCGGCAGACATCCCCGTGCGCGCTTTTTCTGTGATTGCTCGATGCTTTTGAACCAGTTGTGCACGATTCCGGCTATCACCGCCTTCGAATGTGTGTTGAGCTCTTCGTTGTGTTTTCGCCATTCGAGTGCGGCTCGGCGTTTGTTACCCGCGACGTCCCTGTTGTATGCCTCGTTCAACGCCACGAAACACTTGGTCTGGACCTTGTGAGCTTGTTCGGGAGAAAACGGCGCTGTTTTCGGGAGTTCTGGAGTCGGCATCCGAAGAAATTCTTCCTCTTCGGGGGTAAGAGAATCAGATTTTATGGCAAGACCCTCGTTGATTTTTCCTATAAAGAACTCATCCCAAGGTTCCGCCATGCTCACCTCCTCGTTCGTTTACACGTGACAGCCACTGCAAAAGCCGCTCACTATATCGTAACGTTTCGGACAACGATCTATCAACCTATGTTTTGCGATTTTGCGTCACGGTTCTACACGGCCCAACGCCGATACCCTTTTCGCAGCGACGTTAGCCGTCCTCGACGCGATAAGCCTCAATTACTTGGACCTCCTCCCACGTCTTTTCCCCGTCGGTGGACACTTCAGCCTGCCAGGTGAAATGGTTCTCGGAGATGTTTGAAAACGTGACACGAAAAAGACTCTGCGGTGGGAACAGTTTTCCAACCAGATCCGGCGGCACATGATGCCGGAACGTGATCGACGTATCGCTGACCTGGACACCACCGAGCTCCTCGGGCCCCAAGTCGAGCCACGTCGACGCCAGCGCGTCGTGCCATTTCATAACCCAGACGCCTTTGTTCGAATTATAGGAACGGTAATTTTGTCCAAGCTGAACCAGTTCCCCGTTCTCCGTCGTCTGTCGGAATTCGTCTGCGATGACGTACCCATCGAGGATATAACGGCCAACCCAGGTGGCCGCGTGTGTGGCAAACACGCCGTTCGGTCCCTTTACCTTTGATTCACAACGCCATCTTCCGACGAGAAAACCGAACTGCGAGAGCTCCTCGGGCGCGTTTGTATTGGGTTTGCCGCAGTCGCTTTGTGTCAATGTTCTACTTCTCTCCTTGGAATCCGATTCAACGTTCACCGACCGCCGGCATACCACCCGTATTATGCTTCTAAACTGGTGGCTTCCCCCCGTGTCGCGGTTCCCGCGTCCTGAAGGCGTGTTGCCACCATTTTCGTTCGTGATCTCGTCCCAACACCGCATAACCAAGCGAGCCAAGCCCCGCCCGGAGCCGCACAAATTTGAGCGGCCAGAACACGACAAGCGTGGGCATCAGCGGACTCGACACCCTGTGTTCGATCTGAAGACCCCGCGAGACAAGACCCCTATATGGTCGGAGCGCCTCGATGTCCTCTCGTGGGAAATGGTATCGTTTTCCCGCGACGTAGAGATCGATCGCCTCCCGCGTGGCGGTCAATCGTGCAAAAGGCCACGTTGCGTTGAAACTGTCGGTTCTCGCGCCGCCTCTTTGTTCGAATTCATCGGTGGAGGGCTTCACTGCACACAAGTCACTTTTTGTCTTGTCGTTTGCCACGCCTCGCATTCGTCACACAAATGACCCCGAGAATCACAAAGAACACTCCGCTGTACACTCTTCGAGCTCCATCTGCGAACATGAACACAGCGGCAGCAACCGCAAAGCACGCAATCCCGATTACCAACGACGATTTTTGCACGATCCCCCCTTATTGTCCCGCCGGCCTGCCCACCGGCCGCGGGAAAGACGTGGTCACGGACCAGCATAACACGGAGCGGCGAGCGGTTATCATGCGTTGTTCGATGTGTGCCCAAGCGGCCGCCGGTCACATCGCAGCCGTCTGGTCTAGTCAAACGTACCGCCGACTCTCATCAAAGTCGCTCCGGCGTCACCGGGCGCCGACGGGCGCACGGCGCCGTCCCCGGCGCCTTGCCGTTGTCAAACGTCATCGAATCTTTGCCAGAAATAGGGATTTGGCGTTTCGCCGGTGATTTTCCGGATTGCCTTGTGAACCTCCCTCTGGCAGACGAATTTGTCATGATCACAGGTCTCCGAAGCATTCAGGGCCCGTAGATCCTCGAGCGCCTTTGAGTCCCGGAGCTCTCCCAACACCCAGATCACCCGGTTTTGTTCTCTCAAGCTGACATCGTTCGAATCCAGATAGGACAACAAGGCGTCAATTCGATTGCCAGGGAACTCGGCTTGCGCTTGTGCCAATACTTCTCGAATCGTCTCGTATCGCTGCCAGCACAAGAACCCGTACCCCGCGATCAACACGATTGCGACCACCAATATTCCAACGGTGAAGGATCGTCGCACGGAACATCACGCTCCTTCGATCTCGATGCGCGCGACGCTACCCAAACGGTTTTGTACGAGAGGTCGTGTCCCGCGCACCCGCCGGACCACGTTAACAGGTCACGCAAATTGCACCCGGCATTCTTGTCCGCCACCCGTGCATCGCCTATTGTCCAGTCGGGAGAATCTTGATGTTCGTCGCTCGCAAAGCCTCATCAAAAACCGATGCATCAACGGAAAAATAAAACAAGCCATCTTCGACGACAATCGGGCTGCCTTGAACCAACATCGCCGGTACATATTTTGCCACAAGGTTGTTCGTATAGAGATTGTAGACGGATATTTCATTCTTGTCAGCCGTTATCAAATACTTTTCGCCCTCGTATGAGTGCGTTGGATAATGATTTTTGAACACCACGCTGACAAATTCTGCCGGTGTTTCCGCCCCGCTTAACAACACCGACGCGCCAATTTCGAAATAGACACGAGTGGTGTCTTCACAAATCTTCGCCTGTGCATCCGAATAAATCGGATCGCAGTCGTCCCCATCCCGTTCACCCGAAACGATGGTCGGCGCAGCCGCACACGTTCGCAGATACGATTTCCAAAGATCGGTCGTAGGAAGATCGCTTTCGAGGACTTCAACGCGAGCCTTCTCGCCACTATACTCCCTATACAATTCCAAGTACTTGTCGGCCCCTAACGCATCAATAAGAAAAGCGTTATATAGTCCGCTCGTCGGATAGCTTAGCGACGGGTCCGTAGCGACAAAGGACTCGTACGACAACAGATCCTGATATTTGGCGATTTGTGATTGCTCCAAGAACATTCCCACGTCTCGAATGATCGATGGTTCCTTGCCACCTCGCCCCCCGAGCGCTACCGCAATACCTTCCTGGAAAAACGGGTGTGTGTAAAGGGAGACCTTTTCGAGTTTGAAATTGACCAATAAATGCACGATCTCATGGTAATGACAGTTATACGTCGAAACGATGTAATCGTAGGCGAGATTATACATTCCCCTTGTGTTGTAACTTGTAAGATCGCGGATTTCTTCGCTGCTTCCGCAAAGATAATAATAGATTTTGGCCTCTTTGAGTTTGTTTCGCCGTGTCTCAGAAACACCGATGACGTCCAACACGTCTGCGACAAACGCATCCAATTTTTCCGCCCCATAGTTGTTGAACAGGCTTTTGTCGCTCAGGAAAAAAACAAAAAAATTGGTCTCGAACCGACGCCAGTCGCGGGAGTGATAGTAGATAGGACTTACCAGCCGGTCATCCCGGAAATAGTACTCAACATCGTCTCCTCCGGGTTCAAAGGTCAACGACAACAAGGAAAATCCCGCGTCGAGGTTTTTCAGAGTCCGGTGCACTCTCGCGGTCCCATTCTTGACACGATCGCGTGTTTCTTCGTCTATGTCATATGAAACAAGAAACTTGTTCAACACGCCATCATAGCTGATTCCCAGTCGCCGTGAGGCTTCCAGCTCATCGTCGACAACCCATTTACTGACGCCGCCGGGGGTGTTGAGGAGATCCGAAACAAAATTGTCCGCCACTTCAGCGGACATCTCCTGTGCTTCCACATTCGCAGCCGTCGCCAACACGAGCATCACTCGCGCGAACAAACCCAGCTTCACCGGATCCCCCTGACCATGCCTATCCAAAACAAATCTAGCGTTCCTTCTTTTTTTTGCCGGTTCGAAGCAGGCGACTCTTCGAGCTCCGACGTATCAAAGCTAATCGTTCCAGAACAACAGTATCAGAACAACCAAGACCGATAGAACGGCGACCCACGACGCAATTGCTACACGTACCGATTTTTTTGCCTTCTGCTCCTCCCACCATGTGCGCGGCCTGATGTGTTGTGCGAAAAATGTAATCACTCCCGCGAGATTCACGCACGCGACATTTGTCAACAAGAGAGCCGCCGCGCGCAACGCCAGCGCGGGTTGTGATGCACCCAGCAGAAGCCCCGCGGCCACGAGTGGTGGTAGAAGAGCAACTGCGACCATAACCCCGATAAGAGCCGTGGGAAGTCCCGTTGTGAACGCCAGTGCGCCGGTGGTACCGGCGGCAAACGCTACCAGCACATCTGAAAGAGACAGTTCAGTCCTGGCCAGCAGCTGTGGTTCGAGCGGCTCAATCGGGATGATCACTCCGATGAAAAATGCCAAAGCTCCGGCCACGACAATGCCGGCACCCAACGTTCGAAGGGACCTCGAGGCAAGACGCACATCCCCCAGCGTCGTGGCGAGTGCCAACGCAACGTTCGGCCCCAGGAGTGGTGCGATTACCATTGCCCCGATGACTATCGCGACATCGCCCCGAATCAGACCCATCGCCGCCACCAAAGTCGACAGGGAAACTGTTATCAAAAACACAGACGAAAGGCGCGCACTGTCAACAATATCCTGGTAGAGCTCTTCCCTGCTAATCCGACTCCGATCCTTTGCGTCTGGTGTCTTGGGCGTGGCCGCCGCCGGAGTGTCTTGTTCGTCGTCTTCCTCCGCCAACTTCGGCAACGTCGCCTCGACACGAAGCAAGAGCACACGAAAACCGGGTCTGCTGCCAAAACGCTGCTGAAGGGCGTCCAACACGATTTCCGTCCGTTCCGCGGGAAGTAAGACACGCGCCCGCCCCACCCCCGAGGACAGCTCCTCTGTCCAAGGTTGCGCCACTCCCTAATCCTCGAGCAGGCTGGTTACGTCCTCGAGATCGGTCGCCGGAACCAACACTTCGATAACTCGCAAAGACAATCGATAATTCTCCAGTCTACACCGAAATGGGTGTTATCTTTTACGTCAGGGTGTCAGATACCTTTCAGCGTCATCGCGACAGTCCGGCGCCCCACCCAAAACCCGTCACTTCATGTTTCGGATGCGGACTTCTATGTCTGGATTGTCTTTGAGTAATTCTACGAGCGCGGATGTATCCGTCTCCCCGTAGTGATACGGATACAGTACCTTGGGCTTAAACGCCACAGCCGCGTCAGCAACCATCTCCGGTGTCATCGTGTACGGAAGGTTCATGGGCAAAAAAGCGTAGTCAATGTTCTCCAACGCCTTCATCTCCGGTGTGTTCTCCGTGTCCCCCGCGAAATACAACCTGGCGTCACCAAAGGTCAGCACATAGCCGTTTCCCTCGCCTTTTGGATGATAGAACTCCCCATCACGGCGCTTGTGCACCAAATTGTACGCCGGAACGGCTTTGATCTCGATCTTCTCGATGGTTTTGACGTCCCCATTCTTCATAACGATGCCACCGTCTACCTTTTCCGCACACTTCTTCGTCAACACAACGATTGTCTCCGTGGTGCGGACCGCCTCCAACGCTTTCAGATCGAGATGATCACCATGATGATGCGTGATGAGAACCATGTCAGCTTTTGGCAGACTCTCGTAATCGGCTAGTCTACTGTACGGATCGATATGGATCGTTCTTCCGGCATGCGTCAACATGATTGACCCATGACCGATGAATGTGACATCGATATCACCGGCAGAGGTGACGATGACATCCTTTTCAAACCGCTCCTCGGCCAGGACCGGATGTAGGCATAGCGCCACCAGACCCACCATAATGAAATTGAATTTCATCGCTAGTTTCCTTTCTCGCTGCGTGTTGTCACGCGATCACTGCGCCGGTTGAAACTGCCGCGCCAACTCCAGGAGCACGTCGGCATGACAAGGTTGATTCAACGGACACCAGCACGCCAGATTCTTTCCGCGCAATTGGCCAAGGTCGTATATTTCCGGCTTGGATTCTATCATGGTCTCAATATACGACCGGTACGCTGCGACCGCCTGCATTCTCGTAAATACGTCACCCACCAAAAACGGATTTCCCCATCTTGTCGGTCGCCCGACATACACCGTCTCCGGTGGCATCCGCCACCCTCGTTTTCGCTTTCTTTGAACTCGTTTCAATGATCCCCGCGAACGTTCGCCCATCGGCTGGAGCGCGCCCAGGCGCCGGAATAACCCCAGACGGGCCAAAGGTCAAACAACACCGATACGACGCAATCGCCGTTATACGAGGCTTGCAGGCAGCGAGGCCGTCGGCCGGACTTTTTGTCAGTCTCTGGCTGGTACTCGACTCGTCCTCTCAATTCATCCACGACTATTCACCTTTTCCCATCTTCTTCTCATCTATCATGTCATAAAGTGCTCGGAGTAGATCCACCGCTGACAACATCCCGACCAACGCGCCTTTCTTGTCCAACACGGGAGCGGCGCCAATATTGTTCTCCAACAGCAGCCTGACGGCCTTACGCAAAGTATCGTACGTGTGGATGACGTGTACCCTTCGTATCATGACGTCGCTCACAGACATCTCGTCATCGAGATAGTACACATGGGCGATATCCATGGACTCATCTACCCATTCTGGTCTTCGCAATTCGCGGTCACTTATGATCCCGATCAACCTGCCACCATCATCCACCACCGGCAGATGCCTGATGTGGTGCTCCTTCATTTTGAAGAACGCCTCTCGAATTCCAGTTTTTGGTGTGATAGAGACGACTTTTCGCGTCATATAGTCGGTCACTTTCTTCGCCATACATCGCTCTCCTCTGCGACTCAATTCGTGAATTCTCGGCAAGACCGTTGAGGTTATTATACGATGTCATCTTCTCGCGTATATTTAAAAAGTGCAGGGGTTCTCGTCGAGCAAATCGATATAGGCCTTATCCACGAGCTCTGTCTTCGCAATTCCCAGTTTCTCGATCAAGTCCTGGGCTACTCTAACTCCATACGCCGCATCTTGATCCGGCGAAAGCACAACTTCCAACTCGACATATTGGCCGAGCGCCTCTACCGCGTCCAGATGGATTCGTGTGTGACCGACACAATAGAGTGTTCGACGTTTGCGCACGATTCCTCTGACTCCAAGAGAAGACGACAAGATGTGAAGGAGTTCATCCGGCGTCGATGTCATCGATCGGAGGTAACGGCACTCAGCGGGTTCGACAAGATCGGGACGATCGTAATATATGAGCTCGCCCTTTGATTCGGAGAATTTTCTAAGCTTGAGACGACCCCTCGGGCTGTGGAAAAACGTGTCCTCCTGATCGATTATCGTGGGTCCTTCATCCGCTATCGACCTGACTCGCCGCACGAGGGTCGCCAAATTAGCCACTCGCGCTTTGATTTCAATGTTTCGTCGCATCTGTTGAATTCGATGGTCCGGCGGCCCGTCCGTTGGATGGGCGTGAGGCCACGTGTTTATCCCGAACGCAGATTGCGTAAAACAGCGGCCTATCTGGCCGCGTTCTCCGGCTAATGAGCCTTGTTCGCGTCGGTGATTTGTCTTTCCAACGCCTCCACTGCCTGTCGGGCGGTCCTCAAATCGACGTGATGAATCGTGCGGTATACCTTGATGGCCTCGATCTTTCTGCCAAGCCGGATCAAGCGTTCTACGTCGCGGTCGGACTCTTGGCCAGGTAAAGGATAGACTCCGGCCCGTCTCAACCGTTCAATCTTGCTCTGGTTGATCCTGTCAATAAGTATGACGATGGCAACAAATCCAAGAATGGCCAATATTATGTATATGTACACTCCTTTACCCCCGTCCTCGTTTGCCGCGGGCACGCGTCGGTTCCAGACCGAACCGGAGCGGAACCGGCTCAATGATCAAGGACGGCGCCCAGAATGGGTTTTCCCATCCCGTACCGCCGATACGATGGCAATCGAGTCGCGCACGCTCTTCACGGGCGCCTCAATGTCGTCCCTCTAAGATCGCGAGCTTTTGGAGCTCGATCCCCGATGGGGTCTTGTACGGTTCCAACCCCAGATGCTTCCATAACAACACTTCCGATACCCCACCCCTTCCATCCAGCCGAAACAGTGCGAGTAGCAAACCCGACGGGCCAATCAGGCAGGCCACAGCCAACCAAATGTCCCCGCCGTCAACAGGGCGTAAACGAGCCCGTCAAAGGTCGACTTGAACGTCGTGCTCCACGACCGTTTGTACCAGATCGAATTCTGCCACAGCGCGACTGCGTAGCCAACAAAAGCAGTGCACCCCGCAAAGCGGAATATGGTCAGGTACTCAGCTCCCGGCTCCAATGCGCGACCGGTAATATAGGCCGCAATAATCCCGACAATGACGCAGTAAATAAACCATTGCACCAGACTCTTGGCCATCGATGGCCGACCGCTCGGAAGCACCGTCATGAAAGCGACCGGCCCTTTTGTCGTCTTCTCGATGAACTCCGGTGTCCCCATCTCCTTTGCGCTCCCGGCAAACGGAATCACATACTCGCCCGGGGGGATGTCGAACTCGCGGAGCGCGTCCATGACTTTGTCTTCGGACGGCACCTTCCCAAAGTCCGTGCGGTGGTACCGCAGCACCATATGTATGAAAGAGCTCGCTAAGAATACAATCACGGCGGAAAGCAGGATCGGAATCCACAACGAGATTATGGAAACCATCATTACCTCCTAACGCTTGAAATGCGAGTGAGCAGAAGGCACCAAACCATCGCCAAATCAGCTGTCGCCCCGCCACCATCGGTGTCGACGGATTGTGCCAATCCTTCCGCTATTTTCATACCTGTCTCACGAAATCTTTAGAATTGTCCCTGCCACTGCCGTGATTGACGATCGCAACGTGCCGCACACGTCACGGGTGCCGTCGTCGCGGTCCGCATTACTCATCCGAACGCACCTCGATCTGAGTCTTTCGAGTTCGCGATGCGGGGTTTTGAATGATCATCTCCAGCGCCCGATCGAAGGTCAACCCACGCGCCTCAAGTTCATTGATAACCCCCGCTTCCCCCCTGGACCGGCCCAAGACACGGGTGACCACCGCCCGGTTCGCCTCAACCGAGTAGTCCTCGAGCAGTGCCGACACGTCGCCCGGCCCCCCCGCCTCGACGTCAAGAATCCAGGTCGACGTATTTCGAGACAGGTCGAGGGCTTTGAGATCTAGCCAACGGATACTTGGGTTGTTCCGTGTCTTCCACAAGACCCGACTCCGCCCTGCATCGTAGACAACCGATCGCAGTGTTTCATCGGAACTCACGTCACGAAGCACACGAAAGGCGTAGTCGGCCGCCGCGCCGTCGCGTTCCCGATCGTAGTCGCGCAGCAGCGCCGCGATTCGAACAAACCGACCGTAGGAATCACTCCCGCTCCCTATGTCGATCTCTCCACCGAATGCAGCATCGAGCGGCACATGACTGAGTGCCTGTTTGTAGGTAGTGTTCGTGAGCGCGCACACCTCGATCGAGTCGCCTGCGTAAACGGATACTTCCCCACGAAGGTACTCGATCACAGCACATTGACCGGTGCTGTCCGAAACGAGATAGTGCCAGCCCTCCCCGTCGGGCCTCAAGTCGTCGAGGTGGGCGAGAACCTCGTCCACCGTTGCGAAATTGTCCAGTTGGTACTGCATCCATTGAGGACATGACACACCGGGTCGTCCGTCATCCGGTGGATAGATCGCCCAGAGGTTCGTTTCGTCCACCACAAGACCGGCCTCATTCATCCCCCCTTCTATGAAGTCCCTTCCGTAACACGTGAACGTCACCGAACCGTATCGTGAGACCCAAGTAACCATCGCGCCGTTTGTGAGCGTGGGCCAGTCTTTCTTCCACGGCAGGATTTCTTTTTTCACCCCACGTTTGTTCACGATCACTTGGCCCGGGAAGTAATCGTGCCAGTCCAAATTTTGACCGTAGACGACCTCGTTGCCACGCGAAAACGCGAATACGGAGCACGCCCTCGAGAGAGTTGGCACCAGAAGGACCAGCAACGCCGTCGATAGCGTCAATCCTCGGCCGATCGCCGACAGTCGGGTGTTCACTCCGATCCCCGCCTTTCCCACTCTTCCCTCGTGCAGAAGGCTTGTGGCGAAACAGCCCTCTGTACGGCGAGAACCCCATCGAGATGATCAATTTCATGTTGGAGAAGTTCAGAAAGGTCTCCTGTTGCTTCCAGCGTGTTTTGGACCCCGGTGAGATTGGCGTACTCGACCTTGATTTCAGCTGCACGCGACACCTTGACCAGCAACCCGGGAAAACTAAAGCACCCATCCCACAACTCAACCCGTTTCTCGCTTTGTTCGACGATTCGAGGGTTCACAAGCGCGCCGCTAAAACCGGCTGACGGGGCATCAATCACAATCACTCTTCTCGGCTCTCCGATCTGGGGAGCGGCGATCCCGCGTCCGAAACCGTTTGCGGACCTAAACGCCAGCAGTGTATCTCGGAGATCCTCCGCAAGGGCCATCACTGAGGTCGAGGCTGGATTCTCCACTGTGTCGCATTCTTGCCAGAGCAATGGATCACCAAGTTGAAGGATCCTTTTGACCGACATCCCTATCTCCTCCCGATCACCGAGAAGTAAACACGGTGGTTTGCGCATCAAGCGTCCGAGATTCGTGTATTATTTCCACTTCGGTTTCTTTGAAGGAAGTCCCAACAACATCAGCAGGATCCCAAACATCATCAGTACGAAATCGAGTCTGAATTCCGCCGCGCCAACCGTGACCATCCTCGAACTGAAATCTATCGGCAAAGGTATCGGCTCGAAATAACTCGAGGCACCGGCCACCAACGCTGCCAAACCTGCCAAGAAAAAAATTCCGCGCATGATCCTCCGACCCCCTTTTTCCGGGACTCCGGTTTATCCACCCATTGAACGGCTCGCGAAGCCGTCTGTGGTCGAGCCATCCCTTCGTTGACCAATCTGTTCGCTGTGTCGGGACGCGACACAACAGCCTTTCGGCCGCCAGAAGCCGCGTCCAGAGGCCAGACTCAACCAACTATCCCTTTTTCCAAAAGGTGAATTCCGGTTCATAACACGAACCGTCGAGATCCGCGACCTTCTCTTGGAAAAACGCTTGAGCGTTTGCGATGGCCTGATTGTAGACCGTTGGCCCAATCTCCTTCAGAAAGTAGTCAAGAAGCAGATCCGCCTTGAGGTCGCCGATCTCCTCATCCATGTGTTCCTCGAAGTATCGCTTGATCGAGCCGATGAGTCTCTTTTTGGCTTCCGGTGAGATAGTCAGGGCCACGGGGTACCCCCGTCAGGTTTCGCGTCCGTCTGCACACGGGCCCATCGTTCGCGAGGGCGGTGGCCCACCGCCTACCCCGCAGACCGAGAGGCCCATCAGTATGTCATATCGTGTCAATAAGTTACACGTCATCGTTAACGTAAGATTCGAACCTCGATTTCGTTGACCTGGCGGATCCAACGGCCCCCACGGTGTTCCCAAGGGACCACAATCCGTAGCGGACCCTCGCCTGTCGGCAGGGACTCTCCGTCTCGAGAAACGGCAAGGAGAACGGATTGACCCGTGAAATCCTCTTCCAGTTCCGCAAGCGCAAAAACGACTTCATATCCGTCCGGGGCACGGGCTAGTACGACCGTCCTCAACAAAAGCTGCAAAGGTCTCAGACTAGAACCCGTCCACTCCGATGTTGCCGTTCCCCACGTCTAGCGTAATCGTCCCATCGCCGTTGCCAAGCGTCCCCGTCACCGACGTTGGGGTCTGAACCCTGTTCGACAGAGTCAGGTTTTTGAGAGTGATGTCTCCGTTGGCGGCTGTGGCCGAAAACTCGGCCGATGTGTCCTCCGGTATCTTGAGACTGATCTCTCCGTTTGCCACGCCCAAAGCGATACTTTCTCCAAAACCGAGCGTGACGGTGGCGTCGATCTGCCCATTTGCCACCGCCATTACGGTGTTGCCTTCGATACCGAGACCAAGAATCTTACTATTTGCAAACTGAACGGTGACCCCATTCTTGAGCGAACGTGTCGTCACGTCTCCATTGGCACCGGCGACCATGACTGCGAAATCCTCCGGCAGAGAGATTGTGTAGTTCACGATGTAGTCCCGGCCCGCCGACACTGCCGGCTGGACCGTCCGGACAACAACTCCCGCGCTCGTGCTGTCGATTCCAACTTCGAGTAGGGGGAGATGGGCATTCGCGTCCTCAAAGCTGTCCGACTCGACACGTCGGATTCCAGACACCGAGATGGACGTTCCACCCGAGGCTCCTGTGATCTCGATCGCACCGTTGATCGCTTCGAGGCTCAAATAGGTTCGCGTATTGCGTTCGACCTCAAAATCAAAAGGTTCCTCAGCCGCGAATCTTTTATTGCGGCCTGTGATGTCCTCTTCGCACGCCGTTGACAGCACGACGCCAATCAACGTTAGTAAGACGATTCTCTGGAATTTTGAGCGCATGTATCGTCACCGCCTAGTGATAGGTTGATTCCCCCCCCGGTGAGTCGGCCGGGCAAACGGCCAACACAACAGCCGTATCTGTCGTGATGTGATTCGAGTCCTGTCGGAAACATCACCTCTCAACGCCTCAACCACCCGCCTCAGTCAGAGGGCTGATCTTGGGACCTCTGGTCCACGGCGGAGAGGTCCGGGACAGATGCCGAAACGATCTCTCTCAGGTTATCGGGAACCGGCTCCCCAGTCTTCTTGGCCTGCCGCTGAATCAGCTCGACAAACATGTCGATCACGGTCTCACGGGCCCCTTGGACCGAAGGGTCCACGCGGACGATCACGGCTCGGATATCCATTCCCGACGATGTCTCGAAAAAGCTCACGCTCACCATACCACCGCCGAACTTGCCGAAATTGCCCCTGTACGCGAGGTCCACGGTGTTGAGAGGCGAGAGGGATTCCCAGTAACCGATGTCGCCACCCGAGAGGGTTACCTCGTACCACACGGCATCTCCAATAAATCGCTCGAAACCCTGCAAAGCCCCCAATTTCGTCAGGAGAAACTCCAACGCATCCTTTACTCCGGCGGCGTCTGTCGCCTTTTCTTCCTTTGAATAGGAAGAGGGATAGTGAAGCATCTCAGCTACCGACCCCACGTCCCCTCTCCCGAGCGCAGCCATCACCTGATCTCCGATGACCCACAGGGAGTCGGGTGCCTCAGATGGCGCAGTCTGGGCAAAGACAGACGACGCACAAAAGACCACCAGGAGAACCGAGATCATTCTTGCCATTTTCTCCTCCGCTCTGCGAGATCGAATAGACTACCCACGTGTCCGGCCACGTGGGATTCAAACAACGAGATCATTCTTTTTCAAGTTCGCCGTCATCAATTGCCGACCGTGATCGACAAAACCAAATCGACGATAGAGCGCCTTCGCCGCGGAATTCTCCCGGGCAACCTCCAAATGGAGAGCTCGCACTCGGCGCTTCTTACACTCATCGAGAACCGCCTTCATTGCCACCCGCCCCAGCCCATATCGTCGATGTTCTTCGCGAACGAACAGGTCATCGACAAATGCGTCCCGCCCGCCAAACTCCATACTGAAACCCACCGTTAACACCACGTACCCGGCCGCGGTCCCCTCGCGTTCCAGCAGCCAAACCCGCCCGACCGAATCGTCTCTCAATAAGTTCTCAAATGCCTCAGCCGCCTGATCCGCGTCGAACGGCGACTCTGACTCCGCATAGAATTCCTCCATCATTTTCACCAGCATATCACGGTCGCCCGGTTTGGCTATTCGAGCGTATCGCTTCATTTTGGGTTACCAACCAGTCGCGAGTTGCCAACGGGCGTCCCACGGCTCATCTTTGAGCTGAGTGCCCGCCGTGCGTCGCCCGCTCCGGAGCGCCTCCGATACGAGGGTTTGCCATATCCAACCGTCAAAACCCCGCTCATCCCATTCTGCCCACGTCAGTCCCCCGTCGGCACGACGCCACTACCTTCCATCATGAGAATAACAACACCACCAGGCGCCCGCGTTCTGTGAATGACTCCCTTGGGCACCGTTAGACCCTGTTTGGGGCCAAGTTCGAACAACTGATCTTCCAGATCGATGAACAACTGTCCATCCACCACGTAAAAGAATTCGTCTTCGTTGTCGTGCTTGTGCCAATGGAATTCGCCCTTTATGATCCCCAATCGCACAACACAATCATTGACCCGGCACAACGTTTGATTGAACCACTCCTCCTTGCATTCACTCACCATCTGTTGGATGTCGATCAGCTCGAGAGGCTTGAAACGAACCTCCGTTTTGATCGAATACCGTTCTTGTTCGCTCATCTACTCTCCTCATCCAAAGAGTCTCATTTGCCGTGCGCATACTCTGGGCGCGCAAAGCGGCGCGCGGCGTTGGACATGGCCGCCTGTCCCTGTGCCCGGGCCTGACACGCCGTCTAGACATCGGTGGATTTCTCGTTATCTCCCGGCTCCTGCTTGGCGCGCTCTCTGGGGATCGCCTTCCAGAACGACCAAATGCTCATGATGAATAGAAGCAGGGCCACCCCTATCGCCTGTTCAGCGGATACCCAAAAGTCGCCCGCACGCCGAACCCATAAGCCTCCGTAATAGACTGCCCTTATGGCAGCATAGACCGCTCCGAAACCCGTGACTAGGGCAATGATCAAGTACTGCCAGTCGATCGTTGGTTTTGATTGGTCTTTCGTGGCCTACCCCCTTTCCCGTGCTCGACGGCACGCGAATCAGCGGCACGGTGAACTTCATTCCTCCTCGTGATAGACCGGATCTCCAAGCTCCATGAGCGAGAAGTTGTAGAAGACATGATGACCGTCGTAATCCATTACCCGAAGGTCATCCTCCTGCTTGAGATCGGTCAAAACCACATCGTAATGGTTCCCGTACTTTTGTTTGACCAAATCAATGGGTACCTCATAAGCGATGAACCTCTTGATTCCCTTTGCTCGGAGTTTCTCGACTAGGTTCGGCTCCGAAAGCGACCCGTACGAGGTCAGGACGAGTATTGGACCTGATCCTGTAAAAAAGATCCCTGCTTTCATCGTTTCGCCTCCCTTCGGTTTCCTCCAGCTGACCCTCGAGCGATAACGCCCCGGGGCCGATTTGCATTCCTCGCGAGCCGGCAAGCAACCAGCCTATCGCCGGGGACAAGACCGGGGCCCCGGATTGCCCGCAGCCAGCGTAAATGCCCCGTCGTTGGCTTCATGAGCTAACGAGGCCTCTTGCCCTCGTCCGAAATGAGCGCCAGTTTGTAGCCCATCTCGATCTCGATATCGGTCTTGTCTTTGAAGACCGATATTCTCGTCAACGACGGCTCGCCCAGAATCTTGATCCTGTCATACAGATCCGAGAATCCGCGAAATCGCTGAACGGCTTTGTACGTCTTTTCACGCACGACATTAAAACTGTCCACACTGGACCAGCTGTTTTTCACCTTTTCCGTCTCTGCCGTGTACCATGCCCACCGAGAACCGGTCGCGTGATCCAGGATGACGACATCTCTAGCCAGCTCAAACCCTTTTCGAAGCGCTTTCAACGGATTCGCGATCTCGTGCAGGCAGAATTCAAAAAGGACAACATCCGCCGCTGTTTGTGAATCCAAGATGTCGGCGGTCTCGACCACAACGTTCTTGAGATCCATCGTTTTGACGATTTGCTCGAGCTGCCGCACCGCTTCTTCGTCGTTGTCCAGCGCCAACACACTCTTCGAATCCATGGCATAGTCTATGATTTGGCCCCCGCCGGCACCCACGTGCGTCACTGACTTGCCTTTGAAATCGAAAAACGATCTCAAGTTATCATTGATTGTTTTTACATCCGTCGCCATATTCTCCCCTCGATCTCGCGTGACAGGCATCAGCGCAGCGCCTTTCCAAGACGGGGTCTTGCGTCGGATAAGGCCCCCTACGACGCGACGTGTCGGCTGCACGCGCAGATTTCGAGATTCCGCTCCAAACTACCTTTGCCTGATGTCCGGCCCGTCGGCGGGTATTACGATGTCCGTCGAGAAAAACACCTCGACGTGGGGGGCATTGCCATACGCATCAAACGAAACCACCGTGGAAAACCCACCGGCCCCGGCGAGGTCGAGGTTGCCCCAATACCATCGTCCCTTTCTGAAGTCGATCGAGTAACTCGAGCTGTCGAACGGAGTCTCCGAGAATCGCCTCGAACATTGTTCATTGGCCAGTTCCACCGCCAATTTCAACGCTTGAGATTCCGAGAGCCGTCCGTCTCGACCGTGGTCATTGGACGGCCCACAACCCGACGCGGCCAAAACCGTCATCAAAACCAAAACGGGAGCCAATCCCATCCGTCGCACGAGTCGAAATCCGAGATAGACCACAGCACCCCAAAGAAGACTATTCAGGATCATCACCGGCAACAAGAGAGTCTCGCCATCCGGAGCCACCGCATAAAAAACCGTCAGCAGGGGAAACTCAACAACTTTCAACAAACCAACGACCACGTCGTGACCGCGGGTCGGAAACAGACCCAACAATCCGCCAGTGTCCAATTCCGCCAACATCAGTCCAACCGTCACGAGCCAGTGCACTCCTGCAACAATAACAACTGCGATGAGTTTCCTCATTTAGCTCCTTACAACGCTCTCTCGCCGTTTGCGCTCAGCGGCCGCGCAACGCCATTCCGCCGCGCTTCATACCGTGTGAGGTGGCGGTCCGTCATTGATGTGTCCCGCTCAGGCGAATGTCAACTGGAACCCCGCCAGAGCGGCTACTGACAGGACAGCTCCGCTCCCCAACAGACATCCAGACATCTTGCCAAGCGCCGTCGTGACCGCCTCACGTGACTCTTCAAATCCGTGGGAGCGCAACCATTCCGCGATGTGGCCCTCGAAAAAGCCGGCGACCGAATCCGTCAAAGCGTCGCCGACAACACCACCGGCGATCGCGCCCGCCACACCGAACACGGCGGCTCCCCAAACCGCCAGGATCGCGAGCAATCCCGTATCGATCGAACCAAAGACGATGTCCGGCACTGTTGCTGAGATCGCTCTCCCACTGGCTCGAACAACAAGCAAAGGAACAACGCTCAAGATCAGAGCCGCCGGCCCAAGAGGCATTTGAAAACGGAGGACTATGACACCACACACCGCCACAAAGAACGTCACAGGGAGTACGATTCCGGCCTTGCGAAGCATCGCCTCTCCTTCCTTACCTTCGCCCAACGTCTCGCGTATCGGTTCCCCCTTGGACCCGCGAGATCCTGCTCACTGGCCACGACAGCGCCAACCCACTCGTTGTTACGCCCGGGTGTGATCGCCCAACTGTCGGCTGCGTTCGCTGGCTGGGCTATCCGCACCCCAGATCTTCGATGGTTTCCAGATCTACCTTGATTTCTTTTTTCACCTTGAGCTTCAGGTAATTCTTCCACAAGTTCTCGATCTCTTTTACATCGGATCCAAACATCTCTTTAAAATCCCCGATGCCGTTGAGCCATAGATCATGCAGCGCTTCCGCGCCATGGGTATGCCGGATGAACCCGATAACACTTGCACCATAAAAGCCCCCGCGGATCTCGCCCAGCGCCGTAGAGTCATCAAAGAACTCTTGCAGCGACGGAAGCTGACCCTGGGACAAGAGGTGATACGCAATCTCGTCCACCGTGTACTCTCGGCACCACCCGTCGCTGTGAATGGCAATTCCCTCCACCATCCACCTGCTTGTGGTATCGGGAGCCCCCCACCCACCCATTGTGAACACATGCGTTATCTCGTGTTTTTCGAAGGAGCGCCACTCAGGATTGAATACAACGAAGACACCGCTCGCGCCCCAGTTTGCGAAGCCGGATACCGGTTGGCCGACAATCCTTTCCATCTCTTCACGCGATTCGAGATAGAGTACGTTAAGTGGCTTATCGTACCGGGACTCCCCGAGGTATTCCAGTACTTCGTCGACGGCTGTTGTGACGCTTCGAAGAAGCATCGATCGGTGTTTTTCCGCAAATGAACCCCGTTGGCAGTAAATTCGCACACCCCTTGATTCGGACGACGCCCAATTGAAGGTCGTGTCCTCGAGCGCACTCTGGACGAGATCGTCTTTTTCTTGGGCCGATATCCCTGACGTAACGATGATCAGAAGCATCACCAAGAGAGACACTCGGAACAGAGCTGCTCTTTTCAACCGACCTTCTCCTCGATTCCGATAATGTTCACAACCTGACGTCGAAGCCGATCGGCGGCGTACAAAACCGATCACGGCGAATCGGCCTTTCGCGAATAGAACGTGGCAAATGGTTTGACGGCGCAAAGGACCGCAAGCAGGACAAACCACCAAATGTTCAATTCCATTATTTGAGGTACGAGCTTCACAATGGCAAGAGCGAAAAAAATCGCCGCCGCTTGAGCGAGCTTTATATCGAGAATTCCAAGCCCTCTTGCACGTCTGTCAAAGAAATCCCACATGGCTATCTCTCACCTCCATGCCCTCTCCAAGACATGACATGTGTATAAAAAACCCAAATCAAACCCCTCTAGTGGCCGGTGGGGTTTTTGGCGTGCACCACCCAACCCACCCGCATCAGCTGCATTCGCCCGGTGGGTAGAGACGCTCCAAAACGGCCCTAGAGTAGCTCAACCTACATTCCCTGATCAAATTCGTCTCTATATTTGGCCACACCCGACACACCGGCCATGGCGGATCTATCGAGAATACGAATCATGAAAGCTTCGTCCGGCACACCACTCCATTGACATCTTATGTCGTAACCTGACGCCCGTTCGAATCCAAACCGAGGGTAATACTCCGGATGCCCGAGTACGATCACAAATGGACACGAGCGTTCACGGAGCGCCTTCAGCCCGAACTCCACTAGAGCTGACCCCACACCCTGTCGCTGGTATTCGGGCAACACGGCCATGGGTGCCAATCCCATTCCCTCGACCACACCACCGGTCCTTTCAACCGTTACCGGGCTGAACAGGATGTGCCCAACGATCGAATCCCCGCGTGTCGCGACCAGCGATACCAGGTCCGAACACGAGTCGCGAAGTTGATCCACAATGTCCGCCTCCACGGGCTGACCAAACGCCCTCTCGTTGACCTCTCTCACTGCCGCTTTGTCCCCGAGTTTCTCGCGTCGGATCGTCATCATTCCACCCCCAAATCCCGAAACCATAATATTGAAAACAACTTATTTAGACAGTTCTATCCTTCCACTTCCACCATCGTAATAGCTCTGGGTCCGGTGATTCGGTGCTCGCGGAGTAGACAGCGCACCGAAACGCGTAAAGTACGCATCAATCTATCTTTTGATGCCTGAGCTCACAGAGATCGCCAAACATCTTCTCGGGATCCTGGCATCGCAAGTCCGCCGGTTCCCGGAAGCCAAGGTCCCGCAGGTCCTTCGCCAAACTCGGACCGATGCCCGGGAGAACCTCGAGAGGGTTGGAGGGTTTGCGCATTTTCGACCTCCACGTCATGAGTCACACCCTGCCGGTTCGCACATCAATCGCGCACGAGATGCCCAAACTCTCGGATGGGAGCGCCGCGTGCCATAGGTTGCCGATCGCCCCTGTTCAAGGACTGTTCGGTTTCGCATTCGACACTTCACCAACGCGATACCAGCGGCCGTCTTTTTTTTCGTAAAGCTCGATCCAAGCCCATACGGAGTCGATTCTCAACGATTCATCATCGCTGTTGGTACGACTGCCGGCGATTTCCACCTGCGCGATCAGCCACCCCAGCGTACCGTCCTTTGACACGCGCACAATCGGTTGAATCAGGTCCCGGTACTCTTCGAATTCGGTGCTTTTGAGATATTGCTCGAATACGGGGACGCGTTCTTTCTTGGTCTGATATGTCACCTCACCGCGGCTGACTACGATGATTTGGTCGGACTCCGGCGCGAGTAGTCGATCGACATCATGGTTTTTGTGGGCGTCGAGGAGCTCTTTGTGGATTCTCAGAATCGCCTCGGCGTCCCGATTCGAGTTGCGATCATCATTAGTGCCAAACACCACCGAACCAATTGCCAGGGCGATCCCCAATACCACTATTATCGCAATTTTTTTCATTCTCTCGTCTCCTGTTAACTGCGAGATTAGTCTACACCGTCACCAACTGAGAGTCAATCCGACACGAAGTCAATTGACAACACGGAAGCACAAGACACCGTCCGAATCGTTCTTGCAGTATGAAAAGAAAAAACGGCCATGACCTCTGTTTTCGCCCGACGCTCACACTCATCATGCAAACGGTGGCGAACACAGCGACCATGGCCGAAAGGATAGATTTCAAGACGGCGTCCCAACACACCGCCTACCCACGCGTTCCTAGTAGGAGTAGAAACCCTGGCCCGTCTTTCTTCCCAGACGTCCCGCCGACACCATTTTCTTTAACAATGGGCACGGTCTGTACTTGGTGTCGCCCAAATCGCGGTGCAGGACGTCCATGATGTCGAGACATACATCGAGACCGATGAGATCGGCAAGCGTCAATGGTCCCATCGGATGAGCCATTCCGAGCTTCATCACTTCGTCGATTGCCTCGGCGGTGGCGACCCCCTCCATCAGACAGTAGACCGCTTCGTTGATCATCGGCATCAAGATGCGATTCGAGACAAATCCCGGATAGTCGTTGACCTCGACGGGGGTCTTTCCGAGCTTTTTACACAGCTCAACAACCGTGGAGGCCGTCGCGTCATCGGTCTGCAACCCTCGGATGATCTCAACGAGTTTCATGACTGGCACCGGGTTCATGAAGTGCATGCCTATGAACCGTGACGGATTCTCAACGGATGCGGCAAGAAGGGTCACCGAAATCGACGACGTGTTCGTGGCCAGAATCGTGTTTTTGTCGACGAGAGCGTTCACCTTTTTCCACATATCCTGCTTGACGCTTACGTCTTCGAAAATCGCTTCGATCACGATATCGGCACCTTTGACGTTTTCAACACCCGCCGATGTCTGGATTCGGCCAAGGATAGCGTTCTTATCATCGGCGGAGATGATCTCTTTCTTGATGAGGCGATCGAGACTCTTTCCGATCACGGCCATCGCCCGTTCGAGATACTCGTCTTTAATGTCGATCAGCTTGACGTCAAAACCGGACTGCGCGAAGACCTGCGCAATCCCATTTCCCATGGTTCCGGCGCCCAATACGGCAACGCTTTTCACTTCCATTTTAGTCTCTCCTTCTGTGGTTCGGCATTCTCCGACACGGACCAGTTTCGGCAAAAACGACACGGCTATACGCGGCGGCAGGTTGGTGGATCCGATCAACAAAAAGCCGCCTGTCGAGCCCCACTCAAGAAATCGACAAAAGGTATCGCAGTGAGGAATAATGAGACCCGATCAACATGGTCAAAAAAGCGGGCCCGTTTGGCGAGCCCGCACAAAAAACAAATCTCCGTCAGATGGAAACGCTCATCGCCACGGCGTTTCCGCCACCCAGGCAAAGAGACGCCAGACCTTTTTTGGCATCTCGTTTTTTCATCGCATGGAGCAGTGTCACGAGAATCCTCGCACCCGAGCATCCGATCGGATGCCCGATCGCCACGGCGCCGCCGTTGACGTTGATGCGATCCTTGGGGATCTCGAGTTCGTTCGAAACGGCGATCGCTTGGACGGAAAACGCTTCGTTGAGTTCGACAAGATCGAAATCGGTGATTTTTTCACCCGTTTTGTTGAGTAGATTTCCCACGGCTTTGACCGGCGCCATCATAACCCACTCGGGCTCCATACCACCGACGTCGTACGCGTCGATATACGCCAAGATCGGAAGCCCCAGTTCTTTCGCTCTCGATTCGGATGCGACCAGTACCGCGGCGGCGCCGTCATTGATCGATGACGCGTTGCCCGGTGTTACCGATCCGTCCTTCTTGAATGCGGGCTTGAGCTTCGCCAGTCTCTCGAGCGTCGTTTCTTTTCGAGGACCCTCGTCGGTGTCGATGACGACGGGGTCGCCTTTTCGCTGGGGTACGGACACGGGCACGATCTCATCCTTGAAGTCTCCTCGTTCCTGCGCCGCCAGGGCTTTCTGATGACTTCCGTACGCGTATTCGTCCTGAGCCTCGCGTGGAATCTTATATTTGTCTGCGACCAGCTCACCGGTGTTCCCCATATGGAAATCGTTGTAAATATCCCACAACCCATCATTCACCATTGAGTCAACCACCTTACCATGTCCGAGACGGTAGCCGTCACGAGCCTGGAAAAGGAGATAGGGAGCGCGTCTCATGGTTTCCATACCCCCGGCGATGATCATCTTGGCATCTCCGAGCTTGATAGCCTGTGCAGCCAACACGATTGACTTGAGCCCCGAACCGCAGACTTTGTTGACCGTCATCGCGGCTTTCTCAGGCGGGATGCCACCCCATATAGCGGCTTGACGTGCCGGGTTTTGTCCCTGCCCGGCCTGGATGACGTTCCCCATTATGACTTCGTCGATCTCGTTTGGATCGACTTTTGTCTGTGCCAGAATATCCTTAACAACCTCCGCACCTAGCTTCGATGCCGGGATGCTTGCCAAACCACCCTGAAACCGACCGACAGCGGTACGGCGCGCCGCTACAATGACGGGTTTCTCCATAATTCGCTCCTTCCTCAAACGACAGATTTCCGTTCAATAATCGCCCGACTGAATAGCTCTATCCCTAACCGAACAGAAAGAAGGTCAAGACTTCAAAAGTTGGCGCGCGATGATGTGACGCTGGATCTCGCTGGTTCCTTCTCCGATCTCGCACACCTTGACATCGCGGTACATCCGCTCTACCGGGTACTCTTTTGTGTAACCATAGCCACCGTGAATTTGAAGCGCCTTGTCGCAGGTACGCGTGGCCATCTCTGACGCAAACAACTTCGCCATCGAACCTTCGACGACGTAGGGCATCCCCGCGTCACGAAGCCTGCTCGCGTGGTAAACCAACAGACGCGCAGCAAGAATCTCGGTCGCCATCGTCGCGAGCATATGTTGGATGGACTGGAACTTGGAGAGCGTCTTCCCAAACTGTTTTCGATCCTTCGAATACTGAAGCGCTTCCTCGTATGCCCCCTGTGCGATTCCCACGGCCATCGCCCCGATCGAAATCCGCCCTCCATAGAGCGTCTTCATAAACGTGCCAAACCCACCACCACCCGCTCCGAGCAGATTCTCCTTTGGCACTTCGCACTCCTCGAAAACGATTTCGGCAGTGCAGGATGCGCGGCAACCCAGTTTGTTCTCGATCGTCCCCACCTTGAACCCTGGGTAATCGTTTTCGATAATGAACGCGCTGATTCCGTCCGCCCCTTTGTCTGGATCGGTTATCGCCGTGGCAACGAGATAACGGGCCAACCCCCCGTTCGTGACATAGATCTTCGTGCCCGTCAGAACGTACTTGTCCCCCTTGAGCACGGCCCGCGTCTTGATGCCTGCGGCATCGCTTCCCGCCTCCGGCTCCGTCAGACAAAACGCACCGATCGCCTCGCCGGATGCGAGTCCGGGGAGGTATTTCCTCTTCTGATCCTCCGATCCTGCCATGAGGATCGGCACTTGAGCGAGAGAGTTGTGCGCGGCAACCGAGAGCCCCGTCGACGCACACACCCGAGAGAGCTCCTCGATGACAATCGAATAACAGACGGTGTCCGTTCCCGCCCCACCATATTCAGTTGGGACCACGAGTCCCGTAAACCCAACCTCACCCATCTTCTTGAACATCTCGGCGGGATATTCGCCTTTGACATCGATATCATGGGCAATGGGCTTGAGTTCGGACTCGGCAAACTTCCGCGCCATGTCCCGAATCATCTCTTGTTCTTCGGTGAGCTCCAGCTCTCGCATTCTCGGCCTCCCGTCTGCAAAAACGTCGGTATGTGTGTCTGATCGATATCGGCAGTCCGTGTTATTCGACAATCTTCCAAACGCACTATCGGAAGCTCAATCGACACCCGTTCTAGCCGGTCTTTTTCTTGGAAGTGTTCTCTTCGAATAGATTCCGAATGAACTTGGCAATCTCGCGCGTGTCCGTACCCGGCCCAAAGACCTCGCGGACCCCAAGATCCTTTAGTGGCCCGACATCCTGATCGGGAATAATCCCGCCGCCGATGAGCGGCACATCCGCAAGGTCGTTCTCCTCCATGAGGGAGCGGACCCGTTTGAACAGGGTCATATGGGCCCCCGACAGAATACTGAGCGCGATCACGTCGGCATCCTCCTGGATCGCCGCCTCGACGATCATCTCGGGGGTCTGGTGAAGACCCGTGTATATAACTTCCATACCGGCGTCCCTAAGCGCGTTGGCCACAACTTTCGCTCCTCGGTCATGACCGTCCAACCCGGGTTTGGCCACCAAAACTTTGATGGGCTTTTTCATCAAAACCTCCCGTGACAAAGAGGTCGGTCGCGAACCCTGGTACGAGTTCGTCTGGCCTCATCCAGCCGGAAAACTAGAAATACGCAGGCTCCCTATACTCCCCGAACACGCCCTTGAAAACGTCGGTCATCTCGCCTTTGGTGGCGCCTGCTTTGGCGCAGTCGAGCAAATGAGGAAGCACGTTTTCGGTGCCTTCCGCCGCCTTTCTGAGCGTCTCGAGCTTTTGGCTCACGGCCCCATTATCGCGCTCTTCACGAAGTCTTTTGAGCTCGGCGACCTGATCCCTTTCCACCTTCTCGTCGATATAGAGGGTTGGTATTTCGTCATCGTCGTTGCCCTCGAGAAAATCGTTCACACCGACGATGACCTTTCGTTCTCGTTCAACCGCCTTTTGATACTCGTACGCGGCTCGCCCAATCTCACGTGCGAAGAACCCAGCCTCAATTGCCTTTATGACACCACCGAGCTCATCGATCTGTCGGAAATACTCCTCCGCCTGCTCTTCCATCTTTTTTGTCTGTGCTTCGACAAAATAGCTCCCCGCAAGCGGGTCCACCGTGTTGATCACACCGGTCTCGTACGCGATGATCTGCTGCGTCCGAAGAGCAATCCGCGCCGCCTTCGCCGTGGGAAGCGCCAGCGTCTCATCCATTGAGTTCGTATGAAGCGACTGCGTTCCACCGAGCACAGCGGCCAGCCCCTGATACGCGGTGCGCACGATGTTGTTCTCGGGCTGTTGCGCTGTGAGCGAGCACCCCGCCGTCTGTGTATGGAACCGCATCAGCCACGAGCGCGCATTCTTGGCGCCGTACTTTTCCCTCATGCGACGCGCCCAGATCCGCCGCGCCGCACGAAACTTGCAGATCTCCTCGAAGAAATCCAGATGCGAGTTGAAGAAAAACGAAAGCCGTGGCGCGAACTCGTCGATGTCGAGTCCGGCCTCGATGCCCGCCTCGACATAGGCAAACCCGTCGGCAAGTGTGAACGCGAGCTCCTGGACCGCGGTTGATCCCGCCTCGCGGATGTGGTACCCACTGATCGAAATCGTGTTCCACAGCGGCACGTTCTTTGTACAAAACTCCATCTTATCCGCAATCAGACGCATCGAGGGCTCGGGCGGGAAGATGAACGATTTTTGCGCTATGTACTCTTTGAGGATATCGTTTTGAGTTGTGCCGCCGAGCTTCTCGAGTGGCACCCCTTGGTTTTGGGCGTTCGCAGCGAACAACGCGAAGACGATGACCGCGGGGCCATTTATGGTCATCGATACCGTGATCTTGCCAAGATCGATTCCACGGAACAGAGTCTCCATGTCGCGGATCGAGTCGATGGCCACGCCACACTTCCCCACCTCACCCACCGCACGTGGATTGTCCGAGTCCACGCCATAGAGGGTTGGGAGATCAAACGCCACCGACAACCCCGTCTGCCCGCCTTTCAAGAGATAGTGATACCGCTCGTTCGTGTCCTTTGCCGAGCCAAATCCGGAGAAGAGCCGCATCGTCCACATCTTCCCGCGGTACATGTTCGGATGCACACCTCGCGTGTAGGGGTATTCCCCGGGGAATCCGATGTCAGCCATGTAATCGATGTCTTCGACATCCTCCGGTGTGTAGAGAATATCAACCGGCTCAGACGACACCGTTGTGAAATCCATATCCAGTTGGGGGCTCTTTTTGGTCTTGTCCAGGTATTCTTTCCTCTTTTCTTTGAGTGCGGCTTTGAGTTTGGGATTCATCGAGCTCCCCCTTTCCGCTTCCCTCTGCCTTTGACTTTATCCTTCTTTTCGATCTTGTCTTTTTCGATTTTGATGGGCATCACGATTTCATCCGCCGCCTGATAAGGCGATTTATTTCCCGAAACAACCTCACTCAATGCCGTTTCCAGACTCTTTTTAATATACTCGTTTTCCCAAAATAATTCCTTTAGTTTTTCTTCGGTGAGTCTTCTCATCCGGTTCTTCAGCGCTTCGAATCGTTTCTCTTCGAGCCGCCCGTTTGCATCGAGAAACGTTCGGTGCGAATCGATTTTGTTTGCCAGCTCGTCAATCCCATCGCCGGTAGTCGCAACCGTGCACACAACCGGGGGCTGCCATCCGTCGCCCGGTGATCTCAAGTCGAGCATCGACCGCAGATCATCGGAGTAACGTTGTGCGATCGGGCGGTCCGCCTTGTTGACCACGAAGACCTCACCAACTTCCATAAGCCCTGACTTGAGGCTTTGAACATCGTCGCCCGCATCGGGGGTCAGTACCACCACGGTAGTGTGTGCACTGTAGCGAATCTTGGTTTCGAGTTGACCGACGCCAATCGTCTCAAGAAAAATGAGGTCGCGCCCGAAGGCGTCAAGAATATCGGCGAGCTCTGTCGCTTTTTCGCTCAGACCCGTCTCGCTACCCCGGCTTGCGATACTCCGAATAAAAACACCGGCGTCGCCATGGGCATCGAGCATTCTAACGCGGTCACCGAGAATCGCTCCGCCCGAAAATGGACTTGTAGGGTCTTCCGCGACGACACCAACGGTGAGTCCCTTTGATCGGTAGTGTTTGGTGAGCTGATTGACGAGGGTGCTCTTGCCCGCACCGGTCAACCCTGTCATTCCGATTCGGTACGACCGGCCCATACGAGGAAACAGCGCGGTGAGCACACCTTCGGCTTCATCACCACCCCTTTCGACGATCGACATGAGCCGCGCGGCGGCGAGCATGTCACCAGAGAAGAACTTATCAAGATAATCGTCTCGCATGTCCTGACGTGTCATCCGTGTTGGAGAGTCGGATCTCCGCCGGTTTCTCGAGCGAAAGCCTACGGCCAGAACTTGCCGTTCAAGCCTACCGTTGGAGGATCTGAAAAGGGAGGTAGTTCCCCAAAAGACACGGGAAGGCGTACCAATACTCAAGGCTTCGAAGGCGCCTGTTCTTGCACGATAGCCGAAATCGCAGGGTTTTGTCAACGCCGTTTTTGTTACAAAAAGGCGATAACAAGATGTCGCATAACAAGTTGCGCTGTTGGCCCCCCATCGGCAACTTCGGGGCGAAAATCGGTTGAATCAGTCCACGTACGTCTGCTTGACCGCACCCCAGGTCGCACCTTCTGCGGGGACCTGTGGCACACAGGTATTCAAGAGTCCGGGCGTCGGATAACAGCCTGTGCCCAGCGGCGGGTCTTCCCCCGTGTAGGGGTTCAGACCGTCAAACACCCGCCACTCACTGCGGTCGCTGTCCATACGCCCCGTGGCCCGGTCGTCTTGGACTTCGTGCGGAGCATAGGCATACGAATCGGCGATGAGCGTGTCACCCCCCTGTATCGCGTAGAGGAACACGGTGTCGCCGCTGTTGTTTAGGCTCAGTCCCATCGCGGGGAAACCGTTCTCCGACTGCCAGGTCTGCGCGGCCGAGCCGTGGACGACGATCACGCCGCCCGGCTCGAGGGTTCCACTAAAGCCAAACCGCCACGCGTACCCGCCGGATAGATCACCAAGGCGGTAACTCGACAAATCGATGCTCGATGTGCCGGCATTGATCACCTCGATCCATTCATCCGCTCTGGAGCCGACGCTCCCGTCCCCATCCCAATCCGTCCCAGGATCGGCAAGAATCTCGTTCAAGAGCAGCTGGGCAAAGCTCATCCGCGGCGAGAGACCGGCGATGAGCACAACGGTGAGACATAAGGCCAGAAAAAAGGCAACGCTTCTCATCCACATCCTCCTCCTCACATACCCCTTCGTTGCCGATGGGAAGGTATCTATGCGAACGGTACCGAGCCTACCACGTGATACGACGCAGGGCAAGGTCGTTTTTCCGGCGGGATGGTCCCCTACTGATCCTGGTAGATCGCTTTGATCGCACCCCAGGTTTTGATCTCAGTCGAAGAGGTGCCACAGTCCACGGGAAGCGCACCAATAAGGCCGCAGGCTTGGTAGGTGCGATCGTTGAAGTGACCCCCCGGAGCGCATGGTGAATCCGACTGGAGGAAGTAGTTCCCGGTCCCGTCGATCCCGCAGAACTCGGGGTCCTCAAAAAAGTTTCCGCCCCCGTCAAACGACCCCGGTGGCAGCGCATCCCCGCCAGCGTTGCTGTAGAAACAACAACAGCTGATCGTCGGAGCGGAGTTGTTTTTTGTGAACACGGGTTCGCCGTTCGTGCTGTTCGTAATTATGTTGTGCGAGATGGGTGGCCTCGAGTTGTTCGTGCAATATATCCCCGCGCCGTTGTCGGCCGTACCTTCATCAAGTGTGTTGTTTGTTATTTCACCGGCCAAAAGAATATCGGTGCAGTAAATCCCCCCACCCAGTGCCGCGCTGTTCCTCTGGAATACATTGAACTGGATCGAGAGCGGTGATTGATCATAGGCCACCCCACCACCGTTGCCCGATGCGCTGTTGTCACGAAACGTATTGTTGCTGAGGGTGGCTCCGGAGTTCGTGTCACACTGTATCGCTCCGCCGTCATTTGCAGCACTGTTCTCCTCAAACAGGTTGCCGTCGACCGTCGGTGACGAACCGCGGCAGCCAATGGCGCCTCCCGAGATACTGGCGGAGTTCAATTTGAATTCGTTGTCGGTCACCGTGAGCGAAGATAATCCCGAGCACCACAACGCGCCCCCAAAAGCCGAATTGTTCTGTTCAAAGTCATTCTCATGAATAAGAGCCGATGAGGTATCGCAGTAAACCGCCCCACCCCGAAAGGTGGCGTGATTATCAAAGAAAATGTTGCGTTCGATTGTAGGCGATGAATCAATGCAATAGACAGCGCCGCCAAAACTCACGCCGGCGCCGTTGACGATTCTCACGTCGGAGAGGACCGATGACGGGCCTTCACCACTTTGGAAAACAAACCCGCGCCCAAACCCCTGACAGTCGATGGTTGTCGCGGTTGCTCCCCCGCTCGACGTCACGGTGATCGCCTTTCCTTTGAAATCGATCTCGCGGTTCTGAGGTCCGATATATGTTCCGGGTGCAAGAAGAACGATATCCCCCCCGCTTGCAGAGTCGATACCTGCCTGGATCGTCGGTGCATCTCCCGTGCCGCCGGGATTTATGTTCCATGTCTTCGCCGAGACCGATGGGGCAAAGATCAAAACGACAATGATAGAAAAGGAAAGAACGCCACAGAGTTTTTTCACGACTGCAAATCACCTTCCAGTCTGGTGTGCCGAGGAGATTATACCATACGACAGCCGGTTTTTGATGGTTTTTTGAAGATTCCGCGTGTCGTGTGACGTCTTGTTGTGACGCCGTGTACGCGAATTTCGGTCTTTCGCGATACGGGACGAATTTTCTCCATTGACCGTCGTCGACACACTCAGTCGTCTCGCCGCTCCTCGAGCAGTGTTTTGAGCCGATCGGTTGTCTTTTGCGGGTGAGCTTTCCCTTTGGATGCCTTCATCACCTGTCCCACAAGAAATTTCAGAAGCGTGACCTTGCCTGCGAGATACATTGCGACTTCGCTGGGGTGATTATCGAGAACCTTACCAATGATCTCATCGAGCTCGGCTTCGTCGCCGATCTGTTCGAGTCCCTTTCCGGCGATGATCACCTCAGGATCGTGTCCGGTTTTCGCCATCTCTTTGAAAACGCTTTTGGCCGTCGGTATATTGATCGTTCCTTTTTCGACCTCCCTAATGAGACGGGCAAGACGTTCGGGAGTGATCTCGAACATGGGGATCTCGATTTTTCTCTCGTTGAGCTCCCGGAGGACCTCCCCCATTACCCAGTTGCTCGCCGCCTTGGGATTGCCGGATTCCCGGGCCACGATTTCGTAGTAGTCGGAGATCTCTTTTGTCGCGGTCAGCAATTGGGCGTCGTAGGCGGGGATGCCAAAATCACCCACAAAACGCTTCTCTTTGGCCGCGGGAAGTTCAGGGAGGCTCGCCCTGGCGCGTTCGATGAGCGTGTCCGAAACCTCCAACACACGGAGATCCGGCTCCGGGAAGTAACGGTAGTCGTGGGCCTCCTCCTTGGAACGCATGACACGACACTCTCCGGCTGCGTCGTCCCAGAGAAGCGTGGCGTGTGAGACCGCAAGACCTTGTCCCAAGAGTGCCTTCTGTCTTTCGACTTCGTAATCGAGCGCCTGTTCGATGGCCTTGAACGAATTGAGATTCTTGATCTCCGTGTTGACTCCGTGTTTCCCGGTGCCGGTCTTTCGAAGCGACACATTTACGTCACACCGAAGGCTGCCCTCCTCCATATTGCCGTCGCAGATCTCGAGGTATCTCAGGATCGCGCGGAGCTTTTGCATAAAGAGCGAGGCTTCGGCGGGGCTCCGGAGATCGGGCTCCGTGACGATCTCGATGAGCGGTATGCCCACTCGATTCATGTCCACATAGCTGGAGTTCTCTTCATCGGAGTGAACCAGCTTTCCTGCATCCTCTTCGAGATGGATCCGTTTGATTCGGATCTTTTTGTCGTTCCCGTCGATGCGGATGTGCCCGCCCGTGCACAGAGGGGCGTCGTACTGAGTAATCTGGTAATTCTTTGGACAATCGGGGTAGAAATAGTTCTTTCGTGCAAAGACACTTCGCCGCGCGATCGTGCAGTCTGTGGCAAGTCCCATGGTCACGGCGAACTCGACGGCCGTTTCGTTCGCGACGGGGAGCGCGCCGGGCAGTCCCAAACACACCGGGCACACGAGCGTGTTCGGCGCAGCACCGTAGGAGGCGGGACACGCGCAAAACATCTTCGACCTGGTGAGAAGCTGCGCGTGAATCTCGAGACCTATGACGGGTTCGTACTCTGAGGTCATTCCAACCTGCCACGGTTGGTGAGTTGTTTGGGCCGGTCGAAACGCAGCCATACCAACCCGTGCAGACTACGTTTTCCTTTGGCCCCCGGGGCAAATCGTATGAGCGACTTTTGGCCGTCGGCCGCTCTAGACCACCGCCCCCCCGTGAAAACCGATCATCTTCTCCAAGTCCGCGGCACCGCGGAGTACCGTTTCTTCATCGAGAGGCCTTCCTATGAGTTGGACACCCATCGGAAGCCGCTGATCCGTCACTCCACTCGGGATCGAGATCGCCGGCAACCCGGCAAGGTTGACCGGTATCGTAAACACATCGGAAAGATACATGAGGAGCGGGTCGTCGGTCTTCTCGCCCAAGCGAAACGCGGGGCTCGGTGAGGTCGGAACCATTATCAGATCACACCGATCAAAACTCGCGTTGAAATCTGCGATCACGAGCGATCGGACTCTCTGTGCTTTGGCGTAATAGGCATCGTAGTAGCCGGCGCTCAACACGTACGTCCCGAGAAGAATCCGCCGCTTGACTTCCTCGCCAAAACCTTCGTCGCGTGTACGGGTGTACATTGTGAAGAGATCGTCGTACGTGCCGGTGCGATGACCGTACCTTACTCCATCGTATCTCGCGAGATTCGAGCTCGCCTCGGCGTTGGCGATCGTGTAGTAACAGGCAATCGCGTGCTTGCTGTTTGGCAGTGTCGCGTCCACGACAGAGACGTTGCACCGCTCGAGAGCGTCTATGACGGTTTTGAAATTGGCTTCCACCAACGGATCCATCCCGAGATCCAACAGATCCCACGGGACGCCTATAGTGAGCTTTTCCCGTCTCTTCTCCAACGCCCCCTCGAATTCCGGCAAGGGACTCTGAAGACTCGTCGCGTCTCTCGGGTCCCTTCCACATATCGAAGACAACACAAGCGCACAGTCCCGTACGCTCCTCGTAATAGGGCCGATTTGATCGAGCGAGCTGGCAAAGGCAACGAGCCCGTAACGTGACACTCGACCGTATGTCGGTTTCATTCCCACCACACCACAGAAACCGGCCGGTTGACGGATCGATCCCCCGGTGTCACTCCCCAACGCCGCCAGCGCCGTTTGCGCGGCGACGGCCGCGGCCGAGCCGCCGCTCGAACCACCGGGAACGCAGTCGAGATTCCAGGGATTTCGCGTCGCGCCGAACGCCGAGTTCTCGGTCGACGATCCCATACCGAACTCATCAAGATTGGTCTTCCCCGCGATGATCGCGCCATCGCGTTTCAGATGCCCGACGACCGTCGCGTCGTATGGACTCACGTATCCCGCGAGGATCCTCGAGCCGCAGGTCGTGCGTTTGCCCTTTACTGTGATGTTGTCTTTTAGGACGATCGGAAGCCCGGCGAATCGGGTAGATTTGTACTCGCCGCTGTTTGTCAGCCGCTTCGCCTCATCCAAGAGATCCTCCGCATAGAATTCGATGTAGGCACGGATTTTGGGCTCGACCGCGTCAACCGCGGAAAACAGATCGTTGGCGACATCTAGAGGGGACACCTCGCCCTTCTTGACCATTGCTACCAGTTCCGAGAGTCCGAACTGGTTGAGTCCCATGTCGCTCTACCTTTCGATGATTTTTGGAACGCGGAACAAGTGTCTCTTGATGTCCGGCGCATCGCCAAGTATCGTATCGCGCTCGATACAATCGCCGGGGCGGTCCGGCCGGAGCCCGGAGTGGTTCTCGTGTATAACGAGACTTGTAGGCTCTACGCCCGTGGTGTCGATTTGTTCTAGTTGTTTGACATACGTGATGATCCGATCGAGTTGGAGGGCCAGCCGTTCCTTCTCCTGGGGCGTAAGCTCGATCCTGGCAAGCGCCTCCAGATGGGTGATCATTTTTTTGTCGACCGGCATCGTCTCGATGATTTGTTCTCGTTCCATCCCGCAGTGACGGGCAGCGCACCCATCATCGTGCGGCTCGCCACCACGGCCTCCGTCGGCCGGAATCAGACCGGCCTCGAGATCATCACCACCAAGTTCTCGGACACGAACGCCGCTACGTCCTCAGTTCATTGGTCGCATCGGCGCGTAGTGCGCAAGAAACTTTCGTTCACCCCCACCGTCGAAGATCACCGTCACACGCAGGTTCTCACCGGCGCCTTCGACTCTTCGCACGACCCCCTTCCCAAAGTCGTTGTGGATGACCCTCATCCCCACCGTATAATAGACTTCTTCCTGTGAATAGTCCTCGAATTCCCGTTTTTGTGTGGCAGCCCGCGGGCGTCCTTCAAAGAACCGCATTGGTCTACCCGCTGTACCGTCCGAATCGGTTTCGGCGAACAGGAGATTTTCGTCGCTGGCAATCGACCCATCGAGACATTCCTCCGGCACCTCGTAGAGAAACCGCGACGGCGAGCCGCCTTCGATGATCCCCATCCGCCTCCTCATATTGGCATACGAGAGAAAAAGCCGCTTTCTGGCACGGGTCATCCCCACGTAGAACAGACGGCGTTCCTCCTCGAGGTCTTCTTGTTTATCCAGCGAGTTGTAGTGCGGGACGAGGCCCTCTTCCACACCAGCGATGATGACACAGTCGAACTCGAGCCCTTTTGCGTTGTGAAGGGTCATCAGGGTCAGCTGACCCTGTACCTCATCCCACGTGTCGATGTCAGCCACCAGTGCGATTTCCTCGAGGAACGCGCGCAGAGATCTGTCTTCGCTCGTTTCCGTAAAAATCTCGGCGGCGGTAACGAGCTCGTCGACGTTCTCGACTCTCGAGTCCGAATCCGGAAAACCATCGCGCAGGTAATCTCGATATTTTGTCTCGTCCAAGACAGCCTGGATTACGGCCGGCGCCTCTTCTCGTGCCGCGACGCCCTCGAGGTCGGTGAACAATTTGACAAATTCCGCGCAGCGTTTTATCTGTGCCGTACCCAGACCGGACACACCGGTTTTGAGTATCTCCATGATCGACACATTGTTCTTTCCCGCCATGACCGACAGGTTTTCGTACGTTGTCTTCCCCAATGCCCGCCGAGGAACGTTCAGAATTCGTTTGAGGCTGATGTTGTCGGCCGGATTCACCAACAGCTTGCAGTATGCAAGGATGTCCCGCACTTCCATACGCTCGTAGAACCGGACGGCACCGATGATCTGATAAGGAAGCCCACCGAGTTTCAACACGTCCTCGAGGGCACGGGATTGGGCGTTGGTTCTATAGAGGACGGCGATGTCACGGAGCTGGTGCCCGTCAGTCACAAGCGTGTTTACGGTGTTGAGCATATTCATCGCTTCGGTCTCCTCATCCATGGAGACGATGAGCCCCACTTTTTCGCCGCGGTCTCCGTCCGTCCAAAGATTCTTGCCCTTCCGGCCCTTGTTGTGTGCGATCACGTGATTTGCCGCGTCGAGTATCATTTGTGTCGAACGGTAATTCTGTTCCAACCGGACTACTCGAGTCCCCGAGTAGAGGTCTTCAAAGTTGAGAATATGATCGACCTTCGCCCCCCGCCAGCTGTAGATAGACTGGTCGTCGTCCCCAACGACAAACAGATTTTTGTGATAGGAGGCCAGGGCATCGATCAAGGCCATCTGGATCGGATTGGTGTCTTGAAACTCGTCGACGAGGACGTATTGAAATCGGCGTGCGAAGTGATCCTTCGCCTGGGAGTGAACCGAGAACAGTTCCACCACCCTGGCAATGAGATCATCGAAATCGAGCGCGTTGGCTCGCGCGAGCGCCCGCTCGTACTCGCGATAGACCGACACAATTCGTTTTTTGAGGTTGTCCGTCACCCCCGACGCAACCAAATCCGGCGTCATGAGATCGTTTTTCCACCGGCTGATCTGGTCTCTGATCGCACGCGGGGATCGAATCAGTTGTCCGTGCAAGCCCTGTCTGGAGAGAATGTCTTTTATGAGATCGAGGCTGTCATCGGCGTCGTAGATCGTAAATCGATCCGACACCCCGATCTCCCGGCCGTGGCTTCTGAGAATCTTCACACCCGTCGCGTGAAACGTTCCCACCCACAGACGCTCGGAGATACCAGGACTGCTCTGTTCGAGGCGCTCTCTCATCTCACGCGCCGCACGGTTTGTAAACGTAAAGGCAAGGATGTTGTATGGGTGGATTCCCTTCTCCTGCACGAGGTAGGCGATCCGCTCGGTAAGCACCCGCGTCTTTCCGCTCCCCGCCCCCGCAATGACGAGGACGGGCCCCTCTGTGGCCTGCACGGCTTCTTGTTGTCTGTCGTTCAGTCGAAATGACATGGCTAAATCCAGTCGATCCAGAAAGACTAACCAACAATGGAGATTGATTCAACAGAAGGTTGAGGCCGGGTGCGGGCCCACACACTACCCATTCATTCTAAAAACCCGGGCCTATGAAAAACGTGAAGTGGCTCGCGTAGAACTCCCGCAGGTCCGTCTGCCACGCCCATTGGAAGTTGAGAAGAAAATAGCCGATATAGAAGTGCAAACCCAGCCCGAGATCCCCGAGGGCATCCTTGAACTGGAGACCGTTGACATCGTCCCTAAACGGTTTGATGTCACCCTTGTCCCATACCGCGCCGGCATCGAAGAATACCTTGCCGCCGATATTGCCGATACCCCACCGACCGGGCCATCCCACGATGAGCGCGTCGATCAACGGGAACCGGTACTCGACGTTCATAAAGGCCATCCTCGACCCCTCGAAGCTCAAGAAGTCGTAGCCGCGAAGTGTGGTCGGGCCGCCGAGAAAGAACGTACGGGGGTCTTTGCCTTCGCTCGCCGCGAAGGCTCCACGAAACGCCAACGAATTTCGGTAAAAGACCCGTTTGTATTTGCGGTAATCGATGTAACCGGTAGAGCGCGACACACCAGTCTCATCAAAACCGATTCCTCGCGAGAGGCTGACCATCCAACGTGATCCCTCGACCGGGCCAAACAGACTGTAAAAAGACGCGTCGTGTATAAACGACATCGTTGGCTCGACGAGCCTTCGTGTCGAGCGTCCGGATTCTTCGAAGATCAGTTGGTTTGTCAGCGGATCCTCGGCAACCGCTTCGAAGAACTGGCGCTCGGAGATGAACGCCTGGAGCTCGAAATCCAGCCTGTCGAACGTGTTGAAGGGGATGCTCACCAGGCCAAACATCCCGTAGTTTCTCTCGGCAAACAACGTGTAGTCTCTAAACGACTCGCCGATCGATGACACCCGGCTGTTGAGAAAGTTCTTGAACTGGAAGACTCCAAAGCCGTAGTTGATGCGTTTTTTTAGATAATAGTACGACGCCAAAATATCCGAATCCGCAATATCCCTCTGAAGATTGAACGAGAACACCATCCGGTGGTTCCCAAGTATGTCGCTGAGGGCTATCGTGTTCGCGAGGCCAAACCCGTAGCCCGTAGCGAAGTACACACCCCCTCCGCCGATGAAATCGGGAGCCAGTTTGAGCTTGTACTTCGAGACCGTTCCGCCCTTGGTTTCCGGCTCTCCGTCGGTGACGGGTCTGTGAATCCCCTCCAAGCCCTTCGTTTTGCGCGCGCCTGTCTTGACATCGGCTTCGAGCTCCGAAACGGCTCGTTGCGCGAGCGACGTACCTTCCGTTTCTTCATCCTTATCGTCGGAGACACCAGGAATGCGCGCGGCGACATTGAAAACCGATGCGGAATCCTCCTCCGTCACGGAGTAAACATCCGCCCCCGGCCCGGTCTCCTCCGACTCCGGGGTTTCCGGTTTCGCGAGCGCCGTCCGTTCAAACATCGCCACCAACGGAATATCGGGCCCCACAGAGCCCTCTACTGCGAGACTCGTGCCCGCACCCGTGGCACCCTCCTGAGCCTGAATCCCCGCGACGACCGACTCGTCCGCATATCTATTTCTGATGAGGGACTCCAGATCGTCCGAAATGAATATGTCATACCCCCCGTCGATGAAGGCGGTGAACGTCAGGCGGTTCTTGCTCTCAACGACGTCCGGCGTAAAGAGACCGCTCAACGCGTCCGTTATCCGGTAATGGGTCCCCTTCTCCAAATCGGCGATGTAGAGGTTGCTGATACCACTCACGTCCGACGTGAAAATCATCCTTTTGCCGTCATCGAGAACGACGGCATCCGCATCGTCACCGGCCGTCTGGATCAATGGGCGCATCACGCGGGAATCGATTTCGATCTCGTAAATATCGAAACTCAAGCCCCGCCGGACGTTCTCATACGCCAAAAAGTCCATCTCACTCAACGTCCGCTTTGCCTCCGCGTTCATGGTGGACGGCACGGGGATCGTGAGCTCGGGATAGTACGTGAACACGACTCGTTTTCCGTCGGGGAAGAACCGGGGACTCAGCTGATCGGCGGGATCGTTGGTCAGTCTCTCCATTTCCCCCGATTCGACATCGACCAGGATGAGATCCGTCTGACCACCGAAATTGGCGCTGACACAGATCGAGGCGCCGTCTGGAGACCACGTCGGCGAGGTCATCTCATTGCACTCGACCTTTATTTTCTTTTTCACCTTACCCCTGTTCGAGTCCACGATATAGAGGACATCCCTACCCTTGGATTTTGCCACAAAGGTGAGATATGCCCCGTCGGGACTAAACGAGATGCTGCTCGTGAAAAAGTGGAGCGATTCGAATCGGTTGGATCGGTAACCACTGACGAGCTTTTTTATGACCTTGCCGTCGATCGTCGACATGATATAGATCGAAATCAAGCCATCCCGGTCCGAGAAATAGGCAATCTTCTCACCATCGGGTGACATCACGGCCTTTGTGTTGTAGTACGCGCGGTTTTTCTTGTGATCCGTCAGCCGCCGCCCGATGTCCTCGGCCTCGGTCTTCTCCCCGTACATGGGCCAGTAGTGCTTTCGAAGCGATTTTTTCCACCTCGCACTGAACTCCCTTGTGTCGAGACCAAGCGTCCTTTCGAGGGCGATATCCGCGCTTCTCGTCGATCCCAGCGCGAAGAGGAGTTCGCGGACTTTTTCCTGACCGTAGGTGTCTTCAATAAAGTTGAGTGCCGACTGCCCCTCTTTGTAGACCATGAACCCCCCCGCGTAGTCGAGGTCCACCAGATAGTCGTGGATCACCGCGTCGCGGATAAACATATCGGATTCTTCATCCCATCCCACGGCGAGATACTCGGCAACCCCTTCGGCAATCCACAGCGGCATCGGAAAGAGATAGTTCCGTGAGAATACATTGTCGAGGAGTCTGTTGTAGACGATCTGAAAGGTAAAAACGTGTGCCAGCTCGTGGATCGCGGTATGTGCAAACGCCTTGTATGAGCCGGTAAAGGGAAGTACAATCCGTTTCCTCGATGGTTCGGCGAAGGCTTGCACGCCTTCGGGAAGCAGCTGCTGCGCCACATTTGTCTGCAGGAAGTCGTTGTGCGCCCCATAGAGAATGACCGGGACACGCCAGGGGAGCGTTTCCTGCACCTTTTCGGAGAGCATCCGGTATCCATCTTCCATGATCAGCGCGGCCCGGATGACAAATGCCTCCGATCCCTGGTGGAAGTGGAACTCGAAATGCGGCGTCGTCAGAACCTGCCAGTCGAGGTTCTTGTATTGGATCTTGTTACGGCCAAACTGCGCCTGTGTGGGAATGGCGGCGGCTGAGGCAAGTACAGTAAGAAGAACGAGAACGCTGATTATGCGGCCTCTAAGACGCAACCCGTCTTCCTTTCCGTCATATCTGGTGGCCAGCTCCCATCGTCGACCCTTCAACCCCGTCCATATATTCAAAATATGTGCCCGATCGGCCCCACTCAAGCCAAAAAACCGGAAGCGCGGGACTAGTACTCAAAGCGAAACTTGATGTCGAAGTTGATCTCGTCGGTCGTCTGCCGGCTTTTCCCGTAGAGACCCTTTTGGGAGTGCCGTATGATCTCCGAGCGGAGCAAGAGCATGTTGCTCAGCCGGTATTCGATATCGATCTCCCTGGCGCTCGATATCCTAAGGCCTTGTCGATAATTAAGATAAAGATCCTGCGATAAGTAACGCCCCACCGCGATACTCAGCTCGTTCTCGCCGGTTGGTGTGCCGCTGGTTCGGCCCACCGGGCGCGATTCGACGGCGATCGTATAGTCACTCATCTGCGCGTTTAGCATCCGCTCAAGGTAGTTGGAGGCGAGCGATGACGCCGTTTCACCGGCATCCCACGCACCCTCGCCGGTGAATGCCGACCCTCCCGGCACAACCTGCCCCCCCAACATCGCCCAAATATCAGCCTCGCTATACCCGGGCTCGCTATAGCTCAGAGTGATCTCTGGTTCCTTTTCATCCGCCGGCCATGACAGAGTGAGAAAAATCCGGCGCTCCACTTCCCCGGCTCGTCCGTGTGGCGTGTAGGCATCCAGGTAGATACCGGGTCTCAGGGTCGTCGCCGTCGCGAAATCGAATCTACCTTCGGTGATTCGGAATTTGTTGTTGTAGAGACTGTACGATCCCCTCAAGACGTTGAGATCGCCCCTGAGGTATAGTCCTTTTTGATCACGTTTGAGTATCAAATCACCACCGAGTTCCATCTGAAGGTCCGGGTTCTTCACCCAGACATTCTTTGGTGCAACGATCTCGAGGTCGCACAACCAGCGGGGTGAGGCGACCGGCATCGTAAACGGTGACGGGGGTCCCTCTTGTTTGGCAAGCGACCGAGTGATTACGGCTTGTTTGACTTTGAGCGATCCACCGACCTTGGGAACGAGTCTTCCGTCTTCGCTCGGCTGTGACCGAACAACCAGCTCCCCTTCCTGGGTCGACTCGAATCCCGAGATTGATGAAAAAGGCAAATCTTTGAGGGTCAGGCTAATCTGATAATCGGCCAAATCGAAACCATCGAGTCTGGCCCATCCCGATCCTTCAAACCGGCCCTTTTTTCCCTTGCGTCCGTCGAGCGAGGTCAGTGTGATCCGATCGTCTCGGAGATGGATGTTCGCCGCTATTTCCCGGTAGACTTCGTCGGACCCCATCAGACGGAACGCGCAGTCGCGAAAATCTAGTTTTCCGGAGAACCGTGGAGCATCAACGGTACCGTCCACTCCGATCGAGCCCTCGAGCCTACCCCGGGAGGCGGCGATAGCATCGACATAACCGGACACGATCGACAAGTCGTTTGTCGAAACGCGGGCTTCCAAGTGGATCGGTGCCGACCGTCTGAGGTTGAAACCATCTCGCAAGTCCAAGTCGACAGGGAGCTCCCCGGTCACGTTCGCCCGGATTTTCCCGTCGTCGACCGAAATCGATCGAATGTTGAGAAGCCCATCCCGATAAGACAGGTTGGTCCCAATATTGGGTAACGGGTTCGCAGGATCCTGGACCACCGAGTTCACCGCGCCGGAGAGATCGACGTTCAGATCGTCGAGTGTATTCGCCAGCGTCACCTCACCCGAGAACGCGAATCTCTCCCCCCACCGCACATTGGC
>CP070677.1:1248202-1268327 GCA_020352495.1 Candidatus Latescibacterota bacterium
GGAAGCCGAGCGAAGCGGGCGCCGGGTCAGGCGCAGCCCATCCTTCTCCCCTACGTGTTCTCTTGGAGCCTCCCGAAGGACGATGGATCAAGGTTAGATCGATGGTGGCTGATCTGGTACAATTTCACCGATTCGCGCTACTTTTCACGCGGGCGGAAATCGGATAATGGAATTCTCTTCGGACGCGGTATTCGAGAATGTTCTCGGCCATCCCTTGACACATTTTCGGGTGTTGGGCCCACCGGGCAGTGGCAAGACCCGGCTCCTCGTGGAACGGTACCACGCGCTAAAAAGCCGCCGAGACAACGAGGAAGAGGATGTATTTGTTATCACCTATTCGAATGAGAGCCACCGGCGGCTGACCGCGGCGATTGTAGCGAAGTCCACGGCGCGTTTGGGAGCGGTTCCGATACTCAAACACTCGAGGTTGGCGGAAGAAATCCTGCTTTCTTCCGGGAAAAAACCGCCGGTCATCATCAGGGATCTCGAAGAACACCTTTTGCTCGACGAGGTGATCGGTGACTGCCAGCGCCGGCTCGAGAGCGACCTTCGCTCGATTTGTCGGTCGGAGCGGTTCCGGCGCGATCTGCTCGACGTGTGTCACGTCCTTCTTCAAAACGATATCGGGGGGGAGGCTCTGTCAAAGCTGACGTCATCTCCGAAAACGACGACCGAGCTAAACGACATCTTCACACTCTACAGGGCGTATCGGGAAGAACTGGAAAAACGCGGCCTCGCCACCTATTACAATATCTCGTGGATAGCGTTGGGTTGTCTCGAGAACCACCGTCCGAAACATCCGGCAGCGGCAGCTGCCGTGCTTCTCATCGAGGATTTTCAGGACATCGATCCCGGGCAGTTCGAGTTGCTCAGGGCGCTGGCTCCGCCCAACGGCAAGATCGCCTTGAACGTGTTTGGCGATCCTATGGGGCCCGTCTTTGGTCACAGGGGAACCCAACACCGATATCTCATGGAAGAGTTTCCCCGCCTGTATGGACCCAAAACGTTCCATCTCCCGGCAGGATGCCCGCACACCGACGTCGTGGGCAAAACGATCGAGACGTTGATCCACGAGACGCTCAAAGACGACGCGGAGAACTACCTTCCACCTTCGCCGCTGCGGTGGAGCGACACGGAACCGGACTACGGTGACGATCGAACTCACCAGATGAATCGCGCCGACGCCGATTCGTTTCGAATCGAGACCGCGCGGAATGAGTTGGATGAGGCGTACGTGGTGGCCGCGCGGATTCGACAACTCCTTCACTCGGGGTTCTGCCAACCCAACGAGATCGCGGTCATTACAAACAAAAAAGACCGGTATATGCCTTCCCTCAAACTGGCAATGCGCCAGAGAGGGATACCGATTGACTCGGGTCGGCGATGTAGCGATGTGTTCGACGGTCTTGTCTTTTCACTACTCACTCTCTTCGATTCGAGGGACGACGTGATTGCGGCCCGCTCGATTCTGACGTCGCCGCTATACGACCACCTGCGAAAGGGAGTCTGGCACGACGATGCGGAGCCGGTGAATCCAGGCAGAGACGATATTGAAAAGGTTCTCTCTTTCGTGGATGAGATGGCGAAGAACCTAAGGACGCAGGACAAGTCGAAATGGATGGATATCTTCGTTTTGAAATGTCTTCACCCGATGGCGACCTCGTACTACGAGCAGTCGGGTGACGATTCGGTTCTTCGGGACACGTGCCGTCTTCTCGAATCCTGGAGAGCCTATGTGGCGGCGCTGGAGAAAGTCGGTGGGAAAGCGAGCATTCGGACTTTCATGCGGGTAAGCGGTTTCTTTTCGAGACCGTCCGCGACCCCTCAACCCGCGCCACACGCGGTCGGCTTCTATTCGTGTCGGGAAGCGAAGGGGCTCTCCTTTCCCGTTGTTTTTGTGGTTGGTTGCTCGGAATTACTCTTTCCTTCCGCGGGTCGCCGACACAGCGTTGTTCCGGTCGCCGAACTCCAGTCGGTTTTCGAAGAAGCGCTTCCCGATAGACCTACTCGGATGCATGCGGCCCACTCCCCCGCCGATCAGCTCCAGGAGGAATATCACCTGTTGTACCTGAGTTTGACGCGGGCGCGGAGACTCCTATATCTGACAGCCCCGGAAATATTTGGCGGTCAGGACCACCCCGCCCCCTGCTCCGTCCTGCAGAAAACGATTCCCAGCGAATCCTACGTGTCCACACCAAACGACGAGAAACTGCCGCCGCAGATTCGTTTTGCGAGGGAATGGACGGCTGGGGCGTCTGACCCCGGAATCGAGTCGCGGCTCCTCGAGCTCAGTCCCGTTGGCGCACGATGGCACGAGGCGAGACCCCGGGCCAAACCGGTGAAAATCGATCGCTTTCCACTGAGCAAGTCGTCGATAGAGACGTATCTCGAGTGCCAGCGGCGGTTCTTTTACCGGAAGATACTCCGGATCCCGGAAGAAGAAACTGCACCGGCCAGGGTCGGCTCACTACTTCACGGTGTCATGGCAATTCTGGGGAGCCGGTTTCGTACCAAGAAAGAACTTCATCGGGGTGCTACGACGGATGTTGTTCACGCTGTCATCGACGACGTGATAGGGGACGACGAGAAGTCGAGATCGGATTCATTCTTCGACAGATCTCTCCGTTACCATCTTCAACGGATGGTCGAGAAAATCCTAGAGCTCGACGACGCCGATGCCGCGGACTACACGATCAGGGGTGTTGAAGAGAATATTCCGTTCAACTATAGAGGATGGGACTTCGCGGGACGGATCGACCGTGTGGATGAAGTCTCCCCGGGAGGTCAAGTGATCGTCGACTACAAGACGGGCAAGCTGGACAAGACGGGCAAGACGATTCGTAAAAAGACTCTTTTCGCCTTGGATGCTCCGGAAAAGGCGATGTGGCAGGTACCCCTTTATGTGTGGGGGTTCAAATCGAGGGAAAAACGGCTGCCGTTGGCCTTCAAGCATGTGGTTACTTCGACTGATGACGATCCCTTTGCCGTTACGCTGTTTGTTTGCCCCCGCGAGAGCGAAATACCACCGGAGGCGAAATCGAACAAACGGTGTTCATACCTGCTCGATACGGAACTCGAAGAGATCTTGAACGAGGCGGCCACGATCGCAGAGACGATTTTTGAGCCGAGACCGCGATTCGAAAAGTCAACCGACGAATCACCCTGTCGCAACTGTGAGTTCAAACGATTGTGCGAACGGGAGGGAGAGTGAAGCTCAACCAACACCAGATTCCGATCGTGAACACGAGCATCGGGGACACGTTGAAGACGATTGCCGGTGCCGGTACCGGCAAGACGCGTGTTCTCGTCGAGAGGTATCTCAAGTTTCTGTTCGACGACGGGATCGAGCCGGATCGAATTCTCGCTCTCACCTTTACGACCAAGGCCGCCTCCGAGATGAGAAAACGGGTGTTTGAGGAGGTTCTCAACCGCGGTGATGACAAGGTCCTGAGGGAACTCTATGGCGCGTGGATCATGAACTTCCACCAATTCTCATTCCGACTCATCAAGGAAAACGCTGCCGCGTTTGGCGTCGACCCCGACATTGGTGTGGCGACCGAAATGGACATTGCGAGAATACGACACACCCTGTACCGCAAATTCGAGTCGGGGAGAATGGACGGTCTCCCTGGGGATTTTGCCGAAGACATGCCCGAGCCGGCGAGATTCGGACGGGCCTTTGATCGGTGGATGAACATCATTGCGAAGGCGCGGAATACGATGTGGACGCCCAAGGACCTCCTCGCACACACGAGAATCGACGATTCGCCTGAATACAAAAGACTGCTCCACTCGGTCACCGCCTTGTGGGGCGAGTACGAAAACGAGCTTGACAGACGAAATCTGATCGATTTTGGCGGAATGATTCGGAGCGCCGTGACCGGTCTGAAAGAGGACAGGCGGCTTCGCGCCCGATACGTCGAGAAGTTCAAACACGTGCTCGTCGATGAGTATCAGGACACGAGCGAAGCACAAAACGAACAGCTGCGAATTCTCTCCGGTGGTGACTTTGCCCGTGTGACGGTCGTCGGTGACGACAAACAGTCGATCTACCGGTGGCGCGATGCGCGCGTGCGGAACCTTCGCGAGTTTCGTGGTGAGAACCGGTTCCTCCAGGTCAACTACCGTTCAACCCAATCGATTCTAGATCTCGCCCATCAATTTATCGTCACGGATCCATATTTCAAAAAACATTCGGACGAAATCAGGCTCGTGGCGGACCGCGATGAGCGGGGTACGCCCGTGTGCGTGTTTCACCCCGAAAACGAGGCGTCGAAATCTTTCGAAGACGAGGCAAAGGCTCTTGCCACGTGGATTCTTTCACTTACAGGAAGGCTTGGAAGAGAGTCGCCTTTTGAGTATCACGATACCGTAAAGAAGGCTGTCGATTATGGAGACATCGCGGTTTTGATGCGATCGCTCAAACCGAGCTCCGGACTTCCCGTTTACGAGCGTGAGCTTCAGCATGCCGGGATCCCCTACGCGATTTTTGGGGGGGTCGGCTCACTCGAAGTCCGGGTCCTCGGACTTCTTGGGAATCTGTTGACCGTTTTGATCGATCCCGACGATGTCAAAGCCTTTCTTGGAATACTCGAGGCGGAGCCGTTTTCACTACCCGATTCGGCGCTCGAGGAGTTGTTCGATGCCAAAGACACGAAAATTGACGTCCAATGGCTCCTCTCCGATGAGAGCTTGGCGAGAATCTCGGACAGCGCGGCACGGGAGAGCTGCCACCGGATCAAGTCGCTTCTCGAGGAGCTTCGGATAAGACGGGCGAATTTGGATCTCTCCTCTTTTGTCTCGGATGCCATGGAACTCACCCATTACTATTTCCAATTCTTTGGCTGCGGAGCGGACGATCGGCTTGTCGAGTCCGTCTCCAAAATACTCTTCGATCTCGTCGATGAGCTGGTTGAGAAGAACGAGGGCAATCTCGCCGCGTTCCTCGAGTCTCTCCAGGTTCTCCTCGAAAAAAAGGCCCTCGACGACGGACGGGGGCCGACCTTTCCCACGGGACGTGTCCGAATCATGACAGTTCACGCGGCCAAGGGTCTCGAGTTTCCCGCTGTTGCCGTACCCGGCATCAAGAATCCACCGAACCGCAAAGACGATTATCATCTTTCTAGGCGAAGCGGACTGTTCGTGAAGGAAGGAGGGGACTGGAGCCGGGGGCTCGCGGACAGCGAGACGTTCGAGGAGGAAACGGTGGACCGCGAGCAGGAGGAGCGGTGTCTTCTCTACGTGGCAATCACGAGGGCGGAGGACTATCTGTTCGTTAGCTCACCTTTTCCGAACGGGGTGGAGCGTGGTGGAAGAAAGAATCTTTTTAACGACCTGCTGAAATCGCTCGAGAAAAACGACCTGTTCTACGATGAGTTTCGCAGTCTGCCCGATCTCTATTCGCCAAAGAAGCGAGACGCTGACACTCCACGTGTCGAGACGCTCGATCTTACCGGCCTTGTCGCGGATTGGGAAGTCGGAAGGAAGCGGCTCGATGAGGCTGTGACGATAACGGAAGCGGTCCCGCGAGGCGTCGAGTTTATCAGCTGGAAGAGTCTTTACACGTTCGCCCAGTGCCCGCTGATGTACTACTACAGAAACGTTATGGGTCTCGAGACTCCCACTGAGGCGGGGGAGGATCTGGCATCGCACGTGGAGTCGAACGACACGGATGAGTTCTCGGGTGATGTGGATCTGCCAAAAGGCGTCGATCGAAAGTTGCTCGGTGTGTTTGTCCATCAACTCCTCTACGAATGGATGTCGCAGGACGAGCCCGGTGGAACCCCGTACACGGCGCTGCTCGATGATCTCGCCGGTCGGTACGGTTTTTCGAGTTCGCAGAAGCGTACTGTCATAGCGGCGGTGGCGGACGGGATCGGCGCCTTTGCCACCTCACCGCTTGGAACGACCTCCGAGATCGCGTGGCTCGAGCGCCCGTTCCACCTCCGTATGGATCGGCTGCTTTTTCGGGGGGTTTTGGATCGGGTGGATCGGTGCAAAGACGGGTTTAGGATCATCGACTACAAGGGGACAACGGAACGTGACGAGCACCAATTTCAGGTCGAGTTCTACGCGTGGGCGTTGAGTAGGCAGGGGACGGTGAACGTGAAGGAGGCCCTGCTCTGTTACCTGCAGGTTCCCACCAAACTGGTTTCAGTGGACGTGTCCCAGGGGAGACTCGATGCGATCGAGAACCACGCGACTGAGTGTGAGTCGGCCACGGCGGCGGGCCGCTTCGAGCCTAGGCCCGGCGATGTGTGCGGGTCATGCAGCTTCTCGCTCGTTTGCCCGGCGGCGGGAAACGGTCGACCGCCTCGGTCCCATTGAGCCACCTCATTGGCCGCGGGCGTCGTGGGGATTCGCCGGTTGTGACGGATCAGATTGTCAGAGCGTTTTTCAGAAGCTCGATCATTTCGGTGTGTGATTCGACGGTAAGATCCGCTCGGCCAAAATCAGCACTTTTTGTTTCGGGTGTCCGGATGATGATCACGGGGATTCCTGCCGTGATCGCCGCAAACATCCCTTTTTCGGCGTCTTCGAGCACAAGACACTCGTCCGCCGGCAGACCGAACGCCTCCAGCGTCCGCAAAAAGAGATCGGGAGCCGGTTTTATTTTCGGGACGAGATCGCTGCCCAGAATGACGTCGAACAGGTTTTCAACCCCTGCGTTGCGCAGAACGGCGCGGACGTCGGTACTCGGCGATCCGCTCGCAATGGCCATGGTCTTTCCCGTCTTGGAAAGCGTCTCGAGCATCTCTCTGGCCTCGTCCCGGATCGGAATGCTCCCGTCCTCGCAGTAACGTGTGAAGATCGGCATCTTCTCGTTTCTTATCGCCGAGGGGTCCAGATCGAGCCCGTGGCGTTCGATCTCCCCTGTAACCCCGAGCCCCAGCGATGTCCAGTATCTGTAGTATTCGGTTTCGTCGATGACGTGACCGTACCGCGCGAAGACCTCGTTGTACGAAAGAAAATGGTAGCGTTCGCTGTCGGCAAGAAGCCCATCGAAGTCAAAGATCAGACCCCGGGCGCGGCGAAGAAGTTGTCTGAGTTGGGAGATCTTATCCAAGATAACGCACCTGTCTCGGGATAGGGATGAGTCGCCGGACGAACACGTAAATGGCGTAGCTCTCCACCCCAAACGGCATAAACCCCAAAAATCCCAACACGGGCATCTCGAAAAGTTTCACGTCGCCAAGGTAGGGGACGTCGTATTGCCATTTGGTGTCCGCCCAATAGTTCCAAAACTCCCAAAGAAGTCCGCAGATTAGACCTGCGAGAAACATCGTCAGCGGCGCCCGGAAACGCCCCGCGAAAAACTCGGACACAAATGATCTCTCGCCCAAACGCTGGTTGATTGGGTCGATCAAAAGCGTCAAACCGAGCCAGACGAGCGGTGTCATATATGTGGATGGCCAGATGAGCGGAACGATCACGGCGCCCAGGCCACAAACAACGAACCCATAGAAGAGACCGTCACCCAAACGAGGCGACCTTGCCGGATTTGTTCCAGGTAGATAGCTTTCTAGGAGCTCGTATGTGAGAAACATTCCCGGTGATATCGTGGCAAACGACCAAGCGTATCCAAAATAGCGCACGAGCATGTTTTCAGGGAGCCCTACGTACCGCCAGTTTTTGAGCAGCACGTTGTACGCCTCGAAAATCACCCAGCTTCCGATCGATATCACGGCGAGGAGAAAAAACTCCAACGGATATCTCGAGAGTAGCGATGTGCCTTTTCGCCGGCGGATGAGAGAATCCGTAAAGAGAATGTAACCCGTCCACATGATGGGCGTAAACCAGCGGGCGACAAGTCCCACACCGGAAAACAACGCGATCTCGCCCAGGACCATAATGCCGAGCCCGACGAATCCGTAGGACGGGGGGAACCGCAGACTCTTGTCGGCGGGTGCCGGGGCCGCCTCACTTGACTTGTGGGATTTTTTGTATAACATATTCCATTGTTTCACATGGCCATATATTCGTGCTCAATGACAACACGCCGAGCGGCGACGTCGTGCCGGTCGTATGGGGACATCTCGGGAGGTCTGGGCGGTGCCCAGCTCGAGATGTCTAAATCTAGTGGAAACTCGGCGAGATCGCAACCGTGATCGCGTTTCTCGCGCACCCGGCCACTCGGGTCGGTAGAGGGCGCCGTGAGGATCGCCGGGGGCCTCAAACGCCCCGGATACCGTGGGTTCACAATGGTGAACCGCCGGAACCTTCACTACATATTGCTTGTTTAACATGATGCTAAAAACGGAGGTCGAGGATGGATTACGAGGTCCAAGCCATCAACGAACAGGTCGAACGGGAGAGTCGATTTGTACCGGAATTGCAGAAAGCGGTCCAAAAAGTCATCGTTGGCCAACGGTATCTCATCGACCGGCTTTTGATCGGATTACTTTGCGACGGACACGTGCTGATCGAGGGCGTTCCCGGTCTGGCAAAAACGCTCGCCGTCAAGACACTATCGCAGGCCATCGATACGTCGTTTCAACGAATCCAGTTCACTCCGGATCTTCTTCCCGCCGATATCATCGGCACCCAGGTCTATGACCCGCGTGATCATTCGTTTACGGCAAAGAAGGGTCCCATTTTTTCGAACTTGATTCTTACCGACGAGATCAACCGGGCGCCGGCCAAAGTACAGAGCGCCCTCCTCGAGTGTATGCAGGAACGGCAGGTGACGATCGGCGCCGAGACGTTCAAGCTCGATTTTCCCTTCATCGTGATGGCCACTCAGAATCCAATCGAACAGGAGGGAACGTACCCGTTGCCGGAAGCCCAGGTCGACCGTTTCATCATGAAGCTTAGAATCACGTATCCCCAGCGAGATGAGGAACGGACGATCATGGAGCGGGTGACGGGGGAGGGGCTGCCCGATATCGCCCCCGTCATCGATCCGGGCCGTCTCGAAAAGGCACAGACCCTGATCCGCGAGATCTACGTGGATGAGAAGGTCAAAAACTACATACTCGATATCGTGTTTGCCACGCGTGACCCGGAAAACTTTGGCCTCCCGATCAAGCACATGATCGCATACGGGGCGTCGCCGCGCGCATCGATCTGCCTCGCCCAAACGGCCAAAGCACACGCCTTTCTGCGCGGGCGTGGTTACGTCACGCCAGAGGACGTGAAATCGGTTGGTCCCGACGTGTTGAGACATCGAATCATCGTGACATACGAGGCCGAGGCGGAACAGCTCGACGCCGAAGCAATCGTCAAACAGATCTTCGATGGTGTCGAGGTACCGTAGGATCCAGATCTCTGCGTCGCATACGAGTATGGAAAACTATCCCGAAATCAACCACGAACACGATCTATCCGAGATAGTCCGTAAGGTGAGAAGAATCGAGATTTTCACGAAACGGCTCGTGAACGATCTCTTCTCCGGTGAGTACCACAGTGTCTTCAAGGGCCAGGGTATGGAGTTTGATGAGGTCAGGGAGTACCAGCCCGGTGACGAGGTGCGGACAATCGACTGGAACGTCACCGCCCGAATGGGGACGCCGTATGTCAAACGGTTTGTCGAGGAGCGTGAACTCATCGTTCTATTTCTGCTCGATGTGAGCGCTTCGGGTCTCTTTGGCACGCAGTCAAAGACAAAGATCGATACGGCCGCGGAAATTTGTGCGCTTCTTGCGTTCAGTGCGATTCAAAACAACGACAAGGTGGGCGCGATCATTTTCTCGGACGATGTGGAGGAGTATATTCCACCTGATAAGGGTAGACGCCACGTACTCCATGTGGTCCGAAACGTTCTTTATCACAAGCCAAAGGGGAAGGGTACCAATATCGCGGGAGCGCTCGAGTATCTGCTACGCGTGATCAAGCGTCGGGCGATCGTATTTGTGCTCAGCGATTTCGTGGCACCCGATTTTACGAGTCCGCTGGCCATAGCGGCGAACAAATACGATCTCGTAGCGATCAGGATCGCGGACAAACGCGAACACGATCTGGGACCTCGGGGACTGGTCCGGTTGTGGGACCAAGAACGGGGTGTCGAACGACTGATCGATCTGGGGAAAGGATCGGCACGGCGCCGGTTCGAGGAACTCATCGACTCAAGAGAGCAGGAGTTGAGCCGAATGTTCGCCCGATACAATGTCGATTCGATCGACATCGATACAGCGTCCGATTATGTAAGACCTCTAAACCTTTTCTTCAACGCGAGAGCGCGACGCAGGTAGGTTGTTCGGTGATCCGTATTGTCTTAGTGATGTTGGTGGGATGCAGTCTGGTGGGATCGTGTCTGCGGCCGACCGTCGCCTTTTGCGCGATTTCACCAAGCCTGATCCGGCTCGAAACCCGTGTATCGGCCGACTCGGTTACCGTCGGCGAGAGGTTCAGGATCATTCATGAGGTGGCGTACCCCGATTCGTTGGTCTTTATTTCTCCCGAGACGTTTGACGTGGGCTCTTGCAGGTTGCTCGATTTCGAGTGGAAGGAAGATACATCGGACCACCGAACGACGAAGAACGCCGTGTTGGAGGTGATCACCACGGATCTCGATAAGGCCTACGTTCCCAAAGCGGCATTTGTGTTTCGCTCACCCGCGGGGGATACGCTTACCGTGTACACCGACGACGTCGAATTGCCGGTCCGCCGACTGACGGGGGAGGCGAGCGAGCCAAAACCGCTCAAACCGCAGTGGAAAGCGCCGCCCAGCCACCTATATCTCTACCTCGCGGGAGCGCTGATGCTGCTCGCCGCGGTGGCAACCTATGTCTTCCTCCGATGGAGAAGAAGAGAAGTCCCCGCGGCACCCAAACCCGAGCTGCCCGCCGACTTTGTTGCGCTTCAAGCGTTGAACGAGATCGAACAGATGGGTCTTCTCGAAGACGAAGAGTTCAAGAAGTTCTATACGCTGGTGATCGACACACTTCGACGATACATAGAGCGCCGTTACGGGGTGATGGCGATGGACCGGACCACGGACGAAATACTTTGGGATCTGAGACGGATTCGAATCGAGATCAAAGGACTCGAGGAGTTGCTCCGTGAGGCTGATTTGGTCAAGTTCGCAAAACATAGACCGCGTGTGGAAGAGGCGAAAAAACTGATGGACTCGGCGAGACGCATCATCGCGTTGACGGCGCCGCGACCGCTCGCCGCGTCGGAGTAGAACGGGTCGATCGGGATTTCGAGTGAAGACCCATCGGCGGGACGGCCCCGGTCGAGGGCAGGTCCGTCGTATTGGAAGGGCCGGAAAATGTTTCGATTTGCGCATCCAGAAGCGTTTGTTCTTTTGCTGTTTCTCATCCCGCTGTTTTATTTCGAAATCAAATCAAAGCGGCGTGAGAGAAGTGTTGCATTCTCTTCGCTTGATCTGCTTGCCAACGCCGGACTCGAAGCGCGGATCTGGAAACAGTACGGCACGCTTGCACTGAGGACCCTCGTGCTTGTACTCATCGTTTTTGGGATCGCACGCCCCCAGACGGGACGGTCGGAGAGCTCGATCCGGACGGAAGGTGTCGATATCGTGCTGGTCCTGGATACGAGCAGCAGCATGCAGGCGGAGGATTTCAAACCCAGAAACCGCCTCCATGTAGCCAAAGCGGTGGTAAAGGAGTTCATATCGAAGCGAACAAACGATCGAATCGGTCTCGTTGTATTCTCGGCCCAGGCGATCAGTCAGTGTCCTTTGACCCTCGACTACGATGTTCTTCGTGATCTGGTGGACCGTGTGGATTTTGGGATCCTCGAAGACGGGACGGCAATTGGCGTGGCATTGGCGACTGCCTGCAATCGTCTCAAGGACAGCGCGGTGAAGGGGCGTGTTGTCGTGCTATTGACCGACGGTCGGAACAACATGGGAATGATCTCTCCGCTCACCGCCGCAAAAGTCGCGAAATCTCTCGGCATCAGGGTCTACACGGTTGGTGTTGGAACCACAGGGGTTGCTCCGGTGCCGGTCAGAGATCCGCTGTTTGGGAGGCGAACGGTTCCGATGGAAGTTCAGCTCGATGAAGAAACCTTGAAACAAATTGCCAGCGCCACCGAGGGCGAGTACTTTCGGGCGACCGACGCGGACGAGCTGAAACGGATCTATGATCGCATCGACGAGCTGGAGAAAACAAAGATCGAAACCAAAACGTACACGAGCTATACCGACAAGTTCGCGTTTTTTGTCGTCCCCGCGCTGGTTCTGCTTGTGTTGGAGCTCTGGCTCGGAGAAGGCCTGTTGAGGAAATTTCCCTAGCCGTGGGTCGGCCGGTCGCCGATGCAGACGGCTGGGCGGGACAACGGCACGAGTTGCTTTGACGACAGAATGAGAAAAAAATGGGTTTTGCAAATCCAGAATGGCTAAACGCTTTGTACCTCTTACCCCCGCTCGCCATCTTGTTTTTTTACGGAGCGAGGCGTCGAAGGAGAGATCTTCTTGCGTTCACCGGATCCGAGCTGAGTGAATCCCTTTCCCCAGGCCGAAGCTGGCGGAAGGGACTGCTAAAAGGCGCCCTCAGGATCATCGGGTTCGCCTGTCTCGTCATCGGGCTTGCGGGACCGCAGATCGGCAGTCAGCTCGTAAAAGTGGAACGCGAGGGGATAGACCTGGTCATCGCATTGGACACCTCGCTAAGCATGCTCGCCGAGGATATGAAGCCCAGCCGGCTCGAGCGCGCCAAGCAAGAGATTGTCGATCTCATAGACGGGTTGATGGGCGACCGGCTCGGCATCGTCGTTTTTGCCGGCGACGCATTTGTTCTTTGCCCGCTGAACGTCGACTACGATGCGGCGCTGATGTTTGCCCAGACCGCCGACATCGACGTAGTCTCGAAGCCGGGGAGCGCGATCGGGAAGGCCATCGAAAAGAGTGTGGCGCTGTTTCCGGAAGAGCGTAAGTCCGATCGCGTGATCATTCTCGTTACCGATGGGGAGAGCCACGAGGACGATCCGGCGGATGCTGCCCGTAAGGCGGCCGGGGAGGGGATCCGGATCTATACGATCGGCATCGGAAACCCCGCCGGTGAACTGATACCGCTCCGCGGAACGGATGGATCGATCGATGGGTATAAAAAAGACAACACCGGCGAGACGGTTTTGACCCGGCTGGATGAGGCCACACTTCAACGGGTTGCCAAGATTACCGGGGGGCAGTATCTCCCGGCGACACGCGAGGGAATCGAACTCAAAGTGCTTTACAAAGAGATCTCGGGTCTGGAGAAAAAAACAATCAAAGGCGAGTTCATGGAAGCAAAGAAAGACCGCTTCATTTGGTTTCTCGCGTCGGCGTTTTTGTTTCTTGGTCTGGATGCTATCACGTCATCGAGGGCCTCGGCGAGGAAACGTCGCGGTCGACGGGTTCTTCACACCGGAATGGTGGGCATTCTCGCATTGATTACCCTTGTGACGATTCCGCAATCGGCGTTCTCAAAAGGGGTCGATCGGAAACGCGTCAAATCGGGCAACCGATACTATGATGCCGGCGAATACAGAAAGGCGCTCGTGCTCTACAAAGAAGCACTGGGGGATACCACGAAGATTCCCGAGGGCGGTGAGGGGGTCGTGTACAACCAGGCCAACGCGTTGCATATGATGGGCGAGTACCAGAGCGCGCTCCAGAAATACCATGAGAGTCTCTCTGAAGACACCGTACAGACCGGACGGATGTTCTATAATAGAGGCAATACTCTAATGAAGACGGGGAAAATACCGGACGCGGCAGAGTCGTATCTTCAAGCGCTTCGGTATCTTCCCGATGATCTCGACGCCAGGCACAATCTCGAGCTGGCCCTCCTGCAGCTTCAACAACAGCAGCAACAGCAGCAACAACAACAAGATAACCAACGGAAACAGGATCAAGAGGACCAGCCCAAAGATTCTCAAGACGCGCAGTCGGAGGAAGATCGTCAGCGAGAACAACAGGATCGGCCCGACGAGCAGGAGTCCCAGGATGAGCAACAAGACCAGCAGAGCGAGGAGCCCGATTCGCTGCAGACTCCTCCGTCACAGCCGGATTCCAGCGCCGCGCAACCGCAGCAGCCCGACAGCATGCAGGTGATCGAGTTATCGCGTGGAGACGCGCTTCGGCTGCTCAGACTTCTCGAGGAACAGGAGAAGGAGCTACAGAAACAGAAACGGAAAGCGGCATTCAAGCGGGTCAGAAAATCGGGGAAAGACTGGTAGGCCATCATGAGAAAACCGGTGGGCAAAAAAGAGCGTTCGAATCCACGCAGGACACGCGTGATAGCGTTTTTGGTAGCGGCCCTTTTGCTCACGACGATCGACGCGGCGTGGACATCGGACATCACCGTATCGGTGACGATCGCCCCAAACGTAGCGGCGGTGGGAAACGAGGTGACACTCGTGGTCACCGTGGAGGGCAAGTTCAGAAAATCGGCGAGCCCTGAGCTTCCGCCGCTCGAGGACTTCTCGGTCTACGAAACGGGCACGTCTCAGAGGTTCAGCTTTGGAACGGGCGGTTCAAAATCGACGCTGGAGTATACGTATGTGCTCGTGCCCAAGAAACCGGGCAAATACACGATCGAGCCCATTCGGTTTCGGGCCGGTGACAAGGTCTACACGGCTGCCCCGGTGGTGCTCGAGGTCCTGCCCTCGACCGCGCCACCACCAACCCCCACCGATTCCCAACCGGGAGAGGAACTGGAGGGTGATGATAGGCCGATTTTCATCCGCGCACGGACTGACCGCGACACGGTGTACGTAAACCAACAGATCACGTGGACTCTGGGCTTCTACACCGACGGGCGATTGAATCTGGTCAGAACACCCGAGTATTCTCCACCGCAAGCGGAGGGATTTTGGGTCGAAGACCTCCCTCCCCAGAAAAACTACTACAGACAGATAGACGGCAGACAGTATCTCGTAAACGAGATCAAACGCGGTTTTTTCGCAACGGCACCGGGCGAGTTCAGAATTGGCGCCGCGCGCGTCGATCTCATGATCGATGATTTTGGGCGCCGTTCGAGGGGCGACATCTTTGACGACTTTTTCAGAGGGCGGTTCAACGCGTTTGGTTTTGGCAAGCCGGTCTCACTCAAAACCGATGAGATCGCGATTACTGTGTTGCCGTTACCCGAGGCAGGCAGACCGGCTGATTTCTCGGGCCTGGTCGGTCGGGGGTTGAACGTGACGCTCAGAACGGACAAAAACGTTGCCCAGGTCGGAGAACCGATCAACCTCACCGTGGAGATCACCGGGGTGGGGAATTTCAAGACGATGACAGCCCCCGAGATTCCCCAACCGACCGGGTTCAAGATGTACGAATCGGGATCCACTTCGGATCTTTTCAAAAAAGACTACGTTGTCTCGGGGCGAAAGAAATACGAGTACGTGTTGATCCCAAAAGTTGAGGGCGACAAAACCCTCCCTCCCGTGAAAATGGCCTACTTCGATCCGATCGCCAAGAGCTATCGGACGATTCAATCATCGTCCATCCAAGTGGAGATCATGCCGGGGACGGAGGAAGAGGGGCGCCGGATTGTTTTTGCAGGGTCGGGTGATGAAATCGAGGTTCTGGGAAAGGACATCAACTTCATTCATCCGGTGCCGGCGGTCGTTGAAGTATCTGCCAGACGGGGTTTCCCAAAGACGATTTTCATCGCTCTTCACGCGCTCCCGCTCCTGGCGTTGCTCGCCTCGTTCGCTGTCGAACGCAGGAGAAGGAGATGGCTGGGAGATGTGCCACTTGCCCGTGCGACTCGAGCGTCACGTGATGCCGAGAAGAGACTCAACGGAGCCCGTCGGCTCTCCGGACTGGAGGATCTTACCGCTGTATACGCCGCCATTTCCGCAGCTGTGAGGGGCTACTTTGCCGACAAGATGAACGCATCGGCACCGGGGCTCACTATGGAGAGCATCGAACAGTTCCTCGCAGCGAAGAAGGTCGACAATGACACTGTCGAGCAATTGAGATCAGTGTTAAGAGCATGTGATAACGCACAGTACGCTCCGGGCGCCGGGGGGGAGCGCGATGCGAAGGAAGTCCGAGACACGGTCGACCGCGCAAGGGTGGCGTTGAGAACCGTTGAAAAGAGGTACCTGTCGTGAGTTGGCGTTCATTGGGCGTTACATTTCAAGCGTGTCTCTGGCTCGTCGTTGGACTTGCCGTGGTGTTTCCGTCATCGACATGCCCCGCGTCTGACGGCGTGGAGGACCGCCCCGCTTCACTCAAGGATGTGTTTGCGAGGGGCAACGAGCTCTACGAAGCGGGTGATTACGAAGGCGCAATCGATCGTTACGTGTCGCTCGTCGATGCGGATGTAGAGGACGGGGACCTTTTTTACAATCTCGCCAATGCGTACTACAAGGTCGATGACCTTGGGCGGGCGGTTCTGTTTTACGAGAGAGCATTGCGACGATTACCACGGGACAGAGACGTGCGGGAGAATCTGGAACTCGTGAGGTCACAGCTAAAGGACCGGCAATTCGTGCGAGAACAGAATCGTTTTGTAAGGTTGGTGAACTGGTTACACAACAACTCGAGCACAAAAGAGATGCTGATCCTAACCTCATGTTGTTACGTTCTTGTGTCCCTGTTTGGCGTGGGTTTTATTTTTAGAGATTCGCGACCGGTGAAGGCCGTCTACAAGGTGGTGTCGGTCGTCTCCCCGGGAAGACTGGCCGGTCTGTCGCGCGCGCAGGACCTCTTGGGCGTCATAGTCGTGGCGGCATTTCTCCTGGTGACGTTGGGGGTGTCATCCTATCACAAAGTAAAGCGGGATGTCAGACGCGTCGAAGCCGTCGTGTTGGAGCGCGAGATTCCCGTGTTCGCCAGCCCGACGGAGGACGCCACGCTCCAGTTCAAAATCCACGAGGGCACGCTCGTGACCGTGAGAGAACAACGCAGGCAGTGTGTACGGATTGGGTTACCGGGCGGGCTCTCCGGGTGGGTGTCCGCTCCCTCGTTGGAACGAATCTGACGAGTGCCGGGGTCTACTCGAACTCGATCGTCAATTCAGTGCTACCCGCCTTGATCGTGTCGCCGGGAGAGAGAACCGTTTTTGTAATCTTGTTCTCATTGACCCAGGTTCCCGGCGATCCTTCGAGATCCTCGATCACATACTCTCCCCGCTCGAATGAGATTCGAGCGTGATAACGGGCCACGTCCGTGTCCTTGAGTTCGATGTTGTTATCGTGTTCGCGTCCAAGTGTCATGGTCATTGGCAATAGGGGAAGTCGTCTTCCCGTTCCCGCGCCTTTTGTAATCGTCAAGATGGGAAATCCTTCCCCCGCGTCGGTCTCGTGGGTTTTGGATGCGTCGGACGCATCGTCTGCGATTTTATCCACGGGGTCCTCGATGGCCTCATCGGACGGATCTGCAAGATGGGCAAGTGGGTCGCAATCCAAGTCGGATTGCGCTCCAGACTTATCGCGGTCATCGAGCACATCGGTTGATTTTGACGTTTCGTCGGGCGTATCCTTGCCCGCTTTTCCATCGACCTCTCGCGCGAACTCACCCACCCACTCGCTTGGATCGACAAACTCTTGATCATCATCGGAAACCGTGGGCGTCGTCTCGTTTGGCGGGACGGGTTTTATCTCGGGCTCTGCGCGGTTCGGTGCGGTTGTAGCTGGCCGGCTCGTGGGAGTCGGTTCCAAACCGTACTCGTCTTCGTTTTTGGCCCCCGAGTCATGAGGTGCGGGTACATCGGACTCGTGGTCGTCCACCGGAATCGTGGATGCACCCGGTATGGAATCGTGATCCGACGAGATAGGGCGTTGTTGGTCGGTAACTGGGGACTCTTCGCGCGACTCCTCGGAGATTTGATCGGTTGCAGGCTCAACCGGCTCCTGGTCGGTGAGCGCCAAACGTGACAACATTCCGGAGAGATCGCGGATCTGTGTGGCAAGCTCCGCGAGTTCCTCCTTGAGCGGGGTCTCTTTCTCCTTGTGCGTGTTTCCGTCGAATTCACCAACCCGATGGCGAAATCCGAGCTCATCGATCTGGTCTTGAAGCCTAGTGGTCTGATCCTGGATACGCTTGATTTGATCGGCGACAGCCATCCGGGTTTTGGACACGTCATCCTCCAAGGGCCCGATCTCTTTTATCATGTTTTCGAGCTCTTTTTGATATTCGGCGTGAACCTTGTCGAAAATGTGGGACGCGACAGATCCCTTTTCGGCATCCGCCCGTCTCAGTCTGTCCCTCAATGAATCCCGCTTGCCGGCAAGTTCTTGATAATCCGAGAGCTGTTTCTCGACATCGATTTCCCTGTTGTCAACTATCAACTTGTCCATCAATCGCCTCCGTGATCGATCGAGCTTCGCGCGAAGTGCTTGTTTTTCCCCCGCTTGTGAATGTTGCGTCAAAGGGGTGCAAAATTTGGCGTTTCGAATACAACGGGGTAGCGTTTGCGTAAAATATGCCAGATTCTTCCAACACGCTTAGTTTTTGGCATTTTTTAAGCTCCAGGGCGGGAGTGGCGCATATCGGTGCCGTCAAAACCCTTGACTCCGCAAACAGCGGTGTATTAGCTTGGAGCATGGTAAGTGCTTAAGAGGAAATGAGAAATGAAGCTGGAAGTCGCATCGTTGAGCCACATCGGGCAGGTCCGACAGAGAAACGAGGACGCCTTAGGGCATTTCGAGCCGACCGAAAAAAGTGCGCGTGATGAAAAGGGTTCCATTTTTGTCGTGGCCGATGGGATGGGTGGTCATCGTGGTGGTGAGATTGCCAGCAAGCTTGCCGTTGAAACGATCATCTCGGAGTTCTATTCTTCGAAAGAGGGTGGCGTTGTACCCGCGCTTCGCTTGGCGTTCAAAGAAGCGAACAAAGTCATCATCGAAAAATCCAAAGACGACGTGGACCTCTTTGGCATGGGAACGACGTGCACCGTGTTGGTGGTGAGAAATGATGATGCTTATTTCGCGCACATCGGCGATTCGAGAGCGTACCTTTATCGGGATGGCGAGCTAAAACAGATCACCGAGGATCACTCGCTCGTCGGCGAGATGGTGAGATCGGGAATAATCTCGGATGAGGATGCTCGAAACCACCCTCGGCGCAACGTTATTACCCGGTCGCTTGGCACCCACGAAGAAATATCCGCCGACATACCCACGTCCCCGTTCGGTCTCGCTGATGGAGATGTCCTCTTGCTCTGCTCGGACGGGTTGACCTCGGTCGTGACTCGGGAAGAGGTCAAAAAGACATTGGAGTCGAAGTCTCCCCGCGACGCTTGCGATGCGCTTGTCGATCTCGCAAATGAAAAAGGTGGAAAAGACAATATCACCGTTCAGGTGATCAAGGTTTCCGCCGACGGCTAGTCCCGCCCACGGGGCCAGAAGCTAACCCCCACCAAGACTTTCTCGCCTCGCCCAACATGCCCCGCGACGAAGATGTCCGGTCCCGCGCTCAGTGTGTATCTCAGGCCCCCTCTCAGCTCCGCGTCAAAGTCGGTATCGGAATCGTCGGGTAGGGATGGGTGGTCAAACTCCGTATTGACGATGAGAAGATAAACACCAAGGTACGGGACAAGTATGTTGCCGCGCTCCAACTTGAAAGGGCTGCTTATGATCGCACCGACCGGCGCCTGGATGATTTTGGTGTCGTTCCCTGTGACGTAACCGATGCCACCGGTGACGGACAGATCGAACGGGATCGCTTTGTAGGACGAGAATATGCTGAGCTTGGCGTCAGCGCCCAAACCACCTCTCCCGTTCCCCTCGATAAGATCCCCGAGGAGTTCGAATCCCACATCGATGTGCTTGGTGGCGTTCATGCGGACGAACCCTCCAATTCTGAAGAGCTCGCTCTCGCCTACGGCGAAGTAGGGACCGATGGCGACCTCTCCGGCCTTCACAATCGGAGCTTCGGGGTACTGGTAGAACACCTGGGAGCGAGCGTCGGAGCACAAAAACAGGAGAGAACATGCGAGGGTGACGATCGCGGTTTTGTTCACTTGGACTCCTTTCGTCCCTTGGTATCCTGTCATTCGAAGGTCAGCGTGGACAATATATACGACATATACCACATACGAATTTTGCTCAAGACAAAACTCGTTTCCCGGGCTCTCCGTTTGGGGGACGCCGATGTCCCGGGGATACGCAGTCGGCTGGGCGGCGACATGTCGTCGGCGGGCGCCGGTCGCGCGTCCCCGGGCCGGGCCAAGAAAGCCCAGTTGCGGTGCGATTGAGCCTCGTTTGGGCACCACCTAGAGCC
>CP070677.1:1268427-1300432 GCA_020352495.1 Candidatus Latescibacterota bacterium
CGCCCTCCAAAAACCGGTCCCGGTTGACGAAAAAAGACTCCGCCAACTCCGCGCGTTGGGTTATATCGACTAGGGGTTCTCTTGGCTTTGTGGCTTTGTGGCTTTGTGGGCTTGCGGTTTTATGCCGTTGCGGCTTTGGTGGATTCGCCTGCTGCCGGCCCCAGGGGCGGTGGAATTCGGCTATTTCAAAGACGAAAAAGTTGAACCGGACCATCATCTGGGGTATGATCTCTGGGTGCCGATAATTCGGAAAATCCTCTCATTACTATCGACACGGTTTGTCCCAAGACTCTTAACAATGATTAAACGGCTTAGGGACGCAGTTTCTCACTGAAAGGAGAAGAGAAATGCTCAATAAGATTGGTCTCATCGGTGGTGGATACATTGGTGGGGTTCTGGCGCAGGAAATCGCGATGCGGCGGCTCTCGCGGGAAGTGGGTCTTGCCGATCCGGCGCCGTTCGTCAACCCGAACGATCCGCCCGAGCGCCAGGACGTCGCCAAGAAACAGTCTGTGGCGATCGGCAAGGCCCTCGATATCGCGGAGGGTCTTCCCACAATCCGCAGCGACGTCCGTCTGGTGGGATCCAAAGATTACTCCGCTATCGCCGGTTCCGAGCTTATCATCAACACCGCCGGCGTACCTCGCAAGGCGCGACCCGATGGCACGTTCCCGTCGCGTGAGGAGTTACTGGCGACCAACCTCAGGGTAACAAACGCGGTTGCGGAGGGGATCAGACAGAACTGCCCCGACGCGATCATCATCTCCATAGCGAACCCGCTCGATGCCATCGTGTACACGCTGAATAAGCGGCTTAGCCCACCGAAGAACAAACTAATGGGCATGGCCGGTCAGCTCGACTCGGGACGCTACTGTTATTTTGTAGCCGATGCGGCGAACGTCTCCGTCGAGAACGTCAACGCCTTGGTCCTAGGCGGCCACGGTGACACCATGGTCCCCGTCCGCAGCTCTTGTATGGTCGCGGGGATCCCCGTGTCCAAGTTCCTCGATGACGATACACTCAAAGCCATAGAGACACGTACGCGCAAGGCCGGCGGCGAGGTTGTCGGTCTGCTTGGTTTTGGCTCGGCATTCGTATCGCCCGCCTGGGCGGCCTTGGAGATGGCCGAAGCCATCATTCTCGATAAGCGCAAGATCCTTCCGGTTTGCGCCATGCTCGAGGGCGAGTACGGTGTGGAAGGCATGTTCGTAGGTGTTCCCGCCATCATCGGCAAAAACGGTGTCGAGCAAGTGATCGAGCTCGATCTGACCGACGAAGAAAAGGAAGCCTTCAAACACTCTGCCGGAGCAGTTCGGAAGACCTGCGACGAAGTGGACGAGATGCTGACGAAGCTCTAGACCGAGTCCACTGTTCGACTCTCGGCCCTCCCCGCTCGCGCGGGGAGGGCTTTTTGTTATGGCCGGGGTCCGAACGAACGGTTCACATGGGTGCCACCGGATCCGTTAGGGTCGCCCTTCCGGCTGCATTCGCTGGCGGAAAGGACGACCGCTCAGCAAGGAGAGCTACAACTGGAAGAGATATTGAATCTTCAGGAAGTATTGGCGGTTTGTTAGTGTCCAGCCCTCACGTCCGTGATCAATCGGATTCAGGTCGCGAAAGTCGTGTGTCGAACCGATGTAAAAGATCGAAAACGGATTGAGCCTGTATGTGATCAACGGGTCGAAATCCCATCCGTCATAGCGATCGTTGTATTGGAGAACTACCCGTGCGGAGAGCTCTCGCGTAACCTGGAGCGACAGGCGTGTCCGCCAAATGGATTGGGAGAACAGTCTTTCATCCGTTTCGAGGTTGTCACTAAAGGCCGAGTTGAACGAGGTCGAGACGAGTATGCGGTCGATTGGCCTGATGTCGGCCCAGAGCCCGTAGTTGATCTCCTTACCCATAACCAGATCCCAACGGGCGATGCGGTGCCCGTAATTAAAATGTCCCCCGCCATTGATGGCCTGGCCGGGTTGTGTGCTGAAGCAGGTGTGCGCCTGCCAAATATCATCGAATTGAATTCCGCCAAACAATTCGCCGCTCCATAGCAAGTTCGAGTGTATCTGCGTCTGCGCGGCCCGAAACCTCACCTGGGCGCTCAGGTTGATCCATTCGTCCTTCTTGACGCCATCGAGATTCCATTTACCCGCGAAATCCACGCTACCGTTGACATTTTCCAATATCTTGCTGTTGTCGAAACGCTTGATCCCTCCCACCCACATAGAGCCCAAACGCCAGCTATTTGATGGTTCGAACCCGTTGTCCGCGCGAAAGGTTGGACTTCGCTCCCAGTACTCGCCACCAAACCAATAGCTGCGGGCATCGCGGCTAAGACCGGCATACACACCGTGCCCCCAGAATTTTTCCCCGTCGAGTCCCGCGGTATGCTTGTCATCATCAAACCGTGTGACGTTGAACGAACTATCCGTCAACGCCAGATTGTCAACCTCTTCGGTGTGCGAAGCCAGAACCTGAAACCGAAATGCGTCGCTCGCAGAGAGGCGTATCCGCCCGTCGACACCGAACAGTGACCCGGAGCCTCCGCCGTTGAACCGCCGGTCGGTGGCGATAAGACCAAGGTGCGACTGTTCGCCGAGGTCGTGTCGCGCTCGCACGATGTTTGAGACACTCTTTCCGTTTTCGACAAAAGAACTGCTCTCTTCGAAGGGCAGAATGATTACGGAGTGATCGTCTCGCGCCGTCAGAAAAGCGACGCTGTTCGATCCCTTTCGCCAGGTTGTCTTGCCGGCGAGGATCGGATCATTGATCGAGCGTGTATACAACGCATTGAAATAAGTGTCGAACAGGTCGCTGCCTTCCTGGAAGAAGGGCCGCCGTTCGGGGTAAAAAAGCGCAAACGTCGTGTTTACGTCGATCTGTGCCACGTCGGATTCGACCTGGCTAAAATCGGGGTTGACGGTCCCCTCGGCCGTCAATTCCGAGGAGATGTCGTAGGCAATCCCAAGGGCGAGGTCGCCTTCGATATTGTTGTTGTCGAAGCGGTTGTCATCGTTCAGCGAACCGGATTGATGACCGATGACCGCGGGCAAAAGCTCGAGGCCGGCGCTCGGCTTGATGCCGGTGATCCCGCTAACGGTACCCCACTGACAGGGCCAACAGTTCTCGTCGCGGTCATAGGCGGCCCAGGAGTACTGATACCGCGATTCCCGCGGCCGGTTGCGCCAGAAATCGACCCGCCACACCTGCTCCTCCCGGTCTGGAAAACGCATTCCAGTAAATGGTATCTGCATTTCGACAACCCACCCAAAATCGGTAATCCGACCGGCTGACTCGTAAATCATATCGTAGCTAATATCCTCGCCGTTGGCCGACGAAAAGAGCAGGTCACCGGGGACGCCGTATGGGTTGGAGGATATTTCGTAGGCGAGCGTCGCCTCACCGAACGTGTCGAGACACAAGATCACATAATCGTCGGAGAAAATCTGGTCTCGTTCGCAGAACGATGCGCGTACTTCGTCCGGGTCGTCATAACAAAGCCAGGCAACGTAGAGGTTGTCGTCATCGTAGGTGATCAGTACTTCGGTTTTGACCTCAGGTTTGGTCTGGTCACCAGGATTGTGCTCAGCGAAGTTGTCAGCCTTGGCCGCCCCGCTCCACCCCGGATCCTGGAGCTCTCCGTCGATCTTGATAGGACCGGCGGCCCGGGAAATCTTGAGCTTGGGGTGGTAGACAGGTGTGTAATCACCATCGGCACCCGCTGCCAAACCGGGGTGAAGGACCCAGGCCGCCAGAATCAGAAACAGTATCCTCAAAACCGTCTTCCCGCCATTTGGTCGCAAGGTATCTCTCATCGCCATACCATCCTGTGGATCACCAATGCTCATCGATGGGGTCCCCAGCGGTCATTTGTTTAGACCGCATGAGGGCATAAAAGGTTGTGGCGGGGTTGCCGGTTTAATCGGGGTCGATTGTTGAATTGATGTGATTCAAGGATCGGATGCGACACCGTGGCGCGGCGGCCGCGCCAAAAAACAAAAGGCCTCCAATCTCACCGACTCGGGGTACTGCTTATTGGATACGAATTTCCCGGCAACAAGTTCCAGCTTTTGAGGGGTGTTGAGGTTTGAATAGAGCAAACGGCTTCTGTGTGGAACTCCTCATGTTACCGCCGCGCATAAGCTTACGGCGGAAGGGCGACAGCGCTCGGACTGTTCCGCGATTGTTTACAGGAGGCGAGGTTTGCCATATAATCGCTCCACCGCGGGGTTTGAGGATCGCACCATACCGCGATGGCGCCAACCGACTCGGCGAGTTTGACGGAGGCGTTTGCCAAATTGAAAAAACTACTGCTGGTTTTGACATCCACCCTTCTGTCGCTGGTAATCGTCGAAGTGATAGCGCGCCTACTCCTTTCACAACCTGGAGTCCGTCCTTTTGATCCAAACCGGCTCCGGGGTCTGTTAACTTTCCATCCCACAAGGCATTATGCCTACACACCCGGTTTTGTAGGAACCACGGACACCGAGGAGTATCACACCGACGTAAGGATCAACGCTTTGGGTCTGCGCGACGACGAGGTCGATCCAGATTCGAGCGTGGACGTACTGGCGGCGGGTGACTCCTTCACCGTTGGTCATGGCGTTCAGGCCTACGAGGCGTGGCCATCTCAGCTCGAATCGTCTCTCAATTCGACTTCGGTATTGGGTCGGAAGATCCGTGTGTTGAACACAGCCGTCTCCGGCTACAGCTTGACGCAGATCGCGCTTCTTATTGACGAGTTATTGTACCTTGAGCCGCGACTCGTTGTGCTCGGCCTCTACGCGGCAGCGGATTTGCGACGGCACGACCCCTATGTGTTTTACGGCGGCCACATGGTGTTGCGAAGCATGAAACCGCATCTGAGATTGCAAGAGGACGCGTTTCTCTATTCGCCATATGACAACGACTCGATTCGACGGCTCCATTTCTGGTTCATGGAGAACTTCCATGTCGCCGCGTATGTTCTCGATGCCATCCATCGTCTTACAGGAGAATCATCGGATTGGACCGACCAACGGTTTCAAGCCGAAAAAAAGAAAATCTCTTTATTGGATGAACTGGGACGACTCAACGAGCGGTTAAAAGCACGCGAAATCGGCCTCGTCGTCCTTCTGGTGAATCATCAGGCAAAAGACGGCACCTTTAATCCTTTGCAGAAGAGATACAACTCTGCGGTGACAAATTACTGCAGAAAAGAGGGAATCACGATATTTGATCCCCTTCCCTCGCTCGAGTTGCGGTCTCGAGGCAGTCCGTTGTTCAGAATCGGCGAGGACCACCATTGGTCCAGACATGCGCACGCGCTTGTCGGGACACAGGTCGCCGAGTTTTTGCTGCAGCAGCAATGGATCGTAGACGTGTTGCGCGCCCACGAATGATGACCCTCAAAAAAGGTGGGATTCGTCTTCGTGCCAATTGACGGCCCCATCGCCACCAACATCCAATCGCCACACCCGTCTCCCGACGCCGAAGTGTATGTTTCGATGACACCTAGGCAAGAGACCGCTCAGCATCTCTAAGGGAACAATTTTGGCAAGATGGTGCCCCCGAGACGACTCGAACGTCCGACACGCGGTTTAGGAAACCGCTGCTCTATCCTGACTGAGCTACGGGGGCACGTGGGGTCAAAGGTTTATCCGGGCCACAATCGGACGAAAATCTCTCCGTTTCTTTTCACGGTCGGACAACGGCCAAGACTCGTGCTGTAGTGAAACGTCGCGCCTCCATCATAGTCGGCGACCCATGCGGGCGCAATAATTTTCAGTGGCGCTCCTGCATCGATGTGCGCGCAAAATCCAAAAAAACAATTGATTTTTGAGGCGCCGGTATGGTAAAATCTCTCAAACTACATCTGAGCTAAAGCAGCGTAGCGATATTGCCTGACACTACACTTTCCGACCCAAACAGGAGGTCTTAAGCGATCCGACTGTGAAAGGAGCGTCTATGCGTAAGTGTTTTCTTGCCCTTGGGTTGGCGATAATATCGATCACTTTCGTCTTCGGTGTCGCCAATGCCCAATTTCCGTCTCCTCACCCGTTCTACGCAGTGTACTTCGATGATACCTATCAAACCGAGGCTTATCCGGTGGCCCCGGATCCGTGCCCCGGTGTGCTGGTGATCGATACACTCTACGTGATGCTTGTCAACGCCAATGCATGGGTCCTGGCCACGGAGTTCTCGGTAAGTTACCCTCCAGCGATTAGCTGGATCACGGACCTTGATAAGTGGCCGACGAACATCGGAAACACTCCGACAGGACTTTCCCAGGGCCGAGACACACCGTTGAACGGGTTTGCCGGAGCGGTTGAGTGCTGCAAGGTGTTGGTACAGTGGATGTGCGACGCGTGTGATCCGGCATACATCAACAACGAGATTGTCGTAGACAAACACCCAGCATCCGTCCGTGACTACCCTTCATACGTTGACCTGTTCTTCGTCGAGCACGAGGCGATTGGGCTGACGTCGCTCATTTGTGCGACGATTCCGACAGAGGACACAACCTGGGGTAGAGTGAAGGCGTTGTATACGCGGTAGTTCGATCTATTCGACGGCAAATCGGTGAGTTGTTGGGATGCCGCCGCGGCCGTGGTACTGTTGGCAAGTTCCACGGTCCATGGCGGCATCTTGTTTGGACGTTCCACGGTTTGTTTGACCGCCGTTCGCGCAGTATGAGAATCTGCAGCGCTACGCTCACCCCCAGGCTGTTCGGCGTGTTGCCCCCCTCCATTCCAAACCTCACAAGAACCACTTATCGTTTGACGCTTTCAACGAAGAATTGACCAATATCAAACTGGAAATTGACTCAAGTCATTGGCTTGAGCCACAACGTTGTGGTACAATACCGCCCGTCAAACCACGGTTTGTGCAGCGGTTACATGTTCAGTTCATAGCGGAGATGAGAGCGGAAACACTCGATCACATCTCCATCGTTCCTGGCTAAGTGTCAGCTTGTGTGCTAGCACCGATGTTGAAGTCGGCTTCGAGCGAAAGGAGTTGGTATGTTTAAACGCCTCGTTGCCACCGGGATTGTCGTTGTGGTGATCGCGTTATCCGTTGTCATCACCAACGCGCAAACCCCGTATGTAGCTGTGTACTTCGATCGTACCTTCCAGACGGAAGCCAAACCGCCATACCCACCTCCGCAGCCTTGCCCTGGAGTTGGCGTCTTTGACACGCTGTATGTTGCGGCGTCGAATTTCAATATCCTGGTCACGGGCGCAGAGTTCCAGATCGACTATCCGGCTCTTTACATGACATGGGTCGGGGAGTGGAGCCCCACGTTTACTCACCCGCAGTTTGGGGAATTGGCTTACTGGCCCGTCAAACTCGGAACCTCGCCAACAGGGGTTTCGTTGGGCGCCGGAGATATCACATTTCAGAACGGTTTTGCCGGGGCTGTTCGCCTATTGGAAGTGCTGATCATGTGGACGTGCGATGTCTGTACGGTCGAACAGGGTCTCATCGTTAACGGAAACCCATTGGGGTTTGGAACGTTTCCCGCGCTCATCGAGCGGGAGACGTACATCCCGTACTTTGGAATCGGGATGACCGCTCTCGTTTGTGCCACTTTGCCAACGGAGGAGACCACCTGGAGTAGAGTTAAAGCGTTGTACACTGACTGAACAAACACGATTGAGGTACCAAAAATTGATTTCCCGCCGCCAGGGTGGGTGCTATCGGAAGTATTCACACCCGGCGGCGGTACCTTTTATAAGCCTCACATAAAAAACCCGTCTTTACGGCCAACCCCTCTGAACGGTGAAGAGCCGAGAAGAGGCCGCAGTATCCTTGCTGGCGCTTGGTGCACCCCGTGGGGGTCTGTTGAGTGTGGAGCGGCTTAGTCGTAGGATAAGAGTGAGAACACCGGTGTGCCGTTCAGCTTGCACCTCCCCCCAAGCGGCTTAAGCTCGATCAAAAAACACACCTCAACCACTTCTCCCCCGAGTCTCTTGACGAGCGAGACCGCCGCCGCCGCTGTCCCCCCGGTGGCGAGCAGATCATCGAGAATCAACACGCGGTCTCCCTGTTGGATCGCGTCCTTGTGTATCTCCAATGCCGCTTCGCCGTATTCGAGCGCGTACGATTCTTTGATCGTCTCGTAGGGTAACTTTCCCGGCTTTCGGAGCGGTATGAACCCCGCTCCTAATTGGTAGGCGATCGGGGAGGCAAACAAGAATCCACGAGACTCAACCGCAACTATCTTGTCGATCTTTTGATCCTCGTACCGGTTCCGCAAAATATCCACCGTCTGCCGATACGCCTTGGGATCCAAAAGAAGCGGCGTGATGTCTCTGAACAAGATTCCCGGTTTGGGAAAATCGGGAATGTCGCGAATGTGTTCTTTTAGTTCTTCTGCTCTCATTTGTCAGGCTTTTCCTCCGAGCAGCATGAGTTTGAGTTTTTGTAGGGCCCGTTTCTCTATCTGACGAATCCGCTCGCGCGACACACCGATGATCCGCCCTGTTTCGGCCAGCGTCCGAGGGGTCCCGTCATCGAGACCATAGCGTGTCTTCAAGATCTGTTGTTCGCGAGCGCTCAGATGTCTTTCAATGAACGATGCGATCTCCTCGTTTTCCAGTTGAACGGTGACCAAATCCTCGGCACGAGTCGACGCTTCGTGAGAGATGTCCGATGAGAGTTTTTGTAGGGCTTCCGCGGTGATCGTCAGTTCTTCCGAACGGATGCCAAATATCAGGTTCTTGACGAGCCGTATCTTCTTGATGGTGACACCCAAGGCCTCGCTGGCGTCTTTTTCGTTGAAATCTCCAGCCCCAGACCGGTCCTCGAGTCGGAGATATCGTTTGATCAGCTGGTAGATGTGAATCGGAATCCGAATGGACTTCGCCTGGTTGGCGATGGCTCGCGTGATCGACTGTTTGATCCACCACGAGGCGTATGTGCTAAAACGAAACCCTTTCTTGTAGTCGAACTTTCCCGCCGCCCGAATGAGCCCAAGGTTCCCTTCCTCCACCAGATCGAGAAAGCTCAAACCCTGACCCACATAGCGTTTGGCAATGGTGACAACGAGTCTCAAATTCGCATTGATGAGCTCTCGCTTGGCGTCCTCATCTCCCTCGGCGACCCGCTTCGCCACCGCGCGTTCGGTCTCCGGGTTGAGCAACGGATAGCGGTTGATCTCGACCAAGTATCGGGTCTGGATGTCATAATCGCCCGTGATGTGCTCGTCATCTCTTGACGGCCCGCGGTCTTTGTCTTTTGCCATGATGAGTCTCGGTGATTCCCGGCGCTGCTGTGTGCCCTTGGCTCGACGTCAGCCGTCCCAAGCCCGATGTCAATCCGAAATGCTCCGATACGAACAAAAATGGTCGGGGCGAGAGGATTTGAACCTCCGACTTCCTGCTCCCGAAGCAGGCGCGCTAACCGGGCTGCGCTACGCCCCGAACCACAAATCTCATCCTGGTGATACCCTTAATCGTGTCCCGTCGGTGTTCCACCGTCCTCCCCCGACGAATCACACTCAAGAATATCATTTTTCAACGGATTATCAACCTGTATATTTGGCGGTCCGGAACTTACGGAGGCGCCCCGTCGCGAGTATCACCGGGTGGCAATTCCCCAGACGTTGATCACTCCCAGGGCGGCAAGCGTCACAACGACACCGGCCATGCAAATCCCGGCAAATATCGCCGGAAGCGCCACCCGTTTACGGACACCAAAAAGAAACGCGGCCAGTGATCCGGTCCACGCACCGGTCACAGGAAGTGGAATCGCAACAAACAGCACCAACCCGATGATTTCGAAGCGTTCGATGAGTCTGCCCCTCCTACGGGTCCGCGCGAAGAGCCAGGTAAAGAAACGGTCAAACGGTCGCCACCTTCGAAGAAACTCTGAGACAGGGCCGATGAAATAGAGGATGGGGATGACAGGAATAAAATTCGCGACCACCGATATCAAATATGCCTCCTGACACGGCATCTTCCCCACCGTTATGGCATACGGGATGGCCCCGCGGAGCTCGGATACGGGGAGCATAGCAAGGACAAACGTAACGAATACGTGCGGCGAGCTGGAAAGGAGATGAATGAGTTTTTCCGTCATCGGACAGATGGGTTCTCTGTTGTTGTGTTTTGCCCGTCGTCGAGTGGGTCACGGACCAAAGGGACAAACGAGCACTGACGAAGACGCTCCAGACGGAATTTTTCCCCCGATCGTATCAATCGTACTATTTCCTGTTCTCCGGCATTTCTGAAAACCGGCCCGAGGAAGAACCCCCCGTCGCAGAGCTGCATCAGAAGCGATTGGGGAACCTCTGCCGCGGCAGCCGTGATTAGAATTCGATCGAAGGGTTCGAATTCCCGCCATCCCTCGCTCCCGTCGCCAACCGAGATCTCCACGTTCGAAATCTCCAGATCTCGAAGCACCGCTTTTGCCTTTTCCGCTAATTCCTCTATCCGCTCGATCGTGTAGACGCTTTTTGCCAGTCCGGCGAGCACCGCCGCCTGGTACCCCGATCCCGTCCCGATCTCCAGTACTTTCTCGTTTCCTTTTAGTGCAAGTTGTTCGCAGAGGTACGCCACCATGTATGGCTGAGACATCGTCTGGGAATAACCGATCGGAAACGCGTGATCGCTGTATGCCTGGGGCCCCAGCTCATCATCGATAAAGAGATGACGTGGCGTCCGAAGCATTACCTCGAGCACCCGTGGGTCCGAGATCCCATTGGAAATGAGCTGTTCCTTGACCATTCGTTCCCTCGCCACCTGATAATCCTGAGGCCTCAAAGCTTGAACCTCCACTGTTCCATTTCAACGACGGCCTTGTAGTCCGTTAGATCCAATTGAAGCGGTGTCACCGATACGTAGCCCATCCTCACGGCGGCGATATCGGTACCGTCATCCGCTTTCCACACCGGATCGTCTCCGCCGATCGTATAGTAGACTTCCCCGCTCTTTCCCTCCTCGGTCTCGAGAATGTTGTCATACGCTCGGGACCCCAGCTTGGTGATTCGCACACCCTTGATCGGGGATACGTCCGGATCGGGGATATTGACGTTGAGAAGGCAGTCTCGCGGAACGCCGAGTCTGAGCGCCGCCTCCACGACCACGCGGGCGATTCTCGATATCGTCTCGGTGCTCGTGATCACCCTTTGGAGCGACGAGATCGCCAGCGAGGGAACTCCCAACAACGTTCCTTCGATCGCCGCCGCGACGGTTCCACTATACGTCACATCCTCGCCCATGTTTGGCCCGTGATTGATCCCGGATACCAAAAGGTCGGGTTTCCGGGCAAGCATGCCGTGGATGCCAAGGAGGACGCTATCGGTCGGCGTGCCGTCGATTTTGTAGCGTCCCTCGTCGACCTTTTTCGTGGCGATCCTTTTTCGTACGGTAAGGGAGTGGCTGCTCGCGCTCTGTTCCTTGGCGGGAGCCACAACAAACAGATCCCCGAGACCGTCCAGGGCCTCACAAAGTACCTGAATGCCCTTTGCGTCGTATCCGTCGTCGTTGGTTATGAAAAGAGTTTTCCCCATTGCCCTAAAGATCCGATTTTGGCCGCGAATTCGGCGATATTACCAGAATAGGCTTTTGAATGCCATCCTTAAAAATCGCAGCGTATCGATAACCGGGTTGACGCTGCTTTTTTCGGTGCCATAGATGGTTTCGACCGAAATCGATTCGATTTTCGCCCCCGCCTTGGCCGCCTTGATCAGGATTTCGCTCTCCGCGTCGTACTTCACAGCTTTTAGTCGTGGCGCCAGTTTTTTGAACATTTCGACCCTGAAGAGACGATAGCCATTCTGTGAGTCGGGGACGGGCACCCCGGTTCGAAGCGTCACGAACCATGATGTCGCCCGATTGGCAAACACACGGATCGCCGGCATGTTCTGCCGCTCCGCCATGCGGTTGCCGATGATGATGTCGGCGTTGGTCTCAATTTCGTGTTTCAAAAACCTGGGAATATCCTCTGGATTGTGTTGGCCGTCGGCATCGAGCGTTACGATAAAATCCATCCCCATCTCTGTGGCCTTTGTCATACCGGTGGCCAGCGCAGCGCCCTTTCCCCGATTTTCTTGGTGTTGTTCGACGACGACGCCCGCCCGGCTAGCACAATGATAGGTATCGTCCGAAGATCCGTCATCAACCACAACGATTTGTGACCGGGGAACGAATCGTGCAGTGTCGTCCACTACCGTCTCGAGGTGCCTGGCGGCATTGTAGGCGGGTATCACGACAGCCGTACGAGGGACGATCCGCTGAAGCTCCTCGTTCATACCGGGCTTCCTCTCAGGGGCTCGAAATTGAACCACTGGTCGGGGTACTCCCCAATGAACCGTTCCATGTCGGCCTGGCACTCCCGCTGCAGTTTTTCGATGGCCATGCGCTCGTCGAGCGATCCATCCGGGTAGTGCGGTTCACCATAGACGAACTTGAAGCCGCAGCCGTCGTCGAACACCAGAGCCGCCGTCAAGATCGGCACCTCGCAACGAACGGCAAGCGCCGCGTGCCCACGCGGAAGCGCGACGTCACAGCCAAACATCTTTTGCATCCCACGAACGCGCCCGTACTCCCGATCGATGAGAAGCGCCACGCACTTCCCATCCTGGAGTGCCCGACGAAGTGATAGAAAAGAGCCCCCAATCGGGTAACATTGGATCCCCATGAGCCTTCGACGATCGTCAAAAAACTCGGTGACCCGGCGCGACGGGTGAGGAAGGGTGACCGTGTGGATCGGTATGCCAATATCGCAAAGACACGCCCCCGCGATTTCCCATGGGCCGACGTGAGGACCGGCAAGGATAAACCCGCCGTCGGCCAAAAGCCGCCGGGCAACGTCGTCGATCCCTCGAAAATCGCAACGCCGGCGAAGCTCCCCAGGTGGCAGATATGGGACACGCAAAAAACAATAGATACTCCTCCCAAAGTTTGAAAACAAGTTCTTTCCCCGGCGTTGAATTTCCAGCTCGTTGGTCTTCGGCCCCATAACGATCCTGAGATTCTCAAGCGCGTTTCGCCGGGATCCGAATCTAATGTAATACTGGATCTGCGCAAGCGTCTCTGTAATAGCTTCGGATAAACGATTGGGCAAACGGTGTGAAAAGAACGCCCCCAACTTATAAAACAGAACGCCGAGCATTCACATTTGACTGGGTTCGAAGGCAGGTGGTTTTTGTCCAGGAAAGTGGTCGGGGCGACTGGATTTGAACCAGCGACCACTAGCCCCCCATGCTAGTGCGCTACCGGACTGCGCCACGCCCCGACCGTTCGACGTAACTTTAGATCATCAATTCCGTCGATTCAAGGGGAATCGACTTTCTCCTTTTCTACTGATTTGGCGAGAAGATCCCGGAGGCTTTGCAAATCGCCCTTGATCGACGTCAGAATCTGTCGGGCTTGAGGATCGGCAAACGGAATCTGAAGCTGATTGATCAAGGGATCCGGGTTGCCATAATGTTCCTGCAGCTTTTTCCTAGCACCGCTGATCGTGAACTTTTCCTTGTACAGCAAGTCTCTGATGACCAGAATAGCCTTGATATCCTTGGGACGGTAGTTTCGATTTCCCGCCCTGTTCTTTTTGGGTCGCAGGCTCGGAAACTCCGTCTCCCAGTATCGCAACACGTGAGCTTTGACACCCGTCATATCGCTCACCTCGCTTATCGAATAGTACATCTTGGCTGATCCGGTTTTATATCTCACTGCCGACCCCCTCCTTTCCGACGGCTCGAGTCCGTCCATTTCATTTCGTCCTGTGGTGGACGATTCATCAACTGATTGATCGCGTCCCTTGGTTTTCTTCCGGAAAACAGCACGTCGTGAACGCCGTTCGTAATCGGCATGTCCACGTCGAACTTCTTTGCCAAATCCACTGCAGCGCGGGTCGTTCGAACACCCTCGGCGACCATCACCATGTCGCCGAGCACCTCTTCGAGCTTCTTACCTTGACCGACCTTCTCTCCGACGAACCGGTTGCGGCTGTGCCGGCTGAGGCTCGTGACGATCAAATCACCGATACCGGAGAGGCCAAAAAATGTCTCCCGGCGTGCCCCCATGGCCACCCCCAACCGTGTGATTTCGACCAATCCACGTGTTAGCAGCGCCGCCTTCGTATTGTCCCCATATCCCAGCCCGTCGCAAACTCCGGCAGCAATCGCGATCACATTCTTGAGCGCGACGGCGGTCTCCACGCCGATGATGTCGGAGTTCGTGTACACGCGGAAATACGGTCGAAAAAAGATCTCCTGGACGTTCTTGGCCTTGATCCCGTCGATACCGGCCGCAACAACCGAAGTGGGCATCTTTCGGATTACCTCCTCGGCATGGCTGGGCCCCGAGATCGTGAGGATCTGTGAGGGCTCAACGGGAAGTTCGTCTTGGAGCACCTCGCTCATCCGTTTGAGTGAGCCTTCTTCGAGACCCTTGGCGGCATTCACCACCAACGTGTCCCTCGAGAACTCAAACGTTTCCGACACCTTTCTTGCCGTTTCTCTCACTACATGGCTCGGCACGACGAACAACACCACGTCAGCGTTGCTCAACGACACCGACATTTCACTGTCGATCCCGATCGACTCGGGAATCCTCACGTCGGGCAGGTACCTTCTGCTTTCCCGTCTCTTTCTGATTTCGTCGACGTTCTCGGCAAATTTCTCCCACATGAAGATCGAGTGCCCGTTTTCCGCAAGAAGAACGGCCAGTGTTATTCCCCAGCTTCCTGCTCCTAGTACCGCGATATTCATTTCAACCGTTATTCTCCGAGGTTCGCGTTCGCCCCAGGGCTGGTTCTTCCCCGGCGAGGAGCCGCTTGATATTGCTGTGATGTTTGACCAGCACGACAATCGTGATCAAAATGGACACAGCCAGCAACGACCAATGCGAGATTGCGATTCCCGTCACGTTCAACAAGACAACGATGATGGGTAGCGCCACGGCCCCTGAAAGACTAGCGAGCGATACGATTCGTTTACCGGCGAAGACCACGGCGAAAACTACAAACGTGATCAAGAGAGCCAGCGGAGCCAGAGCGAGATAGGCTCCGGCCGCCGTTGCCACTCCTTTCCCACCGCTAAAACCGACAAAGACGGAAAACATGTGCCCAACAACCGCGAAAAAGGCCGCTGCGAGCATCAGCCAGTGATCGGCGATGGTTCCCGTGAGCCCGCACGCAGGCGCAAAGTAGACCGGCAGAAACCCTTTTCCCACATCTCCCACCAACACGCCGATGGCGATCTTTGCGCCTAGGAGACGAAACGTGTTCGATGCGCCGAGATTCCCGCTCCCGTGTTTCCTCAGATCGATCCCGGCAAAGACCTTCCCTGCGATATAACTGAACGGTATCGCACCGGCCAAGTAACCGACTATTGCCACTATCAACAAATCGATCAAGTTCGCGTTCTCCCTTTATGGCACATCAATGTTCCTTGAGCCGAAGCCTAATCAGAGTCCCCTCGAACCCAAATTTCTCCCTCAACCTGTTGTTGAGAAATCGGAGATACGATCTGCCAAAATACGCTCGCTTATTGACGGACAAACTAAATGTCGGTGGCGAGACCTCCGCCTGCGTCGCGTAGTATATCTTCCCGTTTCCTCCTCCGTGCGAAGGTGGCGGAGTGCGTCCCGTGGTCTCTTCGATGAATCGATTGACCTCGCTCGTAGAGATTCGTTTCTCCCTCGTCTCCTTGATCCGCCAGGCCAGCGTAAATATCCGGCTCACTCGCTGTCCCTCCAACGCGGATACAAAGAGGATCGGCGCATAGCTCAAAAACGCAAAAGACCGACGGATCTTCTTCTCGAAATCCGGTGCCGTTGAGCTGTCTTTCTTGACCAGGTCCCATTTGTTTACGCAGAGCATGATGCCCTTGGCGGATTTATGCGCGTAACTGGCCACCCTGACGTCTTGGGCCGATATTTCCCGCGAGGCATCGAGAACCATAACAACGACATCCGCCCGCGAGATCGCGTCGATGCTCTTGATGGCCGTGAGCGCGGTCAGCCCATTTCTGGTCCGCGAACGTCTCTTGATCCCGGCGGTGTCGACAAGCACGACTGTCCGCCCATGCCACCTGACTACAGTGTCGATGCTGTCCCGTGTTGTCCCCGGTCTCGAGTCCACAATAGCCGCGTCGCTCCCCACGACTCTATTCACAAGACTCGATTTGCCGACATTTGGACAACCGACCACCGCGAGCTTGAGATCCCTGTCCGGGGATGTTGCCCGTCGTTTTGGCAAGGCGGCGACCAGATCATCGAGGAGGTCGCCCACACCATCGCCGTGGAGGGCGCTGATCGGAAACACCTTTTCAAAACCCAGTCGGTAGAACTCCGCGGCGGCATGTTCGTTTTTTCGTTTTTCCGTCTTGTTCACCGCAAGAATTACGGGAACCTCAACGGTCCGAAGCTGTTTGGCGACCTCTTCGTCTGCAGTCGTCACACCCGTTTCCGCATCGGTGACAAAAATCATCGTATCGGCACTCATCGCTTCACGAAGCGCACGTCTCTCCACCTCTTGTAACAGCGCATCATCCACACCCGAGAACAACCCGCCGGTGTCGATAATCTCGAACACGACTCCATTCCATTCGCTCTCGTGTCTTTGCACGTCCCGGGTAACACCGGGCGTGGGATGAACGAGCGCGGTGCGTTTTCTCGCGATACGATTGAACAGTGTCGATTTCCCGACGTTCGGTCGGCCGACGATCGCCACTCGCGCTGGGGTTTTCATTCACATCCACCTCACTCGTAAGCCGCCTTAGAGCTCCGCGGCATGGGAGAGCGTTTGCAGACCCTCGACGACCTCTCGCCCCGACACGAGTTCGTTGCTCGGGTCCTTCCCAAGACCCGCATCCCGCCGCGCCAGCGTATCTCGAAAACCACCAGGATAGATCTCCCGCATCACCTCCGTATCCAGATCGAGAGCAGTCACGAGACGTGACAGGACAATGAAAAATGCCGACCTCGTCACCTTCTCGTCGGGATGAAAACGCCCGTCGGGCAACATCCGCATGACGCCCGCCGCTTTGATCGATTTGATGTCTTCGGATGCCCAGTGCTTGTCGATGTCCTCGGTCCGGCCGACTCCAGCTACCGGTGCCGGATCGTCGCCCCTCTCCACGCCAAGAGCTGGCCCCAAAACCGACACAATCAGCGCTGCCAACTGAGCTCTCGTAACATACGGCTCCCGCGCGATCGTCGCGGCCGACACGTCGAGGCCTCGAGTCACAAGCGCGAAATAGTCGTCGAACCGAATGTTCCCTCCGAGCATCCTTCCAGCCGAAAACGCGTCCGCGGCGCGCTCGTTATCACCCCGGGCCATGTATATCCGGCCCAGGTACAGATACGCGGTTTGAACATCCTCATCCGAATTCTGCTGCTGGGTCACTTCGGCAAACAGGGCCTCCGCGCGCTCCCATTCACCTTCGATGTAGTAGTGAATCGCTCGTTCGAGTGAGGATCTCCCCTCTACAGTGGTCTTTGGCGACGCGCAACCGGAGAAGATCACAGTGGCCAGGACAACCAACTGTACAAAGGATATCTTTGGGTTTGGGGTCAGCAAGCCTCTCGCAATTTCTGGAGCGGGCAACGGGACTCGAACCCGCGACCCTCAGCTTGGGAAGCTGATACTCTACCAACTGAGTTATGCCCGCCCGCCTAATAACGTTTTTCTTTTTAGCATCTTAGGGATTTTATGTCAAGTGGCATTTAAAGTCCGAGATGTTCCCGAACTCGTTGTTCGATCCGGTGTTGTGCCACCGGGTCGGAGACGTCAAACCACAGAGCGTCCACCTCGCTCCTAAAGAAGGTTTCCTGACGTTTGGCGTATTGCTGGGTGCGGGTGATTATGGAGTCAACCGTTGACATAGGATCCTCCCCCTTCAGAATCGCCCTGGCAATGACGTCATAACCCAGGCTGTTCATAGCAGGCGCGTCAAGTGTGATCCCACGGGCAAGCAACACCTTGACCTCATCCACCCACCCGTCGTCAAACATCTGCCGCGTGCGTTCCGCCACACGCGAGCGCAGCATTGGACGAGGCATTGTCAGGACGATCTTGAGTCCTTGCCACGAGGCGGACCCCGTCCCTTCGGCGAGGTACCGGGTGTGACTTTTTCCGGTGTGGTGATAAATCTCCAGGGACCGGACAATGCGTTGGCGGTCGTTTTTGGATAGCGACGCAGCGCGCTCTGGATCGAGTCGCAACAGCTCTTGATAGAGCTCCGTGGTGGACCTTGTGGCAAACGTGTCTCGCAGATCCCTCAATTCATCGTCCGGAACCCCAACATCAATGAGCCCGCGAAAGAGGACGCGAAAATACAACCCCGTGCCCCCGGCAAAGACGGGAATTCGACCTCGAGCCCGGATGGCCTCCTGTGCTTCCAACGCTCGTGCGAGATGCGTGCCCGCCGTGTTCAATTCGCTGGGATCGAGGATGTCGATCAAATGATGCGGCACTCTTTGAAGATCCTCGTGCGGTACCTTCCCCGTTCCGATGTCCAAGCCCCGATAGACCTGCCGAGAATCCATGGAGATGATCTCACCGTCAATTCTTTCGGCGAGGCGTATGGCCAGATCGGATTTCCCGATGGCCGTCGCGCCCATTATGGCGACGGCGTTGGTGTGTGGGTGCGACATCACCTGCGTGAGAACCAACGCTCGATATCCTCGAGCGAGATCCTATAGATTGTGGGACGTCCATGCGGACACGAATACGGGTTCTCGACGGCGAACAGTTGATCGGCGAGCATCTTCATTTCATCCACGCTCAGTTTCTGACCGGCTTTTACAGCACTCCGGCAGGCAAAGCTGGCGATGATTCGATCCGTGTGGGATTCTCCCGGCACCCTTTTATCGAGCAGATCATCAAATATCTGGAGCAGAAGGCGTCCTTCTTCCCAGTTTTTCAAACCCTGCGGATACCCTCGAACAAGGATGCTCGTTCCGCCAAACGGCTCGAGGTTGAACCCGAGTTTGTGGAACAATTCACGCGTTGTTTTGAACACCTCGAGTTCGGCTACGGAGAGCTCGAGCGCGATCGGGAAAAGGATCTGTTGTGACACGGGGATTTCGCTTTCCATTTGTTTTTTGCTCGTATCGAAGATGATGCGTTCGTGCGCCGCGTGTTGATCGATCACCACGATTCCGCCCCGGACCTGTATGAAAATGTACGAGTTATTGAACTGCCAGAAAAGCGCGTCCTCCGTCTGGACCTGATCCCCTATTGCCTCCCGGCGCGGCGTTGATGGTTCTTCGACCACTCGTTCTTGAAGCGACAGTTGTGGGCCGAAATCCCGTCTGGTCGCTGCGCCCTCCAGGTACGATTCTACGGCGTCCCGCACACGGGTCTTGTATTGTTCCGTTTCTTCTCCCACGCCCCCACCGGGTCTCGGTATCCCCACATCCAAACTCCCCTGCAACGGTTGTTCGACGGCTCGCCGATCTACACCGGATCGCGGGGCATCACCCTCCGCTTCGGTGTAGCTCACACCCATTGTTGACTCAGAGCGGGCCGTCAACGAGCGTTTGATTGCACGTCTGACCAGTTCGAAAACTCGTCGTTCGTTGCCAAGCCTGACTTCGAGCTTGGTCGGATGAACATTCACATCCACCTCCTCGAAGGGCGCTTCGAGCGAGAGCACCAAAACCGGGAACCGCTTATACGGGATCACCGATCGGTAGGCCTCCTGTACAGCCCGGATCATTGTCTTCTCTCTAACGAGACGTCCGTTGACAAAGTAGAACTGGTGGTTTCGATTTCCCCGTGTATGCGTCGGCAGACTGACAAAACCCTCGAGTCGAATTGAAGCGTCCTCCGAGCTGACATGCACCATGTGTTTCATCGTACTCGCACCCATGATCGAGCCAATCCGATCACGCCACGTCCGAGTGGGAACAAGATCGAGCACCGATTTTTCCTGTTCGGAGTAGTGGATCTCGAGTTCGGGTGAGACCAGCGCAAATCCCAGAATCGTTTCGAGAATTCGACGCCGCTCGGTAAGATCACTTTTCAAGAACTTCTTCCGTGCAGGCGTGTTGAAAAATAGATTTTCGACCCGAACCGTTGTCCCCTTCTCGTGCGGAGCCGGCCCGCTGTGGAGTGTCGATTTCCCTTCCACGGTGACACGCCACCCCTCGCCTCCGTCACGGTCACTGGAAACGAGGTCGAGCCGCGCAACAGCGGATATGCTCGCAAGAGCTTCACCTCGAAAGCCATACGAACGGATGCGAAAGAGATCCTCGGCGCTATTAATTTTGCTTGTCGAAAAGTTCTTTGGAGCAAGTCGAACATCTTCAGGCGACATTCCACATCCGTTGTCCCTGACTTCGACGAGCCTCACCCCAGCGCCCGACGTTCGGATCGAAATCCACGAAGCTCCGGCGTCCAGAGCGTTCTCAACAAGCTCTTTTACCACTGACGCCGGTCTTTCAACCACTTCCCCAGCGGCAATCTGACGAGCCACCTGTTCGGGAAGCGTCACGATCTTTGGCATCAAAATCTCCTCTTCTCGCGTTTTGAGCGTCCAAAACATAACACGACAACAGGGGTTTGGCAACGAAAGGACGGGGGGAGCACATGCGCGGTGGCAGAATATCTGTTGAAAACTACCCCGACGAGGGTGGTTTGAGATTCTTTTGCGCTTCGTGGATGAGTTCTCCTGCAGATTTCGCCGTCCCGGGGTAGTTCGAGGACCCAATGAGAATACCTTTTTCTGCGGGGGGAAAGTCTTCGAGACCGGCGAGATCCTTCCTCAGGTACGTGAGCGCCCGCGAGATCAGAAATCGAATCCTTTTCCCCGCTTCGAGCGTCAGGATCGCGTACGTGCCCGGGCCTATCCAGGTTCCGAAGTCAGTCTTCCGGGTCCGTGTCTCGAGTCCTCGTGTTATGTCGTCGACGATACTCAAAGCGCGCTCCGCGTCGCTCTCGAATAGGGTCTTGAGCAGATCAATCTCGAAGAGCACCAGGGCGAAAGAATGGTGATAACGATCGGAACGAGACATCTCACCCGCGCACAGCTGTATCAAACGGTCCCGGTTGGCTTTCAAAACGGCGTCATAAGGGGCAGGCTTCTCGGCGATTACGAATGGTTTCTTTGCGAGAAATGCGTCCAACACCGGTACGGCGAGCAGTGCGGCGTTCTCAACGATTTCTCGATCCTGCTCCGAGTAAACGGCATCCTCCATCGGATCGGAAGGATTTTTGTTGTACGCGATGATCCCCCCCAGCATTTCCCCTTCTTTCTTTATCGGAAACGCGAGCACCGTTCGGTAGCTTGCCGGCCCATCGCGCACCACCGCGTCGAATGTCAGAAAAGCGGTTGAGAACGCCTTTTGGTCCTTCAGAAGTCTCGAGAATTTTTTGTCATCCTCCGCAGTCCATTCGTCGTCCGATTCGTCCAATGGGGCGAAATATCTGGTAAGATAATCGTCCGTAGCAACGCCTTTGCGTACTCGTACGGAAACCTGTTCGCTTTCCAGCGCCCTCCCCACGACATTTGCGAGTACTTCAGCCAGGTTTTCCGCGGACCTGCAACCCAGAACGGATGGGGCGGCATTGGAGATCTCGCGGAGTGCGCGGAGTTCGCGTGCGACTTTTCGGTCGCGCATCTCCGAGGCGAGAAACCTCGAGACTTCCATAACGATCGCGTCTTTTATGAGCAGGAACTCGTCGAGCTTGTAACGTTCGGCGAATTCGAGAACGATCACTCCTCTTGCCTCCCGAGATGACAGCGGACAGTACACCACCGACGACAGGTACGCCATCGGATCCGACCCGTCGCCGAGTCCTTCGGTGAGAACGATGCACCGGTTCTCGAGAAACGATCGACCGAGGGCACCACGTTGATACCGGACTCTCCGGTCCCGGGGCGAGAGAAGTCGATTCGATCCCCCAAGGACAAACCAGTCGCCCTCCGCCGTATTGAGAAATATCTCCACGGTTTCGGCTCCCATCAGCTCGGAGAGATACCGGGAAAGGACGGCACACTTCTCCTGTGCGGAAATGGGTTTGTCGGCGATCTCACCCATTGTGGTGCGAAACTTCCACTCCTGGTGTCGTAGTTGCACTTCCTCGAGCTTCATCGACTGAAAGAGGACGCGGGCGATCCGGTTCGAAAGGCTCTTGAGCGTCGTCATCTCCTCTTCACCGAGTTGTTGTCCCGAACGTTCAGCCGAGACATTGAGCACTCCAAGAAGACGGCCGGCCCATAAGAGCGGAACAGAGATCGCCGAGCTGATTTCCACTCGTTCTCTGTCCTCGGCATAGAGTCGATGCTCCGGCGCCGATCGTAGCAACTGTGGCTGTTTGTCGAGCGCCACCATGCCGGCGATCCCTTGACCGATTTTCTGACGAGTTCGCTTGACGACCCGATCACTGAGTCCAGTCGCGTACGCGATGTAGAGCTCCTCGGTCTCTGGTGAGTACAGCATGATCGAGCCTGCGGCGGCCGATGTCGCTTCCACCGCCACGCCGAGCAGAAACTCGAGCAATTCCCTCCGGTTGAGGAGTTTTTCCAAGGCGACAAGCGTGTCGTCGATCGTTTGCGATTCGGCCCGACGCCCCGGCAACGGCTTCTCGGGGGTTTTCTCACCGGCGAAACGGCTGAGCGCATCGGCGGGGTTCATCAATTTGGCGCCGGACCGCGAGAGTGTCTCGACTTCCGCGCTAAACCGCTGACGGGGTTCGGAGACCACGACGTAGTCGAGATCTTTTTCCTCGGCGAGTTGAGCGGGTGTGTGATAACGACGTATCCGGAGGATTTCGGCGATCTCGACACCGACCGCCTTCGGATCGCGATCGTAGACAAAGGCAATCCGGACATTCTCCTGACCGTGGAGGGCACTGAGGATGGGGAGATCTTGTTCCTGGCCACCCAATATACCACATCGTATATCTCTGTCTGTCATATAGTTAGGCCGGTTGTTTAAGAGATAGCCTGAGAATATGAACGTCGTCGGGCGCCGGCGGCGTCCATCATATAATAGCAAATCACGGACCATCACGGGGCGCAATAGAGCACGGCGTGGAACCCTGGGGGCCCGACTAGGAGTCTTCCAGCCGTTCCTGGAGCTCTTTCACAAAATGGAGGGCCTCGAAGGGGGTCGATCCGTCGACATCGAATTCGGTGATGAGCCGCCGAATGTGTTCGAGTCGGTTGTCTTCGGCTTCGACACTTTCCCGTGCCGGTGTCGCCCCAAAAAGCGGGATCTGCCCGTTGTCCGATTCCTCGAGGGGAACTCCCTGACGGAGCAGATTGCGGCGCAGTTCGAGCGTTTTTAGGATTTCCTCCGCCCTTTTTAACACCAGCGTTGGTAGACCTGCCACCCGGGCGGCGTGAATCCCGTAGCTGCGCCCACTGGTGCCGGGAACGACTTTCCTCAAGAACACGACGCCACCCTCCCACTCCTTTATGGTGATCTTGAGGTTCACCAGACGAGGGTAAGCCGACGTCAGCTGGGTCAGCTCGTGGAAATGTGTCGCAAAGAGCGTCTTCGGGCGGCCTTTGATTCCTTGAAGAATATATTCGGTTACCGCCCACGCGATACTCAACCCGTCGTAGGTGCTCGTACCTCGCCCCACTTCGTCGAGGAGAACTAGACTCCGATCCGTTATGTGATCGAGGATGTTCGCCGTCTCCTTCATTTCCACGAGAAACGTCGATTCACCCCGGCTCAACCTATCCGTTGCTCCAACACGGGTGAAGATCTTATCGACCAGACCAATTCTCGCGCGATCGGCGGGGACAAAGGATCCCATCTGGGCCAACACGACGGTCAGCGCGACCTGCCGAAGAAACGTGCTTTTGCCTGACATGTTGGGTCCCGTAATGAGGGCAAACTGTTTCTTGTCCAAGTCGAGGTAGAGATCGTTTGGCACAAACGGCTCGCGAACGACCCGTTCCAGCACGGGGTGGCGGTTCGCGACCACGTCAAGCACCTTGGAGTCGTCAACTACCGGTCTGCGGAATCGATGCCGGTTGGCCACTGCGGACAACGATTGAATGGAATCGACCTGTGCGACAGCTCGCGCCGTCTCCTGAATTTGGGGGAGAGTTTTCGCCACCTCTTTGCAGAGTTGTTCGTAGATCTTCTGTTCGCACGCGATCCGTTTTTCGTCGTTCTCGAGTATAAGCTGTTCTCTTTCCTTGAGGGCGCTGGTGAAAAACCGTTCCGCGTTGACGAGGGTCTGTTTGGCAACGTAGTCGTTGGGAACGGAATCGAGGTGGACCTTTGAGACCTCGATATAGTACCCGAATACCTTGTTGAAGCCAACTTTGAGCGAGCCAATTCCGGTTCGTTCTCGTTCGCGTTTTTCGAGACTCGCTATCCAATCCTTCGCCGACTGGTTTCGCGCGATGAGGTTGTCGAGCTCATCCGAAAACCCTTTTCGTATCACACCACCCTCACGCAGGTGACCGGGTGGATCTTCTTTCACGGCTTTTTCGATCGTCTCCACGAGACCGGCGTGATCGTTCAATCGCTTTGACAGATTCCGGAGCATACTGCTTTTGCACCCCGCGAGCGTGGCCTCGAGACCGGGCACTCTCTCCAGCGACTCGCGAAGGGCGTGAAATTCGCGGGGTATCGCCTTGTGGGCCGAAATTCTGGCTGCCAGTCGCTGGATGTCGTGGATACCCTCGAGCGTGTCCGACACTGTTTCGTGAAGCGCCGTGTCACCGTAGATCTCGGACACCGCATCGCTCCGCTCATCGATTCCGTCCACGTGGCAAAGCGGATTCTGAAGCCATCCTCGGATCTCTCTTCCGCCCATCGGCGTTAGCGTGTAGTCAATCAAACGTATCAAAGTCGCCTTGTCATCCCCTCCGTAAAGGGGTTCAAAAAGCTCGAGATTCCGGATCGTTTCTTCATCCAGAGCGAGATGTTCGACCTCCCCCAAAGTCTCGATTCCGATGACCTGCGGCATTGGCCCATCGCGAAGCGATTGGCAATGGGCGAGCAGCGCACCGACGGCCACTCTTTCGAGCGGTCTCAGGTCACTGACAAAGAAATCATCATTGGACTCGAATTGGATCTTTAACGCGCGTTCGACGGTATCCGCTTCGTAGAGATCCGGTTCTACCTCAGTGACGAATGGGTCTCCCACTCGCTCGCACAGGGGTGCAATTCGTGTCCTATCCACGCCTCTGCTACAGATGACTTCGCGAATGCGTTTGCCTTGAACCAGATACTGAAGATAGTCGAACTGGTCCTCACCGGAGAGGAGGTCACCGGTGCTGACGTCGATCAGCGCAACACCCGCGCGCGGCCCGTCGATGTGGATCGAGAGGCAAAAATTGTTTTCTTTTCCCCTGAGAAACTGCGTGTTCATCGAGGTGCCCGGGGTGAGAACCTCAACGACCTCTCTTTTCACGAGACCCTTCGCCTGCGTGGGATCCTCGACCTGTTCGCAGACGGCCACCTTTTTGCCGGCGGTGAGAAGTCGCGTTATGTAGGTCTCGGCCGCGTGAAAAGGCACTCCGGCAAGCGGAATCGGATTTTTCTTCATTTTGTCCCGCGTGGTAAGCGCGATGTTCAGAATTCGCGAGACCTCCACGGCATCTTCGTAGAAGGTCTCGTAGAAGTCTCCGACACGAAAGAGAAGAACGCAGTCGTCGTACTGGGCTTTGATTTCCCGGTACTGCGCCATCAGCGGTGAAATGTCACTCATGGTCTCGGTCTTTGTCTCGGGGCTTAGGGAAGGGTCATTATTGTACAGGGCTCACTGATCTGTTCGGAGATCTCCTCCGCCCTTCTGCTCGCCTCGGCGCGGGTTTTGAAGTACCCAAACCGCACGCGGTGGACCTCTTTGAACTCCAACAGATCGCTGTCAACTCTCACGCCTGGCAGATCGCGTTTGAGACGCGCGACGAGCTTGAGGGCGTTTGTTCTGTCGTGAAACGCCCCGAACTGAATCGTATATCCGGAGGTCAACGGTGACATCGCGCTCGAATCCGCCGTTGTCGCCCGGTACTGGGGCAACTTTGGCTCCGACCTGATCACATCGAGCTTCTCGGCGGCGAGGAGCGCTTCGGGTGTATGCTCGAAAGTACTCAAGATCTCCGCGAAAACCTCCGCCGCATCGTCGATCTGTCCGCGTTGCTCGAGGCACTCTCCATACCGATACATCGCCGTTGGATTGATGACCGATCGCGCCATCGAACGGTATCTCCGGCACGCTTCCTCGGCATTGTCGAGGTTCATTTCCATTTCGGCCAGGGACAGATAGGCCCACGGGCGGTACTTGCCTCCCTTGATCTTTGAAAGCGACTCTCTTGCCGCCTCATAATCCTCCATCATTGCCGCCGATAGTCCCTGAAAAAAACAGGCCTCTTGTGAGTGGCGGCATGCCGCCGCCCCGTCCAGAATCTCGAACGCCTGACGGTAGTCTCCGACGGCGTATCGGATCTTGGCCAGCTCGAGTTGCGCCAAGGAGCCCCAACGGTTCGACTCTTCGATCTGCACCACCTCTTGGTAGATGATTTCCGCTTCGGACACCGACCGCTTTAGTCCGGCGAGAAGATAGAGCGCTTCCTGTCTGTCGTCCCCTTCCTCGCTTTTGGCCAGCTCGACGAGCATGGCTTCGGCCTCATCGTATCTCAATCTGGCTATGTCGCGTTTGGCGTCGTCGATTCGGCCCGCGGAGGCGGGCCAGACAATCACTAGAAGCGCCAGTGTGGCAAGGATCACAAACAAACGGAGTGAGCTAGATTTCATAGTCGGTCGAGAAGGTGTCGAACGCGTTGCAACGCGGACAGTGCCAACGCATCGATTCGGACTGAAACTGACACGACTGACAGACGAACGGCTTTCTCTCCCAGGACTGCTTGATGGAATCATCGAGGAAACGCTCCAGGGCGTCGGGATCACGATATTTGGCATAGAGTGATATCAACAAGAGTCTGCCTCGCGCCGACCCGGGATAAACGGTGATGTACTCCTCGAGAAGCTGGATCGCGTCTTCAGTCCTTCCCTGTTTCTTGTAGAGCGCTGCGGTCGCCAAACTGGCGGTCTCATCGCCGCCACGCGCTGTCCGTATGTCTTCGTAGATCTTTTCGATTTCGCCAAATCTGCCCTTGTCGTAAAGAACCCTTTCGAGCTTGTGAAGCGCCGTATCGGCCAGCTGAGGTGACAGAACGGCCGCCTGGCGCCACTTGACAATAGCCTCGTCGATATCGCCTTGGAGTTCAGCGACATCGCCGAGCATGAGTAGGATCGGCGCCGAGTCGGCGTCGTGTTTTAGCGCCCGTTGGAGCACTTTCTTGGCTTCCTTGGTGTCTTCCCGTTCGATCAGTTGTTCGGCGCTCGAGCCAAGATAAAGAGCCAGCTCACGGTCACCGATGCCGCCATATCTCTTGGCATCTTTCAAGGCTTCGTACGCCTTCTCCGTCTGTCCAAGGACATGGTACTGTTTGCCTATCTTTATGAAAACCGCCGGATCCTTGATGTTGAGCGTCTTCACCGCAGTCTCGAGGGTCCTCGCCGATCTTTCCGAATTGCCCAGGTGCGCGTAGTCCTCCGCAAGATTCAGAAAGAGTTCTATTTTTTCGTTCTTTGACAGGTTGGTCTTTACCGTGAGGCTTTGGTGGATCTGCACCGCCTTTCCAGCGTCTCCCCGTTCACGCAAAAGACTCCCGAGCCTGATATACGCATCCGTCGGCGCCCCCCCACTTTTGACGGCATCTTGAAGCGCGAGAAAGGCGCTCTCCTGATTGTCATCTATCATCCGCTTTAGCGCGGTGATGTAGGACTGCTGCGAAGAGGAGTCCTTGTCTTTTTTTCTAAGCCAAAACATACGAATCCCCATGATTAAGATTACCGCCGCTGTGACGACGAAATACCCGTACCGAACGCGACCCTAGCAAGCGGGGCGCGAGTCTCACACTTCCGTCTGTTCCGATTCTGCGTCCTCAAGCGGCAGGTTGCGCAACGCGGCCAACTCACGCTCCAGCCGCACGGTCTCTTTTCGCTGCTGACCGATTGTGTACCTCAACTGGAATTCGCTGAACACGAATATCAAGAACGAGAACACCATCCCGGCGGCAAATACGATCAGCATCAGCAAATTCAGCGATAGCGACGGATAGTGCTTGTTGAAGAATGTAAAGTCAACACTCTGGTCCGCGTTGTTCATTCCGATCCAGAGAAAAGCGATCACCCCGACGAGAATAATGATACTCCGAAAAAGCCACACGCGATTTGCCTCCTTTTTTGATCAGCAGGCTAAATCATGAAATGTTTTACCCCCCCCGTCAAGTGTCAATATTTGGGTGGCATTCCCAAAAAAAGCCGTCTCCACAAAAGAACACAGGCGGTTCCCCACCCTCAGTCCTTTCGTGAAGACGGCATCGTTCGGCGACGCTTCGAGCGCTTACTACTCTATTTTGTTCTTGGGCGGTTCCTCTCCCTCGGACGGCGACTGAGGATCGACACGAGTGTCCGGTTGTGTCGCTTCCGTCTCGTCCTCGGCTGTCCGTTCGGAGGGCTGCTCCCCCTCCATCTCGGGCACCGATTCAGCGTCCACGCCGGAAGCGTCCGAAACGGCCTCGGACTCACCTCCCGACTCGACAATGGGCTCGGCTTCATCGGTTGCCACCGTCTCGCGTCCTTCCGGTGTTTCTTCTTTGACCCGTTCTCTCACCGGGAAACGCTCATGGAACTCCTTGATCTCCTCGTCGCTCACGCCTTTTAGATAGGCGCTCACGCTCAACACGATACGCTTGTTCTTGGGATCGATCTTGATCACCTTGAGCGGCAGTGTGTCCCCCAAACTGTAACAGTCCTCCGGATGCCTGAGATCCGGTTTCGCCATCTGGCCAACCGGGACAAAACCCTCTACGTCGGGTCGGAGCTCGACAACCGCCCCGCGTTCGAGGATCCGCGTAACCGTGCCTTCGGTAATCGTGTCCACGGAGAAGTCCGTGGCCAACGTATCCCAGGGATTATCTTGAAGCTGTTTCATCCCCAGGCTTATGCGCTTTTTGTCCTGACTGATGTCGAGAACAACGACATCGATGTCGTCGCCCTTTTTGAGCATCTCGCTAGGATGACGCACACGTTTGGCCCATGACATGTCGGAAATGTGCAGCAGTCCGTCAATGCCTTCTTCGATTTCCACAAAGGCGCCGAAGTTGGTGAGGTTTCGCACCTTGCCGCTTAGCCTCGTACCGATGGGGTATTTGTCCTCGATGAGGCTCCACGGATCCGGCTCGACCTGCTTGAGCCCAAGCGAAATCTTCTGGTGTTCCTTGTCAACCTTGAGCACCACGGCTTCAACCGTTTCACCGATGGAGAGAATCTTCGAGGGGTGTTTGACATGCCGTGTCCACGACATCTCGGAAATGTGAATCAATCCCTCGACTCCCTTTTCGAGCTCGATGAAGGCGCCGTAGTCGGTGATACTCACCACCCTTCCCTGGACCTTTTCATCGATGACATAACGCTCTTCGACACCGTCCCAAGGATGCGGTGTGAGTTGTTTCAAGCCGAGTGAAATCTTTTCTCGCTCGGTGTCAAAGTCGAGAACCTTTACGTTGATGGTATCTCCGATCGACACGATCTCCGACGGATGACCGATACGGCCCCACGTCATGTCGGTCAGGTGGAGTAGACCATCGACACCGCCCAGGTCGACAAACGCGCCAAAATCCGTGATATTTTTGACTACACCTTCGCGGACCTGCCCAACCTCGAGCTCGCTGAGAAGCGTTTTCTTCTGCTCCTCGCGTTGCTGCTCGAGCACGATCCGGCGCGAAACAACGATGTTTCGTCGTCTCTTGTTGATCTTTATGATTTTGAAGCTGAGCGTCTGCCCGATTAGATCATCGAGGTTGGGTACCTGTCGTAAAGCGATCTGACTTCCCGGCAAAAACGCGTCGACACCCAGGAGATCCACAACCAGACCACCCTTGATGCGGCGCGAGACACGGCCGTCCATGATTCTGCTCGCGTCATACCCATCCTTGATCTCGTCCCAAACCTTGAAGAAATCAGCCTTTTCTTTTGACAGAACGACGAGACCGTCCTGATTCTCCAGTTTTTCGAGGAAAACATCGACTTCGTGACCGGGCGTGATCTGGTCGAATTCGCGGAACTCCGAGACGGGAATCGTGCCTTCGCTCTTGAAGCCGACATCAACGATGATCTCGTTCTCCCGTATCTCGGTTACCGTGCCTTTGACGATCTGACCCTCGGTGAAGGTACTGACGATATTGTCGAACTCCTGGGTGAGCGTGTCACCCGAGAGCTCTTCTTCTTCACTTTCGGCTTCTTTATCGATTTCCTCGATATCCAGCGTTTCGAACTCGGCGTAGATCGGCGAGCGGCGCGACCTGCCGCCCTTTTTCTCAACCCCCATACCCCGCGTCGACCCTTCTCCGCCAGCGGCTGGATCTGAGGGTTTATCACCTCCTAAACTCGAGATTTCCTGGTTTCTCGGCGCATCGGGTGCCCCGAGTTCTGCGTTTACCATTAACGAATTCCCCCTTTACCTTTGGATTTGTCAAAAAATGACCCGAGTATAATAAGAAGCTAATGCGATAAATGCAAGCGGAAAATGCAAATAGCAGTAGGGCCGCCCGTGCCCACCGGGCGATGCGAGCGCGTAGGCCGGCCGTTCCCTTGGGGCCTCAGGAGCCTCCGAGAAGCTTCCCGTCGTTCTCGAAATCCTCGTGGAGCGTCTCGATGGCGGACATCACCATACGTCCAAATTCACGGCTGTTGGCCCCCGTGGGCTCGGCAGTGGCTGAATCCGTCACGCGAATGGGGCGCCCCCGAAGAACCGTGATACGGGGGCGTCGAATCAGCGCACGCCCCAGGTTTTGTGTTCCCGAGACGTAGATCGGGACCACGGGGGCCCCCGACTTGAGGGCAAGATACCCCACGCCCGCCTTTGCGTCCCCCAGGCGCTCGCCCGCCACCCTTTGTCCTTCGGGAAATATCAGAAGCGATCCCCCCGCATCGAGCAGCGCCAGGGCGCGTCTGATCACCCTCCGATCGAAGGCATCGCGCCGGGTTGGAATCGCGTTGTATGTCGCGATCAACTTTCCAAACAGCTTGTTGCGGAAGAGACTCTCCTTGGCCAAAAAAGCAAGCTCTCTGCCTATCGTAGACCCCACGACCGGGGGATCTACGTTGGACCGGTGATTGCTCGCATAAACGTAGTTTTCGTAAAACTCGTAACCCTCCCTCCCAACGATACGAAGCCCAAAAAGAATCCTCGCCAGAAACAATATGGTAAGCCGGCCCAACCGATAGATCGGCTTTTCCCGTTTGAATCGGTTTGGGTCCTTCTCCGCCGTCATGAGTTCGAAGAGGCGCGCGGCCGTGCGTGTCGCCGTCTCGCAAACCCGCGCCACCTGTCCGTCGATCGTGAGGTCGGTGGTATCAACGATATGGGCCCCTACGGGAATCTTGAGCGGGCTGAGTTCGTGGCCCGAGTCCAACCGATCCCTCCGTTCGATCGATTCGCGGACCTCGTCCATACCTTTTGTAACACCTTTTGCTTCGAGCTCCTTCAGTCTCCTCCGTGCCCGCTCTTCGGTCGAAGCATCGAGATAGATCTTCACCTCGGCATCAGGGAGGACCACGCTGCCGATGTCACGGCCCTCGAGGACGACTCCGCCCGATCTGGCGAAGCGTCTCTGCATCCGCACCATTGCCTTACGGACCAACGGATACGAGCTGACGAGGGACACGTTTTCCGTCACCTCGCTCGAACGGATCGCATCGGTCACGTCGGTTCCGTCGGCGATTACCGTTTTCGGCGAGCCGTCGTGATCGGCAAACGCGATGCAGATATCCAACGCGACCCGACCGACCCTATCACCGTCGCGGATATCCGTGCCCGTCTCGAGAACCTTCCACGTAACAGCCCGGTACATGGCGCCCGTATCGATGTGACGCAAATTGAGTCTCCGGGCGACTCCGCGGGCCGTGGTCGTCTTGCCCGAACCGGCCGGACCGTCGATCGTTATGACGAGTCGTTCGAGTATTTCATTCTTCTCCGGACGTGTTTTCATGGGATGGTTCTTTGGATTACCTACAAAAATGGACGGGCGCCA
>CP070677.1:1300532-1304747 GCA_020352495.1 Candidatus Latescibacterota bacterium
CCGTTCTCGCACGACGAGCACATGTACCTCTCGGCCGCTCGTCTCTTGGAGCAGAGTTCGCTCTACGCCGATTTTGCATACCTGCAAGCACCCTACATGCCCTACGTTTATCACTGGCCGCTGGAGCTGACCAACAGCGGCCACATACTCCTGGTCGCCCGACTGCTAAAAGTAATCATTGTCATCGCACTGGTCCTGACTGTCTATCGACTGAGCGCGAAGCTAAGCGGTGATAGGTGGTTCGCGATCGCGTGCACGCTGTTGCTCGTCTACAACGGGGTCTTTCGCCACAGCATCCCGTTCGCCACGAACCTGGACATGGCAACGCTGCTGACTCTGCTCGCCTTCTGGGCGTACCTCAGTCTCAAGCTTCGGGAAAGCCCGCGTCTGGCTCTTGCGTTTGCCGGATTATTCGTCGGCCTCGCGATCGGGACTAAATTGACCTACGCCCTGGTGCCACTGTGTTTTCTTCCTCCGATCGCTTTCGAGCACGGGCTATCGAGGCGATCAGGGCATCTCGCGGGCTCATTTCTCGGTGGGCTGACAATCGGGCTTTTGCCCGCGATGATTCTCAGTCTGTCTTCCGGAATCGATGTCGCCTATTTCAACAATGTAGGTTACCACCAGCTAAATGCCCTTTGGCGCCAGGAGACTGGTTTCGAACACGCCATGTCTTTTAGGGAAAAATTAAATTTCGCGAGATTCGAAATGTTGAAGGTGCCGGGCGCGCTTCTTATGCTTACCGCCGTTTTTGTTGTGATCTCCCAATATCGGGACCGTCACGAGTTCTCGTTTCAAAGAGGGATGTTGGTACTCATATTTGTGGTCTTCACGGTGGTAGCCATAGCGATGTTCATGATACCGACGCCCATTTGGAGGTCGTACCTCTCTCCGTTTGTGATCTCGATAGTCCTGCTAATCGGTGTCCTCTACCGGCACCTCGCACCCTCGGCGAAGAGAGCGGCGCGGACGGTTGTTTGGTCGAGCATGATTCTGCTATTGGCCCTGAACGGATTCCGAGACATCCGGCTTACCAGTGCGTGTTTCAAACCGGATCGTTGGACCGGCACAAAGATACACAACAACGCTCTCGCCTTGAGGTCCATCATTCCCGAGGATCAGCGCGCTCAACCGGTGGCAACGTTGAGTCCTTTGTTCGCTCTCGAAGCGGGTTTACCGATATACAAGGAGCTTGCGTCGGGCCCGTTCGCATACCGCATCGGTGGCCTACTCTCGTCCGACGATCTCGGACGGTACCAGACGACATCGGCGCAAGATTTAGAGGTACTTTTGAATGAATCCCCCCCGTCCGCCATTCTTGTGGGATTTGGGGCCGAGTTGGATTCATCGTTGATTACCTACGCGGAGGAGCGCGGATTCAGAAGACACGATAACGTGTTCGAACGTGCTGTTGTTTACGTAAGGCAAGACGGGGCCACGGACTCCGAAGGGAGGTAGCGGCTCCGGGATCTTGCTGATAGTCGTGGCGGTCCTTCAACCGGCATCCCCACCGCACGGATCACGAACAAACGGTTTACGAGCGCACCTGTTGTCGTGTATATACAAAACGCCGGGATCTTGGGTGTCCAAAACTCTGTGAATAACGCAGTCTTTACTATAGATACCCAAGCGATCTCAGCCGCTTGATCATCTCCCCATCCATCTCGAAACGATTCGCCTCCAACACTTCGTAGGACTCACGAAGTCGGGCGCTCGCGTCGGAATGCGTCTTCAGAATCTCCCGGGCGCGGGACACGACGCGGGCGCGTTTGCCCGCGATGTTTTGTTGTTCGTTGGGGTCAACCTCGAGATCGTAGAGTTCGTGTGTGTCCGACTCGAGCCTTCGGATGAACTTGTATCGATCGAGAAGGATCGCCTCCTGTGGTTCGTGATATAACACAGCCGCGGCGTATACGATGGGGTCAGATACGGCATCGTCGGCGAGAAGCGAGCCGGTCCCCACGACCAGCGAATCGCGCCCCACATCTACATTGCAGGCATCCAGCACGGTGGCGGTCAGCCGCTGTGTCGACACTGTACCTTCAACCACACCTCTCGTGGCGCTCCCCGGCAGCTTGATCATCAACGGCACGCGCAACAGTTCGTTGTACAGTGTGTGCCCGTGTTCCATGCCCCCATGCTCGCGAAACTCCTCCCCATGATCGCTGGTGAGAATGATCAGTGCGTTGTCGTAAATCCCCTCACTCCGCAGCTCGTCCAAGAACCGGCCGACGGCCTCGTCAACGTAACGTACTTCACCCTCGTAAAGTTCTTTAATCCACTCGTCTTCTTCTGGAGTCGTGTGAAGTATCCCCAGCCGGATCTCTTTGAGGTCACCAAAACGACGACCGATGCGGGCGGGTGGATTCCCCGGCGGTTGGAACCGGGGCGGGGGCTCGTATGCGGCATGAGGATCAAAGATGTGCAGCCAGAAAAAACAGTCCTGTTTTGCATGTCGCTTCATCCAATCGATAGCGATATCGGTGGTCGCGTCGGTCGTCGACTTCTCGCGATAACGCTCGGGTAATATCCGCCGCAGGATCGCAGTTCCAAATGAAGTATCGCGCACATTCCGCGGAAAATGCACAAAGCTGTCAAACCCCCTATCCATTCCGTGACTCGGCGACAACAACGCGTTATCGACGACGGCGCCCGTGACATAACCGGCTGCACGCATTCGCTCGGGAAGCATCGTGAGCGCATCCGGGACACGCGAGTTCTTGGCAATGGCGCCGTGAACGCTGGCCGGCAAACCCGTCATGATCGAGACCATCGATGGAATCGTCCAAGGCGAGGGCGAGATGGCCCACTCATAGCGAATGCACTCCGATGCGAATTCGTCGATGTGAGGCGTTTCCGGCGCCGAATTGTCATAGCACCCGAGCATATCTGCACGTAGGGTATCAATAAGGATCAGGATCACGTGCCGGACCACATGCCGCCCCCTTGAGAAGTGTTCGCGGGGGCGCTCCGTCCACGGAACGATCAGTGCGGAGAGGAGAACAACCAGCATCAAACCACCGACGAGCCTACCGCCGACACGGTACCAACGTCTCATGAGAACACAAACAACCGCGATGGAAGCTATACCACCAACGACGATGAGAATTCCACGGGGAGATAAAGTCGCCCCAGCACGATAATGAAACAGCCACTGGAACACCGTACCGGCGAAGAGCACGAACGGGAGTGTCACGGTTATCCATTTTCCCCGCTCCGTCCGCATTGGACGGACGAGAATCATCCAGGCCACGACGGCGGCCAACACCAACGCGAAGAGCACCCGGTACGGATTGCGAACGAACGGTGCTGTGTGGCCGTAATCCAACACAACGACGGCGACCACTATGAACGCTGCGACGGCAGGTATCAGTGAGTCGTCCGACCCCTTTAGAACCAACCTCGCTGGAAGGGCGATGAGAACCGCACACAGCGTGACGACGCACGCAATGAGGGACGAGGCCGCTAGAGGCGGGATGACATGTGTGATCGTAGCCCACGCCGGCGGACGGGCGACAATCGCCAGCGAAACATCAACAAACCCGATCGTAAGCCCGGCAGCAAGCGCCACGGTCAAGGGGTGCAATCGTGATCCGGTGGCCGACGGATTGGTGTCTTTGCGGGATCCCATCAATCAATAAGAGCAAGAGTCGCTTCGCACTGCCGCGGTTAATAGAGGTTGCTTCACAACCTCTGGTGTTCGCGGCGTTCATCCTACGGAACTGTGTGGGTTAATCCGATTGTACTTCCTCGTCCAGCGTTCGATCAAGAAATTAGGTTCGCAGAGACTGTGGGGGGTCGCGGCCCAGCGGTCAACGGTCCATCTCTCAACTTGCCCTCGATCGAATCTACGGGGTGATAGACCGCCACACGAGAACGGACAATCCTCAGATGGATACTGGCATGAGCGTGCCCCCTCTACCTCGGCTCGTCAGGGCCAGCCCCACCATATCAACCGGCGGAAAAGGGGTTTTTCGTTTTCTGCATCGGGCTCCCGCCACCACCGCAAAAAGACGCTTGCGGCTCGGTGACCGGGCTTTAAAATTCGCGGACTTAGTTGACTCCGCTCTTACTTCAGAAGAATCATCTTGTGAGTGTCTGTGACGTTGCCCACTTCTATGCGGCAGAAGTAAAGTCCGCTCGCCAACGCTTTCGCATCCCACTCGACGAAGTGCTCGCCGGCCGGTCGGACTTCGGAGACCAATTGCTCTACTA
>CP070677.1:1304847-1307393 GCA_020352495.1 Candidatus Latescibacterota bacterium
CCTTGCGCTTGGCGCCACGCTCTGCCTCGCGAAGGATCGCTACGATTTGTTCGGGTGTGAATCGTTTCCGGGCCATCTCTTTCTCCTCTCCGGCCCAGAAACTAACTCTAGGACTGGCTCAAAATCTAGGGGAAACGTCATCATCGGAACAGCGTTTCTAAGTTCGGATGACGCTGCCGGAACGGACAGCACATGTCACCTCAAGCCTGTTTGAAATTATCTGACGTTTTGGCACATCCAATGCTAAACCTCGAAGCTGGTTGCTTCTCTTCGACATCAATCAGGGATTCTCCGTAGTCTTACGAGATAGCGTCTAAATCATTATGGCACAGGTGATTCGAGTTGCCGACATCTGCTAGCCATAGTCTCACCGCGGCAAAGCAAAACGCCAAGGGAGGAACATAATCAATCCCAAAACTAGTCTGCGATGGTAAGACCTCCCCATCATGAAAGGAGTCGAGAATGACCGAAGAAACGACAGCGACCGTGCAGCAGACAAAAGAATGCCCCGTCTGTGGCGAGTCGATCAAAAAGAGTGCGATAAAGTGTCGGTTCTGCGGGGAGAATCTAGAAGCATTTACCGCGAGACGTGAAAATGTAAAGGAAAGAGAATTGTTTTTGGGTCGTCCCGCGTTGCTCTATAGTTTCGGTGAATATGTCATCAGTTTGCTCACATTAGGAGCCGGGTTATTCTTTTTCTGGCTCCGCAAGATTTCGACCAAATACCGGATCACCACACAACGAATTCAGATTGAGAGGGGGATCCTATCAAAATCTCGGAACAATGTTGAGCTGTTTAGGATCGACGATTACGAGTTTATGAAGCCTTTTGGAATGCGGCTGGTCGGCCATGCAGCACTTCTACTAAAATCGAGTGATCGAAACGTCTCCGAGTTCACGATCAAGGGTATCCCGAATTTGGAACAGCTGGCAGAGCAATTACGTGAGTGCAGCCTTCATGAACGTGAGCACCGAGGCATCAAGGTTTGGACCAATGCCTAGCCGTAATCTAGCGTAGCCGCTATTGACCGTTATACCGTTCGATGTTGGTTATTTCACAACCAGCTTGATGACCGATCACGTCGGAAAATTTTTACTTCAAAAGCACCGTCTTCTTCGTCAGCGTCCTATTCCCCGCAGTCAGGCGGTAGAAGTAGACACCGGAACTCACGGGATTGCCTCGGGTGTCGGTGGCGTCCCAGGTGACCTCTTTGAAGCCTTCGTCCAGCATGTCGTCAACGAGCGTGGTCACCAATTTACCTTCAATGTGGTAGATCGAGAGTTTCGTCTACGTTCTTTTGGGCAACGTGAACGAGATCGTCGTCGACGGGTTAAACGGATTGGGGTAGTTTTGAGAGAGTGCCAGCGAGAGAGCCTTTATCCTAACGCTCGCCGTCGGAGACCCTACTTCTGAATCGTCTGCCAGTACAACTCCGAGAGTATACTGATAGGACCGCCCGGCATGCACGTTTGTGTCGGTGTATTTTCTAGCCTCAGGCGGAACCAGACCACCCGAATTGACTTGAACACGAGTTTCTGTTCCCCCCAGATTACGGTAGATGTTGAACCCTTTCACACTCTCGTAGGAGAGAATCTCCCACGTGAGCTCGACGGCAGCTTCACGTGCCGTGGCGGAGAAACTGTTTATGAAGACCGGCACCGGTGGTTCGAAGGTGATCGTGGTCGTGCGGGCAATGATCGTGGGGATTACCGGATCCCAGACCGTATACGTCACCGTCTGTTGGAGATTTTCTCGAATAGCCGGAATGTCGAGTGCAGCCTCTGGAGGTGTAAAGGACTCTCCCGGATCGATGAGCGGGGTCACTCCGGTGAGGGATGCCGGATCGCCGTTATCCACCAGCGTCGCCGGCCCCTCGGACTGGACCGAGTACGCGAAACTCAGGGAGGTGTCGTGTATGTTCGTGATGGTGAAGCCCTCCAGGACGAGATACGGTACCGTCGAGTGTGCGGGGACGATCATATCGCCCGGGCATTCCACATAAGCACCTCCGCCGCACGCGGGCGGTAGTGCTCCGATGAGTTGTCCACACGAGTTGTTACCCGGGAGACAGGGGGAGTCCAGGTGGAGCGTATAGATATCGGAACCGGGAGGTCCGCAAAAGAGAGGGTCCTCGAACATATTGCCGCCTCCGTCGATTCCACAAATCGCGTCACCTCCGCCGTTTCCAAAGATGTCACAACAAGTGACGATTGGCGGCGATGCACCAAGGCCGCACTCAATCCCCACTTGGTCGTTGAACGCGACGATGTTGCGCTCGAAAACAGGGTTGATCCCCTCGCCGTCAAACTGAATTCCATGCGCGTTATCGACAACCGTGTTATTGACGATCATCGTCGATGATGGATATATACAACGGATACCCGTGAGATCGCTGTTCGATATGACGTTGTCGATCACCAGGGCAGCACACTCATACAAGTCAATCCCTATAAAACGGGCGTCAGAAATCGTGTTTTTTCGAATCGTAGGAGACCCACCCCAACAGTCGATACCGACACCCGCCCAGTTTCCGCTTCTGCCAAAG
>CP070677.1:1307493-1312302 GCA_020352495.1 Candidatus Latescibacterota bacterium
GGGTCCTGTCGCCGATTACCCCCCCCGTGCTCGCAAGGTGCGCGCGGCGGGGGGCCCCCTTCGGCGCCACCCGCGCGAATATGACAACGAACTTCTGAGACAGGATACTAGTCTTCGGACGGCGCAACGACACCCGTTACCCGCTGATGCGAAGGTCTCGTCCCGTCATCTCCTCGGGTGTGTCGATGCCGAGATAACCGCAGATCGTCGGAGCGACGTCCCTGAGCGAACCGTCTCTGATCAACGGTCCGTTATAGTGTCGGTCCACAAGAACACACGGGACTGGATTTGTCGTGTGGGCGGTGTGGGGACCACCGTTTGTCTTGTCGATCATCATTTCGGCGTTGCCGTGGTCCGACGTGACAATGGCCACGTCACGATCGAGGTCTAGCGACTCGAGCACCCGTCCCACACAGGTATCCACCGTCTCTATCGCCTTGACCGCCGCTTGTATGACGCCGGTGTGTCCCACCATATCCGGGTTGGCAAAATTGCAGATTACATAGTCGTGCCGGTTTTCGCCGAGAACCTTGACCAGAGTGTCCGCCACCTCGAAGGCGCTCATTTCGGGTTTCATGTCATATGTGGGGACTTTCGGCGAAGGTATGAGAATCCGTTCCTCGCCGGGATACTCGACTTCGTTTCCCCCGTTGAAAAAGTAGGTGACGTGGGCGTACTTCTCCGTCTCGGCAATCCTCAAGTTTGTCATCCGAGCGGCAGCGGAAACCTCGGCGAGTATATTTGTCAGAGTTACCGGCGGAAACACCACGGGGAGGTTGAATCGTTTGTCGTATTGGGTCATGCACACGACATCGAATTTTGGGAACACATCGCGGTCAAATCCCGCAAAGCTGGGGTCTGTCAGAGCCATTGTAATCTGGCGCGCGCGATCGGCCCTGAAATTGAAAAAGACCAGTGCGTCGCCGTCGCTTATGTTTCCAATCGCCTTCCCCGACTCGTCGACCACGACGATGGGTTCGACAAACTCGTCGGTCACTCCGTTGTCGTAGGATTTTTGAATAGCCTCAACACCGTCGCGTGTTTTTGATCCGACGCCTTTTGTGAGCATGTCGTAGGCCCGCTGCGTACGATCCCAGCGCCGGTCGCGGTCCATACAGTAATAACGTCCGACAACCGTCGCGATTTTTCCGATCCCCTGCCGAGCAAGCTGTTCCTCGAGGAGTGTGAGATACTGTCTACCACCCGTCGGCGGCGTGTCCCTCCCGTCCATAACCGCATGGACAAACACGTCACGGACACCCCGCCTCCGGGCCATCTCGACAAGCGCGAACAGATGTTCCTGGTGACTGTGAACACCACCGTCTGATACGAGTCCAAGCAAGTGCAACCTGCCTCCGGATCGGATCGAGTCAAATGCGGAGAGGAGAGCCTCGCTCTCGAAAAACGCACCGGTCTCGATGGACTTTGAAATTCTCACGATGTCCTGGTGGACGACCCTCCCCGCACCGAGATTGAGGTGTCCGACCTCGCTGTTCCCCATCTGTCCCTCGGGAAGTCCGACAGCGGTGCCGTGCGGATCCAGTGTTGTGTGGGGAAACTCCGCCCAGATTCTGTCGAATACGGGTGTCGCCGCCTGTTTGACGGCGTTTCCGTCTTCCGCATCGCGCAGTGCCCATCCGTCCATAACTATGAGGATTGTCCTTCGTTTCAATTCCGATTTCCCCTCTCAAGGTTTCTGAGTCGTCCGAGCCGATCGTAGCTTTCGAAGGTTGGCCTGAGCCTGTTGGTTGTCGGGCTCGAGCTCGAGAACCTTCGCGAATTCCCGTTCGGCTCTGTCCAATCGCCCCACGGTCGCATAGATCGAGCCAAGTGTGAGATGGCCGTTGGCGTAATTCGGCTCCACCCGGATGGCCATTTCGCCGTATTCGATCGCCTGCTCAAAGGCCCGCGTTTCCATGTAGAGGATCGCAAGATTGTTCATTGCGTACACATCATCGGGTTTTATGGCAAGCGCCTTTTTGAACGACTCCTCGGCGAGCGAGTATTTCTTGAGCCTCCCGTAACAAACTCCGATGTTGTTGAGCGCGCTCGGGAAATTCGGGTTGATGGCCAAAGCTTTTTTGAACTCTTCGACCGCCCGTTCGAATTCCCCCCGTTCTTGATAACGCTGGCCAAGGTTGTTGTGAGCATCCGGGTTCTCCGGTGTGATATATCCGAGAGCCTCGAGTTTTTTCATGGCTTCTTCACTCGCCGCCTGATCCACCTCTTGGGGCACAACGCCCCTGTCACGTCGTCGCTGGAGCGTGGAGACCACCACCGTATTAAAGCGTTTGGTGAGGGAATCCTCGAACGCATCGGTGAGGATCTCCCCAGGCATGTCCGCCGGTTGCGGGAGTCCCTGGAGCGCCAGCATTGTAGGCGCTATATCCATTATCGACGCGTGGTCCAGTTTGTGTCCCTGACGGACCCCGACTCCGTAAAACCCAATGATCCCGTAGAGCTGGTGCCAAAATGCGGCGTGCCCACCGCCGATTTCGCCACCTAGCTTGGGTCTCGACTGCCCGCTTTTGAAACCGTGGTCCGACGCAACGACCAGAATCGTATTTTCGTCGCACATATCGATGAACTCGCCGATAATCCGATCCTGGAGTCTGTACGTTTCCAACATCGCATCTTTGTACCTGTCGTACTCGTCTTCACCGACCCAGGTTTGTCGCGGTGGGGCAAAGTTCATGAACAGATGCCCGGCCGCGTCGGCCAGCTCGAAATATACGCCGAGAACATCGGGACGATCGTTGCGCAGCAAGTGAACCGCGATGTTTCTGTACGTCAAGGCGGAGGCGTAAAGCATGATCATGTTGTTTATGGGATTTTCCGGGTCGAAGGGCAGTGACTTGTTCTCTTCGAACGTCTGCCGATCAATGTGAAGTAGTCGTTCGAATTCGTCAAAGTCGATATCACCGCTGCTGACGACCAAACGCGAGATCTCCTCTATCATATCAGTCGGGGAGACGCTCCCCGGTTTTAACGATTCGCCGCTTCCCGCGTCGGCATAGGCGAGGTAACCAACGCGATCCGTCACCATCACGCCGTTGATGTCCTCCGCCGGAAACGACGCCAGCCATCCCACTACGTCCACGGTGCGGCCATAGTCGCTGAGGATGTTCCAAAAGGCGTCCACCTTGCGGTACAGCCTCGTTATCGGGACCTTCTTACCCGTTTCGGGATCGGTGACAGTGAAGTTGAGGATGCCGTGGTGTTCGGGAAGCTTGCCCGCAGCGATCGTCGTCCAGATGAGCGGAGAGAGCAATGGCTCCATCGACTTGAGTCGTCCTGTTGTTCCGCGCTCGACGATCGTTTTGAAATTTGGCAGATGCCCTTGGGCGATCCATGGATCGATGATCTCCCAGTCTCCACCGTCCACACCAATGAAAACGATTTTTCGAACCGGAGCGGGAGTGACAGGAAACGATGGGGACGCATCTTCGCCGATACCGATGTCCCAAGACGTGACCCGATAGCCGGCAAGCCGCATACCGGCTTCATTGAGCTTTGGCATTATTTCGCGGGTGACCGCCGCCGCGAACTCGTTCGGATCCGAGGCGCCGGACGTGTCGGGCCACTTCGCCATCTCGATCTCCACGACATCCTCGAGCATCTCCTCGATGGCGCCAAACAAGTTCTCGCCAAAGGAGTCGTATATCGAGGCGGCCGCTCGTTCGCCGATATCCAGACGGAATTCGAGCGCCACACCAGCCTCAACGCCGTACCTCGTCAGGGTCTCGTAATCACCAGTCAAGGGGAAACGGCGTTCGACGGCCCCCACGGGATAGACGGCAAACACGTCGGCAAAAGGCGGCACAAAGTGAAGACCGGGACCATAGGTTACGGCCTCGCCGTCCCCCCCAACCCGGACGGCGACGTGTCTGTCTGGCACGCGCTTCAGGCTCGCTGCCAAGAGCACGGCAACCAGGATTGCCGCCGCGGCCGCGGTCGCGATGATGATATACCGTTTCATATTTCTAAGATTCCCCGAGGCTTGCGCTGCGGATTTTTACTCTAAGTCTCCAAACCAGTTCCCTTATTTACACCTCGGTTTTTGGGGCCACAGGTGGATTTAATGACGGAGTGTTTCGACGACGCTTGCCGCCACGAGGAGCCGATCGAGGAAATACCCGTTACGAGATATGGTAGCTATTCTCTCATACAGCGTCAAGACGGTTGCACCGTCCCCTTGTTGTCGCAAACGTCAGGATTTGCACTAGAATGCGTGTCCAGGCTGGGTTATAATATGCCCTTGTCAATTGAACGAACGGCAGGGACTCACCGCGGTCCCGGTTCGAAACTCAGTAGCGTCGACGTTCCCTTGGCGCCAGACAGCCCATGCGCCGGTGCGGGAAAAGTCAAGACCACGCCCTCACATGACGACCTCCAATACAGGCCGGCAGTCTTCGGGTGCCCAATCTTCGATTCCAAAAGTCGTCGTAATCGTCCTCACCTGGAATGGTAAGTCGTTGACGCTGGACTGTCTCGAATCACTCGACGGATTGAAATACGGTAACATCGAAGTCGTGGTTGTCGACAATGCGTCCACCGACGGGACGGCAACTACAATAGAAGAACAGTATGGAAACCGTGTCACAACATTGGTGAATGAGACCAATCTTGGATTTTCCGGGGGGAACAACGTCGGTATACGGTATGCCCTCGAAAGAGGAGCCGACTACATTCTGCTCCTCAACAACGACACTCTTGTCGACCCAGGTCTTGTCGACCACCTCGTCGATGTGATCTCGAAAACGCCCGAAATCGGAGTCGTTGGACCCAAGATCTACTACGCGTCTCCAC
>CP070677.1:1312402-1327340 GCA_020352495.1 Candidatus Latescibacterota bacterium
AACAGAGTTCTGTTGCGGTTTGATGGAGGATCCCCCGTCTATGTCGACAATCCGTTTGGCGATACCGAAGGGGAAGACTTTGATGCGGTCGAAATCCAGGTGACAGTTCCGGCCGGGGTAACATCGATGTCCGCCCAATGTCTCTCGGAGGCGCCGCCGGGCGAACCCGGTGATCCCGCCTCGCTCGTGTGGATCTGTGCGGCACTCGAGATTCCTATCGAGCTCGCCGCCATTGGTGACTATGTCTGGTACGATGACGATCGGAACGGCTGTCAGGACGACACCGAAGAGCCGACAAACGGGGTCACAGTCAATCTCTACGACTGTACCAACCCCGCAAGCCCGGTATTTGTGGCAACCCAGACGACGGGAGCCGGCGCGCTCGCCGACGGTGAGTATTTCTTTGACGACCTCGTACCCGGCGACTACCTCGTAGAGTTCACGAACTTGCCGGCTGGCTTCCTTTTCACCCAGCAAGATCAGGCGTGTGTTCCCGGAGGGGACACAAAAGACAGTGACGCCAATCCGACGACGGGGCGCACAATCTGTACGACTTTGACGCCTGGTGAGATCGATCGAACCTGGGATGCTGGAATCTACAAGTCAGGTGGTAAGGGCGACTTTGTGTGGATCGATGGAAACTGCGACGGCTGTCAGGATGCCGGAGAGCCGGGACTGGATGGTGTCACGGTCCATTTATACGACTGTAGCAACCCGGCGAGCCCGGTTCTCTTGGAGACTCAGGTAACAGGACCACCGCGCTCACAGGGTGGGTATCTATTTGAGGATCTCCCACCGGGCGACTATTATGTCCAGTTCGTCTTGCCGGCCGGGTACGCGTTCACCACACCAAACGACTGCCCCGACGGCGATGAAAAAGACAGTGACGCCGACCCGGCGACGGGACGTACCGCGTGCGCCCATCTGGACCGGGGACAGATAGACCTCAGCTGGGATGCAGGTCTGATCGAGCTCCTCAAGATCGGCGACTTTGTCTGGTTCGATGATGACAAGGATGGCTGTCAGGACGACGGAGAATCCGGCGTCCCGAATGTCACCGTTCATCTGTGGCAAAACGGCGGTCTGGTGGACACCAAGACGACAGACGGCGCGGGGATTTACATGTTTGAGGGTCTGATGCCCGGGTCGTATACCGTCCAATTCGTACTTCCGCCCGAATTGGCCGACTACGAATTCACGTTGAAGGATCAGGCATGTGTCCCCGGAGGGGACGAGAAGGACAGCGACGCCGATCTCAACACCGGTTTCACAGACGTCATCGAACTCGTGTGTGGTCAGGATGACATGACCATAGACGCGGGGATTTTCAAACCGGTCGCGATTGGCTGCCGTATGACGGGTGGTTGCAACGATACATACGACAGAGCTGAGGGTACCGAGGTGTACACATGCGGCGGCCAGGCCGGTGCACCGCTTGCATCACAGCCACAGCCGTGGGGCGAGTGGACCCACACACAGAAACGTGGGCCCTCCGGTGGTTTCACGTTCCACGCGGGAACGGCAAGCGCTCCTCCTGGAACCGAAATCGACTGGATCGAGTGCATGGATGAAGGCTGGTGTCGTCAGGCCCGCCCCGCTCCGGCGAAACAAATCGATTTCGCGGGTGTCGGCACGTTCAAGAACATGAAACCCAATGTACCGCCGGAGATAGCCGACTACGTCATCGTGGACGAGACGTTCCACTGGTTTGAAGTTAACGTGGACGATCTCGGCGAACCCGGCAAATCCGGTGACGTGGATCCGCCCCCTGCGCAATGTGACGAGCTTGGCTTTGGCAGAAACGGTGGACCCGAGCTGGCCGATTGTGAGTGTCCGGATTTCTACAGGATCCGGATCTACCAGGGCCCGACGGATTCCTCACCGATCATGTATGAGGTCTTTGGCTACATCGATGGAGGTAACTTCCAGATCCATCCGCCCACTGGTCGCGACAGAAAAAATGTCGAAGACGATCACGGTGGTAAGGGTGGCAAGGGCAAGTAGCTGATCGATCTCTCCATGTGCGACAAAAGAAGGGGCGACGAGTCGCCCCTTCTTTTTTGTGAACCCCTGGGATCGAGAATTCCCGAATTCCCGCGGCGTTTCTGAGTTCGGCGCTACGGGACTGGTCTGCGCATCCGCGTTATTCCCGCGTTTAACCGGCCCGATCAACCACCGAACTTCGAGGATCAGGTCTAGATCTGCGCGTAAAAATCGTTCCCCTTATCATCGACCACTATAAACGCGGGGAAGTCCTCAACAGTGATTTGCCAGACCGCCTCCATTCCCAGATCTTCGAAGTCGACGACCTGCACGTCCTTGATGTTGTCGTGTGCGAGAATCGCAGCCGGCCCGCCGATCGATCCGAGATAAAAACCACCGTTGTCTTTGCACGCCTGCGTAACAACGGCCGAGCGGTTGCCTTTGGCGAGCATCACCATCGAAGCGCCCTGCTTCTGGAACTCGTCCACGTAAGGATCCATCCGTGCCGCCGTCGTCGGACCAAAGCTCCCCGAGGCGATCCCTTCGGGTTTCTTCGCCGGCCCGGCATAATATACGGGATGGTCTTTGAAGTACCGTGGCAGCTCCTCACCATTATCGAGCATCTCTTTGAATCGCGCATGCGCGATATCCCGCGCAACGATCAGTTTGCCAGTGAGGCTCAGCCGCGTTTTCACAGGGTATTTTGTCAGAGTGGCCAGGATTTCGGTCATCGGCTGATTGAGATCGACTTTGACGACGTCGCCCTCTTTGAAAAACTTCGGATCGGGGAGAAAACGCGCGGGATCGGTGTCGAGCTGTTCGAGAAAGACACCGTCGTGCGTGATCTTTGCCTTGGTGTTCCGATCGGCACTACAGCTCACTCCCAATCCCACGGGGAGGGATGCACCGTGCCGTGGCAGACGGACCACACGGACGTCGTGCGCGAAATACTTACCTCCAAACTGGGCGCCAATTCCGAGTCCCTCTGCTTTCTTGATCACTTCCGCTTCGAGGTCTGGATCGCGAAACGCCGAACCGGCGCGGTTGCCCTCTCTCGGGAGCTCGTCATAGTAGCCGGCCGAGGCGAGCTTGAGTGTCTTCATCGTTGTCTCGGCGGATGTGCCACCGATCACGACCGCGAGATGGTACGGAGGACACGCCGCCGTCCCCAGTGTCCGAAGCTTCTCACCGATGTACTCCGGCAGCCGCTTCGGATTGAGGATCGCTTTTGTTTCCTGAAAAAGAAACATCTTGTTTGCCGACCCACCACCCTTGGCCATAAAGAATAGGTGATACTCATCCCCCTCGGTGGCCATGATATCGATCTGTGCTGGGAGGTTGGATCCCGTATTCACTTCTTTGTACATGCTCAAAGCGGCGTTTTGCGAATACCGCAGATACTCACCCGTGTATGTTTTGAAAATACCCCGGCTCAAGGCTTCTTCATCGTTGAAGTCGGTCCAGACACGTTGTCCTTTTTTGCCAAAGACGACTGCCGTGCCGGTATCCTGACAGGTCGGAAGCACACGTGCCGATGCAATCACCGCATTCTTGAGTAGTGTCACGGCCACGTAACGGTCGTTCTCGGACGCTTCCGGGTCATCCAGAATCCGACGGAGCGATTCGAGGTGAGTGGTTCGGTGAAAATAGTTGATGTCACTAAATCCCTGTCTCGCCAATTCGGTCAGCGCGCCGGGCTCGATCTTTAGGATCTTCTTGCCATCGAACGTGTCGCTAGAAACCCCGTCCTTTGTCAGCAATTTGTATTTGGTTTTGTCCGTCTGGATACGAAACATAGGTTCGTAATTGAACTCGGTCATCGGTATCTCCTGTGCATGAGGTTTGTGCTCGAGAAATGTGAGTTACCGGACAGTATAAAACAAAACCGGCAAAGTTTGGACGGCGAAACTCGCAAATTTCACGTTGGCCTGAAGCGCGCTCGCCCGAGGATGCCCCCCAACAAACCGACCGATCACCGGTGTTGCCACGAATCCACGTACCCGCACTCGTGCACCCAGACAACCCGCATTCCAAAGCCCAGATCCCGTCGAAAGCCGTTGTGGCACACCCAGTTTTGCCTATACAGACGGGCACTTTTGTGGTATGCTGGCTTTTAGTGCAGCGGGGGATTCCACCCGGCACTATTTGCGGCAACCTAAAGTGTTCTTTCAACCACGGGGAGGTAGCAGCGTGAAATACCTCACTAAATACATCGCTCTGGCCGCGATTCTCGGTATGATCGCATTTGCGTGCACCGAGACGCCGGAGCCGCTCCAAGCCCCGACTCCCCTCTCGGAAGGGCTGCTGAAATCAGCCATGGACGGCACAGAGACCCTCGGGATTCCGAGTATCACGATCGCCGAGGGGACGGGGATTGCCATCGGTGGCGTGGGTCTCAGGTTCACCCAGGCAGACCCGATCACGATCGCTGACGCGGATATTCCCGATGGGGCGACCATCGAGCAGGTCCTGCTCTACTGGGAAGGCTTTAATAGCTCCGCAAGCGGCGACAACCAGGTCACGGTCAATGGCACCCACACGGTCACCGGGGTTCAACTCAACAATCCCACGCTGTTCTTCACATCGGGCGGTGGCGGCCCCGAAAACTGGAGTGTGGCTTACCGCGCGGATATCACGGGTCTTGGTCTAATCGACCCGAATGTGACGAACAACATCTATGTCACGGACTACGTCGTCAATAGACCCAATGGTGCCGGTCTTCTCGTTATTTACAGCGACGGAAGCAACAATGAGGTCGCCGGTGTGCGGGATGGCGACGACTGCGCGTATCATGCGTTTGCGCCAACCCTCGATACGACCGTCCCGCAGATCTTCAGCTTCGCGTACCACGAGGATCCGCGACAGGCGACTCTGAATCTCATGGCGGGTAGCGTCCAAGTGGAGCGGCCAAATGTCGTTCGGCTGCAGTACGATGGAGGACCTCCCGTCGACATCGTCGATCCGTTTGGTGATATCGACGGCGAAGACTTCGATGCGGTTGAGATACCGTTGACGGTTCCTGGGGGGGCGACGGAAATGTCCGTTCAGTGTCTCTCGATGCAGGGTTCGGGGGGCATGACCGGTGATCCCGCCTCGCTGGTGTGGATCTGTGCGGCGCTCGAGATCGAGACGATAATCGAGCCACTTGGGTGTCGTGTCACCGGTGGCTGCAATGACGGCCGCGACACCAACACGAGCAATGTGTACTCATGTGGCGGCCAGGCTGGCGCACCACTCGCCTCACCGCCGCAGCCGTGGGGCAACTGGACTCACACACAGCATCATGGTCCTTCTGGCGATTTCACGTTCCATGGGGGCACGCCGAGCGCTCCTGAGGGAACCGAAATCGATTGGATAGTGTGCTCGGATCCCGGCTGGTGCCGCCCGGCTCGACACGCTCCCGCGAAACAGATCGACTTTGGCGGTGTCGGCACGTTCAAGAATATGAAGAACAGTGTTCCGGCTTCGATCCGCAGCCACGTCATCGTGGGAGAGAGTCTCCACTGGTTCGAGGTCAACATCGATGACCTCGGCGAGCCCGGCAAATCGGGCGACCAGGAGCCTGATCCGGCTGATTGTGACCCGCTGGGCTATGGTAGGAACGGTGGAACAGAACTGGGCGACTGTGACTGCCCCGATTTCTACAGGATCCAGATACACGAGGGCCCAACGGATTCTTCGCCAGTCATGTATGAGGTCTACGGGTATATCAGGGGAGGTAACTTCCAGATCCATCCGCCAACTGGACGCGACAGGAAGGATCAAATCGAAGATTAAGCGCGGATAGATCGTTGATCTCTTCACATGAGAAAAAAGAAGGGGCGAGCCATCGCCCCTTCTTTTTTTCTCCGAACTTGCCGTCACGTCATCGGCAATCGATTGAGTGAGATCACAATGTTACTCGTTCAGATTCCAGTCGTATTTTGTGTGTTTGACCGTCCACGCACCCGGATCCTCTTGGATCTTCAAAGCCAGGTCTTTTGGAAGGTAATTGCTCACGTAGAGAAGTACCTCTCGTTTGTTATCGCCAAAATCCTTCGAGTACCAGTCGAGTATTTTTGAGAGATGCGCCTCTTTGTTTTCCGCGTCAAAATAGTTCTTGTCCCTTTCGGAAAAGAACACCCTCGCTTGATCATCGAGCTGCTCGTCGAGACGGTGACCCTCGTACGCTTCGGATCGCAGAGGAGGACACGACACCGAAGCACACACCAACGCAAAGTGCGCCCGAGGATCGCCGAATCTTGGACGTACGACGTCATGCTCGATGTGATTCAAGCTCATCTTTTCCCCGTTGATCACGATGAATTCCTTGTCCCAAACGGTCTTTTTGAGCGCCGTACCAAGGACGAGCCCTCCAAAGTGAAGATCATTGATGCTTTTCAACGGGTAGTTGTCACAGATGATTTTCAACGTAAACGCGTTGTATGCATTGAGCCAAAATGCGAGTCGCTCGTTCTCGTCGACGATCTCCTCGGGATCTGTCGAAGAGAGTTGATCGATGTAGTCGGACAGCCTGGGATCTTCGCACAGCTTGGGGTAGTCGACCCGTCCATCACGAACGTGGGCGGCCAGGATGGCGGTGAAAAGCTCATGGCCGGCGCCCGTTTGAGACCCCGACCTCGTCTCGCTCGCGCTTTCGATCGGTCCGGCCGTACCGAATTCGACAAGACCAAACATCAGAACGGCCACGAAACAGAACCCAATGTGTTTTTTCAAGACGAAACTCCCACGGCACCCGGATTACCCGGCTAAGATTGCGTTGGTTTGGAGGCCCGGATAAACGCGCTCATAAAGGTTACGTCGATCTCGTCACCGGCCGCCCCCGGACTGACTTCGATTTGCGCATCGCCGCAGCAGCCCTTTTCGACCCGAAACAGTCGTGTCGGCTGGAGCTCTATCCCCTGGAAACCGGCTTCCTCGAGGATGCTGCGGTATTCGTTTTCCTCCAGCGCACCGGCAATGCAACCCGTCCACAGTTCCATGTCCCGGCGGATCGCGTCGGGGATTTGTCCGCGGGCCACGATATCCGAGACGGCTAACCGTCCACCGGGTTTGAGCACACGGAAAGCCTCGCGGAGGACACGCCGTTTGTCCGGGGATAGATTGATCACGCAGTTCGAGATCACAACATCGACAGCGCCGTCGGGGAGCGGGATCTTTTCGATCTCGCCCTTGAGGAACTCGACGTTTTCGACCCCCGCCTTCCGCTGGTTTTCCCGGGCAACCTCGAGCATCTCGTCTGTCATGTCGACTCCGTAGGCCATCCCCGTCGGCCCCACCCGTTTCGCCGAGAGAAGCACGTCGATTCCCCCACCAGAGCCGAGATCCAGGACGGATTCCCCCGGTTTGAGCTCGGCCAACGCTGTCGGATTGCCACACCCAAGGGACGCCAGTGCGGCATCTGCCGGCACGTTCTTGAGCTCGCTTGGGTCATAGAGGCCCGAGGTGATGGCTTCTTGCGCGCCCGCGCTCCGTTCCGAGCCGCAACAAGATGCCTTCTTTTTTTCGCCGGCAGGTCCGCCGGTCTGCTTGCTGATCTTTCGCGCGGCATCGGCGTATTTGTCTCGTACTTCTTTCTTGATATCCATCGCATGAACCTCCCGGGAATTTCCTCGGCCCCCAAAACGGAACACCATGACATCGGCCGTTTCTGGACATGCTTCCGAGAACTCGTGTGTTTTTTGGATTTCGGGTGGCGTATCGGAACGTCCGGTCCTCTCGAACCCTAACGCTTCGAAATAATCTGCCGCCGTGACGGTGAGAAGATAAACGGCCCCAATGCCCCTGGACTTCGCCCACTCGAGTCGATTGACCACCAAGGTCTTCCCGATTTTCAGCCCACGCTTCTCGGGAACGACAGCGACGGACCGAAGCAGTCCGTGCGACCCATGGGTTTCAATCCCCGCACACGCGATGACCTTTCCCGACGCCTCCGCAAGTACGTAGGCCTCACCAAACTGATCTTCGATACCGTCGCTGCAAAGCTCGACCCCGGCTACCAGATCCGAGACCACTTTCAGATCCTCTCTTCGACAGGGCCGGATCAGATAGTCCCCTTCACCCCGCGTTCCGCCCCTGTGCGGCGTTCCATGATATCGTTTTGGAACTCTCTGGAGCACTTTATGTTAGCCTCCCGCGTCACGACTTATCGTTGTGTACCGCAACTATCTTCTCCCCAAAAACGGGCCGTCTATTCGTCTTCGATCGTGCAACAGGTTCCGTCGTCGCGCGAAAACCTCTCCTTCGCCGCGCGCGCGAGTCGCGCAATGAGACGCGTTGTCGCTTGCCTGACTTCGGGGTCAAAATCGGCGATGAGCCGTTTCTCCTGTTCAATGAGGTGTTTCTCGATCGTCGCAAACAACTCCCGCCCTTTTGCGGTGGGCTCGACACGGATCGCACGGCGGTCTTCGGGTTCAGGGACCCGGCTTGCGTAACCCTTTTTTACCAATGAATCTACAACCCGGCTTGTCGTGCTCTTGTCCAGATACAGCTCGTCTGACAGCTGATTCAACGTGGGGGAACCGTGTCTGACCAAGGCGCTCAACGCATAGCATTGTGTTACCGAAACATCATGATAACAAATGCGTTTCCGATCCCTGAACTGATAGACACGGATCAGATCACCAAGCGCCTCATGGAGTTCCGTAGCATCGCGGTCCAAAGAGCCCCCTCCGTGCTGGCCGGGCTGCGCCGTCTCCAGCCTCTGCGGTTCGAACTCCGGCTCCCCTGATCGGTTGATATTCTCGTCGGCATTTTTCATTGCTACTAACAACTATATTTGCCAAAGAGTCCTCGTCAAGTCGAAAATTTGCCCCTCAGGCGAGGCGGACACCGGGATCGCTTGTATGAGCCGCCGACCGTCAATTATATTTGACTACAAACAGACCTTCGCAAAGGAGCATTCAATGGTGAAAGCACGTGCGCGTCACATCCTCGTCGACTCCAAAGAAACCTGCGACGAGCTGAAATCGAAGATAGAGGCCGGCGCTGACTTTGCCGAGATGGCCCGGGCGCACTCCAAGTGTCCATCCGGCCGAAACGGCGGTGACCTGGGCGAGTTCAACCCGGGGCAGATGGTAAAGGAATTCGACGACGTCGTTTTTGAGCAGGAAGTGGGAAAAACACACGGTCCTGTCAAAACCCAGTTTGGCTACCATTTGATCGAGATCCTGAGCCGCAACGACTAGATCACGTCAGGACGCTCGATATCTGGTCGCAGCGAGGCCATCGTGGAACAGGGTAAGATCACATTGGCAGATGCGGCACGGGCGCTCATCCGAAGAACGGATGCCGGTGTTCTATCGACGCATTCCGTCGAGTTGGAGGGTTACCCGTTTGGCTCGCTCACTCCCTTCGTCGCGTCCCACGAAGGACGCCCGGTGATCTTTATCAGTTCGCTTGCCCAACATACGAAAAACCTTCTCGCAGATTCGCGCTTGTGTCTGACGGTTTTCGATCCCGCCGAGAAAAAAAGACAGGCGAGCACACGGGTGAGCATCATGGGGGATGCCGCGCCCGTGCCGGAGAGCGAGCTCGAGAAGCTCTCGGAGCGTTACTTTGCGTTCTTTCCATCCAGCCGTCCGTACGCGGGGATATCCGACTTCCGGTTCTATTGGATCGAGCCGTACAAGGTTCGATTTATCGCCGGGTTTGCACAAATCCATTGGCTCGAAAAGGGAGGCTGGCTGGTGCCGACGCCCGGGTGGAAAGATGAAGAAAACCACATCATCCAACACATCAACGAGAGTCATGCCAACGCCCTCGTTGACATGTGCCGCTATTTCTACGAGACCCATCCAAAATGCGCCCAGATGATCGCCGCGGATCCCGAAGGTTTCCACGTTCGCGCGGATGATGACATCCTCTATTTTGTGTTCGAGAGACCGTGTCTCACCGCCGACGAACTCCGCACGGAAATCGCGCGGATGGCGAAACAATCACAGAGCTAGATCGTATGCGTGTATGAGCGGTGAGTCGGTTTTGGCTACCCACCACCGTTAGACGAATCGCACCGGAGCTGCAGACAGCCTGGGAGACACGACATGCACGGCTTTCTCGTTCGCACACTGATCACCGCATTGGGGCTTTGGATCGCAGCGGCAATCGTTCCTCCCATGGAGTTTACGAGCGGGTGGACACTACTTGGCGCGGCATTACTACTTGGGATCGTAAACGCCCTCGTCCGGCCCGTAATTATCTTTCTAACGCTTCCCATAACGATCCTCTCGCTTGGCGTATTCCTCCTCGTCATCAACGCGGCGATGCTTGGGCTGGTCGCCGCCATGCTCGATGGGTTTGTTCTTGGCGGGTTCTTTTCGGCGATTTTTGCGTCGATAATCGTGAGCCTCACGAGTTGGTTTGCCTCGTCGTTCATTGGGCCGCGAGGGCGAATAGAGGTCATCTACAGACATCGTCATCACGATTGAGCCAAAAGACCAAACGCGGCTCTCCCTACCGCAACGTGTTGTTTTGTTTTTGAAAAGGCGTTCCACGACCACCGTTTTGGTACACGCTTTGCTCTCGACCATGGATCCGATCCCGAAGGTGCCAAAGGAGGCAACCCGATGCGTTTGAACATAAAGGTCGTCCTTTCCCTCGTCGTGTTGGCGACACTGCTGGCGATTGGCTGTACGAGACAAAACACCGATGTCACCGAGCTCAAGAGCTATCCGCTCGATGACGCCGCCGGTGTCCTCGCAAAGTCCGGTGTCGAGGTCGATGACCAGGTAACGAGCGACGGTAACGGATCGCTCCGGCTCACCGCCGATCAGCCCACTACGTTTCGGCTCCTCGAAACCGGCGATCTGGACATCGAAAACGCGCGATTGCTCTACCGGGCCAGCATGCGGACCAAAGATGTCGATGGACAAGTCTATCTCGAGATGTGGTGTCATTTTCCCGGTAAGGGAGAGTATTTCTCACGCGGACTCCACTCATCGCTCTCCGGTACCGTGGCGTGGACTACCCAGGAGACTCCGTTCTTTCTCAAGAAAGGCGAGAACCCCGACAACGTTAAGCTCAACGTCGTCGTCGACGGCAAGGGTACGGTGTGGATCGACGACATCAAGCTCGTTCGAGGATCATTGTAGGCCTTGTGGTGACACGGGAAATCGACCACCCGAATCAACCTAGCGATCCGCTCCGATAATTCCGGCGCTCCGCGACAAAATCGAGTGAAGGGTGTCGATTGAGCGTTCTCAAAAAGTCCTTTATAACATTCTGAAAATCACTCAGAATTCAGGCTCGATGATCGTCGAGCCTTTCTTCGGCGAGCGCCCGTCGCACTGCGAACCGACGTTTGATCGATCATGTCGCCTCGTTTCCACATGAGACGTTCGGCAGTTCAATGGACCGGTCTCGTGACCGGTCCCATTCTGGCGGTTCTTGTTTACTACTCGCTCCCTGAGACATACCTGGACAGCACGGGAAAAGCGGTCGACTTTACTCACGCGGGCCGGGTCACAGCTGCGGCCGCCGTGTGGATGGCCGTGTGGTGGATGACGGAAGCGATTCCAATCTATGCCACCTCACTTTTGCCGCTCGCCGTTCTGCCATTCTTCCGGGCGGCCACAATGAGGGAAGCGGCAGCTCCATACGCACACGAGCTCATTTATCTCTTTGCGGGCGGTTTCATAATCGCGTTATCGATGGAACGGTGGGGGCTACACAGACGGTTCGCCTTTGGAGCGCTTCGGATAGTCGGTACGAAACCACACCGGATCGTGGGCGGGTTCATGCTCGCAACCGCGATCATGAGCATGTGGGTATCAAACACGGCAACGACGATCATGATGCTTCCGATTGCGCTCAGTGTTATTGCTCTCGTGTTTCGAACATCCCCCCGTAAAACGATGGACACGATCCAAAACTTCTCCGACGCGACGGGGCCGAATTTTGCGCTGTGTCTGCTTCTTGGAATCGCATATGCGGCGTCGATTGGCGGTATCGGAACCCTGATCGGCACGCCGCCCAACCTCTTCCTCGCATCCTACATCGAGGATCAGCTCGGTCGAGAGATCAGTTTTGTCCGATGGATGGGTGTTGGACTCCCGCTGGTCGTCGTCTTTCTCCCCATCGTGTGGTTGCTCCTCACACGAGTGCTCTACCCCATTCGAATCGAACAGATCGACGGGGGTGCAGCGCTCATCCGCGAGGGCTACAAAGAGCTTGGCAGAATGAAACGGGGCGAATGGATGACGTTCATGGTTTTTGGGTTTGCCGCTGTTTCTTGGATTGTCCGCCCATTACTCACAAAGATAACGATCGGAGGTGTCCGGCCGTTTGGCGGACTCACCGATCCAGGGATAGCGATGATCGCCGCGCTCGCACTTTTTGTCATCCCCGTCGATAGAAAGAAACGCGAGTTCGTCATGAACTGGGAAACGGCGGTGAAGCTTCCCTGGGGTATCCTCGTTCTTTTTGGTGGAGGGTTGAGTCTGGCGGCGGCGATCAAGAACAACGGTGTGGGTGAACTCATCGGCAACCAGGTTGTCGGTTTTGCAGGCTTCCCCGGAGTGGTTTTGGTGCTGTTGGTAACGGCTATGATGATATTCCTCACCGAGCTTACCAGCAGCACCGCCACAACCGCCACGCTCGTTCCCATTTTGGCCGCGGTTGGGCCGGGGCTCGGATTGAGTCCCTATATGCTCATTGTGCCCGCGGCGGTCGCCGCGAGCTGCGCGTTCATGCTGCCCGTAGCAACGCCCCCCAATGCCATCATCTTTGGCTCGGGTCATGTGCGGATCGATCAGATGGTCAAGGCGGGGTTCTGGTTAAACCTTATCGGGATCCTGCTCGTGACGATCCTCACGTATGCGATCGTGATTCCCCTATTGGAACTCTGAGTTGACGGCTTTTTCCGTTGCGAATCGGGAAAAGGATCGACACCGGTGGCGGGCTGGACTTAGGTCTGTTATATCCGGAAACGAGGTGAGCTTATCGCGCGGGGATGGTGGTGATGCGCCGGCGAGTTTCGCAGCGCGCCGACACCGCGAAGTCTGGCTGAGATGTTCAAGCCTTCTCTTTAAGGCGCGAGGGCTTTTTGAACCGCCGCATCACCACCATCCCCGCGTCAACTCGCGCCTTTCAATCGGAGGTGATATCGGACCCGGTTGCCAGCTGAACAGTTGCCCAGACATCAAACGGATCCGGTCTGTCGACCGCCCCACCACCAGGGCGCATTCCACCCATGCCTGGAGGACCCCCTCCCCGCCGACCGCCTCCGCCACCACCCGGCACCCCCCCAAGCGGGCCACCACCGCGCATTTCCCCACCCATTCGCTCGCGCAGGTTACCGACTTTGAACTCGGGTGATTCCAGACCGATGCCAATTGTCACACCGGGATCGACACCGAGGCCATAGAGATAGTCCGTCTCTCGCCGAAGCGGCATCTTTAGCTCGTACACAAACGTACCCTTTATCTGACTCAAAGCCACGGCGATCGTGTTTGTCTCCGACATGTCCATCAAACGCAGGTTGCCCGCGTGCGGTCCGATGACCTCGAACTCTTTCATCGATGCAATTCGTTCTTCGAGCCGTTTCAGCATCTCCGCCGGGTCGGGTCGTTCCGTCATTTCCCGTATCCGCTCCGGCGGGTCTCCTCCCCGCACTCCCAGAGGAAACCGTATTCCGAAGTCCTTCTTTTTGTCATTGGCAACATCGAGCCAAACCGTCAACCCTGACAGAGTCACCTGTCTTTGAACCTCCCGGTCGGCGGTTGTCAGAAGGACGTACACAAATTCATCATCGTTCATCACCCCGACGGCGAGATCTTTGTCCTCGATATACGTGACGCACTCACCCCACTCGTTGTTGTCACCGTCGATCGTCACATCAGTCGCACGCCAACAGCTGTCAAGACTCAGATCTCTACCGCAGCCGACAGAGAGAAACAAAACAACCATCAAGATTGAACATCGCATGATCATCACCATATCAACAGGGGAAGGTTACGCGGGAATTCCGTCACAGTGAGTCCGGTCGCTGGCCCATACCGTGACGTCTGAACCCTTTTCCGCCACGATAGTGGCCCGGACCGAGTCTCCCGTGCATTCTCGAACGAGCTTTGAGAATCGCATTGAAAAAGATCTCTTGTTGGTCGGGTGGTAGAATCCTTTTTGCCTCGATCAATTTCTCTGCCGCCCGTCTGCTCACCTCGAGCTGTGCGAGAGAGATCTCTTCGAGCAACGAGTCAACCCGCGCCTGTGGGACTGGGTCCTGCTGTAATAGCTCAAACGCTTCCAGCTCGAGATCCCTTATGCGGAGCGTTAGATCGAGCGTCTCAATTCTGAACTCTCGATGGAGTTTTCTGAGTTCTTTGCGGTGCGTCGCGTGGAAATGCATCGGCCCATGACGGTTGGGTTCCATTGGCAAGTCCATACCGGGGCCCGGAGACATCCGTCCGACGGGCGCGACCGGCTCTTGTGTGAAATGGATATAGAGAAATGTCCCGATGGTTGCCAGATTGAGCACGATGAGAAACACGAGTATGCCAACCAGGATCTTCAGCTTCATTGTTGTTCCTCTTCATCGCCATCGACGACGTCTCCCCAAACGGCGGCAAATCCCGACTGGGAAAACGCCTCATAATAGGCGCTTGCGATCTCCGTCTCACCGTTCGATCGCGTCGCCGTGGCAAGCCCTCTGCCCAAGTAGATACCGGCCGATAGGGCGATCATTATCATCACACTCACCAGAGAGATCCTCGCCCATGCGATGAAGCACCTGGGTATCGGCGTGCGTGTCGCCTTGTCCATCGCGCGGATCCGTGTGGGCAGAAACGGATCCGGCTCGATGCGGGGGAGGAGCGACGAATCCGTTTTTTCCAACAGCACAGACATCGTCTCGAAATATCTCCGACACTCCACGCACTCCCCGAGGTGTTGTTGGACTCTGCGCCGCTCCTCCGCGTTGAGGCGATCTTCGTCCCAAGCTTGGTATGACGTTATGAAGTGT
>CP070677.1:1327440-1339555 GCA_020352495.1 Candidatus Latescibacterota bacterium
AGCCCGAGATATTCGACCAGACTGGGATGAGCCGTATTTACGCCTCGGCGAGATATATCAATATCGCGGTGAAAGAAGTGTTGCTGTTCAGATGTTTGACAAGGCTCTTGAGATTTGCCCTAGTGTGGATGGGTGGTGTGGAAAGGGGAATGTCCTCCAGACGAAGGGTCTTGTTGATTCTGCGGAAATGGCGTACAAGATGGCTGTCGAGCACAATCCAGATCACGATAGACCCTACTATGATTTGGGGCGCCTGTACTACTATGGAGTAGGTGATCTTGAGGAAGCAGAGAGAATGGCCAGACGTGGCATCGAGGTTCGCCCCGATCGTGACCGTAGTTACGAGTTGCTCAAAGAAGTCCTTTGTTACGGTAGGGGACGCTTTCAAGAAGCGGAGGAGTTGATACGGGGTTTTGTTGATCGTTATCCATATAACTTTGATGCTTACGACCATCTTTACGATTATCTACAGTACGACAAAGGAGACTTGTGGTCGGCCAGGTTAAGAGTTGCTGAAGATGCGGTCGCCCGGAACCCGGATAGGGTATGGCCTTATCTTATGCTTGCAAGTGCATATGCAGACAAAACGGGTGGAGAGGCCAAGTATGAGAAAGCTGTCGAGGCCGTTCAAAAGGCCTTGGAAATGCGTCCAAAGTCAGGACGAGTATTACATGGAGCTGGCGCTATCTACGCTTACCTGGGCGATTCCGAAAAAGCGCACCACTATTACCGTTGCGCCATGGAGGCAAGCCCAGGGAATCCGAACATACTGGCCTACATGGCTCATCTCTTTATAGGAGAGGCTCATTTTGACAGCGCTGCTACCGTCGCTGCGACGCTGATAAGGCAAGCACCCGGAATGGGATACAGCTACAATCTCATGGGGACAGCATTGACCCACCTCATGCGTACGGATGAGTTCTTGACTATCATGCAGGATGCTGCTGACAGATATGGCCAGGACGATCCCTGGTTCTATGTTTGGTTGGGGGATGCGTGGCGCCTTTCCGGTAAGTTTCGAGAGGCTGCGGACTCATACAGCCGAGTGCTCGATCTAAAGAAGTTTGGTTCAAAGGTTAACTTGGATATGGTTCAAGAAAGTCTTAGAGGATTGGGCATTACTCAGTGGCTTTCAGGTGATACGGACGGTGCCCTGGCATCTTTTTCCGAAGCTGCTAGTACCGAGACCGAAGGAAGCTTCACACTGTATGAAATGATGGTGATACCTCTTATGAAATATCTGGGCAGGATAGATGAGATAGAGGTTAAGCTAAATGACCTCAGGAAGGATGGATTGATAGACAGTTGGATTTATCATGCGATTTATTACTATCCGTCTCTGCGGCAATTTGATGGAACTCTGAGAGCGGTGGAACAAGCTTTAGATAATGATGAAGTGACATTCAAGCCGTGGTTGGTAATGCGAACAGCTGCATGGTATCGGCAAAAGGGTGATTTTGCAAAAGCCAAAAGAATACTTCGGGAAGTAGAACCATCTGTTAAGGACAATTATCAGGAATGGATAGACCATGAATGGGCTAACATCGAGGCCATACGTGGAAGTCTTGAACTCGCAATACAGTTTGCCAGAAAAGCTTATAAAGAGGTCGATTACTCCCAGCGCAATAAACCTATCAGCCTTCTATCTAGGTTGTATTATGCTTCAGGTCGGACACGGGATGCTCTAGATGTGCTTGCAAAGGCAAACGGGTTTCAAGGAAACATAGATGCCTTTTATCAGAAAGCGCAAATGGCATTAGTAACGCAGTCTTCAGACGCAGATGAGGAACTTAGTAGGGCCCATTTGCTGGCAATGCGTGGTTCGCGAGGCAGCGATTGGGACTGGGGTTTAGGAAGAGCTCACATTTATGCCGCACTGACATCGGCTCACATCGGAGATGAGGAGAGAGCAAGATCAGAAATTGAGTATGCGATCAAATTGGAGCCGGAGCGTGCGGATATTGCATATCATGTTGCTGCGGTCTACTCGCTCCTGGGTAATACATCCTCAGCTCTGCAATGGTTAGAGAAGTCTGTTGAGAGGGGACACCAAGAACTCTGGTGGGCGCGTGTTGACCCCGATCTCGATTCCCTCCGTGAACTTCCCCGATTTCAGGAAATCATGAGCGATTGGGACGCTCGTATGCGTGCGTTGGTCGATTGACCTGATCTCTGCAAAAACGACGGCGTTTCCCGTCTTACACTTCGTCTTACACTTTGACTGTATAAGATGGCCAAGTATGGCCGACTATACGCAAGAATAACCGAATACGGATTCGCCGTAACGATTTGGAAGCTTTGTTAATTACCGCATTCCCAACAAGTTGATTTTCGCCCGACCAACGCACTCGTAATGCGTTGGTCGGGCGCTCGCGCCCAGGGCCGGAAGAGACCTTGTTCGGAGCCGAGAACACGACAATCTCTGTCAAAAGCCCTCGAAGAAAACGACTGGAATCGCTCCAAGACGGCCCAACAGATTGGCATTCCTCGCACGACCCTTCTTTTCAAAATGAAACAGCTCACTATCACTTCTTGATGGCCCTCGATCTCCAAATCGTCTCTGAATACCACGCCCAAATGGCCCAAAAACACCTCCCCGGCTAACCCATTGAAATCACATGGCACCTCCTCTATAATAGAGGCCGCATCTTGAGAACTTCCACCAGAGCAACGTACACCAGTCGTTTCGGACACGGTTTGCCCAAATCCCCGAGGACGGGGAGCCGTGTAAGGAACCTGGCCTGCGCCCGAACGGCGCAGATCAGCACATAGTTCCGAACGAGATGAGCTGATCGCATGTCGCGATGAGCCGGGATGCCACTCAGCGTTATTTGAAGATCGGATAGCCAGGACTGATCGAGCGTTTCAAAAAGAAGGGAGAACGACAATGAACGTAAGAAGAGCGCTTCGTATTGCCAGAGTAGGTTGTGTCCTCTTGTTACCCCTCATCGTATCGTGTGGGGCAACGGTCAAGAGTCTCGATACCGATCCGAGTTTTACGGCCAAAGCCTTTGCGGACGGCGGGCTTGCCCTCCTGGGGTGCACGACGGTCGTTATGCCAGGTTCGGACGACCTGGATCTCTCCGACAGGTATTCCCCACCCCTCCGGCAAGTGATCAAAGAGAAGCAGAGGGGGGTCGAGGTAGCGGAATGGAAGAATACCCGTCAGACGCTTGGCGACGAGAAGATCCAGGAGTGCCTGAAGGCGTTCCATGACACCGGAATGCTCGAACCCGCGACTCTCCAAGGTCTCAAAGGATCGCTCGCTGGGGAGGCGCGTTATGTTCTCGTTCACCGGATCGAGAGCGACCAGCTAAAATTTCACCTGGAAGAAGAGCAATCAAACGTCGAAGGCGAAATGGGGTCGGTAACCACGGGTTACCTCTTGGGAACCGAGCGAGTCATCGCTATTGCATTCTCGATCTATGATCTGGAGGATGGCAAGCGGGTGTGCCATGCGACGATCGAGGACGCCAAGGGAGAGAGGCATGAGGTCGGTGTTTCCGCAAGCAGCACGATCGGTGGTATTGCCGGCACGACCATGGATGTCAACAAAGACCTGGATAAGATCTTTAACGATGACGAGAATCCGCTCAGCAAATTCCCTTCGCCTCCAGAGCAGGAGGAAGTTGTCAAACGCATCTACGCAAAGTTCGCCGCACGGCTTCCAGCGGCGATGCAGTAGGTCGAACGAGGAGAGTTCTTCCCGACCACCCGGTCGCGTGCTCGTCTATAGATCGAGTTTCGCAAGCTCGGCCAAGGGCGAACGGAGATTTTGCCGAATAGCCCCCTCGATGGCAGCGGTTTGGTTTCTCATGCCGGCTGATTGCATCGAATAGACGTCTTTTTGCCAAATCCCCTCGTTGGTAGCCGTGTCGAACAAAACTCCCTCTGACAAAATCTCAGCTACCATTCGCCTCGAGCCTCGACCCACCCACACACAGGTGACGTGAAGCTTTGTCTTACAACCTTTCCATAATACCGACGGTCTAATTCACTGACAGATCCCCGATAGGCACGATACAGATTTGGGTGAATGCTCTCGGTTTGCATTTCAACGGCACCGGAGGGACCGCTATGCGCACAATTCTCAAGGGATTTATGGCGAGCCTGTTGCTCGCGCTGATCGTGAGTGACAGTGTGAGTCAAGAGGTGACAGATAACCTCACGACGGATCCGGAGAATGCCCCGTTCGTATACGAGGACATTCGTAATTTTGTCCGAGCCCATGCGATGCTCGCTACGGACGCCGACACGATGGGAATCCTCCAGCAGGAATATCTCGATGTGGGCACTCCCGGACTCAAGATGTTTATCGAAAAATACGATCTCACTACCGAAAGACTCATCAAAGCCATAAGAAAACATCCCGACGACTATGCATCCCTCGGTGATATGCCTGAGTGGCTTGCCACAAAAGAGGAACCGGTCCGTCGGGCATTCACCCAACTCAAGCGGTACATCCCCAATGTGGTCTTCCCACCGACGTACTATCTGATCGGGGGCTACCGCGGTATTGGATCGGGATCGGTTGAGGGCCAGCTCATTACCGTCGAAAAATCAGCCAACAAACGGGGAAAAAAGAAATTCGCCCCGCTTCTGGTACATGAGCTGGTCCACTTTCAGCAAGTCGTAGCCGTCGGATATCCAAAGTACAAGGCGCTTTTTGGGCCCGAAAAGAGCCTGCTTGGTCTTACCATACGTGAGGGCACAGCCGAGTTCTTTGCCGATCTCGTGACAGGCGAGATGACACAGGATGAGGCAAGAGAGTTCACAATCGCTCGCGAGCCGGAGCTTTGGGAGCAGTTTCAAAAGGACATGCTCGGGTCCGAGACAGGAGACTGGATGTGGCAAAAGCCAAGTGACCCAGAGCAGCCGCGACATGTCGCCTATGTTTTGGGGGCCCGGATCGTTGAATCGTATTACAAGAATGCGCCCGATAAGGAGAAGGCCGTAAGAGAGATCCTGTCGGTTACCGACTACCCGGCGTTTCTCGAAAAGAGTGGGTATGCGGGACAGTTCAGTGGAGGCGAGGGCGAGTCGCAGCCTGGGGAGTAGTACGTCCTGGAGCGCGGTCGCAGCCGACAACAATAGCGTCCAGCATGCGGGGCGTTGCGAGCATCATAACCAACATGGAAAGCCCGGTTTATTTGTGATTGATACCTAGTACCCTCTCTGTTTGGCCCCGGTTCGTTACTTCATCAATGCCATCTTGCGAGTCTGAGAAAATCCTTTCGCCTTCAGCTGACAAAAGTAGATCCCTGTGGCAACCATTAGTGAAGATTGACAAATGTCAACACATCCACGTTGGCCGATTTCTTGACGAAACGCCAAACAGATAGTATACTTTTGCCTACTCGGCCCCCACCTCGATTCAAAACACACATTTTATTGCCTTGACGGGAGACAGTCGTGAATCGCTTCTCAAGATCAACCATCGCATTTCTCGTTTTTCTTTTTGTCTTAATCTCAGGTTTAACACGTGGTGCATCCGCGCAGGTCTCACCCGCGGATGAGAAGGATGCACACAGTCTTTGCCTGCCAACGGGTCCTCCTCCGGATCGCGGATATGAACCTTATGTTGGCAAACAAACCACCCTGGGAATGAATGTTATCGGTGGCGTCCCGGGGTATCTATGGAGACGTGGATGCGGTCCGACCGCAGGAGGCATGGTGATTGGGTACTGGGACGCAAATGGGTTTTCATTATTAGTCCCCGGAGACGCATCCACACAGACAAACGACGTCAACCAAATGATTGCGACAGGGGATGGCCCGGGCACGCATTACGACGATTATTCGCTGCCGCTTGATGCGGCGCCAGGCCCGATTGAACCTGATCGGTCGGAACCTCCGCCCGGGGACGAACATCCAAGCGATTGCGTGGCCGATTTCATGCGCACTTCGTGGTCCGCCGCCGGCAATTACTATGGTTGGTCTTGGTTCAGCGACGCGGATAATGCGTTAACGGGTTACGTGGATTACGTCAACGCGACGTACGGGGTGCAATACCAGGCAACAGCTTGGAACGAGACGTGGGGTGCTTTTACGTGGGAGGATCTTCAATCCGAGATCGCCGCTGGTCGCCCGATGGTATTCCTCGTGGACACTGACGCCGACGGCAGTACAGATCACTTCGTCACAGTCATCGGTTGGCGGGACACGAACGGCTACAACGAGTATGCCTGCTTGGACACATGGGCACCGCCAGGAAACATTCGCTGGGAACCCTTTCGTCAAATACAAACCGGAACTATCTGGGGGGTTTTCGGCGCAACCTTCTTTGAAATCACCGGATCTCTCTGTCTCGTTCAGCCAACGTCGATTGATTTCGACAGTGTGGCCGTGAACGGTTATCTCGACACGACGTTCACGATCAAAAACCCGAGCGGCGAGACGCTAAACGGCAACATCAGTGAATCCTGCAGTCACTTCAGTATCGTCTCGGGTGGCGGTCCCTTCGCACTGGCGCCGGACGATTCGCTGGTGGTGACCGTCCGTTTCGAGCCGACGGCGGCAGGGGAGCGCTCGTGCTGGGTTGAAACGGGCAGCGAGCTCTGCTCCGACGTATTCTGCACGGGTGTTGGCGTGCTTGTTCCCGTTTGCCAAGTCCGACCGGACAGCATTGATTTCGGCGTTGTAGCGGTAGGGAATGTCAGAGATACAACGTTTACGATTACCAACACGGGTGGCGGCATACTGAGTGGTACGGTCAGCGCATCCTGCCCCCACTATTTTATTTCGGAGGGACCGTACGACCTGGCGGCGGGGGACTCGCTGGTCGTGATCGTCGTTTACGCGCCGACGAGTGACGGGGAACACAACTGCACCGTGGAAACGGGTGACCTCCTGTGCAGCGACGTCCAGTGCACCGGGAACGCGGTTCCGACCGGAGTCGGCGAGATTCCTCGAGTGTTTGCGCTCTACCAGAACCACCCAAATCCCTTCAATCCGTCGACGACGATCTCGTTTACTCTGCCTGAACGAGGGAAAACAAGGCTCTCGGTCTACAATATTGAGGGCAGTTTAGTGGCGACGCTTGTGGATGGGACGCTGGGCGAAGGCTTCAAGCAAGTCACGTGGGATGGTAAGGATTCCCACGGCAATCAGGTCAGCACCGGAGTGTACTTTTACCGCCTCACATCCGGCAAGAGAGCGCTCACGAGGAAGATGGTTTTTCTGAAGTGAGTGCTGTTGCAAGAATGCCAAATCCGATGGAAATTTTGAAAGGGGCAGCGGCATTCGTTTCGACTGGAGATAGGAGAGATTTGGAATAGTTGGACGAGGTCACTCCTTGGCCAGACGTGACGATGAACGAGTAGTCAATCTGTATATTCCCCATTCCACAGTGCGTCGAGAAACTGCTCAAACGGAACCACAAATACTCCATCAATCCTTCTGGCCCGCCCCTCTTGGCAGACGCATAGGTATCGCTTGAGTGTATGTTCCTCGGCGAGGGCCCGAAGCGCTTTGATATCCTGATTTGAGATGTTCCTGCTCGCTTTGACTTCCACCGCCGTATGACCGCCGATGATGAAATCCACCTCGAATCCCGATTTCGTTCGCCAGTGATTCACCGTTTCTCCGGAGACATAATCACAATAAGCGATCAGCTCCAGGAAAATAAACGTCTCGAAGGCCTCCCCGAATTCAGGAGTCCCGATGCGGAATTCCCGCCCCTGGAGCGCTGCGACCACACCTACATCGAAAAAGTAGTACTTCGACGAAACCATTGGTTTTCGTTTCTGCGATTTTCGCCAGGCAGGAACCTCATGAAGCACGAGCGTGTCCTTCAGAATTTCAAAATATTCATACACCGTTGTTCTGGGGACTTGTGCATCGTTGGCGATATTCGTGAAGTTTAACACCCTGCCGTTACACAGAGCCGCCACCTTGAGAAATCGGCTGAAGGCCGGCACGTTACGTGTCGCTCCCTCGGCAACGATCTCCTGTTGGAGGTACGAACCAACATATGCCCGCAGGTCGGCACCCGGATCATCCGAGAAGTAGATCGACGGCAGCGTGCCCCTCTCGACGACGTGGGTAACATCGAACCGAGCCCCGAGTTCCTTGTACGAAAGCGGGCGCAGATACTGGGTTCGCGCCCGCCCGCCCAGAAGATTGACTCCGCCGCGCCGGAGCTTGCGGGCACTCGACCCGGTCATAAGGAACAGAACACCTCGCTCCTCAATGATCCGGTGGACCTCGTTGAGGAGCACCGGTAGCCGCTGGATTTCATCGATGACCACCACCCGATCCTGCGGAGAAAGTTCCTGCGCCAGCCGCCCGGGACTCTGGCTGAGTGACAGATAGACTGCGGGATCCAGCAGATCATAGACCCGCACGTTTTCCATGGTGTGCCGAATCAGAAAGGTCTTACCCGTCTGGCGGGGGCCGAACAGGAAATACGACTTCTTTTCCAGAAGCGCTGGCAGATCCAAAACCCTTTGAATATAAGGCGGTTCCGTGGTTTTTTTGTTTTGTGACGACTTCATCGTCATTTAGAATGCCATATGACGATAATCATGTCAAATGTTTTTCGCGCGACCGGCGAACAGATTCGCCGATTTCGGTCCGCGGTCTCGGATTTTGGAACCTGCCGTCAGTGCGGAAGTTATGATCTGGTACTCCCCGCTGCCACGCCAATCAGGCCGTTGGCGGACCGGCACCGTGGGGAGTCTGCGCCGACATTCGACATCCGATCAAAAAAACCGCCCACGAGCGTGGGCGGTCTTTTTACGTTGCGTTCGAACGTCCGAGCGTTCGAGACACAGAGTTGAGGTTAAGAGGTTATTTCAACAACACAATCTTCTGGGTTTGCACCTGTCCGCTCGCCTCGAGCCTGACGAAGTAGACTCCCGAAGCAACCGGTGATCCGCTTGCGTCGCGGCCCGCCCATGTGGAGATGTGCTCACCGGCTGATTTGGTGTCGTTGACGAGTGTGTCTACCAGACGCCCCTTCGCATCGTAGATCCGGAGATTCACGATACCCGTCTCGGGAATCGTGTACGCGATCGTCGTGGCCGGGTTGAACGGGTTGGGATATGCCAATGGCCCGGCTATCCCTGGCGCCCCGCGCGAGTCACCCTTCGCATCACCGGAGTTCGTCTGCGGAGTAACGATCACGAGCTGCACCGGAGGGCCAAGATCAAATATATTGGACACGAGAAACTCCGTCCCATCGAGACTCTCGTAGTGCATCCCGATCGGACCGTCTGGCCCACGGCGTTTTATTTTCTCGCCGTCAGGCGAGGTTCCCGTTATCAATGCGATCGCATCTGCCGTCGAATAGAACAGTACCAGCTCCTCCAGACCATCGCCGTTTATGTCTTCTGCCAGCGCCTCCTCGGGTCGGAGCGCGCCCCTCGTGTTGCCGACATACACATGGTGCACCTCGATCTCCGTCGCGTCATAACCGTCTTGAACAACGACGAGGTTCCTGTTCTCGTCCATCTCGAGCCGGGGGAGTCTGCTCGGTATCACCAACGCGAACTGGTCGGTTGATTCATCCAGGCCTGTGCCGTCGGGGAGGAATCCCGCGGATGGCATCGCAAATCCCGAATGATCGTGCGGGACCCGCACGGCGACAGTCATCGAGGCGGTGTTCCCGGCCTCATCCTCCGCGGTGTAGACGATCGTGTACTCACGGCCGTTTCCACCACCTTGACGCTCGGCACGAAGCTCAAAGCAAACATCCGCGGTTCCAACATCCGCTCCCTGGATGTCGTTGACCGTGTTGCCGTCCCCTTGTCCGTTGTCCGGTTCGCTGCTGGATACGGAAGTGAGGACAAATGTCGGTGCGGGGTCGCGGTTGTCTGTGACGATCACCGTGGCACAAACCTCAACCATTTTGTGATTGGGTGGCCACAGCACCGTACGGTCGAGATCGACGGTGATCACGGGTGGCGTGAAGTCGGCCACCGTGTCGTTAGCGTAGCCAGGTGTGTTTATGGCTTCATGATCCTCGGGAGTCCCCAGGAAACCGGGAAGTCCGTAACCGTCGTAGTCGTTTCGAAACCAGTCACCGACGGTATCGGTGTCCATGCCATTGGGGATACGGGATGCCCCTCCGGGCCGGAACGGACTTCCGTCAAAATCGGCGGCGAGCGCGGTGGTAGAATACACCTGATCGCCGGGATCGCCGTTCAAGATCGCCACGTCGTCCACGAGTCGGCTCCACCGAGTCGCATCGATCGTCCCATCGTTGTCCGTGTCGATATCGAATCCCACGTATCCCGTGAAGTTCTCGACCAACAGCAACGTCATCGAGCCGTTCTCGAGGGCGCCGCCCATGAAACCGGTGGTCCAGAAGCCGTCTGTATCGACGGTGCCCACGTCGAAATACGAGTCAATGCGGCCGGCGTTTGCGCCGTCGCCCTCGACATGAACGATCGTGTAGCTCGAGTAGTTCGCGCCCGGATCCCCAAAGATCTCGACGAATTCGTGCGTATCTCCACCGGTGTGGTCGGCCACGAACTCGTTGATGACAGGATCGGGATCGGGCACGACGAGCCGATTGGGGAGGCCGGGTGTGTTGAGGGCTTCACCGGGACCCGGTGTGCCGTCAAAACCGGGAAGACCTTCGCCGTGGAAATCATTTCGAACCCAATCATTGACTGTGTCGGTATCCGTGCCGTCGGGGATGCGTGAGGCGCCGCCCGGTGTAAACCAAATCCCGTCGAAACCCTTGGCAAGCACCGTTGAGGCATACGTATGATCGCTTCCACCCCCATCCCATACAGCCACGTCATCGATGACCAAGGACCATGGCGTGACGTCGAGAATCCCATCGTTATCCACATCGAGATCTTGTCCGAGAAAACCGGTGAAGCTGTCGACGAGCAGCAGTGTCACCGTTCCATTCTCGATAATGTTGTTCATAAAACCGGTGTCCCAGAAACCGGCTCCGTCTGTCGTGCCGAGCGGGAAGATACCGTCGATAGTCCCGGCGCCGCCACTGTCACCTTCGATCTCGAGGAGCGTCATGGTGGAGTAGTTGGTAAGCGGGGTCCCGTAGATCTCCACGTACTCGAACATGTCGAAGTCGTCGTGATTAGCCACAAACTCATTGATCACTGGATTCATCACGGCCGCTGTGGGTTGCGCCGACAACGCGATCAAAGCCGTGATCATGATCGAGGACAAGAACCAGAAGCCAAGGCGCTTCACTCTTGTTCGGTGCTGCCGGCGTGTTTGTCCGGGCCTTGGGGCACCGGGACGAGACGCAACGGTGGCAGCTAACGACTGAGTAAAACACTCACTCATGAGGTACCCCCTCTCGCGGGTGATTAACGAGGCCATGTGTCGCCGATAGAGCTGGCGTGTGCAGGTTGATTGAGGTTAGCGGTGTTGAGGCAAAAGATGCAGCGCAAGTGCCGTCTAGTATACCCGAAAGTGCCCATAAGATCAAGGGTTATCGCGGTTGAGGGTGGTGATCGTAGGTGGTAACTGGATACTTGACATTATAACGTATTTTTGGTAGACTGACCGTCTACTTCCAGCGAATTCCCATCACCGCGAACTGCATCCTCCAAGTTTCGCATTCTCTCTTCACGCACCTCATTGGCGGGGGTCTCGGGATGCGTTCCAAGTCTTGCTTATACAACAATGACAGCTCACACACTTCTTTAGAGCTGCACCTAAGCCAGATCCTCCAGATTTGCGCAAAATGCCGGGATAGACTAACCACATCTGCGGAGACGCCTTCCCTGAGAAACACTTCTGCCTTGGGATTCGGGGATTAAATGGGTGTTAGTACTCCAAACAAACCTAGGGAGGTACCGTCATGAGATTCTGGCTCTTTGTCTTGGTTCTTTTGATGGCCCCACCGCTCTTGATATTGTCCGCGCTTCCATCAAGCGCCGTCGTCGAAGAATACGTCGAGGATTTCACCACGACGCAGTAAAAAGCTGAGCTCAACACAACTGCGTGGTGGGATACGGTGGCTGGGGAGTTGAAGTTGCACCCCTTCGAGATCACGCTCGTCGGGAGTTACGACACGCCGACCGATGCCCGCGAGGTGGCATTTCACGGGGATTATGCGCTTATGACAGAGTATGGACACCCTGGTCTGATTGAGTTGGACATAAGTGACCCAACCAATCCTCTGTTTGTC
>CP070677.1:1339655-1352045 GCA_020352495.1 Candidatus Latescibacterota bacterium
ATCTGCAGCGTCCACGAAATCGATGAGACCGAGGACGGTCAAATGTTTATCTGCATGGCTCTTTGCGAGGGTGACTCGTTAAAGAAAAAAATCGACCGCGGCCCACGCGAGTTTCTGGAGGCTATAAGTATTGCCGTTCAGTCGGCCGAGGGATTGGCGAGAGCACACGAGAAAGGAATAGTCCACAGGGATATCAAACCAGCCAACATCATTGTATCCGATCGGGGCGAAGTGAAGATTGTGGATTTCGGCCTGGCGAAATTGGCCGGTCAGACGAAGCTTACGAAAGCAGGCACGACCTTGGGAACAGTCGCTTACATGTCGCCGGAACAAGGGAAGGGGGAAGGTATAGACCACCGTTCGGACATCTGGTCTCTAGGGGTCGTTTTGTATGAAATGATCACTGGGGAGGTGCCATTCAAAGGCGAGTTCGAGCCGGCCGTTGTTTATTCGATTATGAACGAGCCACACAGAGCGGTTTCGGAGGTTCGTCCGGATACACCCGCCGAACTGGTGAGTATTGTGGACAAAACGTTGGCGAAGGATCCCGCCGACCGTTACGACAGCATGGATGAACTGCGAACGGACTTGAATGTCCTGAGAAGGAAACTTGAAGGCCGAGATACTCCGGTGCCGTCGTACGTCACCCCGAAGCCTGTCAAAAAGAAGCGTACTAAAAGAATAGCGATACCAGCGGTGATTGTCCTTGTTTTGGCAGTGGGGTTTATTGCGGTCCGACCTCTTTTGTTTGAACGGATATTGGTCTCCGAACCCAAGCCCGTAGCCGTTGTGAGCTTTGAGAATCAGACGGGGGATGAGGCATTGGACTATTTGAAGCACGCTATTCCAAATCTGTTGATTACGAGCCTCGAGCAGTCTCGTTATCTCCGGGTTACAACGTGGGAACGGATGCGAGATTTGCTCAGACAACTGGGCAAAGGAGACGTGGAGGAAATAGACAAGGAAGTGGGCTTTGAGCTTTGCCGCGCCGGTGGAATTGACGTTGTAGTCATGGGAAGTTATGTAAAAGCGGGCGACGTGTTTGCATTGGATGTAAAGGTCTTGGACGTAGAAACAAAAGCACTCCTGCAAAGCGTTAGCACGAGGGGAACGGGCGTCGCTAGTATTCTCGAGAGACAAATAGACGAGCTGAGCAAAGAGATAGCTAGTAGTGTGGGATTATCGGAACGCAGGATAAGGGCCACTCAAAACCCGGTCGTCAACGTTACAACTTCGTCAATGGAAGCATACAACTATTTTTTGAGGGGTAAGAAAGAGAGAGAAAAGTTTTATTTCAACGACGCCCGAAAATTTCTCGAAAAAGCAGTCGAGCTGGATTCGACATTTGCGATGGCCTACTACTATCTTGGGTGGACGAACCTCTTTTTGGGGGATACCAAGGGGAAAAACGACGCCCTCGAGAAGGCGATGAAATATTCAGCGAAAACCACGGAAAGGGAAAAGCTTTGGATACAACAAGCCTACGCCCAATCTATAGAGGGAGACGTTGACAAGGCCGTTCGTATATTAGAAGAGTTGGCGGTCAAGTACCCGAAGGAGAGAGAGGTTCACCACCATTTGGGTGCGTATTATCAGCTCGTCAAAAAATCGTACGCTCGGGCAATTCAGGAATATAAAAAGGCCTTGGCGCTCGATCCCAACGACGGGCGGGTGCTGTGTAATCTCGGTTATACGTACGCTGATGTAGGCGATTACGAAAATGCCATTGACTGTTTCAAAAAATACGCGTCGGTCTCGCCTGGTGATGCAAACCCATTTGACTCTATGGCCGATGTCTACCTCCGGATGGGCAAACTTGATGATGCAATTGAAAAATTCAAGGAGGCTTTGGAGGTCAAACCAGATTTTGGTTCGGGTTGTCGAATAGCCTACGTGTACGCGTTGAAAGAGGATTACGATCGGGCGATAAGCTGGATCGATCGGTATATTGCTGCGGCTCCAGCTCCTGGTGTGACAGCCGACGGTCATATGTGGAAGGGGTTCTATTTGTATTGGCTGGGCAAGCTCGACGGTGCAGTTCACGAGCTAGAGAAGGCGGCGGAGAAGTGGAGGGAAACGGGAAACGAATTGAGCGCCATAGAGACAGAACGGGTGAAGGCTTGGATGTACTTTCAGCGTGGAGACCTCGACCTGTGTCGAGAGCATTACGAGGCCTGGTTCGACGGATTGGCGACTTCCATTGGAGACGAGCACCCACAGGTCATGCGGCGTTTGAATGCCTATCACAGCCATCACATCGCCATGTTAGATTTGGAGTTTGGCCGGATTGATTCGGCAAAGACGAGACTGGCCGCCATCGAATCTCTCTTGTCAGAGAAAGGGCAAGATACGGGTCCTCCCGAAGGTCGACTGATCTCGCGAGACGAGCTGATTGTCCGTCATGCTTTGTTGGCCGCAGAGGTGCACCTGGCGGAAGGACGCGCAGATAAGGCTATCGCCGTCTGCGAAGAGATAAGGGCTCCCGAGCTGCCTCCATTGGCTATGGGCGCCCCGGCGATCGTCAACCATAACACATACTATTTAGAGAACTTAATCGCACGTGCGTATTTGCGGAGTGGTGAATTGGACAAGGCCATCGCCAAGTTCGAGGAATCGGTGACCTTTAATCCAAACAGCAAACCGCGATTCCTAATTAGACCCGAGAACCACTACCTGTTGGCGACACTTTATGAACAGAAGGGTTGGGAAGACGAGGCGATCAAACGGTACGCGGCGTTCTTGAGATTGTGGAAGGATGCGGATCAACAGCTCAGTGAGTCAAGGCATGCACGGGCGCGGCTGTCTGCCCTCAGAGGAGAATCAAATTAGCGCCGCTGGACAACCGGGTCGTCGAACAACGGGTCCGCGCGACGGATCCCTGTGCGTGGCAGAGGTCAGTTGTGGGGTGGGTTGGTATAACGAGGGCATTCGTGCGACATCGAACCACTTGGGCCACTACGTAAGTCACATATCGCCAATTGGTTCGACGCGTATTCTAAGCCATATTGTCAAGCATCTGACAAGGATCTGACCATCTCGGTGCGGTCTGCAGGTCGAAGTCCGCTGGCACCTACCTTGCTACCAACGGGCCAAATATCCGACATAACCCAAGTTCCAAATAAGTCACGTCCCGCTCACTGTCACGAACGGAGGGAACCCGTGTCTCATATTCATTTTCTGAAAGGCGCAAGGATCATTGTGGTAGTAGCAGTCGTTGCCGCGCTGGCCGCCTGCGGTGGGAAAGACACCAACGACATCGCCGTCGACGAGAACGACGGGGCTGAGTTGGTTACCCTCATGAAGAGTCTGCAGACGGCTGTGCAAAACGAGGATCAACAAACGTTCCTGACGCTTTTCTCGGACATCGGGACGGCAAAAACGGCCTGGCGAGCGCTCCTAAAGTGGAAATGGGATAGCGGCGAAAACAAGATCCAACAGTTGACCGCGTACCCCGAGATCGAGCGCGCATCAACCAACCTCCATGTCAAACGACTCATTCTAACCGAGTGGTTCGAACTGGACCGGGGGTACAGTGACAGTGGTCGGAGGCTGAGGAGCGCCATTTACCAAACGAAGTGGGAGTTTAGCCGTGGAGAATCAGCGTGGCAGATCACCGGTTTTCGTGTCAGCTCTTCGTCCGTTGCTTACGGGGATATCATTCCGGAGCTGAATCGAATGGCGCATTTTGATTTCGAGTCGCTGGGCATGCAATGGCAAGAGCGAGGGGATCCCGCACCGGTCCTCTCGAGGACCCTTCAGGCCCTCGGCGAACAGGACATGAAAGCGCTCAAGTCATGCACGGTCGATGGGACTCTTTTCTATGCGTTCGAAAAGGGGATCGAATTTCCCTCAATCGCCAATGACAATTCGGTAAGCGGAAAATACAATCGGGAAAACTGCGCGAAATTTCTGGAGAAGCAAATTCGGAACATGCGGGCGGCGTCGGGCGAGCTCAAGATGAATCCGATTGACCTCGAGCCATACGTTACCGCATATCGAATCATAAAAATGCCCGCAAATTGTACCAAGCTCAAGATCTTGATCGAATTCGAGGATCCAAGCGTCCCTGATCACGTGCAAAGCTTCACCGTCAGCTGGTCAGCCGCATACGTCATGCAAAAATGGCTGGCCGAGTATGTGGGTGTCGAAACGATCAGGTGGAGGGGTTAGCCCTATCGAGCCGGTGTGGCTTCGCCGGGACTCTGTCGCATCTGATAGCGGTCTTCCACGCGAACCCGGGCTACTTTTTCGAACAGATCGTATTGCGCCCGGTAGATGCGTTTTTGATAGTCATTCGGAACGACGGCCGTGTTTCCCATGGATTCCACACAAAACAGGTATGATGCGCCGCAGACGACAATGTGGCCCTTGCCAAACGGCCGGTGACCCATCGTAGTCCGGCCATCCTCCAACACGAGTAGGGGAGCCACGTCGTTGAGACCATACGCCTTGCGTGCCACGCCAAGGGTGTCGCCCTCGACATTCAACACCGCCACCGAATCTGCAACCTCTTCGTCAAAGGCAAGCATAAAGGGACCCATGAGCTGGCGGGCTGTGCTGGTGGCGTTCTCCGGGGACTCCAACACGACCAGTGTCCCGCCTCGCCGGACAAAATCCACGATCAGGTCGATCTCTTCGATCGTGAAGGGCCGGACGGGTTGAACTTCTACCAACACACTGCTGTTATCGACCGCTTTCGCCACCGAAGACTCGTCTCGAGGCATGAGACCCAGTCGTTGCGTCCATACAAAGAAGGTTTGAAAGTTCTGCCAGTTACTCACCGGCAGCGATTCGGTCGGCAAGAGATAATTGCCGTGGCTGTGGTCAAACGTGACGTATGTCGGTGCGCGATCTGGCTCCGGGAGCGCGTACGATGTGGCTACGGATCTCTCGGTGAGCACACCCAAAACGACGAGGGCGAGCGCCCCCGACGCGACTGCAATACTCAAGAATGGCAACCCGGAGTTGCGACGCGCCTCGATAAAGAGCCACACCAAACCGCCCAACGATACGAGCAAGAAGAGCCTGCTAATCCACGACCAGCGGTTGGTGCGATTGAGCCATTCGATCGAGGCGAGCGCCAGCTCGGGCTTTCCGGGCATGAACATAAAAAAATTGGAGAAACAGGTGCTGTCGGTATAGCCAAGGACCCGTCCTTTACCGCACTTGACGCCCCCGGCCTGGACAAAGAGTCCAAAATCGTAGTTCATTTTGTCCTGTTTGACGGGGAAGTAGCTCGTTTCCGAATAATCCAGGTACATGGCACGCAGCCCGTAACCCAGGATGACGTTCTCGGACAATGGGGGTGAGTAAAGCGTGCACGAAGTTGCGAAAAGGTAATTGGGCATGAATCGGACAATCGGGTGCGCAAACCGACGAGGCCGCTCGAAAAGACTCAGTCCCATGGTGGCCAGGTCGTACGTGGCGTCGTAGCGGAAATACATCCCGAAACGCTCTGCGATCGGGTTGAGATAGGTGCTCGTTCCAAAGACGTTCGTGTGGTCACCGATGAGAAAAAGACCACCTCCGCCACGCACAAAATCTTCGATCGCATCGATCTCATCGACGGCAAACAATTTCGTGGGTGTTTTTATTACCAGGACATCCCAGTCAGCGAGAAGATCGCCGGTAAGGCTGTCACGTCTCGTTTCGACATCGTAGAAATAGTCCCAGAAGTCGGCCAGACAGTAATAGTTATACCCGGACTTTCCCCCGTACCATGTCGTGTCGAACGGCTGTGTCGTCCACTCCCAGTCACTGTGGCCCTCGTCGATCAGAACCCTCCCGGGTTTTGGCGTTCCCGGGTCGTGGAATCCCCAAAACACGGTCAACCCTCCGACCAAGAGAACTGCTCCGGCCGACACACGTGGCCATCGGGTTTTGTGCGAGAACGTGGGGTGACCGGAGTCGGTGTTTCGAAGCCAATTGAACAGGCGACCCAGAATGCCCTGGTGCCGAGTGGGTCCGGCGCCGGCAGTCGCCTTGGATAACGGTTCGCGGAGCCCACCCAGGTGCCACCACCCGCTCAAGAGAAACGGTAGCAGCAAAAAACTGAAGAAAAGAAGATTGAACCTCCAAAACATCTGTTCATTTCGAAACTGATTGACGAGGAGGAAAAGCAGGAACAGTCGAACGTAAGCGAAGACCGTAATCCAAACGAAGAGACCTAAAAGCCTTTTTCGCCAGTCCGAACGGAGTAGCAGGACGAGCATGGCTCCTACCACGAACAGCGACAACGGGATCAGCCCCAGCTTCTCCCAAGTCGGTGTCAGGGGTTGCGTGTCGACGAGCGTCTGAAGATAGAGCGTGGAGCCGATGAGCGATGTCCCGGAATTGAGTATCTTGAGCGGAACATAAAGAAGCCATGCCAGCCATGGAAACGAGAGGTAGCCGGGAAGCCAGTCATGTAGGAACGGAAGCTCGGCCGTCTGGTGATATCGCGAAGAGAACACACAGAGCAAAGGGATGCAGGCCGCCTGGACAAGACAGATCATTGACGAGACCCAAAGCCCCGGCAACGACCAACGTAAGATGTCGCGGGGGGAGGGAAGCAGACTGAGAACCGCGGCTAAGCCGAGGATCACGAAACCGACTCGAAACGGCCCGCCGAGCCAGGCAGCTCCCAAGACAGCGCCGGCGAGCACCAGTACGGCCAGACTCCTTGGTGTGTTACCGTGCCAAAAATCCTTGTTTCTAAAACCAACGATTAGCAGTCCGACGCCGATCAACAACCACCGCGTCGAGCCACCGAGTTCGTAGTACAACGGGAGCTCGCGCAGCCAGTAAAACGACAGAGCTAGGATGCCAAGCCACACCAGTGTCATCGGGGACCCCCGGCTTCTGTGAGTTCGCGTAGAAACGCCACGTTACCCGCGAAGTATTGATCGAGGGTTTCGAGGTTCACATCGTGAAAAAACGAGCTGTCGCCGATGACGACGATTTTGCCCTCGCCGATGGATCGTTTGACAACAAGAGGAAGATCCCATTTTGACAATAAGACCTCAGTGTCGGATCGTCCGTCAAACGCTACCGGCCAACCTTCGTGAAACAAGACGGCAAGCGAGTCGCTCTCTTCTCCAACGACAAAGCGTCCGAGGGGCGCGTTGGCCACGGTGAAACCAAAACGCTCAAGCAGGTCGCGTGAGCCCTCGAGTTCTTCGAATCCAACGGAGACAACCGCTGTTCCTCCTTCCAACATAAACTCCTCAACGGCATCGATCTCTTTTTTCGAATACTGCCGCGACGGCGCCACCACCATGAGGAGTGACGCGCCATCTTCGAGATCACGATAGGGGAATGCATCCCTGATGAGTGGAAAGTAACCGTTCCGTGCCAGGTTTAGCTGTAGCCCCCCTAGACTCTTGTCCTTCCATGCGCGGATTGTATGGTGGCCCCCGTGCGAAAAATCGATGATCGCCACGTCCCGTTTGACATGCGGTGTGGGTTCGAATGAAAATATGGGACTCTTGTCGAGAAATCGTGGGGTGAGTCTTGGGGGAGCGGGTCTCGCGGTAGTCACAACTGCCGAACCGACCGCCAAGCCAAAAACGAGGCCCACTGCTGAGAAACCATTCCTCCAAAACCAGACGGTTCCGACAACCAATAGGGCAATGATCAAAACCGCCACGACCTGCGCCGCCGGACTTGACCCGGTTCCACCCTGAGAGCTGAGATAGTCCAAGGAACGGGTCACGCTATCCAGACTCTGGACTAGGGCAAGATTCTGGTATCCCGATGTGTCGCCAAACACCATGACCTTCCCATCGCCGACATTGGCGTCGGCCACGAGAACGATATCGCCCAGGAGTTCGTCAGGGTTGTAACGCCGGTCACCAAGATACGACCGGTCGAAATTGGCGGGGTCACCGATGTCCGAGTATCCATATTTTGCCACCACGACAGGACGGGCTCCGACGTCGAGGCCCAGCGAAGCGCCGACCCACATCTGGTAATCTTCGGCACTCTTCATCCCGCGGTTCAAGGGATGGCAACGGCGGTCGAGCGCATCGTTCCAGCCTCGGCCAAAAAATGTCGAGCTGTCGAACTCAAAACGTATACCCGCAGGCTCCAATAGGTCGTTGAAAGGGCCGCGAATACCCGCTACACCCGTGTGATCGCCCAGACAAATAAGCCCGCCACCCTCTTTGACAAACCGCCAGATGCGCTCTTTGTCATCGCCCCCGATGTACTCCTGGATGTTGATCATCATCACACAGGCCGGTGGGTTGGGCCCACTGAGCAACGTCAGATCGTCGGATACGACCACCTCGAATCCAACAGCTTCGAGCGTCGAGGGAAGCATTCCAAACATCCCCGCGCTTCGTTCTCCGTAAACGCCGTGGACGGGTATTCTCCAGTCCAGGTAGCCCGCATCATAAATCATCACACGGGACGCATTGTGAGGGGACGGTGCCGCCCAACCAAGCCACGAAGCAATGACGACCCCGGTCACAAACCCGAGGGCTGACGCAAAGAAGACACGTTTGTGAAAAAACGGACCCGGCGAGCGAAGCGGCCGGCGCCGGTCGATCAACGTGAAAACGGTGGCGCCGAGGATTAGAAAGAGGTGTTGCGAGTTGAGAAGTAACTCGTCCCAGCCTGGGTGGCGGCTTAGCCAACGGGCATAGTACTTCAGGACCCAAAGGTAAAAGAGATGCGTGGCGACTAATAACGCCACGACCAACATCCATCGGTACCGCTGGCGTGGTTGGGCAAAGATCTCTTTGACCACTCCAAGAACGATGAGCGAGGCCAACAGGGAGAGGCCCATGGCAGTGGGTCCGAGGTTACGATCCTCGCGGGCCAGAAACTCGCCAACGTCGGACAACATTGACGCAGTCCCCATTCTCAAATGCCAAAAGAGGGGGGAGAGCCTCACAAGCTCGGCGAGGACACCGACGCCAGCGAGGGCGACAAAATAACTGGCAAACTGGCGAACGTCCTCGGTATCCCGTTGCCAGAACAAAATAACCAGCGCAAGTGAGAGAAACAGATAGAGGTGAAGAAGCCCAAGATCGGCCTGGCGGCTCACCCAGATACCCGTCAACGCAACCACCAACGCCGCGGCCACGTGGGTGAGCCTGACGTCACGGGCAATCCGTATTCCGGGCAAGAAAGTGGAGACAAAGATGAGAAAGCTCAGAAGCGCCAGCGTCCGGTAGAGATCGCTTCCCAGAAGACCCAGGTTTCCCAGTGTGGTGCCAATAATAAGGAGAAACGATAAGTTTCGCACCCACTGCTTCATGAGTTACCTACGAGAGATAGATTCTCGATCATCTTATTCGAAGATGCCTGCGTTGGTCAAAAAGAATCGGGGACAAGCCAGGGAAGGCCCGTCCCCGAATCTTCTTCCATCGATGCGCAGTATGTTACCTGCTGTAACGCTCCTTGATCTTGCCCCAAGTTGTCGTCTCCGTGGGTGTCGCGCATCCCGGCTTGGTCGGGTCGATGGTGTCGCATGCCGGATCGGCAACATCACACGTCGTCTGTGTGACGATGCACGTGGGGTAGTTGTCCGCCGTGCAGTAACCCTTTGGGTTGTTTGTGCGGCACGCCGGATCCATCGGGTTACACGTCGGTATGAACGCGTTGAATGTCACATCCTCACACTGCGAATTCGCCGCATCACACGTAAACGCCCTTGGGTCTGTTGTGAAGTCACATGTGAATCCTTCGTCACATGTGTGTCCCTGACACGTGTGGTGGTACGGTGGTGGCTCCGTAGTATGCGGCACCGTTGGACAGTCAGGATGATTCACATCGCACGTGGTGTTCTGCATGTCATACGTCTCGCACGTCGCAATCTGGCAGGTATACTCACCATGGACGCATGTGTGACCCATCGGATCCGTAGTATGGTCCACACACCCGGGCATCGCGGGATCACACGTTGTCATGGCCTGCTCGTACGTGTCACATGTGTACCGGCCGTCGAACGTGGGCTGTTGCGGTGCCGCCCTCGCGGGTGTCGCCGTTCCCGCGATGAAGGTCTTGCCACTGCCTTCAAGACGGTCTACCGCTTGTTGTAGTGCCATTTGAAATGCAGATGAGTCTTGATGTTGTATCTTTGACTGTGGGGCAACGAGTAGACTGACAACAAAAATGGCACAGAGTGGACCAACAAGGAGAACGATAGCCCTTTTCATAAGGTTCACCTCCTTTCGGATTCTGCCGGTGCGGTTTTATCCTCAACCGGCCGTTTGTCGAGAAAGCTGTTAATGCCTCGTCGCTGCACAGCGAGGCGCCATAGAAGATTGGAATGGTATAGTATACAACAAATTCACAGAGGGTTCAACGGCAATTGCCACGGGGCGCCAGGCCTAAACAAGCGTTCCTTTACCTAGACGGCCGCTCGACGACTCGGTGACAGATCCGTACCATCGGTCAACCCCGGGAGGTACGATCGTCGATGCTCTGCACTGTGCTCTCATCTGGTCCGGGGAGCGGGCGGCCCACGCCATGTCACTAACTGGCGCATCGTCATGCGGTTTAGGCTGGTCGAGCCCACCAAAATCCAAAACTTGATTAACCGATACCACCGCGCTATAATCACCGCGCGCAGCGAAAAATCCGCATTCTTATAGGTCATACGGGTGCGTGGTGCAGCGGGAATCCGGAGTCCGATTCCGGAGAAGGGAATGCGTTTGTTCGCAGGCAACGCAACTTGACACGCCCATTGTGGATATTTGGATAGACACCTGGAACTATGCAGGGAGGGTAAGATTACAGCATGGAGACCATCGCAGTCATCAATCAAAAAGGCGGCGTAGGGAAGACGACGACAACAGCCAATATCGGGTCGGGACTTACGATCCTGGGGAAACGGGTGCTCCTCGTCGATCTCGACCCACAATCTCACTTGGGTCATTCACTTGGTGTTACCAACCACGGGAATGGAAGCACGATCTACCACGTCCTCCGTGGTGAAAGGGAGGCCAGGGAGGCTCTTGTCCAAAAAGAGCTTGGAGCAAGAATCAACCGCCCGAATGACAAGGGAGAAGGCGCCGGCGCCACAGAGTCCAGACTTCATATCACGGTTGTGCCCTCGAGCCTCGATCTGGCGGGAATCGACATGGAGCTCTCAACGGAGCCGGAGAGAGAATTTCTGCTAAAAAACGCGTTGGCCACGGTTGCCGGAGACTTTGACTACACGCTCATCGACTGCCCACCGAGCCTCGGTGTGTTGACGGTAAACGCCCTGGCCGCCGCCGACCGGGTTCATATTCCCGTCCAAACCGAGTATCTGGCGCTCGAGAGTCTCGACAAGCTTCTCGACACCATAGACCGTGTCAAACAGCGATGGAATCCGGTGCTCGAAGTCGGTGGTATCATTGCGACCCGTTTCGACGGTCGAAAGGTGTTGAACCGCGAGGTGGTTGCCAAGCTCAAGGAGCATTTTGGCTCGCTGCTCTTCAACCGTGTGATAAGGGAAAACATCGCGCTCGCTGAGGCTCCAAGTCACGGTCTGGACATCTTTACCTATCGTCCGAGAAGTCACGGAGCTGAGGACTACCTTCGTCTCTGCGAAGAAATTGTGGAGAGGACTCTGAGACATGCCCACTAGGCGTCGACGTATGGGAACCGATCCGCTGACCTGGGTCGCCGAGGACGGCGTGTCCGAGATCTCGTCGGACACGCCTGCACCTCCATCCCCAGTGTTCGAGGAGGTGGATGTGCTTCGTCTTCGCGATCGGCCACTGAGTCAATTTATCGCGGATTACTTCATCTGCAGAAGATGCGGCACAGTGGGGCGCGGTGCGGAACATGCAACGGGTGACATCGAGTGTCCGGGATGCCGCCAGTCGCTGCACGAAGCGTCCTACTATTTCAGGCGGCCGGTTCATGCCGTCGTCGATCTGCTTCAAAACACCTACCAGGGGTCGTTGTCGAACGATCCGAACCGCCAGGACAAACCGCACCGCGAAGTCGAAGTAGGGTTTAGCGTTCTCGTTTTGTTTTGTGAATTGTTCAAGATCGTACAAGAACACTTCTTGAGACACGTGATGGCGGGTCTCAGAATACCGCCCAACGTGTCCGGCCGGTTGTTTGCCGACAACCGGGATCCTCGGCACCGGGCGGGGAAACTGTTTCCCACACTTACCGGAGAGAGTTGGTCGGACGCCGTGGATAAGATCAGCGCGCGAAGCGGTATCGATTACGTTGAAACGGCTCGTTTTGTCAAGAAATGCCTGGATACGCGGGATGCGTTTGCTCATGCCTCCGACCTGTCGATCATCGGTGAGGACGCGGCGAGTGGCTGCATGCTCCGCATCGAGCAGCTGTTGGAACTCCACGTCGCCCTCCATAACCGGTATGTGCCGGCGATTCGCGTGGGGCGTAGGGCGTAAAAAAGGGTGCGGCAGCCCTTCTCTCATCCAAAAGACTCGGATG
>CP070677.1:1352145-1360878 GCA_020352495.1 Candidatus Latescibacterota bacterium
AGTCCAGAAGAGATTGTGGTTGCAGTAACCACCGCCGTTGTTTCTCACAGCGGTCCGAATCTCCGAGGGGACGCTCTCTAGGTCCCTCAGAATTTCCTCGATGCTCTTCCCCATCAAAGCCGAGTGCCCCTCCAGCGCGGCGGTGAGGTTGTTGGTGTATGCCGCGTGATGCTTGGAGTGGTGGATCTCCATGGTACGCGCATCGATGTAAGGCTCCAACGCGTCATAGCTGTAGGACAGTTTTGGAAGTTCGAAAGACATAGTTCACTCCTTTGCGAAAGTTTTGTTTTCCAGCCTGCGATTGACTTCTGATCTTTAATCTCTCCGCACCGAGGCCTGGCGTGGGAAAGCTTTAGATTCTGTGGTGGTTTTAAACCTGCTGCTTTCTGGGCGTATCGTGGAAATGCGATAGTCCGCAGGACGTTGGGCTTAATATAGGCAACACGATCGATCGCGTCAAAGAAGAAAATCAGTCTCTGACATATTGATATGTGTCGAAGCGGTAAAAACGAGCTATGGGCTTCTCCTCGTGAACTCGTTCACGAACATTTGGGAATCGGTTCACTATCTGCTCGGCCGTCCAGGCGGGTCTCTCATTTCTTGAGCTTTCGGAGGAAAAGACGATTGCGCAGTCGCCACCAACGTTTCCGGAATCGATAGCTCAGGCTGTCAAGGCGGGACATTTCCAGGGGGACTACGCCGTACGAACGATCAGCGGTCAGCACCACGTGGTTGTACTGATTCTTGTGCCAAACGTCACGGCTGGAGAAATAGAGAAGCGCAAGCGATGTGGCGTTTAGAATCTCTTCGAGCTCGACGGTCTCATCGACCACCTGGAGGTGCTCGGGTTCGTTCGCTCTGAGATACTCCTGGTACTCCGGGCTTGGAAAGGTAAGGAGTATGCGCCCTGATTTGGACAGCTGGCGCTCGATCACTGCAAAGAGGTCTCCGTGCTTGTCCTTGGGAATGTGTTCGATGACATCGGGAAGGAGTACAACGTCAAACACCCCGCAGACCTCGAGGTCCCCCGTTTGCTCCATCACATCGATCACCTTGAACTCGCATCTGTCCGATCCCACGTAAGCCTTTGCGATTTCTATGTTTTTCGGGCTTAGATCCACACCGACCACACGGCAATCCAGAGTCTGCAGGTACCTGGAAATGATACCGACCCCACACCCGATCTCCAAAACCCTGGCGCGGCGAGGTACGAACTCTTTGCAAAGCCGCTTGATATCCTGATGCCTCAGATTCCAACGACGAAAGTCCTCGAGGAGCACGTCATCCGAGAACCTGTCATAGAAATCTCTTGTTTCAGTCGACCGGTCCATGAATCACCTTTTTGTAGATCCGTTGGAGCGCAAGGTTTTGTGTCGACATATTGAACTTTCTCTCGATCTTCTCCCTCGCTTTTCTTGGCATGCCGGGGTCGCCGTTCACGAGTCGCGCCAGCACGCGAACGTACCCATCGACATCCCGTTCGTCGACAAGATACCCCTCCACCCCATCGTCGATCAACTCGGGGATCCCAGAATGATTCGTACTCACCACCACCAGTCCCGTCGACATCGCCTCCATAATCACGGTGGGAATTCCCTCCATGTCGCCATCTTTCGTAGTCACGCTGTGATGAAGAAAAACGTCGGCGTCTCTCATCAACTCGCTTACCTGCCCCTTCACGACCCGACCGGTGAATCTCACGTTGCCCTCGATACCATATTTGACACAAAGAGACTCTATCTCGCTCCGAAAGGGGCCGTCCCCCGCAAAGGTCAGTCTGTGTTTTGGATACTCCTTCAGGTGTCTCGCGAACGCCTCAACGGTGTATCTATGTCCTTTCTTTTCGACAAAGTTCGACACCTGGGCAAACTCGACTTTCTCCCCGGCCTTGATCTTCTCCCCGAGGGGACGCCTTTCGACAAACTCGAAATCCTCGACAGGCACGCCGATATAGTGAACGCTGAGTTTCGACGGTTTCGCGCCATACGGTGCCAGGCGCTCCGCCATGTTCTCCGAGACCGTGATGACATGCGCATAATCGAACAGGTCTTTGAGTTCGCGCGTGTATTTCGGGTCCCTCAAAAGCTTTGACGCATCGAAACCGTGGAAGGTAACGAGCAGCGGAATACCGAGCGAAGCCGCGATTTCGAGCATATCGAGACCGAAATGGCCAAAGTGGGCATGAATCAAACCTACTCGATTTTCAGCCAGCTTTTCCTTCCAGTAATTTCGTTGACGTACGGTAATCGATGTGTATCGTCCCGTCGCCATACGTTGGAGACGAGTGTAAACCCTGCCGACCAGACCCTTCCCTTTTGCGTAGAGCCTGTCGACGGGATAGAGATCCAGATTACAGGGGAACGCAGTTAGAACGATCGGTTCGAAGACAGATGAGATTCCAATGAGCTGACGGTAGACAAAAGTCTCGGAGGGCGAGAGAAAGTATCGCAGATAGACGGCAACGACCTGTTTTCCCTTTTCCGGCTCCATCGTAATTCCCGCCCACTATACCATACATCGATGAGACTGTTCCGGGAAAATGACGGGATGCCAAAGGGACAGGCCACTCCCCTGGATCGGAAGGTTAGCATCCTTTTTACGATTTGGCGTCTTGATGGACGGAACGAACGCGGGACCTGCGCGCGCTGCGGTCACCGGCGAAATCACACGCTAAACGACTCACCACAGCCGCAGGTTCCGGTGGCGTTGGGGTTGACAAACACAAATCCGCGCCCATTGAGCCCCGATGTGAAGTCGAGGGTCGTCCCAGCGAGGTAGACTTGACTCTTCAGATCGATCAACACACGGATGCCATCCTTTTCGATTTCGACATCCCCTACCTGTTTTTCTGTGTCAAAGCCCAGCTCGTAGGACAGTCCTGAACAACCGCCGCCTTTGACGGCGACCCGCAGGTACGTCTCTTCGGGTGGGAGGTTGTCGCCTACCATCGCTTCTCTGATTGCCGCGACGGCATTTTCGGTAACGGTGACCATGGATGGGAGACCCCTTTCTCTTCGGTTGCTTGTTTGCCTTGGCTGGTGTCTCGCCCGGGAGCCGTTCTTTTCGATGTGTCGCGACGACCCTCAGGAGCGACCATAAACGCTTATTTTTAAATAAACTAACGGGCAACGAAAGGCACCCGATTTCTGACATCCATCGGGCTGAAATATAAGAATACAGATTGGGTCAGTCAAATCGTAAAACACGGGAACGTCTCGATAATACGCCACCGGCCTCTTGGCAGCCAAACGAAGTGGAGACGATTTTCTGCTACCCGCCAACCCTGTGGCTACCTATATTGGCCTCAACGACATATGAATGAGTGATCGCCCTCGAGTCCGTGCCGAGAGAATCCTCTCGGGCCAGCCCCCTCGCCCCTCGAGCCCGCGCCGGAGATTTTCCACAGCGACACGACCCGGATCGCCAGACAACTCATCTCGATCTACGGGAACACAACCGGTCAACGCCGATTGGAATCCACGCTAACCATCCAATCGATGACTGGTTGACCGAATCGAAAGGACTCTTCATGCCGGATCGGAACACCTGGCTGCACGTGGTGATACTTCTGTTCGTCGTAGCCTCCGCGCGAGATATCTCCGCGCAGGCGTGGGTCATGCCCCAGGGTGAGTACTTTTTCAAATTGTCTGGAAGCTATCTTTCTAGTACGAAAGAGTTTAACTCAGAAGGTGAGCGACTGGAGATCTACAAAGAGGACGCATCGAGGATCGACGCGTCGTTCAGGGACATCACGTTCACAGCGTACCTGGAGTATGGTCTCACAGACGACTTCACGCTGGTCGCCGACATCCCGTTCAAGATTCTGACGTCCGAGGAAACCGAATTGGCGGGTCCGGGGACTGCGAGAAAAATCACCAGGACCAACGGCGGACTCGGCGATCTGCGTGTCCTCGTTCGGGCACCAATCCTCAGAAGACCCTTCGCGCTATCCGCACAGGGCGGCGCCAGCGTTCCCATGGGTTACGAACAGATCCCTGACAATCAGGGCCCCCCTTTGGGTACCGGAGAGATTGACGGGGAGTTTCATCTTCATGCTGGCCTCAGCCTGCACCCGATTCCAGCCTACCTCAGCGGTGGCGCCGGATACCGGCTGCGGGGTGGTGAACTCCATGACGAGATCTTGTTCAATGTCGAGGGTGGTTACACGCTCGGGAGCCTATTTGTAAAGTTTAGGTTCGAAGGGATAAAAAACACCCACAACCCACCGGACGTCTTTGGCGGTACCGTGGTCACACCGATTCCAGGAGGAGGCGGAGCGATAAACAACGTCATCGTAGGAGATCAGGATATTTACAAGTTCCTACCTACGTTGAGCTTTTCGCTCACCGACAGGTTGGCCGTCACCGGCGAACTCTTTCATACCTTCGACGGCAAGAACACGGTTGCCGGAACCGCGTACGCAGTGGGGCTCATATTCACCCGATAGGGCAGCCCCCTGTCCCCTACTCCGAGGAGCGGTCCAACGCCACACCCACCCCCGCCCCGCCAAATCCAATCCCCATTTTTCTGCAACTTTTCCCCCATGGCATACGTCTCTTCGATAGACGATGAAAGAATTCCGAAGAATCGTGGACCAGCATCGTCACAGGGTGTACACATTCGCTTTCTACAGTCTAGGCAGCCACGAGGAAGCGGAGGACGTGACCCAAGAAGTGCTGATCCGCCTGTGGCAGAATTGGACAAAGCTCGACCGGCGAAGGCTGCCCGCATGGTTGAGCCGGGTGACGCGAAACGCCTGCGTCGACCGCGCGCGTCAACGTCGAGCGTACTCACTACGCGTGGTCGCCGGTGGACTCGGAGGCGAGATGTCCGACGGTGTGTCTGTCGAGCCGTCACCCGAGGCGCAAGCTGAAACCAAAGAACTGAGGGAACACATCCGACGCGCCTTGACCAAGATCGAGGAACCTTATCGATCGATCATGATTTTGAGAGAGATTCAGGAGATGAAATACGAGGAGATCGCCGGCGCGTTGGATCTCCCGCTCAACACTGTCAAATCTTACCTTCACCGCGGAAGAAGGATGTTGAGGGACCAACTCAAGGAGACACTGAGCTATGACCGGGCATGACGAAAAAACCCGTTGCGAGTGGTTGAGAGATCGGATCGAGCCGTATCTCGATGGCGAACTCGCCGCGATCGACACAACGGTCTTTGAGTCTCACCTTGGTGTATGTGCGCACTGCAGCGAGGAACTCGAGTTGGCCAAACGAGTCTTGGGGGAGCTTCGGAGTCTCCCCGCCGAGAGGTGTCCCGATACGGTCACCAGCACCGTGTTTGAAACCATCGGCTCCGACCAGACTCGACCCACGGAGAACCCAATCCGTAGGTGGCTCACGGGCTGGCGGCACGGACAGCTCCGGCCGGCGCTCGTTGGCTTGTTTGTTTTGATCGTTACTGTATCAGCCGTTTTGGTAGCCCGGCACCACCGCTCGACGAACCGCATCACACCCGAAGAGATGGCCAAAGCCGAGGCAGAACTCAGGTGGACGCTGGCCCTGGTGGGTGATGTCGGTCGAAGAACGGGTCTCACCGTTCGCGATGACGTTCTCGGTGAGCGGGTCGTTCGACCGATGCGACGGGCGGTGTTTTCGGTTCTGGATGGGGGCTCGGAGCCCGCGTCCAAAAACAATGGAGGCTAGTCATGAAAAAGAGTTTCTTTTGTTCGCCAAGATATGTCGCTTTCGTGCTCGCGTTGACACTCGGCATCGGGCTGCTCATTCCCTCGGCCGCTCCCGCGGCGCCCGAGAAGGACTACACAAAGATGCGTGGGTATGTCGATTTTGAGTCGATGAAGATCTTCGGAGATATGGAAGCCACGGTCGAGGTCTACCTCAAAGGTGCACTACTCGCCATTGCCCGCGAAGCGGTGGGCGAAGAGGACCCCGAGCTAAGAGATCTGCTCTCCAAGATCGAACTCATTCGAGTTCAGGTGTTCGAGCTCGAGGACAGGTTTTCCGATCAAGTGATCGAAAAAACAAAAGCGTTGGCGAAACAGCTCGATAAAAAAGGTTGGGAGATCGCCGTCCGTGTCCGAGAACGCGACGAGCACGTGTACGTCTATCTCCTCCCTGGGAAAAACGACGATATCGACGGGATGGTAGTAATGGCCATCGAGGATGACGACGAGGCGGTGTTTGTAAATATCGTGGGCAAAATAGATCCCACTCAACTGGGAAGGATCGGACGCTTCTGTATTGGATCCGACTCGATTGACATCCCGATGGAAATCCAGATCGATGACGATGAAGAAGACGATGACGACGAAGGAAAGAAAGCCGAAAAGAAAGACAGACGGGTACACCGGAGGTAGAGCCGACGACAAGACCGTCGTCTCTGCTCCAGAGGGGGAATCGAATCATGAGATCTGGAAAAATCGCAACGATTATCGGATTCGCCGTGCTTCTCACCCTGGTATCCGGGTGTTTGTGGGCACCCGAACTCGACCGTGTTCGCCGAGACATTGAGCGCCAAATCCCAGGGGCCGAGTTCAAAAAAGAAATCGCCCTCTCACTGGGTCCGGTCACCATGGGCCTGGCAAGGCTGATCGTCAAGCTCGCGCCCGACACCGAAGAGGCAGCGTCCTATTTGAGGGACGTCAGCAGGGTCAAGGTCGCCGTGTACGAGGCCGAGAACGTGCCATACGATGTGGATCTCAGAATCCCGAGGGATCTGGAAAAGCTTCTCGAAAAGGACGATTGGGAGCTCGTGGTCAAAACGAGGGACAAGGGTGAGGCCGTCTGGATTCTGTGTCGTGTGGAAGGTGACAGGTTGAAGAGCCTCTACGTCGTCGCCCTTGACAACGACGAGCTCGTCCTCGTTCAGGCCCACGGCAATCTGGATCGTCTCTTCGAGAAAGCAATGCGCGATCACACGGATATCGGGTTGCCTGCGGAGGCCCGCGTCGATTAGCCGCATCGGCCGACACGCGCCACGGGTGCAGACAACAAACGAGTCATCTCGCCCACCCCCGGGTTCGACGGGAGGCGGACCTACCGCCTTCCGTTTCTTTTCCCCGCACGCTCCCCACCTCCCCTCAACCTTGACTTTTCAAACCCGTTAAATTAAGTTACACCGGTGTAATCGACCATCCCGGAGGATATGATCCAGAAATGACATCTAATTCGATCGAAGCCACATACGAGGAAATGCGTGAAAAGCTCGAGAAAATCGTCCCGGAATTCGAGCTTCGTCACAAGGCCGAACTTGTCTACGAGATTAGAAAACTCAAAGAAGAGCGCGGTGCGGTGATCCTGGGGCACAACTATATGGAGCCGGCACTCTATCACTTCATTCCCGACTTCAGGGGAGATTCGTTCGAACTGAGTCGGCTTGCCTCCGAAACAGACAAGGATCCGATCGTTTTTTGCGGCGTGATCTTTATGGCGGAGACGGCCAAGATTCTGAGCCCGCAAAAAACCGTTCTCATTCCATCGACCGAGGCGGGGTGCTCGCTAGCTGCAAGCATAACCGGTGAGGATGTGCGGTTGTTGAAAAAGCTTTACCCGGGCGTGCCGGTCGTCACGTACGTCAACACCTATGCCGATGTCAAAGCCGAGACCGACATATGTTGTACATCGAGCAACGCTGTCGCGGTGGTCAACTCGCTCGATACCGATACGGTGATCTTTCTCCCCGACGAATACCTCGCAAAGAATGTGGCCAAGGAAACCGGCCGACATATCGTTTTCCCCGTCAAAGACCCCAACGGACTCAAGAAGCCGGATACCGATCTCGAATATGCGATGGTTGGTTGGGAGGGAAAATGCGAGGTGCACGAACAGTTCACCGTCGAGGACATCGAGAACGTCCGGAAGCAGTTTCCCGATGTCTTTGTCCTGGCGCATCCCGAGTGCAGCCCCGATGTGGTCCAGGCGTCGGACTTCTCCGGGAGCACGTCGGCTATGATCCGCCAGGTCGAGGAGACCAGCGCGCCAAGATATCTACTGCTCACAGAGTGCAGTATGGGAGACAACATTGTAGCCGAGAATCCCGAGAAGGAGCTCCTCAGGCTTTGCAGCCACCGCTGTCCACACATGAACCAGATCACGCTCGAACAAACGCTCGACTCCTTGAAGCACAATCAGCACGTCGTCGAGATCCCAGAGGAGATCCGCATCCGCGCCAAACGGGCAGTCGACCGTATGCTCGAGATCACGTAGCCCTTGGCCTACGCGCAGTCACAAAAAAAATGGCGGTCCGTGACCGCCATTTTTCGTCTTTGCGGCGTTTTTGGTCGACACGTCGCTGCCAGCCAATCGTCAAGGCTTGGGTTCCTTGCTCCCGAACTCGAGGTATTTTGTATTGGGACGATCAGCCTTCCACGTGTTCCACCGTGTCATGACCGAACCTATCTCTCCTAGTTTGCGATCGGCGTAGACACCGCTGATACAGGTGAGACCGTCGGTGCCCTCGAGGTGGTACCAGATGCTTTCCGTTTCAAAATCGTAGAGGACGAATGTGCGGCGGTATGTCCACCCGCTAGCGCTAAGCGTCAACACTCTGCCATCGATTTCGCGGCTGTACACGGCAGCCAGTCGAACCAGTGGTCACCAACCCACGGCCACGTGGACATCCCCAAACGCGTCATCGACAATCTCATGACGATTGAGAACGTGGATCGGGTAGGCGCGGCTTTCACCCCCAATCGTCGTCCCGATCACGACAAACGTACCGCCTTCGTCTGGATAGTTCGGATCTCCCGGCGAGAGCAT
>CP070677.1:1360978-1370727 GCA_020352495.1 Candidatus Latescibacterota bacterium
ACGCGGTCGAAGACGTGCGGGTCGACAAAGATCTCCTGGTAGTATTGAGGGCTGTCGCTGACGTAGTCGCACTGCTTCGTCCAATTCTCTCCGCCGTCTGCAGAGCGGTAGAGTCCGCCTTCGTCCCGCGCCGCTTCGACAATCGCGTAAATGACATCGGGGTCTATCGGCGAGACGGCCAGCCCGATGCGTCCCATGTCGCATTTTGGTAGACCCTTGTTGATTTTTTTCCAAGTCGCACCCGCATCGGTGGATTTGTGAACACCGGACTCCGGCCCACCGTTTATGAGAGTCCAAACGTGCCGGCGCCGTTGGTACGCGGCGGCGTAGAGAACATCGGGATTTCTCGGATCGAAATGAACATCACTGACGCCCGTATTCTCACTGATCTCAAGAACCAGCTCCCAGCTCTCGCCGCTGTCCGTCGTTTTGTAGAGCCCCCTGTCCCCCCCGGGTGACCAGAGCGGGCCTTGCGCGGCGACGTACACCACGTCGGGGTCCCTCGGATCGATGAGAATCTTGCCGATATGCTCCGAATTTTCGAGTCCAACGTTTTCGAAATGTTTTCCCCCGTCGAGCGATTTGTACACACCGTCACCATAACCCACGCTTCGCTGACTGTTGTTCTCGCCGGTGCCAACCCAGACGATGTGCCGGTTGTTGGGATCCACGGCGATGCAGCCGATCGAATACGAACCGTATTTGTCAAAGATGGGCTCCCACGTCGTCCCTGCGCTGACCGTTTTCCAGACATTGCCCGAGGCCACGGCAACGTACCACGTGCTTTTTTTGACCGGGTCTACCGCGATGTCACCAATCCGCCCGGACATAAAGGCCGGTCCTATGCCGCGAAACGATAAACCCGAAACGAGTTTTGAATCCAGTTCCGGGGCCCCGTCCTTTTCACCGGTTACATCGGCGTCAAGGGGGGCAGCCACAAATATCGCCAACAAGGAAACAAACAAGACAACAGCGTGTTTCATAGAATCCTCCATAAGATCGTCCGTTCAACACCCATCACACCGAGACGTGTGGGTGATCTGCAAAGAACCGGGAATGCCGTGGGGTGCATGTCACCAGTCACCGTCACGACCGACCGGTTACCGTCTTTTCCTTCGCGCTTTTACCTTTTGGATATAGGCGACTGCATCCGGTGTCTTGCAGCCTGTCTCACCGTGATCCACCTCGACTGTCCCGATGCGCTTGGCTGCCGCAACCGCCTTTTTTTCGAGCCTGCCGTTTCGAATCCCCATCGTGATGAGCGCACTATTCATTGCGTCCCGCACACGGTTTTTGCTCCGGCGGATGTTGGCCTCGATCATCTCTATGTACTCCTCGAAAAATTCGTCTGGGAGTTCATCGTCGTTCATCGCCAGCCCGGCCAAAAGAACCCACCCGGCGCGTCCGGTCCATTCTTCTTTGGATCCCGTCCACTTTTTCATTTTGGCCCGGGCAAACGGTGTCTTACCCGCCAAACCCGAGAGCGCATCAGTGATCACATAATTGTCGAGGTGCTTGGTCCACTCTTCCAGCACCGCGCTTTTCATCTGAGCCGCGTCGGCGATCATCGTTGCAAGGATCCTGGCGTCATGGTTGCCCGAAGCCCAGAGCTTGGTCGCGAGTCCATGGTCGATCTTGATTTCTTTCCGAAGCTTCCCAAGGTTGGCGAAGCTCACACCAAACATCTTCTCTCCGACACCGTGTCTCGCATAGACCTTGCGATTCTGCGCGGTACCCATCGCCTCGAGTTTCTTCATGACTTCCGTATAGTTCATCGACCCGTCTCCCTTTTCTTTGCCATTTCCCTAGATGTCCTCGACAAATATCACCCGTACGACATCGGTCAACGCTTTTCCCATGTGTCTGTGCTCTGCCCCGGGCGGTATGAACACTCCATCACCGGGCTTGAACAACGTAGTCTCATCGTCAAAGGCGATTTCGAACTCGCCTTCGAGCATGTATCCGTAGTGGCCTTTCTCACACCAATGGGGTTCCATCGCTGGCGTGTATTCCGCCAACCTCAACTGTTTCCCTCCGCTCCGCAGAGCCTTGAGCCGGAGACCCCGCATCGGTGTCTCCCACGAAAGTGTATCGAATTCGACACGGTAATCGCTCATGCCGTCCCCCTCTCGATTTTGACTTCCTCTCCCGATGTCACCTTTTTGAACTCGTCTGGATCTCCGGTAACGGATCCAACGATGTTCACCGGGCTGTAGGCCCTCGGTTTCTCGCCCGTGCTCACGGGAGTCTTTCCAAAGAAAATACAAAACGCCTTTCCCGGCGGCCAGTAACCCAATGTCCCGACTTCGACTTCCTCTATGGCATCCGATTCGAGATCGGCCGATACGGGAATCTCGAAATAAATCTCGTCCCCCCACGTATTCGCACTGCCGGTAATGGGAAGCGCCTCCCAGATTTTGTTTGCGGATGTCGTGTCATTCAATTCCGCCTCGACCGAGAGGTTTCCCGCACATATGTTGATCTTTCTCATACCGTCTTGCTCCTTTTTACCTATTTCTGGCCACCTTTCTCGGCGTCGTGGGCAACACGACAGTGAACACCGATCCTTTTCCCACCTCGCTATCCACGTTGATATCACCATCGTGATCTTTGATGATCTGGTAACAGATCGCCAACCCGAGTCCCGTCCCGACTCCAACACCTTTTGTTGTAAAGCCGGGATCAAATATCTTCTTTCTGTTCTCCTCCGGTATGCCTACACCCGTGTCTCTTATCGACACACGGACATTCCCGCCTTGGCACGACGTCGATATCGTTACCTCGCCGCTTTCGTGAATCGCCTCGTTTGCGTTGGTGAGAATATTCAGAAATACCTGGTTGAGCTGCGCAGGGAAGCAGTTCACCCGCGGAACCTCGGTGTATTGTTTGTTGATCTTCACCGAGGGTTTGATCTGGTGTTGAAGAATCACCAGTGTGTCTTCCAATCCCTCATGGACATCGAACCACTGAACCTCCGCCTCGTCCAGGTTGGCAAAGTTCCTCAATGTCTCCACGACCTCGGCCACCCTTCTCGTCCCATCTTCGATGACTTGGTTCGCATTGTCCATCACTGCAAGAATTCGCCCGACGTTCTCGGCGTCCGCCGCGCCGTCATCCGTCACGGACCTTTTCAGTTTGTCTACGGCTGCTTTGTTCGACTGCGCCATGCTTCTGACCGCTCCAATCGGGTTGTTCACCTCGTGAGCGATCCCCGCAACAAGCTGTCCCATGGATGCCATTTTTTCCGACTGGACGAGCTTTGCCTGCGCGTTTTAGTTGGGCCGTTCGTTCCTCGACCTTTCTTTCCAGCGATAGATTGAGATCGTCGACACGCGCAAACTGGTATCTGACGATGGCCACATAGAATATCAGAACGGCAATGGGAAATACCAAAAACGCATACAATTGAGTGTGAAATCCCCAAAGCGGGAGGATAAATTGGAACAGTATCACCGAACCAAAGACCAGGTGAAACGCCACGACGTTGAGCGCAACGAACCGCCGAAGACTGTTGTCCGTTGCCTGCCGGTACGCCGTAACGAGATACGTCGAGTTCCGAATCGTCCCCATTATGTATAGAACGATCACAACGTACATCATCGATCCAAAAGATACACGGGGCCGTTCGGAACCGAAACCTTCCACATTGGCGATCAGCTGCCCGGTCACGACGAGAACCGCGAGCACGAGAGCCCAAATCGATATGAGAATCGCAAAAAGCCGGCCGGACACATGCCTACGACCGAATAGCCGGCTCCGACCGCTGCGTCCGGTGAGCATGTATGCGTAGTAGTTTGCAAAACTCAGCGCAAGTATTCCAAAAAATGGCGCGAATCGCACAGTACGACTAGCGATCGCGGGATCCTCGATGAGTGTTACGACGAACGCGATCGCCGACGCCGCCCCCAAAAGGAGGCTGAACACGGCCAGAGTCCGCCACAGTTCTTCTTTTTTTCTGGAAAAGAGGGCAACAATGCCCAGCGAAAAAAGAAACAACGCACTGACAAGCGGCGGGATGGAGTATAGGTGTATCAGTTTGCCCATTTCTTCGGTTTTGGATCCTTTTTTTCGGGGTCCTTTGGTCCGTCCTTTGCGTGTCCCCTCTCGTCTCGTTCGAGCGTTTTGGCTCCGGTCGATACGCTCGGACGGTTCTACTGGTCGGCGGGGGAGAGGTTCTCCGCACCGGGGAGTTTACCGACGAGCTTGGCCGGATCGTGAATCAGGATCGGAAGATGCTGCGGACATATCCAGATCGTTGTGTCCCTGTAATCCAGCCGAACGAGTGGAGTCTGGTGAGAGTTCTTTTCACAGGATAGACACACCTTTTTTTCTTCGTTTGCCATGTTTCAACCTCGTCGTGTTATGAGACTCATACCCAAGTGGGTTTTGATGCTCAGTGGATCGTTGGGGTTTGCCGTCAAATCTTGTGGTGTAAACGGAACCATGCAGGTCGGGGTCAGAATCGGGACTTTTCCGGGTAAAGCCACTCTTTCGCCTCATTGGGATCGCGAAACACACAAAACTCGATACCGTACTCGTTGCAGTACTTCTCAATCATTCTCCCCAGCCCGATACTCGCTTCCTTGCTCACGACAACGGCCACGCGGGGAGCGAGATGACCCATGAAAGAACTTATAGTCGCTGCAGCTTCTCGAGGATTCGCTGTCGTGGGTTCGTACGCAGACTCGAGATCGTACGTAAGGACCTTTGACCCTTTCTGAAAACGCGGATCGGCGATGACCGCCTCGAATGCTTTCCGGAAATCTTCGTCGGTAACCCGTTCTCGTGCGGTGAGTACAACGAGATCACCCATTATCTCGTAAGAGACACCCATTTCCCACCACACCGTGCCCATCTGGCTGGATCGATCGCCTCGGCCGGATCATCCCCCCAATGACCCGTAGCGGAAGTTTATAACAAAACTGTCGCTCCCGCCAGTGATGATCTTGGCGCAAAGCCGGTGACGAGATTGATTGTCCCCGTCCGAGTAGGTGCCGGTTGTTATGTGGGAACGCCCTCACGTGACCGACAAGGGAGATGCCAGCTTATCAGAAACAAAATTCCGGGAGCAGCCATGAGAACAAAAAACGGCCCACGCGGAAACCCACCATGGAACATGAGATGCCAGACATAGAACGCGATGAGACTGGCCGTCGCCATGACCCCGCCGACACCCTCTTTTCGCCAGGCGATAACCAGCCCAACAAGGACACCAAAGGGAAAAACGCGAGTCCCACCCACTCGTCACCCGTTGGTCTCGACGCGGCCGACGAGAACCCTTCTCCCGACAGGATTGCTAGAACCAAGACAAGGGTCAAAATGCTCCATACTCTCGCGATCCACCGAATGGCGCGTACGGTACCGGCGGTCGGGTGTGTACCCATTATGCCTCCAATACAGAGTTTGCGTTTTATTGCGGCGGTGGGACCTCCTCGAGATACCGGCCCTAGTAGGGCGGCGTCTCCATTCCAAACTGTGCCCATTCCTCTTTTGCCGGTCCGTAGAGTCCTGGGACTGTTTCCCCTGCCTGACGCAATAGCACGGTCATCTGTCCAACGTGGTGGACCTCGTGACTCACCAGCGCGGCGAGGGATTTTCCTCTCGGCCACTGCGCGCCATACATATCATCGGTCTCGAGAAGTGTTTCGTCTTTCCATTTCGCCTTCACCGCCTCAACGAGTTCGCCGGACACTTTTTTGTAAGCGTCTGCGATCTCCGGTGCAGAACGAGGGGGCGTCGACTCATGGTCGACGGCGCTTGGCCCGAGCTTTGTGCGATTCATCATTTCGGGAACGGTGGTTACAATGTGCCAGGCGAGATGCCCCAGCGTCCGATGTCCGTCCGCTATAGATTGGCTCAGATTCTCATCGGTCAGCTTCGCGAAAATCTTACCCGTTCCTTCGGTCAGATACCCATACGACTCGAGAAAATCATCTACTTTTCTGAACATCGTTGTCCTCCTCGGGCTCTCCCGGCGCCAAGAACCGAAACCCACCGCTTTTTATCAAAGCCGCTGCGCTCGGTAGTCATTGTTTTCTAGCAATCGTCATCTGCAACTACGATGTTCCTCTCGGGCCCGTTCACTCGTCCTCCGGAACACCATACATTTGATCGGGCGTCAATATTTGCGGGAAACGCGATCGCAAATCGCGTCTCGCTTCGTAACAGAGATGACAGGCGTCGGCATAACTCTCAGCATGAGGTAGCCCGTACCGGCGAACCAATTCCGCCGGACCACCATCGAGAATCGGGCCAATCACGGGGTGCGAGTCCGGGTCGTATGTATCACATATCGTTCCCAGCGGCGTATGAAACAAATTGCCAAGGGAAATGCCTTGGCAGATGTGGACGTTGCCAAGTGGATCGATATGAATACGCCCCGGATCGCGCAGATCCTCGTGGGGGCACTCGGTGAAGCTGTCCCACGGTTTTCGGCCGGCTCGTTCGACGAGATTCTCCGCCGCCCGCCCACGAAACATCACACCGCTTTCGCCGGGTGGGATCTGTCCGATGGCTTCCGTTGTGTCCTCCGTCTCGGGCTGGGCGATGGTGATGATCCTAACCGGGATTCTCAACTTCTCGGCGGCAGCTCGCGCGGTTTGAACCTGCGTGGTCTGCACCTCATCACCGTGATAGAGATCGGCGCTTATCGAGAAATCATCCACGAGTCCCGCAAACGGCCGGAGCGTTTCCAGTGCGTCTGCCTCCTCGATTGCCCAGTACGTGTTTGTGACGATCCCAGTTTTGAAACCTTCTTCTTTTGCTCTTTGGATTCCGCGGAGCAACGTCGCGTAGTAAAGAAAGGGCTCCCCACCCTCGAAACAGATCCATTCGACCGTTCCGAGTTCCCTTCCTTGCCTGAGAATTTCATCGAGCTGCCGGAGAGCGAACGTGCCCTCCTGCCAGGGACTTCCCCAAACAAAACAGTGATCGCATTCGTACGTGCATTTGTATGACCATAGCAAATGGAGACCCGTGAGAATCATGTTTTACCGTCCAGAGTTAACTGACAAAGAACGCGTTTTCGAACGTGAGTATATTCCCAATGACACCGCTTGCGCCGCGACACAAACCCATCCGAATCCAGTGAGAAGCCTGTCATGACATGGCGCGCCGCCTAAGTCTCTGTCATTCCAAGCTTCCTTCACGATCTGTCACGACCGAAGATACGACGCGCCGTTTACATCGATGATCGCTCCGGTCATAAACTCGGATCCATCCGCGGCCAGAAACAACACCGCCTGTGCGACCTCATCGGGTCGTGCGACGCGGCCAAGGGGACTCTGCCCGCGGATCAGGTCCCCCTCGGGTCCGGCGAGCTTTTCGGCCACGAGATCCGTCTCCACATACCCGGGCGCCACCACCCCAACAAAGATGTTGTGAGGCGCCAGCCGCTGGGCAAGCGACTGGCTCATCGCGTTCAAACCTGCTTTGCTCGCACCGTACGCGGGGTGATCGGGCTCACCCCGAAACGCCCCTCGTGAGGACACACTCACGATCCGCCCGCCGCCGCGCTCGATCATGTGCCGTGCCGCGCAGTAGGAAACGTTTGCAGCGCCGATGAGATTCACCGCCAGCGTATCCCGCCACGCCGCCTGCCATTCACCGTAATCGACTTCTTCGACCCGATGAATTCTGTGGGCACCGGCGTTGTTGACCACGATGTCCAGCCCCCCAAGCTCTTTCACCGCCCAATCGACCAGCCGTTTCACGGCCTTTGGATCACCCACGTCGGCCTGAGCAAACAAATGCGGTCCGCCGGGGAGCGACCCCGCTGTTTCTTTGGCAGCCTCGAGATTCGATAGATAACTGATGGCCGTTTTTGCACCCCGCCTCGCGAACGCCCTTGCGACTGCGCGTCCAATTCCTCGCGAACCGCCCGTTATCAAAACCCGTTTTTCCGAAAAATCCATGGATGGAACCACCTTCCGATTGATCGGCTCGTTGCAATCAGGAGCTCGTGTGCGATGTGAAATGCGTTGTGTTCATTCTTGGTCATTCAAAGCCGCCGACCGCTTTTATGATCTTCCGTTCGACGTATAACGCTCTCGTGGAGGAATCCCGGCGCGCCCCCCCAGCCGGGTGCTTACCATTGCCGCAGCCCAGGCGCCAAAATCGAGACTCTTTGATACATCCCATCGCTTGACGACCCCAAAGGTGAAACCGGCATGGAATACATCCCCACACCCCGTCGTATCGACGACATCAACAGAGTAGGCCGACTTTTCAATGATGACATCATCCTGTCGGGCCACGTAGCCCTTGCTCCCAAGCGTCACCGCAACGACCCGGGGTCCCAACTCGGCCATTTTTTCGCAGGCACCAAGCGGGTTCTCCGTGCCGACGAGCTGGCGCGCGAACTTCTCGGAGGCAATAAAACAATCACTCAGCCGGGCAAGATCGAGCATTCCGTCTCTCAGCGAGCCGGCGTCTACGACGACACGCACGCCCGCCTCGCGGGCCGCCCGGGCTGCGGCAAGTGAGGCGTCGATAAAGAGTCCGTCTGTGTGGAGTACCTCCGCGGTTCGCAGTATATCGTAGTCGATTTCATCTGGTTGCGGCGGCGGGCCCGTGGGGCGACGCCAGAACACGGTCCGACTTCCCGCACCCGGTTCGGCAACGATGAACGCAAACTGTGAGCCGTGCCCTTTGCGGACGAGAAGGCCGCGTGTGTCCACGCCTTCTTCGTCGAGCGATGTCTTGATCATCGAGCCAAACCCGTCATCCCCGATCACTCCTGCGACCGCGGTCGAGACGCCCCATCGCGAGAGTGCGACCATCGCCGTTGCCACCGGACCGCCACCCTGGATAACCATCTCCGAAAACTCACACTTCGTATCGGGAAGCGGGTACGAGTCGACCGTCGTAAGATAATCGAGACAACACTGTCCCAAACCGAAAACTTGAATTGGCTGATGTTTCATCGCGCGAGATCAAAGAAGAGTGAACACGTCACCAGGTTTCTCGATGATTGATCGCGCACCGCTGCCTTTCAATTCATCGAACCCCCTAATACCCCAAAGCACTCCCACGGGTTTCATCCCCGCAGCGGTTGCCGTCTTCATGTCGATGGACGTATCACCCAGGTAGAGAAACTCCCCCGGTTTGATCCCAAGCCGGTCTGCGATTTGAAGTGCGCCGGCAGGGTCGGGTTTGGGCGGTAGCCGATCGTGATACCCCATGACGATGTCAAACGTCCATGCGGGGAGTAGTTCCTCTACGCACTGTTTCGTAAAATCGTCGGGCTTGTTGGAAAGCACTGCAAGCCTCAACTGGCGTGCAACGAGCCCATCGAGCATTTCGGGGACACCGTCGTACGGTTTTGTTTTTGTCTTCCAATTTCGCCCGTATTCTTCCCTGAATTCGTCGTGCATGCTCTCAATGACGTTATCGGATCGTGCGTCAACGGGTAACAAACGCCGCACGAGCATTCTCACACCGTCACCGACAAAATACCGGTAGTCATCGTTCGAGCGGGTTGGATATCCATGTCTTTTGAGCACCCGGTTTGCCGAATCTGCGATGTCTTCCAAGGTATCGAGGAGCGTTCCATCAAGGTCGAACATTACGGCTTTGAATGTCATGGATCTCGATTCTCTTTGGCAAAACGGGTCCGGAATCGAGTCATCGAAGGACAACTTCGATAAACCGATCACCGAACGTGAAGATGTCAACGTGGGGATAGTGGGGGTGCGCCGGCGAGTTCCGCAGCACGCCGACACCGCGAAGCGTGCGGAAATTCTCGAGTC
>CP070677.1:1370827-1375915 GCA_020352495.1 Candidatus Latescibacterota bacterium
CCGTTCACCGTCCCCACCGACATACCGCGTAACCTCTCTGTGTTTGTGCATCCTGAGAACGATTCCACGATTTCCGGCGACATGGTTATCGAAAGTAACGATCCGCAACATGACTCGTTTCCAGTTCCAATCCGGACCGACATCCGCATGCTCAATATGAGAACCCGCAAGATTACCGGACCGGGCGGCGCCACGCTTGGGGATCCACTGACAATTGTGGTGACACCCACCCCATTGGACACGCGCATCGAGTCGGGAACCCTTCATTATGGTATTCCTCGGCTCAGCGGCGACGTGTTCGCCTTGCCATTGTTTGCGTCCGAGAGCGATGATTTCGTCGGGATCATCCCTGGCGAACACGTGACCGAAGCCGGACTCGAATGGTACGTCGAAGTAAGGAACCTTCCCGTCCGCACCTACTATCCCCCCACGGCACCAGAAATTGGCGACACCGTCGTCCCCTGGCCCCCCACGACCGTGTCCGCCATCGCCCAGCCAAACTCGGAAGGGGGGTATCTAGAGGGCCGCGAAATTCTCGTTCTCGTGGACACCGAGCAGGGGACTGTGCTGGATAGCGCCCGGGTCCACTATCGTCTCGGAGGCGAGGACGAGGACGCCTATGAAATCGCAATCGCTGACGTAGATGCCGCAATCCCTTCGGCGACGATCCCGGATAGCCTCACCGGGCCCAGAGGTGTCGAGTACTGGTTGGAAGCGTTTACGCTTTCCCACCAGAGGCTCACCGACCCTGCCGAGGATCCAGCAACGAATCCAAGTGTGCTTCAGATCGACATCCCAAATCTGGACGAACCCCGCTCATTCGAGGGCGGAGTATACCGGATGGTAACAATACCACTGGACTTCGGGGATTTTGGTGGAACGCTGGCAGCGTTGTTGTCCGACCAGAAACCCTTTAGCCCGCACGAAATAGAACAATGGCGGGCGTTTCGGTGGGTCCGCTCGGAAATCAGCGGGAAGGCCGACTACGTCGAGCTCCTCCCACGGCACGAGGCTCACTTTCGTCCCGTCCCAGGCCGCGCTTTCTGGCTGATCTCAAGTGAAAGGAATCGGATCACAACCGCACCCATCACAGGACGTTCCACGACCACCGACGGCCCGTACAACATCGACCTCGAGCCCGGTTGGAACCAGATTGGGAATCCGTTCAACTTCGAGGTCGCCTGGGACTCGATCACCGTGGTCACGGAGGACACGACACTGGCGATGGCTGACGCCGAGGGCTCGGTGGTCGAAGAGCCGGTCCGTTGGACCTCGACTGATTATAGGCGCGGTGTCGTAACGATGAAACCGTTCGAAGGGTACTGGGTCAAGAACGTCACCGAAACACAACAAACCGTGACACTTCTTGTCCCACCGCGGGAGGCGGTCGGTCAGCCGGTCTTGTCATCTGAGCCCGATCTGGTAACCGAAGAAACGGATGATGGCTGGAGGGTGCAAATCGCCGCCTCAAGCGCGAGCGCACGGGATGTGCAAAACTACATTGGTGTCGCCACGGATGCACGGAGGGAATGGGACCGTTACGACCGCTCAGAGCCACCCATGTGTCCGGGGGTGGGTGTTGGGTTGTGCTTCCCGCATGCAAGCTGGGAGCTGAGACCTGGGCTTTATAGCTCGGACATTCAGGGCAACTCGAGGGGTTTGGACACACCGCAGGAGGATGAGGGTGCCGGCTACATGTGGCGTTTCGACGTGGCCAAGAACTTCTCGCTGGGTAACGCTGGTGACGCGGTCACCCTCACGTTCTCAGGTCTCGGAGAACTGCCGTCCGAATATCAAGCGGTGTTGGTGGATCGCGCGCTCGATAGGACGGCCAATCTGAAAGTGGTTGATCGCTACGAGTTCTACCTGGGCAGGAAGCCGGTGGTTCGCGATGAGACTCGCGCGCGTTTTATCGTTCTGGTTGGCGACCATGAGTTTATCGAGGAGCACCGGAGTGAACTACTCGCACCCCCGACCAAGACGGTGCTGTTTCAGAATTACCCGAATCCGTTCAACCCTCGCACGATCATCCGGTATGAACTGGCTAAACCGGGCCGGGTGAGTCTGCGCGTGTACGATGTGACGGGTGCCCTCGTTCGCGTGTTGGAAGAGCGGGACCGTCCCCCAGGGCGCTATGAGATCGGTTGGGACGGTGAGAGCGAGAACGGCGGTCGAGTGGCCTCGGGAGTTTACTTCTATCAACTGAAGGCACCCGGTTTTTCCCAGACGCGAAAGATGGTTCTGGTCGAATAGAAATCTAGACGGGGAAAACTGGCTCAGAGATGATTCTGTGTTCAGAGAAAACCCGGTCGACCAGAAAAAAGACGGTCAGCTTTTGACGGGAAGCGAACCAAGATACTCGTGAATTGACCGGGCTGCTTTCCGGCCGGCGCCCATGGCGAGAATTACTGTTGCGGCTCCCGTAGCCACGTCACCACCGGCCCAGACCCGGTCCTTTGTCGTTTTCCCCGTCTCTTCATCCGTGACGATGTTCCCTCTCCGTCCGATCTCGAGCCCCGGGGTCGTCTTTGCGATCAACGGATTTGGGCTGTTTCCAATGGCACATATTATCGCATCAAAGGGAATGATCGTTTCGGACCCTTCGATGGGAACGGGGCGTCGTCGTCCTGACTGATCGGGTTCACCCAATTCCATCCTCAAACATTCCATCGCTTCCACCCATCCGTTGTCGTTCCCGATGTAGCGAATGGGTAGCGTCAAGAACTGAAAGGTCACACCCTCCTCCTCGGTGTTTTCAATCTCCTCGAGACGCGCCGGGAGTTCCTCCCTCGATCGCCTGTAGATGATGTGGGACTCCGCCCCCAATCGAAGCGCCGTCCGAGCGCAATCCATCGCGACATTCCCACCACCGATAACAGCGACTTTTTTGTGTTTTACGATCGGCGTACCGCTGTCGGGGAACTTATACCCCTTCATGAGATTCATTCGCGTGAGATACTCGTTGGCCGAGTAGACACCATTGAGGTTCTCACCTGGTATGTCCATGAACCACGGAAGTCCCGCGCCGGAGCCAATGAATACAGCATCGTACTCTTCCAGCATGCTGTCGATCGTCCGGGTTTTGCCAACGACGAAGTCGGTCACCATCTCGACCCCGAGCTTTTCGAGGTAGTCCACCTCACGTTTGACAATGCGTTTTGGAAGTCGAAATTCCGGAATTCCGTAGATCAACACGCCACCCATCTCATGCAACGCCTCAAAGATCGTCACCCCGTGCCCCTGTCTGATCAGATCGCCGGCCACCGTGAGCCCCGCGGGTCCGCCCCCGACTACGGCGACTCTGCGCCCCGTTGGTGGTGGGATCACCGGTATTTCAATGTCCGGTTGTTCGGCCTCCCAGTCTGCGAGAAACCGTTCGAGACGCCCGATGGCAATCTCTCCCTTTTTCTTTGTCAGCGCACATACGCCTTCACATTGATCCTCCTGGGGACAGACACGTCCACAAATAGCGGGAAGAAGGTTCTTTTCCTTGAGGATTCTGACACCCTCCGCAAAGTCGCCTTGCGCAATACACTCGATAAAACCGGTGATATCGATCTCGACAGGACAACTCCCGATGCATTTTGGCTTCTTGCACACCAAACACCGTTTGGCTTCTTCGATCGCCGTCTCGGCCGAGTACCCAAGCGCCACCTCATCGAAGTTGCGGACGCGTGCCTCGACGGGCTGCTTGGGAATGTCTCGTCGATCGAGATCTAACTTCTTTCTCGCTTTCGCCTTCTTCGCCGGCTTTTTTCCCGGTGTCTTGTCCTCTGCCACAGCAGGTATCCTCTTGCGACTCGTTCGTCGATCCTCGTCACAACCCGCTCTAACGAACGACAGGTTGTGTTGTTAGACAGCCACGCTTCTCGCACCCACTGGTCCTCAGCGGCTTGGCCTCTTCGGACATGTATGACTTTCGTCTCTGGAGTAACTCGTCCCAATCCACTTCGTGTGCGTCGAAATCCGGCCCATCGACACAGGCAAACCTTGTCTTTGATCCAACCGTCACACGACATACACCACACATCCCCGTCCCATCGATCATGATGGGATTGAGACTCACTATCGTCTTGATTCCGAGCGGCCGGGTGGCGTCAGAGGCTTTTTTTAGGAGCAATGTGCATCCGTTGATAATGACCCGATCGATCGGCACCCCGAGCGATTCGATGATGTCGGGGAGTTGATTGACGTGTCCCCGGTACCCGTGGGTTCCGTCCCGTGAAATGTAGATGATCTTGTCGGAGAAGCCGCGCAGCTTCTCTTCCCAGTACATGAGATACGAACTCCTCGCCTCGAGTACCGTGAACACCTTGTTGTTCTTTTCCTTCAGTGCCCGCGCAATCGGATAGATGCTTCCGATTCCGTAACACCCACCGACACAAAGAACCGACCCAAACTCGTCGATCTCCGAGGGATTCCCAAGGGGACCCACGACGGTTGGCATACTGGTTCCGGCTTCGAGTTCGGCAAGCCTTGACGTGGTCTTCCCCACATTCATGACGGCCATTGTGACCGTTCCTTTTTCCGCGTCCCAATCGGACAACGACAGGGGGATCCGCTCGCCCTCGTTGTCGGCGCGAACGATCACAAACTGTCCCGGTCTCGCCTCTCTTGCAACGTTGGGCGCTTCCACGGTGAGGAGATGGATGTTTGGCACAATCATATAGTTGTCTATGAGCTTGAACATTTTGTTTTCCAGTGTTTGCGCGCCCGTGATCCGCTCCGCCGTTTAGCTCTCCACGGGTTCAAACATCGCTTTTCCGGATACTCACGGGCTGAGGAGACTCGCCAACGCCGTCACCCCCGCCCAGGGTGACATGCAGGCTCCCCTCGGGTTGCTCGCCCACGATCCTTGCACGCCAGCTTCGTTCGAAGCGAGCCGAGGCAACCAAGACCTCGTCGCCATCCGAAATTTCGGCTCTCTCGGCATCGGTGGGACTTATGTCCACAACACCCTCGGTGAAAATCGCCCTCCCACCCTCGACGAAATCGCCAATGAAAAATCCCTTGTAGGTGTGTTCGGCTACTGTTGTGCTAAGGAGAAACGGATACGCTTTGCTGCGCCGTCTGATCTTACGACGCCCC
>CP070677.1:1376015-1400205 GCA_020352495.1 Candidatus Latescibacterota bacterium
CCCCGCGGATCTGATCGACCTTCTCTTTGACCTCCATCCTGAGTACGTCGACATTTCTCCCCCAGTCAAAAACCACTCCCACAAAGGCACCATCGGTCGATGACTCCGAGAATATCCAACGCACGTCCCCCAGAGTGCTCAAGACCTCTTCGAGTGGTTTGGCAATCTGTCTCTCGACGTGAGACGGGACCGAGTTTGGATAGGTAACAAAAACGCCTATGAATGGGAAGTCCATCTCGGGAAAGAATTCCACCGGCAGTTTATGGACGGAAATGGCCCCGAGCACCAGCAGCGTAACCAGGCCGATGGTGATGATCACCGGTTTGAACACTGCCATTTCGTAGAGTTTTTGCACGCGATGTCCCCCGGCGTCCGGTCCGTACCTGCGAGTTTGCTATTTCTTGCGATCGACTACTGAGTAGAGCGCGGGAATCACGAGCAGCGTCAGAAACGTCGCACCCAAAAGCCCCCCGATCACGGTCAGTGCCATCGGCGCGCGAATCTCCGCGCCTTCACCCAACCCCAGGGCCATTGGGAGAAGCCCCAAAACGGTTGTCATGGTCGTCATTATGATTGGCCTCAGTCTGATCTGTGCCGCCTCACGTATCGCGCGCACCTTATCCATTCCACCGCGCCGGAGCTGGTTGATGTAGTCGATCAAAACGATTCCGTTGTTCACTACGATCCCGGATAACATGATCACGCCGATGAAGACCACAACACTCAGAGTCTGACCGGTCATGAGCAGCGTCCAGATCACGCCTATCGCGCCCATCGGCACCGTGAAAAGGATGATGAACGGATGCACAAACGACTCGAACTGCGCAGCCATCACGAGATAAACGAGAAAAATCGCCAATAGAAGCGCAAAAACCAGACTGCGGAAAGACCGGTTGAGCTCCTCGTTTTGCCCGCCAATCTCGACGGTGACCCCTCCCGGCAGCGGTGTCCGGTCGATGAGCGCCTGTATGTCACTGGATACCGATGCCAAATCTCTTCCGGCGAGGTTGCCCGAGACAATCGCCGCTCTCTGTTGCGATATCCTCGTGATCTGGCTCAAACCCCGCGCGACGCCGACATCGGCCACCGTGCTCAGCGCAATCGGTGTGCCCTCGCGTTCGCCCACGACGAGCGAGTTCAACTCGCCGACGTTCTCCGCCTGCCAGGCCGAGGTCCTCACCCTGATGTCCACCTGGATCTCGCGCTCTTTGAATTTTGTGGGAACCTCACCGTGAATCTTTGTTTTCAGATTGTTGGAGACTTCGTCGAGAGACAGTCCAAACGCGGATAGCCGATCCCGGTCAAACACGACGTTCAGCTCGGGGTTGCCGATCTCCATGGACGTCTTGACGTCCTTGATTCCAGGAATCCGCGCGAGCCCCTCCTCGAATTCGTCGGAGACCGACTTGAGCCGTTCCAGGTTGTACCCATAGATCTCTACGGCGACAGGCGTCTGCAGAGTAAAATACATGGGTCGGGCGAACTTGAACGTCATTCCCTCGATACGCAAAAACTGGCTTCTCAACCGATCGACGATGCGTTCCTCCTGTTTCCGGTTTCCCTTGTCCGCGAGGACGACGTTTAGTTGGCCGATATTCTTGTCTTTGCTTTTTGCGTTGCTACCCAACCGACTCGCCTGGCCCACCGTGGTGAAATATCGTTCGACACCATCCGTGTCTTCGACGATCTCCTCCATGTCCGTGAGCCTGGAGTCCGTGGCATCCAACGGGCTACCTTCGGGCAACCTCACACTAAAGCTGAACTCACCTTGCGAGAACTGCGGGATGAGCTCCGCCCCCACGAACCGCGACGCCCAAATGCTAAATACAAATAGTCCGAGCGCAGAGGCCAGAAACACCCCCCTCCGCGTCAGTGCCCAGTCGAGGATGGGCACATAACGTCTCTCGACTACGCCGTAGAGCCGACCGAATCCACCGAGAAACGGTCGCACCACACGTGTGCTGCTCGTTCGAAGCCACCCAAACACTTTCCGGAACACCCTCAAAAAGAAGACGGGGACCGTCTCGGTTTGAAACTTCCAGACACGGACCACGAACCTCGTCAGACGTCGTCTTTTCTTTGGGGTATTGTTGGTTTCGCCAAAAATCGTCTTGGGATCCACCGGCGTACGGCCCTGTAGCGAGGAAATCATGGGTATGAGCATCAACGCTACAATGAGTGATGCGAGAAGCGATATCGAGACCGTAAGCGCCTGATCCCTGAACACCTGGCCGGCGATACCCTCAACGAACACGATTGGGAGAAACACCGCAACACTGGTGAGCGTCGATGCGATCACCGCCCTTCCGACACCACTGGCCCCTTCGAACGTCGCCGCTTTCCGATCGACACCCTCTTCCTTATGTCGCGAAATACTCTCGAGCACAACAATCGAGTTGTCCACGAGCATCCCTATACCGAGGGCAATCCCCCCCAGCGACATCAAGTTGAGCGACACGCCGAGCTGCCGCATCATCACAAACGTGGCAAGAACCGAGATCGGGATAGAGAGACCTATAATGACGGTGCTTCTCAGATCTCTGAGGAAGAGATAGAGGACGATAATGGCGAGAATTGCTCCAAGAATCGCATTTGAGAGTACCTCGTTTATCGATGTTTTGATAAACCGGGACTGATCGAACAGCACCTCCATCTTGACGTTTTCGGGGAGCTGTCGCTGCAGACTCCGGATCCTCGAACGGATTCGTCTGGCGACTTCGACCGTGTTTGCGTCTCCCTCTTTGTGAATCGCGACCTCGACCGCCTCTTTGCCGTTTATTCGTGTGATCACCTCGCGCTCTCGATACCCACGCCAGATGTTGCCGAGGTCGGCGAGAACGATTTTTCGGTCATCGACCTGCGAGACGATGGTGTTGCGGATATCATCGATGTCTCTGAACTCGTTCTCGGTCCGCAGCAGAAACTCGGAACCGCTGTCCCTGAGCCTACCGCCGGATTGATTGATGTTGTCCTGGAGCAGCCTGTTGCTCACGAGCGAAATCGGTATGCCGAGCGAGGCGAGCTTTCGCTCGTCCAGCTCGACTTGGATTTCCTCCTCTAGACCACCGAGGACTTTGGCGCTGGCGATCCCGTCGAGGGATTCGAGTTCCTTCTTGATCGTGCGGTCCGCGATGTAACGGAGTCTCACCAGATTCTCGTCACCAAAGATTCCGAGGCGGATCACGGGGTCCAATGCTGGGTCGTAACGCAGTATGACCGGCTGTCTGCATTCCCTTGGAAGCTCGATCAGATCGATCTTCTCGCGAACATCCAGCGCGGCGTAGTCCATCGCCGTATCCCACGAGAATTCCAGCGTGATTTCCGACATTCCCGGTTTTGACACGGAGCTCAACCGCCGCAGACCAGGGATCACGCCCACGGCTTCCTCCAACGGACGGCTGACAAAATTCTCCACTTCCAGAGGAGCCGCGTCGGGATACTCTGTCTGGACGGTAAGAGTCGGGTAGGAAATCTCGGGTAGGAGTCGAAGATCGAGTCGGCTTAGCGATACAAAACCAAAAACGACCGCGGCGATGAAAATCATCGCGATCGTGACCGGCCGCCCTATCGAGAATCGAATTATATTCACCGAAAACCCTCTGACCCGTTACGAGTATTGATGCATTTCTGTCGGGCGGAGACTAGTTCGATACCGTTTCGTCTTTCTCGCTCTCTTCCTTTTCGGAGAGCTCCTCTTGCATGGTGGGATCGAGAATCTTGACTTTTGTTCCCGTGCGGAGGCCACCGACACCGACAACCACCACGCTATCCCCCTCTGTCACACCGTCGAGGACCTCGGCGTAATCCTCATTCTGATAGCCGATCTGTACCGACTGTTTTCGTACCGAATCCGCTTCGGCAACATAGACGTAAAGCTCGCCGGCATCTGACACAATGCCCCTTCTCGGAATCGCCAACGATCCCTCCCGCGTATCGGTCACGATTTTGATTCTCGCGAAGCTACCCGGCATGGCGCTTCCCCGGGTCTCGGCCGTCACTTTGACCGTACCGGTGCGATCGTCGACTTCCGGAGCGATTCGGATCACTTTTCCAGAAAGCGTCTTACCGGGGTCGTTATCCGGGTGGATCGACACCTCCTGCCCAACTCCGATATCGCGGATCTCGTTTTCCGGGAGATACATTCGGATAAGAAGCGGTTCGGTATCCGCGATTTCGAACAGCTGGGTCCCGACGCTCACGTTCTGACCGATTTCGACGTGCCGTGTCGTAACAACACCGGCAAACGGCGCGCGCACTCGCGTGTATTTGTATCGCACCTCCGCCGCGGAAAACTGATTCTCTGCAAGCTCATATTGATATTTCGCCTCGGTGTATTCGCGATCGCTGACCAGTTTTTCTTCGAACATCGATTTTATTCGTTCGAACTCCTTCTTTTGTTTTTCCATGTTTATCCGTGCTTCGTCGAGCGCAATCCGTTGTTCACTGTCTTCGATCTGACAGAGGACAGCGCCCGCCGCCACCTTGGCCCCCTCCTCGACGTTGAGTCGGACGATCTCACCCGTCGTCTTGGCAAGCACGTTGACCTCTCTTTCGGGGTCCAAAGTGGCGGTCGTGTAGTAGTAAGACGAGATTGCCCGCGCAAGAACGGTGGCCACTTCCACCGGAACCGGATCCGGTTCCTTTTTTTCGTCTTCGTCGTCCTTCCCCGCCTTGGTAGAGTCGACCGTCGTGCTGTCGGCCGTGCTATCCGACGCGGCAACCGTGGAATCTGCCGCACCGGCCGACCCGCTGCGGAGCGCGTTATTGGCGACGTAACCGCCTACCGCAACAACAATTACGATGATTATCAGAGCGAACCAGACGCGTTTTCTTCGAATTCTCGGCATGTGTCCTCCTCCACCGCTCGGGGGCCGATCCAGACTCTAATTTGATACGGGTCAAGCGGGCGAATTGTTACATTTCTCTGGGGCATCGAGGACAATTGATTATACATCAGAGCGACCCTCGGACAAGGAGGTTGCACCGAACGCGACGAGGCCAAATAGCCCAAGGAAATCGTTGCGGCCCAGACTTGCTAACGTGTATTTTAGAGCACGGGCGAAAGTGAATTAATATGCGTCAATACATGAATTACGAGCGGCGGCCCACGTGGGGGTCCTACGCGGTCAACTCGATGGTCAACAAGATTATTGCGGTAAACGTCGTCGTGCACCTATTGAAGCTCTTTTCTTCCTCTCCCAACACGATAATCCATTTGTTTGGCCTGTCTCCCAAACTCGTAACCACACAATTCTACATATGGCAGCCGCTTACATACATGTTTCTTCACGCGGACTTCTGGCACATCTTTTTCAACATGCTGATGACGTGGTTCTTGGGAACCACGCTCGAGTCGGTGTGGGGCCCCAAACGATTTCTCAAGTACTATATATCATGCGGTCTTGGCGGGGCGGTCTTTAGCGCGATATTCACCTTTAGCGGCCCTCCCGTGATCGGGGCAAGCGCGGCCGTTTTTGGGCTCTACCTCGCCTACGCGATGATGTTTCCAAACAATTATGTGTTCATTTATTTCCTCTTCCCCGTCAAAGCCAAACACCTCGTGACATTTTTGGCCGTGATCCAGCTCGTGTACGGGATATCCGGTTCCGCCGGGATCGCCTATTTCGCCCACCTGGGGGGGATGGCGGCCGGTCTTCTCTTTTTCAAACAGGAGATCAAGAACACACGGCTGTGGATGCGCCTGAGAGGCTGGCTACTTAGCTACAACCAGAACAAAAAGAAAAACGACTGGGATATCCAGGAAAGCGCCAAGATCGACTCCATACTCGACAAAATCGCCGCGAAGGGTTTCGAGAATCTCAGTGCCACAGAGAAAAGGATTCTCGAAAATTACAGCCGCAAGCAAAAGGAAGACTCCGAATAAGAACCGATAACGCCTCTTCCTTCGAAAAGGCGGGGTCCTATCGGGAGGCTTGGGACCTTGCCTATCCCGCCATAATCACCATGGTCTCACAGACCGTCATGTGGACGGTCGATTCCGCAATGGTCGGTCACGTGGGAAAAACCGAGCTGGCCGCGGTTGGTTTGGGTGGTTTGCTCGTATGGACGATATATTCTTTCTTCGTCGGCTTGAGCTATAGCGTCAGCACGTACGTCGCACAAAGCTATGGTGCAAGAAAACTCACTTGGTGCGGCGCGTACCTCTGGCACGGCCTCTACATCGGGCTGGTTTCAGGCGCGATCATCATCTTCATCCGGTACTTCAATTCTTGGACCGTCGATCTCCTCGGCCCCGCACCCGAGGTAAAAGATCTTTGTGTGAGCTACGCCGGTATCCGGATGCTCAGCGCCCCCTTTTTCATTTTTCAATATACATTTTCAAACTTCTTTCGCGGTCTTGGAGACACAAAGACACCGATGAAGGTGATGATCCTCGCCAACTGCGCCAACATCGTCTTGGACTACTTTCTCATATTCGGAAACGGACCGTTCCCCACGATGGGTGTTGCCGGCGCAGCGTGGGCGACGTTTATCGCAAATGTCCTCTCCGCGGTTGCCTTTGCATCGATCACGTTCTCGGGTCTTTTCCGGTCCGAATACAATACGACGTGTGGTTGGCGGCTAAACAAAACCCACCTCGTGGAGCTGCTCAAGATCGGTATGCCCATCGGTCTTCACTACTTCCTCGATATCGGCAGCTTTCTCATTTTTTCAGCTTACGTCGGGAGAATGGGGACGGAACAGCTCGCGGCAAACCAGATCGTCATCCAGGTCCTCGCCCTCTCATTTATGCCGTGCCACGGGTTCTCGGTGGCGGCGACAACTCTGATGGGGCAGTACATCGGGGCTGGTCGTCACGACCTCGCGAAGAAAAGCGCGTACGCGACGCTGAGGCTCGGTATCTTCTATTCGGGATTTATCGGCATGACGTACGTCCTCCTTCCCGTTTTTTTGGTCAAGATCTTCAACGACGACCCGCTCGTCGTGTTTTACGGAAAACGACTGATATACCTGGCCGCCGTGTTCCAGCTCTTTGATGCCGTTCAAATGATCTCCGCCGGGGCACTCCGAGGCGCTGGCGATACGAAAACGCCGATGATTCTCGCGCTTGGTGGAGGCTGGTTTCTCTTCCTGCCAATGAGCTTTGTTTTTGGGACCGTGCTCGCAGGCGGCGTTGTGGGTGCCTGGGGGGGAGCCACGCTCTACGTTGTGTTTTTGGGGATCGCCATGTTTCTCTGGCTCAAGAAGGAACGGTGGAAAGGGATCAAGCTCGTGAAGGTCGAGAGTTCGCCCGAGCCCGGTCAGACACAGAATTCATCCAACCAGGCGCAACGTTAATTGGCTTCCTCGGCAGTGGTGCGGGTGAGCGCAGCATCCATCGCCCGGGCCTCTTCGTCCCCAAGCTTCCGGGAGGGCACACCCCCCTTGATGCTAACGGCATAGCTTCGAGTCGAGTCTCGCCCCGTGAGATTCGAAATCAACACCCCGTCTTTGTTCCCGTCGAGCAGACAGAGCGAGTAGCTCTGTTGTCCACCGATGTTATTGAAAGCGTCGTAGCGCACCAGACCGACGTATTGAAACGACACACGGCTCGCGTCGGCGATGTCCTCGAGACTCCTTGCGAGTCCCTCGATTTTGAGCTGGTTGCTCTCGATCGCTTTCACCATGGCCGAGACGACCGAGTCGGAGTTTTTCGCGTGGCTCCGGACGGTTTTCAGAGGTCTTAGCACCGCTCGGACCCTCGAAACGGCGACAACGGAGAACAGGATGGCTACGACGGAGAGCAGAATCGCAACGACGCCCACAGTCGACGCGTTGTCCGCTGCAAATCCCGTGATCTGTCGCCACATGTCCATTGTGTGCAAAGGGGTCTTGGGCCAACCAACTAATTGTGGGCAATCGTATACCGCCCCGCCACGTCCTGTAAACCAGAATTGTTGGGAACACCGACGGCGTCGAGAGGCATCGCCGGGGTCACGAGCCCATCCGTCAGACCTGGAAGCGAGTTGAGAATCGTGGCTTAGGCGTAGCGGGGGTACGGCGGCTCAAAAAGTCCTCGCGCGCCGACGGAGAACGCTCGAGGACTCCCGCCACATGCTCGTCGCCGCGGCGCGCTGCGGAACTCGCCGGCGCACCCCCGCTACGCCTGCGCTCCATTCACACTCTCGACTGCCGCGGCGATCGCGCTGGCACCTGGCCCCAACGCGAGCCCCGTCAGCCGTCGGTTGAGAAGGCTAGTACTTGATCCGGACGGTGTACGTTAGCTCCGCCGACCCATTCTCCTCGATGGGCACATCGAACCGCACCCGATTCGATGACTCCTTCTCGTATTCGTGGCTCTTCTCGATGATCTCCCAGTCGCCCGGTATCATTTCGATCACCGAGACGACCACCGCTTCATCTTTGTGATTTCGAAGCGTGACCTTGTAAGACGACTCGTACAAGTGGCCTGTGGCGAGTACTCTGTAACGGGTCTGCACCCGTTCCCCAACAATATCAAACGCATCCCCAAGCTTGACTCGTATTTTCTCGTCTTTTGGCGTGTGGTCGATCGAATCCTCGCCGATGAATTGAAGCGCTTCGTCCTCATCTTTTTTGTACACCCTGACGACCCCTTTTGGCAGGGGCATCCCCATTCCGTTCTCTTCCGAGTTGTCGAGGGTGAGAAACACGCCTACCTTAGTCGTCTTGTCGGGTCCCGACATCGACGAGAACCAGTAGCTCCTCCTCGGCTGATAGAGATAAGACTTCTCCACCGAAACGTTCTCGGAGTCGAGCAGACCGATTTGTTTGGTCTGATTGTCCTTGATCGTGCTTTTTCGTTGGAGCGTGTACAGGTGGTACTCGAAGAAGGCCCGTTCTTCAAACTGTGGGGCTCCGGCTGTCACCTGCATCTCACGTACGCCATCGGCCAGTCTCCGGCCTTTCCTCGGCTCGGGAACCCGGTGCACGTCTCCGGCGACGAGCTTGACCGACGCGTCCTCGTAGGTCGCTCCGCTTCGGTTGTCGATCGTCACCCACCCGGACAGGTCGATTGCCTTGTCGTCTTCCGATAGCACCATAACGTAGTTCGATCTCCAGTTCATCCCGCCCGTCAAGTAACTCGCCTCGACAGTGTGCTCAGGTGCTCCGTTCTCGAGCATCCATACCAACGTGGGTTTCGAAATCAACCCCTGGGGTAGCTCCGGTAAAACCACCCGACCCGGGGGATTGACTGCGATCTTGCCGTCCATTTCATAAACGTATCCGCCCTCGATCCCGATGAGCTTTGCCTGATTTGTCACTTCCTTCTCGTCGATCATCCTGACGAGCTCGATGGTGTGGCCGAGGTACTTTTCCATCAGTTTCGATGGGCTGATAAGATCGAACTCGAAGTTCTGCTCGAGCACGGCCAGATCGTCGGGGTGCGTCAACGAGCGTATATGAACGCTCGTGGGGTCGATTTTGGCCGCCACACCTTCGAACTTCAGATCGAGCACGCCCCGGGGAAGACGAAGACCTCGAACGTCTTTTACCAGCCCGAGATCGTTGTTGTACACGGTAACACTCACCGTTTTTTGATCTGTCGGCGTACTCTTCTCAGTTTGCGCGCCTACCGCATGCTTGGGGAGGCCCCCCCCGAGAATAAGACCGCCCAAGACCAACAACAACCCCCAGCGAATGCGCCGGTGGCTCTTGGACCCAAAGATCCTCTTCACATGCCGATTCCCGTTCGTTTGAGTCATCACTCTACCTCCTGTTCTTGATTCGGGGATGGATATCAACGCATCGACACAACCCATGTGGGATTCTCCTCGATTCTATCCATTTATACCATCGGGCACAGCACAGATTCCGGTGTCTCAGAGGACAAGCCGTTGCCATTTCCGTGTGCCCCGCGGATTTTGGACAGTCAGTCAACCCCACGGCTGTAATATCAAGGGTGTCAAGAAATGGTCGAGTGCCGGGTCGCAGCTGATGGCGTAGGGATCGTACCGCCGGTGAGATAAGGGTGGTGCCGAGGGCGGGACTCGAACCCGCACAGACTTTCGTCTACTGCCCCCTCAAGACAGCGTGTCTACCAGTTTCACCACCTCGGCACAGCGCTACCGTGGCATCACATCATTGGGTGCTATCAGGCGGAATCGAATCAAACACAGCGGATCCCAAAATCTCGTCGACGCTCTCGCCACGTGGGATAACGTTGCCTTCGTTTTGTATCGCCTGTCTTATGGCACTCTCCGGTCGCGCGACGCCTCGTTTCGAAGCGAGAAATGCAAGCAACAATGACAAAAACATAAAGGCCACGGCGAGATATGTCGTAGCTTTGCTCAAAAACGTGGCCGTTTCGTGTCCGCCAAAAACCGTCTGGTCACCACCACCGCCAAAGGCGCCGGCCAACCCACCACCCTTGCTCGACTGCATGAGCACCACGATGATTAGAACGATACAAACCAAGACGTGGACACCTTGAATTAGGTTGTATATCATATGGTTACTGTATCCTTTCCCGACAAAACGAATTCGATCGGACGCGCATGCAGCTAGCACGTCGCTTGCCCACCGAGAACGTCACGGAGCGGCACTCGCGATCTCGATAAAGGAATCGACGTCGAGGCTTGCGCCACCAACGAGCGCACCGTCGATTTCTTTTTCGCGGAGTAGGTCCGCAGCGTTTTCGGGTTTCACGCTACCCCCGTACAGAATTCGAGTTCTTTCCGACAAGTCAGAGCCAAACCGGCTGCTGAGACATCCCCGGATAAAGCGGTGCATCTCCACTGCGTCCTCCGGAGTAGCCGTCTTACCCGTTCCAATCGCCCATACGGGCTCGTAGGCTATAATGATCCTTTCCAAATCCGATGCGGAAAGCTGCGACAACGCGCTTTCCAGTTGTTCTCCAACAAACTGTTCCGCCTCGCCCGCCTCACGATGAGATATCTTTTCGCCCACACAAAACACCGGAGTGAGACCGGCCTCGATCGCTGCTTTGAGTTTTTTCGCGATCACTTCGTTTGTCTCGCCAATCACGTGTCTCCGCTCCGAATGTCCGACGATGACAAAAGTGCCCCCTGCCTCGACGATCATTCCGGCGGAAATCTCGCCCGTGTAGGCACCCTCTTTCTCCCAGAAGAGATCCTGGGCGCCGACGGCGATCGAAGTACCCTTCAGTTTTTCCGCTGCAAATGGTAACGCAAAAAACGGCGGGAACAAAACGATTTCACAGGCCACGTCATCCGCAGCACCTGCGACAAGCCGCTCCGAAAACGACCTCGCGCCCGCTATGCTCTTCTGCATCTTCCAGTTGGCGGCGACAAGTTTTGCTCTGGACATTCTCCCGCCCCACGAAACACGCCGCGCGTGCCCTCGAGACTCACCCCTCGCAGGGCGCTTCGGCGACGTCGCAAAGCGCCTCCACACCGGGTAACGTTTTCCCTTCCATAAACTCCAGCGACGCCCCACCCCCTGTGGACACATGAGTGAATCTCTCAGCGATACCCATCAAATTGATCGCTGCGACACTGTCACCACCACCGACGATGCTCACAGCCCCCACTGAGGTGGCGTCCGCAATGGCGCGTGCTACTTCCTTGGTTCCGTCAGCGAAGCGCGGTTTCTCGAAGATACCCATCGGCCCGTTCCAAAACACCGTTCCCGCGCCGGCGAGCTCACTCTTGAAAAGCGAAACGGATTTGGGTCCGATGTCCACGCCCGCCCAGTCATCGGGGATATCGGCACTCGAGACCTCCCGTGTCGGAGAATTCTCCTCGAGGTCTTTTGCTACGATACAGTCGACGGGCAAAAGAAGCCGTGATGGGCCGCCCCTCGAGCCGTCGAGAATCTCTTTGCACATTCCCACGTAATCGTCGTCCACGATGCTCTTTCCTATTTCGAGCCCCGTCGATTTGAAGAATGTGAACATCATCCCACCACCCACGAGCAGAACATCCACTTTGGACAACAGCGACTGAATGAGATTGATCTTTCCCTTGATTTTGGCTCCGCCGAGAATCGCCACGAAGGGCCTATTTGGATTTTCCAGCGCATTACTCAGCGCCTCCAATTCGCGTTCCATCAAAAACCCAGCCGCTCTGATATCAAAATGTTCGTTGACCCCCACGGTCGACGCATGGGCGCGGTGTGCCGTTCCAAAGGCGTCGTTTACATAAATGTCCCCAAGGGTGGCCAACTCCGCTGCAAAACCGGGATCGTTGGCCTCCTCGCCGGGATGAAACCGTAGATTCTCCAGGACAAGGATATCGCCACCCTTGAGCGCCTCCACCTTGCGTACCACTTCGTCTCCGATACAATCCTTGACGAACTTCACCGGGCTGTCGATGAGCGAACCCAAGTGAAACGCAACCGGCGCGAGGCTCATCTGGTCGTCCCTTTTCCCCCTGGGGCGACCCAAGTGGCTCATTAATACGAGTTTGCCTCCCCGCTCGATGATGTTCTTGATCGTCGGCAAGGCAGCCACAACACGAGTGTCATCGGTGATGTTTCGATCCCTATCGAACGGGACGTTAAAATCGACCCGCATGAGCACGCGTTTTCCGGCGACGTCGCAATTGCGTATGCTGAGTTTTCTCATTGCCGATCACACTCACTTCATCAAACACTTGAGCATGTCTACCATGCGCGCCGAGTAGCCAAACTCGTTGTCATACCACGATAGCACCTTAAAGAGATTCTTACCTACCCGCATCGTCGATCGCGCGTCGAAAATCGATGAGTGCCCATTCCCCACCACGTCCACCGAAACGATCTCGTCTTCCGTATACTCGAGAATCCCCTTGAACTTTCCACGCGCGGCCTTCTTCACAGCCTCGTTGATCTGCTCCGCGGACGTTTTCTTCTTTAGCTCCACGGTCAGGTCGATGAGTGATCCATTCGACACGGGCACGCGAACCGCCATACCGTCAAGCTTCCCTTCCAGTTCGGGGAGCACCTTTGTAACAGCTCGCGCCGCACCCGTTGTCGTCGGTATCATCGAAACAGCCGCAGCCCGCGCTCTCCGGAGGTCCTTGTGGGGTAGATCGAGGATTCGCTGATCGTTTGTGTACGCATGGATCGTGGTCATGAGACCTTGGACGATCTCGAAATTGTCGTTCAACACCTTGGCCACAGGGGCAAGACAATTGGTCGTGCACGACGCAGTCGATATCACATCGTGTTTCTTCTTGCTGTACTTGCCGTGATTGACGCCCATCACGATCATCAGGTCACAATCGGGGGATGGAGCGGAAATCAACACTTTTTTTGCGCCGGCCGAAAGATGTTTGCCAGCGTCCGCGCGTTTCCGGAATCTCCCCGTCGACTCTATCACCACGTCCACCCCCAGTCTTTGCCACGGGAGTTTTGCCGGCTCTGTTTCGGAGAGAACCTTGAGTGTCTTGTTGCCGACCTTGATACCGCCTTTGACCGGTTTGACATCAGCGGGAAAACGGCCATGGACCGAATCGTATTTCAGCAGATGTGCGAGGACTTCCGGACTGGTCAGATCGTTTACAGCGACAAAATCGAACGTCTTGTCCTTGAAACCGTGTCGGTACACGAGCCTACCGATACGGCCAAACCCATTGATTGCGACCTTGATTGCCATCAAAACCTCCCGGTAGATCAGCAACCCCAATGACGAGAACAAAAGAAGAACCGCGGCCCGCCAAAAACCGAGTCTCCTCGTTCGCGATCCAGGGTGCGGCACCGTCCGGACCCCGGTAAAAAGCCCCCCGCAGCTGGACGATGTTCAGCCCATCGGGGGACAGCGCGCCGACTGAGAAACTCATGATAACCAGCTTTGATGACCGTGTCAAGTCCAGCTATTACACCGCCCTACCGAAACAAAGCACCGTTACCCGTCGAACGCCCCCCCGGTCCAGGGCAGCCGCACACGAAGCCGCCGTCGCCCCCGTCGTCACCAGATCGTCAACGAGCAACACATGTTTGTCGCAAAGCATCTCACCCACGCAAGTGAACGCACGCCGGACGTTTTGCGCGCGCTCCGCGTGCTTTGTCCGGGACTGGGGCGCCGTCCGACGCGTCTTTTTGAGTGTGTCCGTGGCGAGCGGAATTCGGAGGTCCCGGCCCAATGCGGCCGCGATCCGCTCCGCCTGGTTGAACCCCCGCCGGCGGAACTCCACCGGCTCCATCGGTGTCGGAACGAGCACGGCATCCCGCCCGGAGGGGATCCCGAACGAGCGCACCACGTGCCCGATGGCCCGTGCTACCGGTGGGATGAGCGCGTCGTACCGGCTAAACTTGACTAAGTGAATTATTTTCAACACATTATCGTTGATCATAAAAGGCGCCACCACTGTAACTTGCGCCGCTCCGTCCAAGAGGCACCCCCCGGTTTCCCGTGAATCGGGTCCAACGGCGCCGACGCGGACTCCCTTCTGCCGACACCGTTCATTTCGGGCCGATTGGATCCCGGACGGGCCAATCGCCGCGTCAAGAACTGCAACATTTCGGGCGACTTCGAACCCCACGGCGCAGTCTCGACATACCGGATGATTTGTGATGGAAAGCGTGCCCCGGAGATACCGGCAGGTCACCGGTTCGAGAAGATGGCGGGCCGGCCCCTCGAACCCGTGTGGATTACAGCCGGGCGACGCGGCCGTGCGGCCGCATATGACACACGAATCCTCGATCAGAAAATCGACAACGGACTGCAGACCCAACTGACCAACTCGCCCGGTCGTCCGCAAAGCGGCGAGGAAATCCCGCATCACGCGGCGATACATTCGGGTTTTTTCTTGGGGTTCGCCAGAGGATTTCGATCGATGACGTTCACTACCACCCACACCCATCACACTTCCCACCTCGTCAATCGACTCGTGTCATTTGGACGATTTGTCGACGGGGACTGTCTTGCCTTCAGTTTTCCGCAACAAGAGATACATACCGATTATGAGAAGAACGGCACTCACAATCTGGTTCAGCGTGAGATCATAGAGCACACGCATGTTTGCCTCATAAAATCGGAAAAAATCGAGCGAGAAGCGAAAAATCCCGTAGCATACCAAAAAGACTCCAAAGGTTGCGCCTTGCTTTGTGAGCCTCTTCTGAAGAACGAGCAAAAGTATCAACGTCACAAGCGCAAAAAACGATGCGTAGAGCTGCGCGGGGTGGAGCAATACGGCGTTGACGCCATGCTCCGCTGCAAGCTCTGCGGCATAGACACCGGCGGGGGAATCTGATGGAAATGCAACCCCCCAGGTATGTGTCGTCTCTTTGCCAAAACAGCAACCGCTCAAAAAACACCCGACACGGGTCAGCATGATCCCAAGCGCCAGCGCGGGGCTTATGATGTCCCCGAGCAGAAAGAAACCGATCTTTCTTTTTTGCGAAAAAACAAAGCCGGCGAAAATCGCCAGGAGAAACCCCCCGTAAAGCGTGGCCCCACCCTGCCAGAGCGCGAAAACATCGACGAAATTGTCGTACTCCTCGAGATGAAACGCAACGTAGAGAAGCCTCGAGCCGACGACACCGGAGACTATGACATAGACACTCAGATCGAGAATATGTTGCGGGTCGACTCCGAATTTTTTCCCGCGCGAGCTAGAGATGTAGATGCCGATGAGAAAGCTCATCGCGAGCATAAACCCAAAGGAGTAAACGTTGAACCATCCAAGTCTAATCAGTACGGGATACATAGCGTTTTATTGCCGTCCTGCTTTGAGTTGCGTTTCCCACGAGGCCCGGGTTGTTCGAGCCTGCGGGGTGTGTCGGTCGTCACGGAGCTAATACTCGTACCACCGCACACTACAGTTTAAAAGAAAGCCTACAAAGAAGCAACTTACTACGAGAGAGCTCCCTCCGTAGCTCAAGAACGGAAGTGGAATCCCCGTGACGGGCGCCATACCCGTCGTCATCGCCACATTGACAAACACCTGGAAAAAGAAGTACGCCGCTATCCCAACACACACGGTGCTCGCAAACTCGCTCTTGGCCTTGCCCCCCAGGACGAGAGCTCGAAGTATCAACACCGTAAAGAGAATCAACACCAACAGCGCGCCAACGAAGCCAACCTCTTCGCCCAACACAGAAAATATGAAGTCCGTGTGTTTGGCCGGGAGAAATTCCAATGCTTTTTGGGTTCCCAAAAAGAAACCTTTTCCGGATAAACCACCCGAGCCGATTGCAATCTTGGACTGAAAAACCTGCCATCCCTCGTCCAGCCTGTTGGCCCCAGGATCGAGGAAGTTGAGTATACGGTCCTGTTGGTATACCTTGAGACGCTGCCACACGTACGGAAGGATCAGACCAAATCCGAGGTTTGCCGCCACGAGGGATACGCTCGCCTTGAGATCGGATCGTTTCCAATATGCGATGATGAAAACCAACACGATGTAAATGCCGAAAGGCCAAGGGTTTGTGGTGATCTTTTCCCCGTAGATGATTAAGAGAATCGCCACGATCGGTGACAAAAAGAAGAGGATCTGATAACCCTTTACGCCGCGCCAATACAACACGGGCAGAATGATGACAAACAGCACCATCGCCGTTCCCAGATCGGGCTGTCTCAAGATCAGCAAGAACGGAATCACCGAAAAGACCAGCGCCACGAAAACCTTTTTTGTACGATCGGACCCCCGCCGTTGTCCCGACAGGACTCGCGCCCACACAAAAAGAAGCGCGATCTTCATGAATTCGGACGGCTGAAGCTTGATCGGCCCAAGAGGGATCCACCGCTGGGCGTGGGTCCCGCCTTTCATAAACAAAACCGCAATGAGAAGCACCGTACACAAACCGTAAAACACATACGCGAGCGCCTCGTAAATCCGAAACGGGATCAAGAATCCGACCAAGAGCGCCGCCATCCCGACACCCGTCCAAATGAGCTGCCGGATAAAATAGATGTTGCTTACCGGTTCGGAATACCCATTCTGGTGGGGGTGAAACACGGAATAAATGAGTCCCAAACCGACGATGCAAAGGACCGATGTCGTTATCATGATCAACCAGTCGAAATCTCCCCTGAGCCTCATCGGTCTTCCCTCCCCGTTGAGGACCGGACGCCAACGGTCTGTTGCGTCACGACCGAGTCCGGCGGGATCAGATCAAAATACGAAAGATAAAAATCCCGTGAGATCGGCGAGGCGACCGCGCTACCGTGACCGGCGTTTTCCACCACAATGGAAACGGCGATTTGTGGGTCATCAGCCGGAGCGTATCCGATGAACCAAGAGTGGTCCTCGCCGTGCGGGTTTTGAGCGGTTCCGGTTTTGCCGGCGGTTTTGAACCCGGCGATCTTCCCGCTGCGGGCGGTGCCGTGGCGATCTTGGATTACCCCCAACATGGCCCGGCGGACAAAATCGAGCGTCCTTGGGCCGAAATTTCTGATATTCTTCGTGGTGAGCACGCCTGCTTCCTCACCTTCGATCGACTCAATGACGTGGGGCTGCACGAGTCGCCCCCCATTTGCGACGGCCGCTGCCACCCGGCACATCTGGAGCACGGTTGCGAGGTACTCGCCCTGACCGATGATGTTGTTCAAGACGAGTCCCTGCGTCCATTTTCCTTTGCCATACCTGCGGTTGTAGTAGCTCCGGTCGGGGACGAGCCCCCTCGCCTCGTTTGACAGATCCACACCGGTCGGCTCTCCCAACCCAAAGGCCCTCGCCGCGTCAGCCAGGTCGTCGACGTTCATCACCTCGCCCACTTCGAAAAAGTACGAGTCGCAGGATTGGACGAGACCACCGTAGAGGTTCATGTAGCCGTGTCCCTCGGGTTTCCAGCACTTGAACACGCGGTTGCCAAAGCGATGCGCCCCGGTGCAGTACACGAGCGCCTCTCGCGGATCGACGAGGCGATTGGCAAGGATCGTGTAGACGCTTACGACTTTGAGGGTGGACCCCGGCGGATACGTTGCCCGCAAGAAACGATTGAACAACGGCTTCTCTTTTGCCCCGTAGAGCCGGTCCCATTCGGCCTGTGGAATCCCCCTCGCAAAACTGTTTGGGTCGAACTGTGGCAGGCTCACGGCGGCGCGTACCGCCCCGTCATGAACATCCATCACCACCGCTGCACCCGCCCCCCAAGGGGCGACAAGCTTTTCCAACAAGTCCTGCGCTCCGGCGTCGATGGTGAGCACGACATCGCTACCCGGCTTTGGTGGACGCGAAAGATGTGGAAGGTCACCCAATACCGTCCCCGAAGCGTTGACGGCGACTACCCTCTGGCCGTCCTCTCCTTTCAAATAGTCCTCGCATACACTCTCTATCCCGGTTTTTCCCACCATATCCCCCGGGTAGTACCCCCTGTTCCTGTTCTCTGTGAGAAACTCGTCGCTTGCCTCACCGACGTAGCCCAACAGATGCGCGGCGAACTCGCCAAACCGATACCGCCGGGTCGCTCTCTTCTCGACACGAAGCTGCGGAAAAAGGTCGACGTTTTCCCGGACGAACGATATCACGAATTTGTTTGCGTCCTGTATGACGGGAAACGGGGCGCCGACGTTCTTTTTCGCCCACGCGTCGAAACGTAAAAATATCCGTGCGGAATCCAACGGAAGGTAAACACACAGGTCGGATACGACATCCCTGATCGCTCCCTTGTTGCGCCAGGGCAACACGATGTCGAAGCTTGGGACATTGTCCACAAGGGGTGTGCCGTTCCGGTCTTTTATCAGCCCTCTTGGCGCGACGATCCTCTCTCGGTGGAGCTGATTCTCCTCGGCGTACTGCGAGTAGTATTCGTGCTTGACATGCTGAAGATAGAAAAGCCGTCCGATCAGAACGGAAAACACGAGAACGACCAAAATCACAAGGTTTCGAATCCGATCCTTCCCGCGATGCTCGTCCCTAGGATCGCGCTTTGCCAAGATACCTCACCACCTCGGTGGCCGAATACGAAACCAGCGCGTGGACCACCACCCCAACTACCGCCGTGTAGACGGCCGAGGGGATCGACACGGTGACCCACATGACAAAAAACTTACCCGGGTGGAGCCCGGTGAAAATGAGCAGGTACACAAAATCGTGCGCCATCGCCGCTACTCCAAACAGCGCCAGGAGAAACAACCAATTGTCGCGCTCCGTCTTTGAACCAGCAAGACCCAGACCATACCCGGTGAGAGTCTTTGTGAACGCATTGAGTCCCAGAAATGACGGATTGAAAAGATCCTGAAGAAGTCCGACCACGAATCCCAGAATCGCGCCTTGAAACGAGTTCTTGTGGACCGCAAAATAAACGACGATGAGCAGCGGGAAATCCGGGGAAATCGACCCGATTGACATTCTGCCGGCGAGGACTGCTTGAAGAAAAAAGAAAACGATCAGTACGACGAGAAATTCGATTCTTTTCATAACCCCTCTTCGAGGAGATTCCGCATAATCGTGGAATCCGGTCGGTCATAGTAGATCGCCTTGTCCCAAGGAATTCTGTCCGTAACAACAAAGACCTCTTCGAGAGACCTGAAGTTGACATCGCTCACCGCCTCGACCTTGAGGCTGAGGCCGTCCAGCTCCTTGGACACCCTCGATACAACGCCAACGGGAAAACCCTTGGGAACGACCCCGCCAAACCCGCTGGTAATGAGCGTATCCCCGACCTGGACATCGTCTACGATGCTGACATTCCTCATCTCAAAGTACGAAAAGTGACTCCACTCGAGCACTCCCACCACGCGGCTGCGTTTGTCCAGACAGCCGACTGGATTGTTCCGGCTGCAGATCAGCTGGACCCACGCGGAGTTCTCAAACACCTTCGAAATCCGTCCCACATAACCCTCGTACGAAAGGACGGGCATCCGTACTCTTATGGAATCGGCGCTTCCTTTGTCGATCACTAGAGTTGTCTGGAATCGATCCAGATTTCGTCCAATGACCTCACAGGGAACGAGCTTGAGAAACTGCTCCTCCTTGAATTCCGCCAGCCTGCGGAGGCGTTCGCGTTCGTAACGAAACTGGTTCAGCCGTTCCCGCTCGAGCATCAAGCTCGCAACGAGCCGTTTCAATTCCCTGTTCTCCCTCCTGACGGAGACAAAGTCCTCAAAAAACTGCGTGGCGCGGTTGGCCGGATAAAACACCGCGTTCAACATCGCTTGTGCCATTTCGGTTTTGGATGGCTCGGGAATGAGCATGAGTGTCAAAGAGAGAATGACGAGGATGGCCAGGGCGGTCTTGTCTCGGTGTCTACGAAATAGAAGCTCGAAAAATGGCATATTTAGTCGTGCATGCTCTGCATAAGAATCCGGTCATAGAGTGGGACGTTGTCGAGAACTTTCCCCGCTCCGAGTACCACACAAAGAAGCGGATCGTCAACGAGGTTTATCGGCAAATTTGTCTGTTCTTTGAACAGTGTGTCCAGGCCCCGCAAGAGCGATCCACCACCCGTCATCACGATACCCCGGTCTACTATGTCCGCGGCGAGTTCCGGCGGGGTCATTTCGAGCGCTTGTTTGAGGGCTTCGACGATCTGGGTGATCGGCTCGTTTAGCGCCTCTCGGATCTCCTCGCTGTTGAGCTTGAGTGTTTTGGGGATCCCGGCAACCAGATCCCGCCCCTTGACTTCCATTTCCATCTCTTTCTCGGGTTTCCATGCCGTCCCGAGCCTCATCTTGATCAACTCGGCGGTCTGTTCACCGATGAGCAGGTTATAGGTCTTTTTCACGTACTGCACAATGGCCTCATCCATTTCATCCCCGGCCACCCGAATCGAAATGTTCGAAACGATGCCGTCGAGTGCGATGACGGCGATCTCGGTGGTACCCCCCCCGATGTCGATGATCATGTTCCCCGCAGGTTTGTCGACGGGGAGCCCAACACCGATCGCGGCGGCTATTGGCTCGGCAATCAGGAACACCTCCCGTGCCCCCGCATGCTCCGCGCTGTCACGAACGGCTCGTCTTTCCACTTCGGTGATCCCCGAGGGAACTGCGATGACGATTCTCGGTCTGATGAAAAGCTTCTTTTTCTGTGACTTCCGTATGAACACCCGGAGCATTTTCTCCGTGATCTCGAAGTCAGCGATCACCCCGTCTTTGAGCGGCCGAATCGCAGCGATGTGGTCCGGCGTTTTCCCGAGCATCGACTTCGCTTCGGCGCCCACCGCGTATACTTTGCTGTTCGACTGATCCACGGCGACGACAGACGGCTCGTTCAACACGATCCCTTCTCCCTTTACGAATACCAGCGTGTTCGCCGTCCCCAAATCGATAGCAACGTCATTGGAAAGAAAGTTCGAAAACCATGAAATCACGGGCGATCACTTTCCTTTCTTGAATGCCCGCACGCATTCGAATTAAAAAACTCCGGACTCCTTTAGACTCTGATATCGACCCGAACCGATTATGATATGATCCAGAAGCTGAATACCCATTAACTCACCGCATTTCGCGAAACGTCGCGTAAACTCCACGTCTTCCTTGCTTGGCGATGGATCCCCCGTGGGATGATTGTGAACGAGAATGATCGAGGCGGCACTTGCCGCTATCGCCGGCTTCAAAATCTCCCGCGGATGAACGATGGAAGCATTGAGGGAACCGATGGAGACCGTCACGATTCTCAGTATCTGGTTTTTGGTGTCGAGAAGCGCTGCTTTGAAGTGTTCCCTGTCGTAGTGCTTCATTTCGTCCATAAAGAGTTTGGCAACTTCTCCCGGCCCACGTATCGAAATCCGCCGAGCACCAGAAACCCGGGTGAACCGTTTCCCCAGCTCGATTGCGGCAACGATTTGACACGCACGCGCGAACCCGATGCCGCGGATCTTTCTCAACTCGTCAAGGCCCGCCCGGCCGAGCGTGACGATGTCTCCAAATCTTTCGAGCAGCCGGTAGGAAAGAAACAACACACTACCGTCTCTGGACCCTCTTCCCAGGATGATCGCGAGAAGTTCCTGGAGTGAAAGGTCGGCTGCCCCTATGTGATAGAGCCTCTCTCTTGGCCGGTCCTCCGGAGGAAGGGCCTTTACCGACACGCGTTTCTCCATGATCCACCACCTCCACACATCCCACCATTCGGATTTTCAAACAGCGTCTGACCGACGGATCCATCGCGTACGTGCCGCTCGACCCGCAGTTTTGGTCCAATACCGTCGTACGCAAATGCGCTTCCTCGCACGGTCTCGAAGATCGCGAACCCAGCCGACCGACGCTACGGAGGCTAGCACCAGCAGCCTTTTTTCAGCAAGAATTTTATTGGTGAACAATTCCCGGCGGCAAGGAATCTTTGCAGCAAGCCTCATGCCGGTGCTATATTGGATCTCAGTATGGCCGCCGGACTGATCGTACAAAAATACGGGGGGAGCTCCCTGAGCTCCCCCGAGCAAATCCAAGCGATCGCGGAGAGAATTGCAGCGCGTGCCCGGGATGCCAACCGGATCATCGTCGCCGTGTCCGCCATGGGGTCATCCACGGACGAACTCCTCAGGCTCGCCTATCGGATCACACCTCAGCCCCCCCGCCGCGAACTCGACATGCTGCTCAGCGTTGGGGAGCGGACGTCGATGGCGCTGCTGTCGATGGCCCTCAACTCGATTGGCTGCAAGGCTATCTCGTTCACGGGTTCGCAATGCGGTATCGTAACCAGCGTTAGTCACACTCGCGCCCTGATCCAAGAGATACGGGGGGACCGGATCGAAGAAGCGCTTTCCCAGGGGCAAGTTGTGATCGTCGCCGGTTTTCAGGGGGTGAGTCGAACAAAGGAGATCACCACGCTGGGCCGCGGCGGGTCCGACACGACCGCCGTCGCGCTTGCTGCGCGGCTTGACGCCAGCGCGTGCGAGATCTACACGGACGTCCCGGGCGTGTTCACCGCGGATCCTCGCATCGTGAAAAACGCGACCGGGTTGCCGCGGATCAACTACGACGAGATGCTCGAACTTGCCGTTCTGGGCGCAAAGGTGCTACACTACCGCGCAGCGGAGCTGGCAAGACGTTACAGAGTACCCCTTCATCTACTCTCGAGTTTTGACGACAGCGGGGGAACGGTTGTCCGATCCAGTGGTGACAAAGTGGAATACGAACAGATCAGCAGTATCACATCAAAAACGGACGTGGCGCTCGTTCGGGTGATCGCCAAATCGCACGATGTGGGCATCCCCCAGCTGATGCGCCGGATCGTGGAAAACGACATCCAGCTCACAAACTACCACTGTGCCTCTGGAACCGAGGAGACAACCGTGACCGTTGTTGTCGAGCGGGAGAATCTCGACACGCTCTTGGGTATCATCTCAGCACTTCCAACCGACGGCCTGCGGACCGAAACTCACGATGACGTCGCATCGGTCTCGATTGTCGGGAGCGGGATTGCCTGCAGCGCAAGAACGATATCGGAAGTGGAGCGGGTACTTACCGATGCAAAGATCCCGGTCTACGACGTCGGCACGTCGTCGCTGTCGGTGACATGCATTGTCCCCGAACCTGCCAGGAAGCACGCGGTAGAAATCCTCCACATGAGGTTCATCGAAAAGGGCCGGATCCGCTCGAAACAGCGTTAGCCGACTTCGAGCTGTCTGCGCTGCTCCTTCGCAAAATCCACCCAAACATCGTCCGGATAATCATCGATCAACCGCCGATAACAGGAGTCCGCGCTCTCGATATCGGCAAACGTCTGCCGGTAGAGTCCGGCGGCACGAAGAAGGGCAAGCGATGACTCGCCGTGGTTTGGATATTTCCAAGCGAAGCTCTCGTAAGCCTTTACGGCCAGCTTGGGCTTGAGATTTCGCTCGAGCCCAAACGCCAACTTGATGTGATAATCGGCGCCGAGAGTGAAACCCTCGAACCCACGAAGCGCCTCCTGGTAGACGGCCTCACAGTCACCCCGTCTCAACTGGTCGATCATGAGCTCGCACGCCTTTCGGTAGTTTTTTCGGGCACCTTCCTTGTCCCCCGACAGGATCATCGCGCGGGCGAGCGCCGCGTACGTGTCAGCGTGGTCGGGGCGATGCGTGAGGAACCGGATGTAGTCACCCTGAGCCGCATAGAATTCGCCCTTTCGCATGTATCTGGCGGCACGAAGCAGAAGAGCGTCTACCCTTCCCTCGGCGACCTGACCCAGGGCAATGGCGGTGGTGGCACCCAATAGAAATCCGGTAATATGAGTAATGTAGGCGACCTGAGTGCCAAATCCGCCTGCCTGAACAAGCCCTCTAAAAATCTGTAGGACAAACCACAACGCCACGGCAAGAACCACCGGCATCTCGGCTTTCCCCGCCCGCGTGTACGCCTGTAGAGGAAGGAACACCCAATACGCAATCTGCAACTTGCTCAAGAAAAACCGTACCGTAAAGGCTCCCATCAGCCCCGAAA
>CP070677.1:1400305-1405376 GCA_020352495.1 Candidatus Latescibacterota bacterium
CAACGGCCACAAATCGATCCTTCTATTACCGCTCGTCGTCACCCGGGAAGATGGTCCAGGGATTGGTGGGCAAGTCCACCAGATGCCCGTTTAGCCATTCGTACTGAGGGTGTTTCCGCAGAAACTTCTCGGCGTCGAACTTCAAATCGCAGGAATGCCCCCATTTCGCCCACAGCTCCCAGTCCTTTGCCATATCGGTGCTAACGACCTTCCCGTCGATGGCACCTCCCGGTCGGAACGCCCCCACGGACCCGGGAACGATTCCATTATCCAGCTCAAAGTGGCCACATATGGTTCTAGAGCTCGGCGCTTCTTTATCGAGATAGACGTCGTAGTGGTCGGCCAACATTTTCTTGGCTGTCTCGACGTCGATCTTTCCATAGTGCACATCCATTAGCTGTTGCCAACGCACACGACGAGCGACGCAGAAATCTCTCACGTCGTCATAGGTCGCATCGGTTTCGTCTCGCAATATCTTTCTATCTTCGACGATGTTCGACCCGGAATAGACACCGTTCGTCTTTTTCTCCAAACTGTAGTGTTCGAGCCCCAGCTCGAGGCGGGCGATTTCGTTTGTCCGCAGGTCACCGAGCAGCCAGGAATTAGCGTAGGCGCCGTTGTTCTCTTCGATCATTATCTCCGCCCACTCGTCGATGCCGTTGGCATATTGCATCGCCCTCCTTGCCCTGTCGAATACCGGTTTTCCATCGGGGTCGAAACCCTCGAAACCACCGATCGTTGTTTCAGTCCCGATCAAACCCGCCCCCGTTATGAAAAAATCTGTTCCGCTATACAAAGAAGGACCCCACGACTGCATTAGAATTCTGTGCCCCTCATCGGGAACGATATTCACGATGATGTTGCAGTATCGAAGAAGGGCGTAGTTGTACCAGGAATTGTGGGCCATGACTATTTTGCCGTCGGCCGTCGCGTCTCCGGTGGCGATAAAAGCGCTGCAACCGGGCTCCAGATCCTCGAGCCTTTTTCTCTCTTTTGGCCACCAGTACCAGAGCACGTCTATAAACCCATTCATGAAGAGCATTTCTTCGTAGGTTATTTTTTTGCCCGCCCTTTCCATACCCGCGACCATACCCTGTAATTCCGTCACGTACTCGTCGGAGACTTTATTCTCGAAAAGATCCGAGGCAGCCTTGACAAAGAAATCCAACCCTTTCCCGCTGTAAAATTCCTGCACATGAGCCATTGTCTTCAGACATTCGTCGATTTCGTTGGCAGTGAGGTAACCTCTCTGGAAACCACGGTGGAAAGGTTCTCCTTCTATGTGCAAATAGATCCACCCGTTTTTGTCAGATCTATGAGCTTTCTCCAGCCACCGGGCTTCCTCACCGGAGAGCTCCTCGGCGACCCCGAACGACACACTGCAAAGGAGAACAATCAACAATGAAAACGCCAGGATTTTCTTTATCATCCTACGCTCCTTCTTGATATCCGATGATTTCGAGGGAAACAGGACGGATGGGCCTCGTGTCGAAGGTCTGATAGACGCCTTCCATTGCCGCCGAGCTCTTCGGTGATATTGTTATGAAATGTGGTCTGGCCGATCATGTTTTCTGCCTCGAGACGCCGGATGCGAGACTACGGAAGTGGCAGCCACAGATGGACGTCACCATCTGAAAACAGTCTAACAGGATACTACCGATAATCAAACCGTTTCGCCCAACAGTGGGCGGGCCAGGGTTCAAATCGCGACGTGGTTGACCACAAAACGTGGTACAATGATTTCGAGGCAAGTTGAGATGAAAAAACCGACCCGCATCCTTGTCGGCCTATCCCTCACGGTACTCGTGGTCGCCGGTGTGTGTTCGTGTGGACGCCAAGACGACACGGTAGCGCCCCCGACAAACGGGACGGGCTTCTCGCTGATCGATACCACTTACCTCGATTCTCTTCTTACGGCAATCGAGAACGATGTCTACGGGGAGGTGCACAGCGTTCTCATCCACCGGAGGGATTCTCTCGTTTTCGAGCATTATTTCAACGGGTATTTCAGGGAACGTCTTCACCCCGTTTACTCGGTTACAAAGAGCGTGACATCCGCGCTCATTGGGATCGCCATCGATCGTGGTGAGATTGCCGATGTCGATGAGGAGATGCTTGGGTTTTTCCCGGATCATGGGGCAATCGCCAACCTCGATTCGTTGAAGGAATCGATCACCCTAAAACACCTACTGACAATGACGGCCGGCTTTGAGTGGGACGAGTGGTCTCTCCCGTACGACCACCCGGAAAACGATGTGAGCCGGATGTACGTTAGCAGCGATTGGGTAAGCTACGTATTGGACCTGCCGATGACCGACGTGCCCGGGACGCGTTTTGTGTACAACTCCGGTGTGAGTATGCTGCTCTCCGCCATTCTCACAAATGTGACCGGACTGTCGGCACGTGACTATGCCATTTCGCATTTGTTTGGCCGTCTGGGCGTAACGTCGTGGTCTTGGGACCCCGCACCGAGGAACCCTGGGATGAGCATCGGTGGTTGGGGGCTTCGACTTCGGCCGATCGACATGGTCGAGTTTGGACGTTTGTACCTACAGAAAGGCAAATGGGGAGAGGAGCAGATCGTGTCCCGCGAATGGGTCGAATTCTCGACGCAACCGCACGCGACGATCAGCGATCGGACCAACTACGGGTATCAGTGGTGGATGTACTCCGACTTCATCGTCGAAGAGGGGCTCGTCGAGGTGAACGACATCTTTATTGCTGTCGGGCGTGGTGGTCAGTACATCTGGGTGGTTCCTCAATACGAGCTTGTCGTCGTCTCCACGGCGTGGAACGACAACAACGGGAAGTCGTCCTCACCGATGTTTTTCCGTTATATCATCCCCGCCGTCCAGGCCGCCGACGCCGCGCGCGGCCCGAGGTACGGACCAAGAAAAGTGCCTGTCCGGTTTCCCAGCTGGTCTCCTTGATCGTTTGGATCGTTTCTTTGGCGTGACGGCCACGGTGTCGACAGGTGTGACTTGCGTTACTCGACGCAGGCGCCCTCCTCACTACACACGGAATCGAATTATCACTCGAGTAACCTGGCAACGTCCTACGGCATGTGCGCTACGCGAACGATCGGTGCACAACGTTGGCAAGATCGCGCGAGCAGGGGTTGCAAACCGGTGCTATACTAAAAGTGTGGACGAGACGGTGCGGTGGCTTTGCGTGAACAATACAGCACCTGGGTCTCTCTTGCGCAAGCTTCCCCAGCGCGACCCCACCCGGAGACACCCAACCGCACGGCCAATTTAACAGAAAGGAGGGAGAGTGAACACATTGTTACGGTTTGCGGTTTGCGTTCTGTTGATTGCAGGATCGGCCCATGCCCAAGTCCCCGGAACTCTCGGAACGTACAGCAACCCTGATGGGACGGACTGCAATCTCTACGATCTAACCCCACAAACCGTTCAGTACTACGTGGTGCACAAACTCACCCCTGCCGCACAGGCGTCCCGGTTCAAGGCCCCGATCCCCGACTGTATGAACGGGGCGGTCTTTCTTAGCGACGAGACGATGTGGCCGATCAAGATCGGTCTCGTCCCGGACGGAACGCTAGTCGGCTACGGTGGGTGTGTATCGAGCCCGATACTGGTGCTGACGATCAACATCTTTGGAATGGGACAATCGAGCGAATGCTGCGAGTACCCGGTCCTCCCGGACCCCTCGGGTGTCACCGGTGAGGTCGAGGTGGAAGGCTGCGATGGCGTGTGGCGTCCCGCAACCGCTCGCTCGGGAATCGTCAACCAGAACGCCTCGTGTTGGTGCATCATCCCGACTGACAAATCGACTTGGGGGAAGATCAAAGCGCTCTACAGCGAGTGATAAACAACGACTGCTTCGATGGAAGAGCCCGGTTGCCGGAACTTTCTGAGTCCGGTGACCGGGCTTTTGATGTTTTGGCCCCTTGTGTCACATCACCGGCGACATCCGCCGTCGGCGAGCTTTATTTTAACAACAAAATTTTCAGGTTTCGAGTCTGCCCCCCGGCCGCGAGCCTGATGAAATAGACGCCGCCCGCGACCGTCATCCCGTTATCGTCTGTCCCACCCCACAAGACCTCATACTCACCTTCTTCGTGGTACCCGTCTTTCAATACTGTAACGAGGCCACCTTGGACGTCGAAGACGGCGAGATGAACCTCGGCAGCCGGGACCCTGTACGTGATCGTTGTATGTGGGTTGAAAGGATTGGGGTAGTTCCGCACAAGTGCCAACGGGGGACGAAGCGCGTTCTCGATATCGATTCCTGTCGCCTGGCAGCCCACCGGCCATGCCCCGACGAACATGTTACAGGGGCTGTTCTCGATCGCGCACGGCGACGTGTCCCACAGCCAGTAGTCGCCGTTCCCCGAAGGTCCGCAAAATTCCGGATCGGCCGCAAAGTTGTTCCCACCATCCAAACCACACAACGCATCGCCACCGGCGTTTCCATAGATATCGCAACACGTTAAGGTGGGAGAAGCATCGGAATGACAGACTATCCCCTCCCCCTCGATACCGAACGCGATGATCGTGTTGTCGATCGTAGGATGGCTACCGGAACCCGTGAGGAAGATACCGCCGCCAGTGGGAGCGCCGTTACCACAGATCGTATTGTTGATGATCGTCGGCCACCCGTCGCTGCAATGCAATGCTCCGCCCTCTAGTGTGGCCGTGTTGTCGGTTATCGTGTTGAAACTCACCATCAACGCTGACCAGCAGCCCCTTAATGCGAGAGCACCACCCCATTGTGCACTGCAACCCGTGATGAGGTTGCCGGTAATAACGGGGTTGCAATCGTTACCGGTGTAAATGGCCCCACCCGTCTGCGCCGTACAATTCCTTATGATGTTGTTTTCGATTCGAGGCGAAGCACTATAATAGATCTCGATGGCGCCACCAATGTGAGTCGTGTATCCGTTCTCAATGGTGAGCCCCGAAATCGCCGCCGCCGTTGTGACTCCCGGCTGGCCTATTTAGAACGCTCGGCCCTGTCCCTCGCTGTCTTTTATCGTGAGTTCGGGCCCGGCTTCCGAGTTGACGGTTTTGGCTTCTTCCAATATAAGAACGGCCCGATTGCCCTCACC
>CP070677.1:1405476-1414990 GCA_020352495.1 Candidatus Latescibacterota bacterium
GTTACCCAGCACCCTGCCCCGGGGAGCTCGGACTTTCCTCAGGCGTCCCGCAGACGCCCGCGGCCGTCTGTCCTACTCAACCCCGTCTCTGATGTAAGCATACACCGATCTCGGTGCCCGCGCAACCGGGGCTAGGTCTTCCCGTCGAGTTCGTCATTGGCCAGTTTGTCGACGAACTTGGTCTCCTCGCGTGACACGTGGACGATCTCCACGTGGTCAAACGTCTTCATGAGCTCATTAGCCTCGATAAAGAGAGGCTTGAGCGATGGATGTTTCACCTTGTATTCGTTGTTGAGCTGTTTTACCACAAGCTCGCTATCGAGATTGACACGGAGGATCTTCGCCCCAAGCGCCGCTGCGAGCTCCAGAGCCAGAATGACGCCTTGGTATTCGGCGACGTTGTTGGTCGCCACTCCGAGCCGTTTCGAACGGCGTAGCAGCTCTTCGTTCTCTTCGTCGAACAAGATCACGCCGCACGCCGCCTCGCCAGGATTGCCCCTCGATGCCCCATCCGTGAACGCGGTTAGTTTCCCGATCTCCTTTTTTCCCGCTGTTACCGGTTTGGTCCGTGATTGCGCCAGCGTGAGAACGTGAGCTTTGGTGCATTCCAGAAACCGGTGAGCCACGTCACGATTCACCCCTGCCTCATCTGCCGCACGCCCGATGTCCTCTCCGCGTTGGAGGGCGTCGATCAACTTGATCAGCTTCCTGCCGAGCTCGGGGTCGTTCGACTCACGCGCCATAGAAGACAAGAATTCTTCCACAGACTTCGCATGTGATGATCTGATCGTTTTTCTTCACCTCCAAGGCCGTCTGGGGCGGGATACGGCTGAAACAGCCGTGACAGATATCGGCTTCGACGTGGGCCACGGCGAAGTCACCCAACTTGGCTAGAATGCGGTCGTACCGTTTCTTGGTCAACGGGTCGAGCTCCGCGAGGATCTTAGGCTTTTCCGCTTCCAGCCGTTTCACGGTTTCGCCAAGAGCCTTCGTACGGTTCTCGAGGTTTGTCTTCTCCGTGAGAAGGTGTTTTCTCTTTTCTTCGTTTTCACTTGTGAAACCCCTGTTCCGGGCCGACTGTTGATCCAGCTCATCCATAAGGATGAGAAGCCGCTCCTCCTTATCATCTATGCCTTTTTCGAGATGTTCGATCTCTTGAAGCATTGCCGTGTATTCCTTATTGGTCTTTACCTCCATCAACTGAGTTCTGAGTTTCTTGATCTTCTCCGTGTGATCGTCCAGCATCCGTTCGAGTGAGCGCCGCTCTTTTTTCATGTCCTCGAAGTGCGCGGCGGCCTCACTCATGGCCTTGTCGATGACCGCCACGGATTTATTGACTTCCTCGATTTTCGCGGGGAGGAGTGCCAGCTCCGTCCGGCACGCGTTCAAATCTCCGTCCAGCTTTGCGATGGAGATCAGTAAATGCAGCTCACGTCTGAGATCGGTCATTCTCACCTGCCAAAAAAAATGAGCCCCTCTTATTCAGAGAAGCTCACCCATTCAGAGCGCACGTTGGCCCTGTGGTGTGCGTATGCATCGATTGATCCTAACAAGTCGGTTTCGCACCATCTGCGCCTTCAAACGCCAGTTCCAAACGACATACGACGATTAAGGCTATTGACTATACGGGATGCTCCCACGCTCAGTCAAGCCTTATAAAGAACGGTGGGAAGACGCCGGAAACGCGTGGCCCGCCGGAACGGATGGCGGGCTTGCCCGGTTATGTGCATCCCGGATGTCGTACCTAATCCAAGAAGGCGGAGAACATCACTCCGAATTCCACGAAAATCTGACCGTATTCAGGACTCACATCTACAGAGCCGTCACCGAGAGACTGTGGGAGCGAGTGGGCTTTGATGTACCGGTACCCACCCCCAAGAGAATAGTGCGTAAAGAAATTGATATCGCCCCCCAGAGTGAGGTCGTACCCAAACACCCAATGTCTCTCGCTATCCAGGTGTTGTCTGATCTCGTTTTCGCGGTTGTAGTCGTCTGGGACTACAACATCCGTACTGATGCCGTACGTCACCAGCGAGATGTTTACCCCTACAAACGGTCGAAGCGGGAAGGGCACATGAGGTCCTGCCTCCAACCCCAAGCTCAATCTCGTGTAGTCCTGATTCGTTTGCTGTTGGATTGCCAAGCCCGTCACCCTATCCCTGAACTCTATCGTCTCGCTGAGCATGTTGATGATCTCGAACCCCACAACCGGCGCAACAAAGCTGGGGATACCCGGGATCGGGAGTACAACCCGAAGCCCACCACCCCAACTCTCATCGCTATAGTTCTCGGCACCCATGCCCCTTGGTACCATGTATGCGCCGTATATACTGATTCTTCCCGACTCGTATGTCGCCCTTGCGTCGAGCGGTAGCAGAACCGCCGCCAGTGTCAGCGCCAACACGACAGATAACGCTCTCATGCGCCCCCCTTGGAAAGAAGCCAAGTATCTTTACTACCGATGTCCGGAAGTATACCCCGATCGGCCCCTAATAAGCCAGCCTATCCCCAAACCTGCCGAGTCGACACCGATTGACCAATGGAGCTCCCGCAATCCCGTTCTCCAACCTCACTACGGACGGTGCCAGCATCCCCCACATACAAAAGACCGTTCGGCGTGTGCGCCGACCGGCCCGTTTTAGAGTCTTTGGTGGGCCCACTAGGACTCGAACCTAGGACCAGCCGGTTATGAGCCGGCCGCTCTAACCACTGAGCTATGGGCCCCGTCGATCTGCACGGCAAATCCGACTCTCAGGGCCCCTATACGATGTCGCTGTACCCTTTGAGCTTTCTGGCCCTGCTCGGATGCTGGAGTTTTTTGAGCGCCTTTGCCTCGATTTGTCGGACGCGCTCGCGTGTGACGTTGAATATCGTCCCGACTTCCTCGAGCGTCCGGGGTGTTCCATCCCCGAGCCCAAAGCGTAGCCGAATCACCTTCTCCTCACGTCGCGTAAGCGTGCTCAAAACCTTTGTGAGCTGCTCGCGAAGCATGGCATGTGCCGCGGACTGCGCGGGTGACGCGGCGCCGGTGTCTTCGATGAAGTCGGACAGGTTACTATCCTCATCCTCTCCAATCGGCCGGTCAAGCGAAATCGGCTCCATGCTTGCCTTCATGACGCTTTTGACCTTGTCGACGGGGTATGCGAGTTTCTTCGCGACCTCTTCCGGCGTCGGATCGCGTCCGTTTTCCTGAACGAGTTTGCGCGCCGCGCGCGAGACCTTATTGATCGCCTCGATCATATGCACCGGTACTCGAATCGTCCGAGCCTGGTCGGCAATGGCACGCGTGATCGCCTGACGAATCCACCATGTTGCGTACGTCGAGAACTTGTATCCTTTTCGGTAATCGAATTTGTCGACGGCGCGCATAAGACCGCTGTTCCCCTCCTGGATGAGATCGAGGAACTCGAGCCCGCGGTTGGTGTAACGTTTTGCGATCGCGATTACGAGACGTACATTCGCCTCGATCATTTCGCGCTTGGCTTTCTCTCCCATGAACTCACCACGGTCTATGTCGTCCGCGAGCCGATACAGCTCGTCGGTTGTGACATTCTCGGTCTTTTCGAGTTTTTGTCTCTCTTTCCTGATGTGCCGCATCTTTCGCTCGAAATCCTCGAGCATTTCCTGCGACCAGGTACCTTTGCCGTTGATCTTGATGCTCCGGCGACGTTTATAACTTCTGACCTTCTTGATCGTTTCCTGGAGGTCGCGGTACGAAAGCCCGATGAATGCCTCATACTCCTTGAACTGATGGTCGAGTTCCGAGAACGTGTCTCTCGTGTCCCGAATCATCTCCACGATCCGTTCGAGCTGGTTCGGGTTGAGCTGCAGCTTTAGATATTCGTCAAAGAGCTTGTTCTGTCGCAGCTCGATCGAACGCAGGAGACTGGGTCGCTTCGCCGCATTTTTCTTTAGCCGTTCCTGTTTTTGAAGCTTGACGATTTCTTTTCGCAACTGGGTGATCCGCCGGATGGGTCGAAAACGGTTTTGCCGCTCCTTCTTTCCCGTGTAGTGCGGGTGGAGACCTCCCGTTTCGACTTGGATGACTTCGTCGAGACGCAACTCGCCCTTCTCGACCAGGTCGGCCAGATGTTGAAGTTCACGAATGGGGCTATCGAGCGAGAACACCGCACGCGCGATCATGAGCTGCCCCTCCTCGATTCGCTTGGCGAGCTCTACCTCCCCCTCACGATCCAGTAGCGGCACTTTCCCCATTTCCCTCAAATACATCCGTACCGGGTCATCGTAACGGATGACCGTCTTTAGCAGCTCTTCTTTCTGACTTTCTTCTTTTTCCTCCCGACGCTTCTTGGCCTCTATCTTGAGGAGCGCCTTCTCGCGTGTATCAAAGAAGTCGATTTTCTCCTCACTGAGTCGATCGTAAAGAACGACAATGTCTTCGGGAGAGAAATCATCCCCGACCAAGGAGTCGATTTCGTGATTGAGGATATAGCCTTTGTCTTCTGCCACCCGTCGGATATCTTCCAACACGTCTTCAAACTTATCCATCAGTCACCTCGTTCAGAGTTCTGACAACGCACGTTTCAACCGCGCATAGTGCCCCGCAAGCGCGACCGCTTCGTCGCTATCCTCCGGTAGTTCCTGCAGCTTCTCGCGTAGAACATCCAGTTCGTCGCGGATCCTTAATTCCTTTACCCGCCTTAGAGTATCGTTGAGAAGTCTACCCAGGTTTCCTGGAGGGATCGGTATAAGAGCAACTTCTGCCGCAAACCCTTCTAATCCAGCCCCTTCTGCCCTTTTGTGAAACGCATGACTCTCTATATCAATATGATTCCCCCACGTCGAGTCAAGGAGTTTGTAAAACTCCCGGCTCCGATCGTGTGAAAAATCGTCCGAATCGAGTTTTTCGCGGGCCTCCACCGCCTCCGGTGTGTCCTCGAGGAGCAACCTCAGGAGTGTTTTCTCGAGATCGACCCGCCTAGCCGCGTCACGACTCGGACGTGTTTCCAGACCGTCTGACGTGGTGTCACGCGTTGCCCTCGGTTTTCGCCTCTCCCGGAGAGTCTCCGGATCGACACCAAGGATCCCGGCAATGTCCTGCACGACAACCTCGTAGCGGAGGCGATCACCAAAATCCGCCAACCCCGCCGTCACTCGGTGGATAACCGACTCTTTTTCGCGGGGCGACATTGGCCTGTCCTTCATAATATAGTCAAGGAACTGCAAATAATCCAACGCCCCACCCAGAATTTTCCCGAATTTCTCCGCCCCCAAAGCGTTTACAGCTGTATCAGGATCCGTGCCGGTCTCGAGTCTAACCACCTGCACGTCGAGACCAGCGGCAAGGAAAACCGCCCCGGAGGAGAGCGCAGAGTCGAACCCAGCCGGATCGGCATCCGGTATGAGGACCACGCGCTGGGAGACGCGTCTAAGGAGCGCTGCATGATCAGGAGTGATTGCCGTCCCACAGCTCGCCACCGTATTTCCGAATCCCTTCACGTGCATGGCGATGCAATCCGTGTACCCCTCGACCATAATGACACTCCGCCGCTCGCGGATCGAATCCCTCGCACGGTCGAGCCCGAAGAGCGTCTTTCGTTTTGCGTAGATCGGGCTCTCCGCCGAGTTGAGATACTTTGGCTCGGCATCCGTCTCGAGGGTTCGCGCACCAAACGCCACGACACGACGAGACAGCGAGAGAATCGGGAACATCAAGCGATTTCTGAAGTAATCGTAGTATCCTACTGAATTATCACTAGATACAACCAGCTTGAGAGTCCGGAGAACGTCGATAGAATATTTTTTCTTCCGCGCCGCCGCGACAAGCTGATCCCAGGTATCGCTGGCGTATCCGATCCGAAATCCCGTCCACGCCTCTTTTGGGATTCCCCTCGAGAGCAGATATTGCCGGGCACGTTCTCCCTTTCTTTTGTCCACGAGGTTCCGTTGGTACAACTGACAGGCGAATTCATTGGCGCGGTAGAGCGCCTCGTTCCGCGACCTGACTTCTTCGGGAACCTCCCTTGTGACGACCTCGACACCGTATTGCCTCCCCAGCGCACGGACCGCCTCCGGGAACGAGATGCCCTCGATCTCCATGAGAAACGTGTAGACGTTCCCCCCACGTCCACACCCAAAACAGTGAAAGATCTGCCGGTCGGGATTGACGTTGAAGCTCGGTGTCTTTTCCTCATGAAAGGGACAGAGCCCCTTGAAGTTCGATCCCGAGCGGCGGAGCTCGACGAACTGTGATACGACCTCCACGATGTCCGCCCGCTCGCGGATTTCATTGATGGTCTCTTCGGGAATCTGCACGCCGCGCTCCTATCTCAAAACCACTAGTGTCACGCCAAAACCACCCTCTCCGGGGAGCCCCTGACGATGTGACCGCACCCGCGGATCTTCCTGGAGGAGTTCCCGGATCGCCCGGAGCAGTACACCTTCCCCCACCCCGTGGATGATTTTGATCTCCTGTACTCCGCTGAGGACCGCCCGATCAAGGAATCTGTCGACTTCGCCCAACGCTTCCTCCCGGTCGTGTCCCCGCACATCGACGGTGGTTGTGTGCAACGGCTCCACGCCGATATGGATCGGGATATCAACCGGCGGTTGATCTTCGTCTGTTGGATCGACCTTGTAGAGATTGCCCTTGTTTATACTGATTTTTTTGCCGTTGATCTCCACGACGACCGAATCTTTTTGAATCTCCACGACGCGTCCTCTCGGCTGCCCGGATGGGCTTAGCGACACTGCTTCGCCTATTGAGATAACCTCGGCCCTTTTTGGTTTTGGCTTGGGACGCGTCGACTCTAGCATCTCTTTTATGCGTTCGTGAGTCTCGCGGACGGTTCTTTTCTCGGCTTCGGTCTCGCGAACACGTTTTACCAGCGCTTCGAGCTCCTTACGGGTTTGGAGCAACATCTCCTTGATTTCTTTCTTCGCCTCCTCGCGGTGAGTTTCTTTGAACTCCCGCATCGCCTCTTCCTTCTCGTTGTAGGTGGCGATCAGCCGGTTTAGTGTATCCGACTGGGCCTTCAACGCGTCGCGCTCGCGCTCGAGGGCCAGCTGACTCGACTCGAGCTGGCTCAACACGTTCTCCAGACGATACGACTCCTCACCGACGAGCGACGTGGCATGCCGGATCACCGTCGGGTCGAATCCGAGACGTCTGGCCGTGTCCAATCCGCGGCTTCGTCCCGCGGTTCCTTGAAGCAGAAGGTAGAGCGGTTTGTCGTTCCCGTCATCGAACGCCATCGATGCGTTGATGACGCCTTCGTGTTTCAATGCGTAGGTCTTGACCTTGCCGTAATGTGTGGTGGAAATGATGAATCCCGCACGTTGCTGGAGCCGCTCGAGCGTCGCAATAGCCAGCGCGGCCCCTTCGTCCGGGTCGGTACCGTCCCCGATTTCATCGATCAAACACAGCGAGTTCGTCGTCGCCGAGCGACACATCGCATCGAGATGCCGCAAGTGAGAGGTGAACGTGCTTAGCGACGAAGCGATGGATTGTTCGTCTCCGATGTCCGCAAATACAGCGCTGAAGATGGGAAGCTCGGAACCTTCCGCGACGGGAATCGGGATCCCCGCCTGACGCATCAGCACAAGCAGACCGAGGGTCTTGAGCGTCACCGTTTTGCCCCCGGCGTTTGGTCCGGTGATCACCATTACCCGCGAATTCGCGCCCAGTGTCAAGTTGAGCGGCACAACGGACCGCTCGGAGGGTTCCTCTCGAAGCGATTTCTCCAACAGCGGATGTCTGGCGTCGACAAGGCGTATCGATGGCTTGGGCGGAAGCGTGGGGCTCTTACAATCGAATTCCTCGGAGAAACGAGCTTTGGCGCTCAAGGCGTCGAGGCTTTCCCACAACCGTATGTTCCTTAGAAGACCGGAGCTGATGTCCACGATGTACGCGGTAAGCCCGGCGAGAATGCGTGTCACCTCGGACCGCTCGTCGTGAATCAGCGTTTCCAAAGCGTTGTTCTTCTCTACCAGAGAAAACGGCTCGAAATATAAAGACCCCCCCGAATGCGATGCCGAATGCACCAACCCCTCTTTTCGACGGCACTTGTCTCTCGGTACGAGGAGCACATGACGGGTCCCGGTAAATGTGGCGTAGTCGGTCGACCCGAATGACCTCGCCAGCTTCTCCGAGTATCGACGAAGATCGTCGCGGGCCTTGAGTATGTTCTTGCGTAGGGCCTGCAGCTTGGGACTCGCCGTGTCCTTGACGGTGGCATCCCTATCGATTGCCGCGTCGATCATCGTGACGAGATCGGGATGGGATTCCATCTGCGAGACGATCCCCAGGAGCAGCGGATAGTCGGTTTCACCCTCCATGCTTCGTTGCAGCTCTAGCCCGGATCGCGCTATCCCCGCGATGGCGAGACATCCCTCGGGTGGAACGAGTTCATTTTTTTCGACCGCCCGGTCGATCCAAGTCTTCGGCTCGGTGTCAACGAGCGGGAGCCGTCCGTTGATCGACTGGTAAGCGCGGACCTCTTCGATCTCACGCAGCCGCGTCTCGATCCACCCCGCGTCGGTCACCGGTTGCGCGCTTCGCACCAACGATCTAGCGCCTTCATTGACACACTTCGACGCGATCACCTCGAGGACGGAGGAGAACTCGAGTGTTTCCTCCGCGTGTGTGAAAGAACTGATACGCGTATCGGATTGGAAGGGCTCGCGGGTCACGACAGCACTACCCCCGTTCAGCGGTACGACGATGTTTTCGAAAAGGCCGGAGCCGGGAGCGGATCAGATCGTCTCGCTCTTCTTGAAGATCTCCTCGAAATGCTTTGCCTTCGGGCCATGGGCGACGATCCAATTGAAGACCTGACCGGCGATAGGTCTGAGAAAAAGGCTCACGGATGCTTTCTGAACGTCTTTTTGGAGACCCTTTGACAATGGAAGTTCCAGGGTAACGGTGATAAGCAGGCTCGAGATGATCATCGCCACGACCAGACCCAAAATCGCGCCGCTGAGGCGGTCCACCCATCCCAACAGCGTCATCTTGACCACACGTCCGATCGCCTTGGCGAGTAAATGCGTTAGCATAAGCCCGGCGAAAAAAAGCACGATGGAAGAGACGACAAGCGCCGGAGAATACGCTATGTCAAAACGCGTCTCGAGCAGTCGTGCAACAACGCCACCAAAGAGAATGGCGAGAACAAACGATGCGACCACACCGAGTAGCTCGATCGCCTGTTCCAAAAAACCCTTGGCAAAACCAATGGCCGCGCCAAGAAAGAGGATTCCAATAAGGACCATGTTTGTTACTGCCACCATATCCATATGGACCTCACTTCTGTTTGCTCATCAGATTCTTCACCAGCGCGGAGACCGCCGAGCCATCGGCCCTGCCACCAACAACCTCCATCACCGCTTTCATCACACGCCCAAAATCCTTCATCCCCTGGGCGCCGGTCTCTTCGATTTTGGCGCCGATCAGACTCACCAGTTCATCTTCATCCATCTGGGGAGGCAAGTAGGAGATCGTGAGGTCGTACTCGTACTCTTCCTTCTCCGCCAAGTCGCTTCGACCCGCCTCCTTGTA
>CP070677.1:1415090-1421022 GCA_020352495.1 Candidatus Latescibacterota bacterium
GACGGCGCCGATGTTCGGGTGCTCCAGCGATGAGGCTGCTTTGGCTTCGTGGATGAACCGCTTTTTTGCGTCTTCTTGTTTTCCGAGGTGAGGAGAGAGAAACTTCAAGGCGACAAACGAACCGAGCTTGAGGTGCTCGGCCTTGTAGACAACACCCATCCCCCCTTCACCGAGTTTTTCGAGGATCTTGTAGTGAGAAACGGTCTGCCCGATCATCTTCTCCCCCTGAGATGTCGGATATATAATAGAAGGAGCGTCAGCCTAGGACGGTTGTCTGCACCAAGGGATATTCTAGCAGGAATGGGGCGGGATTCAAAGGGGGGAGTCGCTTAGCGTGCAGGACGTTACGGATTACCAACATCATGGAGCCAGGGTGTAAGAAAGAAGGGTAAGATGGAAATCGCCATCGCTTTTGAAGTGTAACCAGTTTCAGTGAGGAGGTTCGAGTCTACCCGGCTCCGCGGTCTGGTGTCTGAGGGCACAATCCCGTTGGATATGGCAAGGCTAAGGTGGACCCGCAAGGCCAAAGGGCGCCTGACGATGCGCCTCGCAGGTGCGTCAGATCCCGTTTGATTCGCAGATATAACGAAAGAGTCGGATAATTTGGCTGGGGTAAAGGCTGCGTTGCAGTGCGCTTGATTTTTCGGACACTGCGCCGCGTGACTCTCGTTGTCGGAGACCGAGCCACCAGACTCCCCGTCATCGAATAACGCCTGAGAGTACTGTTCGTTGCTCTCGGTGCAGAGAACGGCTATGATTATCGCAACCCCACTGTGACTCAAATGAGGTGTGCAATGTGGCGATTCTCTCTCGTTTTCCTGTCTGTGATGTGCTTGGTCGTACGGGTCGACACAGCTGTCGCCGGCGACGAGATACCCTTGCGCTTCCCCCCCGCGTCTCGAATCGTGGCGATCGGCGATTTGCATGGCGACCTTGACGCAACCCGCCAGGCTCTAAGACTTGCTGGCGCCGTGGATGATGACGACCACTGGATTGGGGGCAGGCTGGTGCTGGTACAAACCGGCGACCAGTTGGACCGCGGCGACTACGAACAGGCTATTCTCGATTTGTTCACCCGCCTGGCCGAAGAAGCCTCCCAAGCTGGTGGCGCGGTTCACGTCCTGAATGGGAACCACGAACTAATGAACGTTAAGCTAGACCTACGCTATGTGACACCAGCTGGGTTCGAAGATTTCCAGAACGGTGTGACAATAACGGACACGGACTCGGTGCTGGCCCGGTATGAGGAGGGACAACGTGCGCGTGTGTCCGCGTTCAGGCCTGGCGGAACATATGCAAAGGTCTTGGCCCAGCGCAACACGGTCGTCATCATCGGCCAAAACGTCTTCGTTCACGGTGGGATATTGCCTGAGCATGTGGATTACGGGTTAGAGCGGCTGAATGCGGAACTCAGAGCCTGGATGGAGGGCGAAGGACCGATCCCGGATTGGACTGAAAAGAAGGACAGTCCGGTTTGGATGCGCCACTATTCGGACGAAGTGGATAACGAGGACTGCGACCTGTTAGCCGAAGTCCTGGACAGATTAGCGGCGACGCGGATGATCGTCGGTCATACGGTTCATACGAAAGAGATCACGTCCTACTGTGAAGGCAAGGTGTGGTGCATCGATGTAGGGATGGCCGACTACTATGGCGGTGACGTCCAGATTCTTGAAATTGAAGGCGACACGATCCGAGTGATTTCCGAACACTAGGAATTGAAATTCACTAGGAAGCCACCGCGAGCGGGATCGACCTTACCCCGGTGTGACTCCTGAAAATACCGTCCGCCTTGCCACTCTTGAACTCACGGTGATTCCGTCAAATCGACACTCCATCCTTTTGCCTACGCTCTAGTCCCCGCGAAGATCGCCTGCGGCGTCTACTTCATCCGTCTCGAAGTTGGCAAGCAGGTGGTGACGAGGAAGGTTGTGCTTTTGAAATAAAAAGCCGCGGAACAGACTAACAGGAAGCCCGGCCACTTTGACGAGTGTGTGGTCGGGTTTGTTGATACCCCCCTTTTGCATCACTTGGGTATCCCAAAACCGATCAAAATGTATTAAATTAAACACTGGAGCGGAAAGCTATACCCCCCGGGTGCCGAGACCCAACCTCCTTTGTGGATACTCTCTCTCGGTACCAGCTTGTCGACCTCCGCTCCAAGCCACCGTTGAGACGCCCGCTTGAAATAGCGTCAGTCAAGAGACCGTTGAGACGCCCACTTCAGCGGTTTGGAGCGGAAGTCGCGTTCGACCCGTTGCTCCCCTTGACCGTTGGTCGTTTAAAGAGGGATCTGATTCGCACAAAAAGCCCGGCCACTTTCGCCAGCCGGTGACCGGGCTTTTCGCAATCCATAGCGTTTCTACGGCACGGTAGCTCATCGAATCAGAACGATCTTCTGCGTGGTCTCAAAGCTCCCAGCGTTGAAACGGACGAAGTAGACACCCGTTGCCACGTCGTGACTGTTGTTGTCACGGCCATCCCAAATCATACGATGCATACCGGCGGGCAAGATCTCCTCCTTCAGAATCCTTACCAGCTTCCCTTGCGCACTGTATATCCGAAGCGTCACCCGCTCCTGTGACACAAGACTGAACGGAATCGTCGTCGATGGATTGAACGGATTTGGGTAGCTTGGAAGCAGCGCCGTTACCTCAGGAATCTCAGTGGACCTTTTGTCATCTCCGGTGTCATCCGTTCGTGGAATCACGACCTCTGGCACCAACGGCACCGGCTCACCCAGCTCGAAAATGTTGGGCACCAGGTAGTCGACACCGGCCGTGCTCGTATAATGGAGACCAATCGCTCCCTCGTCCATCAAAACGCTCAGGGCTCTGGCGGAGTAAAACACGGCCAAATCGGTCAGCCCATCGGCGTTGTTGTCGATCTCCATACTGCGCACCGGTTTCGTAACACCCTCCACATTCCCCACACACGTCGTTGTCACGTCCAGAGCCGTCGCATCAAACTCATCACTCGATCGAATGACCAACGCGAATTGTCTCAGCGCTGGATCCAACTCCAACCCGCCGGGGGCAAATCCCATCGACGCACACGCCCCTCCAGCTCGATTGTGAGGCACCCGAACTTCAACCGTTGCCTCAGTGATGTTGCCCGAACAATCCTCGGCCGCGTACACAATGGTGTAGATCCGTCCGTCACCTTGCCCACTTCGTTCCGAACGAAGACGGATGTGCGTATCCGGCGTTCCGATTTCCGCATCCTGGATGTCGTCCACCGTGTTGCCATCAGCGGGGCCGTTGTCCGGCTCGTTGCTCGTGACTGACGTGAGCACGAATGTCGGATCGGGACAACATTCACCTGTCACTGTCACCATCGCATAGATGTCGGCCATCTTGTGATTTGGCGGCCAGAGACAATCGCGGTTTAGTTCGACCGTGATCTCGGGTGGCGTGGTGTCCTCGACCGTCACATCTGCGCTGCACTGGCTCTCATTGCCGTTGGCGTCCGTCACCGTCCATGTCACCGTCGTCGTTCCAAGCGGGAAACACGACGGCGCATCGTGCGAGACGTTCGGATTCGCGTCACAGTCGGTAATCGATAACGACGACCACCACGCGGTGAGCTGCGGATCGGTGGCCGGCGTGCCGCAGTCATCGGTGCACTCCACCGTAATGGGGTCAGGGCAGGTGACGACTGGTGCGTCAGTGTCGCACACGCAATTGACATCGTAGAACCTTACGGTGCAAGTGTTCGACGTGTTGCCATCCAGGTCCGTGACGCTCAGCGTGACGTCGAAGGGGAGCGTCGCCGGGGTCCCCGCTGCCGGAACCTGATTGACGGTCAGCTGGTCACGCTCTGTTGTATCGTCGAGCACCAGCTTTATTGCTCCGTGGTTTATGTCAATTTCGGGTACCAAGACATCGCAAGACGGGGCATCGATGCGTACAGTCTCGTTGCACTCCAGAATCGGGGGACCGGGAGGCGCCGAGAGCCGGATGACCCTCACGTTGTCAAAGTACGCTCCCCTCCCCCGGCCGCCCAGACCCGGCAAGTCCTCCGCTATGTTCACCCAGTCTCCGATGTTGAGGCGGACGATAATCCCGTCGGCTCCGGCGGGGACATAGTGAGTAAACGAGTAAGTGCGGGTGTTCCAACCTACGGCTTCTCCATGCGAGTTCCAGTTGGAAGATCTCACGAATCGAGGCGGACAGGGGCTCCCCCCAGATGTAAATGCGAAGTTATATTGAAAAACCACTTTGGTGCGCCCGAACAACTGGTCAGAAAAGACATCGAATTCGAGCAAGTATTCTTGCGTGCCCACCGGCGGCGCCATCGGGATGACCGGCGATTGAATGCCGGGTATGAACAAGCGATTATAGTCTGCGGGGATCTCTGCTACGGCACCCGTAGCAGGATCCGTCGAAGTCCAGGCGTTGTTTGTCCCAACAAACGGCGGGCACGAAGCCGGATGATCACATTCCAGTTCTGTGATCCCCATGTCCAAAAGGTACTGAACCGGCGTGCAGTCCGGGTCCTGTTCGAGCCGGAACATCGCCAACGTGGGTCCAAGCGGTACGAGCCCCGGCGTCCATCCCTCTTCGCCGGTCGTGAAATCGTCGTTTGTCACAACGGGGGCGCCTCCTGTAGACACCGAGACCGTCACGTCATCTATAACGACGGCTCTCCCTATGGTGGTGAGCACCTGGCCGTCCTCCTGACTCCACGCGGAATCAGACACGAAGCGCATGCGAACCGTGACGCTGGATGCGCCGGCGAACGGTCCGAAGTTCAGCATGCCGGTCGAACCCGCCAGATTGAGGCCACTCTCAGTGTGCAGAGTTACCCAATCGCCGGCGTTATCGGGTAGCACCTCTACGTAGAAGAAATCGAAGCCTGATTCCGTGTCGATCTGGTAGGACACATCGACCCATCCCGAAAGCGCTCCTCCACCCGGTGCCGAAAACGATTTCTCTAGAAACATGCGCCAGCGGTTCCCGTAGCCGGGACTTATCACGTAGCACGGATCGGTCGTCGACAACGACCAAGCCCCATTGTCCGGCGTGATTGTCGGGTCGAGGTACCAGAAATGTGTGGTTGGATACCCGGCCAGGTCCACGTCGAGCGGGACCCAACCTCCGGGACCGGTGTCGAAGTTCTCGCACAGGAGCACGGTCTCGATGACACCGGGGGGGGGACTAAGCGCAGGACCCAACAACCGTGGATCTTCCTGCGTTGTCCTGTTCTCCATCGGAACCACCATATGGATTGGCTTCTCCGGGTCCGTCGCGACCGCCGCGCCGACGAGCCCGGCAACAACAAGTACGCAGCAGACCATGTACACCAGTCCCCTCTTCGCGTGCTTGCCAATGAAACTCTTCCCAATGAGGAATAGGTGGTCTCTCAACAGCCGAATCATGGCAGCCCTCCTTCGCTGTATGATCTGTCATTCCCGCGAGCTGGCCCGCGTGGGTAACTTTGACTTACGCTAGCTCATGGGTTCAAGAATTGACCAAGACCGTTCCGTAATGACTGAGGCAGCGAAGGAGTGCAGGTGGCGGGATTTTCAGGGGTAGAGTCCCAAGCCACAAGGACCGCGACTCCAAGCCCCTCGATGAACGATTCTGTCAAATCAACCCGATGCTTTGGGCGGTATTATAGCACAAAAGGGGGGTGTGCCTTCTGAAAATACCGTCCGCCCTGCCAATTTTGAACTTACGACGACTCTATTATATTATAGCTTCTATGATATCTATCCTTTTCCGAACGCTTCTCTCCGCGCTGAAATCCGACCGTGCGTTGGTCTTGGAGAACCTCGCACTCCGTCATCAGCTCGATGTTTTACAAAGAAAGCCAAAAGGCCCCGCTTGACCAATCGGGATCGAACCCTGTGGGTCATCCTGTCTCGAGTCTGGGACGACTGGCGAAATCCGCTGACCGTCGTCCAACCCGAGACCGTCATCAGATGGCA
>CP070677.1:1421122-1443313 GCA_020352495.1 Candidatus Latescibacterota bacterium
AAGAGAGGTAGATCGAAGCGGCGGCAAAGATCTTGAGCGCATCGCCGATCAAGAAGGGGACACAACCGACCCTTAGAGCGGTGGCGAGGTCGCGGGTGTAAAACACGGCGAGATGAAGGACCCCGAGGAGGAGAATGACGGCCGAGCCAAAAGAGAAAACGGCAACGTGCCAATAAAACGAGGTGTGTTTGTTTACGAGGCGTCCAATGACTACAGGGGCGAGAACGAAACCGGCGAGATAGCCACCTGTGGGTCCGGTCAGTACGGCGAGCCCTACAGCGGTCCCTGCAAAAAGGGGCAGACCCGCAACACCCATCAGGAGATATGTCGATTGACTCAAAAGGCCAACGCGTGAGCCGAGGACGGCTCCGGCGAGAAGGACAAAGAGAGTCTGGAGCGTGACCGGTACGGGCTGCAGCGGGATCCGTATGTTGGCGCCGACGAACGTGAGGACGGCGAAGAGCCCTGCGCCAAGCAACATCACTCCGAGTGATCGGACCGAGCGAGAGACGGGCAAGCCCAATAGGCGGGTTCCTTCGAGATTCTCGGGTTTGGCGGCGGGTTCGAACAAGGTGCTCCTCCCGGGTTTGATTTCGTCAATGTTATGGATAGTCTGGCCGTTGTCAAGCGAAAAGCCTCAGTCGACTCGAGTCGCCGGCTGGTGAGACGGTCACACACGGGTGAGTGTGCATCTCGGTCGATGAGGAGAGATTCGTATATTGACTCCGGTCTCCGGACAAGTTACTGTCCATTCTACCTTGGGACTGCAAAGAGACATGAGGCTCGCGCGATCGAGACTAAGACGTCTCGGCAAGGTGCTCGAGGACGGAGGAGAGACTCTCGTCGCTTCGCACAACAATCCGGATCCGGATTCGATTGTCTCCGCGCTGCTTCTGAAATCGCTCATCACTACAATGACTGATCTCCCGGTCACCGTGACCTACAGCGGTGTCGTCGGGCGCGCCGAAAACGAGGCACTTCTCAAGTATTCGGAGGCACGTTTTTATCACCTTCGAGATATCGATATCGGACGATTCGATACAATTGCGTTGGTCGATACACAACCCGGTACGGGTAACAATCCGTTCGGGACATCTTCGAATGTGAGAATCGTGTTCGATCACCACCGGCTTGCGCCACAAACCAAGGCAGTGCCATTCCACGACGTTCGGGAATACCTCGGTACCACGACGACGCTGCTCTATTTGTATTGCAGGGCCGCCGGGCTCCCCTTGACCAGGCGGTATGCCACCCTGATGCACTACGCGCTTCGAAGCGAGACTTCGGACATGGGCAGGGAGGCCTCGGAGGTCGACCGTCGAATCTTCAAAGACCTATTTGGCTTGGCCGATCTGCGGGCGGTCTCGAGGATCGTCAACGCCAAGGTTGGCCAAAGCTACTTCTCGGCCGTCCACGAGGCCATCGAACACTCGCGTGTGTATGGCAATTTGATCGTGACCCAAATGGCCACGGTTCCTTACCCCGACGCTGTGGCGCAGATAGCCGAGTATTTTTTGAAATACCGTGACGTCACCTGCTCGTTCTCGATGGGAATATATGGTGACGAAATTCTGCTCTCTCTGAGGTCCGACGATCCGGGCGCGCGTCTCGGTCTCGTAGCGGGTCGTATCGTAGAAGGTTTCGGAACCGCGGGAGGGCACGGAGCGATTGCCGGTGGACAGATCTCTGTTGCCGGAAAACATCCGAGTCGGATCGACGCGATTGAGAAAACCGTCATTGACCGCCTCTTAAAAGAGCTCGATCTGGAAGACAAACGGCCTCGGAGACTCCTCCGTCACCCAAGCGAATAAAACAACGGGGTCGACGATCGAAAGACGCTTTCTCGCCGACCATTTCACGAGAGCTTTCCCAACCCGACAGCTTCTAAGTTTGTGAAATCGCGAACATAATCGTGCTCGTGATTGGTTTTTGGTGACTTCCTTATTTTCTAACGAGTTCTTCAACAACGTTCACACATTACTTTACATTCATGTGTTTTTTTTGTGCTAGGCGGGTTGCGAAAATCCGATTTGACTTGCGTTTTGCACGATCAATGACTAAGAATAAAGTAGAAGGGCAACGGGCTGTGATGCGAACTCCACCAGTACGGGCATCGCGAAACTACTCGTGAAGAGGTTTCAAGGAGGCTTCATGAAGAATCCAAAGTTCTTCACTGTCGCGGAAGCCGACAGGCTCATCGGCTCGCTTGAGACCACACTGGAGCGGATCAAGCGCAACAAGCAGCAATTCCTTTGGCTGCAAAAAGAGATGGTGATATTGGAGTTGATCGTCGAGTGCGGGGCGTCCGACAACAACCCCGACTCCATCGAACTGAGTGCAAAAACAAAGAAATTCAAAGGAATTGCCAGGGATATCGAGCAGGACATCGCCACAATCGAGGAGACCGGTTGCGTTCTCCGCGACGTGGACAAAGGCATCGTGGATTTTTTCTCGATCCAAGACGGGATCGTCGTCTTCCTCTGTTGGAAAAAGGGTGAGGATTCGATCAAGCACTGGCATTCCATCCGTGACGGGTTTGCGGGGCGTCAACCGCTACACCGGTCACCAACCGCGCGTTAGGACGCTGATCGAAGAGCACGGCTTTACAGGAGCGTATAGTTGGGACCCTGACCACCCTCGGGAGGGGTCCATCTTATATTGTTCAGCGGGCACTTGATGTCGCAGGTTTGACAGTGCACGCAGTTTGTGAAATTGACCTGCAGGCTCAGCGCGGCAGTCGCTTCATCCCTCAACATCTCGTACACTTTCGCAGGGCAGAATCGATTACAAGGATAGCGGTACGTGTCAACACATCTGTCGATGCATACCGTATTGTCGAGTATTTTCAGATGTGAGGGCTGATCTTCGTTGTGTTGCGTGCCTGACAGGTAAACGTCGGAAAGCTTGTCTAGGGTGTAGGTGGCGTCATAGGACGGCTCTTCCGGTGTATCCAGAGATTTGCCGTAATACTCATTGACGCTCTGCGTAGTCTCGTAGTCGTCATCAACCGTTTTGGAAGAGAGAAAATCGTTCCCTCCGGTGATCTGTTGAAGCGCGATGTGAAAAAACGCTCTGGGAAAGCCGAGTGAAACAGCTCTGTGAAAATGCCGGACGCGGTGTAGGGATTTCCCAACATAGCTCTCATAGAGTTTTTCTTCATACGGGGCCAACGTCTTCTCGGAGAAATCTCTTTTTTTGAGCCCTTCGTAAATCTGTTCGGCCGCGAGCATTCCGGATTTCATCGCGAGGTGGATGCCCTTGAACCTCTGCATGTCGACCATCGAGGCGCATTCTCCGATGAGAAGCGCTCCGTCGACGTAGAGCCTCGGTATCGAGAAATATCCGCCTGCGCTTATCGCTTTACCTCCGTACTGCGTCGGTTTGCCGTCGTTGAGAATTTCTTTTATAAATGGGTGTTGTTTGAATTCCTGGAACAACCGGTGCTGGTCCACAAACGGATCTCTCGCATCCAAGGGAATGACCAGACCCACGGATACGAGGTTGTCGGCCATGTGGTATATCCAAGTTCCGCCTACGCAATCGGACTTCAGGGGATACCCCATAGTGTGAACGACACGGCCAGGTTGGGTTCGTCCTTCGGGCATTTCGATTACTTCTTTCACACCGGTCTCGAAGACTTGCTTCGCTTTTCCCTTCAGAAGATTGCGGCGTCGGATGAGTTCTTTTGAGAGGTACCCGCGCGGTCCGTCCCCAAAAACGGTCACCTTTGCACGGAGTTCGATTCCCGGTTCAAAGTTGCCCTTGCGTTCTCCCGCGGCGTTGATGCCCTTGTCACCCGTGCGAACACCCACGACCGAAGAACCATCTTCGAGAATATCGGCACCGGCAAAACCGGGAAAGATGTTAACCCCCGCGGCCTCAACCATCGCTCCTAGCCACCGGTCGAACTTCGCCAGCGATATGATCTTGTTTCCGTGGTTTGACATGATCGGCGGCAGGTATGGGATTCGTCTTGCCTTGGACGACGTTAGAAAATAGACATCGTCATTTGTGACGTCGCTTTCGATCGGACAGTCCTTCTCCTCGTAGTTCGGCATCAGTTCTTGAAGCGCCCTGGGATCGAGTACCGCTCCAGAGAAACCGTGAGCACCAATCTCCTGTCCTTTCTCGATCAACACGATCATCGGCTCGAGCCGTTCGCCCGTACCTCCGGATTCGACTTGTTGGTTATGATCCTCGATCAGCTTGGCAAGGTGATAGGCTCCCGCGAGCGACGCCGGGCCGCCCCCAACGAACAGCACGTCTGCTTCGAGAGTTTCCCTCTCCTCGTCTGTAGACAGGGTCGTATGGTGAACGAACGAATCCATGAGCCCTCCTGTTACTGGTTACATCGATCTGGCTATATTGGTGAGCGGGGAAGATATGTTGAAGTCTATCACTTCGGTAACATCGATGCAAAACGGTTTTCAGTCGGACCTCGGCGAATCGACGAAGCACCGAGAGCCGTGCGTTTTTGAACCGTTTAGAAACCATGCAAACAACGAGGGACAACCGACGTGTGATGGTTTCTGCTTGACTTACGCGTAGGATCGGGTAACTTTCCCAAGAAATAGGTGTGCCCCGCTCGCGAAAAAACCTTACAACGGACAAAAAAGGAATACAAATGGCCGACGCAGAAACGACAATGGTCAAATACAGCAAGAAGAGCTTGTGGGAACGAATCTACATTCTCGAGATTGCCAGGGGTTTGGCGATAACGATTTCCCACTTTATCAATAACATCGCAGAGCTTCGGCGTGGCAAAGTGGGTATGACATACCAATACCCCGAGATCCCAAAGCCGATCGACAGCGTGTGGAAGGGCGAACACCGGCTCATGCACAGGCCAGACGGAACTCCTCGCTGCGTCGCGTGTAACTGTTGTGCGACGGCGTGTCCGGCGGACTGCATACACATCGTCGCGGAGGACACAGGACGGGACGGCGTCGAGAAGTACCCCATCGCGTTCGACATCGATATTCTTCAGTGTGTGTTTTGCGGGATGTGTGTAGAGGCTTGTCCGTGTGATGCGATCCGGATGGATACCGGGAAGTTCCCCGAGGCGGGCTACGAGGGGCCGGTACGAATCCTCGATATCGATTACCTCATGAACAACCACCCCGAAGGCGTCAACAAGATCAGCGAAGCGATTTACTGATCCTCGGATCCGCGGCGCCGTTTCGTTTTCATTCCGGAAAGATCTTGCCAGGGTTCAGAATACCTCTGGGATCGAATGCCGCTTTTATCCTTTTCATCAATTCGATCTCTTCAGTTTTGAACGCGACGGGGAGGAAGGATTTCTGCGTGTACCCGATTCCGTGCTCACCGGAAATCGTGCCACCGAGAGACACGGTCAGCTCGAAGATCTCCGTGATTGCCACATCGAGATTGTTGCGCCAGTCATCATCGCTCATGTCCATCTTGAGGATATTCACGTGGAGATTGCCATCGCCGGCATGCCCGTAGCAGACCGTCGTGATACCGTGGCGCTTGGCAATCTCTTTTACACCGGTGAGTAGGGGGACGAGGTTGAAACGGGGTACCACGGTGTCTTCCTCTTTGTATACCGACAGTGATTTGACTGCCTCACCGGTCGCGCGCCGCATATCCCAGATCTCGTTTTGTTTGGAGGACGACTCGGCAAGCAACACATCGGACGCGCCTTCCTCCATGGCGATCTCGCAGACGCGTTCTGCTTCTTTCTCGATCACCGATTCGTCGTTTCCGTCCAGCTCGACAATGAGTTGGGCGGCAGCGTCGCTGTTGGGAACGGTCACATCCAGGTGTCTTTCAGTGATTTTTATTGCATCGCGTTCCATGAGTTCCAGTGCGGAAGGTGTGATACCCGAGTTCATGATCGCCGGGACGGTGTGGGCGGCGGACTCCAGGGTGGGGAACGGCACGAGCAGCGTTACACGACAACGTGGGTACGGAATCAGCCTAAGATAGACTTTGGTAACCACGGCGAGCGTCCCCTCGGATCCGGTGATGAGCTGCGTAAGATTGTATCCAGTGGAATTCTTGAGGAGCTTCCCGCCGTGCTTGATCAACGTCCCGTCGGGCAAGACGGCCTCGACACCGAGCACGTAGTCCTTGGTGACACCGTATTTGACCGCGTGAGGTCCACCGGCACACTCGGCGAGGTTTCCTCCGATCCGGCAACTCCCCCGGCTCGCTGGATCAGGCGGATAGTACAAACCGACTTTCTCAACGGCTTCCTGGAGTTCCTGTGTTATGACGCCAGGCTCGACAACGGCCATCAGGTTTTTCTGATCGATCTCGAGGATTCGATCCATTTGCTCGACGGTCAAAGCAATCCCTCCATAGATCGGGAGGGCGCCGCCCGAGAGACCCGTACCCCCACCACGCGGTGTCACCGGGATCACGTGATGCGATGCGATTTTCATTACGGACGAAACATGTTTGGTAGATCGGGGAAAGACGACGACCTCCGGCGGGAAGGCAAGATCTTCGGTTTCGTCCGAAGCATACTCATCTAGCGCGTCGTCATCGACGCGCACGTTGTCCTCTCCGAGGTGCGCGCGAAGCTCGCGGAGGATTTCGTCGTTGATGTCGTTGTAGTCGCTCTTCTTCATATGTTGGGTCCTACTTTAACAACTGTGGTTTTTCCGGATTCCGGATATCGAAAACTAGAAGACCCTTGAAATCGTTGGCGACGAACAGACGCTCGTTGGCGGCGAGGACTTTGTTTGCGTATCCTGGCTTCGTGTCCAATCGGGTGACGGTGTCGAGACGCGCCGGCGCGTTGTACTCATAGACGCCCACCCCATCGAGACCGTCGGCCACAAACAGGTACCCCTCGTAAAATGCGAGGCCATGGGCGAGGTCTTCGACAGGCATGTGTTCGAGCACATCCGGTTGATCCGGGTTCGAGATATCGAGCACGGTGACACCGTGTTTTCCATCCGCAACAAAAGCGCGTTTTTGATAAAAGCAGATGTCCCGGGCGTCCCCACCGGTTTCGCAAGAACCTCGAAGTCTTGGATGGCCTTCCTCGTTCACTTCCATAACGACCACGCCGGTCTTTCCCGCGCACACGTAGAGTTCGTGAAGGTAAAACCTCACACCTCGCACATAACCATCCCATTGGCCTCGACCGGTGGGCCACGGCTTTTTTGGATTGGTGATGTCAAAGAGCGTCACTCCCACACTGCCATCCGCGACGGCGAGCACATCCCCAGACAGGTCGATCATCATTGCGGCGCCCGGTGTTTCGATCGCCGAGACGACGGAAGGCCGTTTCGGGTCCGAGACATCCACGATGAAAACCCCACTTGGGCCCTGTGCCACATAAGCGACGCTGTCGTTCAACACGACCGACGTCGCCGATTGTGGGAGGACGACGGTGGAGACTTCTTTTGGATTTCTCACATCGGATAGATCGAGAATTCTGAGGCCGGCGGTCACACCCGCATACAATAGATTCGCCCGGACGGAGACGTCGTACATTCGCGTCTTCAGCGGTTCGACCGTCTCCTGCTTGGGCGGTTGTTGCGCAATCGCCGAAGGCACGAACGCGAGAACACAGCAAACCGTAGCAATGTGAATACGAAAGAGATTCATATTGCGAAACGTAGCAAACATCGCTTTATCTGACCACCAAAACTTGATAGAATCGGTCTCGAGGAGGTTCGCCATTGTGTTGAACCACAGGCGATTGCTGGATTGGATATGTGTGGCGGCGATTTTGATTATCGCACAGCGTGTACACGCGACCGAGACGATCCGCTTCGAGGACTACTTTGCGGACGGCGCGCTCCGGATCGATCTCGTCCATTCGGGCACCGCTTCGAGCGAAGAGATGTCCGTTCGCAGAATCGTAAGGGAGGAAATCTGGGCGGGGCCAAAGGTCAATTTGATTCCGCATTGGGATATGGGTAAGTACCGTCTGGATGTTCGAGACGACAGCTCGGGAACTCTGATATTCCGGAGTGGGTTCAGCTCTTTGTTCGCGGAGTGGCGGACGACGGCCGAGGCCAATCTGGTCCGGCGGGGTTTCGAGGAGACGCTCGAACTGCCGTTCCCAAGGGGCAGGGTCGAACTCGACGTGTCGGTGAGAAACAAGACTGGAGAATTCGAGAGACTCCTGACCGTGTCAATCGACCCGGAGTCTCACGTGATTGGAAAAACACCGAACGCGGGTGGTGTCGATATCCACGAGCTCGTTGTCAACGGTCCGCCGGAGAGGATGGTGGATCTGTTGGTTCTCGGGGACGGCTATACGGTGATCGAACGCGAGAAATTCCGACGCGATTGCCGACATCTCATGGACCGCTTCTTTGATGCCGAGCCCTTTGCGTCGTATCGGGATAGATTCAATGTTCGAGCGATTCACGTCGCATCGCCTGAGTCGGGCGTCGATGAACCGCGAAAAAGGCTGTACAGAGACACGCCTTTTGACATGCAGTTCAATACGTTCGACTCACCGCGATATTGCATGACGGAGAGCGTGTGGGCGATCCATGACGCGGCCGCCCACGCACCGCATGACGCTATTCTTCTCATAGGCAACAGCTCGCGATACGGCGGCGGGGCAATCTACAACTTTTACACGGCGTTCGCGAGCGACAATGAATACGACGATTATCTTTGTGTCCATGAGTTCGGCCATGGGTTTGCCGGGCTGGGCGACGAGTACTACTCGTCGGCGGTCTCGTACAACGAGCTCTACCCGCGTGACGTCGAACCGTGGGAGCCGAACATAACAGCACTTCTCGACGAGGGAAAATTGAAGTGGGGTTCACTTGTGGATGCGGACACACCGATTCCGACACCGGAGGATGATCCCAGATATGCCGACAAGGTGGGGGCCTTCGAGGGGGCTGGGTATTCGGCGAAGGGACTCTACCGACCCGCCAAAGACTGCAAGATGTTCTCCAAGGGGAACCGCCGGTTCTGCCCTGTTTGTGAAAGGGCCGTCGTGCGGATGATCGAGTTTTATTCGCCCGAGTAGGGAAGAACGGTGTCGGGGTACGAACGCCACTGGGGCAAAAGGGGAAAATGATTTGCCAAGTCACCGCGCCCGCGCAAATCTGAATCGACCGAGTCATGACCTTGATTAGATCCCAGAAGATCATTATCGACGGGTACAATGTGATATACACGGACGATCGGCTCCGAAGAATCGCTTGTAGGGATATGGAGCGTGCCAGGGAGGAGTTTCTTCGCGTTTTGGAGGACTACATCAAAGCGAAGGACATCCAGGTAACCGTTGTCTTTGATGGGAAGGGGGGGATGGTCGAAGCCGAAGCCGTGGTGCCGGGTAAGCTCCAGGTGGTTTACAGCGCCACGGGACAGTCCGCAGACGATTTGATTTTGTCTGTTGTCGAAGAATCAGGGAAAGCCAGGTCGTACATGGTGGTGACGTCCGACCGGGCGCATATCGGCGGAATGGCCAAGAGGCTTGGCTGCGAGGTACTGGGGTCGAAACGTTTTCTCGAAAGACTGCTAAAAAGAACGCCGGAAAGTTCGAAACACCGCGATGAGAAACCGGGTCAGGGAAACATCGACACGGACTACTGGCTCGGGATGTTCGGGACGGACGGTGAAGGCGAGTCGAGCAACTAACCTCGATCCGAGCCGGCCAAGGTACTCCGAGTTTTCTTTTGTGCAGTGGTTGTGTGATAGGAAGGAGAGACGCATGCGCAAATCAATCGTGTTCGCGATTTTCTTGACAGTGGTTTTGGGTCTGTGTTCGGCAGTGCGGGCGCAGACCCTGAATGCCGATCTATTGTCAAGGATGGCGGAGCAATTCAGCTTCTTCGAGGTCTTGGACGACAAGGGAGACGGCATCGTTAGAGTGATGTACGCCGATGCGCGGGAACACGTTCACGTGTACAAGCTCGACAAGGGGAAGGCCGAGCTAGAGTGGGAGGCGACGACGTTGGGGTCACGGGCGAGCGGGCTGTTTCTGGCCGATCTGGAAGGCGATGGTACTCGAGAGATCGTGATCGCCACCGCAGGCGGGCGGATTCTGATCTATGATGCTACGTCCTATGACCTCCGGTGGGAGAACCTCCAAGACCCGTTTGAGAGTATCGAAAGTATGGTGGCCGCCAATATCGATGGCGATCCGCAGGCTGAGTTGATTTTTATCGCGAATTCACATCTTTATATTTACGACGGCCTTACAAAGGCCCTCGAGTGGCAGAGTCGAGACGAATTCGACGCCAAACAGATGGTTGTGGAAAATGTCGACGACGATGAACAACTCGAACTCATTACGAATACAGGGGTTGTGTTCGATACCCGGTTTTACAACATCGAGTTCGAGAGCGAAATCCGTTTTGGCGAACGAATCAGCCTGTTTGACATCAATGGGGACGGGATCCCGGAGGTATTTGGTGAAACACCGGATTTCACGCTCCGGATCTTCGACATCTACGCCGAGCGGGAGCTGTGGTAGTGGGAGGGAGAGGGGGCGAAGGCAGACCGGAACGCCTCGTTCAATCCTAATCGAAATTCCCTCTTGAGCTTGCAGAAGCACTGTGATATAATGCAGCCGCCAAGGAGTATGACAACGAGTGTGTTTGCATCGGTGTTTTTTGGTCCTGCAATCCAGGGAGAATCACAAGCGATAGTTAAGATCGCCCTGCGAATCGTGGGGAAGCGATAATTTTCTCTTGAAAAGCCTGAGAGGAGGATCATTCGATGCTCAAGCGGTTAATAAAGGTTTTGCCCGTGATGTTAATCCTCGTCTATCCGGTTTGGGGGAACGCGGCGATTATACAAGAGTCGTTCCAGCTCTCCGGTTTTGGAGGGTATCTCATCACGCCGGCCGTGTTCGATGGCGCAATCTTTGGCGGCACGCTTGCGCCGGGTACGTTCATCATTGACATCGATGACGTTATCTGGCCGGTTGACGATCCGGGAACACCGGAGAACGAACGCTGGGATTATGTCTTCGCGAACTATTTCGTGTATGACAACTCGGTGCCCGGCGCGGAAAAATGGACGGCTTATTTCCCTCCGTTGCCGGTACAGCTCCCGGTGGTAACCTGGAGTTTTTCTCACAACGGTGACAGGGTCGCCGGAATCTTTCAGAGTCTGATCGTCACGATCGCCGACTCGGATAGTGACGGTGTCGTCGATCAGGATGAGATGAACATCCAGGCAATCAGCGGAAACCTGGTCAGCCACATCGAGCAGAGCACTGGAGAATATTCGGGATTCTGTGGTGGCGGATCGTGTAATGGCACGATCGAAGGCTACGAATTGACCCAGCCGTACGTGATGACCATAAGCGGCGGAAGTCTCATACTCAGGGATTACAGCTGCCCGGTCGCTACGGAGTACACGTCCTGGGGTGCGGTAAAAGAGATCTATTCAGAGTAGGCTTACACGAGACCTACCGGCTGCGTTGCACTGAGCACGAACAGGAAGGGTAAACATGAAAGCTGCGGCATTGGTGTTATTGGGCGTTATGCTGGTCGCTGTGCCTGCGTTGGGACAGGTGCCAGGTCACATCGAGTACACGTTCTCGGGCGCGGGGAACCTCATGGTGTCACCGGTTGTCTATACCGGATCGGTTGACTCCGGTGAACCGTTACTTGTCGGAGGAGACTGGACGATTTCCATAGACGACACGGGCTGGCCGGCGGACACGGACCAAAACGTACGTTGGAGCTATATCGATGCCACGTACTTTGCCCCGAACTTCAATCCCTTTGTTTTCTCGTGGACGGGTATATTCAATGCCGTGACGACGGCGACCGTTCCTCAGTGGGAAACGGGTCGTACTGATACGGGTTATCTCGTGGGAACCGCCGAAGTCCAGCTCACGATTCAGGATTTCGACTTTGATATGGTGATCGATCCGGATGAGAGAGGTCTCATGCTGTTGTCGGGGACGATCATCGTCGTCAAGACCGGAACCGGCATCTGGTCGGGTTACTGCGGTCTTGGCTCATACAGTGGCACAATGCAAAACCCGGATCCTTGGAATTATGCCGATGACCTTGTGGACGGTTCGGCCGCATTGGACATCGAGGATTGTTCGATTCCTACCGAGGAAATTACCTGGGGGCACATAAAGGCGACCTACAAATAGAGCTCGACGCGAATCGAACGTTTTGATCAAAGAGTCCCGGTAGAAGAACCGGGGTTCTTTTTTTGAGGTCAGTCCTTCCTTTTGAAATCGATTCGGATCTGAGTCCACATTTTCACGGGCTCACCGTTGATTTTGCCAGGGGCGAACACGATCCGTCGGGCGGAGTCGAGAGCGGCCATGACGCAGTCCGATGGATGAGCGTCGTCCTCGACATCAACGCGCAGTATTTCGCCTTCTTCGCTCACCTGTATCCTGACGTTGATCTGGTGTCCCAGGCAGTGTTTCAGTTTTCGGGTGTCCGGCCACGTTATCTCCAAAGGCCGTGGTGGGATTACCACCAGCTGCGCGCCGGGGCCCTGGGGAAGGGTGTGTGTGGCCTCGCCAAGCAGACTATCGATGGCGATGTCGAATTGCGAGGGCGCGCCGGATGTGGGGGTTTGTGGTCTGTCGGTCTTTTCGATCGTCTCTTCAAGCGGTGATTCATCGGAGAGCTGTTCGACCGGTGTCCGTTCGACGGTCTCGTCGATCTCGATCGGTATGTACACGATCGCATCGGGCATACCGGTGCCCCGCGGAGCCGTAGCGGCATCCTCCAACGGAGAACGTTTGAAAGCGGTGAAGAACGAGGGTTTGATATAGATGAACAGGGCGAGGTGCACCAACACCGCGACCCCTATGAAGAAGATCCACTCTTTTGATCGTTTTCTCTTTTTCATGCTAGAATAAAAGTGAGCTGTCGTAACCCGAAGTGGTGGACGGCTCGTTGGTCTCAACCTTCCCTTTATAATATTAGCTTTCAAGCCGGGACTTGCAGTAGGAAAATCTGGGTGCGCCCACGAGCCCGAGGTGAGGAAGCGAATGAAGCCCCATGTTCGATTGCCCGATCACGCCCTCTTCACGATCCCGAATTCCATTACTGTTCTGCGTATGTTCATGACGCTGGCCGCGTGCGCCTTGTTTGTCTCGCATCGGCTCGAGATTGTCGGTGTGTTACTCTTGGCCACCGCGGTGGTTTTGGACGGGTTGGACGGCTGGTTTGCCAGACGACTATTCCAGTGTTCGAAATTGGGGACGTTTATGGATCCCTTGGCAGACAAGGTCAATGCGGCAGTCCTCTTTGGGATCATCGCGGTGAAAATGGACTCCCCGGCGATCTGGCTTCTTTTTGGGATTGTGGTCTTTCGTGATTTGGTGGTAACAGCGCTGCGATGTGTATACCTTGCGAGGTTGGGAGCGCCAATCCCCGCCGACCACTTGGGAAAGATCAAGACATTCTTTCAAGGCGCAACGGGGATTGCGATAGTGGCGTACGGAGTCGTGGTAAGAGGTGACTTCGGTTTTTCCAGACACCCCGTGATCGGTGTTTTGGCCGTCATTGTGGTGCTTTCCGTTGTATCGGGCGCGAGATTTCTCCGATTGAGACCGGCGTCGGTCCGCGGGAACAGGGACCGAAGCGGGATGAGGTCAAACGATAAATGTGTCAGTGTGGGGGAAAAGGGAGATCCGGTTGTGGCGAAAGGTGCCGCTCGTCAACAAAGGGGTCTGTCGCCGACCAGGACAGACCCACTTTGACTACCGCATCACCTGACGGTTTGGCTGGTAGCACTCCAAAGTTAAGATTTGCAATTGGCGTTGTCAAGCTGGGGATCTCTTCTTATCATATTCATGGGATTCTACGATGAGAGAGTGGAGAAAAAAAGGGCTGCTTCGGACCTGTGTCGTGTACATCTTGTGTTGCACGATGGGGTGGTTGGTATACCCCAAGGCTTCGAATGCCGAGAATGAAATTGGGGCGGGGGCCGCGACTCCGGGCGAAGCGGCGGCTCCAGCACTGCAGACCTGGGGGGCTGCGGATTTCACTTTGGCGGGTTGGGAACCGTCGCTCTCGTTTCTCACCACGAGTGCCCGGACCGACACGACGGAGCTCGAGTTTCCCGTGGAGGAAGAGGAGAGTCGCAAACACCTCATTCGCGACATAGGGATTTTTGTCGTCGTGTCGGCGTTTCTAGCCTTCTTCATTGTCAAGGTCTTTATCGAGGAAGAAGAGGAACAACCACCTCCAGAGACCCCCGGGAAGGAAGTCCCGGGCGACTTCAGTATCAATCAAGCGCTTCAGCCATCTTGGTAAAGGGCTTTGACGAACTCGCCGTATCGCCGGATGTCTGATCGGTAACCGTAACACTCAGCACATAGTCACCGGGCTTCAGGGCGTCGATATCGATCGCAAGCTCCTCGGATGCCTCATGACGGGCGCCCCTTCGTTGGAGCGTCTGGGAGATCACGGGGTCGGGTGAGGTGTCAATCTGGAGAAGCCATTTGACGCCCCGGCCGATCTTTTTCCACCGGCTGGAGGTCTCCTCGGCTGCATAGATCGAATACGTGACCTCATAATCACTACGGCTCGCGGTGAGACTCAAATTGTAGATCTCCAAATAAAGCCGCAGCTTGTCATCCGTCTCGTACTGCCTCCTGGGGTTGGGGACGTACCGGTTGCCGGAACGGGAAATGACCGGCCAACCCTCGGGATCCGGCGGAGTATGAAACAAAAGGATGTCACTAACTGACAGTGAGCTGCCGATGTACCTCAGTGTGTTGGCGTCTGCCCAAACGAGGGTTTGCGCGATCGCTCTTGGGTCCTCAAGACTGAGCGCGACCCGGTAACGGGAGAAGGGCAACTCGTAACGACTCACGATGCAGCCCGACGTGTTGTGTTTTTGCCTGCCCAGCCGCAGCGTCGCGTCGGGTACGGTGTCGGCATGAAATGACTGCGGGTGTCCCTCCGAATCATAGAATGCGGTCCGGACCACGTATGAACCGGGAATCCATGGGGTAAGATGGTGTTCGAGGCTGTCGAGATCTACAGCCATCGCCAGATAGACGGTGCTCGCGAGAGATGAGTCGCGAAAAGCGAGCACGTCGAGAATGCCGGGTACGAGTGCCGTTTCGGGGATGATCTCCGTCGTCGGAGGCTCGTTGAAGAGGGTCTGGGCGGCGTACGAAAATTTGTAGTCCATCGGCACGATGTAGTTGCCGTTGAGGAATTCGTCGCGAAAATAAAGGATGAACCCCTCACCGGGCGTCAGATACGACCAGATTTCCATTCGACCGTCATGGGGTTGTGTGCCCTCCAACGTGGTTCTAGTTTGAGTGGGTTTCCCGAACTTGACCAAGGCTCGCCCCCGCTCCGACTCCCACCCTCGGAGCGGCGGCCGGGTCATCGCAAAAAGGATCTCCGAAAGATACATGCGGTAGACGTGTTCGAGCAGCCTCTCGTTGAGTTCGGTCGTTGGGTCGGGGTCGTGTTCCGTCCAGTACACCCGTCGGATGGTCTTTTTTTCCTCTTTGGATGCAAGATCGTACGCGTCCCTTTCGTCACCGGATATCAATAGGCTGATATCGAGGTAGTTTTGTTGTTCATCCTCGGTGAGCGTGGCAAACGCATCTCGGAAGTTGCGCCAACACGTCTCGAGGTCCCCGCTTTCGTACGCAATGACACCGATCAAGAAGAGCACATCGGCACGTGGGGGATGCTGATGCAGATACGATTCGCAAGTTTCGATTGCCTCACTCGAATCGCCTTGCACGTAGTGTGCGAACGCCAACTTGAAAAACGCGTCCGTTCGTTTGGGTGCGCACTCGATCACGGGGCGTAGGTGGGATGCCGCGGTGGTGAGATGATGCGTGTAGGGTTGAACGTGCTTCCATTTCCGATACGCGTTTATTCCAAGGTAGTAGTGAGCGTCGCAGTGATTGGTATCGAGTTCGAGAACTCTGGAGAAACAACGTTCCGCGTCTCCGAAGAATGTCTGCTCATAATAAGTTTTTCCCAACTCCACGAGGATGCGCGGATGATCGGGGTATCGGTCAAGACCTCGCTCGAGTGCGCGTTGAGAACGGAGGCGGTCGACGATCGAGCCGGCCGATCGTTGAAGCGACCCCAAGAGAGCAAACTCGTCGGGACGAGCATCGGGGGACCCGATGCGAGACTCGAGGAGCTTGATGGCTCGTGACGAATCGCCGCGCGCTAGCGCGGTCGCGATCTCCCGGTCGGGGTCGGATGAAGAGCGGCGGAACGACGAACATGCGGGGTTCATCGAGAGGAGGGCCGTCGCGGCAAACAGAAACACAACTGAACTTCTAATGGTCATGGTTGGGCATCGTTTCGCGGTTCGTGCGGGGGAGGTGTTCGCTACCACTATACAGGCCTGATCCAATCGTATGGAAGGGTCTTTCTTGCTCGCGCGTTGGTTTTTCAAGGGGCAAAAAAAGAGGGCCCTTATTCTTCGAGCCCTCTTTTTTTGCCACTCTGTTGCGACGTTCAGATGTTCTTTGTCCCGCCGATGGGGATTTTGGCGCCTTTGAAGGTTACGTCCAATGGAGCCGAAGCGTTCGTCGTCATGATCATGAAACGAACCGTCTTGCCCGAGGAAATAGGGGCTTCTCCGGTGCGAAACGCCGCGGCGTCGCCCAACGAAATGCCGACCCAGCCCTTTGGCGCGATGAGATCGACGATGGACGCCGACTCGTCAGCGATTGTCACCCCGTAAACGGCTTTTCCGGAGACGGATACGTCAACCGCGAGAACGGTGGTGCCGTCGGTCTCCGCGAGGACGCGCTTTGTTACGGCTGGGTCCGCCGCCAGGACCGGCTGGGCCACCAGCACGGCGAGAACGACAGTCATCAGTAAAAGAAAACTCGACCGCATTACGTCTGACCTCCTTGGTGTTGCTTGCCTAAGATGTGGATGCTCTTTGGGTCGAATCGAGTTGTTGCGTTGATCTCAAGTTCAATATTAAATAACGCTTACAGTCGTCTGTCATCCAAAGATATCGACTCTCGGGAGCGGATCAATCCGTCTGTCAATTGATGGTTAATTATACCACATTTCGAATGGGGTTGTCGAGCGAACAAAGCCAAACGTCACCGCATAACTACCTGTCGCATAGGAGGTTAATATCTTGGTGACGGGAAGTGTTGGGAACGGGTTGGAGGCGGACGTCACGGCCGTGAGAGGTCAGACAATGCCTTCCATGATCTTGAGCGCGGCATCGTACTGGCCAAAGGGGGGCATGATGTAGGCGCCTTTGACCCGGGAGAGGGTCCGGCACTGGATAAGCGCCTCGCGGGCAATTTCGATTCCGCGGGCCCTGGCTTTTTCGCCCGCCGGGGCCTTTTTCATGATATCGCGGATTCGTTGTGGGATTTGCATTCCGGGGACCTCGTTGTGAAGGAACTCGGCGTTCTTATAACTGCTGAGCGGAAGCAGTCCGACAAGAACAGGGATATCACAATCCTTGGTCAAATCGAGGAAACGCCCGAGCAGTTCCGCTTCGTAGACGGGTTGAGTGAGAACAAACTCGGCTCCGGCGGCGACTTTTTCGTGAAAACGCCGAACTTCCGTGTCGAGATCCACCGCACCAGGATTCGCTCCGACACCGATGGCAAAACTGGTGGCCGCGCCCAACGGGTTGCCGGCGAGGTCCATACCCTGATTGAGATTTCGGACGATTTGCACGAGACCGATCGAGTCAACGTCGAAGACCGCGGTGGCGCTTGGATAGTCACCGAGCTTTGGTGGATCGCCTGTGATGATGAGAAGGTTTCGGAGTCCGATGGCGTGCGCACCGATGAGGTCTGCCTGCATGCCCAAAAGGTTTCGGTCGCGGCAACAGTAATGGAGGAGCGTTTCGATCCCGACGTTTCGTTCGATCAGCGTGGCCAGGGCCATCGGACTCATCCGGGCGCTGGCGCGGGGTCCGTCCGCGATGTTTATCACATGCACGCCGTGGACCTTGAGGAGCCGGGCACCTTCGAGAGACTTACCGGGGTCGAGGCCCTTTGGCGGATCGATTTCGACGCTGATCACAAATTCCTTCCCGAGGGCATTGGCAAACCGACTGCGTTCGACAAACGGGGATACGGGAAGCGCCTTCTCTTCTTTCTCCGCTTGGGGAAGCTCGGCTACCTGGTAGTGGACCGGTCTGAGAGCACGGATTGCGTCCGCCATCGCTTTGATGTGCTTGGGTGTCGTGCCGCAACACCCACCGATCAGCGACACGCCGCTTTGTATAAACCGCCGCGCGTACTCCGCCATATACTCAGGAGACGTTAAATAGATAAATCGGCTTTCGACCAGACGGGGGGCTCCGGCGTTTGGCATCGCCGAAAGTCTTCTGTCGGTGTGTTGACGCATCTTGTCGATGATTTCGAGCATCGGTTGTGGACCGATGCTGCAGTTGCAGCCCAGCGCAGCAAGATCATACGATGCGAGGTCTTCGACGACCTGTGCGGGAGACTCACCCAAGAGAGTCTCTCCCTCATCCGAAAAGGTCAGCTGACCGACAATGGGGAGGTCGGAGACCGAGCTTACCGCCTCGATGGCGATCTTCATCTCCTCGATGTTTGGTATCGTTTCGATCATGAAGAGATCAACCTCGTCGGTCAAGGCTTCCGCCTGTTCGCGGAACGCCTCGAATGCTTGCTCGCGTGTGATCTTTCCCAGCGGGCGCAGAGGTTTGCCCAGCGGTCCGACCGACGCGGCCACGTAGACACGTTGTCCAGCGGACTTGCGGGCGATACGCGCGCCGGCTTGGTTGATCTTCTTGACCCGATCTTCGAGGCCAAATGAGGCAAGTTTGAACCGATTTGCGCCAAACGTGTTTGTCTCGATGATCTCGGCGCCGACACTCACATACGCGTCGTGGACTTCCTGGACCAGCGACGGGCGCGTGAGATTGAGCTCGTCAAAACACGTGTTGATGAAGATGCCCTTCGCGTAGAGCATGGTCCCCACCGCGCCGTCGGCGAGCACGATTCTTTCGGTTATCTCGTGATCAAAACGCGTGAGCATCGACGAATCCTCTCGTAATGTCTCGTCGAACGTCGAGAGAATACTAAAAGACTGTCACCCACGAGGCAAATTAAACCTTCCGCCGGCACGGCCCCCGGGGTGACCAACGGGTCTTGCGTCATACCGAGGTGAAGCGAAATACGGGCCACAATGACCGTCCGAAATGTGTTGGCTTTCGTTGAAACGTTTTATATTATTATAAATCATAATCTTTCAACCCTTGAACCAAACAAGGCCCGGTGCCGTGAATCGTTGTCTGATCTGTGTCGCCCTCTCTCTTATCCTGTTGACCGCTGTGAGCGGGGATATTCGCGCTCAACGGACAGGCCAGCCGGATCCTCGGGCATTTGCGAAGCAAGAAATGTCGCGTTACCTCCGGCTTCGTGAAATGACGGAGCGGGAGCGTGTCAAAAAAGCGCAGATCGACCAGGACGACTTTGACGTTCTTCACTATGAGCTTGTCCTGGATATCGATCCTGACAACGAGACGATTGCGGGGACTGTGGCCATCGAAGCTCTCAGCGTCGTGTCATCGATTACGACGGTTACGCTCGATCTCTTCGACAATATGAATGTAGACGAGGTACGCGAAAATGGCGTCCCGGTCTCGTTTACGCATGGCGAGGATCTGCTCGAGGTGATACTGGTGGATGACTACCTCCCGCAGGATACGATCCGTCTCGAGATCGATTATGATGGGGAGCCGACCGGAGAAAACGACGAGTTGAGGCTGACAGCATTCACGTTTGGCCGCCACGGACCCGACCGGCAACAACTCTCGATTTTCACATTAAGCGAACCATTTTTTGCCAGAGCGTGGTGGCCGTGCAAAGATGTCACCACGGACAAGGCGACGACGCGTCTTCGGATAACCGTGCCGGATACGTTGTTTGTAGCTTCGAACGGTCGATTGGAAGACGAACAGGATCTACCGGACGACAAAAGGACCTATGTGTGGTTCGAGTCGTATCCCATCGCTACCTATCTGGTTTCGCTTGCGATTTCCAACTACAGAACAGTCACGGATTACTACCGGTACTCGCCGACGGATTCGATGGAGGTCACACGTTTTGTTTACCCGGAGAACTTCGAGGCCGCGAAAGACGACTCGCTCACCGTGCCGATGATCGAGTTCTACGCGGGGCTCTTCGGTGAATACCCATTTGTCGAGGAAAAGTATGCGATGGCGGAGTTTGGCTGGTTTGGCGCGATGGAGCATCAAACGTGCACGAGCATGAGTTCCGGTCTGATCAACGGGATGCGAAAAAACGACTGGATCATCGCCCACGAGCTATCACACCAATGGTGGGGCGATATGATAACCCCAGCTACCTGGGCCGATATATGGCTCAACGAGGGATTTGCCACCTACTGTGAAGCGCTGTGGGTGGAACACGTCGACGGGGGGGAGGCGTACAGGGAGTACGTCAGTGACCACAGAACGAGCTGGGGTTTTGAAGGAACACTGTACGACCCGGAGAGTATGTTTGGAATAACCGTTTACTGGAAGGGGATGTGGGTGCTCCACATGCTTCGCCACGTCATGGGGGATTCGGGGTTTTTCGACATGCTTCGTTCTTATGCTTCGCACCCTTTGTACGCGTACGAGGACGCTACTACGGCGGATTTCCAGACCGTGTGCGAGGGCTTTTACGGGTCGAGTCTCCAGTGGTTCTTTGACCAGTGGGTTTATGGTGTCGGTGAGCCCAAATACGATTATTATCTGGCGCAGAAAAGCCTGGATGGCGAGCACCGCGCCGATTTGACGATCCGACAGGTTCAGCGCGGACCAATCTTTAGCATGCCGGTCGATGTCCGTTTTTCGTTCCTCTCGGGGGATTTCACGATCGACACGACGGTGACCGTGTGGAACCACCTGGAAGTAGAGCACTATGCCTTCACGTTTCCGGGCAGGGTCGTAGCCGTTAGTCTGGATCCCGACGACTGGATTCTAAAGAACGCCCAACAAAGGGAGCTCGAACCGGTTACGCTGGGGACAAATCCAAATCCGTTCAACGCAAGGGTCAAAATCACCTTCGAGACGAGCGTATCGGGGCGGGTCGGGGTGGATATCTATGACGTCGCCGGAATCAAAGTCAAATCTCTCATAAACCATGTACTCCCCGGTGGGTTCCAGCAAGTCGAGTGGGACGGCACAAATGACGTCGGGCAGATTGTCTCGTCAGGTGTGTATTTCGTGCGTCTCCAGACGGCGCAAGGAACACTTGTAAGAAAAGCGGTTCTTCTGAAATAATAACCCCCGGCGGCTCGCGGCGGATCAGCCTTCACGACAATCACGCCACACTCAAAGACGGGAGAACGTATGCGATACCGCATGTTTGTGCTAGCGATATTGGCGGTCGTTGTTCCGGCACTTCTCCAGGGTGAGACGTTGTACCTAAAAGACGGCTCGGCGCTGAGGGGGAAGCTGATAAGGTTCGATAACGACACGCTCCATTTCGAGACCACGTTTGGGTCGACCGTATTGATCCCGAAGATCAAGGTGTCGCGAATAGACTTCTTGGATGCTGGAACCGGTCCTGCCCCGTCGCAACCCGTGGTTGGTTTTCAGAGCGCGGAACCGGGAACTCTCGAAGTGATCTTCGAAGAGTTCAAACTCGCCAGCCGGATCAGCGTTCATCGCGGTAAGGATAGGGAAGCACACGAGAGGGAGAACGCGATCGAGCAGGGGCTGTGGGTCGAGGATGAGAAGGTGTATTCGTGGATCGATTCGACGACGGATAAAGTGATCAGGGGCGGACCCGAGACGATTCTGAGAAACGATATCGAACCTCTGGATTTCCGCGTGGGTCTTCCGCCGGGGTTGCACCACTGCAAGCTCGCATTTGGGAACGTGCTGGTGTCCGAATACGTGAACCGTTTTGAACCCCGGCCCCTCGAGAAAAATCTTCTGGTCGACAATGTCCAGATCGAGTCGGGAAAACGGACGAGAATTCGTGTGGGGCTCAAACGTGGAAAGCTCAAGATGGGGGTAACCAGGCTCTATGTGATCCGGTAGCGGGAGGTTGTTGGGTGGTTGGGGGCCAGGGACACGGAGCCAGGGGGTTAGGGAGCATCGAGCGATTCGAGGGCTTCTTTGACGACGTTTTGAAGGGCTTCGTCGGTCTGGGACATCTCGAGGGATTTTTGGAAAAACTCCCGGGCGCGTGTTTTGTCTTCCATAATTCTGTAGAGATGACCCAGGTGGAAGAGGATCCGCGCATTGTTGGGGCGGTAGGTCAGCGCCTTGTCAAAAGCCTCCTCGGCCTCC
>CP070677.1:1443413-1474072 GCA_020352495.1 Candidatus Latescibacterota bacterium
CGCAGTGGAGACTGACGGCTCCCAGGGCACACCGGTATAAGGAGGAGAAGCTCATCGTTCTCGAGCAGCCCACGATCGAATTTTACGACAAAGAGGGTGCGATCAGCACAAAGCTCGTTTCGGACGCGGGCGAGTACTACGAGGACAAACGGGACATGCTGGCGTACGGGAATGTGGTCGTGGAGTCGGTCGATGGTGATGTGCTCGAGACGGACAGTCTGCTTTGGGACAATTCTCGGAACAAGATTCTGAGTAACTGCTTCGTGAGGCTGACGCGAGGAAGGGACGTGATTACGGGGTACGGAATGGAATGCGATCAGGATTTGAATTCCGTCGACATCAAAAGAGATGTCAAAGCGACGGTCGTCGATGAAAAGGGCGAGATATCGCCGTGAATGATTGCGAAGATCGCGAGGGGTCGGATGGAGAGCCCGTCTCGTAACGATGTTTATATTCGGACCGATTCGCTCTTGAAGGTCTACAGCAAACGGCGTGTCGTGGACGATGTGAGTATTCGAGTGAATCCGGGTGAGATTGTGGGTCTCTTGGGCCCGAACGGGGCGGGAAAAACGACGACGTTTTACATGATCGTGGGAATGATCCGGCCGAGCGGCGGGCAGATCTTTCTGGGAGACGAAAACGTGACAAAGGAGCCGATGTACAAACGCGCGCGGATGGGTATCGGTTACCTGTCTCAAGATCCCTCGATTTTCAGGGGGCTTTCGGTCGAGCAGAATCTGCTTGCGATACTCGAGACGATTCGGATGCCGAGGGCCAAGCGAAAGGAAAGGCTCGATGCCCTTCTCGAGGAACTCGACATATCAAATATAAGAAAGAGCATGGGGTACCAGCTCTCGGGGGGAGAGCGCCGCCGCGTCGAGATTACACGCGCGCTGGTCATAGAGCCGAAGTTCATGCTGCTCGACGAACCGTTTGCTGGTATCGATCCGATCGCTGTTGCCGATCTGCAACGAATCGTCAAGAAGCTGAAAGAGCGCGGTCTTGGGATACTGATTACCGATCACAATGTGAGGGATACGTTGAGCATAACCGACAGGTCCTATGTGATGTACGAGGGGAGCATCAAACGGTCTGGCACTCCCGATGAACTTGCGGGAGACTCGGAGGTTCGAGAGATATATCTTGGCGAGTCGTTCCGACTCTGAGAAGATCGACACCATCCGGAACGGGTGATTATCATGGAAATGAAGATCGGCCTACACCTCAAACAAAAACAGCAGCTCGTCATGACGCCGAAGCTTCAGCAGGCCCTGAAGCTCCTCCAAATGCCGGCCATCGAGCTCCAACAGATGCTCAAGCAAGAGATCATGGAAAACCCGCTGTTGGACGAGGAAGAAGACTACCTCGAGGTTGAGGAAGAACAAGAACGCCAGGAAGCTGAATCCAAGAGTGAAGAGGACAAGGAGTCTGATGGCGAATCGGAGGACTCGGAAGAGAAAATCGATTGGGAAGAATACATCCAGACCGGTTGGGAAATCGCCGCCGGGTTGGGCGAGGAAGTCCAGGAGGAATTCGTCGAGCGCGTCCCCGTGGCAAAACGCTCATTCACCGATCAGTTGATCAGCCAGCTCAGAATAGCCACCGAGGACGAACGTACGATCGAGATCGGCGATTATATCATAGGCAGCCTGGACGATAGCGGGTACCTAACCTGTGAACTAGAGGAAGTCGCCAACACATTCGACGCTAGCGTCGAGGAGGTCGATCGGGTACTCGGAATCATCCAGACCTTCGATCCGCCCGGGGTCGGCGCACGGAACCTGCAGGAATGCCTTCTCATCCAGCTGGCCAATCGCGGACTGCTCGATTCGCTTGCTGCGATGATCATCAAAGATCACTTCGACGATTTCAAACAGAAGAAATACCCCGAGCTGAGCAAGAAGCTCAAGGTTCCGATACAAGAAATACAGAACCAGTGCAAAATCATCAGCACGCTCGATCCCAAACCGGGTCTGGAGATCATGGCCGGCGAGCCGCAGTACGTAATTCCCGATCTCGTCGTAGAAAAAGTAGACGAAAAGTACGTCGTGTACCTCAACGACAGGAACATCCCCCGGCTGAGGATCAATCACGTCTACCAGGAAGAGCTGCTCAAGGAAAACACAGATGGCAACCGGGAAACGAGGGAGTTTATTCAGTCACGCCTCAAGTCGGCGCGTTGGCTGATTCAAACCATCGAGCAGCGGCGTCGTACGATGGTCAAAGTCATGGAATGCATTGTTGATAAGCAGCGCGAGTTCTTCGAAAAGGGCACCGCGTTCCTCAGGCCGCTGACGCTCCAACAGGTGGCCAGCGAGATCAACATGCACGAATCCACCGTAAGCCGCGTCACGACAAACAAATATGTGCAGACCCCGCGCGGTGTTTTCGAACTCAAGTTTTTCTTCTCAAGCAGCCTTGGCACGGAAGACGGGAACGAGATCTCGGCGAAGAGCGCCAAGGACAAGATCCGGAGGATAATCGAGCAAGAAAACCCGCGTAACCCGTTGAGTGATCAAAAGATAGCTGACATGCTAAAAACGGATGGGCTGAAGATAGCCCGACGAACGGTGGCCAAGTACAGGGAACAGCTCAACATTCTCCCCGCGCGGATGCGGAAACAATATTAGACGTGGCCTAAAAGTCTTGGCCGGGCCACGGCCCATGCGTTATAATTGTATAAGGGACTGAGATCAAAACCCTTGGTCGACTCGTCACGAATATCAATCGCGCAGGCGAAGCTGTTGACACGTCGATACTTCATAGCGATACCATCACTCTCCTTAACAGTCATTCAGACGCGGTTCTATACCTCAAGCTACTGTCTCCCGGTGCTGACTTAGACAATGTTCTTATCGGACTCGTTGATATGCTCCTTTTGTCCATATTTTGCTCAGAGAGGTGACGCATGAACATAAAAACCACCGCTAGACATTATCAATTGACCCCGGCGCTAAAGGATTACGCCGAAGGCAAGATCCAACAGCTGACCAAATATTTCGACAATATCGTGAATGCCCATATTATCTTCGCCCTGGAAAAGTACAGACACGCCGTTGAGGTGACGATCCACGTGAACGGAAAGGATTTTAACGGCAGGGACGTCTCCGAAGATATGTACCTTTCGGTCGATCGTGTCGTCGAGAAACTTGAGCGGCAGATTCAAAAATACAAGGGTAAACGTTTTAACAAGAAGTCCCCAAAGCTGGCGGAAATCGGCATGGATCTTCCGCCTGAAGAACAGAAAGAACCGGCAGGCGCGCGGGAAAACGAGGTCGTTCCCGCCGATCCCATAGAGTTCCCTTTCATGTCGCTGGATGAGGCAGTCGAAAAACTTTTGACCGACGGGGAGGGTTACAATATCTTCTCGAACACGGAAACAAAACGTGTGAATGTGTTGTTCAAACGCGACGACGGATCGTTGGGTTTGATCGAGGCATGATCTATGCAGAATAAGGTCCTGTCGGTCAGAGAATTCTTTGATACGAATGCGAAAACGCTCGCGCTTGAACAGCTCAACGAGCCCCTCGATGGTTCGCTCCCCATCACCGTTCCCGATATTCACAGACCTGGCTTGGCGCTCACGGGTTTCATGCAGAACTATCTCAACGAGCGGATCCAGATCCTCGGCGAGACCGAAATCCTCTATCTGAACGCGCGCACCAAGAGTCAGCGGAAAAGAGACATCGATAACCTGTTCTCCGTCCCGCTCGTTTGCATCATTGTGACCCGAGACCTCGAAGTGCCCGAGGAACTGGTCAAGGCCGCGAACGAGCACGGGATCCCTCTCCTGGGGACGAGCATGCTCACGACTCCCTTCATCCACGAACTTACAAGGTATCTCAGTGACTACTTTGCACCGACCGAGGTCGTGCACGGGACGATGGTGGACGTCTACGGCGTAGGGCTGTTGTTCACGGGCAAGAGCGGAATCGGTAAGAGCGAAATAGCCTTGGATCTCATCGAGAGAGGACACCGTCTTGTTGCTGACGATAGCGTTTTGGTGGTAAGAAAGGCGGAAGATATCCTCATCGGCCGGGGGCACGAACACCTTCAACACTTCATGGAGATTCGGGGTATCGGCATAATCGATATTCAGGCCAAATTTGGCATCCGGGCGATTCGGGTTCAGAAACGGCTCGAGGTCGCGGTCAACCTCATGGAGTGGGACGCCAAGAAGCACTGGGAGCGGGAGGGTCTTGAAGAAAGACACTCGACGATACTCGGTGTCAAGATACCGCAGGTGGATGTGCCTCTGTTTCCCGGAAAGAACATCACGGTCATCGCAGAAGTCATCGCAATGAATCACATGTTCAACGTGTACGGATACAAAGCCGCTGATCGATTCAATCAGTTGCTCATCGATCGAATGGAGAGCGATCGCCGGACGAGGCACTATTTGCGCTACGATACCGAGTAGTCGGATCACAACACCGGCAAAGGCCTGGAAAGCAACCCATGGTAGTTGGCATCGTCGTTACACACGGAAATCTCGGAGAGGAACTGATCGAAACCGCAAAGGGAGTGTACGGAGATTTTTCGGGATGTATTGCCGTGACGAACCTCGGGAAATCGCCAAAGGCACTCCTCGATGAAATCGGTGCTTTGATCGATGCCCAAAAAGACTCGCGACATATCGTCTTCGTCGATTTTCTCGGCGGGAGCTGCGGGCACGTTTGCATGAAGCTCAAAGTCGAGCGGGGTGATATCCCCGTTATCGCAGGTGTCAACCTGCCGATGTTACTCGCTTTCCTAAACAAGCGCGATGTCGTTCCTTTCGACGGGCTCCCCGGCGAGATCATTGGCCGGGGACACCACAGTATCCAAATGTTTGATCCCGAGAACTTTTGATGCCGCTTTGTCTTGTGCGAATAGACGACAGGATGATTCACGGTCAGGTTGTCCTTGGCTGGGCCAGAGTCCTAAAGCCAGACCGGATCGTCCTCGTCAACGACCGTATCGCCGGGAGCTCCTGGGAGAGAAAATTCTATACGGCCAGTGTCCCATCGCAGATGAAGGTGTCCTTTCTCAACGTCGACGAAACCACACCGGAACATCTCGACGATCTGTTCAAAAACGAATCGGTTCTCATGCTCTTTGAATCCGTGGTCGATGTCCACAAGATCATCGAAAAGGGTGTACAGATCGATGAGATCAACATCGGCGGATTGCACTTCCGACCGGGGGCAGAAGAGATCCTGCCGTATGTTTTCCTGACCGACGAGGACAAGCGACTCCTAAGAGAGCTGGTCAAGAAGGGGATCACGTTGACCGCTCAGGACATCCCCGGCAACGCCCCCACCAATATCAATGCGGTCGTTGTGTGAGGCACGGGAATTCTCCCCCATTGTCCCGAATTTCCATAGACCCGTTCTCCCGTCTCTTATAGAATACACTCGTTTTTGTGCGGTTGTGCAGCCGACGACCGGTCTTTTTCGAGTCGAACCAGTTCATCCAAAATGTCAACGATCTTAGCCTTGAGTCTTCTCGCGGGTTTGTTGGCGGTTGACCACAGAGTCGGCTGGCAGAGCCTTCTCGCTCAACCGGTGTTTGCCGCCGTGCTCGTTGGCGGAGTGACCGGGGAGCTCGAGTCGGCTGTCACCGTGGGATTGGCACTCGAGCTGATCTACCTCTCGATTCTCCCGATGCGGGGAACGAGGGTACCGGATCAGATCGCCGGCGGCGTCGTGGGTTGCGGGACGGCGAGCTTGTTGATGCGTTACACGGGAGATCCGAGGTTTGTCTTTGTCGCCGCCGTGGGGATCCTGATGGGGCTTCTTGCAGGGGAGTTGGGTTCTCGTCTTGGCGCGCCGTTTCATGGACTACAGAATCGCGTTCTCAGTGGTTTCGACGTCGCGCCCCACACGGCTCGTCGAACGGTTGTCCAAAGGATTGCCTGGCTCCACACCGGCTCGATAGCCTACGTTTTTGTTGTCGAGGCGGTTGTCGTGTTGGTACTTTTGTCAGCCGGTTTTTTTGCGGGAGAACGATTCACTCGCCTCGTCGACGTGACTCTCCTCGAGGGAGCCGAGTACTGGAAGTTTCTCATCCCGGCGGTCGGTGCGGCATCGTTGATTCATCTTTATTGGCAGCATCACTTGAGACGAATGCTCATCGTGTGCGCTGTTCTCGTGGTGATCATTCTGTGGCTGAGATGAAAAGAGTAATTGGGAAATTTCAACTGTTTCGGTCCTTTCTCCGACTTCTTTTCCTCCAGGGTCTGCTCAACAGACGGGGGATGCAGAATTTGGGACTCGTAAGCGCGCTGAGCCCGGCCACGGGCAAGCTCGATGACTCTCGAGATAGCAGTATGCTGCTCAAACACTTATCGTTTTTTAACTGCAATCCGAACTTCACGCCGTTTGTCGTAGGTGGCGTACTCAAGCTGGAGGAAGAAAAACGGGCGGGGAAGCCGATAAGTGACGATGACATAGAATATTTCAAAAGAGCCCTGACGGGGCCGCTTGCCGCAATGGGTGATATGTTGTTCATCGGAAATCTCAAACCCTTGGCATTGACTTTTGCTTGTATCTTTGCTATATATAAGCTCCCCTTAGGGTTGTTGGCAGTTTTTTTGCTATATAATATTGTGATAATCTCCTGTCGCCTCTGGGGGGTGTACCTCGGCTACACTAAGGGGTGGGAGCTCGTGGACTTTTTCTCGGGGCCCGAGTTTCAAAAAGTGCTTAGTGTCGTCGAAGCAGCGAGTGCCGGGGTAGGTGGGGTGCTTTTGGGGATTCTTTTCTGCCGGTTCCCCCAAAACGGTCATACGATGTTAGTGCTGGCCGGCGCCCTGACGGCGGTCACCCTGTACCTGTTGAAAAGAGATGTTCCCGCTTCCTGGGTTGCGATAATCCTTTTTCCAACCTCTGCTTTTGTCGCACTGCTGGTCGGCCAGGGTTAACGGGCAAACCGGTGAGCTACGAGCCGACTCATGGGTGGCCAAACCGGTGGGAAGCGTGAGACGACGGGTTAAGACGGGAATTTTACGATGCTAGAGTTCGATACGCTCGTGAACAATAAGATTGGGATGCATCTGCGGGCGGCCGGTGAGTTTGTCAAAGTGGCCACCCAATTCCAGAGTGATGTATTTGTCATCAAAGATGGCAGGAAAGCCAACGGGAAGAGTATACTTGGGTTGGCGAGCTTGGCCATCGAGCGTGGTGCAAGGATTACGATCCAGATCGACGGTGGTGACGAGGCGGAGGCCCGGGAGGCAATAGAGGAATTGATCGAGAACAACTTTTACGAAGACTAAGAGATACGTATGGACGCGGAAAGGCTGAAACAAAGAGACAGCGACGACGTCGCTCCGGAAAACCAAAACGCCATGTCCACCGGGCGCAGGAAAGAAGAGGTCGTTCGTTACGGCATCTCGGCGGCGCCGGGGATCGTGATCGGAACGGCGTTTGTCGTCGACTCAGCAGTGCTGAGCGTTCCGCGTACGCGTATTTCACAGGACAGGGTGGAAGAGGAGGTCAAACGATTCAAGGAGGCGTTGAATGTCACGCGGGGCGAGCTGCATCAGATAAAATCCGATCTCGCCGACCAAATGGGAGAAGACCACGCAAAGATCCTTGACGCGCATATGCTCATCCTCGACGACGTCATGGTCACGGATAACACCGAGTCGTTGATTCGTTCCGAAGGATTCAGTGCCGCGTGGGCGCTCAATGTCGTCATATCCAAGATCGTGTCCAGTCTGAACACCATCGGCGATGAGTATTTGAAAGACCGTTCCGCGGATATTCTCGACGTCAAGACACGGGTTCTGAGAAAACTCCTCGGTCTCGAGAGCGAGAAGATCCAGAACCCGAACGCGCCGTCGATCATCGTCGCACATGAGCTCTCACCGAGCGAGACGGCACAGTTCGATCGCAAGCTCGTCCTTGGGTACGCAACAGATCTGGGTGGCAGGACGTCGCACACCGCGATTCTCGCACGTTCACAGGGAGTGGCGGCGGTTGTGGGGCTCGAAGACGCCAGACCGTTGATCCAGACCGGGGATACGGTCATTCTCGACGGAAACTGCGGGACGATTGTCATCAATCCGCTCGAGACGACGCTCCAAAAATACAAGGTGGAGATCGAGCGTTGGAAAAAGTTCGAGGAACAGCTTCTTACGCTCACCGGTTATCCGGCCGAGACTCTCGATCATCGGAAGATCGACCTTGTGGCCAATATCGACCTTCCGGAAGAAGTGGATTCGGCTCTGTCGTATGGCGCGGAGGGTATCGGCCTCTTTCGCACCGAGTATTTCTTCATCGCCCAGCACCAGCTTCCTACCGAAGAGGAGCAGTACAAAGTCTACAGTACGATCGTCGAAAAGATGCAGGGGAAGCCCGTTACTATTCGAGTGTTGGACATCGGCGGGGACAAGATCGCGGGGTACCTTCACAGCTCACCGGAACTCAACCCGTTCATGGGTTGGAGGGGAATACGCTTTCTCTTGACGAGAAAAGACATTTTCAAAACACAGTTGCGCGCGATCTACCGCGCGAGTGCCCATGGGAAAGTCAAAATCATGTTCCCTCTGATCGTCGACATCGAGGAGGTCGTCCAGGCGAAGCTCATATGTGAAGAGATCAAGGACGATCTGGCAAAAGGCCGATACCGTATCGATCCCGATGTTGAGATCGGAATCATGATCGAAACCCCATCGGCCGTTGCGCTGGCGAGCTCACTGGCCAAGGAGGTCGATTTTTTCTCCATCGGAACAAACGACCTGATTCAATACACGATGGCTGTGGACAGAGGAAACACCAAGATCTCTTATCTCTATCAACCTCTCCACCCCAGTATAATCAGGTTTTTGAAAATGACGGTAGACTCGGCGAAGAAAAACGAAATACCAACGGCCATCTGCGGGGAGATGTGCGTCGACCCGTTGTCCGCCGTCGTGCTCGTCGGGCTCGAGATCGATGAATTCAGCTGCAGCCCAAACATGATGCCCGAAGTCAAAAAGGTCATTCGGTCAGTGACATTCGACGAGTGCAAGACCCTGGTCAAACGAATCATGAAGTACCAGACAACGGAAAAAATCGAGAAGCATGTCACGACATTCCTGAAAGAACGCTGTCCGGACCTGTCTTTGTTTGCCGAGGTAAAATAGCATGGGGGGCGGTTACGCAAGACTGGAGCAACTCAGCCCCTCTCTGGACAGGAGCGGAATGATCGATCTGGTGAAGTCGTTTCCGCTACACATGGAGGACGCGTGGGATCGGGGATATGAGTTTACAGGGTCGATAGAGACATATCACCCGGCGAAGATAGTGATCTGTGGGATGGGTGGATCCGCAATCGGAGGGGACATGGTTCGGTCTTGTTTGGGGGACCGACTTGAGGTTCCACTCCACGTCAACCGCGGTTACGACGTCGCCGCGTCTCTGCGAGGAGACGCGTTCTTTGTGTTTTCCAGTTACTCGGGTAACACCGGTGAGACTCTCTCCGCGTATGAGGCGGTACGGGGTAGTGGCATCCGGGCAGCAGCGATCACGAGCGGTGGCAAACTCGAGAGACGGTGCCGGGAGGATGGTGTGCCGGTTTGCAGCATTCCCGGTGGGATGCCGCCCAGGGCTGCCATTGCCTACTCGTTTTTCCCGCTGCTTCACACCTTGGCGGCGCTGGGTGTCGCCCGCATCGACGAATCAGAATTCGACGACGCCAAGAAGACTCTGGCGGGTTTGTGTGAAGACTTCGCGTCGGATGGCCCGGCCAACACAGCCGCTGAGTTGGCCTACAAGATCGAAGGGAAACTGCCATTCGTATACTCGTGCGACGGGTTGTTCGACGCCGTCGCGAGAAGATGGAGCTGCCAGTTCAACGAGAACGGCAAGTCGCTCGCACATTTTTCCATCTTCACGGAGCTCAACCACAACGAGATCGTTGGATGGGCCGCCTTGGAATCGCTTCGGGAGAATATTGCGGTGATATCGCTCAAAGACGCGGAGGACCATCCCATGGCGCTAAGACAGGCTGAGATTACTCTGGACCTGATCGAGTCGCTTTGTGGCGATGTGATTCGCGTGGAGAGCGTTCCCGGTCCGCGGATGACGAGAATCCTCTCCGCGATGATTCTAGGCGACTTCACCAGCGTTTATCTGGCATATTTGAACGGCGTCGATCCTACACCGGTCGAGAACATCGATTTTCTCAAAGAGCGCCTAAAAAAAGACCCGAGTCTGAAACAACGGTAAAAGAACGCGTGAAGTCATGACAACGGTCGGAAAGGCTGGGAGAGTGTGAAAGCTGTAATTCCCGCAGCAGGAGTCGGGACGCGTTTGAGACCGCACACGTACACGCTGCCCAAGGCGCTGTTGTACGTCGCGGGGAAGCCGATTATCTCGCACATTCTCGATGAGGTGAGAGAGCTCGATGTCTCGGGTGTCGTTCTCATCGTGGGGTACAAGGGTGAGCTGATCGAGGAGTACGTCTCGCAAGCCTACCGGGATCTGAAGATCGATTTTGTATACCAACGGGAACGATTGGGAATCGGACACGCGGTACATATGACGCGTGCGGTCGCCGACGTCGGGGAACCGCTGTTGATCATCCTTGGCGACACAATTCTCAAGACGGATCTTACTCAGGTCGCCGGGAATACGGTCAACGTTTTGGGTGTCAAGGAAGTCGAGGATCCGCGCCGGTTTGGGGTTTGCGAGCTGAGGAACGGAAAGATCGTTCGACTCGTTGAAAAACCCAAGGACCCGCCTGGAAACCTAGCTGTTGTTGGACTTTACCATATAGTGGACTCATCGCTTCTCTTCGAGGTGCTTCAACAACAACAGGACCAGAACATTCGGAATCATGGTGAGTACCAGATCACCGACGCGCTCCAGATGATGATCGACAGGGGAGCTGAATTCGCGCCGTTCGAAATTGGGGAGTGGTTCGACTGCGGCAAACCGGAAGCGCTTTTGGAAACAAACAGGCAACTCTTGATGGGGAAAGATGACATTCCTCAAACAGAGGGATCCATTATTCTACCGCCTGTTTCCATCGACCCTTCGGCCACGATCAAGAATTCGATCATCGGCCCCTACGTGTCGATTGCCTCCAACTCGGTTGTCGAAAACTCGATTGTCAGAGATTCTGTGCTCGACCAGGGCTCGACCGTGAGCAACTGTTTGCTTAAGAGCAGCATCATTGGTTCGCAGGCCGTCATCCGGGGAGGTTTTCAAAATCTCAATATCGGAGATTCGAGCGAAGTCATATTCAAATAGAAGGAAAAAGACTCAATCTGGTTTTTAAAGGAGGATCGAATGTCTGTGAGACGACTGTTTACATCGGAGTCGGTTACTGAAGGGCATCCCGACAAGATCGCCGATCAAATTTCCGACGGCGTCCTAGACGCCGTTTTGGCAACAGACCCCCACGGCAAAGTCGCCTGTGAAACGCTGGTGACCACCGGAATGGCTTTTGTTGCCGGAGAGATCACGACGGATGCTTACGTGGACATCCCGGGCATCGCACGACAGGTGATAAAAGACGTCGGCTACACGGACGCGAGCTACGGCTTCGATTGCGAGACCTGTGCGGTCATCACCTCTATCGACGAACAGTCCCCCGACATTCGTCTCGGTGTGGTCGACAAACACGGCGCCGGTGACCAGGGGATGATGTTCGGGTATGCGTGTCGAGAAACCGATGTGTTTATGCCGGTACCGATCTTCCTTGCTCATCAGCTGACGAGGAGACTGGCCGAGGCGCGCCGCAACAACGAGCTACCTTATCTCCGGCCGGATGGAAAGACTCAAGTCACATACGAGTATGAAAACGGGCATCCAAAGCGCGTCCACACGGTCGTCGTGTCTGCGCAGCACGACCAAGATGTGTCATTGGACCAGATTCGCGATGATGTAAAAAAACACATTGTCGAGCACGTTCTCGGCAAATTCAGAATGAAACAGGATGATGATTATATTCTGTTTGTGAACCCGACGGGACGTTTCGTCGAAGGAGGCCCCAAGGCGGACTGCGGCCTCACTGGTCGGAAGATCATTGTCGACACGTACGGGGGGCTCGGGAGCCATGGGGGTGGGGCGTTCTCGGGCAAGGATCCTTCGAAGGTGGACCGAAGCGGATCGTACGCTGCCCGACACATCGCGAAAAACATCGTGGCTGCGGAAATTGCCACCAACTGTGAGATCCAGATCGCCTACGCGATCGGTGAACCCCAACCGGTTTCAATCATGGTCGACACGTTTGGCACGGGAACCGTCGATGACACAAAACTGACCGAGATCATTCGGGAAATCTTCGACCTTACCCCGGACGGAATCATCGACCGTCTCCACCTGCGCCGCCCGATTTACCGTCAAACGGCCGCTTACGGGCATTTCGGAAGAGAAGAGCAGGACTTTACGTGGGAAAAGATCGACTTTGTCGAGAAGTTGAAAAGCCAACTCGGTTGACGAACATCGACCTATCGGTCGACGAGAAAGGAAAGGCATGAACTACGACTGCAAGGACATCGGTTTGGCACCCAAGGGAAAAGACAGGATTTTGTGGGCCGACGATCGTATGCCGGTTTTGCGGACGATTCGGGATCGGTTCGAGAAGGAGAAGCCTCTCACCGGTATTCGCATCGGCGCCTGTCTGCATGTGACGACAGAGACTGCAAACCTCATGCGGACCCTCAAGGCCGGCGGGGGCGAGGTCTCGCTTTGTGCGTCAAATCCGTTGAGCACACAGGATGATGTCACGGCAAGTTTGATCGCGGATTTCCAGATTCCGGTGTTCGCGATCACCGGGGAAGACCACGACACTTATTATCAACACATCCACAGTGTATTGGATGCCAACCCACAGATTACGATGGACGATGGCGCTGATCTCGTGTCGACTCTGCACAGCAGCCGAGAAAACGTACTCGAGCAGGTTTTCGGCGGGACGGAGGAGACGACTACCGGTGTAATTCGACTTCGGAGCATGGAGAAAGAAGGTGTGCTTGGCTATCCCATAATTGCGGTGAACGACGCGCTGACAAAACATCTGTTCGACAACCGGTACGGCACGGGGCAGAGCACCGTCGACGGTATCCTCCGCGCGACGAACATCCTCCTTGCCGGCTCCAATGTTGTCGTCGGGGGGTACGGCTGGTGTGGACGCGGTGTCGCCATGCGAGCCAGCGGGATGGGAGCACACGTGATCATTCTCGAGGTGGATCCGATAAAAGCTCTGGAAGCGGTGATGGACGGATTCCGAGTGATGCCAGTCGCGGAAGCCGCGGAAATCGGAGATGTGTTTGTTACGCTCACCGGAAACATTGCGATATTGAGGCAGGAACACTTCGAAAAGATGAAGGACGGGGCGATCGTTGCGAACAGCGGCCACTTCAATGTCGAGCTTGATCTCGAGGTACTTGAGAAAATCGCGACCAAAAAGAAACGGATACGCCACCAAGTAGACCAGTACACGCTGCCCAGCGGCAAGCGAATCAACGTCCTCGGGGAGGGACGGCTGATCAATCTTGCGGCCGCCGAGGGACATCCGGCATCCGTGATGGACATGAGCTTCGCAAACCAGGCGCTTGCGACCGAGTTTCTCGTCAAACATCACGGTTCGCTAAAGAAGGAAGTCATCAAGATGCCGGAGCATATCGACCGCGAGATCGCAACGCTGAAGCTTGCGACGATGGGTTATAACATCGATACACTCACCGACCAACAAACACGATACCTCGCCAGTTGGGATCAAGGAACGTAAGCCGTTTCAATTGAGTATCGGAGACCCGGCGCGCGAATTCGATCACACCCTATCTGCCAAGCCCCCAAGCGGGGTCAAAGCCCTGCACCCGCTTTGCTCGGCTTCCCGCCTCACGGCGGGTGATCCTCGCTCGCTCCGCGCAAAGGTCTTTGACCCCGCTTGGGGGCTTGCATTCACTGGGTCGAGATCGACCGAGCGTCACCCACCGCAACGTGTCTGTGCCCCGGCCCGGCGCCTTGTTTGTTATTCCACTATCGAAAATGTGCCTTTGCGGAAGGCGACCTTTTGGGATAGTTCGTCTCTGATCGTGATGAGGATGTCGTAGGAATTTTTGGCGAGGTTTTCCGTTCGTACAAAGATGTATTGTGTTTCGAACGGGCTGTAGCCCGACGACTGAAACTCGGAAGCAACGATGGGGGTGGCTTCCGCGAACCTCTCCCAGAAGCGCTTCTTTTTCTTTGAATGCGGGATGATCTTGTATTCGATGGTGTAGGAAGACACACCGCGGTCGTCCAGCGTCAGATTGTAGACTTCGAAATACAGGGGGAGCGGGTAAGACCGGCTGTACGCCCGGACCGGGTGCGGAATTACCTCGAGGGCTCCCTTTGTGAAGACCGACGCTTGCTCTGTTTGTGCGATTTTCCGCGCAAAAAGGATATCGCTCACGGCGAGTTTGTCGCCGAACGGCTCGCAGCTGAGCGTCGTTTTGTACGATGTCGATGCCTCCGAGTTTACCCCTGTTACCGATACCCCCATCCGGTAATATCCTTTGCCGAGTGTGAAGATCAGCTGTGTTGGAAGGAGATTCGCCCACTCGGAGACATCAGGACTCGTTCTGAGAACGATGTCCTTCTCTTTTCGGTCCACTTCCACAAAGTTCGCGTCCCAGAGTACGACCTCCGCATGGTACGTCTCTTCGAATGACTCACCACTTCCTTCGACGGTCACCGGGACTTCGACGTGGACCTCGACACGGTTGGTGGTCTCACCGCCTCTGAACTGATCGACATCGAAGTAGAAGGGAAGTTCCTTGCGGTTGAAATTGAAGGGATAACTCGAAGGGGTTTCTTCACGAACAATCTCGAAGTTGTTTGCCACCTCTCGAATTTCGTCCCTATGGAAGATCTCGGAGACATCTTTGGGCATCGCTTCCGGGAGGTCGGGATCCATCAACGCATCGATTGCCTCTTGCTGTTCGCGCGGCAGCGAGAGACGGGCGGCATCCTCTTGATATGGATTCGCCCGATGCGCGATCTTCGGCGGAGACGGCGACGCGTAAAACTCGAGATAATTCTGCGGGATTTTGTTCGCGAGGGATTCGTTTGTGTCATAGAGCAGGAATTCGATGAGCTCGGGTGACATCTTCTCCGAGATCCCCAACGGGTCGATGGCGTAAATGTACTCTCCGTTTGACCCGAATTCCTGAAACGAAACCACCATATTATGCCGGCGGTAGTACCAAAGCTCCCCCGGTGGGTAGAATTTTTTCACCGTGACCTCACCCCAGACCTTTCCGCGATAATCCGGGGGGCCATATCGGATAAAGACCTCTCCGCGCCTGTCCCAACCCGGCCATTTCTTGCTTTTGAAAAACTGTCTGGCGAGATTGACGCGGATGTTGTGCTCGACCATCATCTCGTTTTCTGACGTGGTGGGGGTGGGGTCGTTGAGTCTCCAAAACCGTTCGAGCCAGTCCGCCCTCTGTTGGTCGTTGTCCAGCGTCAGGAACTGGTGAGTCTGATATGCGTTTAACACGTACTGAAGACCGGCCAAGACATCCTGCATTTCATCTGAAAGCCTCTCGACATCAGCCTTTTTGATTTTGTATTTCGGTGTCTTGGCAATGGTCGCGGAAGAGAAGCTCAGCCCCAGAACAATCAGGCTTATGAGGAAAACACGAATCATCGATTTGCCCTTACGATCAGACCCGCCCCTATGATCAAAAATACGATGTTACCCAGCTCCGCCGCAAGCAGCGGTGGCACTACACCGTTGTAGCCCAGGGTCTGTCCTATCCTCAAAACCCCGTAATACAGAAAGCTGATGAGTAGTGTGAGTCCAAAACCGGTGGCGATCGACTGTTTTCGTTTGCCCGAGGATAACGCGATGCCGAGCAGCACGAAGATCGACCCGGCCAGTGGGTAGCTGAACTTGAAGTACAGGTCGGTCAAGTAGCGTTCCACACTTCCACCGCTTCGTTTGACCTTGTCTATGTAAGATCTCAGCTCTTTGAAGTTCATGTTCTCCTGATCGACCTGTTCCTTGGCAAAATGACTCGGACGCTCCGTGATCTCGGCAATCTGTAACTCTTCAAAAGCCTGTATCTCCTCGGATTCCGATTCGAAGATTCGCTCGAAACCCGAGTGAAAGATCCACTCACCGTCCACCCATGTCGCCTTTTTTGCATCTATCCGTCTCAACAGCGTGTTCCGATCAAACTGCTGGACAACCACATCGAAGAGGGTTTGAGTCTCGTGGTTGTACCGGCGCGCGAGATACACAAAGCCGTTCTCCCCAAGGTAATGGAAGTTCTCCTTGAGACGAGGGTCCGAACGCGCCCGCCCCTCGATGTCGTGACGTTTGACATCTTTCCCGCGGCGGTTCGCCTTGGTGACAACGTAGTCGTTGAATCCCGTCGACAAAAAGCTCACCACGATGGCCGTTATGAGTACCGGTGCGGCGATCCGCACGAGACTGATTCCGGAAGAGATCAACGCGGTAAGCTCATTGCGTCGTCCCATGATGCCCATCGAGAAAATCGCGCCAAGAAGCAAGGACACGGGGATGATGTACGTGAGAATAAAGGGAATCGAGTAGAGGTAGTACAAACCGATCGAAGCGAAATCTGCCTCGTGATCGATGAAATTGTCGATTTCCTCAAAAACGTCGATCGTTATGTAGATGATCGTGAACGAAAGGACGCTAAAGAAAAAGATCCGGATGAACTGCCTGAGCAGATATCGATCGTGAATCCGCACCGTTATGAAGTCCGTCGAATGAGCTTCAAAGGGTTGCGCCAACGCCAGCGTGCGACACTCTGTTCGCGCGTAGCGCTCCGAATCAAGAGAAACGCTGCAACGCCAAATAAGATGTTTGGCGCCCACATGGCAAACACCGGACTCAGAATACGCCGATCGGCGAGCTTCTCGCCGCCTATGAGACATATATAGTAAACCAGAAAGACGAGGATGCTCAGCCCAATCGCCATGTTCATCCCCGATCGGCCCATGCGGATGGCGATTGGGGAACCGATGAGTACAAAAACGATACAGGCAAAGGGAATCGAGTACTTCTTGTGAATCTCGACTCGATAGCGGTTGATCTGTCTCAGATAGGAGTCCTTGATTTCTTTCTGGCTTTCCAGCGCCTTTCTCGTATTTGGCACCTTTGATGGTATTCGCGACGGGGGGGGGGCCGCCGGTCTCTCGGATCCAACCACGCGCGGTTGAATTCTCGGGCGACCGGTCCGGTCCGCGGGACGCCTGTTCGCACCATCGGTTCCCGCGGCGGCGCCCCGACCGTTCAACACGCTGTCACGAACGGTGGGGTTGAGAAGAACAAGAGCGTCCTGAACCTGAGATGTAGCCATGTTTGCCATTTTGGAACGGACTTCGAGTATGTCCCCCCTGATGTTTTCGATCTTTTCCTGCATCTGTTTGACGTTCATTTCACGGTCCCCACGGTATGTCCGCTCGCTTCGCTTTAGAGATCTGTCGATGTCCTTGATATTCATGATGTAGTTTCTCATCACCGACCGCCTGTACGTCGACGGGTCGGTTCCCCTAGGTATCTCGTGGATCTCCGCGGTCTCCAGCTCGAAACGGAGAATGTGGTCTTTCTCCAGGTACTTCAGCTTCCCCTTTTCCGCCGTGATCGTCTTGAGCAGGGTGCCTTTTTTGTCACTCTCGAAGATCTGGACGTCTCTGATCTCGCCCGTTTTGTCGTCCTTGTGGCGGACATAGATCTTGTACCCCTCGAAAGCGTCGATGAGTACGTTGTCTTTGATCTCCACCGTGGGCTTTTTCTTATTGATGTCGATCAAAAGGTTTAGGAGCTTGTGGTTGCTTTCCGGGAGCACATGATTGTTGTAAAGGATCATTCCGTACGTGAGGAACGAGGCCAGGACAAAGCCCGGGAAGATCATCCTGTAGAGGCTTACCCCGCTCGCTTTCATAGCTGTTATCTCATTCTCGGACGCGAGGCTGCCAAACGTCATCAGCGTCGCGGGCAAAACCGCCATTGGTATGATTAATGCAAACATATGTCCCAAACTGAGGATAAATGTCTGCAAGACAATGTGAAACTCCACTCCTTTATTCAGGAACAGATCGATATACCTGAGGATGAAATCCATTATAAAAAGAAACGTTATAACCGAGACCGAAAATACAAACGGTCCGATGTAGTTTCTGACTATGTAGCGTTCCAATATCATCGCGAGAGACCTTTATCTCGAAATACGCCGAAAGCCCGTATTTATATTACAAATAATTGTTTTGTTTACAAGCACTTTGTACTCATGACGTCTAGAGGACGGTACCGTTCCTGAATTTGGGTTCGATGAGCGGGGGCCGGGCCATAGGGGTCTATGTGTGTATACGAAAGTGTCGCCAAAAGTGACGATTCGGTTGATTTTTGTATTCGATGAAGGACACCATCGACCCGTGAACGGCGGGTTTGGTTTCCTCGAGTCGTTGACGACCGAACGGCGTCCAGGACCTCCACCACCGTTTTTGTAAGTTCCATGTCTGTCCCCTTACTGTGGAGAACGTGGCTAAGAGATTCTATCTGTTTTGCACCGGCCGAGCCCTCGCTCCAGTGCGTCTGCTGATCCTGCTCTCGGCCCTCGTCCACCTTTCTTATACAAATAGCCAAGCCCAAAGTTTTCGTCTCGATCTAGACGACTACCTTGATTTCTACACCGAAACCCCCTGGCAGACCCAGGCCGGTCCGCCGATCGACCGGCTCTACCTCGGTTCGTATCACACCGTTCCGAACTTTCTCCCCACCGATTTCGGCCGCGATCAAGTGATCGATGACTACCTTCCCGGGGGTGGTTTCAAGCTCACCTACCGGGTGCCCAAGACCCAGCCGTTCCGTAGCGAGGAGGTGCAGGAAGGCGCGTTCATCATGATGAAACCGCGGGATGTCCTCGCGCCGGGCGTGAGAGTTACGGTGGAGTCCTTTGACGATATCGCAGAACGCCGCCGGACCCGTTCTTTCGAGGAGGTGTGGAAGGGCTCCGTCGTCCAGTCGATCAGCAGTCAGGACGATGAGATTCAGACCAAGAGGGGTCTTCTTAATGTGTCCATTCCATTGCCGCTGCCGGGCGCGGTTGAGAGGATCATCGGCAAAGGAGAAAAAACGAATATCGATATCTCGGGCCGGGAAAGCATCACTTTTTCGGGCGAGTCGAGACGGGTCGACCCCTTTGTCGGTGTGGAGGGTCAGCAAAAACAGTCGCTATTCCCCTCGCTGGATATGAAGCAGGAACTCGACGTCCGTCTCCAAGGCCAGATAGGCGAGAAAATCAATATTCAAGTCGATCACACGAGCAGCGCCCTGGCCGCGGAGGCGAACCGCATTCGTCTCAACTATGAGGGGTTCGACGACGATATTGTGAAGCTCGTCGAACTTGGAAACACGAGTCTTTCGCTCCCCGGATCACAGCTCGTGAGTTTTTCCACGGCGTCCCAGGGTCTTTTTGGTGTCAAGGCGCTGGCCCAGGTGGGCGCGATGGACATCACGATGATCGCCAGCAAAGAGGAAGGTGAAGTCTCGAGAGCGTCGTTCTCTCCGAGGGGCGGGACCATCGGCCAGATGGAAGAACGGACGATCTCGGACCTGAACTTTATTGCGAACACGTTTTTCTTTCTGGATCCGCCCGGCGATCTTGCCTTGGAGCCCGAGCGACGCCCCCAGGAAGGTTTCATCGATGTGTACAGATCGGTCGAGGACTGGGAGGTCACGGCAAAGAACCTCAACACGACGTTTGGAGCGGCCCATGTCGACTCGGTCGGCGATGGGTCGGAGCTGGGCACCGGGAACGCCGAACGGAGACAGTTCGTTCTGCTCACCGTTGGAGAGGATTATCGGTTTGTCCTGGATGCCTTGACGCTGGAAGTCAACGGGATCGAGCTGGTCCGACCGCTGGGACCGAGTGAGGTGCTTGCCGTTGGCTATGTCAACTTGCGGGGCGACACGATCGGCGATTACAACCAACCGCTGAGTAAGGACGAGGAAAACCCTCTTCTCATGGAGCTCATCTGGCCAGCCAACGCCCTTCCCGATGGCCCGTTCGGGTACACCTGGCCCTATATGATGCGGAACATCTACAACCTCGGTCTCTCCAATATCGACGCATCGACCCTCGAAGTGGAGATTCTGGAAATCGCACAGCGGCTCGATCCGTCGACACCGGATTCGTCGGTTGTGCCTTGGATCCGAATCTTTGGTCTGGATCAAACCGACGAAACGGGGACGGGTCCACCGGACAACCGGGTCGATCTCTTGAGTGGTGTTATTGACGTGCAACGGGGAACCCTCACTTTTCCCGATTTAACGCCGTTTGATCCCGATTCGTTTCTCGTGGATCAATGGACGAATGGCCAGTTCTCGTTCACCGGGCGGTACGCACATCTCAAGAACCCGTTTATCTACACCAAACGCCCGGAGAGCCAGGAGTTCCAGTCGAGTAGCAAGTTTCGGATTCTTGTGAGGGCGGCGAGTACTACCCGGTCGTTTACGATCGACGCGTTCAACATCACCGAGGGGAGCGAGGTCGTCAAACTTGATGGCCGCACACTCCAGCGAAACCGCGACTACACGATCGACTACGAAACGGGTGAGGTGGAGCTCCGCGGCGAGGTGCTCGACGAACTCACACCAAGCTCCGATATCACGATCGATTACGAGTTCAAGCCCTTTGCAGGCGGGGCCTCGAGCACGCTTTTGGGATTCAACTCGATACTCAATTTGTCAAAAAACTCGCGAATCGGGACCACTTGGCTCTACGAATCGACGTCGAGCGCATCGATCCGCCCTCGTCTCGGGGAGGAGCCGACGCGGGCCATCGTTGGTGGACTAGATGCCAATCTCCAGTACGAGCCCGATTTTCTGACCTCGTTGGTCAATGTGCTTCCCCTGGTCGATTCCGACGCCAGGAGTTCGTTGAGCATCGCCGGCGGGATGGCGGTGAGTATTCCCGATCCGAACACGAAGGGGGAGGTGTACATCGATGATATGGAGGGTGTCGAGGACTCCGATGTGATTCCACTGAGCCGCCGGAGCTGGCGGATAGCGAGCCCACCTGTGAACCCCGACACCGTAACGACAACACTGCCGTCGTCCACTAGAGAGAGAATCTTCTGGTACAACATCGAACCGGATCGGGGTGTTCACCGTAGGGACCTCAACCCGGATCTGGACGAGCGGGAGAGCACACTGGTGCCTTCGATCGACATCGAGATCGACGGATCGTTACCCACCGACACGACCCGGTGGACGGGGATCATGACGGGGTTTAGAGGGGGCGGGCTGGATCTATCTCAAGGACAGTTCATAGAAGTCTGGGTCAACGACTTCAGACCCGATGAAATGGATCGCCACGGGGTCCTCCACATCGATATGGGGTTTATCGACGAGGACTTCTACCAACCCGACGCGACGCCGCCCGTCTTCAACAACGAGGACGCAAACCGGGACGGCTTCCAGGCGGTTACCGAGGACACGGGTCTGGACGGCATCTTCAACGGCCAGCCGGGAGACGATCCGGATGATGATTACAGCGCCCAACGCATCGACAACCGATTTAGCCGGGTGAACGGAACCGAAGGCAATTTTCTCTGGGATACAGAGGATCTTGACGGGTCCGGGCAGCTGGAGACTTCCAACGCGTATTTCAGCTTTGACGTGGATCTCACGGACAGCGCGGTCGTTGACATCCGTAGGGATTTCGATCTGCCGGAAAACTTCTACACCGACGTCCTTGACTCGTGGCGTCTCTACCGAATCAGCCTATCGGATTTCATGGAAATCAAAAAGGACGGCTCTCCATCGATCGAACAGATCAAGCATATGCGAATCTGGTTCGATGACATCGGTCAGACGGTCAGCTCGGCCCGAAAGCGGATTCAGCTGGCCGGTCTCAAGATTGTCGGGAACCGTTGGGAGAAGGACGGTCTGCGGACTCTCGGTGACGCCATTCCCGCCGATCCGGACACCGTTGGTGCGGCCTTTGCGCTGGGGGTCATAAGCACCAAAACCGACCCGGTAAAGTACATTCCGCACATCCGACCGAACGTGCAGAACGACATAGCGGAAAAAGAACAGTCGCTTCTCGTCGAGTACGAAAACATACCGCCGGGCAAGGGGTTTCGAATCCGAAAGCGTTTTGCCGGTCAGGGTATGGATTTTACTCTTTACCGCGACCTCAACTTCTTCGTGCATGCGGACAATCTGAACCCCGATCACGAGTACTATTTTCAGATTGCCTTCGATAGCCTGAACTTCTACGAGATCCAAATACCCCTGACATCGACATATTTCACGACGGCCAATTGGGCGAGGGTGTTGATTCCGTTCAACGATCTGACCAACCTGAAGTTTGCCGCCCCGGATTCGATCGTCACGGGTATTGCAGAGGACACCGCCGACCCGGGTCGCACATACAAGGTGAGAATGGTCGGGCGGCCAAACTTGTTCAATGTTCGGTTTCTCTACGCGGGTTTGAGAAATAGAAGCGCCGGTCTCGAGACTGCCAACGGGGAACTCTGGATAAACGACATTTATCTTGGTGACCGGAAGCGGGACATCGATTTTGCCCAACGGTTCACAGGAAACGTGAATTTCGGGAACGTCATAAATTTCTCGGCGAACTGGCAGCGAACGGGGCCGGATTTCCGTTCGCTTCGTCAGAAACGCGGTGGTGGCACCGACAACCGCGCGTTATCGCTGAGTCTCAAAACCAGCGTCGACCATTTTGTCCCGCTTCTCGGTTTCAAGGTGCCGGTGACGGGCAATTACAGCAAAAACACCTCACTGCCGAAATTCACACCGAACGGTGACACGGAGATCACGAGCAGCGCGCTCAAGGATAGTCTGAAGAGCGAGAGCATCAACCGCGGGTTCAGTGCCACGCTCACCCGCAGCGGTTCGAAGAATCCTCTTCTCAAGTATACGTTCGATAAACTAAAGGCGAACTTTTCGATGAGTCAGGCGGCGAGGGTATCTCCGGCCTCACGTGACACGTCGTTGAGCATGAATGGCACCTTGGATTACTCGATCTCTTGGAGTGGCGGGAAACAGGTGCGTTTGTTCAAGAATTTCAGGCTGCGGTACTGGCCCAACTCGTTCAATTATCGGTTAACGGCGAATCGGACAAAAGCGAGAAGATACCGGCTGGTCGGCGGGCAGTTCGTTCCCGACCCGTCCCTATGGAACGCGGGGATTGCCAACAACGGTTCGGTCACGTACGTCCCGTTTCCTTCGCTTACATCCTCTTTCAGAATGCAGACTCAGCGGGATCTCAAACAGCCGCACGAGTGGCTGGGCGTGGATATCGGGATGGAGATCAACAGGAATCATTCGTTTCAGGCGAACTACAAGCCGCCTCCCGTCTGGCTGATTGGGGCTTTTTCCCCCGACTTCAATTACACCTCGGGTTATCGTGAAGACGCGAGTCCAAACATCCGAAAGCTTGATGATCCCGAGGGTGTGAAAAACGTCGCGAATAACAGAGCGATGAGTCTGAAGATGCGTTTTGACCTCGGTGGGTATCTGGGCAAGGTCTTTGGGTTCATGGGGCTCGTGGAAGAAGAGAAGGAAGGCGGTCCCCCGGGGCAACGACCTCCTGTGCCCCAGCCGGCTCAAGACACGGGTCAAACGGAGGGGGACGAGCAAGAGCCAGAGGAAGCTGTGGCGGAAGCCGACACGACCGATGCGGAGACGAAGCCAAAACCTAAGGCTGACCCGATGTTCGTGTTCAAACGAGCCGCGGGGATCCTTGGCAGCATCCGAAAGATCAACGCATCGGTCCAGCAACGGAAACAGAGCAGCTATTCGAGAATTCCTCTGCGGCCGAGCCTGGCGTACCAGTTCGGTTTGTCTCAAAATAGCGGTGTCGTCTTCAGGGGCGAGCCCTTGGACACGCCCGAACGAAATACCGAAAATCTGTCCATCACGATGGACTCCGGCGTGCAACTCTCCAAAAACATCGACGTCGCCGCCCGGTTCACTCGAACGACATCGAACTCCGTGTTCAGAGCCAACGAGACCGAAACGAGATCCATGACCTGGCCGGACCTTAGTCTCAACTGGAAGGGTCTCGAGAATTTTGCGTTGTTCAAACGTTTGTTCGCCGCGACAAATGCGACGGTTGGCTACAGCCGGCAGACCCGCGAGTCGGGGACACCGGGTGATGTACAAACAAAGAGCGAGACAACGGCTCTCTCACCGTCTATGCTTTTCAGCTGGAAAAACAAGATGCAGAGCAACCTCGGGGTCCAGTACACGAAGGATGTCACCGACACACGCGGTTCGATCAACGAAACGACGAATCTGAGTGTCACCGCCGACCTGAAGTACACGTTCGAACCCGGGAAATCGATGAAGATCCCGCTCCCGTTTTTGAGGAACAAAACGCTAAAGAGCAGGCTGGACACGAGCGTCGGCGCGGGATATTCAAGAATGGGGGGAAGGCGGTCGGGAGGCAAACCCGGATTTTTTATCTCGCTCCCGGGCACGAGCACGTTTAGGCTTTCTCCACGGCTGACGTACAACTTTACGAGAGCGCTCAATGGATCGCTGTTCATAAACTATTCGAGGTCGCACAGTGACGCCACAAATCAAACGACAACGGTCGTCCAGGTGGGAATCACCGCGGTCTTCACCTTCTAACCTATCCGTCCTGCAATTCCTGTCCGGTGTGTTTCTCGTGGGCATTCTCTGCGCCGGTTGCGGCGGCCAAGACGCTGTCGAGTTTACCGGCCAACGTGCTTGGCAGTATCTCAATGCCCAGTGTGACTTCGGACCAAGACCACCGGGAAGCGCTGCCCACAACGAGACGGTTCGTTTTATTGCCGGGCATCTCAAGAACCAGGGGGCCCACGTGACGCTTCAACGGTTTGAGAAACGGGACCCGTATTCGGATCGCACACTCGAGCTCATCAACATCATTGGTTCTTTCTCAACCGAGGCGGATAGACGGGTGCTCCTCGCTGCCCACTACGACACGCGACCGTGGGCCGACCAGGAGGAGACGGACAGTCTCCGCCTGTTGCCGATCATCGGAGCCAACGACGGAGCCAGCGGTGTTGCCGTACTTCTCGAGATCGCCGATCTTCTTGGGGAACAGACGCCAAAGGGGCTCGGAGTGGATCTTGTTTTTTTTGACGGCGAGGACTATGGAAAGGACGGCGACCTTGAACATTTCCTGCTGGGATCAAAATACTTCGCGGCAAACCTTGGCGGATACCGCCCCGTCTGCGGGATCCTGCTCGACATGGTTGGGGCCAAAGATGCGCAGATCCTTCAGGAAGCCAATTCGCTGTCCCGCGCGGGGGACTTGACCACGGAGCTCTTCCGCCGCGCGCAAGAGCTTGGACTCGACGTGTTTGTCGCACGTCGCGGAGAGGCCGTCTACGACGACCATGTCCCGTTGATCCTGGCCGGGATTCCCGTGGTCGATCTGATCGAGTTTCCCTACGCGTATTGGCACACGCTCGAGGACACTCCCGACAAGTGTTCCCCAGAGACCCTGCGGCAGGTCGGTGTTCTACTGACCGACTTCCTATATAACTTTTCTTTTTAAGTTTTACTTGCACCATCCCCGCGATTCTGCTATTTAGATATGTGACGTTTGAGTGGGCGCGGGGTGCCCACTTTTTTCATGTCCCGTTCGGCACCGGAAGCCAGACCCCGGCCACCTCTCCAACGCTAATAAGCCTATGGAAAAAAAGGAGTTAGAGAAGGTCATTGCGCCGGAGTTAGCGGCATTGGGGTTCGAATGTGTCAAGTTGGAGCTCTTGGGGAGCCCCAAAAACCCGATCGTGCGGCTCTATATCGACAGACCCGGTGGGGTGAGCATCAAGCACTGCGCTTCGGTCAGCCGGGCCATCGGTCTTGTGCTCGATGAGATGGACCCGTTTCCCGGCCGATATCTGCTCGAGGTCTCTTCCCCCGGTAACAACCGTCCGCTCACCAAGGAAGAGCACTATGTTAGGTTTGTCGGACGCGAGGCGAGGGTCCAGTGTTTGGACGCCGAGCGGGGGAAAAAGACATATACAGGGCACATACGATCTTGTATAAATGGTTTGCTGGTTTTGGACACGGACGAGGGTGAACGGTCGATCAGATTGTCCGATATCTCGAAGGCAAACCTTTTCGGACAGGAATACAAAATAGACAAGAAACAAAAGAAGACGAGAAGGAACAAGGACGGCCGGAAATGAACGTACAATTCGCCGAGGCATTCAACGACCTTATCCGCGAAAAACGAATCGACAAGAACCTCTTGATGGAGACTCTGACCGCCGGTTTTTCGTCCGCGGTGAAGAAGAAATTTGGGAGCGCGGCAGAAGTGGAAGTGGCCGAGGACGAAAAGGGAAACCTTGCGTTGTATCTGCTCAAAAACGTTGTCGAGGATGTCGAGAGTCCAGCGGCCGAGATGACGGTGAAAGAGGCTCGTCAGTTCGAGAAGAACGCGAAGGTGGGCGATACGATCAAGATCTATATGCCCTTCACCGAGTTTGGTCGCAACGCCATCCAGATTGCCAAGCAGATACTGATGCAAAAGATAAGGGAGTTCGAGCGTGACCGGACGTTCGAGGAATACAAAAACAGGATTGGGGAGATCGTTTCGGGTTCGGTCCAGCAAATCGACAGGAACGGCATATTGGTGAACCTCGGGAACGCCGAGGCGACCATGCCAAAGAAAGAACAGATCCGTCGGGAGCGATACAGCCAGGGGTCATCGATACGGTCATGCATCGTAAAGGTGGACAAAGAGGCCAAAGGTCCGATGATCACTTTGTCGCGGACCAGTCCGGAATTCCTCAAAAAGCTCTTTGCCCAAGAGGTGCCGGAGATCTACGAGGGGATCATCGAGATCAAGAGTGTGGCCCGTGAAGCAGGGGGGCGGTCTAAGATCGCGGTGTACTCCCGTGACGAACGCGTGGATGCGGTCGGCGCGTGCGTGGGGATGAAAGGTTCGCGTGTTCAGGCGGTGGTCAACGAGCTGAGTGGTGAACGGATCGACATCGTTCCATGGAGCGACGATATAAGTGCCTTTGTAAGCCGCGCCCTTTCACCGGCGAAGATCTCCTCCGTTCGTGCCGATTCGGAGGACAGAAGCGTGCTTGTCGCCGTCGAGGAGGATCAGCTCTCATTGGCGATCGGTAAGGATGGCCAAAACGTCCGGCTTGCCTCGAGGCTGACCGGGTGGCAGATCGATCTGATCACAACCAGAGAGATCGAGCAGCGCGAGCGCTTGGAGGAGCATCTGACGATGTCGATCGAAGAGATGGTTGGCGTCACACAGAGAATCGCAGAGAAGCTCAAGGCGGCTGGTGTCAGTACCGTTCAGAAGCTCGCCAAGACATCGGACGAGGATCTGTTGGCCATCCCTGGTCTGGGGCCAAAGACCGTGGCGAAATTGAAGGAAACGGCGGACGGTACGATACAGGAGCTCGAGAAAGCATTGCGTGAGTTGATGGATAAGGAAAACGAAGAACGGCTCCGCGCGAAAGAAGAAGAAAAGCCCCTGTTTGACGATACGGATGTCGGCGACGAAGAGACGACGAAGCCCGGCGAGCCGCTTCCGCTTACCGAAGAGACACTCTTCACGGATTCGGGTGAGGAGGAGGCGTTGGGTGACGCTCCGGTGACGTCCGCCGAAGAAACGGCCCCGGAGGAAATCGAGGCAACGGGCGGTGACCCTGCAGCGGAGACTCCGGCGCAGGTCACGGAAGAGCCGGCTGATGAGACCACCGACGAAGTGATCGGAGAATCCGCCGATCCGGCGGCCGGCGAAATAGGCGAGGAGACATCGGGAAAGGTCGCAGAAACGGCCACGAATGAATCGGCGGGTGCCAGCGAAAGCCGTGACGCCGAGCAGGCAGACCCCGCGGAGAAGCAAGAAAAAAAGGACGCGACGTAAAAACACGGCGGGCCCCGTTACTGAGGGAGCAAATCTTAGATGCGGATTCACGAGTTAGCCAAGAAACACAATGTCAAAAGCGAGGCCCTGCTCGAGATTCTCAAAAAAGCGGGAATCGAGGCCAAGAGCCACATGAGCAGCGTGACGGACGAGATGAAGACGGCCGTTGCCGCGCATTTCAAACCGGCCGTCAAGAAAGCCAAGCCAACGACGACGGCCAAAAAGGCAAAGGCGCCAAAAACCGTCAAGGCGAAAGCGGTCCCCAAGGCGAAGGTCAAACCAAAAACCGTCAAAGTCCAGAAGGCCGAGGCAGCGCCTCGTGAGAAGGAGGCCAAGGCGAAGCCGAAAGCCAAGGCCGCAGCCAAACCAAAGCGGGCTGCAAAGGCCGTCGAGAAAAAGACAACTCCGAAAGAGAAGGCCAAGCCGCCGGCGCGGGCATCCCGAAAAGCGCCTCCAAAAGAAGCTGCGCCACCGAGACGACCCGTCAAAGCGACGGTAGACCGGCGAACTGTGACGCTTCCGCCCGCGAAAAAGCCAAGACCACCACGTAGACGCGAAGTCGTCGACGCCGAGGCGCAACAGAAGGCAGTCAGGGAGAGTGTTCGGCGGACGCTTGCCAAACTCGAAACGACACGCAGGACCAAGCGACGCAAAGGAAAACCGCAAGAAGAGAGCGTCGCGGTCGAAAAGCCTGTTCAGATCATGGACGCGATGACGGTGCGGGAGGTTGCCGAAGCGTTCAAGCTCGACGCGAACGAGATTCTTAGACGATGTCTCGATCTCGGGCTCCCTGCTTCGATCACACAGGCCTTGGAAAAAGAGGCGATCGAGCTTCTCGCGGAGGATCTTGGGAAAAGTGTCGAGTTTGTTTCCGACGAGATCGAAAGTCTTCTGCAACCGGAGGCCGAGATCGAACCGCGTCGCCTCAGACCGCGGGCGCCTATTGTCACCGTAATGGGACACGTCGATCACGGAAAAACGTCGATTCTCGATTTCATCCGCAAGACGAGTGTAGCGAGCGGCGAGGTTGGTGGCATTACACAACACATCGGCGCTTACGAGATCGAGGTGCCCGAGGGTAAGATAACCTTTATCGACACACCGGGTCACGAAGCGTTTACATCGATGCGTGCAAGGGGCGCGCAGGTGACGGACATCGTTGTCCTCGTGGTCGCCGCCGATGACGGGGTGATGCCCCAGACTTTGGAGGCAATCAACCACGCCAAAGACGCGGGTGTTCCCATCGTTGTGGCAATCAACAAAATCGATCTCCCCGCAGCCAAACCGGCCCAGATCAGGCAACAGCTGACCGAACATGGAATCGTGGCGGAAGAGTTCGGGGGAGACGTGATCGTGACGGATGTGTCGGCGAAAACCGGCGAAGGGATCGACAAATTGCTCGAGATGTTGATCCTGCAATCCGATGTGCTCGAGCTCAAAGCGGACAGAGACGCGTCGGCTCAGGGTGTAGCCATTGAGGTCAAGAAGGAGGAGGGGCGTGGAATTCTCTGCACGGTTCTTGTTACACAGGGGACGCTCCGAGTCGGTGATGTCTTTGTAGTCGGGCAACACTACGGCAAAGTCCGGGCGCTGCTCGACCACGTAGGACGCACCCTCAAGAGGGCTCTGCCTTCGATGCCCGTTCTCGTTTTGGGCTGCAACGGACTCCCGCAGGCGGGCGACAAGTTGACAGTTGTGAGGGGCGAGAGGGAGGCCCGCGAACTGAGCATGCGTCGTCAACAGGCGCACAAGGAAAGGGAAAGAAGAACCACCAAAAAGCTCACGCTCGAGGAGCTCTACTCACAGATCGAGCAAGGCGGCCTCAAAGAGCTGCGGCTCATCATCAGGGGCGACGCAAACGGCTCGGTCGAAGCGCTGGCCGAGAATCTTTCGCAGCTGTCCGCCGGCGAGGTCGGTGTGAAGGTGATCCATTCTGGTGTGGGTGTCGTAAATGAGTCGGACATACTTCTCGCGGACAGCTCGGATGCGATCATAATAGCCTTTGGCGTCAAGGTGTCTCCCAAGGCTCAGGAGCTTGCGGATAGAGAGGACGTTGAGATTCGAACGTATGACATCATTTATGAGTGTATCTCGGAGGTCGACGAAGCTTTGAGGGGGCTGCTGGAACCCGAGCGTGTCGAGCGGGTGGTTGGACGGGCCGAGGTTCGCCAGGTGTTCAAGATATCGAGACTCGGGCTCATAGCCGGTTCGTACGTTATGGAGGGTTCGATCACGCGAAACGCGCAGATCAGAGTGTTCCGCGCTGACGAAGTTGTTTTTGAGGGCAAGATATCCTCATTGAAGCGCTTTCAGGACGACGTGAGAGAAGTTGCGAAGGACTTCGAGTGCGGAATCGGGATCACCGGTTTGAACGACCTTCAAGAAGGCGATGTCATCGAAGCCTATGTTGTAGAGGAAAAGGCCAAAGTCATTTGATCCCCAAACAGACTGATTTGATTCGTCGAATCAAATCATGATAGTCAAGCTCCTTACGATAGATCTTCACTTGCCAGGTCGGTCTTCTCTGAAAGAGAAACGTTTTGTGATGTCCAGCGTAAAGACGAAGCTGCGTCGGCAGTTCAATGTCGCAGTGTCAGAGATCGACCACCACGACAAATGGCAGAGGGCGACTTTGGCTGTTCTCACGGTGGGTGTCGATGGGGCTGCAGTCGAATCGACATGCGGTAAGGTGCTCAAGCACCTCGAGCGAGATCACCGTCTGATGATCTTGGAGTGTACGCAGGAAATTCGATAACCGAAACGGTGGTGGAATGGCCAAATCGTACCGCAAAGAGCG
>CP070677.1:1474172-1477854 GCA_020352495.1 Candidatus Latescibacterota bacterium
CTCCAGCCGCGTGGCAAGGATTCCCGTGGAGGCAGACAACTACTATGGGCTTGGTGCCATCGAGGATCATATTGTGTATGTCCGTGGCCGACCGTTTTACTACGGCCGAGAGAGCGATGTCAAACCGGCGATCAAGATCTATGCGATGAAGGATCGCGAGGAAAACACAATCGCAGAGGATGCCCCGGGGTACACGTTGTCACACGATGGAAAGAAGATGCTCGTGCGTTCGGGTGGCGCATACAAGCTCTATGACGCGAAGGCAAAACCCGGTGATCCCAAGACGGTATCGACGGCGGGGCTCGTAGTCGATCGGATCCCCGCCGAGGAGTGGGCGCAAATCTTTGACGAGGTCTGGCGCCGTTTCCGGGACTTCTTCTATGTGGAGAACATGCACGGCTACGACTGGAAGGCAATCGGCAACCAGTACCGGCCGCTTCTCGAACATGTTGCCCACCGTGCCGATCTGAACTATGTGCTGGGCGAGATGGTCGCTGAACTCACAGCCTCGCACTCGTACATTTCGGGTGGCGATTATGAGATTCCCGATCGGCCGCAGGTCGCACTCCCCGGCGCCCTATTCGAGCTGGACGAGGAAGCGGGCCGGTATCGGATCGCTGAGATCCTCCAGGGTCAGAACGAGGAAGACCGGTACCGGTCACCGCTGACCGAGATCGGTGTCGATGCCAAAGTGGGTGACTACATCCTCGCTATCGACGGCGAAGATCTCACAGCCGATGTGAACCCGTACCGGTTGCTTCGTTACAAGGCGGATCGCCCGGTCGAGTTTACCCTCAATTCGAAACCCGAAATGGAGGATTCACGTACGGTGACCGTAGAACCCGTTTCGAGCGAAAGAGCCCTGCGATATCTAAATTGGGTGGTCCGCAACCGTGAAAAGGTCACCGAGGCGACCGACGGACGGGTCGGATATCTTCATGTTCCCGATATGGGCACCGACGGGATCCGTGAGTTCATCAAGTGGTTCTACGGGCAGATCCGAAAAGAGGGGCTCATCATCGACGTTCGAGGCAATGGTGGCGGGAACGTCTCTCAGATGCTCATCGAACGTCTCCGACGTGAGCTTTTGAGTATTGACTACTCGCGAAACAGTGAGTACACCAGTCCGTACCCGGCGACTGTCTTTCACGGACACATGGTGTGTCTGTTAAACGAAACCTCCGCTTCCGACGGTGACATATTCCCGGCGATGTTTAGAAAAGCGGGGCTCGGCCCATTGATCGGCAAACGGTCATGGGGTGGCGTAATTGGAATTTCCGGTCGCGGACCGCTAATCGACGGTGGCTCGGTCTATGTCCCCGAGTACGGGTTTGTCAACACCGAAGGCGAGTGGGACATTGAGAACTGGGGTGTCGAGCCCGACATCGTTGTCGAAAACGATCCTAAGCTGGTGATCGAGGGCAGGGACCCACAGCTCGAGAGAGGCATCGAGGAGATAATGAAGATGCTAAAAGCCGAGCCTAAGCCTCTGCCAAAGCGACCGCCCGATCCGGTGCGCACGAAGTAACGCGGAAGCCACGAAGGCGTGGTTCAGACCCTTTGCGCGGAGCGAGCGAGGATCACCCGCCGTCAGGCGGGAGGCCGAGCGAAGCGGGCGCAGGGTTTGAACCACGCCTTTGTGTCGACCGAACCGCAACGCCGGGCGAGCGAGAATCACCCGCCGTCAGGCGGGAAGCCGAGCGAAGCGGGCGCAGGGTTTGGACGACGCCTTCGTGGCGGCATGTTCCGTCGAAAGTCGAGCTTTCCTTTTTCGTGAAAAATGGTTAGGATATTGTTATGAAAAAAGATACGAGAATACTCTCCGGCATTCAGCCGACCGGGAAACTTCACCTCGGAAACTACTTGGGCGCACTCAAGAACTGGGTGGCGCTGCAGGACGAGTTCCCACAGGTGTGCTACTACTGCATCGTCGATCTCCACGCCGTCACGGCACCGTATGAGCCAAAAGAACTCAAACAGAGAGTGTTCGATACCGCGCTCGACTTCCTCGCAGCCGGTCTCGATCCCGACAAAGCGGCGATCTTTATTCAGTCCCAGGTCACTGAGCACAGCGAACTGATGTGGCTACTCAACACGATTACACCGATTGGTTCGTTGGAACGAATGACGCAGTACAAAGACAAGAAAAAGAGGCACGCCGACCACATCAACGCGGGGCTTCTCAACTACCCGATTTTGATGGCGGCGGACATTCTTCTCTACCGGGCCACGATGGTTCCCGTTGGCGAAGATCAAGTCCAACATCTCGAGCTAACGCGCGAAATCGCACGCAAGTTCAACTACACGTTTGGGGACACATTCCCAGAGCCTGAACCGCGTCTGACGAGGGGCGCCCGCATCATGTCGCTCACCGCTCCGGAGAATAAGATGAGCAAGAGCGATATGGAACGGAGCTACATCACACTCGACGAAGAACCGGAAAGCATCAAGTCAAAACTCAAGAAAGCGGTCACCGACGCCGGTACTTCGGGTGATCTCGGACCCGGCGGGCAGAATCTTCTGACCATTCTGGAAGTGATCGATCCCGAAGCGGCCAAGAATTTTGAGAATGATGCGAAGGCAGGGCAGATTCGTTACGCGGACCTGAAGTCGTACCTGGCGGACAAGCTGACCGAGTACTTTGGGCCTTTCCGCGAACGGAGGCAGGAGCTCGCGTCCAAACCCGATGCCGTTTGGGAACTCCTGCTCGACGGCACACAGCAGGCGCGTCGGATCGCATCCGCCACACTCAGAGATGCGAAGAAGAAAATGGGGTTCATCTGAGAGGTAACGCGAAGAGCCGTTTCGCTTTTAGAATCGGCTTTTAGAATCGAAAAGCCGCTCGGCCTCCCGCCGGACGGCTTTCTTGTTTTCGAATGGGGTGGACGACGGGACTTGAACCCGCGACGACTGGAACCACAATCCAGGGCTCTACCAACTGAGCTACGCCCACCGCCCATATTTGTCGCTCGGATGGGAATCTAACATCTGGAGCCTCAATCCGCAAACGGGATTGTAACAAAAGGGGCGGACGACCACAAGCGCGCGCTTGGAGCGGCGACGGATGAGCTTGACGAGACCTATTATAAGGGGAAATCACACGGATGGTTTCGATGTCAATTGAGCGGGCCGCCGGGCGGAGCGGCGTTTGATGGGGTTGGTTTGACCGCTTCGCCCAGCGGAAGGCAGGATGTTACCCACGATCCTTCGCTCTAATAACTCGCACGGGGCGTTGAGTCGGTCGGACCGGCCACACCCCTCTCCTCAAGAAAGATCACCCGCCTGCGCTACAAGTGTCACCACGACCCTCGCCATTGGCAGACGGGCGATCCAAAGATCCGCAATTAACAGTTCGGCGTCTGCCGGGCAATCCTACAAGTCTAATGGTAGAGCACCTTGATCTTGCCCCACGTCGATTCCTCTGCCGGAACGTCGCAGAAACAGGTCGCATTGGAGTTGATGATACCGGTTCCACCCGTCGCATAGAGCAGAGCGTTGGAGCAGTCCACGACCTCGATTTCGCCCGATGGGGCGTCGTCGTCCGGAATCACCGTGTAGTAACAGCACGTACCGGTCAGGCCCTGACAGAACAAGCTGATATCCAGCACGTTCGTCGGGGCGCCGACGCAGCCACCGTAACCAATCGACACGCCGGTCTGCGAGTTTCCGATTGTGACCGGGA
>CP070677.1:1477954-1484541 GCA_020352495.1 Candidatus Latescibacterota bacterium
AACGAGAGTTGCTAGCTCGAGGATCGCTTCCGGGTCCTTCCAATCGGGGAGGTCACAGACGCTGTCCGCCCCAAGGATGAGGTACGGCTCACCCTCGAACACCTCCCTATAACTACTCAACAGATCCACCGTGTAGGAAGGACCCGACCGGGATTCCTCGAGGCGAGACAACTCGAAGCCGGGGCGCCCCCGTATCGCCAGTGAAACCATCTCGGTTCTTTCCGAATAGGGCGTCAGATCACGAAGTCTTTTTTGCGGTGGATGAGGGGCCACCATAAACAAAACCTTCTCCAACGGGACGCGCTCGAGCGCCGTCTCGGCCATAGCGAGGTGCGCGTTGTGCGGCGGGTCAAACGTTCCACCCAGTATGCCCACCCTCTTCATACTAGCCACGTCCCAACTGCTGGAGCAAAAGGTCCGCCCTCTTTTTTACGTCCAAATCTTCCGGGTACTCCATAACGCGTCGAAGAAGCTCGATAGCTTCGTCTTCGTTCTCCCCTCGCTCAGTGAGTATCTTTGCCTTGAGATACATCGCCCCCACCCAATGGGAGTTATCCGGATAGTCGTCGATGATCTTATTCAAATAGATCAAGGCCGATGGGTACCGCTTGCTGTCGTAGTAGAACGTCGCGTTACTAAGCTCTTTCTTTGCCAGCCGCTCATGGATCTTTTGGATATATTTCTGTGCTTCGGGAAGAATTGGACTCCTTGTAAACACCTGAACGAACTGTTGAAGTTGTGACAGCGCCTCGTAGGTCTTGGTCTGGTCCAGATGAGGTTTTGGTGCCTGTTTGTAGTTGCACAACGCCTGTTTGAAATAACCATCGTCGACATATTCACTGTAGCCGTAGTTCGTCACCAGTATCTGGTATTCTACGGCGGCCAACGCGTACTCCTCATCGCCATAGTAGCTTTCCGCCACCATGAACTGCGCGTAGTCGCTCCTGTCGTGACCTGGGTATCTCGTGAGAAACGCTTTGTACAACGCCTGGGACTGTAAGTACTTTTTTCTCTTGTGATACTGATCGCCCTTGCTGAGGATCTCTTCGGGGTCGTTTGGAATCGACGGCACACCACCCGCGCATCCGACGAGGAGGGCGGCGAAAACGACACACAAAATCCTCGCAACGTGGATCCGCCCCGGAGATTCGACTTGTGTTCGATTCGAGTTCATACGAAAACGTTTCCCCCGCCGACTAAAACAATCCCGCATCGCGGAATGCCTCGATCTTGGCCCTTGCCCTTTCCACGATCCTACCCGACGCGCCACGGTCCTCGCTGATGATTGCCTGATACTGTTCATAGGCTTTCACATAGTCACCCATCCGCTCATGCGCCTCCCCGAGGACGAATCTCGTCCGCTGGACCAACGAGACGTTTTTTGTTCGTTTCAACAGATCCGACCCGATCTCGAGCACGGCCTCGTAGTTGCCACGGCCGAATTCGGCGCGGGCCGATTCGTAAAGCATATTGACGAGTGTCCATTGAGCACGATCGGCTAGCGCCCCCCTGGGAAAACGCGAGAGTTGACGTTCGAGTGTCTGGACCGCTTCGGTCGAATCGCCAAGCGCCAGATAGCACTCGGCAAGACTGAAATAGGCGCCCTCGGCAGCTGTGGTGTCCGGGAACTCCCCGAGGGCCGCCTCATAGAAACGAGTCGCTTTGGAGAACTCCCCGTCGTTGAAGTACCCCTCGGCCACCAGGTATGTCAAAACACCGAAATCCGCATCAGGATCCAGCTCTGCGGCGGTCATCACGTGTTGGGCCGCCTTTTTGACTCTACCGGCGGAAAAAGACTCACTGGCCCTCTGCCCGAGGTGATCCGCTATCCGTGTGGCGAGCGAGCTATCCAGACGAACTGCTTGCTCAAAACGATCAAACGACTCGTAGTCGCGCCCAACAGCGAGCAACGACATTCCATAGTAATAATAGATGTCGCCGTCGAGGATGTTTTTGCGAAGGGCGTGCTCACAAAGCACAATCGCTTCCTCGTAGTTTTGATTCGAGTATTCGTTCTTGATCGAGGCCAGAGCCTTCTTTTCCTTCGAACAACCGAAGCAGGCGCAAAGACCCGTCGCAAAGAGGAGAATCACGCCGAAACGCAGGGTGCGAGACCTGGTCGAACGCGAGGATACTTCTCTAACGTTCATGCGAGACTTAGTCGCCGCTCTGGTTGGAAAAGAATAGGTAGATGAGCCCAACGATTATGCCGCTGACCGCGATAGGTTCGATGATTTTGCCCCAACTTCGAGAGTCACGGGGAGGTTTACTAAAATCGTACAACCCCGCCTCTACTTCCGGGAGCTTCGAATACGAAAACTGATCTTCAAAGGTCCTCGACGCCTCACCCTGCCAAACGACCAGCCCATCTGCCGGATCAACAAGCTTGGCGAGAAGACTGACATCCGCACGGCGTTTCACCTTTTTTCCGCCAATGAGAAACGACCGGTAGATCTTTGTATATCTGAGGTTGAAGTCCAACACGTGGAACTCGAGTGTAGGTTCGCTCTGACCGATGTCCCACCCCGTATACAATCCGGTCGAATCCGTCACAACGGCCGCTCCACGGTCATGGGCTCTGATGCCTTTCGCCGTGAGCGTCCCAGTGAAACAGTTCGAGACGAACTGATACCGTTCGTCGTTTCCGCGGGGTTCAAGCCAAACCTCACGCGTCTCGATGTCCCGCGGGATACTCGAGAGCAGCTCATCGACAACTTCGTTCGTGAGCGTTTTGGCGACCTCTACGTTGGTTTTGACCGGTTCGTCTGCCCGGACTACGCTCAGGGGGCACGTAATCAATATTGCAAGGAGGCAAACTATATGTGCGGCCCGTTTTGTCTCTGACATTCTTCCTCCTGATCCGATGTTTTTTTGTATGTACCCAATCAGCCGAATGCGGTCAAGCTCTTTGAAACTCAATCGAGTACCGCCTCTAAATCAAACACGTCGGTATCGGTGACGCGCGCGTCGACAAAAGTGCCGATCTCGGGAGCCCCGCCCCTCAGATACACTTCCCCGTCGATTTCGTATGCCTGCCCATAGAACCTCCCCGCATAACCGCAGCCCGGATAGGTCCCGGACCCCTCCTCCACCCTCCGATCCACCAGAATTCGCCGTCTGCCGCCGATCTCTCGTGAGAGAAGACCAAAGGTCACCGATCGCTGGACGTCTGTCAACTCGGCGGCGCGTTGAGTTCCAACGCTATCAGAAACCGTGCCACCGAGTCCTGCAGCGTCAGTATTTGGCTCGGGTGAGTAGACAAACACCCCCAGGGATGCAAATTCCGCGGCCTCGACAAATTGCTTCAGCTCTTCGAAGTCCAGATCTTCCTCGCCTGGAAATCCGACGATCACCTCGCTTCGAATCACGACGTCGGGGAACTCACCACGGATCTCATCTAACACCCTCTGGATTTCGGATTTCTTGTACGACCGCCGCATCCGCTCGAGGATCCGATCCGACGCGTGTTGTACCGGGACCTCCAAATATCGACACACCGACGGATGCTCGAAAAGTCGTCTGGCCAGCCCCAGAGTGAGCGAGCCCGGGTTCATATAGAATATCCGAATCCACTCGATTCCAGTACCGGCAATCGCATCGACCAGATCGGGGAAACGTTTTCCGTTCGCCGCGTAAGAAGTGATGTCCTGGGAGAGGAGTGATACTTCTTTCACCCCGTCTTCCACCAAAGCTTCCACTTCGCCCACGATCGAGCGAAAGCTTCTCGACGAAAACGCACCGCGGACCTTTGGGATGGCGCAAAACGAGCAGCCTCGGTTACACCCCTCGGCGATCTTGACATACGCCGTGTGTTTTGGGGTGAGCCGTACCCGTCTCCCAAAACCGGCAAAACGATCCAGTCCGACGGTCGACGACATTCGGCCGGGCTCTTCCCCCCGTCGCCACGACTCGACGAGCGCGGGCAGACGCGAGTGCCCACCGGTCGGGAGAAAATGATCGACCCACGGGAGCTCCTCTTGCCATGCGTCAGTCCGATGCACCGGGAGACAGCCCATCAGTACGAGCTTTTTCGATGTTCCTTCTCGTTTGATGCGGGCGAGCTCTTCGACTTCCTCGAGGGTTTCCCGCCACGCGCTGCCCAGGAACGAGCACGCGGAAACGATCAGGAGATCGGCCGTGTTTGGATCATCGGTGAACGTACACCCAGCACCGCTGAGCAGACCCAACGAAGCTTCCGTATCCACTGTGTTCTTCGGACATCCGAGACTGACGACGTAGGTCTTCATGATCATCCGGCGCGCTGTCTAGTCGGAGTCGTCGTCGAACTCCGTTCCAACCTCCGCCTCCTCCCTGATCAACACTTCTCTTGGTTTGCTCCCGTCCGGGGGACCCACGATTCCCGCCTGCTCCAGCTGATCGAGGAGCCTGGCGGCCCTCGCGTAACCGACGTGAAGCTTACGCTGAAGGAGTGAAGTAGATCCCTGATTGTACTGAATGACGATATCCTTGGCATCCTCGAAAAGGGGATCGGTGTCTCCGCTTGTCATACCGGTCGTGGTTACTTCGAAGAGATCGAGCTGAGACTCTTCGAACGAGTACTGTCTCCAGTGGGCGACCAGTTTTTCGAGCTCCTCCTCGGAGATCCAGGCCCCATGAAGACGGAGAGCCTCGGGGTGTTTGGCATCGACGAAAAGCATGTCCCCTTTTCCAATCAACTTGTCAGCGCCGATGCAGTCGAGGATCGTCCGGGAGTCCACTTTACTCGCGACGCGAAACGCAATCCGCGTCGGAAAATTGGCTTTTGTTTTCCCGACGATCACATCCACCGACGGACGCTGTGTGGCGACGATCATGTGTATGCCAACCGCGCGGGCCATGTTGGATAATCTCGACAACAGCGACTCGATGTCCGCGCCCTTGGAAAGGACGAGATCACCTAGCTCGTCGACGACCATCACGATGTACGGGAGTTTGTCACCGGACTCTCCAGGGGACTCACCGGGCCCGGTTCTGCCAAGGGCAACTTTTGAGTTATAGCTCTCGATATTTTTTACACCGTTTTTTCGAAACAGTTCGTTTCGTCTCTCCATTTCCCCGATGAGATAAGTAAACACCCGGACGGCCTCTTTGGGATCGTTGATCACGGGGTGCAGCAAATGCGGAATCCCGTTGTAGATGCTCATCTCCACCATTTTGGGATCGACGAGCAGGAGCCTCACGTCGCTTGGATAATATTGAAACAAGATGCTGGCAAGAAAGCAATTGAGGGACACGCTCTTACCCGAACCGGTCGTCCCCGCCATGAGAAGATGGGGGGCGCTACAGAGGTTGAGACAGAAGGGCTTGCCTACCGCATCCACACCCACGGCGATCATGATACCGCTGAGCCGCTGCCGATCGGGGATTTCCTTTAGGACATCGACGAGGTACACCACATTCTGCTCGGAATTGGGTATCTCGATCCCCACTACCGCGCGCCCTGGAATCGGCGCGATGAGCCGGAGACTTCGCGCCCTCATGGCCAGCGCAAGGTCATCGGTGCGGCTGACGATGTCCTTGATCTTGACCCCCGGCGCGGGGGCAAACTCGAAGGTTGTCACCAACGGTCCTTGGTTGACGGCGGTCACCCGTCCCTCGATCCCATAGTTCGATAGCTTCTCTTCGAGCACATCGCTCCACGTCTTGAGTTTCTCCTGAGAGAAACCGGATCCACCGGGCACACCGGTCCCGAGGAGTTCGAGCTTTGGAAGCACCGCTTCATCGAGCGGAATCGCCATCCCATCCTCGCTCTCGGTCGCAGGTCGTTTGGGCACCGTCTTGGGTGGCTTGCGGGCCGGACGTGCTTTGGGACGGCTGGCGACCGGCTCAGGTTCTGAATCAGGCACCGTCTCGACCCACTGGACTTCCGTGGGACGCACTACCGTCTCTTCGACCGGCACCTCCGCAGATGGCGGGACGGAGCGTTTTGCTCTCGCTTCCTGAATCCGCCGCCACACTCTCGCCACGGCACGGGAGATCGCGCGGGAGACCCAGGCGACCGACATCACAACCCACGTCATTAAGCGACCGAGCCCGTGAGCGAGCGGTCGCCAGTCGGGCTTGTTTCTCAGCAGTCCGGTCCCAAATCTCCCAAGAAACCGGATCTCTCTGAGGAGCACCAAAAGCAGACAGGTTATGAGAATTATTGTCCCACCGATTCGACCGAGGAGTGAGGACAGGGTGGCCGAAATCGTGGCGCCGACGGCCCCGCTGAAGAGGTCCGAGTCACGAGTGAACGAAACAAGAGCCAACAGTGAGTTGAGCAGAACGAGTATCACCGCGGTCTTGAGCAGTAGCCGGCTCGCGGACCGCAACCGATCGGCCGCGAGGCCAAAGCCAAACACGGCCAGCCCAATCGGGAAGAACCAGGCAAAAACACGGCCGAGGAGACCGATACAAAAAAAGGCGAGTAGCGATCCAAACGGACCCGAGAGATTTCGGACCGCGCGGATCGAGGCCTCCTGAGCAAACGGCCAATCGAGCCGCTGGGTCGTACCCAACCCCACAGCCACGAAAGCGGCCAGGGCAAACAGTGATATAACCAGAAAATACTTAGCCTTGCGATTCATCGGTCAGCGCTAGAATGG
>CP070677.1:1484641-1493636 GCA_020352495.1 Candidatus Latescibacterota bacterium
GTCCTCAGAAACTCCATCCGCATCTCGCCGCCGGCAATGAGCGCAATGATCGACAGCGCTACGTCGTCGAAAAGCTGAAGACTCTGGACCACATCGGCGGAGAGAATATTCAAGATGTACGGCCCGCAGAGCACACCGGCAATGATGTACCCGGATATCTCGGGCAGCCCTGCGGTCTTGAAAGATTTGGCAAGAAAGAACGCGAAGAGTATGATGAAGCCCAGACAGAATACGGCTTCTTCCCCGGTGATCCCACGGCTCGCGATCGGCGATAGCACAACCGAGGCGGCGAGCAACACGAGAATGAATATCGGTAGCAGAATCCCCGAACCGGCTAGCCGCATCTTATCCTTCACCTTGGTTCCCTCCCCCGCTCCGCCGCTGGCTGGGTTTGGCGTCGCCGATCGCAACCAACGATTGCCTGGTAAGAAAGACACCCAGAATCTCGTTCACGACTACGGCGACCACGATCACCGACACAACCGATTCAACGAGATCACCACCGTCGCCGTGCGCAAAATCCAGGGCTACGGCAAGAGCCATCCCGCCTTGCGCGCTGAGTGAAAGCCCCGACCTAAACCCCACCCCTGAAAACTCGGGAAAACTCACTCGTATCGCCCAACTCGAGACCACGATTCTCACAACGATTCGCGACACCACGTAGAAAACGAGGAGAAGAAAAAGGTGGGAGGCGTTGAATGTGACCATCGCTCCGACAAAAACGAGAAAGGCGACATAGATCGTCCTTTCCATACTCATCAGCTGTTCGAAGATCTGAACTCGTCTCGGCGAGAAGTTGCCGACAACGACCCCCATGATCATCGCCGTGTACAATGCGGACAGCGTCAAGAAATAGCACAATCCCCCGACGAGCATCACCGTTCCAATTATGATGAGGAGTCGTTGGTCTCGGGTCGCTTTCTGCGTTGTCAAAAGCACAAACACAAAGCCCATGACGACGGCGAAGAGGTTGGCGAACACCCACCAGGCCAATCCCGAAAATAATCCTCCACCCGGCGTCATCCCGGGATTCATGATCGTAAAAAGAATGCCAAACAAAACGAGGGGTATAACCGCACTGAGCGATGTCGCGATTCTGACCATCGACGTGAATTTACCCCGCGCGGGAAGCCTGTGCGCGAGAACGGCCACTATCGTAGGGGAATTAATCGCTGCCGTCACCGCGAACGCAGCTGCACCAAAAAGAACCTCGTTTTGTCCGGACTGCGGGAAAAGACGCCCCAGCACAACGAGAAATATGACGAGGAACAAAACGGTCGAAAGTGCCGCGTCCAACGAGAGCAGCTCGAACATTTTTCTAGAGAGACGGCGGATGTGTTGCCACGAGAGCTGAATCCCAAAAAGAACCCCGGCCCATCCCAATGCAAGGTAAACGACCGGTTTCAGGTCGTCGAGTACCTCCACCGATATGAGGTCCAAAAAGCTTGGCCCCAAAAGCGCGCCGAGAAAGAAGAATTCGATACCCGTGAGAAAAAGAATCGTCACGGGCAACTTTCCCCGCGCCCTAGAGACGAGCCTTTGAGAACCGACAAGACCAATTACCAAGAAAAGAACGAGTGACAGGGCGGTTTTCATAGAGCGGACAAAGGCGAAAAACAAAAAGGAGATCGAGGAGTCTATTCCAGCTCGGGCATCAGCCCTCGTACGTTGTCCAGAGGAACCGTAAACGCGATCCCGACCCCCGGACTACCGAGGGGTCCGCAGATCTCCTCGATCATGTCAAAAGCGGCCTCGACTTTTTCCGGCTCCTTGATAACGGAGAGAATCGTTTTGTTGTACGCGCTGGCGGCACTGAAAAGAGATTGAAATCCGGCAAATATCGGAACCTGTGTGGCCAGAATGTGACCCATACCGAGACTGTCGATAATCGTCGCACCGGTCACTCCCACCTCGAGGTAGCCCTCGAGGATTTCCTCCAGCTTTTCCGGATTGTTACATATGAAAACAAGAAGCGTCATAAGGTCTTGATTCTAATTGTCTTGCGCCCAACCTTACCCTCACAGTCCTTTCAAGTCAAGCCAAATGGTGCGCGGCACCCCGGGCGCTCGGGGAGGGAGCGGGTTGCGTGCGGGGAGCCAGCGATCTCGGAGACGCGTTACATTGTGATATACTGTCGATTCCGATGCCCGTCTCGGTGCGCGACCGCCGGATACCGGCGTGCCCGGGAACAGACGGAGCTTGCCGATCCGACCGGAGCCCGCCAGGACCAATGGAATCTCTCGATCTTATCTACGTCAAACCGTTCCCGATCCCCCTCGGTTCACCTTTTGACTTCCGGATTTCAAACGCGTCGGGTCCTCTTGCCAAACTGGTCTCGATAGAGAAGCCGCCGAGCCACCCTGACAGCGAGTCGTTCGTGAGCGACGCGCTTGTCCAGGCCCTCACCACCGATCCGGTACGTATTCTCGCCACGTCGGCACAGCGAGTTCTCATCGACGGGCACCGCCGGATGTCCGAAGCGGTTTCCCGTGACCTCGAGGCGATTCCGGCGGTGGTTTACCCACGGTCCACGAGCAGGGAAACCGTCATCCAACTCTCGTTGAAGGGAAAGGCCACCGTGCTCTCGGGTGTCGAGAAGATCATTGCGTTGTACAAGACCACGGTGTTCGCCAACGACGACACTCCCCGCATTGACATACCGTGCGAGCGGCCTGTCGCTCTCGAGCCTCCGGACTGTATCCTCCCGGCATACTCCGATCTTTTTGGACGAAACGTCTCGAAGACGTACCTGCTCGGTCTGTTCGAGGTCCTTTCGTTCCCCGCGGAAGATCTCCATTCGATCCACGACCTCTCGCTTACGGTCGAACAGACCGCATCGCTGCTCGACCTCACGTCCCCGGAGCGCCGAGCCGCACTCCACCTCGGAAAGGAAGCTCGTTTTACAGCTTCCGAGTTCGGGCAGCTCGCCAGGTTGCTTTTGTTGGCCCGCAGCCGGAGCGGCTTCGATCTGGACGCGTGGGTCAACCGCGAGTGCCAAAGCGACCGGGAACGACGGGGCGGCTCCCAAATCGTTGGATCGCTGGCACGGGAGATCCATCCGGAGCTTCACGCCGCTGTGGAGCGAGTCGATCGGAAAATCAGACAGATGAGGCTTCCCAACCGACTGCGAATCGTCGCGCCGGAAAACCTAGAAGGCGGATCGTTTTCGTGCTACTTTAAGTTCTCGACATTGGAAGAGCTTCGAAATCACGTCGAGAAACTCGAGGAAACAATCGATACTGGATCCGCTGAACAGATCTTGAAGCTGCTCGCTTTCGAGGATCTCGGGAGAAGGACAGAACGAGATGAGTCACATTAGGCATTCGTTTGTGCTGATTCTTTTGACTCTCGTGCTTTTCACACCGGAGGCGAGTGTCTGCGAGGGGTATTTCCAACAGTTCGTGGAGTATACGATCCGTGTGCGTCTTGACACGAACAAACACATGCTCAACGGATCCGAGCTAATCCGGTACACGAACAACTCGCCCGACACGCTTCGGCAGTTTTATCTTCACCTCTACCCAAACGCGTTCCAGTCCAAAAATACCGCATTCATGCAGGATTATGTCGAGAGATACAATTACTCGTTTATCGACCTGCCAAAGAAATACAGGAGCTATCTCACCATCACCAATGTCGCCGTCGACAACGCAGGAGTGCAGCCGATAATCGATGACACCATCGCAAAGATCGATCTACCGGCGCCGCTCCCACCGGGAGGTTCGATCGAACTCTCGCTCGATTTTGAAGAAAAGATCGGGCGCCAGATCGGGCGCGCGGGGTACCGCGGAGACCAATATGATCTGGCCCAGTGGTATCCCAAGGTCGTGGTCTATGATGAAACTGGCTTCCACCCGGACGAGTACCGGCTTCGAAGCGAGTTTTACGGGGAATTCGGAACATACGATGTCTACATCGAAGTCCCGGAGGATTTCGTAGTCGCAGCCACCGGAGAACTCAGGGAGGGTGATCCGGGTTGGACTCTGAACGCAGATGGCAACCCCAGAACGGAGAAAACCGAGCACGGTGACACCCAAGCATACAAGACGATTCACTTCCACGCGGAGGACGTACATGACTTCGCGTGGAACGCAAGCCCCCGTTTGGTCGTACAGGATTCGACCTGGAGCAACACCGAGATCAGAAGCTTTTATCGCAAAGGCAACAAAGAGTGGAGAGACAGCACACTCGCACACGGCGTGCGGGCGATCGAGTGGTTGTCCGAGCGTGTCGGATCTTACCCGTATCCTCAAGTGAGCATCGTGCAGGCGTTGATGAACGGAGGGATGGAGTATCCGATGCTCGTGATGGACGGTTCCGTTAGCGAGGGGCTCGTGCTTCACGAAGTGGGGCACATTTACTTCTACGGCATATTGGGAAACAACGAAAGAACCGAAGCGTGGCTCGATGAGGGACTTACGACGTTTCAGACGGGGTGGTTCATGACGGAGCGTTACGGTAAGTACGGCAATACGGACAAATGGAACTGGTACCAGCGTTTGACACCGCAGTACACGCTCACCGAAGGACAGCGTCGTTGGATATTTCCACTGTTCCGCAAGGGTTACGGCGAGCGCGTCGCCACCAACGCCGAGAATTTCCAACACGACTACCACGCGATGGTGTACGGGAAGGCGTCTCTCATGTTTCACGCGCTACGGTATGTGGTGGGCGATGCGAATTTCGACCGAATCCTCAAGACTTACTATGACCAGTGGCGGTTCAAGCACGTGAACGAAACCCGATTTCAAGAAGTGTGTGAAGAAGTGAGTGAAATGGATCTCGATTGGTTTTTCGAGCAGTGGCTCCACACCCGAAAAATCTGCGATTATCGGCTCGCCGAGATGAAAACACGGGTCAACGAAAGAGGCGACGGGTATATCACCAGGATCAAGATCGAGCGGCTCGGCGAGTTGACCATGCCGCTGTCATTGGAGCTGACCTTTGCCGACGGGACAACACAAACCACACGAATTCCCGGCCGGTTGCGAACGATCGTCAAGACCTACGAATTCCCCGAGAAGCCAAAAAAAGCGTCCGTCAATCCCGATAACGAGATCATGGACATCAACTTGTCGGACAACTTCTTGCCCCGCAAGTATTCGCTTCAGCTGGACTGGCCAAACAACGACTACTATCCCGAGCACGCCTATCAGATCAGGCATCACCCATACGTCTGGTACAACGACCCCGATGGCGCCCGAATCGGGCTTTGTCTCAAGGGGAGCTATTCGGGCTGGGGACGTCGGATCCAGCTTGGCGGATACTATGGCACAAAGAGCCACCGACTCGATTTCTCCGCGTCTTACCGCCGGTTCACCCGGATTCTTGGTAACAACACCACCATAGCGGTTTCCGGGTACAAGCTCGAAGGCAGACACGATGCCACTCTCAAGTGGACGTATCACAGACGCAAAAAACTGACCCGACCGCCCACACACGAACTCACCCTGGGTTTCAACTATCACGAGCTGAGGGACACGCGCTATCTCGCCAACCCGGAGAGATATCAAACGAGATCGGACATGGCGCCATTCTTTCGCTATGAGGTGGATCCAAGATTTGATCTCTTTCGAAGCCGGGTCGATGTGGGGCTGAGATTCGGACGTGAGTGGTTTGGAGGGCGATACAAATACACCCGGTTCGAGAGCTCGGCGCAAATCAAGGCAAATCGACTGCTTGTCCCCGCCGATGTGAATCTCCGCTTCTTTCTTGGCCTGTTGAGCGGCAGCGCGGGCCGCATGCCCTATCAACAAAAGTTCTATCTCGCCGGCGGCGGGCCACTCGCCGAAGAACACGTGTTTTTCCTGCGAAGTCCCGACGCCATTCCCCAGGACGTCAACTATCACGAGCCGGGTCACGGCAACCTGCGAGGGTATTTCGAAGGGGACTTTGGCGTGAATCGGCTGCTGGCCCTGAACTTTGAACTGGGCACATCGATTCCCATCCTGTCACAGGGACGAAAGAAACTCCTCGGAGACATCAAGGCTCGCGCTTTTGTCGACATCGGCCGGAGCTACGACAGTGTAAACCCGATCGCGACGAGCGAGCGCGTGGCTTCCTTGGTGGAGAGGGGCGTGCTGGACCGGACAATCATCGACGCCGGTGTCGGTTTTGACCTTCTCAGAGATTTGCCGTTTTGGAACATGCGGCTCCGGTTCGACATTCCCTTCTACGTCAATTTGCCGGAGATCAACGGCGAGACAAAGCAGACCGACTTCCGGTACGTGTTTAGCTTCAAAACGGCGTTTTGACGAGCGGTTCATCCCAAAATATCTGCAATCGCGGCCACCACTTCGTCCACCATATCATCGGTCAGCTCCGCGTACATGGGCAGCGAGAGGATTTCCTTGGCGGCCCTTTCGGCAACTGGAAACGTTCCCTTACCCGAGCCCAGATCGGCATGTGCCTTTTGCAGGTGGAGTGGTACCGGGTAGTGAATTCCAGTGGCGATACCCTTCTTCCGTAGCTCCTCGGATAGCCTGTCCCGATCCGCCGTTCGCACGACATACAAATGGTAGACATGATGGCGTCCCGGTCCCTCAGGTACGAGTCTGACCGGACGGTCGCGCAATCCCTCGTCGTACCGTTTGGCGCGGCTTCGCCGCCTATTGTTCCACTCGTCGAGATGCTCGAGCTTGACATCGAGTATGGCCGCTTGGATGGCGTCCAGCCGGTAGTTGAAACCGACTTCGGTATGCGTATATTTGTCGGCGGACCCATGATTTCCCAACCGCCTCATCCGATCCGCCAGATCACCGTCGTCCGTTACAATCATCCCGGCCTCACCGTAGGCGCCGAGGTTTTTCCCGGGATAAAAACTGAAGCACGTCGCGTCACCTTGAATAGCTTTCCTGCTTCCGTTCAGGCTGGCACCGTGTGCCTGAGCGGCGTCTGTCACGATCTTGAGCGAATGACGTCGCGCAATCTCTCTTATCGCGTCCATATCCGCACTCTGTCCGTACAGGTGGACCGGGACGATGGCCTTGGTGCGGTCTGTGATTGCCATTTCGACTTTTTCGGGGTCGATGGTTAGTGTGTCGTCGTCCACGTCAACGAGGACCGGTGTGGCGCCGGTGTGTGTGATGGCTTCGGTCGTCGCGATAAACGTGTTGCTCGCCGTAATCACTTCATCGCCCTTCCCGATGTCAAGGGCGGTAAACGCCAGATGGAGAGCCGACGTACCACTGCTCGCCCCAACCGCATATCCGGCGTCGGTATAACGCGCAAAGTTGGTTTCGAACGTTTCCAGTTTTTTGCCACCGATGAACTGGGTACTCTCGATGACCTCGAAAACCGCCCGATCGATTTCTTCTTTGATCGTTTTGTATTGAGCTTTGAGATCGACAAATGGAATTCCCATGTTGCAACACGCCTTTCGATCGATTGAGAACCAAGGATTGAGGCAGAGCCGCGGGCTCACTGCGTCATAGGTTTCGATGAGTTTTGTCTGTCATTCCATGGCAACGCGCCAACCCGAGTCAGCTTCGTAGGATAGCAGATCTAACCCGCTGTGGCAATAAGCGTTACGAGCATAAACCGCGCCAGAATCATTTGACAGCCCCAAGCACCGGCCGATAGAATGGATTTTCCAAACCCGTAAACGAAAACAGGTCAATCGAGTCCGAGTGGGACCCAATGATATCACACCGTCGAACTCTGCTTTTGTTGTTTGCCGTCGCGTTGGGGTTGCGTGTCCTCTACACCGCCCTCCTGAGCACGCAGCCCGAACTTACGCCGATGTCGGTCACGTCCGATCTGAACTATGCAAGGGAAATGGCCACCGGATTCACGTGGGTCACAGAACCTTACTCGCCCCGCACGCCCGGCTACCCGGCGCTGCTTGGCACATTCTACCTGATCTCCGGCAAACAGTTGTGGCTCATGGTGTTTTTTCAAGCGATCCTGGGCGCCCTGACCGTGGTCCTTGTCTATTCGATCGGTCGTTCCTTTCTTGGCGCGGCATTGGCATCGATCGCCGCGTTGTGGTTTGCGTTTCACGTCCACCACATGCACATCGCCACCCTGTTTTACCGTGACATTCTGGTTGTGTTTCTCCTGACGCTTCTCCTTTACTTGCTCCTCAGGCCTTTCAAAAAGATGCGATACGCGGTGTTTGCCGGTCTCGTGTACGGGGCCCTCGTCCACGTCGACCCGCAGTTCCTTCTTATGATCCCCGTTTTTGTCCTGCTGGTTCTCTTCAAAAGCCGTCATGGTCTGCTCAATATACAGTACCTGTTTTTGTTCCTCGGCGTTCTCATCGTGGTCTCGGCTCCGTGGACCGTCAGAAACTACAAGGTGTACGGGCAGCTTCTGCCGATCGGGCTCGAAGCACGCAAGTTCCTCAGACCGGCAAAGGTCGTCTTGACGGAACCCGAGAGAGGTATTTCCGACGTAGAAGACAAAATCATCCACGCTTCACGAAGCCGCCTGATCCAGACAAATGCGGTGGAGTTCTGGCGGTTCGCGAGATTCCACGGAGAAACACCGGCCACCATAACTGCTGCCGACACCGCCATGTGGAAACGCCCCGAGCCGGCGTGGTCGCTGAGGCACAATCTGGTAAGCATTGTGAACTACGGCATACTGCTCCCGTTCTTCTTTTTGGGTCTCGTGTTCGCAGTAAAAGATCGCAACCGTACAGGTCTGATGTTGGCCGTCATCGTCGCGGCGTACTTCGTCATGAGGTCGTTCCTAGGGGGAAGCGAACGAACGCGGATACCGGTCGACCCACTGATCATCCTGCTCGCGTTTTATGGTCTCATGGCGCTCGTGCGCCGGTATCTCCCATCCAAGGCACCGTCCGAAGACTAGTATCCTGTCCCAGAAGTTCTTTCACAGGTTTCGCGCCCACAGCTGCGCGGGTCCTGTCGCCGATTACCCCCACCGTGCTCGCAAGCTGCGCGCGGCGGGGGGCCCCCCTCGGCGCCCCCCGCGCGAATATGACAACGAACTTCTGAGACTGGATACTTGTCTTCGGACGGCGCAACGACAC
>CP070677.1:1493736-1497936 GCA_020352495.1 Candidatus Latescibacterota bacterium
ATTGTATGACAAACTACGGGGGATTACCGGCGACCTATTCCAGTTTCTCAAAGGCGAGGGGTCGCAATTCAAAGATGACGCGGCCGGCGCGCTCGAGGTCCGCAACAAGGACGACGACGGGTACGACCAATTTCGGATCGACCATATCCGCGCATCGAATACCCTTTTCGATGCGATTAACGTACTCAACCTCCAAGGCCGAATCGCGGACATTGAGTTTTCATTCGACGGGGCAAGTGCTCCCTCCCCTGGAAGCAATACCGGGTCATTCGGTTTTTGCCATACGACCGGCGGGAGCTATACCGCGGGACAGATTGTCTACGACGATGGAACGGCCTTACTTTTGATGCCAATTGCCGTGGCGAGAAACCTTACGACCAGGAGCGCGATAAGCGGGACGATTTCGTTTAATGCCAATTGTCATTATGTCCTCCAGGGGAGCTCTTGGGTCCTAAAAGGAATCGCTCCGGACCTCGGGGTCGAGCATATCATTAGGATGGACTACGATTTCAACGATACGGTGTTGTCGTCGACCTCGGTCATTCCGGACGGGGCGATGGTTACGCGGGTTCAAAATAAAGTGGAAACGGCTTTCAATAGCGCCGCTCCTTCGCTTCTCCTGGAGGTCGACGGGACGGTCGACGTGACTATTTTCGCGGCCGCGGACAACAACCAGAAAAAAGAGGACGAATACGAGGACCGGGAGATCAAAGAGATAGGCGCGTCCAACGAGGGGCCCGTGCGATTGACCCTCGACGCGGATAGCGCCCCGGCCGGCGCGGGATTCGTAATCATTGAGTACGATATTCCGAGTGCATAGGGGGCGGGTTGGGTCTGATAAATAAACTAGCGGGGATAATCGGCGATGTGTTTTCTCTTGGGAAAGACGGGATACACGGCATTAAGATAGTAGCGGGACGTACTGGCTATTTTGATCCGATAGACGGGGAGAGAAAATTTTCCGAAATGACCGCCGAGTCGGACCAGGACCGCATGATAATTACAACGGACGGCGGATTAGTGTATCGGGATAATGGGGAAATCGTACTGAAAAAGGTAGAGGCATGACCTCTTTACATAAAAATTTACCGGTAGGCGAAATCCATATTCCGTACTCTTGGCAGTATAACAATGCGACCGAGAGGTTGGCGGCGACGGGATTTTTAGCGGAGGACGTAGGCAAATTAGCTTGGCAGTTAGATAATAACTCCATTTGGCTATTATCATCGGTCACCCCTACTTGGGTCCAGGTCGGCGGGGTAGCCTCGGGGACCGAGGCTGCTCTACTTTATTTGGAGTGCCGTAAAGGGTCTGGAGGTACGATAGCGGTCGGCAAACCTGTGTACCAAAGCGGTTACAATTTGGGGGGTTGGATTGAGGTTGAGTTAGCCGAGGCCGACGTCCCGGGCTCTATGCCGTGCATTGGTTTGGCGCAAGAGACTTTAACCACGGCCGCCACGGGCCAAGTGGTAGTGGCGGGGAGGTTGTCGGGATTCAATACGACCTCTTGGTCGGACGGGGACCCTTTGTATGTAGATGTTACCGCCGGGGACTTGACCAATACGAAGCCGGCGGGAGCTACAACCGGGATCCAAAAAGTGGGGTCTGTCCTTTACTCGCATCCCTCGCAAGGGGTGGTTTTAGTATCGGGCGCCAACCGAACAAACGACCTCCCGAATCTCGGGGAAAATAAAACTTGGAAAGGGGACGCCAGCGGATACCCGCAAGAGGCGGACTTCCCTACGATTATTTTTGGGGCGGACTACCAACGCGAGGAATCTTTAGCGGAGTCGCAAACCACGTTGAATACCTACCAGGACAAAGTCACGCTGACCACGCCAGCCTTGACCGGGACATATCGCGTAGGATGGTCGGCGATGTTTAACAATAACGACAAAGCCGGGTTTGGTAGGTTGTATAACGTGACCGACGCGGTTGTTATCGGCGACGAGATTCCGGTACGATTTAAGGATTCGGCGGACAAATATTGGCCTTTTGGTACGGCGCATGAAGTGCTTTTTACTGGCGCGTCAAAGACGTTTAAGGTCCAGTGGCGGGATGGTGCCGGCGGTCAAACTCAATCCATTAAAGACGCATACATTGAATTTTGGAGAGTGTCCTAATGGCCGACACGAAACAAACATTTTCAGTGTCCTCCGATTTCTCGAATGGAGTCGATCCCGCTCTTTTGGACATGCAAGTGCGGGAGTCATCGCTTGCTAATTTGTTCAAAGGTATTGCGGTCGCAGGGGACGATTGCGAAGTCTGGTTTTCGGCGGAATTGTCGGCGCCGAACGTAGTGATACTTGGGACAATCATTACAGCGCATAACGCGCAAGACGCGATACGGGTCCTTACCGAGGCGGAATTAAAAGACCAGGTACTCCCAAAAAATTATGTGAATGATTTGGAGGTGACTTGTACGGCCAGTGGTTTGACTATTGATACCGAGGTGGGGAAATTGGAGATAACGGACCAGACCGTAGTTACGGCGGATCCCTCCCTAACCAAGTATGTCCTTTTGTCTTTGGTCTACAACGAGACCTCGGACACATTTTACATCAAAGCCTTTGAGAAAACGGACGGGGTATATGCCGACCTGGACGCGGACGAATACTTGGTCCAACAAGACATCGGTGAATGGTACGTGGTTGCCAATGGCGCCACGTTAGTTGAGGTGACCTAATGGCGGCGGTGACTCCAGAAATCCCGGATAAGGCTAAAGAGGCTATGTCTAAGGCCGCGGCGGCGAATAGTATCCCGGAATTGCGGGAGGCGGTAGCCGATTTGGTCGAGGCGGTTCAACGATTAGAAATTGAGTTGGCCAGAGTACAGAAAAAGACCGGACGATAAAGGCAATCCTATGACACCTACGCGAGACAGCAAAGCTCCGACTCCGAATGAGATTAAACGGCGATTGGAAAAGCTCGAGGATGGCAAGGTCAATAAGGACGTGTACGACGCGGAAAAAGCGAATTTCAAAGAGGACCTGGATGAAGCCAAAAAGATCGCTTTAGCGGCAAAGACAAAGGCGGCGAGTCCGCATTTACATTGTAACAAAGCCGAAAAGGTGGACACTATGGAAAAGACTTTGGCGGGTTGGGGGAAAATACGCTTAGGCGTAGTAATTAGTTTGATCCTGGTAGTCGCCTCCGCGGTCGCGGGGGTTGTCCGTACTCAATCGTCGGTCGAGGCGATGGACAAGACGGTAGCCGAAATCCAAAAAGAGAGAGCGGAAAAGGAAAAGGCCGCAACCAAGGAAACGGCGGACCGGGAGGACCGTTTGGCCGAGCAGCGGGCCATTGTGACCGCGGCCGTAAAAGCGGCATTTGCGGAAGCGAGGACGGTAGAGGCCGATATTCGGCCCGACCGGGACCGCGGCCGGGACCGGGGACGGCGGGGTCGGACTCGAGCGGGGTCTGGACGAGCGTCCGGGGCGGCGGATAGTCCATAATGGGGGTACAGGTAACCAAAGACCCGGTCAAAGAGACCCTGGTCCCCGATCCGGACGGGGTCACGGTAGATTTCCAGACCTCGGCCAATTACCAACCGGGTAGCGTGGCGATTTGGTTCAATGGGGTCAAGCTGATACGTGAATGGGACGATGGTTTCGCCGAGCTCGGGGGTAATACGGTTCGCATGGCCGAGGCGCCTCGGACGGGCGATTCCCTCCAGGTAGAATACGAGGCGGCATGATTCAGTTACGAGAGCGCGCGGGAGATAGTCTCCAGGGGGCGGTAGACGGGATTAACCAGGTCTATGTCGTATCGTATGACTACGACCTGGACTCGGTCAATATCTACGTCAACGGACGCCTCAAAATGCGAGAATGGGATGACGGGTTTTGGGTCATCGGTCCGCGGACGGTTAAACTCAAAGAGGCGCTCCTGGTCGGCGATTCCCTCGAGGTGGAATATAAGGCCAATGTCCAGACCGGAGGCGGGGCGGACGGGGGTTGTCCGCCGGCCCCGGTCGCCGAGGTAATTGTTCCGGATACCTCGGCCGAGCGCAATCTCCCCGATGTCGAGACAAATTTGTTAGAACCGGGTATGTATATAGAAGATACACCCGAGCCGTCAATTGCGGCCGCGGGGCTACGGCCGACGGTCATAGTACCACAAGAGGGATGATATGGCGGTAATTTCACTGAAATTGTTGGTTAGTAACCTCGAGACCGTCCGGGCCTCGTTTACGCATTTA
>CP070677.1:1498036-1502042 GCA_020352495.1 Candidatus Latescibacterota bacterium
ATTAGATTGGATCTTAATATAGCCTTCTATTTGTTTTCTTCCGGTGTGTTGTGGAATCTCGGGTGTCCACCAAAACTCCCCCCACGCCCCCGCTCAACCAGTATCTAGATCACTTCGGATATCGACTTGGCCTGCGTAAACAGAAACAGATAGTCCCTGCCACCGGCCTTGCTATCGGTTCCCGACATGTTGAACCCGCCAAACGGATGGACCCCGACGAGTGCGCCCGTGCATTTCCGGTTGTAGTAGAGGTTACCGACGTGGAAGACATCGCCCGCTTTTTCCAGATGTTCCCGATTGGTCGAATAGATCGACCCGGTCAGTCCGTATTCCGTGTTGTTGGCGATCCGAAGTGCATCATCGATATCCTTCGCCCGAATACACGCGAGCACCGGACCAAAGATTTCCTCCTGAGAGATCCGCGCATCCGGTGAGACCTCGGTGAAGATCGTTGGCTGGATAAAGTAGCCGTCTCCGGCAGCACGCATCCCACCGTGAACGAGCTCACCCTCGGTCTTACCGATTTCGATATACTCGAGAATCTTGTCACAGGCCGCCTCGTTGACCACCGGCCCCATATACACGTCTTTTGATGTGTACGGAGCCGCCTGTGTGATTTTCGCCGTTTCTTCGACGACGCTCCTGACAAACTTGTCGTAGATGTCGTCCAAAATGATTGCGCGTGAACACGCGGAGCACTTCTGCCCTTGAAAACCAAAGGCGGAACCCACCACGCTTTTGACAGCCGCATCAAAATCGACCTCTTTGTCGACGACGATCGAGTCTTTCCCGCCCATCTCCAGGATCGCCCGTTTGATCCAGATCTGACCCTCGCGGTGTATCGCCGCCTGTTCGTTGATCCGAAGACCGACTTCCTTTGATCCCGTAAAGGCGATGAACCTCGTCTTTGGGTGCTGGACGATATAGTCGCCCACCTGAGCTCCGCTACCCGGAACGTAGTTGACAACCCCCGCGGGGAGCCCGGTATCCTCTAGGAGCTCCATGAACTTCGCCGCTACGACCGGTGCATCACTCGAGGGTTTTAACAAAACGGTATTCCCCGACACAAACGCAGCGCTCGTCATCCCGACGAGTATAGCCACCGGGAAGTTCCATGGCGGTATCACGGCTCCAACACCCAAGGGGATGTACCTCAGCTCGTTCTTCTCGGTCGGGATCCGTGTCAATGGCTGCTCTCCCCCATAGCGGATCATCTCGCGACCGTAGAACTCAAGAAAATCGATTGCCTCGGCGGTATCCGCGTCGGCCTCGATCCAACTCTTGCCCACCTCGTAAACCATCCAGGCGGAAAACTCGTGTTTGCGCTTGCGCATCTCCGCCGCCGCCTTGAAGAGGTACTCGGCCCGCGTCTCGGGTTTGACCTGTTTCCAGGTCTCAAAGGTTTCGGTGGCGACCTTGATCGCCTCCTCGGCATCCTCGCTCGTCGCCTTGGCGGCCAGGCCGATGATCGTCTTGGGATCAGACGGGTCAACCGATCGAATCCTGTCTTGCGTTTTTTTTCGTTTACCGCCAATAATCAGATCGTACTCTTTCCCCAACTCCGATGAGACTTTGGCGAGAGCGTCCTTCATCGCCTTCTCGTTCTCGGTTTTACTAAAGTCAGTTAGAGGCTCGTTCTTGAATTCGGATGGCATATCGGTTCTCCCTTGGGGTATTGAGCTGAGACAATGAACAACAGACTATTTGCCGTTGATAAAAATTCTAGCTGGGGTCGAAAGATGAAGAACTCGTGCCCTCGATTGGGCAGCACCGCCGACTATACGCGAAAATCAAGCCCGTGTAAACCCCATTTTGATTGTCGCAGAGAAGAGGTCAGCCAATGAAGATTCAGACCGTCGAAGAACAAGTTCGTTACGTAGAAACCGACCGCATGCAGGTCGTTCACCACTCAACTTATCTCTATTGGTTCGAGATCGGGCGAACCGCGCTCCTGGCATCGGCGGGATTCCCCTATCATGAGTTAGAGACATCCGGGACACGTTTTCCCGTGATCGAGTACACTTGTCGGCTGATCGGCTCGGCCGACTACGGCGATCGTGTTCGAATCGAGACACACATCGAAAACCTCCGCAGCCGCTCTGTCGTTTTTGCCTACCGGGTGTTTAATGGGAGAGACGTGATCGCGACGGGTACAACAAAACACGTCGCTGTGGATCTGAACCAGAAACCTCGACGCCTGGCAGAACCTCTGGCAAACGCACTCCAGGGCTACGTCGAGGTCAAAAACGAATCTGGAAACCGTTGAGGTCTTCTTCGTCGTCTTCCCACTGGAACTCCACGTGATCGACCCGGGCCGAGGGAGGACCTTTCCTCACGAATTCCAGAATCCTCTCACAAGACTCCCTATCACCCTGAAACACCGCCTCGACACGGTGGTCCGGAAGGTTTTTGACCCATCCGCTGAGATTCAGTCCTCTTGCGACTTGGCGTGTCGTGTCCCGAAAGAACACGCCATGTACGAGGCCCTCTACCCAGACATGAAGTCTAGACATAGCCAGCAGCCTTTCTTAGGGGGATGATCGTTGGTCCCACTTCATTTTCACTGCCCTCAAAATTGTATCCAACCCTCAATCACAGCCCATGGGCGCGACCTATCAGCCCGCTCTTCTCGTCTCACAGGTCGAAAATCACTCGTGCGTGAAGTCGGTCTTTCCGTCGCTCCACGGACAAGCCGTGGTAGGTCGCGGCCTTGACCTCAAAACGGAGATCGTGACGCGCCGCGTCGATTTGCTCACCCCCCAAGACACCGACCGCGAAATGCTTGCCAACGCGGGTTACCCTTACGGAACCGTAGAGTTCCCCGCGGGCGCCAATCGTTGACAGGACTTCGCAGAGCCAATCGACGATAAGATTCTCCTCCGAGGATGACTCGACTCTCAATTCCCTCTCTACCCTGGATTCGACCGTCCCCCGGTAGATCAAGGAGAAGAGACCCAACGTCACGTTCTCGATCAATTGGGCCACGTCCGTTCCCCACGCATGAATACCGATATCCCCCGAATGGTCGATTTCGATAAACGGCTTATCCACCTAGCTTCGCCTCCGCATGGCAATCAGTCGCCATTCATAGTCCCTCAATTCACGTGTCAACGCCAGCATCCCAATATAAATGATGAGCCCGGCGGCAAGTGAAATCAGTAATAATAGGAGCACGTGGACTCTTCCAGTGAGCGCCCATCTCAAACCCCACCAGCCGGCCGACGCCAGCCCCACGGAAAAAACGATCCTGAACGTGGAACGCCAGGGAATGACCCACGGTAGATATCTTTTCGTCACGAAGTATACCAAAACCGGATACAGGCCGAAGCTCACGAGGGTCGTTACCGCCGCGCCCTGATAGCCGTACCGCGGAACAAAAATGAGATTGAGCACTATGTTTGCAGCGCAGCAGATCGTGACGAGAAACAACATGACCCGTGTTTTCTCCAGAAGTTTGATGCCCTTGTGACCGTACATCGAAAAATTCCACACCAACGATCCGAGAATGATAAACGGTATAATCTTATAGCCCTCCCTGAACTCCTCCCCCAAGAACACGGTCACGATCTCGCGACCAAAAACAATCGTAAAGGCAACAACTGGAACGGCAAAGAGCAAGTAGTAGCGCGAAAAGACCGAGACCAACGTCTGGATCTTTTCATGGTGACCTTGCTCCCACGTGTTCACGATCAACGGTAGCGCGGCGGATAATAACGGCGTCGCCACAAACAGGACGCCCATGGTGACGAGAGTGTAGCTCGCCGAATAGATGCCCACCTCCTCGGAATCCCTGAAAAGCTCTATGATGAACCGATCCGATAGATCGAGCACCTTGACCCCCAACACCCAACCGATTACGGGGAATCCATACCCCATGAATCTCCTTAGCAAAGAGAAATCGATCGAGATACCCGATTTCCTCACACCTCGAAAACGCCCGAGTTCGGCTTTCATCGGCCAAAGCAGAACGAGATACGCCAGGCTGGACCCTATGATCAGCGCGATG
>CP070677.1:1502142-1513286 GCA_020352495.1 Candidatus Latescibacterota bacterium
GCCGGGTCAGGCGCAGCCAATCCTTCTCCCGTTGCGTCGCTTCGAAGCTCCTCGTGCTGGGGTCGGGGGAGTGCCTATTCTTTCGGACGGGATTTTCGCTTCCCGAGATACGACTCGATTCGCTTTTTGAGTTCCCTCTCGAAACCCGCGTCTTTTGGGTGGTAAAACCGAAGCTGTTTTAACGACTCGGGAAGGTAGTCCTGGGCGACAAACGCATCATCGAAGTCGTGCGGATACTTGTAGTTCTTTCCATAGCCGATGTCTCTCATCAGCGTCGTTGGAGCGTTTCGGATATGAAGCGGAACCGGGTACCTCGGTTTGTCGTGAACCGTCTGCGCGGCTTTTTGGTAGGCCAGATACGACGCGTTACTCTTCGGTGCCAGGGCCAGGTACGCGACGGTCTGAGAAAGCGCCAATTTGCACTCCGGGTACCCCACGAACTGCGCGGCATCCCGGCAGGCGACGGCCAACGGAAGCGCGTGAGGGTCCGCATTCCCAACATCTTCCGAGGCAAAAACGACGAGTCGCCGCGCGATGTACATCGGATCCTCTCCCGCTTCACACATACGCGCAAGCCAATAGAGCGAGGCGTCGACATCGCCCCCCCGGAGACTTTTGTGAAGTGCGGAGATGAGATTGTAATGCGACTCGCCTGATTTGTCCGATGTAACCAGGGGTTTTTGAAGCGCGTCCTCGACGAGCTTTCGTGTGAGGGTTCTCTCCTTCTTTGTACGAAGCAAAACGGAGGACGCGTAGTCGAGAGCGTTCAACGCCACGCGTGCGTCACCGGAGGCAACCTCGGCGACACGGGAGAGCACGTCGTCATCCGCTTTGATCCGTGTCTTTCCCAATCCGCGCTTCTCATCCGATAGAGCCCGCTCCAGAATGACCAGAACTTCTTGAGTGGTCAGTTCTCTCAACACGAGAACGCGCGAACGCGACAACAGCGGACCAATGACTTCAAAACTGGGGTTCTCCGTAGTCGCGCCGACAAAGACGATCGTCCCGTCTTCGATATGCGGAAGAAAAGCGTCCTGCTGCGCCTTGTTGAAACGGTGGATCTCATCCACAAAAAGAAGAAGCGCCTGGCCATCCAGTGTCGCCAAATTCCTCGCCTCGGCGATGACCTTTTTGACCTCGGCAATCCCCGAGGTCACAGCACTGAATTTGACAAATCGCCCCTTCACGTTGTTCGAGATGATCGACGCCAGCGTGGTCTTCCCCGATCCAGGCGGCCCCCAAAGTATCAACGATTGACTCAGCCTTCCTTGCTCCAAAGATCGCCGGAGCAGTGTGCCCGGACCCAAGATTGCTTCCTGCCCCACGAACTCATCGAGAGAGCGCGGACGCATTCGGTCGGCCAGGGGTCTCGCGTTGTCACCGGAGGAGGGGAAAGGAATTTCCATTGTTAGAAGGGAGGACGAGACAAAAAGAACTATGTGTAATCCGGCACACGATCAAAAATGTGATTCGTTTCTATGAATCTAACCGTTCCGGATCTGCTTCGCATCACCAGTGAGTGCGTCACTGCTCCACTGTGACCAAACCGCACGCCTTTGAGAATCTCACTATTTGTCACGCCGGTCGCAGCCAGCATGACGTGCGAACCACCCAACAGATCGTCAAACGTGAGGATCCTGTCCCGGGGGCCATATTCAGATCCTTCGAGCGTTGCAAGCTCTTCGTCGTTCTGAATGTGAAACTGCCCTTGAAAATCCCCCCCGACACACTTCAACGCCGCAGACGACATTACACCTTCATTGGCCCCGCCGATCCCCATCATCACGTCGATGCCGCTTCCCGGGATCGCCGCGGCAAGCGCGGCGGCGATATCACCATCCTGAATCAGACGGATCCTCGCTCCCGTGGCGCGGACTTTTTCGATAAGCGGTATGTGGCGGTCACGGTCAAGAATACAAACGGTGAGATCTTCTACATAGGTCCGTTTCGCATCGGCGATATTCACGAGATTTTCCAGCGGGCTCGCGTTGATGTCGATCTTTCCTGCGGCGTCGGGTCCCACAGCGAGCTTGTTCATATACCTCACCGGTGGTCCGAGAAGTGTCCCTTTCTCCGTCATGCACACCACCGATATCGCGTTGGTTCTCCCCATCGCCACGGCTTCAATCGACTCGAGCGGATCCAACGCCAGATCGACTTCGAGTTCACCACCCGCTCCCACGGTCTTGCCCTTGGACAACTCGGTATTTGGGTGCCGTTCGCCAATGACAACGGTACCCTTGACTTTGAGCGAGTTGATGGCGAGCGTCATCGCATCGCTGGCGGCCCTGTCCGCTGCCAGACCGTCGCCCTTCCCCATCCACCGGGCGGACGCCAACGCGGCCGCCTCGGTCATTCTGACCAGGTCAAGCGCTAGATTTCTTTCCATTCAAGCCGTACCCACCCGTTGATTAGCTGTCCTCACGCCCCTTAGCGACCTCGAGCTGTTCGTTAAGCTCTTTGGCCATTTGGTACTGGTGGAACGCAAAGATGAAGGGGAAAAGAACGTACGCAAAGCCAAAGGTCAGCGGATACGCAATGACCGTTATAGCAAACGTGATCCAAAACCAGTTCCACTGCCCCAGATACAGGTATCCGATAGGCCCAAGCAGGACCCAGCTGAGGAAAAACCCGAGGAAACCGGCCAGCCCCGGACTCTTGGCCTCCTTCGCCGGCCGAAGACGTGTGAGCTCGCTGTTTTCGAGGATGCTTGAGATCGAACTCCGGACCCGTCTCCCGCAATGGACACAGATTTCGGCCTTGTCGTCGATCTCTTTCGCACAGTGTTTACAGTACATAACCTACCGCCTTGCCAAAGCTCACTTCGGATGGGTGTCGATGATCGCTATCTGCTTTAGTGATATACGGAAAATCACGATCCAATGTTACGGTTCGAACGCGGAAAGGTTTTCTCTGGCCGTCGCATTTTCCGGATCGATCTCGAGTACCCGTTCCCACTGAGCCCTGGCCTCCGGGATCTTACCACTTTCGGCCAAGATCACGCCATAGTTAATGAGATGAACGACGTTATCCGGCTGCAATTCCAATGCCTTACGCATGTACTCACCCGCTTTCTCCAAATCACCCACTCCCCGATACGCCATGGCGAGCAAGTCGTGTGCCTCATCCAGTGCGGGCAACCTACCGCCCTCGACGTCGATCGACGAACGGCCCAATGCGGGATTTTCCTCGACCCGCGCAAGCCACTCGGTCAAAACATCTATCACCGACCGAAATCGCCCTGACTCGAGGTAGGCCCTGGCGAGGTAGATCCGGTATGCAGGTTCCGCCGGAGACTCGGTGTGAAGGTTTTTCCAGAGGGTCACTGCGGCGGCGAAATTCCGTGAGGCAAGGAATAGCAACCCGAGGTTGAACCGATAGGTCGGGTTTGCGGGATCCTGTTCCAGGGATCTTTGGAACTCAGACTCCGCTCCCTCGTAGTCGCCAAGACGCTGAAGAAAAAGACCGTAGTTGTTGTGGAAGCTTGGGTCGTCGGCCCCCAACTCTATGGCTTTCTCAAAGTGTTTGCGCGCCGCCTCGTCGTCGTCCCCGCTCAGTCCAATACCCATCGCCTCGGCGTGTTTCGGGTTGCCCGGATCGAGCGAGTATGCAATCTCCCACTGGGTGACGGCGTCGTTCCTTCGCTTCAATTGATAGAGCGCGAGACCATAGTTGTAGTGCGGAAGCGGGTCACGCTCACTGTATTGAACGGCAAGCTCGAATTCGGTTAACGCCCGCCCAATTTTACCGATCTCTACGAGGAGTTGTGCGAGCTCCATATGCGTGATGGGGTCATAATAGTCCAACCGCATCGCCGATTCGTAGTTACTTATCGCGTCGTCATGCTCACCAAGCCTCCACTGGACCCTGGCCAGCATCGAATAGACCTGCGGATCCCCGACTTTTCTCGTGGCCAGGGGTTGAAGTAACTCTTTCGCGCCGTTGTAGTCTCCGTTTTCGAAGTGTGCAAGCGCAGCCGATTTTTTGGCGTTGATCTCCGCTATGATCTTTGCAGGGCTATCACTGGCACCACGCGAACCACATCCCACGGCGAGTGCGGACAAAACCAAGACTGCAAAGAGACGCCGGCCCATCGATCCGGGCCTGCGAAGCGGGTGAGCGCGTGGGACATCAATCGAATGATAAGGGTTTTTGACGGCCATCTCGGTTTTTCAAGATACACGAACCCTGTCGACCGAGAAAGTGCTAACTCGCCGGGGTTGCGAGGCTAGTTCAGTACGACCGGCGATTCAGCAGTCTCCGCTCCAATCTGGCGCGAAGAATACCGAGATATTTGTTACACCAGTGCGAGCGAGGCAGAAAGGGAATGATCGGAGGCCGCCGGACACCCATTCGCGTCAGCTCGGCGGCGGCGGCGGGATGCCCTTTGCACACCCTCCAGGCTCCGAGAAACTCGGCGTGGGCAGAAGAGTTGTCGCCCTTTAGCCTGTAGACCCTGCCCAGATTTACACGAAGAACCGGATCCATCGGGCGGGATTCAGACGCCCTCTTGCAAAACCGGATCGCCCTGTCGAAATCACCCTCAACCTGTGCGAGACAGTAACCGAAGTACGAACGATAAACGGGATTGGTCGGCGCGATCTTGAGTGCCTGGACGAGATGGTTCAGCGCCTCCCGGAAGTTGTTCCTTTTGATTTTTTCGACGGCGAGGTTGTAGAGCGTCCGTGATTCGAGTGTTGCCTCACGGTGCGGACTCGTTACCAGCGCCATGGCCGACTCCTTTCGAGACTGAGCGTCGGGACGTGCATTGCATGAAGGGCGGCGGTCGTGCAACATGCCAGCGACATCCCGCCCGGAGACAGGAAATCAGCGATGCCGCAAAAACCGTTCCACCAACACGTTGCGGTGGCGAAGGGAACGATGAGGGTCGCAAGACGTGGAGAGTGTTTCTTGGTCAGCTAGATATGTTGAACGACACGGGGATAGAAAACGGGGATAGTGCGGGCGCGCCCGCGAGTTCCGCAGCGCGCCGACGCCAACGAAGCGTCATGGGAATTCTCGGAGTTCTCTCGGCGCGCGAGGACTGTCTGAGCCGCCGTGCCCGTACTATCCCCGTACGACGAGCTGCAGTGCATAACAGATATGTCGGATCATCGCCAGCTTTGTTCGTCCGCAGAACCCCGATCATCCGCCAATTCATCCTCAACCGACGTAGACCTTATTCTCAATCTCGCATGGATCATTTTCTCTTCGTTGATCGCACCATAGAAGATGGCCACGGCGATCAAAGGCAGCATGACGAGTTTTGTATATAGAAAACCAACGACGGCAAAAAACAGGGCAATGAGCTGGCCGATGTCTTTTGCAAAACGTGTTGCTCTGAGGTACGGCATCCTAGTCGCCAGCAACCCCCGCAGGATCCTTCCACCGTCCATCGGAAACGCTGGGACGAGATTGAACGTTCCCAGTACGAGATTGATCAGAAGAAGACTGGAGAAAAAACCGTCCTCAAAATCCAAGCCGGTTCCTTTGATCCAAACGACCACGAAAAACACCGTCGCCAACGCGAAGTTCACCAACGGCCCCGCAATCGCCACCGCGATCTCCTGCCACGGATTCTCCGGTATACGCTCGGCCCGCGCTACCCCACCGATTGGAAGCAGCACGATGTCCCGGACACCGATCCCAAATCGTCGGGCTTGGAGGCTGTGCCCGAGTTCATGAAGCACCACACAGACAAAGACAAACAAAACAAGAAGCGTTCCGCGCAGCGCTTCCACGACGCCACCCCGGACCCATCCCTCCATACCAAAGGCAAGAAGGATCAACGGGAAGGTGAAGTGGATTTTGACCGGAATTCCGAAATACGTGGCCAGTTTGAGTGTATTTTTCATGGTTCCTCGCAGCCCCTGGCTAACCCCGGGATGGCCGTTTAGCCTTGGCGACCTTTGAATCTTCGTCGTGCCCCAACGTTCTCGACGTTCCCTCCCGGAGCGATTTCGCCCGCCTCTTTAAGGCCATTATCCCACATACGTTGCCCGGATGCTCCCCTAACATAGCAATTGAAAGCGACGTTGCGATATGTTAAAATCAAGCGCCACTCGTACACGCTTTGGCTTGCCTCTTCCAGATGGAGTTGGACCGACACCCAAGCTTGTGGAAAAGAGCTTCATCGTCATGCCCAGAACCCTTGCTATCGTCGCGTTGATGATCGCGTTCCTGCCAGCAGGGCACGTGAATGCGCTCGTAGAGTTCGATTTTGAGCAGAAATTCTTTACCGAATTTGGACTCGAAGTAAAAGACCACAGCCTGATCCGCGTCGGCTCCGTCTACCATCTCTACTATCTCCGCGGGAGTCCCGCGGTCGACATCGGCCATGCAACGTCTACCGACCTGATCCATTGGCAGCTCGAGGACCCCGTATTGTACGTCCAACCGGGAACATGGGATGAAGCGGCTCTTTGGGCTCCCCAGGTTCTCGCGAGTCCGGTCGGCGGTTACATCATGTATTACACCGGTGTGAACAACTTCGTCTCCCAACAAACGGGCATCGCGCTGGCAGATGACCCCTGCGGATGGGCGAAGTTGCCGTGGCCCGTTTACCATCCGGACACCTCCTGGGCGTTGTGGAGCGAAGACTCGTGGAGCCACGGCCGTGATCCGTTTGTCTTTTATTACAACGGGCTCTATATCCAACTGTTGACCGCCAAGACACCGGACAACAAGGGAGCGATCGCGTGCGGGGTATCCCTGGACATGTTCACATGGCAGGATGTCGGCCCACTCTACGTGCACGACACGTGGCACGTCCTCGAGTCGGTTCAGCTCAAGGAAAGAAACGACAAGTTTTACCTTTTCTATACGGAAGAGGTGGTCAACGGCACATCGTACATGATGTCGGAGTCCCTCTTTGGCAACTGGGACGGGTCAACCGCATCGCTCATCGACTTTGGACATGCCCCGGAAGTCAACGAGTTCGACCCCGGGTCGTACGTGTTTTCTCGTCACTCGACTCATCCAAACGACACCGGCCAAGGATATACGTATGTGATCCGGTTCGACACGCTCCGGTGGTCCGGCGATACCCCGTACGTCTATAGACCGTGGCCGCTCGGCGGCGATTGGAACCTTGTTTGGGGAAATGCGTTTCTTTTTCAGCCGACGTTTCTCAACAACCCCAGGAACCGCGGCGAGGATATCGACGTTGGTTTCGAAGGGTACTGTTGGCTCAGTTCGTACGAAAGATACCAGGGTCCGCTGGGGACCGGATCCGCCGGTTCTTTCCAAGGCGACAGCCCGGTCGGTGTCATCCGATCGAGAGAGTTCACCATCACGGGCAATTCCATGAGTCTTCTGGTAGGTGGGGGCGACCAACCGGCCACGTGTTACGTCGCACTCGTCGACGCAGACAGCCAACAAATCCTTTATAAGGAGACTGGAAAAAACACGGATGAAATGGACAGAAGGTACTGGGACCTTCGGCCCTACAAAGGAACGACGGTGTACATCGAGGTATCCGATGTCTCTACCACTACGTTTGGCCATATCAGTTGTGATGACATCGTTGAGTCCAACGCAATCGTCACAGGGGACTCGCTCTCAGGCGGGCAAGGCGGCAAGCGAGAGCTCGAAACAGTTGCGGGTGAGGTCCCACCGGCGCGGACTCCCGAGCTCTTCCAGAACTCGCCCAATCCGTTCAATCCTTTGACTACGATAACATATCACGTTTACCACCAAGGCCGCGTCACCGTCGACGTGTTTGATGTGCGTGGCAAGAGAGTCCGTCGACTCCGCGACCGAGAAGAACCCCCGGGTTCTCACCATGTCGTTTGGAATGCAAAAGACAATCACAGTCAGGCTTTACCGTCGGGTATCTATTTCTACCGTCTCGTGGTCGATGGAAAGACAGTCGCCACGAGGAAGATGATCCTGTTGAAATAAGTTCCCCTCCATCGACCCCACCCTTCCCCTTTGTTATCGATTGATATCATTTGTCGGCGCCAGAAGGTAGTATGCGCCCGTTACGAGCACCTCGTTGACACCGGGGATCCTGCCGAGCACCCCGGATCCGATGACGGGAATCCCATAACGAAGGGCAAACGTCGGGCGGGAGAGGAACATCCTTTTCTTAACAACGTTGAATCCTGCAGCTTTGGCACACTTTTCAAAACGACTGATGGTGAGTCGAATCCGGCTCAGCCGCTCCACCTCCCGATTGGCCGGTGTATCGCCTCGTGTCAGCGCAAGAAACCATCTCGAAGGCAGCAGTTGGACATAGGGAAGTTTATTGAAGGGTATAAACCCCATCTTGCTACGGGGAAGGATCTGTTGGTGCGCTCCATAGGGTGAGTAATACGGTGGAAAAACGACAAACACCACACCGTTCACGCGCAAATGCCGCTGCACAATCCTGAGTGCCTCATCGGGGCGCTCGAGATGTTCGACCACGTCTCTGAACATCACGAGGTCGAACGGGCCATCTTCGAGAAACGCCGCCTTTTCGTCGAGTATATCCCCAACGTAGACGGCCGCGTCGACGGACTCTCGTTGGTTCAGTTTCTTGGCAATGCCGACGAGCCGTTCTTCGATGTCCATCATAACGACGTTACATCCAGCGCGATAGAATTCCGCACCACATCCACCATCACCGCATCCGACCTCGAGAAAACGCTTACCCTCGAGTTCGACTCCCCATTCCGACAAGATGGGAATCAGATAGTCTTTGGCCAGCGTCATCTGGTAACGGCGGTAGTAGGTATCCCAGTCTTCTTTCGAAAAATCTCGCTTTACGCGTTTCATGATAGGCATTAAATTCAGATTATGAAGATCACCGTTGTCGCGCTACTCATCGCAATTTTATCAACCAATACCTTTGCCCAATCCGAATCGGATGCCGAAAAAGACCCTGGCAAAGAACGACTCGGGATCCGGTTTGGCTACGCGAAGACCGCGAATAATCTCGATGGGAGCTTCGGCGCCGGCCTCGATTTGGCGCTTCACTGGGTCCAACGAATCAAGAAACCGGTCTCGGTCGATTTTACGTTTGGCGCGATTTATCTCGGGGGCACGGACAAGACCGAAATTACGCAAGGCACTTTTCACGCCGATTTCGACAACGCGAGCATGCGAATCATCACGGTGACCATAGCACCTATGCTCGAACTCCCGATCGGCGAACGCACGGATGTTTATCTCTCGACCGGTTTGGGTCTCTATACCGTGAGCCTCCTTATCGACGAGAACATTTACGAATTCGAGCTAACCAACAACCACTTTGGGGTCAACGCCGGAATCGGCGTATTCAGGCGCATCTTCACAAACTGGTTTCTCGATTTCAACCTCCAGATCCACAAGTTCTGGACGGCGGACGACTTGGATCGATTTGACCCGGACTGGTTGTACGTCTATTCCAGAGGGGACTCCGACCCTCTCTTTTGGGTGGTCACAACGGGTGTGGCCCTCCGGCTCTTTTGACGAGCTTCCGTTACTTTTCTTTTTCACGCGATTCCTCGGCCGAACCGGACCCACCCCCGAGGGTATCTCCTTCGATTACTATACGGAGCTTCTCAAGCGTCTCTATCGCGCCTTTGTCGTCGGGTTTCAAAGCCAGGTACTTTGACATGTATTCGAACGCGTCTTTGATCCTCCGCTCTTGTATGTGCACCATAGCAAGATTCTTGTACGAATTGGCATAATCCGGATCGATTTCAATTGCCCTCTCTAAAACGAGAACTGCTTCCTCCGTACTGCCCGTTTCGGCGAGCGCTGCACCAAGATTGTTATATGCCTTGGTGTAGTTCGAATTCATTTCGATGACTTTTCTGAAGTATTCGATCGCCTTACCGTATTCTCTCATCTCCAAGTACGTTATACCGAGGTTGTTGTACGCTTCGGTTTTCACCGGATCGAGCTCGATGGCGCGCAGGTACTCTTCAATTGCTGGTTCATACATTTTGACCTGACGGAGCGTCTGGGCAAAATCGTATCGAACACTCGAAAGCTCGGGTGCAATTTCGAGAGCTTTGGAGTAGTCATTGATCGCCTCGAAATATTTCCCTGCCTCTTTGAGGATGATCGCGCGTTGAACATATGAGTCGGCCACGTCCGGGTGAATCTCGACCGCCTTGTTGATTTCTTCCAGCGCTCCCGGGTGGTCTCGAAGCGTACTCATTCGCCTTGCCTGATGGATATGCTCTCTCCATTCAACGTCCTCTCTTGGGAGCGCGAACAGGTTGGGGCGCGTGGCAAAGACAACAACGATGAACAGGGCAAGGGGAACGACGTTGCGGCCCGCTCCTTTTATCGCCCTGGGAAGAACCACGACCAGGGCGTAGGCGGCGAAGAGACAGAGAATGGGCGCAATCTGAATTCGATATCTCGCCGTGACAAAGAAAAGGATGATAGAAAAGGCAAACGACAGAACGTACCCGTGGAGAAGGAAGTATTTTCGCCAATCCCTTAGAGCAAAAACCATCCCAACAAGTCCGAGACTCACGATTGCCCAGAAGTTGACAAAGAGCAACCGCAACGCCCCAAATTGACCTCTTGTAATGTCAAAACTCTCTATTTGGGGTATCTCATAACCGTTGAAAAAAATCGCCGCCTTTCGAAGAAGGAGCAGGACCTCTCGCCCGGGGTTGCTCTTTATGAATTCGAACGACTGACCAAACCAGTACCGTGATATCTCCGACGCTTTCATGTCCCTTCCAAAGAGCCGTTCCACGTGGCTTCGAATCGCGGCATCCGTCTCGAAGGTGATCCCTTTGGGTGGATAGAATATTCCCGTCGCTTCCTCGCCATTTCCGATAAAAAAGTTCACGCCCCCGTTGGATGTGATCAATACAAAGTCCTTCGCTGCCACATAGTTGTGGAGTGTCGCCGGTAGTATGGTCACCAACACGCCAAGAACCAGAACAAGAGCCTTCGACCTGCGGCGTTTCTCTTCCGAAAGGAACAACACCCATACAAAAACCACCGGAAGAAAGATTAGGATATTCGCTCTCGCCAAGGCGGAAAGTCCTAAGAGCCCCCCCGCGATAGCGTAGCGGGAATGGCCCGAGTCACCCTGTCGTTGGTGGAGGACGTAGAGCATCGATATGTTGATCAACGTCCCCAACCACATCATCAGCATTTGGCCTTCGTAGAACGTGATCGTGCCGTACAGCGCGAGCATAACCACCCCA
>CP070677.1:1513386-1516104 GCA_020352495.1 Candidatus Latescibacterota bacterium
CAGTTGGAGACCGCCAAACAGATGCTCTTCTATGCGGCGTGGTTGGGCGACAAGGATCTGCCCCGGAATAAGGAAGCCGCCGTCGCAAAACTGTATGCCTCCGAATGCGCCAACTCGATCTGTGATGAGGCGTCGCGGATTATGGCCTCGTACGGTTACGCGATGGAATACCCCGTTCAGCGATACCTGCGTGATGCGCGGTTCACGCTCATCGGAGGGGGGACCTCCGAGATCCTGAAGTTGAATATAGCCAGAGACTTGGGCGTGTAGTCTCACCTGTAGATAGTATGAGAGATGAGGATGGCAGAAAAACGTTTCAAAATACTCCTCGGTAAACCAGGGCTCGACGGTCACGACGTGGGCGTAAAAGTGCTGGCGCATGCCCTGGTCGATAACGGTTTCGACGTGGTCTATTCCGGTTTGAGGAAGCCTATCGACCGCATTGTCGGCATGGCGGTCGAGAACGAGGTGGACGCGATCGGGCTATCCATCCTGTCCGGTACCCATCTGGTGTTATGCGAACAGATGAAGGATGAAATGAGTAAGCGTGATCTTGCGATTCCGTGGATCGTTGGAGGGAACATTCCGGATGACGACGTTGCAGCCATCGAAAGACTGGGGGCAATGGCCGCCTTTCCCACCGGAACCGGCCTGGACGAGGTCGTGGACTACTTCAAGAAACTGGCCAAAGAAAAGAAAAGGACGGTATGAGCAAAACAGAGTCGAAAGGCAAAAAAGACAAGACCCGTGGTGTCGTTCTCGAATCCGGCATCGAGGTGGACCCCCTCTACACACCTGAGTCCATAAACGCGACAGGATCCCCGGCGGACATCGGCAGACCGGGACAGTACCCGTTTACGAGGGGAATTCATCCCCTGATGTACCGTAAGCGCCCTTTCACCATTCGCCAGTATGCAGGCTTCGGTACACCAACGGAGACGCACGAGCGTTTTCTGTACCTGATCGCGAACGGACAAACGGGCCTCAACGTGGCGTTCGATCTGCCCACGCAAACCGGCCTCGATTCCGATGATCCGATGGCGACAGGTGAAGTCGGGCGCGTCGGTATGTCCGTGGACACCCTCGCCGACTTCGAGGAAGTGTTCGAGGGCATCGATCTCGATAAGATTACGGTCTCACTCACCATCAACGGATCGGCCATCGTTCTCGTCGCCATGTATCTCGCCGTGGCCCAGAAGTACGGCTTCGATCTGAAGAGCCTTCGGGGAACGGCCCAGAACGATATTCTGAAGGAGTTCATCGGGCGGGGGACCTGGGTGTTTCCCGTGGATCCATCGGTGAAGCTTGTCGTCGATATCATCGAGTACTGCGCGAGCGAGGTGCCGAAATACAGCCCGGTCAGCGTGTGCGGATACCACATCCGGGAGTCGGGTGCCAATCCCGTCCAGGAGATGGCGTATGCGTTCTGTATCGCCAAAGCGTATATCGACGAGACGCTGAGACGCGGCATGGACATCGATGAATTCGCGTCCCGCCTGTCCTTCAATTTCGATATCCACGGCAATTTCTTCGAGCAAATCGCGAAATTCAGGGGAGCGAGACGGCTGTGGGCCAAGATCATCAAGGAAGAGTACAAGGCCAAGGATGACAAATCGTGCTGGCTGAGGATGATTGCGGGCGGCGGCGGCGGCGGACTGACGAAAGAGCAGCCGGAGAACAACATCGCGAGAAGCGCCTATTACGCCCTGATCAGCGCGCTTTCCGGTACCCAGACGATGGCGCTGTGTTCCTACGACGAGGCATATACCATCCCAACCGAAAAGGCGGCAGAGATCTCTCTGCGGACCATGCAGATACTGATTCACGAAATGGGTATCTGCGATACCGTGGACCCCCTGGGAGGTTCTTACTACGTGGAGACACTGACCAACCAGATGGAGTCAACGATACGGCAGCAGATGCACGAAGTCGACGGGTGGGGAGGCATCGTGAAGCTGATTGCCTCCGGGGACATTCAGAAGGCGATTTCCCAGCAGGCTTACGAACGGGAAAAGGCGATTCAGGACGGCAGGTTGCTCAAAGTCGGTCTCAACTGCTACCGCAAAGAGGAGGAGGCGAGATCGGTAGGGTTCCATCCTTACAGCGAGGAAAACGCAAGGACGCAGATTGCGAGATTGAAGAAAATCAGGAAAGACCGCGATTCCGAGCGGGTCCAAAAGAGCCTGGCCCGGGTCAGAAAGGACGCGGAGGACAACCGTAATCTCATGCCCGCCGTCATCGATGCCGTGAAAGCGTATGCGACCGTTGGTGAAATAACAAAGGCATTGAAGGATGTCTATGGGGAATACGAGGAGCCGATTTATTTTTGATGGTCGGGACTCGATATTCCCGATGGGCCCATCGGGTCCGGGTGGTCGAAAATGGTCAATACCCCAGGAAAAACGATTCTCAGTCTCGAGCAGGCGTTGACCCTCCCGTACGCGACGCAACGGTTTGTCCAGGTCGGGTGGCGGGTTATTCGAGTCGAGACCACGAGAGGCAAGGGCGATATCAAGCCGGGGGATCCCAACCGCTACATCGGTGAGGACACCGGCGTCGATGATTTGCGTGCTTACTTCATTGCCCCGAATGTCGGCAAGGAAGCCATTACCCTGAATCTGAAGAAACCGGAAGGTCGCGAGCTCCTCAGGACGATCATCAGGGAGCTCGGGGTGGATGTCTTTCTCTGCAACACGCTGCCCAAACGATACAAAGACC
>CP070677.1:1516204-1521865 GCA_020352495.1 Candidatus Latescibacterota bacterium
AGCATGGCGACTCTGGCAAAAATCTATGCCGATGCCGGCGAAAAGGCGAAGGCGATGGAACTCTACGAGCGGGCGATGCCCTTGGCTACCGGTGAAGAAGCGCTCAAGATCAAGTCCCAGCTCGGGCGATCGTATATTGAGTCAGAGGACTATGAAAAATCCGCCGCGATATTCGATGAGCTCGCGAAGGCCGACCCGGAAAAAGCGTCCCACCGCTTCAACTTGGGAATCTCTCATCTGAAACTAAAGGCGTTTGATAAGGCCGTTCCCGAGTTCGAAAAGGCTGTCGAGCTCGAACCCGGATACGGTGACGCGTATCAGTACTTGGCCATTTCGTACAACCAGGTAAAGCAGTACAACAAGGCGATCGAGGCGGCGAAGAAGGGGCTGGAGGTCGCCGAGAAGAAGGCGGGGCTCTATTGCGCCTGGGGCAAGTCGCTCGAGAAGCTGCAGCTCTATGACGAGGCCGTTTCTCGATTCGAGAAAGCGGTGAACGATCCCCAGTGGGGGAGCTACGCCAGGAAACAAATTCAACGTCAGATCGATCTCAAAAAGCGGGCGGAGGCGATCCGGCAACAGCAAGGTTAGTCTCGGACACCGAATCGATTTCAAGGACCTTCTCCCGAACGCCCTTTCGCGGGAGAGGGTCTTTGTGTTGTATGTTCCAACCGACGAAGCAGGTGTGAATTGGACGGGCGTTTCATAGATTTGGACGCGGTAGAAATGAACAGGCCGGGCGCCAGCGTGTTGGTCTCGATGAGTGGTGGCGTAGACAGCGCGGTGGCGGCCCTTCTGGTCAAAAGAGCGGGATACCGGGTTGTCGGCCTGACGATGAAGAACTACTGTTACACCGATACCGATGTGCCGGAACGAAGCTGCTGTTCGGTCGAAGCGATTCATGACGCAAAGCGCGAGTGTGATTCGTTGGGAATTCCTCATCGAATAGCCGACGTCGAGGACCTTTTCACCAGAGAAGTCATCGACGATTTCGTCAACGAGTACCGGGACGGGCGGACACCCAACCCATGTGTGCGTTGCAACAGCATCGTGCGGTTCCACACGCTCATCGACCACGCCGACCGATTCGGGATCGACTACGTGGCTACGGGACATTATGCGCGGGTGTATGTGACGAGGGACAAGGGTCTGTATCTCGCGAGATCGGTGGACAACGAAAAGGACCAATCTTATTTCCTCTCCGGGGTCCACGGTGATATGCTTCGCCGCATATTGTTTCCGTTGGGCAACAACGACAAACACACCGTGAGACGCCTGGCACGTGAGGCGTCGTTGGGTGTCGCTACAAAGCGCGAGAGTCAGGAGGTGTGTTTTGTTCCCGAGGGAACGCTCACCTCGTTTCTCGATTCGCGGGGTGTGGCTCTCACACCGGGGCCGATCGAGAATGTGGGTGGTGAGGTCATCGGTGAGCACCGGGGGTTGGCATCGTACACGGTCGGCCAGCGTCGTCACCTTGGTGTCGCGGCAGGGAAGCCGCAGTACGTGGTCCGGCTCGATTTGAAAAAAAACGTTCTCGTCGTGGGAGATCGACAGGATCTTCTAAGACACGAACTCGTGTTCCGACTCGATTGGATCGATTCAACGGTGGTCGACGACCCGGGTGCGGTGACCGCGCAGATCCGGTACCGTCACAGACCCGCGAGCCTCGAGATGATCCGCGTCGACGGTTCTCGTGGGTGTCTTCGGTTCGAGGAGCCACAGCCGGCGATCTGTCCCGGTCAGACGGTTGCGTTTTTCCGTGGTGACATCGTTGTCGGTTCGGGGGTGATTGATGGGTCCGGTCCGTTTTGAACGACTCGGGGACTTTTTGAAGCCCAGGGTGATACCGTTTCTCGTCGGTGTTGTCGTTATCCTCATGATCGCGGATTTCGGGTCGGCCGTGGCGGAGGATCCGCAGCCCCGGCGAATGACACTCGATCGGTACGGCATCACGATCGAGTACCGCGCCAAGGACCAAAAGGTCGCCGAGAAAGTCGCGTCGATCTGCACGGAGAGACTCCCCGACTTGTCTCATGAGCTGGGCCTCGATGCCGTCAAACCATTCCACGTATTTCTGATTCCCGACATGCCGGCGTATCGAAAAAAGCTCGGACTTCGTGTTCCCGAGTGGGGCGTTGCGTTCGCCTTTACGGAGAATCAGATCATGCTCGTCGATGTGGTAAAGGCGGCCAACGCGTGGAATTCCCTGGAGAAAGTCATACCACACGAACTCTCCCACCTTTTGTTGGCTCAGCGTGTCGAAGGTGTGCGGTTTCCACTTTGGTTTATGGAAGGGTTGGCACAGTGGCAAGCACACGAATGGTCGATTCTGGAGAGCTGGCGATTGATGGAAGCCGTCTGGGGAAACCGCGCGCCGAGTCTCGCACAGATTTCGTCATCGCTGCCGGCGAACGAAACTCAGGTGCGCGACGCCTATCGTGTGGCGTACGCCGCGTTTTTGCACCGTTTCGAGGAGCGCACCGAGCTGATCCCCGCTTTTTTGAATGAGACAGAGCGTCGTCGAGATTTTGGGGAAGCCTTCGAGGCATTTTGGGGTGAGAGCGAGTTCGACTACTACGCACGTTTTGCCGAACACCTGAGCGCCAAATACCGCTCACGTTTGATGCTGTTTCAGACCGGGCCGCTGTTTACGTTGATGGCCGTTTTGTTTCTCATTGTGATGCTCCGGATTTGGATCCGGAACCGGAAAAAACTCAGACAAATGGACCGGATCGAGAGGAGATCGTCATTGGATGATTACTGAGGGGTCGGCGGGGGTCGTGCGACGAAGGTGAACAACGAATGACTGGTGCTAAAAAACACGACAAAGCCATAATCGTCCGGGCGGATTCCGCGGAGCGGACGCGTCAGGCCAAAACGCTTTTTGAAGAGTATGCCCGCTCGCTTACCTTTGGGCTTGAATTTCAGGATTTCGACGAAGAAATGAGAAACTTCCCCGGTGACTACTCACCACCGTCCGGTAGTCTTCTTTTGGCGCTGATCGACGATCTTGCCGTGGGGTGTGTCGCGCTTCGAAGCCTGAGTGATGACACATGCGAAATGAAGAGGCTCTATGTCAAACCACGGTTTAGGGGACTCCGACTGGGCAGGCGCCTCGCCAAAGCGATCATCGATGAGGCGCGCCGGATTGGATACGCTCGTATGCGTCTCGACGCAATCCGTTCGATGAAAGCCGCCGTGGAGCTGTACACTACGTTGGGGTTCAAAGAGATTCCCCCATACCGGCATAACCCGATTGAGGGTGCCGTCTTTTTGGAACTGGTTCTCGTGTGAGAACCTACCCGTCTTCCGTCCAAAATCGAAACTCATTGACATTGCTTAAGTTATAGGATATAATTATAGCCACTGAGCTGAGAGCAGCTCAAAGAGGAACATGGGCAACCGCGCCGCGTTTCCATCCTGCTGTGGTTTGTTCCACGTGTGAGGCTTTAGATGTTTTTGGAGTTGCCCGCGAAACACACACGACCCAACAGGCTCGCTATGTCCAGATCGCCCCGCTCGGCGGATTCGTCAGCCGCAAAACGAACCGCCCTGTTTTGTTTGTTGGCTTTCCTGACGATTCCTTGGGGATACGTCGACGCCGGCGAGATGACTTTGACTCTCTCGCTACCGCGGAACGCGGTCATTGTGAATGACATCTCGGGCGTCGCGCGAGTGAGTGTGGAGACGGATGGTTACCTTCCGATCGGGCAAAACGGCATGCCTGATCTGCCGATGCGTATCGTTAATGTGCTGTTGCCTCAGGGCGAAACGCTCGTGCGGTATGATTTCACGTCCAATGGTCGGGTCGTGGTCGCCCGGGACGTTGAGATTCAACTGACGCCCGCGCCCGCAACGGAAAACGGCAAAAAGGGGCACGGCGAACCGGCGTTTGCGCTCTCGGGAGAGGACGATGTGTTTCCTCCGTCCTTGGGGAAATATCTTGGAACGGGCCATCTCCACGGGTACACGATTGCCAGTTTCGCCGTCTTTCCGGTTCGACATCAAAACGGAACGCTTACCGTCGAGGAACGGATCACACTCGAGATCTCGACGAGCGCCGCTGCCGAGCCACGAGACATCGCCACGAGACAGCGGTTGAAGCCTCGGGTCGAGAAACGAATCCATGCATTGGTCTCCTCCCTCGTGACGAGCCCTGAGCTCGTCAACGGGTATGATTTCAACCTGGTTCGCGTTGTTCAGGGGAGGGGTGGTTTTCAACCGACCTCGTATCCCTCACTCGAGGGTAGCCCCGTCGACTACTTGATCATCACAAACGAAACGCTGGCTAGCGAGTACCAACGGCTGGCCGACTGGAAAACGGATAAGGGTGTTCCCACGGTGGTAAGAACAACCGAGTGGATCGAGGCCAACTGCAGAAACGGGGTGGATCTCCAAGAGACGATCCGTTTTTTCATACGGGATGCCTACGAGAAGTGGGGTGTGGAATTCGTGTTGCTCGGTGGTGATACCGATGTGATCCCCGCCCGGTACGCTTTGAGCCGATACCTTGGCACAGGCACCCCAATACCGACGGACATGTATTTTGCCTGTCTGGATGGCTCCTGGAACGACACCCACGATCAAAACTGGGGCGAGGGATTCTTTGGAGGGCCGTTGGACAATCCCGATCTGTACGCGGAAGTGTATGTGGGACGCCTCCCGACCTCGGATGTGTCGGATGTGACGGTGATGATCGACAAGACCATGGCGTACGCGACACCCGTTCAAATGGACTACACGGACGAGGTGCTCCTCCTGGCCGAAGTGCTGTTTCCACCTGACTGGCACGACCCGGAGCCCATCGTCTTTGATGGAGCGGATCTCTCTGAGGACCTCTATCAGCTCGTGTTCGAAGGCAAGCCACTGACGACCACTCGGGCGTATGAAACCCATATGTACCACCCGGGCTCGGTTGAGTTGTCGAAGCAGGCGAGTCTGGACTCGATGAACGCGGGTGTGCATATCGTCAACCACATAGGGCACGGATCGCGCTTCAATTTCTCGTGTGGTGACAGGAGTATCGTATCGGCTGATATGGATCTCCTGACCAATGGGGATCGTTTGTTTATGCTCTTTATGGTGGACTGTAAGGTCTCCGCCTTCGACTACGCGTGCATCGCCGAGCACGCCATGAAAAACCCCAACGGCGGCGCGGTGGCGACGATCGGCGCCAGCCATCTGGAATTTCCCGCCGCCGACTCGTACTACATGAATGATTTTTACGATCTGTCGTTCAACCAGCATGTCGTTCGTATCGGTAAGGCGTTCGCCGACTGCAGACTTCCGCGCACACCGATTGCCGAGTCGGGAGACAATATTCATCTTTGGACGCACTACGTTTTGACCTTGCTCTCCGACCCGGAGCTCCAACTCTGGACCGGAGCGGTGGAGACGCCCGATGTCTTTCACGTATCGAGCGTCGGACTGGGAACCACGAGCATTCTGGTCAACGTCACCTCAGGGGGTCAACCGGTCGACTCGGCCCATGTGTGTCTCTCGAAGGATGAGGACGACTATCAGTACGGGGCGACAAACTCGCTTGGGAACGTGGTCCTGGATTTCACGGCGGAGTCGCCGGGGACGATCAAGGTGGTGGTAACCGGGCTAAACCTCGCCCGGCACGAGGGCTCGATCACGGTGGATCCGTCGGCCTCGGCGTAT
>CP070677.1:1521965-1525782 GCA_020352495.1 Candidatus Latescibacterota bacterium
CGAAATGATCTATGGAACGGAAACGTCATTTTGGAGCAAACTGTGACACTTGCACTCCTGCTTCAAACGGTAATCGGCTGGTCGAACAATTTCATCGAAAAAAAAAAAAACGTAAAAGTATGTTCCAACAAAGGGTGCTTCGTTCGCGTTCACAGCGAACTGGACTTTCGTTTTCGGACTTTCGATTTGGAAGAAAAAAAAATCTACATTCCACATCCGTGCGAATAATTCCCCCCGTTTACCTATCCAAACCTCGCTTCTGGAACCTGTTATTGCCCGAAAACGATTTGAGCACGGTAATGATATGAAATATTATATATGCAAAAGGGTATAACCTCTTTTATTTGACAATTTCACCCTTTTTTTTTTTTGAAACGCGAAATTTGCGAATCTTGCTTTTCCAATGATTAAAGTCCCACATCAGTTCCTCCGACGTTTCTTCGTCCCATTCCATGATTATCCGAAGGATAATATCGTACAGTTGTTGGACTTTGTGGAGGTACAGCGCAAGGACCAAAGCTTCTCTAAAGAATTTACCCCTCCTTTCGTAATATTCAAGATTAGAGTGCAGGCGATTCAACAGTTCTGCGAGGGAACCCTCCAACGCCTTGATCTCACCTCGTAAAGTTTTGAAAAAAAAACCTTTTTGTTTGGAAAGGTGGTAATCCCGCGCCTCCTCCTCCTTCATGGACGGAAAGTGTTTCCATACGAAACTTTCGACCTTGGATCTGTCCTTGCTCTTCTGAACCTCCAGTTCTTCGAACAGATCCTTCGAATGCACGAACCCAAAACCTTTGGCTATACCAACGGATCTCCCGAACAGACTTTGCTCGGTTCGTATGACGGAGAGAATTTCCGCCAAGAGTTTCCCGATATCCCGTTTACTTGTCATTTCCGCCTTGCCATTGCGAACGCGTTCGCGGTCTCAGTACAATATTTTTTCTCGCTCCGAAAAGGGATGGCGAAGAGGTGACCGGTGCGTCGGGAAGTAAAAAAAAAAGTATTAAATACGGGAAATGGGAACCGGTCGCAAGGGATGTTCAAACTGAACGTTCTCAATCCGGGTGTGGAACCCTTGGTCCTACGTTTGGAGAATGGGAAGAAGTCCCACCTCTCGAAGCGTTTCGAGGGTAACATCCAACTGCGAGCGTCCGTGCGGATAACCCCATCCACTCTGGAGAGGTTCATGCGCATCGTCACCGATCGCCTGATGCGGTCCCGAGAGGAGTTGGAGTTGGAGTCGAACAGCAAGACCTTCGAGGAATTCTTTCGGAAAAAACTGGTCCCAGTGGACCAAATGCTCGCGCTGGTCGTTCTCTCCGAGGACCTCGGGTGCGAACCTGCGAAGTTGTACGTCATCCGATCGCTGATGGGTATGGGCGAGCGGGAGCTCCAAGCGATCGGCAGGTACCTCGGCACTTCCGCGCAGAACGCGAACCGCGCTCTGCATGAGCTCGCTAGGGATCGCAGGAAGGTGGAGCACCTGAGAGCGGCTCTGTCCGGGAAGTCCTTCGTGGGAAGCGAAATTTCCGAGCGGGGGGGGTTCGAACCGATCGAGTCGCGCATCGAGAGTCTCACGAAGAGAATCCAAAGAATCGATGGGAGGTTTGGCGGCGAAAGTGTGAGGGTGGGACGCGGAAAGAAGTCGAAGCGCTCGACCGGCGGAGGTTCGAAGCGGGCCGGGTCCCGGGAGCCATTCGATGGCACCGACGAGGTCGTGGACTTCCGACGCGGAACCTTCGCGGGGAGCGACATTTCCGAGCGGGGGGGGTTCGACTCGATCGAGTCGCGCATCACGGGTCTCACGAGGAGCATTCAAAGAATCTCTGAGAAGGTTGGGGTCAAGAAGAGGAGGAGTAGGAAGGGGGAGTGCAGGGAGAAGTCGAAGCGCTCGACCAGCGGGGGCTCGAGGGGGGTCGGGTCCCAGGAGCCGATCGGTGGCACCGACGCGGTCGTGGAGCAGCACCATGCACTCCTTCGCATGCTGGACGGGAAGGGTCCCACGAGCCCGAGGAGCGTCGGATTGCAGCGCTCGACCAGCGGGGGGTCGGGGGGGATCGTCGACATCGACGAGATCGTAGAGCAACACGACAGGATCATTCGCAAGCTTAAGAGCGGAAGCGCAGTCGGGAGCGACCACAGTCTCCTGAGGCAGAGGCACCAGGAGTTCATGAACTTCATGCGGAATGGCGATGGATCGGGGAGCGTCCCCGTCGAGAAGCTGCACGTCAAAAAACTGAAATCGCTGGCGAGAGCCGGACCGCGCTCCGAGGGGACTGGTGCGACCAACCGTCGGGTCGAGCGAGGGCTGGGATCGCTTCCGGTGCTCTCAGAGAGTTCGATCGCTGGGAGAATGCTGGAGCTGTCAACGAAGTCCTTCCAGCTCCTGGAATTGCAGGAACTCGTCGATCCGACGAAGTCGCTCGTGTGAAAAGTATGGGGAATGGAACCGTATCGATTTTAGTTTTTAATCCTTTCCCAAACTTGCGTAGAGCCGCCGGGTCGCCCCCAGCGCTCAATACTTCTGCCCGTACGCGACCATCTTCAGGTCCTTCCTCCCGCGGAGGTACTTCAACACGCTGGCGATGTGGTGCTTCCTCGCTATCTTGACGGGCTTATCGGAGACGAACCCGTGACCTCCCAGCAGCGCACCGCCCGGCTTGAACGAGTCCGGTGGCACCCAGTAGACGTACCCTGGAACGTCCAGCCTTTCCTTGAGCGCTCCGACGCGACGCTCCCTCAGAACGAAGAATGGCTTGCCGTCCTTCGGGTACACGTCCGAATGAAGCTCGAAGTCCTCGGACCCCCACCTGGCTATGAAGAGCACGGCGATGGAGAAAACGTCGGTGGCCATGACCACCTTCCTGTCCCCCATCGCAACGCTCTTCGATGGCTCTATCTCCCCGTCGATCGAGGCGATCGTTCCGTGGAAGTAGTGCACCTTCTCCCCCTTCATGTACTCCTTCGTAAGGTCGTCGAAGTAGGCCGCGAGACCTCCGTGCGATTCGGATCCCATGGCCACGTGGGATCGAACGAGGTTCCTGGGGTCGCGCGACCTCTCTGGGAATATGTTCTCATCCAAGCGACGCAGGGTATCCTCTTCGATGGTGGTGGTCGCGCCCCCCCCCAAGGATTTTGTCAACAGATCCTGTGCACTCGTTTGGGGTCTACTCCGATCCCCACCCGAGCTTCCGAACTCCGACTTAACCCAACGGAGCAACCTAGGTACGTCCATCGCGGACCGTTTCGTGGACGAACGGGCGTCCACTTTAGTACTTTTAAAAGGGGGCTGACGCACTGAGGTCCGCAGGGGGAACTTAGTGGGGTGAGGCGTTCGGTGCGGAGGTTCATCATGGGAACGTTGTGAAAGGGAAGGCGGGCCATTGAACTTTCAAACTTCCACACAAAAATGTAAGTGCTGTGAGAAATGAGAAAAGTCTCGAGGAAGCCAAAGAAGTGTACTGTGCCTTTCAAAGTTTGGGTTTGAAATCCTGGACGAAGGGTTCATCAAGAAAACTCCATCGAACATCCACCCCCATGGAACGCCAGTGGATTTCAAGATGGTCGAAAATTTTATCTCCGACAACGCGCGATTCACTTAGCAGTATTTGATGTTAAAATTTGGCAAAAATTCACCTTTGGGGCGAAACGTGGGAAGGTCATGCGTCCCTATCGACATTGTGCGAAGGGGAGAGGGTTTTAGCACTCGCTGTTTTCGATCAAGGGTTACCATCGGAGGCGGGTCTCCGGGCACGCTTCGGATGGAAAGGGTCGTGTTGCAACCCCTCCCAGCTTTTCTTGGCCGAGCGGTGACCCG
>CP070677.1:1525882-1542255 GCA_020352495.1 Candidatus Latescibacterota bacterium
GACATGTTGAACAAGCTCGCCGACAACAAGGTTCAGGATTGGCAGAATTACATGTATTCCTGGGGCCGCCGGTTCGATTATCCCTTGATCGGTTGGGTCGGCTCGATTCACAACGCGTTGCTTTATCAGCTGCTCCAGCCGATGCTGCTTCAGCGGGTTATCGAGGCGGAGTACAAGGTGGACAATCCGTATCGGTTGTCCGAGTTGTTCAATAGTCTTACCAATGCGATCTGGTATGACAACATGACGCCGTCCGGAAGGACCTCGGTCATGCAGCGTAATCTGCAGAGGATCTATTTGGACCGGTTGATCCAGATGACGGTGACCCCTCCACGGGGTACGCCACACGAGGCTGTAGCATTGGCCAGACTACATCTGACGCGTCTGCAGTCGAGAATCGATACCGAGTCGCAGAGACAGGGTCTTAACGATGAGGCGGTCGCTCACCTCATCGAGTCGAAATCGCGTATCGACCGCGCCCTGGATGCAAAGCTGCAGTCGGCGTTTTGATGTTCTAGTTTCGGGTGATCGCCTGAGAGCCGGTGACTCTGGGCGTCGGACTTCGGAGTTGCCCCCCTTCGCCCAGAGTTCCGGCGCCCCTGATTCAGGCGTTGGTGGAGCGAACGCAAGTGCCGGCGGAAAGAACGCAGGCACCGGCTGAGCAAACTCAGATACCCGCAGAGACGAAGGCTCCTCTCAATATCGAGGGGGGCCTTCGTCTGGTATCCGAGGGAGTGAACAAAGACGTTGTGTCGGCGATAAACTGGGACAGTATGTCACCGGGATATGTCAGGCCGACCATCTGCGGGACGCCTACCCATTGATATGATATGAACACAGTGTGCTTTTGGATGACATCTCGTCATCGACTATTACAACATAACCGACCAACCCAATATCAGGGGCAAAATATTCATAAACGTCGGTGGTTTGACCAAAATGCGTGCGATAAACATTACAGCTAAAAACACCGGCTTGTGTTTCAAAGCTCTCATTGGTTGCTACACATTCAATATCGACACTACCAAGTAGACTTATGCTACCCGCGCAATCGCAAAGCACGTTGTCTCTTTGCCAACATTCACCCTGAGAAACTGGGTTCTTTGCCCAAAGCGATCTTGTAATCAGAGTATCAGACGAACTCACAATACCTAGATCCCACAAACCATCATCCTCTTCACGCACAAGTCTTGTACAATTTGAAGGTGCACCCCATATTTCCCAGCTCCAAAAATACACGCGATAATCCATATTCTCGAATGTAACTATTGTATCTCCAGAAATCTCAAGCCTCAAAGTGTCCACATAGACCTGGTGATCAAAAAAAGTAGAATCAACAAAAGTCCAAATGTTTCCCTTTGATAATGGGCAAATTGATTCCTTTTGGTATGGTGCTGTGGGTGATTTGTCGTCTTCTGAACAGCTGATGAAGAGAGTCGCGGACAGGACCGCTAATATAACTACGCCAATTAAGATAGACCATTTCATTTCTAGCTCCTTGCTGTATTCAAACCCAGCAAATCGCCAACAATTCACCTGTGAATTTAGAGAACTGTAGCGGTACCAGAAATGGCTTTTCTCAATTGTAAGGAAACACGTATCTTTAGTATTAAGTATAACCTTAATTCTCAGTAAGTCAAGATTCGTTGTGCCTTCCGAATATGTCGCATACGGTGCTATTCTTGTACATAGCAATCTCCTCTGGGCGGCGTAATCCAATAGGAAACCGATGCGGATGAGTTGGGATTTTGTGTAATCGATATCAAGACACAATTCGCGTCATCACGGTTGAGACGGTTCGCACCGTTACAGGACAAGTTCATCGAGCCGAACGAAAGGGGAAGTCATGTACAACCGCATTGTTGTAGGGATGCTGTTTGCCGCCCTGGTGGTCACCGGCGTCGCCGCGGGTGACGACGACACGGACAAAAAAAGGGCGGAAGTCATCAAGGTGATAGAAACCAGCATCAAATGGTGTTTTCCGGACAAAAGCCGTGAACGTCTGTACGGCTCGGTCGTGAACGATTCGACATTCTTTATGTTCCAGCCCGATTCGAGGGCTACCATCGACGGTTTCGAAGCCTTCAAGGAGTTCTCCGAACGGGTATTCATGGTCGATGAATGTCAGCCCAAAGGGTCTACGATCAAAGATCTCAGGGTTATCCTGTCCAAGTCGGGCGATGTCGCCTGGTTTTCCTGTCTCTTGGATGACTGGGGTGAATGGGCGGGCAAACCGTGGAATTGGAAAGACACCCGCTGGACAGGGGTATTACAGGAGACCAACGGCAAGTGGGTGATGATGCAGCAGCATTTCTCCATGGCCGAGGACGCCGTCCGGGCCGAGGTGATCGAAGAGATGAAAAAAGGGGAATAAAAAGTCCGGGGCAGGTCCTCCGATTGCCATCTCACTCGAACTCCGCGCCACAATTGGGGCACCGCATGACCTCGTCACCCACTTCTGCATCACAGTCCGGACAGATGGCCACATCATCGTCGGATTTCACAACCAAACCGCACTTGGGACACTCGAGGGACCCCTCGGGAATAGCGCACGAACACGCGGGGCAACTACCCTGGAGTTCTTGTTCCGTGTACTCGAACGACATTGCGTGGTCGGGCGCTCCTCGAAGCCAATAGTTGCGGTCGACCTCCTTGGCCGCGGTCTCGTCGGCGGTTGTTACGTATAGCCCATAACGTGTTCTTGACGGGCAAGCCCCCGGCGTCCCGCCGTGAAACCGGATAGCGGCCCGGATTCCCTGTTTTTTCATGTGTTCCACGAGTTCCTGGAGGTATCCAACCGAACCTTCTCGGATCAAGACCTGCTCTTCCTCTTCGGCCAAGGGGATATAGCGCTTTTCAAAGTCTTGTGGGGAGACGAGCTTCCCGCCGCAGTCGGCGCAGACTTCCGCTCTGAGCGAATACTCAGCCCCGCAGCTCGAACAAATTTTGACCGGTTCTTCCTTCATCGCGGTGGCACCTCTCTACAAACAATACTACCACGATCGATGGGGGCGTGGAATCCAAGATTGCGTAGAACCGGTAGGACTCGGAACACCGCAAGGTGTTTCAACCCCGAACGAATGAAGCGGTTGTCCTGTTCGGGAGCCCTGGGAGATCGAACCGCTTTGTATTTGACCGAAAAACGGTTTGGGTTACCATGGCCGGGGTATTGCGTGAAAAGAGCCCGCCGGTTCGTGATCGACTTGGGCATCTCACAATCCGGTTGGCCGTTTTTCGTTCGTCTGTCTCATTGGTAAAGAAAGTTGGTGTTGGAAAAAATGCAGCAGATACTCAACGTGGATAACCTGGTCACTCTCGTCCTTCTCATCATGCTCCAGGCGGTTCTGGGGTTCGACAACCTTCTCTACATCGTGCTCGAATCCAAACGCGCGCCTTTACCCAAGCAGAAGATGGTCCGGCGGCTGGGTATTGGTATTGCCATGGTTCTGCGTATCGTTCTGCTCTTTGGGCTGATCAAGGCAATTGGGTACTTTCAGGATCCTGTTTTTTCAGTAAACGTTTCCGCAGTCGTGGGCGAGTTCAATTTGCACAGCATTATTGTGCTTCTGGGTGGTGTGTTTCTGATTTATACGGCGACGAAAGAAATCATCCACATGATGGGTTTGGAGGAGATTGAGCATGAACCGAAAAAGGCTGGATCCGTTGGCGCCCTCATTTTCGCTATTGTGTCAATGAACCTGATCTTCTCGTTCGACTCGATCTTGAGTGCGATGGCGCTGACCGACGTGTTCTGGGTCATGGCCGTGGCGATCATCGTTGGCGGGGGCCTAATGATCTGGCTGTCGGACAGTGTTGCCGCCTTTTTGCAGAAAAACCGCATGTATGAGGTCCTCGGTCTTTTCATCCTCTTTATTGTCGGTATCATGCTTCTGTCCGAAGGTGGGCACTTGGCGCACCTGCATCTTTTTGGTCACGAAATCACACAGATGAGCAAAGCGACGTTTTATTTTGTGATCGGGGTGCTCGTGCTCACCGATGTCGTTCAAACCCGTTATCGAAAGAGACTCATGCGTTTGAAGCAACGCAGCCAGGCCGTCTTGTCCGAGAGACACTAGCGCGCCCCAGGGCTGCCCCTGAAGGGGTTGTCGAGAGGCGCTGTGGACGTCGGCTCTGCGCGTCCGTGGAAGTGTTTGCATTCGGGCGACCACGGGGTACAATAGAAAAGGTGAAAAATCATGGAGACCGTCCTTGTTGTCGACGACAGTCCCAAAGACCGCGATATTGCCGGTGCGTGTCTCAAGGAACACGGGTTGACACCAATGTTCGCCGAGAACGGTCGTGAAGCGTTGGAGGTCCTCGAGCGCCGTCGGCCTGACGCCGTCCTCACCGGTCTGTACATGCCCGAGATGGACGGGTTGAAGCTCGTCGAATTCATGCGGCGGGACCACTCGAGTATTCCTGTAGTCCTGATGACCGCCCGCGGTAGCGAGGATACCGCCGTTGCCGCGCTCAGGGCCGGCGCGCTTAGCTATGTGCCCAAGAAGAATCTGCGAACGAACCTGTGCGACGCAATGAGGGTCGTATTGGGGGCGGTGGAGGCAAAGCGGCACAGAGAGCAGGTACGCAAGTTTCTCGAGCGGACCGAATCCCACTTCGTACTGGGCTATGAACTCGAAGGGCCCATTGCCCTCGTCAGCCATCTCCAAAGCAATCTGGCTCAAATCAACTTCTGTGACGAGACCGGTCTCTTCCAGGTGGGTACCGCACTGAGTGAGGCGTTCAACAACGCGATCGACCACGGAAATCTCGAACTCGACTCGTCACTCCGCGAAAAGAGTGGCGAGGCGTACGCCAAACTCCGTCAAGAACGGGCTCAGCAACTTCCTTACCGTGATCGACGGGTGCACGTTACCGAAAGACTCGCTCAACCGGAAGTGACGTACGTGGTTCGTGACGACGGCCAAGGCTTCGATCTGTCAACCGTTCCGGACCCGAGAAATCTGCGAAACATCCTCAAGGCGAGTGGGCGCGGGTTGATGCTGATCCGGATGTTTATGGACGAGGTGACATTCAACGACACCGGTAACGAAATCAGGATGGTGAAGCAACGTGCGGACAGTTCGATCCCTTCGCGCGTTGGGTCGTCTTAGGATCTGACATCCGGTTCGGTCGTTCTTTGGCGTCGCGTCGCCACTTGAAACCTCGGGCACGATCGTGTATATTATGGATGACGCCGGGTGACACAGCACACCGGGCGTGCCCCCTGGTTAACCCCACACAAACACCCTCGGGAGGGGATCCCAGCCTTCACTGCAAAAGAGGCGATTCTGTCAGTCAAATAGGTTTGATTCGCCTTTTGCTTTGGCCAATTTCGGCCGTCGCAGCGGTCTTAAAGCCGGGGGTGCAACAATGAAAAAGTTCAAGGCCTATCTGATCTCCATAATGGTGCTGGTCGTGTTCTCAGTGGGTTGGCGGGTGCCCTGGACGATCACATCACCGGGGCTGACCGAGCCCATCAATATGACCCTGCAGGATACCTTGTTGCTGGTCTCTGACCCGTCAACCGGAATCCACATCTACGACATCGGGAATCCACTCACTCCTGAATTCGTGATGAACATACCGTTGCGGGGCAACCGGGGAACGGCTATTCGAGACGACATCGTATATGCAAATGTGTATGGGTCGTTGTTGGTGATTCGGTTGAAAGGGAACTCGTACGAGGTGATCAAAACCATCAATGAGGTAGAACCAATCTATGACTGTGTGGTTATGGATGATAGAGGAGGTATGTGGGGTTGTGCGTGTTCTCGCCAATCGGAGTATTCGCCGGCAAGCCCAAGCAGCGGCGTCGGTAGTTCTTACGCGACGTTCGCCGTCATCGGCTCGTTCTTGTACTACCTCGATTATTCTTCGATCGTGACGATGGATATTTCGACGCCCGAGGATCCAACAGAGGTGTCGCGCACCCGTGTCGATTGGAGTGTCGAGACCCTGTTCCCAACAGAGGACTACCTGTTTGTCGGCGGCACCAGAGGAATGTACATATACGACAGAAGCAATCCCAAATTTCCGGTGGAAATCGGACGGGTCGAGCATTTCGAGGGGTGTGATCCCGTCGTTGTATCGGGCACGGTCGCTTTTGTCACTCTAAGAGGTGGGAATGCGTGCGGTGAGACACGAGACGTTTTGCTCTCAGTGAACATAGAGGATCCTCATGATCCTGTGGTCATCGGTGAAAAGCCCATCAAAACACCGTATGGACTCACTGTCGACGACGTTCTTTTGTATGTGGGCAAGGGTCGGTCCGGTTTTGAGCTATTCAATGTTGCGGCGCCCGGCAATCCGTCGTCGATTGGGGCATGGTCCGATTGGGCTGCAAAGGATTTCATCTGGCGCGATGGTTTGTTGATCGCTATGGGTTTTCGGGATGTGCGGCTCTATGACGTCAGCACACCCGCAGAACCAATCCTGTTATCTCACATCGACTAGGTACGAGCCGGGAAGCTTTGTTGCAGGTTGGCCAGATCGATGACCTAACGCCTGCGCTTCACCGATCTTGCGGGTTTCCGGTATCTTCGATTCTGGATACCCGAGATCTCCCACGTCATAACTGCCTTCCAGTTTATTCATTACAGGCTTTGATGGTTTTGACATTCCTGATAGAATATCCGACGGTGCAGACATTCACACTCGGTTAACGCTCCTCCTTGCGGTGTGCCGATCCTTCGAGAGGGAAAAGATGATCGGGCGAACCGTATCGCATTACAAGATCCTCGAGAAGCTTGGCGAGGGCGGCATGGGTGTCGTCTACAAAGCCGAGGACATCTCGCTCAAGCGGTTTGTGGCGCTCAAATTCCTGCCAGCCGAATTGACCCGCGACGTCGAAGCCAGGGAGAGATTTATCCAGGAAGCGCAATCAGCCTCTGCGCTCGATCACCCCAACATCTGCACGATCCACGAGATCGGTCAAACGGATGACGATCAGATGTTCATCTGCATGACCTACTACGAAGGTGAGACGTTGAGCGAGAGAATCAAAGGAGGACCGTTTCCAACAAAACAGGCCATCGATATTGCGCTTCAGATTGCACGGGGGCTTTCCAGAGCCCATGAATCGGGTATCGTTCACCGCGATGTCAAACCGGCGAACATCGTCGTAACAAAAAGGGATGAGGTGAAGATCGTCGATTTCGGCTTGGCCAAGCTGGCCGGGCAATCAAAGCTCACAAGAGCGGGGACAACGGTGGGTACGGCTGCGTACATGTCACCGGAACAGGCCCGCGCTGAAACAATCGACCACCGGACGGATATTTGGTCACTGGGTGTCGTTATCTACGAGATGATCACCGGGCGCGCACCTTTCAAAGGCGATCATGAAGCAGCCGTCCTTTATTCGATAGTGAACGATGAGCCGGAACCGCTTACGGAACTCCGCGCCGGTGTCCCCGCGGAGATCGAACGGGTCACCACAAAAGCTTTGGCCAAGGACCCTGCTCACCGTTATCAGCATCTAGGTGAGCTACAAAACGATCTCGAGACGTTGAAGGTCAGTCTCGTTGGATCTCGGGCGGCCTCGGCAAGTGGGGCCCCTGTAACACATAAGTCCATGAGAAGAGTCAAACTGGTTGGAATCCCTATTATTGTGGCGGTGGTTGCCGTCATCGTGACCGGGATCTGGTTAAACAAAAGGAAATCTGGAGTCGAAACGCCCGCAACGACTTCAAGCGACCGAGCCGGTGTGGCGACAACCCCACCACAAAACTCGATCGCGGTACTCCCGCTTGCCAATCTGTCCAAGGGTGACGAAAACGAATTCTTTGTCGATGGAATGACCGAAGAGCTAATCACACAGCTCGCGCAAATCAGGGCGCTGAAAGTGATATCGAGTACATCCGTCATGCGGTTCAAGGATACCGAAGAACCATTGACCGATATCGCAAAGGTGCTGAATGTTGCAACGGTTCTCGAAGGCTCGGTGCTGTGGGCGGGCGATCAGGTTCGAATCTCGGTACAGCTCGTCGATGGTTTGAGCGACCGTTACATCTGGGCAAACAGTTACCATAGTGATCTTGGCGATGTCTTGGGTTTGCAGCGTCGTGTAGCAAGAGACGTGGCTCGTCAGACAAGAGTGGAACTCACCGCACAGGAAGAGGATCGTCTTGCCGTCTCGCCTTCGGTCAATGAAAAAGCATACGAACTATATCTCCAGGGGCGCTTTCACTGGAACCAGCGGTCGCCTCAAAACCTTTACCAAGCAATGGAATACTACAAGCGGGCGACTGACATCGATCCGGACTATGCACTGGCACACGCCGGACTTGCGGAGTCGCAGGTTTTGCTCGGTACCTGGGCTGAGGGACTTCGCCCAGACGAGGTGTACCCCAAAGCCCGCGAAATGGCGCTGAGAGCGCTCGAAATAGACCCTGGGTTGGCCGCCGCTCATGCTGTGTTGGGCCTTATCGCCCACGAGTACGAATGGAAATTCGATGAAGCAGAGAGGCACTTTCGCCGTGCCATCGAGCTAAACCCAAACTATGCGACGGCACATCAGTGGTATGGTGAACTCCTTGCCACGCTCGGGCGGTTGGACGAATGCCGGAGAGAAATGCAAACAGCTCACGAACTCGACCCACTCTCACTGATTATCAACAGTGTGAGGGGGGAGTTCTTGGTTCTGGGCGGCGAAGTCGAGGCCGGCCTCACCGAACTCGAGAAGGTCATCCGGCTCGACCCTTCGTTTGCGCCGGCTTATTTGATGCTGGGGTCTTGCTACTGGTGGACCGGCGACACGGAAAAGGCGGCCTTGGCCAACCTCAATTATGCGGAGACATCGGCGATATCCGAACGGCAGAAGGATGATGCCCGTGCGTTGCGAGCCACTTACGAAAAAAAAGGTCTCGGGGAATATTACTCTCTGGCGATTGCTCAAAAGAAGCGGCTGCACAAGGAATCCTATGCCAGCCCAGCCATGATTGCCGGACTGTATGTTGAGTCGGGCGAGCCCGACTCCGCGATAGCCTGGCTCGAGCGCGGTTACCGGGAGCACGCGACATTCATGTATACTATCCCCCGGGATGGGCGTTTCGAAGTACTCCGTGATGATCCAAGGTTCATCGATCTAATGAAACGGATGGGATTGACGTACTGGCGGTAACCGGTGAGAGGTGGAGGCCTCTCTGTGGCGTCCTGCGCAGACGAGAATTTGCCGCCTGTGTCGGTTGGGGCACAAAAAGGGGCCCCCGCCGCCTCACTCGGGAGCCCCTGTTGGATCGGCGCGTTTTCTCGACGCCAATCTCAGTCTTTTTTCTTCGAACGTTCTTTGAATATCTCGAGCAGTGCGTCGCGTGCTTCTTCGGTTTCGATCTCACCGAGTACCTGGATGGCCGCGCGTCGTACCTTGGTGCTCGGGTCGTTCTTGGCCACATCGATGAGGATCTTTACCACCTCATCCTCGTCATCCGCCTCATGCAGGGCCCACACAGCCGTCATCCGGAGGTTCGAGTCCTCCTCCGTTTTGAGCACCTTCCCCAAAACCGGTACGGCCTCGTCGCCACCGATTTTGAGTATGACGTGGAGTGCTGCACGACGCACCTCACGGTACGGGGTCTTTTCATAGACCTCTACTACATAATTGATGTCATCGTCCTCGATGGTCTCGGCCAGCGAATACATCGCCGCTTTTGCAAGCTCCTGGTCATCAGCGGTCAAGGCCACTCCCTTTAGAAGCTCGACACTGACCTCTTCGTCGAATTCGGAGAGAGCGTACACCGATGCTCTTCGCACTTCGCGGTCCTTGCTCTTGTTAAAGATCTCGACAAGCGCGGCGGCCGCCTCCGGCTCGTTTCTCATCTCAGCGATGGCCCACACTGCCGCTCGCCTCAGGTTGGGATCGTCTTCGGATACGGCGATCTCTCTTAGCGTCTTTAGTATGACGACATCTTCGCGTTCGACCAACGAGTAGAGCGCCGCCCGTTTCACTTCGATATCTTTTGATTGTTTGACCAATCGCTCGAGAGCCTGTGTGGCCTTCGGGTCGTCCACCTCGGCCAACGAGTAAGTGGCCGCGCGCGCCATGTCACGATCCTTTTCGGTCAATGCGATGTCGATCAACGCATCGACCACTGCAGGATCTCTCGACTCAGCGATAACCCATACGGCGTGTCGGCGGATGTCGGAATCTTTCTCCATCTTGAGAATTTGAAGCATCAGCTCGACGACCTCGGCCTCGTCGTCGAACTCCGCCAACGCGTATATGGCGTGACGCCGCACCTCGGTGTCAGGATCCGTTTTGGCCACTTCGATCAATTTCTGTTTGCACTCATCAGATCTACAATCCGCGAGAGCATATATGAGCCAGCGTCGACTCTCGGGGTCACTGGTGTCATCGAGTAGCTCGATGATGGTTGTCTCATCACCTTTCTCGATCAATGCCATAACGAGCGCCTGCGTCAGCTCGTCTTCTTCTCGACTACGGAGGTTACGGAGGTAGCTCTTGTACTGCGGGTTTGTTTTTGCCAGCTTTGTGGCCAGTATGACTGCGTTTTCTTCGGCCTGTTCGCGCCATTTGCTGTCGGGGTTTTCTTTCATGAACTCGCGAAAGCACTCGAACGCCTTTTCGAGGTTATCCGACGACTCCATCAACGCGTGGCAATACCAATAGCGGGCGTCATCATACCAGCGGCTGTCGTGGTATTTTTCCATGAACTTCTCGAACTCCCGGCGTGCTTTGGCGTACTCCTTGGATAGAATCAACTCGTAAGCCTTTTTGTAGTTTTCCGCGGCCCGTTTTTCTTCCGATCTCTCATCGCTTGCAGCCCGACACACTTGGGGCCACACCGTGAGGATCACAATCGCCAGCGCGAGTACCAGCCCTCGTCTTCGAATTCTATTTCTCATTTCGACGTCTCCTTCTTTGGATGCTTTTCACCAGACATCACACGCGCCCGGACCGGGCTTTCCCGCATCACCGGCCCGCAATTTCTCCAGATTGATTTTGAGCATCACATCACGGTCATCAACGCTGCTTCGGATCAGTTCCACTGACTCCAAATCACCGGTTGTCTCGAGGTTCGCAATCTGAAGCAGTATTGCCTCGAGCTCTGTCACAAGCGCGCGAAGACGCCGCTGCTTCGGGTCTTTGAGATCACCCTTGAGAGACGCGGCTTGTGCGATTAACTCCCGCGAGCGGTTTTTCTCAAACGACCAGTCGGCCAAGTACTCGGCCTCGGTCTCCGGGTCAAAATTTACCAGCGCGAGCAGCAGTACCTGTGTGTCCTCGATATATTGTCGCGCGCAAGCCTCCGCCGATGCGGGTCTGACGGCCAAGCCGTCTGCGTCACCGTCATCTGTGATGACTGTTGGAGTCTCCGTTGTGCTGATCGTTGGGGTCTCCGCGATGTCGGTGCCGGATGTCATTTCCGATCCGGGTCCGGGGAGCAACATTCTTCCCACGACCGCCCCAAAGACGATCAAGACGACCGCAAGAACTCCCCTGTACGCCCACCGGAGACCCGTCGCGGGAAGCTGTGGAAACAACCCGCCCAGCCACCCTTGCCGGCGTCTCTCTGTTTCTTCTTTTTCCATGCGGCTCGAGAGTCGGTTCCAGTAACCGTCCCAAAAAGCCTCTCCGGGGTCGGGCCGCTCTCGTTTTTCCATGACAAGGAGGGTTGATCGCATCTCTGCGTACACCTGTGCGCATGCCCGACACGAATCGATGTGGGCGTTCAAGCGTTTCTGCGCGTCTTGCTCCAAAACACCATACAGAGCGTCTACGATCAACTCTTCAAACTCGCGGCATTTCATTTCGCCGGGTCCTCCAGCCCCAATTCTTCTTTGTAAAAGGAGAGACGTTGGCGAAGTTTCCGGATCGATCGGAATAGGAGGCTCTTCACCGTTCCCTCCGCCACGTTTAGCGTATCGGATATTTCTTTCAACGGCATATCATGATAGTGACGCATGACGAACACTGTGCGCTCTTGTTGTGAGAGCTGTTGGAGGGCGGCAGTCACGTGCTCATTGATTCTCCGCGACACAACGGCCCGTTCGGGGTTCCCCGTCACCTCATCCCGCGCCTCGAGCGGATCGATATCGTTGTCGCTCTTTTTGTCCACAAGCATCACGATCTGGTCGGCCTTCTTCTTTTTGCTGCCGAGATAGGTGTTCACGGTTATTCGGTACAACCATGATCCGATCTTGGAGTCCCCCCTGAAACCTCTTATGCCTCGATATGCCTTCATGAACACTTCCTGCGAGAGATCCTCCGCATCGTGGTGGTTACCGTGAAGGTCGAGGGCCAGGTAGTAGACCTTCTTTTTGTATTGCTCCACAAGATCCGCGAATGCGGATGGATCCCCGTTTTGTATTTGCCGAACGAGTGCTCGTTCATCCGTCATATCCTCAATGTTCCTTCTATCCATAGGACTGTGTATAGGGACAAGAGGTTTACGGTGATCTCAGCTCCCCCGGGCGGCCATCCGTGGTGGGGCAGCTCCCTCCGGTGTGTTCGCTATCTTATTATAACACTTTGGGTTGGCGCCGGTGATCTTCAATTCTCGCAAAACGGAGTCTCACGGCTCGTTCTGGGGGTATCCGATGGTGTTCTCGAGGAGACTCGAGGTCTCGAACGGCTCGGGGCGGGGTGTATTCGAATTCGGACCGTGACTCGAACCGTGTTAATCCGCGACGACAGCCTGTGACTCCGCCTTGGAGACTTCACTCTTTACCGGCTTGTCGCATCCGTTCCAACAGTACGTGCAAAGCTTCTCTCTGGGTAACCCTATGGCCTTGATCATATCGTCGAGTCGTTGATACCTGAGAGTTGTCAAACCCATCTTTCGCCCGATCCGGCTTACCATCGCGCGGTATTTGTCCGATGTTTCATCCGTGTATTCATCGAGCTTTGGATCGGCGGTGTTTTCCAGCTCGCTGATTGCTTTTCTGCCTGCCAGGTCGAGTTCGGAACGTGAGCGGGAGAAGTTCAAAAACTTGCAGCCGCACACCAACGGAGGACAGGCCGGACGCATGTGGACTTCCTTGGCACCGTAATCGTACATCCGCTGGATTGTGTCTTTCAGCTGTGTGCCTCGAACGATCGAGTCTTCGCAAAAGAGCAATCTTTGGCCTTCGGTCAACTCCCTGATGGGGATCAATTTCATTTTGGCAACGAGATCGCGGACCGACTGATCCTGTGGCATAAAACTCCGTGGCCACGTCGGCGTGTATTTCACAAATGGCCTGCGGTAGCGGACTCTTGCCCTGTCAGCATATCCCAAAGCGTGGGCGGTACCCGAGTCGGGGATTCCCGCCACATAATCGACCTCCACATTGTCGCGATCGGCGAGCGCCGCGCCGCATCGGTAACGTGTAGCTTCAACGTTGATCCCCTCATAGCTGGAGGCGGGGTACCCATAGTAAATCCAGAGGAAACTGCAAATCTGCATCTCGGAACCCGGCGGGCTCTTCTGCTCGATACCATCAGGTGTCATAAACACGACTTCGCCCGGGCCCAAGTATTTTTCCGTTTTGCAACGGAGATTGGGAAACGCGCACGTTTCCATCGTAACAACGTACCCATTCGGACCTTTTCCGACAACCACCGGTGTTCGACCGAGCCGATCTCTGGCCGCATAGATTCCATTCTTGTTGAGTAGCAGTATGGAACAGGAACCTTCTATCAGCTCCTGAGCGTTTTTGATCCCCGCTTCGAAGCTCTCTTCCTGATTGATGAGATTCGACACGAGCTCGGTCGGATTGATCTCACTACCGATCATCTCCGAAAAATGGGTGCTTCGGTTTCTGAATGCTCTTCTCGCGAGGAAATCGGCATTTTTTATCACACCGACCGTGACAATCGCATAGCTTCCAAGATGGGAATTGATCAGAAGCGGCTGGTCCTCATAGTCGCTGATCACGCCGATACCGAGACCGCCTTTCATCCGGGCGATTTCTGACTCGAATTTGCTCCTGAACTGAGCGTTTGTAATGTCGTGAATAAACCTTGTAAAACCGCTGTCGTCTATTGTCGCCAATCCACCGCGTCGCGTGCCGAGGTGACAATGGTAATCGGTGCCGTAGAAGAGGCTGTCGATGCAGTCTTTCTTGAATGCAGTACCAAAGAAACCACCCATGGCATGTCCTCTCGTCAATCGGTTGACTGTCGAAACAGGAGGTGCCCGCGTTCTGGGAGAAGTATCAAAATCAGACTAATGTCCACTCCATAGAAGAGCACACGCGGGAAAAAAACAAGATATCACATCGCTTGTGGGAAGTCTACCACACACCACCATCCGTAAGTGCTATACCAATCGTGAGTTGCCAAGGAACTCGCCGACACGGAATCGTAGATGGAACGTCATCTGTGCGTTGGCGTTCTACCTTGGTTCGTGGCGAATAACGATCGAGAACTTGCTTTGAACACTTTGGCTCTCCGGGTGGTCAGTGTACAGCTCCGGATTCTTGAGGTCCGCGTATTGTCCCGTGAAAGCAAACTCTCCATCCGTCCAATACTCGACGAGGGCGGAGTCGGGGTCAAACGGTGTCAGACTGGGAAAGGTTAGGATCCCTCGCACAAGATCGATTACCCCACGCGTAAGGTCGACCTTGCCATCGGGTGGGCCGACTCCCGTGTCGTCAGTCTGATCCAGTCCGAAGATTCGAATCCAAGGGATCGATGACGACTCGGGTCTCCACGTGTCGACCCGATTGGCATATTCGTGGATCTCCACTTCCAAAGATCGTGGATCGATGTTTGTTACTCCCATATTGTAATTATTCCGAATCATGTAAGACCACGTGTAGCCAAAAGGCCCATCGGGGAACGCATAGGCCGGCCAGACAAGCTCGAGAAGAAGCGGATTGTTTTCGTCGTAGCTAAACGGTTTGCCAAAATCCCCGATGGTGTCACCCCTCATATTGACATAGGCGACGGCAAGCGCCTCGTTATACCAGAGAGCCCTCGTGAGCTCGATGCCGAGGACGTCCTCGGTGTGCGGATCCAAGATGAACCGGTAGTCCTCACCCGGACGGAGAAGTTCGAACTGTTTTTGATCCCAGCCATCCCCCGTGCCGATTTCCGATCCGTCACCGATGGAGTCTATGTAGGCCGCACCATATGCCACATCCAGACTCTCCGCCACGACCCACCATTCTTCGACGGATCGATACACATCGATGCTGCCTTCCCGTGGGAGGACTTCGAAGTCGGCAACGATGAGTTCCGGGTTATCCAGAAAGAAATATGTTCTTGCGATGTAGTCGATGTCCCTGACGATGAGCTCCTGCAACTTCTGGTCTTCACCAGCGGTGGGGCAGGTAGCGTCATCGCTGCAAGAGAAAAGGAGTAGCGAGACTGATATGGCCCACAGCCACCATCTCCAATCCCCCAAGCGCGCACGCTCGACTCGTTGGACGCTTTTAGTATCCACAATCACTCACCTCTTTTTGTTGTGTTGAGAGAACACATGTCGGTTTGCCAAGGGGGAGTGTTGGACTGTCTCCGAATGGATCATAGGGGGATTTACACTGAGAATATACCACACAACGGGCCGCAGGTCGAGGGTTGCGAGCCATGTGAGTTGACCAGGCGACGCGCAAAATTAGCTGTCAGCGGAATGGTGATCGGTGGCGAGCACGACTATCGCTTGGCACCCGATGCACAGTGACAGTCAGGCAATCACCATCAGCCTGCTTTTTCCTCACTCGCTCCGCAATGCCTCAACGGGATCCACCCGGGCGGCGCGCGCGGCAGGATACAACCCGGCGAGCAAAGCGACAACCACACCAAACGAAAACGCGAGCAAGATCAACCAGTATGGTAACGCAAAGGGATCATAAACAACCATCTCTTCCCGCTCCATAATTAGCCTCATCACAAAAGCGGCGATCCGTGTACCAAGCCACCCCAGAAAGATCCCAATCGCCGCGCCGATGGCACCAATCACGGCCGATTCGGTGAGAAACGCCAGACGGATCTCTCTCTCATCCGCCCCGAGCGATTTGAGTATCCCGATCTCACGCCGGCGTTCGGTGATCGACATGACCATCGTATTTATGATTCCAAGCGATGCGGTCGCCAGGGCGATCAAACCGACAACGGACATCCCGAGATAGAAGTACACAAAGAACCGTCGGATCTCTTTGAACTGTTCGGCAAAGCTGTACGCCCTAAACCCAAGTGCCTCGACCGAATCCACGATCGCCTCGTGTGAAGCGTACGGATGCGTTTCCAGCGTCACCCTTGGGTAGCTTTTGCTGTCGGCTGCCCCTCCCGGCGCAAAAAAGTCACCGCTCTGCAGTGCGCTAAAAAGATCCGCCGGATCGTTCCCAACACCAAGACCCGCCGAGCTGAACTTCCGTGCCGTCCGTTCGGTGACCACAATCGGGGCCGTGTTAAACCCATACGATTCGTCATC
>CP070677.1:1542355-1555409 GCA_020352495.1 Candidatus Latescibacterota bacterium
AACGACGAGCTGTTGCTGTTCGATACGCACCTCGATGTCCACCGGGGTGAAGAGAGCTTTTGAATCGACCAGAATCGACAACGTCTCGGATCCGGCGGGATCGAGAGTGATTGGAGTATTTAACTTGCACTCCGCCGTGTTGGATATGCTGCTGAGGGACGTTTCGACCGCTACCGTGTCCCCGTCGTGAGTGACGAGCAGCGCAGAAAAGAAATCGCCCGGGTAAACGGGAGCGCCGTCGGACTGCGTGAATTGAAGACACAATGAATCGATCTCGACCGATGCCGCGGAGATAGTATCCTGATGGCTAAACGCTAGATCCATAACGGGCACCGAGGTCATCGCAGGAAGAATGACCCCCGGTGACTGATCGATAAAGCTGGCCGCGATATCCGAAGCCGGGTCTTGGAAAACGACGCGGTCGGACGAGAACGGAAAATCCTTCACGGCCGGGTTGTCCGCGGTGACGGTTACGAGCTCGCCTGTGTTGATGTCCCGTGCCACGATGGATCCCGTATTCACGAGTTGGATGTAGAAGCCGCTCGTTTGCGGAGCGCTCTTGAGATCGACAAAGATGTCCATTAGCTGGGGCACACCCGGTGAGAGCACGAGCGGTGTTTCCAGCGTCACCGGCAAAACATTGCCTGTTTGCGAGACGACGTCGTCATCGAAGAGCGTGTTCGCTCCGGCTTTTATTGTGAGCTTTCGAATGACCGCATCAGGGGCCACATCGAGCCCCGTCGTATCGAAGAAGCTCAGCTGTAGGTCCGTCAGGAACTCGCGGGCCGTGTTTGGCCCCCCTGGATTGAACAGATCGATCGCGAAAACGCGGAGATCCACCTGACCGGTGTTTGCGGTGAGCGTCGCACCGCTTGTGGATGATACGAGCAAGCTCTCCGCGGGGCTGTTGACGACGAGGTTCGTCGTATTCCACGGAAATGAGTTGCCGCTCGTCATGGAGGTGGGGGTGCCGTCGTTGACATCCGTCAAATCGATATCGCCAAGCGTCGGGACACCCACATGAAACGGCGTTAACACCGCGTTACCGGCGATGTTGCAGTTGACGCTGAGCGTAAGATGCTCACCAGGTTGGATGACGATCGGAGGCTGGTTCTCGAGTTGTAACGGTGTGCCGACAGAGTCGACGACCGTAAACGTATAGTCATCTCCATTCGAATCGACGAAAATGATCCGGCTCAACACGTTGTTTGGCGGCATCGGAGACCTGGCGCCGTCTTCCGTCGAGATTGTAAGCCCGCCCAGATGAAGCGGTGCCGAGAGCGTGTCGCCGGCGCTGTAATCGAGCTCCAGCTTGAAGAGCCTGACGTCCTCCTGGCCCTGGTTGACTGTTGGAGGAGCGAGGCTGGTTAGAACCACCGGGACGTTGACAGCCCGGTTTTGGATGCTGACGATTTCCGAACATGTTTGTTCGGAGACATCGAGACTGTCGGCCGTGTAGGCAAATCCGCAAAATGAAATGTCGCCCGCGTTGTCGGCAGAGTATGTCCAAACAAATGTGGTGTCCGTCCCGGGGAGGAGATCGGCGGAGACGGGATCGGGCCCAGCCGTCAACGTCACGCCACCGGAGCCGACGACCGACACGACTGACGGCTGGACCCCGTAGAGTGTGTCCACTCCCTCGTTCCGGGTCATCATCGAAAGCGTGATCGTTTGGCCGGTGCTGTAGGCCTGTCGGTCGAGTGCGAAGGTCGTAATCAACGGATCGGTCGATATCGTCTGCTGTGTCGGATTTGTGATGGCCTCATCGATGGGACCGTCGTTGCCCGACGCCACCTCGATACCGTTGATCGGCAACCGCGCTTGGAACGTTGCTCCGTCGTTCGGTGTGGCCGCGACGGAAAACGTGACGTGGACACGAAGCCCCGTTTGCGGTATCGGTTCGTCGAGCCGAGCCGAATTTCGCCAGACTCCGGCGCCCCAGTCGAGGTAACCGAGCGGGTCCTCCTGACCGGGATCGTACTTGGTCGGCTGACCACCGGCCTCTTTCCATAACCGGATCGATGCAATGTCGGTTCCGGCCGCCGCCGTACCAACATTCTCGATCGCGACATAGTCGAGCACGTCCGGCCAGATCCCGTTTGCCGGAATAACCGCGCTCATGGCCAGAATGTCTTGGTTGTTTGGTGACGGATTGTACGCGGGGACTTGACCGGTGCTAATTTGGGCGGCAATCATTCCGTCGACGACGTCCGTTCCCGGTGAGTTGATTGGGAACTCGCCATCTATATCGGAGCCAAAGGGCTCGACAACGATGTCGTCCGTGTCGAATAGCCTCAAATCGAACGTCGCGGAGTCCGTCACGGCGAGTGGCATGTCGTAGCTGATAAAGATATAGGATACTTTCCGGGGATTCAGGTCGAGGTTCAACCCGTCGAGGGTGTACGATGCTCCGCTGGAACCAATGGCCGCGATGCGCGAGTCGATCGCCGGATCGAAGAGCCCATTGGTGTCGACATCAGCGTAGGCAAAGATACTGTCGACCTCGGTGCTCGACAAGGTTCCAACCTGATAAAGCTTGATCCGATTGAGGTTCAACGAATAGGAATAACCGTTGTAAAAGCCAACGCCAAAGTTGAGGTTCTGTTGTGAGCCCGGATACACGACCTGATCGCCAACCGGATAGGGGAACGCGGTCAGCTGGTCCGGTTTTGGAATCATGACGATCGACGGTTCGGCTACCGGCGCGTCGATCGGTCCGTCATTGCCGGACGTCACCTCAAGACCAAGGACGGGGATGGCCATCTGGATTGTTCCCGCCACCGAGTAGTCCGGTGCAATGTCGGCCGCGACAAAGAATCGTGTACCGCTACCGCAAGGCGCGTCGAGTGGGGCCGTAAGGCCGCTCAGAATAAAGGATTTTCCGCCGGGTTCGCCGGGATTCTCTGTGAGGTCACCGAGGTGTGTGTCGTCCGCCCCGCCGGCATCAAACACACCATCGCCTCCGTCGAGGTACAACGCCAGGCGATCCAAGTGCTCGGATGTGGCGGTGCCTTCATTCCGGATCTTGAGCGTGGCCAGTGTGTCCGTGGCGTATCCGTTAGCGGGAATCGCAAAATCGAAGAGCAGAATATCGGTTCCATTCGTCACGATCAGGCTGTCGATGCTTGTGTAAACCGGTATCTGGAATGCCATCATCCCGTCGACCAAGAGTGCGGCCGGTGTGATGAGCGGGAACGGTCCAAACAACGGAAACGCCTGATCGATCCCGACATCAGACGGAGAGTTGATCTCCAACCGAAGTGTGTCCCCGTCGCTCGAACAGAATGAATCGATGTCAGCGGCAACCAAGACCTGTTTGGTCTCACCCGATTCGAAATCGAGATTCAAACCGGTTGCGGTGATCGTCCCGGCGACAAAACCAAGGTCATCGGCAAGCGGCGTGTCCCCCCCATCGACAATTCCATTTTCATTGTCATGAAAAATGCGGATCCTGGAGAACGTGTTGTCGAGATCATCTTGAGAACCGGTGCCACCCGAAACATTTTCGAGCGTCAGGGTGTCGAGTTGAACTGTCTGAAGCGTGTTGTTGGTGACGGAAAACCGAAGAACCGCGACGTCACGGTCTCCGGGGTGAGGATTATCGGGAGTTAAAGGGAGGTTCGCGAGTTGGATGGATTCGACGTTCTTAAAAATGAACGATTTGCCCGAGACCACTGCGTAGTCTACGGGACCATCATTGGTCGACGCGACTTCGATGCCGTCGATCGGTATGCCTGGTCTAAGACTATTACCGTTGAGCGCTCCGTTGTCGACGTCAGCTGCGATAAAGAAACGGGCGGGCGGTGTCAACTCTTCGGTCAGCCCCGATATCTCGAATCTGTCACCTGAATAAACGAGTTCTCCAAGATTAGTATCAGAAGAGACACTAAAAGATCCGTCACCGTTGTCTCGGTAGACTCGAAGCGCCGAGAGATCGGACGGCGAGAAATCTACCGTGTAATTCTTTATGGACAGCGCCCGGAGCGTGTCTACCTCGTACCCGTTTTGCGGAATAACCAGCGTTAGCAACAGATCGTCCGTGCTTCCGGCCAAAAGCGTATCTAGAGGTGAGGGCACGGACGACACCTGGTGGCCAGCCATACCGTTGACCACGACGTATCCAAATGAATTCAAGGGAAAGAGGGGAGAGAATCCGCCTCCGATCTCAGCAGCCCCTTGAAAGACCACGTCCGTTGTGGAGAGAATCGCGACGTCGAGTAGATCGGAATCACGTGCGAGCAGCGAGTCCACATCCGCTGTTACGATGAGGGCCCTGTCACCAAGACCCGGCACCTGCCACTGTCCACCAACGACGAACAGCGCCTGCCCGGAAGCGAACGCGGACTGGGCGATCAGCGTGTCCGGTCCCGATAGACCCAAGCTCGAATCCACATCGTCGAACAGGAATAGACGCTCTATTTCACTGTCCAATTCGGGGGATGTACCTGGTCCGAATGTCATGTTGGTGATGAGAAGCGAATCGAGAGCCCGAGAGGTTCCGTACCCGTTCTGAAAGTTCGTTACGAGGAGCGGTGCGTTTCGCTCTCCGGGAATGACGCTTTGAACCTGGAGCGGGAGCGCGGAGACGATAATTTTGGGCGTGTCGACAAAGATCGAGTTCCGTCCCGTCGTCATTATCGTATCGACATACGCCGCGGCACTATCGTCGGTGCCGTCCAAAAAGAGCCTGAGGTCATAGGGAGCCGGTGCGGTTAACACGGCGGGAACCGGCGCCGATGAAAACGTAGCTGTGAAGTTGTTCGCGTATCCCGGTACGTACGTTTGATTTGCGAGCGTTGCCTGATACGTGTTCGAACTATCAGAAAAAAGGATCACACATGTCGTGTCGAGCATCACACCCAGCGGAGAATTGTTGTCAATTCCGATGTGGAGTGTCAGGCTCGGGTCGCCGGCAAACGCCACAGAGGGATATACGGTCCCCGGGGTATCCATCAACTCGACAACCGGTGTACAGGCTACTGGCAACGCTCCAATCAACACTCCGCAGGAGTTGTTTGCGGGGGCGCAGGGGGAGGACGTGTAGATCGAAACGTCGCCACTTCCCGGAGGCCCACAGAAGCGAGGATCCGCCGAAATGTTCCCCCCGCCATCTGTCCCACAGAGGTTGTCACCACCGGCGTTACCGAAGATGTTGGAGCAGCTTATGAGCGGGTCCGCTCCCGAGTCGCATTCCAACGCCGATCCTTGAGAACTGAAGGCGATGATCGTGTTGGTGATCGTGGGGTTGCTGGGGTTCCTCATGTAGATTCCACCGGCGTTGGCCGTAGCGCTGTTCTCGACAAGTGTGCAGTTTCGGATCGTCGGGGATGAGTTGTTGCTGTGGATTGCACCGCCGGTTAATGCGCTGTTGCCTATGAAGATGTTTCCAACGAGGACGGGGGCCGAATCAAACGCTATATACATCCCGCCACCGAGGTTTGATGAGTTGTTATACGCAATGATATTTCCGCTGATAGTCGGGGACGCATCCGACACTTGGATGCCGGACCCCTGACCGGATGCACCGTTTTGCAGGGTCAAACCGGAGAGCACGGAGGTTGTATCCTCGTTGCTGTTGAAAACGAAACAGCGTCCAAGGCCCTGCGCATCTATGATTGTCACCTCGGGACCACTCTCCGAGGTGACGAGTATTGCCTTACCGCTGAAGTTGATATCCCGGTTCCCAGGACCTGTAAAGGTTCCCGCCTCCACCAGAACGGTGTCACCCACCGTCGCAGAATCGATTCCGGCCTGAATCGTTGGCGCGTCGCCGGTGCCGTCGGGTTTGATTCGCCAAAGCGTTTTCAGTGGTGCTGAACTCACTGTTACGACGACTGTATCTTCGACGGACAGTGCCCCCGAGTCGGTGGCCCGGACGACTATCTCTGCGGTGCCGGTTTGGGCCGGTGTAAAACTCAAGTCCAGCGCGCTGTCGGGGTCGATGACGGCGTTGACGAGTCCGGGGTTGCTGTTGTTCTCGATAGAGAAGTCAAGAGAATCACCGTCTTCGACGTCGGTGAAGACATCGTTGAGGTCCCGGTAGTTATCAATGGGAGGGCTGTTTTCGACAACGGTCGTGTCGGACATCGCCGATACGACCGACGGGGGGGTGTTCGCCGGTGCCGCGAGCTCGAGATTACCCGCCAGGAGGTCGAAGTTGCCACCATTGTCGACACGGTATGCCCAGGTCAATTGGACTGGCGTGGCGCGCAACGATCCAGACGGCGGGTCCTGCATTTGGACGATAGGAACGCTATGGGTATTTGCCTCGCCGGCATCGACGACCACTTCCGGTTCCCACGATCCACCGTTGAGTTTCTTGTGCCGTTCGACATCATCGGTCGCTGTATCGATCGAGAAAGCGTACAGATCCCCCGATGTCCGGTCCAAAAAGAGACTTGGATGTTCTTGATCGGTTTCCGTGTCGATCGTTTCGACAGCGCTCCATGAAACGTCATCCCATTTGTATTCGACCAAGGAATCTCCCGACGCGACGGTCTTTTTTAAAATGTATCTAAAATCAGTGTCGGAGATACAAACCGCGTTGCTCAGGGTCCCGATATCGTTTAGATCCCCGATCTGTACTCTTGTACCCGGACCGCCTCCACGGGTAACGGCCCGTGAATAGACCCCGTCGCCGGTGCCCCCTTCGTTGAGTTGAAACACGACGAGCACCTTGTCCGAACTCAGATAAGGCGTCACCGTAACTGCACCGGTGGGCCACTGTTCCGTGGAGGAAGGCACCTCCTCGGTCCATGAGGTGACTCCGGCTGCATCGCCCGTTTGATCGGCAGAGAACACGCGGAGGTCCCACCCCTCCAGGGTGACGGCGAAAATGCGGTCACTGCTCGGAACACGGGCCGTAGCGACATTGTCAGCCGGGGTAGTGGAAACGATACACCCGGCGTCAGGTGTAATCGTCTGTCCGGAGATCGTGCACGTAACAACCTTTGTGTCGTCGTTTGGCAACTCGGTTTTGCGATAAACCAGATCGAACTTGTAGTCGTCTATCAAATAAACGTCGAAGGTCAACTTGGATGAGGATTGGTCCGTCACCAACGCCGTCTCACCCTTATCCCAAATCCCAGAATTATCGGCGTCAGCGTTGTAGTAGATCGAGCCGTCGCCCTTGGTGTAAAGCAGAAAGAAATTCTCGCCGTTGTGGAAAACCGTTCTCTGTTTGTTGTGATCCCAACCAGTCGGCACGTTGCTGGCAACGAGGGTCTGCGCCCCGGCGGGCTCGACGGACGGCGTGATGCTCCCCTGAAGGATTAGAGCAAGGAGAGGGAGAACGAGTTTCCTGGTCAGCGAATCCACCGTTTTCTGGCTTTTTGAACGACTGTTTGTGCTCTTCATCTCACCCTTTGTGTGTAACCCGATCCCCGCCGGACTCGACGAGCAGGCTCACTCCAGACCCAAGCGGGACGGCCGCGGGAACATTGCAAATAGCGAGCGCGACTGATCGGGCCTACCGCCGGACGTCTCACAGCCTGTGGATAACTCGTTTCACCTGTTGAGGTAAGGCATCGTGCCTCGAGCCACCGCCGACAAGGACAACTTGCTCGTGCGCGGCCACAGGACATGCAATCCATATGCCACACAACGCGATAGAATCAGCCGGCGCCCCCGGGGGGCGGACTTGTCTTCGACTGCGGGGAGAGGATGATTTCGGGGAAGCAGGTGGCGGCGTCTTCGAAGAATTCCTTTGTTAATCGGACCCAAGGTCGGTGCGCTGGCGCACCAGCATCGTCGGGCGGTCGTCGATCTTTCCCGTGTCGAGCAGGTGATAATACCGTTTTCTCGAACGGATCATAAAGTCGAGGAGATAATTTGCGTGACAGTACTCCTTGGCACGGTCGAGGTAGTCTCTGGCTTTGTCGAATATCCCTTCCTGGCCATACAGTTCGGCCAGTCGGAGCGCGGCGAACGTTTGATAGATCTGGTCTCCGCCCGTTTCATCACAATCCAACGCCCGTTGGTAAGAGTTCGCTGCCTCGGCGAAATCCTGTTCAAAAACCTCTATCTCTCCCGCGTAGAAGTTGTACAACGCGTCGTCGTCGTATTTCTTGGCGTAGTATTGGATCGATTCTCTTGCGCCTTCGATACGCCCGTCGTAGATCAGACCGATGAACTCCAACTCGTCCAGGTGAATTGTTTTGACTGAACCGTCTAGACTTTCGATGAGTGTTTTGGCGGCGTCGTGGTAGTGCTTCATATCGTCGCTGGATCTGACCAGTTCAAAATCAGCCCGGGCCTTGTCTTTTTCGCCAGTCTTCTGGTGAAAGTAGCCTCGGTTCAGCCGTGCAACGGGGAGAAACCAATCCGGATGACTGGGCGGATCGTCGATCAGCCTCGTGAACTCGTCGATCGCATCCGATGGGGAGCCAAAGTACATGTTTGTAAATGTCCGGTGAAGCTGCATCCGTTTCACCAAACTCCAGTCGGTAGACTGGTTGTCGAGAGAAAGGTGATTGGTGATTGCCGTCTCCTGGATTCTATCGAATTCTCTCACCTTCAACGGACAGAGTGGGGACACGACACTGATCGGTTCGATGAGACGCGTGTAGTATGGGTATTCTCGAGAGAGTTCCACGAACGCGGCCGATCCCTTTTCGAACTTGCCTTCGAAAACCATCTCGATTGCGGCGAAAATCATCCGGTAATCGTTTGTGAAAAGGCCGGGGTGCGATGCGCCATAACGAAGAAGCTCGAAACCCTTGTCCCGATCTCCACTGGGGATGAAAAGGAGCTTCGCCACGATCTTGATGAGTCCGGGGAGGGCATCGGCGAAGTACAGGTAGGCTCCCAACATCCCCTGCGCGTCGGGGTCTTTTGGGTACGCTTCCAGATAACGCTCCAAATCGTTTTTGCCGCGACTCGCCGCGCGGCCGGCGCTCCAGTAGCCTCGCGTGAGCACGTGTAGCTGGGCTTTCCCCATCCAACCGTAACCGCGGTAAAAGTAGAACCGCGGGTCGGGGTCGGACCGATCCAAAACCTCGTCGCAAAGATCGATGGCTCGATCGATCAGTTCGTGAATCGGCGCCGTCCCGCGTCGAATTCGCTCCTTGTCGTTATCCTCGTCGTTGAGGCGTTCTCGAAGCACCTTTGCCTTGATCAGCAGGACAAACGGATCGTCGGTGATCGTATTCTCGAATGCTTCGACGAGCGTCAATGCGGAGTCGCGTTCGCCCGCATAGAGCAAGGCGAGGATCCTGTGGGGCTCGAAAGGAGCGCGTACAAACGGAGGAGAGCCCCACGGTTCGACTGGCGACGCCGTTTCCTGAGCGGACAAGGATCCGCTGGACAACGCGGCGAGGCTCGCGAGCAGAAGCGCCGTAATTAACTTTTGTTTCACGATTTATCCCCTGGCTGGCCCGCCATGGGCCGCAGCTGAGTGCCCTTCACGCATAATGCAACAGGATCCACGCATTCGGAAGAGAAAACTTACAGACGCTAGGCACCTACGCACACCCGGCAGGTGGCATACCAATTGCATGTGGTTTGAAGATTCCCTCAGGAGAAAGGCCTTATGAACCCCGAGATCGCGCGCGATCCTTTCGCAGCCGGAAAGACCGACGTTAGCCCCGGTACCGTGGAGAAGGTGCGGGCGGTGTTCTCTAGTCTCTCCAAGCTGGTTCTCGGTAAGAAAATCTACGCAGAGAACAACCCAACGCTCATCAAGTTCGCCGACGAGTTCGACTCGGCGTTGTACGACTTCTTCAAAGACGACGACGAGCTGGTCGTGTCGGTCGACAAGTACGCCATCCGGTGGGGGGAACAAACAGTTTACGAAAATGACAGACGGGACGAAAGTATCGCGTTTCTGCTCTACAAGGACGGTATCGGAGAAATCAGCATCCAGAGTTCTGTCACTTCATCGGAGATGGGGAAGTTCGTCAACCTGATCAAAGACGAAGTGCGAAGCCTCTCTCGAGATGAAGACATCGTCACGAAACTTTGGAAGGCCGACTTCGAACACATCTCGTATCGCGTTCTCGATGAGTATCTCGTTGGGGAATTTGGTGAGGGTCGTCGTGGGGAAAGCGACGAGGAATTTTCGTCACTGGAGGCAAAGGACCACCCGGAAATTCCCAGCTTCGCGGACAAGGGCAGGATGATCGTGGGTTCGGGCGGCGACCTTGTGCCGTTTGATACCTACCTTCGAGATCTTGTACGTCGTGGTGGACATGGGCTATCCGATGAAGAAATGGAAGAACACTTCCAAGACACCATGGCGTCGTTTTTCGCCGTTAGCGGTGAGGAACTGCGACGATGCCAGGATGAGCTCCTTGAAGCCAAACAACGTGATAGTGTAGTTAGTTTCATCGATGAATACCTTGATTTCACATTGATACGGGACAATCCCTCTGCCGCCCGCGACGTTCTAAACGTCATCGAGTGTCTAACGGATCATGTCATCTCGGAATTGCATGGCCCGACCTTGGGTGAGACGCTCGTGTGTATCAGGGATTTCGTGAACACTCGCCGTGTCCCCGCTGAGATTGGTGCTTTCTGTGAAAGCCTCGAGAAAAAACTGACCGACATGTCTGTCCTGGTTTCAATGGGAGAGACTGCCGCAAATCTGGATCGGGGCACAGCACAAGTTTTCGGGTATTACGAGGTGGTGGGAAGGAAGGCGATACCGGCGATTCGGCGATTGTTGGAGGAGAACACGGATCCGAATCTGCACAGGGAGGCGTGCGAATGTCTCGTCAAGATCGGTGGGGACGAAATCCCGGCGATCATCGATCAGCTCGACATCGACAAACCTCTGATTGCTCAGGACGTCATTCGCCTTATCAAGTTTGGTGACTCCAACGAGATTCCAAACGTTATCAAAGAGTTGTTGTACTATCCGGATTTCCGGGTGAGGACCGATGCGATCCAGTATCTCGTCGGACTGGGAAACGACGAAGCGGCAATGCTGCTGTGCAAGCTCATCAGCGATGCGGAAAAAGGCACACGGATGCGGGCTATCGCGGCCGTTTCCCAAGTCGCTCACCCTCTCGTCCGGGACAAAATCGAAGAATTAGCGCTCAGCAAAGAGCTGCCCCAGAGAGAACTCGATGAGCAGATCGAAATTTACAGGACTTTTGGGAAGTTGGCGGGCAAGGACGCCGTCCCGCATGTCCGACAATTAACAGGGAAGAGAAGTTTTTTTATTTTTGGCAAGCGACAAAACAAGGACGGCAAGTTGCTCGCGGTTCACGCACTCGAGCAGATCGACGGGGCTGAGGCGTTGGAGCTGTTAAAGGAGTTGGCCGACGATTCGGACAGTCGGGTGCGCACCGCGGCGAGCCAGGTTCTGAGGCGCTTCGAGAAAGACGCGGACGGCTCTAAGCCGAGCGAATCCGACGGAGTCGAAGATGAAGGATAGCGACGAACGGACCCTTGGAAGCGACCCTGTCGAGCAACAATCGCAGACGGTCGATGAAGGCCGTATGAATACAGGGGTGGATCAGCAAGGGACCGGGCTCGGGCCACGCTACGGCGGGCACGAGGGCGGCGGGGACGGGTATGACGCGATTCATGAAATCGGTCCGTTGTTCATCCACTATCTCTTTAGTGCTGCCAAGACCGTTCAAGTTCATGACCTGAACAACCGGGCCACGACGCGCGTATTGTTGGATCTGCTCGAACAGCTTCACAAGCTGGCCGAAGTCGAAGGCGTCGTGACGCTCCGCGTATCCGCTGACTATATTCATCTCAACGACGTGCGGTTAACCATCGACTCGCAAAATTTCGGCCCTTTCATGTATGTCCTCGAGGAAGTGAGGGAACGCGACATCGAAATCATCGAGTTTCATCCCGAGGTTGCGATCGAGGAGATGGGGCGGTTCCTGCAGATCTTTTTCGGTGATATGCCGGATGACGATGTCTTCGGTCAAATAGAGACCCGCATCGCGGATGCGAGCATCACGCACATCAAGATCACACAGTGGGTCGAACGCGAGAGGCACCTCCAGGACCACTCCGAAGAGCAAAGGAATATCCGCAAGGACAGCACAAAAGTGTTTTTCCGTACGGTTCTCCTCATGGGAGAGGTGCTCAAAGGAATGGAGCAGAAAAGGGTCATTAAAGTCCGGAAAGCCGAACGTCTCACCCAGCAGATGGTCGATATCATCCAGGCGGATGAGTCGATACTCGTTGGACTGACAAGCATCAAGAACTTCGACGAATACACCTTTGCCCATTCGGTTAACGTTTGTGTTCTATCGATGCTCATGGCTGACCATTTGAAGCTTTACAAGAGTGACACGGCGAGGCTTGGTGTCGCAGCGCTGTTCCACGACATCGGAAAGACATATGTGCCCCAGTCAATACTCAACAATCCTTCAAAGCTCGAGGGCCGCGATTGGGATCTAATGAAATACCACACGTTCTTCGGTGTCAAAGAGCTGTCCCGAGTCAAAACGCTGAGAGAGGTCGTCGACGCCCTATTCGTCAGTCTTCAGCATCACGTACACTTCAACGGGAATGGATATCCACAAAAACCCGCCGGATGGAATCTCAGGCTCTTCACGCGAATCGTTACCGTCGCCGACTATTACGATGCGATGACCTCGCCACGTATTTACAAAATGGACCCCGTGACCCCGGATAGGGCTTTGCGTTTCATATTACACAAGAGCGGGGAAATATTTGACCCGTTCGTTGCCAAGGTGTTCCTCCGGGCGATGGGAGTTTATCCGATTGGAACGGTCGTCGAGCTCGATACGGGCGAGATATGCATGGTGGTCAAACAAAACGAGTCAAGCCGTTTCATGCACCGGCCCTTTGTTACGCCTCTTCTGTACGACGGCACATTCAGCCCCAACGTAGAACCGTTCGATCTCGCGGAACCACACCCTGATGGTACCGGTTTTCGCCGCACCATCGCACGAGCGCTGCACGACCCAACCGTGGAGCAGAAAAAGACCGAGTTCTTCACATCCGAATAGATCCAGTCATAGAGTTTTGTCGTTGGGGCTTGTTGAGGGCAGGTTAGTGGCGGTGCGCCGGCGAGTTCCGCAGCGCGTCGACGCCACGACCGGTGGGGGCCTTCTCGGCACGG
>CP070677.1:1555509-1564733 GCA_020352495.1 Candidatus Latescibacterota bacterium
GGCCACATCCAGTTGTCCTCGTCGCCGCCATAGATCCCGATCGACTTAGGTGGCGCATAGACGAACCGCACGTCCTTGATCTTGAAGTAAGTGTAAAGATAGTATTCCGCCCCTCCGTAGAAACTCCTCCCCGTGCACTCGACATCTTTGTCTTCCTCGGCCTTCTGTATGATCTTCTTTATGTTGGCCTCGGTTTTGTCGTAACGCTCCTTGTCGGACATATCGTCCTTGACGCCTTTCATCACGTCTTTCGTGACGTCTTTGATATCCAGGAGGACGCGGGCTACGTAGCCGAGCGCCGGTATCTCCTCTTCAGTCGTCCGGGCGAGAAAGCCGTCTTCGATATAATTGATCTCGACCGAACTCTGTCGCTGAAGCGCGCCAAACGCCACGTGGTGGTTTGTGAGAATCAAACCGTTTGGTGAGACGAACGATCCGGTACCGCCGCCGAGGTTTACTACCGCGTCGGCGATATCTTCGCCCTTTGGGTTGTAAATCGCTTTGGCGTCGAGCTCGAGTCCCCGTGACTGCCACTTGTCAAACGGGCATTTCTTTAATTTATCGAGCGTCCACATTCCTTCTTCGGCCCAGACCGGGGCGGGTCCAAAGATGCAATTCGGGGCCATCGGTGTGGGAATCGAAAGCACGGAGACCACCGCAAACGTCATGACGACGTTCAAAACCCCCTGTCGAAGGAAAGAAACGCCTGCGCGGGACAGTTTGTCTTTGATCGCCGCGCGCAGGCGTTTGCGGTTCCGTTTCTCTATGATTGTTGGTGCAGGCATATCGACCTCCTAACTTCGAGTAAAGAAAAAGGATAATGGCGTATTTTAACGCATGAATGATGAGAATCCAACTCTTTTCAACGGGCCGGCGGCGTTGGCGGTTGACTTTTGAGGGTTTGTGATTCGGTTTCTGAAGTGCTAAAATGGCCCGAAGATGTCTCGTATGTATCTGCTGACACTCCAACTGGATAGACCGCCGGGACTCGCCTAGGCGAGTAGTTGGCAAGACCGGGAGATTTCAATGACCTCTAAGACAGTTCCCATTTCCGACTCCATAAAGCGGGGGTGGGGAATATACAAAGAGAACGTGTTTCTTCTCATTGCCGTGTTCGTAATCGCAACGATCGTGTACGCGATCATCGAGCGGGCCGAGACCATGGGTGAGCGGCTCCCGTGGCCGGTGGAGATGTTGATCGCCGTCGGCTACCTCATCGCCTTTGCTATCGTTGAGATCGGAATCATTAATGTAACACTCAAGTTCATCGATGATGGAAAAGCGGAGTTCGAGCACCTCGTATCGGAGATACCGGTGCTCATCAAATTTGTTGTGGCCCTGCTACTTTACGGTCTGATGGTGGGTGTCGGTCTGTTGGTCCTCGTGTTTCCTGGCATCTATCTGGCCATCAAGTTTGGTTTCTTCGGGTATTGTGTCGTGGATGACAAGCTCGAGCCCCTCGACGCGCTACGCGCGAGTTCGAAGCTCACCGATGGCGTGAAGCTCGACCTTTTTCTTTTTTACCTCTTCTTGATTCTGATCTTTGTCCTGGGGTTTTTGTGTTTTTTGGTCGGTGTCTATGTCTCGTGGCCGGTGACCCGGTTGGCGGTTGCCGATGTATACCGGCACCTGCGAGGACAGGTCGAGGGACCTGCGGGAGGCGAGGCTGCCGCCGCCGGGTGATACCTCTCGACGGCCGGTTGAATTGACTCGAACTGGAGGTCGATATGCGAGTTGGATGTATGGTGGTAGGCCTGGTGTTGCTTTTTGGCGTGGCCGGGTCTTCCCAGTTGGCGGCTCAGGTTCACTATTCTCAAAAAGCGTTTTATCTTCGCGGGATCATCGGTATTGGCACACAGTTTCTCAACGATGTCGATGACGCGACAAAAGAGTACGAGAAGATCTTCACAGACGCCGGGATCGCGGCCGACTTTGAGTCGTTTGGCCCGGTGCTCGATCTGGCCTTCGAGGTGGGATACCGTTACTCACAGTCCATATCGACCGGCCTTGCGTTCTCTTATCAAGGCAATTCGGTGGATAACGACGTATCCGGTTTTTCTTTTGCCTTTTCGGATCGGCTAGAGCTTTTCATCGTGGATATCACCGGTGACGTCAGCTATTGGCCGGCCATTGCACGAGGGTTGTTCTTTGGCGTAAACGGAGGAGTCGGATATTGCGAGGTGGACGAAAAGCTCGCGTTCCGTGATGTTCTTTTTCCCGGGAACGACTTTGATTTGACAGGCAAGTGGGAGGGCTTCGGACCCGTATTTGGGATATTTGCCGGTTTCGAATTTGGGACCTCCTCGAGGACGACTCTTTTTTCAAAGGCAGGGTTCTACTATAGAAACTTTGGAAGCCTCGACGGCGACGTGACGGTCTCCGCACTCGGAATTGACGAGACGACGAAGGAGCCAAAGACGAACCGGGCCGGCGAACCCGTCGATTTCGACTTCAGTGGGTTCTACCTCAAAGTGGGTGTCGGAGTCCCCTTTTAGTTGAGAAACCGGCGAAACACTGTTAAAATGGCCGGTGAGAGCTGATCGAAAGGGGGGTCATCATGGCTGATCAGGTCCGTAAGGTCACCTACTGCAACACGACCGTCGCCAATCGTGCTGCGCAAGGTGTCAAAGTGCTCGCCGAGCTCAAGAAGGTGGGTGTCAACCTCACCGCATTCAGCGGTTTTCCGACCCGCGGTGGGAAGGCCCAGCTCGACTTTGTGACCGAGGACATCGCGGCGGTAAGAAAGGTGTTCAAGGAAAACGGCTGGCGTCTGAGCAAGTCGAAGAAGGGTTTTCTCATACACGGAAAGGACGGGGTCGGCGTCGCTTTCAAGCATATCAAAAAGTTGGCGGATCAGAAGATAAACATTACAGCGGCCGATGCGGTCTACGCGGGTAAGGGGAGGTTTGGGATGATATTGTGGGTCAAACCGAAAGACTATCGCCGCGCGGCGAGGGCGCTAAACGCAAAGTAACACCGTTTGTCTTTCTCGTCGTTTGTCCGATCGATCCTTTTGCTATTCGTCTTCGTGGCGAACGTCGGCTCTTTGCCGTTTGGTTTCGCCCCTGCGTCGCTTCTCTTGGAGACGCCGTTTTCGTGATGCCGGCGTTGGTTTTGTCTTTCGTCGTGGTCTTGGAGTCTCTGACGCCTTCTGGATGAGCTTCACAAGACGGTTGACCGCGTCTTCACGATTTGCGCCCTGTGTCCGGTGACGTCGGGCAGTGATCACGAGTACGCCATCCTCTGTCATCTTCTTTCCCGCAATACGAATCAGTCGCTCTCGGACCTCATCGGGTAGCGACGGTGAGTGCATCACATCAAAACGAAGCTGCACCGCCGTCGACACCTTGTTGACATTCTGACCGCCGGGCCCGGACGCGCGAATGAATTCGAGATGGATCTCGCTTTCCTCAATAGTGATCGTTGGTGTAACGCGGATCATGGTTTCTTCTCCATTGCAAACATACCACACGAAACGGCGGTCACGCCAAATCCCATCCGGCCTCTGGCTCCCAATATGAAGACCGTCCCGGATCGATCTCGTAAGACAGGCCTTTTTTGACGGTTATGCAACCTGCGGCGGTGTCTCGACGTAGGTCGGGTAATCCGTCACGCGCACGCCAAAACCGTCGAGGGGGTCGCCTATGAGACAGAGAAACTTGCTGGTCATCGGGTTTTTGTCCGTGACGCTCCTAGGTGTGGAACTCGTTTGGACTCGGCTTCTCTCGGCCGAGTTTTTCTATACGTATGCATTCTTGACGCTGTCTCTTGCCGTTATGGGGATGGGTCTGGGAGCACTGGCGCTTCGTCTGTTTCGCTTTCTGGATCGGGAGTGCAACTTGGGTGTTTTTCTCACGCTCGCCGGGCTCATGGCGCTCGTTGGGCCTCCTGTCGTTTTTCGTATCGGACTGGATTTTTCACTGCTCTTTGGCAGCTGGACGATGATTGGCAAGTTTGTCATCACGCTGGCGCTCCTCGGCGCGTCGTTTTTCTTTGGGGGGATCGCGCTCGCGATGCTTTTCAAGCATAACCATCAGGAGATGCCCCGGCTCTATGCAGCTGATCTGTTGGGGGCCGGTGTCGGGGTCCTGGCCGCCATAATACTAATGAACGGGATCGGCACTCCTACGGCCGTCTTTTGGGTCGCGTTGCCGATACTTCTTGCCGCGCTCATCGCAAGCCGGTGGTGGTTCAAGATTGTCCCCGTTGCTCTCATCACTGCCATCGTTGTACTGAGCGGTCGAGCGGATTCGCTCCTCGAAGTCAAAAGGGAGGAGCGGGCCCCCGTTGTGTACAAGCACTGGGACGCGATGGCAAAAATAAAAATGTACGATTACAGCGGGCACTTCAGGGGGCTCAACATCGACAATGTGGCCCACTTCTCCGTCATCCCATTCGACGGAGATTGGTCAAAGATCGAGGAGGAATTGGGCGAAGAGGGTTGGGACATCGACATTAGATACCTGGTCGACCAGTTCGACGAGTGCACGTTTTTGTCACTCGGATCGGGGGGAGGCGCGGATGTCTTTCAGGCGTTGCAGTACGGTGCCGCGGAAGTACACGCTGTTGAAGTCAACCCGCACATCAACGGGATGATGCTCGATGGAGATCCATCCGGATACATCGTCAGCGACTCGTCGGTAACGGATTCGACGGGTCGTATCATCACATGCGCCGAGTTTTCGGGACATATTTACGACGACCCACGTGTCAAGGTGGTAAGCGAGGATGCGCGAACCTATGTGAGACGTCACAAGAACAAGTTCGACGTCATCTTTTCGCTCAGCTCGAACACGTGGGCTGCACTGGGATCCGGATCGTTTGCGCTTGCCGAGAACTATCTCTTTACCACCGAGGCGTTCATTGACTACTGGGAGGCGCTCACCGACGACGGTTTCTTGTCGATGGAACACCAGGTGTACATGCCCCGTCTTGTGGGTGAGGTGATCGATGCCCTCACCACACTGGGTGTCGATAAACCCACGGACCACTTCATCGTTTACAACCTGCCAAAGATGCGACGAAATCTGTTGCTCTTGTCCAAACAACCGCTCACTGACGATATCCGGCAAAACGCGTACCTGGCGATGAAACAGCAGCGGTATGACTTTATCTACCCGCTCTACCCTGCGCCGGATTCCGTCGAGACGAACCTGATAAATCTGATCGTGACAAATGGGTGGAGAGCGGCCGTCGACTCGGCAAAGATAAATATCTCTCCGTGCACCGACGACAGGCCATTTACCGCGCAGATGGGTCTATGGAGAAATGTCCAGCGAGACAAGCTCAAAAATGTGAACGCATACGCCGATTTCTATGGGTTCCCGATCTCCAAGATCATTATCCTTGTTATTCTCGCGGTTGTGGTGGTGCTCATGATTCCGCTCATGCTCGTGCCCTATGCCAAATCCGGTGAGAAGCTTCGGGGCGCCGCATGGCTCTATTTTTTCTTGATTGGTATCGCATTCATGGCCGTCGAAGTCGTGTTGATCCAGAAGTACGCTTTGTTCATTGGAGCCTCGGTGTACTCGATCGCCACCGTGTTGCTGACGCTTCTCATCGCCTCCGGAATCGGGAGCAGGATGGCTGAACGATTCGGTTCACGAACAGCGTTTATTGGAATCATCGCCTGGCTGCTGCTCGAGATTTTTGTGCTTCGACATTTCACAAATCTGCTGGTTGGTCTACCGATGCTCCCGCGCGCAATCGTATCCGGGCTTCTCGTGTTTCCATTGGGGTTCTTTATGGGGATGCCGTTTCCCAAGGGCGCACTGAGGGTCGGCGAGCTGGTCGACTGGGGGTTTGCGGTAAACGGTGTCGCATCTGTGCTTGGCGCCACGGCGATCGTGTTGGTCGCGTTTACCTTCGGATTCACGGTTGCGCTCCTGGTTCCAGCGCTCATCTACCTTTTTGCAGGCCTCCTGTTGTCGTTGAAGACCGCGTGGTGAGGCCAGGGCTGTTTCTCCGCCACCGTAATGTGCGGGAGTGACAGGGATCCTGTCGTGTGTTCGTAGTCCATGACCCACGTTTTACCGCCCATTCGATGCACATCCGAGCCGGTCGAATTACCTCTTACAGACTCGATACGGACGGACTACAATTCCTGTGGCATTTGTGTGTTAAACCCCAGGAGGTATCCATGCCGACATACTCGAGTCAGTTTCCCGATCCGATCGCGCTCGTCACTGTTGCCACCAAGACTCGCACCAATGTCATGACCGTGGGTTGGGCGTCCCCGGTGTCATCCAAACCACCGATACTAATGGTGAGCGTTGCGCCTCGGCGATTTACACATGACTTGATTCTCGAGGCGGGAGAGTTTGGGCTCTCGATTCTTGCCAACGATCAAAAGAAACTATCGGAGCTTGCCGGTACGCTCACTGGATCAAAGGTCGACAAACTCGCCAAACCCGAGTTCGAGACGTTTGACGCAGAAAAGATAAGGGCTCCGCTCATCAAGGGGGCACGTGCGTGGTTCGAGTGTACATTGCACTCTCATCAAACGGTCGGGGATCACACCGTCTTTTATGGGGCGGTACTCAAGACCCGGGTCGATGAGACGAAGTCGCCACTCGTCCTTTTTCACCGACGCTATTACGCGTTGGGTGAGGAGAGGGGAGTGTACCCGTAGGCGGAGAGTTCCGTGTCAGATTTTGGAGCACTCGGGGAGCCTTCTCGACCAAATGCAGGGTGTGAACTTGACCCCGGGAGACAAATCCGGCACAACGTATGCTAGCCCGGACGGGGAGCCGGGAGCGCACGGAAGGAGACACCCGGGAATGGCATCCGGCGTTGTAAGGTACATCACGATAATGACCTACGCGATCGCTGTGTTGCTCCTCGTCTTTGGCCTCGCCGTCAAAGCACAGATGTACTGGGGACACAGCTGGATAGTCTGCGTCATAACGCTGCTTGTGAGCCTTATGTGTTTGCTATTTTCGGGCGACTCGGATGTCACACAGTTGAGTGTTAGAAAAGTGTTCAGACCATACCGTGCCCGGAAGGCGGCAAGACAAAGTCAGAAAAGACCGATGTTCGGTCGCTCGGATGATAATCCCCATCTTAATGGAGAGGACCGACCACTCCCGAAATACTTAGCTCACCGTGTCGCCGTGTACGTTCAAAAAAGACGAAAGACAGATCCGATCCAGTTCAGAAAAGATGTCAACGCATCATCGACTTTTAATGCGCTTGTAAGAAAAGAGTTCAAGGCGGGGAGGATCTGAGCTCCACTCCCGCGGTGGCGATCCCTGGTCCCGGACCCGGCCATAGAGGTCGAGAAGGAGGTCATACAATGAGAAAGGTGACAGTGGCAGTCCTGTTCGTACTCCTCGTTCCCCTGGTTTTCGGCTGTAGCAAGGGTGAGGACGAGTCACTCGTGGTCGCAAAGGCGTTTTGGAAGGCGATGGAAAACAGGGATATCGTGACGGCGAGATCCTATTGCACGAGTGAGACCGCGAACTCTCTTCAGATCGATGAAGACAAGAAGGACCAGGATGTCGACATCTCGTTTGGCCGGGTCGAGATCAAAGACGGCCAGGCGCACGTCAAGACGACAATGGTCGGAACCAACGAGGATGGCTCGATCATGAGCATCCCGCTCGAGACCATTCTCGTCGAGCGGAACGGCGAATGGAAAGTGGACGCCAATCAAACGATGATGTCCATTCTGGGTGGCGCAATGGGCGCCATGATGGAATCGATGAAAGACGGTATGGAAGAAATGGGCAAGGCGATGACTGAGAGTATGAAGTCGGCCTTCGAGGACGCAGAATCCTCTGACGGCGATGATGGCTAGTTCACAACCGCTGGCAGTGGCGGTCTAGAAAGCTTCATTTGCGGCGACCGTTTGGACCAAAGGCCAAGCGGTCGTTTCTTGTGCGGCTGATACCCGAGATCAATCGGTGCTTTTCGCTGGTGCGACACTGCGGAATGGCCTAAATGTCGACAAGCACGGTTAAGCCGAAGACATCTATATCTTCGTTGAAGAAGCTGGGAAAAGGGAGATGGGCGTAGTCGGCTCGAATCTTCACGCTGGTTATCTTGAGCTGAAGTCCAAATCCAAACGATGTTCCCGAGGTCGCGAACGGCTCGCCAATGTGGCCAAGACGGAGGAAGGCGATGTCGACGAAACCGATCTCGCCTCCAAAGAGCATACCGTCATCGTCGGTGGTGTCGAGATAGTCTGCATTACCGTTGGCAGTGAGAAGGGGAGTCGACGGCGAGAAATCGGGGTGAAAGTATGCAAACTGGATCCCGATTCCACCGCGGTGTTCTCGGGGCAATTGCGATGATCGTGTACCGTAGTCTATATCCCCGCCCAGATTCGACGCGCTCGCGCCGCCGGTGATCTTGAAGGTGATCGGATCGGTGGAGTAAAGGCATGCTCCAAGGCGCAACCCGACGTCAAAAGCGGTGAACCCTTTTGACTGGTTGCTGAGCCCCAGAGTGGCGAACTTGACGGTTGCCCCTATCGAGGCGTCGAGGTCGCCGTTTGACACGCCTCCTGCCAGAGTGAGCGGAATCGACCAGTCCTGCCCGTCGAGATCCCTCCCTGTTCCATCGGGAAGAAAGATGACCCGATTATCGGGCACGTCGAGATCCAAAGCGGAGTAACGCATTGCCGCTCCCAGATGGAGCGTGTACCCGTTGTGGAGTGGATACGCCGTGCCGCCAAATACACCAAAGTCGTAGAGGTTGACATCGGCGGGCCAGTCGACATGACCGCCGCTAACCGCAAAACCCTCGAGAAGAGCCAGGTTCGCGGGGTTATAGACGACGTTGATTGGGTCGAGATCATCGGCGGTGCCGGTCCCCGCCATGCCGACGTTTCGAGTTCCAACCGGTAGCGTTAGAAACTGCGCGGCGTACGTGCCGACATGCGCAAAGGGTTCCGACGAGAGTGATATGCTGGGGCTCAACGCGAGAAACAGGACGACGCCGCTCAGGAGTTTCAATCGAGTGCGTTGGGATGTAAACATCTTCTTCTCCTCAGGTCCATGATCTCGCGGGGTCTCGCGTGATTCGAGGAGCAAACACGATCGATAGTAACCACCTGTCGTTGCATTGTCAATACGGATCGTGCCTCACCGTGCCCTTCAATACCCTCCTGTTCCGTATTCTGTCCTGTTGTTTCCGTATGTTAATACAATAGTAACCAATTGACAATATCGATTGACCTCAAAGAACACGGGGTGGTAGACTTGTAGAAATACGAACCCTGA
>CP070677.1:1564833-1569024 GCA_020352495.1 Candidatus Latescibacterota bacterium
GGAGAAAAGTATGCAGGCGAGATTCCTCGTTCCCATGGCGGTGTCCCTTGCGTTCGGGGTCGTGTTCGCCACGTTCATCACCTTGGTCATCGTACCCGCGCTCTATGTCATTTTGGAAGATCTCAAAGCTGTAGGGCTGCGTGCACTAGGGCGGCAACGGTCGAAGCCAGCCGAGCCATCCGTGTCGGCTGCTTCCTCATCCGGGGGCGGGAAAGAGTAGTCGTGTTGACCGGGTGATCGTAAACGAGTCTCGATCCATCGTCCTTCCAGGCGGCCCGGTGGGTGAAGTGAGGATTTTGAAGTTCCTATGTGAAGGCGCAAGCGAGGATTCCCCGCGGCAGGTGGGCACCCAACGAAATGGGCTCACCTCAGCAACACCATCTTTTTTGCTCGCATCCCGGTCTCGGTTTTGAGCCGGCAAAAATAGACACCTGATCCCACTTCCCTGCCCTCCCCGTCCTTGCCATTCCACACAACGCTTTTTGTTCCCGCGTTCATCGTTCCATCGATGAGTGTTACTACGAGCTTGCCCCGCGCGTCATAGACATCGAGCCTCACACTCGTTCGTCGTGGCAACGCAAACCGGATTGTCGTCTCCGGGTTGAACGGATTGGGGACGTTTTGATAAAGCACGGGGTGCGCAGACGGTGCCAAACGATCTGATGCCACCGATGTCACACCCACCTCGATTTCGGAGAGGAACCAAGCGGCGTTCTCCGCTGTGATCGATACATGTTCTTGATTCTCCAGAGGGTAGTAAACGACATCGAAAGGTGTGATCGACAAGAGGTTCGGGTCGCCTGCTATGTCGTAAAAGAGATCTCCCGTTTCGAGATCCAGCGCACTCACCGTTGGAATAAAACAATGGCTCGGGTGAATCGCAACGATGTCCCCGTAAGGAGCTTCCGTCGAGTCCATCTGTGCCATTGAAGCACGTGATCCACCCGGGGCGTTGTCGTACGGAAGTGTTCCGGAGACGGTCACCGACATTTCTTCCCTCGGCACGAAAATAATATCGATGAGTCCGTCAAAGATGATGTGACTCGCGCCGTCCGGAACCGCCCATACGTTCCCGGTGATATCGACGAACAAGCTGTTGTACTCGTAATCGATGATCTGATCCCCAGCGGCAAAGCCCTGATCGGTCTGGGATCCGCTACCATTTGCTATGGCCGTCTTACGCACGTTTATCGGGTACTCACCTATCGATGTGAAATCGGCAATGAGCCCGGCCCGAAGCGGATCGCTCTCTCCGGTCGACCCTGGTGGATCGGTGTGGTGATATGCGAGCATCTGCCGCGCCGCCGGTGTGTCGAGCCGACTGAGCAAAAAGGCAGCGTCCTCGGACATCTCCGAAAAGAAATCCAGCCAGTACTGAACGCCAAGGGGTATGTTTGCACCGCTTTGTGGCGCATCAAACGATATGAAGGTCCTCACCCTGTGGTCGACCCCGTGCGTTTCCAGATACGCCAAGGCGTAACGCGAACAAAGACCTCCCATACTGGCACCGACCAGCGCGATATCCCGGTACGAATCGAGGTAGGTATGAACAAGCTGGATGAGCTCGGTAACAACAAAGCTGTTTTTCTGCACATAATCCGTGGCATCGGTAAAGTTCAAGACGATCGCATCGAACCCCTTTCCCCGGAGGGTTTCCAACAGATTCTCCTCATTGAGCAGATGATAGAGTTCGTCCCAGTTCATCGTATTGTCGAGGTCAAAGCCCTCGACGACTATGACGGGGTTTGTGATCGATCCATGTGTATCGGACAGGTATACGTATGCTTCACCGGTCCCGTATTCGGCATTGTACGGTATCGTCGCCGTGACGCTCAGTGTGTCGTGTGGGTCGGGTGTTTGCAGACGCTCGACCCGAAAATAGAAGCTGCCGTGCTGGTTCGTTCCGTCGGGAAACGTTGCCTTAACACGGATCGTTTTTCGTCCGGGACGGTGGTAGCTCACGTGACACCGATCACCAAATCGAACTGCCCGGCAGCCGGACCCGTCATCGAAGTCGATTTCCAAAATCCCGGGGAGCACGTCATTATTTGTCGAATACCACGCCTCATCGAACACGAACTCCACGCCTTTCCCCCGGTGGGTATATTCTTTCAACGCGGTCACTGCAAACACTCGTTCTCTTGTGTAAGGATCTCCTTCGCCCTCAATGAGTCTGTCCCCTCGAGTGATTAGTGCCCCGTTTCGAAGTGCGTCCGGTCGAATGCGGTTGTAATCAAAGTCCATAAATGCCACCGGGACAATACCTTGCCCCACGTAGCCTGCCGTTTTGTGAACGATCACCCCCAGTTCAGGCCACGAGGGTGTCTCCACACAGGCACGCCAAATCTCGAAATACATCTGTTTCCAATGTTTCACGGTGGCGGGTGGCGAGGTTCTGCCTCCGTCGTAGTCACGGATTCGAGAGAGCGGAACGACGCGGTCGTAGAGAATTCCAGTGGAGATCTTGCTTTTGTCGAGTGAGCCCAACAACTCTGCGAGCATCTCGTGACTGGTCCGCGAGTCGGTCTCTCCGGCCCATACCGGCACATCCATGCACACAAAAACGAGCGCCAGGACTATATATTTGGAACAGTTCATGTCTCACCCACGGTGCTGTGCCTCACAGGAGGGTTGATGTGATTATACCATGACCGCGATTTATTCACAATGTTGACCCCCCTAGGCCATTCCGCTAGAATTCCCCGAAAACGGGTGAGGCGTTCCAGGATCCGGGATGGCTCGAAAGGAGACGCCGCGATGAATCAATTTGGGAAGACCGTAATCGTAATCGGAGCTTGTCTCATTGTGTTCTCCGTCTCTCACGCGGGCATTCTTGGAGAACTCAAGCCCGGAGTTCGTGCCGGTTTCTATGAGGACGATGAGAGTCTCTTTGTCGGCGTCGATGTGTTGGTGCGCGTAACCGTGGTGAATGTCAATCCGAACGCCGAGTATGTGTTCGTGGATGATGGCGGCTTGTTGACCCTCAATCTGGACGGTTATGTGAGCGTCTTCTCCGCCCCCTTGGTGTCGGGATGGGTCGGCGGCGGAGTCGGGCTTCTTTATCTCGACCCCCTGGGAGGGGATTCGGATACGCACACGGCGGTCAATCTGATCGCCGGTCTGGAATTCAGCTTACCACTCAGCCCTTATCTAATTGGCAAGTTTGTCATTGCGGACAAGCACGACGGTTTCGCGGTGGGTGTAGGAGTCCGCTTTTAGATATGCAGACCGAGGAGTCATTGTCTAACTGGGACAGCCAGCCACAGGATTATGAAGGCCGGTCACGACACCAAACGCACTATCTCAACCGCTTGATGATATGCCAACCGAACTTGCACTTTTTTTTGTCGTATGGCGCGAGTCCGATTTCCCCCACTTTGAGTTTGAAAGCAATGTCGCAAAAGTGAGGCGCCATTTTTTCCCGTGGGTATATCTGCATTACCTCGTTGGCCTCGACTCCGTCATTCACAATGCCATAGATACCGGGATACCGGTCGTCCGTGTACTCTTTGACCAATGCGTCAAAGTCTTCACCGGATTTGGCCCTTTGAAACAGCTCATTTGCGAGTTGTTCCGCCTCGTCTTCAGACCGCGTGACTTCCTTGTCTTCCACCGAACCCTGGAAGCCAATTAGAAGGTGCTGAACCGTGATGCGATCGGGCTCCGGTTTGTCCGGAACACCGGCTCGGACCTGCTCAACGGCAGTTTGGCTCGGCTCGGACGTCTCCAACTCGCCGGACTGGGTGACCGTTTGCTCTTTGGCCCCGCAACCCGCAAGAATAAAGACGACAGAAAGGAAACAGCACAGTCCCAGCCTTCTGACCATAACCGTACCTCCCTGAAATCAAAGAGATCCGCGACTATCGGAAACAACTTGTAGAAGAGAGAACTCGATGTGCACCGGTATCATTCTAGCACCCGCGTGTGTAGACGTCAAAACGTAATAGACAAAGCCGCTATTGCGCTCGCGGGGGGCATAACACGTTTTGCGACAACGCGGAACTCAGAGAAGCAGATAACGAAGCACGAACAGAATCCCCAGCGCGTAGACGAGCACCGAGGCTTCGCGCCATCGCCCGGTCAGGAGTTTGAGTGCAGGATAGCTTATAAAACCAACCGCGATCCCGTCGGCGATCGACCAACTAAAGGGATTTCCCACCATGACGAGAAACGCCGGGAACGACTCCGTGA
>CP070677.1:1569124-1600255 GCA_020352495.1 Candidatus Latescibacterota bacterium
ACGTGACCGGCGCCCGGGTGCGCACCTTGGTGAGCGATGTCAAGACACCGGGCCGACACGTAGCGGTCTGGGATGGTCGGGACGCAAAAGGCAACCCGGTGGGAACGGGTGTCTATTTTTACCGGATGAGGCAGAAGGGTTTCACTGCAACAAAGAAGATGCTGCTTTTGAAATAACCCCTTTGTCTATGTCTGGGAGCCCGGTCATCGAGGGAGGCGCAGACCCGATGGCCGGGTTTTTTTATGCGAATGGGACTCTTCGGTCGTGGAAAAATAAGCGGGTTATTTCAAGAGAATCAACCGCTTGGTTATGTAACGCATGCCGATCTGGAGCTTCACGTAGTAGACGCCGCTCGCCACCGGACTCCCGTTGTCGTCAACGGCGCGCCAATCGGTTGTATAAACGCCGGGTCCCACGACGCCTTCGGCGAGCACGCTTACGAGCCGGCCCACGACATTGTACACCTTCACGCTCGTCTCCAGCGGCTCCGATGATCGGATCTGAGAGCCGTCTTCCGTCTCGATCACCGATGGGACCTCGTAGAATACCGTCGTGACGTCACGAAACGGATTGGGTGAGCTGTTGAGGTAGTCCTGACTCAACCGCCCATTTGTTTTCCAATAGACCTCAGCTTCGGTGTCGGTCTTGCCCGCGGGGTCTGCCGAGTTTTCGTCGGGTCTGAGTATCGCCTCGAAAAACTCACCGTCCTCGAGCCGTCCTTTGAGAATGATACGTTTCCCTTTTCGCGCGAGATTCTCGGCGGTCTCTCCACGAACGATCAGCTTTTCGATCCCCGGTTGGATCTCACGGCGCACAACAGAACCCGCGTCAATCCCGGTGAAATACGAGATGTCATCGGGTGTTATGGGATTGTCACCCAGAGGCTCGATGTCCATTGCGACTCCCGTGACGCCGGTCTCATCGTCTTCGATCGCCTGGTATGTTCCCCAAAGTACCCTTGGGGTCATCGAAACCGGTGGCGGCAAATAGTGATTGGCCCCGTCACCTTGATAGGTTTTGAAAGCGTTTTCGGCGGCTGACTTCATCCCCGACGATTCGCGTACAGCGATCATTGCAAGATCAATACGTATCTCCTCGCCCGGCATGAGCAAATTCAAACTGGGAGATATCCCATAAACGACTGCCTTTTCGCTTCCTCCTACCTCTCGAGGCCCGTCGCTTTGGAGATCCGTAGAAGCGTCCGCCGTCGCGATCGGCGCTTCCCCGTCCACAGACCCGTTGGTGTTGGCAGGGAAGGAATCGATGGAACCCTTGGCTAGTTGTTCCAAAACCGTCGCACCGGGATTACCGGAGCCAACCAGACACCCACCCATCCACTCTCCGCCCAGCGATCCGGCCGTGGGAAAAAAGATCAGACCAAAAGCGCCTCTCCCCGCATCCTCGCAAACAAGCACGCTCGTCGGGGATGTGGGCACGGCCTGCGCCCTGTTTTGCGGCGCGACCGATTGTCTCGAAAAATTGAAGGGCCCCTCTTTTTCGAAAAACGCACCTACACGTACCCCCTCGAGAGCCTCCGCACCAATGTTTTTGACACGCAGACTCATCATGATCGTCCCGTCGATGTGCGGGAGCGACCACGCGTATGCCTCTTGTTGAAAAACCAACCGGCCATCGATCGCAAGCTCTCCAGCCCCCACAGCGTAGTAGCTGGTCGCGATCATTTCGTCACCAACGGCTGCGAAATCCTCATCGACACGACCATCGCCGTCGTTGTCCACACCGTCGAGCCAATCTTCGTCCACCCGGCCGTCTCTGTCGTCGTCCGGATCGGGCGACGGCGCACGAAAACCACCTTTTGTCCCCTCTGAACATTTCGCGAGTTGGCTCGCGTTTCCGGTCACCCGTGTTCCACCTCGAGCCGTATTCACCAGCTCGCCGAGGTGCCCATCCTCGGTTGCCGCATAGACTACGAACCCCCCGGTCGTGATTAGATTTCTGCCGTCATCCCACGTCGGCGCGAACTCGACCCACCTCCCATCACGGGTTACGGTCAGCCGAACCTCGCCTGGGCCGATGACTTGATGACTCGAGGCAGCCAACTTGGGTCGGTCCAACGGAACGTTTTCGTGGGGCTGCTGGGGACCACCGGCGCTCAAAACAAACGGTATAACCGCGATGAGCAAGCCGATAAGCAGTCCCCGGCGGTCACAGAGCCGTTGCCCCGCACGGATTCTCGAGAAATCGGCCCTTATGTGAGGTTGCTTTTTCACTAAATACATCCACCTCGGCGCACCGCGGGCATCTGGATCACGCAGCGCGAACCTAATCCGAGAGCATAAAGCTCAGGCTTTCCAGCGCAACGGCAAGATTTACGTTTCTCAGCCGAATGTTTTTCGGAATCGTCAGCTGTTTGGGGGCGAAATTGAGAATCCCGTTGACACCCAAATCAATGACTAGATCGGCCACTTCTTGGGCCGCCTCTTCTGGTACGGCGATGACGCCGATGTCCACAGGATGAGCCTCGAGAGACGCCCTCGCTTTGTCATAGGGGAGAATTTCGATGTCTTGCCACTTTTCACCGACCCTTCTTGGATCGATATCAAAGATGTGCGTGAAATAAAATCCGTCATCCCTAAAACCCTGGTGAAAGAACAACGCGTGCCCGAGACTCCCCGCTCCGAAAAGGGCCATCAGCCATTTTCGGTCCAGACCGAGGATACCCACGATGGCACACTTGAGATCCGTCACCTGATACCCAAGTCCTCGCGTCCCAAAGTTGCCAAAGTACGAGAGATCCTTGCGGACCTGAGCTGAAGTCACACCACAGAGATCCGCCAACCGAGCGGACGACACCGTGTGCACTCCGGCCCTCTCGAGACTCAATAGAATCCGGTAATAACTGGATAGCCGCCGGACCGTGAACTCCGAGACCCGCTCCGTGAGAGAGCTGTCCGGCTCAACGACCAGATCCCTGGTGTCGGAAGCGACAATTCTCTCCTGTGTGTCACCTTCATTTTCAAATTGATTTTCCAAAACTCCTTTTCCCTTCCTGGTTGCATAACCAAAGGTTACTCGTCCTCCTCCTTGACCAAATGGGCCACATCGGTGACCACGTCCCCCTCATCGAGATTGATCAGCCTGACACCCTGGGTAGCTCTGCCGATCACGGACAGTTGGGATAGCGGGCAACGGATCACCACACCCTTCCTCGTAATGATCATTATGTCGTCTCTTCCCCGTACCTCCTTGATAGCCACAACCTGACCGTTTCTCTCTGTCGTCCGGATGTTGATAACACCCTTACCGCCGCGATGTTTTGTGGCGTAGTCCTCCAGCGATGACCGTTTGCCGTAACCGTTCTCCGTTACGGTGAGCAGCGAGGCTTCTTTCTCGACGACGACCATCCCGACGACCTCATCACCCGGGTCCAACCGAACACCACGGACCCCGGCGGCCGTACGACCCATACTCCGCACGTCGGTCTCGTGGAAACGGATTGCCCGGCCTCCCCGTTTTGCAAGAATGACATCTTGCTCCCCGTTTGTGACTGCCGCCGCGATCAGGTGGTCGCCCTCCTTGAGGTTCATCGCCAAAATGCCACCCCTCCGCGGTCTGCTGTAGAGGCTCAGCTGTGTCTTTTTGATCATCCCCTTGCGTGTTGCCGTCATCAGATACTCGTCCTCTTCGAATACCGTCACCGGAACACGGCCTGTAATCCGCTCCCCCTCCGCGAGCCCGAGCAGATTGACGATCGCTTTGCCTCGGGCCTGCCGCCCCGCCACGGGGATCTGGTGGACTTTGAGCCAGTGACAACGCCCCACGTCGGTGAAAAACAGGATGTAGCTGTGGGTGGATGCGATAAAGAGGTGTTCGACAAAATCCTCATCCCGGACCTTGATCCCTGTCGAACCACGACCGCCCCGGCGCTGCGCGCGATAGGAATCGAGCGCCAACCGCTTGATGTATCCGTGATGGCTGATCGTGATCACCATGTCCTCTTCCGCGATCAAATCCTCGTCCTCGAACGATACGGCGCCCTGATCGACGATCTCGGTCCGGCGGTCGTCACCGTACTTTTCTTTTATCGCGATGAGTTCATCCTTGATGATGCCGAGAACCAACTGCCGGTCGGCGAGAATCGCCTTGTACTCGGCGATCTTCTTGAGAAGCTCCTGGTATTCTTCCTCGATTTTTCTGCGCTCGAGACCGGTGAGTCTTTGGAGTCTCATGTCGAGGATCGCCTGCGCCTGTTTTTCGGAGAGCCCGAACTGCTCCATCAAACCAGCTCTCGCGATGTCCGGCGTATCGGATGCCTTGATCAAAGCAACGATCTCGTCGATGTGATCGAGCGCGATCCGGAAGCCCTCGAGTATATGCGCGCGCTCTTCGGCCTTTCGAAGGTCATACTTCGTACGCTTTACGACGACATCTTCCCGGTGTCGGAGGAAACAATCGACGAGCTGTCTGAGCGTGAGGATCTGTGGGCGGTTGTCCACCAGCGCGAGCATGATGATCCCAAACGTCACCTGCATCGGCGTGTGTTTGAAGAGTTGATTTTCTACGACGCGCGAATCGGCGTCCCGTTTCAATATGATTACCACGCGCATCCCGTCACGGTCCGATTCGTCCCGGATGTCTCCTATACCGTCGATCGTGCCGGCTTTCACAAGTTCCGCGATACGTTCGATCAGAGCCGCCTTGTTTACCTGATACGGCAGCTCGGAAACGATGATCGCTTCCCTCTCGTTTTTGAGAGTCTCGAGCTTCGTCCTCGCCCGGACGATGATCCGGCCCTTGCCCGTGCGGTACGCCTCTTCGATCCCGATTTTCCCGAGTATGATCCCGCTCGTCGGAAAGTCGGGGCCAATAACGTGTTGGAAAAGGTCCTCGTCTGGAATTTCTGGGTTGTCGAGTACGGCTACACAGCCGTCAACCACTTCACGAAGGTTGTGCGGAGGGACATTCGTCGCCATACCCACCGCGATCCCCGAGGCGCCGTTCACGAGAAGATTTGGCACCTTGGACGGTAGAACGAGCGGCATCATCCGCGAACCGTCGTAGTTGGGACCAAACTCGACCGTCTCCTTTTCGAGGTCGGCGAGCATCTCTTCGGCGAACCTGGTCATCCGGACTTCTGTGTACCGTTCTGCCGCCGGTGGATCGCCGTCCACCGAGCCAAAATTACCTTGTCCGTCGACAAGTGGGTAACGAAGAGAGAAATCCTGGGCCATCCTGACAATCGTTTCGTAGATTGCCGATGTTCCGTGCGGATGATAATTTCCGTTCACGTCTCCAGAAACCTTGGCGGATTTCCTGTACGGACGGGCGTGCGTGAGGTTGAGATCGTTCATCGCCGTCAACACCCGCCGGTGCACGGGTTTGAGACCGTCACGGGCGTCCGGCAGTGCACGCGAAATGATCACGCTCATCGAATAGTCGAGATACGAGCTCTTCATCTCGTCTTCGATCTGAACGGGCACGATTCTTTCGCGGTCAATCGCCATACTCATCTCCTATGTTCTTGTGTCTGCTCCTGGCGCTGTCGTTCTTTGTTTTCCGCCACGGGGTCAACGCATGCTCAATCGAAACCACGCCGCTTAGTGGGGGACGGAATCGATATTTGGCCGCTCCCGCGTGCGTTCTAAACATCCAAGTTCTTCACGTTCAATGCGTTTTCCTGGATGAACTCCCTTCTTGGCTCGACCTCGTCTCCCATGAGGATGTTGAACATCCTGTCCGCCTCAATGGCGTCTTCGACGGTCACCTTCAAGACCGTCCGCATCTCCGGGTCCATCGTCGTCTCCCAGAGTTGTTCGGGGTTCATTTCACCCAGCCCCTTGTATCGCTGGATGTACACCCCGTCGCCTCCACCCCAGTCCCTGAGGATTCTTTCTTTTTCGCCGTCGTTGTAGGCGTACACCTCTTTCTTGCCCTTCTTGAGCCGGTAAAGCGGCGGTTGGGCGATGTACACATAACCAGCCTTGATGAGTTCCTTCATGTATCGATAGAAAAGCGTTAGAAGGAGAGTGCGGATGTGCGCCCCGTCGATGTCCGCATCGGTCATTATGATGATTTTCTTGTAGCGAATCTTCGAAGCATCGAAATCTTCCCCTTTTACACCCGTTCCAATAGCCGTAATGATCGTCTTGATCTCCTCGTTGGAGAGGATTTTATCGAGCCTTGCCTTTTCGACGTTCAGAATCTTGCCACGAAGCGGGAGGATGGCTTGAAACTCCCTATCTCTCGCCTGTTTTGCAGATCCGCCGGCGGAGTCTCCCTCGACGAGGTAGATCTCGCAAACATTGGGGTCGGTATTCGAACAGTCGGCAAGCTTTCCGGGAAGCGAGTTGGACTCGAGCGCCGATTTGCGCCTCGCGAGATCACGCGCTTTCCTCGCTGCTTCCCGCGCCCGGAATGCGGCCAGACATTTTTCCACCGTTTGTTTGGCCATCGAGGGGTTCTCTTCAAGAAACTCTTTCAACCCATCACCCAGGATCGCTTCGACGATTCCTTTGACCTCACTGTTACCGAGCTTTGTCTTTGTCTGTCCCTCGAACTGAGGCTCGGAGAGTTTGACGCTGATGACGGCGGTAAGCCCTTCGCGAACATCCTCACCCGACAGACTGAACTTTTCCTTTTTGAAAAGACCAGCACTCTGAGCGTAGTTGTTTAACGTTCTCGTCAGCGCCGCTCTGAAGCCGATCAGATGTGTCCCACCTTCCATCGTGTTGATGTTGTTGGCAAAAGCGAAAACGTTTTCGGTAAACCCGTCCGAATACTGCAAGGCGACTTCGACGTCCACACTGTCTTTTTCCGAATGGATATAGATCGGTTCCGGATTGATGTTCTTTTTATTTTCGTTGAGATATTGCACAAAGGAGACGATCCCACCCTCGTACTGGAAAACCTGTTTTTTCGCCCTCTCCCCACGGCGAGTCAGTCTGATTCTCAGCCCCCGGTTGAGAAACGCGATTTCTCTCAAGCGCTGCGAAAGCGTCTCGAAACTATACTTGATCTCACCAAACACCGATTTATCCGGGTAGAACGTGACCCGTGTCCCGACTTCCTCGGTCGGGCCGCGATTTTCGAGATCACGCGTCGGCTTCCCCTTTTCGTAGCGCTGATAGTAACTGTTCCCATCGCGGTAGGTCTCGACCTCGAGATATTCCGATAGGGCGTTGACCACGGAAACACCGACGCCATGCAAACCACCAGAGACTTTATAGGCTTCGTGCTCGAATTTGCCGCCCGCATGCAACGTCGTCATCACGACTTCCACGGCGGGTCTCCGTTGTGTGGGGTGCATATCGACGGGAATGCCGCGGCCGTTATCCGTCACGGTCACGCTTCTGTCCTCGTGAATGACGATGTCGATTTCGGTGCAGTACCCCGCCATTGCCTCATCCACGCTGTTATCGACGACTTCGTATATGAGGTGGTGGAGACCGTGGATGTCCGTGCTCCCGATGTACATCGCTGGCCGTTTGCGGACCGCCTCCAAGCCTTTGAGAACCTGAATCTTTTTCGCTGTGTATTCCTGGGTCATTCCGCGCCTCTCGTGGTTTTTCTTGGCTTATCTGCTGGCTCCGAACCTGATTCTTCGGATCACCACGTCTGGATGTTTGTCTCTAAGTCGCTTTAGAATCTCTTTTTCCATAAAATGCAGTTCGTGCGTCCACGCACTGTGATCGACGTTGACATAAAGAGTGCCCTTGTCAATCCTCACCGCCCTTGTCCTCGCCGCAATCTCCTCCCCCACGACTTCCGCCCAGCACTTAAGCACATCCCGTTCTTTCAGCTTTTTGTAGTCCTATGGATTTGAGGACGGTTGGGAGGATTTCACCGACCCGCGCGAATCTCTTTTGGCTCATGTCTATAAAAGATACCCATTTTCGACCCCTTGTGAAACGATTTTTTTGGCATTTTCCGATTTTTTGACCGCCGTATCCTATTTTCTTTGGAAAAGTTACGGCGTTTCGCCCGGTCGAGCGGTGCACTATGACCCGCTCGACCGGGGTCTCGCTGGATCCGGGGAAAACAAAGTCCATTCGGGGGGACCGGGGACGGGATTACACCTGCTTGAACCACTCGTCGGGAACTTCGACGCAGACGATCACGCCTGTCGCGCAGACCTCTCCGTTGGCCAACAGTTGGGCTGTCACGGTGACCTTGCGCCCCTTGACCTCTTTGACCTGACCCCTGATTTCGAGTTCCACGCCAAGCGGTGTGGGCTTCAAGTAGTCGACCCTTAGCGAGGCGGTGACAAACCGGTGGGGGGGGTCGGTGTCCATTTCGCGTCCCTCCGCTCGAAATGCCGCGGCAGCCGCGGTACCCGTGCCGTGACAGTCGATCAGTGAGGCGATGAGTCCACCGTACACATACCTCGGGATGGCCGTATGGTATGGCTGGGGTTTGAAGCGGCAGACGCTCTCTTCGCCATCCCAATAGCTTTTGATCTGGTGTCCGTGTTCGTTTAGGTGGCCGCAGCCATAACAGTGGGCCAGTTGATCGGGATAGTAGTCCTGGAAGGCTTTTTTTGTCATGTCGAGCTCCGTGTTGCTGTCGTTACTCTCGGCCTGCTTTTGCAGGGGGTGGTCGAGGTACGCTTCTCCGCTCCTGGTCCTCGCACGCGCGGGTTCAGAAGCGCGCGCTGCGGAAGTCGCGTCGAAGCGTACCTCAACCACCCGTTCTTATCCGTCAACGTCACCAGGGTGCGCGGGCGGAGAAGCGTACCCCGACGAGCCCCCCCCCTTTTTCGATACGTTGTCGGACTCCAAACGATAGATACCCGGGGTCTTCTCGTGTGGAACAAGATCAGCAATCCCGCCCGGAATCTTCTCATGGATCCCTGCGATAAGAAAACCGCCGGGGACGAGCTTCCTTACGATTCTCTCGAGCACTTCCGATTGGAGTGTCGGTTCGAAATAGGTAAACACGAGATTACGGCACAGGACAAGATGGAACGTCCCATCCGGACTCTCGCTACGGATATCCTGTTCGAGAAACTCGATGTTCTCCTTGAAATTCTCGCGAACCGTATAGCCATCCCCCGATTTGACAAACCCGGCATCGCGTAATTTGGTTGGCAAGTCTTTGATACTGCTCCCCGTGTATCGGGCGTTCGACGCGCGATCGAGCAGGATTCTGCTCGTATCGGTGGCAGTGATTCGAATCGGCAGATCCGAGTCGAGTTTGGGCGCCACGCGGAGTCTCCATATCATGTGTATGGTGTAGGGCTCCTCACCGGACCCACAGCCGGCGCTCCAGCAGCGGATCTGGGGCTCCTTGTCCGTTAGCGCCTTTTCAGCCAGCGTGGGGAGTATCTTTCTTCCGATGGTGTCGAACACTCCCCGATCACGGTAGAACCGCGATATCGTGATCCGGCAAAGCGTGTCGAGCGTTTTCCACTCGTTCGGGTGGGAACTGAGGTATGTCCTGTACGCCGCCGCGTGTGGAAGACCCAGCTCGCACAGACGCCGGGTGAGCCGCTTGCAGATTTGCCTTCGGACCTTTCGAAAGCCCGCCCACCGAAGCCGAAGCCTCGGCAGGCACCACTGAAGGAACTCCGTGCATTCGCGATCGGTCATCACTCGGTCAACTCGTACGAAGGGAACCCATGGCCCGCCCCCGTCGCACCATCGCGCTTCCCGACAAAGCGCGCGCCGGGTCTAGTCGTCGCCAGGGGGTGTTTTGGTTTGCGATCCGTCTTTTGCCTCGTACGTACGGCCGAAACCGGTAAAGGCGGCGATCAACATGACCGCGGCGAGAAACCAGCCGTGGAGAACAAGGGGCCAAACCTGTGTCGGTGAGACGGCCTGGACAAAATCGTACGTTTCTTCGAGATTTCGAATTGTCTGATATCCGATCAACACACCTCCACCCCAAGGAAATATATACCCTAGTGCCGAAGTTACGGCATCGAGCATATTTGCCCGGCGGTACGGGTGCAGCTTGAACTTTTTCCCGAGCTGAGAGACGACCGGCGCTGCCGTGATTTCAGCCGCCGTGTTGATCGTTATAAAGACATTAAGCGAGAAAACGATGCTCCAGATAGCCGCTTCCGCCCGCGCGATCGATCTGCCCGCAAGTGAGGCCAGCCCGCCTACGATGGCGTCCAATGCGCCGCCAATCTTCATAATGTGCCCACCGGCGACGATCATGAGGATCAGAATGGCCATCGACAGGTACCCCGTGATTCCCGTGACCAGTGCGCCTCCGACACGCTTTGCCTCGGTGTCGAGCGATATGACCTGTTGGACGGTCAGGAGGTCGAAGACGAACCCCAGAGCGACGGCGGTAATGATTCCCCAGGTGAGTGTGACAAGGATGTGGTATCCGCGCAGCGCGAGACCAATCACAAGGGCGAATGGTATGAGGAGCACCAGTCCGTTGGGAGAGGCGGTTTCGGCAAAGATCCGCTCGGCCTGGGCCGCGTCCACTCCACCACCACCGCCACCACCAAAGACCGTAAAGAGAATCAAAGCGGGAACGGCCGCTGTGATCGCATATTTGAAGCGAGACCGGACGACACCGGGGATATCCGTCTCCTGGGTCGCCGCCGACACGACCGTTGTGTCCGAGACCGGTGCGAGATTGTCTCCAAAGGCGGCACCCGAGAGAATCGCCGCAAAAAGCCAAACCGGATCGGCGCCCATGATGAGCCCCGCGGGAAACATCAGTGTGCAAAACGCAACCGTCGTCCCATACCCCGTCCCCACTGCTGAAGCAAACGTCGCGGCCAACACGAACGTGGCCCCCACAAAGATCCCGCCGGTGGCGTCTGAGGCGCCCCCGAGCCAGACCAGGCCGTCGACGAGCCCGCCCTCACGAAGCACCTGAGCGAACATCCCCGCCCAAAACCAGGCGACGATCGCGACCGTGGCGATACGGTTGGCCATCCCGGCGAAGACAGCTTCGGCGTAGTCCCACCAACGGTCACGGCAGGCAAACATACCGAACACGAGACCGATGGCCGCCCCGAGAATGAGGCCGTTCTCATCGGGAGCCCCGGCCACGCAGATCGCGATGGCCCAGCCGATAAAGAAAACGAGGGGGAGAGCGGAAACGGCTTTCCCACCCCGGAAACGCAGTCTGGGTTCACTCATTGTCCTACCCTCCTGGGGTACGGGGGTGCGGAACACGATTTCACAGACTCTATCGTCCGGAAGGGAAGGGCGTCAAGGAACCGTTCATACGGAGGACATCGTCTATCGGTGATATCGGGTGATCGCGTCACCCGACAGTGGCGGTGAGGGACCGGCGCATCGCCGCACACTGCCGGATAACAGGTGTTTGAGGGATGCGCGATGCTGTAGGTCGGCTACGCCTTGACCTCGAAAGGAGTGCCTTTCCCGGTCTCGCAGTAGAGCTTTAGGCTTCTCAGATAGTAGCCCCAGTGATAGTTGCAGTTGGCGAAAAAATCCGTGGGTTCGCGCCACTCTGCGTGAAAGAATCTCAGGAGTGTCTGGTCGCCCTTCTTCTCGAGATCGAACACGACATGGGTGCCGACCCATTCCTTGTCGCCCTCCAGACATTTCCACTCGACTCTCCTGTTTGGCTCCAACTCGAGGACCTGCATCGCGTCGTAGTAACGGTCGCCAAATCTGAACTCCGCGATCGAATTCACCTCGGGCTTCGCCACCGTCTCGACCGTCCACCAGCTGGAGAGACCATTCTTTTCGGTAATCGCGCGATAAACCGTCTCGACCGGCGCGTCGATTAGAAGCATATGACGTATGTCTGCCACGGGTTTTTACTCCTGGGCTCCGTTTGGCGAGCCGGTTATGCGAACCTCGTCGGTTGTCTCCAATCCCGCGCGACCGGTGAGCGCGCCCTAGTGCTTGCCCGGCGCCAGCTCCACACCGCGGCGCTCGTACATAACGTATGCTTCGAGCGCGATCATATCCGGGTCATCGAGCGCCAACGGTGCTCCTTCCAGCGGATTGAGGATGCACCAGTTGATCATATCGCGTAGCGCAATCACCCTGCCGAGCTGCTGCTGAAATTTTGGGTAGGTCTCCGGATGTGTATTGGCGGCGTTGGGGTGGCACTGGGCGCACGCCACGCCGTTGGTTCCGAGCTCCGGACTCACCCACAACGCACGGCCCTTTTCGACCACGCTCATGTACTCGTTCTGCCAGCGTTCCAGATCTTCTTTCGTAAATTCATCGGCCCGAACTGTCAACGTCCCCGCAATCACGGCGAGCGTGACGACGAAGAACGCCGCTCCTACGATTCTTCCTAACATTGCTTCCTCCTCTAATTTTAATAATGGGTCTGCGGGGGGATCCGTTTCGCCGGATCCTGAAACGCGCTGTCCTCGGGCTTTCCTGTCTTCGGGTTGAATGCGACGGTACGGTTTGTGTTGTTGGACAGGTTGTACTCCATCGACACACGCCCGTTGTCGATGTCGATAAACTGCCAACCCGTCGCGTCACGCTCGAAAAAGGGATCGGCCCGGTTCATGGGCACCGTGAGCTTGGGCAGATGGCTCTTCGCCTGTGCGTAGCTCTGCGGGTACGGCCAGGGCCACGCGGTGGCCATGACGGCGTGGAAGCTAATGTTGCCGATCTGGTTGTATTGGATCTGGTGAACGTGTCCGTAGACCACGGTGACATCGTTGAATGGCTTGAGCAGCGCTTGCACATCTTCGGCGTCCTCGGTCCAGAAGTTCCACCCCTTGTAGATCTTCTGAATCGGCGAGTGCGAAAACACCACTATCGGGGTCTCCTTTTTTACCTTCTCCAGATCCTTGCGGAGCCAATCGAGTTGCTTTTTTCCCACCATAAACGGCGAGCCGTTCGGGTTGTCGAGACCGGCCATCTCGAGCATACGCTGTTCGGCGGTCGGCCAGCGCTCGTGTGTCCAATCGTCATATGTGAGGATGCTGTTGAGCGTGACAAAGTGCACGCCTTTGTGATCCCAGCTGTAGTAATGCGGCCCGTAGAGCTTTGACCAGTACTCGCCAAGATCGAGATAGTAGTCATGCTCACCCATCACGCAGTACGTTTTGTAATCGAGCTTGGCTAGCATTTCGGCTCCGTGGTCCAGCTCTTCTTTCATACCAAGCTGTGCGAGGTCGCCACCAAACACGACAAAATCGGGTTTCGGCTGGAGCAAGTTGGTCTCGGCGACCGCGCGGATGAGCCCGCGATCCCAGTTGCGGACGAATCCGCCTCCGGTGATGAATTGGATATGCGAATCGGAGATGTATGCGAACATGAAGTTCTTTCTTTTATCTGCGAAGGCGAGCTCAACCATGCTTACCGGCAGGCAGCTCACGGCCGCGAGCGCACTCGCACTTTTCAAAAAGTCGCGACGGCTCATTTTGGAGTTGGACATGATCGCCTCCTCTATTTCTCCCCAGCCGTATCTTTGGCCAGGTGTTCGAATTCAGGGCTGGTAAGCGCTTCCATAAACGCCACCAGATCGTCGATTTCACCGTCGGTCAGATTGAGGGGACGGATGCCACCACTCAAAAAGTCGTTTACGGGATCTCCCTCGTTGGTCACGCCGCCGTTGTTGTAGTGAACGACGACATCACGCAGCGTCGCCAGGCTGCCGTCGTGCATGTAGGGAGCCGTGACGGCAATGTTCCGCAGCGTCGGTGTCTTGAACGCGCCAAGATCGTCAAACGTCCGTGTGATGGCGAAGCGCCCGATTTCCGACGTCCTCTTGTCCGTCAGTACTTTGATATCGACTTCGGACGCCGTGATCTCCGCCTTGATGAACTCACCGGCAAGCTCGGGAACATCATCCTGAATGTCGTTTATCCCGACACCGATGTTGTGAAAACGGTTGTCGGTAAAGAGCGCCTGGGTCTGCTCGACGACGTGGCACGATACACAACGTCCTTCGTTGACAAAAAGCTCGAAACCGCGCTTTTGTGCGTCGGTGAGCGCGCCCTCTTCACCACCGTAAAACCAACGATCGAACGGTGAGTTGGCGGTGACCTGCGTACGTTCGAATGCGGCAATGGCCTGGGTCACCTCGGTCATGGTGATCGCCTCACCACTTTTGCCAAAGACCTTCTCGAATGCCTCGACATATTCGGGATCGGTGCGCACAATCTCCAAGATGGGTTGGTGATCCTTCAACCCCATTTCGACGGGGTTGACAAACGGGTGCAACGCCTGGTCTTCCAGACTTGGTGAACGACCATCCCAGAACTGTTTGTCGAAGTAAACGGCGTTTACCACGGTTGGGGCGTTGCGGGTGCCGGTCAGCTTGTTGATGCCCTCGGAGACTTTCAGCGGACTGTCGGTGAATGCTTTTTCCGCATCGTGGCAGGTAGCGCAGCTCACATCGCCCGTGGAGCTAAATCTCTTATCGTGAAAAAGCTTGTCTCCCAGGGCGATTTTCTCCGGGGTTTGCGGGTTGTCCGCCGGTTGAAGAATCGGTGGTAAGCCCAGAGGGGCTTCCGTGGCGGGCGCCCGTGTCGCGAAGACTCCCACGATCCAGAGGAGTCCCACGATGGCGAGCGTTCCAAACAAAAAACGTCTCATGGTTCACTCCTTTTTTCTGCAGCGGCGGCAGATTCCGCGCAACTGCACTCTGAAGTCAAACACCTCGAACCCCAAGCTCGACGTATCGGGCACCGGGAGCGCGTCTAGCCGTTCGTCCGAGATGTCAACGACCTCCTCGCACCGTTGACAAACAAGATGATGGTGGACCTCGATGCGTCTGTCATAACGAACCACACTGCCCGGGTGACAGGCTTTTGTGATCAATCCCATTTGAACGAGGGTTTCGAGGGTTCGATAGACTGTGGTGCGGGATATTCCGGGGAAGCGAGTGGTTACGGCATCGTGGACCTGTTCGGCTGTTGGATGGTTGTCGAACTCGAGCACCGTCTCCAGAATCGCGCGGCGCTGCACGGTAAAGGGCACACCCTGGCTTCGGCACTGACGCTCGAAAAGCTCGACGCGTTTTTGTTTTGTCTTTTTGTCCATGGTCCCTGTTCACGGTTCCACGGTCCACGACCTCGCTGAAAACACTGTCGACGAGGATATGACATTATTTACCAAATGATAATGATTGTCAAGTACAAATTTGTTTCGGCTAACACGAAGAAATGAGTGGAGTTACTGCAGGACCGTCATCAGAAACGGCACATACAGCAGGCCCAACAGAATCGATGTCGAGAGCAAACTGGCCGCAAACTCGACATCGAGCTTTGCCAGCGATGAAAAGACCAACGTGTTGTAGCCGATCGGAGCGGCGCCACAGATTAGAACGATCGATCTCGTGAGCCCCTCGAGCCCAAAGAGACTCGTAAAAAGAAACGCCAGAATGAGCCCGCCACCCGACCGTATCAACAACACACCGAGAAGCAGCGGCCATCTGACCAACCGGGGTGAGAAATAGACCCCCAGCGCCAACATCACGAGCGGTATGAGAAGATTGCCAATCGAGGTGAGAAACGTTCGCACGTGCGAGCCAATCGTCACCCCGGCGACATTCAAGATCAATCCTGCGGCAAGCGCCCACAGCGGTGGCGATGCGATCAGCCGTCGGAGCGCGTTTTTCGAACCGCTCCCCCCGGAGCCAAATCGACACGCGATGTAGTAAACGAGTGTGAGCACCAGGGAGGCATTGCCAACATCGAATACGACGGCGGTTGCAAACCCCGCGCTTCCGTAGACCACGAGAATGAACGGGTAGAGGAAGTTGGTGTTCATGATCATCGACCCAACGATGGTCACCCCAAACAGCGGGCGTTCGCTCGCTCTCGGGCGGAAGAAAAGAAGTGCAGCCAAGCCGGTCACAAGAACGATGACGACCGCGATGATGGGAAGAACGACGAGATCGCGTGAGATCTCGATGTCGGGTACCGACAACAGGATGAGGGACGGGAGTGCGAGGTAGAAGACGATCTTGAGCAAAAGCCCGCCGTCTTCTTTTCTCAGCACTCGTGTCCGCCGGAGCAGCACACCAAGGGCAAAGGTGAGAAAGACCGGGGACAGTTTGAGTAAGATTTCGCTCATGGAGAGTCTCGTTGAAGTTTGCCGGCAGCGATGAGCGACCGCCTCACTCACCCTCAGCCGAGAAAGATGCCAACGACCGCCCCCGTCATGCAGGTTGCGAGCGTTCCGGCAAGTATCGACCGAAGCCCGAGGGCGACGATTTCGTCCCGCCGCTCCGGAGCCATCGCGCCAAGACCACCGATCATTATTCCCAGGCTGCCTGGATTGGCAAAACCACACATCGCGTACATGAGGATCGTTCGGCTTTTCGCACTCAGGGTACCCTCGGCAATCTGTGAGAGATCGATATAGGCGATCAGCTCGTTCAACACTGTTTTGGTCCCCATGAGAGATCCCGCGGTGAGGCTCTCGCGCCAAGGTATTCCCATGAGCCACACGATGGGCGCCATGATCCAACCGAGGGCGCGTTGGAGCGTTAGAGGTTCTCCCTTTATGTCGGGGATGATCCCAAGAATCAAATTGACCAGGTGCACCAAAGCGACGAGCACGATGATCATAGCGACGATATTTATGAGGAGTTGAACGCCTTGAACGGTGCCTTTTGTGATCGCATCCATCCACGATCGGGCTTCGACGGGTGGAACGAGCTTACCCGTGGTGAGCGGTTGCGTCTCGGGAATCATGATTTTTGCAATGGTGATCGCCGCCGGCGCGCTGATGATCGATGCCGTCAAGATGTGCCCAAGCGCATTGTCGATCACCCCACCGAGAACACTGGCATACAACACCATCACCGTCCCCGCGATCGTCGCCATCCCACACGTCATCAACGAAAAAATCTCGCTTCTTGTCATGCCTTTGAGATACGGACGGACGAGAAGGGGCGCTTCGACCATTCCGACAAAGATGTTGGCGGACACACCTACACCTTCCGCGCCGCCGATCCGCATCGTCCGCTGGAGCGCCCAGGAGAAGCCCCTGACGATAACGGGAAGCACCTTCCAAAAAAACAGAAGCGAAGAGAGGGCACTGACAAGCAAAACGAGCGGCAGTCCGCGAAACGCCAGAACATAGCTCGCACCGGTTGTCACCTCTTCGTAGGGAAGGCTGTCCCCACCGAGATAACCAAAGACAACGATCGTTCCCGCTTTTGTCGACTCTTCGAGCGCTAGAATGACCCTGTTCAACCCGAGAAAAAGATCTCTGAAAAACGGAAGCCGGAGCAGAATGAGCCCCAACAGAAGCTGAAGCCCGAGACCGGTAAGAACAATACGGAGTTTGACGCCTCTTCGGTTCTCGCTCACCAACCAGGCAAGAAGGACAAAAGCGATCAACCCGACGATGCTTTGGATGATCAAGTTATCACCTCCCGCAGCTGGTCATCCCGCGGGGCGGTCCGACAACGTTCGAGGATTCTTATCCACGCGACCAACGGATCTCGACTCCGTCTCGATCGCCAAGCGCGGTGCGAAGCAGTTTCACTAGATCCGTATCGCCGCCCGTTTTTTCGAGCATATCGATGGTATCTCGTGTGAGATAGTAGTCCCTGTCCTCGAGCGATTCCTCTTCGAGCTCATCGATCAGATACTGAAGCTCTTCCTCGGTGATCCGACCGAGAAACTGGCCGGTTTCGTTGTCATATAGGTTGATCATATGTCCTCCTTGTGCGAGTGCCAGCCATTATCATACGGCCCCAACTAAAAACCGCCCAGCAAAACTTGCCGGGCGGTTCCAACCTCGATTCGTTAGAGTGCCGCCGTTGAGAGGGCGCATTGAGCGCTGGGGTAGTGGGGATGTGGTGGCTCAAACAGCCCCGCGCTTGAGAGCACTACGCCGGATTCTCCAGCTTGATGAATGCAAAGTGGCCACCTTGCGGATCCTGCGCCACGGCAAAGCGCCCCACACCGGGAATGTCCTTCGGTGGGCTGACAACATCTCCTCCGAGCGATTCGATCTTTTTCGCCGCTTTGTCGCAGTCATCCACGGCAAAGTACACCAGCCAGGTCGACGGAACGTGGCTCAACTCATCGGGAAGAGCGTACATGCCACCGGCGGGGCTGTCGCCGTTCATCAAGCTCGTATACTCCATTTCGCCAGACTTCTGTGTCTTCGTTCCCCAACCAAAGAGTCTGGTGTAAAACTCACTCGCTTTGCCGACGTCCTTAGTGCCAAGCTCGTTCCAGCAAAAACAACCGGGTTCGTTCACCAGAGCGGCGCCCATGTGGTCCTTTGGCTGCCAGAGGGCAAGGACCGCACCCGTAGGATCTCGAAGAACGGCCATGCGCCCTACGTCGTATACATCAAACGGCTCTTGCGGAATTTCGGCACCCAACTCCGTCGCCAGTCTGACGATCTCATCAGCGCTAGTGACCGACACGTATGAGAGCCAGTGGGTGGGGATCCCCTGGGATGTCATCTCTTCCGGCATCTCCCAGAGGGCGGCGACGTCCTTCCCCTTGTGTTGGATCATCGTGTAGATCACACCCTCACCTACCGGCCGGTCGTCGAACTCCCAGCCAAAGACCTCGCCATAGAACTCCTTTGCGGCTTCGGCATCCGTCGTCCCGAGATCGACCCAGCAGAATGTCCCGGGCGGGTACTCCTTCATCTCCGGCATCTTTTTCCTCCTTCAACGTGTGAGTCTTTCTACCAATTCTCTGTGCTGTGGAAAGAGCTCGAGAAGCGCTTTGCGATTTGGCATCTCAAAATCATCGAAATCGAACCCCGGCGCCACCGTGCATCCAACGAGCGAGTAGGAGTCCGCATCGTTCACTGTCGCTCCAAAAAAACACCCCGCCCCGACGACAGCCTGCGGTCGTTCGCCCTTTTCCATATCACTTCCCAGCTTGATCGTCGAATAGTCACCCCCGGGATCGATCACATGAATGGTAAGCCCCGAGCCCTCATAGAAATGCCATACCTCGTCCTGTTTGATCCGGTGCAACGCGGAAAAATCATCACCGGTAAGCAAAAAATAGATCGCCGTCGAAAAAGCGCGGTCACCAATAAAGCGTTCCGGCAGATGTTCCCTCGCTACCGTCTCGTGCGAGCGGTAGGTCTCGGTGTAGAACCCACCCTCGGGATGTTCGACGAGCCCCAGCCGTGCGATCCACTCCGCTGCATCCCTCATCAGAAACTCCTCAGCCGCGTGCGAAAGGCCAATATGGCGCCGGTTGGACCGGTACCGACCCCACGTCCCAAAAGAACAAACTCACCCAAAATACGGGGGCTCGTTGCCCGGCTTCCATTTGATGTTACATCCGACACTTGGTTTCTGATTCGCCGGCACGAGTTCGCCGCTCAACACCGCGTCCAATGCTGCCCGAAGATCCTTTCCCGACACGGGGATGTTGTTCCCCGGTCGGCTGTCATCGAGCTGGCCGCGGTAGACGAGTCTCCGCTCCCCGTCAAACAGAAAAAAGTCCGGTGTACACGCCGCTCTGAAAATTTTTGCGACGTCCTGATTCTCGTCAAAGAGAAACGGAAACTGCCAGCCTTTGTCCGCTACGAGCTCCTTCATACGATCGGGGGCATCCTGCGGGTAGTTCTCTTTGTCGTTCGAGTTGATGGCGATGATGCCAACCCCCTGCGGCAGATAATCGTTGGCCAACCGGCCAAACTCATCCATCACGTGCTTTACAAACGGGCAGTGGTTGCAGATAAACATCACCAGCGTCGCTCTGCTCCCCGCGTTGTCCGTCCCGGTCACCGTCTTCCCGGTAACGGCATCAGTCAGAGAAAACGTTGGCATCGGTGTTCCCAACGGGAGCATGGTCGAAGGGGTTTCTACCATCGGTTATCTCCTTATATTTAAATCGGTTAGTTAGAGTGGGAACGACGAGACGCTGCCTTTCGCTAAATCTAACAGATGCCGGACTCTCATGCCAGCCGCTTCTCCACCCTCGAGGCCCTTTGCCGGGGGTTCGGTGGTCGGGCGCGTGACCTTCTCGGAAGCGTGGACGAAGGAGGTGACGATCCGGACGATCGTCCAAGCGAGCCGTGATCGATCAGAATAGATCGTGTTGCCCCGCCCGGTACAACGCGGCGAGCGCCAGCAGCACTGTAGCATAGCAGACGGCCGCGACGTAGAAGTTGAGTGAGATTCCGATAAAGATCGAAAAAAGAACGGCGAGTGCCGAGCACAAGACCCCGAGTATCCCGTTTAGCGCCCAGTACCAAGGTGTCTCACCGGCGCATACCGATTTGGCAAGCCGCATACCCGTCGGGAAAAACAGCCCCATGAGTATTCCCATCGGGAAAATCAAAACGACGGAGAGCAGTATCTTTGTCATGATCGCCGATGTGATCATATTCGAGATGACGACGCTGAGAAGAAATCTCAATCCAACGATGCAAACCGCCGTCAACAGAGGATAGATGATCAATCCCGGAAGACGCGTGAGGGAAAGGCGTTCGCTAAGCAGGCTTCCGATCCCCGTGCTCGCGATGAGCGTGAACAACAGGATTCCCAACGCGTAGACGGGATGACCCAAAAAGATCGTGAGTCTTTGGATGAGAGCGATTTCGACAAACATAAAGCCCGCCCCGATGAGTGCGAAATAGAGGGCGCCTGACCATAACGTCGTCGCGCGCACATCCGTATCGACTCCAAACCGTCTCCTCAACGCCAGCGGAACAACGATGGTCAGCACGGTGAATATCGCGAGAGAGATCAACAGCGCAAAAAGCGAGAGCGTCGCGATGATGTTTCCACGTAAGACGCCCCGCTGCGGGCCAAAGGCGTGTCTGAGATTGCTCAGTGTCAGCATATTGAAAAAATAGGGACTCTCATCCGTTGGAGGGCTGTAATTGAACTTCTTTCCGGAAGCGGCCGCCGCGAGCTCGATCTCGGAGCGCGCGGCTACGATATCCCGAAGCGCCGGCTGCTCGGGAAGACTGCCGGGGCGATGCACGAGCCGGTATCGAAGATCCCCGCACACTTCATCCAGCCTACCGAGATCGGTTTCCTCCAAGGGTTTTGGGCTTACCAGAAGCGTCGATATTCGAAACGTCGTGATCAAAGCGATGTGTTCGGACGGATTTGTCACACCCAGACGGAGAAGCGATGCGACGGCAAGACTGAGAAGACGTCCCGTTTCGCCGATATTCTCCGGATCGTGCCAACGCGACACGGTGAAGATCCCGTCGGGTGCGAGCCGACTGAAAATCATCTCCCACGCCTCGACGGTATAGAGCCCATTCTCCGAAAGCGAGAACGCCCCCGCCCCCGTTGCGGCCCAGGTATCGATGAGCGACATCTGAATGATCGAGTATGTATCATCCGTATGGGAGAGATAGCTTCTTGCCTCATCGACAACAAGGGAGACTTCTTCCCGATCGGCGATGCCAACGAAATCCCTGAATTCACCTTCTATCAAATCGATGAAGATCGGATTCACTTCGATGCCAACCACCTTCTCGTGGCCAAAAAGAAGGGCACTCTGTACATCCCTTCCCGCACCCACGCCGATCACACACGCGCCGCCCTCCGGCCGCAGATAGTATCCGACATTGGTGACGTCGAACTTCAGATGATCGATGTCCCCGGGTTCGGTGAATCGACCCATCGTTGTTCCAGCCTCTCCATCGATGGTCATCGGAAACTGGAACACGGTCTTGGGGGGCGCATTCGGGCTGGGACCCCAATATTGGGGGTCGCCCTTCCGCCCGTAGTAGACGACGACACGGGAGAACGAATTCCAATCTTCTAGGTGGATCACGCTGGGTGGTTCGAAATGCCCTTTGACATAGAGTGGTCTGATCCCAAGGGAGCTCAACGAGTTCACGATCGCTGCAATGACAAAGAATGCAAAGAACGCTGACTGAAACCGCACCGCCCTCGAGTTTCGCCCATGCCACGAAAAACACATCGCGGAGAGCATCCCACCGGCACCGCACAACAGAATCAGGCTCGGTGCATCGAGTATCTCGAGTCCACCAAGGACAAAAAGACATCCCAGTGATCCCCCGAGCAGATCGCTTCCATAGAGTTTGCCAATGGGCATCTGGTATTTCGTCAGCACCGCCGTGATCACCGTGCCCGAAAAAAAGTAGGGAAGCGCGCAGGCCAGGGTAGCGATGAAAAGCGCCACAATGCTCATCATCGATCCAAACAACTCGATGGGCACCATACAGAGTGCCAGCAGGGAGATGGGAATAACGAACGAAAAAATCACGCATGCCTTCGCCACTTCGGCGCTCAGACGTTCGCCTTGAAACGTCTGTGGCCGGAGATACACACGTGTTGCACCGGCCGTCATCCCCAGGATAGCGGTCGATATTGCAAAAAACGCCAGATGATACCAGGTAACGACACTCAAGAGCCGTACCAGAGTTACTTCCAGCGTCAACGCCGAGAAAGCGATCAGAAATGTTCCGATGTAGATGAGCGTACGACGACCTCCTGCGATGGTTTGCGATGGCGTGCCGTACCGGGTTTAGGACACGTTTCGTGTGGCATGTGCCTAGATCAGTATATCATCTTTCCAGCCGATCTTGACGAGATCGATTTTGTTCGGATCCGCAGTACCCAGACTGTGACGGGTATCGGCCAGAAAGACGTGTTTGGGCGGCGGACTGAGCGGCCGATCTTCCTCGAAGTACTCCCGACGTTTCGCCATGAGGATGCGGACACCGGTCGAGTCCAGAGCTACAGGGTCGGTCCCCACGAGCAGACCCTTGTAAGCCCAAGTATGCTCGGCGCTGAAGTGGTGAGGGCCGATCCCGTGGAACAACGGAGTCAGTACGACGAGAATATTGAGCCGTGTTTTCCCCTCGGCAACCGGGAGTCTCCAGAGCTTGGCAAGATCCGCGCAGGAGTCGTCGTGATAGTCCCACGGCTCGGAGACGAATGTGATGTAGTTCTTGAGCAGGCTCCCCACGCCGGACCAGTGGTGGGTTCTAAGCGGTCGGACATTGATAAGCGCCGTTGCGTTGAGAAAAACGTCGTCCCCGAGGAGTCCTTGATCGCGGATACTGATCTTTTTCTCCGGCACACCCGCGTCCATAACCCGCTTCTCGATGACTCTATTAAGCGCCGCAGGGGTGGGAAGATACGGCCAATTGTTCGTTTTGATGCCCACCACATCGTCGGGCTTGATTAGCTGTTTCCAGGCGTCCGCGGGGTCGTCCAGATCGAGAAGTGCCGTAACCGCGGTGTCCATCATTTCCTGGAGCACCTCTTCTTTTACGTTATTGTCGTCATCGAGAATATCTTTGTCCCTGATCAATATGACCCGGGTTTTTTTGTCCGTCTCTGCCAGAAGATCTTCAGGAGATTTGAGGAACAACGCGCCCGCAAGCGCGGCCGATGATGTGGTTTTCAGAAATTCTCTCCGGGTCAAGACATCCTTCTCCATTATCGCCTCCCCTGGTTTACTGCGTGTTTGATGGGCGTGAATCGGGCCTTCCGGCGGAGATTCTCTTTTGAACCGCCTCCATCATATCCATTGCGATGTCTCTTGTTTCCGCATTGAAGACAACCGCCATTACTGTTCCCGCCTTCCGACGACCCGTCCATGTGCCGTCTTCGATTCGCACCGCGTCCTGATCGGCAAGCTCCGGCAGGTAGTGTTTCACAAAGTCGTCGTTTGCCCTTCGCGCGTGTTCGTCGTCGGGATACTCGACGACGAGCAGAATATGTCTCGTATCTCCCTTCCCGTATTTGGCCAGCACGGCGTCCGTGTTTTCATCGATGTGTAGAATATTCTCGCTCGCTACGAAGTAGTGGGAATTCAGCCATACATAATGATGAAAGTACCGGACACTCTCCTCCGCCAGCCCATCCGTGGGCAAGAGATTCAGAATGGCCGGGATCGGGCCCTCCGTGGGGATCGCCGTTTCGATATGTCGGGCCAGTGAGAAGACGGCGTCTTTGGATTCCGCCGTTTCCGGACTCGCCAGTATCGAGACATAGTGGTTGTTTTTCCAGAAAAGAAGAAGCCCCGACGTGTGTTGTGAACCCTGGCCAAACGTGTGGTCTACGATTTCTCTCGAATGGGAGAAAACACCAAAGGCGTTCTCCGAAGTGCCCATATCAAAGATGTCCGCCACGATATCGGGTTGATAGGGCCGCGAGTATTTCCGGCTAACGACTCTTTGAAATCCGTAAGAGAGGTAGAGCTCGGCACCGCCGTTTATGTACTCGAACAGCGTGTGGCGATCATACTCTTTGTCATCCGCGCTCACCGTCCAGCCATCGACATCGTCGGGCAGCATGGTAGTGAGATCGGGACCTGTGTTTGCCATACCGATTACCCCAGCAACGAGCAACGTAGCAAGCAGTATCCTGATTGGGCCCTTGAGGTTGTACATGGCACTACCGACCGATTGTACCACAGGTGGGCCATCATTCGGGTACAACAAACGCATAGAGTAGCTGATCCACGATCTTGCCGTCTTTGACCGCGCTGCGCCGCATCCGCGCCTCGAGAACATATCCCGCCTTTTCGAGGACTCTAAAGGACGCCGGATTCCAGGCATACGGGAGCGCGTAGACCCTCGTGAGCCCGTGTTTTTCGATCGCGTACCGGGTCACTGCCTCGAGGGCTTCCGTTGTGATCCCGCGTCCCCAGAACGGCTCTCCAAGCCAGTACCCGATCTCGGCGGAGACCCGTTCGACGTCTTTGTTGAGCTTGATGCCGATCGCACCGACGGTTTCCCCGTCCACTGCGATCGCGAAGTGCCCCTCTGGAGTCTGACCGAGCGTGTTTTGTATAAATGCGCGCGCATCGTCGATCGTATACGGATGCGGAAAGGCATCGCGCAGGTTGATCCACACCTTCCAGTTGTTTGCGTGTTTTGCCAGCGACTCCGCGTCGTTCTCGCGCAACGACCTCACTTCACATGAATCGAGCTTGATCTGCATAACGAAGCCGTCTCTAGCTCTGCAGTTTGTAGGCCAGAATTCTGTTGTCCACGAACGTGGGAATAATCAGCAAGTTCTTTTCCTCGATGTAGTCGAGATCCGCCGTGTTGATGTTCGAGCCCGTCAGGTCGAGCAGACGAGTTCTTTCCCCCTTCGGGGTGATCCGATACACCCGCCCTTCCCACTGGGAGACGATGTAATTGCCGTCGCTTCCGACCTTGATCCCGTCGATGATCCCCGGCTCGAGTCTCAAGATCGTCGTGATCTCTTTGCTCGCGAGATCAACGGATTTGAGACAGTTGTCACCCGTGTTTCCTACGAGCAATTTATCGCCGTGAACCTGAAGTCCATTGGGTCTCTGGATCTCACCACTCGAGAGCCACTCCTCGAACTCGCCACCTGCGAATTTGTAGATCATGTGCCTCCGTGTATCGGAGATGTACATATTCCCCGCGTTATCGATCGTGACGTCATTTGGAAATCCCGGCTGAGGAAATGGATAACGGTTGGCGATCTCTCGCGATTCGATATCGATCTCGGCAAGGGCGCCGCGTTCGACGACATAGATCTTTTCATCCGAGACAATCATTCCGGCCGGCATGATAAGACCGGTGACCCATTTTAACTCTTCGATTTGGCCGTCCGCAGAGATCTTTGAGACAAATTGTCTGTCCGCTCCAATGCTCCTGCCGTACATGTCGTAGTTCGTCACATATAGAACGTCTCTCTTTGCATCATAGACGGCGGACTCCGGCACGAGAAAATCATCCGATGATTGCCACGTTTTCTTTACCTCGGTGTGTTCATACTCCACCTTGGCTTCCCTGCACATGAAGCCCCAGCCCCCACACGACTCGGCGACCAAGAATAGGAGCTCGTTGTCCCCCTTTTCGAGCGGAAGGTAGACCGAATCGAACAGACCCACGACACCAAGAAAAGACGGGTCGCGGTGCTGATAAGCGCTCACGCCCGAAAAGAGAATCTTTCCGTTTAGAAAAACGGTAACCATATCGCTGTACCCGAAGAGGTATTCTTTTGTTTCGTTCTGATCGGCTTTGATTATCCGTCGGGCGAGCACGCAGTCGGGTTCCCGTCCCATCCGTGATCTGAAGCGTGCTACGTCCACGAGTCCGTTGGGCTCGCTTTGCACCGTTTCCCACTCCACGGTATCGAGCAGCTCAGCGCTCGGATACTCATCGAGCTCGATTCCACCGATCTTGAACGACTGTGACAATTCCCACTCGGTGACCGTACCGGGAGGCGTGTCCACTTGTGGGGCGGGAACAAAGCTAAGATTCTCATCGGCTCGATACTCGAAGTTCGAAAAAAAGGCCGTCCCATCCCTCGGACCGAACACACCAATGGAGCCCTTGCTCACCCCGTGTTTGAGATCGGTGATCTCGAGCGCCGGCGTGCTGGCACCTTCGAGATAGACACGGGCTTGTTTTCCGTGGACTTCGATCTTGACGTGAAACCATTCGTTCTCCGGAAACTCTCCACCTGCCGTACAACCCGATCCGTTGTACAACTGCCAACCGGCAATACCGTTTATCACCGGCGTGTACTGAAGGGCGTCGGGGTAAAGACCGGCGCGGTGCGGACGGATGTAAAAGCGTTCGTAGTTTTGTTCATTCTGCAACCGAAAGACAATGCCCGGATAGGAACGTCTACCGTCGACCGCCACGTCGACCTCGATGACGCCGTTTTCGAACTCGACACCCTCGAGAAAGGCAAACCCGATCAGACTCGTGCGGTCTAGGTGTTGGACGACCTGAGCGTTTCTCATCACCCACTTATCGGAATCGAATCCGATGATTTCGCCATGGACGGCCGAAACGCCGCCAAAAAACACAACACCGGCGATCAAGAAAGAAAAGACGGTGCTCTTCATGACACCCCCCTGGTTGAACGATTGACAGGGACACAGCGTTTTTCGTCGCCAAAAGGCGTTTCTCTGTTAATACGGAAATTCAATCCAGGAGTTTTCCAAAACTGGTGTGATCTTCGACCGAATAGCCGAGTGCCTTGTAAAACGCGATAACGTCCGTATTTGTCGACCTCACCTGCAAATTGATCTTGGGGCACCCGATGGCTTTGAGACGCTTTTCCGCCTCGGCCATCATCGCCCGACCGAGCCCCTTTCGTTGCTCGTTGGGTGCGACGGCTAGATGATAGATCCAACCGCGAAACCCATCGTAACCGGCGATGACCGTAGCCACGATACGCCCCCGGAGCTCGCCAATGAGAAAGAGCTCTCGCTGGACTGCGAGCTTCCGTTGGATCACCTGTGGGGGGTCGTTCCACGGAGGATCGTTGGTGAACACCTCACGCCATAATGCAATGACTTCCACCGAATCCTCTTCCAGATAGGGCCGGATGATTAGGTCTTGTGAGCTCACATTGACGTCCTTTACTTTGCCCCCGGGTGTTTTTTGACGTACTCCTGTATGGCGGTCCGAGTGTACGAATCAACCAGAAGCTTTTGCGCCTCCTCCAACGACACCCAGACATACTCCTGGGCTTCGGAATTGAGAGTTGCCTCGGTCGCGTCGGAACGGCAGGTGTAGTCAAAGAAAATGAAGTGTCGCTTCTGCCAGAAGGCGTCGCCGTAAATAAACTCCTGAAAACAGAGAAATTCGATATCATAGATATCGAGTCCCGTTTCTTCTTTTACTTCTCGCACGAGTGCCTCTTCGATCGTCTCCCCCAAATCGATATGACCACCAGGCACGACCCATCTACCCCGCCACTTGTGAGATTTCATCAAGAAAAGCTCGCCCCTCGGGTTAAAAATCAACGCGCCAACGGTGGGTTCCGGATAGATCTGCTCTGCCATGTTGTTTCCTCGTTCGTTATGACGAGTTGTCTGCGTCTGAAAGTCCTACCGTTATCCCTAAAACATGGCGGGTGGTGACATCCGCCACCTCCGGGATCTGTCAAAACGTGTCGATCACCGTTACACCCACATTTTGGAACTCACCCATCGCCTCGAGCTCCCCGGAGGCGTCCTTCAAGGACACCGTTTTGCCAATCAGCTTCTTGGGATCCAGCTTGCCGGCGAGGATCATCTCGATCATAGGGCCGTATTCGTGGGCCTGCATCCCGTGGCTCCCATATATCTCGAGCTCTTTGGCGATGACCTGGTTCATAGGAACCAAAGCGTCCTTGTAGTCGGCCACCATCAAACCGATCTGGACGTGTCTGCCACGTTTGCGAAGGGAAAGAATTGAATTGCGGCTGGTCTCCGAGCTTCCCAACGCGTCGAGCGATAGGTGTGCGCCTCCGCCGGTCATGTCGTAGATCTGCTCCACGAGCCGTTCTTCTCGACGAGCGTCGAGGACGTGTGACGCGCCAACCAACGTGGCAAACGACAGTGCCTCTTTACTTATGTCCACTCCGACAACGTTTGCGCCCAGCGCGTTTGCGATCATTATGGCGGAAAGCCCAACACCACCACACCCATGAACCACAACCCACTCACCCGGTCTGACCCGGCCCTGGGCAACGACGGCCCTGAACGACGTAATAAAGCGACAGCCAAGGCTCGCCGCATCTACATATTCCATGCTTTCCGGGAGCCGTACGAGATTGCCATCGGCATACCGGACTGCGACGAGCTCGGCGAACGATCCCCACGCCGTGAAACCCGGTTGGAAGTAATCGTCACAGATATGTTGGTTGCCTGATAGGCACTGCGGACAGCTTCCGCACCCGACGGCAAAGGGGACGGTGACTCTGTCGCCGGGTTTCCAACGACGAACGCCGACACCCGTCTCCTCCACCACACCGGCCAACTCGTGACCGGGCACGTGGGGAGGACGGACATCCGGATCGTGCCCCATCCACCCGTGCCAGTCGCTCCGGCAGATACCGGTAGCCTTGACACGGATCACGACACCATCGTCGGCGACCGACGGCTCAGGAACATCCCGTATTGTTAATGGTTGTCCGAACGCCTCGAAAACAAGCGCCTTCATTCATATCTCCTTTGTCACGACTTGGCGAAAATGGCTGTTTTGACTTGAAAAGCGCTTCGCGTGTCGACGCGAGCACAGCCGCCGTCACCCGTGTCCGGCTATTCGCGTGGTTTTGGACGTGTCAACGCTCCCATTTGGGAACGCCCCGGCCCGGTGTCCACGGCGCACCGGCCGCCTCGAGCTCCTCCTCCAACGCCACCAGGTCGTGCTCGATGAGCCGACGAAGTTCTCCGAGTATTTCTTCGAATTCCCCGGCGGCGATTTCGTAGTTTTTCCGATGTGTTTTGGTTGGCCCCGACGTCGTCGACCAGTGTCCCTTTACAATCTGGTTGATCCTGCTGATGATGCTGCGCATCGCGGGTTCGTTGCGTTTTGACTTTGTGGGATCACCGGTGATACGTTCACGAAGATCCATCAACTCGAGCTCGAGAGAGCGCGCTCTCTCCCGCAAAACCGAATCGAGCCCCGGTGTTTTTTCGACGACGTTCTTGATGTACCCGATCCGCTCCGCCGCCTCATTGGCGGCCGCGTCCGCGCCAAATACGGCCCGTTGCAACTCTCCCGTCTTCCTCTGGAACGCCAGAACCGCTTCGCGGTCCGGCGGAGATAGTAACGAGCGCCCCAGAGGTTCCACCTCGAACTCGGTGGGCGCGACGATCTGGGTCGTGACATCATCCACGCGTTTGTCGAGACTCACCGTGTATGTGCCGGGAAGCGCAAGCGGTCCAAAACCGTCCGACTCGAGTTTGGCCGGTTCGAACCCCGGATATCTGAAATCCCACGTGACGCGGTGCAAGCCCTTTGTTGTTTTGCCTTGTACACGCCGTACGACGTTGCCCTCGTCATCCCTCACAGTCACGATCACAGCGGGTTTCTCCTCACGGTCTTCTCCCTTGAGTGCATTCCAGGCCGGATAAAAAACATCCTTGCCTTCCTTTGCCAGCTCGCTTTCTTTTTTGTGCCGCCGGCTTCTTCGTGTCTCGAGATCCTCCTTCAGATAGTATGTGAACGTCGCTCCGAATGGCGGATTGGAAGCGGTGTAGTAACCCGCCCCCTGGTATCCCTTTTCCTTGCCTGCCAGCGGTCTTGCCTCGATAAACATCCACGCCTTCTTGACCGGGAACACGAAGGCTTCCGTCTCGAGCGTCTCGTCGTCCAGATAACGAAGCGGTGTGTAGTCGTCGAGGATGTAGAAACCGCGGCCAAACGTACCTGCCACGAGATCGTTTTCGCGACGTTGAATCTCGATGTCCCTGACCGATATTGTCGGGATTCCCTCCTTTAGTTGGACCCACTTCTCGCCTTCATCGACGGTAAAAAACACACCAAACTCCGTCCCCGCAAAGAAAAGCTTTTCGTTCACATGATCCTGAGCAACTGCGTACACCGAGCCCCGCTCGGGAAGATCACCGGTGATGCTCTTCCATGTGCCGCCCCGGTTGGTACTCTTCATAATGTAGGGTTTGAAATCGCCCTTTTTGTGATTATTGAGAGCGGCGTACACCGTGTTGACGTCATGGAGGGATGCTTCGATGTCGTTGACATACGTGAACTCGGGCGCTTCTCCGATCTTGTCGATTCTTCGCCAGCTTTCGCCTCCGTTCTCGGTCACCTGGATGAGACCGTCATCGGTGCCAACGTAGAGGAGGTCTTCCTGGAGCGGAGATTCACTGACCGAGACGATCGTCCCGTAGAACGAGGTCGACCTGTTCTTGGCAACAGCGTCAACGCTCCACACCCGTCCCATCACGTCGAGTTTGTTACGGTCGAGGTTACGGGTCAGATCGGGGCTTACCGCTTGCCAGGAATCACCGCGGTCATCACTGCGGAAAAGAATCTGCGAACCATAATAGAGACGTGTGTGAGAATGGGGGCTTATCATCAACGCCGAGTCCCAGTTCCACCGAAGCGGCGGGCCATCCTTATCTTCTTGAGGCTTGATGTCGATCTTTTCACCCGTTCTCCGGTCGAACCGCATGAGACCACCGTACTGCCACTGTGAGTAGACGATGTTGGGATCTTTGGGATCCACGGCCGGGTCGAACCCATCGCCAAACACGGTGACAAACCAGTCGCTATTCCGGATGCCATGAATGTTCCTTGTGCGGGATGGCCCGCCCTGTGTCGCGTTGTCTTGGGTTCCGCCATAGACATTGTAAAACGGCTCGGCGTTGTCGACCGCTATTTTGTAGAACTGAGTGACGGGAAGATTTGCCGTGTACCTGTGGTTTTTGCCATAGTCCCAGGTTTCGTACAAACCGCCATCGGAACCGATGATCAAGTGATCGGGGTCATCAGGATCGAAAACGAGCGCGTGATCATCGACATGTTTCCAATCGTGGCCAAACTCCGTCCAGGTCTTGCCCCCATCGCTCGATACTTTCATGCGTGTATCCATGGA
>CP070677.1:1600355-1615404 GCA_020352495.1 Candidatus Latescibacterota bacterium
ACACAATCGACTCGCTCCTGGTGACGCTGACAAAAAGCTGCACGATACCGTCGTCATTTATGTCGAACTGGTAATACCAGTCTCCCGAGTTTTGTGACACGCTTCCCTGCGCGGTCCCGCTTGGCGTCCACTGTTCCACCCCACCCGTCTTCGTCGTCGACAACATCACATTCCCCGTGTAGTCCTCGACCCTGTGACCCTGGGCGTCTATGACCTCGAGTGTCACAGGCTCGGGCGAGCCGGCGGTGGCGGTACCGTCATGAGACCAGACAAACTCGGCGGCTGGTCCCGTCACAAAATCGACCGTGGCGTCATCCGTAACCGGCGTGCCGTTGATCGTGGCTGTCACCGTGTACGTGCCTACATTCGGGCTCCGAAGCGTCCCCTCCGCCTCCCCGCTCGGGTCGGTCACGCCACCGGGTTGGCCGAGGACTTCACCCGTTCCCGATGGAGTAACGTCCAATACGACCGTGGCAAAACCAACCGGATTATTGTTCGCATCGCGAGCGGTCACCGTAATCGTGCTTGTCGTTACCCCGTCGGCCAACACCGGTGTCGTCGCGTCGACCGCACTGGTCCCCGCATCGACCGGCCCCGCCTCAAAAACGATCTGTGGTGTGTCGTCCAAAGGCTGACCGTTGGCCGTCGCGCTAACCGTCACCGTCTCCGCAACCGTGTTGACTACTTGGCCCGTCGTCGTTCCGTCTGGCAGAGTAGGTCCCGGATCGGTTTCGCTCGCATTGGAACCGCTTGGTGTCAGATCGACGGTCGCCCCCTCGATTGGATTGCCAAACTCGTCGGTCACCGTGACCGTGACGAGACTGAAATCACTCCCGTCGGCCGTGACCGGCGATTCGGCAACAACGGTGGATGCCGAAGCGCTTATGCCGTTCGGCTGAACGGTCACTGTCGTCATCCCGGAGAGGCTTGGCTGCAAACCGTCATTGGTCAAGATGATGATGAGATGCGGATCTCCACCATTAGCGTCCGTATTTCTGTAATCCACCTGAATCGACTCTTCGAGCGCGGGTATCGTGGCTTCAGTGATCGGTGTACTGTGATCGCCCGGCAGGAAGAATTCTCCCGATGATTGGGCAGGAGCGGCCTCGGCCCCGGATACAGCCGCAGCGGCAGACGAGGAAAGCAGAAGAGTCCTTTCCTGTGTGACCGGTGACCGAGCACCGACCGCATCGATCACGCCAATCGTAATCGTCATGAAATCGCCGGCGGTGAGCGTCGTATCGGCGGGGGATAGCTCCAGCTCCGCCGGTGGCCCCGGGTCGACCTGTTGAACCTGGCTGTCAGACGTCCACGGCTGGCCATTCCCCGATGCCGAAATCGAAGGGGTGCCCACTTTTGTGTCACGGTAATAAAACGATACGTTGCTCGATCCCACCGTCATCGTCACTTCCGTCACCGGTGAAAAACTGGCACCACCCAACTCCGAAAACAGACCGACACCCGACGTCGAGGACAGATCGATTTGCTGATCCGCGTACACCTGGCTCGGGTTGTCGTAGACGTCCCGGGCCTCGACCCAGTAGGGACCGGCTTCGGTCACGGTGTTAAAAACAAAGGCAACGTTTGTGAATACGAGGTGCGTGATTGGACCGCCTCTCAAATCGATTGTTGGCGGGCCTAGAATCAACGGGACCGTAGTCGTCCCCGTGGGATCGCTTTCGACGGGAAACTCGACACTCGGATCGGCGGTCGTCGGGGGTAGCGCCCTCGCCCCCGGGTTTGCGCCACCGCTGTCATCTCCGTAAACGAGAGTGACGATTTTCGACTTTGGAAGATCCACCACAGTGATCGTAATAACGCGATCCGCAATCGCGAGGGTGGGGTTCGCAGCCGCATGGTCGCTGCTCACCGTCACATATCCGGGGGATGTTGGATCACTGTCCTGAGGAGAGGTCCAGCCATCCGGAATCGTGATGACGATGGTTCCGTTGGTGAAAAGGTCCTCGGCATCGTAGACGATCGACCACGTACCCAAGTTATCCACAATCGCCGTGTCGGGGTCGATCGTGACAACCCCACTCCCGGGGCCAATCACGGCCGCGGAGACGGAAGTGGCGATCATCATCGAGAATATTGTGAAGATTCCAGCTGCGAGGGATGTTGTTTTCAATCAAATCACCTTGTTCAACGAGTTCACGAATCCTACGCGTTCGGGAGGACGATTATAGCACGAACCCGCAAAAATTCTGCAAATTGTGTGCCTTGGCCCGGTTATCGGTCAAAAAGCAGAATTTACTCAAGGATTTAAAGCACTTGTGACTGGATCCCCCCGATACTATGTATCCGCCACACTGATATTTCGGGGCTATTTTACCACTGGGAAATCGGAAATGCAATTAAAATGCGGAGTTAGCGGAGGGGCGACCTGCTCGTTTTCACCCAAATCGACCATTCGTCAAAAGAAACCCAACGCCCTCGAAAGGAACGACACGGAAACGGGAGGGTGCCCACCCGTTTCCAAGGGTACTCCGGTGTCTGGGGGGCGTCTCTATTGTGTTCACAGTTCCCGGGACGTCCGAGCTGTTTCTCGAGCCTCCCGGTCACTTCCAACGTGTCCGCGCCCAACGTATCCGCGGGCGGCGGGGCTCAACCGCCCGGAATCCGCAACACTGAATTTCGGCCCTCGAACCCGTCGGGGACGTTCTCGGGATTCTTTGGATCCGCGATCCACTCGGTTCCGTCGACGAGGAACTTGTATTCATAGACACCCGGTGGCAGATTGTAGAACAGCGTCCACTCCCCGTCGCCGTTTGTGTCGACCAAGGGGTCTGCGCGTGGCGTCCAGTTGTTGAAGTCACCAACGACATACACGCGTGACGCATCCGGATCGTAGTAGCGAAAAATCACACCGCCCTCGACGATTTCCGGTCCCCCGCGGACCCCACCGCGTCCGCCGGACGCACAACCGATTTGGGAAAGGAACGCCCCCAGTGCGATGACAAGAATTCCGATCGATATCGCGCTTTTCGACATTAGCGGATCTCTATTCCGTTCGAGTTTTTGAACAAAACCAATTGCGAACAAACACCGGCCGGGCCACCCCCAACTTCTTCCGGTTTGCCGGGGTCCAAGTGCCAGGTGTTTTCGTCCACCCAATACAGATATTTGTATCTTCCCGGTGGAAGCACAACCGAAATCTGCCACACGCCGTCACCATCCTTGTCTTCCATCAGCCCAATGTTGGCCTCACCCGCGCTTCCGTCTCCCTTTCCCCAGTTGTTCCCCGGCCAATTGCCCGCCAGCTGGACGCGTCGCGCCGTCGGCGCATAAAACCGAAACAGCACGGCACCGTCTTTTGCCGCCGGACCGTAGCTCTGCGACCGGGGCGCCAGATACGCGCACCCGGGTCCCAGCACCGATAAACCGAGCACGAGGACGACAGCCAAACACGCTAGCCGGGAACACGTCATATGAATGATGAGAACGCGCATGTTACCTGTGTATTCTGTTAGAATAGCAAGATCAGTTCAAGTTTTAACGCGTGTGTGTCTTCCAAGAGTCTCTCCTGTTCTCCGAGTCTCCTCCCCAACACCGTGGACCGGCTTCGCGTAAGTCCTTCGAAACGCGCCTCCCGAAGAAACTCATCTCTTCCAATATCCGCGTATTCGTTCGCAACGGGATCGAGCACGACGGGGTCTACTCCAAACCCCAAACTGACCTCGAACCGGTTTGAGCGATACCCTCCCTCCAGATAGGTGGAAAAGAATACATCCTCGAGATCCCATGACGGTTTTCTGTACCAGGCGAGCCGGGAATCCAACTGCGCGAAAAATCCGCGGTACAGCGTGTGTTCGATGGCACATCTCACAAAGCCGTACTCTATCTTTGCGAAAAACTCTCGAGCCGTTAGCCCGCCACTGACAACCGCCGAGGTTGGTTCCGCCGTTTCCGGGTGGCCGAACCTCGACACCCCCCGTCGGTTCCACAAAAACGCCGCGGCAACCTGTGTTGCCTGTTCCAAATCGAATGCGACGATGTTTTCGACACTCAGCTTGTCGCGGTAGTCCAGCCAGAAGTTCCTCGCCGGCGTGAAGTGGTGGAAATCATCGGGCGTCTCATTATAGTCCTGATCGATGTACATCAAAGCGCCGGACGCGCTCCACACATCGTCCTCGATTCCCGCGTCGATTTCAATAACACTGATCCTCGCCTCGGCGGGTTCCAAAATACCTTCCTCGAACTCGAACTCGTTCCGTTCATAGCGGGCGCCGCCTCGTATTTTTTCCTTCTCATAAAACAGCGCACCCTCCCACCGTTTGCTTGTCTGAAGCGGTATACGATTGTCCACCGGGTCCGTATCGTAGCCGACCGTCAAATCGCCCAGCTCCGGGCTCGACAAAACCGACCCGCGCTCCGCTCGTACCTCGGCGCCTCCCCACCCGAACGCACCCGAAGCGGCAAGCCCGGGCAGGAATCGCCACCGAAGCCAGACAACATCGGCGTCCCAGAACTCCCTCGTCGTTTGGGATACCGTCCGAAATCCTCCGGGCTCTCTCACAATCACGGCCAACAGCCCCGGATGGAAACCCCTGTCTTCGCGTCTGAGATAACCGAGTTTTAGACTCCCCGCATCGGCAAAAAGCTCAACACCCCAGGTGTCCTCGTCCTCAAACGTCTCACGGTACCGATACACGGTCGTATCCGAGGCACCCGACAGTTCGAAGTCGGTGAGCGATTCGGATTCGACCCGGAGCGGCGGTCCCGGGCGCTCGTCGATCTTGTCGGCGTAGAACGCGCTGAACTCGACGTTGAAGACCAGAGGTGTTTCGAACGACACACCCCTTCGTTCGTATCCCGTGTTGTAATCATAGATCCCGACTTGGCCAAAAAGACCAAACGGATCCGATGAGGACCAGGTGGTGTCGTTCTCAAAGCCCTTGAGAAGCGCGTCGCCGAGTCTGAGATTCAGATACCCACGATCGAAACGGACATCCGCCTTGGCAGGAGACAGGTCCCAGGATTCATCGACCGTTTTGAAGTTGACTCTGGCGCTCACGTTTTCACTCGAGTGTTCCACATAGACATCGAGTGCCTGCTCGGAATTCGTTTCCCCCTCGTCGAGAAAAAACGCGCCGGCGTACCGCGCCGACGGTTTGAGCAGCGTCTCGGTTTCTATCTCGACTTCCTTCTCCACACCAAGCGTGAGCATCCCCGCCCGCTCCTCGAGGACAAGAAGCGATCCCTTCGTCGGATCCAAGGGGGGATTGTCCGGATCGACGATCCAATTGCCGTCCACAACAAACTTGTATCGATAGGTCCCGGGGAGCAAATACAGATACCTCTCGAACCGGCCGTCCGTCTTGTCCAACTTCTCGTATGTTGGGTTCCAGTTGTTGAAGTCGCCAACGAGATACACGTTTTCCGCCCCAGGCGCCTCGAGACTGAATATCACCTCGTCGTCAACGACACGCACCGCTCCTTCGACGGATCGCGGCACGGCGACGGCCAAAAGCAGACAGCCGACTAGCAAAATCTTATCGAGGCACCTGATCAAAAATCACCTCTCAAAGCAATAACCCATTGTGCCGCGCCGGCTCGTGTGAGACCGATATCCCGATCTTCGAGAACAAAGGGATCGTCACCAAAGTAGGCCCTTCCATAACCGACGTATGCGAAGACCCGGTCGTTTGGCCTAAACTGGAGCCTGAGACACGCACTCTGCCCAATCTGAAAATCGCGTCTTAGAATGAACCGCCAGTGAAAACCCCAATCCGGATTGATCGCGAGTTTTCCGTCCCACGCAAATCGTTTTTCGGAGAAAACCGTATCGAGATCTTTCCACATGATGTGGGCACCCGTGCGGAACTTCTTGACACGATACTCGAGCGCCGTGTGAACAAAGTTTTCCTTTGTATCGAAGACGAACGCGTCGTCGATCTTTCCCACACCCGCACGGAGGAAACACTCGATGTTGTTCTTCAACGCCGCCCAAACGCTCGCATCCACAAAATCGAGCTCTTCGCTTTCCGGGCCGAATCTCGTACTCGTGTGATATCGTACTTTTCCGTTGAGACTCACCTTATCCGCCACAAAATAGGCGCCCGCGTTGTGACCAACCCGCGAGGATCCCCCGAGACCCAGATCGTTTACAAACTCTTCACGTATCGCTTCGTAACTCCACACCACCCTGAATCTCCCGACATCCTTCCATCGCAGCGACGTCAGCCGCAGCTCCGCCACGGCGGCCCCACCTGGGGGAAGCACGCGGCTGAAATTCGACCCGTTGTAGTCGCTCCAGTTCCAGGACCCGTTGGGGAAAAACCATCCCGAGTCCCTCATTCCAGATTGTTCGTACGCGAGAACGGCAAACACATTTTTGTACCCGGTCACCAACTCGGCTTTCACAATTGCCCGATTACGTTCTCCCCGGACCCCTGGGTCATCGAAGAGATACGAGGCAGACAACGAAGCGAGACGGTGTGAGAACGCCGCACGGAGATACGAGACGTTCCGGGAGTCATCGAAGTCATCCCCGAGAAACGAGTGGATGCCGGAGAAGCTCCAACCGTTCTGCGTCGCCGCCTCGAACCTCACCCCGCGATTTGCCCCTGTCTCGCCCGCACGGTCGTCATCGATGAGCGGCGCGGCCAGGTCGCTTACAAAAAACCGCCGTTCGTTCGCGAAAAACCGAAGCGAGTAGCCAAATCGTTCGAATTCCTGTTTCCACAGATAGTCACCTTGCTCGAAGCGGAACCTTCTCTGCGTTTCGTCCGCGTCGACCAGCCCCCAGGCCGCGGCGCCTTTGAGATACAGATCGCCGTAGCGCGAACCCAACGCCTTGAGATCGAGCATGAGTCGTGAGCGATCCGTCGCCGAGTGCGTGGCGGCGTTCCTCGTGTACGGGTTCGACTGATCATCGAGCAGCAGACGATACTCGAATCTCCCACCCGGGGTGAGACCGTCGATCTTTGGCATTTCGACCGCCCGGACTTGACTTCCACCAAGAAGGACGAGAACCGAGAGAACCGCTACGATGGGTCCTACCATTCCTCACCCTTCTCTTTGGATGTGGAAGGCAGCGACACGCCAACCGAAACCAGATAGCTCAGTCCAAGCTCCTCGTGCGCGCTCACGCCCGCATCGATGATCACCCGCGAAATCACGACACTAAGCCCGCCTGTCACATCTCCCTCGGCGAGTCCCGTTCGGACACGAAGCTTCTCACCGGCAAAAACCTCCAAACCCAGCCGATCACGCCACACACCGTCCTGCCCGCGTTCGCGTTGGTAGAGAACACTAAATGTTCGGTTCCAGTGGTAGGCGAATCCAAACGCGTGCGTCATTTCCAGGCGGCTCGTCCCGCCCCCGGCAACCCAGTCGAAGGACGGCTCGCCGATGTTCCGAACCGTGTAGCCGACGCCGATGATGGGAAACGGTCTGAGAAGAACGGCGAACGAGCCGGTTACCGCTGTCTTGGCATCACTATACGTATCGTACGAAACCCTCGCCGCATCGATCCCGGCTCCAACGGAAAGAGACGCACCCTGCGCCCTACGTATCAGGTCGCGTCCATACGACAGCGTGAAGAGGTCTTCCGCCGTGACATCCTTCAAGGCGAACCGGTGCCACGAGAGCCCAAACGAACCGATTCGTGTCGGGATTGCCGCAGCGACAAACCCTTCCGACAAATCGGAGAGCCCGTAGGGATTCGAGAACGAAGAGAGAAAACCGATTGACGTCACCTGGGTCAAACCGGCGGGATTGATGACCGTGGCCGCCGGGTCGTCCGCAACGCTCACAAAGGCGCCCCCCATCGAGTACGCCCTTGTCGAGATGAAGAGTCGTTCAAAGTAGGCAGAGGCCGAGCTCGGACAAATCGATAAGAACGCGAGTACAAAAAGAGAAGCGAGTGCTGTTCCAGGTCGGGCTCTCACATCGGCTCCACGGTTAACGGATAATGGCAAATGACGCCTTCACCGTGTTTTTCAAGGCAGCTTTGCCGGCCCCTCCCGACACCGCGAGCACGTAGATTCCCCCGGGCACTTCGTCTCCCCGGTCGTCTCTCCAATCCCATTCGATTCTTACAGGTTCAGCCGAGAGCATCATCGGTTCTTCTTCGATGAGAGTGCGAACGAGATGACCCGCCGCAGAATAGATTCGCGCGGTGAGATTTATCGGGAGCGTGTATGTCGGTGGATCGAGCGATACGGGAAATAGCGCGACACCGCCCTCATCCGGCGAAAACAACTTTTGATCGAGCGGAATCTTGATCGGGAGCCCCTGCCGGATCTCGGTATCTTGCGCGCTGGGTGGAATCGCAAACGAGGCAACATCTCGCGGGGAGACTCCGATGTCCAACGTCCCGTCACGATCGGTGTCGAGCGGAATCCAGATGTGATTGTCGAGGACGGCGACCCGAGTCGAGTCGTTCTCCAGTGCAAACGACGGATCCGGCGCCGCGTCACCGGCCCCCGTGCTCGAGCCACCGGTGATTGCGGCGAGGACACCGAGTATCGCGTCGTCCGAGGGCACGCGGACACCGTCATCGGTCCGGACGAAATCTCCGAGCACCTCCCAGGGTATCGCGACTTCCAGTGCGCCGCCGTCCGCGCCGTCCTGGAGATACCGGGATCGATAACGATCGTTTTCGATGAGATTGAATGGCCGCGTGCAGTCGAGGTATCCGCCAATCGGCTCCGACATCGTGCGGTTTGTCTGAAGCATGAAATTCGGCGTCAGCCCGCCAAACTCGATGTTGCGGCGAAAGAAATCTTGAGGGATGAGGCTTTCTGCCCCCCCACACATCGTATCGATGAACAGCATCAGGGTGCTGCCAACAGTCACTGCAGGCACAACGACATAAAGGTTGAAATTGTCCCAAGTCACCGCGATCCCACTGATGTCGTTGTCCCTTCCCCACCGCGAATCACCACGTGTCTCGCGAAACTCGGTCTCGCCGTTCAACACCCACTCGTCTTCTTCGACATCGGTTGCCCGCCCGTCTATTATAATTCTGGAACGCAGATCCGGAGCGGTGGTACCAGGTAGGTCTGTAGGAAGGAAGACGAGGGCGAGGATAACGACGGCGAGCCTCTTCATCTCGTGTTCTCCCTCTCTTCATCCAGACGTTTGAGTCCTTCCAGCATCAGATGGTCGAGAGGGATGTCTATACGGACGTCTTGAGCCGCCGGCTTCTTACCTGTCCTAAACGAGAAGCTTCCATTTTGCCACCGGACGACTTCGTAGATGACTTCCTTGATTTGTTCCTCGATGGCGGTTCGGAGTTCGGCCTCTTGGATACAGCCAGCCTCGATGAGAAGCGTTCCAATTCGTTTGCGCCGGCGGGGTCTTTTTTCGAGCACCTCGTCGAGCGTCTTTTTTTCGATCAGGCCCTCTTTTACAAGATACTCACCCAGCTTCACCGGTCGACTCGATATACCGGCGTAGGTCACGTTACCACCTTCGAAATAAAGTCTTGCAGAATTGGATTCCACGACGAGTCTGAGTTCGCCGGTCGCTTCGGCAAGGTTCAGCATCTGCATGACCGAGATCGGCTGAAAAACCGCAAGGTTGCCTTTAAGATCCGGCATTTGCCGCCCCCTCTTTGACGTGACGTATTCCGATGACCAGCTGAGAGATTATCACCGAACCAAAAATCATGCCAAGAAAAGGATATAGGATGCTGCCGATGTCTTTTTGCCAATCGACCCCGGCGGCCGTCAATCCGATGATCAGTATAGCAACCGCTGCTTGAAGAACACCAACAATTTTCCCTGTCGGTGTCGCTTTGAACTTGATCGGGCCAACGGCAAAAAACAAGACGGCAGAGCCCACCATTAGACTGGCGTAACGAATGGCGAGAATGACAAGAACCCAAGGAGGGACTAGATCTTTGACACAGAGCGCTGCGAAAACTCCGGCCGTTGAAAGAATATCGGCGAGGGGGTCCATGATGACGCCAAACTGAGTTTGTTCCCGGTTCCGACGCGCAACGACACCGTCGACGACATCGGTCGCACAGCATACGACATAGAGGGCGAGCGCCAGACCAAACCGCTCGTGGAGAATTGTCAAAATCAAAGGAACAACGAGACCAAATCGGATGAGGGTCAGCTTGTTGGCTGAACGAAGCCTTCCTTCGGGCACGCCGTCTGCGTCCCGAAACAGCCCCAAGCTCAGGAGAAAAAAGACGAGCAGGACGAGCGCCCCGATCGACGCAAATGCGACAACGTCGACATACGGTCGTAAGTCGCGAGGGAGATAAAAAAACGCCAACGCCCCAAGCACCACAACGTGACAACACACAAAGAACCGGACGATGGCCACGCCGAGCGTTTGGGACGTCTTCAAATTGCGTAGAGACTCGTTGAGACAGTCTTTCGCGAAGTCTGAGTACCCCGCCAAAGATCGTCCTCGCAAGTTCAGCTTTTGGCGCGCTCTTGCCAAAAACATCGCACCAGTCAGATCACCTGTGTGCGCTTCGAAACGTCAGCCCAACGATGCCTGGGCAGCGGCGAGACGGGCGACGGGGACCCTGTACGGTGAACAACTCACGTAGTCCAGCCCCTCGCGGTTGAAGAATTCGATGGATTTTGGGTCGCCACCATGTTCGCCGCACACACCGACTTTTAGCTTGGGATTAGTCTCACGTCCCTTTGCCCTGGCGATGCTTACCAAACCACCGACGCCGTCCCAATCAAGCGACTCAAAGGGATCACGCGGCATGACGCCCTTGGAGACGTAATCGTTGAGAAACTTGCCCGAATCGTCCCGGCTGAACCCATAGGTCATTTGAGTAAGATCATTGGTTCCAAAGCTGAAAAAATCCGCGACCTCGGCGATTTGGTCGGCCACGACCGCCGCCCGCGGCACCTCGATCATCGTGCCGATGAGATACGGTACATCAACGCCTTCTCTTTCCAACACGCCATCTCCAACGCGTTTGATCATTTCGCGGAGCTGTTCGAGCTCTTGTTTGATCCCCACGAGTGGAACCATGATTTCCGGCTGGACATCGATGCCTTCTCGTTTTGCTATCACCGCCGCTTCGAGAATCGCTTCCACCTGGACTTCGTAGATTTCGGGATATGTGATCCCCAACCGGCAGCCCCGGTGACCGAGCATCGGATTGAACTCGTGAAGGGCGCTTATCGCGGCACGAACGTCATCCACCGACCGGCCGAGATCCTTGGCGGTCCCTCTGATCTCGTCCTCATCCTTTGGGAGAAACTCGTGGAGCGGCGGGTCGAGGAGACGGATCGTCACCGGGCGTCCATCCATCGCGCGGAATACTCCAAGGAAATCCTCGCGCTGCATCGGTTGGATCTTCTTGAGCGCCTCGACGCGTTCATCTCGGGTCTTCGCCATGATCATCTCACGTACAACGGGAATCCGATCTTCTTTGAAGAACATGTGCTCGGTTCTCGCCAGACCGATTCCTTCCGCGCCAAACTTGACGGCGGTAGCCGCATCCTCCGGTGTGTCGGCATTGGCACGGACACGGAGCCGGCGCTGCTCATCCGCCCAGCTCATGAACTCGTGGTAATCGTCATCGAGAACGGGGTCGACCGTTGGAAGACTCCCTTCGTAGACGCTCCCCGTCGAACCATCGACCGTGATGGCGTCACCCGCGCGAAACGTCTTGTCATCGACTTCGAAGGTCTGTTTTTCGTAATTGACCCTGATCGCCGAGCATCCCGCCACACAGCATTTCCCCATACCGCGGGCGACCACCGCCGCGTGTGACGTCATCCCCCCTCGGGCGGTGACGATCGCCTCGGCCGCCTTCATGCCTTCGACATCCTCGGGCGACGTCTCCAGTCTCACCAAAACGACCTTCTCCCCCCCGGATACGCGTCTTACCGCGTCCTCGACCGAAAACGTCACGTTGCCACTTGCCGCCCCCGGCGACGCTGGGAGTCCTTTTGCGAATGGCTTGGCATTGATGGCCGGATCGATCATCGGATGGAGAAGCGTCTCGAGCTGATCGGGCTCGACCCGTCTAATCGCTTCCTTTTTATCGATGAGCCCCTCGCGCACCATATCGACGGCGATACGTATCGCCGCCCTTGCGGTCCTCTTACCGCTTCTTGTCTGGAGCATCCAGAGCTTGCCGTCTTGAATGGTGAACTCGATGTCCTGCATCTCACGGTAATGTTTTTCGAGATTCTTGTAGATTCCTTCCAACTCACGATAGATTTCGGGCATCGTCGCCTCGAGGCTCTGATCCGCGAGCGGGTTTGTGTCGTCTTTGTCTATCGGAAGCGGGGTGCGAATACCGGCGACCACATCCTCGCCCTGCGCATTGGGGAGAAACTCGCCAAAAAACCGTGGCTCACCCGTCGCGGGGTCACGGGTAAACGCCACACCCGTGGCCGAGTTGTCACCCATGTTCCCAAACACCATGCACTGGACGTTGACGGCGGTCCCCCAGTGGTTTGGGATGTTGTGGATTCTCCGGTAAACCACGGCGCGGTTTCCGTTCCACGAACGAAACACAGCGCCAATCGCGCCCCAGAGCTGCTCCTCGGGATCCTCGGGGAATGGCGCGCCTTTTTCGCGTTTGACGACCTCCTTGTAATCGGCGATGAGCTTTTTGAGGTCGTCTATGGAAAGCTCGTTGTCGAGCTTGACACCGGCCTTCTCTTTTCTTGCCTGAATTTGTTCCTCGAAGAGATGGTGTTCGACATCCATAACCACACTCGCATACATGTGGATAAAACGTCTGTAGCTGTCGTACGCAAATCTCGGATTGTCGGTCCTTGTGATGAGACCATCGATCGTGTTGTCGTTGAGACCCAGATTGAGCACCGTATCCATCATTCCGGGCATCGAGAGCCTGGCACCCGACCGGACCGACACGAGAAGCGGGTTGTCCCGGTCCCCAAACCTGCTCCCCATGATCTTCTCGATCTTGCGGAGATTCGATTTGACCTCGTCTTCGAGACCGCCGGGATACGCCCCGTCATGTTCCATGAAATACGTGCAGACCTCCGTCGAAATCGTAAAGCCGGGCGGAACCGGGATACCGAGGTTGGTCATCTCCGCAATGTTGGCTCCCTTCCCCCCGAGTAGGTTTCGCATCTCCGCTTTGCCTTCCGCTTTGCCCCCGCCGAAGTGGTACACGTACTTTGCCATCACGAACTCTCTTTCGTTACCAGTAGGTTGATATGGGGATGAAAATCCGGAGCCGGCGGTCTCGAACTACCGGCGAATCAGGACGAGCTTTTTGCTCACCGACGTCCCGCCGACGGATAATCTATAGTAATAAACACCGGAGGCGACCGCAACACCTCGATGGTCGATCCCGTCCCAGTGCTCGGTGTACCCACCGGGGAGTCTCTCGCCATCAAAGAGGACTCGTACCAGGCGGCCGGCGACGTCGTAAAACACAATTTTAACGTCCCTTACGCCATCGGGCGCGGGCGCGCCCCCAAGCGTGGCCGACGTGCTGCCCACGAGGTACCGGATGGAGGTCTCGCCGGTAAGCGACGGGATAAACGGATTGGGGCTGTTTTGAAATAGTGTGGCCGCGGCGGGCGGACGTGCCGGCTCGCCCTCCGCTCCGCTTGCGCCGTTTAGGGCGGTCTGGTAGGAATCGATCACACCCCAGCCGTATTCGTTGTCGGGTGTGCCGGCATGGTCGGCGGAGGCTCTCAGCGCGTCACGAAGATCGATCGGTGACCAGTACGGGTGCATCTTGAGACTGAGCGCTGCGGCACCGGCCACCAGGGGTGTTGCGAGGCTCGTGCCGTTGGTGAGGAGGTACCCTAGCGAATCACTCGGTGAGGCGCATCGAACGAGGACGCCTTGTGCGCAGACATCGGGTTTGATCCGTCCGTCATAGGAGGGCCCGTGCGAGCTAAACGATGCGATGACTCCGTCTCCATCGACGGCGCCGACCGCGATGACGCTGTCCCCGTCACTTGGAGCGATGATTCCGGGCCACGGGAGCGGTCCCTCATTGCCCGCTGCGGTGATCACCGCAACGCCTTTTGCCGCGGCAATGTCGCCCGCTATCGTTGTCACAGCGGTGTTCCCATCGAGATCTTCATAGGTATACCAGTCGTAGTAGCCAAGCGAGCTGCTCACGATAACAGCACCAATGCTGTCCGCCCATTCCAACCCGCGGACGTAGTCGTCCTCTTCCTGCTGGATTTCGACATCGACCCGCTCGGTCTTGCCCAGTACGAAGCTTGCCGCCCAGGCCGGTCCGATAAGGCTTCCGGGAGCGTACCCTGCGAGCGCCGAGAGCGTGTATGTCCCGTGATTGTGCTGCCATGACGGATCACCCGGTTCGTTTTTTGTCACCGGGTCATGGTTTATAAAATCCCACTCGGCGACGATATCCAGATGGATGAGCGATTCGTGTGATCGGTTAAAACCGGTGTCGAGCATCGCAACGAGCACGCCTTCCCCAAACACATTGGCATCGTGAAGTGGGATTACATTTATCAGGTCGAGCTGATTGAAGCTGTCACCATAATCGAGCGTCGGCACCGACGGTGTTCGGAAGCGGTCTCCGGTGCCATTCGGTTGCGCCGGGTCTTCTTTGATTGCTGGTGGAAGCTCGCGACGAGCCGTCTGTACACGGTCGATCTTGCGGACAAACGAGAGCCGGCTGGCTGCCCGGATTTGGTCGGGAGTGGCGATCGCGCTCGCCGCGTTGAGATATTTCGACGTGTGTTTGACCCGGCAGCCAATTTCTCGAAGCTCCTGTAGATACGATGGGTGAATGTGGAGATCACGGACATCGGTGAGAGGTCCCCGTGTTCTGTTTAGCCGTCGTTGAAGCGCTCGGTCGGTCAGCGTGACACGTGAGACCATCGCGTCGAGTTCGCTCGCGTCTCGTTCTCCGTGATCCTTGAAGTACACCCAGATCTTTATCGGTTCTTGCGTCGATGAAGCGAGATATTCGCCAACCGTTGGTGAAAGTTTTCCGTTGACCGAACCCGCCACTGACGTGGCAGCAAGGAAAACAGAGGCAGCTAGAACGAGCGCTGCGATTCGCATGATAACCTCTTTCTTTAAAATCGTTGTGATCTTGGGCAGCCATCGCCTGGCCAACCGGGCGGTGTGATCGGAACAC
>CP070677.1:1615504-1619808 GCA_020352495.1 Candidatus Latescibacterota bacterium
AAAGACGAGAGCGTCGACATCTCCAGGGGCCAGGGTGACTCTTGAGATCTGTTTCGTATTGAAAGGATTTGGGACAAGACAAAAGCCCTGGCGGACTCGATTCATGAACCAGCGTGAGTAAAAAGCCGGTATGTCTGTGCGTCTGCTGGCCGAGATGATCACTGTTTTCTCCTCAGGACATTGGGCAAAAGGGCCGGGATTAGAACAATAACATAGTCCAACAGCGTCCGAGCATCCAAACGCGCGACTGTGGTGTTAGCGGGTATGTCCGGTACATGGAGCCGTCTTCGCCGTCGAAGCGGGGGGCACAGCTCAACAGCTCTTGCCGGGAATTATTCTCTTGATCGTACACGCGTCACTGGCCGGGCAAGTTCCGCAATCTCGCGGGTGCGTCTCGCAGCCGTGGCTCGAGGCGTACGACCCTGCTGTTTTGGCGCCGGCTCTCTCGTAGGCGGCATCCGAAAGGGTGTCGATGTTGCGAAAACTGCCTGGAAGACCGGTGACACCTGCCCACGCCGTGTTGCGCAAACCGGCCTCCGAGGCGAGGGACAGACACTTGGTCATGAGACCTCTCGACGCTCGGGGGTGGTTTTCCATCACGAAGTTTGGGCGAAACGCAAGAAAACAAACGGGCAGATCGCCGGAGAGACGGGCCAAAAACCGGCAGATCGGCCCGACGTCTTCTTCATTGACGCCGGGAATGACGACGATACGATACTCCCACAGTTTTTCCGGCGCCCGGGTCGCAACGATCTCGGCGTTGCGCAACACCGGCTCGACGGGCGCGCCGGTCATCGCTCGGTGTATCTCGTCATGGTACGCTTTTATGTCAAAGGTCATAGAGGTTGTGAAGTCGAGGATCCGTTCGAGCGACGATTCCGTCATAAAACCGTTGGTGTCGAAGTTCACCTTGCAAGAACGGTTGAGCTTTCTCGCTTCGAAGACCACCTTTTCGATATAGGGAAGATGGATTGTGGGTTCGCCACCCGAAAAGAAGATCCGGTCCGCGCCCATCAATCGACCGGCGGGCGACTCGATTGCGCTTACCGCCTCTCGCGCGAGCGCGGCAGGATTGACAAATCCGTCCACCCGCATACCGTTGTCGGGGTATTGGGAGATCGACCAGTTTTGACAATGGAGACATTTGAAATTGCATCCCCCGGTAAAGATTGTGTAGCTCTCCGGGGGAGCGGGATGAAGCGTGCGTGATGCGACCTCGGGAAGCAGCATTCGGCACACACCTTTTTCGCCGGCGAGTCTGTCCACACGGCAGCGGTGCTCACAGAGCTCGCAACAGGAGAGCTCCTCCCAAGAATCCGTATTCCGGTCGACAAACACCTTGGCCCAACGAGCTTGGCGACACCTCCTCCTTTCTATAGAATAACCTTGTGAGGCTCGAATTGACATGGATCTTCGCTGTTGCGAATACGAATTTCTCGCTCGTGGGGGATGTGGACTCTATATAAAAACTCGATTTTCTCAGCCAACCTTTTTGCCTCTGGGGACGACTCATGGATGAGATGGAAGCCCAACCCGTCATCGAAAGCAGCGACAGAGATCTGGCCGAGGCCGTTCTCCAATACGGGGATGAGACGGCATTTCGAGAGCTTTACCGCCGGCACACTCCGCGGCTTCTCGGTTTTGTCTCGAGACTCCTCGGTCGCACGGAAGCCGAGGCCGAAGATGTGGTACAGGACACGTGGATCCGGGTTTGCCAGGCTCTCGACCGATTTCGTTGGGAATCCGTCTTTTCGACATGGCTTTTGGGGATAGGACTGAACGTGGTACGCGATCACATCCGACGTGACGCGAGAACAAACTTTCTCGATATCGAAGAAGTGCCCGAGCCGCCAGGCCCAATGCAATTGCCCGAGGACCGGATCGATCTCGATCGTTCTATTGGCCTTCTGCCAGATGGATATCGGGTCGTGTTGGTTCTCCATGACGTCGAAGGAATGAAACACAGCGAGATCGCCGAGAAGCTCGGAGTCTCGACTGGAACGACAAAGAGTCAGCTGTTCAAAGCCCGAAACATGCTACGGGCACTGCTGTCACATTCGAAGTGAGGTTGACCATGAACAACGACGAACTCACTCCATCCGAAAAAGACGCGCTGCAATCGTTGCCCAAGGAACGCGTGCCAAGCGCATTCCTCGAAGAGAGGGTCGTGAGAACGCTGCGTCGCAGAGGGGTGCTCCGATCTCCGGGTCGGCGTATGATCGAAATCACCGGGCTCCGCGTAGCCGGTGCCGTCGCCGCGTGTGTCGCGTTCGTGATCTGTGGTTTTGCGTTGGGTTTCTGGGCAAGCGCACAGGAGGGCGTCTACAAAGATATGACGACACTGGAGAAAAATGGTGTCCCCGTGGCGCTGTCCGTACAACAGGCGGGCACGGCGTATATTCTGGCGCTCGAGAATCTGGCCAGGGTGTCCGGTACTACACCGAGCGATGAACTCGAACAAGGCCGTGAAGTCGCGCTCAACACGCTTTACACAGCCGCGGATCAAATGGTCCACATAATTCCGAGAGACGTTTTGTCACGGTGCATCGTCAACGCAATCGAGACCACTGGAGAAGCGGGGGTCGGTGATGAACAAGAAGGGGCGCAGCCACGAGTGATCCAATTTTGAAGAATGGGATCACGTGATATGACATGGGAAGAAGGAGAAACAACATGTTCAGAATATGTATGAAGTCATTTGTGTTTTTAATGGTCTTTGTCTTTTTGTTGATGGCACACGAGTCGGTGGCGGTGTTCCTTGCGGCGGACGAGTTGGATTGTGAAGGTGGTCGGGAACCAATTGGCAACCTCGGGATAACCGATCTGACAATGAAGGGCTCATTGTCGATGAATGCAGAGAAAGGCGAACGTGTGTGGCATTTCCAGGCGGAACCCAAGATCCGCGACGTGGATGACGACGGGCCATCGGCAGGCAAACTCAAGCCGGGTGACGTGATTGTGGCCATCGATGGGATGGCGATCACCACACGCAAGGCGGGGGTTCGATTTGGAAATCTGGTTCCCGGCGAGCCGGTCGAGATCACCGTCCGGCGGTGGTGGCGCAGGATCACTACGGAGATTGTCCCGGCCGCCGTGTGTCTGGAGGATCACCCCTTGTACTTTGGAGAACCAGAGGTCGTCATGAAACAGCTCGATCTTGACGAGTTATCCGCTAAGCTGGAGGGGCTGGCGAGGCTCATTCCCGATCTGCCGGAACTGCCCGCCTTGCCGGCGGCCCCTGAATTCCCTGAGTTCCCCGAGTTTCCGGAATTCGACTTCCGCCCAAGAGCGTGGTTCGGGATGGGAATCTCCTGTGACGGATGCACGATCAAACGGGGGAAAGACGGGAAACCGGCGCAGTGGCAATTTGACAACCCTCCAAAGGTTCATTCGGTTGATCCGGGGGGGCCGGCGGACGAGGCGGGTCTCCGTGCCGGTGATGTGTTGACGCACATCGACGGTATTCCAATCGACAAACGCAAGGGTGGCAAGCGTTTCTCCACTATCGAGCCGGGTGAAACGGTGACATGGACGGTGCGCCGAGGGAAAAAAGAGCACACCGTGGAAATGTACGCGATCGAGCACCCAGAGCCGGAACCTTCCCCTGCTCCCACCGTTGTTCCCGAGGAGTTTCCCGTGCGTTTCTCGGGTCTCCTGGGCTCCACGGATATCGAAGTCAGGGGTGCGAGTTCCGTCGAGGTGACAAGGGACGAGGAAAAAGGGGTGATAATCATCAAAACCCGTGACGCTACGATTCGTCTCCGGTTGACCGAGGGCAAAGAGTAGCGCTTCCGTTTTTGCCTCAAGGACGGATCGTGGTCTCGAGCGGCACGCTATTGCGTGTCGCTTTTGTTTGGGAAACGGACGTGTGAGGGGTCTTGGCACCCAGCTCGTGAAGAACCGGCGGGGCCGATATTAACCGATCATTTTTATTGGCCGGGTCGATGGGGCAAAGGATGGGCATCCCGTGACCCCGCGCCCGCTTCACTCGGCTTCCCGCCTCGCGGCGGGCGATCCTCGCTCGATCCTGCGCAACGGGGTCACGGGATGCCCATCCTTTGCCCCCTTACTCAAATTGAAGAATCGCTGATCAGATACAGTCCACCCGTTCATTGAGATTACGCTCGACTCGTTTGGGAGGTCGTTGAAAGAGCTGTTATGGTATACTACTGGCAATCCGCCCACATGAGCCGCGAACGCGTTGGAGGTGTGGCAATGGCGAAACCGAAATCCGGTGACGAAGAAAAGGTCGAAAAGGTCGAATGCCCGGTCTGCGGGGAGACCGTGACGATATCAGCAAAATT
>CP070677.1:1619908-1638372 GCA_020352495.1 Candidatus Latescibacterota bacterium
ATACATGCGGGCCAAGCCAAAAGATATGTCTTTTGGGGCCACCACAGCGACTTTCGGTCTTGCAATGGTGCTCACGAACTGCCCCCGCATGAGGTCGGCCAATTCGTCTAGAGCCGCCGTGCTTCTTGCAGAACTTTCTGTTTGCCGCAGGTCAACCAACAGGTTGAATGACTTGTCGATTCGAGTTTCTTCGTATAGAGCCTTGTAGAATGACAGAAATTCATCGTCGGTCACGGCTCCAACGTGAACAAAGACCGCCAACCTCTCATCAGGCCTCAAATGATATTTTATCGGCATTGACCCTCTCCTTTTCCCTACATGACCGGTACTTGCCCTTATCACGTGCGTCTATTTGAGGAGAACCATCCGTTTGTTGACCGTGCGCGAGCCAGCCTTTAGCCGGTAAAAATAGACCCCGGAGGCTTGTTCCCTCGCCATCCATGTGTGGCGGTGTGTACCCGCCGGCATTTCCTTCGCGAACACCGTCGCTACGCGTTGACCGGCGACATTGAACACATCGAGGCGCACAAAGGCGGGCGTGTCGAGGGTGAATTGGAACGTGGTCGTTGGATTGAAGGGATTCGGATAATTTTGAGAGAGCCGGAAGTCGCGCACCGAGGCAACCGCGTCGCCGATCCCGGTCGGATCCCCCTCGGCCGATCCGGAATACCCACCGGCATACCCTGCGGTATCGATCGCACAGAGCTTGAAATAGGCTATGCTATCAGGCTGCCCGTCGTTGTACGAGGTGTCGGGCGCAGCCACCAGCTGAACAAAATTATCAACCGACGGTACGAAATCCACCACCGTGTCTTTATAGATCGCATAGTAGACAACATCCAGCTCCGGATTCGGGTCCCAGCTGAGCACCGCATATACCGAGTCGAACGAGACGGTAGCGTTCTTTGGATACTCGGGCTGATCCATCGTAAACACGTGTGACCCGTACCAGCCCATATCTCCCCTCGAGCCGTCGGGATCGTTGTAAGTAGGGTTCGGATCGCCCGCATCGATCGCCGGTGAATGAATCGTCAGGTGATAGTCCACAAGCGCCGTATCGGAAAAGAGGGGGTCGGCTGATATCGCCCCAACACCCGGTGTACACCCGTCGTAGTCCAGGCCCGAGCTGTTCCACACATTGTTGTATGCGGGCGTCGGCTTTGTCGTTCCACCACAAAGGATGCCGGCCCCAACCGAGTTGACGATGATATTGTTGAATACCGGTACAGACGTGTTCGAAAAGAAGGCGCCACCGCCTGGCGACCCCGAGTTTCGATCGAGTGTGTTTCCGATAAAGCTCCCAAGCGTCGTGTTGAGAATCGAGCATCCCGTCCCACTGTTGCCAATAAAGAGACTGTGGTCGACGCTCGACTCGGAACCGGTCAGGTAAACGCCCCCTCCCAGGAGCGCCGAATTCCACATCACTTTGCTTTCTCTGAGCGCCACAATCGATGTGCCGTCGGCGAGCAGCCCGCCCCCAAATGTCTTTGCCTCATTTTGCGAAATGGTCACCCCTGTCATATCGATGTCAGAGTCCTCCACCCGGATACCACCCCCGGAACCGCTCGATCCGACTATCCCCGCTTCGTTCCCGGCGATGACATCGCCATTCATGCTAATGCCGGATGAATCCAGCAGATATACTCCACCACCTTTCAGGTCCGAACCGAATTCGACGTTTGCCGTGTTGTTCGATATCGTGTTGCCGGAAAAAGCGATCCCCGTCGAATTAACAATACCGACACCACCGCCGGTTGACGTCCCCGTTCCAAACAAGAGGCTGTTGTCCGAAATCACTGTGTTCGAGATCGACCCTGTGCAGTCGTCCAAATAAATGCCGCCACCCTGAACCGCCGTGTTCGATAGGATCTCTGAATCGATCACGTGGACGGTACTTTCGAAACCGTATACACCACCACCCGAGCCAACACTCGTGTCGTATGCCTCGTTCTGTTCGATTTTGCAGTTTTGGATTGTCACCTCGGAGTTCAGGATTTCGATGCCACCTCCGTAGGTGCTCTGACCGTTTTGCACGACAAATCCATCGATCACAAACGGCACCGCCCCGGTCTGCACCCTGATGTTGCTGTTGAGATCCAGAACTGTCTTCCCCGTCTCGAGATCACGCGATGTAAAACTCACGTCCCACGCACCGCTCAGCACGATACCCCGGACGAGATTCAGCGACACACCGGTGAACGTGTCCGACTCGACGAGTACGGTGTCCCCCGCTTCAGCGACAAGAATTGCATCCTCGACGGTGTGCGCCGCGAGCGCCGGTGTATCGTACGGGCTCTGGTTCGACCCACTGACAGACACGTAGTGACGAAAGCTCGGCACATACGTGATGTCTTCCGAACAGACAATGGAATACTCTTGTTGATCGGTGTTCCAGGGAGAACCGTGGATGAGTGAGCCCTTGTGCGACACCCTGATCTCGTAGTCACCCGTTTCAGCATCCGCGATGTAGATCTGCTCGACGTTGTCCACCACGTTGTCGCCCTGTGTGGCCGCGCTATCGGGATTCTCGACATCGAGGACCCACGGCTCGTATATCGTGGCCGATTGGATTCGCTCGACCCTCACGTCGAGATCATTGACCAACCGAGGGTTTCGGGGGTTGAGGGAGGGAGGCAACGGGTTTCCCGGGATATCTGTCCATGCGATCGTAACTCGCACGTCCTTCACCGTATCGACGGTAAAGGTGAACACGTGAGTGAGTCCCTCCAATAGTGTCTTCTCCGCAATTCCCCCGCCTGCCTGGATAAGGTCCGCCGCCTTCTCTGTGTTCATGAGCCCCCAACCGGCCTGGTAATCGGGACCGTCGTTTGGGCCCGCTTCGTCCGCTGTGTGAACGACAATGGCTTTCATCGTGGCGGCGCGCGGCGAGGAAAGCAGGGTCGCCTGGTAGTGCCGGACGAGAAGGTTGATCGACCCCGCCGCATTTGGAGAGGACATGGATGTGCCGCTCTTGACCGAGTATGAGTCGTCCCCCGTGTTGGAACAGGAGTAGAGCGAGGCCCCGTTGGCAACGATGTCCGGTTTGATCCGTCCATCGTCCATCGGTCCCCAGCTGCTGAATGACGTTTGAACCACGTCGGAGGGTTGAGTGTACCCGGATGGAATGTCGTTGACCGCTCCCACGGTCAGAATGTTTTTTGCTCCTTTGCGTGCGCCGATGCAATCATACTCATCCGCTCCACCATCCGGATCGCGCGTGTCGGTGCTCCACACCCATCCACTGTCCCAAACCCAATGCCCCCCACCGGGTCCCGGTCCAAAGTCGTTTCGATCGTTCCCCGCCGACTGGCAGATCAGATAATCGGGTGCGTTGTAGGCAATCTCGTCCCAGTCCGCAGATTCGCTGTTGTAAAAACCAAACGTGTAGTCTTCAACGGTGCTAACGGTGATATTCCCGTACCAGTACCACTCTCCTTTTCCGCTATCCCACGTCCATCCAGTCGCCGGGCCGTAAGAGTGATTGGACACTTGAAGACCCGCAGCGGCGGCTGCGGCCATTTCGGATTCATCGAATGACCATTCGTAGGCATCGAGGTTCGCTTCATATGACATCCCCTGTGCTCCCGGATCGACACCGGCAGCTATCATCGTCCCCGCGACATGTGTCGAATGACTACTCGTTCCGCTGGGCGAGTCGGCCTGGTTTACCCGACCACCAAATTCCTGGTGGCTGAGCAGAACACCACCGCCATCCCAGATCGCAAGTTGATAGCCCTGGGTCCCTGAGCCCGTGAGACTGTAGCCGCCACCACCACCCGGCCACACCTCGTCGGTGCTGATTGTCCCCGCCGCGTTGATGTTGTCGACCACGTAATACACGGGAACACCGTTGTCACCGATATACATCAGTTCCACGTCTGGATTCAGGTTGAGAGCCCGCACTGCAGGTTGCGTGCTTTGAAGTAACTCATAGTAGAGCGGTGTGCGCCGCCGCTCGACATCGCGTCTGAATTGTTCGGATAGGCGCAGGAGTTCGGCGCGATTTGTCGTGCGCTGAGCATTCAGAGGTGTTGATGCGAACAACACAGAGACAACAGCAACGGTTACAGAAAGAAAACCCAGAGCACCTCTCTTGGTCATGAAACCTCCTGGAGCAAGCGTCCACGTCGAAGACAACGGGGGAGGGGGCTCAGCCCGTAGAACGCGAAATCGTGTGATATTATAACACAGCTAAGTGATTGTTGCAATTAGATTTCTGGAGTTTCGAGAAATATCAGCCAGCGCGAATATTCTGGGGACCTATCCGCCGGTTTGGTCTGTGGGGTGCCCGACCAATGACCGTCGAAAAGGGGGCCCCTCTATCCTATGCGCGGTCCAATTTTCCCGTCAACCTCGAAAAACGCCGGCGAGAAAAATTACAGAACCGATCCAAAAACGCGGACATATTCTAACCGAGTTCGTTATGGACGATGATCCGCGACAACGCTAATCTTGATCCGTCAAATCTGGAAATGAAGTGAAGTCTTTGCCACGGGGATGGTAGGAGGCGTTTGCCGCAAGCCACAAAGCGGCGTCTTGACACGGAGAAGTCGACAATCGAGGCCAATCGATGATCGGGACTATCTTGTTTGTTCTTCTCTATTTCGCGCTCGCGCGACAGTTCCGCAGTTGGCCACCCGCCGCACGCGTTGCTCTCGCCTCGGTCTTTGCTCTCGCCGGCCCCGTGCTTGCCCTTTCCGTTGTCGCGCGGCTGGGACTGAACGCAAATCCCCCGATCATCGTCCTCGTATTTGTTCTTTTTATTGTCGTGGCCGCGATGCTAAGACCGCGGCGGGAGATGTGGCCCGGCAATCCGTTATGGCTACGCGCATCGGCGCTCGCGCTGGTGGTCGCCTCGTTATCAGCCCTTCTGGGACGTCCGCCGACACTGGGCACCCTTGCCGATCCGTGGGCGCACATCGCCTGGAGCCGTGGTCTTCCCGCCGCACTGGACGCTTATACGCCGGGGTTCCCCGCTTTCTACGCTATTCTTGGGCTCGATGACCGGCTGCTCGGGGCATTTCGGATGGCTCCGGTGGTTCTCCATTTTGTGCTGACCGCCCAGTTTCTCGCACTGAGTGAGCGTTTTGGGAAAATCTGGCCGGGCGCGGTGGCGGCCCTGGCGTACCTCGTGGTGCCAGTCGCCTTTGGCAAATTCGAACCACCCCGTCCAGAGCTCATGGGCGCCGTTTTCATCACCGCCTCCTGGTGGATCCTTTTGAGTAACCACCCTGGAAAAAGGTGGAGACCCCTCTCCCTTTCGGTCCTAACGTGTGTGCTTTTGGTTTCTCATCCCAGCATCCTCGAGATAGCGTTCCTGATGGCGATGGCGGTAGTGGTCATCATCCGGAAAACCGATACAGACCGTAATGGACGGTTGCATCTCTTGTTCTCGATCGGAGTCGGTACAGCCGTGTCATTGCTCGTTTCGCCGTTTCCGCTCCGTTTTCTGTTCGACACGGACACCGGTCCTGCAATCGCCGACCGATATCGAGCGATCACCGTTCCCGGTATTATTTATGTCGCGCGGATGTGGGGATTCGGTCTTGGTCTCGCGACTATTGCAGGCGTGGTGTGGATCGCGACGCATGTTCGGAAGGCGCATCGGGAATCGACCGGTGTTCTCCTCGGACTCGCGATCTGGTTTGCGTTGATCTTGGGACCGGTCGCGCTTGCGGCTATAGGAATACAGCTACCAAACACGTTGGCGACCTATCGGTATCTGCTCTCGGCGGCGCTTCCCCTTGCCTTGGGAGTGACAGTGGTCGCAGGACTCGCCTTGGGATCCGGCGCCCTGGCCAGGTTTGGCGTCGCGTTATGCACCGTTGTCATCGCGTTGGACATCTGTCTTCGTCCCACGTTTTCGGTGTTTCTTGGTGTTCTTGCTTTGATCCTCGTCGCGGGTTGCTGGTGGATCTTGCGGCGGTCTCCAAACCGTGTCGTGTTGGTCGCCACAAACGGCTTTGTGTTTTTGATGGCGATTGCGTTCCGTCTCGTCATCTGGTTGCCGTCACCCCCACCGGAAGCCAACTGGCTGGCCAACGAGGGTGACCGGCAAACCACGGTTGTCACGAGCTGGCCCATGACGAATGCGTTTGATGCGTTGATACCGCAACGCGTTCTTGGCGGTCTGGCGGGTGCGGATGCCAACCTGGGTCTTCATCGCGCCGGCGCAACTACCAAACTCCGTGATCGTCTGAACTGGTGTGGGGACATCAATGACTCGGTCGTGGACACTCTGCGGACCGTACTCGGTGGGATGGACGCGCTGCCCGCCTTTCTCGTCGTTGGTGACCGCTTTGAAGAGGCATGGCGCGCGTATGCCGAACGGTGGGAGAGCTTGCCCCAAACCGATGATCCAAAGGATCGTCCATTTTTCGCCGCCGATCCGTGTGGTGAGGCCGCCGCCCTGCGTTTGGAGAAGATCCGGAAATTGCTCGATGATCATTCAGGCGTGAGCCGCGTGTTCACGACCGAAAATGCGGTGATTTATCGGATGGAATGATCTAGTGTGTTGCGGGTCCGTGGCGCGGGGTCGCTACCCAGCAGAACGACTGTTCGCCGGCAACTCAGCAGATTGCTCACGCGGAAACCAGCCCGCCGTCCGAAGACAGATCCTCACCAGCATCAACATTACGGGGACCTCGATCAGGACCCCAACGACCGTCGCCAGGGCGGCTCCGGACGCGAGCCCAAACAACATGACCGATGTGGCGATGGCAACCTCAAAGTGGTTCGAAGCACCGATCATTGCCGAAGGCGCTGCATCGCGATACGACAACCGGAGCAGCTTTGCCAGGAAGTAGGTGAGCAGAAAGATAACCGTGGTCTGTATGAAAAGTGGAATCGCAATCCAGATGATCGTGAGTGGATTTGACAGGATCACATCCCCTTTGAACGAAAATAGCAGAACCAGTGTCACCAGAAGCGCGACGATTGTGATCGGCGTCAACACGTGAAGGAAGTTTTGCCTGAACCACGTCTCGCCCTTTTTTGCGATGATCCATTTACGTGACAGGTATCCGGCGACGAGTGGAAGCGCGACGTAGATCGCTATCGAAAGCAAGAGCGCCTGCCACGGCACGGGAAGCCGGCCCACCCCGAGCAGAAAACCTCCCAGCGGTCCGTAGAGAAAGAGCATGGTAAGTGAGTTGATCGCCACCATGACGAGTGTGTGTCCGTCGTTTCCCCTTGCCAGATAACCCCAGACCAGAACCATCGCCGTGCACGGCGCGATGCCAAGGAGGATACATCCGGCAAGGTAGCTTCTCCAAAGCGGCACCTCGATCATCTTGACACTGTCAACGATGACAACCGTACCGTCACCGTACGCGGCGCCCACGGGCAGCGACACGCCAAACGGTATCTTGACGTAGTCAATCGCTTGAGGCCCTATGAACGTTTTGAAAAGGACACCAAGAAACAAAAAGGCGATGGCATACATCGTGAAGGGCTTGATCAACCAGTTGACAACGAGCGTGAGCGTCACAGGCTTGACATTTCGGCCGGCTCTCAGTACTTCGGCGAAATCGATCTTCACCATTATGGGGTACATCATAAAGAACAGACACACCGCGATCGGAATCGAAACAACGGGAGCGTCACCGACATTGATCGCCATCCCATCGAGTGCCCGAGCAAAGCCGGGCGCAAGCCGGCCGAGCCCTATTCCGGCCACAATGCACAGCGCCACCCAAACGGTGAGATATTTTTCGAAGAATCCAAGACCCTTGGGTTCTTTTGTGATGCAAGCCTCTTTCGCCACCCTTTGACCTCTCCTTCTGATCCTTGTTTGGTGAGGCGAACGATTGTATCAGCTTTTGTTTTGGCCGGTCAATTCGTCGGGAAGCCGTTCGATAAACGAACGGATTTCATCCCGGACACGGCGGTAGTGTCCCAGGGCTTCTGCTTCGGTTTTTGCCGTTTTGGCCAGTCGAGGCGGGTCATCAAACCCGACGTGAACAACACGCGCTCTTCCAGGAAAAGCCGGGCACGCCTCGTGCGCGTCGTCACAGACCGTGACGACATAGTCAAACGGAAAGTCGATCAGCTCATCGAGATGTTTCGAGCGGTGCCCCGATATGTCCACCCCTGCTTCCGACATGACCTGAACGGCAATCGGGTTTAGCCCGCCGGGTTGGAGTCCCGCCGAGTACGGATCGATCTTGTCCCCTTTTAGTGCGCGTGTCCATCCCTCGGCCATCTGGCTCCGGCAGGAGTTGCCCGTGCACAGAAAGAGAATTTTGAGTTTTGATTTTTCGTCTGCCACGATTTCTCCATGTTGCCCGTGCGAAGAAAACTGACAATCTGTTTTCGGATGGAAATGTCATATTATACCAACGCTCGTGTTTGTGACAACACTTCCCCATGTCGCGTCGATCCGTCAGAACTGGAACCGTTGTGGTTTTTGTGGCGCGAGGGATGGTGGCATCAGGGTCGTGAGTTGGCTCGAACGACCTGTTGGGGTCGGACGCCCACGGAGCGTTGGACAACGGCAACTCCGATCACGATGACGGCACCGGCAAACACCGTCACAATGTCGAATCGCTCGCCACCGAGCGACCACCCGAGGGCAACAGCGACCACCGGATTGACAAAAGCGTAGGTTCCGACAAGAACGGGATCCGTTTTGCGTAGAAGCCAACTATAGGCGCTAAACGCAACGAGTGATCCGAATACGATGAGGTATACAAGCGACAAGATAGAGCGCGAGGACACCATGGCAAAATCCAACCGGTTGACCTCACCGATGGCGATGCCAACCAATAACAAAAGTACGCCACCAGTCAAGAGCTGCATCGCCGTGGACAGTGCCACATTCCCGGGGGGTAGGGCCTTGCGGGCGTAGAGTGACCCACAAACCCAGAGAAACCCGCTGCCAATAAGCGCGCCCAACGCGGCAGGCTCCCCAAGCATTCCCATCGAAGATTTCCATGGTGACACGAGAACAACGATGCCCGTAAACCCCAGGACGACTCCGGTGATCGTCCCAAATCCCGGCTTGCCCCCTCCCGAGACCCAGCCAACGATCACCATCCAAATCGGAATCATTGCCAAGACGAGTGCTGCTATACCCGACTCAATCCTCTGTTCGGCCCAACACAAGAGGCCGTGCCCCCCTAGAAACATCAGTCCTCCGGACACCGACACAGTGCGCCAGTGACCCGCCGACAGACGCGGAAAGCGACCTCTCGTGACAAAAACGAATAGGACTGCCCCCGCGGTGGCGGCCCGCGTCCCTGCCATGAGAAGTGGTGGTAGGGTGTCCACCGCATAACGGATGGCAAGATACGTCGATCCCCATAGCAGATAGATGGCCGCGAAAGCCATCACCAGCAACAGCCTGTGGGATCTTGCGGTCGTTGGTCCGAGAACGTCCCTCACTCCGATCATGAGAAGTGCGCCACCTCGTAATGCGTCACGGTCTCCGTTTTGTCCAAGAGATAGTCATCGTCCTCGGGGTAGTATCGGGCTTTCTCAACATCGGACCCCGCAAATTCGCGAATGCTCTTGAGCGTGTCCCATAACGAGATCACTATGAACTCGGCCTGATCGGCCTCGAGGCGATGAAAGACCCAGCTCCCGCGATTGCCTTTCGTAGCGCGGAGATCCTTGACGCCGGTTTTCAGAATATACTCGCGGTACGCGTCTGCTGATACGGCCCGCGTTCGTCCGATCCACAGCCTAGCGATCATGTTTTTGCCTCCTTCGACGGGATGGGGACGGGCCAAAAACGCCCGCCCGATATAACCATCAAAATGCCTAGCAATAGTTATATCATAGTGAAAAAATATAACCTGTCAACTCATTTTTAATGGACAGGACAGCCTCGTTGGTGTAAATTGGAGACATGAGCGGTACTCCCCTAACTATAGGGCAAATAGACCGTTGCGGAAACGCACCCGCCCTCGACTTTGTCAATACGGTCCACTCGCGTCTCGAAATCGATACGCACGATTATCTGCAAGACTACGCGGCTCTCGCCCAATGGGCTCGAGAGGGGGGGCTTGTGTCAACGGGGGAGCACCGGGAGCTTGTCGAGAGGGCCGCGGCTCACCCGGGTATGGCACGCCGTGTTCTCCAACGGGCGATCGAGCTCCGTGAGGTCATGTACCGGCTATTCTCGTCGGTGATCCGAGGTGAAGACCCGATGTCGAGCGACGTGGAGACGCTTAACAAATCATTGGGCGCGGCTCTCAGCCGCCGGCGTGTCCGGCGCGTCGGCGACGCCTTTGACTGGTCGTGGGACCCGGGTCGTGATCAGCTCGACCGTCCTTTGTGGCCCGTCATCCTCTCGGCGGCCGACCTGCTCGCCGCCGGTGACAAGCGCCGTCTAAAAGAATGCCCTGCCCCGGATGGCTGCGGTTGGCTGTTTCTCGATACGAGCAAGAACGGCACACGAAAGTGGTGCAACATGAGGACCTGCGGGAATATTGCGAAGGCAAGGCGTTACTACAAGCGGCACTCCAAGAACCATCCCACCGATCGCGGCCAGTAAACATGAACACACGCTCGTGCGTACAAGCCGCGCAACCACGCCGTCAACTCCAAGCGAAAAAACCTCGTCGATTCACGTGACCCACCAAACTCGTTTCGCTATCCTGTCTGCGTGAGTCATACACCACGCGAAAGACAGTTTTGGAAGGTTTCTCTGACGGGTGGCTGCATCGCCGCAATCGTCGGTGGCATTCCATCGACCTGTTACACCCTGTTGACAAACGGGGACATCCTCGAGTCAACTCGCGCAGTCGGGTTGATGATTTTTTCCGAAAATGCGCCGGTGCCTTTGCTTCTCTTCGCTGCTATCCTGGTCCACAGAGGTGGGATGACACGCGGGCCCCGATGAACTCTGATACAGTCCCACCGGTCACCCGAGAGAGTGTCTTATCAATAAAATCTGACACCGGGAGTTCCAAACGGTGCCCCTATCCGGGAGGGGCAGCTTTACCCCAGCGTCGCCATGAGTTTCGCAAACCGTGCGTCGTCTCGGATCGGATCGAGATCGATGTCGTGCTCGATCCACTCCTTGTAAGCGAAACCCGCTTTGAACGCTTGCTCGAGATATGAGAAGGCCTTCTCGACTTCGTCGATCCGTGAGTAGAAACAAGCAACACCATAAAGGAGATACGGATCATCGGGGTCGATCGCCTGCGCCCGTTTGACCCAACGGAGGGCCTCATCCCGCTCACCGAGGTCCACGAGGGCGGTCGCACCAAGAAAGATAGCACGAGAATCATCCGGATTGAGTTCCACGTGACGCTCGATGTTCTCCAGACTCCTGCGGTACGCTTCCTTTGCTTCATCCATCCGGTTCATCGTTCGATAGGTAAATGCTTCGAGCGAAGGCGCCTGATAGTCATCGGGGTTCGCTTCACCGGCCCGATGGTACATCTCGATCGCCTCTTTCATCTTTCCCTGGGCATAACACATGCGTGCGTAGAAGTAGTATGCTTCGAAAAGCTTCGGATCCAGGCGAACCGCTCTCTCGAACTCTTCTTCTGCCTCTTTGTACTTCTTGGCGACCGACAGGGCCAACCCCTTCGCGGCGTGCGCTTCGGCCAGCCCCCCGTCGAGTTCGAGTGCCTTCGCACTTGCCTCGAGCGCCTTTTTCATAACGGCCTCACTGCCACCAAAATACAGACACTGGTACGAGCAACAATCGGCCAGACCGGCATACGCCAACGCATATTCCGGATCCCTTTTGATTGCTTTCGAAAACATCTCACAGGCGTAATTCATGCTCGTCTTTTTGGACTGATAGAAATACTGCCGACCACGAAGATAAAAGTCGTATGCCTGGACATTTCGGGGGGGTGCTTTCTCGATCACACGTTTTCCTTTTTCATTCAGCCGCACTTCGAGCGCCTGAACGATACTCTCAGCGATCTCTTCCTGTATCGCAAACACATCCTCGAGTTCGCGGTCATACTGCTCCGACCACAGGTGGTACCCGTCGGACACACTGACCAGCTGTCCCGTGATGCGCAGCTGATTTCCAGATGTTCGGACACTTCCTTCGAGAACCGTTTCCACGTTGAGTGTTCTTCCTATGTCGCGGATGTCCGAGTTTTTCCCTTTGAATGAAAACGCAGACGTACGTGAGACAACGCGCAGACCGTTGACCCTTGTCAGCGCGTTGATGATTTCCTCGGCAACTCCGTCACAAAAGTACTCGTGATCCTGCTTGGGGCTCAAATCCACAAAAGGCAAGACGGCGATCGATCGCTGGGGTGCTGTTGTGAGCGCTTCAGCAATCTGCTTTGGGGATTTGATCACGTCGCGAGGTTTCTTCAACGCTGCGATCATCTCACTCGCATTCTGATATCTATTTTGTGGGTCTTTTTCCATCGCTCGTTTGATGATCGCCTCTAATTCGACCGGCACGTCGGGACGAAGCCGCGTCACCGGAGCCGGTTCATCGTTCAACAAGGAATAGACAACAGCGGGGTCATACTCCCCCTTGAAGGGAAGCTCGCCGGTCAGCATCTCGTACATGACAACACCGAGCGACCAGATGTCCGTCCGGTGGTCTACCACCTCTCCGCGACCTTGCTCCGGCGACATGTATGATGCGGTGCCAACATCCGTCGTTGTTTTCGAGATCTGTTCTCCCCCGGCGATCCTCGCCAGGCCAAAGTCGGTGATCTTCACACATCTCTCTTTTGTGACCATGACGTTCGAGCTTTTGATGTCGCGGTGGATCACACCTCGCTCGTGCGCCGATTCCAGCCCGCGGGCCACTTGGATGGCTATCGACAACGCTTCTTCGATGTCGAGCGGACCCGAGCGAATTATGTTTTTGAGATTCACGCCGTCGACGAACGCCATCGAGATAAAGATCTCCGAATCGGCTTCGTCGATCTCGTAGATCGTGCAGATGTTGGGGTGGTCGAGCGCCGCCGCGGTCTGCGCCTCGCGAATAAAACGATCCCTATGTTCGGCGCTACCAAAATCCTGGGCGCGTAGGAACTTGAGCGCTACCGTGCGTTTTAGTTTCGTGTCCTCGGCCTTGTACACAACCCCCATTCCCCCCTCGCCGAGTGTTTCGAGTATCCGATAGTGCGATATTCTTCGCCCGATCATGCGCCCTTCCCCCAATCGCAAATATGAGCGTGACCGGAGTCATCCTTCGGTCAACGGTCCAATCCCGTCTTTTGTAACAGGTCGGCATATCTCGAATCCGAACGCACAGTGTCGAGAGCCGGATGGACTTTCAATGTCTCGATCCAGTGGTCGCATTCTTCGTAGGCCTTCTCCAACCACCAAAAGGCCTTGTCAATCTGTCCAAGTCCCACGTAGATCAGCGCCACGCAAAACGGCGAAACGTATTTTCTTTCCGACAGCTCTTGAAGCGCGGCCAATACTTTTATCGCATCCTCCTCCTTTCCAGACAGTGAATAAATAACACCAAGCTGCGAAAGGATTAGTGAATCGCCCTCACCGGCCAGCTCCATCGCGTTCTGGATCGTGTTGAGGGCCTCTTCGTACATCGATTTTTGCGCGTAGGCAAACGCAAGGAAGAAATGCGAGATGACAAACCCCGGATCCATCTCGAGGGTTTTTCGAAGTTGTTTTATCGCCTCATCGTATCGACGCGCAAAGTAGAAGACCTGTCCGAGATCGTTGTTGATGATGAGAGAAAGTGGATCGAGCTCCAATGCTCGCTTAGCTTCGGCGATGGACTCATCGTGGCGACCGACGTACATCAATAGTTCCGAGTACCACTGGTGGCCCGTGGCATAACACGGGTTGAGTTCCAACGCACGTTTGTATTGTTTTTCGGCGTTCTCCCAGTCCCAATTGTAGTTCGCGCTGATCCAGCCCAAAGACGCATGAGCCTCGGCTAGTGTGTCATCCAGCTCGAGTGACTTTTGCGCGGCTTTTCTTGCTCTTGGGAAAGCTTCTTGTGGCGAAAGATAACCGTACCACCCGAGGAGGTCATAACAGTCTGCAATGCCGGCGTAGGCCAGCGCGTAGGCGGGATCCTGGTCGGTGGCCTGCCGAAAATATTCCAGGCCTTTTAGATAACCGGTCTCGGTTCGTCTATTCCAGAAATAACGTCCTTTGAGATAAAGGTTGTAGGCCTCGACGTCTTCGGTGTACCGCTTCACCAATACGGCCTTTTCTTCTCCTAACAGCGTGACTTTTAGCTTATTAACGATCGCCAGCGTGATGTCATCCTGTATCGTGAACACATCTTCCATCTCGCGGTCGTAGCGTTCGGACCAGAGATGATAACCGTCGTCTGCGTCAATGAGCTGGGCGGTTATACGGAGCTTGTCACCGGCTTTTCGCACGCTTCCCTCGAGCAGTGTGGCAACGTTTAGCTTTTTCCCGATCTCACGAATGTCCTCGTTTGTGTCTTTGAATGAAAAAGCGGATGTGCGCGCGACAACATGAAGCCCCTCGACTTTGGCCAGCGCGTTTGTGATCTCCTCGGCGATCCCATCGCAGAGGTGTTCTTGGTCTTTCTTGTAGCTCACATCGGCAAACGGGAGCACGGCAATCGAGCGCTCTGGTTTGGTGGTGGGGTGCAAAAACGCCGCCGGATCCATATCCAGAGTCTTTTGAGGAGCTTGTAGATGATCGAGCATCTCCCCAATCGTCTGATACCGCTCGTCCGGATCCTTCGCCATGGCCCGTTCGACGATCCGCTGGACCTCGACGGGGATATCCTGCCGCACGTCTCTTATTGGCATGGGGTATTCGTTGATGAGCGAGTATACGACCGCTGCGTCGTAGTCTCCCTTAAAGGGAAGCTCGCCGGTCAGCATCTCGTACATCACAACCCCAAGCGACCAGATGTCCGACCTGTGATCTGCCTTTTCACCTCGTCCCTGTTCGGGTGACATATACGACGCCGTGCCGATACTCACCGTCATTTTCGAGATCTCTTTGCTGCCGATGATTTTTGCCAAACCAAAATCCATGATCTTGGCCTGACCGTCGGGCGTGATCATGATGTTGGCGCTCTTGATGTCGCGGTGCACGACGTTTTTCTTGTGCGCTTCGTTAAGCCCCATCGCGATCTGCGTGGCAATGTCAAGGGCATCTGCGAGTGCCAGAGGACCGGAACGGATTCGCTGTTTGAGATCCTCGCCCTCGACAAAGGCCATCGCCATAAAGATGTGTCGCCCATCCTCATCGAACTCGTAGACCGTGCAGATGTTCGGATGGTCCAGAGCGGCGGCCGCCTGGGCTTCCCGGATGAACCGTTCTCTATGTTCGTCGGTCTCGAAGGACTGCGGATTGAGAAACTTGAGCGCGACTTCGCGCTTGAGCTTTGTGTCCTTCGCTCTGTAGACGGTGCCCATTCCGCCTTCGCCGAGTCTTTCGAGGATCTTATAGTGGGTTACGGTTTTTCCGATCATGGCAAGTTCCTGCAGGGCTTTGGAGGCGGGGGGAAAGGTCTATCTGAATCTGTGTGTCTACTTCTTGTATAAATATATACGAAAGCCAACGCAAGAAGGTTCCGGTGGTTCGAAACCTCGCAAATAAACCCCATGAAAAGCCCTCTCGAGCCTGAAATCGGCCGTGTGACGTCCTAGAAAAAACCGGGATACCGGAAACAAATCCCACAAGGCCTCTCGCCCCCGGTTTGCTTTGGTTGCGGATTTATTCGACGCCGTCGCGGCCCCGCCTAATATGTACCCATACGCCCGATGCAAATTCACTACCTTGGCGGCACAACACGGCTTTTTGTTGTATAATTCCCATGTACCCCGGATATGCCCCCTGGAGGGAGATCAGATATGGTAACTTCACTCCGCTTTGATGAAAAGCTCTTCTTTCGCGGTGTCGTCCTTCTCATCCTTCTCTCGGGCGCCGTGGCCTGGATGGGTGGATGCACCTACTACCGGGACCCAAGGGCCGAGGTCGTCGTCACGTCAAACCGGGACGACGCAACCATATACCTTGTACCGTACGAGGAGGAGCTGCCTAAACCATTGAATTCACAGGCGTTGAAGCCGCACTACCTGGGGACGACTTCCTCCCGTGGTGGCGTTTGGGTGCATCACGGCTACTACTGGATCATTTTGGAAAAGGATGGCACCTGGTCGGACCCCGTGGAATTCGAGGTCCGATTGGACTATCTGAATAAGATATACGTGGAATTCTGACGAGCGGCACGGAGGGCCTCTCCCCGGCTAGTTCCCCAACCCAACTCGTTTCATCAGGTCATCGAAACGCGGATCCGAACGCAGGGGGTCGAAGTGCGGCTCCACTCCGATCCGGACGATGTAATGGGATCTCATTTCGTAGAGCGTCTCTAGATACTCGAACGCCTTGTCCGACTCACCGAGCTCTGCGTATACGCTAGCCTGGAGAAAGGGGTTGTTGTAAGTCTGCTTTGTGAACCGGACCCCTTTTGTGGCATACCACTCCCGGGCACCGTTGAGTCCTGACGTTTCATAGGTGTCGTTCAGTTCTGCGATGTCTTCCCCACTCGCCCCCGTGACTGCAAGCCAATGACCCAACACCTTGACGTGCTCAGCATCCATGCCCTTCCTATCGTAGCATCTGGAGAGAACACCCAGCGCGTGAACAAAATCTTCGTCCATTTCGAGCGTTTTTTGACACTGCCCGATCGCCGCGTCATACCGGCGGGCGAAATACAGAATCCAAGCTCTGGACGAGCTTACGATGAGGGATAACGGATCGACTTTCTTCGCCAATTCGTTCTCTGCCAATGCTTCGTCAACCCGTCCCATGGCGCTCAAGAACTCGGCATACCATTGATGAGCGGTCGCGTAGTTTGGATTGAGTGAGATGGCTCGTCGGAACTGGGTTTCGGCTTCGTCCCAATTCCATTCGTACTGGTACGCAACCGCTCCAAGCACCGTGTACGCTTCCGCCAGATTGCCGTCGAACTGTAGAGCATTCGTCGCGATTGCCTTTGCTCTGGGATAGGCATCCGTCGGAGCAATGTATCCCCAATCGCCAAAAACGACGTACACATCGGCCAAGCCCGCATGAGCCACAGCGTAACCGGGATCCACTGCAATCGCCCGTTCGAAGTACTCGATGCTCTTTTCAAGATCCTCTTTTGTCCGTCTGTTCCAGTGATATCGTCCTTTTAGATAGGCCTCGTAGGCATTGAGATTGCTCGTCGGCCTGACCTCAATGGCACGGCGTTCCGCTCCGACAAGCGTGAATCCGAGCTGTCGGATCACTTGATCGGCTATATCCGATTGGACACGAAATACATCGTCGAGCACACGATCGTACCGTTCCGACCACATGTGTGTGTCATCCGATACCCTGATGAGCTGCGGTGTCACACGCACCCGGCTCTCGCTGCCTTCGGCCCGATCCCACCGAACCGTGCCCTCTAGGACGTAGTCGACTCCAAGTTCCTCTCCGATCTGTTTGACCTTCTCCTGGGTGTTTTTGTAATGAAATGCGCTCGTCCGCGATATAACACCCAGATCGCGGAGACTCGCCAATCGACTGGTGATTTCCTCGGTTATACCGTCTGCAAAATACTCGTCTTCTGGTGGACCCAGATTCTCGAAGGGCAATACAACGATCATCTTCCGTTCGACCGGTGTGTACTCTCCCCGATCGATGAGGAAATTGGATACAACGAAGTAACCCACGATCACCAGGAGCATGATCAACGGGACTATCCACGTAGCTTTTCGCGTTCCTGAACCAGTTCTCTTTAGTGCCGTGCCCTTCCCGCCCGAGCGGGTTGCTTTAATCAAACCGAGATCCGCGACGAATTCGTGAAAACTGTGGTATCTGGATACCGTGCTTTTCTCCAAAGCTTTCTCCAGGACGTGGTCCAACATCCGTGGCAAATCCTTACGATCGCGGGTTGCTGGCTCGGGTTTCTCATTTAGGATCGAATATAAAACGGCCTGCTCGTGGTCACCCCGGAAGGGCAGCCGTCCCGTAACCAACTCGTACAACACGACACCCAATGACCAGATGTCCGTCCTTTGATCGACATCGTCTCCACGTGCTTGTTCGGGTGACATGTAGGCAACCGTTCCCACCGTCGTCCCTGCCTTTGTGAGCCGAACCTGTCCGGCCAATTTGGCCAGACCAAAGTCCAAGATTTTTGCCACGCCGTCTTTGGTCACGATGATGTTTGCCGGTTTGATGTCCCTGTGGACGATGCCCTTCTCTTGCGCCTTCATCAATCCCCGCGAGACCTGCATGACAATATCCACGGCGGTACGAAGCCGCATGGGGCCGTGTTCGATTTTCTTCTTGAGTGTCTCGCCTTCGTAGTGGGCCATCACGATGAACATTCTTCCATCTCCCGTCTCGTCGATCTCATGGAAGGTGCCGATATTGTTGTGATCTAGAGCGGAGGCGGTTTGCGCCTCCTGTATGAAGCGTTCCTTGGCGTCGGGATCTCGCGTGAGTTCGGGAGGAAGAAACTTGAGGGCGACGATACGCTTGAGCTTTGTGTCCTCGGCTTTGTAGACCACACCCATCCCGCCTTCGCCGAG
>CP070677.1:1638472-1658883 GCA_020352495.1 Candidatus Latescibacterota bacterium
GCCGACCCCATGGTTCCCCACCCATTCCGTATCAAGCGGACAAAGCGGGAGACCCAGGACACATACACCGTTGAGCTTGTCCCTTTGCGGCGCGGACTGAAAATGGGATTCGCCCCCGGGCAGTTCAACATGATCTACGTCCCGGGGATTGGTGAGGTTCCGATCTCGATCAGCGGCGATCCGGTCGATCCGATTCCCGTGATCCACACCGTCCGGGCCGCCGGAACGGTGACCACGGCGCTGTGCAAAATGAAAGCCGGGGACGTCGTCGGCATCCGGGGACCATACGGGAGCCATTGGCCCGTTCGGGAGTCGGCGGGTAACGACATCGTCATTGTCGCCGGAGGGATTGGTCTCGCGCCGCTGCGACCGGCGATCTACCAGCTTCTCTCACAACGCGATCACTACGGGCGGTTGGCGTTTCTCTGCGGCACGCGAACACCACGAGAGATACTGTACCGCCACGAACTCGAGAAATGGCGCTCGCGTTTCGATCTCGATGTGGAGATCACCGTCGACCACCCCGGTGAAGATTGGTACGGGCGGGTCGGTGTCGTGACAACTCTGATTCCCCTTGCCGGCGTCGACCCCTTTGATACCACAGCACTGGTTTGCGGACCGGAGGTGATGATTCGTTTTACGGTGGCAAAACTCCGTCAGCGTGGAATATCCACGGACAACATCTATGTGTCGATGGAGCGCAATATGAAATGTGGTATTGGTCTTTGCGGTCACTGCCAGTATGGGCGTGAATTCGTATGTAAGGATGGCCCCGTCTTTCCGTTTTCACGGATCGAGCGGTTTTTCAAAATAAGAGAGCTTTGACACAAGGGAATCCCGATGGCCAAGGCAAAAAAGCCCAAACTCGCGGTATGGAAGTTTGCGTCATGCGACGGCTGCCAGCTGGCGCTCCTGAGCTGTGAGGATGAGCTGTTGGCCGTTGCTGAAAGAATCGACATCGCGTATTTCCTCGAGGCATCGCGGGCGACGGCGAAGGGTCCGTACGACATTTCGCTCGTCGAGGGGTCCATCACCACCCCGGAGGACGCCAAACGTATTCAGAAGATCCGTCGCGATTCGCGATATCTTGTTACGATCGGGGCGTGCGCGACGGCCGGGGGGATCCAGTCGTTGCGAAACTTTAAGGACGTCGCTGAGTTCATCTCCGTCGTATACGCAGAACCTCATTACATCGAGACGCTGGACACCTCGACGCCAATCGAGGATCACGTCTATGTCGACTTCGAACTTCGCGGGTGTCCGATCAACAAGATCCAGCTTCTCGAAGTGATCGGCGCCCTGCTCGCCGGACGAAAACCAAACATCCCGACACACAGCGTCTGTGCCGAGTGCAAACAAAACGCCACTCCGTGCGTGATGGTTGCTCACGGGACTCCGTGCCTCGGACCCGTGACACAGACCGGGTGCGGAGCGATATGCCCCGCGTACAACCGAGGGTGTTATGGATGTTTCGGGCCGATGGAGAAGCCCAACACGTCGTCGCTAAGCGACTGGTGGCATAGGCAGCTGGGAGTGGAGAAGGATGATCTCGTGCGTGCCTTCCGGAGCTTCAACGCGTACGCAAGAGAATTCCGAAGAGAAAGCGAGGACCATGAGCGGTAAGAAGAGCTCGGCGACGGGGAAACGGACGAGGAGCCGTAAACGCTCAGCCGCGGGTGATCGACCAAAGACGCGCGGAAAAAGCCGCCGGATCAAGGTGGATGCCCTTGCACGGGTCGAGGGCGAAGGTGCGATGTATGTCAGGATCCATGGCGGCAAGGTCAAAGACGTTAAGCTCAAGATCTACGAACCTCCTCGTTTTTTCGAGGCGTTCCTTCGGGACCGACGGTTCACCGAGGCGCCGGACATTACGGCGCGGATCTGTGGGATCTGTCCCATTGCCTATCAGATGAGCGCTTGCCACGCGATGGAGATGGCGTGTGGTGTGAAGATCCAAGGGCCGTTGCGCGATCTCCGCCGGTTGATCTACTGCGCCGAGTGGATCGAGAGCCATGTGCTTCATCTCTATATGCTCCACCTCCCCGATTTCCTGGGGTACGAGAGCGCGGTTCACATGGCAAAAGATTATCCAGACGAGGTCAACCGCGCGTTGCGAATGAAAAAATTGGGAAACGAAATTCTCGAGGTCGTGGTGGGGCGTGCGACACATCCCGTCAATGTCCGTGTGGGGGGTTTTCACCGGGTGCCGACCCGGCGTGAGCTTCAACCTTTGCTCGAGAATCTCAAGACCGGTATCGATGACGCATTGGAGACCGTGCATTTGACGGGATCGTTGGAGTTTCCGGATTACGAACGGGACTACGAGTTTGTCTCGGTTCGCCACGACGACGAGTATCCGTTCAACGAGGGCCGTGTCAAGTCGAACAAAGATGTGGACATCGATGTTACCGAATTCCTCGATTACTTTATCGAGGAGCAGGTGGCGCATTCGACATCGCTTCACTCGAGAATCGATGGAGAACGTGTGTATCTGGTCGGACCGATGGCAAGATACAATCTAAACAGGGACAAACTCACGCCACGGTCACGGGAGGCCGCCAAAGAGGCCGGGCTCGGTCCCGTCTGCAACAATCCTTTCAAGAGCATTATTGTCCGAGCTGTGGAAATTCTCTACTCCTACGAAGAGGCGATCCGAATCATAGAGAACTACGAACGCCCAGACAGGTCGGCCGTCGATGTCGTGCCAGCGTTGGGTCCGGGGGTCGGACACGGCTGCACCGAGGCTCCCCGTGGGAGCCTCTATCACCGATACAAAATCGATGATGATGGCCTCATACTCGATGCGAGGATCGTTCCACCCACATCGCAAAACCAGGCGGTCATCGAGTCCGACTTGTATCATTTTGTGGAAAGAAACTTGTCACTGCCCGATGATAAACTCCAGTGGCGATGTGAACAAGCGATTCGCAACTACGATCCTTGTATATCGTGTTCGACACATTTTCTAACGCTTAATATCGAACGGTCGTGACAAACCATGGCGATCGGAAAACAGATCGGCTACAGATGAAACGGTTGTGATAACCCATGTCAGCAGAAAAGACAAATCGGCGGCCCACCAAAATGGGCCGTTTTGCTGTTGTCGGCGTGGGTAATCCGCTTCGTGGTGATGACGCCGTTGGCGTGCACGTCGCCCGATCTCTTCGCGACAAGCTACCGCCGGACGTCGATATTATCGAGCACGACGGAGACGTTTCGAGACTCGTTGAGGCATTGCGACAGTGGGATCGGGTGGTGATCGTCGACGCGGTAACCACCGGCGCCGAGTTCGGGACGATCCATGAATTCGACGTATCGGAAACGCCACTGCCTGCTGAGCCTTTCCGGTGTACTACTCATTCGTTTGGCGTTGGTGAAGCGATCGAGCTCGCCAGATCGCTGAACGGGCTTCCCCGTGTCGTGTGGGTACTGGGAATCGAAGGCGGGAAGTACGAAATTGGAACGGAACTCTCACCCAAAGTGAGGAACACGATTCCAAGAGTCGTCGAAATCGTATTGGAGAGAATCAGGCAGCTGCGGGGTGGGGGTTTCCAATGAACTCCGGAAGATACGTCGCCAGCGGTCCGATTCAACGTCTCCGTATCACGATCCGCGGGGTGGTCCAGGGGGTGGGATTCAGACCGTTTGTCTACCGGTTGGCGACGGAACTGGGCTTGAAGGGTTTTGTCGTCAACTCCCCCCGGGGCGTGTTTGTCGAGGTGGAAGGCGAGCCGCCGTTGTTGGATACGTTCTTCGCGCGAATCCAGGACGAGAACCCGCAACGCTCGTACATACAGAGTCTCGAGCATTCCGTGTTGGATCCGATTGACTACGATACGTTTGACATTCGCGAGAGTGACAGTGAGGGCGAAAAAATCGCTCCGGTGCTTCCCGATATTGCGACGTGCTCCGATTGTATCTCGGATATTTTTGACCCGCAAAACCGGCGTTATCGGTACCCGTTTACCAACTGCACAAACTGTGGTCCCCGATACAGCGTCATAGAGGCCCTCCCATACGACCGGCCGAACACATCGATGAAATCGTTCGAAATGTGTTGGGACTGCCGAACCGAGTACGAGGACCCCATGGACCGGCGGTTTCACGCACAACCCACCGCGTGCCCGGTCTGCGGCCCGCGGATCGAGCTCTGGGATACGACGGGTCGGGTCGATGCAACCCAGGATGAGGCGCTCTCGAGAGCATCCGGAGCGATTCGCGACGGTGCGATTCTCGCGCTCAAAGGACTTGGCGGTTTTCATCTGATCGTCGATGCGAGAGACGAGTCAGCCGTCAGGCGGTTGCGTGAACGAAAACACCGGAACGAGAAACCTCTCGCGCTGATGTACCCGTCACTCGAGCTGGTGAACGAACACTGCCAGGTATCACCGCTCGAGAAACGTCTTTTGACTTCTCCCGAAGCTCCCATCGTCTTGCTCCGCCGCCGCCCATCCGCGCTGGTTGCACCGTCGATTGCCCCGGCCAATCCGTATCTTGGAGTGATGATTCCATACACACCGCTTCACCATCTTCTTGTATCGGGAATGCGTTTCCCCATCGTGGCAACGAGCGGAAACCTCTCGGAAGAGCCCATCTGTATAGACGAGACCGAGGCTCTCGATCGACTCGGGGCGATCGCCGATCTCTTTCTCGTTCACAACCGCCCGATTGTCCGTCACGTGGACGACTCGGTTGTACGGTTGGTCGCCAACCGGGTTCTCGTCCTCCGTCGCGCCCGGGGCTACGCGCCGCTCCCGGTGCCGTTAAAAACCAATCCACCGCCCGGGGCGATCCTCGGTGTCGGTGGACACCTGAAAAACACCGTCGCGATCTCCGTGAACGATCAAGTTTTCTTGAGTCAACACATCGGCGATATGTCCACGAATGCCGCGTACTCGGTTTTTCGGAAGACTGTTTCCGATCTGCAAAGGATTTACGTCATCGAACCCGAGAGAATTGCGTGTGACGCACACCCCGACTACCGTACGACAAAGCATGTCGAAGCGTTCGAACCCGCTCCCCAAAAGGTTCAGCATCACTGGGCACATGTGCTCTCGTGTATGGCGGAGAACGAGCTCGAGCCGCCGGTATGCGGTGTATCTTGGGACGGAACCGGGTTTGGTCCGGACAAAACGATATGGGGCGGGGAGTTTCTACGCGCCAACGCCGGGTCGTTCGAGAGGGTGGGGCATCTGCGACGATTTTCTCTCCCCGGTGGGGAGCAGGCCGTTCGGGAGCCCCGGCGGGCAGCCCTCGGCCTTCTCTACGAGATCTTTTCCGACGACGTCTTTGACATGGACAATCTCACGCCGCTCATGACATTTTCGAAGGACGACCGCGGGATTCTTCGCAAGATGCTCCGTGGGAACATCAACTCCCCGCTGACGTCGAGCGCGGGCAGGCTGTTCGATGCGGTGGCCTCGTTACTGAGCCTTCGTCACCGCGTGAGCTACGAGGGACAGGCCGCCATGGAGCTCGAATTCGCCACGTGGGGCATCGACAACGAGGAGTCGTATCCGTTCGACGTTCGCCGGAATGGAGGTGTGTGGGTGGTCGACTGGGAACCGCTGACTCTAGGAATAATGTCGGATATCGAGAGCCAAGTCGGCGTGGGGTCGATCGCCACGAAGTTTCACAACACACTTGCCGAGCTGATCACAGAGACGGCCCGTAGAGTGAACGATGAGCGAGTTGTCTTGACAGGCGGATGTTTTCAGAACAAATACTTGACCGAGAGGACAATTGTGCGTCTCATGGAAGCTGGTTTCCGACCGTACTGGCACCAACGTGTTCCGCCAAACGACGGTGGGATCGCACTGGGACAGGTCGTGGCGGCGGCGTTGGCCAAATCCGGAGGTGAATAAACCCCATGTGTCTCGCCATACCGGGAAAAATCATTGAAATCATAGACGACGATCCTTTGTCGCGACGGGGCAAAGTTGACTTTGGTGGGATCTTGAAAGACGTTAACCTCTCATTCGTACCCGATGCCGGTCGCGGTGATTATGTTCTCGTTCATGTCGGGTTCGCGCTGAACACGGTCGACGAGTCCGAAGCGACACGGGTATTCGAGCATATGGGAGAGATCGGCGAGCTCAGCGAGCTCCAAGGTGGTGTCAGATGAAGTTTGTCGATGAGTACCGCGACGCGGCGTCCGCCCGCGCACTTGCGATCCGTATCGAGAGCATCACGACGCGGCGGTGGACGATCATGGAGGTGTGCGGTGGGCAGACCCACTCGATCGTCCGCTTTGGTGTCGACGAGCTTTTGCCAAAGCAAATCAAGTTGGTACACGGACCCGGCTGCCCGGTGTGTGTCACACCCACGGAACTCATTGATAAAGCCGTCGAGATCGCCTCCCTACCCGATGTCATATTCTGCTCGTTTGGAGATATGCTCCGGGTGCCCGGCGCAAAAGGAAACCTCCTCTCGGCCAAAGCCAAAGGCGGTGACGTACGAATCGTCTATTCGCCTCTGGATGCGCTCGATGTCGCCACCGAGAATCCCGAGAATCAAGTTGTCTTTTTTGCGGTGGGGTTCGAAACGACGGCGCCCGCCAATGCGATGACCGTATACCAGGCGGCCCGGAAGGGTGTGAAGAACTTCTCGGTTCTCGTTTCCCACGTGCTCGTTCCACCCGCGATAGAGGCGATCCTTGCCTCGCCAAACAACCGAGTGCAGGGCTTTCTCGCCGCCGGCCATGTATGTACCGTGATGGGTTACAAGGAGTACATTCCGATCGCACGAAAATACGAGGTGCCGATCATCGTCACCGGTTTTGAGCCGCTCGATCTCCTCTACGGTGTTTACCTGTGTGTCCGTCAACTCGAAGAGGGTCGGGCGGTTGTTGAAAACCCCTATGCACGCGCCGTCCGTCGTGATGGAAACCCAAACGCGCAGGAGTTGATTCGTGACGTGTTCGAGGTCGTCCACAGAAAATGGCGCGGGATCGGAGAGATTCCACAGAGCGGTCTTGGACTTCGTGAGGAATTCGCAGGGTTCGATGCGGAAAGACGCTTTGGGGTGGTAGGCCGTTCTGAGGATGAGACAACGGAGTGCGTTAGCGGGCTGATTCTCCAAGGAGTCAAAAAACCCAACGACTGCCCCGCCTTTGGCACTCGGTGCACGCCGGAACAACCGCTTGGCGCCACAATGGTCTCCTCGGAGGGCGCCTGTGCCGCCTATTACCGATATAGACGACACGTGATGAAGGAGTCGTAGGTGTGGCGAGTGACAACCAGGAAGCGAAGGACTTCACACCGTCCTGTCCGATTCCTCCAACCGAGTACCCACATATTCTTTTGGCTCACGGTGGCGGCGGAACGCTCTCGCACCAGTTGATCGAAAAGATCTTTGTCCCCACCTTTGGAAATGCCCTTCTCGATGAGCGCCACGATGGCGCTGTAGTCGGTCTTGACAATAATAAAATCGCCTTCACAACTGACTCATATGTCGTTCGACCGCTCTTCTTTCCCGGTGGCGACATCGGGACTCTGTCCGTAAACGGAACCGTCAACGACCTCGCCATGTGCGGCGCACGTCCACTTTGTCTGAGCGCAGGTTTTGTGCTGGAAGAAGGTCTGCTTATGGAAACACTTTGGCGGGTCGTGCGATCCATGAAAAAGGCAGCAGATACCGCCGGTGTTCAGATCGTGACCGGAGATACCAAGGTCGTGGACCAGGGAAAGGGCGATCAGATATTCATCAACACATCCGGTGTCGGTGTCATCGAATGTGACCATCTCATCTCGCCTTCCCGTGTCCGTCCTGGCGACGTCGTGCTTCTCAACGGAGATATCGGCCGTCATGGAATGGCGATCATGGCCAAACGGGAGGGGCTGGAATTCGAATCCAATATCGAGAGTGACTGCGCGCCGCTTGCCGATATTGTTTTGGAAATGATCGCGGCCGGTCTCGATCTCCACTGCCTACGCGACCTCACCCGAGGTGGATTGGCCAGCGCCGTCATAGAAATCGCCGGGAGCGCAGGCGTCCAAATCGACCTCGACGATCCGTCGATCCCCGTTTCCGAACCGGTTCGAGCAGCTTGTGAGATTCTTGGATTAAATCCGATCTATGTCGCCAATGAAGGCCGGTTTGTCACCTTTGTCGACCAAAATAACGCCGACCGCGCCCTCGAAATCCTACGGGCGCATCCACTCGGCGAGGACGCCCGAGTTGTTGGCAACGTTGCGGACGGTCGCGCGGGACTCGTAACGATGCGAACGGCAATAGGCACCCAAACGATCGTCGATATGTTGAGCGGCGAGCAGCTTCCCCGTATTTGCTAGCCCGACCATTCGGGAATTGTTCATCGTGGTTGGATCGCGAAGGTCTCACCAGAACTGTCCATGAATCTCATGAGCGACGGTCGCAAAAACAATTGCCAATCAGATCGGACGCGGATAGGATGGGTCATCCGAGTTGGTCCCGATTTTCAATGTACCCAAGGTGGCTCGTAGTGCACGCCCTACACCCGAACAACAAAAGCCGCAACGGTTCGGACGGGCCGACTAGTCTGAACCTAAGTACGATACTGTCCTTATCGATCATCGCAGCGATATCCGCATATCTCCTCGCGGTATTTGTGTTTGCTGATATTGAGAAAGTCGTGCATCGAGTCCCAGACGACGCGGCATACTTTTTCAGGATTGCCGAGAATATCACAAGCGGTAACGGGCCAACATTTGACGGTATTCACCAAACAAACGGGTACCATCCTCTGTGGTTGATGACGATTTTGCCGGTGGCAGCAGTCACGGAAGACGGTTCAGCCACGGCCTTCAGAGCCTACCTGGTACTGCAAATCGGCCTACTGTTTATGGCGAGCTGGCTGTTGTTCTCCCGGTTTATGCCCACACGCAGCCTTTTCACGTCTCTCCTGAGTTCGATACTGTTCGCATACGCCGTGATATACAAGTCAGCGAATGGAATGGAGTCCGCTCTGCTTGTCCTTTCTCTCGTCGTGCTCTTTCTGACAGGCTGGCGTTTTCGCGTCTTCTCACGCTTCAATCTGTTTAGTGCTCTCGGCTACGGTGTGCTGCTCGGTATGGTCATGTTGACTCGTCTTGACATGGTGTTTCTCGGTATAGCAGTCTCGGGTTTTTGTTTGGCTCAAGTTTTTTTTGATCCGAACGGGCGATCACGCGCGATATGGCGCTTGGTTTTTGTCACCACGGGCGCAACGCTCGTCGTTCTTCCCTACCTGTTGTACAACTTGCACAATTTTGGAGCGTTTGTCCCTATCAGCGGCTCGCTCAAGTCTTCGTTTCCTGCCATTTCGTTTACCGCGGACAAGTTTCGGGCCATCGGACCGCTCCACTTGCCATTCCTTCTATTCGCTGTTGTCTACGTGCCGTGGTGTGCATTGAGGTTGATACGGAACTCCCCCACTGACCCACGGCACCGGTACCTCCGGTGCAGCTTGCTGGTCCTTGGCGTCTACGTACTGTTGCACGCGGTAAATCTCGTCCTTTTCATCGACTGGGGTATCTTCCGCTGGCAATTCATTCCATATGCGCTATTCCTCGCGATGGCACTGCGTGAACCCACCGACTACGTTCTCGAACGATGGCCCAAGGTAGCGACGCGTGTGTTGGTGAGCGTTCTCATTGTGCTCGTATCGGTCGTTGCGATCTACAAGATAAGCCGTCAAACGCTTTTGGCACGCCTCGATCATTCTTGGCATGTTCAAGCCTATAGGGCCGCCCTGTGGACGCGCGCCAACACACAACCGATGGATGTCCTTGCGATGAAGGACGCCGGGCGTTTTGCATACTTCAGCCGGCGCAAGGTGATCAATCTAGACGGTGTTGTCAACAACGCCGAGTACCAAGAGGTGCTTCGATCCGGTTCGCTCAACGAATACTTGGCGCGGAACGGAGTGAAGTACATTGTTCAACAATCGATTCGTCTCAACGATGAGAACCTCCTCAAAGAAATCTCTGGAGGTTCACGCACTGTGTCTGATGGGAATTACGAGACTATTGCCATGCGCTACCGGTGCCTCAAGTACGACACACATAGTGAACCCCTTGTTCTCCACCGAGACGATGAGGTTTACAAGTCACCCGATCCCCGCGAAAATGAGACGCATACGTTTGTGATTTGGAGATACCGTTGAGCAAACCGATTTGACGTTGAGATCGAGGCCTACACCGGGATGGCCCAGGTCATCCGGTTCCGGGGATGAACCGTTCGTTATTCCATTGTTTGTTACTCGAGTTTGTGTCCCACCGTTTGCTCGCGGCTCTCGTCACTCAGCATTGTGCGATTCCGGTCGTTGGTGTATAATACGTCACTGATAGTTGGGCGGGTCCCTCCCGGCGAGTTTCACCGGCGATCCGATTTGCACACGGCAGAGTACCAGACTGCAAAACCCATATCCTGCATAACATGACCAAGCAAGCCACTACGACATCGACGATCCTGACTTTCATTCGGGAATACATCAAGTCGATGCGCCTCTATTACTCGTTTGTCACGGGCATCGCCGGTTGGATCGGGGTGGCATATTACGAGTATGTCGCAACGTTCTCTCCCGATAGGACAATCGAAGTCGCGCCACCTCCGGAAAAAAAGCTGGTGATTCTCATACTGCTTTTTCTGAGCTGGGGAATCAACCAGATCATCAACGATTACCTCGGGCGCGAGGAAGACAAAATCAATGCGCCGGATCGGCCGATGGTCACAGGCAAGCTCAATCCCACCGCGGCCTTGCTCGTCTCGTTTGGCCTGATCTTGGTCACTGCGATTGTCACCTGGTTTTATCTGGAGCCATTTGCGCTCGTATTTCTTGGCGCGGGCGTCGCGCTCAACCTGGTCTATGAGTACGCAAAAGGCTATGGGACTTTGGGCAATGTCGTATTTGGCCTGATGATTACCATGGCGACGCTCTTCGGTGCGTATGCCTCGGGGCCAACCGAGTCAACGGTGTTTCTGTCGCATCGTATTTCGATCCTCATTCTCATATGGCTCATCAACGCACTGATGACATTCTACACGTATTTCAAGGACTACGAAGGAGACAAAGCCGCCGGCAAGAGAACGCTCGTCGTGAAATACGGTACCGGGACCGCACGAATCCTGGCGATCGCGTCGTCGTTTTTGCCCACCATCGTGTTCGTTCTTCTCAGAATTACCAAAATGCATGAAGCACCGCTCAACATGACGTTCATTGTCCTTGGTGTTCTCACCGTTTTCTTGCAGATCTGGACCGGTGTTCTGTATTACTTGAACCCAACCGGTGAAAAGACGTATGAGTCATTGGAAGTCAATTTCAGGGCGGGTGTCTGCGGTCAGGCGGCGCTCATCGCGCTTTTCAATCCCGATCTCGCCATGTGGCTCTTTATGTTTTCCTACATCTTTGTCGGCTTTATTTTCGAACTGCACAAAAACCCAAAAATGTAACCAACCGGGCCAGACACGTATAGCATGAACCTGCAAGACAAGATACTTGGCATTATCAAAGAGAACGTTGAAAAAAGTGACGCGGTTGATCTCGAATCCGATTTGAGAAACGAGATCGGAATTGATTCGTTCGAAGTCACCATGATAATCGACGCGCTCGAAGTCGAGTTTGGAATCACAATAGACGAAACCGACTTTCAAAAGGTTTCGACGGCCTCCGATATTGTGGCGTTACTAAAACAGCAGTACATACGTGACCACTAGCAGCTCGGGGTGTTCAATGAGGCCTGAAGATTTTTTCGCGCAGCTGACGGTTGACAAAAGCGCAGGGGAAAAGACGGGGTTCAATCCCTATTACCACACGGTTCTCTCGGGAACCGAGAACGGCGTTATTTCTTTTGAACGGGAGAATCTGATCGACCTTGCTTCGAACAACTATCTTGGCCTTGCCTGCGACCCGAGGGTCAAAGAGGGTATCGAGCGTGCCGCGCGCACGTATGGCGCCTCATTGTGCGGAACTCCAATCGCCACGGGCTATACCGGTGAAATGGCGAGGCTCGAGAAGACTCTCGCCCGTTTCGTCGGACTGGAGGCCGCATTGGTATTTCCCAGTGGTTATCAGGCGAACGCTGCCCTGTTTTCCGCGATTGCACAGAAGCAGGACCTCATACTCGTTGACCACTACGCTCATGCATCGCTCATACATGGTGCTAAATCCACCGGCTGTAAATTCAGGCCGTTTCTCCACAACAACATGGGACACTTGGAGCGTCAGCTCCAGCGTGCTTCCTCGCATCGCCAGGTTTTTGTTGTTACAGAGTCGGTTTTTTCGATCGAGGGAAGCATCGCCCCAATCAAAGAGCTGGCGGAGCTTTGCGACCACTACAACGCATTGCCCGTAGTGGACGACTCGCACGGAATCGGCGTACTAGGGACACGCGGTCACGGAATTCTAGAGCACGCCGACCTCGAGCACTTCGAAGGTATATACACGGCATCGCTTGGCAAGGCGTTGGCCAATGCGGGTGGCATGGTGGCCGGCCCGGCCAACCTCATAGAGTATCTTCGTTATTACTGCCCCGGTCTCGTATATTCCACGGCGCTGCCACCGTCAACAATCGGTGGTGTTCTCGCCGTGCTCGACATCATCGAGAAAGAGTTCCATACGCTCAGCGGAAGAATGTGGCGCAACAAGGCCATGCTGGTCGATGGCCTATGCGGTTCCGGGTTCGAGATCGTGGACTCCGAGGCGCCAATCACATCGATCCGTTGTGAGTCCGCGGAGCAGACTGTTGCCTTGAGCAAATTACTATTCCAAAACGGCATTGCGTCGACACCCTTTATTCCGCCCTCGGTTCCCTCTCACGCGTGCACCGTTCGTCTTATTGCGGGCGCCGGCGTGAGCGAAGAGGACATGAAGAGGGTATTGGAGGTTTTCCAGCGCATTGCCGTTCAAGAGCGACCCGGCACGAAAAAGAGTCCCTAGCCGCGCTGCGAAACAGATGCGTTACTCGTTCATAGTGAATCCCGGCTCACGGGGTGGACGCAATCTCGTCGCCCTCGACAGGCTCAAATCAACGTTGAATGGGTTCTCTCCACCAGCAACGGTCAATATCACCAAAACGCTGGACGATGCTTTTTCCTTATCGCGCCAAGCCAACATGGAAAAGTATGATGTCATCGTTGCAGTCGGCGGAGATGGCACAATCAACCGAGTACTCAATGGCTTTTTTGATGAAAACGGGCGCAGAATATCCAACGCAAAGATGGGTGTCGTGTACGGTGGGACGAGCCCGGATTTCTGCAAGAGTTACGGTATACCTATCCAATACGATGCGGCGTTCGAGGCGCTTTACCGAGGACGCAGCAGACAAATTCAGTTGGGCACCGTAGCCTTCACCGCGGATACCGAGAGCCCGTCAACCGATGGATCGAGAACGATCGGTGGTGTTGCCCGGACCAAGCTCTTTGCCTGCTGCGCAAACATCGGTCTAGGGGCCTCGCTCGCGCGTCAAGCGAATTCGGGGATACGAAAAAAAGTCGGCGACTTTCTCGGCACGTTGCTGTCGCTGATCAAAGTGCTCAAGTCGTATCACCCTTGCGATTTGACGGTTCGAATCGACGACGAACAAAAAACAATTTCAAATGTGTTCAACATATCGGTCGGAAAGACCCGATTCATCGCCTCGGGCATTAAGGTGCAAAACGAACTCGCAGAAGGCGACGGAAAGTTTTACGTTTTGGTCGTCAACAACTTGAAACTCCGAAACGTTCCACGATGCCTGTGGACCATTTACAGCGGCCGCCGGATAGCGGACAACGACGTGATGTCGCTTTTGTACTGCAGCCGGTTCGAGGCACAGGCGTCAACGGGTGACGTAGAAGTGGAGTTCGATGGCGATCCAGTTGGGTTTGTTCCCTGCAAAATTGAGATGGCACACGACCCGCTTGATCTTATAGTTGGATAGAGTATGGTCGGCGAACAAAACATCATCTCCATTATTCGCAGCGTCTTTGAACGTGAGGAAGTTGTCCTCAGCACGAACTTCGACGCCGACGCGGAACGGGTACGTCTGGGTGATGACACGTATCTGTTCACGACCGATGAATATTCCTCGGAGGATCTTTTTCGCACAAACGATCCCGTGCTGCTCGGTTGGAACGTCGCCACAGGAAGCATAAGCGACATATTGGCCGCGGGTGGAGTTCCTCTTGTTTACGCCCACGCAATGATCGTCGATCCAAGCTGGAGCGATGAGTACATTCGCAAATTCTCCCGGGGAGTCGCAAAGGTCCTCAAAACGGCAAACGTCACCTTTGCGGGAGGAGACATCGGGAGGGCGAAAACGTGGCACTACACGGCGTCGGTTCTCGGAAAGGCGGAGGCACCACGGCTCGGCAGGCGAGGTGCGCGCGCCGGTGATTCGGTCTTTTTGTCGGGCAGAATCGGATCGGGAAACCTCGAGGCCGGATTGTCGATGTTCGCCCAGCACGATGCAATAGGACGTCTTGCCCGCACGGTACGAAACAAGTTTCACCTGCGTCTGGATGAGTCGGCGCTCATTCGAAGATACGCGACGGCGTGTATGGATACCAGCGATGGAACATACAATGCGTTAAGTACGATCTGCGAACTAAACGGAACCGGCTTCGCGGTATCGAATCTGCCCTACCTGCGAAAGGGCATACTCTTTGCGCAGATTCTTGGTATGCCAAAGACGCTGCTTTTTCTGGGCGAATGCGGCGAGTATGAGTTGCTCTTTACGATCCGCCCCGCTGACGAAAAGGGACTCGTGAAAGAGGCAAGATCGAACGGATTCACATTTTACAGGATAGGCAGGCTGACCGAAGACCCCGAGACAAAAACGATCCTCGAGGATGGGACGCACTTCAAGCTTCGCCCCGTGCAGACGCGAGCCCGTGACTACGAAAATCTGGAGGATTATCTTGCCGTTCTTGTCGACAGCTTGGAAAGACTGCCATGATACAGGATAGACGAGTCGTCATAACGGGAATTGGGCCCGTGACCTCGGTCGGGATCGGCAAAAAGGCGCTGTTTGACAGCGTGATTGATTTCAAGCCGCGTATCGAACCCATCCCCAAGCACTATGAAGAACGTTACTCCTTTCGCTCGAAACATTTTGTACGTCTTCCACAACTGACGCTCGCCCAGCACGGGATCCCGGACAAATACGAAAACATCCTCGCCTATGAAGACAGGATGGCTTTGGTAGCGGCAAAACTCGCGATCGAAGACGCCGCAATTCCGTTGAGGCCCGATGGGCCCCGTTTTGAGGCAAAGGACCTCTCGGAATGCGCCGTCATTCTTGGAACGGGTTTCAGCGGGCTCAAACCGGCTTTTGAGTCGTACGTGACTCATGATTTGTCTTCCACAAAAAGCGGGCAAAAACACCAGGGACACTATCATCGAATGGTGATCCCGAAGACCATGGCCAGCTCGGTAGCCGCTTGGTTGTCGATCATGTTTGGGAGCACCGGGGAGTCTTTTGCCATCACGGCATCGTGCGCATCCGGCACAATCGCAATCGGAGAGGCTTTCAGACGTATCAAGAACGGTAACACTGCCGTGGCACTAACGGGCGGCGTAGAAAATCTGCACGACAATATTGGCGCGATCATGCGCGGGTTCGATACGCTTGGCACACTCGAGCAATCGAGCGACGGTGTGCCCCTTCCCTTTTCCGAACGGCGAAGCGGTTTTCTTTTCGCTGAAGGAGGGGCGTGTGTGCTCGTACTCGAAGAGCTTGCCCGTGCCCGCGCACGAAATGCGCCGATCTATGCGGAGATTCTGGATTACCAGGCATCGAGCGATGCCCACAACATCGTTCAGGTCGAGCCAAGCGGCACCGAAATCAAGAAAATCCTGAACACACTCTCCAACCACAGGCAAATCGACTACTTCAACGCTCATGGGACAGCCACACAGGTCGGTGATCGAGTGGAGGCCGAGGTGATTGTCGATGTATTTGGGAAGAGAGCTAAACAGCCGCTTGTCAATTCCACCAAAATGATATTGGGACACACGATCGGGGCTAGTGGCGCCATAGAGGCCGGTGTTACCGCCATGTCAATCAAGAATTCGAAAGTTCACGGGAATCCCGTCCCCGACCCCATGACCACCGTCAACCTCGTACTCGAGAGCGTGCCCTTGGATATCAACTATGCTATCTCGGCCTCGTACGGATTCGGGGGTCACAACGGGGCGCTCCTCCTCTGCAAACATGACCTCGGATAGGCTGATAATCACGGGCGCCACGGGTTTTATCGGAAGCCACATTGTAAACGCATTTCTAGAACACAGCATCCGGCCTATCTGTCTGGTTCGGAAAACGAGTCGGCTTGAATGGTTCGACCGCTCGTGCATCGACATCCGTTACGGTGACATTAGAGACGCCGGAACACTCCGGTCGGCTTTCCAGGGATGTTCCGTGCTCATTCACAACGCCGCTCTTGCCTATGATTGGGGGAGAAAACGCGACTTTTACGAGACAAACGTGGACGGCACGCTCAATGTTCTCAATGCCTGTGTATCCAACGACGTTGACCACGTCATAATGACGGGGACCATCTCTTCCTACGGCGAAGAAGACAGCACGGTCGTCAAGGATGAAACCAGCCCCTACAATTCACATTATCGTTACTTTTTGGACAGGATTTTCCCATGTGCGATGAACTACTATCGCGACACAAAGGCTCGAGCAACCAGAGAAGCCGTCAGGTTTGCGGAACGACACGGTTTGAATCTTACTGTCTTGGAGCCGACATGGGTATATGGGGAGCGCGAGTTCAACACGGGCTTTTATGATTATTTGAAAAACGCCAAGAACCGTTTCGCGATTGCGCCCGGTTCGACAAAGAACAATTTCCACGTCGTATATGCGGGCGATCTGGCCCGAGCCTACGTGTTGGCGTATGAAAAAAGAATACCGGGAGTCGAGCGAATCATCGTTGGTGACGAGACAGCCACAAACATGGATGTTCTTTTCTCTCTTTTGTGTGCGGCGGCCGGCCTGAGAAAGCCCGCAACCGCCCACAAATACGTTTTGTACCCGATGGCGTTTTTGTTGGAGCTGCTCTACACGATGTTTCGTTCAAAGTTACCGCCACCGTTGACACGCGGTCGCGTGAACATGTTTTATGATTCCATTCAGTATTCGACTCGAAAGGCGCGGACGGTGTTGGGGTTTTCCAGCGCCCATAAGCTCGAACAGGGGATACACAAAACAATACAATGGTACAAGGCCAACGGGCTTCTCTAGCCCACATGATTGACAAGCTTTGATCGCTATGCCAGACTTTGTGCGAGGATTGGCTGTATGACAAAAGTAGAGAACATCGCAGGCATTCGTAAGCGGATATTCACCATTCGTCTTAGAATCGCCATTGTGTTCCACTTCCTCCCAAGGGTATTCCGCAACGAGATCTCTCTCAGACAGTATGTTATGTTCCTCAGACGACTGGAGTTCTTTCTTTCGAAGCTTCAGCACAATAAGTTTGCCAGAGTTGGACGTCACACGAAGATCGGATTGTATATCCCCGGGGCCTTTTCGCGTGCGTTTTACACGGCGTGCGAGAAATTCCTCGCTTTCAACTCCAAACTGCCAAATACAACCGTTCTTATCTCCGTAACATCGGCGTGCCGGTACCGCTGTGCCCACTGTTATCAAAAACTCGACCGGGGCAAGGATGTCGATATTCACAAGCTCGTCGCCGCGGCGAGGAGTCTTCAAGACCATGGTACAGCGTTTTTCAACATAGAAGGTGGCGAGCCGTTTCTCCGTTATGACCGCTTGAAAGCGATTTGCGAGGCGATCGATGACAGATCGGATATTTGGGTCAACTCGACCGGCGATGGTATGACCGTGGAGCGCCTGAGGGAGCTAAAAGACCTGGGGCTTACCGCGGTGATGTTCTCGCTCCACACACCCGACCCGGAGCAGTTCGACGCGTTTTTCGGTTCAGAGCTAGCGTGGCGGATAATGCAGGACGGCGTTGCAACGTGTCACAAAACACATACTCCGGTGGCGTTCAACATATGCCTTCAAAAAGAGGCGTTTCAAAACGGACTTTTCGAACAGCTGATGGATAAGTCTCGTGAGTTCGGGGCGGCTTTTGTTCAACTGATCAAGCCAAAATCCGCGGGTGGGTGGCTCGACGGTGGGGCGGACGAATTTGCCGAGACCGATCTTCAGCGGGTTAAAGACATGGTCAACATGTACAACTCCGAACGCAAATACGAGAAGTACCCCTCCATATCCGCGCAGATCATCGAAGAGGACAAAAGGATGTTTGGATGCACTGCCGGAGGCACCGATCGGTTTTATATCAATGCCAAAGGTGATGTGCAGCCCTGTGAGTTCTTGAACATCTCATTTGGCAATATTGCCCAAGAAGATTTCCATTCGATATACCTCCGCATGAGGAATTTGTTCGAAAAACCCGGCGAATGTTGGCTGTGCGAGAAATACTCGAATACGATCCGGGACATCGCTCGAGACAACGACCTCTCTACTCTTCCTCTCAGCAAAGAGCTCTCTGCACAGGTCTATGAAGATTGGAACAGGGGAAACAAAACGGAGCTCTATGATGTGATCGAGAACGACCTGACCGCGAATTGAACGCTGCTGCGATTCTGTGGCGCCGCACCAACTAAACCGTCTCATAAAGAATCTGACCTTGTCCCACAAACCCACGCTCTCAGACACAGGAGGGGACTCGGGGAACAGTTCGGAGCGTCGCGAACGGCGCCGGGGTCGCGTGACGGGCAAAGCACAATCTAATGATTTCACAATAGGTTACTGGTTCATTCAACGCCCGAGCATCCTCGCGATTCCGGGCCGGCAGTTCACGTCCGCAGTTTGTTCAGCATCAGACAGCCATCTCATGCTATTATTAATCGAATTGGTTGGGGGCGGGTCTATCAGAAGCGATCCGGAGAGCATGCGTTGTCCCCGTCTCCGTGTTCGTTGCGATCCTCGTTTGGAGAAAATTTGTGACCTTTCCGATCCTTGCGGACGTGGGAACCGACGTGCTGTCCAAGGCGTTGGCGATCGGTGTCGTTGTCGTGTGTGTGGCAAAGATGAGAAGAGGGGCCCTTGCGGCTTGTGTTATCTCACTCGCGTTGGTGCAGCCTGAGGTATCCTTCGCACAGGAGAGTCTCTTTGGTGGGGAACCGGCTTGGTCCTCGGCGTATCCCAACAAGACTAACAGCGTGACGTTGGGGGATGTGGATGGAGACGGGGGCATGGACCTCGTCTGTGGGAACTCGGAACAACAGGGCCCCACGCTCTATCTGAATGAGGGGGGTGTGTTTTCTGCAGACACGGTGTGGTGGTCGGGCGGGCACAACACTTTTAGCGTGTTGTTGGGGGATGTGAACGGCGACGGCGACTTGGACCTCGTCTGTGGGAATTACGGGAGCAACACGCTCTATCTGAATGAAGGGGGTGTGCTTTCGGACACAACGGTTTGGTCCTCGGGCCCACAGAACCAGACCGCTAGCGTGTTGTTAGGGGATGTCGATGGCGACGGCGACTTGGACCTCGTCTGTGGGAACGACAATCAAAAAAACACGCTTTACTTGAATGATGGGGGTGTGTTTTCGGCAGACACGGCCTGGTCCTCGGGCCCGGCCAATTTCACTCGGAGCGTGTCGTTAGGGGACGTGGATGGTGATGGGGACCTGGACTTGGTCTGTGCGAACTTGAATCAACCCAACACGCTCTATGAGAATGAAGGGGGTGTGTTTTCGGACACAACGGTTTGGTCCTCGGGCCCGGCCAACGAGACTTGGGGCGTGTCGTTGGGGGATGTGGATGGCGATGGAGACTTGGACCTCGTTTGTGGGAATGACGGGAGCAACACGCTTTATTTGAATGAAGGGGGTGTGTTTTCGGACATACCAGCTTGGTCCTCGCTCGCGACCAACGACACACGGAGCGTGTCGTTGGGGGATGTGGATGGCGACGGGGACTTGGACCTCGTCTGTGGGAATTGGCTTGACAGCAACACGCTCTATTTGAATGAGGGGGGAACGTTTTCCCCGACGCCGACTTGGTTCTCGGGTCCGGCCAACAGGACTTCTAGCGTGTCGTTGGGAGATGTGGATGGCGACGGGGACTTGGACCTCGTCTGTGGGAATTTCGGGATACAATTGGGCAACAACACGCTTTATTTGAATGAAGGGGGTATGTTTTCGGACATACCAGCTTGGTCCTCGGGTCCGACCACCGAGACTCACAGCGTGTCGTTGGGGGATGTGGATGGCGACGGGGACTTGGACCTCGTCTGTGGGAATAACGGGAGCAACACGCTTTATTTGAATGAAGGGGGTGTGTTTTCGGTCATACCAGCTTGGTCCTCGCTCGAAACCAACATTACACGGAGCGTGTCGTTGGGGGATGTGGATGGCAAAGGGGGCCTAGACCTCGTCTGCGGGAACGATGGTGAAGGCAGAAACACGCTGTACTTGAATGACGGGG
>CP070677.1:1658983-1692894 GCA_020352495.1 Candidatus Latescibacterota bacterium
AGTCACCCATCGACCCCGACACATCCATCAGATAGATGATTACCGCGCTCGTCTCGGGGACCTTTGTCTCTTTCCACGATTTGTACCGCCTGTCTTCTCTCACGGGAACGACGATCGGACTTATGGGATCGTAGGTCCCGGAAGCGATCTGGCGTTTTAGGGCTTCACGAAAGGTTCGCTTGAAGTGCCGTAGCGACTCCGGACCGGTTCGGCTGACCGTCGAGTAACGGTCCTTCTCTGTCACGATTGACGACTTGCTTTTTGGCTGGATGTTGGGGAGCTCGAGTTCCTCCGCCATGATATCGGCGAGTTCCTCGAGAGTGATATCGACTTCGAGGATGTGGTGTCCTGGCGCGCTCCCCGCGGTCCCCTCCCCCTGTTCGCCTTCACCGATGCCGATCGGCGTGCCTTCCTCGCCGTCGCCCTGGCCCACACCGCCGAGCTTGCGCGTCTCATATCTGAAGTTTGGAATCTCGATTTGACGGATGGGAATGCTGACCAGATCCTTGCCTCTCTTGCCGATCAGCTCACCCGTGACCATGTACTTTTTGAGTTCTCTCTTGACAACGCCTCGGACGATCTGTCGAAACCTCTGGAGGTCTTGCTCAATACGCCGCACCATGGCTGGTGCCTCCTCGAATTGCTACGACTGTTTCGAATCACCGCGGGCAAAGATGCTGGCCACGAAGTTCAACACGTCTGTAGCACAGATGTCACAGTAGCCCTGATTTCGAATGAGACGCTGTTTTACGACATCTATCTTCTCCTGTGTTTCTTTGTCGATGACGTTCGAGACCAGATTGGTCAGCTTTATCGAATCCTTCTGGTCCTCGAAGAGCTTTAGCTCGAGGGCCTTCTGAAGTCTCGAGTTGGTTTTGTATTCGAAGGTCTTCCCCTCGACGGCCAGCGCACCGATGTAGTTCATGATCTCCCTTCGGAAATCATCCTTTCGGTTTTCGGGGATCCCGATCTTCTCCTCGATCGAACGCATCAGTCGTTCGTCCGGTTCCTCGTCCTCACCGGTGTACTTGTTCTTGACCTTTTCTTTTTGCGTGTACGCCTTGATGTTGTCTACGTAATTGTCGCAGAGTCTCTTTATCGCCTCTTCGTCGGCCGAGATTGCGCGTTGAACTTCGTTTTTGACGACGTCCTCGTACTCTTCCCTGGCCAGACCGAGAAGTTCCTTGTATCGTTTGCGCTGTTCGTCGGAGGTAATCAGCGAGTGATGTTTCAACCCCGTCTCCAGTTCTCTTAGAACCATAAACGGGTTGATGCACCCCTCACCTTCCTCGTCCACGAGCGCGTTCGAGATCTTATCTTGGATATAACGGGGCGAAATGCCCTCCATCCCCTCGCGCTCCGTCTCGTTCCGCAGTTCCTTGATGTTGTCTTCGGTGAAGCCCGGGAGCGTTTGACCGTTGTAGAGCTTCATCTTTTGAATGAGATTCAGCGAGGCTTTCTTTGGCTCTTCGAGCCGTGTTAGCACGGCCCACATTGCCGCCATCTCGAGCGAGTGGGGCGCGATGTGCTTGCCCTTGATGAGTGAAGGATTGAAGTCTCGTTCGTATATCCTAACCTCGTCCTTGAGCCGTGTGTTGTACGGGATATCGATCTTAACCGTCCGGTCTCTCAACGCTTCCATGAACTCGTTGTTCTGAAGCTTCCTGTATTCGGGCTCGTTCGTATGCCCGATGATCACTTCGTCGATATCCGTCTGCGAGAACTTCTTTGGTTTTATCTTGTGCTCCTGTGAAGCCCCCAACAAATCGTACAAGAACGCGACATCGAGTTTTAGCACCTCGATGAACTCGATCAGTCCTCTGTTGGCGACATTGAATTCACCGTCAAAATTGAATGCCCGCGGATCGGAGTCGCTTCCGAATTCGGCAATCTTGCGGTAGTTGATGTCTCCGGTGAGCTCGGTCGAATCCTGGTTTTTTTCGTCCTTAGGTTGGAATGTGCCTATCCCGATCCGGTCCTTTTCCGAAAGCACCAGCCGACGGACTTGAACGTGGTCGATCACCTTTGTCCAATCGCCGTTATAGCGACCGAGCAGCTCCGAAAACTGATAACGGCACGACGGACAGAGTTCACCCTCGATTCTGACGTGTCGATTGGCGTCCTTTACCTTTGCGTTGACCTTTGCCTCGACATCCGCGCGAAATTCCTCGGGAATCAGATGGAGCGGTTCCTCATGCATTGGGCAGTCGGTGTACTTTTCCGTTCCCGACTTCTCATCCAACCACCCAAAAGTGTACAGACACCCGTCCTTGGTCTTCGAATACGTCTCGAGACCCTTCTTGAGAAGCCTCACGATCGTGCTCTTTGCGCTCCCGACCGGCCCGTGGAGCAGGAGTATCCGCCGTTCGGTGCCGTAGCGCTGCGCGGCCGACTTGAAGATATTGACCAACCGCATCAAGGACGTGTCCAGACCATATACCGCGTCCACACCACCCCACTCGATATCCTCAAAGAACTTGTATTTGACAACCTTCTTCTTGTACTCGGTGTACTCCTCGACCCCGTGAGAGAGGATCATGTCGTGAATTCTCTGAAATGCGGTTCGACACACCTTCGGATCGGAGATGACTATGCTCAAGTAGTCCTCAAACGTACCCTTCCAATTGAGCTGCTGAAATTCTTCGATGTCTTGTTTGCTTTGAATCAGGGAGATGATGTCCTTTGGCCCAGCCATTTTTCCTCCTCATTGACGTCGACATCGACAGCGAGGTCAATATCGACAAATCTTGGGCTCGTCTATCCTCTTCCCAATGAAAATATAGCCACTGGCAAATACCCCCGCCAGTCTCTTGTCCCCGCGGACGGCGCGAGCGTCCACTGTACCGCAATCGACCTCGCAAAAAATATACCAAGACGGACATTTTGGCACGCTTCGTAACTCGAATATTTTCAAACAGGTAACATTTGTGTCGGACTCGCCCAAAACCACACTGCGCGTTTTGGAGTTTTGTATGTGAACGACTATGGTACGGAACCGTCCACAACGAAATACGGGGCCGGTATGAGATCTTACCGGGACGCCAACATTTTTTCTCACTCAGAAATTGGTTTTGTTATAATTTCCCTCCGATTTGTCACTAAGAAGGGGGTCTCACATGCAGGACTGTATCTTCTGCAAGATTGTCGAGGGAGAGATTCCTTCCAACAAGGTGTTCGAGAGCGCCAATTTGATTGCCTTTGAGGACATCAGTCCCGTCGCGCCCACCCACGTTCTCATCGTGCCAAAGAAACACATTGCGACGCTCAACGATGTCGACGACGCAGATGCCAACCTTCTCGGAGAGATGATTCTTTGCGCAAAGCGTATTGCCAAGGATGAGAACCTGTCCGAGGAGGGCTACCGGACGGTGTTCAACTGCATGTCAGGAGCCGGTCAGGCGGTCATGCACATCCACCTGCATCTGCTCGGAGGGCGCGTTTTCCAGTGGCCTCCCGGCTAGCGGAGCGTCGGGGGCCATCCATGATCCGTCCTTCGTCCACGCGGGATAGCGGGCGAAGGGCCGAGGGCCGGTCTTTTGGACACCCTTTGCGCAGGAGCGAGCGAGGATCACCCCCCGTCAGGCGGGAAGCCGAGCGAAGCGGGCGCAGGGTGGTCAAAAGACCGGCCCTCGGCCTGTAAAACTGTCCCCGCGGCTTGTCGACGAACAACGCACCAAGACTACTCGAAATACTTCTCCTCGAGGATCTCTTTGAGATCATATTCCTGATCGAAGTCTTCGAAGCGATCGCCCGCCTGTTTGGTGAGCACTTCGGCATCAACCAGATAGTAAACCGCCAGACCGATATCCTTTGCCGTTTCCAGCCCCCAATCGGTGAGGACGGTGTGCGCGAGCAACCCGAATTTTTCCTTGGCCAGGTCAAAGAGCCCCGTGAGCAACTCGGTGGCGGTCACATGCCTGTGTTCCCCGAACCGCTGAAGTGTATATTCCAGCGACTCCATGATGAACGCGTACGCTTCTGGTTTGAACCGGTTGTCTCTCTCACAAATCTTCTTCACCGCCTCCCAGAACTTGACATCCTGATTCATAAAGCCACCTCACACGAGCTCTTCGTAAAGCGCAATGTATTCACCAATGATCTTGTCCTTGCCAAAATCCCGTTTGGCCCGTTCCCTTGATTTTAGTCCCACCGTTTTTCGCCACGTCTCGTCCGTGAACAGTCTGAGTGTTACCTCGCTCATCCCGTTAACATCATGAGGATCAAACAAAAAACCCGTTTCTCCGTCGTCGATCACCTCGTGCAGTCCGCCGATGTTCGAGGCAACCACCGGAAGACCGCAACTCATCGCCTCCAACGCGGCCAAACCAAAGCTCTCGTGCTCACTGGGCAACAAAAAGACGTCTCCCGCCGGAAGGATATCCGCAATAAACTCTTGATCCCCAAGAAAAACGACGTCCCCGGCGAGCCCCTGGTCGTGGACCAGACGCTCGGTGGGCTCGAGCTCCGGACCGTCCCCCACGAGGAGAAGCCGACAGGGGAGCGAAGCTCTCAACCTAGAAAACACATCAATTACCACTGGTATGTTCTTGACTTTTCGAAAGTTGGATACATGGATGAGAAGCTTCTCGTCTCCACTCGCGTATCGCTGCCGGACCGAGGTGTCTCGCGCCGGTCGGAACTCGTTGCAATCGACGAAATTGTGGATCACACGGATGGGTTTATCGATCTTGAACGCCTCAACGGTCTGTCGCTCGAGGAATCGAGACACCGCGGTGATTGCGTCGCTCACGGCGATACTGAACCGTGTGATCTCGTGAAACGACGGCATAAGCCCTACGAGAGTGATATCGGTCCCGTGGAGTGTCGTGATGCTCTTGAGATCGCGACCGGAGGTTTTGAGCATTTCTTTTGCGAGGAACGCGGACGTGGCGTACGGAATGGCGTAATGCGAGTGAACGATGTCGAGGTCACATTGCATGGCGACCTCGCGTATCTTGACTGCGAGGCTCAACGAGTACGGTGTGAATTGCTGAAAAACCGGATAGTCTCCCGGTTCGACCTTGTGAAAAAACAGATTCTCGTTGAAGCTGTCGAGCCGGGACGGCAAGCCATGGGTTATGAAGTGGACTTGGTGACCGATCCTGGCGAGCGATTTTCCAAGTTCGGTGGCGATCACACCGCTTCCACCAGGCGTTGGATAACAGACTATGCCGATGCTTGCCCTCTTCATCTTCTCTCTGGGAAAACTCGAAAAAACCACTCAACCACAAAGCAACCCGAGATCGTTGAGCGCGAACGGCTTCGCCATTCGAAACCCTTCGCCGTAGCGGCACCCTATCATTCTCCCATACACCCGGCTTCGCGCCTCGATGAACTCGAGAAAATCCGGCGCGTTCAGTGGGGTCGGTCTCCGCCCCTCACCGGCCACGAACTGAGACCGATGAGCCAAAATCGCCCGGACTTTAGTGTCGTGCGTTGAAGAAACGTCGACAATGACGTGGGGTTCGAACTCGGTTCTTCCCGCGTAGATCAGGTAGTTTCTGACCGGCCACGCGTCTCGACCCCGATGGTACCCGTGGACACCCGAAAGATACGCCGCCCGCTTGACCAAAGTGCCCCCCGACGCATGATCGGGGTGAGGATCCTCGCTCGAGGGGACGATCACGATGTCCGGACGGAGATCGCGGATACACTCCACCACCTTCTCGACCTGTTCCGGATCTTCGCCGGCGATTCTCGTGTCGGGAAGACCCAGGTTCACTCGGTCGCGGACACCCATCACACGCGCGGCCTCCGCTGCCTCGGCGGCACGTTCTTCGGGGCTTCCATTGCTCGATGCCGTGCCCTCGGACAAATCGGCCACGATCACATCGTGCCCTTGCGAGACCGCAAGTATGACGGTTCCGCCACAGCCCAACTCGACGTCATCGGGATGAATGCCAAACGCGAGAATTCTCATCACTCGGGTGAATATACTACATGGTTCACGCGACCGTCCAACAAATCGTCCACGTACGAACCGGCTATCGACAGCAAGTCATCTGCGGCATCGTCGTTTCCATAAAGAAAGGGTGTCAAACCCGAAAGCGATCGCTCCTGTGGCTTCCCGTTCGGCCGGATCACGTTTTCCAGTTCTGAGAGAAACGGCCATCGCGCCAGGGCCGCCGCTTTCCCGATATCTCGGACGGCTTCGATCGTCTGCGAGGTGCGATTACGAAGATCGGTAAGTCTCGTTCTCAATTTGCCGAGAGTTTTCGAGTTCGTCTCTTTCTCGACTGCATCAGAGAACCGGTCTATAGCCTCGCCAACCCGCTTCTCGAGATCACGCGAGGCGTCGTCGAGTTGATTGGGAACCGACGCCGCATAGATGGACCTCGCATACCCCGACGGGTCTGTGAGCAGAAACCTCAACTGAGATTCGCCACCGGTCTCGACCATCGCCCCCAGCGCCGGCGGGACGAACGTCGCCGTTAGGCGGGGCACGGCGGCGGGTCGTACGATCTCAAACCGCCCGTACAAGTCGCTCATTTGCGCTCTGTAAGCTATCTCGGCCGGCCCAAGCACTACGGCGACGGGGCTGAACACAAAGTCCTGGACAAGATTTCGGGCAACTACGCCCGGTGAGCAGATTTCGACGTTGCGCTCCGCTGCATCGATGACCCGTGCATGGTGGCGAGCTGTGACATTCTTGCGAACCCCGTTCTCGAGAAGAAAGACACCCGAGTCGTCTCCCACTTCGAGTTGTGCGTGATATCCGGAATCCTCGAGACGACAGCCTTGACTGGTAATTTCGTCTTTTATTTCGGATTCGGCGGTTGTGTATTCGGTGAACACCGGTTTCGCGTGCCGGCGGACCGCCGCCGATCTTCCGTCCACGACCGCCACCCGTCCCCGAAAGAGTCCGACGAGAATCGCGGCGGCAAGTTCGCCGTGGTCGTCCGCCCTTTCGAACGACTCGTCGACCACACGCTTCACCGCCTCACCTGGACCGAACTCGTCTATGATCTTTGCAAGCCCAGTCCAGACTCGTTTTGGCCATTCCAGGGTTATATTTCCCGTCGGCACGCCCGCCGCGTGCGCCGCTTGCGGCATCGATGTCGTGACCGGCGATCCCTGTTGGGTAAGGAAGTGGAGACTCCGAATCTCCTGAAAATCCGAGTCATCGGCGCCACACCAGTAGAGAGGCACGCACGGACGATTGAGAACCCGTTCGACGTGAGCGGCGAGCGAGATCGCAGTCGAAATCTTGTAGATTGCGAGAAGTGGGCCACCGAGGACTCCGGGTTGTTGACCCGTCACCACAAAAAGAGTATCTCTTGACTCCGCCTTTTGGATCTTGCCAAGAAGTTCGTCGCACGTTCCAAGCTTGAGGCTGAGAGCGTGGACGTCGTCGACCACATCTTCCCACGTCGTCTGCACGGACCTGGCCGCCGCCTCGTCAACGGCAGTTTCTTTGCTCTTCCAGAAGCCATCCTCAGATGACAGTCCCGTAAGCCACGGAGAAATCCCTTTTGAGGGTGAAGCCACGTAATCCAGAAACAGCCGACTGTGTTCGGCGTAGGTCTCGAGCTCTGTTTTGCCAAGAATCCGGACCATGAAACTTTGTCCTGTAAACGCTCGGTTGGATGACGGCGGGACACACTGCTAAACGTTATTTCGCGCCACGATGATTACCCGTTCGGACACTCCGTTGACAAACGCGTTTTTTTCGTAGTCGCCGTAGATCTCCTCGATGCTTAGCCCCACGCTCCTGAACATGATGATAAGCTCTTCCTTCGTGTACAGCCGCAGCCGTTCCCGGATCTCTTTCTTCTGACCCGTCTGCGGATTGCTAATCGATGCGTGTTTGTGAAGGTGTTTGCCCCGGGTCCCAACCCTTCTCCTCTCGTGGATCTCGAAATCGCCCGATACTCTGCGGGTTTCCTCGAGAAGGTTCTTCGAGATCTTTTCAGCGTTGAGGAAATCAAACAAAAACACACCGCCCGGTTCGAGGACCCTTTGAATCTCTTTGAACACGAGGAGATTGTCCGTGTCGATCGAGAAATAGCCAAAGCTGGTAAACATGTTGATCACCGCCCCGAGACTCCGATCGGTGAACGGCAGATGCCGCATGTCGCCCTGGACGAGAAGACCGGTGTGTTCCCACTCTTCTACCGAGCTTCGCAACAGATAGTGCGACAGATCGAGGCCAAACGACTCAAATCCCTTTCGTCGGAGTGCTTCGAGATAACGACCGTTTCCCGATGCCAGATCGAGCACCGGTGACTTGTCCGCGAACAGGTATCCAAAATTCTCGATGACCCTCGTTGCTTCCCCCACGTCTCGGTGGGCATAGAGAATCGGATAAACTCGGTCAAACGCGACCTCATACCATTCCATGCGTACTCCCTTGCGACGTCCGACTACTCATGACCGCTTTCCAGAACAGTATCCCTGAGAAATTCCTTGTCGTTGCGTTCCGGGTAGCTCTCGGTGTAGTGCAACCCCCGGCTTTCCTTTCTCTGGAGTGCCGAACGGATGATCAGTTCACCTATGAGAACGATATTCCTCAGTTCCAACAGATCGAGCGTTAGGTGGCACTTCCAGTAAAGCGCCTCGACGGTTTCCTTCAACTGCTTCATCCTCGCGAGCGCGATCTGGAGACGCCGGTCACTTCTCACTATCCCGACGTAGTCCCACATCACGCGGCGCGACATGTCCCAATCATGATCGACGATCACCGAGTCCAGAAGCAGCTCGGTGTGTTTCTCATCCCAGGGCAACGGATCCTCTATTGTCTCCTTGGATAGCCCTTCGTCCTCCGCCAACAGCGCAGCCGCGCGACGGGCATAGACGACTGCTTCCAGCAGCGAATTGCTCGCCAACCGATTGGCGCCGTGCAGACCGGTATGACTTACCTCCCCTAAGGCAAAGAGGTTTGGCAGCGAGGCCCTTCCGTACGAATCCACATCCACCCCCCCACAGAAATAGTGAGTCGCCGGAACGACGGGTATGGGTTCGACCGCCATATCGATGCCAACGTCTTTACAGCTCCGGTAGATGTATGGAAACCGATCTTGGAGATGTTCAGAACTCAAGTGGGTCATGTCGAGGTATACACATTTCTCACCGGTCCTCTTCATCTCCTTGTCGATCGCCCGGGCGACGATGTCTCTTGGCGCGAGGTCCCCCTGTGGGTGATAGCCCTTCATGAAAGCGTGCCCATCCGCCCTGACGAGCGTGCCACCCTCACCGCGAAGCGCCTCGGTGAGAAGAAAGGATTTGTATATGGGGTGATACAACCACGTCGGATGAAACTGTACGAACTCGAGATTCGCCACTCTCGCTCCCGCCCTGTGAGCGATCGCGATTCCGTCACCCGTGGCAACGTCCGGATTGGAGCTGTAGAGATACACTTTGCCGGCACCACCCGTCGCCAGGATCGTGCGTTTGGAGGCGAACGCCTCGATCCGGTCATTCTCGGTGTCGAGAACGTATGCGCCATAGACAGCCCGGTCCCCATCCGATCCTTTCCGCCGCAGGTGCCGCCTGCAAATCAGACCGACCGCCATGTGATTCTGACACATCGTGACATTTGGATGTTCGAGAGCGCAACGGAGCAGGATTCTCTGCATCTCCTGACCGGTGAGATCGTGGTAGTGGACAATCCGATTCGCCGAGTGCCCACCTTCGCGTCCCAGGGCAAGCCGGTCGCCCTCCTTCGAGAACTCGACGCCAAAGTCCATCAGCTCCTTCACACAACCCGGCCCCTCCTTCACAACCATCTCGACAATGTCGCGTCGGCACAACCCAACACCCGCCTTCAGGGTGTCTTCGATGTGAAGATCAAACGAATCCTTTGGATCGAGGACCGATGCGATGCCGCCCTGCGCGAGGCTCGTGCTGGAATCCGAAGCCCCGCGTTTTGTCACCACGGCGACCGTGCCGGTTTGTGCCGCCTTGAGGGCGAAAAAAAGCCCAGCGATGCCGCTGCCAATGACCAGGAAATCGGATTTGTTCATCGCGGTTTACGTGTGAAAGGAAACCTCGGAGCCGGACATTAGAAGGCCGTATATCATGATAAACGAAAGGGTTTTACGATTGCAACACCTATCGGCGCAAACCATGCAGATTGCAAGAAAAGGCATCTTCCCCGTGGGGATCGTTCTTCCCACCGGGCTAATTGTGCTTATTTCTTAACGATACGACCTCCTTTCCTCTTGGCACCTGGCATACACATTGCGTACGCAAACACGTGATTCTCCGAAAAGGAACGGACTATATGAGGAGGTTGGCTTGATGAATCGGAAACTTCTTTTGTTCGCATTAGCCATCGGCATCTTTGCGCTGTTTGCCGCCAGCTGTGAAAACGACTCGGAGGAAAACCGCGCCGTCGTCATCGTGTCTTCCATCAACGAGAACGCGCCGTTTTTTAGCGATGTGCTCGAGCAAGGAGACACGCTCTACGTCGGGGGCCTCCCTTACACGATCGACGATTTCATTCGAGAGGACTTTGTACCGGTAACGTTCTACAACCGCCCGTACAATCCGATTGGCACGACGGGACCCGGCAGACCGTTGAGCGATTTCCTTATCACGAGGTACCGTGTGGAATGGCGTCGCGCCGACGGCGGCCCCGCCGACCAGGTGCCACCGACCTATGAAGGCGCTACCAGTGTCCAGGTGCCATCGAATGCATTCGTCACAGCTGCAGTGCTGCTCGTCCCCTTCGAGGTAAAGAACATGCCGTTTCTCTCCTCGATCAACTACCTGGGACTCAACTTCCCGGACGAGATTCTGACGATCGCGCACATAACGTTTTGGGGACACGAAGTGGGAACGAGCCGAGAATGGAGTTTTGAGGCGGAACTCACGGTCAACTTCGCTGATCCCGTAGTGAAGTCCGAAAAGAACTGACACGGGACGGTTCGGAGAGCCGACATTCTCCCCTCTCGTTTTCGGAGCAGATCAAGTCGACCGCCGTGTTGAGAAAGCCGCAGGCAATGCCTGCGGCTTTTCGCACAACAACACCGGATCCTCACCAACGATGTCGAGCTCGAGCCGTGCCACCCACAGTCGACCCGGTAACCGGTCAAGCTCCCTAAGTTTGACCCAGTCTTTCTCCGTGACCACGAGCTGATGAACGCCCCGGTCGGAGAGCATACGTTCGATCCGATCGATGTCCGAGCGATCGTAGCGATGGTGATCGGGGAGACGAATCGAGACTCGCAGATCGATTCCCAACCCAAGGAGTGCCCGTTCAAACCGTTCCGGTCGGCCGACCGAAGACATCGACGCCGATGGTCCCTCGTTCATCTTGACGGGTGTTCGTGAATCCGTATCCAGAATCGAAAGAGACCGCCGTATTCCAAAGACGGGGATCTGTCGTCCGGTCAGACTCGACACCCAGTTAGACATCGCTCGAAGATCCACCCCCGACCCGAGGTCGTTGAACCCAACGACGTGTGCTCTCGCCAACACTTCCGGCCCCTCACGGAGACTACCCGCGGGCACCAGCCGCCCGTTGCCAAGCGGATCCGCAGCGTCAAGGAGAACGACATCGACATCCCGCGCAACCGCCCACGTCTGGAACGCGTCGTCGATCACAATGTGTGTCGGATCAAACATCTCCCTTGCGACATCGATGGCCCTTTGACGGTCGCGGCAGAACAACAGCGGGATTCTCGAGCACTGTGTCATCACGACTGCGCCTTCGTCACCTATCGCCCGCGTCAGCGGTCCGGATCCGACCCGAAGAACCCTCACACCCGGGACCGCCCAGGATTGACTCTCGAACGACTCGGGGATCAGCACGGTCACGACACCAAGCTTTTCCGCGCTGCTTTTGAAGCCCCGGCTGACGTAGATCGGTCTGTGTCCGAGATCCACCAGCCGCCTGATCAAGTAGATCGCAAACGGTGTCTTTCCGTTTCCACCGACCTCAATGTTCCCAATCGATATCACCGTGTCGTGCCCCCCCGCCCGACGGTGTTTGAGTCTCGTGCGCCTCACCCGGCTGGCGAATATCTTGTAGAGAACCGCCCCAGGAAGCATGAGATCCGAGATCAGTCCCCGTCTCGGAAAAGTATGAAAGAGCCGCGTTTTTCCGAGCGGGTAAAGGATCTCGAACTCGTGTTTATCCACCGGTAACGTTTTCATCGTTGAGAGAGGTAATATCTCTGAGGGTTTTTTGGAGCTCCATACGTTTTTTCTCTAGAAGATCTGTATCCGCGTCGGGAGGAACGATGATCGGTCTCCCAAACCGAACGTCCACACGGGTGAATGGTTTTGGCAGCTCGAACGCATCCCAGGAGGAGAACACCCAGTGCGACGCCGAGCCCGTGGTCACAGGAACGGCGGGTGAGCCGCTCAACCTGGCGATCTCTATCGGACCCGGTTTGACTTCGTATCTGGGTCCTTTGGGCCCATCCACGGTGATTCCGAGATCGAATCCCTCGTGGAGCTTTGCCACGAGTTCTCGGATGGCCCTCGCCCCCCCTCTCGTACTCGACCCCCTGACGTGGCCAAATCCCAGACGTCGAATCGTCTGTCCCATAATTTCCCCGTCCCGGTGTTCACTGGCAAGAACGTGAATCGAACGATTTCGACCCTCGTAACTCAGAGGAAGCATTCGTCCGTGCCAAAAACAAAAGATTACCGAGGCTGCGTGTCTGCGGGCCTCGTCAACGTAGCCCTCGTCGATTACTCGCATGCGCCACGATCTTCCCAACACCCGAATCAGATTCGCGCCGAGGAACGCAGCTATCTTGATGTTGAACCTCATGAATGATTGAGGAGTTGCTCGGAGATCTCCGCCACACGTCGACATCCGCCCTTGCCAGAGAGTAGTTTTCGGAGTCCCTTGAACTTGGCCACCATGGCTTCTCGGTCTTCTTTGCTCTGGAGCAGCCCGATCGCCTCCCTGGCGATCAACCTGGGTTTGGCGTGGGCCTGAACGTACTCCGGACAAACCGCTTCCCCAAGGATGATGTTCACCAATCCGATGTTGCTGATCTTGACGAGTCTGCGGGCGATCAGATAGTTGAACATGGAAAGACGGTATGCAATGATCAACGGCGTCTCGAGCAACGCTCCCTGGAGGGTAGCGGTTCCCGATGCCACAAGAAGCAGTCTTGAGTGTGCCATCACATCCGGAGTCTTTCCGTTGATATCGACGTCGACCGAGTGACGGGACACGATCTTCTGATAGATCCTTTTGGGGACGGACGGACTCCGCCCAATGGTGAACCGCACGTTTCCGTCGTGTCTGCGAATCTCCTCGGCGGCGGCAAGAAAGATCGGAAGGATGCGGCGAACCTCGGATCTCCGACTTCCCGGCAGGAGGCCGATCCCATTCCTCTCGCCCACACCCACCGGCTCGGGCAAACTGTGGTCTTCCACGAGCGGATGACCGACGAATTCCGCCGGTATCCCCCGACTTTGAAAAAAACCTTCCTCGAAGGGGAGAATCACGGCCATGTAATCGACGGCACGGGCAAGCTTCTCGACCCGCCCGCGTCCCCAGGCCCACACCTGTGGGCTGATGTAATACAGTACCGGGACTCCCGCGTTCTTTGCGTGCGCCGCCAACCGGAGATTCAACCCAGGGTAGTCCACCGGTATGAAAAGATCGATACCGCCCTCGAGAACCCTCTTCAATCCTTTCTCCAGCCGCAACAGGCGGGGGAGCTTGGTCAACACGCCGGAAAAGCCGATGATCGCATAGTCCTCGATGTGGTAGAGGAGATCGCCTCCCGCCTGGGCGACTCGCTCTCCACCGAGGGCCACTACATTCGCGTCGGGGAGTCGCTTGCGCAGTTCGCCGACGAGGGTCGCGGCGTGCATGTCGCCACTCGCCTCTCCGCAGGTAATGAGAATCGTCGCCTTTCGTCCCATTAACGATGATCCTTCTACATTCGAATGCCCTGCGTGCGGCAGTTCGGAAATGGGTGGCGCATCACCGGCGTACCGGGTCGCTCTCGACGATTCGCTGAATCTTCGTTGCGAGTCCCAACGCCTTCAACCCATCCTCCCCGGTCACTTCCGGTGTCGTTCCGTTGGTAACGGATTGGCAAAAAGACCTAAGCTCGTTGAAGAGCGGTTCCTCACCTTCGATCACAGTTTCTTCGATATTGAGGAAATCATGAAGAGATACGTCTTCCAGCTTGGCTTTGTCCTGTTTGAGCATTTCCACACCACGCTCGTATGACTTTCCCTTTCGGAAATGTTTGATCTTTCCCTCAAACAGATCGATCGACAAATAACGGTTCGCCGAAAACACCCTGACCTTCCGCATTGGTTCGAGGGACACGCGACTCGCCGTCAGATTCGCCACACACCCGTCGTTGTATTCCAGCCGGGCGTTTACTATATCCGGGCCATCCGTGAGAATGCCCGCACCTTTTGCGCGGACGTCAATTGGCGTGGTCCCGAGGAAATACATCAGCAGATCGATATCGTGAATCATCAGGTCCATCACGACCGATACATCGATCCCGCGAATCGTGAACGGAGCCAGACGGTGAATCTCGATAAACGTGGGTGAGTCGATGTAGGGCCGGCATTTTTGAATAGCTTCGTTGAAACGCTCGACGTGGCCTATCTGGAGCAGCCGATCGAATCGTTGCGACGCATCGATGATTTCCTTGGCTTCCCCGACGGACGCGGCGATCGGCTTTTCGAGAAAAACATTTTTGCCCCGCTCGAGAGCATCGAGTGCAACCTTCGCGTGGCTGACCGTAGGGACGACGATGCTGACGTTGTCAACGGCGGCCAACAACGCCTCAGCGCTCGAAAAGGCCTCTGCTCCAAACGCTCCTGCGGCGTCTCGCGACTTTTCTTGAATGATATCGTAACATCCGACGAGATCGACCTCGGGGACGCGTTTGAGAACGCGTACGTGCTGCCGCCCGAGCCTACCCGTTCCGATGACACCAATCTTGATTCCCAAGCGCGCCTCCTAATGAGTTGGGATGCGGGATCTCACATCGCTGTGGGGAAGGCCAATCCGATGCCGACGGGACCTATTTTGTGATGCCGCGCTCACTGGATTCGAGAAAATCGACCAGGATTCTTCGCTCCGGATCACTGTAGTCACCGTTTTTGAGGTGGTCCAGAACCTGTGAAACGTTGAGATCGCTACGGTAGAGAACGTTGAACATCCGTTTGATCATCGCCCGCCGCTCGGGCGAGAAACCGTGTCGCTCGAGTCCGATACTGTTGATCCCATAGACACGCGTCGGGTTCCCGGCAGCTTTGATGAAAGGAGGTATGTCTTTTTCGATCCGGCTGCCGCCTCCCACAAAGGCGTACTTACCCACCGAAACAAACTGATGCACCGGTGTGACGCCTCCAATGGTCGCGTGGTCGTCAATCCTCACATGTCCGGCAAGATTGACCGAGTTGGCCAGGATCACTCCGTCGCCGAGCGTGCAGTCGTGCGCCACATGGGCGTACGCCATCAAAAAACAACGGGAGCCGATTATCGTTCTACCGCCGTCTCCCGTTCCACAGTTTGCCGTGGAAAATTCTCGAAACGTGTTCTCATCACCGATCTCGAGATATGTCGTCTGGCCTTGGTACTTGAGATCCTGAGGTTCCGTCCCGACACTCGCGCCGTGGTAAAAGACGTTGTTTTTCCCTATGACGGTGTGCCCTTCGATCAACACGTTTGTACCCACGACGCACTCGTCGCCGAGTTCCACGTGTTCACCAATGACACTGTATGGGCCGATTTTGACTCTGCGTCCGATCTTTGCCCACGGGCTGACCACAGCCGTTGGATGAATTTCTGATTCGATCTCGACCGATCTTATTCTAAATCTGTCTTGCATTCTTGACGTCTCCCCCTCCCATAGGTGACGTGTCCATTGATGTCGCGGTCGTTTACCGTTCGACGATATTTGCCAGGAGCTCCGCCTCCGCTACGAGATCGTCCCCAACATAAGCATATCCCTGCATCTTGCACACTCGCATTTTGAGGGCCACCATCTCCAACTCGAATCTCAGCTGGTCGCCGGGAAGAACGGGTTTTCTGAATCTCGCTTTGTCTATTCTTGTGAAGTAGACAAGGTAATTCTTGGGATTGTCAACCGTATTCAGAAGCATCACACCACCGGCTTGCGCCATCGCCTCGATGATCAACACGGCGGGCATGATCGCGTGGCCGGGGAAATGACCGGCGAAAAACGGCTCGTTGATCGTGACGTTTTTGATCCCAACAACCCGTTTTCTGTCTTCTAGTTCCAGGATCTTGTCCACCAACAAGAACGGGTATCTGTGGGGCATGATCTGTTGAATCAGATTGATGTCCCATTGTCCGGCCTCAAGGGACGCGCGGTCTCGCATCTTGTTCTCCTTAAATCTCCATAACTCATTGACAAACCGAATGTTGGACATATGCCCCGATTTGACGGCGTGGACGTGTCCTTTGAGAGGTACACCCAGCAGCGCCAAATCGCCAAGTAGATCCAACACCTTGTGTCTAACGCACTCGTCGGCAAACCGCATTGGCTCTTTGTTGACCAGCCCGTTTTCTCCAAAAACTATGGCGTTGTTGAGACTTCCACCTTTTATCATTCCAGTCTCACGCAGTTTCTCCACATCTTCGGCCAATATAAAGGTGCGGGCGGGGGAAATCTCCTTCTCGAAAACCTCGGGTGTCACCTCAAAACTCGCGTACTGAGTACCAATGTGTTTATTGGCATATTGAATGGTGAAGCTTACACGGAACGTTTCAGACGGGAGGGCGACGATCTCAACGTCACCGTTCCGGTAGGTCACCGGCGTATCGATCTCCAAAACGTCACAGGGAGAACCCTGGCTGACCATTCCCACCTTGTTGAACGGTTTGACAAAAAACTGGTAGTTTCCGTCCTCCGGCTCGGGCGGCTCATCGGCCGAGATTTCGATACGGAGATTGTCGATACGAAGACCGTAACAAGCCGCAAGCAGATGTTCGACCGTGTGGATGACCGTGTTCCCCTGTGTGAGAGACGTGTTCCGGCTTGGTGCGGACCGCTTCGACACGCGTCCAACGTTTGCCGGGATCTCCACAGGTCTCTCGAGATCGGTTCGAACGAACCTGATACCCGTATCCGGCGCCGCCGGTTTGAAAGTCAACTCGACAGCCTTTCCCGTGTGAAGACCGCGCCCCGCGAGCGTGAACGCCTCAGCGATCGTTCTTTGCTGTCTTACCATTCAAGATTCCTTTTTCCAGCTGATCGATCTTTTTCTCGAGCTCTCTTATCCGTTTGTAGAGCTCGGGCAACCGCGCCGAGTAGGCGTAGATCTTTTTTGCCAGTCCGTGGTCCCTTCCCGGAAAGCCCAAAAGCGTGGTTCCCGCCGGTGCCGACTTGACCACACCGGTCTTTGCTCCTACGACAACGTGGTCACCGACCTCCAGATGCCCGACAAAACCGGCCTGCCCTCCGGCCACCACACCTTCGCCCAACTCGGTGCTCCCCGATATCCCCACCTGCCCGGCGAGTATCGAGTTCTTTCCCACCACGCAGTTATGGGCGATCTGTACCAGGTTGTCGACCTTGGTGCCCTGACAAACCCGAGTCACGCCCATTGTCGCGCGGTCGATCGTCGTGTTGGATCCGATTTCGACGTCGTCCTCGATGACGACTTTTCCAATTTGCGGCACCTTTACGTGGCATTCACCGTCACGCGCAAATCCAAAACCGTCGGAGCCCACGACGACACCCGGATGAAGGATCACACGATTGCCCACCTCGCAGCGTTCGCGGATAACGACGTTTGGGTAGACCAACACATCCCGCCCGACAACGACGTGATCGCCGATCCATGTCCCAAAGAGGATCTTTGTGTTCGCCCCGATCTTGGCGCCGCGGCCAACTTGGCAAAACGCCCCAACCGTGACATTTTCCCCCACTTCGGCAGACGGGTCAACGATTGCCGTATCGTGAATTCCCTCCTCGCATTCGGGAACGGACGGCCCCACGATAAGCGTCATTGCCCTCGTGAATCCCAGGTAAGGGTCTTCCAGGATGATGGAGGGTAGTGTGCTTTGGACCTCCCGTTTTCGTATCACCGCCGAGGCGCGGGTCGTTTTGAGAGACTCCACGTATTTCGGATTGGCGACAAACGTGAGGTCCCCCTCCTGGGCATCCATTATGCCGGCCACCCCGCTGATCACCGTCTCCCCGTCGCCGGCGACCTCACCGCCAAGAAGCTCAGCCAATTCGTGGAGCGTATGAGAGCGAAATCCCAAGACTACCCCTACTGTCCGAGTTTGTTTAGCTCTTCCAGAACGCGATCCGTCAGATCGAACTCCTTCTTTGCGTAGACGATGTTCGCGTTTGCCACGTCGAATACGAGGCTATACCCTTCCTCTTCGGAGAACCTCTCGAGAATTCGATTGATCTTATCCACGATCGGTTGGGTCAGCTCACGGTTCCGACGTGCAGCGACACCTTCCTCACCAAATGTGTCGGCGACGAATTTCTGGTAATCCTGCAGTTTTTTGTCCAGCTCGAGCTTCTTCTCCTTCTGTTTCTCCTCCGAGAGCATCAGGCTTTGCGCTCTCAATTCCTCTTGCAGCCTTGCGATCTCCTGCTCCATTGTCGTCGCCTCTGCCTTCCACTGGTCGACTTCTTTTTTGTAGATTTGTTCTGCCTCCACCGTCTCCCGGTACTCGGCGAAGATCCGCTGTGAGTCGATGTAGCCGATCTTCAGATCCTGCGCGTTGAGACCGGTGCTCAGAACCGAGATCATAACCGCGGCCAAAACGACAACCAGCGCGATGTGATTGCTTCCATCAAACATGAGAACACGCTCCTTGATACGACTGTACGTCAAGTTTACACGACGATTCGACACGCAGCTCAAAATCCCGCGCCCAACGTTAGATGGGGTTCCCAGCCGGCACCGTCGACTTTGTCGAACCCGTAGCCATAGTCGAATCCAATAGTCCCCAGCATCGGGAGATCGATCCGAACACCGATCCCGATGCCCTTCTTGAGATCAGCAAAGTTGGCCCCTCGAAAACTGTTCCACGTGTTTCCTCCATCGAAGAACGCGAGCGCGTAGATGGTTGGCGCCACCGGGAACGAGATTTCGTAGGAGAGCGTATGCATAAATCGTCCTCCAAGGAATGGCAAATTGCCCCTGGGGACGATCTCGTAGAAATCATACCCGCGCACACCGTAACGGCGGTTTCCACCAAGCCGGAAAAGCTCGTAATCGGGTACCTGTGACGGAGAGCTGTACCCGTCGAGCACGGCGGCGTTGTATTTCATCTCGAGCACAAACTTCCATAAAAGCGTCTCGTACCATGAGAAACCGGCCTCGTAACGCTGAAACCTGACGTCTCCACCAAGGAATCTCCCGCCGTTGAGCTCTGCGGTGAGCGATGACCGCGTCCCCGTCGTTGGATGAAACGGGCTGTCGGTTGAGTTCCTCAGAATGGTGAGCGCCACCGAACTCGTCCTCTGAGGCCACTCGATCGAGAGAAGCGGTCCAGTATACCCCGATGCGAAGTTTGTGAGCTCGATCTCCTCATACCGGTATCTCAAGAAAACGGAGGTGTAGTCAAACCACGGAAACGGTCTCCCCACTCGCAGAGACACCCCTCGGCGACGGTCGTTGTAAAACTGCTGTCTCACCTGGTTTTGGATCCTATTGAACAGGTTGATACTCAGCTCTGTCGGTGTTCCAAACAACCAGGGTTCCGTGAACCGGAGGTCCACGTTTTGCCGGTATTTTGAGAACTCCCAGTCGACGCCGATCTGTTGGCCCTTCCCCAAGAAATTCGTTTCGGCAACTCCGATAAACCCGCTTATCGAATTCAGCGACGAGAAGCCGGCTCCCAACCTGAACTGACCGGTTTGCCGCTCCTTCACCTTGAGCGTGATGTCGATGTCACCCTCCTCGTTGGCAGGCTGAACGACCGGCTCCGGCGGACCTTCGAAAAACCCAAGGTTGAACACCTCGCGCAACGACCGGAGCAATCTTGGGCGGAGAAATACGTCGCCCGGATGGACCACGAGCTCCCGGCGGATCACTCGTTCCGCGGTCTTTGTATTTCCCGAAATATTGATTTCGTTGATGTGCGCCGGCTCACCCTCGACGATCTCGAAGTCGACGTCGATGATATCGTCTTTGACTTTTTTCTCCGGGCTGACCGAGTTGTAGATATAGCCGCGATCCCAATAGAGTTCGTTGATGCCAGTCTGAATGTTCGTGAATTCCGCATCGTTGAACACATCTCCCCGCTCAAACGTGACCTTTGACCCGATTCGCGTGTCGTCAAAGACCTCGTTTCCCCTCCACGTGACGTCTCCGACCTTGTATTGGGTTCCTTCCTCCACCGTGATAAAAACGTCGAGGTCCTTTCCGTCCTCCGAGAACACCAGCTCCTTGTCCACGACCTCGATATCGAGAAAACCGTGCTCCCGGTAAAGACTCGTGATCTTTTCCGTGTCCTCCTCCAGGAGCTTTGGTTTGAACTCACCGCCCCGGTACCAGCGGTCCTCTTTGCTCTCCATTGCACCCCGGATCTCTCCCGAATCCAGAGTTCGGTTTCCAAAGAAGTCGATGTGTTTGATCTCGACCTTTTCACCCTCATCGATTTTATAAATGAGGATTGTGCGTGTTTTCTTTGTCTTTTTGTCTCGTTCGACCTCGATGTCGTCCTTGACCGACACCTTGTAGTATCCCTTTTCCCTGTACTTATCCTCAATGACGAGATGGTCGGATCTCAAAAGAGACGGCCGAATGAACGCCCCCTCTTTGACCGCGGTGGCCTCCGCGAGGTCTTCGTCTTTGATCTTTTTGTTTCCCTCGAACCGGACTTCATCGATCCGTGTGTGTTCCTTGACGATGATCGTCACCACAACCCGGTCGCCACGCTGCTCTTTGAAAACCTGGACATCAAAGAACTCTTTGGTGGCAAACAGCCTCTTGGCCGCGTCGGTGAACTCCGCGTCGTTGTACGGGTCACCCGGCTTGATACGGACAATTCTGAGGATTTTCTCTTGGGAAACGTGTTTGTTCCCCTCGATTTCGATGGCCTGGACGACCGTTTCGGCACCGGCGGGTAAAGAAAACAGGTGCAAGACGACAATGCACCCGGCTATCAAGGCAAACGCTCGTTTCATGACTCCCTGTCCCAAAAACCAAGGGATCGTAGCACAGGGGCTCCCACAGTGTAAACAAAAACCCCTGGATATTGTTCCAGGGGAAATATTTAACGCACTGTTTCTAAATCAAATAGACAGATCAGGGGCGGGCACTTGCGAAAACCCGACACTATTTGGTCTGGGTCACGACCTTGAAGTCGAGCTCGTTGTCTTTTACACCGACATGGATCTCCGCGTCTTTCTTGAGCCCCTTCTTGAGCAGGAGCTCGCTCAGGGGGTCTTCGAGGTACCGCTGGATCGCACGTCTCAAGGGACGCGCGCCAAGCGTCGGATCGAAACCTCGATCCATGAGGAGCTGTGTTGACTCCTTGGAGAATTCGATCTGAAGATCAAACGATTTGAGACGCTCGATAAAGTCTTCCAACATGATGGCGACGATCGTCTCCATATCCTTTCTCCCGAGGGGTTTGAATACAATCGTCTCGTCGAGACGGTTGAGAAACTCGGGGTTGAAATCCTTCTTGAGCCTCTCGAGCAGCTTCCCCTTCATCGTTTTGTAGACTGAGTCGGTGCCCTCAATCGCGAAACCGACGCTCTTCCCGCCTTTGGCCTCTTGGGTCCCAACGTTCGAGGTCATGATGAGCACCGTATTTCGGAAATCGACACGACGCCCATAGTTGTCTGTCAGTGCCCCATCGTCCATTACCTGGAGAAGGATGTTGAAAACGTCAGGGTGGGCCTTTTCGATCTCGTCGAGGAGAATGACCGAGTAGGGATGACGGCGTATTTTCTCGGTGAGTTGTCCACCCTCGTCGTACCCCACGTAGCCCGGCGGGGCCCCGATCAGTCTGGAGACCGAGAATTTCTCCATGTACTCTGACATATCGAGCCGAACAAGCGCCTCGTCCGATTCGAAAAGGACCAGTGAGAGCGCCCTGGCAAGCTCGGTCTTCCCCACACCGGTTGGACCCAAAAAGATAAAGCTTCCAATGGGGCGTCTTGGATCTCGCAGACCGGCGCGGTTTCTCCGCACCGCTTTGGCGACCGCCTGGACCGCCTCTTCCTGACCAACGACCCGTTTGCGAAGCTGTTCTTCGAGCATGAGGAGCTTTTCGGTTTCCTCGGCTTCGACCTCGGACACGGGAATCCCGGTCATCGAGGAGACGACCCTCGCGATATCCGCCGCGCTGACGACGGTCTCCTTCACCTGCTTTGTTTCGTTCCAGGATTTGCGCATGTCCTGAACCGTTTTTCTCAGCTCTTTTTCTTTGTCTCTGAAGCTTGCCGCCTTCTCGAATTCCTGTGCCTGAATCGCCGATTCTTTTTCCCGGCACAACTCTTCGATCTCGAGCTCCAGATCCTGAAGCTCGCTTGGCGCCGTTACGACATCGAGCCTCGCCCTCGATCCCGCCTCGTCGATGACGTCGATGGCCTTGTCGGGAAGGTATCGGTCTTGGATATACCGCTGGGAGAAATAGACAGCCGCCCGGACGGCATCGTCGCTGATCTTGACCCTGTGGTGGGCCTCGTATTTGTCCCGAAGCCCGAAGATGATCTTGACGGTTTCCTCTTCGGTCGGGGGGTTGATGAGTATCGGCTGAAAACGGCGCTCGAGCGCACCGTCTTTTTCGATGTGTTTTCGGAACTCATCGAGGGTCGTTGCACCGATGCACTGGAGCTCGCCACGAGCGAGGGCCGGTTTTAGCATGTTGGAGGCGTCGATCGCTCCCTCGGCGCCGCCGGCGCCCACGATCGTATGGACCTCGTCGATAAAGATCACAACCTCGTCGGATTCGCGGATCTCATTAATGATCGATTTGAGACGTTCCTCGAACTGGCCCCTGTATTTGGTTCCTGCTACAACAGATGCAAGATCGAGCGTGCAAATGCGCTTGTCCTTGAGGATCTCGGGGACCTTGTTTTCGACGATTTGCTGTGCCAGGCCTTCTGCGATCGCGGTCTTTCCCACACCGGGCTCCCCGATCAGAATCGGATTGTTCTTTTTCCTCCGGCTCAAAACCTGGACAACCCGCTCGATTTCGGGTTCCCGACCAATAATCGGGTCGAGCTTGTTCTCCCGGGCCAGCTGGGTGAGATCCCTGCCAAATTGATCCATATTTGGGGTCTCGCTTTTTTCCTTTTTGCTCTTTCTCGCCTTCATCGTGGCCGACGGCCCGAGAAGCCTCAACACCTCTTCACGAACACGTTTGCGGTCCACCCCGAGTTCCGCGAGGACCTGCGCGGCCACACCCTCGCCCTCACGGATCAGACCCAAGAGGAGATGCTCGGTCCCCACGTAGTTGTGGCCGAGGAGCCTTGCCTCCTCGATAGCCAGCTCCAAGACTCGTTTGGCCCGCGGGGTAAACGGAATCTCGCCGATGGTGAGCGAAGCCCCAGTGCTCTTGACCATGCTCTCGACGGCCTGCTGGATCTGCTCGAAGTCTAAGTCCATTTTACTCAATACTTTAGCTGCTATCCCCTCACCTTCCCGGACGATACCCAAAAGGAGATGCTCGGTTCCGATATAGTCGTGTTGGAGACGGTTCGCTTCGTCACGGGCGAAATAAATTACTCGCCGGACCCGATCGGTAAAACGGTCATGCATTGGTGATCAATCCTCCTGGTGGTTGGCCGAATCAGCTATCGTCTTTCGAATCAAATCTGCGCGAGCCACGTCCCGCTCGCCGGGTTCCATCGGCTCCCCTTCGAGCATCTGGAGGTGCGCTGGTTGAATGTATACGAGCAGCTCGTTTAGCGTCCGCGTGGATAGATCGCGGATCAGCCCGACACCCACCCCCAACCTTACGGCCGATATTAGGCTCAGTGCCTCTTTTGAGCTTACGCTTCGGGAATGGCGGAGCAATCCATAGGCCCGCCACACCTTGTCTTCAAGCAAGCTTCGTGCCTTGTGAAAGAGCATTTCCCGGGCCCTGCGTTCGAATCCTATCACCTTGACAACCATTTCTCTCAAGTTCGCGATGATGACATTTTCGGGCGTTCCCAAAGTCGCGCTGTTCGAAAGCTGGAAAAAATTCCCCATAACGTCCGTACCCTCGCCATAGAGCCCTCGAATCGAATGGTGGAGTTGTCGGAGGCTATCGAGCAATTTGTGGATTTCTTTCCCGTGGACGAGTCCGGGAAGATGGATGAGAACCGACGCGCGAAGCCCCGTTCCCAAATTCGTTGGACATGCCGTTAGGTAGCCAAACCGCTCGCTGTACGCGAACTTGAGCTGGGGGGCCAGCTCTGCGTCGAGACGGCTGGCCGTTTCGAACGCCTTGGCCAGCTCCAACCCCGAGCTGTACGCCTGTATACGAAGATGGTCCTCTTCGTTGATCATCAGACAAAGGTCCTCCGACATGTTGACGACAAGCCCTCGATTCGACGAGTTGAACAAGAACTCGCGGCTAACCAGATGCCGTTCGGCGAGAAACTGACGCTCTAGTGTCGACACTCCCCCCATATCGAGATAACGACTGTCTTTTAACGCAGCGGTCTCGTTGGCGGCCGAACGCGACTGTTCGAGAACGGCTGCGAGTTCCTCGTTGGGCGCGTTGTGTGTGAAACGTCTCGTTTCTAGATTGCGGGCGATTCGAATCCGACTGGAAAGAATGATCTCGCTTTCCTCGCCGCTGCCGTTGAGCCACTGCCCGGGTGTCTTGAGCATATCCTTGATCGGCATGACTTAGGGCTCCTGGACCTTGTCTTGAAGTTCTTTGATCCGATCACGGATCTTGGCGGCACGTTCGTACTCTTCCTTCTCCACGGCGCGGGCGAGTTCGTCTTGGAGATCGATGAGTTCCTTCCTTATCATCGCTTTTGGGCCCAGGTGTTCAGGGCTCTTGCCCTTGTGTTGCGTGCTCCCATGGATCTGTCTCAAAAGGATGAGGAGCTGTGCTTCGAACGCGCGGTAACACTCGGGACACCCCAGTCGGCCGACTTTCTTGAAGTCCGAGTAATCATACCCACACTGGGGGCAGCGGACTTTGCCTATCTTCTCGGTCTCGGTCTGAGCCACCGAATTGATAAACCCCGCCGCCAGGTCGCCGAGACCGTAGTTGCCCGCCGTTTTTAGGTCGATCCCCTTTTCCTCCGCGCACTGAGCGCACAGATCCATCGTCACGACATTGTGATTGACGATCTCCGTGTAGTGAATCGTAGCGGGACGGCTCCCACACATCTTGCACATTAGTGGCATTGTCTTCTCCTGCCGAAAACCAGTAGATGCCAACCAGTCTTGACGCGCCGCCGTCGAGTCGTGCCGGGTGAGTCGCGCCACTCTCGGCCCGCCGTGTCAGCTCCGCACTGGACCAAGCCTCCCGTTCTCGAGGAGCAGGACACGATCGGCAAATCCCGAAAATTCGCTCTTGTGCGTCACGACCACAAACGTCTTGCCCTCCTGATCGGAGAGTTCACGCACAAGCTCGTGTAGCCCCGCGCTCGAAACATCATCGAGGTTCCCTGTCGGCTCGTCCGCCAGGATCACTTCCGGGTTGTTGGTGAGCGCGCGCGCGACCGCAACACGTTGCTGCTCGCCGCCGGAGAGCTCGTTCGGTTTGTGAAAAAGCCGCTCTTTCAAGCCAACCCTGTCGAGCAGCTTGACCGCCCGGTCGTGCGTGCCGCCCCAATCTGTTCCACCGATCAGACCGGGCATCATGACGTTTTCCAGCGCAGTAAATTCGGGGAGCAGAAAATGGAACTGGAACACAAAACCGATCACACGGTTGCGCAGATCGTTGAGCTCTCGGCCGGTGAGCGAGTCGACGATTCTCCCGTTTATTTTGATGGAGCCGTTGTCTGGTTTGTCGAGCGAGCCAAGAATCTGCAACAAAGTACTCTTCCCGACACCAGAGGCACCCACGATCGAGAGGACTTCCCCGCGGGTTACAGCGAGATCCAGCCCCTTCAAAACCTCGATTTTACCCTCGGTACCCTCGAAACTTTTTGTCAAACCGTTCGCTTCGAGGACAAAATCTTCATCCATAAATGTAAGCTTCCCCTTGTGAAAACACAAGTTCGATCGGTCTTGAGTTAAATCCTTCTTTGGATTCCGCTTGCAACAGCACCACCGCGTGTCTACTCGTTACGGATCGCCTCCACGGGGAGCAGTTTGCTCGCCTCCCAACTCGGATAAATCGTCGCCAGAAAGCAGATAAAGATCGCGCTGCCGCACACTGCGACGAGGTCCTGCCATTGAACGAGAACTGGCAAGGTTTTGATGAAATACACATCCCCGGGGAGATCCAGCTTGATACGGTCGAGGATCACGCACGTGATGAACCCGGTGATCGAGCCGCCGATCGTTCCCAGGACACCGATTACCGTTCCCTCGAGCATGAAGATAGACATCACTCCAAACGACGGCGCCCCCATCGCTTTTAGTATCCCGATCTCTTTTCTTTTCTCCATGATCACCATGGTGAGCATACCAACGAGGTTGAACGCCGCCACAAGAGTAATGAGCGTCAACATGAGGAACATCAGAATCTTCTCGATCTTCATGTAGCTGAAAAGATTCTGGTTCATATTGATCCAGTTGTTGGTTCCGTAGTGCTGGAGCGGAAGCACCTTTTGAATCTCCTCATCGACCTGCTGAGCCTTGTATATGTCGTCGAGTTTTATGCTGTAACCCCTGAGACCCGTCTCGAAATCGAACAGAGCATCCGCCTCCGCCAGATCCATATAGACAAAGCGCGAATCAAACTCATACATACCGCTGTTGAAGAACCCGAGGACCCGGCAATTCATCACCTGTGGATCGACTTTGCCACCATGTATCGTGGATGGCGCCGTGACCAGGGCAACTTCTTCTCCGAGCCCGACGCGGAGCTCGAGCGCGAGGTCGAGCCCGACGACCAAACCGGCCCGCGGTTCCTCGTCCTCGAAGAAGCTGGTATCGAACGATTCCATTGGTGGCTTGATACTGTCGATCACGCTCGAGACCAACGCCTCCTTTGCCAAATCGACCCCTTTGACGACAACGCCCCGGATTCGGGTGCGACGCCCTGGAATCACTTCGTAGGCAAGGAGCGCCTCGGACCGGACAAAAGGAGCAATCGCCTGAACGTGACGTTGCGAAGCAAGGATGTTGTCAAGGGTGTCCGCATGCTGCCAGGCCTCCTGATGCCGCATGTATACGATGACGTTGGTGTTGAACGCGACGATACGTTGCCTCAGTTCGGTCTCGAACCCGTTGATGACGGATAGCACGATGACCAGCGTCATAACGCCCACGAATACGCCGCCGATGGCGATTGTGGTTATCCTTGAGACGAGCGCCGATCGCCGTTTGGTCTCTAAGTATCGTTTCGCAATGAAGAATGGGTAGTTCATCTTGTCAACGCGACTCGGGTCTCATCTGGGGGAAGAACAGTACATCGCGTATCGAATTACTGTCGGTAAATATCATTACCAGACGGTCAACGCCGAGCCCCAACCCCGCCGAGGGCGGCATCCCGTATTCCAGCGCGCGTAGGTAATCCTCGTCTATCATATGAGCTTCTTCATCCCCCAGGCTCCTCATCGCGGCTTGTTCCTCGAACCGAGCCCGCTGCTCCTGCGGATCGTTGAGTTCGGAGAATGCATTCCCCACCTCGAACCCCCCGATAAAGGGCTCGAATCGCTCGACGAGCCCCGGTTCGGATCTGTGGTCTTTGGCGAGGGGCGACAACGCCTTTGGGTAGTCATACACAAAAGTCGGCTGCACGAGAGTGGGCTCCACCGCCTCGCTAAATATGAGGTCGAGTCCCTTCGCCGGTGACGTTATCTTGTCGAGATCGATTTGGTAACGCGATGCGACATCGAGCATCTCTTCCATACCCATTTGCCTGAAGTCGAGCCCAATCACCTGTTCCAGTGCGTCAAAGAACCTGATCCGTGTCCACGGAGTGTTGAAATCGATTTCGTCCCCACGAAAGGTGACCTTTCCGTTCTCAGTGAGTTCACCGGCTATCGTCCGTAGCATCTCTTCGACCATATCCATGTAGTCCGTATAATCCTCGTACGCCGAGTAACACTCCATCATCGTAAACTCCGGATTGTGCGCACGATCGATACCCTCGTTTCGAAAATCCTTACAAAACTCGAACACCTTTTCGAGACCGCCAACGAGAAGCCGTTTTAGATAGAGTTCATCGGCGATTCTGAGGTACAGGTCGATATCGAGCGCGTTGTGGTGGGTCACGAACGGTCTCGCCGACGCACCTCCGTAAATCGGTTGGAGAATCGGTGTCTCCACCTCGAGATAACCCCGGTCAAGGAGAAACTGTCTCATCAGGTCCATCAAGCGGAATCGCGTGTAGAATACGTCTCGAGCACTGGGGTTTACGATGAGATCCACATACCGTTGCCGGTACCGAAGCTCCTTGTCTTGGAGACCATGCCATTTCTCCGGAAGCGGTCTCAGCGCCTTGGTGAGAACACTGTAATCGTCGACTCGCAAAGTGAGCTCATTTGTTTTGGTGCGGAAGAGCGTGCCCCGAATCCCGATGATATCTCCGACTTCGATCAGCTTGAAATGGCGATAAGCCGCATCGCCTACCGCATCCCGCCGAACGTAGAATTGAAGACGGCCGGTTCGATCCTCGAGATGTCCGAAGGTCGTAGCGCCGTGACCCCGAAGAGCCATGATACGCCCGGCGATCGACAACATCGTCTTGGCCTCGGTGAGCGCCGCCTCCGTCGTGATCAGCTCATCGATCTTGTGCGATACTTCGAACCGGTATGGGTACGGATTGATACCGGCGGATCGAAGACCCTCGAGTTTTTCGATTCGTACCGCCTTTATTTTTTCGATTCCTTCTACCCGAAGCTCATCTGAACCTTCCGTGTGCATCCTTGACGCTCCCACTTTGTCTATTGTTGTTTGGATTCCTTTTGTCGAAGCACCGATCTCTAGCTCTGGTTCGAGTACTTGTGAAGATACGCTTCGATGAACTCGTCGAGGTCGCCGTCGAGCACCCCCTGCGTATCCGAGGTCTGAACCGTTGTCCTGTGATCCTTCACCATGCTATAGGGGTGAAGGACATACGAACGGATCTGACTTCCCCAGGCGATGTCTTTTTGGCTTTCCATCATCTTGGAGAGCTTTTCGCGTTCTTCCTCCATCTTGACATGATAAAGCCGAGCCCGGAGTATCTTCATCGCGTTCTCTCTGTTCCTGTGTTGCGAACGTTCGCTCTGACACTGGACTACGATGCCCGTCGGAAGATGCGTAATCCTCACCGCGCTGTCCGTTTTGTTGACATGTTGCCCACCGGCACCACTGGCACGAAACGTGTCTATTTTGAGATCGTCGTCCTGAATCTCGACTTCTATATTGTTTTCGATCTCGGGATAGACAAACACCGACGCAAATGACGTGTGACGCCTGTGGCTTGCATCAAAGGGGGAAAGCCTGACGAGCCGGTGCACCCCACTCTCCGACTTGAGCGTCCCGTAGGCGTTGACACCCTTCACCTCCACCGAGACGCTCTTGATGCCGGCCTCTTCGCCCGGTGAAAGCTCGAGAATACGTGCGTCGAACCCTTTGTCTTCGCAGAATCTGGTGTACATCCGAAGGAGCATTCCCGCCCAGTCCATCGATTCGGTACCGCCCGCTCCCGGGTGTATCGAGAGGATCACGTTTCGCTGATCATCGGGGTCGGAGAATAGAAGAGCAAGCTCCAGATCCTTGAGCTCGCGTTCACACATCAGGAGGTCTTTCATCAACTCGTCGAATACCGACGAGTCTCCTGTTTCGATGGCCAGAGCGATAAGCTCTTCGCCTTCGTTGAGCGCGGCGTCGACTCGCTCGACCGGCTCCAAACGCGACTTGATCGTGCTGATCTCCCGGAGGGTTTCCTCCGATCGCTTCTGGTCCTGCCAGAACTCCTGGTCGTTCATCGTCTTCTCGAGATCGCTCTGACGGGACCGCAGTTTCTCTACGTCAAAGAAACTCCTTGAGTTTTTCGGTTTTCCCCCTGAGCGTGTTGAGAAGCTCTCTGAGTTCGTCTTTCTGCACCACCTCAAAACCTCCTTCTCTCAAGCCCGACCACCCACCCGCACAGCTCCATCGACACGTTACCCATCCCCCTCGCCCTCGGACTCGTGTCCCAAAAGCGATTGTACCAGATTCTCGACCTCTTCGAGTACCGCGGACAAGGATTTGTTAGTATCCACTACCGCGTCCGCCTTGTAAAAAGATTTCTCCAGGTTCCCCTGACTGCTCAGCCGTGCGTCGATCTCCGCACGGGTCACCCCTCCTTTGGCAAGAAGCCGTCTGACCCGCTCTCGACGTGGCGCACGCAACGCGATTACCAGATCAAATTCGAAAGGCGTCGGAACCTCGAGAAGCAGCGCGGCGTCGATTACGACAAGCTCGACCGCCGTTTTTCTGCACTCTTCGAGCTTTTCGAGGCAGGCCTCGATTACGGCCGGATGAACGATCGCGTTGAGGTCCTCCCGCGCCCGGCTCTCCGTAAAAACGATCGCGCCGAGCTTCTTCCGGTCGATCCGTCCCTCGGTGAGAATCCCTTCTCCGAACCGCAAGCGTATCTTGCGAGCTACCTCGTCATCTTTTTCCACCAGTTCGTGCGCTATCTCATCGGCATCGATGCGCACGGCACCGCGGCTCTCGAGATGTTCTGCAACCGTTGTCTTACCGGTGCCCGATCCGCCGGTCAGCCCGATTACCTTCATCATTTACCTTTCTCCCGACCTCGAGGCTCTGGTTGCCGGAGCGCAGGGGTCGAGTTTGTGTGCGGACGAAGAACGATTCGCAGTGCCCTTGGCGCGGAGCGAGCGAGGATCACCCGCCGCAAGGCGGGAAGCCGAGCGAAGCGGGCGCAGGGCCAAGAATCGTTTTTCGTCCGCACACCAAGTGAATCCGCACGATCTCCGGCAACCAAAGATCCGAGGTCAACTATGCGCCTCGAGCCAGTTCCGGCCTACCCCCATGTCGACTCTGAGGGGGACGTCTAGGTTGATTGCCCGTTCCATACCCTGACGGACAACCATTTTGGTTTCGTCCAGCTCTGCTTTGGGGACATCGAACAAAAGCTCGTCATGAACCTGCATGATCATCCGTCCCGTTAGCCCCCGTCTCTCGAACTGTTTGTCGATCCCAACCATCGCCAACTTGATGATGTCCGCCGCCGTCCCCTGGATCGGTGTGTTGACCGCGGTCCTTTCTGCGAACGCCCTCGCGCGGCGATCCGAACTCCCGATATCCGGAAGCTGCCGGACGCGCCCCAAAAGCGTGCTTACCGCCCCGTCCCGTTTGGCTTGTCGGATCGTCTCGTCTATAAACCGCCGCACACCAGGATAACCGGCGAAGTAGTCATCTATGAATTTTTTTGCCTCACCGATATCGAGATCGAGCGACTGCGCGAGTCCCCTTGCACCCATACCATACATGATGCCAAAATTCACCGTTTTGGCCCGCGAACGCATCGCTTCGGACACCTCGTCTGGCGGTACTCCCATGATGCGCGCCGCCGTACGTCGATGCACGTCGTCGTCATCGGCAAATGCCTTTAAGAGCTCCGCATCCCGGGACAGATGAGCCATGATCCGCAGCTCGATCTGAGAATAGTCGGCATCGACCAAAATCCAGTCATCCCCCCTGGAAACAAACGCTTTTCGGATTTGCCGCCCGATTGGTGTCCGTATGGGTATGTTCTGGAGGTTTGGATCGGAGCTGGAGAGGCGCCCCGTTGTTGTCACGGCCTGGTTGTATGACGTGTGCACCCGCCCCGTCTTTCGGTTGACGAGCTTTGGCAGAGCGTCGATATAAGTATTCTTGAGCTTTGTAATCGTACGGTACTCGAGCACCAGTTCCGGGACGGGATGCTGTGGGGCAAGGCTTTTCAACACCTCCATATCGGTCGAATACCCCGTCTTCGTTTTGTGCGACGGCTTGAGCCCCAGCTTGCGAAACAGAATTTCCTGAAGATGCGCCGTCGAGTTGATGTTGAACGCCTCTCCGGCCTTCTCGTAGATCGACTGTTCTATGCCAGCGAGCTCCTCCGAGAGTTCTTTGGAGAGTGCGTCGAGAAAGGAAACGTCGAGGGTCACCCCGGACATCTCCATCTTGGTAAGGACACGGCTCAGCGGCATCTCCGTGTTCCGAAAAAGGTCTCGAACCTGAGAAGCGTCGAGCATGGGTGCAAAGACGTTCTTTATCCGCAACGTGAAGTCGGCGTCCTCACAGGCGTACTCCGACGCGGTTTTGAGCGGTATTATTCGTATGTCTTTTTTCTTGGTCCGCGCGTCGAATAGCGATTTGAACGTGATCATTTTGTGGCCAAAAAGCTCCTTCGCCAGACTATCCAGCCCGTGGCTGCGTCGTGCCGGGTTGAGACAATACGAGGCAAGCATCGTGTCGAAATCTATCCCGTCGAGTGTAAACCCCGCGTTCTCAAGTACGATGGCATCGTATTTGATGTTCTGCCCCACTTTTTTGATGTTCGGATCGGCCAGTATCGGCCCCAGCGATGTTTTGACGGTCTCCAGGGGAAGACCCGGGGATTCCCTCGGCGGTGTTAGGATGTCCCTTCCCTCGTCGATCACACTCTTGATCGGCACATACCAGGCATGCCCTTCACCAAGCGCCACGGAAATCCCCGCGAGCACCGCACTCATCGAATCGAGCTCGCTCGCCTCCACATCAATGGCGAACTCCCGGCAACGCGATAATGCGCCTTCGAGCTCCAGGAGCGCACCCTCGGTATCGGCCGTGCGGTAATCCACAGGACGTTCAACGCTCGCCTCCCGCTCCTCCTGGTCGATCGTTTCGAGAAGCTGGACAAACTCGAGATCTTCGAAGAGTGCCCTCAGCTTGTCGAAGTCGAACGGTTTTCGACCGAGCCCATCCATCGATACCTCTATGGGGACGTCGTCGCTCAGTCGAACGAGCCGCCTCGAGAGAAACGCCTGCTCTTTTCCATTCGCGAGTTTTCGCCGGACGGATTTTGATTCGATCGAGCCGAGGTTTTCGTAAACCGCTTCGAGCGTTCCGAACTCCTTGATCAATTTGAAAGCGGTTTTCTCACCGATCCCGGCTACGCCGGGGACGTTGTCCGATGGATCCCCTCTCAACGCCTGGTAGTCAATGAATTGATCGGGCCGAAGGCCAAACGATCCCTCCAACCCCCGAGGATCGATCTCTTCATCGAGCAATCCTGATTTGCCCGGCCGTATGACGTGCGTGTTTTCCGTCACAACCTGAAGCAGATCTTTGTCGCCGGAAACGATTCGGACCGCCACATCGCCTTCCATCTTCTTCGAAATCGTCGCGATGATATCGTCCGCTTCGTAGCCGGGCAGCGCCAGACACGGAATCGCCATGGCGTCGAGGACTTCAAATATGCGTGGAAGCTGGCTCGCCAGCGATTCGGGCATTTCGGGGCGATTCGCCTTGTACTCCTCATAGATATCGTTTCGGAAGGTTTCCTCGGCGCTGTCAAAGACGACCGCCAAATGCGAGGGGGCGTACTTGTCCACTAGATTCATCACCGTTTTGACAAATCCAAAAACCGCGCTGGTCTCTTCGCCCTTGGAGTTCACCAAGGGTCGCTTGATGAACGCGTAATAGGACCGATAGGCCAAGGCGTGACCATCTATCAAGAACAAAGACATACGTATCGCATCCTCGAGAGTAGTAGAGGCCCCAGGCAACAAACTATCAAGTATAGAGCCCGTTGTCTAAAATAAAGTCGTGGACGGCGTCTGGGAGCAGTGAACGCACCGGAATCCCGTCTCGAACACGTCTGCGGATGTCCGTGGAGGAGATGTCGATCACGGGGTCTTCGAAAAGCACCACCGACGCGCACCCCGCGACGGTAACGAATGATGAGTAGCCTGTGCGGGGAAAGACAACGAGAG
>CP070677.1:1692994-1698722 GCA_020352495.1 Candidatus Latescibacterota bacterium
AAGTGGCAGTTGACGATAGCGCCTACCGTATGGTACAATCTCTTGTTCCGACACCTAAGGAATTGCAGCGCCTTTAAGAACTTGTTACACACGCTTGACCTAAACAGGAGGCTCTCAAGCAACGCACTGAGAAAGGAGACGTCATGTCTAAACGCGTCCTCGCCATTGGTTTTGCGCTGATGTTGATGGTATTCGTCACCGGAAACGTCAGCGCGCAGTTCCCGAACCCACACCCCTTCATAGGAGTATATTTCGACAGCGGTTGCTCGGTCGACGCCTTTCCTCTACCACCGGATCCGTGTCCGGGTGTGGGCGTATTAGATACGCTGTACATCTGTCTCGTCAACGCCAATGCATTTGTGTTGGCGGTGGAATTCTCGGTCAGCTACTGCCCGGCACTTACTTGGTTGGCGGATCTCGACACGCCGCCGACGACTTTCGGAACCACACCGACGGGAATATCGATAGGTTTCGGAAGCACACCGAAAAACGGGTTTTCCCCGATTAGCGTCTGCAAAGTGTTGGTTCAATGGAACTGCGGCCCTTGTGACTGGTACCCCGACTGTCCGATTGTTGTAGACAAACATCCGGCCTCGGTCCGCGCCTACCCGTCATACGTCGACCTGTATTTTGTCGAGTACGATACTATTGGGCTGACATCGATCGTTTGTCCTATGACGATCGCGACGGAAGAGTCTACGTGGGGTAAGGTAAAGGCGCTGTACATCGAGTAGGCGTCCTCCGCTTGCACCGTGGTTGCTTCCATATCTGCGCCCGCCGTGGGTTTTGGACCGAACATGATCTGGTCTCCACTGCCCACGGCGGGCGCTCTATACTAGTTCCCGTGTTGTCGGAGTGATGTTCCCCTTTTTGTTTTGGTCGGTCACGCGATCCAAAGAAGACGGCTGACGCAGTCGCATCAGCCGTCATCGGTCAACCGTCCCCCCATCGGTCTGTGATCCTATATGTCGTCTCGCCACTCGACGAGCTGCCAGTAGCCCTTTGTCTCGGAGAAACGAACGACAAACGACGTTCGGAGCACAGTGTCGGTAATGAAAGTGACGTCACCCGCCTGAACGCCCATATAGTACATGGCCGTTTTCTCATACCACACTTCACCAGGGTATTGGACGGGATCGGGTGGCATGGTGACCCAGTTTTCTTCACCCTGTGGGAATATCAGAAGCAGGACAATCGATGTCTGCCCGCCAACGGGCCCATCGAAAAAAGCCGCCTTGACCCTTCCCCAAGTCGCATCCTCAGTCGCCCCGACACGCGCGGGCTTTTCTCTTATGGATCCGACAACCAGCGCGTCGGTAGGGTAATCGACGTTGAAAAGATTTGCCGTCGCGATAAGCTCGTCGTACCGGTCCCACTGCGTAAACGGGACGTTGCCGCTTTGGACATCCGCCTCGGAGAAGTAGAACGTAAAATCATCATCAAACAGCGCGCTGACCTTCTCGAAATTCTTCTCGTTGTATCCTTTTTGGAGTCCGACGAGCACGGCATCCCTTTGAAAGAGGGCGGGATCGTCGCCCGTACGCGGGTTGCCCACGATCACCACACAGTCTCTGAGCGCAAAGTCATCCCCGTCGTGTAAAACCCCACGTATCGACAGGTCCCTGATTTCGCCGTTCGACACTCCGCCCATCGCCCGGATGATATCCGTCGCCGCGAACAGAATCACGAGATCATCGATACCATCGGCGTGCGCCGGTGGGCAGTCGCACGGATCGCGGTTGATCATGGGTGCTGTGATGTCCCGGACGCGGGTCCCCACCGGTTCCGCAGTGTTACCGTCTATCCACAGGTACAGACTGGAAACATCGATCTCGCCCACGTCGAGCCCGATCCTTCCGGGAATCGTCGTCCGAATCTGACCCTTTCTTTGCGTGTTGAGCGGATTCTTGCACGACCCCGGCATAACGTCGAAATTTGACGGCCCCAACACGATCTCGATGGCGATTGTAATGCGAGAGCTTGCCCCCGCGTCATCTATGACCTCGACGGTAAACAAATGGAAACCCCAGACATCGAATGAACGAGACGGTGAACAGATTCTCGAACCATCGTACGCGGTGAAGTCAACATCCCATTGCCTGGGGTCGTCCGGGTTAATAACATTCCAGCCGTATCGGTATGCCTCTATCGCACCACCATCGGGCGCCCTTTTGGCTGTCCAACAAAACGTAAGAGGGACTCCATTGGGTATTTTCATAAACGCCGCAGGCAGCGGTGATACGACCGGTTCCATATACTCATTGGTAAGTGTGATGATGGGACCCGCGTCGACGGGGAGACCGAGAGCGGATTGGGCATCTACCAGAGACCCGTTTGCTCCATTGGGACGGGGCAGCTCCGGTGGGTCGGTGACCCCTTGACACCCCACGATCGCGATCGAAAACAGTGCGGCCACGATAAAACAAATGATGGTGAGAACGCCGGTCTTGACGGTTGGGGTATCGCACATGATGTCAACCTTCCAGAGGGTGGAGAGCCGGGGTCATCGAGTATTTAATTATAGCATACATCGAGTCGATCGTGGGACGGTTGATAGTGCGGACTCGATCCTCGCACGGCCTTTGGATCCCGTGGTGGAACGGCGTTTATGAGGTATCGTTCGAGAGTTCGTCGAGTTTTGCGTCAAATTCTCGCGCCGCCTCTTCGAACGCCTTATTGGCGGTCTCGAGTGCCTCAAAGGCTGTGTCGATCTCCGCTGTGATTTGTTCGTTACGCCTCGAGTGTCTGGCGATAGCATCACCGTCACCGGCCAACGATGCCGCCTCGAGCGCCGTAATGACCTCAGCGGCTTCGGTCTCGAGGTGTTCGATGTGGGTCTCCAGATTCTTGATTCTTTTCTCCAGCGGTCCAACGATGCGCGAGCGCTCTTGGATTATTTTAGCCCTCGCCTGCCGGATCGTCTTCCTGTCCACAACGGGCGTACGTCTCGTCGTTTTTTCCGACGCTTCCTTTTGACGAAGCGTTTCGTCCAACTCCCACCCGATCTCGTCGAGAAACTCCTGATAGCTTTGTCTGTAGTCCAATACGCGTCCACGATCAAAGACGATAAAACGATTGGCCAACGAACGGAGAAACAGCTCGTTGTGTGTCACGATGACGACGGCGCCGTCAAAAGCATCGATCGCCGCCAGAAGCGAGTCGCATGAGTCGAGATCGAGGTGGTTTGTCGGCTCATCGAGGAGCAGCAGATTGCACGGAGAGACAAGGATCTTTCCCAACATCAAACGGCTCTTCTCTCCTCCGGAGAGGATCGAAACGGTTTTGAGCGCATGGTCACCTTCAAACATCATCGATCCTGCGATGTCCCTTGCTTTCTGGTTGAGACAACTGTTGTCCGCCGACATGATCTCTTCGATGACCGTGTTGTGGCGATAGAGCGTATCGACATTGGTCTGCGCAAAAAACCCCGTCTGCAGACGAGGGTGGCGCGAGATCCTGCCTTCCTGCGGACGTAAATCCCCGGCAAGTAGCCGCAGAAGCGTTGACTTGCCCTTTCCGTTCTGACCCATGATACAGATCCGGTCGCGATGGCAGATCTCGAGGTCGAAACCGGTAATGACGGGCCTCCCCGGTTCGTACGCGAACGAAACATCTTCGACCTTCATCATCACCTTCGAGGGGAACGACGCGTTATTGAACGCGAAGTCGAGCGTCTTGATCCGATCTAGCTTTTCCATCGGCTGGTGTTTGGCGAGCATCTTTACCCGGGACTGGACGAGCGACGCGACCTTCTTTTGGGCACGAAATTTCTCAATAAAGCGCTCGACTTCTGCGCGTTTTTTTTCGTCGTTTATCCGGGTTTTCTCGTAGATTTCCTCTTCTTTGAGAATCTGATCGTAGAGTTTACGGGTACCACCCTCGATCTTGCGGGCGCGTTGTCTGTGGATGCCTACGGTGTGCGTAACGACACCATCCATAAACGATCGGTCATGGGTGATGAGGAGAAGCTCGGACGGCCATTCACGCAGAAAACGTGACAGCCATCGGATGGACACGACATCGAGATAGTTGGTCGGCTCATCGAGAAGCAACAGATCCGGCTCGGAGATCAGCACTTTGGCGAGATTGAGCCGAACCTGATATCCGCCGGAGAAGACCCCGGGTGGTCTTTGCATGTCGTCTGCTGTAAATCCGAGACCAAAGAGAATCTTCTCCGCCTTCCACAGCTGGTCGCGGCTCTGTTTTGGCAGGGCGAGGCTCGCCTCAGACAGGACTGTCTCACGGGTGAAACGAATATCCTGGTCGAGGTGCGCGACTACGTATTTTTTTGGTATCGTGATCGCCCCGCCATCGGGCTCGATTTCTCCCAGAATGAGTCGAAACAACGTCGTCTTCCCATGACCGTTTCGCCCGACAAGACCGACGCGTTCCCGCTTGTTCACGTTGAACGTAAGATCCTTGAACAACAGTTGATCGCCAAAGGCCTTTGAGAGGTTTGAAATCTTGATCATACTGTGAAATGGAGGTGTTGAGCGGAACCGCCCGATGGCGTAAGTGCCAGAAAACACTGGAGCTGGTGAGCGGAATCGAACCGCTGACCTACGCATTACGAGTGCGTTGCTCTACCAGCTGAGCTACACCAGCTCCGTGAGGGCAATTATATGCGTGGAATTAGGTCGCGTAAACAGTTTTGTTGGTCTATTCCCGTCCGTAACGTGACCATTATAACATGTGACAACTCTCTTGCGTGCGAAGCCGAATCATACCGCTCCGGAGAGACTTGCGCAACCAAAAATCACAAACGCGCCAGGCCCCCGAAGGAACCAGGGTGATCCCCAACGCGGGGCCACAACACGTATTCACAATTTCGTTAACGATTGACGTAACAACGGTAACTGTGGTAATATAAACACGTATCACAAGCGGGGAATTGCAGCGCTTTCTGTTAACGAGCGATTTTCACACACACTCAATGGAGGTTCTGAGCAACAACACTGTGAAAGGAGCTGTCATGCCGAAGCGTGTCCTTGCCGCTGGGTTTGTCTTGATGTCCGTCGTGCTCGCCATCGGCAATGCCAGCGCGCAGTTTCTGTCCCCGCCCCCCTACATAGCGGTATACTTCGACCACTGTCATACCGCAGTCGAATCTGCACCAACCTATCCGTCGACACCGACAACCCCGTGTCCCGGCGCTGGTGTGCTCGATACCCTTTGCGTCGTCCTACACAACGCCGCAGCCTGGGTCGGCGCGGTAGAGTTCTGCATCCGTTACCCACAGGCGATCATATGGTTAGGGGATCTCGAGACCCAGCCGGTAACGCTCGGATACACACCCTGTAATTCATCAAACGGGGGCATTTCGATGGCGTGGCCGGTCCCACAGAACGGTTGGAAGCCCATCCTCATTTGCCGTTCGCTCGTCCTATGGATCTGCGACCAATGTGACCCGGTTTATTTCGATAACCGGATCATCGTCGACAGACACCAGTTATCGGCAAACCCGTACCCGCAGTACACCGGATTCCCCGCCCCCGCCCTTTTCAACGCCATTGGTTTGACGTCACTCATTTGTGCGACAATCCCGGCGGAGGAGACGACCTGGGGGAGATTGAAGGCGCTGTATTCGGATTGATCTAGCGGACTTAGACGCTGATCGATCACCGCCCTGTCGACGCTGGCCGGAGGAAGCAGCCGGTTACCCGTTGTGAAATAAGACGTTAGTGGCCGAAACCTCATGTGCCTCAAACCTGAAACCCATCCACTCGGC
>CP070677.1:1698822-1725867 GCA_020352495.1 Candidatus Latescibacterota bacterium
AAAATGACCAGAAATCAGTCACCGGACAAATGTCCTAAGAGTCGGTAGTATCCTATGACCTCTTCCCTCCACGGGTCATAGGATACCAACGCACGATAAGGACAATTGTCCAAAACCCTCCAAGCCCCGAGGTGTGATCGACCGGGGGTCGAAACACCGCCGCGTGCGGGGTGTCGCTCGCCGCGATAGTCTGCCCGTCAGTCGCTCGTGGACATTCATGCGTGGACAGCTCGTAATGGGTTGCCATGTCGCCTTTCTCTCATTATAGTCAGATCTACCACCGTGCCGTTCTCGACTCATCCGAAACCCGTGAAACGAGAGCAGACGAATATGAAGCCGGATCAACGTTTGTTCGAAGACGAACGGCCTCGTCAGACGAAGATCGTCGCTACCGTCGGGCCAGCGTGTTCAGACTCTTCGCAGCTTTCCGAACTGCTTCGCCGGGGAGTCGATGTATTCCGTATCAACACCGCGCATGGCAAACGAAGCCAGCATGAAACAGGTATGGAGGCAATTCGCCGGGCGGGCCGTGACGTGGGTCGACCCGTTGCGATCCTTGTCGACCTCGCAGGCCCAAAGATCCGTTTGGGAGAGCTTGCCGGCGGTCAGCTGGACTGCGTTGCCGGAGCGAGTGTTCGTTTTGTGCCCGGCCGAACACCGGCCGGGCCGTCGGATCTCGTTACCACATACGAACCCCTCATCGACGAGCTCAAAGTGGGTTCTCGTGTGATGCTTGCCGACGGGACGGTCGCACTCGACGTCACCGACATCGAAGGCAACGCCGCTACGTGCACAGTTGTGCAGCCCGGTGTGGTTCGAAACGGTCAGGGTGTGAATGTCCCCCGGCTGAAACTAAATGTTCCGGCGCTCGACGAGAAGGATCGTGAGACAGCCGCTTGGGCGGCGCGTGTGGGTGTTGATTTCATAGGCTTGAGTTTTGTTCGCTCGGCTGAAGATGTCCACGACCTCAAAATGCTCATCGAGGAACACGGATCCGAAGCACGAGTGATCGCCAAGATTGAAAAACCGGAAGCTCTCGATAATCTCGAAGCAATCATAGAGGAGACCGACGGTGTGATGATCGCCCGAGGTGACCTCGGCGTGGAGATAGATATCGCGCGCGTCCCGATCGTCCAAAAACGAATCATCGCTGCTTGCAGACGCTCACATACTCCGGTGATCGTGGCCACGCAGATGCTCGACAGCATGCAGCACTCTCGGCTTCCAACCCGCGCTGAGGCGACCGACGTCGCCAACGCGATTCTTGACGGGGCCGATGCCTGTATGCTTTCGGGCGAAACCGCTATCGGGGAGTACCCAGGCGACGCGGTCGCCATGATGAACCGCATCGCAAAGGCAACGGAGCGGGATTACCGACCCGACGAAGTGGGCGAGACCGAGACGAAAAAAGACTTCGGTCTTCCGCGAATCACCCACGGCGTGGCGAGTGCTGCCGGTCTTCTCGCAGAGACCCTCAACGCCAAAATGATCGTCGTCGCCAGCCGAACCGGCGCCACCGCCAGGGCAATATCGAACAACCGCCTCTTCGTCCCAACCGTTGGTGTGAGTGACTCGGAGGCGACGCTTCGTCAGATGTGTCTCTTTTGGGGTGTCACCCCGCTCTCCAGCTGTCCGACGGAGGACCCACAACGCATTTTCGAGTACGCGGTGGATCACGCACGCAATACCGGGTATCTCAATTCTGGCGATCACGTGGTCATGATTGCCGGAACGGGTCTCCGTGTTTCCAAGCACAACATGATCGTCGTCCACGAGATCGACTAATACCCTGCGGGGGTCGTGGTACGGGGTGTTTTCGGACCGCTCTCCGCTGCGGTCGGCTACGCGACTTCGTCGCGGGATCCTCCCTTGCTCCGAGCAATGGTCCGAAAACACCCCGTACCACTCTCCAGCATCCTCCCGGCGTCGACGAGGTGGCACAGTGGGTCGTGACCGACCCTTTGCGCAGGAGCGAGCGAGGATCACCCGCCGTCAGGCGGGAAGCCGAGCGAAGCGGGCGCCGGGTCGGTCACGACCCACTGTGCCACCCCGCGGGGGGCGGTCCGTCGATCCAAACGCACAGGCGTGCTGCTAGATTGTAAGCATGGTGTTGATCTTGAGGAGCTGCTCGGGATCGAGGATTCTACGATCACGCTCCAGATTTTCGAACCGGGTCAGGGCAAGCTCCCCCTTCTGGACGCCAACCATGACGCCCGTCGCGCCGTCCAATGCCACCTTCACGGCGTGCGCCCCAAGCCTGGTTGCCAGAATACGGTCCCGGGCAGTCGGCGATCCCCCTCGCTGTGTGTGCCCAAGGACACAAAGTTTGCACTCATAAGAGGTTATTCTTGTTATTTCACGTGCCACTTCATGTGCACCACCGTTGCAGACGCCCTCTGCGACGACGATGATATAGCTCCCCTTCCCCCTCTTTTTCGCCCCCATGAGTCTTCGACCGACTGCCTCGAGATCGAGGGGAATTTCAGGAATCAGAATCTCCTCGGCGCCACCACTGATCCCAACACCCAACGCGATGTCACCGGCGAGTCTTCCCATGACCTCGATGAGGAAGATTCGTTCGAATGCTTCCGCCGTATCACGTATTTTGTCGATCGAATCGAGCGCAGTGTCCAAGGCGGTAAAGAACCCGATCGTCCAATCAGTCCCGCCGAGGTCGTTGTCAATCGTTCCGGGCAACCCGATTACCTGGCCCGACCACGAATCCATCAACTCACGCGCGCCGCGAAGCGAACCGTTTCCGCCAATCACAAAGAGCGCATCGATCCCGATCTCGCGAAGATTCTCCGCCGCCCGGTACAGTCCCTCTTTTTCTTCGAACTCTTCGCACCTGCTGCTACCCAGGATTGTTCCTCCGCGTTGAATGATGTTCGACACCGAGCGGCTGCCCAAGGGTCTGAAATCCATTTCAAGGACCCCCTTGAATCCAGATCTGAACCCAACGACTTCGAGCTCGTGGTATACCGCCGTTCGTGTGATTGCCCGAATACATGCGTTCATCCCGGGCGAGTCACCGCCGCTCGTGAGAATTCCGATCTTTTTGGGTGGTGCCGTTGTCATTCTCTCATTCTCCTATTCGCTTCTCTGCCCAATCTCGAACAATTCCGATGACGACAAGCTACGGCGACCCGAGTCTCCGCATCGCCTCGAGAGCCTCTAGCCGAACACTCTCGTCATTCGATTTCGATACCTCTGTCCAGTGTATCTTCGCCTTTTCGATCTGCCCGTCGGTCTCATACCACTCGGCAAGCAGTCGGTGCACCTCGATCTGTTTGGGTGCGAGCTCTATTGCTCTCTCCCACAGTCCAACGGCCTCGTCGCCTTTTCCCAACCCGAGCGCGACGCGTCCGCGGTTTTTTAATAGGTGCGGCACGTAACGTGGATCGGTGTTGTAACGAAGACCCTTATCGAGGGTGTCGCGAGCTTCCTCCAATCGATCCGTCTCGAGCAAGAGCACCCCCAGGTCATTGTAGCCGGCACCAAATGTCGAGTCCGCGTCGAGCGCACGCCGAAAGCTCCGCTCCGCCCCCTCGAGATCCCCCTGATCCCACCTGACGGATCCAAGATTGTGGTGGGCTCCCGTGTAATCCGGCTCGTTTTCGATGGCCTTTCGGAAAAGCGAGTCCGCCTCGGCCAGATCTCCGGTCGCAACGGCCAACGCTCCGAGGTTGTTCCACGGTGGCGCGTACGTCGGGTCTGCCGCAATCGCCTTCCGGAACTCGATCTGCGCGTTCTCGTAATCCCCCTTCTCCTGGTACGACCAGCCAAGCTCGTTGTGGTTGGTGGCCAACTCCCGGTCCGCCCGCGGCCTGCCACCGATATACTGAAAGATCACGAACACAACAACTGCCGTCAATATGACGAGAGGAGCCACAACCCGTGACATTAGCTTCCCGCGCGAGATTCCCTGCACCGCACTAGTCCGCGAAGCCAACAGATCACCAAGCGCTTTGGCAAATCCCCGCGCGTCAGGATACCGGTCGGTAGGATCCTTCTCGAGAGAGCGCGCCACCACCGCCTGCAATTCCTCAGGAACATCCCGTGACAACTCAACGATGGCTCTCGGTTTTGTGTTTGTGATCGAGTACATTACGGCCATCGGGTGCTCGCCCTCGAAGGGATATGAAGCGGTGAGCATCTGGTAGAGGACCACTCCCATTGAGAAGATATCGCTCTGGGCTTTTGTCTCTTTCCCAGCGATCTGCTCGGGCGACATATAATAGACGGTCCCGACTGTTGTGCCTTCCTGGGTGAGCGTCTCGCTGGTTGCCAGCCGCGCGATTCCAAAATCCATCAGCTTGACAATACCCTCACCGGTCACCATGATGTTTTCCGGTTTGAGATCCCGGTGAATGATCCCGTCCTCGTGAAGCCGCCCCAACGCATCGAGGATGTCAACGGCCCATCGCACCGCCTGCTCCCAGGGTATCGGTCCCTCGTCGATGATATCCTTGAGCGTCCGCCCCTCGATGAACTCCATGGCCAGATACGGTCGGCCACCTTCTTCGCCAGCGGCATAAACCGTCACAATGTTGGGATGATTGATACGCGAGCTGGCCCGGGCCTCGCGGAGGAACCGTTTCTTTGCCTGATCACTCAGGTTCTGAGTCCGGATGACCTTGAGCGCGACGGTGCGTTCGAGAGTCGCGTCCTCGGCGCGATACACCACACCCATTCCCCCTTCACCGAGGACACCGCGGATCTTGTATCCAGCGATCGACTTCTCGTCCATGATTCGACTACCCTGGGCGGTCTGGGACCCAAGCCGTTTTTCACTCAACCGCTATCGTTGGCTTGGGCCCGACGTGCCACTATTTTTCCAGAATCTTGTCGTACTCGTCCAGTGCTTCGGCCGACCGACCTGTCTGAGCATACAGCCGGGCCAGGATGGAGCGCAAGGCGGGGTTTTCGGGATCGACGGCGATCGCCCGCTGGGTCTCCGCAATCGCTTCGTCGAGAAGATTGTATTCGAAAAACAAACTCGCGCGGACGAGGTGGACGGCGGACACGCTCGACTCGCCCTCCCGAGCGATCTCTCCCAATGCGTTCTGAAGCTCTTCGTCGTCCTCGGTGGATAGTATTTCGAAAAACGCGGCCTGGCTTCGCAGCGGCGGGAACTTGAGTGGATCCGTGGTCTCCAGCGTCCACGAATAGGCGGTACCTGGGGCGAGGGGCGGCGCATCGGCGGGGTACGTCAGTGCCATCGTGTCGAGGACCTCGTGCTGCCAGTAGACACCGTCCTCGTCATAGACCGTGAGTTTGAGCTCGGTCGATGGATCCGACACCGACCAGCGAAACGTGGGACGTCCCCGAACCATAGTGTGACGTGGCGACTCGGCCCTGAGCTCGGGATGTTTCTCCCCCGACCGTAACCTGACGAGCGAACTGCTCCCCTCGGAGTTCTTTAGCTTGATAAAGTTCTGAACCGTTTGGAAACTCTTTGTGCCCATCGAGACACCGGCGGGGGGTTCTTCCGGTTTAGCTTGCGGTTGCCCCTTGACCTGCATGCTGCTGTTCGAGCCAATGCGGACCCAGTTGCCGCCATCGAAATGGATCTCGGCCTGAGAGTCCTGGCCCGTTCGGATTTCATCTCCTGGTCGGAGGTTCAACCCAAAAGCGCCTTTTATAGTTTGACCGTCTCGGACGATCATGACATCACCACTGCAGGACAACATCACCGCAGTGGGCGTTTGCGAGTGCGTGAGGACCGGGGTGACCAAAAGGATTACGATCAGCGAAAAGAAAATCTCTCGTGCTCTCATCGAGACCTCCCGTTTTCGGATCCACTTCTCCTAATATTAATACCGTTCAGTCTAGTTGAAGTTGGTCAAAAAAAGCCAAATTCTCGATTCCACATACGGACACGTGCAACCCCATTTCTCCTTTGAACCCGTAGGGCTCTCACCGTGGTATATTATTTCCCGTTCGGCTCCGCAGCAGCCGACTACCAAGGAGTTGCGCCCGCGCTCCCAATCAAAACAAACGGTGACCAGTAAAATGGATGGGAGTACGTCGGATGTTTCAGTAATTCCAGACGCGCGGCGTTCAAAGCCTCCCCCACGGGTCGTTTCTTCCCCAGCATTAACCTATAGAGTTCTTTCATCAGCTCGGCGGTGGATTCATCGGAAACCGCCCACAAACTGGCCACTACACCTCCCGCACCCGACGCGATAAACGCACGGCTAAGCCCCACGACCCCCTCACCGCGTTGGACGCGTCCCCTCGCTGATTCGCACGCGGACAACACGACCAATCCCACATCGAGCGGGAGCGAAAGGACCTCGAGCGTGTGGACGTGACCGTCTTCCCCTGTGGTCGTATCCGGACATAACACGATACTCGAGGCCACCGGTTCGGCGGGATTCACAAGACCGTGTGTAGCGAGATGAAGAATCCTTGGTGTTTCTTTTGATAGTTGCGACTTGAGCGCAGCCTCGTTCGCATCGCTTCCCAGGAACACCTGTTTCTTACGATCCTTGGCGAACGTAGCGATATTCTCGATTTCGGATCGTGTGTGTGGGAGTGCTGCAAGTCCTGCGGACGCTCCCTTCACCCCACCGAACAACGAGAAATCCGGATCGCCCATGGCAACAAGCTCGAGATCGTACTTCCGCTTTTCCATCTGCATCAGCTTGACGAGAACCGAAGCGGACGGCACGTACGCCGTATCGTACGACCGAACGAGAAAGGGCTGCTTGCTCCAGTCAGCGTTCTCATCGGGATTTTCCGTCAGCAAGATTTCGAAGGGCACCTCAAAGAGAATGCCGTCAGGGACAATGATCAACTTTTCCGCTTTGCGGAGCCGTTCCTCGGCTGGGAGCATCAGATCCACGTAGAGATCACGAGCCGTGTTTCGAATAATGGCGTCACCCGTACCCGGCTGCGTCAGCGCGTCTCTAAGGCGCTGGATCTTTGGCCCAAGCGTCCATCGGTTTGGCACTCTGTGAAAATCGAATCCCTTCCGATCGGCTACCCACAAAAGCGACGTCGTATCACCCAGCGCGTACTCCAATAATACGGTCTTTTTTGGCAACAGCTTTCGGACGTCCTCAAGACGAGCGACGGCACCCATTGGTGCGAGTTTTCCGATCGAGCGGTCGAGCCGATTTTCACGAAGCTCGATGTAACGTTCTTCGATCTTCCGTTGTTTCTCCTTCCCTTCGGGAGTATCGCCAGGCGTCCGGTAAAGCGAGTCAAGGAGTGCCTCTTCGGCGGACGTCATTTCGCCCAACGCCGAACGTTCCAGAAGATCGAGAAGACCCCGGGCCTTTGCCCGTTCCATTGTCTCGAATGCCCGCTCTTGCCATCCTTGTTTTTGGTCGCGCTCTCCCAGCGAGGCGTAGTACCGCGCGACCTCCTCATAGAAAAATCGCCTTTCCCCGGAGAGAAACCCCGACCTTGTTTCGGCTCCTCCCACAGCGGCGTGGGATTGTTCAACAAGATTTAGCGCGCGCTCGTAGTGATAAACGGCGCTGTCCGGATTCTCGTTCTCGAACGCATGGCCGATTCCAAAATGGAGAGCCCATTCAAGATCCTTGCGCCCGATCTCGAGTATCGCGGGGCGAGAGTTGTACAAACTCTCTCTGGCCTCGTCGGTCTTCCCTAGCACGGCATTTAATGACGCAATGGCAATCTCATCCTCGACGATGTTTGTCGAGGCTTCCTCCTGACGGTCGATCTCAAGGGCAAGTTGGTTTTGTCTCAACGCTTCCTCGTAATTTCCCATCGAATGGTTCGTCACCGCGGCAAGTACGTGTGCGTTTCTTTGCAGACGGAGGTTTTCCGTTTCTTTGGCGAGCGCCTGCCCCTGTTCGGCCACCAAAAGCCCCTGGTCATATGCGCCAAGCTCCTGATACAGATATCCGAGCTCGATGAACGAATCGATCCGGTAATACGGATCTTCCAACTGTTTGGCCTGCTCGTTGTATGCAAGAAGGGCGTCGCGAGCCCGGTCCAGCTCGCCCATTTTTCGGTACGCCAACCCCCGTTCTCGATAGAACTGCGCGATCTTGACTGGATCGGGTTTTCGCTCCAGTAGCGGTTCCGCGATGTCGAGCTGCTCCAGTGCTTCGTTGAATCGGCCCTGTAATCTCAAATTTGACGCGAGATTCATCCGGCAGATGGCCTCGTCTTGCGGTTGATCCACCTCGACGGCGATAGCGATCGCTCGCCGATACACCTTGTCAACGCGGGAGAGGCTGCCCATCTCAGAATCAATGTTCGCCATACTATTGAGGAATTCGAGCAGCTGCGCGGGACTTCCTCCCTTTTCCAAACTCGTGTACGCCTCCTCAAGGACTTCCCGCGCCTCGACGAACCGGCTCATTTGGTAATAGACGTTTGCCTTGTAGGTGAGCGATATGCCCAACCCCCCAAGATCACCTGTCTGCCGCCGGAGCTTCGCCGCCTTATCGTAACATTCGATGGCTTTATCGTAATTGCCCATCCGAACGTTGGCCGAGCCAAGCCCATTGAGCGTTTTTCCTTCGAGGATCCGGTCTTCGATGGCGCGCCTTGCGGCCAATGCCTTGATATAGCTTTCTTCCACCGCCGCCCAATCACCCCGGTACCAGTGAGCAACACCAAGACTGCCCCACGTAACGGCAACGGTGCGGCGATCGTCGATGTCCTGACAAAGCTCGATGACATTGTTGAAGATCTCCGCCGCCCGGTCGTACTCCCCGGCGTTGAGGACCTCGAACCCCTCCGCCTCCATGGCTTTGATTTTGGCCCGCGCGACACGTTGCGATCCCGTCCAGCCCTTATAGATTTGGACCAGTTCGAGTGGGACGCTTGATTCTGAAGCTTCTTTGTGGAGTTCGGCTACACGTTCGGCAAATGCGACGTTTTCTTCTTCGGCGGCTTTCTCACCCGCCTGACCGACTTCGAACCCAACATCCAAAAGCTGCCCGACGGCGGCGCCGACAAGAACCGCGTTCTGTTTCACATACGGAGCGAGAAGGTCATCACCACCCGCCTTTGCGAGCGAGTCGGCTTTCAGGATAAACGCTGTAACCGGATCAACCGACGCAGATGCGTGGTGTGCAGATATGACGACGATAAAGAGGAAAAGAAAAAGACGGAGCTTTGGACTGCTGGGCAACGGCATAGTCCCCCCTCGGTGAGTGTGATCACGGCACGCCGGCTGGACTTTCACCCTCGGCCGCGAATCCTCGTGAGACGAGGATTAGACTCTATGGATCCGGCTGGAGTTTACACGTTGAAAACGTCGACTCCAGCCGTTTCCATTACTTCAAAAGCACCATTTTCTTTGTAAGCGTTTTCTTTCCTGTTTGCAACCGGTAAAAATACACCCCCGAACTGACGGGATGGCCCTTTGAGTCGGTGCTATCCCACGTGAACTTTTGGTACCCCTCAACGAGTTCCTTATCGACAAGCGTTGTCACACGCTTACCTTCGACGTTATAGATCGTGAGCGTCACGTGTTGTTTCGCCGGCAGAGTGAACGAGATCGTCGTATTTGGGTTGAACGGGTTTGGGTAATTCTGGAACAACGCGAGCCTATATGCTTTGGTCGTGACGCGTACCGGTTGCGACAGTACTTCTTCGCCGCTGTCGAGAACCACACCGAGCGTGTATTCGTAGACTCGGCCGCCTCGCACACTTCGATCTACATAGACATTTGCGTCCTTGAGAATCAATTCTGATCCACTGACGATCTCGTCTTGTCCGTTACCACCCTCCCGTCTGTAAATCTTGAAACCCTTGATTGCCTCATCTGAGGCGACCTCCCAGGTGAGTTCGACACCGGTCTCTTCGGCTTTCGCCAAAAAGCTGCTGACAAATACTGGCACCGGTGGCTCGAACGTGATCTTCAGTGAGTCAACCGTCTCGAACGCCGAGTTCTCTGTCAGGGCGACTGTGTACACCACGTACTGCACGGTGTATTCCCTTATCGGCGGAACATCGAGCGCCGCCGGCAATGCGAGGAATGAATCACCGGGTGCCAGTGACGGTGTCGTACCCGATAGGGACGACGAGTTGGCGTCAAACGCGGTCACAAACGGGTCGTGTCCTGGCCTACGGCTATTTTGACCCGACACCGGTATGCCGCCACCCGGCACAAGTGTCGCCGGACCGTCGGTGCTCATTGTGTAGTCATACGTGTGCGGGTTATCCGACGTATTCACGATGTAAAAATCGGGGAGATCGAGCGTCGGGATGTTCGATCCCGCCGGGACCATGACCGAATCCTCGGCCACTTCGATGGCGGCAAACGACGCGTTGAGAAACGTGACCGTCTGTGGCCCCGAATTTGTCACCAAAGCGACACCCGACCCCGTGGGATCAAATGCAATCGCTTCCGGATCCTCTCCCGCTTGGAAGCTGTCGATCACGATCACCTCAACCTGGAGTGGTGGGACCGATCCGTCGGGCTCGAGCACGGAGACCGATCCATAGATCGTGACGTTTACGACCATTATGATGTCGAACTCTTCCTGAATCAGATACAGGAGGGTGCCGTCGGGGTTTAGAGTCATTGTCTTTGCCTTGGATCCTCCCTTCACCGTCGCCACGACTGTATCCTCGTTTGGACTTCCGTCGACGATATCGACGATCAATACATCGCCTTCAGTCGTGAGGATGAAAAGCAGTGACCCATCGGGGTTGATCGTCATGCTTTTTGTGGACGACCCGGTGCCGACGGTAGACACGACGCTGTAACTGTAGTCGTCCGCCTTTAGGACGACATACCCGGTATCGGTCCCGAGATAAAGAAGACCACCGTCGGGATTGATCGTTATGCTCTTGGTCGCGCTTCCCGAGCCCACCGTGGCGACCACTGTGTGGTGGTTGGCGCTTTCATCGTCGGAATCGATGACATCGATGTTGTTCCAGACGTCCGGACTGAGGTTTACCACATAGACACGGTCGCCATCGGGACCTACGGCAACATCGACGGGGTGGCTTCCCACCTCTAGAGTGGCAACGACTTCGTGACGGTTGGGCGAGCCTTCTGCGACATCAATAATGGAGAGGGTGTTCGACTCGTAATTGGCAACATAGACAAACGACCCCGACGGACCGATATCGATCGATATCGGATGCGCACCGACCCGAATTCCCGGAAGGGACTCACCCGAGGTCATATCGATTGGAATTACCAGACCGGCTTCGGGGCTCACAGTGTACGCCATCGTCCCATCCGGATTGATCGTGACACTCTTTGTCGCCGCGCTTGTTCCCACCGTGGCGACGACATCATCCGATGATGTGCTTGCGGGCTCCAAAACGGTAAACTCAAGTGCATCGGATATCTCAATGCCGTTGTCCACACGAACTGTTCCCGTCTCCGCATCCGCGGGAACCTTGACCTTTAGATTGTCCCCGCTTCCGTCGAGCGGTGTTGCTTCAACGGCGTTAAAAAGGACCGTGTTGTTTTCGGGAGTCGAGTCAAACCCCGTTCCGGCGAGCACTACCGTCACTTCACTTGTCGCACTCGGAGGGCTAATCGATCTGAGTGCGAGTTGTGGGGAACTCTCTGTCATGAAGCTCAGTGTCGTCGGGTTTTGGAGCGCGCCACCGTTTTCGTCTTTGAGTTCGGCGGTCAGTTCGAGGGTATACGACGCGTCGTATTCGAGCTCGGCGAGCGGACTGATCGATACCGTCTGGCCATTTTCGGTAACCCCAAACTTGCCCGCTACCGGTGTCGATGTCCCTGTTTTGTGGAGATATACGCTTGATTCATCAACGGTCAGTGGATCCACGGCACGGCTAAAGACGGCAACCACCGTTGTCGTGGAGGCAATGTCACTTGTCCCATTGGCGGGTTTGGCATCGACGAGCTCGAGGGGCAACGTGCTCGGGTCAACGACTGCCTCGGCCGTAAACTGCGCAGGAGAGTCGACGAGCCCCAAGGCGGTCGCCGCTACCGTCTGGGTCCCGATGGTGGCACCAAGTTTCCAGGTCACTTCGGCGTAGCCATTTGCATCGGTCGTGACAACCTGGGTCGCGTCGTTATTCGCCGTGAAGACACCGCCACCCGTGGTGACTTCGAATGTTACGGCGACACCGGCGACGCCTCCCGTGCCGTTTTTCACCTGGACGCGAAGCGGCGCGGGTAGCGTCTGACCCGCAATACCATTCTGCCCGTCTCCCGAGTCTTTTCGAAGCGTATCGGCCGCCTGAAAATCATAGAGTTGGATGTTATCCCAGAATGTGGTCACCGCGTACAACTGGGAACCGTTGATCGTGTAGTCGTGGGCCGTACGATTGTCCGCCTCGAGCATTCCAAAAGACTCTCCCGACAAGAAACCGGTCATGTCCACATCCCATGCGTAGAGTGCAAGCCCATTCTGATGAAAGACCGTGTGGTCTCCTCGTGGTGACACATCGATCTTCTCATAACCCAACTGACCGGCCGTCGGGCCGGTGTCCCCATGCGTCCAGTCCCCGACATAACTGATCGCGTCGGGAAGGCTTGTGTTCAGAAGAAAACAATAGTGGTTAATGCCGCTCTCCGAGTCCGCCAGCACAAAACACCTGTATCCCTTTGGATAAAACGATAGAGACAGGGCTTGGTATTCCGAAGGAGGAGGCGGCAGCTCGAGCGTGCTCACTCGTGTCCAGAAATTCGCGCTCGTCGAATCCACGTCGATCGACGTTACCCGATGCGTGATTCCCAACGTCATCAATGCGTGCGTACCAAATGGATGAAAGGCTATATCCGAAACGGCCGCCACGTGTGTCGTATCGAGGACGGCGTATTCGGTGGGAGCTCCCTCAATGAGGTCTACCCAGTGCAAAACACCAACCGTGTCATCGTAGACGAGAGCCATTTCGCCATCCAGACTGATCTCGACCTGTGTGGCTGTGCTATTAACGAAGGGTGCGAAATCGACGTCGTCGATGACCGTCGCGTATGCGGGATCGACACGGTTGGTGTTTAGCACTTCGACCGATCCGTTGACCGGAGTCGAAACGAGCGCTCTCCTCCCATCGGGTGTGATCGCGATATCGAACGGTTCACGCGTGACAAAATCGACAAAACCGATCTGTTGGTTGTACGTGGGGCTCGTTGGATCGGTATCGAGAAACACCACCCCGTGATCCGTTCCGATGAGGAGCTGATCGCCAAGTGGTGACATCGTCGCCGTAGCCACGAGTGCCTGGGGTGGGTCGGGTTGGAATTCTGCCGCCAACCGCATCCCACCTGGCGGGGTAGAGCCCAGGACTTCGAAATAGATCGAATTCGATGTCTCGGGCCCCGTCGGGCGCTCACGTGTTACGCTCACCGGGCCGCTGACGACTTGGTTTGGCACGGTGACCGTCAACGATCTCTCCGTGGCCCTTGTCGCCACGGTGTCAGTGGTTCCCCAGGCGGTGGTGAAGTTTACGTAGAGTGAATCCGGGTCGGTGCCAAAGCCTTCGCCGCTAAGAACCAAGTTGGTCCCCTCAGGACCCGCCCGTCGTGAGAGCGTCTTTAGCACTGGTCCCACACCGACCGCCGTGACCACGAGCTTCTGTTCGGCCTCGATCAGTGAAACCGTATAATCCCCGGTTGGCGAGATCTCGACGTCGACCGGGTTGATTCCCAACGAGATGTTTGTGGATACACTTCTGTAGGTGGAATTCGACTCGTTGAGATCAACCACATCCAGAACGTTGAGCTCCCGGTTTGCCGTATAGAGACAGAGACCCGCGGGTGTAACGGTGAGTCCACGGAGTGACCCCCCCGTGGTGATGTCCTGGACTTTGAATAACCCGGCCATATTTACTATTGTCACGAACCCCTTTTCATCGGTTACATATGCCCGTTGTCCCATCGGATCGACGACCACGTCACGCGGATCGGACACCACCGGAACATCCACCAAAAACGTGTCCGGTCCGAGATCGAACGCGAGGAGCTTCCCCGTCCCGGTCGGCACCAACAAGACATCCCCCGCCGGATCGACTGCCATTTTTCCTCTCACATTCGGATCCGGTGAGGTCAACGTGCCGACCTGTTGTCTGTAGGTGGCACTCCCTTCCTGGATGTCCCACGACTGAACATCACCGTCGTCGGTCGAGACATATGCGCGGTTTCCCGTCGGGTCGACAACAACCCCAAGCGGCTCGGAATTGACAAAGAGGGTGTCATCGATTGTATTGTTCGACTGTTTGATGATATAGACCGCTTCGTCGGTGCGGCTGACGGCAAAGATCCACTTGCCGTCGGGTGTCGCATCGAGCTCGTCGAGACCGGCCGAGATGTCGATCGGTGTGTGTGTGAGAAATTCCCCCGATCCCGGATCGACGCCGACCGCCGATACACCCGACGCGGTGGCCACGTACGCCGTGCTCCCGTCCGGTGTCACGGTCACCGACCGTGGCAGCACACCCAGATCGACTTCACCTACCGGATAGCCACGCGCGACCTCCGTCGAAGGAAGTACGGTATAGGTACGTGGATCGCTTGTTGCGGGACCAACGGTGACATCCACGTTCCCCGTCCCGGCCCCCTGCGGCACCGTGACGACGAGCCGGTTTTGGGTGGCATCGGTCACGGTGGCCGTCACCGTACCGGTTCCCGCCGCATCAGTGAACCTCACCGTGTTCCCCGATGGGATCGTGTCGAACCCCGCTCCGTTGAAGACAACGATCGAGCCCACGACACCCTTATCGGGAACAAGGCTCGAGAGGTTCAGGGGTGGCTCCTCTTCTATCGTAAACTGCCATACATAGGGTGTGCCCAGGGCGTTTCCAAACTTGTCTTCTATGCCGGCCCGCAGGCTGCAGAGATAGGTCGTTTGATAATCGAGAAGATCAAACGGCGTAAAGGCAAGGAGCTTTCCGTCACCGGTGAGCACCGCATTACCGCCGACACCACTCCCCGTCGTGGTGTTCTCGAGACGAAAGTTTGCCGGTATGGTCGCGTGATCCACCGCTTCTGAAAACGTAACGACAACCGCCGCGTCCGCACGCACATCGACCGCGTCGGCCGCAGGGCTCACACTCTCGACCGTGGGGGGGGTTGTGTCCTCGTTGAGGACGAAGACGTGCCCGGGAAGTGGGCTACCATCCACAACGATCGGTGTCGCGATCTCCGGGTCATCATCGGCGGTCTCGGGATTGGTCCAGTATTCCGGAACAAACGTCGTAACCGCCATGGAGTCCGCCGCCCAGTTGATATAGCTCGGCTGTAGATAACCAATGGGCGACGTGCCATCGATGGGGTAGACCGATAAGTTGAATGTGCCCAAAGGCACATCGACGAATTGGAAACTACCGTCCGGCAGCGTCAAGGCACACGCCAGCGTGTCCGGCAAAATGGCATCGATCAAAAACACGAGGGCACCCGGTACACCCTCTGCCCCCGATGTTTCGACACGACCGGTGATCTGGTTTGTGGTCGGAAGCCAAGTGGGATCGGGATACGCCTTGAGGTAACTCATGATGTCATCCCTCTCGAGACTGCGAGCCTGGTTGCCCGGTGGAAGCACAAAAAACATCGTCGCATCGGTGAGCGCGGTGTGCGAGAGGCCGTAGAGGTGACCAGCTTCGTGTGTGGCGACGCTTTCAATATCGATCCCCTCACCCATCGTGTCCGTCTTGAACGACTTCTGCGGGTTGAAGATCATATCGGCATCGACAATCTCACCGGGGCGATACCATTTGTCGTTGTGAAACGTGGGTTCTGTAAACGACGTCGCCACACCAACGGCGAGCACATGGGTGCCAAAATCATAATCGGTGTCCGCCCATGTCACGAGATTGTTCCCATCTCCCGGTACCGCGACATCCCAGTCGATCGTCCCACCGTATGTTGCCTGTGCCGTTGGGTCACCGTATATGAGCGACGACCACGCGTCGATCGACTGTTGAACGGCGGTAAGGTCGCTTCCATCCGTGACACCCGGCGCGCCGTCCAAATGGATGTAATATGTAAATCCTGTCTCCCAAAACTCGATGTGGCGCCCGTCGACTGTCGCGTCCACACACCCATCGCCGTCTCGGTCGAAGAACGACGCATCAACCCCCGGGCACGAGTCGCTCGTGTCCTCGACACCATCACCATCCGCATCGACAAAGAGAGTGACGTAGTCCAACTGAAGCTGAGTACAAATGAAATTGCTATTCGAGTAAAGATACGTGGATCTCCAACGCAGGTCGTTCCCTTGGTTATTGATTTCCACCCACCCCGCGCCCGGTTGTATCGGCTGCCAGGTGATTCCATTGTTGGCACTCACTTCCCAAGTCAAATAGTCTATGGTCGAGGGGGTTGTGGTGAGCCTTACCTGACTCACCATATCCGTCGTCTCGTTCACATTTGTGGACTGTGCGACATCGTCACCGGCACTCACAAAGCGCTCGATGCCCTTCATGATAATCAGCCCCGTGTCCCCATAGGCGAGAAACTGGTTATCACCGGACAATGCGACGTTGTAACAAACTCCGAGAAAAGAGGTGGCACTGTAGGCGGTCGGATCTGTTGGATCCGAAACGTCATACTCCGTGTAGCCGTCGAGCGTCGCCACGACGAGGTAGTCGCCGTCCACTGCGAGGCCGTAGGCCGCGTCGACCACGCCCTGGCTACCAATCTCGACCGGACTCGTTGGGTCTTCGATATCAAGAACACGGATCCCGTCTTCGCCATAGGCGACATACGCCAGGTCACCGGAAACGGCAATGTCCGAGGCGCTCGTCGATCCGATATCATAGCTACCGACTTGGGTGATGTCCGTGGGATCCATGATGTTGAGGACTTGGATGCCGTGTGTGCCAGCCGCCAAGAACAACCAATCACCGTGAAGTTCGAGACCGCGGCAGTAATCCGGCGAGCCGGGATTCCATGTGTCCACAACACCGGGGTTCGTCGGGTCCGTAATGTCCACCGAGACGACACCCTGGTCGTAGACAGCGACATAGGCGTAATTGCCCGATACCTTTACATCAAAGGCCTGACCCGGTGTGCTGACATTCCCTTCGAGCTGAGGGTTGGTGGGATCCGATACATCGATGATTTGGAGCCCGTCACCACGCGCCGCGACAAATACCAGGTCGCCGTCGCACGTTACACCTCGTCCGGTATCCGCCTCAGTATAGCTCCCCAGAAGTGTGGCCCCTACCACATCTGTGATGTCGATGACATGCAGTCCGGTGTCATCCGTCACGAAGGCCAGATCGCCGTCCACAGCCACGTCATATGCGGCGCTCGGTGTGTAGTACCCCCCGACCTCAAACGGGGTCTGGATAGTGACATCGCCTATGATATCGGCAATCTTGACGACTTGAACACCATCGGCGCCGCTCGAGACACAGGCAAGGGTGCCGCTGATCGCGATGAAAACCGCGCCAGACGGCAGCGCGAGAGTCTGGATCTCGGGCGCGCCGGTTGTTGGGCCGCTGATGTCCAAAACAATCACACCCGTGTCATCACCGATGTAAGCATAGTTGCCTGAGAGCGAAATCGTCGGGGCCGAAAGAGTCAGCGCGGAAGTCTCCGAAGCCAATGACGGGCTTGTCGGATCGCTGATGTCAATGACGTAGAGCTGTCCATTTATCCCTCCCTCGACCACAAAGGCGTAGTTGCCCGCCACGGCCACATCCTGCGGAGCAGTGACAGCATAGCTGCCGCCAGGCGACGGATTCAACGGATCGCTGATGTCGATGACCACAAGACCATCCGTAGAATCCGTCACATATGCGTAGTTACCGGCGACTTCGACACTGGTGATTTCGCCCTGCAAGTATATGTTGCGATACGCCGGGGCGTTTGGGTCGCTAACATCAAAAACGGCAAGACCCACCGGCGAGACTATCGTAGAGAAGGCGACGTAGGCGTAGTTGCCCGCTACGGCAACATCAACTGCTAACCCAGGTACGGTCGCGTCACTGGCCGCCATCGTTGGTGTCGTGGGATCGCTGATATCGACGATGGTCAGCCCAAACGTACCGTCCGCAATGAACGCATAATCGCCCTCGATATCGACGCGCACCGCATCCCCGGGCGTGTCGAAACTGGTCACAAAGGTTGGTACCGCGGGGGCGCTAATGTCGATAATAGAAAGTCCGTTCCCACCGACGGCCACAAAGGCGTAATCGCCCGCAACGGCAATCCCCTCGGGATCAGCAGCCGTCACATACGATCCGATGACCGTCGGCGCGAACCATGGCAGCGACAGCTCACCGTTAACCGTATCCCAAAATGCCGTTGTGGTGAGTGTGTCGTGGTACTGGTGGGTTGAGAAATCCTCGATGTACGTAAATTGAGCGGTTGCCACTTGGGCGCCGAAGACCAACCAAACGGCCACCAATATTCCGACTATCAAAGCCCCCGATCGCCTTGATTTCATCTCGTTCTCCTTTTGCTGGATTCGCCGTGCATGCATTTGCAGATTCTCCTGACGGTTTGACTATTGCCGTCCCAAGGCCTCTTTGACAAAATCGTCGAGCGGTAGTTTTGTGGTTTGTGAAATTAGTGGGTCTTTGTCCCTCGACGGCGCTCCCAACACCTCGGCCCCCTCCAAGGCAGGACGTCTAATAAACGGCTCACCGGTTACCGGATCACGTTCGATCATGAATTTTCCTTGTGAAAAACCGGAGACCCTGTGTTGGCCGGTCTCCAACGGCTCAAGAAAGAGCAAGACTTCCTCACCAGACCGCCAGCTCAACGCACCGTGAACGTGCATCCTCAGGGTCCCCACGACACCCCCCAACTGGAGTATTCGTACCGACGGTACAGCCTGACCTTTGTATGCTTCGTCGACATTGACAACCGTCTCGGTGAGAATCTTTGTGTGCCCTTCATTCCAGAAGGAGCGAACATCGACGACCTTTCCTCGGACAACCAGGGATGATTCCGTGCCCATCTGTTTTGGACTCACATACTCGATTTGAGTCGCCAAGATCTCGGCCGTGAGCAACAACAACGCAACGAGCAAAACGCAAACAAACGCAACAAGGTGTTTCACAACTCACTCCTCCTTGGAGAACAAACCAATTGATACTCGACCTGACGACTGCCCGTGGGCATCAAAGACACACGGGTAGCTTTGCTCGACGCGCCGCATAGATCACGCGTCAGAGTAGACAAAAGATTTTGTTTCAGAGATGGATCGAGTCGTTGCGGTGGGAACGAATACGCAACAGAAAACGCACGCGTAACAAACGCGTGTATCGATCGAGAAGAGACCGGACGCCCGTGGACCCCCGACACATCGGGCATTGGCTGATACCGCCTTGGTTGTGATTCCGAAACGCCAGTGAGTTTCGACGTCCCGTCGTGACCAGTGCAATATTGGGTAGCGCTGCCAAACGGATGCGGTACACAACGCGGCGAGTGGCCTCGACACGCCCGGAAATTGTTTCCAAGACGCCCCCCCCAAGAGTATGTTTACCCACCCACATGAAGTGCGTGCCGCAAGTACCTCCCAGTTAACGATTTAGTCTAAGCCAAATATCTCGATACGTAAAGCGTTTTTTTGCCTGTTTGCCATTGCCCACACCCGGCTGAGATCACGGTTCCTACCAAACCCGGCCACCGGGTTCGGATCGCTAAGAGCACCAAATACGAAAGGCGTTGCGTGGCAAACGCGATCTATTTCAAAAGAACCATCTTTTTCGTAAGCGTCCTCTTCCCTGCGTGAAGTTTATAGAAATACACTCCCGAACTCACCGGGTTGCCCTTCGCGTTGGTGCTATTCCACGTAAACTTCTGGTACCCTTCGCTGAGCACCTCGTCGACAAGTGTGGTCACACGTTTACCCTCGACATTGTAGATCGTGAGCGCCACGTGTTGCTTCGCCGGCAGCGTGAACGAGATTGTCGTATTCGGGTTGAACGGGTTTGGATAGTTCTGGAACAGCGCGAGTGAGTACGCCTTGGTCTTGACACGGACCGGTTGCGATAGCGCCTCCTCACCACTCTCCAGGACAACGCCAAGGGTGTACTCGTAGGCTTTGCCACCCCGTGTGCTATGATCCACGTACTTTGTGGCATCCCTTACGATCAGCTCCGGGCCACTGACGATCACAGTGTGATCGTCGTCCCCTTGCCGCCGGTGAATCCGGAATCCTCTGATCTCCTCATCCGATGCCACGTCCCATGTGAGCTCAACGCCCTCGTCAATGGATCTGGCGTCAAACCGGCTGATAAAGACGGGCACCGGCGGTTCGATCGTCACAAAGACGGTATCGGACTTCTCGAGGTTTGGGTCTTCCACGGTTGACACGTTATAAACGATGTACTGCTCGACGTGCTCCCGGACTGGTGGAATCTCGAGCACGGCCGGCGGCGGGGAGAACGAATCCCCCGGAGCGATTGTCGGTGTCACTCCCGACACCGACGACGAACCGCTCGAGATTATGAACGGCTGTGAGTCTGTTCCTCGCCCGGATCGGCCGGGTACACCTCCCGGCGGCGGTAGGCCACCGTCGCTAAGCGTCGCCGGCCCGTCCGTCGAGATCGTATAACTGTATGTGAAATCCCTACCCGTGATGTTCTTCATCTCAAACCCGTCGAGGTTGATCGATGGGATCTGGGAGAACGCGGGAATCATGATCGAATCCGCGGGCAACTCGATAGCGACAAACGACGCATTCAAGAACGTGACCGTTTGGGGACCGGAGTTGGTCACGAGTCCCACACCCGAACCCGTCGGATCGAACACGACAAATTCCGGATCTTCGCCCGCTACGAACGAGTCCACGAAAGTCGTCTGGACTTCAAACGAGGGTACCGACGTATCGGGATCGATCACCGATATGCCACCAATGACATTTAGCTCCACAACCACTATTTCGTCATTCTCTTCCTGAACCAGGTAGAGGAGCGTCCCGTCGGGGTTGAGTGTCATCGATTTTGTCTTTGAGCCACCTTTGACTTTGGCAATAACGGTGTTTTCCTTTGAGCTTCCCGGAACAATGTCTACAATCCAGACTTCACCCTCCGACGTGAGGATAATGAGAAGACTTCCATCCGGGTTGATCGTCATACTCTTCGTCGCAGCCCCTGTCTGGGCATTCGCAATTACTGCGTAGCTGTAATCAGCCGCGTTGAGAATGATATACCCTTCGTCGGTGCCTACGTAGAGCCGGCTTCCGTCGGGATTGATCGTCACGCTTCGTGCCACCGAGCCCGTCCCCACCGTTGCAATAACCGTGTGGTGGTTCGCACTGCTCTGGTTGCTGTCGATGATGTCGAGGTTCTGCGTGGTGTCCGGTGTGGCGGTCGCCACATAGACGCGATCACCGAGCGGGCTCGCCACCACATCAATCGGGTAGTTCCCCACCGAGAGTGTTTCGACTACCTTGTGGTAGTTCGGTGAGCCCGACTCGACATCGATGATCGATACCGTATTGGAATTGAAGTTCGCCACATAAACGAACTCCCCGTTCGGATGAATGTCGATCGATATCGGTTTGTTCCCGACTTGGATCGGCGGTAGCGATGTCTGTGTCTCGACATTTATCGGTATCACCACGCCCCCGTCGGGACTCACCGCATAGGCCATCGATCCATCGGGGTTGATCGTCACGCTCTTGGTCGCACTCCCCGTACCGACGGTCGCCACGACCTCGTCGGAGGCGGTACCCGAAGGCACGAGGACGGTAAATGGCAGCGTGTTCGAAGTTTCGGTGCCGTTGTCCACACTAATGGTCCCCGTTGCCGCGCCGACAGGCACGGCGACTTTGAGGAACTCAAAGCCACCGTCATATGGTGTCGCCTGGACGCCGTTGAAGTAAACCGTGTTGCTCGTCGCATCCTCGTTGAAGCTGATTCCACCCAGCACGACGGGCGCGGCCACTGGCGCACTTGGCGGGCTCACCGATTCGAGGCTTAGTGGCGGAGCGAGCTCGGTTGTGAACGAGATCGTCTGCGGATTTTGAAGTGCCCCGCCCGCCGTGTCTTTCACACTGGCCGTCAATGTGAGTTCGTACGTCGTGTTGAAATCGAGAGGTTCGAGCGGCGTAAGCGACACTTTGCGGTAGGCGTCGGTAAACCCAAACTCGGCCGACACCGCGGGCACCTCGCCGCTTTTGTGGAAGTATACGCTCGATTGATCCACCGTTGTCGAATCAACACCACGGCTAAATGTGGCAAGCACCGTTGTCGTGACGGCGATATCCGTCTCGGCGTTGGCAGGATTGGCCACGACAAGTCTGAGTGGAAGGAGGTCCGGATTGGGAATTCCGTCCGCCGTAAATGCGACCGGTGAACCCAGAACCCCGGTGGCAACCACCTGCACCGCTTGCGACCCGATCACGGGGCCCAAGATCCATTCGACTTCCGCGTACCCATTGTCGTTTGTCTGGACGACTTGGGTCGTGGTATCGCTCCCTGCAAACTCTCCACCGCCGAGGACCACGTTAAAGGTGACGGCAATTCCTGGTGACGGTGATCCACCCTTCATGACACGTACACGAAGCGGCGCCGGCAGTTTTTGGTTGATGGCACCCGTTTGCATATCACCCGACACCGGAAAGATCGTGTCCGGTGCTGAGAAGTCGAAGATCTGCAGGCTATCGCCCGATGTTCCGATAGCGTACAAGAGAGACCCATCGATGCTGTAATCCTGATCCATCCAGCCGGCCGCCTGCGCGTCCGAATCGAAGAGCTGGAATGCACCAAAACCTGTTCCATTTACTTCAAAGCTGAACACCCCGGACCCGTTCTGGTGGAACGCGGCACGATCACCTCTGGGTGAGACGTCGACACGCTGCCCTCCGATGGACGGCGGAGGCTCTGCCGGCGCGTTGCCAAACGTCTCTTCGGTTATGTAAGTGATCGACGTTGGATCTGACGTGTTCAAAAGAAACACATAGTGAAAATCCTGAGACTGATCATCGGTCAGGACGACACAACGATCTCCACTGGGGAAGAACGACAACGAAAGCGGCTCCATCCGGTCAGGGGGAAGTGGTGGCGAGTCTGGCGAAGGAAGGAGCAGCGTGCTCACTCTCGTCATGAAATCGACACTCGATGAGTCCAAATCGACCGATGTGACCTGGTGCCAGCCCTGCAACGTCAGGAACGCATGCGTTCCCGAAGGGTGGTATGCTATTTCCGACACGCCCTCAAAATGCATGGTGTCAAGGGCCGTATATTCAGTGGGCGACCCAGGGTAGATGTCCACATAGTACGTCCAGGACTGCGTCGCATCGTGAACCAGACATATTTCACCATCCGGGCTGACCGCGATCTGGGAAAGACCGCTCGCCGGCACGAGGGCGAAAAAATAGAAATCGCCGATCACCGACTGGTACGAACCATCCGCCGGGTTCGTGTTGAGAACATAAACGCTTTCAGGAGGCGCTGAAACGAAAGCCCTCTTTCCGTCCGGTGCAAACGCAATGTCGGTTGGCGATGCCAGGGTGAATGCGGTAAACCCAATAGGTTGTTGATAGGTCACGCTATTCGGATCGGTGTCGATGAACATGACCCCACCGTTGGCGCCTATGAGAAGTTGATCACCCAACGGCGACATCGCCATGACATCCACAAGACCTTCCCTCGGCTGATATTGACTGGCGAGTCGAAGCTGACCCGGCGGCGGGGTTGCCCCCAGGACCTCGAAGTAGACCGCATTCGAGGACTCGAGATGCGTCCCTCGATCCCTGGTCACGCTGAGGGGTCCACTCACGGCCAACCCCGGAACGGTTACCGTGAGCGCCCTGCCGGTCGACCGGCTTGGTGTGACTCCCACCGTCTGACCCGTTGGCAACATAAAGTTCACCTCGAGTGAATCCAGGTTCACACCAAATCCATCCCCACTGACCACCAGGGTCGTCCCCGTCGGTCCGGCTCGTCGCGATAGCGCCTCGATGATCGGCCCCACACCAATTGATATGACGACGAGTTTTTGCTCCGCCTCACTGAGCGAAATAGCGTATTTGCCGCTTGGTGACACGTCGACGTCCACCGGGTTCACTCCCACAGAGTGGGTTGTCGCTACAGTACGATACGTCGGGTTCCCCTCGTTCAGATCGATCACATCGAGTACGTTGAGCTCCCGGTTTGCCGCATACAGATGGAGCCCCGTTGGTGTGATCACCGAGCCACGGAGCGTCCCACCTGTCGTAATGTCCGTCACCTTGATGAGACTACCCAGTGAGATGATTGTCTCGATCCCGGTTCCATCGCTCACATACGCCCGAGTCCCCGTCGGGTCGACGGTCACATCTCTCGGATCCGGGCCGACCGAAATATCCACCTCGAACGTGTCGGGTCCCGCATCAAATACAAGGAGCTTCCCCGTGCCGGTAAGCGCGAGCAGGTACTCTCCCATCGGATCGACCGCCATTTTCCCCCTCAAGTTGGGATCCGGCGAGACGATCGATTTGATCGGGCTACGATAGGTGGCACTTCCCGGTTGGAGATCCCAGATCTGAATCTCACCGACATCGGTTGTTACGTAGGCCTTGTTCCCGACTGGTCCTATGACGACGCCGCGAGGTCCTGCGTCGATGTCGAACGTGTCATCGAGTATCTGGTTGAACGCGTCGATCACGTATACGGCCGAATCGACATCGCTCGTCGTATAAACATAGTGGCCGTCGGGGCTGACGTCGATCTCCCGCAATCCGCTGGCGATCGATATCGTCGTGTGGTTAAGGAAACTCGGAGAGCCAGGGTCGATGTTCACGATCGAAACGCCGGCGCTCGTCGCCACATACGCGTCACTGCCATTGGGGAGTACGGCCAGCGACCGCGGAGTCGAGCCAAGATTCACAGAACCCGCTATGTATCCTCTCGACACATCCACCGGTGGAAGAAGTGTGAAAGTGAGCGCGTTGCTGATCTCCGGACCCACAATGACATCGACGTTTCCGGATCCCGCATCCGGATGAACATTGACCACGAGTTGCGTCGGCGAGGCACTCGTTGGCATCATGGTCACCGTACCGGTTCCGCTTTTGTCGGTGAATCGAACGACGTTGTTTGCCACGTCGGGATCGAACCCGTTTCCGGTGATCACCATGACAGAACCCGCCACTCCTCTATCGGGAACGAGGGCGTCGATGTGGAGCGGTGGCTCGACATCGGTCGTGAACTGGTAGACAAACGGCTCGGCAAGCCCGTTCCCAAACTTGTCCTCTACCCCCGTCGAGAGAACAACTCGGTATGTCGTGTTATACTCAAGCGCGTTCCATGGCGCAAACGAGAGCAGCTCCCCGTCCTGATACACAGTCCCGACCCCACCGACAGCTGTGTGGGTGGTCGCATCCTCCACACGAAAGTTTCCCTGAAGCGTGTTGTGATTGATTTCCTCAGAGAAACCGATCACAACCGCCGAGTTAACCAGAGCATCGGTAATATTGCTATCCGGCGAGACGCTCACGACCTGGGGCGGTGTGACATCGATGTTGGTCACGATATCGATAACCGCCGAACCACCGGATATGGGAATAAGGCTTTTTGCAGTGGGATCATCAAACGGTCCTTCCAGCGCATCCCAGTATTCCGGAGGGAAAAGTTCGGACCCCCACAACTCGACGAGAAAGTTTATCGCCTGCGGATAGATGAACTCGACACCCGACGTGCCGTCCAAGGGGTGGATATAGACATAGTATTCCCCGTCCGGTATACCGATGAACACATAGGTTCCCAGATGGGTCGTGATATCCATGGCGATTGTGTCACCGGTCGCCACATCGATGGCAAAAACGGCGGCTCCGGCGACCGGATCACTGCTTTGCCCATTAATCACCATACCGCTGATTCGATTGGCCCCGGTGAGCGTGGTCTCATCCGGATAGGCTTTCAAGTACACGAGCGAGTCATCCGGTTCCAATGTCTGAGCTTGCGTTCCCGACGGGAGAACAGGGAACATCGTCGAGTGTCTGACCGTCGAATGTGTAATACCGTATAAGTGTCCACCCTCATGTGTTGCCACGCTCTTGAGATCCGTGCCGCTGCCGGCCGACGGCGTTTTGAAGCTTCTCGACGGATTGAACAGCATGTCACAATCCACAACCTGACCGGGTCGGTAGAACTCGCCGTCGTAGTACGTGGGCTCGGTGAACGACGTGGCAATACCGACGGCGAGAACGGCGTTGCTGAACAACGCCCCTGTGTCCTTGTTCATCACTGGATCCTTAAACGTGATGAGGTTGAAGCGATCCAACGGATTGGCTTCTGCGATACCCGTTGTCCCGCCGTAGAACACCTCGAGGTCGATCCCGGCCAGCAACGGCCAAACATCCATTGCCTCTACCAGCGCCGTGAAATCGCTCCCATTTGTGATCCCGGGTGCGGCGTCGAGCTCTATGTAATACGTGATCGTGTCGGACACATCCCAGTACTCGACGTGACGACCGCCAATGACCTCGTCGACTCAGCCATCGCCGTCTCGGTCGAAGTACGAGGCATCGTCGGACTCGCACAAATCCTCCGTATAGTAGACGCCGTCTCCATCCGTGTCGGGCGGATAGAGAAACAGTGTCCATGTCGCACCGACCCCATCGCCGCCCGAGTCGTCACCAGTCGCGCCGACAACGATGTCTTGCGTCCCATCGATATCGATGTCGCCGAGTAGCGCGAGGGACGATCCGAAGTTGTCGCCGTTCGCCAGTGATCCACCCAAGCCGTTATCAGAGGTGATCTTTTCATATGTTTTGACGCCACCATCGTTATGGAGAAACAACAACCATACGGCGCCCCGGTCTGCCCCACCCGTGTCATCACCCATCGCTCCGACGCCCAAGTCGACCACACCATCGCCGTCCAGATCACCCAGCTGAGTGATCGAGTAACCAAATGAATCGTTGTTGGCCAACGGATTCTCATCAAACAGTGGCACGAGGAATGTAAAGTCATCGATCTTTACCCAGGTGTCCACCGTCCGATCGGACTGGAGGTACAAAACCCAAACGGCCCCGCGATCCGCGTCCGGTGGGGAGCCGTTGCCATCGTCCCCGATCGCCCCCACGGCCATGTCGTTGACGCCATCCCCATTGAGATCTCCGATTGCGGCCAATGACGTACCGAAGTAATCTCCGTCAGCCAACGTGCCCGTAAAGTTCCCCGCGTCATCACTGATCTTCTGTGCAGAGTCGACCAACCCGTCGTCGTACATCGACA
>CP070677.1:1725967-1767465 GCA_020352495.1 Candidatus Latescibacterota bacterium
AGAGCCCATTAAGCATCTCCGCCGGGAGAACAGTCTGTTGAAACATCTCGATAACGTGTGGATATTCGAGACGGACCCGTTCGATATCCTTGTACTTCTGCTCAATGATCTCATCCATGTTGTTGTAGTGTATGAATTCGAGCATCACATCTGAGGCAACGTACCAGGTTTTGGGAATCCGAAACGGCGAGTCCGAGCTGGCGCCACCGTCTGTTCTTTTCAAGATCTGCGATGCCAGAAACAACCCCGCGCTCTTGCCCCCGAGCTTTCCGTGGCTCTCCGGTGAGAAAACCACGTTCTGGAGGAGGTGATAAAGGTCATCGATATCTACGTGATCCTTCGCCGTCTCGATGTAATCAAGACGGTTCGACAGAATGCACTCGATCAGAAGGACTTTCAGACCCCTCGCCAGGGGGTAACGATCATACGTCTCCTCACGGGTGGTGAAAAAATACCGCCGAAGGCTGCCGGACACTTCAGAGAGTGGGAGACGACGGCGCACCGTCCGTAGCAATGCGCCGAGCTTGTCTTCCTGGATCCACATCTGTATGCGGGAGAGGATCTCGTCACAACCCAGATGACTTGCGGCAATTCGAAATATCTTTTCGGTAAATTCCGTGGAAAAGTCCAATAGCCTGCTCAGACGTTGTCCTTTGATGTCGTCGCCGTTCAGATTGTCGCTGACAATGTCTTGACGCTCATCTGCCCGTCTCAGGTTCTCCGCCTCTTCGATGCCGCTCCAACACAGGTGGTTGAGCATCTTGTTGGAGATTCGAAGAAAGAGCGCGTTATCGGTCTGACGAATGAGGTCCAACACGGATTCCCAATCCCCTCTGCCGGTCTCCGAGGGATCCCGGTCGGCGGTCTGCCATTCCTGGAAGACGTGCTTCATCTTCTTGTAGGTCAGGAAGTGATTGAGTCTGTCCGCAATAGTCTCGATGAGTTTTTTCTCTTCTTTGAGGAAGGGACCGATGTCGGCGGCAGGCGTCTCTTCTGTGTAGCAGACTTCGATCGTTCCTACCACTTGGTCTTGCTGTACGATGTTTGCGCTAAGTTTCCAAGGAGTCTCTTGGTATTCCCTCGAACGGTACTCGCGGCCTTCCAATGTGATTTGCGCAACGCAGCTGTCCGGGAACTGCCATCCCGGTGGGATCGCTTCAATGATGCTCTCACAGACGTGATCGATGTCCGCGTCCGGTTCCCTCAGGGTTTCCTCGATCGCATAGAGGCATGTGAGCTCTTTAGCTCGTTCCGTGAGAGCCTCCAAGAGCCTAATCGCTGACTGTGTTTGTTCTTTCACAGAAGATCACCCCCCGTCCGCTCCTTCCGTCAACTTTGATATGGAGAGGTGAAACCAGCGTGACGTGACGGACATGCTGCGACTCCCGGACTTGCCTCTGACGTTCCAACCATTCCCACTTGACGGGATATTGCCCGGTTTTGTCCGTGGAAAAATAGAGAATCCGGAGGCAGTTGACGTTGTGGAAGAAATGCGAACCCTGGCTCATGTCCACGTTCATTCCGGATGTTGAGGCTTCAACGACAACCTTGGCTCCGGACACCTGCCCCCACTTCACCGGTATGCCCAACCAGGGATCGGAGGTTCCGAGTCGCCCCATGACCACGAGGAGATAAGGGAGTTTCGCCGCGAGAAGCTCTCGGTTCATCTCCTCCAGTTGCGCCGCTACCAACCACGTATCCTTGGCGGAAAAGGCATCGGGTTTTACGTAGACCACGTCCTTGATCGTGTCCAGCTGTCCATTGCCCAAGACCTCTTCGGATGCCACGATGACGTGTTCTCCCTGGAGTTCGTGCTCCTCGATCTCAACCCGATCGTCGGAAACGCACATCGGTCGAACTTGAAGGAAACCCAACCGGGCACACGCGTTTCCACCGTGACCGAAATTGGCGGCGAACTCGATCTCGACAGGATTTCCCAAGTCATCCTCACAGATCTTCAGAAGGTCTCTGACCACGTCATTCAACGGGATGTCGCCCAGTTCCAACAAAGGGGCGAAATTCAACACTCGCGGACCCCGTAAGCCGGTGCCCATGGTGATGCGATCGGATTGCGGATCATAGGTCGAAGCCACCTCGCGAAGCACTCCATCCTCTTCTGCGTGCCGGAGATCCCCCGCGTAGAGGTATTCCGTCTCTTTGATTGGGTCGTACGTCGGTGGTTTACCCATGTTTACCGCCCAAAATCGAGTCTGAGTCTGCGTGAGAAGCTCCTTTGTAGAGCCGAAGGGCGGTTTTGCTCTGGGATGAGCGGGGCAGTAGGTCCAGCTCCTACCTCCGTCCACAATCGTCTTCCCCAATCCCAGCGCAAGGCTCACTACACCCTTCTCCGGTGGGGTATTCCCAAACGCATAGAAGTTGTACGAACGAGCTACTCCGGAGACGCTCGGGTAAAACCGATCGCCATGGCGAAGGCCCACGATCTCTTGAATGATGACGGCCATCTTCTCTTCTTGATGTGACCGCCCCATGGCTTGACGGTAGCTCTTGGCGTCTCGGGAGAAGGTCGAGACATAAACGAACTTGACTGCCTCGACCAGCGTACGTAGACGTGACTCCGTGCTGAACTGATTGTTTGGCACCATCTTGGTGTCGTAGACACCCGCAAACGGTTCGTTGAGGGCGTCTTCCAGCAGACCTGATGACCTGACAGCGAGGGGAACGTGTACGTCGGAGATGAGTTTTTTCAGTTCACCGACCAGCTCTGCCGGCAACTCCGCCCTTTGAAAAGCGTTTGCCATGTGTTGGTCTTTCGCATCCGATAAGGCGATGTCGTACAGGCGGTTCTCCTCCATGAACAGGTCGAACCAATCAGTGGCGATCACCCAAAACCAAGGAATGTCCACTTTGATGTTCGGATAAGCATCGGTGTCGAGCGCATTCGCCATTATGTTTTCGAACCGCACCAACCCTTGTGCTTTTCCGCCCATCTCTCCTTTCCCAATCCGGGCGAACCTGCCGTGGGGAGGGTTTGAAGCCCCCTCGGCCCTCGGGTGATGTTTTTCGATGGGTCTATTCTCTTTGTCAGACATAGCACCTACCTCTGTCGGGTGGCAGACGATCTTGGTGGTTCCGCCACACCGCCCGCCCTCAACACGGGGTGAAGTTTATCCGTTTAGGATCCTCTCCACCTCCACCGCATCAACATCTTGAATGTAGCTGATCCCACTGATCTCTGCCGCGTCCCTCGTCAGCGCTGCGATATCGTCACGGGTTATGTTGCTCAGATCGAATTTACGGGCTCCACACATTAGCTGACGCAGCCCTTGAGCGAGCCGCTCATAGTACGTGTAGAGTCCGATCGCCCCCGTTGGAAGTCTATCGAACGCTTCATTGCCCAGCTCCTTGCGCAGTTCCGGTGCGGTGACGAATATCTCATCTTTGGTGCTGCCAAAGCGCTCGACATACACGGGGATCTCGTGTTCCTCGATAGTACGTCCGATGGTCTTGCCGACCATGGCGGCGGCAATCGGAGAGCGAGCCATACCCACGAGCTTTACAAACGGCGCACCCAGAGCGAGACCTTTGAAAATCTGGTCTTCAAAAGTAAACCCTCCGGCGACGGCCAGTCCCGGCACGTACTCGCCTTTGTCGGCCAACGCCTTTGTGTACGTGTATAACAACGAGTGGAGCTCCACCGGCGGCATGCCCCATTCGTTCATCATGCGCCAGGGACTCATACCCGTACCCCCTCCGGCACCGTCCACCGTTAGCAGATCGATCTTGTACTTCGAAGAGAACTTCACCGCCCGTGCGAGGTCGGCGGGCCGGTAGGCTCCCGTTTTTAAGAAAACGTACTTGGCGCCCGCCTTGCGCAGCTCTTCGACACGCGCGGCGAAAGAGTCCTCACTCACCATTCCAACACGGGAGTGCCTCTCGAACTCTTTGAACGAGCCACGTTGGAACGCTTCGATGACATGGGGGTCCGTGGGGTTGGGAAGCACCACATATCCCCGCTCGTACAGTAGCTGGGCTTTCTCGAGATCCTTGATCTTGACCTCGCCGCCAATGTTTTTTGCGCCCTGACCCCACTTCAGTTCCACGATCTCGACACCGAGCTCTTGGATGGCGTATTCCTGTACGCCAAGTCTCGTGTCCTCCACGTTGGCCTGAACGATGATGGCGCCATATCCGTCACGCTGGTGATCCTGGTACAGTTTTACTCTCCTCTTGAGATCCACCGTGTCCACGATTTTCCCATCCTTAAATACAGCCTCGGGATCCATACCGACGACGTTTTCGCCAATGGTCAGACCTGTACCCGCCAAAGCGGATCCAATGGCCAAACCCGCCCAGTTGTTCTTGGCAATGTTTGTGGACCCAATGCCCGGTATGATCCAAGGCTGGCGGAACTTGATACCTTGGTCGTGTCCGAAGTGCACCTCGAGGTTGACATTGGGAAAGATTGCCTTGTCCGAGTCCGCCTCGATGCCATGGGCGCCAACAGCGGTGCCCATGATGTTGAAGTGCGAGTAGTCGACGGGATAGACCTTTTCCGACGCCGTAGTGATGACTCCAAATGGTTGCGGGTAGATCACCTCGTGGCCCCGGTAGGCTGATTTTCCGATTTCGCACATCCCGACGCAGCCGTCCACGCAGGTGACGCACATGCCGGAGCCGGGAGTGACCGATCCCTCCGTCCTGTTATTGGTCAGGGTCGCCGCAGAAGAGTTAACTCTCGACAGTGTTTGAAACATGGCGTTCTGCTCCTTTTCGCTTCGTTTCCTTTTTCTCGGAAATCTGTTGTTTTCCCTTCACGATCTCACAGGCCACACAGGGATCCATGTAGCACATCATGTCATCGAACTGATTCTTTTCCACGCACGGCGGAGAGAGGTTGGCGCAACCACCGCAGACAGCTTTTTCAGGCTCGGTATAGGTGCATCGGAGCGTGCAAACCGGGCAGACGTAGATGCAGCCGCCGCACAGTCGGCACTCCTCCGACTTGATGTCAAACGGGGTGCCAATGCTGCGGTGTTCTCCTCGGCCGCGAAAACCGATCGCTTTGGCGACCATTTCCTCTTCACACATGCGCACACAAAGACCGCAAAGAATGCAGTCTTCGTATTCCTGGTTGAATCGCTGCCTGCGCACATCATGCTTCGCCGCCAGATCCTGGATCACCTTTGATTGCGGGCACGACGCCAGCATGAGCTCCAGGATCATCTTGCGTGCCTTGACCACACGGGCTGACGCGGTTCTGACGACCAAACCCTCTTGCACCGGATAAGAGCAAGAGGTGACGAGTCTCGTTTTTTCTCCTTCTCCGATCTCCACTACGCACAACCGGCAGGCACCGTATGGCGATAGCCCTTCCATGTGACAGAGCGTCGGAATGGGAAAGCCCAGAAACTGTGCGGCTTCCAAAATGGTCGTTCCCTTCTCTACACTTACTTCCAAGCCATTTATCTTGAGTGTAATCACGCGCTCTGCCTCCCACTTTCGATTTCGTTTTGTTTTTCTTCCTTGCCCTTGGCGAATTCCAGATCGCATCGCAGACACCGCAGCGCCTCTCGCCCAGCCTCCGTCTGAGAGAGGGTTACCTCGACCTCCGCGAAGTTGCGTTTACGCCATTCCGCCGGTGCGCGGGGTGTCTCGGAGCGGGCGGCGCTCAGGGCAGCTTCGTTCTCGACGGGTTCCACATAGACCTCGGGCAGGCTTGGCCTGACCGGTTGAAGCAGGTGTTCCTTCTTGAGAAACCGTTCGATGATAACGGCCGCCTTCTTGCCGTCGGCTATCGCTTCGACCACCGTGTTGGGGCCACGGACCACGTCCCCCGCGGCGAAAACCCCCGGCCGGTTGGTCTGCATTGTGGCGCGATTGACCCGCACCGTGTTCCAAGCGGTGATATCGAGCCGACTCGATTTGGCAGGGGTGATGGCATCGATACCGGAATCTTCACCGATAGCGACGATGAGGGTGTCGAGGTCTACGACATGCTCGGTGCCCTTGATCGGTACCGGTCTGCGCCGGCCGCTCTCGTCGGCATCGCCAAGTTCATTGCGGACGCACTCGAGCGCTGCTAGGCGGCCGTTTTTGCCGACGATTCTTACCGGCGTGACGAGGGTTTCGATACGAATACCCTCCTGGTCCGCCGCCTCGATCTCCTCCCCAAAGGCCGGCATCTCGTCACGTGTCCGTCGATAGAGGATGGTGACATTGTCCACTTCTTTGAGACGAACTGCCATACGGGCCGCATCGATGGCGGAGTTGCCACCCCCGATGACACCTACCTTGCCTTTCGCAAGCTGCTTTTCGCGCAGGTTGAAGGCCTTCAAAAACTCGATGGAGGGGTACACACCCTCCAAATCCTCGTTCTCAAGGTGCAGAGGTTTGCTCTTGTGGGCACCGATGGCGAGAAGAACAGCCCCGTAACCTTCTTCGAACAACCCGTCGATTTCCACGTCACGACCGAGCGCGACACCACACTCCAGCTTGATGTTCTTGTCGAGAAGTGCTTCGATCTCCTTCTCAATTATTTCGCGTGGCAACCGATAGGAAGGAATGGCACAGGTGAGCATGCCACCCGGCTCTTCTTCCGACTCGAAAATCGTGACCTTGCAACCCTTGAGCGACAAATAGTGGGCCGCGCTGAGCCCCGCGGGTCCCGCGCCAATAATCGCTACCCTCGGCGGGGCGCCGTCTGGCCACTTTTGTCTTAACGGCTTGTAGGTTGAGGGTTCGATCCGATCGGTAACGAATCGTTTTAAGGCCCGTATGGCCACTGGTGCGCCCCCTGTCGCACCGGCCCGGCATTTCGCCTCGCACGGATGGTGGCAGACCCGGGCACAGACGGAAGGAAACGGGTTGGGTTCGCGGATGACCCGGTAGGCCTCCTCGTATTCCCCGCGTCCGATGTGAGCTACATATCGCCAGGCCTCGGTTCCTAATGGGCAGGCGGACTGGCATGGCGCGCCCACAAGATCCTTGCAGACGAAAGCATCGCAACGTTTGTCCTTGATGTGTCGTTCGTACTCTTCGCGAAAATAGCGCAACGTGCTGAGCACCGGATTGGGCGCCGACTGTCCAAGACCACACATCGACGTGTCCCTGACGACGTGGGCCAGCTCCTCCAGCAGATCCAGATCCTCCATCGTCGCCTCACCTTTGGAGACGTCGTCAAGGATCTCGTACATGCGTTGGGTTCCCTTCCGGCAGGTGAAACACTTCCCACAGGATTCGTCTTTGAGGAAACGCATAAAGTACTTGGCGTCATCCACCATACAGGTGTCCTCATACATAACGATCATTCCGCCCGACCCCATGATGGAACCCGCCTTCACCAGGCTGTCATAGTCGATGGGTAGATCAAACATTCGGGCAGGGATACAGCCGCCGGAAGGTCCGCCTGTCTGAACGGCCTTGATTTTGCCTCCGCCGGGAGCGCCCCCACCAATGTCGTAAACAACCTCCGAGATCTTGATGCCCAACGGGACCTCGACCAACCCTGTGTTTTGGATTTTGCCGACGAGGGAAAAGATTTTGGTCCCGGTGTTTTCCGGAACCCCGATCCTGGAGTAGGCCTCACCGCCGTTCTTGATGATCACGGGAACGTTGGCGAGCGTTTCGACGTTGTTGATACACGTGGGGTGTCCCCCGATCCCCTTTTCGATTGGGTACGGGGGCCGTTGCCGCGGTTCGCCCGTGAAGCCTTCGACGGATCGGATTAACGCCGTTTCCTCACCACACACAAAGGCGCCCGCGCCCCGCACGATCTTGATGTCGAAATCGACCCCGGCACCTAAAATGTTCGTTCCCAACAGCCCCAAATCTCGGGCCTGGCGAAGTGCAATGATCGCGTGTTTTATGGCGACGGGATACTCGCTGCGTACGTAGATGTAACCTTGGGTTGCGCCGATGGCAATCCCGCCAATGAGCAGACCTTCGATGATCGCGTGGGGATTACCTTCCAGAAGGCTCCGATCCATATAGGCGCCGGGGTCTCCTTCGTCGGCATTGCAGACGATATACTTCTGCTCCGCCCCATTCCCCGAAGCTCTGGCAAGCTCCCATTTTTTGCCCGTCTGGAAACCGGCCCCGCCCCGACCCCTCAGACCCGATTTCTTGATTTCCTCGATGATCCAATCCGGATCAATATTCGAAAAAACTTTCTCGGTTGCCGCATACCCATCCAGCTCGATGTAGTTGACGATCCGGATCGGATCGAGTCTCTGGTTGTCCCCGAGGATGGTGCGTTTTTGCTTTTTGAAGAAAGGAATTTCGTCTTGGTCGTGGTATTGTCTTTTGTCGTGAGGGTCCCTGTAAACAAGGCTCTCGTCGACGAAACCACCCACCGCAGCCTCGATCACCCTGGGAACATCCTCCATCTTGAGCTTGGGGTAGAGGTGCCGGCCGGGCTCGACGAGAATAAAGGGGTCCATCTCGCAGAATCCCTGACATCCCGTCACCCGAAGCCCGACTTTCGTTTGAAGGCTTCGATCGAGAATGTACCGCTTGATGATCCGTAAGATATCGTTCGATCCACTGGCCTGCCCACCCGTACCGGCGCAGACCACCAAGGTGGGCTTGTCGTATTGGAGTTTTTTATCATCCTGTATGCGCTGCCGAAACTCGACGAACTCCGAAACACTTGAGAGCCTGCTCACCGCTACACCTTTCTCTTGAATGCTCGATCCAACAAATTGATCACTCCAGGGGTACCCCGCCCGGGTCCAACATATGACCCCGACAACCACGGCGGGCACAGATCTGGACGACGCCCCCACCGCGAACGATCATCGGCACCATGGGTGCTCCACAATCGCTGCATTTACCCCCACCGATAAGCTCGGCATGACAGTGGGGACAGAACATGTGGACGATTTCGTCGATGGGGATCTCATATTCCGAAGCTACCTTGTAACTTCCGTACAAGCTCGAAAGGGCCAGCCAACCGTGTTTGTTGCCAAAGGAGATCGTCACGCGAATGGAAGGGTGGCCGTCGATGACATGCCTGGGGTCCATGAGACTGTGATTACAACGCGCGCAACTCACTTCCACGGGGAACACACGGTCGTCTGTTTCGATTTCGATGAGGTCCAAACCTTTTTGGGTTCGCTCGATGATGTCCCTGACCTCCGAGGTCCTGACCTTTGAGAAATAGTGGCCATCCGCCACAACCACGGGACCCAGCGCGCAAGCTCCCAGGCAATTAACGGTCTCCAACGAAAACTCTCTGTCGGATGTGGTCTCCCCCGATCGAATTCCCAGCTCCGTTTGGCACGCTTCCGCTATCCTTGGACCGCCTTGCACGTGACAGGCTGTTCCCAGACAAACCGAAATGAGGTGTTTGCCCCTGGGCTTCAGACTGAAGGCTTTGTAGAAAGTCGCCACGCCGTAGATGTCCACCAACGAGCGACCGGTTTCCGCGGCGATCATCCTCAACTTATCCTGCGGAAGGTAACCATACGTAGCTTGGAGACGCTCCATACGGGCTATGAGCCCCCCTTCGTCTCCGTCAGCTTCTTCAATAACGGTTTTTGAGTGATCCGGTTTCATGTCGTCCCTTTTCTTTGTCTGTGGCATACCGATTCGGGTTCCACGACATCAATGCTCTTCGACGTATTGTTCACAGTGCCACACTCCACCCTCACATTTTGGAAGAAGACATGTCTCGCGTTTCGCGCAGTTCGCGCACAAACCTTTGTAAACTCCGGCACCTTTTGCAGGTCCTTTTCGGCTTGCATGCTCGCTCGGAGGTTGGTCCCCCGCCTGCTTTCGAGACCCAGAGTGTTGGCGAGCCATCGTTTTGTTTTTCCTCGGCGAAATTGGTTGTCCGTTTCGTTTCCGTGACACACGGATCCTGCACAATCCGGCCGTTAGATCAGCCAATGTTGTGCGTTGTTGTGGTTCTCTCCATTTGCAGCTGACACGACAACGCAGTTGCATATCAATCCGTGTGCCAGTGACGAATGGGATTGGGGACGGCACATAGAGGCCGCCGTACGGGCAGATCTTGATCGGATAAGCCTTAGCTCAATCGCATCTTATGACGGGATAGGCGCTGGCCGTGTCTTCTTTCGTGCATGGGTGTGACACTTTAAGGTGGGCGTATTACCCCGGGGCGTTTCTCCCCAGTGGGGCGAAACGTCCCGCCGACTCGTGTGGAACGTTGGACCGGAAGGGTGAGGTCCGATACCGACGGACGCCGATGTTGGATACCTACGCTGACCCTGGATCGAGCCGCTTCATTTTTTCGCGGAGCGTCTTGCGGTCGATCCCTAAAATCTCAGCGGCTCGGGTCTTGTTGCCACCCACCAATGCGAGCACGTCGCGAATGTGCGCGGCTTCCACTTCATCCAGCGTCCGATGCAGCCCCTTGTCCCTTACGCCGGTGTAGCGCATCAAGTGAGGTAAGTCAGGCACATCGATGACATCCGAATCCGTCATGACGACCAGGCTTTGAACCACATTTTCGAGCTCGCGCACGTTCCCCGGCCACGCGTAGTTTCTCAATATTTCGAGGGCCTTGTCCGAAAACCGGGGTTCGGGTTTTTCGACTTCCTCGGAGTACTTCCGCGCAAAATGGCTAGCGAGCAGAATGATGTCATCCGCACGATCCCGTAAAGGAGGAATGGCGATCTCGATGACGTTCAAACGATAATAAAGATCTTCCCGGAAATTTCCTTTTTTTACCAAACCCAAAAGCACCTTGTTCGTCGCCGCAAGAATCCTTACGTTGACCTTTCGCGGTTGTGTGGAACCCACCATAAAGATCTCCTTCTCCTGAAGGACCCTCAGCAGCTTGACCTGCATGGCAAGGCTTGTCTCGCTGACTTCGTCCAAAAAAATCGTGCCCCCGTCCGCCGTCTGAAAAAAGCCCGCCCGCGATTCCAAGGCTCCTGTAAAGGCGCCCTTGACATACCCAAACAACTCGCTTTCCAACAGACCCTCTGGAATCCCGCCGCAGTTGACCGGAACGAAGGGCGCAGAAGCACGTTTGCTGCTGTAATGGATTGCCCGGGCCACCAGTTCTTTGCCCGTGCCGCTCTGACCGGTGATCAACACCGTGGCAGGTGTGGACGCAGCTTTGGCGATGGCGCTGAACACTTGTCTCATTGGCTCCGATTCACCAAGAATTCCGTACCTAGACCCGATGGTCTGCGGGAGCCGGTCCTCGCTGGCTATACGCAGTCTGCGCTTGTCCAATGCGCGTCTCACCGCTGAGAAGAGCTCCTCGTCCGTGAAGGGTTTGGTGAGGTACTCCTCCGCCCCGGCCTTGATGGCGTCCACCGCGCCCTCAACGGTAGCGTAACCGGTGATCATCATCACTTCGGTGTTCTTTAGGTTCTCTCGCACGTATCGAATCAGATCCATTCCTGAACTCTTCGGCATCTTGTAGTCCGTGATCACGAGATCCGCGATTACGTCGTCAAGGATCTTGATGGCTTCCGCAACACCGGGAGCTGTGAACACTTCGTAGCCCCCGGACCTGAGGTTTCGCTCGAGCATTTCCAGGGTCTCTGGGGAATCGTCCACAATGAGGATGCGCTCTTTCTCCGTTGCGTTCTTCATGCTTTGCTCTCGTCGGGCTTTTCGGGGTTAAAAAACGGTAGGTGCACACGAAACCGCGTGCCTTTTCCAGCTTTTGTTTCGACCAAGATCTTGCCACCGTGCGAAGTAACGATGCCGTGAACCACGGCGAGCCCCAGCCCTGTCCCCTCATCTACATCCTTCGTAGTAAAAAAGGGCAAGAAGATTCGGTCCTTCAGCTCCTCGGTCATACCTGTACCGGTATCCTCGACGCTAAAACAAATTTCCGCTTTTGTCGCACTCGTCTCGACGGTGAGGGTCCCGCCTTGCGGCATGGCCTGTATCGCATTGACCACCAAGTTGACAAGGACCTGGTTGATCTGGCCGGGATCTACCGTAATCTCCGGCAGATCGGCGGCCAGGCGACGAACCAACTTGATGCCCGCCTTCATACACCGCGCCTCGAAAAAGTATATGCCATCGTTCACAATGTCGTTTAGATTCACTGGCTCTTTTTTGGGTGGAAGTTGCCGTGCAAACGTCATGAGTTTCTTTATGATCTCACGGGCATTGAGCGAGGCCGACTCAATGTTTTCGAGGTCTTTTTCCACCTGGGCTGGCAGTTCCGGTGATTTCTTCGCCAACTGAGCGAATCCAAGAATGTTGCCCAGAGGTTCGTTTAGTTCGTGCGCCACCCCGGCGGCCAGCTGGCCAATCGTTGCTAGACGATCGGCGTGTCTCAACTGCTCTTGCAGGGACGTTTTCTCCTCTTCCGCCTTGGCGCGTTCGTAGTAAATCGCCACCTCTCGCGCCACACTGTCGATGAGGCTCCGCTCTTCGGCCAAGAATGGTCCCTCATCCAAGGTCAGCTTGTTCTCGAGATAAACCACCTCCACGAACCCGACCCGTTTGTTTTCGACAACAATGTCGGATACCTGCCGGTAGGGTGACTCACGGAAATTTTCGGTCGCGTAAGACTGACCGTTCAACACGATTCGGGCGCACGTGATTTCGGGATAGAGCCAAGCGGGGGGAAGCAGTCTCACGATCCCTTGAATGATCTCGTCAAAGGAAGCTTCCGGTTGTGCGACCACGCGCGCGATCCCGTATAAACACGTTATCTCCTTAATTCTCTCTCTTAGTTCGACCTGGGCATATTGATGCGAAAGCGCGACCCCAAGCACTGCGGATATGTCCTCGTAGAAGTCGATATCGCGGGCGGAGAAAAAAGCGTCCTTCTTGCTTTTGAGCTGCAGAAGTCCTATGCACTCCTCTTCGAGCCGAATCGGAAGCAACACGACACTCTTGTAAGGTCCCCCAAGACGCAAGATCGGTGTTTGGGACGTCTGCCCCGCAGGTCCATCCGAACCCTTCGCGTCGACAAGATCGTTAGCCCAAAAACTGCCACGTACAGTGACGTAAGGATGCAACCTGTCGATCGACCCTTTGATAACGTGACAACACAACTTTTCCGTATCGAACTCGTTCGGGTCATCCGGCGGCGGGGTCGTTTCTTCGCCCAAAGGGCAGGGTACGAGGATAAAACCAAAGGGCATCTTTTTCGCCTCGGTTACCGAACATCGAAAGTGTTTGTCCGAGCCTTCTTTGACCCATATCTCAGTGGCGTGGCACCCGGAGTGTCTTCTGATCGTTTCCGATACTCTTGGAAGGAAATCCTTCCGCAAGAGCCCCCGCGCCGAGTACCTGAGCAGCTCATAACACAAATCGCGAAATTGTTCGACATCGTCCCGGCCCGAAGGGTCGAAGCGCTCAGAACGTTGGGTGCGCTTTCCAGAGGTTTCGTCAATGCTCATGACTCGTACTGTGTTTTTTGGTGATGCCGAACCGAGCCCCCGTTGCGGAGCTAACCAGTTACTGCGCAAGGCGATACGCAGTTCTCCAGCGTGTCATCTGGGACGTGACGGCCGTTCGAGTCGGCGGACCGTCGAATTGATTCTACTTCGCTCCTGCCGTAATGTCCAGCGGTGGTGTCGGTGGCCGACTCGACGCACCCCTCGACTTGAGAAATTAAAGAGCGGCAAGACATGCAATTCGACCCTCCCACGTGGGGTAACCATGACAAACGGCCAACCCGATAGTCGGACGACCTTCAGTACAAAGAACCCGCTTGAGATCGGATCGATCCCACAATACCGCGCGCTGGGACTCCAACCCAGGGAGGCAGGAGTACCTACGGACTGAAACACTACCATGTGGAGGTTCGAACTTGGGCCTCATTCGGGGTGGAATACTGCTAGCTCCAAGGCAATCTCAATAAATGCTTGGAATCCGTACGCTAGTGTCAGATGACGACGGTCAGAATGACTTTTTGACTCGGACCCCGAAAACGGTTTGTTGGCGGGAGTCCAACCATGCAGCCGGTTCCAATTGGAGCTTTCTGTTGAAGTAGCCTTCGGCTCGATACGCGCGATACATATTGACGGCCGACAGTACGGAACAAGTCGCCCCAATTGCAGTTACTGTCACCGCCAAACCTCGCTCGTCTGAGTCGCTATACTCGAGTAGCCTGACACCAACCGACGTCGCTGCGATGCCAAACCCCAATCCCCAAGCGGCGATTGTCAAACTGGGATCGTCATTCGCGAGCTCGCCCAGATTGACAATGATGAATCCTGCACTGATCGGAACTACGACCACCCCTATTGCGACCACGAGCATGCCTTCGCCCAGATCTTCAAAACCAGAGGAATCTGCTCGGCTGTCGCACAAAAACCAACAGAGAAATAGCACAGCGACCAGGACAACACTGACTATTCTTCTCATACCTCCCCAATCCGGCGGGCTCATTGTTCAACGGATCACCAGCCTCATCACCGCGGAATCTTTACGATAATTCAAGGGTCGAGGCACGTGCGCCTGACAGTCGTCTTAGAAATATGCACTTAAACCGAACGACACGCCCCTTGCCTGGAAATCACCCATGTGCCTGGTTTGTTCGGTGTGAGTCGGGTTCGCAGTCCTTGCCTCCGAGGATGACTTTGTGTATCGGTAGAGCAGCTCGACTCCGTACTCGGCATGGAGGCTTATTCTCGATGCCGCGAACCATTCGACTCCAACCAGGCCGGATATTCCGGTCGCCCACGAGGTCGATTCGCTTCTTACACTCCCGATTTCACGGGCCGCCTCGGTGTCGGCGTTCGAAAAGCTGACCAGTGGACCACCGCCAAACAGTAGCTTCACCGGGGATCCGGGATTTGAATACCGAATATACTGCAAATCGAGTCTCACGAACTGCCTGGATTCATCTCTGTTCTCGGTGTTCGCGACGCTATCATTCTGCGACACCGTGCTGTTAACGTCAGCAATACCAAAACCCATCCCGAGACCGGCACGAAATGCCGATCGATCGGAGCGATGACGCTTCACGGACAATACAGCCCCCTGAAATGCGTCCAAGCTGAAGTTGTCATTGACTTGAAACTGGAGCGCCCACGCTCCGGCACGAAGAGCTGGTTGCTGTTTTGGAGGCTCATCTAGCGACTGGGAATTGGCGGGGACAACGAGGGCAACAATTGCGAAAAAGGCTACCACGAACAAAACATCGGTTTTTTTCATCTGGCTCTCCCTTTCCTCGGGGGTGGTTCACAATGTCAACTCACGATCGCTCGACATCTCGCTGTGTGACCGTTCACCTCCTCGAAGGGGGAGCTATTTCATTCTACACCGCGATACGTCCATGAGTTTCCACAAAACCTGATTGTCTCGGGAAGGTTCAAATCAGGAAGCCGCACCTTGGCAAGGCCAGTTCACGGCAAATGCTCTTACGTCGTCCAGGCCGGGGAGGAATGTGGTTATGTGAAACACTGATCGGTTTGGCGCTAAGCCGCGGCCGAGCCTGGCGCGACGGGGGTCCTCCGGCGGCGTGTCGGGCCGGAGCCGCCAATTCAAGAGGCCCCACACAAACGCTTTCCTTAACCTTTTGTCTTGCGCTGCGGAATCAAGAACAAGCCAAATAGAAGGCAAAGCACGAATAACACAAAGAATTTTTCAAGCCCCGGCACGAAGCCGAGACATCCAAGGAATCCGAGAAAACCCAAGAAGCCCAAACGATTCACTTGTCCTCTCCTTTTGTTGGGTCCGGGGGTTCAGCTGTTCGTTCAACACGTATTATATTACAGTCTCATTCTCAGTTTCTGGTATCCCGAAGAATCCGGGACAATGCCAGTCCTAACGTCGCTCAGCTCGGGGGACCATGAAGGGCCGGCCCACAAGGACCGGCCCTCCAAAGAAGCGGACAAGTTCCCTTCGCTAGTCGTATAGAGCTTTGATCGCGCCCCATGTGGTGGGTTGAGCGGGAACTGTCTCCAGTGGGATGAGGACCATGTGCGCGGCGGGGTTGAGCTGCGGCATCCATGGCCCGCCGTCAACCGACAGCTCGACGAACACGTCGAAAAAGCTGTCGATGTGATACAGCCCCCCACCAAGGTCCACGATGTCTGTCTGCCCCAGAGACGCCAAAGCTGGGCTCTCCTGGACCGCGATATCGTAACCTCCAACACTGCCCGAGAGGGACATGGATACGATCTCCGCATCGAACAGCCCCGTCGTGTTGCCCCACTTGTTGTACACCCTGGTGGTCACGGGGCCGGTCAGCGTAACCCACACAGAGCCAAGCCCCATATCCACTTTGGTGTCCAGAATGGAGTCGAATGTTTCGACCTCGTCGTTTCCCATCTGCTGCCGGAAAACGTTCGTGAAGCACCTATGCCGAGGGGTGCACATTTTGACGGGGCCAGGAAACTCGGCGGCCAGGCCTTCTGCCATGTAGAGACTGATAAGGTTATCGCAATCAGGGGGATCCGACTCTGGCGGAAGCGCGGGGTCCGCGAGTATCACTTGCGCCCCGGCTTCGGAGGGCCACCCGGCGCTGAGCGCCACAACGAATATCCCCACGAGAAGGGGGACACTCCAGGTCACCTTTCTCAAAAGCGTCATGACCTCTCCTTTCTGTTGGAGATCACAGCGTCTATGTGTGCGTGACTTTTTTGTTCAGCGGTTGGGTGTCGCTGTTCGAGGTGTGGCTGGTCGCTGCGGCACTTATTTTACCTCTGCTACCTGCAATAGTCAACCCGGAACGTCGCGACTAGCACAGGCTTGCGTTGTTCTGTGAACGTCAGATCCAGTGATCGTTCTGTGTGATTTAGTGAATTCTCGGGAACCCGACCGGATAGATTCGCATCCCTGAGCGAACCCTTTGTTAAGTCGACGGTTTTTAAGAAAAACAATTAATCGCCTGCCGCTAAGCTGCACGAGCACATTGAAAACTCCACTCCAACAAAACTACCGTTTGCTCGCGTCAGTTTGAGCCGCCTGTCACGCGTTACTTAGTCATCTTTTTCCAAAAATTCTTTGAGACGTTTTTTGACAAAAAATGTCCAACCCTCGATGCAGCTCTCCCTCGAGAATTCAGGGATATCCTCAGGAAAACTTTCCTTGACTTGATGTGTCATTTTCAATTTTGTCTGATTGTTCTGCTCGAATAATTCGAACACTACGTAGGAATCCCCTGGGTAGCCATCATATCTCCAATCATATTTGATCATTTTCAGAGGCACTACTTCTGTCACTTTCCACACGTGTAGGAAATCTCTACCTTGACTCCGTACATTAAATTGAGTCTCAAATCCTACTTCGGGTTTGAATGACGGGATATTCTCAAAAAACCATCTACGCATTTGGTCAATCTCCGTTATGGAATTCCAAACGGTGTCAATTGACCTGTTAAAGGTCTGTTCCACGATAATTGGCCCATCATCGGTTCTCATGGTACCTCCATTTCGAGCTATATTGTTGGTTTGGAGACAAGCGGTTCAATGGTGGCGCGCTGGTGCCGGCCGGTACATCCTATTCGACTAGTAACAGACCGAATCGGTCCATCTTCTTTGTATAATCGGTGAGTACTTCGATTTGGTAACCACAATTCCTTGCCGTGGCAAAAACATCTACACCCAGAGCTTCAGGTGAAGGCCTGGCATTCTCTGGGCGCTGGCACTCGTCCTTGTTTGGCGGGCAATCTTCACAGAAATTACAGGGATCAATAAAGAGAACCAGCGCTTTGTGAAAGCCGGACAAGAAAACATCGCGTTCGAGCTTAAGCAGCCTCCCATTGATCTTTCTAGTGTACGCATGACGGTCGTCGGGATCCTCGACCGCTATGGGAAAGTGAAAAATCGCGATTTGTTGATATTCCGTGAATAACCTTTGACACTCATCAACACTTGGTGTGTTTGGCGGGCAGGTTGCAGTCTTGCCGAAATCTTTGCAGCCGAACATGCACTTCATGCGGACCCACTGTCCCAACACGATCGCGTCAGGATCAATCCATTTGAAATCTCGACAACCGCGTTGATCAAAGATCGCTTCTAGTTGTGTTCGTTCAATCATAAATCCCCTTGTGAATGATTGACTTCTACTGTACCGCAATCCTTTTTTAGTTTTTACGTTACCATATTTTGGAAGGACTACCAACCAGCACTCGTCGACTTTACCGACGTGTTGGGTGCCTTGGATCAATCCTGATCTCGCCAGGACTATAGATCATCGGGACAGGTTACGTCGCGGAGTTGGAAAGTGATCTGTTTGTCTGTTCTAGGAATAAGAGCCCATGCGCCAAGAACGATCAACATCTCGCATTCGCCCTGAAAACCACCCTCTACCTCAACTTCGACTTCCGTAAATGTTTCACGAACTCGTACGATGTCGAGGCACCCCTCGCAGCCGCCGCCCTTGAGAGACACGTAGACCAGTTCCTGTCCAGCGACGGGTCGTGGAGGAAGCCATTCCTCCTTGATACGCTCAGGGAAACAACTCGTCGTCAGCGATCTGAAGTCAGCTTCGGTCCGTACCACATATGAAAACAGATCCCCTTCCGAATTCAGCAGGCATCCCGCGCAGCTTCCGCTATTCAATTCGGACCCGATCGTAGTCGGAGTCTTGACACCTTGATTGCACGCTGATACTACAAGTACCGCCAGAACAGCAAATGTCAGGCTTGCTTCTCTCACTCGCATTTGTTTATCCTCCCGACCACGCGGGATCAAATCCCCGTCTGGTCAAACTTCAACGACTCATCTCATTCGAACCGAGTCGCGCAGCGTACTTTCAGTGTTGCTTTCCGCACTATTCGGCGTATAATGCTTTTACTTTCCCCCAAGTGGAATATTTCGTGGGCACATCGCAGGTGCAGCTAAGATTGGAATTGACGATACCCGTTCCGCCGGTCGCGTAAACCGTCTCGTGGTTGCAGTCCACCACTTCGATCCGACCCGAGGGCGCTGCCGGGTCCGGTAGTACGGGATAGTAGCAACAGGGTTCGGTCAGCCCTTGCGTGAAATAGTTGATCGCGCAAATGTAGATCGGACTGGAAAGGCACGTCCCATAGCTGACCGCGATTCCCGTCTGTGAATTGCCCCAGTAGAGGGCGTAGACGAATGTATCGGAGAGATACATAGCGTCCAAACACGGTGGCTGTGGGGCATAGAATTGGGCCGCCACCGCCCCCGGCGTGTTAACGTGGACGATGTGATAGCTCGTTAAACCCGATTGGGTATCTGGAAGATTGCAGTCCGTTCCACCGGGATCGGCGAAAATGCCAATACTCCCGGGCTGACCAGCCGCCGGTAAGGCGAATATCACCGTGGCGACGACGACCACAAAGACGGTTTTCACCCGTACCTCCCAAGTGTGTCGTAGGCTAAAAAAGGCCCGGTCTCAATTGTACCATAGCACGAGGTTTTCAATGAGACACTTCCCCACACGCGTTTGGAGGATGAGCGGGCTTTCAGTTTTTCGGCCTGTCGACTTCTCGGTCCATCGACGCCCAGGGCTCGATAAACGCAAAAGCCGGATCGGCTTGGGGGACGGGCGTCGTTACTACCGCTGGAACAGCGCCTTGATCTTCCCCCACGTGGATGACTCGATCGCGACGGGATAACAGAACGGTGGCATGAGACACGCACAGTTTGCGCTGGAATTGATCAGATCATCCATCCCAAGGACGAAGACGACCTGGTCTTCACAGTCAACGACTTCGACTTGTCCCGACGATGCGCCGGGATCGGGTTCGATACCGTACCAACAACACTCCTCCGTGTAGCCCTGAACGAAATAATTGATGGTGAGTATCTGGAAGTTGCCCGTAATACACTGGTCGTAGTCAATCGACACACCGTCTTGAGAGTTGCCTACCGTCCCGGAGAAAACCGCCGTATCCGACAGCCAGGTTACCAGATGCATGCAGCTTGACATCGGCGCGGCAAACCGCGATCCGGTCGCACCCTGAGAGTTCACGTGAAGAACGGTGACCGTCATAAGACCCGGGCTCGTGTCGTACAACAGACAGAAACACCCGCCCGTATCCTTAAAGACACCAATGTCTTCCGCATGCCCGGATCCAATGGCACCAAGGAGGGTCACCGAGATCACCAACAACCACATTCGTATCATGCTTGGCCCCCAATTTTTGTGAAGCTCACCTTACTCTTAGTATAGCAGCGTCTGTGAAAAACGGCATTGTCCGGGACAAATCGTTATTCCAGCAGGCCCGCCCCAAACAACAACGAATTGGCCATGAGTCTAGCCATCATAGGATAACGGTCCAGCGAAGAGAGACAATACGATGCCAGATTTTCAAGCCAATGATGTTGTCGGCGGAGTTGATTGCGATTGTGTTGGCGCCGAACCTGTCTTTGGCCGGGAGCACGACGGCTCAAGTTCGACCGAGATCCAGTGCGCGTTTCGTGATACAATGTACGGCAACGTGATCGACGACCTCTGCTAACGCTTCCCTTTTTTGTTACACAACGATCTCTTAGAGGACAGGAATGATCGGACGGACCATTTCTCACTACAAAATACTCGAGAAGCTCGGCGAAGGCGGAATGGGCATTGTGTACAAAGCCGAAGACACAAAGCTCAAACGAATCGTTGCACTCAAGTTTCTCCGTAGCGCCGCATTCGGGAGCGAGGAACAGAAGACTCGCTTTGTCAGAGAAGCGCAGACCGCGGCTGCGTTGGATCACGCCAGTATCTGCACCGTATTTGAAATTGACGAGGTCGATGATCAGATATTCATTTCGATGGCGTATGTCCACGGCGTGAATTTGAAGGAGCTTCTACAGTCCGGTCCGTTGGACATCGACGAGGCCTTGAGGATCGCGGTCCAGGTTGGGCGCGGGCTCGAGGCGGCCCACACGAAGGGCATCATTCACCGCGACATCAAGTGTTCGAATATTATGGTCACACGCCAGGGGGCGGTCAAGATCACCGACTTTGGTCTTGCGAAGATGCCGGGCGGCACGGAGATCTCAAAAACGACAATTGGAGCCGGAACACCCTCTTACATGTCACCGGAGCAAGCAAGCGGGAGTGCGGTCGATCACCGGACGGACATCTGGTCGCTTGGAGTTTGTCTCTACGAAATGCTCACCGGTGAGCTGCCGTTTAAGGGCGATTTCGACGCCGCGGTCGCGTACTCGATATTGAACGACGATCCAAAACCCGTCTTCGAGTTTCGTCCTGAAATACCCCAGGGGGTCGAGGGGATTCTTGCCAAAACGATGGCTAAGAACCCCGATGATCGGTATCAGAAGATGTCGGAGTTACTGGATCATTTGGAGTCCCCGGAGTCTGCTCCGGCTCTTGTTGCGACGGGCAAATCAGCGCGCACTGACAAAACACGGCCATCGATTGCCGTGCTCCCATTTGAAGACATGAGTCCGAACCGAGATCAGGAGTACTTCTGCGATGGTGTCGCTGAAGAAATCATGAACGCCCTCAACCAGGTTGAGGGACTCCAGGTTGCCGCCAGAACATCCGCCTTTGCGTTCAAACACAAAGCGGAGGACATTCGCGAAATCGGTAGAAAGCTGAGCGTGGGAACACTACTCGAGGGCAGTGTGCGAAAGGCGGGTGACAACCTCAGAATCACGGTGCAGCTGACGGACGTAGCCGAGGGTTTTCGCCTCTGGTCCCAGCGATTCGACCGTGAACTGAAAGATGTGTTCGCGATCCAGGAGGAGATAGCGGCAAACGTCGTACAGGCACTGGAAGTCGAACTGAGCGAGAAGGACGGTCGCATCCTGGCAAAGACATCCACCGAAGACCACCAAGCGTATGATCTCTATCTCCGCGGTCGGCAGTTCTACCGACAGACGCACCGCAAAGGGATCAACTATGCAATCGAAATGTATGAACATGCCATAAAAAGGGATCCATCCTATGCGCTCGCGTACGCCGGATTGGCGGACTGCTATTCCTACCTGTTCAGCTTTTTCGACAGCAACAGAGCCAATCTCGAACAAGCTATGACCCTGAGCCAAAAATCCCTCGAGCTAGACCCTGAACTCGCCGAGGCTCACGTGTCACGCGGACGAGCGTTTTACTACAACACGCGGTACGATGAGGCTGAGAAAGAGTTCGAGACGGCGATTCGATTGAATCCCACCCTTTTCGCCGCCTATGAGTCATACGCCCGCAACTGCTACAGCCAGGGCGATCTCACAAGGGCCGCGCAACTGTTCGAACAGGCTGTGAGTATAGATCCGGAGAATTTCAACGCCCCCTTGCTTCTTGCGCAGACCCGTAGAGCGCTTAATCAGAACGAAAAAGTCAAGCAGGCGCTCAAAACGGGATTGGTGAATGTCAAAAAGCATTTGGAGTTGAATCCGGATGATGCACGCGCGTCGTATATGAGGGCGATAGGACTGGCCGTCGCTGGAGAGAAGAAGGAGGCCTTGGAGTGGATCGAAAGAGCATTGTCAATCGATCCCGAAGATCCAATGATCCTCTATGGGGCCGCCTGTGTCTATGCCCAGACAGGCAAGGAGGAAGAGGCAATTACTCAACTCGAGAAAGCTCTCAGTGCAGGATGCTGCCACAGGGATTGGGTCGAAAGGGATAGCGACTTTGACTCGCTCCGCGACCATCCTCGGTTTAGGGCTCTCCTGGCAAGACTCGATTGATTCCCGCCACATCATTGCCCCCAACAGACGTCAGGCCGAAGAACCAATCCGGCGCCCCCCGAGGAACCATCGCGAACCATGAGAAGCGACCGGGAGCATTGTAGCCATGGCACACACGCCGTTAACGATCGTCACGATCTACAAAGACTGCTCCGGAGAGGTTGTGGAGACAATTGGTCGCGATGCCGACTAAACACACTTCGGCGGCTAGTCATCGGGTTTCGGCATCTTCTTTTTTGCGATTTTCGATACCAAGCTGGATTCGGCTTTTGAAGCCATGGGGGGCAATCCTGCCACAACGGCCGTTTCCGTCCGAGTCCGGTGCGCACAGACGAAAACACCACGCCGTCCGATTGCGAGTCAGTGGACAACCTAGGTAAGTGTATTCTTTCATTTGAGTTGCAGTCCTTGCTGTTGGTTGACGGGTTGATCGCTCCACGTTGTGCGAGGTGTCTCTTCCCGACCGATTCGTGGCAAATCGATATCCCTCAATATTGTCGAGTTCGGCCGAGAAGTCAACTCGCCTCCAATGGTCCGCAAACCACCGGAGCCCCACAGCTGTCCGTGTTCGCGAGCGGTCCTGCCTGGACGTGATCCAGCCAGGTTCCCCGTGTTCGCGTTCTAATGGCAACCCGAACACCATACGTTCGTAGATACCCATACAATGATATGGCCACGAGACGATCGTCGACACATCGTTGCGTTTGTTGTACAATAGTAAAGGGCACGATCGAGGAGTTAAGGCAAGGGGCTCCGATGAATACGTCTCGCAAGATACTGTCATTTGCTGCCCTTCTTTCCGTGCTGATTTTCGGGGCTTTCGCGATGATCAGCTGTGGTGACGACGGGAAACCCGGCAAATCCGATGACATCATAGGCCCCCAACCAGACACGATCCCTCCCGCAGCCGTCACCGACTTGAGACTCCGCGCACCGACTCATCAAACCCTTGCCCTCGCGTGGACCGCTCCTGGAGACGATGGACACACCGGGACGGCGGAATGCTACGACATTCGTTGGCACAAATCCATGATCACCAAAGACAACTGGGAACAGGCGACGCCACTCGACCCGAGTGCTGTACCAACCCCAAAGCCCTGTGGAGAAATAGAGACAACTGTTGCAAGGGGATTGGATTCGAGCACCCGTTACTACTTCGCGCTCAAGACGATCGACGACGCCGCCAACGAATCGACGTTGTCCAACTGCGCCTCGGGAACAACGCTTCAGGAATCTGACCCACCGGCGGATGTCACCGACCTCGTCGCGACCGCGATCGACGAAACCTCATTTGAGCTGACATGGACGGCGCCCGGTGACGATTGGATGTCGGGGACAGCGACCGCCTACGACATTCGATATTCAGCTTGGCCGATTGTCGACGAGACGGCTTGGGCGGGGGCGTTGCCCGTGACTGAGACACCTTCGCCCAGACCGGCGGCAGAACAAGAGTCATTCATCGTTACGGGAATGAGCTCCCCTAACAACTTTTTTGCACTCAAAACCGTAGACGAGCAGAATAACTGGTCCGGGCTCTCCAATCTGGCAGCCGGCCTGGGGATCGGTGAAGATCTCTGGGCGGTTCCGTCTGGGGTCACCATCGGCGAAACCATGTACATCGTGTTCAGAGCGTCTAATTCGAATTTTACGCGAGTGAGCCTCCACGAGTATTTTTGGTGGTGGGAGGACAAAACTTGTGGCGACAAAATCGTCGAGGACATTGTCTTAGAAACATTCCCCGGCGGGGTACATATCATCACGTATGACTTCTACGACGACGAATTCAATCGATATCACCCAACCGGTTACTACCATTTGTCCGTTTGTTGGGGACCGATAATGAGACAATGGACCTACGCAGTGTTGAGTGAATGAGCGCTATCGCCCACCCGTGTCGTTTCCTTCCAAACTGATTGATGCCGTACTGAGCGTTTGGGTATCACCGCGCATCTCACAGACACGAACCCCGAAAATCATCGCCCACCGGAGAAGCCAATCTAAATCGGCTATTTACACGGAGAACGAGGTGGCGCATAATAGTTGAGTCTGGCAAAGACACCGCCGCAACGATCGCACCCTCGGCACATTCTCAAAAGTAGTCGCTAGTAATTGGGCGATTTGAATCGCCCTGTATTTTTTCTCGATTCAATGCGCTGGCATAGTCACATCGTGTGTGTCGGTGCCGCCGAACGTCCAAACGGTAAGGAGGTAACATGCACTTCGGAGTCGCAAAAAAGGCGCTTGCGTTGTCGATGGCAATTATGATGACTGTCACCGTTTTCTTCCCTTCCAGAGTAGTCACCGTTGGCGGAGAGTTGGACATACGGACGATCGACCAGGTTCAATATGTGGATCCCCAATTTGACGTTCCTTTTCCGGATGACGTCGTTAACTTTCACGTTCCGCCGGATGTCGACATTGAAGAAATGGATTGGTAACACCGCAACCAGGAGGAATTGCGATGCGCAGATTGACATTCCTACTCATTTGGACGGTGTGTGGCGCCAGCGCTACCCTATCCCCGGAGACCACCCACGCCGACGACGTCATGATCTTTACTGCCAACCAGGAATTCCTTTCTCGAATATATGTTCTGGATACCGCGGGTAACGTGGTCGATTTCCACCAGTACGATTTTTACCGGTTCGTTGGTATGGAAGTCGTGGAGGGTGAGTTGTACGTCGCTGAAGCATTCGCCCCGAGGGTTTATAAGGTGGATCCAGAAACCGGCGATCTGGACGTATTCATCGACGACTGGTCGCTATTCTATTTTTACGATGTTGCCTTTGACGGCACGTATTTCTACGTGGATGAATGGGATTTGAACCGTTACGACATCAACGGCGACTACGCCGGCACGGCGAGTTTTGACGAAGACGTGCTTGGGTGCGCGTGGGATGGCGAGTACTTTTGGACGCTCGATGACACCAATCTGATCAAGTGCTGGGATTTGTCGGGATGGCCATCCGTGACGGCCGTTCCGGACAACAACTTCACTCCGCCGTCGCCTCAATGCCGCGGGCTCTACTTCGATGGCGAGTACTTCTGGAGCGCCGAATCCGGCGACACGCCTGGTTGGATCTACAAGTTTGACTATTCGGGCAAGCCGATCGAGGAATGGGTCGAGCCCGCCTTTAGCGGCTGGGGGACGGCGCTCATCGAAGACCCCGGCACGGGGATATCGCCGAAACCGCTCTCAGCAGACATCGCATTTGGGTTGAAGGGCAACTATCCAAATCCTTTCAACCCCACAACGACTATCCACTTCACCCTTCCGAGAGCCGGGTTCGCCGAGTTAACGGTATACGATGTCACCGGTAGGAGGATCCGCACCCTGATTTCCACTTTTATGGAGGCGGGAGTCCACAAGGTGCCGTGGGACGCGGCTGGACTCGCGAGCGGCGTTTATTGGGCGTTGCTCAGAGCGGGCGGCCGGACCGCCACCCACAAGATGTGGCTTCTGAAATGACCGGACAGTTTCCGCCTGTCAATGAGGCCCGGTTGTCACATTGTTGGGGTCGGCTACGCGCAAGCGACCGATGACCGGAATATGACCGGCTCGTGATCAAATGAGATCGTTTGGAGCGATTTCCCAATGCACTTCCGGTGCAACGGTCTCACTCGTCTCCTGCGGCGGTTCACGCAATACGTCGCGTTCCCGCTCCGAGAGGGGCATCGTTTGGCCTGCAAAAAAGGATAGCGTGATCGCGATCACTATGTTGGCGGCGGCCAAATAGAGAGGTATTGGCCGTCTCCAGAAACTGGTCTCATCGGTCCGCAGACCACGACCTCCAAAGACCCGGCCGAAACGGGTAAGAACAGACCTCTTGACCCGTGCACTTGGTTCGCTTTTGAACCGCATCAATAGTTCCTCGATATCAAAATCCTTTTTCATTTTCTCTCCCTCTTCTTGTGGGACCCCCCCAGCTCTCCCTTCAGTATCTTGACGGCGTTGAACATTCGACTCCTCGCGGTTCCTTCGGGTATTCCGAGGACTTCGGCGATGTCACCGTATGGCATCCCCGACCCGATCCTCAGAGAAACGACCTCACGAAGATGGTCGGGGAGCCCGCTGACAAGGCGAATCGCGGTCTCTTCCATCAGCTCCGCCGATTCGTCCCTAACCGAATGGTCGTCTAGTGGAATTCTGTCGAACTCATTCGGATCGAGCACAACAATCTTTGACCGTTGACGGACATGGTTGCGCCCCACATTTAGAGCTATAGTATAGAGCCAGTGAAAAAACGGATGAGTTGGCTGGTAAGAGCCAATGCCGTCGATGGCCCTGAAGAATACCTCTTGTGTCAAATCATCCAATACGCTTCGATCCGGCCCGGCAAAAGATGCCAGGGCCCTCGCGATGCCCGTCGCGTGACGATCATAGATCTCCTCGAATGCGGAGATGTCACCCTGTTTCGCGCGACGGGCCAGGTCTTTGTCACTAAGGCTTTTGTTTTTCACTTTTTCTGGAGCGATTTGATCACATACGATAGCCTGTCCATCTCATGGAATTCCGTTATGTCCAGTGCTTTGTCGAGCAGTAGTCTCATCGTGTCAGCACTCACGCCCTCCTGATTGGCCAGATTGTACACGCAGCTAATGTAGTTGGCCAATAGTCGGGAATGGCCTGGCACCAGATCCCACGAAAAGCTCCAGTCGGTCGCCGAGTCCAACCGATACTTTTCGAGAAACAAACGTGCCGACTCTTCCGGGGTGAGTCCCTTACCCGATGCGCGCAAATTCATTCCCTCGGTAACCAGTTCGGGGGAAAAGCCAAGGTCCCCAAAATCGACCGACGCGGCAAAGTACACGGGGGCCTTTTGCTCATCGATCATTCTTTTTAGCAGTGTGCTCGAGAGGGATAGGTCGTCCTCGGCTTCGATTCGACCCCCGGGTTTTACGGAGGGATACCGCTCGAATAGAGCCTCGACATAATCGTTCACGTTGAGGAGGTGGCGGTTGACGACTGCGACGTCACTCCTAAAACCCATTCCCGCCTGCAATGCCAAAGGCGGAAACGTATCGTTATCACCGTTGGTTATGAGGACAGCGCCCTGGGGCAGTCCGACCAGCATATTGTATGCATAGTCCTCTAGGGGCCGGGGGATGACCCGTTGTCTGAATATGGTTTTGAGCACCTCCTCCGATTTGGCGAGCTCCCCACGCGAATTGTAGATGACGACAAGTGTCTTGAGCCCGTGCTCGTGATCGGGGGCGATACCCCTGCATCTTTCGAGAAGCTCGGTGGCCCTCTCCGTGTCGTGTTTGTACTTGGACAGTATCTTCCCGAGAAAGGCAAGCGCTGCCGCGTCTTCGGGCGCGATCTCCACCGCGCGTTTCCCGGCAATGTATGCCGCCTCCACCTCCCCGGCGTACTCGTATGCCATTCCCAAGTTGACAAGGGCTACCGGCGATTCGCCGTGTTTGGCGATATATTCCTTCCATTCTCTCGCCAGCTCGACATATGAAGCCTGATCGAGCTCCCGTTCGGTGAGCCGCGGGACGATCTGTGGTTGAGACAACCCAACCCCCGCGTCGAACAGAACAAACAAAAGGCATGCGGCAATGGTCCTTCGCGCGTATACGTTCATCATCGTCTCCTTACAGGTAGGGAATTTCTGCGGTACCCCTTTGTTAGAGAACACGCAAGGGAGCAAAACGTTCACGAGAATCGGGTAGGGCATGCGAGATATTTTGTGGCAACCGTGTATTTCCCACCGTCCATCGAAGAAAAAAATGGGCCACCGGGCGCTCCTGGGGCATGAAACGTGCGTAGATCGGGCCCAGCGGCATGCAACGGCACGCTACGAGCGGCAAAAAACGATATTGCCACCCCACGGGTCGAGTTGCTAACCTGCACGGGATTCTGGGCAGGCTTAGACAAAAAGGAGGTCGGAGTCGTGAGAAAAACTCTTGTTGTTGCGTTAGTTGCGGTGTTGGTGGTAGCGATGATGGGCTGCTCATGGAGCCGGAAGACCAAGGGCGCGATCATCGGTGCGGGCACCGGTGCGGCGGTCGGAGGCGTCATCGGCAAAAAGGCGGGAAACACGGCGGCCGGAGCGATCATCGGTGCCGCGATTGGTGGTGCCGCGGGCGCATACATAGGCAGCTACATGGACAAACAGGCAGCCGAGATGCAGCGTGATCTGGAAGGCGCGAAGATCGAGCGAATCGGAGAAGGCATCAAAATCACTTTTGATTCGGGTCTTTTGTTCGACGTAGACAGGGCCACTCTAAAGGCCGCGAGCAAAAGCAACTTATCGAACCTCGCCACCATCCTCAACAAATATGAGGACACTGAAGTTCTACTCGAGGGTCACACGGACGCGACAGGCTCCGACGAATACAACCTCGAGCTGTCCGAGAAACGCGCGCAGTCGGTCGCTAACTACCTCGCGAGCCTCGAGGTCAACCCCACGCGCTTTACGATCATGGGATACGGCGAGGATCAACCCGTCGCCGATAATGAAACCGAGACAGGGCGGCAACAGAACCGCCGTGTCGAGGTAGCCATTTACGCAAACGACAAGCTGAAGAAAGCGGCGGAGGAACAAGCCGGCGGATAAGCATCGCTGCCATTGATGGGAACATGAACCGGGTGCCGGTTTGACCAGCCCCTTTAATAGCACCCCTCAGTAACTCAGGGTGGGATGGTCATACCGGCATCCGGCGTTTCACGAACCGACATTACGGGCCCGATCTCGACTCACTCGATTCGTGCCATACGAAGGCTACGGCAGATAAAGAACCCCCAGTCTTGGTGTACTTCGCCGGACCCGCCGGCCCCCTTGGGATCGAACACAACAGGAGGGATCCCATCATCTTGCCGGCGCCCCACGACGATAAACCTGCGAATCATACCAGATCGGCTCGAGACGATTGAGAAACGCATCGAAGATCTCGCCCTCGATTCTACCCGTCGAGTTGCAGTCGAACCATCCCGCGATACGTTCGACCACCCCCGACCCTGCCGTAACGTACCGCCCCTCGACGACGGCGTTGATTCTCAGAATCACCGCCCCATCGGAAAGTGGCGAGAGGTGCAAAATGAGTTGAGCCCTCAGCCTATCCACCCGCGCCGTCGAACCGGGCCATCTACGACAGGCATACGGGTCTCTGTTCGTGCCCATCGTCAGCTGCTCCGTGGCGATGGACCCCGACTCCTCGGTCATGCCTTCGATAGTCCATCCGTACTCTTCGAGCACGCCGACAACCGTCCACCACGCGTCCTCGAAAGGCACCTCGATCGTGACGAACCAACCGTCGTCATACGATAATTGATACCCGGCGGCCGACGTCACCACATCCGGTCTATGAGCCCTTGTGCATGACAAAAAGAGGATCAGCGATAGAACCGCCGTAGTCACCTTGGCCATACGTTACTCCTCGCTTGATTCTGTATTACGGATTGGGACTCGCCCGTCTAGCGGTCCGGGTGCCAACGGACACGAAGATTCCACCTGGGATCATCCGCCTTGGCCGATCCACCAAAAAACGCACCGAGCGCAGCCATCGCGCCGGCCAGATACCATGAGGTCCGCTCGTCCCAAGCACCGGTAGTCATTCCCAAGGCGCCCACAGCCAACCCGAGCGTCATCCCGATATCGGCGCCCTGGATCGCGCATTCCAGCCGCGACAACCTGTACGTTTCATAACCAAACATCAGCCGTGTATTTCTCGCAAGGTACATTGACAGGGGCCGTGCCGTATTCGTTTGAAAGGGTCTCAGATTAGGCGGTGTGTCTGAACCGGGAGACAAGACGAGAGCGCTGTCACCGACGGCGGCGACGGGCGATGGTGGGGTGGGTGGTTGCTTCTCCGCGTCGGCGGTCGTGGTCTGTGACTGCGATCGTGTCGTCGACACGAGAAGAACGAAAATCAATGGGGCGACCCACACCGGAACATATTTGCTACGGACGGTCAATGGTTTGTTCCTTACATAAACGACCGTGAGTATAGCACGCGGGAGTTCCCAAAACCAGACACCGATTACCCTTTGGTACCGGCCACCTGTTGCGCAACACGCCCCGACACTGTTCGATGAGAGAGGCTCTCACAGATCGAACTCCATCTCGTATTGCGAAACGAACATATCGAACCCAAGCTTTTCCAGCAGCGTCCGCATTCCCGTATCCGAATGCTCGACGTTGTTGAGCCGGATGGACTCGACGCAGGGATCCAACTCGTTCACGAGACGCATCAAGAGACCCGAGGCGATGCCTCTGCGGCGTAAACCCCTCTTGACCACCAATGTCATCACCCAGTTGAGCAACGGGTAATAGACGATCAGACCGACACACTCGCCGTTGACAAACGCGCCATACAGCTCGACTTCATCGGGGATGCGACGGATCGAAGCAAAACTATTTTCCCAAGACGGGCGCCATTCCAGATGATCATCAAACGACTCGAGTATGTCTTGTCCAACGGGCTGAACGTCGAGTTCCGCGATGGCCTCGGTGTCATAACTAAAGCCTGTCTTCTTGCGTTCCAACTGAAAACAATCGAATTCACGAGCGATCTCAAACCCGGTTTTCCTATAGGCCCTGATGGCGGGTTCGTTGACCTGAAGGACTTCCAAGACAAACTTCTTGACCCGTTCCCCTCTTAGCCGGGGGAGGACGTACTCAAACATCCCGTTGGCCAGCCCCTGCCCCCGGTAGTCGGGTACGATACCGGTGCCTATATCGTATGCGGATTTGACGTCTCCCCAACGGTCGATCCCGATCACCGTAACCCCCACCATCCGCTCTCCGTCAAAAGCGCCAACCGATGAGCCAAAATCGACTCCGTTCTTGATCGCTCGGTTGAACAGCATTTGCTCGGTCACATCGCTTACTTTCAGATGATAGTCTGCGAAGGCTTCGAGAAATGTCTTGTAGACTTGTGGAAAGTCTTCCACGGCAAGAAACGCGTATCTAACGGCCATTCACATTCTCCTTTTGAGCCCTCACTTGGATCCAAATTCGTCGTTTCGTTGGTATCAACCCGACACCCGTCGTTGATGACTACCGAACTTAAACCGAAGTTCCATGAAATTTGATCCCTCGAATGTCAGGATATTACACCACAAGTAGACCCGCGTTCATGGCCAAACCCGAACCCGACCTCGAGCGTTGAGGTAAGATCCCGCAGCAATCCTTTGGTTTTACGTGGGTTGGGCCGGTCCCAATTGGTGTCGTGGGCCTGGCGGATTTCGCTCTGCCAGATCGCCAAATCCCGGGACACATTGAGTGGGGCGGTGTTTCAAGATTTATACGGCCGGCACGACTCTTCCCCACACACGTCGCGCCTCGCACTTCGAGAAGAGGGGCTGTCACGCCTGACATGTGGCGTTTTGGGTCGGCGCGGCGGCCTCCACCAGCAAAGGGAGAAGCAAATGATGGTCTCGAGGTTAGGTGTTTTAACAATTGCCGTGGCTCTCGCCTGTGGCAACGGTCTCGCGGAGGACCAAGACGTCGTACTCTACAACGGCGGTCCCCAACACACGGGTGTCTATGACACAGAACCCCTGACCGAACTCAAAGGGCTAAAATGGAAGTTCGAAACAATCGGAGAGGTCACGTCTCCACCGCTGATCCACGACGGGATAGTGTATTTCGGGGATTGGAAAGGGTACTTCTATGCCGTCGATGTGAAAACAGGGGAAGAAAAATGGAGATTCCTCGCCGGCGAAGCCGCAGCGGGTCCGCCGACATTGTGCGGGGGGATTGCGTATTGGGGGTGCCGAGCGGGATTCTTTTATGCATTGGACAGCGTCACAGGGGAGGAGAAATGGCGGATCGAGGTCGACGGAGGGATTTGTTTCCCGCCGCTCATTAGAGGCGGGTTGGCCTATTTCACCAGCCACGCCAAACAACTGTACATTGCCAACATCAAAACAGCCGAGCTCGTCGATACGATCAAGACCGATAACGGAATGTGCTGCAGTCCCTCACTGCTGGATGGGGCTGTATACTTTACTGACTGGGACGGAAACGTCTATGCGATGGACGTGGAGACTCGGACCCAAAAATGGAGATTTAAGGCAAAGAAAAAGATCTACCACGCGCCCGCCATCTACGAAGGGACCGGATACGTCGGGAGTCATGACAGTACGGTCTACGCCATAGATCTCGAGACGGGGAAAGAACGATGGCGTTTCAAAACCGACGGTCCCATTGGCAACGATCCAGCGGTTGGAGAGGGCATCGTTTATCTCAGCACGAGAGATAGCCACTTTCACGCCCTCGACGCCAAAACCGGGCGAGAGATCTGGAACCTCAAGAAAGAAGGGAAGGTGTATGCAAAGCCTGCCTTGGCGGGCAACGTCGTCTACTTTGGTGGTGGTGATTACTTTCTTTACGCGCTGGACCCGCGGACGGGGGTCGAAAAATGGAAGTTCCAAGCGGCGAATATGGTGTGCAACCCCGTCGTCCACGGCGGAATGGTATTCTTTGGAAGCGGCGCGGCTCTATATGCTCTGGAGTGAGTTCTGAGGTGTGATAAAATGGGAGGGGTTCGTGTGTATCGAATAGTAGAGAGGGAAACCAATGAGCTGGTTCCAGAAAGAGATCACCCTTTCCCCAAAACGACGAGGATTCCACCTCGTCACCACCGAAATCGAGGCGAAAATCCCCGAGATTGGACGTTTTGAAATCGGTTTGGCTCACATTTTCATCCAACACACGTCCGCGTCACTGACACTCAATGAAAACGCAGACCCCACCGTTCGCACCGACATGGAATCGCACTTCAACCAGATGGTTCCGGAGAACGCTCCCTACTTTATCCACACAATGGAGGGATCCGACGACATGCCGGCTCATCTCAAGTCCGCCATCCTCGGAAGCAGTGTCGTGGTCCCCATCACGCGGGGCCGGTTGAATCTCGGGACGTGGCAGGGAGTCTATCTCTGTGAGCATCGCAACCGCGCCAGGGGCCGCCGGCTCGTCGTCACGATTACCGGAGAGAACAAGTCGTAGGCCGTTTTCCTTTGTCGGCGACGCCCTGGACCGTCGCAAGATCGGCGGCACGTTATGTCGGCAGTGTCGGTGACGTGAACGATCGGCCGGCTCTCACAGGAATCAACGGATCAAAACCATCTTTTGGGTCACCGACTGATCGGCCGCTGCGAACTTCACAAAGTAGACGCCCGACGCGACCTTTTCACCATATGTGTTTGTGCCATCCCAAGGCGCCGAATGCGGACCGTCCTCGAACGTGCGGTTGACCACCCGTTTGATTTCCCGTCCAGATACGTCGTAAATACGGATCTCGACCGTGGCTCGACTCCGAAGGCTAAAGACGAACGTCGTGCCATCCGTTACCGGGTTTGGCAGAATCGCAAAGTTGGGAACGAGCCCCTTCGCGCCGTCTCCCGCGATTCCCGTTCCGACCGATGTGTACGCCGTGCCCTCATACGGCAGGTAATTCAAGGCGGTGCTTGTCACTTGAAGGGTGTCGCTGCCCGCCACGTCGATTTGAAAGGTGATCTGACCCGACACGTCCGTTGAGCCGTGATCATAGATGGTACCGGAGCTGCCCATCACGCACACCAGGGCGTTTTCGATCGGAGCCTGGCCTTCGGTTTCGACCGTCACGGTAAAATCGCTTGGCCCGATGGGGACGTTCTCCGGATGGCTCACGACCTGTGTAGCGGGCTCCGCCGTCCACATGGCGAGCGCAGCGTCACCAAATAGAATTAGCTCTAAGATACAGAAATCGTAGTACCAGTACTGGTCACCAAGCGGGACGTAAACATCTTTGGATATCCCGTGGGCCGCTCCGATCCTGAAGAGATTCTCCCTAAAAACCTTCCGGTAGAACTCGAGGCTCAGCATCTCTGAAGGTCCCACGTCCGGTGGCGTTCCCAAACCCACGCGCGAGTTCATAATGACCGCTACAGCACCACCGTTGGCGTTGTTCATCAAGTGCTCGGCGAAACAATCACCGTCGACATCCCCCGCGTCGAACGCTCCCGAAATACATGCGATCGAGTTGTGAACACCAAGCGCGTCACCGTTCACCAGGGCTTTGGCGTCGGTGCTGTACATCACAGTATCCGAGTTTGCGAAGTAGACCCCGTTTTGATTACCGTGCGCCGCATAGTGACAGTAACCCACGCCACCATTGATTTCGGCTATGACACCTGCACGACTGATGGTCCCCTGGCTTTGGTACTGCTTGACATCGTTCCATGGCGGCGGCGTGCAATCGGCAATCGAATCGTTGACGATATCACCATGGTAATTCGCCCAGAGTTCGACGGCGGGTAGCAAACAGTTCTCTATATATCCGGCAGGCGGGTTCTTTTCATAAGTCAACACCTTGTGCACGAAGTTCGTGGCTTCCGCCGGAGTCTCTATCGGGGCCCGACCGACAAACACGTCCGAATACATGTCGAGTGTGTCGAGCCCCGGCTCCCCATAGATGTGATTGTCATTTGAGTCCCACGTACCGTCGAGATCTGAAAAGTACAGATCGACGGGCATGTAAAAGCCGCTCAGAGTGTCCGATTGTGAGATATTCCGCTCCGGGACCACCCCGAGATCTCCGGCAAGTGTGACATACATCGTCCCCCAGTTTGCGTTTGCGTCTATGATGAAATTCCTCACCTGTTCCGCTGCATCCCAACCGGGATATTGCAGCACGACCTCGGAGACGGTCATTATCTTTGAGGGAAAACCGTGTTGGGTCCGCCACTCTCGGAGCGGTTCGACAAAAGGTACGAGCGTCTCACCGGTGATGATGACGTGCACAAAGTCACCGGCATCTAGCGACGGCGCCGCGTGGGCCGGAGCGCGGGGGGGTGGGGCGCATTTGGCGATCTCATGAGGATTTTTCACAAATTGCCTCAAGGCCTTTGACATCTCTTTTAGCTGAAACGGCGTGCGTGTGTTGGGCGAACCTCTCGTTACGACGTAATCGACGACGAGCGTGGCACGCCGAAGATACTCGAGCTTACCCTTGGCCGGATGGTACCTGAACGGTGTGACGCGGAATCCCGCAACGCGGAACCCTCCGGCATTTCCCGATCTCAGGTGGGCGACGGGCGTGTCGGGAACGGGTCCCGTCGATGCGTAGGCATCCCGGTGTGGGGGGACAAAAACGGCCTCCTGCCCTGACAAGGGGCGAGGTGGTTGGGCGGGATAGAGCACAAAAACACCCTCGATCTCGCACCACTCCGCATCTCTCAACGTTGTGCGGGTTACACGCGAGCCCTGAGGAACAACAAAAGAGAGACAATATGAAGGAATTCGCGGTGAGCCGGGAGGTCCCTCAGGGAACGAATTCCGGAGCACGATCAGATCGAATCCATCTTTCTCGAGGATTTGGAATGCCCCTTCGGGCATGGTAAATTCGTAGGTGAGTTGACTGGCCCCCACCAGAGTGGAAGACAGCAGTAGCGTGACGGCAAGTAGGCAGGCACGTTTCATGGTGCACCCCCTTCGGGCATCGCCCTCCAGCCGTCGAGGACACGGCGATCACTCGATCGCCCGTCTTGTGGGATGAGCGCAAGATCTCCGCTGACACTGCTGGTCCCCTGCGTGCCAAGCAGATATCTGCCGGAGCCCGGTGGCCAAACCACTCCCGGCGCTCAACCGGGACGGCCGCCTTTGGCTCCTCAAAGGTTCATTCTTGCTGTCGTCGAGCTCAGGTGCTTCTCGTATATAATTATAGCACGTACTGACCTCTTCCCCCACATCGGATGCCTCCGGTGGTGAGTTGACGAGGCAGAGACGAGTGGTTTACGTGCAATGGGGACTAACGCAAAACCAGGAAGGACAGATTGACTGTTTTTTGGTCCGCCGAATTGAAATAGCCGTCCCACGGCACCAATTGAAGGGTGAGCTGAAGCCCCGTGTCGATATGTTTCAATTTGTACATCAGCTGAGTGGATAGATCGATCCCAAAGCTTCCGTAGGCGATACCTTCTCCTTCGTTGCCATAGATCACATTGACCAAGACGCCAAACCCGACGAGGGGCTGAACGTAGAACGAATTCGCCAGATCGAGTCTCGTGCCCACCATGAGGCCGTTGGCTCCACCCATATAAATATCCAGATTACGGTAGTACGCTGCGTCGCTCGGGCTTGGATCCGAGGCATAATTGATGTCCTCGATATCATGGACGAACAACTGCCCCTTGAAGTACACGTTGACTTTGGAGACATGAATCGGAACGAGAAGACCCAGCGTAAAACCTGTATCGTCCAGTCTGTGTGTAGTAAAATTGTGACTCAACGTGACATCACCGATTACGTGGTTCACACCCACAAAGAGCCCCCGCGTCCTCTCTGCGTTCACAGGCAAAACGCCGACCGACAGGCAAAAAACCGTCGAAACGGCCAACACACAACAACGACGCCTCAACGAAAGCGGTTTGATTTTCATTGTCCCTCCATTACTGACACCCTTTGACGTCCGGCTGTCTGCCCGACGTGCGTCAAACCATGAACAGCAGTTACTCGACCGCCTGGCTTTCCCGCCAGATCTTTCCCATTTGAACGAGCAGCTCGCCCGCCTCCCGGGTGATTCTATAGGCACCCTTGGGTGTGACGATTTTTTCGTAGACGTCCGGGCGATTTCTTCGAATCCATGATCTCAATATCGAGAGCTGCTCTGCGTATTCCCTCAGATGGGGTGTGTCGCGTGTGATTTCCCTTCGTTGGAGCAACCCGTTTTCAAAAATGAGACGGGGGTAGTGCCGCAGCTCGTATACCCTCAGGGCCTCCAAAAGCTCGTTTTTTTCCACCAGTTCGAATTCGACCGTGTCACCTCGCACTTCAATATTATTGAACTCGAGAACGGACTTCGCACCGGCGTCGAATTCGAACGGCGCCAGAAGATTTTCTCTTCCGATCGTCTTCTGGCCCCGGGTGTCCCACACGACATCGATCGCTGTCATTGCCCTCAACGTTTCGATATCGTGGTGCTCCCAAGCTTCAAGGTATCTCTTGGCTATCTTTCTAATATCCGACGAGTCGTCCCCGCCGCACGACAGCGCGGCAAGGACGATCGGGATCACGACAGCGAGCCGAATGAGTTTCCCAACCATCCAATTCTCCTTGCGATTGCGCCGACGGCGCCTGAATTTCAAAAAAGTCTTAGGGATATTCAAAAGGATATTTCAAGACGCCGTCTTCGTCGAGTCCAACATCGCTCCCACCGGTTGTCCGCATACCGGATCCGCCGCCAATAGTCCCTGGACGCGTGGTTGGACACGAAACGCGTTGGGGCGACAGTGTGCACCGGTGAGGTGACGCCTGCACCTGTAGGGGGCGCCGGAACCGTCACCATAGCGGTGAAACGCAAGTTGTGCTAAAATCGAGAGTTGAATATATTACACAGGAGACCACCGATGGTCACAAGGAGTTGGTAATGCGTTTGCTCGTAATCGGTTTGGCTGTTCTGGCACTTCTTCCCGCCACGATTCTTTCCGCACCAGACAAGACCGCTCTGGTCACGATCGAGAGCCGGGATCCGTTTATTGCGGAACGGCTTTTGGCCACCGATGTGATGATCGTCCGCGACATGGGTCGCTATCTTCTCGCCCTGGCCGACGAGCGGGGAATGGCGACGCTGGACGCCTTGGGTCTCCGGTGGGAAATCCTCGATGACGACACCGAGGGCAAGACCTACTACACGGTTGACTTCAGGGACGAGAAACGTCTCCGTGCCGCCGCCTCACGTATTCGAATCCTCAAACAAGACGGATTGGCCGGCGTGATCGAAGCCTCACCCAGGGAGGCCCTGACGATAGCAGGGGATGGCTGCGAGATAGCCCGAGTCTTCCTTCGGCCGATACGACTCTCTCCCGTTGTCAAACCCATGCCAAGACGGGCGCCGGCGCAGCCCGACCCCCTTATCGAGGAGATGGTGGACTCGGTCTCGACCGACCGGATCAACTCCCACGTGCAACGTCTGCAGGATTTTGTTACACGCTACTCCTCGCACGATAGTTGTCTCGCCGCGTCCCAATGGATTGGTGACCGCTTCGAATCCTACGGGATCGACAGTGTCTACTTTCACGACTTTAGCGCTCTGTATTACGACAACGTCGTGGCCGTGCTCCCAGGAATCGTCCATCCGGATAAGATCGTCATTATCGGCGGGCATTACGATTCCATCACATCCAACCCGGACGACTGCCCGGGGGCCGACGACAACGCATCGGGGACGGCGTGCGTCCTGGAATGTGCGCGGATTCTGAGCGATTACGAGTTCGACTATACGCTCACGTTCATTGCGTTTTGCGGTGAAGAGCTGGGGCTTCTGGGAAGCGAGGCCTATACCAGCGAGGCCGCGGCCAGAGGAGACGACATCATCGGCATGGTCAACGTGGACATGATCGGATATGTCGAAGCCACCGACGAACTGGATCTCGATATCATCGATAATCCAAGCTCGCTTTGGATGAGACAACGTATCATGGACGTTGGCGCGCTCTATGTGCCGGAACTCTCCGTGGTGAAAGGCACGCTCATAGGAGGGAACAGCGATCACCGGTCGTTCTGGGACAACGGCTACGACGCGATCATGTTTTTCGAAGACAGCGAGCAATGGAGCCCGTTCATCCACACGGCAAACGATGTCGTTGGATTGAGCTATAACTCACCGCTTCTTGCCGAGCGTTCGGTGAAACTCGCCGTCGCGTTTCTGGCTGATCTCGCCAGGCCATTCGTTCTGGGTATCGACCACACGCCTCTCGATCACACGGAGGACGAGAGCAATCCCTATCGAGTGGTGGCGAAGATCCTGGCGGCGGGAACGCCCAACCCTGACTCGCTTCTTGTTCGTTATTCGACGACCGGAGGTGGATGGAACACCCTTACGTTGAACCCTACCGGTGCCCCAGATGAGTACGAGGCGTTTATCCCCGCGCAGCCCGGTGGGACGGTTGTCGACTACTACCTGATCGCCGAAGACATGACCGCAAACCGCGTGACGGATCCGGAAGACGCTCCTTCGGAGGTCCACGCGTTTGCCGTTGGAACACCAACGATTGTTTTTGAAGACGACTTCGAGGCCGATCGTGGATGGACGGTTGGTGATATCGATGACGACGCGACGGCGGGGATATGGGAGCGCGACGAACCGTATGGGACCTATGTGGGTGACGAACAAGTCCAGCCCGAGGAGGACCATACCGAAGCACCGGGTGTGATGTGCTTTATCACGGGTAATGCGCCGAACCCGTCACAGAGTAACGATGACGTCGACAACGGGAAAACCACTCTCTTTAGCCCGATATTCGATCTCAGCTCCTACGCCAACGCGTGGCTGAGCTACTACCGGTGGTACACGAATGATACAGGAACTCTCGGGTGGGATGTTTGGGTTGTTGATGTGTCATCTGACAGCGGAGCCACATGGGTGCGTCTCGAGACGGACTCGATATCCGACCGAAGCTGGAAGCCGGTGGAACACAATCTGCTCCATTTTGTCCCGATGACATCCGGGATCCAGCTCCGCTTTGTCGCAAGCGACGAAGACCCCGGTTCGGTTGTGGAGGCGGGAGTCGATGATTTTCTCATACTCACCTATCAGGGATCGGGATCAGCAGTTCTCCCCGGTCGACCGGCGAAACCTACGACGGCACAACTCGAGCAGAATTTCCCCAATCCGTTCAACCCGGAAACCGTTATTCGATTCACCATCCCCGAACCCGGGGGAAAAGCTACACTGAGAGTCTACGATGTGACCGGACGTGCCGTGGCCACCTTGATCCGTGGGGAGAGAGTCTCCGGAACCCGCGCCGTTCGGTGGAACGGGACCAACGATGCCGGTTACGACGTTCCGACCGGCGTGTACTTCTACAGACTCGAGATTGGGGAACAAAGAATCTCGCGAAAGCTCGTTCTTCTGCGGTAACCGCTCTGATGCGGCGGTCAAAAACGACAAAGCTTGTCCTCCCGAGACCGCCACTCGATTACTTTCTCTCCCGACTTCCCCCCAGGTATATAGCCACGAGGGCCAAAGACGCGCCGGCGACATCCACAATGTCCGTTGGTCGCGAGAAAAACAGAATGTCCCAGATGAACGCGAGCGTGGGTTGCAGCAAGAGGATGAGTCCTGCACGCGAAGCTTCCACCTTGACCAGTGCGCGACTGATCGTCATCCAACCGATTGCTTGACAGATGACCCCGTATGCAAGAAGCGATGACCAGCTCTGCCAGTCTGGTATGTGGAACGACTCTCCCTGGAGACGGCCTTCAACCCCCATCACGACAGCGGTAACCAACGATATGATGCAGAGATTTGCCGCCGCGGCAAGACGCCGCGTCTCCCACTGTGACCTCTGGAGGACGAGCAGGTACGCTGCATAGGTGATGGCTGTGGCAACACCACACAACACACCGATCTTGTAGCTGCTCTCGAGCCGCGACCAGTCGATACCCACGATCAAAAAGAGTCCAAAAATCGCAAGCGGGATCGAAACGAGGTATTTCCAATCGATCCTTTCGCGAAAGACGGCAATCCCGAATGCCGCTAGAAAAAAGATTTGGAAATTCCCGATGATCGTTGCCAAACCGGGCCCGACGTAGTGAATCGACCGATGCCAAAACGTCAGATCGGCTGCGAAAAGGACACCGCACGTGCTCGCCAGTGCGAACGGCCGAAAACCGGCCCACAGCTTCTCACCCCGGGTCAGAACGATGACCAGTAGAAACATCCCGCCAAAGAGGTTTCGGTAAAACCCCGCCATCGTTGGGCCGACGTCCGCGAGCTTCACAAACACCGGTGAAAAGCTGATCATGGTCGCACCGACAAGGAGCTGGACCATCCCGAGGCGAAAATCACTCATTCGTGCCATCATCGAAGCCTCGATATCCCCTTTTGCGGAGTCATTGTTCGACCAAATCGCGCCGACCGACTGGAAATGCTGAATGGTAAAAGATTCGAATGCTCCGAGCAAGCAAACAAAACTTGTTGGCAGCCACGTCGCTCCTCTATAATCGCCAGTGACCTGAACCAACTGGAAGGAGACCTGAGTTGACGGGGATTCGAGCCCCCCGGGGGGGGATCGCCACAGGATTGGGG
>CP070677.1:1767565-1773248 GCA_020352495.1 Candidatus Latescibacterota bacterium
ACGGCCGACATACTCGGATACCCCGAGGTAGTCCAATATTTTCGTAAAGGACAAACCCTCCCCAACGGCGAAAAGGCCAAAGCCGAGGGCCATTGGGTTGAGGGGTATCTCCTGGACACCGAAAAGGCGGACGAGATTTGGGAGCTCGGGAAAGCTCTCCAAAAGACCAATCGGCGCCTCGGGTATTCGGTCGAGGGGAAAATCCAAAAGCGGACCGGCCCGGGAAATCGGACCATCGCCCGGGCCTTGGTCCGAAACGTGGCGATTACCAATTGTCCCGTACATCAAGACGCGCGCATGGAGATCCTGGCCAAGTCGCTCCATGCGGTCGAGGAAAGTGAGCCCGAGCCCCTGGAGAAAATGCTCGGCATGGGTACTCCCGCGGACGGCCAGGTCCCGACCGGGCCGGTCTCCGGTATGGGAGCCGGCATGGTGCTCACCGAGGAAAGCCTCGAGAGCGACGTCACGCCTACGACCGAGGACAAAAAGAAAAAGAAAAAGAAGCGGGTACAAAAGGGATTTTCCGATAGCCAGGCGTTCGCTTGGTTTCAACGGCGACTCCCCAAGGCCAACCCGGCACAGATCGGGAGAATGATTGATTTAACCCGGCGGCTCAAAGAGGCCGGCAAACTGTCATAAGGAGAAAACCAATGAAGGGTGACAAGGAAAAGTACGACGAGGACATGGAGAAAACCGAGGGCGAGGACGAGGAAATGGAGGACGAGGGGAAGAAAAAAGACGTTGAGGGCGAGGACGAAGAAGAAGCCGAAAAAGGTTGTAAAAAGTCCGACGACCTGGACGAGGACGACCTCCAGAAGTCCCTCGACAAGCTCCAGGACCTCGCCAATGAGGGGGACACGGGGTCCCGCAAAGAGTATCTCCTGTCCAAAGCACAGGTCGAGAGTCTGTCCAAGAGTGAGCAGACCGAGCTCTTTGGCATTCTCGGCGGGTCCGAGGGAGCTCCCGAGTCGTCCCTGGCCGACGAGGTTGTCCGCGGATACGAGGAAAATCCGGAAATGCAAAAGGCCATGGACGTGTCCGATTTCATCGACGAGCAAGCGACCGAGCTCAACAAGTCCATGCGGATCCTGGCCGACCATGTCGAGCAGAGCGACAATCGCCAGCATGAATTCAACCTGGTCCTGGCCCGGGCCGTGGCCGAGACCGGCAAAATGGTCAAGTCCATGTGTAACCGGCTCGGGGTCATCGAGGAACAACCGGCTCGAGCTCCGAAAAGCCGCGGGGTCCGTCCCATGGAGAAATCGTTTGCCAATTCCGCTCCCGCAAGTGAGCAGTTGAGCAAGTCCCAAATTCTGGACGAAATGGAGACCATGATCTCCGAGTCGGTGTCCAAGGGTTTGGCCGGCGCGTCGGACGAGGGAGTCGACCTGGTTACGGCGGCCTCGAAATACGAGCAATTCAACCAGATCCAACCGTCCTTGCTCAAGGCGGTCCAGGAGCGGATCAAAACCAAAGGCGCGGTAGCCTAACCCCAAAGTCGGGGTTTAACCCTATAAGGAGAATGCCCTAAACAACGGGCGGGAGGAAAAGTACAATGAGTGGACAATTTGGATTGAATGACATGGTCTCCTGGAGTGACTACCAGGGGGTCGAGGGGTTCGGCGCGGCCAGTCAGAATGACGTCGACCAACTCAACAAGGCCTTGTCGGCCGGGAGCGAGATCAACCCTCCGGGGGCGGTGACCGCGGGCGACGGGTTTGCACTTCGGGTCGAGTCCCTGGAGCGCACGTTGAAAAACACGACGTACAAAATGGAGCACATCAAATTTTGGAAATCGATTCCAAAGCTTGCTGCGTACAACACGGTTGAAGAACACAACGAACTGAGTTCCTACGGCTTGAATCCGGATGCCGGGTTTATTTCGGAAGGCGATTTACCGGAAGAGGACGATTCGTCCTACGAAAGAAAATTCGCCATCGTGAAATTTTTGGGTACGACCCGAAGAGTCACGCATCCGATGTCTCTCGTTCGGCCGGCCCACGGCTCGGTAGTCGCAAATGAGACCGTGAACGGGACCATGCACTTGCTCCGCATCATGGAGCGGGCCCTTTTCTACGGCGACTCGAGCCTGTCCGCGCTCCAGTTCGACGGTTTCGAGAAACTGCTCACGGACAACGCGCCGGCGACCAACATCATCGATCTCCGGGGCCGGGCCCTGGCCGAGGACGACCTGTCCGACGGGGCGCTGATCGCCCAGGACTCGCCCAACTTCGGCCAAGTCAATGCGTTTTTCCTCAACCCAAAGACGCACAACGATTTGGTCAAAACGTGGTTTCCGAAGGAACGGCACAACACGTTTTCGGACAAGTCCGGTACGGTCGGCCTTGACATTAAGGCCTTCACCTCGCCCGCCGGGGACGTTGGGTTCTACCCCAATGTATTCGTGAATGACGGCGGTGGCCCGGTGGCCACGGCGGCCGGCGATGCGACCAAGCGGCCCGGTCCCCCGACCGAGACCACGGGACCGACCTCCCCGGTTGAGGGGACGGCGAAATTCGGCGCGGACGACGCGGGCGACTACAATTACCAGTTCGCGGCGGTCAACCGGTACGGCCGTTCGGCCGCGGTACCCCTGTCCGGGGCCCTGACCATTTCCGAGGGCGACAAGGGTACTTTCGGGATTACCCCGGGCGGTGCGACCGATGTCGACTGGTGGGAAATCTACCGGTCGGAAAAAGGCGGCGCGGTCGGATCCGAGCGGCTGATTCTCCGGGTGCCGAATGGCGCCGGCGCGGCCGAGACCATCATTGACGACCTCAATGAGAATCTCCCCGGGACGACTTCGGGATTCCTCTTTCAGATGAATCTCGAGTCCATGTCGTTCAAACAGTTGGCTCCGATGATCAAGATCCCGCTGGCGACTATCGACAGCTCGATTCGGTGGATGCAACTCCTTGGCGCTTCGGATACGGATTCGGAGCAAGGGGCTCTGGCCGCGTAAGCGGTCAGGTGCGTAACAGGGTGAATTGCTGGAAAGCTAAAGTTATGAAGGATGCAAAAAACATAACCAAGCCAATCAGCAGCCAAGGCGGAAATGGAAGGGCGCAAGCCCGGAGGGTTCCGCAAGGTTCAGAGACTAGGGGCCGAGAGAAATCGGTAATGCCCCCACGAGCGCCCTGGACCCAGTTTAACAGGCTGGGCCGAGATATAGTCCGATACTCCGGGGAAACCCGGAGAGTGAGCATAAACAGCTCACGTAACACTTGCTACGGCGTCCCCGTTCTTTACACTCCCGGCAAGAACATTCTTTTCAAGAATATCGGCCGGGCCAGCGGGGCTCTCGGCGTTTAACACCGAGGGCTAACCTGATGGTGGATACCCCGGGGGCGGTGCGCTAAACCTAACCCCCGGCGGATCCCCATTTAAAGGGGAGAGAACCATGGAAAATACGTTAAGCTACGAGGAACTGAATCGCGTCCCGACCGCCGAGGAAAAGGTCCTTTTGGCGGCGATGCAAGTCGGCGCGGCCAGCATCTATTTGGGGAGTCCGATAGCTCTCGACGACAACCGGATCGTTACCAGCGTCGATTGGGCGGACGGCTCTTTGAGTATTGCGGCTCAACCGGACGTCCCGAGGAATATCACGGTCGCCTTGACCGACGCGGACGACTCGGTTACGGGTCTTTTGACCATCACGGGCAAGGATGCGGCGGGGCGGACGGTATCGGAAACCATGCAGCCCGACGGCGCGGGCGGAGGAAAGACCTTGACCGGTACCAAGATTTTCGCGCAAGTCGATAGCGCGGTCATCACCGATACGGCGGGAGCAACCGGGGGAGTCGACCAGCTTATCATCGGAGTCGGAAACGTGATCGGTCTACCGTTCGACATTGGCGCCGAGGCCGCGGTGATTCATGCGTATTTGGGAGGTACGAAAGTGACTCCCGATGCGGTGGCCACGGGGGTATATACCAGCGGAGTCGATGCCAGCGGCGGGACGTATGACGGGAGCAAAGTGCTTCAGGTCTTTGCGAATCCCGTACGGAACGTGTAAACCCTAACCCAGGCGGAGAGCGAGGTTTGTCATGAAATTGCAAAACATACGGCCTGGCAAGGCCAATTCCAAGGTATGGGTCAACGGTACCCTGTACGAATTGGACGGAAAAGGTGTGGTCGAGGTTGAGGATCAAAAGGACCAGGACGAGCTCCTGGCCGACATTTCGTCCTGGAGGGTGTACGTGCCCCGGGAGCCGGCGACGGCTCCCGAGTCCAAGCCCGAGGCCCGGCCCAAGGAAAAGGCGGAGGTAGAGCCGGTGGAGACCCCGGGGGACGACCCCGAGGGGGACGACAACCCCTGGCCCGACCCGACCATGGACATGGAGATTTCGTATCTCCGGGAAATGGCCGAGGCCTACCAGGTTACGTTTACAAAAAAGACCCCCAAAAAGGCCCTGGTCGCCAAGATCAAAAAGGCGATGTACGGTGAATAGGAGAAATCATGGGTAAGAAATTAAGTGCTTACGACCCGGTTTTGCAGGAACAGGGTATTGACTTTGTGGCCGCGGCAAGCAAGGCCGGTGTCGGGATCCAGGCGCTCCAGGTCGCCATGGTCGGCGGCGGGATTTTCGTATTCGCGGAGAATGGCCTCGCGGACATGGCGGACGGGAATTATTCCGTATTCGTACAGAATACGACCGATGTTGCCGATCCGGGGGCCGTGGCGCTTGCGGATAGGCTCCCGACGCAAATTACGGTCACGGGACCGGACGTGGCGGACGAGCTCGACATTTTGATTGTCGGGCGGTTGGCTGGCCAACAAGCATAGTCATCCGGTCCGGAAAGGTAGGTCGGTATGAGCGTACTCGAATGGCGCGGTGGATTCCCGTATGTTTGGCGGTTGGCGGTCACTACGACCGGGCGGTCGATTGACTTAAAGACGTACTGCAAATATATAAAAATCCGAGCGGCGACGAATCCCTGTAAAGTGTACTTCACAAAAGAGGACTTCGACAATAACGTGAATTGGGTTTCGGTACCTGTCGCGTCCGCGGCGACCCCCTATGGGGAGTGGTCCGGACCGGTGGAAGTCCAAGAAGTGTGGGTCAAAGGGGACAGCGGTACTAGCGACATCGAATTTGTAGCATTTGAACGGCGAGGGTAGCCTGGAGGTCGGAGGTGCGAATTGGGCCCACGGCAGCGGCTACGATTAGGCGAAACCCGTAAGAGCGATGATTTCGATGATCAAAAGAGCGCGGCGGGGATCGCCGGGTCCGAGGGGAGCTCCGCGGATTTAGCGGAGTTCCAAAATTTCCTTTTAAGCCAGGTTAAACGAATTATCCATGGCGATGCCTCGGGTAATTGGCATGACGACTTCATTACGGCGTTCGGAGGCGATGCCTCGTTAAAGGGGCTTTTCGCCAATTCGAGTGAGCGGCCGTTTATTACCGATTTCGATTGGAGCGACGTCGGCGCCGGCGAATTGACCATGGGGTTGGCTCCCGCGGATACGTTGGTCCAGTTGGTCCTAGTCGAGATCCTGGACCCGTTCGACGGGGGTACCGCTATCACGGTCGGGGACGCGGTAGCGCAAGGTCGATTTCACGCTATCGCCGACAATAACCCCGAATTTGAGAGCATATACCAATCGTTTGCTCATTATGAGTATTTGAACGATACTGAAATAAAGATATTTTTCCCGGCCGGGGCACCTACTACGGGATCT
>CP070677.1:1773348-1782430 GCA_020352495.1 Candidatus Latescibacterota bacterium
ACGATTCCCATCCCGCCCTCGCCGAGTTCCTCGAGGATCTTGTAGTGAGAGATGGTCTTTCCGATCATATAGAGAAAGATAGATGCCCGGGACCGGATTTGACAACCGATTGTTTTGCACGGACGACCCGAGAAGACGGCGCGTGGCGGACGCACCAAAAGCCATGCTCAGCCGTGCTTCACGGCGGGCGACGAGGTGGGTATCGAGTGGGGAATAAGATCGACTCGCTCAGAGTCTAGACAGGCGTGCGTTCCTCTTTTTCAGAAGCTTTAGCCAACTGGCGAGGCCGTTCTTTTCGGCATATGCTTTGACCCTGCGGAAACCCTCACCATAGATGGGGTCGTCGTCTCTTAGCATGGTCTCGATCACGTACTCCGCCTCCGCCCCACCGATCTTGCGAAGCACGAGGTATGCGGCGAAGTTGCAGCTCCCTTCGGAGAGTGCCTTGTCCTGTTCGAGCTGGCCCCCTTCAAACTGCCACACATGCGTGAGTTCGTGCGCCAAGGTGCTGATCATCTGCGTGCGGGGCATACCGGCGAGGAGATAGACATCGATCGTTTGATCTTTCACGCGGCCAAAGACGTTTTTCTTTACAAAATAGTCGGTGAAACCCTTGGTGTCATGCGTGCCCTCTGGGGATAGCTCTTTTAGCTTTCGAAGATCGACAAGATGGAGACGGATCGACCCAGGATCGACTTTCAGACCAAAGTTCTCGAGGTACGAGGCCACCTCGGTCATGAGCTTGTTGGCCGACTTGACACTCGTGACCGCCGAGGGGCTGCATCTGCCGCAGAGGCGATATCCGTCACCATATCTCTTCATCCCGTCGATCAGGGAACCGATGATGAATCGTTGGCAGAAATCGCATTGGAGCACGACGTCCTTGTGAGACGTGTGGTAGGCGTTTCCCCAGTAGTCGAGAAGATACTCTCCCTGAATGATGCCTTGGCAGACCGCGCAGCGAAGGGCAACGTGATCTTCAAAGCACTCGTTGTGATAACTCTTGTGCTGGTAGACCGTGTGCGGACCCTTGATGGGGTCGCCACAGTGCTCACAGGTAAAACAGCGCGGGTGATAGAAATTACTCCCCGTCTCGAAATACGAGCCGGTGATCTTCTGACCGCAGGCGTCACAGATTCTCTCGACCCCGGTCCGAATGGAAGAGGCGGAGACGGGGGTGGCGATGGACACAATGATGATGAGAATCACAACGTATTTCAAATCAACCATTCCCGTCGTTGGTGTCCTCGATGCTCCCCGGGACGAACCCGGGGTTTTTCCAAGGCCGGGCGCCCAAGCCCAACATCCCGGCCGCACAGAAAATTTTGTGTCTGCAAAAAGCGAACCACACGGGCCGCCTGCCGGCTTTGACGCTTTGTTCAATCCCTGTTAAAATCCCGTCTGGCCGGCAGACCGAATTTTCCTCAATCTTGGGGGTATAGAATTCGACTGACAACTAATTTCAGACAAATTGGGACAACAACCGCGCATGGTTGCGCGTAGTCATAGTACTATGATCGGAAAAACCGTACTTCACTATAAAATCACCGAGAAGCTCGGACAGGGCGGCATGGGCGTCGTCTTCAAGGCTGAGGATACCAAGCTAAACCGCACGGTGGCACTCAAGTTTCTTCCCCCAAACGCCCTCGCCAACGAGGAGGACAAGGCGCGTTTTGTCCACGAGGCCCGGGCTGCGGCGGCGCTTCACCACCCCAATATCTGCACCGTCTACGAGATCAATGAAACTGAGGGGCAGACGTTCATCTCGATGGCGTATCTCCCGGGGGGAAGCCTCAAGGACAAGATCCAGGAGGGGCCGCTCTCCATCGCGGAGATCCTCGATGTCGCCGTTGGTGTCGCCCGTGGTCTCAAGGCCGCGCATGACAAAGGCGTAATTCACCGCGACATCAAACCGTCGAACATCATGTTCTCGGAGAGCGATGAAGTGACGGTCATGGATTTTGGCCTCGCCAAATCCAAACAACAAACGGTGGTCACCAAGGTCAGAACAACCGTCGGTACGGTCGCCTACATGTCACCCGAGCAGACCCGGGGTGACGAGGTCGATTTCAGAACCGACATCTGGTCGCTTGGTGTGATTCTCTATGAGATGACGACGGGGCAGCGCCCCTTTAGGGGGGATTACGACGAGGCGGTCATCTACTCGATCCTAAACGAACCGCCAAAGCTTGTCACCGAACTGCGCGAAGACGCCGATCCCGATCTCGTTCGTATCATAGAGAAGGCTACGGCCAAAGATGCCGGCGAACGCTACGGCACGATCGACGAGATGCTCGCCGATCTCGAGTTTATCCGAAACGAACTGCGCAGCGGTGTTTCACGGATCTCGTCGGCAACTCGGTCGCGGTTTGCCCCACCCCAGCCGCCGTCTCTCGCGAAGAGACTGCTGTCACCCGGTGTATTGCTGCCGGTTGTTGCCGCGATCGTTGTGGCGGCGATTGCCGTTGTGTTTTTCGGGCGGAAAGGTGGTGTGGTCACCGAAACAGTCGCCGTAACGGACGAGCGGGGACAGACCATCGAGCGGATCATTCCGAAAAACGAATACAGGAAAAGCTTTGCAGTCTACTTCTTCGACAACAAGAGCGGGGATCCGGCTCACGACTGGGTGCAGATGGCAATTGCCATTTTGCTAGAGACCGATCTCTTGCAGGATCAGATGCTCACGCTTCAATCGTCATGCGAGCCTTACGCGATACAGAAGATGCAAAGGGCCGGTTTCACGAGCTGGGAGCAGGCCCCCTGGAGTCTAAAGCTCCGGATCGCAAAGGAATCTCACGTGGACTATATCGTCACCGGTTCGTTTACGGTGGAGAACGGTGAGTATGTCATCAAGCGGCTGCTTCACGAGGTCAGCAGGGGGAGGTTGATCGCGGAAAAAACCCACCGTGGCGGCGATTTATATGCGTTGATTGACGATATCGCGGTCGTTCTCAAAGAGGATCTCGCGGTGCCCGATAGCTACATCGAGGAGCTCGCGGATTTACCGATAAAAGAGATGATGACATCGTCTTCGGAAGCGCTCGAGTCGTTTAGCGTTGGGTTGAAAGATTGGATTTTTGAGCAGAACTGGGATTCGGCGCAAGAGGCTCTCGAGCGTTCTGTTGAGCAAGACTCCACATTTGCCTACGCCCACTTTCAGCTCACCGTATTCTACCTCTACACCAATCAGAGCGAGAAAACTGAACGCGCGCTCCAATCGGTGATGCGCTATCTGTATAAGATGCCGGAGCGTATCCAGTTCCTTTTCAAATCGATTTACTACGCGCTCAAAAAGGATCCAGAGAAACAAGAAGCCGTTCTGAGAATGATGGTCGAGTTGTACCCAAACGATGTCATAGGGCGCCACTCGCTGGCAGCCAAGTTGGCGCAGCAAAATCGAACGAACGAGGCGATCGAGCAGTACGAAAAGATACTCGAAATCGATCCCGGTCGGTCCGGAATCATACAAATCATCGGGGGGCTTTACAGAGACAAGGGAGACTTTGACAAAGCGTTGGAGTACTACGAGTCCTATGCCGAACAACATCCTGACGTGGTCAATTCATTTACAGAGATCGCGGCAATTTACCGGGACCTGGGTGATTACGACGAGGCTACGCGTTATTACGACAAGGCGCTTCTCATTGAACCGGAGAATATCTCGGTGCTCCGGAGCCTTGCCGGTATCGATGCGAGATTGGGAAAAGCCGACGCCGCACTGGCGAAATACCACGACGCGATCAAAATGAGTAAGGCACCGGAGGACCGTTTGGCCGTATATTCATCGCTTCAGACATTTCACACGAATCGCGGGGAAATGCAGAAGGCCCTCAACAACATGAACCACAAATGGGACGAGGCGGAGAAAACCCGGCCACCACTCTCGTTGCTCATGATGAGACTCCTCGACGCGAGGTTCATCGCGAAGGCGGGTCGGGTGCAAGACGCATTCGAAGCGGTAGATTCGATCAGCCGGAAGCTCGAACCACCGTTTGATGACTTGGCACCACTGGGTTATGTGTATCTTTATCTCGAGATCGAAGAGCCCGACAGCGCAGAGCGATCGCTTGAGCGGCTAAACGTGTTTATCGAGACCTACCAGGACGAGTCGCTCCGTGACTATGTGTACTGGACAAAGGGGAGAGTTGCCGAGCTTAGAGGTGAGTTCCGCGAAGCCATCAAAAACTTCGAGAAAAAGATGGAACTCGACCCGACGGATTCCGACGTTCACTGGGACATCGGACGATGTTATCGGAAACTCGGCGATTACGAGACCGCCGAGGAATCCCTCGGAAAGATGTTGAAGATATATCCCATGGATCCGGATTGTCTTTACGAGCTCGCGCTCGTTTACGCCGAAAAAGGCGAGACGGACAAAGCGACAGAAACGCTCAAGAAGGCTCTCAGCGTGTGGGAAAATGCCGATCCCGTCTATGAACCCGCCAAGAAAGCGCGTCAAAAACTCGCCGAATGGACTTCTTAGGCTTTGGGTTCAAAAACTCACTTGAACTTCCGGTACTTCCACTGAATGTTCGCAATCGTCATGGCCGACACGTAAAACTGTTCGACTGAGGCGTCCCTTCGCTTGGGATTGGGTGACCGTAGTCTGGCACGTTCGACGTTGTTCTCGTTCACGAATCCATAGATAGGCGTTACGCCTTCGTATTCCGGGATCGGCTTGAAATAGATATATCCGTCACACAAATTCTTGAGCACGAACGAGTCGTACCCTTGCGCGTAGAGACTCGACTCACCGGGAAGGTTGGCGAAAGGCGTGCCGTGTGTGTCGAAGCCGATGGGATAGTAATCTGATCCAAGCTCGTGCATCAACGCGTCGATGTGGCCGTCTGCAGCGTAGACCTCATGTGGCATCACCTTGTCGGAGAACCAAGGGGCATGTAACGCGATCGTGATGACCCGTTTGCCAAGCGCTCGAAAAACGTGATTCCCCATCCGTCCCTCTTCAAAACGCCAGACCTCTCCCGTTTCCGGATTGACTACCGGTTGCTTGTATTCCGAAAACGCGTGATGCAATCCACTGTAAACAAGAACCTTTTCACCCTTCCCCACGAGATCCAGAATGACCTTTGCCCAGTCTTCCTCTGTCTGCCCCTTCCAGACCTTTTTCATTATATTGCCGTCTTCGCGGTCTTCCTTTTTTCTGACATGGCTCCAGTCCGGTGAGTTGTTCAACCCCGCTATGCGAAAGGGTCTCTCATCCGGTTTCAGACCCTGGTTGAGTGTCCACGCGGCTTTGTATATATCGACATACTCCTGAAATCCGAAGTGAACGTACTGTCGGAACTGGATCTCATTGGCCAACCTCTTGTCGTAGGATGCTCCTGCCAGTAGGCTGTCGATGAGCCGTTGGTCTTCACGACGGGCAAATTCCATCGCCAGTGTGTGGACGCCGTTTTTGTGCACCAGAGGAATGAGTCTCTGAACAAACATCGGATCGTGCTTGTGATAGTGCGCCTCACCGAGAATGATCACATCGTGATCTGCGAACTTGCTCACTACGTATTCCTCGGGCGACAGGCGGTGGGAGTCGAGATAGGCAGTGGCTGCTTGGACGAACTCGGGGGTGAGTTCCGGTAGATCGAGTTTTTGAGCGCAACCCGATCCCGCAAGGAACGATAGGCCGATGACCAGCGATACCAATACCGGTACGCGTTGTTTTTGTCTCGTGGTCATCCCACATCCGATTATCTTCATAACCTCGCCCCCTTTTGAAAAAGTCGTGCGGCATTGTCGGCGATCGAGAGACGCTGCCATCAACGTGTTGTCGTCGCGTTATGCCCGGCCGCGACGTTCTCGATATCGTCTCGAGTTCGTTTAAAACCGAATCTGCCCCAAGTCTTTCACGCGGAGTTTACAAAAGTCAAGCCACTCGCACCTGTCGAGTCGCCCGATAAACTCACGACCATGCGTGCAACACGACGTCGATTGCGAAACTTTTCACGAGCGCGTGCAAAGACAGCACACACCAGCGCGAAAAATCGCACAGGAAACAAAATTCCCCACACCAAATGTTGCGCCGGGGGGCTTCCTTATTATATTCCCCATATCTCACACTGGGCATCATTCACTCATCTATTGGGTGCCGATTCCAAAATCTGACAAAGAGGAGATACCAATGAAAGTTGCCATTAACACCCCTACGGGAAACATCGGACGGGCTCTTACTGATCGTTTGCTCAATTCGGGTGTAGATCTAGTGTTGTTGACGCGGAGTCCCGACAAAGTCAGAGAATTTGCCGATCGCGGCGCGGCGGTCAAGGTAGGGAATCTCGAAGAGGCGGGCTATGTTGTCGGAGCGACGAAGGGCGTCGATGTGCTCTTCTGGCTCACACCGCCAAATTACTCGACCGATGATCTTCGTAGTTACCAGAACGAGCTGGGAGACGTAGCGGTGAAGGCCGTTACGGAGAACAAGATTCCCCGTGTCGTCGACCTATCGAGCGTCGGCGCGCATCTTCGCGCAGGCACAGGTCCGATCGCCGGTTTGGGTGATGTCGAGAAGAAGCTGGAAAAAACGGATGCTCATATCACACACCTGCGCCCCGGCTTTTTTATGGAGAACTATTTTATGGCGGTCGAAACCATTGCCAAAGACGGCGCCGTATATTTGCCGATCAAGGGGCAAGCAAGGATGGCGATGATCGCGACGGCCGACATCGCCCAGGCGGCCGCCGAGCGTATTCTCGATACGACGTGGACCGGTCGCTCGGTGATCGAACTCATCGGTCCCGCCGATTTGACCTTCGAGGGCGCGGCGCGGACGATCGGTTCCGCTCTGGGCCGGGAGGTCAAACACGTAACGACGACTCCCGACCAAATGCGCCAAGCGCTTACCGGGATGGGTGTGTCGAGCAAGCTTGCCGACTCGTTTCTCGAGATGTATGGGGCGTTTGATGCGGGGCGAGTCGCACCCGAGTCTCCGGGGTCGGCACGAATCGCCAAAACGACACTCGACCAATTTGCCAAAGACGTGTTTCGACCCGGGTTCGAGGCGATGACTCAGCAGAAGTGACTCGTCGTCCCGAGCTGGGACGCGACATAACACAACCATGCGACACGGCCCTATTGAGATCGAATAGGGCCGTGTGTCTTCTTCGAGAGAATAATTGCTGGACTACACCGCGGATCCAAAACCCGCCAACAGTTTCATCTTCGTGTTTCATTTTGCAAGAAATCCCGTAGACTCTTGTCTAACCATGACGGTAGGGTACGCCGAGACGACGAGGAAGACACGACTTGCAAAAAAAAGCCGATACACCATCATTCGACGAGATCTACAAAACGTACGGGGATAGAATCCTCAACCTGGCCTACGGGTTGACGGCGGACGAAGACGTTGCGCGTGATCTCACTCAGGATATCTTCCTCAAGGTTTATCAGAATCTAGAGACTTTCGAACAACGCTCGCACATTTTTACCTGGTTATACCGGATCGCTGTGAACCACATTACTAATCATCTAAAGAGGGAACGGCGGCGTCGGTGGTTGAGCATCATGGATGAAAGAGTCGCCGACCTCATCCGTGAGGAGAAAGTCGATCCGGCGTTTCGCGAGCGTGTCGTGTCGCAACCTGCGGAACGTAAGCTCGAAGTGGCAGAGCGGGCAGAGATCGTATGGGCGGCCGTGCGGTCGCTCCCTGCAAAATACAGGGTGCCGCTCGTGCTGTCTCATTACGAGAGATTGAGCTACAAAGACATAGCCGACACCATGGGGCTCAGTTTGAGCGCCGTGGAGTCACGGATTCACCGTGCCAAGAAGCAACTGATCAAAAAGCTCGAACCGTGGCTCGACCATATTTGACACGATCGCGAGATCGGACGGTTCGGCAGAAAAAAACATGCAAGAAACGACCGATGGCATTGTCCAAACAAACAGAGACGGGAAGAGGATCCCGAAATGGAATGCGCGCACGGACTATAGTTGAAGAAACACTTTTTAGGACAGGAGGTTACGATGAAACGCATGCTGGCACTTTTCATAGTCTTGGTCTTCGCGGTGGCCGTAGCAGGACCGGCACTTGGCCCGGCCAAGGCTGTGATGTCTGCCGTACCGGAGGCGGTTGACAACGACCAAGAGACCCCACCACCCCCGCAAAAGGGGACAAGCCCTGCGGACCCAAGTATTCAACCGCCAAATGTCGGTGATTGGTGTTGTTCGCGCTGTTGTTCTTGCGGCCCGCGCGGCAAGAGATACGGTAAGAAGGGGCTCCACGGCCCCATGTTGGCCCAGCCAGGGATGAAGGGTGAACCGGGAGAGAGATGCCTTGGCGGATGTTGCGGTCACGGCAAAGGGCACCGGTTCAATAGAGGACACGGTGTTGGCAAAGGATGTGGCGTCGGACGAGGGCATGGTTTTGGTAAGAGACACGGACACGGCATTGGTAACGCGGCCGAGCGAATGCTTCGGCACGCGCCGGAGCTCGGTCTCACCGAGGACCAGATCGCCAAGCTCGAGACGTTGTCACACGATACAAAAAAACAGCTGATCGATCTTCGCGCCGACATCGAAAAGGAGCAGCTCGAGGTCCACAAGAAGATCCGATCGGGCAGTGATGATCTCACTCAGATCAAACGGCACCTGAGTGCCATCGCCAAGGCGCGCGCGGACATTCAGGCGGCCAAAATTGCGAGTCTGTTCGAGGCGAGAAAGCTTCTCACCGACGACCAAAAGAAGCTGATCAAAGAGAAGCATCCCCGGATGGGTATGATCCTCGACTAGCAAATAAACTGATGAAAGATAAACACTTCATAACGTCATACCAAGCTTGGGACGAAGATCTCCTCTCGCAGCGCCAGTCGCTCCTGCTCTTCTGCCATCTTGGTAAAGTTACGGGCCAGATAGAAGAGCAAAACAAAGAGAAGCGGAAGAAATCCGACTACCACAACAATTTTCTCTGCCTGCCCCCGGCTCAGATTATAAAGGTAGAATACGGATGCAGGGAAAGGGAGGAGCAACGAAGTCGTGAGTAAATCAATGCGCACGAACGGCTCTTCATCGGAGGCTAGTAGGAAGAGACGGATCCGTTGGTCGTGAGGCCAGATGAGGAGCATCGAGACTAGCG
>CP070677.1:1782530-1788183 GCA_020352495.1 Candidatus Latescibacterota bacterium
GTGCGGGGTCGGACCGCTACTCGCGTCCGGCGAGGGTGAGCAACACGAGTTGCCGAACTTCATTACGGTGATCTACCACTATATTGTCGGCACGAGCGTTGGCGAGTTTCTCCACAAATGGGAAAACCCATTCTTTTCGCTCTTGATCGTCGGCATTCTCATTCTGATTGCCAGACTCGCGTCCAAAAATCCAAAGCTCATCCCAAGCGGGCTTCAGAACGTCGTCGAAATGATTGTCGAGCAGCTCGAGACGTTTATCGTCGGGATTCTCGGGCCAAAAGGAAGAAAATTTGTCCCCTTCCTCGGCACGTTATTCCTTTACATCCTCTGTATGAATTACATGGGCCTCGTCCCCTTGATGAAGTCCCCGACGGCAAACATCAACCAGACGGTGGCGCTCGCTCTCTGCGTGTTCATATATGTCCAGTATACCGGTGTTAGAGAAAACGGTTTTCTTGGATACCTCGACCACATGATGGGTCAGCCGAGGTCTTTGACACAATATCTGTTCGTCCCCCTCATGTTCCCGCTTCACATAGTCGAGGAGCTTGTCAAACCGATGAGCCTGGCGTTCCGGCTTTTTGGAAACATCACCGGAGAAGACATTCTGATTTTTATTTTTGTGGGTCTCGGAGTCGCCGTTCTTGGGTTCACGAATTTACCGATAGGCATTCCGCTTCAGATTCCCTTTTACTTTTTGGCAATACTGACGGGCTTCATCCAGGCCCTCGTTTTCATGTTGTTGAGTACAATCTACTTCGCAATGATGCTGCCTCACGATGAGGAAGAGCATCACTAACCCGAAAAGGAGGAGTACACCGTGGACTATCAAGCAATGCTAGGTTTGGCGCTCCCGCTCGGGGTCGGGATTGCTGCTATCGGTAGTGGACTCGGTCTCGGCCGCGCAGTTGGATCGGCGATGGAAGCGATCGGACGCCAGCCGGAGGCTTCAGGCAAGATCCAGGTGGCCATGATCATCGGTGCCGCGCTGATCGAGGCGCTCACCATTTACGCGTTGGTTACCATGTTCGTGCTCCAGGGCAAGATCGGCGCGCACTAGTAAATCCGTTTAGTCGACTCGTCCGGTTGGCCGCCGGCCGCGCGTTTTTCCGCGTAGCTGCGGTCATATCGATAAGGAGCTCACAATGAATCTCGATTGGGGACAAATCGTTACCCATATAATCGGCTTCCTTATCGCGGTGTGGTTGGTGAGACGATACGCCTGGGACAAGCTTCTCGGGTTTATCGAACACAGACGTGAAACCATCGCCTCCTCTTTTTCCGAAATCGAGAAGGAGAAAGAGGCCGTTGCCGCTCAAAAAAAGAACTTCGATCAGGAGCTCGAGAACATCGAGGTTACGCGGCGCGCAAGAATCCAAGAAGCGGCCAGCGAGGCGAAGGAGCTTGCCACCGGGATCAGAGAAGACGCCCGGCAGGAGGCCGTTGACATGAGGCAGAAGGCCAAGCAAGACATCGCTCTGGAGCTCGACAAAGCGAATGTCATGCTCAAAGAACGCATCATCGAAGCCGTGTTCAGCGTCAGCGAAAAAATACTCAAGGAGAAACTCGATCGGGACAAACACAACCGTCTCATCGACGATTTTCTCAACGACCTAAAGGTGGAGTAGTGACGTGTTGGTTTCGAAGTGTTGCATTAGCTACCCGTGTTCCGAACCTGGGAGTGTGTTGAACAGTGATTCTTAGCGGGATTGCACAGCGGTATGCGAGGGCCCTCCACCAGGCGGCGCTCGATGCGAACGTGGCCGACAGTGTTTATGAGGATGTCCAGAGCCTCCTGGATCTCATGGCACAAGATAAGCGCTACAAGAATTTTCTGATGTCCCCCCAGGTACTCACGGATGACAAAGTCGACCTTGTGAAGCAGACTCTCCAAGGCCGCGCATCAAAACTCCTTGTCGAACTGCTGCTACTGCTCATCGAGAAAAAGAGATTTATTTTCGTCGAGGAGATCGCGGAAGCATACCGTTACTTGCACGAAAAACACAAAGGTATTATCGAAGTAAAGGCGGTCACGGCCGTTCCTCTCGAGGATCAATTGAAGGAGAAACTCCTTCACAAACTGGAAGACCAGACCAAGAAAACGATCCGCCTCGTTCCCGAGGTCGATCCGGGCATCATCGGCGGGATGATACTCTTCTTGGAAGACAAGATTATCGACGGGAGCATCCGATTCAATCTAGATCAACTGAGAAAACGTCTCGGTGAAACAAGGGTTGTTCAATAAGACCAAAACTCAATAAGAAACGAATGTGGAATGACCACTCACATTTTTACAGCCGCAAACAAAAAGGACACGTAGAAAACCGTCACAACAGGAGAGAAGAAGATGGCTTTTCGACCTGAAGAAGTGAGTTCAATTATACAACGTGAGATCGAGGGATACGAAACGAGTCTCGAGACCGAATCCGTCGGAACGATTTTGCAGATTGGTGACGGGATCGTACGAATCTGGGGTCTTCAAGACGCCATGGCGGGTGAGCTCCTCGAGTTTCCGGGCGGAATCATCGGAATGGTCCTCAACCTCGAGGAGGACAACGTAGGCGCCGCGCTATTTGGGCCCGACACCGACATCAAAGAGGGTGACGCTGTAAAGCGGACCGGGAAGGTGTGTCAGATCCCTGCCGGAGACGCGCTGCTTGGTCGAGTCGTGAACTCGCTTGGACAGCCACTCGATGGAAAGGGTCCGATTGTGACCGATGAGTTTCGTTTTATCGAGTCCGTGGCTCCCAACGTGATTCAAAGACAGCCGGTGAAGGAGCCCCTCCACACCGGGCTCAAGGCGATTGACTCGATGATCCCGATTGGAAGAGGCCAGCGTGAGCTAATAATTGGCGATCGGCAAACGGGTAAAACGGCTATTGCAGTCGATACGATAATCAATCAGAAGGACACAGACGTTGTCTGTATTTACGTGTCCATCGGTCAGAAGGAATCCACGGTCGCTCAGGTCGTCAAGGTGCTCGCAGATCACAACGCGATGGACTACACCGTCGTAGTAAGCGCCGCGTCTCATGATCCGGCGCCGCTTCAATTTCTTGCGCCGTACTCGGGTTGCGCCCTCGGCGAGTACTACAGGGACACGGGCAAACACGCCGTGTGTTTTTACGACGACCTTTCGAAACACGCGCAGTCGTATCGCCAGCTTTCTCTCTTGTTGCGTAGACCTCCAGGACGAGAGGCATACCCCGGTGACGTGTTTTACCTGCACTCGAGGCTGCTCGAGAGGGCTGCGAAACTCAGTGAACAAAAAGGCGGCGGGTCACTAACGGCGTTGCCGATCATCGAGACCCAGCTCGGCGACGTCACGGCGTACATCCCGACCAACGTGATTTCGATCACTGACGGTCAGATCTTTCTCCAGAACGATCTCTTCTATTCGGGAATCCGCCCCGCCATCAACGTCGGCATCTCGGTCTCACGTGTGGGAAGCAACGCTCAGACAAAGATGATGAAACAAATCGCGGGGCGACTGAGACTCGATCTCGCCCAGTACCGTGAGCTCGCCGACTTTGCGCGGTTTGGCTCGGATCTCGACAAAGCGACGATCGCCCAGCTCACCCGTGGCGAGAAAATGGTCGAGATTCTCAAACAGGATCAATACGTACCGATGCCCATCCAGAAGCAGGTCATGATCATCTTTGTGGCCACAAGGGGGTATCTCGATGATGTGCCGACCGAGAATCTCAAACGTTTCGAGGATGAGTTCCACGTCTTCATAGACAAAAACTATCCCGATGTCGTGCGGGAGCTTGCGACGGAACTCAAAATCAGCGAACGAATCGAAAAAGAACTCACCAGGGCGACGGAGGAGTTCAAGAAAAGTTTCAACGTAGGTGGCACCACGGACTAGTAGAATAGGATCGATAGCGTGGCATCACTTTTGGACATAAAGGCCAGGCTCAAGGCCGTTGAGAACATCAAGAAGATCACACGCGCGATGCAGCTCGTCGCCGCGGCGAAATTCAAACGATCGGAAGACCGCGCGCGCACGGCGAGGCCTTACAGCCAGGAACTCGATGAGGTGCTGGGGATTCTCGCCGGTCTGGCCGAGTCCGCCGAAGACAGCGCCGCCGCCGATCCGACATTCGAGCTGTCCTTTTTCGAAGGAGAACCCCCGCTCGAAGTCGAGGGTGTGCGGCTATTCGAACAGTTGGACGAACCCGAGCCAAAACGCCCCGGTGTCGTTTTGTTTACGGCAGATCGTGGACTATGTGGGGCTTTCAACACGAGGCTGATCCGCGCCGCACTCGAGTTTGTCAGAACCCATCCGAAAATGGATGTGAAACTCATCCCGATCGGGAAGAAAGGTTTCACGTTTTTCAAGAACAAAGACATCCCAATCATTTACCACGAGGATGGAATTAGCGATAAGCTCGAGCTCGATGCGATCAAACGGATCACACATAAGCTCGTCGAATTGTTCGTGAACGATGAAGTCGACGCTCTGTATTTCATCTATGCGCAGTTCAAATCGGCAATGGTCTCAACAATCCAGATCGAAAAGTTCATCGGTATTCCGCGAGTTGAAGGCAAGAAGGAACAGGAAGACTATATTTTGGAGCCCGAGCGCAAGGCGGTGTATGAGCAACTCCTCCCGCTCTACGCGACAACCAAGGTGTTTGCGACGCTCGCCGACTCGTTTGCATCGGAGTACGGGGCCAGAATGACTGCAATGCAGCTGGCGACAAAAAATGCTGAAGAGATGTTTGATGATCTTGTCATTCTAAGAAACCGCCTCCGTCAGGCGGCGATCACCAAGGAACTCGGAGAGATCGTCGGAGGCGCAGAAGCCCTGAAGTAAAAAACGGATAAGGATTGGCCATTCGAGATTAGATACGTACCCAGCCGATCTCAAGCGGCTCACGCTATATCGAAGAAACGATAGAAAAGGAGCTTGGCTCATGGCAAACGAACCCAACATCGGTAAAATCGTTCAAGTGATCGGACCCACGGTCGATGTGGAGTTCCCATCGGACAAACTTCCCCCGATTCTGAACGCCATTCGTATTCGAGACGACGAACGAAATATCAATATTACGGGTGAAGTATCTCTTCACGTCGGCGACAACGTCGTACGCTGTATCGCCATGAGCTCCACCGACGGCCTCGTCCGCGGGATGCCTGCCGAAGACCTTGGCGCCCCGATTTCGGTTCCCGTTGGAGATCAGTCGTTAGGTCGACTTTTCAATCTGCTGGGTGACACGATCGATGAGAAAGGCCCTGTCGCCGATCCGGACAAGCGCTACCCGATTCACCGTCCCGCTCCGAGCCTCGAAGATCAGGCGACCGAGACGACACAGCTGGAAACGGGAATCAAAGTCGTCGATCTCCTCGCGCCATACCAAAAGGGCGGCAAGATTGGTCTCTTTGGAGGTGCCGGTGTCGGGAAAACCGTTATCATCATGGAACTCATCCGCAACATTGCGACCGAGCATGGCGGCTACTCCGTGTTCGCCGGTGTCGGTGAACGCACACGTGAGGGTAACGACCTCTATCTCGAAATGAACGAATCGGGTGTTATCAACAAAGCAAGTCTTGTCTTTGGACAGATGAATGAGCCGCCGGGAGCCAGGCTCCGTGTGGGACTGGCTGGCGTGACTATCGCCGAATACTTCCGCGACGAAGAGAACCA
>CP070677.1:1788283-1792579 GCA_020352495.1 Candidatus Latescibacterota bacterium
CCAGAACACCAGCGGAGGCGGACGCTGGCTACAAAACCACGAGTAGCGAGCGAGTGGAGAACGTGCGTCTTGATACCCTGCCCCATAGAAGGGTTACGAGTGGACCCCAGTTTCTTGAAATCGGAACTGGGCCCCTCCGGTTAACACAGATTTGCGCTCTCAAAACCCCCCCAAAAAACAGAGAACATTCCAAAGAGGGTTACGAACGGGGAGCCATTCTGTACGATTTTGCGAACCGTGCTTGAACTCGGGAAGCTCGTATATATTCAGAACAACCTTATCCTTGTGCACGATGATGTCTTTCAGAATGCACTGGAGGGCCTCGACTCTCTCATCCGGAGTGAGGATGTCGAATACCTTGCGGAAATCCTTCAGGCGCTGTCTCACGAGCCCTGCGCCAAAGTTCCTCGTTATTGTTTTGTTGATCTGGCGATTGATGTCCTCAAGCTGACCCCGGAGCGCGTCTTGATCCCGCTCTAGCTTGGCAATTTCGGCCTCGAGGCGTTTGGTCAGCGGAGTTCCTTTTCGAATCGCCGTAATAAGATTGCCTATCTCTGATTCGATTTCGCTGATTCGTTCGCCATCCGAGGCGACAATTACACCTCCTGGTAAGCCTCATTCTAAACACAGGCTGCCCACGACTCCACCCCGTTCTTGCACAATTGGCCGTGTTTTCCTCGGACTTCCCTATGTGGTTATTGCTCTTTGGCAAAATCTCCTTGACAATTCCGCCGCGCATTCTCTTTACTGGTATTGAAATTACGGGTAACCTGCAATGCTCGTATAATCGATAAATCGGATTGGTCATTCTTGAATAATTGGCTTTCGATGTAATCGTGATTACGAACCTGAGTCCCGCGCGGTCTTGAACCAGATCTTTTCCGGATCTGGTTTTTTTGCTTTGGAGGAGGTGGAGAAAAAAGCGATGCGAACAATTGCGGTGATGAATCAGAAAGGGGGGTGCGGAAAGACAACTATCGCGGTCAATCTCTCGTGCGCGTTCTCTCGATACGACAAACGCGTTCTACTGGTGGACATCGATCCACAGGCCCATGCCTCGGTGGGACTCGGCATCGACAGCGAGCGGGTCGACGTGACGAGCTATGAACTCCTGATGGACCCACGTGTCCGCATCAGCGATTCGATAGTGCGGTCCGGCGATAACCTGAGCGTGATCCCGGCCAGCACCGTTCTTAGCGGTGTGGAGCAAGAGCTCGCCAACACAAACGGGCGGGAGAAAAGGTTGGCCGAGAAGCTCTCCCAGCTCGCGGAGGGAGCGTTCGATTTCGTGTTGATCGACTGCCCACCAAGCGTCGGCCTATTGACTTTCAACGCGCTGATCGCATCCGGCGAGGTATTGATCCCCATTGACGCAAGTTTCTTCTCCATGCATGGGCTCATCAAATTGAGGGAAACCCTCGAGGTGATCGAGGAGGAACTGGACCACCGGATGCGTGTCCACGTCGTTTGCAACAACCTGGACACCCGGACCCGCTTCTCGAAAGGACTACTGGCTGAAGTGGGCAAGTTTCACTCGGGTGTGCTCGCCGATGCTTACATCAGCCACACGGTGAGGCTTAAAGAGTGCGCGGCGATGAGAGTATCGATATTCGAGATCGATGAAACATCCAAAGTAAGTCAGCAGTTCCTCTCGCTGGCGCGAGAACTCGCGGAAAAAGCACCTCGTGTCGAAACAAAAAGACCGGCAGCCCGGGTGGAGGAGTTCAAAGGGCCCAGGAAGACCCCCCAAGGCGTGTTGTTTTCGTTGGACGCGCCGCGGGCGTCTGTTGTGGCCGTCACAGGCCAATTCAACAACTGGTCCAAAAAGGGGGTTCCTCTTGAGCGAGACCCAAAAGACGGAGTTTGGAAGGTCGTCGTCGACATCGAGCCGGGTGCGTATGAGTACCGGTTCATCGTCGACGGAGCTTGGGGCCGCGATCCGGCCAACAAGAACTACATCCCAAACGAGTTCGGCGGGGAGAACTCGCTCCTTGTTGTCTGAACCGCACACGGATACGCCATGTCAATCGGCGCAAACCGACAATGGGTGACACTCGGAAGCGGAGACACATCAGGGATATCGCCCACCTTTATATCTCGGGCTCTAAAGGTGAATCGCACGCGCCTTGTGCGACGCTATTGATCGCCGGTGAGGATAGGCGTTGTTTCTCCGGGTTTCACGCAGCGAACCTCGCAACGGCCATTTCTGCCAAAGGTATATCCGTCCGCCTCTTCGAGCGAAGCGGCCTTCTGCCAAACGCAGGGTACTTCATGTCCTTGCCCCCTCGGCGGTACATTCGATGGGAGGAAGGTGAGGGGGGGACCTTCGCGGGGCTCGGGGGCGTGAAGATCGATTGCTCGCTGAAGGGGTATCCGACGTTTGAAGACGACTCTCGCCGCCCGCGGGTCGAACTCGTCCATCTGCCTCCGGTAGTCCCCGAAGAGCTCTTCCGGGAAAGTCTGCTGGAGGTAAGGGGTTTTGCAGAACCCGTCACAATCTTGCTGGCTCTTGGAATCCAGGGAATGGCGTTGGGGGAGGCTCTCGCGCGTGTTGTCACGGCACTCAGGCCTGCAGCGACTTGCGTCCTCCGTTTGGGTGAAACGCCCCGCGATCGTGGTGGGCACGATCCGCGGGTTTTGGATTTGGGAAGGCTGGGCGAATGGGAAAGCGCCCTAAGGGACCGTGTTCCCGCGGTGATAAGAGCCCCCGATTCGGCGCTCTCTCGTGCGTATCACTCGGTCTGCGAGAGTCTACTGTTCAAGATCAACCAGTTCGGGAGGAAATCCGGTGCACCGAGTGCATTTGAAATCTCCACCGGAATCCGATCCGGGTAACCTGATTGCCAGTCGGAAAGTGAGGAAGCTGTACTACAGGTTCCTCGAGGCGATCTGCGGTATCCACGACGAGGTCCAAGAGAGGACGACGAGATTGGAGTCGCGGGTTTTCTTTGGAGATATTCTTCTCTGTCGGGTAGTGCCCTATCGAGACCTCTTTCACGTGCAGGTTGGGGGGGAGAACCCCTGGGAGATTCGGGTCAGGGATGCGGAGAGCTGCTTCGATACCCTGGACCACGTGTTGGCAAGGTTCCTAGACATCTACCCTTCTGGAGAGCGTAGGCAGTCCCCCGCGACCTAGACTCCGCGTTTTCACGGGGATTTCGCTTTTTTCTTGCAAAGAGGAACGCGGGTGAGGATTATTGGGACGGAAAATACGGGGCGGTCGAGCTGGTGCATTTTTCGTAGTACTGACATCTCGCCTGAAGCAGTTCGCAAAGAGACACGGAGCTCACGAATTTGGTTCCCGTGAAAGGGGGGGGTGTTGGTATGTGTTTACTCACCAAACCGGCAGATGGGGGTAGAGTGTCCGGCTCCACCTCGACCGACGGCCCGCATTAGGAGGAACCTGAGCCCAATTCTGCGAAATCAACGGGGTGGGAAGTCAAGACCAATTGCCGTAACTGAGCGCAAGTGTCAAGGAATATCGAGGCCGTGGTTTTTCATTTGGAATGCAGACGAAATAGAAACGGAGTTGATGTCCCACTGTGGAGAAAGCAATAAAGTGACAAAGAGAGGAGGTCACGATGAGCGTGAAGAGCGCGAGGCGCACAAAGCAAAGAGAAACACCGGGCGCGGAAGCGAACATGCAAAACAACACAGTGTTCGCATGCGATCTGATTCCAGATGCCAAGGAGGTTTACCTCGTCGGCGAGTTCAATAACTGGGATCCGCGAGCGGATCGCATGGTAAAGAGGAAGGGCACGTTTCGCAAGACGCTGCACTTGGCGCCCGGAGAGTATCAGTACAAGTTCCTCATCGACGGCGAATGGCACAACGATCCGGCCGCAAAGGCGCAGGTGCCCAACGAATTCGGGACGATGAACAGCGTTGTACGTGTTCGTGAGATTTCCGATAGGTAAATGAGACGTAGTGCTCACCAATGGGCATACCAACCAGACGGGTCTGTTCATGAAAGAAACGACGGATGCGTATCCTGATGTTGGGGTGGGAGTTTCCTCCCTACATAAGCGGAGGACTGGGTACCGCGTGTCGGGGATTGACCGACGCGATGCGGCGACTGCAGACGCGGATTCTGTTTGTGCTTCCCCGGGCCATCGACTCACAGGAGCAAACGGGTCCCGATGAGGAGTATAAATCACAAGGAGGGTCACACCGTACGCGTCTGATGTCGGACAAGTTCAGGCAATCCTCCGGTGAAATGAGTGTAGCACCAGTACAGTGTGAGTTGACGAACCCGTATCACACAGCGCCGCCTGGGCCTATGAATATGTCGGGGCA
>CP070677.1:1792679-1804639 GCA_020352495.1 Candidatus Latescibacterota bacterium
CAAAACGTCGGCGGCGATGATCCGGCGGACACAGCTAAACGTCACAGGGATACTCCAGGATCAATCAGCTCATCAATAGCTTGAATTGTCGGCTTATTATCTATATCGTGTCTTAATAAAAAGATCGCCGGTTTTACGAGATCGGTCAAGTCCCGGATCGTCACCAATATCTCCGAGGAAAAGGAGCATGACATGAGGTGTTTTCGACGACGTTTCACAGCCGGCCTGCTCGTGCTGCCACTGGCGGCTGTCATCGCGTTTGGAGCGACGGGTCTTCTGGCGGCAGAGGAAGACAAGACAGACGATTCATCCGCTGACAAAATACAAGTTGATAACTGGCTCTTGTTGGGTCCCTTGAAATGTCCGCTCCCCGTTTTCAACAACGAAGGAAAATCCAAAATGGGGCCCAAAGACTATCTCGAGTACGACCACGTGGCTCGCGAAATGTCTGAGCCGAGGGAAAATTCTGAGCTCAATCTCGCCGGGGGACGGCGGGCGATCTGGACCCGTGCCAAAGCAGACGCGTCCGGTGTGGGGATTCCGGCGGATTCGACTGTGCCGAGTATCGCCTACCTGGCGACGTATATCGAGGTGCCCCGTTGGATGAAAATAGACGTCGAAGCATGCGCGACCCAACCTTTCGAAATCATGATCGAGGGGTCGTCGGTCGTCAAACAAACCGAGCCCGGTAAAGTCGACGATCCGGATGATAAAAAAAAGGGCGATGTCAAGCTCGAAGAAGGAAAACACCTCATGATCGTCAAGACGGTGCACGTCCCGGGGGACACGCTGTCCGAGTGGCGCCTCGATGTGAGAATTGCACCGGCAGAGGGTTTCGGTAAGAAGCCGTTGTTGTCTCTCGATCCGTTGCGGAACATGAACATCGGTGACATTCTCGATGTGCCGAATATTCAAAGCGTGCTTGTATCGCCGGATGGAAGTTATTTCGCGTTGCCGATGTCCAAACGGAGACCGCGCGACGGAGAATCCGACAGCTGGGTGGAGATCCGGCGGTTCAAGGATGGGACACTCACAAAAACGCTCAAAGATATGTCGGGAACGTCGAACTGGCAGTGGGCGCCAACGGGGAACAGACTCTCCTATGTAACGACCAAGGATGATGCGGGGACCGTACGTGTCGTCGATCTGGAGTCCGGCGAAGTCGAAACCGTTGCAGCGGCGGTGAAGGATTTGTCCGGTTACAGTTGGAGTCCCGATGGGACGTATATCATCTATACCGTTACCGAGAAACCCGAGAAAAACAAAACGGGTGTCAAACGGCTGCGGAGTGTAGCCGATCGTCGGCACAACGATCGGAATAGGTCGTCGTTATATCTGGCATCTGTACCGATGGGAATGACCCAACGTCTCACGGCGGGAAAACACAGCACGTTCGTCTATGACATCGGTCGGGACTCGAGGTCGATACTCATCGGAAGATCCTACGAGGACATCGCCACGAGACCGTACCGCAGGACGGAACTGATGCTTCTCGATCTCGACGACCGGAGCACGGAGTTGTTGTGGAGCGGACATTGGCTCCGAAGCGCGATGTGGTCGCCCGACGGCGAGAAGATTCTAATCACGGCAGGACCGTCGACGTTTGGCGATGTGGGTCAAAACGTTCCCCAGGGTGTAATTCCAAACGACTACGACACTCAAGCGTATGTCTTCGATCCGGACACGAAAACCGCCGATCCGATCACAAAGGACTTCGATCCAACGGTGGAGGCGGTTTTTTGGCCAAAGCCGGGCGGAAATATTTACATCGTGTCCGAAGAAACCGAGTACGTAAGGCTGTACCGGTACAATCTGAAGAAAAAGACATACACTCCGATCGAGCTGGATTGTGACGTCATCCGCCGCAGTGACGTCGCCCGGGACAAACCCCTTGCTATCGTGACCGGGATGGCTGCGAACCGACCGGCTCGTTTGTTCGCGGTGGACTTGGGTAATGGTAAGTCACGGGTGTTGCTAGATCCTTCCGCCAAAAGAATGACGAGCGTGAAGTTGGGAAAGGTTGACGACTGGAACTTTACCACCGGCACGGGCAGGGAAATCGTCGGGCGCATCCACTATCCACCGGATTTCGATCCCAAAAAGGTCTGGCCGTGCATCGTCTACTACTATGGCGGAACGTCACCCGTTGGACGGACGTTTGGGGGGCGTTATCCCAAGAACCTGTGGGCGGCTCATGGCTATGTCGTATACGTCTTGCAGCCAAGCGGCGCCACGGGTTTTGGACAGGAGTTCTCATCGGCTCATGTAAACGACTGGGGCAAAACCGTCACCGGCGAGATCATCGAGGGAGTCGAGAAATTCCTCGACGCGCACGCGTTTGTTGATCGCGATCGTGTCGGATGCATAGGCGCATCGTGTGGCGGATTTATGACTCAGCTTCTCATCACACAAACGGACATGTTCGCCGCGGCAGTGTCGCATGCCGGTATCAGCTCGATCACGAGCTACTGGGGAGAAGGCTACTGGGGTTTTGGGTACAACGCGGTTTCGGCGGCCAATAGCTTTCCGTGGAACCGGCCGGACATCTATGTCGATCAGAGTCCTCTCTTCTCAGCGGACAGAATAAACACGCCGCTCCTACTGCTTCACGGCACGGCGGACACAAATGTGCCGCCTGGCGAAAGCGAACAAATGTATACGGCCCTCAAGCTTCTTGGAAAAGAAGTGGAATACATACGCGTCGAGGAACAGAACCATTTCATCCTGGACTATAAGAAGCGAATCACGTGGTCGAATGCGATTCTCGGGTGGTTCGACAGGTGGCTAGAGGACGAGCCCGAGTGGTGGAACGACATGTACCCGCCCCTCGATGAGGAGAAAGAAACGGAGCTCGAAGAGGTCGGTGTGCGTCGCGTCGAGCTCGAGAAGTACGGCGTCGTGCTTCTCGGTAGAGTCACCAGACAAGATATCGAGGCAAACATCGATGATTGGTTTGCAGAGTATAATGAGTATTCTCCAGACCGTGACATGGTGGATAACATAAAAAAACAGATCGCCGATGTGGACATCACATGCGTTCTCGGCACTTGGTGCAGCGACTCGCGACGCGAAGTACCGAGACTGTGGAGAATTCTGGAAGAGGCCGACTACCCTACTTCCAACATCGACATCTTGGCCGTTGGCAGCTCGCGATTCACCAAAGACATGCCGATACCGAGTCTGGTTTTCGAGTGGTCGAACAAAGTAAAGTCCCGGTACAACATCGAGGCTATGGCGACGATCATCTTTTCTCGTAACGGCAAAGAACTTGGTCGAATCGTTGAGACACCGTCGGCGTCGCTGGAGAGCGATCTGCTCGAGATTGTAGGGAAATGACGTCAAGGAGAACAGTGGGATCCATTGGAGCTCTGGGTGTGGGTGTTTTGAAAATCGATACGCTGGGGGAAACACGGGAAACATCGTCGCGTGGCTGAGCGCGAGAAAGGACACCGAGATGTCGGAGACGGGTTACTTCAGCCGCGAAACGTTTGCGTTTTTTAGGGATCTGGCGCAAAACAACAATCGTGACTGGTTCCTCCGAAACAAGCCGAGATACGAACAACACGTCAGGGAGCCGGCGCAGCGCTTTATCATCGATTTTGGGAGGATGTTAGGAGACGTCAGCCGTCATTTCCGGGCGGATCCGCGCCCCGTCGGGGGTTCGCTTTTCCGGATATACCGGGACACGCGGTTCTCAAAAGACAAGAGTCCCTACAAGACGTTCGCCGGCATTCAATTTCGACACAAGTCCGGAAAGGATGCACACGCCCCAGGGTTTTACTTGCATCTGGAACCACGGAATGTGTTCGCCGGAATCGGCATATGGCAACCGGACTCAGCAACGTTGAGGCAAATACGACACTACATAATCGACAATCCGTCCGCGTGGAAGCGGGCCGTTGGTTCCAAGAGCTTTACCCGAAGGTTCGAACTTGCCGGGGAATCTCTTTACCGGCCCCCAAGGGGTTTCGATCCCGATCATCCATTGATCGACGATATCAAACGGAAAGACTTTGTTGCGTTGTCGCGACTGGGTCAGCAGACAGTGACGCGCGCCTGCTTTCCGGAGGAGTTCGCGACGTTGTGCAGGGACGGGTCATCGTTGGTGAGGTTTCTTTGCGCGGCAGTCGGTGTCCCATTTTGATCCCTGTGAGTCCCATGCGCGAATGTGCGTGGCGTGCGGGCCAAAGCGTGATATACCAAAACAGGAGGATTCGCCACACAACCTGCTACCCGCGAACCTGCGATGTGTGGCACACCGGCTGAGTCCGCCGATGGCCGTGGAGTGTCAGAGGACCGTCACTCTCCGGAGAAAAGATCATGACCAGTCTGTTCATCATCCTGGTCGTCCTGATATTCGGGATCGCCCAGTCCCTCCGCGTGGTAAGGGAAAACGAGAGATACGTTGTGTTTCGTTTGGGCCGATTCCATGACATTCTTGGACCGGGACTCGTGTTCTTGATTCCGATGCTGGACAAGTACGAGAAAGTCAAGCTCGGCGAAAGATACCCGGGATGGCAGGATCTGGAGAGAGACGTTCTGTATGAGAAAATAAAGATGGACTACGTTTTCAAAGGCCGAAGCTCGTAGATACCGCGATCTTTGCCGGGACACGGCGCAATCGTCCCGATCGCAGGTTTACCTTGACGGAAGGAGCCGACGTGAGAAAGAGAGTCGCCACAGTGTTGGCAATAGTCGTCTCGATGTTGTTGTGCGTTGCCGTAAGCGCCACCGCGGCCGACGACGACATCACGGCGCTCGTTGACAGCGGGCGAACAGCCCTCGCCGAGGGCAATTATCAAGAGGCGCTCGATCTGTTTCAACAGGTCGTTCAGAAAATCCAGGCAATGGTGAGTCAGTCATTCGAACAGTTTCTTCCCGGGGCTCTAACGGGTTGGACGGCGGGCGAGATCGAGAGCCAGTCCTGGGCAGGTACAACGGGTGAGGGAAGTCACCGGATGACCCATCTGACACGCGAGTACACACGCGAGAAGGACGACGCCCGGTGTACGATCAACATTACGAACTGGCCGCATTTGGTGCAGGGGTTCCAACAGTCGATGCAGGCATACAAGCAGATGGAACAGCTGATGAGCGCGGATCCTCGGATGCAAGTCGAGGTAGATTCGAAAGACGAGTGGACAATATTGAAAGTCGTGGATTCTACGGAAAAGACGGTGCAGCTCAGCGCGGTGCACAAAAAGCTGATGGTCAGTATCGAAGTGGACAAGGAGGAGGTGGCGGTCGCGGAAGAATACCTTGGTAAGATAAATCTCACGGGTCTCGCCGGAGCGGCCAAATAGCGAGCGGACGCCCCCTACGATACCCCTAGTGCAAACGCCTGCGGTGCTCGGGTCCGCGTGGCCCGAGCGACCGCTTACCACAACCGGCTTTTCGGAATGATACTCGTCAAAGCTTACCAGAATCTGGTCTCGAACCCCCTCGACGATGTCGTGACCGAAGTGCGACGTCAGTTGGATCACCTCGATTTGCGTGTCTCGGGAGGAGAAATCGCCATCACCGCGGGGAGCCGAGGCATCTCAAACATCGACGTTGTGACAAAAACGGTTGGTGACTGGCTTCGCGAGCACGGCGCCAGGCCGTTTATCGTGCCGTGCATGGGCTCGCACAACGGCGCGACGGCCGATGGCCAACGATCGATGGTGGAATCGTTGGGTATGACCGAAGACGCGATGGGAATGGAAATCCGTTCGAGCATGGACGTAGTCAAACTAGGCACTGTCACATCGGGCGACGTATTTATGGACAAACACTGTTACGGCTCCACCGGTGTCGTCGTGATCAATCGCGTCAAACTCCACACCTGTTTTGCGGGACCTGTGCAAAGCGGTTTGATGAAAATGATGGTCGTCGGAATGGGAAAAATCGAGTCTGCCCGAACATTTCACAACACACCGACGCCAAGAATGCAGGACATGATCATGGAAATGGGACGTGTCATTCTGGATTCTGGCAAGATCCTTGCGGGCGTCGCGATTCTGGAGGACGGTTACGATCAGACCGCCGAGATCCATGCCCTTCGACCGGAGGAGATCCCTTTGAGAGAACCCGGTCTCCTCGATCGTCACCGGGCGTATTTTCCGCGTCTGCCGGTTGATGACCTGAACGTGTTGGTCGTGGCCGCAATAGGCAAGACGTACAGCGGAACGGGAATGGACACGAATGTCATAGGATACAGGGGCGTGAAAGGCTTCGAGGATCTGGACAGGCCGCGTATCAACATCATCGCAGCTTTGACGTTGGCCGGGGAGTCCAAGGGCAACGCCATCGGCGTGGGGCTGGCGGATTTCATTACCAGGGATCTTAGGGAAGCGATCGATGAAGAAAAAACTTTTGTCAATGTCTTTACGACGGGGGATATGGAGCGGGCGAAGATCCCGGCAACGCTGCCAAACGATGAAGAACTCGTCCGCCGGATCGAGGAGCGGTACGGTGGACGGCGTTGGATGTTTATCCAAAATACCTTGCATCTCGGGACGGTGTACGCTACACAAGATCTGAGGGAAGAGCTGGCGGCGCACCCGTTGTGCGAGGTATGCTCTGAGCCGGTCGAGCTCACGTTCGAAAATGGTCGGCACCGGCTCGAGTTCACAGGTCGAGACCGGGGGCCTCGAGGGCGGCATGGACCCCAAAGGACCCGGCCATAGTTTTGTCCCGGGAGTTCGTACGGAGGGAACCGGAGAGCGAGGCAAGTCGCAATGAACGTCAAAATCGAAGAATTGTCCGACGGTCATCGTCGGTGGGTCCGCAAGCTTCTCGCGGAACGGTGGGGTTCTCAGATGGTGGCGTCACGCGGCAGGCTGCACGACGCCGTCAAGCTCCCTGGTTTCGTGGCGACCGTTGGTACCGAGCTAAGAGGTGTCGTTACTTATCGTATCGAGGGTGGTGAGTGTGAGGTCATGACGTTGGATTCGCTCCTGGAGGGACGTGGGATCGGGAGGGCCCTCATGGAGGCCGTGATTGACCAGGCTGCGGCTGAGGGGTGCGGGCGGGTGTGGCTCATCACGACGAACGATAACACGGTGGCCCTGCGTTTCTTCCAGAAGAGAGGATTTGCGCTTGTCGCGGTGCATCGCGGCGCCATCGAGGAGTCGAGGAGGCTAAAGCCGGAGATTCCCGAGATCGGAATGGACAGTATCCCCATACGTGATGAGATTGAACTCGAGATCAGATTCGAGTAGTCAGAGCTCAGAGGTAACCGCTTGAGTGATAGGATGAATCAAGAGTAACCATGTTACGCTCCAACCGAAAGGGTGAACGAAATGGGGAATCCGGTGGTTCATTTCGAGGTCGGCTGTAGGGACCGTGCGAAGACACAGGAGTTTTATTCCAAGCTTTTCGATTGGGAAATGGAATCGTCGGGCCCGACGGCGATGATATCGACCGGATCGGAAGACGGAATCGACGGCCACATCACATCGCTCGGACATGAGCCGCACAACTACGTTACATTTTATGTTTTGGTCGACGATTTGCAGTCATTCCTCGACAAAGCCGAGAGCATGGGCGGGGAGACTCTGATTCCACCGACAGAGATTCCGGGTGATGAGGGTTCGTTTGCATGGCTCGCCGATCCGGACGGCAACATAGTCGGTCTGTGGCAACCAGCGCCCGTCGATGGTTAGACGCCTCCCCATGTCCTGTGGGGCGGCGTGCACTTGCGTTTTCTTGGTGTGTGGACCCTCGAGTTGCGAATGTGACCAGCCACAAAGCATCGTCCACCGAGTTCGAGGCAGGAAATGTCTGCCTCGATCCGGCGGACATGTGGTAAAATAACTCCCCCGCAATCAATCGCTAGTTACCGCGATATTTGGCGCCACCCTGTAACCGTTTGACAGGAAAGGAGTTAATGATAATGAAGAGGCTCGTTTTGTTCGTTTTTGTCGTCGGCATGTTGCCGTTTGTGTGCCTCGCGCAGGAACAGAATCCGTTTCTCGCGGAGTACGACACGCCCTTCGGGGTACCCCCGTTTGACGCGATTCAACTCGAGCACTACATGCCCGCCTTCAAAGAGGGAATCAGGCTCCACGATCAAGAAATCGACGCGATCGCAAACAACACCGAAGCCCCGACGTTTGAAAACACCATCGAGGCGATGGACCGAAGCGGAGCTCTCTTGACCCGGGTGAGCAATGTGTTTTTCAACCTCAATTCGGCCCTGACGAACGACAGCATGCAGGAGCTCGCCAAGGAAATCGCGCCGCTCTTGTCCAAACACCGGGATGATATTCGGCTCAATGAAAAGCTGTTTCAACGCGTAAAGACGTTGCACGAACAAAAGGACGCGCTAACGCTGTCAGCGGAACAGAGGATGCTTCTCGATGAGTTTTACAAAGATTTTGTGAGGGGTGGTGCGAACCTAGACGAGGAGAAGAAGGCGGAGTTGAGAGAGATCAACGAGAAGCTTTCCGTTCTGACACTCAGGTTTGGCGAGAACGTTCTGAAGGAGAACAATGCCTTCGAGATGGTGATCGATGACGAGAAGGATCTGGCCGGACTCCCGGAGGCGGTGATTTCAGGGGCGGCAGAAACCGCACAGGATCGTGGGCACGAGGGGAAATGGGTCTTCACACTCCACAAACCAAGCATGATTCCATTCCTCCAGTATTCGCAAAGACGTGAGCTTAGGGAGAAGATCTTCAAGGCCTACATCAACCGTGGAAACAACGACAATGAGCTGGACAACAAGAAGATCCTCCTGGAGATTGCGGCACTTCGCGTAAAGCGCGCGCACCTTCTCGGTTACCAAACCCATGCGGATTTTGTTCTCGAGGAGAACATGGCCAAGAAGCCGGAGGCGGTCTATGAGCTTCTCAACAAGCTATGGGCGCCCGCGCTTGCGAGGGCGAAGGCCGAGGCGAAGGAGCTTCAGGAGATGATCGACAAGGAAGGAGGCGGTTTCAAACTCGAGGCGTGGGACTGGTGGTGCTATGCCGAAAAAGTCAAGAAGGCAAAGTACGATCTCGACGAGGAGATGCTACGGCCGTTTTTTAAACTGGAAAATGTTAGGGAGGGAGCGTTCTCCGTCGCGACGAAACTTTATGGGATTACGTTCGAGGAAGTAACAGGCATCCCAACATATCACGAAGACGTACGGGTATACGAAGTCAACGAGGCGGACGGCTCGCACATTGGACTTCTGTATGTTGACTATTTTCCGAGGGAAAGCAAACGAGGTGGGGCTTGGATGAGCGCCTACCGGAGCCAGTCAAAACGGGATGGCAAGCGGGTCACCCCGGTGATCGTCAATTGCGGCAACTTCTCCAAACCCACCGGTGATAAACCGGCGCTTCTCAGTTGGGACGAGGTGACGACGCTATTTCACGAGTTTGGACACGGCCTTCACGGACTGCTCTCGAACTGCACGTATGAAACACTTTCCGGGACCAACGTGGCGACGGATTTTGTCGAGCTGCCATCCCAGATCATGGAAAACTGGGCATCGGAGCCCGCCGTACTCAAATGGTATGCGGTACACTACGAGACCGGCGAGGCGATGCCCGATGGACTCATCGAAAAAATCCGAAAGGCCAAACATTTCAATCAGGGGTTTGCGACCACCGAGTATCTCGCCGCGTCGTTTCTCGATATGGATTGGCACACCCTCGAGCGTACCGAGAGACTCGAGCCGTTGTCCTTCGAGGATAAATGTCTCGGGGAGATCGGTCTGATACCGGAGATCGTGACTCGGTACAGAAGCCCTTACTTCCGACACATCTTTGCCGGCGGGTATTCCGCGGGGTACTACAGCTATATTTGGGCCGAGGTGCTCGATGCGGATGCGTTTCAGGCGTTCAAGGAGACAGATCTCTTCGACCGCAAGACCGCTCAGGCCTTTAGGGAAAACATCCTCGCCGCGGGAGGGACCGAGGAGCCGATGACGCTTTACAAACGGTTCAGGGGCGCCGAGCCAAAGATCGACGCCCTTCTTGAGCGGCGAGGCCTGAACTAAACGGCCGAGTCTTTGGCGATATGCTGCCCTGGGGCCGAGCGCGCCCGCTCTTCGAGGGCGGCTCGTATCCGGTTGACTCTCTCCGTCTTCAGGAATACTATTACGGGTTAATACAGACCATTTGGCGCCCTTCAATCGGTGCCTGCCGCACAAGCCGCCCGGCGTCGTTCGAACTGCCAACCGGATGACAACGGAATCAACATAGGAGAATTGATCTATGGATTTTTTGAAAGACCTCGGAATTGAAAAGATCAACCCGGGCGCCTGCTCGGGCCCTGGGAAATGGGCATCCGCGGAAGGACGGGATTTGATTGCATCCGTCAATCCGGCAAACGGAAAAGAGATCGCCAAAGTCGCCCAGGCATCGGCCGATGACTACGAAAATGTAATGACAGCCGCCACGGAGGCCTTTAAAGAATGGCGAATGATGCCGGCGCCAAGACGAGGACTCGTGGTTCGAGATCTCGGCGAGGCTCTTCGGGCCAAAAAAGACCCCCTGGGAAAACTCGTAACCTTGGAGATGGGGAAAATCGTCCAAGAGGGGTGGGGAGAGGTCCAGGAGATGATCGATATCTGCGATTTCTCGATCGGCCTCTCGAGGCAGCTCTACGGGTTGACGATGCATTCGGAACGGCCGATGCACCGTATGTACGAACAGTGGCACCCATTGGGAGTCGTCGGTGTGATTTCCGCATTCAATTTCCCCGTTGCCGTGTGGTCGTGGAATGCAGCAATAGCGGCTGTATGTGGTGACGTTGTGCTTTGGAAGCCGTCGTCCGAGACACCGCTTACAGCCATCGCCGTACAGAACGTCTGCAATGATGTGATGAAGGCTCACAATCTCACCGGGATATTCAACCTCGTGATCGGTCGCGGCTCCGTGATCGGAGAGAAGCTGATCAACGACCGACGAATCCCGCTGGTCTCCGCTACTGGATCGTGTGAGATGGGTTATCGGATAGGAAAGGTCGTTGGCGAACGTCTCGGAAGGACGATACTCGAACTCGGCGGAAACAACGCCATCATCGTCGATGAAACCGCCGATATCGACATGGCGGTCCGCGCGATTCTCTTTGGGGCGGTGGGAACAGCCGGGCAGCGGTGTACGACCACACGGCGGGTGTTTCTCCAAAAAGACATCGCAGGGGAGTTCACCGAGCGTCTTCTCAGCGCGTACAAACAGGTCCGGATCGGCGACCCGCTCGAAGAGGGCACATTGATGGGCCCGCTGGTCAACGAGGCGGCCATCGAGGTGATGATGACGGCGCTCGAGACGATCAAGAAGGCGGGCGGCGAAATAATTTATGGGGGTAAGACCCTCGATCGGCCCGGCTTCTATGTCGAGCCGGCGATCGTCAGAGCCCAACACGAGTGGCCGATCGTTCACGAGGAGACGTTTGCCCCGATCCTTTATCTCATCGAGTATGACAGATTCGAGGACGCGATCGAGTGGCACAACGAGGTTCCTCAAGGTTTGTCGTCCGCTGTGTTCACGACGAATCTTCTAAGAGCGGAGACGTTTCTGTCGCATGCAGGCTCGGACTGCGGAATTGCGAACGTAAACATCGGTACGTCGGGAGCGGAGATCGGCGGTGCGTTTGGTGGGGAGAAGGAAACCGGTGGCGGACGCGAATCTGGCTCGGACTCGTGGAAGGCGTATATGCGCCGTCAAACCAACACGATCAACTGGTCCAAGGATTTACCCTTGGCTCAGGGAATCAAGTTCGAATAGGACCGGTATCACTCGCCGCCGTGTGAACCGTGACGGCGCTCGATGAACCGCAAGAGTAGACGCGGACTCGGCAAAAGAAAAGGCCCGCGAGAAAATCGCGGGCCTTTCTTTGACGTCCCGAAACCGGTGTGGTGGGCCGGTCGACCTCGGGTCAAGGGCTTTTCATACAAGGTCGCTTTTCGCGCATTCCGACTCCACACCCCTGCGGGCGTCTTTGAGAACCTTTTTGGTCATGCGGTCAGGTCTGTCCCTGAC
>CP070677.1:1804739-1828534 GCA_020352495.1 Candidatus Latescibacterota bacterium
GCGGTGTTCACCCAGGCCAACGGTCACCCAACAAACGCCGACATCGAGATCCTCACGCGATACCTCGAATCGGAATCGAGCATGCCCTTCGAGAAAGGCCAGAAGGGTTGGGAGGAGGTCACGCCCGGTGCGGTAATTCGGGAGAAGTCGACCAGCAGGGACACGTACACGGGAACGTGGGCAAAGACGGTGGCCGTCATCGATCCCGACAAGTGCAACAGTTGTCGTCAGTGCGGTCTGTGGTGTCCGGAAGACGGCATAAGGATGGACCCGTTGACCGGCAAAATGAGCTTTGTGGATTACGACTATTGTAAAGGGTGTGGCATATGCGAGTTTGTTTGCCCCCCCGAACAAAACGCCATCGAGATGGTCGATGTCGGGCTCGTCAAGGCCGCCATGCCAAAGGTGTTCGACGGTGTCTATGGAAAGCGGATCGAGGTTGTAGGCGATCTGGTCAAGCAGGAAGCAAAGGACATCGTGAAGCTGACAGAGGGCGGAGAATACGAGCTCGTTTACAACGATGCGTCCGGGAAAAGATCGCTGTCCAAAAAGCGGGTTCTCCAGGTGCTTCATGCTCCAAACGGTTCCGGCGCTCCACGGCGGGCTCTTCTCCACACGTTTTACAGCGAGAACGGCAGACAATGGAAAAAGATCGTTCGTCCGTTGGCCGACATCCTCGTCTATGGGACGAGCGAATATGAACAGGCGCTCGCGTCTCGTCTTCAACTCGATGGCTTTCGGATCACGGCGATTCCGTCCACTAACGGGGGAGGAGCCAAAGACAAACGGGACGTTTTCGAAAAAGCAAACGTGATGGTGAATGCGACCCTCGAGTCGATCATAGATCGTCCCGAGGTGTCCTTTGATGCAGTGGTAACGGCCCATTATGACACTCTTTCGGTCGAACAGGACAAGTTGATCACGGAGAAAGTCGGTGTGCTTCGCGCGCCCTTTGTGCCAAACCACACCCGGGATGAGCATCTGGAAAACATCATCTCCGAAATACAAGCAACGATGCCGGAACCCATAGGTGTTGAAGACGACCGTCCGCTGTCGCAAGTCCAGGAAAAAGAGGGAGACATCGCGTCGGGTCACAGACTCTGCGCGGGTTGTCCCGTGGGAACGGCGTTCAACCTGGTCGTGAGGGCCGTTGCCGATCTGGATCCCGAGATTGAAAACGTCCATAGCGGGGCGACGGGTTGTGCCGAGGTGGCGACGACGATCTATCCCGACACGGCGTGGCCGAGTTATTTGCACACGACGTTTGGCGGGTTGGGAGCCAATCTCGAGGGAATGGACTCCGCATATCGCTATTTGCGAAAACGCGGCATGATCAAAAAGAAACTCAAATTCTGGGGATGGGCCGGAGACGGGGGTACGTACGATATCGGGCTGCAAGCATTGAGCGGCCTCCTCGAACGAGGGCTCGCCAAAGACTCCGTATATGTCTGTTACGACAATGGCGCCTATATGAACACAGGGATCCAGCGCTCGAGCGCCACTCCCCTCGGCGCAGCAACAAGCACGTCGCCCATCGGGGAAGCGATTCCGGGCAAACCGCAGTTCAGGAAGGATCTCGAGCACATTGCCAGCGCTCACAACGATGTCTACGTTGCCAAGGTGTCTCCGTCGCACCAGATCGATTTCATCAACAAGGTCAAGAAGGCCGTTCAGTTCGACGGGCCTGCGTTGCTTATTGTCTACAGCAACTGTACGACCGGTCACCGGACGGAGACCGAGCTCACCACCGAACAATCGCGGCTCGCCGTCGAGTGCGGATTCTGGCCGCTGCTCGAAATCGAAAACGGCGAAACCCGGCTGGCCGAGCCTTGGCCCAGCGCTTATGACCCCCGTGTGAAACCCGAAAACAGGGTAACGCTTCTCCAGTGGCTCAAGTCGGAGGGAAGATTCGCCCAACACTTCGACAAAAAGGGCAACTTTGTCTCACGTGAGCATGAGATGCAATACCGCGAGCTGGAAAGACAGCTGCTTATCGCCTGGAGAAGACTCCAGGCCGAGGACAAGCTTACGAGACGAAGAGACAAGTTGATGACGGAGCTCACAGAGTGTCTCCGCGAGAAAAACGCGAAGCGACTCACGGATTTGACTACGAAGCCACATCTGTTTGGCCTCGCCGGGTATACGCAAACCTATCTCGACGAGCTCTCGTGGATGGATAAGACAGGAAAACCCAAGCCTGTCCTAAAAAGGGTGCTCGACAACGTCCGCCGATGTCTCGACCCGGACGAGTACAAAGTGAAGGACCCCGAGCTGAGGGAGAAGCTCTTCGCTCTGTTTGTCAGGGAGTACAAGACTCTCATCGATGACCACCGTGCGCTAAAGAGGGAGATGGCAGCGAAAGCGGCCATCTCGGTCGAATCGAAGAAGCTGATCGATGCCTCCGACGCAACGACCGCGGAGTCAACGATGGAGGAGTCGGATAAACAGATAAACCGAGCCATCGTCGGACCGCGTCCTCTCGCCGGGAGAATATTCGCGCGTGCCGGAGACGGCGGGGTGACGGCTGCGAAGCTGTTTGTCAGTCTTCTAAAGGAAGTCGGTCTGTTTGGAAAAGCCGCACCCGACTACGGTCCCGAGCGACGCGGCGCGCCGGTAGGTACGAACCTCACGATCAGCGGCAAGGCGTTGAGGACACAGGCGAGCTTTCAAGATCTCTTTACGAGTATGGTTGTCAATCCCGACGACCCGGGGTGGCCAATCAAACAGTGGAGAGACGCGGTTGTCGACGGTGGGGTCGTTGTTATGAACACACGCCTTTCGGCGGGCGAGGCGCGGCGCAGATACCAAATCCCAAACAGATTGGCGGTAGTGACGACCGACGCGTCGGCGACGAGAAAAACATACCGGGTGCCGGAAACGGTGACATTGCTCGCGGGTGTCTTGAAGATGTTGGCAAACAACGGTGTTGCATTCCAGGAAGACTACCTGGCAGCGCGATGGAAGAAGCTGCTGACCAAAGAGTTTGCCGATAAGGCAGGGGCGGCAAAGATCGTCCGGGCGAATGTGGATGCATTCTGGACGACGTACCGAGAGGCGAAATTGTCCGATGCCGACACCGGTGGTAAAAAGGATCGTAATGCAATAGACGTTATCGGCTTTGAGCAGTCGCCGCCGGATGACCTCATGACCGGCTCCGAGGCAATAGCCGAAGCGTGGAGACAGATCAATCCGGGCGTGTTTGCGATGTTTCCGATCACACCTAGCACCGAGGTCGGGCAAACCTTCTCGCAGTTTTGGGCGGACGGCAAAGTCGATACCGAGTTCGTCCACACGGAATCCGAGCATACCTCGTTTGTGTCCATCATCGCGGCGGCGGCAGCGGGGGTGCGGGCCGTCACATCGACCGCCTCACAGGGAATGTTGCTGGGCAAGGAGGGCGGATCGCTTGCCGCTTCACTCCGGCTTCCCGTCATTGTCAATGTCGGTGCCCGTGAAACCAACGCGCCACTCAATATCCACGCCGGGCACACCGACTTCCTACAGTTCAGGGACGATGGCTGGATCCATTTCATGCCGAGGAATGCGCAGGAGGCGTATGATTTCGCCATTATCGCGCAGAAAGCCTGCGAAAAGGCTCTGCTTCCCGGGTTCATCAATCAGGACGGGTTTATCGTCACGCACAACAAAGACATGCTCGATATGTTGAGTGACGAAGCCGTGCAGAAATTCGTCGGTGAATACGATCCCGAATACACGATTCTCAAAACGGGTGGCACGTACAACCCCGTCGCCCTGCAGGATTACTACTCGGAGCACGTCCGCACGCTCTCCGAGGCTCAAAAGGCGGTCCCGAGAATCGTCCAGGAGACCTTTGACGAGTTTGGCCAACTAACGGGTCGGTACTACAGGATCGTCAATGACTACAAGACCGACGATGCCAGAGTCGCGGTCGTTACCATGGGTTCCACCGAAGGAACGGCGCTGGATGCCGTTGATGAGCTGAGGGAGGAGGGAATGAAGGTTGGGCTCTTTGCCCTGAAGACCTTCCGTCCGTTCCCCGCCAAACAAATGAGGGACGCTTTGGCCGATGTCAGTACCGTCATAGTGATGGACCGCGCCAACTGTCACGGTTGGGAGCTGACACCGTTGGCCATCGAAGTCCAGGCGGCCCTCGGCAGACCCGTGCTGGCCATCGAGTACGGCAGAGGCGGTAGAAACACACCGCTCGATCTGGTCAAGGACGTATACCGGTTGGGATTCCTTCTGGACAACGACGTCGACCGTGAAGATGCCCGATCGTATCTCAGGGCCCCCGATCCAGAACTCAGAGCTCTCCTTGGTGATCTCGAGGCTCTCGAGGGCAAGAGCTTTGTCGAGAGATTCACGGAAAATCTCATCGCGGGAAGACTCATCCAGGCATTTGGCCCGTGGGAACATATCGACGTGCGCGAGACAAAGAAACGCCGCGAGATCAAGCTCCGGATCATCGAACGCATCGTCGCTAGCAAGAAGCTGGAAGGCGTCGAGAGCATCGTGCGTCCAGTCGGCTCTCTTTGAGGGGGCCGATGACGTCTCTGACCGGGGTGGACGACCGGTCACTCGATTGCGCTCCCGGGAGCTCTCCAAAATCACACGGTGACCACACAGAGGCTGTGCCGACGACGAGAATATTGATCAGATGTCGTTATCTCCCTCTAGGAGATGCCACTTGTTCTTGTCAAACAAGGAGTCTGAAAACGGCAGTTTTCTATCGCAATACAATAGTACCCTCGAACCGCTCTCGCGGAGACGAAAACCCCACTCTTTGAGCTTTTCTACCGTCGAGTCAGAGCCCATGAAAAACACGGAAATCGAAAAAATCCCTTGGTTTCTAGAATATCTGATGAATTTGTGAAGTAGGGTATCCAGAACATTTGAATGGGCGAACAACATATCGACTACGTAATAAATATTGTTTTCGGTAAAGTAGACCACATATCCCGCGATCTCTTTTTTTGTGTCAACAAGTGAAAATATATGATAGCGGTGAGGTGGACACTGGATATATCTCCAATTCAGGAACTCGGAAGTTCGCTCTCCGACGATTTCAAACTGACCTGCGGCCTTTTTCCATAGCGCGTCGAATCTGTTGTCAAACGAATCCGGGGTTTCGATGCCAAAGGATGACGAGTCTTTGTGTTTGGTTTCTTTCGAAAACTTCTCAATCAAATAATCCAAAACCTTTGATACTATTCTGGCAGCCAACGAAAATCTGATGTACCCCCGTATTTTATATTCGGACCTCAGGACTTTTGCGTACCTTTCTATTCTTCCAACTTCCGTATAGCCGATCCGCAAGAATACGGCCTCTGATAATTTGTTGGGAAGACCGTAGATGAACTTGACCTCGTTGCCCTCGAGGTGCGATTGGATGGTCTTCTGCAACTTTAGAGCCGGTCCATATGCTCTGTGTTTTTTGTCTATGGCGAAATCGCCGGCTACTGAAGCACAGACAGACTCACCACCTATGCAAACCTTCCTCAAAAACAGTGATCCTGAACCGACATATGAGTTGGATTCTTCATCTTTTGCCAGCAAACACACAGCTTTGCCATAGGGGCAGTTCTTATATTTCCAGTCAAAGATCTCTTCTGACTGTTGTGGTAGGTTCCTTTTTAGTATCCCCAAGATGTCATCTTTATTCTTGTTTATGTCGGACTCAGTAATGGTGTATTTGCCCATTATTGTTCCTCTAGCTTTTTCTCCACCAATTCAACGATCGTTTTATCCTCTATGCTCGTTATTTTTTCAAGAGCGACCTCTCTCTCGACGTATCCCTCACGAACCAGTTTGGCCATCTCAAACGCGTAGGGATGAAAACCAAATTGTTTTTTGTGGACCTTGTTTGCAAATGAGTTAAGAAGACAATTTGTGGAGTTTGCGTCTGTGTCTTTTGGTGGTTCCCAGCCGAGTTGCCCGATTCTGTCGAATATCACAGTCTCGTCATACTCGAGAAACGCCAGAGGGCTTATGTTATACGGGAAACTGTAGGAAGAAGTAAAATGTGAGGCCTCCAAAAAATATGGTCTTATTTCGTCTCCGACTATTTTATGTAGAGGATCAAAAACACCCCTCTGCATCATTTTGATCATTTGGGGGTTGTTTTTCATGATCGACGATGTGATCGGAGCCTGCCCCGGAGACCATCCAAAGGCAATAAAAGGGATATTTTTTTCGAGCGACAAGCGAAGAGCGCTGAATTTCACTATGCCCATACATGATGTGCAGATTGTGCTCGCCCTCTCGAGAGTTTTCGGGGGATAGATACTGTTCTCGGAACACTCCCGAAATATTTTTTTTAGAATATCAAAGCGAGGCTTGAGTAGGAGATGATCGATCGCCAAATTGCCAACTACGTTATTGATATTCTCGGTTGTTTGTCCGGGCAAAAATCCGTTGTCAATTGTAAGGGCAAGTACGTCGAGACCATACTCTTCTTTGAGAATGGCCAATGTGTAAGTGCTGTCTTTCCCGCCGCTATAACACATAAGGGCGTCATAGGTGCCTTTTCCTTTATATTCATGGAGTAGACTTTCGAACCTTTGTCTGTATTCTTGTTTTTTAACCTCCATGTGTTCAACGCCTTTGAAGCTCGTGCAAAAATTGCAGACCCCCTCGTCGTTGAATTTGATACCAGGAAAAGTCTCAGGCAGTATACATTTCGTACATCGTTTCATTGTTATCCTTCTACGTTAGTGTCGGCGGTAATTGCCTCAAGTGCTCCGTAGCTCTATGTTTTGAAGAGAAATCCCGGAACGCTCTTTTGACCTGATCTTCTTTGAGATCCATGACTTCGCATACATTGCTTATGTCTATTTTATTCTCCCATGAATAAAGCAAGAGATCCAATTTGTCGTAGGGCATGCGAAAAAAGAATTCCTCGTCACTGACCTGGAAGCTGAAGGTATCGGGACTTGGTGCTCTCCGCAAGATCTCGTCGATTACACCCAAATGTGCCGAAAGCTGATATACCTGTGTTTTATAAAGATACCCAATAGGTTCTATGTCCACCCCGCCATCTCCAAATTTGACAAAAAACCCTTGTATCGTCTCACTTTTGTTGGTTGTGCCACATACAAGATAGTTCTTTAGTTCGGCATAATAGTAAAGATGCATCATCCTCGTTCTTTGTTTGGTGTCAGTGGCAGCGACGATACCTCTCAGGCTTTCATTCTTGAGCCTTGCCGATTTCACATTGCCTTTGCCGTCATCAATCTTCAGTGTAAAGAAGTTGAAAGCATCCTTTTCCAATAAATCAGCCGGTAATACAATTTTGAGTTTGCAGTTGCTGTCAAACTCGGGAAACACCGCTTTTATCACCGTATCTCGTTTGTCATAGGTCCCAAATGCTTCCAGCGTCGGTGTGATGTTGACTGTCTCATACTCTATCCCGAGTTCTCCGGCATACTTTTTTGCATATTGGGCGCTTACGGGATTGGACTCTTTTTCCGGCAGTATCAAACCAAACACTTTGTCTTTTCCCAACGCTTTTACACAAAGAGTGGCACACAATGCCGAATCGATCCCTCCACTCAAACCGATCACGATGCCATCACGTCTCATATCTCGAACCTGTTCCTTTATGAAAAGACAGATTCGTTCGGTTTCCTTTTGACAATCGATATCAAGGATATATTTGGTGAATTTCACGAGAACTCCTTTCTTGTGATGCGGGCGAACTCTGCCATTTGCCTGTGCTTGTCCCTCATTGAGCCAGATCCTCTTTTCGTATCTTGCCCGACGATGTCTTCGGTAGTTCCTTGCGGAATTCGATGTGTTTGGGGACCATGAAATTCTCCAAGTGTTTGGAGCAATGGATAGTCACATCTTCTTTTGTCTGTTTAGAATCTTCTTTCAACGCTATGACGGCCTTTATAGCCTGGCCCAGAATTTCGTCCTCTACCCCGACAACCGCGACTTCCATTACATCCTCTATTTCATAGATAATATTTTCGACTTCTTTTGGGCTTACCATCTCTCCGGCGGTCTTTATTATGTCGTCCTTTCTTGAAACAAAATAGAGATACCCTTCCTCGTCCTTTCTGAACAGATCTCCCGTATATAAGACCGTTTCATTTGTGCGTGTATCGCGTTTTAGCCTATTGGAAGTCTCTTCGGGGAGATTCCAATAACCTCTCATAATGTTTTTACCTCTTACGACGAGTTCGCCAATCTGGCCGGGTGTTGTTATCTCCTCGCCATTTCCATCGACTATATAGACAGATGTATTTGGCATTGCCTTTCCAACAGACGTCGGTCGTATGTCTATTTGACTGGGATGCAAATACGCCACCCGTTTGCATTCCGTTAGTCCATACATAGAGTAAATCCTAACGTGAGGCATTAGCTTGCGAAGCATGAAAATGTGTTTTGGAGGGAACGCTTGAGCAGTGTTCGTTATGTATCGCAAATTTGAAAAATCAAATCTATCGAGATTCTTGAGCTGAAGAAGGATCGCAGCGATGGCTGGGACAAGAGGGAACCCAGTTATTTGTTCTTTTATTATTAGGTCCAATATCTGATAGGGATATGTAAAAGAACGTTCGAGAACCACCGTCCCGCCAAACTTGAATGCCATGAGCACTTGATATAGACCATAATCGAAGGATAACGGGAGACAATCGAGGATGATGTCATCCTCGGAATTCTCGAGATATTCGATCACCGAATTGGCTGCTGTTACCATGTTCAAATGCGTTAACATGACCCCCTTTGGATTTCCTGTCGAGCCTGAGGTATAGATAAGACTCGCCAGGTCCGCGTCTGAACATTTTGTTGGAGGTTTTTTTGCAGGATGTTGATCCAAAAGGTTGCGGTATGATAATACCGCCGGGTTCTTGAACTCGGGGATCGATGTTTTTTTATCATCATAGTCTGTAATCATGACCGACGTGAGATTCTTGCAATCATCTATGATGTCTTTTGTTTCATTAATTTTTTTGGAGTTTGTTATCAGGATCTTCACCTGACAGTCGTTTAGGATATATTCCAGTTTTTTCATCTTTACCTGAGGATTTATGACTACAAATACCGCAGAAGCCTTCAAGATTCCGAATATCGAAATGGCGGATTCAGCGGAATTCTCCAAATATATCGCCACCCGATCCTCTTTCTCCAGACCACAAGCGATCAAAGCGTTGGCAAAAGAGTTGGCGGTATCTTCGATCTCACTATAGCTCCATCGTTTTTTGTCGCAGATCAATGCGACTTTGTCTGGGTATAATCTTGTGGTGTTTTCCAGGAATTCGTTTACCAACATGATGTCCCTCAGGTCATCAATTGCGGGTCATGGGCTATTGGCTGTGAGTTTTTGATTTGATATAGACAACCAATTGATTCAGCGAATCCAAATTGTCCGGGATCAATTCCTCGTCCTCTACTCTCATACTGAACGTTTCTTCAATGAAACCCACCAATTCCAACACGCCGGTCGAATCAATGATGCCCTGCTCCAAGAACGAGTCATTGTCACCGACATTTTTCGAATCGGCATTTACCAAAAAATTGTCTACTACGAACTTCTTTAGTCTCTCTTTGACCTGGGCTTCATTGAATTGTGGCGGTTGCGACATTCTCGTTTCCTCCTCTTGGTAGTCTATGCAATGACGTGCGGCACAGAACGGAGAATTGACGTCCTCGTTGTTTTGGGAACCACCGCGTGATCTAAATGACAGATTTTCGTAAATAGATATTCTAACGTGGGCCGCGCAGGGAAGCGGCGCGGCCATCCGCTCCCTGGCAAAACGTCTTTTCTTAAGAGTCCTCCCTTTTGGGCTAGACCCGAATCTTACCCCAAAAAAGCGAGCGGTGGTGGACCAGAAATCGGAGTAAGGGCCTTTGTGACCATGACTCTCCCACGATCCGGATCGATCCCAAGTGGCTGATCAAAACGGATGCGACTCGATTCTGATCCCCCCAAGCATCGGGAGCCCAAGTGACGCCAGGGTAACGACTTGAGCTGCCAGACGCGTGCCAGACCCCGTCGACAGACCGGAGAAAATGGTAAATTCTTCCAAATGACACTTGTCAAACAGTAACCGATAGGTTATATTATGAGCAGTTGAGGTTATTTATTGGGCGGTGCACTACTCAATGGCCCCGCGGGGTCTTGTGGCTCATGACCGGAGGATGATCAAATGTCAAACCTCATTGAAGAGACCGACAGACAACAGCAGAGGTACTGGAAACGATTTCTGATCGCCTTTTTCTTACTCATAGTCCTGCTGATTGTCCGTTATGTGTTTGGGACCGTTCTCAAGGAGTACGAACTGAACTCCCATCCAATCGGGATCGTGGTGCTGATCATCTCGGTGGCTCTGTTGGTGGTTATGTTCGTACATATTGTGAAACTGAATCGACTGCGAGCAAGGGCCGCGGCCAACCCTCAACTGAAGGAAGCACTAATCGACAACGAATTGACGAAATTGCATCTTGATCAGTCGTGGAAGGCGGGTTTTATCGGAGCGGCCGTAACTCCGTTTGCCTTTTTGCTGATCTCCTCGTTCCACACGATCAATGATCCGGTACTGGTGGCTTTTGCGACCCCCATAGTTGGCAGCGCGGCGTTCATCACAACCTTTTTTCTAAAGAAAAATAGGTAATGTCCGATAAAACTGTCAGAAACAAGTTGAAGGTGTATCGGGCGATGCATGACTGGACCCAGGAAGAGCTCGCTTACCGCGTAAGCGTTACACGCAAGACGATAAACACTATTGAAAACGGAAAGTTCGTGCCGTCGACATACCTGGCCCTCAAGCTGGCGAAAGTTTTCCAGGTGCCCGTTGAGGAATTGTTTCAGCTGGACTCGGAACAAATGCCGGATGGCTAGTCGGCAAACTCGACGTGGTTTTTGGGCAACCGGTTTGATCGATACACACCTAATCCATCCCTACTGCACCCACGCGTAGCCCACTTTCATGAAGAAAGTTCTGTCGGTTTGGACGAGGTCGATGTCGTGGTCCCCGTAAAAAGTGTCGGAGTACCCTAGGAACAGGACCGTCTGTGGATTGAGCTTGTAGGAGAAGAGAAGCTGGTTGGAGAAGCCTTCCGTGCGCGAATCCACTTCGTCGATGTATAATCCGGCGTTTCTCTCGTAGTTCCGGTACTGGCCGATCCACCTAAGGAACGTCCGGCGGTCGAGCTGGTAGACGAGTTTCACTCTGCTGATATTCGCCTCGTAGAGACGCCCCTCGTCGACGTTGAACCGTTCAAACGTGTGGCTCACGTCGATCGAGACGTGCCTGCCCAGCTTGTATGCGATCACCGGATTGAACATTATCCGTTTCCCGTCGCGTACGTTCCAATAATCTATCGCTTCCCTAAATATGCCGTTGAGAAAGATGCTCGTGGCGCCGCTGGGATAAAAACCGGTGGTATAGTGCAGGCCCTTCAGGTAGAAGTCTTCGCCTTGGTACCTCTGGACTCGACCAAAACCAATCAGGTCGAGCATCGACTGTTTCAATCCACGATAGTTGAACCACCAGGAGTAGCCGTACAGCAACCTCTGACCGGAATAATCGTGATCGGTCTCGAGGCAGCCTCCGAAGTTCAGCATGTTCCACCAGCGGTCGGGGTCGTTGTTCCACGTGTGACCGGCTCCCGTTTCGGTGTACATGTAATCAACCCTGGGTATGAATCCGGTGTCCGTCCGAAAATCCGGGCTGAAGGTTCTGTAGAGGGTATACCAGTCGAGGCTCCTCGTATCGTGGAGATAGAAGAGCTCGAAAGCACCGCCTTCGAATCTTTTTCCCTCTTGGTCGAATTCCGTGGCGACGCTGTCGGGATAGCGGGTGCTCGAACCGAGCACCTGGATGTTCACCTCGTCCTTTTTTGTTATCTTGAGGGAGGCGTCTATCCCGGCCACGCGGTTATGGTAGTCATCTCCCTCGCGGTCTGTTACCAGGAGACCGATGTTCGAGGATGACCCTACGTCCCTTCGAAACCGCATCACGGTCCCCACATAATCCTGATCGAGGGACGTGTCCTCCGACCATTCGCTACTGGGGAAAGTGAGGTTTGTGATGTTGTCCTGGGCGGTAAAGAGGCCGATCGTGTTACGTCCCTCTTTACCGGTTAGTTTTACTCCCCAGTTTGGATCGCTGAATGATCTCGTGTGGACCGCATCCATCCCGGTGTTAAAAAAGTCCGCTCCTTCGAGAAAAAAGGGGCGCTTCTCCGGGAAGTAGAGGGCGAACTGCGTGTTGATGTCGAGCTGCATGGCATCGGCCTCGACCTGGGAGAAGTCAGGATTTCCCGTAGCGCTAAAAGTCAGGTTCGGCGTAAAACCCCAGCGAAGCGTCAGCCCCGGGTCGAGGGTTTTGTCGCTTTCCCGGAAGTCGCCGGAAGTTCCGTTTTCCCTTTCCTGCACATAAACCCCCGAAAGCGTCGGGGTGATCTCGAGGTTCCTGCCCGGATCGACACTGGCGAAACCAGAGATTTTTTCAGCCTGACACATGTAGCAGTTGTTGTTCCGGTCCCTAGGGAATAGCCCGATGTGGTGCCTCACGCTCCGCGGGTACGAACGCACGAGGTCGAGTCCCCATACCTGATCGCTGTCGCTGCGCTGAAAGCTCAGGCTGTTGAACGGGATCGCCATCTCGACGACGTATCCCTCGGTGGTGATCCTCCCCGCCGAATCCCATATGGCATCCCAGGCACTATTTCCACCCATCTCGCTCTCGATGATATCGCATTGGATGCCAAACGGATTTGAAATGTACCCGTAGTCGCGCCTTCCGTCGTTGAAGGTATCTATGAATATAGCAACCCAGTCGTCGTCCCAAAGCGCATCGCGGTCGCAGTAACGGGCGAGTATCTGCGAGGGGTTTGGATCGTAGGCGATGAAGGCTACGTAGAGGCTGGACTCGTCGTAAATAAGGTATGCCGTCGTGTTGACTGGTGCGGGGATGTTCTCACCGGGTTGGACCTCTATGTTCACATCGAGGGTGAGAGCATCATTCCACGCGGACTCGTCGAGAACACCATCTATCCTCATTCCGGCCGCCGTGTGGGGGACCCTGTAGGGATCGTCTGCGGTCCCGCTTCCATCGGCATGAACCGTCGAGGAAAACAGCATGGTCAACGCTCCGAAAACAAAGGCTGTAACAATCGGGGCGATTGTGGAGCGATCGACAAGCCGACGCACCGGCGAACCTCCAGGACTCGTTGATGTGGGGTTTGAATTTACATACGATGGAGGGGGTCAATAGTTCCAGTGCCGCGCTCAAAGTGTCCTTTCGACCGCGAAATTGAGACGGAGAGAGGCTGGCTTCTTCCGGACCGTTGGAGAAGAAGTCGAGCAAAGGGAGCCGCAACCGCTCAATCGCCAACCAGCGATTCTCATCAGAAGTAGATCCGGAACGAGGCGTAAATCATGTCCGGGTACGTGCCAAATTCTGATTTGAGCACCGGAATCTCGGGACTTTTGCCGGTGGCGAGGTAGGCGCCAAACTGTAGATAGACGTCCTCTTTGATGTTGTATTCCACGACGGGGACGAAAAGCGAGGACGGGTCGGTGATGTTGACGAGTGCCTGCGCCGTCAACGTGACGAGCGGTGTGATTTGAATCGAGGCCCCCGGGGCGAGGTAGTGCTCACCGAGAAGATAAACTGAACCGTCGAGATAGGCTGGCGTTTGAACAACACGCCAGTAGTCTCCGGTTCGATCCGTCCCCGCTTGATTGAAGTGGTATTCGATGTACGCATAGATGTTTCTCGGGAAACTGTAATCGCATCCGACCGAGAACCGCAGGTAGTCATCGTCATTGCTCGATCGTGTGCCGCCCAACGCGTGGGCGAACACATAAGCCGTCTCAAGCCACGAGCTCGCGCCACCGATCGCGCGCGCGACATCCGCACCGATCATGAGATGCTCGCGAAAACCCACGACCAGTCCGGCCAGATCAGTCTTGGCTGCATAGGCCTTCCCGCGCAAAAAGAACGCGCTTTCGGAAAATTCCAGATCCTCGCCCGCGACGTAGCCCGCATCGAACTCGCTCAATGCTCCCAGCGGAACGCGAATCCGCGCCGCGTCCACGCCGATTCGATCTTCGGTGTCGAGCTCCGTATAGAGAAAGGGTGCAATCACGTCGGTGGGATTGATCACGCGGGCCGACCCCCAGGCGATTGCCTGACGTCCAACGTAGAGATCGAACCAATCTACGCTAACCGTGACAAACAGACGGTCGAGGTTCTGGAACATCGCAAAGCTTCGAATGTCCTTCGGGTCTCTCGGGAAGAGCGTCGTGTCGAGATCGGCCACGCGGTATCCGGCCGCATCGATAAAGCCGATGAGTGACGTTTCACCAAACAACGTGGGCTCCTCATCAAAAAACGCAGGATCCTGTACACGCGCGACGAGCGCATAGGAAACATTAACGGAGAGAAGGCCGGTCAGCCGTTGGAACGCGTTCACGCGCAGCCTCTGACTTACCGAGCCGATCCATAACTGCTGTTCATCTCTTGGCAGGTTGGTTATTTCGGGGAGGTGATCGACGACAAAAAAGTTCTTATAATAGCCGTCGATGCCGAGCGCCTGGGTGCCTGTACCCCCCATGAGGATAATCAAGGTTGCGATCAAGGTTATTCGGTTGCGCCAAAATCCCGTCACGGACAACCAGTCCTTTCCCAAAGGGTTGGGCAAAGCCAGATCACTCACGCACTTCGTCCGAGTCGATCCGCCCGTCTTTGAGAACGATCAAACGTTTCGCACGCTCCATGATCTTTGTGTCGTGCGTCGAAAATATAAACGTCACACCGTGGGTCTCGTTTAGATACCGCATTCGATCGATGAGCTCGATCGCGGTTTGGGAATCGAGGTTTGCCGTGGGTTCATCGGCCAACACGAGCGCCGGCTGGGCTACGATGGCGCGGGCCACCGCGACCCGCTGTTGCTGACCGCCAGAAAGCTGCGGAGGGAAACGCTTCTCGAACCCGTCGAGACCCAGTTCGCCGAGCATCGTTTGCACACGCCGGTGGCGTTCCTCGGCGGAGAGACCCTGAAGGAGCATGATGTATTCGACGTTTTCCGTCACCGTTAGGACCGGGATCAGATTGTACGCCTGAAAGATGAACCCGATGTTGTCACGCCGGAAATCGGATAGCTCGCGTCCACTCATTTCGGAAAGCGGTTTGCCGTTGAGCCAGATTTTGCCTTCCGTGACTCGATCGAGACCGGAGATGAGGTTTAGAAACGTTGTTTTTCCCGAGCCCGAGGGTCCGACGATTGCGGTGAACTCACCGGTCTTTATTTCCAGATCGATCCCGCGGACGGCCAGCACAGGAATACCGTGGTCCGAATACTCCTTTGTTACACCCTTTGTAACTACAACAGCGTCTGAATGGTTGGCACTCATCGTTGTTTCTCCCTAAAAGCTTTTTCGCATCGCCTCGGCAGGCGACATTCTCGCCGCACGAATGGCTGGGAAGATGCCGATAAAAGTAGTGAATACAAAAACCAAAATCGGATACAAAACGAACTGGTGAGATTTCATGATCGGGTAAAGACGCTCCCGGATCGTGACGCCGCCGAACTCGATCCCCGAATAATCGATGCCGGTCTTTGTCACCAACCAGGTAATCAAGAGGGCAATGATAATTCCCATCACAATGCTCACGATTGCGAGAGATCCCGCTTCGAAAACGATCAGCCGGGCAATAGCGGTCGGTCTAGTTCCCACGGCGCGAATCACACCAAACTCGAACATACGTTCGTGGAGTGACATGAAGAGCGTGTTGATGATCCCGAGCACCACAATGCCAAAGATGATCACACCGGTAAAAAGCGTGCTGAACCACGATATTTCGAAGTACGCTTCGACCTGAGGAAGAATCACCGGCCACCCGACGGCTTCGTTGCCTCCAACCGAGTACTCTTCCCAGAACGGGTGGTTTTTGTCGCGGCCATACCGGGGATCCGTAAATATGAGCGCGATCTCGTGCGCCTGGTCCTCCAGACCAAGCATCGCTTGGGCTTTGCCTAGCCGGACGAACGCCATCGCTCCGTCCATTTCCGGGACGTTGAAGTAATAGATACCCGAGACTCGAAACATCTCTTGTGCGAGGTCACCTGTGTGCGCCTCTGCAGTGGTGAGAACCACGCGGTCACCCAGTCCAACCTCGAGGAGATCGGCCAGCTTACTTCCGATGATGAGATCACGTTCGTTGTCCCCGTCGAAATACGACCCTTCTATCAAAACGTCGTCGATCTGCGAAAGAAACTGCTCCGTTGCAGGCTCGACCCCCACCATCGATACTGCCGCCAGATTGGCGGGAGAACTGATCATGCCAAAACTCATCGTCCGGACGGTGAAGTGCTCGACAATGTTTTCGTCACCCAGGCGCGACGTGATCTCGTCAAGGTGCTCGATGGTGGTCTCCACGGAGAGAAGCTCCCTGAATCCGTCACCATGGATCTGCCCCTCACCAAGAAACGAGCCGGTCGCCGTGCCAATCATGTTTTTTTCGAAACCGAGGATCAGCGCGTCCACAAAGATGAGCGACGCGAGCCCGACACCGATGGCCACACCGGTGATATACGTCCGTCTCTTGTTTCGGAAGATGTTTCGCCAGGCGAGTTTCAAAAACAGTGTCATGACGTATGTCTCCTACCTTGTTCGCATCGCCTCGGCGGGCGCGGTTCGGGCGGCCCGCAGAGCGGGGAGGGCGGACACCACGACGGCGGAGAGAATTACAACCACGATGGGTATGACAAAGCTTCGGGTGTTGACCTCCGTGAACGCATGGGTGAATTCCATCCCGCCGTAGCTAAACTCGAACGGCATGGGGATACCTTTGATCGAAAGCCAGTAGTTCAGACCCCATCCGGCAAGACATCCAAGCGCGACACTTACAGCCGCCATAATGCAGACCTCGATGATGACGAGCCAGAATATCTGTCTTGGACGTGTTCCAACTGCGCGAAGAAGCCCGTACTCACGTGTTCGCTCCAGTACGCTCATGAGCACCGTGTTGAGCACGCCTATCGCGACCACAAAAACGATGACCATCAGCATCACCCAGCCGCCTGCTTTGTCCGCCATCATCGCGTCGTAGAACGCCCTGGCAAATACCTGCCATGGCTCGACCACCAACCCGGGGTCCGCGAGACCTTCCTGAAGCAGCGATGCAAGACGCCGCACCCCGTGAAGATCGTCGGCGACGACGGCGATCTCGTGAATCCGCCCGTCGAGCACGAGCAGCTCCTGCGCGTCGGCAAGCTCGAGATACAAAGCCATCTGGTCGCTCGCGGGGTCTCCCGTTGAGATCAAACCGACCACCGTGTACGCGTCGTTCGCGATCGATCCATCAGCCCCCTGCGAGACGACGACGATTGTGTCGCCGACAACCGCGGCGAGTCGTTTTGCCAATCCCACACCAATAACCGCCTCGCGAGATGCATCGCGGGAGAACGGTCGTCCGCTTGTGATCTTCCGGTCGAAGAGAGTAGCGGCGTTCTCGAGTTGGGAATCTATTCCGATGAGTCGGGAAACGGCGCTCTTGTCACCCACGGACACAAGACCCGCGGCATAGAGTCGTGGACTCGTTCTCGTCACACCGGGAGCACTCTCGATCGATGAGGCAACGACGGAGTAGTCATCGATCGTGTCGTAAAGAGAAGGCCGGTCGATGTAACCCTGTCTGTGGATCTGGATATGACCAAGCTGATAACGGGTGAACATATCGATGATGTAGTTGTAGGATCCGTCCATCCACCCGATCGAGAAGGAGCATAGGGTGACACCGCCAAACATCGTCAAGATTGTGAGAAAGGTCCGTCGTTTTTGTCGAAATATGTTTCGAAATGCGATCTTTAGAGTGATCATCGCTGATCCTCACTTCTGAGCTCTGAGATTTCTCAACGAGAAAACATCCTCACCGACATCGATGTCCAACTCCAGGACGGTGTACCGAATCTCGGTTTTGTGACCTTCTTTGTTCTCCGGAACCAGCTCCATCACGGCGGGAATCGTTCGATCATCGAACGTCTTGATCTCTCGGAAATACATCGTCCGCATCAGCGCACCCTTTTCGTCGTAATATTTCTGCCAGACGGGGAGATAGTCGGAGCGCGTCACCGCGATCACAACGTTTTTCCACACGACGGCGAGATCCTCGCGGGGCACACAGTCGATGTAGATCAAACTGGTATCCGGAGCGGCCACGCTTGTCTCCGAATAGCTATAGTCTTCGTAGAGCGAAAACTCCCGTACGACGTCGTCGTTGGTAAAATCAGAACCCATCCACGAACTCATCATCATCGACGGGGGGATCTTGATGATCTTGTTCGTCTTGGGGAGGTAGTTCCACATCTCGTTGCCGATGCGCAGCGTCGTCATCCCCTTCTCTTTTCGCGGAGACGTGATTCGGACAAACGTCTTGTCCATCCCGACCGTCCACGCTTCCATCACCATCGTACGCTCCCAGTGGGGGGTCACGACGTGCATTTCGAACTCGGAATAGCTTGACTCGCTCCGGTACATTTCGTCGATTTTCCTGATGATCTGTTGAATATCCGTGTCGGTCGAGTGAACCGGGGTGTTATTTACGACCACAAGGGCGAATACACTACATAGTGCCAGGCAAAGGATACGTGTGCTGGGTACCATCGTGATCCTCTTCTTTTTCTTGTGTCTATCTTGTCCGTCAACGCTCCACATTGGCTACACCATCTATATCAGTGGTATTCGATCCGGCCGATCTGTCGGTTCCTCATCTCCGCTTTTGGTGGGGAGAATGCCATAGAAGAGGAACATCTGGATCTCCTGGATGAACTCGACGTGGCTGGGATAGAGGCTGGCCAGCTTATCGTCTCGGGCGATTTCGTTCAGGTTATCGAGAGCGGCCATCAGGAACTCGGGGCGGATCTTTCGCATGTCGCCTCGCGCCTGAGCCTTTTTGAGAAACGCCAAAAAGAGCTCGGCATTCCGCGATTGTGCATGTCGCATGAACTCCGTCAGCTCCGGGTCACCGTGAAGAACCTCGTCCATGTATTCCGCGCTCACCCGCGACAGTTGCTCCGATTTGTACTCGATGATCTTCTGCAGCTTGTCGGTAAACGGAATGTCCATCGTATCGATCTCCTCGAGCGTGGCGTATCCCTCGTCGATCCATGTGTTCCAGATGTGTTTGAGGAGCTCGTACTTGTTCTCGAAATACTTGTAGAACGTCATCTTGCTGGCACCCGCCTCCCGGCAGATCTCCTCGACCGTGATCCGCCGGATCCCATGCTTCCGGAAAAGCTCTGCCCCCGCCTCCACGATGCGGTTTCTCTTTTCGGAAGTCTTGTTCTTGGGCGTGTCCTGCATCGGGCGTCCCTGTCGGCGTTGGGTATACGAAAATAAAGATAATAGACTGTTAACGTCCATAATATAACAACAAGTACGTCCATCGTCAAGAATTAACTTACAATATGCCACCGAAGAGACGGTAATAGTAAGTATCGTACATATTGGCGGTTCTGCGGGCGGGACGGCGTCCCAAGGGCCCGGCCATGGGTGTCCCACACCGGATCGGCATTGATCACACGGGTCGAGAGAGACACGCTCGTTCGGGGCGGCAGGCGATGTCACCCGCGAGATCCAGGTGGAGACAAGGCCGTTCGAACGACAGGGGAGCGGCTCGCACGACATTCACGCCTTTTCATATAGCCGTTTGACGATCCCCTCGGTCGAACTTACACTTTGAGTAGAAGCCAGTTTGCTCTGGAACGCGTTCCGACAAGGAGATACCGATGGGTACATACGTCCTGTTGACGAAGCTGACTCCAGAGGTCACAAAAGATCTCAAGAACCGGGAGAAAATAGGCAAACGGTGGATGAGAAAGGTCACCGACAAATGCCCTGAAGTGAAATGGGTTGCGCATTACGCGCTTTTGGGGCCGTACGATTTCATGGATATTTACGAGGCACCCAACGAGGAAGTGGCCTCAAAGGTATCGTTGATAACGCTCTCGTCCGGTGCTTTTCAGGTGGAGAGTTGGACGGCGATTCCGTACAGCCGTTTTCTCGAGATCGCGGACGAGGTCGACTGAAACTGCCAGCGGCGAGCGCCGTCTTATTGGGGGGCCAAACGGCTCGGGACCGCTCCGTCGAATCGCCGCCCGCGGATCGCCGTAGTGATGTCTAGTCCGGCTCGCATCGAGACACCCAAAACGGAAGCCGGGTGACGATCTTTGAGATCGTCTGCCCGGCTTCTATTATCCCGCGCGTACTGGAAACTGTCCGGCTATTCGACCTTATATAACGCCTTGATCGCGCCCCACGAACTGTTCTCAACCGGCAAAGACGATAATATCTGCCCTCGAATCTCTCCCGACGGGTACAACGTTGTCTCGATGCTGACGTACCAGAGCCCGTCGTTGAGATCGCTTTCTTGCTGAGGTGTCAGAGGGCCGTATGACCCTACCTTCATGGGACCCAGGGGAAGGTCAAAAATCACGGGACCGTTCTCACCCATAGGGGCCGGTCCGTGAACATGTGCGGCGATTTCCGTCCCGAGGAGGCCCCCATAGCTGACGAAGTAGTTGAACATTCTTGTCGCATCGAGATCGAAATCGCCAAGACCCGACGCGGGTGTTTCAAAAACGGGTGGCACGACCTCCAGTCCGCTCAGCGTCGCGCTATACTCACCAGCGACCGCGACGGTTCCCGCTCCGCAAAGACCGAGTGCAATAGCGATCACCACGCCAGTAGCAATGCGCATGTTTGGACCTCGCTTGTATAGGGTTATACCGCTTGCGAATCGGGCATATTCTACCATATAATGACCTCGGAAACCAGACACCTTGAATGATTTTTCGTTGAGCGGATACCCTCTGTTTACACCCCTATTGAAACCTGTGTTTTCGCGTCGTGTGGATTGTGTTTGCCGTCGTGCTATGGGGCGTTGTCGCCGCCGGGGCGCGTCCCACGATGCGCGATGTCTGTTGGATGAGGAAACGGAAGAATGTAAGTCGAGGAGGCCATGTTGAAAATCAATCACGATGAACTCAAAAAACAACTCAAAACCAGATCCGGGACGGTTGCGCTTTACCATTTACCTGCGCTCGATGATCTAAAGATCGGAGGCGCGGCGCGGCGGGTCGATGGATTGCCGTACTCGATCCGCGTGCTTTTGGAGAGCGCGCTTCGAAACCTCGATGGCTTCAAGGTCACCGAGGATGATGTCATCAAAATCCTTTCGTGGGAGCCCAATCCCGAAGTGCAATCGGAGATCGCGTTCAAACCGGCACGTGTGATCCTGCAGGATTTCACCGGGGTCCCCGCGGTCGTTGATCTCGCGGCGATGCGATCCGCCATGGAGCGGATGGGAAAGGACTACCGCAAAATCGATCTCCAGGTTCCATGTGATCTGGTGGTGGATCACTCGGTGGTCGTCGATGCGTTCGGGTCGAACGCTGCATTTGAGACCAATATCGAAAAAGAATTCGAGCGAAATCGCGAACGATACGAGCTTCTCAAATGGGCACAAAGCGCATTCAAAAACCTCCGCGTGGTCCCTCCGGGGACGGGCATCATTCATCAGGTCAACCTCGAATACCTGGCGAGGGGTGTGTTTGCGACGCCGGTGGGTTCGGAGACGGTGGCGTATCCGGACAGCCTCGTCGGTACGGACAGCCACACGACGATGATAAACGGGATCGGGATAGTCGGATGGGGCGTCGGTGGAATCGAGGCGGAGGCGGTGATGCTTGGTGAGCCGATCAACATGCTCTTGCCAAACGTAGTCGGTTTCAGGCTACACGGTCGGCTGAGAGAGGGCGTGACGGCGACGGATCTCGTGCTGACGGTTGTCGAGATACTCCGCAAAAAAGGCGTCGTTGGGAAATTTGTTGAGTTCTTTGGTGAGGGGCTCGCGGACATGAGCCTCCCGGACCGCGCGACGCTCGCCAACATGGCTCCCGAGTATGGTGCCACGATGGGGTATTTCCCCGTGGATGAGGAGACGATCCGATATTACCGGTTGACCGGAAGGGAAGAGGACCAGGTCGAACTCATCGAGAGTTACATGAAGGAACAGGGACTCTTTTTCACGGCGGACGCACCGGTTCCAGAGTATTCGGATACGGTCGAACTCGATCTCGCCGACGTACGCCCAAGTCTTGCCGGCCCGAGACGCCCCCAGGATCGCGTACCGATGGGTGATCTAAAGAAGAGCTTCCGGTCGGTGCTCGCAAGACCCGCCAAAGAGGGCGGTTTTGGGCTCGCCAAAGCGGATGTCTCAAAAACCATTGAGGTAAAGCACAACGGTGGGAGCACCATGGGTCACGGGTCCACGGTGATCGCGGCGATTACGAGTTGCACAAACACCTCGAACCCGTCCGTGATGATCGCAGCCGGGCTTCTCGCCAAGAATGCGGTCGAACGCGGACTCAAAGCAAAAGACTATGTAAAAACCAGCCTCGCACCCGGCTCCCAGGTCGTCACCGAGTACTATCGGGCGGCCGGACTTGACCAATATCTCGAGACCCTCGGGTTTTACACCGTGGGATACGGATGCACAACCTGCATAGGGAACAGTGGTCCGCTTCCACAGTCCGTCGAGAGCGCGATCAAGGAGGGGGATCTTGTTGCCGCATCGGTGTTGAGCGGCAACCGGAATTTCGAGGGCCGCGTTCACCAGATGGTCAAGGCCAACTACCTGGCCAGTCCGCCGTTGGTGATCGCCTACGCCATTGCCGGTACCGTTGACATCGATCTCGAAAACGAGCCGCTTGGCAAAGACAAAAACGGCAACGACGTGTTCCTCAAAGACGTATGGCCGACACAAAAAGAGGTCGATGACGTCATAAACCGGGTCGTTCGGGCCGAGGCGTTCAGGGAAAAGTACAAGAACGTGTTCGAGGGGAACGAAGCCTGGAACAAGATCCAGGTGACGAGTTCCGAGAGCTACGACTGGAGATCGGACAACACATACATCCAGGAACCTCCGTTTTTCGCGCGGTCCGGGGAAGCGGTCCGCGCGATAGAGCCGATCCAGGGAGCCCGTGCGCTCGTCATGCTCGGGGATTCGGTGACCACCGACCACATCTCCCCCGCCGGAGCCATCGCTCCCACGAGTCCCGCCGGAGAATATCTGCAATCGCTTGGGATCCAACCATTGGACTTCAATAGTTACGGCTCGAGACGTGGCAATCACCAGGTAATGCTTCGGGGGACGTTTGCAAATATCCGGCTGCGGAACCTTCTTGCACCGGGAACCGAGGGAACCTGGACGACGTATTTTCCCGAAAACGTGCAGACAAGTATCTATGATGCATCCCTTCGTTATCAGGAGGTCCGGACGCCTCTTGTCGTTCTGGCCGGCAAAGAATACGGGTCGGGGTCGAGCCGTGACTGGGCTGCCAAAGGCACATCGCTTCTTGGCGTTCGTGCCGTGATGGCCGAGAGCTACGAACGAATTCACAGGAGCAACCTGATCGGAATGGGGGTGTTACCCCTGGAGTTCCCCGAGGGTCAGTCGTGGAAGACACTCAACCTAAAGGGTGACGAGACGTTTGCCATCGAGGGACTCTCCGATCAGCTCGAGCCTCGTCAGATGGTTCGGGTCACCGCCACGTCAAAGGACGGGGCGACAACCGAGTTCGATGCGAGAGTGCGGATCGACACACCCGTGGAAGTCGAGTATTACCGCAACGGCGGGATCCTGCAGACCGTCCTCAAACGGCTGGCCGAATCCTGATCCTAACAAGCGGCCACCTGTTGATCACCCGGAGGACCCAAGGGCTCATCCGGCCCCGGCGCCCACTTCGCTCGGCTTCCCGCCTGCCGGCGGGTGATCCTCGCTCGTTCCGCGCAA
>CP070677.1:1828634-1862858 GCA_020352495.1 Candidatus Latescibacterota bacterium
ACGTGACGAGGATGCCAAGGAGCGCTTCATCCGCGAGGCAGCACAAACGTTTCGTGGACAATACAACGAAGAGGAGCAAGTGATTTCCCACAAGGAGTAACCTGAAGCGCATAAGGTTACATGAACGCTCTGGACGTCGTTGCAATACTGCGGTTTAGCGATAGCCCAACGTTGCATCGGAACCCGCTGAGGAGCCCCAAACCTGGTTTTTCTTGTCGTCAAGAATGTCATTCCCACCTCCGCGACCTCTTTGACAGTCGTTGGCGACGGCTGTAAAATGAATCGTTAGGATACGAGCAATTGCCAAAACTCGGCGCCGGCCCCCGTCTCAATGTTGCATCAGAAGGGATCAAGATGATTGGACAGACCGTCGCGCACTACAAAATCACAGAGGAGTTGGGTGAGGGGGGGATGGGATTGTTGTACAAGGCGGAAGACACCCGGCTCAAACGAACCGTCGCCCTGAAATTCCTTCCGGACGAACTGACACGTGACGAGGATGCCAAGGAGCGCTTCATCCGCGAGGCGCGTGCCGCTTCAGGGCTCCAACACAACAACATATGCACGATCCACGAGATCGGTAAAACCGGGGATGGGCGGCTCTTCATCTGCATGGACTACTATGAGGGAGAGACACTAAAAGAAAAGATAGCATCTGGGCCCGTGTCAATCGATGACGTGGTCGATGTTGCCATCCAGGTAGCGGGGGGTCTTTCAAAAGCCCATGACGCCGGGATTGTGCACCGGGACATCAAGTCGGCGAACCTCCTTGTTACCGAGGACGGTGTCGTAAAAATTTTAGACTTCGGGTTGGCAAAGTCGGGTGGGACGGCGAGAGTGACAAAGACCGGGACGACGGTCGGAACGGTGGCCTACATGTCGCCGGAGCAGGCGACCGGTGGAGACGTGGATGAGCGCTCCGACGTTTTTTCGTTGGGAGTCGTCATGTACGAACTTCTAACTGGCGAGCTTCCCTTTAAAGGTGATCACGACGCAGCGATCATCTATTCGATTGTGAACCTGGAACCGAAGAGTCCAAGTCAAATACGAAAGGAAGTCCCCGCCGAAATCGAGGAGATCGTTCTAAGGGCGATGGCCAAGGATTTGACACGGCGTTATCGGCTTGCCGACGAGATGCTCGCTCAACTCAAGCGCTCGAAGAGGAGTCTTGAGTCCGGTACCGCCGATCGCGCTGCTGTGAGACAACCGTCGATAGCGGTACTTCCTTTTACAAATATGAGCGCCGATAGGGAACAGGATTATTTTTGTGACGGGATGGCGGAGGATATCATCAATAACCTATCGCAGATCGTTGGCCTCCGTGTCGCGGCGCGTACTTCCTCTTTTGCCTACAAGGGAAAAAGCGCGGACGTACGTGAGATCGGCAGGAACCTCGGCGTTGATACGGTTCTTGAAGGGGGCGTGCAGAAAGCCGGGGATCGGCTCCGGATCACCGTGCAGTTGGTCAACGTTATGGACGGTTACCATGTGTGGTCGGAGAAATTTGATCGTGATTTGGAGGACGTGTTTGCCATCCAGGATGAAATCGGTCGAAATATCGTCGAATCACTGGAGGTCAAGCTGACCGACAAAGAGAGACGTGTGTTGGACAAAGTTCCAACGAAAGATGTTGAGGCGTACGATTTCTACATACGTGGCAGACAGAGCTTTCACCGACTCAGCGAAAGACCCCTTCACCGCGCCCGCAACCTGTTCACGAGTGCGATCATTATCGACCCCGCATACGCGCTGGCCTACTGTGGGCTCGCCGACTGCCACTCGATGCTCTACATGTACTTCGACAGCGACAAGACAAACATCGAAAACGCGGTGACGGCCAGCAAAAAAGCGCTCGAGTTGGATCCCGAGTTGGCTGAGTCGCACGCCTCCTATGGACTCGCGAACATGATGGCCGAGCAATACGACCGAGCAGAAGAAGTGTTGAGAAAGGCAATACAGCTTTCACCAAACTTGTATGAAGCCTACTACTATTGTGCCCGAACGTATTGGGTGCGTGGCGACCTGGAGAAGGCGGCGGAGTTTTTCATAAAGGCCAGCGCGGTAAGGCAGGAGGATTATCAAGCGCTGTTGTTGGCCGCGAACGCTTATCGCGGTCTCAATAAACCAACGGAACTCGAGGCGGCCTGTCGGCGTGGGTTGGAGATCGCTGAAAGACACGTCGTCAATGAGCCGGATGACGCAAGAGCCTGGTGTCTTGGGGCTCAGGCCCATTGCCAGCTCGGCGATCGAGAGAAAGCTCTCGAGTGGATCGAGCGTGCTCTGTCGCTTGCCAGGGACGATCTGATGGTTCTCTACAACTCGGCGTGTGTGTACGCAGAACTAAAAATGAGCGACAAGTTTTTTGAATGTTTCGGCAGAACCCTCAAGAGTAAGAGCCGCGCTTACAAGGAATGGATCCAGCACGATCCATATCTTGAACAGTTTCGCGACGATCCACTCTTCTCAAAGCTCATGGAAGAGTTTTGATCGATGGCTGGGCATCTTTGACTCAAAGAGACACGGATCATTTGATCAACACAATCTTGTTACTCTGCACGGATCCGGGGGCCGACAGGCGACAGAAATAAACACCCGAGCTCACAGGTTGCCCCGACTGGTCACGGCCCCTCCAGACCACTTCATGCGGGCCGGTTTCCAACTCGTCATCGACCAATGTGGCTACGAGTGTGCCACTCGTGTCGAACACCTCCAATGTCACCCTTCCTGGAGCGGCAATGTCAAACGCGATCGTGGTTTGTGGATTGAACGGGTTGGGACGGCTATCGTGCAGGCGTGCCGTGTACGATTGTGTTTCGCCCACGGCGGTGAGGTGGTACCAATACCGCGGAGCCCGATGCACGCCACCCGGTGTCAGATAGATCCACACGGTTGCTCCGGCTGGCGTGACCTCGAAAACCGTATGCCCGTCGGTGTCGCAGATGAGGGTGTTCCCATTTGGCATACGGAAGGCGCCGGCCCTGTTCATGGAATAAAATCCGGGCGGATTTTGATAAACCCAGGCGGGAGCGTCAGGGCCAAACGGTTCTCCTGCATCGATTATATAGTTGTTATTGCCATCCATCGGTGGAACGATCTCCTCGACACTTGAATAGTCGTTTCCCGAACCGGGCCGGTTCCCATTGTTGAACGTGAGGATGGCGCCTTCACCGGGAAGTCCGGGATCGATCCAGTTGGCGCCGTGTACGCCAAAGTAGTACTGGTCGTCCGCGGTGCCGCGGCCATATACCTGCGGATTACCCCACCGGTAGAGGAGGTCGCCGCCTCGACCGCTGTTGCCACCCGTGTGGCCGGCAGCCTCCTCCGTCGTTGTGCTGTGGTCGATGATCCATATCTCGCTCATTTTTCGTACGCTGATCACTATCTGGTCGAGGTCCGGGTTGTAATCGATCGCATTGGCGTGATCCCAGCTGTACGACCCGACCGAGCCAAAGTTGACGTCGACCAGTTCTGGATGATCGGCGATGACACCATAGTTGTCTTTTGCCGGATCCGCGTCTTGGATGAGATGATCCCAGAGGTGCCACTCCCAAACGATGTTACCGCCTGTGGCACCGACCGGCTCGATCTCGGCGATCATGGTCGGCCACATTTCGCTGGTGACCGACTGCCGACCCGCGGCGATCGCCTCCGCTTCGGTCTTTAGCTCCCATGCGATCACCAGGACGTTGCCGTTGGGCATTGGCTCGACGTCGTGGTGTTGCTGGTAGGTGGCGGTCGAAAAGTAGTAATCCCAGATCACGACATCATTCGTGTCTATCACTTGGATACGTCTGCCAACGCCTCCGCCGCCAAAATACCCATTGGTGTCGTGACATGGTCTGAGGATTGACCCATCGGCAAACATATAGGCAAACGCGGCAGGTGCGGCGGCTCCGTGCCATGTCTGGATGACGTTCTGATCTATGTCGATCAGGTACGTCTCAGTCGAGTTGACCACAGATATGAGGGTCTCGCCATCAAACGGTTCTTGCGCGGTGGTTGAGGTCGCGAGCGTGACCAGAATCAATACAACGGGAATGGCTGTCTTCATCGTGTTCTCGTTTCTGCTGGGCGGCCAAGTGGTCTACAAGGTCCCTGTCCTCACAAGGAGTCTAACACGAATTCGGACGTCGGGCAATTCACTGTGGTTTCATGACGCGGTGTGTGTCCTGATAACGCCGTTCGAGTCCACAATTTGTCAAACAACGTTTGGTAATCAGACCTCCAATCCAAAAACAAAGTAAGTTGACTCAGCCGCGAGGATTTTTCTCGAGGAATTACGAGTAACAACGAGGGCAGTTCGACTATTTGGCGCCCGCACGTTGAACAACTCGTAACCTCGCGCCGTCGGCGACGTGTATCGAATTGACGATCCGTCGTAATTTCCGATATCCTTATATATAGAGATTCGCTGTGAACTGGGGACGGCTACATCCAGCTCGCATCCAGGAGAACCGACATCATGTGCGCTCGCATCCGATTTCCAATTATTATATTCATTTTCATCGGGGTCTCGGCCGTTTGTGCCGACGCGGCCGTTTATCAATGGAGTCATTCATACGGCGATGCGGAAGATCAAGTAGCGACTTCCGTTGCACTCGATAACGTGGGTAATGTCATTCTGGTCGGACATTTCGACGGTACCGTTGATTTTGGTGGAGGGGCTCTAGTCTGTGATGGACCATCCAGTTGTATGTTTCTCTCAAAGCTCGACCGGTTCGGGAATCATGTCTGGAGCCGCAACCTTGGCGATTCGTTGAAGTACGGCACCAATAAGCTTGCGATCGACGGCGACTCGAATGTCTTTTTGGTCAATGACTTTCATGGCACTGCGGACTTTGGTGGCGGTCTGATTGCCGCACAGGGACTCCGAGACGGAATCATCGCCAAGTTCGACGCCGCGGGGGAGCACGTCTGGAGCCGAGGTTTTGGAGGCAGCTCGGCGTCGGTCGATGTAAAAGCGGCGGGTGTCGATGGCTCGGGAAATTTGATCGTCGCCGGGCTCTTCACCGGCACGATCGACTTTGGTGGCGCGACGCTTAGCGCGAGTTGGTTTGTGACGAACATGTTCGTTGTGAAGTTCCACCCGACAGGCGCGCATTTGTGGAGTCGAAAATACACAGGTGGAGGGAGCATCGTGATCACCGCGGTGGCGGCGGACCCCGCCGGAAATACGATTCTCTCCGGGTATCACAGTGGTTCGTTCGACTTTGGAGGGGGGACGCTCACGGCAGATCTCTACAATGCGTTTGTCGCGAAATACGATACCAACGGTGACCACGGGTGGAGCCACTCCTTTGGCGACCCAGGAACGTATCAGTACATACACGACGTGGCCGCGGATCTCTCGGGCAACGTGTTCGTCACCGGAGACTTTAGGGACCCATTGGATCTCGGCGGTGGAAGTCTCACGAACGCCGGTGGCCCCGATATTTTTCTGGCCAAGTTCGATCCGGACGGCAACCACATTTGGAGCAAGCGATTCGGAGATGCTGAGCCGCAACGATCCTACTCGGTGGCGGTCGACGGACCCGGTCATGTGCTGCTCGCCGGACATTTTTTCGGGGCGGTGGACTTTGGTGGTGGGGCGCTCGTCGCCGATCCAATTGACTTCTGTGTAGCTCGTTTCGACGGGGAAGGAACTCATTATTGGAGCGAGCGCTTTGACGTCTTCAGTCTGGGTCTGCAAAACGACAAGGAGTACTCCATTGCCGCCGCGGCCAATGTCTCCGGGGACATGGCGTTTGTCGGAACGTTCAAAGATGCCGTGGATTGCGGGGGAGGGGACCTTGCCTACAACGGTGGATGGGATGTCTTCGTCACGAATTACGTCCCTGTGGTGTCGGGAATCCGTGCTACTGACACAGTGAATCTGTGTTTGGATGCCTACCCCAATCCGTTCAATCCAAGAACAACCATCACCTACTCCGTTCCCGAACCGGGTGTCGTCCGTGTTGGTCTCTACGGTGTTGACGGACGCCATGTTCGAACGTTGATCGACCGATGGGCGCCCGTAGGCCACCATAACACGACGTGGGATGGACGGGACACCCGCGGTAGAACGGTGGCCTCAGGCGTCTACTTTGTTCGTCTCGAAACTGCGGGGCGCACCCAGACAAAACGCGTCGTTCTCCTCAAGTGACGACCAATAATATGTCCGTGTCGCTTCTGGCGGAAGTGCCTCGCTATCGAGGGTGTCGAGGATTTGGCGACGGGGTCCTTGGGCCGCGACCCCACACCGATCAAACAACGGGGGCGGGGGACGACCTAATAAAAAGGGCCGCATCAGCGGCCCTTCTGTTTGCATGTACGTGACTGCAGATTATCTGCGTCCGCCACGCCTCTCACGCGCCTCGTTTACCTTGAGGTCACGTCCTTGGAAATCCTTGGAGTCGAGTCCCTCGATGGCGGCCTTGGCTCCCTGTTCGTCCATCTCGACAAAACCGAATCCCCTCGGGCGGCCGGTTTCGCGATCTTCGACGAGCGAAACCTCGTAAACGGTTCCGTAAGCCTCGAATGCGGCGCGAATGTCTTCACGTGTCGCATCGAACGGGAGATTGCCAACATAGAGTCTTTTGTTGGACATCGAACAACTCCTTCTTTCGCCCTCTGTACTCGTGCGGTCACCAATTTGATAGGACGACAGCTGACCGCGGCTGGCTACCTATCCAAGGAGGACCTTGTGCCTCCTCTCAATTAACTCGGGGAAATGAACTCCGGAACCGACTTTCGAGACAGCGGGGCGAACTCTGCGGAAACGAACGTGGCAGGAGAATCCTCTGAGTCGCCCTAAAATAACACCTGACCAGTCGCTGTCAAAGGGAAATCGTCGACCGGCGACGATCTTGTGGGGGTTCTGTTTGGACCCTGACGCCGGCGTACGGCCAATTGGCAGATTTCGGTCCACGCCTGCCCGGTGTGGAAAGGTCGCCCAGGGTTTTGTGGGATTTCCAGGGGATGTGTTGGAACCGACGCGCAACTTGTTTATCCACAACAGGTTGCGCTATGACACTATGTGCTGGCTCGCGCCGTCTTTCGTGCCCAAACCCGCCTGAAGTTGAGAAGCGCCGGTAGGTATGCGATGTCGACGATGGAGCTTTCTCGGCGCCGTGGGCGTACAGGTGGCCACGCGGCCGTTGTGCAGATCCCTCGACCAAACAGCTACATCTCAGTCCGGTTCAATAGGGATATTCATCACGATGGCCTGCAGCTTTTTCATCGTTTCGAGGTATCGGCTAAAATAGATCTCTGATATTCGAGTCTGTAAGGCGTACCCCATCATTAGATCCTGATCCATGAGTTCCTTCAGGACCGAGTACCGAATTTTGAGAAGCTCAGCGTTTTCGGTGCATTGAGCCGTCAGCGAATACGAATCCTTGTAGAAGCGTACAGACGACCCAAACATCGCGCCCTGCGACAGCTCGTCGATGAGGATGCTGACACCGCCCTTTCCGGGCAAACGCAATGCGATTTGGCCCTTGAGCACGACAAAGAGATGATCGGCCTTGGCACCTTTTTCGTATACCGTGTCTCCAGCGGCAAACCTCACTTTGTCGGCGGCCTCACTGATGACATGGATCTGTTCCGGACGCAAGAATTCGAACACTTCTTGAGCTCGAAGACGTTCAGCCATGTTCAACCCCCTTGAGTTTTCGCTTTGACCGTCGGAACGGGAATCCGGTTCTCTCATCCTTAGCTTACAACGATTGTGAGGAATCAACAACTGCCGCCGGCTTTATTTCGGGTCGCCCCACTCGGCGGGCCACCACGGGCTGGCCCCGGGGCCAACGGCCAGTACGGACAGGGAAGGTGGGATTCCTTTTACCAGATGTGCTGACCTCGTAAAGTGACCGAAAAGCTCGCGTCCGATGATCCGACTCCAAACGAGAGGCCGTCGGCATCGTGCCGACGGCCATCTCTCCCGCGATCGCCATACAATACGTGGCTCGTCTTTGGTCAAACGACGAATCTGTTATCAGACTCGGGGTCGCCGTGCAGTCGTGATCCAAGCCGGTTTTATTGGCTAGCCTTCGCGCACGAGGATCGAGCCGTCATCAGTCCTCACGCGAATGAGCGGACCACCGTCGTTGACCGATCCCTTGATACGCTCTTTCGACACACGGCCTTTGATCGAAATCTTGCTACGCACCGACACGTGTCCGCCCTCGAGGTCGAGATCGGCGTTGATGTTCTGCGGGATGTTGAGCTCGACATCGCCGTCTGCCGTTCTGACGTCGACCTCCATTTCGTCCAAGATCGTGATCGTCATGTCGCCGTCCGAGCACTCGGCGTCTAGACTGTTTCCCGAGACGGTCATTTCGATATCACCATCGGATGTTTCCATGAGGATGTTTTCGGCTTCGATTCGTGACACCTCGATGTCGCCGTCCGACGATGACACATCGACCCGACCTCCTTTGATGCTGTCGATCTGCAGGTCACCGTCCTCTGTGGACACGGTGATATCGTCTGCTTCGAGAACATCGGCCATCACGTCACCGTCTTCCGTGTGGATCTCAATGGATGTGCCGTGGATCTCGGAGAACTCCAGATCACCGTCTTCGGTACGCACGCGGGCGTTGCCTGTCAAATCGTCGATCCGAACATCGCCATCCTCGGTTCGGATGTCCGAGTCGATCTCTTTGGGAACGGAGACGATCATCCAGACACGGACGCTTCGATTCCGATTCCAAAAACCCCGGACGACAAAGGTTGGACCTTGGCTCTCGATCGAAAGCTTGTTGCTTTCCAAACGCGCATCGAATCGCAACTCCTCAAATTTTTCGGCGGCCCTTTCAGGATCAGAACCCGCGACGAAGACCTGCACGGAGCCGGTACGATCCGGACCCGTTCTGATGTGGATATCCATATCGACCACGTCTATGTAGAGTTCGCCCCCGGCTTCGAGCGAATACGTTTGATCAAAGACCTTCTGCTTCAGGCGATTCTCGAACTTCGAGCCACGGCCGCCGGGTGTCCCGCCTCCCGGTGTGACGATGACGGTACTCAATACGGCCAGGGCGATCGCCAGTACACGCCACTCGAACAGGTGACGTAACTTCATAAGCCACCTCCTGATAGATCCCTCTCGCTTGGGTGTTTTTCCAATCGAAGTCTGTTCCGGTAGACCAGTAATCCCGATTCTGGATCAAGGCTTCGATTGGTTAGACGGAAAACCCCAGGAAAAGTTGCCACGAATTCCGGAGGGCGAGCGATTCCTCGCGCCGGTGGTGCCGTTTTTCCAGACGTTTGGGGCGCGGCGGTGACGTTCCTGCTGGGCAGCGGTGTTTGCGAGGGGGAGGGAATGGTGGGGTGGGAGACCTCGGGCTCGTCTCCGAGGTCCGTTCTTGGATCACCGCGGTGGGCTCCACGCTCGCCTGGTATGACCCCCAAAGCCGATTTCAACAAACCATCCGCTGAAATCCGCGTCGAGTCCGAAGACGGGCGCGTCGCTACCTCGATACACTGTCTCCTGGACCGTCCCAAAGTCACGGGATGCATATCCAAACCGCAAAAACACCATGAGTTCATTGCGAAGAGTGATCTGCGCGCCTGAGAACAACTCGAACACGAGGTCGGATGCAGACCACGCACCGACGCGTCTGTTGCCACCATCGGACAACTGGATGTCCACCGAAACGCGGCTGATTCCACAGCCAGCTCCCAGCATAAGACCTGATTGTCGTGGTATCCAAACGCTCGCAGTGATGAGTCCTTCGAGTACGTCCGTGTCGAATGTCTCCTCGCGCAAAAAGGATACGTCGGTACCAGCCACGGTAATACGCTGCATGAATTCTTCGTCGTTGTTCTGGTAATTCAGGCGGATTCCAACCGAAAGGTTTCGGCTGACGAACATCCCGAGCCCTCCCGATATCATCAGGGCGGTACCGGAGAGCCGGTTCAGCCTTTCGCCCTCCCACTGCTCTATCTTGGATATCAGGTCATTTACTTTGCCCACGTCGTGGTGGGCGGAACCCACAGCCGCCCTCAAATAGTAGCCATGAGACCTGAATCCTTCAGCGCAATGTGCCACAGGCGGGATTGCCATGACAAAGAGCGTGCACAGAATCAGCGACCGCACGATCGCCCTCCCGGTTGAACGACGGAAAGTCGCCAGAAGATCTTAGGGCGATCGTACATTTTCGAACAACGCGTTGACAACGTCCTTTGGACAATCTCGTGGCAGCCACAACCCTAACTCGCCCCGTTGCGCTTTTTGAGCCTTCCCTTGTAAGCGCATATAAGACAAGCAGCTATGCGGCTGGTATTTCGCCCGGATTTTCAGACGACGGGTTGGACCAAGAAATGCACTTCGCCGACGAAACGGCACGGAAGCGTGCCGATTGATCCAACCCAAACGCGGTGACTCGGGGTTTCCCGGTTTACTTGACGGCACGCGGATAGTCGTTCAACCAGCGGTAACCTGACCAGAGCTCGCGCGCCGTGGTCGGAATTCCAAGGAGGTGGGCATGTCACTCTCGAACAAAGGTGGGGCGCATCTTGTCATCGGACTGGCCACTGTGTTTTTGTTGGGTGTTTCGACGGGTTGCGGGTCTCTGACGTGTGGTGGAGATCTGTCGATCCATGAGGCCAGCAAAAAAGGTTGTTGCAAGACGGTCGAAAAGTTGCTCGGAAAAGACCCTTCGTTAGTAAAAGCAAGGCACCAAAAGATGGGAGAGCTCCCCCTTCATTTCGCAGGATCAGCCAAGGTAGCTGGAATCCTCATCAAAAACGGGGCCGACGTTAACGCCAGGGACAATATCGGTGATACTCCGCTCCATGACGCAGCCAATGCGAAAGTAGCCGAGCTGCTGATAAGGAGCGGGGCGAATGTCAACACATTCAACGAAGTCAGCGAGACCCCACTTCATAGGGCCAAAAACGCCGGTGTGGCAAAGATGTTGATAAAGCACGGCGCAAATGTCAACGGTGTGCCGGGGCAGAGGGTAAGCCCCCTCCATGCAGCAGTTCAGCTCAGCCGCGCCGACGTGATAAAGGTACTCATAAAAGAAGGGGCGAATGTCAACCAAACGCTCGACCAAGGATGGACTCTTCTCCATGCCGCTGCCGTTGCAAAGAGCCCCGATGTCATACAAGTTTTGCACAAGAACGGTCTCGATGTGAACCGGAGGGACAGCTACGGCGCGACCCCTCTTCATGTGGCCGCGTTGAATGACCACGTCGACGGCGCAATCACGCTATTAAAACTAGGCGCGGATGTAGACGCCACGCTGAACGATGGCATTGTGGAATACCAGAAAAACATCCTGAGCCAAAAGGAGACACCTGTTAGGGATGTGAGCGGAAAGACACCGCTGGGAATCGCGCGTTCTATGAAGATGAAACGGGTTCTCAAAGAGCACGGTGCAGCCAAGTAATCGATGGCACGCGCGCAGCCGTACGAGCAACTGCTCAAAGAGAACCGAACTGGTCGGGTATGCGAAAGTCAGGATCGAATTCGTGCTCGTGCATCTCACCGACCATCAGGGTATGCCGTGCTCTCAAGGGATATGGGCTGGGTGGAGCCGGAGGTTATCTCAGGAGGTCGAGTTCATCTTGTAGCTGGACGAGGTCCTCGATGAGTTTTGCCCCGATCTCGTCCAGGAGGGGCTTCAAGGATTTCGCGGCCGTCCCACCGACGAACAGCGCCACATCGGGGTCCAGGTAACGCGCAACCTGTCGTAGCTCTTCCGCGAGCCGGTGATCCGTTGCGGCGTACACTACACTCAATCCCACCACTCGGGCCCCAAAATCACGAGCGGCCAAAGCGATCTCATTGGCAGGCAAATTGGGGCCGAGATAGATGACATCCCAGCCAATCTCCCGTGCCGAGGATGCGGCGAGAAGCGCCCCCAGCTCGTGTGCCTCGCCGGCGGGCGTCGTAAGAACGATGCGTGGCGCTCCTCGGGCCAGAGGAGATCCGTTTGCCAACGTGCTCAACATCGACCGCACAATGGCGGAAATAAAATGCTCGTGAGCGACCCTCAGCGAGCCCTCACGCCAACGGTTTCCGACCGCATGCATCAGCGGTGCAATGACGTCTCGTCTGAGGACATGAGTCCCGAGAGAAACGGCCGCCTCTTCCAGCACAGCCTCCAACGCGTGTTGGTCAAGTCGATCGAGTGCCTCGAGACAGCGGTCCAAAACCTCGGTTGCGGGGCCGGCTTGCCCGGGTTCCTCACGTCGCGGAGGTGGGGCCGTCGCCCGGTCGTTTTGGACGAGGGTCTTGAGTTGGGTGAGTTCGAGAGTTGCGACGTCGCTGATGCGGCGGCCACCGTCGACGGCCTCCCGCAGAAGTCGGAGTCGTTCGATATCCTTCTGAGTGTAGAGTCTCCGATTGGTGTCGGTACGAGCAGGCTTCACGACCCCATAACGCCGTTCCCACATGCGGATCAGGTGGGGCGAAAGGCCGGAGAGCCTCGCGACAACTCTTATTGGGTGTTTGATTTCACTCATCTCACCCAAGACGGTAGGATCCTGTCTAACCAATGTCAAGATAGATTTCGAGCAAAAAACCTCCTAACCCGTCTTTATTCCGATAATGTATTAATTAGCAAGGGATTAGCTTTCTGTATGTTTTGTGGATTTTTAGTTGACAACATCTAGACAAACTGGCTATATTGACGACAACACATAGACATTAATTGCACAAAGGTGTTTGGTCTGCGAATTCAAGGAGGTTTGAGAATGAAAGCTATTGATGTCATCGTGGCCGTGTTGCTGGTCGTTGGCGGTCTCAACTGGGGACTGGTTGGGCTCTTCGGCTTCGATCTTGTGGCGAGTCTTTTTGGACATATGAGTTTTCTCAGCCGAATCGTCTACATACTCGTCGGTGTTTCGGCTGCCTACCAAGGTGTGCAGTGGCGGGCAATCCAGCGCCGGTGGGGGCTCGCCACGGGTTAGCCAACGTTATCCTTGCGACAAGGTGGAGGCACGCGATGTCTCGCTCGCAGCCCAAAGCGCTTCCGCCTTGTTCGCTTGGATTACAGTGGGTAGAATCCACCGAAACCCCAATAACCTACATTACGAGAGTAGATCCGTGAAAACATCCCCGTCCCTTCTCTGGTTTCGAAACGACCTCAGACTCGCGGACAATCCCGCGTTGTCTTCCGCAATTGAGGAGGGTGGGGCGGTCATTCCGGTCTACATCTGGACTACCCAGCGCCGGGCGTGGATGCCGGGAGCGGCCAGCCGTTGGTGGCTCCGGGAATCGCTTGGCACGCTCTCGGCGGGACTAGGTCAATTTGGCTCACGTCTCGTATTACGGAAGGGGAATCCGGCGCGCGTGATCGAAGAACTCGTCCGAGAAACGGGGGCGGAGAGCGTCCATTTCAATCGGCGTTACGACCCGGAGGGCAAAAACGAAGACATAGTCGTTGAGGAGCGACTCCGCAGAATCGGAGCGCGTGTTCATAGTCACAACGCTTCACTGCTATTTGAGCCCGAGACACTGCGAACAAAGCAAGGCCGACCCTACCGCGTCTTTACGGCATTTTGGAACGCGTGTGTGGCTCGCGCTTCTCGCCCGCTGCCGATTCCCACGCCAAGAAACATCCCCGCTCCCAGGTCATGGCCCTCGTCGCTTCGGGTGGAAGACCTCGGACTCACCGCTGAGGGTGAATCATCCGATGGGCTGGCGGTCTACTGGCGTCCCGGCAGCGAAGACGCTATGAAGGTACTCGATGCGTTCATTGCCAATCGAATCGATCGATACGCAGACGACCGAAATCGTCCCGATTTAATGGGAACGTCACGGTTGTCTCCGCACCTGCACTTTGGCGAGATCAGCACGCGACAGATCTGGGATGCCGTCGAAACCCGTCGAGTCCATGGCGCTCGCAAAGCGGACCCGGACGGGCGATCGACTTTTATGACGGAGGTGGGCTGGCGCGAATTCGCCCATCATCTGTTGTTTCACTTTCCACACACACCTCTGGAACCGCTTCGACCGGAATTTTCGAAATTCCCTTGGAAAGACGACAAGAAGCTCTTTGACGTATGGTGTCGGGGAGAAACTGGGTATCCGCTGGTCGACGCAGGGATGCGTGAACTCGCCACCACGGGCTGGATGCACAACCGCGTGCGTATGGTGACGGCCTCTTTTCTCGTCAAGCACCTGCTAATTCCGTGGCAAAGGGGGGCGGCATGGTTTTGGGAAAAGCTCGTGGATGCCGATCTCGCGAACAACACACTTGGTTGGCAGTGGACGGCCGGTTGCGGGGCGGATGCCGCACCGTTCTTTCGAATCTTCAACCCCGTCAGTCAAGGTGAGAGGTTTGACCCGGAGGGTCAATACGTGCGGCGTTGGGTTCCCGAACTTGGCGGTCTGCCGGATAAGTGGATTCATCGTCCATGGCAAACGCCGTCGGGATCGCTGAAGGCTTCCGGCATCGAACTCGGGCGTGATTATCCTCGACCGATCGTGGATCACATGGCGGCGCGCAGACGAGCGTTGAAAGCTTTCGACAAACTTAAAACCACCCGAACCCAGAACAGCCCGGCGTAGAAAAATGAAACGATCTCTTGTGTTAATAACCGGCGCCACCGGTTACGTCGGTGGTCGTCTAATTCGAACGCTCGACCGAAGCAAGTACCGGATCCGTTGCCTGGCGCGGCGACCGGAGTATCTACGCGACCGTGTGGACAAAGGTGTCGAAGTCATGTCTGGCGATGTCCTCGATGAATCTTCGCTGGTCGATCCACTGACCGGTGTCGAAACGGCGTTCTATCTGGTCCACTCCATGGGGGCGGCAGGAGATTTTGCCGAAAGTGATCGCCTAGGCGCGCGCAATTTTGGAAGAGTGGCGAAGCGGTGCGGCGTCAAACGGATCATTTATCTCGGTGGACTTGGTGAGACAAAGCAGGAGTTGTCCTCTCATCTAAAAAGTCGGCAGGAAGTCGGAGACATACTCCGCGAGTCCGGTGTACAGGTCATCGAGTTCCAGGCATCCATTGTGATCGGTTCGGGGAGTCTTTCGTTCGAACTGATCCGGTCCTTAACGGAACGCCTCCCGATCATGGTGACCCCCAGGTGGGTTTCGGTCGCCGCGCAACCCATTGCCATCGAGGATTTGAACGAATACCTCATGCGGGCCCTCGAGATCGACGTCAGTGGAGATCCGATATTTCAAATCGGAGGGTCTGATGTCGTCTCCTACGGTGGGCTGATGAGAGAATATGCGCGGCAACGCGGTCTCAAGAGACTCATGATCCCCGTCCCTGTGCTCACGCCGTGGCTTTCGAGTTTGTGGTTGATGCTTTTCACCCCTATTTATCAGAGAATCGGTCGCAGGCTCGTTCTTAGCTTGCGACATCCCACAACCGTAGCGGACGACGGTGCGAGAGAGGTTTTTGGCATTGATACGATGGGGGCAAGCGCCGCTATTGCCCGGGCGCTTAGAAACGAGGACCGCGAGTTTGCGGAAACGCGTTGGGCCGACGCGCTCTCGTCAGCGGATACCCCTCGCGACTGGGGAGGCGTCCGTTTCGGGAACCGCATCGTCGACTCGCGATCTCTTCGGGTCGGCGCGCCGCTCGGGGGTGTGTTTCGTGTCATCCAACGGATAGGTGGCCAGACGGGATGGTACTACGCAAACTGGCTTTGGAGGTTGAGGGGTGCGATCGATATGTGGGTTGGGGGTGTTGGGTTGAGGCGGGGAAGACGCCATCCGAATGAGCTTCGTGTTGGTGACGTCGTGGATTTTTGGCGGGTCGAACGGATTATCCCCGACAAAGTGCTCAGTTTGATTGCTGAAATGAAATTGCCTGGCCGCGCTTGGTTGGAGTACGAGTTGAGCAATGATTCGCACGGCACCACTATCCGCCAGACAGCCGTCTTCGATCCGGTCGGTTTGTTTGGTCTCGTCTATTGGTATGGGCTTTATCCTCTTCACAAGCTGATCTTCGCTGGAATGCTCCGGAACATCGGCGCCGCGTGTGATGTTGAGGACACGCGGCGTGTTTTTCGAGCCGGAGAGAACTCGTAGGTGTCGATCAAGGTCTCTCCGGCGATCCGGCAGCCGCTCAAAACGGTCCACACGGGAGAGAGTATGCGGGGGGTGGTTCGGGAAGCCTCGCATCTCCGATCGGGACATCGGTAAGTCTCGTGAAAGATTCCACTTAGGGTTGCACATTTTGGGTTGGTAATGGTAGAATCGGTCTGCACGTGCAAAGGGGGGGGCGTTGGCCGAACGATTCGTTTCCCACTACAAAATCATCAAGAAGATCGGTGGCGGTGGTATGGGCGTCGTATACAAGGCGCTGGATACGAAGTTGGGGAGAACCGTCGCCTTAAAATTTCTTCCTCCCGGCACGACACGTGACGAAAGGGCCAAGAAACGGTTCCTTCACGAAGCGCAGGCGGCATCCCTCCTCGATCACCCGAACATATGCAGCATCCACGAGATCGACGAAACCCCCGAGGGACAGGTCTTCATCAGCATGGCCTACTACGAGGGCGTCTCGTTGAGAGACCGAATCTCGGAAGCCCCCCTCGATGTGCGCGAGGCATTCGAAATCGTCTATTCGGTTGCCGACGGCCTCGTGAGCGCCCACGGGCGGGGGATCATCCATCGTGATATCAAACCGGCAAATGTGATGATCACGACCGACGGATTTGTGAAAGTCGTTGATTTTGGCCTGGCGAAGTTGGCGGACCGGACACGGGTGACACGCACCGGGCACACACCGGGGACTCTCTCATACATGTCGCCGGAACAGGTAACGGGCAAGGAAGTCGATGGTCGCAGCGATATTTGGGCGCTCGGCGTGCTCGCCTACGAGGCTCTCACAGGGAAACTCCCATTCGAGGGCGACATCGATGCGGCAATGATGTTTCAGATTCTGAATGAGGAACCCGTATCCGCCCGGAAACATCGTTCTCAGATACCGGCCGAATTCGAAACGGTCATCCATAAGTGTCTCGAGAAAGACCCGTCGCGCCGATATCAAACCGCTTCGGAGGTGGTGGACGATCTTGCCGCCATGGGACGACGTTTGGGGTGGTACAGCACGGGGACGGTTCGGAGTGTCATGCGCGTTGGCCCCCCCCAGATCCGCACACAAACACGCGTGGTTGCGCCTGTGGTCATTGTGCTGGTCTCGCTCGTGGCGGTTCTGATTGCGTGGTTTGTCTTCAATCGGTCGAAGCAAGCCGATCTGTATTCCACAGATATTCGTTTGGCGGTGTTGCCGATCGAGAATCTCGTGGGGAGTGGGGTCACCGACGAGTACGTTGATGGGTTGTCGGAGTGGATTGTTGGCAAGTTGGAGCGGATCAGTGGCTTTCATGAGTCGATGTGGGTCGTGCCATTCAGATTCACGAGACCGGGGCTCCTGGCTGCGCCCGGCCACGCCAAGAACGCCTTTGGGGTAAACCGGCTCATTCAGGGGAGTATCCAGCGATACGGTGATGGTTATCGGCTTGCACTTGGGTTTTATGATGCGGAGTCTTTGCGTCGTCTCCGTGCGACGCACATCGACTTTGACGATCCAGTCCCTCTGCAGCAAGCTGTCGTGGAGAAATCCGCCGAGCTGCTGGATATGTCCCTGAAGGACGAATCGCAAAGAATGTTGAGTGCGGGGTCGACTTCAAACCGTGAGGCATTTCGGCTCTACGTAAACGGGCTGGGACATTTTCAAAAATACAGACGTGGCGACAATCTGGATCGCGCATTGGAGTGCTTCGACGGAGCGGTTGCCGCGGACTCGTTGTACGCCGATGCCCGTGCGGCGTTGGCGCTCGCTCGTTACCGGCACTGTAGAACATCGAAAGACGACCGACTTTGCGATACCGCCTGGACGGCGTGTCGCAGTGCGCTGAGGATCGATTCGAACAGCGTGTATGTCAACTTGGTCGCAGGTGAGATCGCCTATTCGGCGGGAAAGACGGACGAATCGATCGTTGCCCATCGACGAGTCGTTGCCGTCGAGCCAAGCAATACGAGGGCATTACGCCGAATCGGTGATGCGCTCAATCGATTGGATCGGGTCGACGAAGCGGAGGCGGCCTACCGAGCGATGGTAGCTGCCAAACCGGATTGTTGGGAGACGCACATTAACCTGGCATATTTTCTTTCCAAGAGGGGGCGGACGGACGAATCCATCGAGCAATATGAACGAGCGCTTGCGCTCGCGCCGGACGATTCGTGGACGTTGCACGCACTCGGCACCACGTACTTCTTGAGGGACGAGTGGTCGAGAGCGAGGGAATTTTTCCTGCGCTCGTTTGCGATTGAACCCCGGTGTTTCCCGTGCCGAAATATCGGGGCGCTCTATTATCTGGAAGGACTCTATGAGGACGCCGCCAAGTATTTTCAGTTCGCGTTGGAATATTGTGATTCGTTGGCCCCGGATCACTACCAGAGATGGCAGGACTGGGGCGCAGCGTTGTATTGGGTCGATGGCAAAAGGGATGAGGCGGTAGAAAAATTCCGGCGCGCGATCGAACTTGCCGAACAACAGTTGAAAATTACGGGCGGAGACACGGAACTGCTTGCGTACACGGCCGGGTGTTATGCAATGGTCGGTGATCGCGAGAGGGCAATCGCGCTGATCGACGAGGTGACGGCAATTGGAGCGGAAGATCCATTTGTCTCGTTTATCGTTGGACAGACCTACGAACACCTTGGCGATCGCGAACGCGCGCTCCAATTCATAGCGAATGCCGTCCGTCTGGATTATTCTCTGGCTCAGATCCAGGCTGAGCCGTTGCTAAAGGACCTGACCCAGGACATTCGTTTTAAGCACCTGATCGAGGTTGACGTCCAGGGTGAGAAGACCGGTAGTTCGGAAACGAACTGAGCTTTGTGTGAGTCTCTGAAACCACTCGCGAATGCGGGTGCCGTGAGAAAAGGAGGTAGCGCATGCGCATGCTACGTAACGGTGTGGTGCTGGGCGTCACTGTGGTGTTGCTGCTGGTGCTTTTCAGCTCGTGTATCCCCCCACGCTGGCCGAAGGAAGACGTGTACCCCTACGACGAACCATTGGTGATTGCGGTCACCGACGAGTGCACGCTCGTGGACGCTGCGGGCGATCCCGTGACGTCTGTGAAGGTGGAAAAATCGACGCCGATCAAGTGGGTGAACGACTCCCAGAACACTGCCGTCATCGAATTCAGCAGTCTCGATGTGATCGGTCGTTGGTCGATTTACCTGAACCCGGGAGAGTCGTATTTGACCTTCACACGCTCGACGATGATTCCCGGACACGAATACACCTTTAGGGTGATCTGTAAAGGTGAGACAACGATTTACGGCCCGACTCCTCCGATCGAGCAAGAGCCACCGCCCGGTCCGTAGTTTGGCAGGGGTCGACCCTTTCGGACGAGATCGTTTGGGAGAGCCCGACGAGTCCTGAGAAATCAACCGCGGGGTGCGGACAATATGTCCCCACCCCGTGTCTGTTGATAGAGGACGGTCTCTGGCTGTGCAGACCGGAGAGTTTTTCTACATAAAGGAAACGGGATTACCGTTGATATAAAAACTTACCGAAAATTCGAAATAGCCGGTGGGGGGGCACTCGAGGGGGACGAGTTCCAAATAATACCGCCCAAAGGGAACCGCCTCGAATACAATGCTGAGTGTGTCATCGGTGATCGTACCCCCGCTGACAATGGTCTCACCCAACGCGTTTACGATACGTATCACGCGTACATGGGGTCGTGGGTCGAGGTCGATTCGGACCGTGAGAGTGCCGCCCGGGCCCGTCGGTCTATCACCGAGTGGAGGTGGACACGAAAGACAGTATGGCAACGGGATTCGAATGATGGTCCCCACCCTGCAGAAGTATCGTCCGATCTCATCCCAAGGCGCTCCGATGAGGGGATCCTGAGGACAGAGAAAGGCCATGGCTTTTCTCAAGGAAATTTTGCAGACCTCGCAGAACGGGTAGTGCTCTTGCCTCATCAGACAGTTCCGCTGTGGACGATAAATACAGTGATCATATCCCATCCCACCTTCCCAAAGCCCGACGACATTATCGATTTCCAGCTCGGTTATGTCTGGATTCTGGTCTTCGAGCGCCTCGACGGTTGTGGGCCGCGGTGTTTCGAGATCGATCAAATCTTTCCACGGGATCGAGCCATACTCCGTTTCGGTCGTGATGTTGTCAAAATCCGCTGGATTGTCTACCTCCAATTCCGTGTACTCATTAAGCTCGTAGCATCCGGGCCAATCGCCGTACTCCTCATGGAGGGGGGCCATTCGGTGCGCCACCTCGTGCGGCAGAACATGATCAAAACCGTCACCAATCGACACCGTGGTGAGCGGTATGGATTCTTCGGGCCAGGCGCCACCACCATATTCGGTGTCATTTACCAGAACGACAACGATGTCGTAGTCATAGGTGACGAGGTCGGCTGCGTCGAGACATCTAAAAGGCGTGGGGGTATAGACAAACCGATCGTCGTCGGGGTGCTCGTCCACGTCACCAAACTCTGTGTTGAGCAACGTATTCCGGCAGACGGGGGGATCCTCGAGGGGGTGGTCGGCACCCGATTCTGCCGACACCAGACGTACCCAATAAAAGTTAAAGGCGCATCGGCGATAGGGTCTTGTATCGGTGAGGACGTCGATCGCTTCTTCGACCTTTTTGGCAAATAGGTTCTCATCCACTTCGGAATCGCTGAAACCGTCACCCACGAAGACCACGTCCCACTTGTCCAGCGAAGGCCCGTTGATCTCAAACGGGGCAATCACGACATAGGCGAGTTGATCGTAATCGAGTGAGTCCTCATTCAACTCGCACGGGTTTGCCGCCATAAACAAGGCGGTAAAGAGGGTGAGTGCAGTCATCATTCGTCCGTTACCGTGAACTCCGTGATCAACCGACGTTCGTCTCGGGCCCGCGGATCGGTGAGATCGACGCCCTTCTCGACATCGTAGAGTCTGACGATCGTTTTTCCCTCGGAATAGGGAATCTTGATGGAAAACGGGATAGAACCTTCCACCCGTACTGGTCCGCGACGTTTCTTAGGGGGTTTTGGATGACCAAACACCTCGAACTGACCACCTTCGGGGTGTCGGATCGCACCCGTGTAAAGAAGCCTACCGTCCTCTGTGAGGACATCGTACGATAGCCGACGCCCACGAGAAGCTACTCTGTCCATATGCCCGGTATACGGCCGTACCCGTTTGAGCTCGATCCTTCCGTCTTGCATCGTAAAGAACACTCGGCGAAGCGGAGACGGGCGGATTTTGGTTTTGGCTTTCCCGATTTGGCGCCCCGCCTTCTTTACCACAATCTCGACCTCTCCGGGCTCGAGTGGTGGAACCATGACCTCCACCGTCGTTTGATCGATGACTCGGACGACGGGCGCCGGCCGCCTGGCAAAGGTCACTTCGATATCCTCGACCTTTTCAAAATCTGCACCCTCGATACTCAGGTCTACGACTTGGCCTGGGACGGATTCCTCGGGACCTACCTTTATTGGTTTCGAACATCCGATCGACCCTATGCACACGGCGACCAACACCGCCACGAACACACCGCGAAAATCCGAGAGCGTTTTCGTCGCGGACAAGTTCGTCGTTCTGAGAACCCTGGATTCTGCGTCAAAAGTACGCATGAGTTACGAGCTTCTTTTCCGTGGAAAGTCAACTGTGCTTCGAGGAGCATGTCTCAACGCTGCAAGGCAAGGATAGCCCACTGCCGAATTGTTGTCAACGGAGTTCGCAGGCATACAGACAGCGGTGGACGGCCGCGCCGAATTCGGATATACTGAGAGACCCACCTGGCGGCAGGTACTCCGCAAGGAATCAACAACATCCGGCCAAGACCGCGATCTACATCGGGTCGACGGTCATTTGTTCACAGGGTCACGAGAGGAGACGCCTCATGCGAATCTTTCTGTTGTCGTTGTTCATGCTGTTAGTCGCCGGCGGTACTGCTTATGCCGAGCAGCCCGTTGAACGTTTTTTCCCGTATGCGCACGAGAATTACACGCTGGATAACGGGTTCAAGTCGATTTTGATACCCATCAAAGGCAGTGGGTTGATCGCATATTATACCGTCGTTCGCACGGGAAGCCGCGACGAGTGGGAGCCCGGACGCAGCGGTTTTGCCCATTTCTTCGAACACATGATGTTTCGGGGAACCGAGAAGTACTCGTCCGAGGAGTACAACCGGTTGGTGAGCGAGATAGGGGCCGACGCCAACGCCTATACCAGCGATGACATCACGTGCTACCACATGGTGATACCGAACACAAAGCTCGAGACGGCGATGGACCTCGAAAGCGACAGATTTCAGAATCTGTCATATGAAGAGGGTCCGTTTCGCACCGAGGCGGGGGCCGTTTACGGCGAATATCGGAAAAATTTCGCCAGCCCCTTCAGTCAGGCTTACGAAAAGATGTTGGACACGGCATTTGACAAACACACCTATAAACACACGACAATGGGTTTCGAAAAAGACATCAAGGAAATGCCGAACATGTACGAATACAGCAAATCCTTCTTTCAGCGATATTATCGTCCAGAAAACTGTGTGCTGATGATCGTCGGTGATTTTGATCCGGCCAAATTGAAGCCCATGATCAAGAGTTACTACGGAGGCTGGGAACCGGGGTACGTTCCTCCCCAAATTACCCCCGAACCGCCTCAGGCCAAAGAGCGGTCGGTCGACGTCGCCTACCAGGGGCGGACGCTCCCGCTGCTGTGGATTGCATACAAGGGTGACGCATTTGACCCGGCCGACAAAATGGTTGCCTCGGCCTATTTGCTCGGCGATCTGGCGTTTGGAGAGAACAGCGAGATCTACAAAAAACTCGTGATTCGCGAGCAAAAAGTGGAATGGATCGCCGGTGATTTTGGGTTCAACCGCGATCCAAAGCTCTACGATGTATACACCAGGGTAAAAGACGAGAATGACCTGGATTACGTAATCGCGGAGATCGATAAGATCGCGGAAACGTTCAAGACCGAGCTCGTGAGTCAAGAGGAACTTGAGAATATCAAGAAGCGGACCCGCTACGGGTATCTCATGCGTTTGGACACGCCAGATCGGGTGGCATCCGGGCTTTCCCGAATCGTCGCGCTCACCGGAGGTATCGAGGCGATAGATGAGCTCTACGGTACCATTGCATCGCTCACACCGGAGGATATCCGGGCCGCCGCCCAGAGGTATCTCAAAACCGAGCGTCGCACCGTACTCACGCTGAAGGGAGAGAAGTCATGAGAACCGTCGTGGTGGCCGTAATTATGTCGATTGTTCTCCTCGGGATCGGGTTTGCGTCCGCGTCCGCGAAAGAACGGGTCGTATTCCTACCGGCGGATGATCCAACGGTGTCGTTCAGGATCCTTTTCAACGTTGGGTCGCAGAACGATCCGCCCGGAAAAGAAGGACTGGCGGCGCTTACCGCGACACTGATCACGGAGGGGTCGACACAAAAACACTCGTATGAAGAAATTCTGGAGCTTCTCTATCCGATGGCAGCGTCGATCTACGACCAGGTCGACAAGGAAATGACGGTGTTCATTGGGCGGACTCACACGGACAATCTGGATGCCTACTACGCCCTTTTCAAAGAAATATTGTTGGAGCCGGCGTTTAGTGAGGACGATTTCAAGCGTGTCAAGAACGATTATCTGAACTATCTCCAGACTACTCTTCGTTATTCGCAGGATGAGGTGCTTGGAAAGGAAACGCTCTACGAGTTTGTTTTTGCCGGTACTCCCTACGAACACAACGAGGAAGGGCGCGTGGCCAGCTTGAACTCGATCACACTCGACGACGTGAAAAAGTTCTATCAAGACCACTACACCCGGGCGAATCTCGTAATCGGTCTCGGTGGTGGATTGGACAAAGATTTTGCAGCAAAGATGACCAAAGATTTTGAATCCTTGCCAGCCGGAGAGCCGTCGAACGTGCCGGCACCGCAACCTGAGGACATCCATGGCCTGCACGTCAAGATCGTCGAGAAGGAGGTGCAGTCGACCGCCATCAGTTTCGGTTTTCCAATTGACGTCACGCGGGGAAGCAGGGTTTTCTACGCTCTTGCCATGGCGACTTCGTGGTTGGGTGAGCACCGGAACAGCTTCTCGCATCTGTACAATGTGATTCGAGAGGCGCGTGGGCTGAACTATGGGGACTATGCCTACATCGAACATTTTCCCCGGGGACACCGCCGGCAATTTCCTCCGCCCAATGTGGCGCGCCGGCAACAGATCTTCCAGGTTTGGATCCGACCGGTGCCAAACGAAACAAGGGTGTTTGCGTTCAGAGCTGCTCTACGTGAAATGCAGAAGCTCATCGAGAACGGGATGACGGAAGACGATTTCGAGCTGACGCGGAAGTTTTTAAAGGGGTATATCCTTCACTACGCGCCGACCACGATGATGAAACTCGGCTACGCCATGGACGACCGGTTCTACGGGATCGAGAAGGGTCATTGGGATACGTTTGCCAAGATGCTCGACGAGCTCACACGCGACGAGGTCAACGCCGCGTTGAAGAAACACTTGAGCTTCGAAAACATCAAGGTTGTGTTCGTAACGACCGACGCCGCAGGGCTGAAAGACACTCTAATTAATAACGAACCTTCTCCCATTACGTATCAATCCGAAAAGCCCGCCGAAGTGTTGGAAGAGGATAAGGAAATCGAAGCGTATCCGCTTTCGGTTAAACCGGAGAACGTGACGGTTGTCAAGGTGGAGAAAATGTTCGAAGGGTAGGTGGACAGGCGTTAGCTGGCTGAGAAGCCGGCACGTTGTCAAGTGGATTGGTATTCCGAAAACGGCCAGCCAACGCTGGCCGTTTTCGTTTTGGTGTCTGTTGAGTGTGTCTGTTATTGCTTCAGGACGTGTCTCGTTCAGAGCATGCGATAGACTACCGCGTTGATGTTCATCCCCGCCCCGACCGAAGTGATTACGATGGCATCGCCCGATGTCAAGCGATGGTTTTCGAGCTTGTGCTTGAATGTCAAATCGAGCAAAGTAGGGAGCGTTGCCACGGAACTGTTTCCAAGCCATGAAATCGTCATCGGCATCATATACGGCGGAACCTCGTTGACGTCGTACAATTTGAAAAGCCTTCGAAGAATTGCGTCGTCCATCTTTGCGTTTGCCTGATGCATGAAGACCTTTGATATGTCAGTCAGCGTGAGCCCGGCCTTTGTTATACATTCCTTGACGACCCGCGGAACGGTTCGAAGCGCGTATTCGTAGAGTTTATGACCATGCATTTTGATGTGAAGATCGTTCTTTTGGTAATTTCGATTGTACGACTTGCCCATCCACAGCATGTAAGCGTGCTCATACGTGTCCGATCTGGTACAGTGTGAGATGATTCCCACCGGTGTTTCGCTCGTGACCGCCTCAACCACCGTTGCTCCCGCCCCGTCAGCAAAGAGCATGGTATCCCGATCGTGTGGGTCGCTCGCACGAGAGACCGTCTCCGCGCCTATCACGAGTGCTCTCTTTGCGTCACCGGATTTGAGGAAGTAATCCGCGTGTATCATCCCTTGGAGCCAGCCGGGGCACCCGAACGGCAGATCGTATGGCACGGTAGCTGGATTTCGTATCCTGAGCAGGTGCTTGACCCTGGATGCGACGCTTGGCACAAAATCCGATCGCCTATTGTCCATCGTAATGTCGCCAAGGTTGTGACCCACGATGATATGGTCGAGACTCTCCTTGTCTGTACCCGATGAGTCCAGCGCGTCCTTGGCGGCCAGAAAGGCGATGTCCGAGGTTACAAGATCATCCGTGACATATCTTCGTTCCTTGATCTCCGTGATGGCTTCGAACTTCTCGATGATTTCCTGAGCTGTCCGGTCGATCCTTTGACCGCCCTCGTCGTAAAACTCGTGATCGAGAAAATATGAGTTGAAGATTCTTTCGGTGGGAATGTAGCATCCCGTGCCAGTTATCGCGGTGTGAATTCGACCATTCATGACTCTCGTTTCCAAACCCTTCTCGTTGGTGTTGTAGAATGTATGCAGATTGAAACGGAGCAACATTCGGTTTGAAGCACTCGCAAATCGATCGTTGGCAACGTATGGTACCGGCAGGAGTCCGGGTTGTCGAGTGTTTTTGTCGCGTTTTGGCAAGGCGTCTCGGACAGCCAAACGGTTACGCAAAACCTCCCTGCGACCGGGTATTCGTGGTCGGTGAGCCTGGGGGACCAGGATGGTGGCATCCGGAGCGGCGCCCAATTCGGCGGCACGGCTCTTCGAAGGGAAACGAGGTCAACCCTGTAATCGACTGCACGTTAATACGTTATGTGTCCTTCTTGGGGTCGGCCGCCGTCCATAGCATCTTGAGGCGCGAGCGGTGGTGAGCCGTTGTGAGTGTGCGAAAGACCCTTGGGACTCCACGGCAATCGGGGGCCCGCTGATACCTGGGTCCCGTCTCGTCTCCGGGGTCCCTACGGCGCGGGCGTGGATGGCAACCCCGTGTTTCGTATTCGCCACCCAAGAAAAAGACCGGGCGGAAGCTTGCCACGACCCGGTCGGTTCTCTTGTGGCGATTTCGTCTCGGCCGGTTACAACTTGTGCTTAGTGTGTAACAACAAACTTGCGCGATACACTCTTCGCGTTTGTCCGGAGTTTGACAAAGTAAACCCCGCTGGGCAATCCCGTGGTGTCAAGCTCCGCCAAACCGGGACCTTCCGTAACATGTCGCCCGGTGAAGACCTGAGTCACGCGGCGGCCGAGAACGTCATAGATCTCGAGATCGGCGATCCCCGGTTGGTCAACACTATACCGAAAGGCCACGGTTTTGGTTGCCGGGTTGGGTGACGGCGGTTCGAGGTAGAGCGGGATGAACTTCGGGGGCTCTTTCGTCACGTCCGTCATGACTTCGTCGCACGCGTGTACTCTCAAGTGAATCAGTTTCGGATCGGTCCAATCCCCGTCGTGTTCGCCATCGAGAACCTCGATGGATCCGTATGGGGTGTAGGGCAGCCCGGTCGTGTCGTCCCAGTATGGGAACTCGTTGACGTTTTCGCAAACGATCGATATGTTGACCTCATCGTTTCCCAGAGAGGTAAATGGCAATGGAATGTCATGCCACCGCATTCCGGATCTCACCGAGAGGATTTCGCCGATGGCGTATAGCTCGACTCGCGTTTTGTCGACCGAGGGGTAGGCGTACGCTCTGATCGTGTCACCCTGGGGGATGTCCGCCATCACACCGACACCAAAGACCTGGTATTCCGGCCCCAAGTTGATATAAGCCCCGTCGTTGAGGGGCGTCGACGCCGAGTTTGGCGGCGGGACGCCATCGGAGAGTTTGGCCAGATCGAAGGGCACACCGCCGCTAACGAAATCGTCATAAGTTACTTTGAAATGGGGGAGCAGGTTAGACTCGGAGCCGTTGAGTTCGCCCGCCCATACCACAAAATGGTCGTCCGCGTAATAGGGAGCCGGAACGTCGTCCCCGTCAATCGCTGGCCAATCAGCTGAATGTTCGAATTCGACGGACAGGTTGTAGAAATTGGCGAATGCGAGATCCGCGAAAATGGGGACCTCGTGGTAGACGGTCCCGCCGGTCGATACCGTGGTCGTACCCTCAGCGATAAGCGTCGAGCGTGTGGACCCCGACGCTTCATACACGCGTGCCGTCAAGATCGACCCGCGGGCAAGATCGGCTTCGAATCCGATTTTGCACACGCGCAGGTTATCCGCCATCAAAACGAAATATCCGACCTGGGAGTCCGAGTCTGTCTCCAGGGACGACGCAGGCAGCGGCCACAAATCGGATTGTTGTTCACAATAATTCACCTGATCCGACGAACCCATGCCGATGAGCGTGAAAAAGGGGAGTCTCGTATGGTTGATGACACCGTTCTCTGCGATACTCCGCACGCGGACAACACCGCCTACGTCGTAGGGAGTGTGAACGTAAATGCCGTCCCAGTGGGTCCAGTCCTGTCCAGGAGAAAACGAGAAGACGATTTCGTAATCCTGGCATGCAGAGAAGCTGGCGCTTATCGGCATCAAATGTGTGGTCAACGTATCCTCGACCATGAATAGTGTCAGTTCGGAGATGAGTGCTCCACGTGTGTTGCCGTCCGCCTCGTAGATCCGCCCTGTTATGGTTTCCGGTTTGGGTAGATCGACGTGTACGCCGATGGCGCAGACATCGAAATCGTCGATGGCCGTTATGAAGAGGCTCATGTCGACGCCATCAGCGGAGTCGCCTGTGGGGGAAATATCGGGCCCCAGATGCAGGACGGCACCTGGACAGGACTGCTTGTCGGCGATGATTAGCACGATCTGGCGTGTTTCCAAACCGTCGCCCGTGCAGTTTTTGAATTCGAGATCTGCAAAGTAGGTTCCCACCGGCAATTGATACGCGCTCGCGCCCGGGATAATACTCACCGCTTCCGAACCACCGGCGGGAATCTGTCCGCTGGTTCGGCTCGCGTCGAGCCACGCGGGAAGACCGGTGAGCTCCCAGTTGACACCGGATCCGCCGGTGTTTGTCAGCGTGAAATCGATGACGTCTTTGTCGAACGGACCACCCTCGTAACCCGCGAAGAGATCTCCGCTCAAGGGCATGATCTCGAGATTGGCCTCGGGAAACGACGAAAACCCGCCGACGATTGTCGTCCAGGATGGGGTCGGATCATTCGACGCATAGGTGCCGATTGTCCACATCGTTCGGTCATCGACCGGATCCCTCGCACACCCAAAGGAGTTGCCCCATCGGTACGGATCGCTCAGCGTTCCCGAACCACCGGCGGTGTAGTTTGCAAGACCATAGGCATACGTCCCAAATGCAGGCGAATGCAGCGGATCGGGTCGATACACCCGGAAACCAACGCTCAGATACGACGACGGCACGGGGGCGCACTCCGCCCAGACCAGCGTCAAGTAGTCGTTCTCATCGATATCCAAGGCGGGATAGGCAAGAAAACCTTGAGGCAACAAAAAGATCGCTGACGTCGCGACTGACGAGGTGGCGACGTCGATCTTCTCGGACTTCACAATAGAACGGTCATCGCCACCGCCCGAGTAGAACACCGTAAACACACCGTAGAGCGCCCCAAAGCTGTATGCAACATCGGTGAAGCGGCAGTCTCCTACATCGACATAGCTTCCATCGGGTTGTCGCATTTGGGGTGGCGTTGCGTAGGAGTTCGCGCTAATCGAGATGACCCACAGGACCGGTGATGATATGTCACCCTCTATTCTCCAACGGCTGTAGATGTTTCCACCATTGAATTTATTGTTCAGAAAGTACATTTCACCGGGATAGGAGCGCATCTGGGCGGGTCGGATCGCAAACGCCTGCGAGCCGTCACCGGGGTTGAAGAGTGAGGGGCCCCACATGTGAATCGTGGTCGGTAGGAAGTCATAGATTCTAGATTTGTCCATCGCGAGGATCATGGGACCTTCGAATAGATATGATGTGAAGTCGTATCTATTGACGGTGATGTAGACGCCTTGTGGGTCGATGGCGAGATAGGCGTTGTCGGCAAAGTCGTCGGTAGCGCCAAAACTGATGTTGTGGACACCCCTCCAGCCCCCGGTAAGATCACCGCTATTCGATATCACGAGCAACAATTCCGCATCGTCGTTGGTGAAATCGGCGGCCAGGTAGAGCATGAGCCACCGGTCGTCCCAGTCGTCGTAGACAACTTTTGGATCGTAATAGTAGAAACCGGGATCCCGGTTGAAGTAATCCTGAAAGACACCGCCATCGAGCCAATTGCCGCATTTGTCGTACACGGCGAACACATCGTTCGTCGCCACCAACACGTGGCTCGGTCCAACGGCAATGTCGGGACTGGCCGGGATCCGACCGGTATCGTCAATGGCGTCAAACGAAAACAGCGGGCCCGTCGCCATGGCACCGGGGTGTGAAACATCGATTTCAATCGTTTTGAGATGGGTCGCTGGCGCTTTGCTACCGGTTGACCGACGAGGCTCATCAGGGAGTCGAGGCGTTGGCCGAACGCCCCGGGGCCGGTTGGCAGATTTGTTGTGTTTGACTTGCCGCGATGGCTCAAACGACACCGGTCGTGTCGTCGCGTGGGTTTTTTCCAAAACGCGTGTTTCCAACACCGTCTGCTGTGTTCCCAGTTTGGATCGGGCAAGTCGTTGGGCATCTCGGATCGCTTGGGCACGCTCGAGCGGGTCTCTGGGAAGAGGTGGGACAAGTTCACGATTTTTCCATCGAGGTTCCTCATTGGGCGTTTTGTTTATCGACGACTTATGGCGCGTCTGTTCATCCGCGGTTGAGTTATGAGATGTCAGAGCGGTCGGAACGACCAGCACAACGATTGCCATGAGCGAAATGAAACAAGCTCGGACAGTGGTTGCAGGTTTCATGATTTCCCCCTTGTGGCTTTGGCGCTCACCGCGGTGAGTTAGTGTGCCACGACGAATTTGCGTGAGACCGCTTTTGACTGTGTTTTCAGTTTCAAAAAATATACGCCGCTTGCCAGCGTTGACGTGTCGAACTCGATCAGTCCGCCTCCCGCGGTAGCTCGTTCGCCATCGAAGACACGAGCGACACGACGTCCCAGGACATCATAGATCTCGAGGTTCAGTTTACCCGGTTCGTCCACGCTGTAACTGAACGTCACGATGCCTGTCGCGGGATTTGGAGCCGGTGGATCGAGCGCGATCGGTACAAACCGGGGTGGCCGGTCGTCGATCGCTGTCAAGACTTCATCACACGCGTGAAGACGCATGTGTAACAGGATTGCACCAACAGGGTTCCCACCAACCTCCGCATCGTTTATCTGAATGGATCCATATGGGGTGTACGGCATTCCGTCGAGATCGGTCCAATAGAGGTATTCGTTGGTGTTTCCGCAAACGATCGAGAGATCGTAGTCGTTACCACCCTTGAACTCCAAAGCCAGTGGCATGTCGTGCCAACGCATGCCTCCACCGGATGAGCGGATCTCCCCCTCTGTGAGTAGGGAACCGCGGCTTGTTCCGGAGGCCGAGTAGATCCGCGCAGTGACCACTTCACCCGCCGGAATGTCGGCCATAACGCCGAGACCAAAAACGCGCCAACTGGCCACCGGCGTGACGTAAGCCCCACGGTCGAGAGCACCCGAGGATGAGTGTGGGGGCGGGATGCCATCGGCCGACTTCGCCAGGTCGAACGGAAAACCACCACTTGCCACCTCATCCCAGTTCAACCAAAGGTGTGGCAACTCGTCGTTCGGGAAACCGCCGGCCTCGATTTGTCTGATCACAATAGTGCCGCTCATCGTATCGGGGAACGAGATGTCATCGTCGTCGATTGCGACCCACCATCCGGTCTGCTCGAATTGCACGGCGATGTCGTATTCCTCGCCGTACTCGAGATGGGTGTGGATGGGAATCTCGTGATTGGCGGGGCCACCCTCGGAGACGATGGTCGTTCCGACACCGATCACGGGCCCGCGTGTATTCCCCGTCGCCTCGTACACATATGCCGACAGTCGGGTGTCCCGCACCAGATCGGCCTCGAATCCAATCGAGCACAACCGTAAGTTTTCGAGCGCCGTGACAAACACACCGTGCTCTGCGTCGGTGCTCGATACAACAAATGATGGCGCGTCGGGGAAAAGATCGGTTGTGCGCCCTGTCCATGGACTGCAAGGGCTGGTCGCCAAGAGCGCAATAAACGGCAGCCGCGTATCACTTGGCAAACCGTTCGCGGCGCCGTCCCTCACACGGATGACGCCATCGACATCGTATGGCAACGACACATCGCCCTCATCCGCAAACGCCCAAGACTGGTTGATCAACACCTCGAGCACGATCTCGTAATCCTGGCAGGCCGACAGTGTCACGTCTATGGGGACAACGGGGTTGCCCTGGAAATACTCGACGACGAAGTGGGCGTTGTCTGTGATCAACGCTCCACGTGTGAGATCATCGGCCTCGTGGACCCGCACACCCACGCCTTCCGGTTGCCACAACCCAATGTCCGGACAGATCGCGCACAGCTCGATGTCTTCGAGTGCCGTAACAAACACACTGAATTCGCCGGGTCCCGAGTCGGCGTAGATCGTTCCCACGTCCGGTGTCATGTCAACAAACGCGCCCGAGCAGTTGATTGGCTCGACGATTCCGAGCCTGACCGGTCGTGTGCCGCCGCCCAAGCCCGTGCAGGCATCGAAGATGAGATCGGCGTCATAGAGACCCACGGGCATCGAGTGCGCCATCGAGTTGACAACGAGCGTTATCTCCTGCGAAGCGCTTGGTGCTAGCTGTCCCTCCGTGTCTCCGGGGCTAAGCCACGCCGGCACACCCGAGAGCGCCCAATTGACCGTTGTACCACCGGTATTTGTCAATGTGTATGTAAACGAATGTGGTGAAAACGGACCACCTGGCCAGCCGCCCGTTGAAAGATCTCCCGTCGGGTTTATCTCCAGATTGCCCGCTGTCGTAGTCGTAAGGGCGCCAACACGAGTTGTCCACGACGGCGTCGGGTCATCCGAGGCGTAGGTGCCGACGACCCACATGGTACGGTCGTCAACGGGGTCTCTCGCGCACCCGAAATAATTACCCCAACGATACGGGTCGCCAATAGTGCCGGAACCGCCCGTTGTGTAGTCGGCGAGACCCAACACAAGATCTCCCTCGCCGACGCCGGAGGCGGTGGCTAGATCCCACAACACGTAGTGGACCGAGAGATACCTCGATGGTCCACACATGGCCCACGCTATCGTCATACGGTCGAGCTCATCGGTGTCGAGCGCCGTGTACGAAATAAAATGGTCAGCGGCGCCAAACGACTCTCTCTGCCCCACGGTGAGTGTTGCCACGTCAATACGATCGATGTTGGCCACGGCGAGGTTGCCACCGGGGTCGAAAAAGTCATCGGTGAACGCGCCGTACAAGACGCCGCCGTGATAGACCAGATCCGTGATCCGACAGTCCCCGGATCTGACGTAGCTCCCGTTTGGCTGCTGCATCGGCGGCGGCACCTGGTAGAACAACACGTTGACATTGTTCCCGCTCAGGACCGGTGAGCTCATCCCACCGCTCACCGACCAAATCGTTGATATGGATCCCCCGGTATGTTTGTTGTTCATCAGATACATTTCACCGGGATACGAGGTCATTTGGGCCGGCCGGATGGCAAAAGCAAGCGATGCGTCACCCGGATTTGTCATGTTCTGCCAGTAGGCGCCGGCAGGAGGGATGGCGGCGTACATGTCGGCCTTGTCGACGATCAGAATGATCGCTGTCTCAAAGGCGTACGTGTTGAAATCGAACGAATTATATGTGGCATAGATGATCTCGGGATCGACGGCCAGATAAAGGTTATCGACAAAATTTCCAAACGGCACGCCGTTGAATCCAGCGATGTACCACCCATCGGTTGGATCGCTCGTGTTTGACGCAAAGATGACGAGTTTTGACAAGTCATTTGTGAAATCATTGGCCGTGTAGATCATTACCCATCGCCCGTCCCAAGCGTCATAGACTACCCTGGGGTCGTAGTACAAATGGTCGGGCCACAGAGGGAAATACTGGTCGATCACACCACCATCTACCCAGTTGCCGCACTTGTCGTAGACGGCAAACACATCGCTCGTTACGACCATGACATGGTCGGGACCGACGGCGATATCAGGACTCGCCGGCTCCCACCCCGTGTCATCGATCGCATCGAATGAAAACACGACACCGGCGGTGCTGGAACCGTGGGGTTTTGGATCAAGCCGCAGTGCGTTCTCCTGAGCGGTCGGGACATCCGCGACCGAAGGGCAAGAGGATTGGTCGATGTATTTCAAATTTGGAAGAACGAGTGGCGCCGCTTGTCGTGGGGGTCGTTGTTGTCTTGGACCCTTTACTCGAGACAACTGGTGAGTGATCACCTCGGCATAGATCGACTTTGGATGTTGGGTATAGGTCACCCCCCGCGCCGCTCGGCGCAACTCGGCCAGTTTTTTCGCCCCGTGCATTGCCTCTTCGCGTTTGGCCGGGTCCGTGGGAAGCGGTGGGACGAGTTCACCGTTTTTCCATAAAGCGTGGCCGTTGACAGTGCGTTCCGAAATCTTTTGTTTGGAAGGTTGCTCGTGCTTGGGTGCGTCTCCGAGGGTGGTCGAAGCTGGTAAGGCGAGGAGGCCAGCCACGATGAGCAAGACGCAACGAGCCCGAAGACCACACGCGCGTGCCATGATAACCCCCTTGGCTTCGTGCTCAAAATGATGGGATTCACGCGGATTATATCACAATGGCCGCGTTCCCACACACGCAAATCCACCGTGTTGCGATTGGTCAAGACGGGGTTCTTGGCGACGCGTTGCCACGAGATTGACAGA
>CP070677.1:1862958-1902623 GCA_020352495.1 Candidatus Latescibacterota bacterium
GACACGGATCGGAAGCACACGCTGGTGTCGAATGTGCGCAACGGGGTCAGCCGCCACCGAGATGATCGAGGGCGCCCGATCATAGATCTGTGGGTCGATTCGATATTCTTGCGAGGCAAACGGTTCGCCGTCGTCGTCGTTCAGCACCAAAGGAAAGGGTACCGGTTCGAGACGACGTTTCCCCAGCGACTGTGAGCGTTGTACGGTGTGACGGACCGAATACCCGCCGGCCGGTGGGAGTGCTACGAGGAACGTCCGCCCAGGCACCCTCGCTTCGCCGGGCTGTGAAAAACTGCCAAAACCCGGAATGACAAGCGCCTCGGTCCCTTCCAGACCCGACGAGCTCTTGATCGTATAACGACTCAGGTCGATTTCGAAAACGACTCTCGAATCATCGGCTTCGAGCAGCTTCGATCCGCCCGGAACCGAACTCGCCACCACAGATTGGAACATCATCCCAATCAAGACCGCTAACATCAAAAAGGAGCCACGAGAGGGACAGGCGAGTCGTATGGCGGGTTTCATCGAGCGAGACCTCCTCAGTACTGTGTCGTCATCGTCACACACAAACGGGGGTATCCGGAATACGATTCGTTTAGAGTCTGGTGCAGGGGGCGATTATCAGGCTGGCTAACTAAATAAAAATAATAATTTTATGCCGCCGAGGTCAAGACGGAACCCCCGGCTGATGGTAGAATTATACACGATCCGGGGTTGGCCGTCAACGCATCGGCAGGGTCGTTTCATGCAAAGAAAAAACCTAGCCCTTATCTCGTTGGTAGATAAGGGCTAGGTCCGTAAATCTCGGATCGCCCGCTCAACTCGGAGCGCGTCTATTAGTCAGAAGAGTACATCGCCTTGATCTTACCCCAACTGGAAGGCTCAGCCGGCACGATCGCCGAGCACGGACACGAGCCATCTGGGTTAATGACGCCGGACTGGCCCGCGGCAAACAACAGATCCAGGTTACAGTCGACGACTTCGATTTCACCGGATGGAGCGGCCGGGTCCGGCCCGACCTCGTACACGCAGCACGGCGGTGTCGTACCCGATGCAAAGACCTGGACGGTCAAGACGTGAATTGGCGTGGTCAGATTCAACCCGTAGCCAATCGAAACACCGGTTTGCGAGTTCCCGATCGTCACTCCAAACACCGCACCGTCAGCTAGATAACTAGCAGTTGTACACCCCGGAAGCTCCGCTTTGAACTGACACGCCGTCGCACACGTACCAGGATTGCTCGGATCATCGACGTGAACCAGGTAGATATTCAAGAGACCCGCCGTGTCATCGGTGACGGCGCAATCGTCTACGGTGGTCGGGTTCTGGACCCCGAAGACCCCGATGCGGCCCGGTAGCTGCGCAAACGCCACGCTTGCCGCAAGCACCAGGACAAGCGTCATTATCAGTACGGTTCTCATATCGCCTCCCTTGTGTTTTTGAGTAGAACCTCATGCTGCCGGAGCGGTCGCCGCGTCCGGCCAATCCGTTGCCATTAAACCAACGCGACCGAGGACCTGCCTCAAACCACGCGCAACTCGCCGTTGCTATTCTAATATAGCTGCATCACCCCTTTCCGCGTGAGTTTTCTACGTTCCCGGAAACCCTGTCAAGCTCTTTTGTTACTTAATTTATTCAATTCTCTTCAAGTCCGATATGACAAAAAAACTGTCACAGACGCTTGTATCCGCAAAACATGTGCCGGTTGCATTTGCCTATTCGGGGGGCGCGTGGTGCCAGCCGTCCTGCAAAGAGCTTAACAGCTTGCCAAGAAATTGTTTATCTTTCCCCGTCGGATCTGCGGCCAAAAAACCACCCGAAGCCTCACAGGACCTCTCCTGGCCAAATGGGGTTCGGCCGGACACGCTCGCGGCGCGCCCGGCCAAACGCAAGCCGAATTCGTTTCGGCACTAGTCGGTAAACATCGCCTTAATTCGGCTCCAGGTGGTCTCGTCCGTTGCCACGGTCGAACACACAAGTGCCGTCATGCCCGTCGCATCTATGAAATCGTAATCCGGGAAGTTGGTAGCACGCACCTTCCCCGTCATGGGATGCGGCCGGACCTGGACCGGGTCGTTTTCGACGGTGCACCCGTTGCAGTTCCACTGGAATTGGATTCTCGCCACGAGGAATCCGTTGACTCCATCCTGCGGAATCGCCCAGGCCTCCGAGATTCCGGTCGGGGTGGAACCCACCGTGACCGGAGGGGTATCCAGGTCGGCGAGCCAGATCATACTCGCGGGATACACGATGGAATACTCCACACCCGAGATGAACTGGGCGAAATCCATGGCCACGACATACGCGATGTCCGTACCCCCTCCGACCGGGCAATCCTTGCTTCCCTGGGTGCAGTCCTCGTCGAAGTAGACGCGCACCGTTGGTGACGGCTGAGCATCCGCCGAGGCGGGAAGCAGCATCACGATCGCGAGGATCGCCGCAATTGCTAGCACTGCTCTCATTCTGTCACCCCCTTCTTGCCGGGACTGAATCAGGTCAGACGGGGGTGCTTGCAAGACCGAGACCGGATGTCGATCCGAACCGAGGAAAGACTCTCAGACGGGGTGCGTCGAGCGGGACAATGCCCGTGCAAACACGAGCATTTAGAAATTTCTGATATAACACGGTAAAACTATTTTCAATCAGTCGTTAGTAATTCCAGTGTCATATCTCTGATGCCGTGAGCGACGTGGAATCTCGACGGGCGGGTCTCTGGCGGACACACCTTACCGCAAAAGAACTAGACGCTTGGCAAAATGCACGCGAGAGCAAAAAAAGCCGCTGGGCGAAACGGACTCCCCAGATATTGGGTTAGATTTGACCGCTTCACCCAGCGCGGCGGGTTTATCGAATCGACCAGTTAATTCCCTAAAGAGCGCTTTTACTTTACCCCAGGTAGTTTCCTCCGCCGGAATCGTCGCGCGGATGAGCAACGTCATGCCATAGGCGTCGTGGCGCTCGAAGTTCTTTCCCGAAATCCGTCCTGCACGGACTCGCCAAGAAGATCCGTGTGCCCCGACACGACAACTGCGTTGTCGAACGACTATGTAAACAAGTTCCAAAACACTGCCGTACCTTAGATGAGTTACGCCGAGATGTTACCATACGGACGCCACAAAGTCAACTCGGTAGTTCCGCCTAATTGCGCTACACCGGCATCGCTATCGGTCGCGATCCGCCGCAACCGCACCGGCAATGTACCCATGTTTAGTCAGCGGCACACAATCGGTCTTCGACAAAGAGAAAACGCCTGGCTGTTGACAAAACAGCCAGGCGTTTTTCGGTCCTTAACAGGTGTCAAAAATCGCTGGTCTAGTCAGTGTACAGCGATTTCACCTTACCCCAAGTGGAGTCCTCCGCCGGAACGTTGCAATCGCAGTTCGCGTTGGAGTTAATGATACCGGTTCCACCGGTAGCATAGAGCAGAGCGTTGGAGCAGTCCACGACCTCGATTTCGCCCGATGGGGCGTTCGGGTCCGGAACCACCGTATAGTAACAGCACGGACCGGTCAGACCCTGACAGAACAAGCTGATATCCAGCACGTTCGTCGGGGCGCCGACGCAGCCACCGTAACCAATCGACACGCCGGTCTGCGAGTTTCCGATTGTGACCGGGAATTTCTGCCCATCAGAGAGATACGTCCCCGCAAAGCAGGACGGAAGCGGTGCCGCGAACTGGCACGCCGTGGCTCCCCCGTGGAGCACGTGGACAAAGTGATATGTGCACAGACCCGGAACCACATCCAGAAGGTTGCAGTCTGTGCCCGCCACGTCTGCAAAGACACCAACGCTGCCCGCCTGGGCGAATGCCATCGTGGCGCTCAGCATTAGAGCCAACGTGAGTAACAGTGCCTTTTTCATTCTCACTCCTTTGCGCGAAGATTAACGAACACGACCTTCGACAAAGATTCACAAATGCAGCTCAGTAAGAGCGGTGTCAACCGTTGGTTGCCGGTCGCGATCCGCTCATCTCGGAAAGGCAATACTCGGAACGAAGTTCCTTGCTCACCCCCTAACGCAGCGTTTGCTGGATGAACCGCCTCTGGGCTGATGGATGAACCCTACTAGGGGTTCATCCAGCCGCACGCTTCCTTCTTACTCGTACAAGGCTTTGACCTTACCCCAGGTCGTCTCCTCCGCCGGGATCGTCGCGCAAATGAGCGACGTCAGTCCGACAGCGGGATGATTGACGTACCCAGGAAAGTCCACCCACTCGATCACACCGGAAACGGGGTGTACGACAACGGGCATCGGAATGTCCGTCGATGTACAACCATCGCAGTTCCAGAAGAAATCCACACCACAGATGTAGACGGCTGAGAACCCGTTTTGGGGATTAGCCCATGCCATCGACAGACCTGACGCGGTATTTCCGATCGTCACCGGCTGGGTATCGAAATCAGCAACGTGAACGATCTCGGGCGGGTACGCCACGGCAAACTCCACGCCCACCACAAACATGTTCGCGTTGGAGAGCGCTATGTAAAGCTTGCCAGGAAAACCCGGTCCCACACCTGGACATGACTGCCCCGGAGGTGGAATCAAAGCCTCGGTCGTATACGTCTGGTCAAAGTAGACCGCAATGTACGGAGTCGTCTGCGCACTAACGGTAACTGCACTCAGCACCATAAGTACGAAGACAATCAGTGTTGCAGTTCTCATCTTCAACTCCTCTTGTCTGCTGTAGTACCTAGAGACGCAAACCCATTTAGGAGTCCGATGCTAACCCAAGGCTTCGCACTGAGATTCGACTATTGACACTCGTGTCCCGGAGGACCGAAGTGGAACGCGAATCTCGCAAGGTCCTGAAGGTTGACGAGCCCGCTGCAGTCGAAGTCACAGCACGTGTCATACGGCTGCGGCGGATAACACGTCGCAAAAATCGACAAGTCAACCAGTGTGACCGCCAGGTCACCGTCAAGATCCGGGGTGCGAACGTGAATGTCCCAACAGTACGCAGGACAACCCGGTCCCGGAGCCGGCCCCAAGACAAAGCCCTGAACGACCATCGAGAGCCCATCGGCGCAACCGCCAGCGGCCAGCGTGGCGTCGCCCATGGTCGTGGCACCCGAGTCGTTCGTCGCAGAATCCGCCGCTGTTGACGCAGAACCTGCGCAAAGCGCCAGATTGTTGACAGGATCGCAATCGATTAGCCAGAAATCGCTACCAGGGATATCGGGAATCGGCTGGCCTATGAGGTCATTGATGACCATTGACCACGAAAACCCAGCCTGATTGAACGTCTCCGTGTCACCCTGCGGACAGGCGAAATAGCACTCGGGCTCTACGCCATTGTACACAACAGGCGAGTTACACGGATCGATGATCCCCGCACTGGCGATTCCGGCTACCAAAAGTAGTGAGGCTGCAAAGAGTACAACCTTAGACATTCGTACACCTCCAAAAAGTTTGGAATGAATGCACTCTTGGCATCGGGTGATACTTCACCCGATAAGAAAAGAAGCCAGGGGAAGAACACCTCCTTCCACCAGTGGCATTACAGCCTTACTCGACAGCTAAGATTTTATCATAGATCGGCGCCCCTTGTCAACTCTCAAATCTCACTGCAAAAGCTTCATTTTACGAGTCTTACGCCGAGAACCCAAACCGACGAAATGCCCCGGGGCAAAACCCGGTAAATGACGTAAGTAGAAGCCCGACGGTGAGTTCCAGAGATTCGGAGGCGGGGTCCCGGACGGAACGGGAACATCGCCGGCGAGCGTTTGCGAGGCGGGGTCCGTCAGAACGGTTTTCCGTGGTTGAATGGGAAATGGTGGGCGAAACAGGACTTGAACCTGTGACCTCCTGCTTGTAAGGCAGGCGCTCTCCCAACTGAGCTATTCGCCCTGCCAGACCGAGGGCAATCTAGAGAAAAGACAACGGTATCAGAATGCAGTATCCCAGGACAAGCAGGATCGGCGATATCGAGATCTCGCTAAAAGCGAGGAGCACGTAGCCCAGTACGATCGCGGCCATACCCGCCAGAAAGATCTTCCACTTGAATCTGAATGACTTTTTTTTCTCCATGTCATCACATCCTAGCCGAGTACGTCGTTCAGCCGACCACTTCTAAAGCCCTCGAGATCGAGCGTGACGTACTCGAATCCGATCGTTTTCAGCCGTTCCACAATCCTCTCCCACACCCCATCCCTCAACAGACGCGTGTGATCCTCGACCGGGGTCTCGATCCGGGCGAGATTCCCGTGATGCCGGACGCGACATATCTTCAGCCCCAGGTCCTTCAACACGTTCTCCGCGGCCTCGATCTGCGCCAGTTTCTCGATCGTGACTTCTTCGAAATACGGGATTCTCGACGCGAGACATGGAGAGGCAGGTTTGTCCCACAGCAACAGGCCGAGCCCCCGGGCCAGTTCCCGAACCGTGTTCTTGTTCAGTCCTGCCTCCACCAGTGGAGCAACAACCTGATTCTCGCCGGCGGCCACCTCGCCCGGTCGATAGTCCGCGCCGTCATCCAGGTTCGAGCCGTAGGCAACGACCGAGAACCCCCGATCCGATGCGACGCGGCGAATCTTTCCGAAAAGCTCGGACTTGCAATGATAACAACGGTCGGGGTTGTTCCTACGGTAATGTTTGTTTTGGATTTCGTTGGTTTCGATCCGCTCGAAGGGAATCCCATGTCGCGTCAAAAACTCGATGGCCGCCTCTTCCTCTCTCTTGGGAAACGAAGGTGAGATCCCGAGGACCGAAAGCATACGGTCGCCCAAGACATCCCAGGCGACAAAAGCCAGCAATCCCGAATCCACACCACCGGAGAACGCCACGGCCACCGACCCGTATCCCTCGATGATTTGTCTAAGCCTTTCGTACGCTCCCCTGACCTCGTCGGATGAGATCCCCGTGTCGAGCACCGATCGTTTATTTTGTTCAATTCCCATCTTGCCCCGCCGATCTTGATCTCTTGACCTTCTGGATAGCCGAAAGATGATCCTCGAGAGTCAACGAGAATATATGTCCTCCATTACCCTCCGCAACAAAATAAATCGCGTGACACGTTGTATCCGGGTAGAGCGTTGCCCGTATCGCCGCCTCTCCCGGATTGCAGATTGGACCCGGTGGAAGACCTTCGTATCGATACGTGTTGTATGGTGAGTCGATCTCCAGGTCCTTATAATACAGCCTTCCCTTATATCCCCCCATACCATACGCAACGGTCGGGTCCGCCTCCAGCCTCATTCCCCGTCTCAGTCGGTTGTGGTAAACCGCCGACACCAGCGGCAGTTCTTTGGGCAGCCGTGTTTCCGCTTCGACGATCGAAGCGAGGGTCAAAACCTCGTGCCGACTCAGCTCGATCTCACGGGCTCGTTTGCGCAGCTCATCGTCGAAGACTTCTTCCAGGCGTCTCACCATCATCCGGACGATCTCGCGTGGGGATGATCCCCAGGGAATCAGGTACGTGTCCGGAAAGAGATACCCTTCGAGTGTCGGCCCCGGCACATTCAGCTCCGTGCGAAGATCCGGATCCACGAACAGATCGGTAATCGAGGTGGAATCAGTGCTGAATTCTGCAGCGAGTACGCCGGCGATTTCCCGGATCATGAACCCTTCGGGGATTGTAACGGACACTTTGTGAATATCACCCATCACGAGTTTCTTGATTATGTCCCGCGGACTCTCGTCACGTGCGATGTTGTACGTACCCGCTTTCACCTGTCGGTCGTACCTCCGAAGCCACGCATACAGACTGACCGCCCGCCGGTGTTTGATCAAACCCTCTTCCGACAGCCGCCTGGCGATCACCGAGAACGGCTCTCCACTGTTTACTGTGAACAGCACCGGCACCGGGGCGGTTTCGGACACCTCGGGTGCCGTGCGTACGATCTTGATGAGCGTCAACATTGATATGATGACTATCACCATGGCGAGGCCGACAGTGATGAGCAGTACACGCTTGATCAACGGCTCCTCCCAAGGTAATCAAGATAGCTCTGCAGGATGATCACGGCCGCGATCTTGTCGACCGCGCTCTTGGCCGCCCGATGCCCCCTGAGCACCCGCTTCGCCTCTTCGCTCGAAAAACGCTCGTCCCAAAGCGTCACCTTGACCGAGAGCCTTTCCTGCAAAACATCAGCGAGTTCCCGCGCCATCACGCCCGACGCGCCTTCGCCACCGGAGAGCCCAATCGGGTATCCGATCACGATCTCGGCAACGTCATACTCCTCGACCAGCCTTTTTGTGAAATCGACGAGATCGTCTCCGCTCTTCCTGTCGAACGTCTCAAGACCTTGGGCCGTGATGCCCAACTCGTCGCTTACGGCGAACCCAACACGCCGCTCTCCGTGATCGATCCCCAGTATGCGCATGTGTACTTGTCTCCGCGGTGGTTGGTGCGGCGTCTGTCCTCTCTCCGCTGCGGTCGGCTACGCGCCTGCGGCGCGGGATCCTCCCTTGCTCCGAGCAACGGACAGACGCCGCACCAACCACCGTCAGTTCGTTATTCCACGAGGGACATGCCCTACCGCTACTCTCTCTTCAACACGACGAGCGTCAGGTCGTCCTGGTACTCGCCTTCCCTCGAAAATTCCCTCACTTCGACGAGAATACTCGAACAGAGATCTCTGGAGTTCATGTCCCCGCTTCGCTCCAGTGTGTTTCGAAGCCGCTCCTCGCCAAAGCTCTCGCCGTCCGTTGTCGCCGCGTCGATGATCCCGTCAGTATAAAGAATAAGTGTGCCCCCATTTGGAATCCTGCAGGAGGTTTCCGTATACGAGTAGTCCTTTATACATCCGATGATCGTCCCGCCCCCGCCAAGCTGGCGGATGCCTTCCCTTGAAACAAGATAGGGGAACTCATGGCCCGCACTGGCGTACTTCATCTCACCATCGCCGAGTTTTACGACGCCGTAGAAGACGGTCGCGAACTCTTCGGCCGACGTACTCTCATAGAGGAGAGAGTTGATCCTTTGGAGCATGTCCGCGGGTCGTTCCCTCACGTCGGCGTTCGAATTCACCGCCGCCCTGAGTGTTGCCATCAGAAGCGACGCCGGCATCCCTTTTCCCGATACATCCGCAACGACGAGGACAAGCGTCCCATCATCGAGGAGTTGGAAGTCATAGTAGTCGCCCCCGACGTGGCGAGCCGGGATCGTCGAGGCACTGAGATCATATCCGGCAATGTGTGGCGAGGACCCGGGTAGCAACCGTGATTGCACCCGCCTCGCGATTTGAAGTTCCTCTTCGAGAACCTTTTTCTCGACGTTTTCGCGGAGCAATCGAACGTTGTCGAGAGCGACCCCGATTTGGTCGGATATAACAGACAACATGGCGAGCTCCTCGGCACCGTACCTCAACCCGTGCGTCTTCTCACCGAGCGCGACAAAACCGATGCATTTTCGCTCTCTCATGATAGGAACCAATACTTCATCCTCGCCGACCAGGGCTTCGACCTCCGCTTCCCTCTCTCTCGCGAGATCATCGTTCGATTGATCACGGGCAGACCCCTGCGACCCTGCGTTATCGTCCCACAATCGCCCCTTTTCGGCGAGCTTTAGAATCTCGTGTCGCATGATCGGTTCCCCGATTTGCTCCAGTATCCCGACCAGATTCTCGGTCCGAGTTCCTTCGCCGCCAAGGTTGAGACTCACCGAAGTTGCATCGAGTATATCCTGCAGCCTGCTCTGAAGCAGACGCTCGAGCTCGTCCTCGCTCGTCACATTGGAAATCTCGCTTCCCAGTCCCTTGAATCGCTGCTGCAGGTCATCCTTTCCCTTCAATAATATACGTTCGAGCATTTCTTCGATCCGAAGAAGTGTTGGCTGAAACGCAATGATCGTAAGAATGATGAAACCGGTTTCGAACGCCTCCTTGCTCACGACACTATATTGGCCAAAAAAGTCACTCACCGGTTTGACGACAAGGAGGTAAACCGCCGCGAACATCAGCGCGGCCCCGCCATAAAGCACGCTCCGACGTGCTACATGCCGAATGCCGAGAAATTGTTGCTTGACCACGGCATACGCGACGGATCCACCGCCGGCAACAAGAGAGAAATTGATCAGCGCGAGACTCATGTTCTCTGATCCCAGCCTCCCCGGGGCCATTGGGATCAGTTTGGCGAGAGTGTAGCCGATGATGCTGACCGTCAGCCCGACGAGCACGGTCTTCAGCTGACCCGTGATTCGAGGGTTCACGTGGAGTCTCATACTTCTTGTAATGAAATAGAGACCGGCGGACGCATAAAGGATATTTACGATAAGGAACAGTTGCTTGTGGAGTTTTACGAGCGTTGTGAACAACACCGAGACGATACTACCCGCGCCAGACAACGACAGCGTTCGCTCACCTACCGAGACCTCTCTTTCCAAAGGGAGATTCTTGGACATATCGAGGACGCTTTTCAAAACACCCTCCCCCGCCATGATGGTCACAAGGTGGAAGATGTAAGGGGCAAACAGAATGAGGCCAAAGAATGTGGAGTTTCTGATCACGCCATACTCCCGCGGGTACGACAGTGCAAACAAAAGCAGCGAGGGGAAATAAAACTCCCAAAGATACTCGAAGTTTTCCACCATCGACCGATACACCATGGCATCCTCCCTGAGCGTGCTTTGGAGTATGATGCTTGTGGCGCTGAGGATGGGGCCAAGACCGGCAAAGAAGAGTATCAGGGCTGTGGCCCGGGTGGGAGTACTGCTTGTTCCGGTCCGAAGAATGGTGAGTCCGAGGAGAAATATGAAAACGCCACCGGTGAGGTAGAAGATCGAGAGCAGAAGCGTATAGGAATCACCCATTTGGACTAACTCGACGTCACGCAAGGGAAGGCGGTCACTTTTTTAGTACGCCCGGCCGGACTCAAAGGTTCCCCGGTGTGCCGGGTTTGCCTGTCCGGTCGATGAGCTGAGCGACACGCGGTGAGCCCCGTTTCAGGAGTCATCCTCGGCGGTTCCGCCGCAGGCTTTGGTTAGCTCAACGCACAATCCGGTCTTTGGATTAAACGAGTAATTTAGCTGGTCCGTGAACGCCTGCATGATCATAATGCCGCGGCCTCGTTCACTGAGGGGATCCGGCGGAGGTGCATGGGAAAGATATTTTTTGAAGTCAAAACCCTTGCCTTGATCGTGCACGCGGCTAATGATCCGTCTCTGGTTCAACTCGACGGTGATTCGGACTCGTTTTTTCCTTCCGTACTTGTTGCCGTGTTCGATCGCGTTGGTGCACGCTTCGACAAGAGCGGTACTGAAATCATCGATCCACTTCTGGGCACAGGAGAACTCCCGGGCAAGGTCTTGAACGGCAGCATCCACCGCGCCCAGGTACTTGAAATCGCTGGGAATAATCAGCTCCATGACATTGTGTTGTCCGGCCATCGATACACCTGCTTGCGGAGATTATTCCTTGCTTTTTCTGAGGTATTCGGCGGCGTCTTCCTCGCCCTCAAACGCTTGGAAAAGCAGATTGAGCTTGGTGACGTAAAGGATACTGTCGATCCTGTCACCGACGTTGCAGAGCACCAGATCGCCACCGGCCTTGCGGACGGATGTGTACCCGCTGATCAGAATTCCCAAACCGGTGCTGTTGATCCAGTCCACCTTCTTGAGGTTTACGATGATGTTCATCTTGCCGTCGCTCACCAACTCTTTGAAGATGTTACGGAACGTCTCCGCTTCCGGACCGCCCGTGAGCTTTCCCTGTAATTCCAGAACCACGGCGCCGTACAACTCTTTCTGGGTGACCTTCAAGTCCTCGCCTCCTTCATTGATTGTGCGTTCGAACCGTCCCTGCGTTCGAACTCGGCACGGTTACGGGGCGCCCGGTGAAACTCGAGCAAGCAGACTTCTCAACGCGCCCGACGCTCTTGTCTTGGTCGCGTATCACCCGATCGGCTCAGACGTCTAACCCCTCACCAAACCGTTCGGGGCCCATGTTGAGTGCGACCTGGTATCGCCTCTACCGAAATACTATTATGACTTTTTGAAAAACTCCACGGCTTCGTCTTCGTTGGCCGCGATTTTGAAAATGTGATCCAACCGAAGGACGTTGAACACCTGCTGGGTCCTCTCGCCGACACGCACGATCACGAATTCACCCCCGGCTTCACGCACCGTTTTGTATCCGCGGATCAATATCCCGATCCCCGTGCTCGAGATCCACTCGATATCCCTCAAGTTTATGATGACATGTTTCTTGTCCTGTTGGACCAGGCTCTTGAAAAGATCCCGAAAGGTCTCCGCCTCGGGGCCGCCCGTAAGTTTACCCTTGAGGTCCAAAGTCACATATCCCTCGTAATCTCTCTGACTGAACTTCAACCTCTCACCTCCTTGGATGAGGTCTCGCGGTATAACATTTCCAGTGCAAGCCGCATATCCTCCGGCAGCGCCGTCGTGAATTCCAGCCTATCGCCCGTTGAGGGGTGGCTCAAAGAAATCTTCGAGGCGTGGAGGGCCTGTCGCTGCATTACCTTGAGCAGAGCGTTGAGCTTGGAGCGAATCCTCGCGTTCGATGAGACACCTTTGATTCTACGCCCGCCGTAGACAGGGTCACCGAGAATCGGATGGGATACGTGCGCAAGATGCACTCGAATCTGATGAGTCCTGCCCGTAAATGTAGTGACCCGAATATAATCGAAATGCTCAAGGGTGTCCACCACAAACACCTCGGTGCGCGCCTCACGCCCTCCCCGCTTTGCGACAGCCATCTTCTGGCGGTGCACGGGATGACGGCCAATCGGGTCGTCGATGGTCCGGTGCCGGACACCCAGGTGCCCCCACGACAATGCGTGATAAATCTTTTGAACCTGCCGCGACTTGAGCTGTTCTGTCAGGCTTTTGTAGGCGGCGTCGTTTTTTGCGACGACGAGTAGACCCGACGTGTCCTTATCCAAACGATGAACGACACCGGGACGTTCTGGCCTCCCAATTTGTGACAGCTGTACCCCGCACCCCAGAAGAGCGTTGATCACGGTGCCCTCCCAATTGCCGTGCGCCGGGTGGACGACCATCCCCGCCTCCTTGTTGATGACGATCAGATCATCGTCTTCGTAGACTAAATGAAGCGGAATATCTTGGGGGATCGGTTGCTTTTGGCTCTCATCCACCGGCGGGAGAGAGATCCGGATCGCCTCGCCGGCCTTCACCGGATAACGATCGGGGTGTGCCACGCCATCGACGAGAATTCGACCTTCGCTATTGTGTTTCTGTATTTGGTTTCTCGAAAGTTCCTCGATATGTGAGGCGCAGAATATGTCGAGGCGGAGACCCTCTTCATCGGGGCCGACTACAAGCAGTGTTTGGAAGCTACGGTCGTTTTGACTCACGTCTGAGCGAGTAGGTGATGATGAGCAAAATGCCGCCCAATGTAACGGCGGTATCGGCGAAATTGTAAACGGGCCACCGATGAGAACCCAGACCCATATCGATAAAATCAATCACGTGTCCGGGGTAGATACGATCGATCAGATTACCCAAGGCCCCCCCGAGGATCATCCCCAAGAAGACCCGCTTCGCGAGGCTCTCGCCCCGCATCCTCTGGGCCAAAAAAATGATGAAAATCGAGGCTATGACGCTCGAAATGATCAAGAAAACACGTCCGCCCTGGAGCATACCAAAGGCGGCGCCCGCGTTTCGAACGAGCGTGATCCGTAACACTCCGTCGATAACGTCGAAATTCTTGCCCAGAGCCCAGAAGAACTGTTTCGAGACTTGATCGAGGAGAACGACGATCAAGGCTGGCAGAAGAAACCCCACATTCAACTCCTTTGGAGTTTCTCCTGTTTGGATTTGCAGTCAACACAGAGTTTCGCTGCCAGATAGGCCTCGAGACGTTTGACAGGAATCTTGCTCGAGCATTCCTCACACACTCCGTAAGTCCCGTCTTCGATCCGCTTCAAGGCATCGTCGAGTCGTCTGAGGTAGTCGGTACCTTGACTTGCGTGCAGGAACGCCTGCTCCTGCTCCATGGCGTCGCTGCCTATATCCGCCATGTGGTTGGAGTAGCCCTGGCTCCCGCTAGCCTTGTTCGAGGTGCGATCCGAAATCTCTTCCCCGATCACGCCGAGTTTCTTGAGAACTCTCTCTCTCTCTTCCTCAACGAGTTTTCTGAAACGCGCGAGCTCTCGTTTGTTCATGCCAACCTCATACTGCCTGTTATCAATCGTCAGAGCAAAGGGTTGTCCAAAAGCGATGATAACATACTAACGGCCAAATTACTTGTCAATCAGATTCTCTTCGAATCCAAAGTCTTATCGTTTCACCGTCTACCTCGAACTCAACACTATCCTTCCAATCCGATTCACCCTTTCGGGAAGACAGCGCCAGCGTTTCGCGTCGGACAAACTCGCCCTGTTTCGCGAAAACCTGGTCGGCGATCTTGCCGCCATGGTAACGCACGGCGATCCGGTCGCTGACCTCGAGACCGGCCTTCTTTCGAAGGTTCTGAAGACGGTTCACGAGCTCCCTCGCCACGCCTTCGAGCCGGAGTGACGCGTCGATTTCGAGATTGAGCGCGACGGTGATTCCGTGTTCCATCCGCGCACCATACGGAGCGACACCGGAGACGCCGACCGACATATCCTCGCGGCCAATCCGGATTTCTCCATCCTCCAAGCCAATGTGGAGTTCGCCGTCGCGGATAAACTTCTCGAGCTCGCCGCCCTCGAGACCGCCTATGCGATCTGCGATTTCGGGAACTCGCTTTCCAAAACGCTTGCCGAGCACCGGATAAGCGGGAACCGCTTTGATCAGAACATACGTGGATAGGTCGTCGGCCACGGTGAGTCTTTTGACGTGGAGTTCGTCGAGGACGATCTCGCGTATTTCGTCGTGTCCTAGGAGACTCTCACATCTTCCAGCGTTGTCCCAGATTACCATCTCACCGAGCGGCTGGCGGATCCTGATGCCGGCCTCATTGCGCACCGTCCGACCCAGTGAACAAACCTTGAGCGCCGTATCCATCAACGCCTCTAGATCTTCGTCGATCGCTTCCGTGTCGCACTCCGGAAACTCCCCCAGGTGGACGCTCTCGCCCGCCGACTCACCGGTCATGGCCGTATGGAGCGCTTGGTGGATCTCTTCAGAAATAAACGGGACGAACGGTCCCAGCATTCGGACCGTACCCGAGAGGACAAAGTAGAGCGTGTTGTAGGCGGCGATCTTGTCGGGCCCCATCTCACCCTTCCAGAATCGCCGCCGCGATCGGCGAACATACCAATTGCTCAGCTCATCCAAGAGGAACGATTGAAGCGCGCGCGCCGCCCGCGTCATGTCATAGACATCGAGCTGGCTCCTCACTTCCGCCGCCGTAGAATGAAACCGCGAGAGTATCCATCTATCGAGTAGATTCTGCGCGCCCTTCTCCTCGCCAGGCCGGAAATCATCGAGCTCCGCATACATCGCAAAAAACGAGCAAACGTTTCGGAGTGTCCCAAGAAGTTTTTGGGATGTTTCTATGATACTTTTCCGGTCGAAACGCGTCGGAAGCCACGGTGGACTGCTCGAGATCAGGTACCAACGAAGCGCGTCCGCTCCCTCTTTCTGCAACAGATCCCACGGCTCCACGACGTTCTTCCTGCTCTTGGACATCTTCTGTCCCTTTTTGTCGAGAATGAGTTCGGTAACAACGCAGCTCTTGTACGAACTCTCGCCCTTGAGAAAGGTCGAAATTGCCAACAGCGAGTAGAACCACCCTCGGGATTGATCGATTCCCTCCGAGATGAAATCGGCGGGAAATTGGTGATCGAACATCTTGTCTTCGTCAAAGGGGTAATGGTATTGCGCGAAAGGCATGCTCCCCGAATCGAACCACGCGTCGATGACCTCCTTCACGCGTTTCATGCTGCCACCGCACTCCGGGCATTCGAGCACGTAGTCGTCTACCTGTGGGCGATGAAGATCGAGATCACCATCGCCGGGAATGTTGTCGCCCAACTTCCGGAGTTCCTCGATGCTCCCCACCGCCACATTGTGCCCACCCTTCTCGCACACCCACACTGGAAGCGGTGTTCCCCAGTACCGTTCCCTGCTCAGTGCCCAGTCGACGTTGTTTTCCAGCCAGTTGCCAAACCTGTGTAGGCCGACTTCTTTTGGAATCCAGTTGATGTTTCTGTTGGCGGCGATCATCTCCTCTTTGAACGCCGTGGTCCTGATGTACCACGAACGGCGTGCGTAATAGACAAGCGGCGTTGTGCATCGCCAGCAGAACGGGTACGCATGGATTACCGTTCCACTCTTGTAGAGTTTCCCCTCATCGTCGAGTGCCTGGATGATCTTGGGATCCGCATCCTTGATCCACTGCCCGGCCCACGGCACGACGTCCTCGGACATCGTGCCCTGAAGGGTCACCGGTTGCAGAAGCGGGACGCCCAAATCTACATGCATTTTGTAGTCGTCTTCACCAAAGGCGGGGGCGATGTGAACGATTCCCGTTCCGTCTTCGAGGCTCACAAAATCCGCCGCATGCACAATGAACCCGTTCTCCGCCGTCTCAAAAAAAGGAAAGAGCGGCTCGTACCTTCGTCCCGCGAGTGTCTCCCCCTTGAAACGATCCAGGACCTTGTAGTCACCGTCCAAAACACAGAGAAGCGCCTCGGCGAGGATGAGCCTCTCGCCTTTGTGTTCGACTCGTACGTAGTCGTAATACGGACCCACGGCGAGCGCTGCGTTGGCCACCAGCGTCCACGGTGTCGTCGTCCAAACGAGGAACCGGTCGTCCCCGTCAGCAGCTTTGAATTTGACAAAGATGGACGGGTCCGAGACATCCTGGTACCCAAGGCTTACTTCATGGCTCGATAGAGAGGTCTCGCAACGCGGACAGTACGGGACGATTTTGTGTCCCTCATAGAGAAGATCTTTCTCCCAGAACTGCTTGAGAATCCACCAGACGGTTTCGATGTAATCGTTAGTGTATGTCACGTATGGATGATCAAGATCGAGCCAATATCCGATCCGCTCCGTGAACTTCGTCCACTCTTTTTCGTACTTGAAAACGCTTTCACGACACTTCGCGTTGAAGTTGGCGATCCCGTAGGCTTCGATTTGATCCTTGCTGTCGATGCCGAGTTCCTTTTCGACTTCGATCTCGACGGGGAGACCGTGGGTATCCCACCCCGCTTTGCGGATGACCTGGTACCCCATCATCGTCTTGTATCGACAGATGATGTCCTTGCAAAGCCGCGCGATCACGTGGTGAACACCCGGCCGGCCGTTCGCAGTTGGCGGGCCTTCGAAAAATACAAACCGTGGTCTGCCCTCGAGCCGGGATACGCTCTTCTCGAACGTCTTGTCCCTGTTCCAAAAATCGATTATCGACTCTTCGACTTCGGGAATCCGGTTGGGAGTAGCAACTGACTTGAATCGTTTGGTCTTCATCGTTTGCTGCACCGTCTATAACCGCTGCAGGTATTCGACCACGAGTTCACGGAGCTTTGGCTCGGTGCCCTCCGCGGTCTCGATGATCTCTTTGATATCGGCGGGTTGTAAGTTGTCCGCTGGGCAGAGGTCCGTGACGATCGAGAGCGCCAGCACCTTCATGCCGCTATGGGCTGCCACGATAGTCTCGGGAACGGTGGACATCCCAACGACGTCGGCACCGATTCTCCTCAAGAATCTGTATTCAGCCGCCGTCTCCAAGTTGGGTCCGGCGACCGCGACAAGCACCGCTCGGCGGACGGTAACGCCCTTTTCCAACGCAATCTTTTCGAAAATCCGCCGTCTCTCCCCGTCGAACGGCTCGGACATGTCGGGAAACCGGGGCCCAAGCCTGTCGTCATTCCAACCGATGAGGGGGTTGTCACCCATCAAGTTGATAAAATCGGTCAATGCAACGATGTCACCGCGATCGAGATGCGGATTCATACCTCCCACGGCACTCGACATGACGAGCTCTCCCGCGCCGAGCGCGTGCATCACTCGGAGTGGAAACGTGATCTCTTTCATCGAGTAACCCTCGTAGTAGTGCAAGCGACCCTGCATTGCGACCACGTTCTTCCCACCCAGCTTACCCACCACCAGATTGCCATCGTGACCGAGCCCCGTCGCCTTGACGAAATGCGGGATGTCATCATATGGGATCGTCGCTTCCGCCTCGATCGACTGTCCCATTCCTCCCAGTCCCGTGCCCAAAACGATGGCCACCTGGGGACGCGTCTTGATTCTGGCCTCAACGGCTTTTTTGGCCTCTTCGATCTTTTCAAAAAGACCTTTCACCACAACCTCCTCTTCCTTTATTGAAGCTCACTCGGGCGGAGACCCAACACCAACCGACGACCCCAACCCATTTGGGATGTGTCTGAAGCGCCCGGAGGAACCCACGATTTTCTCGGAGTAGCGTATTCTATCAGATGTCTGTAAAGCTTAAAAGGCGATTCTTGGCGACGCGAGGAACCGTAAGGCGTTTGAGTCTGGAGCGCGACCCCGAGGAAATTACGACATCGGTCTTGCGTATCTCCAGGACTCTTGAAAGGAGCTTGACGAGTTCTTGATTCGCGGCGTCGTCCACCGGAGAGGCGGTCACCGACACCTTTAGCCAGCCCCCTTCGGTCCACCCGATGACTGCATTTTTTGACGCCCGGGGGTTCACGCTGACAGAGAACCCGAGACGCCCGTCGGCGAGGTCGTCAACCTTTATCATCTTGCGTGGACGAACCGGCAAGTATGTCCCGCTTGAGTCGTTCGAGCGACCACTCACCGGGTTCACCTGGGCCTGGTGTGGAGACGGTCTTTTTTCCCGCGGCATCATCTTTGGCAACCACCGAGCCGTCCCCCGTTTGCTCAGGTCGGCTGTCCGTCTCCGACGGCGGGGACGTGGCGCCGTGCGGTTGCGGTGTTGTTTTTTCCTCGGCGATCACACGATCATCCGCGTCGGTATGAGGAGGTGGTGTCTCGTCCCGCGAGGTGTCTCGGGATGACTCGGTTGTCGGGGTTGCCGTCGCTGCGGAAGCGGCCTCCGTCGCCGGCACCTCTCTTTCCGACTCAAGGGCGTCTTTTTGTTGCTCGATCACCCTGTCGAGGATCTCACCGATCTTACCGGGCTGAGAACCTTTGTCCGCGGCGTCTTGTTTGTCGTTTTCCAGTTTTTGCTGTTCCACCATCAGCCGTCTCTCTTCGTCCGCGAAATCCTTCTCGGCGGATTCGACGAATTTCAAGTGCGACTCGACGAGAACCTTTATCCGCGAAAGATAACTCTCGCGCTGCTGTTTCAACTCCTGGATTTCCTGACGAAGCTTCATCGCAGTCGTGCGGATATCGCGCACCGCCTTCTCCGCTTCGATCTGCGCCTCTTTAATAATGAGGTCCGCTTCCCGATTTGCGTTCTCCTTCGCCTCCACCGTCACGCGCTCCGCCGTGAGGAGTGTGTCGCGAAGGGTCTTTTCCATGTTGCGGTACTCCTGGACCTTGTCGTCGAGCTCGAGCAAACGCTCCCTGAACGCCTTGTTATCGTTGATGACCGCCTCGTACTCGTCGGCGATCGTGCTCAAAAAAGCGTAAACCTCGTCGGCGTCGAGCCCCCGCATTCCTTTCCTGAATTCCTGCTTTCTGATATCCAGCGGCGTCAAACGCATGTTTCATCCTCCCGGGAGTAGTAATCGACTTGTCCAGGTGTATATTATTGTGTTCAAAATCGATAAACCTCCGAACGAGCAAGTATTGCGCCAACCGTCGTGCGCCGATCCGGCATGTTAAGCCTATTTTTCATAATGAGTTAGGCGCCTTTTTGTCCTCCTCGCTCCACATGCTGTTCCACAAGATACACGATCCACCCAAGATTGGTAGGTTTTTTTCCGCCCTCAAATCGGTGATATTGCCGGGTCCGCCCGGCACAGTCGGCTTAGCGCCTTCGGGGATACAACTTAGCCGGGCCGCTCACCGAGCAGTACTCGCCCCAGCCGCACCAGTGTGGCCCCCTCCTCGACGGCAATCTCGAAATCATCGGTCATTCCCATACTAAGATGACGAAGCCGAGTGCCCAAAGCGGACTCGGTGTGCTCTTTCAGCCGAAAAAGCGTTTGATAGGACCTGCGTACCGACACAAGGTCATCGGTCAAAGGGCCGACGGTCATTAGCCCGCCGAGGTCGAGCCGCGGAAGTTCGCTGATGATCCCCGCTGCATCGGTTACGTCTTCGGGGGAAAAACCGTGCTTGGACGCCTCGCCCGACGTGTTTACCTCGATAAGCACCCTTGTATCGATCTCTCTCTCTTCGCCAAGACGGCTCAACGTCTGCGCGAGTTTGAGGCGATCAACGGAGTGTATCAAATCGAACTGCCCGATCGCCTTTGGTGCCTTGTTGCGCTGAAGCGTGCCGACGAGATGCCACCGGCAGTCGATTTTCACCTCCGCTTTTTTTTCGATGAACTCCTGTATCCGGTTTTCCCCAATATCGACCACTCCGGCCTTCACCAACGCCTCGACGACTTCGGGGCCAAAAGTCTTGGTGACGCCGACGATCGTCACGTCGTCAAAGCGCCGGCCCACGCGGTCGCACGCACGCTGAATCCGTTCGCGGACCCGCGAGAGGTTTTCGTCGATGCTACCTGTCATCCGTGTCTCTCCTCGGTTCGCTCACGCTTTGATCCCCGACGACGTAGTAAATATGCCACGAGAAGCAACCCTCTTGACCAGCGAAATCGAACTCATTTTGACGCGAAAATCGGTATGAGATCACTCAACGGTCACGATTCGTCATACTTCTTGACAGCGACAAGGGGGTCGATGATGATCTTCACACCCCCTCCGGTCGTGAGAGACTACATGCTCCCGCCCGGGGGCCCGATCCCGGAGCGGACGTAGGTCGTGGCTCTCGGCCGCCGGCTTCCGCGCCGCTCACCGATCACCGACCGGATCTCCGTCATGACCCGGAACAACCAAAGAAAAAGCGTCTTTTCGTGGGTGCTCTACGACTGGGCGAACTCGGCGTTTTCCACTACGGTTGTTGCCGGCTTTTTTCCCGTTTTCTTCAAGCAGTATCTGAGCGCCGGAGCGGACGTGACTGTGAGCACGCTTCGCCTCGGTACGGCCAATTCACTTGGCAGCATCATCGTTGCGGTGCTCTCCCCAGTCTTGGGCGCCATCGCCGACAAAGGCGGGGCAAAGAAAAAACTCCTTTTTATGTTCGCGATGCTCGGAATCGTCATGACGGGCGCTCTTCATTTCGTAGAGAAGGGCCAGTGGGAGATCGCCGTTCTCATCTACGTTACGGCTACGATCGGCTTCGCGTCGGCAAACAACTTCTATGATTCGCTGCTCGTGAGCGTCGCCTCGGATGAACGTTCCGATTTTGTGTCCGCGCTGGGATTCGCGACCGGTTACCTTGGTGGCGGTGTGCTGTTCGCGCTGAACGTCGTAATGACGTTGAAACCCGAACTGTTTGGCCTCCGGGACTCGGCCCACGCGGTTCGAGTGTCTTTTGTCACCGTGGCGGTGTGGTGGGCGATCTTCTCGATTCCAATCTATCTGTTTGTCAAGGAGCCGCCCGGTGAAACACGTGGGACCGGTGCAACGGTGAGGGCCGGCCTCCGCCAGCTCAGACACACATTTGACGAAGTGAGACGGCTCAGGGTCGTGTTTTTGTTTCTCCTGGGTTACTGGTGTTATATCGACGGCGTCCACACGATCACCCGAATGGCCGTCGATTACGGTCTTTCTCTTGGGTTCGAAGCCAACAGCCTCGTTGTCGCGCTCATCATTACGCAGTTCGTCGGGTTTCCCGCAGCCATCGTCTTTGGCAAGATTGGCGAGAGGAGAGGGGCAAAGACGGGGATCACCATCGGTATCATTGTCTACATCGGAGTCTGCGTCTGGGCGTATTTCATGAAAAACGTGACGGAGTTCTACGTGCTTGCCACAACGGTTGGGCTCGTCCTCGGCGGTATCCAGTCGCTCAGCCGGTCACTCTACTCCCGGATCATTCCCAAGAACAAGGCGGCCGAATTTTTTGGCTTCTATAATATGCTCGGGAAGTTTGCCGCGGTAATCGGCCCTGTTCTGCTCGGGTGGGTCGGCGTGCTCACCGGCAATCCCCGATTCGCGATTCTCTCGGTGATTGTTCTCTTTGCGGTAGGTGGGCTGCTTCTCTTCCGGGTCAACGAGTCGGCCGGCCGGGAAGCCGCGCGCGAGCTGGAACGAGTGTGATCTAGCGCCCAACGACCAGTATCCCGTCCCAAAAGTTACTCGTCTTGTTAGCGTGGGTGACCGCGCGGGTCCTGTCGCCGATTACCCCCACCGTGCTCGCAAGCTGCGCGCGGCGGGGGGCCCCCATCGGCGCCACCCGCGCAAAAAAACAGGGAACTTTTGGGACGGGATACTAGGTCCGGTAGTCTTCCTTTTGGTGCCGGACGATCTCGCCTTCCATCATATAAATGACATCTTCGGCGATGTTGGTGGCCTGATCTGCGATCCTTTCAAGACAACGCGACACACTGAACCACTGAATCTGTCCTTCGATCTGATCCGGGCGTTCGCGTATCTCGGCCTGGACTCTCGCAAACACACTCCGGTGAAGCTCGTCGACCTCACCATCGAGCGCGCGGACTTTGGCCGCTTTGTTTGTATCCATATTGACGAGCGCGTCGAGGCTCTCGCGAAGCATCACCCGCACCTTCTCGACCATGGGTGGAATCACCGGTGGGGCCTCGATATGCTTGTGTTGGGCGAGGTACACGGCCCGCTCTGCAATATTGGTCGCCTGATCTCCGATCCGTTCGAGGTCGTTGTTGATCTTGAGAACGGCGATTATAAAACGAAGATCCATGGCCACCGGCTGGTGAAGTGCGAGAATCTTTAGGCACTCTTCTTCGAGTTCGACCTCGAGGGCGTCGATTTCGGCGTCTCCATCGAGGACCTGGTGCGCCATCGCGGAATCCCGCTCCTCGGTTGCAGTGACCGCCTTGCGAACGCTCTCTTCTACCGCGGCGCTGAGCGAGAGGATACGTTTCTTGAGTCTCTCGATTTCGATTTTGAGCCTTACCAATTGGGTTCCTCCGAAGGATAATGTTTCATTCTTGAGATGTTTTTGCCAGTCTTTTCCACCCGCGGGTCCAGACAATCACCTGAGTCATCGGACGGGAAGATGAATTGTAAAGACACTCCCTTCACCCAGGACGCTTTCGACGTCCACCCGTCCCCCGTGGACCAGCGCGACGTGCTTGACGATGGCAAGCCCAAGGCCCGTTCCACCCTGTTCCCGGCTTCTGGCACGGTCCGTTCGGTAAAACCGTTCGAAAAGTCGGGGAAGATGTTTCTTCTCGATCCCCCACCCGTGATCTCTTACCGTGACAACGACCTCCTCCCCCCTCTTCTCGGCGCCGACTTCCACCTCCGTGCCGGGTTCGCTGTATTTCACGGCGTTGTCGATCAGATTTACTATGGCATGTTCGAGCAGCTGTGCGTTGACACGACCCTCCACCACGTCATCACCGTGCAGTTTCACCGACACATCTCTCACTTGTGTACGCGGTCTGCTGACCTCGATCGCCGAATGGATGATGCCAACGAGGTTCTGTGGCTCGAATTCGATCTCGTCCCTTTCGGTTTCCTGCTCGAGCCTCGACAGTGACAACAAATCCTCGATGATCGAGTCCAGCCTCTCGCTGTGTTTCGCTATTATCTTCAGGAATCGCTCGAGGTCTTGGGCGCTGTGCATCGCGCCTCCCAGAAGCGTTTCCACAAAACCTTTGATTGTTGTTATCGGAGTCTTGAGCTCGTGAGAAACGTTTGCGACAAAATCGCGTCGTATCTTCTCGAGTCTACGGATCTCCGTAATGTCATCCAGTACCAACAACGCGCCAATGTTGGCATCTTGCGCATCTCGAAGCGATGTTCCGTGGACTTGCAGCACCCGCTCTTCTGGATCGTAGATTGCGATCTCACCCTCGACCGGGGTGTCGCTCGAGAGCGTTTCCGTTGCGAGTTTCTCGAGCTCCGGGTTTCGAACGATTTCCTGCAGGGGCCGCCCGTGGACGTCTTCGGGCCGAATGTTGAACAACTCCGCGGCAGCGTGATTGATCGTGATGATTCGTTCCTCTGAGTCGATCGCCAGCACACTTTCAACCATACTGGCGAGTACGGCCTGCTGCTCGTTCCGTTGTTCGATCATTGTGCGAAGACGGGCATCGAGCCGTTCTGCCATCTTGTTCATTGCGATCGCGAGGCTTCCAATTTCTTCAGAGTCGGGTACGGCAAGTGGAACTTTGAGCTCTCCATGCGCGAACCGCTCGGCGGCGCGTTCGAGGTCCACCAACGGCCGGGCAATCCGCTTTGACATTATGAGACTGGCGACGGCGACAATCACTGCAAGAAAAACCGCTCCAACAGCGATTTTTCCGTAAATGGATCGAAGCGCGCTGTCGATTGCACTGGTGGGAATCGAGGTTCTAACGACGGCCAATGTTTCACGCCCCTCGGAGAGCGGAATGGCCAGATACATCATGTTGGTTTTGAGTGTCGCGCTGTAACGCAGCGAGCGACCGGTTTGTCCCGACATCGCCTCGATGATCTCGGGGCGGTCGGCGTGGTTTTCCATCTGCGCGGGCTCTTCATCGGAATCCCCCACGACCTCACCGGTCGGAAGTATAATCGTGATTCGTGTCCGGGACTCTCTGCCAAGCTCTTTACAGAGTTGGTCGATCCTCTCGAATTCCCGAGCTGCGATAGGCGTCCCGATTTGGCTTCGGAAAAGCGTCGCTCTGGCTTCGAGATCCGCAGCGACCTCGTCGAGATAAAAGACACGGAGTGAACGCGAGGCATACCATGTCACGGCCAGCACCAAAAAAAGAGTGATGAGAAGAAAAGATGGATAGATCTGCCAGAGTAGTCGTTTTCTACGCATAGAGCTTCGCGCGATTACAGACGGTTCGTAGACCTAAGGGGCCAAACGGTGGTGTATCGACGATTTAATCCGAGTCTTCGCCGGGCTCCTTGAAACGGTACCCCACACCGCGAACGGTCTGGATATAGTGCCCGTACTTGCCAAGCTTCTTTCGGAGACCGACGATCTGGACATCCACGGACCGGTCGGTCACCGCGTAATCTCCCCCGCGTACCGCTTCAACGATTTGATACCGCGTAAATACCCAACCCGGCCGCCGGACCAGATAGTGGAGGATTTCGTATTCCGTAAATGTCAGGCTGACCGGCCTGCCTTTGACCAACACTTCGTGCCGGCCAGGATGAATCTCGATTTCATCGATCCTGATGGGAACCTGGTCGTCGGAGACGCCCTTCGCGCCCCGCCGGAGCACGGCGCGAACCCTCGCGACTAGCACCTTTGGACTAAACGGTTTCGTAATGTAGTCCTCTGCACCGAGTTCGAGACCGACGACGATATCGGTCTCTTCCCCTTTTGCGGTCAACATCACGATGGGAATTTCCGACGTCCTCGTGTCCGCCTTCAGCTGCCTGCAGACTTCCAGCCCATCCAATCCAGGCAACATGAGATCGAGAATAATGAGATCGGGTTTTTCTGAGTGGGCTATGTCGAGGGTTCTCTCTCCGCTCGTGACGCGGATTACGTTGTAGCCTTCATGCGAGAGATTATAGTCGACCAGCTCGAGAATATCCTCTTCGTCATCCACGGCGAGGACGGTCTTGGGAGCCATGTGAAATACCTCTGCTCGATAATGGTTGCGAGCGTGTTCCCGTCGGACGAAGGATAGTGCGTACCATAAAGAATATGAAGGGTAATCTTCCCGGCCCGAGACGTCCGCCTCTTTATCCGGCGGCGTCCATAACGGCATTGAACCGGGGTGTTGACGTAATTTCGGCAACGGTTTATGTTTTATCAACCCTTGATGTCAACTCTTTTGACACCGGAGCACCGACCCTGAGTTGCCAAAGAGATCCAATATACGACTGGAACAGAGTGTGAAAAGATTTATGCGAGACAGACCCACCATGACGCCCCGCGACATCGGGAAAGGCGCGTCACGCGCGGTCACGCTGTTTGCGCAGGGTGTCGCAGGACTTGGCCGCGCGGTTCAAAGAGCCTGGGATGGGTTTTTCGAACGGCGAGTACCGATGATGGCCGCCGGGCTCGCATTCTATTTTCTCCTCGGTTTGGTCCCGTTCCTTTTTCTTGTCGCCGCGACCAGCGGCTATTTTTTGAGCACGAGTCCCGGCATTCTCGATCAAATAAACGTAACTCTCCTCGAAATCCTCCCCCCGGGAATCGGTGAAAAGCTGCTCACTGAGATCCAGAGCGCCGCGTCGAACTGGGAAGCGCTCGGCGCCTTGGCGCTTGTTTCGCTCATACTTGTCGCGATGGGGCTGTTCGACGGATTGGATGAAGGGATCAACGCGGTGATGGGGACAAAGAAGAAGGTTGGTTTTTTGAAGGGCCGGATTATCTCGTTCGCCTACATCGTGGGCGCGATTCTGTTTTTCTCGGTGGCGGCGGTGGCCGGATACAGTCTCAAATTGTTTGAGACCATTCCTTTCTTCCAGAGACACCCCGCGTTGATCGAGATACTCGGGAAATATTTCTCGGTGTGGGTGTTCGCGGTGTTTCTCCTCGCCCTTTACATGACCCTGCCGGTCAAGACACCCAAACTACTTCACGCGATCATAGTGGCCCTTGCCGTGACCGGTGCGTGGTCGATCCTGCAGCGGCTAGGAACCTACATTACGGCGGGCATCTCGAGACGACAGGCCATCTACGGTGCTCTTGCCGGCGCGGCGGTCTTCCTCACGTGGATGTATCTGCTGGCCATCCTCATTTTACTCGGGGCTCGAATCCTTGACTTCTGGCGCGGCTCGTCCGTGGGTTCGCCCACGGACGCCGACGAATACATGTAGACGCATCACACGGCTCGGACGCTCCCGTTCGCCGGCCATGACGCCGCTAGTTCCCGGCATGTCCGCCCGGCAGCGTGCCCCATTGACACCCACCGAGGCACCCGGTTAGAATTTGTATGGAGACAAAGGCTTAAAAATCTCCCTTTTTTTTGTTATAATATTAAGTCGGGCCAAGCCCTTGCCGGAAAATGATACAGCACTTTCAGAAACCCTACTGTACCGATTGCGAACACCGCATCAACTCGATATTGCGGGACCTCGATGACTACGCGCTCGACACCCTGGATTCCACAAAGGCTTGTTACGTCTACAAAAAGGGCCAGGTAATCTTCACCGAAGGAATTCCCCCGACCGGTCTCTTTTGCATACACAAAGGAAAGGTCAAAGTCTACAAGACGGGAGACGAGGGGCGTGAGAAGATCATGCGACTGGCCGGGGATGGTGACGTGATCGGGTACCGGTCGCTCATCAGTGGAGAACCTGCTACGGTGTCGGCCGCCGCCCTCGAAGAGTCCGTCATTTGTTGCATCCCACAGGAGACCTTCTTCAAGTTGTTGAGGGCCAACGGCAGTTTTTCGATGCGCATCATCAAGCTTCTCTCCGGTGAGCTCGACAGGGCGGAAGAAGAGATCGTTCACCTTGCCCAGAAACCTGTTCGGGAACGGCTTGCGGAAGCCCTGCTCCTTCTAAAGGAAACCTACGGCACGGAGGATGGCGACAGTTCGGCGCTCAACGTAAGGCTCTCGCGCGAAGAACTCGCCAGCATGGTTGGGACCGCAATCGAAACGCTCGTTCGCACGATCGCAGAATTCAAACGTGAGCGTTTGATAACGACGGAAAAGAAAAAGATACGCATTCTCGATCTACCGGGCCTCATTAGAGTGGGAAATGTCCACGACTGACCTCCACACTAACCTCACGTTCCTCGCAACCCACCATCGGCACATTGGAGAACGGAAACCGTTCTCGTAAAAGCCTCTAACAAATTGGACGCCTACGTCTCGAGCACGGCGGCCCGACCCCAACCACCGAAGCTCTGTTCTTGACAACGCTCGAGGCTGTTTTATTCTGAAATCGGTGTCAGGACCGAAGTGCGGGAAACGGTCGGGCGCGGTGGTTGGCGCCCTCTCGGACGGCGTGTCTGCAAAAAGGAGTCTAAAGTTCGATGCGAAAACTCGTCATCATCGGTATCGTTTTAATTGTCCTTGTCGGAGCCGTGGCCCTGCTCCTCGTCAACCTCGATGGGATCGTAAACAAGAACAAGGACTTTCTGCTTGACCGCGCAGAGGCTACGCTGGGACGGAAGGTCAGTGTCGGCGAGATTGGTGTAACGCTTCGCGGAGGCATTGGTGTCAACCTCAAGGACGTGTCGCTCGCCGATGATCCATCTTTCGCCAACGAACCATTTGTCGAAGCTTCCGACCTGCAGGTCAATGCCAAGATTCTTCCCCTTCTTCGAAAACAGTTCCGGGTCAAGCGTGTGATATTGCGCAACCCGGTCATCCGTCTCATCCGCAACGAGGACGGAAACCTGAACATCCTATCCCTCACGCAATTCGAACGCGGGGACGAGCCGTCCGAGGTATCGGAAACGGGACGACGTATCGGTGGCGCCGCACCTCTCTTGATATCTTTGGCAAGCATCGATAACGGCGAGGTGCACTTTGTCGACAAAAAGGATAGCCTCGAACTACGTGTGACAAAGATCGAATCGTCGGTCAAGGATCTCGATTTGGAGAAGCCGATCTCCCTCGAACTCGAGGCGGCTCTTGTCTCGGACGAAAGAAACGTCAAGTTGAGCGGCACATTCGGGCCGGTGGGAAGCGATCCTTCTTCACAACCTGATTTCCCGATCCAGGCCGAGGTCGACCTCACACCGATCGATTTGACCAAGTTGTTCGAATCCTTCCCCCGATTGAAACAAGGCCTGCCACCGGATCTCAGCATGGAAGGTTCCGCAACGGTTCGTGTTCGCGCCGACGGCCGGTTATCGGACATGACCGTGTCGTTGGATCTCGATGGAACACAGATTCACGTTCGGGGACCACAGGGTTTCGAAAAGGCGGCCGGTATCGCGCTGACGTTCAGCGGCGATACTCGTTACTCCAAGGAGAGACTCACGCTTAACGGGGCCGAGCTGCGCTTTGGCCCCCTGGAGACCCAACTCGACGGCGACATTCTTTTTGGACCGCCGCCGGCGCTCGACATAGACGTCAAATCGAAAAACGTGAACCTCGCGGGATGGGAGTCGATTGTCCCGATGGTCGCGGAGTACGGGCTTTCGGGGAGTGCCGACATCGCCGCAAAGATCGAGGGCAGTGTGGGGGCGGGGCGGACTCCATCGATCACTGGGACTGCCAAAATTTCCAATGCCCAGGCGACGCTCCCCCAGTATCCAAAGCCGCTGACAGAGATCGGTTCGGACATTGCATTCTCCGAAAAGAGGGCCGAGGCGCGCGACCTTTCGCTTCGCATCGGCGGGTCAACCGTTGAGGGGAGCGCTACCATCGAGAACTTCACCCGTCCCGTTATCGACTATGCGGTACGATCGTCCTCTCTCGCGCTTGCCGACCTTCGTCCACCACAGCCGAACATTAAAAAACCCGAGATCCTCAAAAATGTAACGGCGCAAGGTCGGCTGATTGCCGGCGACGACCCGACCGGCGGCGGGACGATTGCTTCACCGGCCGGTTCGATCGCCAACTTTGACTATGAGGACTTGAACGCAACGTTTTCCATAGCGGGGAAGAAGATCCTGATCGATGACATGAAAGCTCGCACCATGGGTGGCGAGCTTGCCGGCAAGGGCCAAATCACGACGGGTGATGAATCGACGACGTTCGATTTTCAAGCCAAGGCGAATGGGGTTGATATAACCGAGCTGTTCAGTGCCCTTCCCGGATCGGTCCAACAGAGCCTGCGCGGGACGGCGAGCCTGGATCTGAGAATTTCCGGAGCGGGGCGCGAGTGGGGCGAAATGAAGAAGACGTTAAACGGTGACGGGCTTGCCGAAGTGCTTCAAGGAGAGATAATCGACTGGAATATCGGACGCAGTCTGTTCGCCGAAATCGATCGGTTCGCCGGGTCGAGCCTGATATCACAGCAGGTGAGAAACAAATACCCCAAAGTCTTCGATCGACAGCACACGGAATTCAAGAACCTGGCGAGCGATTTTGTCATCCAAGACGGAAAACTTTTGGCGAGAAATCTACAGCTCAATCACGACGACTATCGGATCAAAGGAAGGGGTTCTCTCGACTTCGATCGCGGGCTCGAGTTCGTCGCTACATTTGTCGTATCGAACCAGCTCTCGGCGGATTTGATAAACCAGTACAGCGCCGCCAAACATCTAAAGAACCAACAAGGCCAGATAGAAGTGCCGATCGTTCTCTCGGGGACCCTCCCCGGTGTCAAAGTGAGACCCGACTCCGACTACTTGCGCAGCGTGATGAGCAAGGCCCTCGTCGACGAGGGACTCGATCTTCTCAAAAAGAAAAACTTGAAGGACATCTTCCCTTTCGGCAAGAAATCGGAGTCAAAAGCGGACTCGACCCAAAAACGCTAGCGGGGATCTACAGTTTCCAAAACTGCTGTTGGATGTTTCGAACTGCCGAGACGGCAAAACAGGTCTCGCCCCGCCCAACAGGCTCCTCATCCCGTCCTTGCTCACCCAGTCTATCCAGCACGCAGGCTACCGATTCCGTCATCGCATCCAGATGATAGCCGCCTTCGATCACGGCGGCCATGCGACCCCCTGCGTGATCCCTGGCTACCGAGAGAAGACTCCCGGTCATGGCGGAAAATCCTTTTGTCGTCAACCTGATCTGCGAGAGAGGATCCAGCTCGTGACCATCGAACCCGGCCGATATCAAAACGAAATCCGGATCGAACTGTCGAGCGACCGGCTCGACGATCCGGTGAAACGCTTCTATGTACTCCTCATCTCCGTACCCCGGTGGAAACGGCAGATTGACCGTGTAACCCAACCCCTTTTTTGTACCAAGCTCATCGAGCGCACCGGTGCCAGGGTAGTGCGGATACTCGTGCGTCGACACATACAGGACGCTGTCGTCGTCGTAGAAACTGTTTTGGGTACCATTCCCGTGATGGACGTCCCAGTCCATGATCAGAATCCGCGAGAGATCGTATTGGTTTTTGAGATACCTGGCCGCAACCGCAACATTATTGAAGAGACAGAACCCCATCGCGCGATCTCTCTCTGCATGATGTCCCGGCGGCCGGACCAGCGCGAACCCGTTGTCGATGTCTCCCTTCATCACGGAATCGATCAATGCGAGCAATCCACCGGTCGAGAGGAGGGCCGTTTCGTATGACCGGCTCGAGGCGTGGGTGTCGAGGTCAAAGACAAAATGTTCTTTCTCCGCCGTGGCTGCGACTCGATCGATGTGTTGCCGATCATGGGTTGATTCCAACTCGTCCACCGTGGCCGGCCGGGGTTCGACACGAACGAGCCCCTCCCTCTTGTAGTTTTTCATCAAATCGAGAAGCGCAGCGATCCTCTCGGACCGCTCGGGATGACCGGGGGGATTTATGTGATTCTGATAACGTTTGTCGAGGACGTACCCGGTTTTCAACATAGCCCACATGCTACTGCCAACTGGCTTGACCTTCAATAGCTATTGGAGTAAGGTGTCGATAAATCGTTTCGCGTGACATCGGATTAATGTTTTGCTCGAACCGATCGTGTTCACTCAATCTCGACCCCCAACCGACAACACACCCGCTTCGGATCCCGAACGATTTCTCCGTGTTGACCACCTCGGCACGGATCTCCGCGGTCGCTCGGTTCGTGGCGGCGCGGTAACACTCGGCAGCCAGGGTGGAAAGTTTCTGCTCACTCTCGGCTCGACGGCGATACTGGCCAGAATCCTCACTCCCGAAGATTTTGGGCTGATCGCGATGGTCATCGTGATCATCGGCTTTATCGGCATCTTCAAAGACATGGGGCTTGCCATGGCGACGGTACAAAGAGCCGAGATCAATCACGGACAGGTGAGCACACTGTTCTGGCTGAACCTCGCCATCAGTATCGGGATCATGGCGATCACGTCGGCTCTCGCACCTTTGCTCGCGGCGTTCTACAAAGAACCCCGTGTCACCGGGATCACCGTAGTGCTCGCGATCACGATCATATTCAGCGGGCTTACCGTACAACATCAGGCGCTCCTGCGTAGACAGATGCGGTTTGCGGCGCTTGCCGTCGTCGAAGTCTCCGCGTTGCTAATCGGCGCCGCGGTGGCGATCACCTGTGGACTGGCGGGTTTTAGATACTGGTCCCTCGTCATCTTACACGTAGTCCGGGAAATTGTTACGATGTTTGGAGTGTGGGTGCTCTGTGGCTGGCGACCGGGCGCGCCGGTTCGAAAATCCGGTGTTCGATCGATGATAGCGTTTGGCGCTCACCTAACGGGATTCAACATTGTCAATTATGTGGCGAGAAATGTTGATAAGATGCTCATCGGCTGGTATTGGGGCGCCGCTCCACTGGGACTCTACAACAACGCGTACCGGTTGCTCCTCCTTCCCATTCAGCAGATCAACGTACCGCTGACCAGTGTCGCGGTTCCAACGTTGAGCCGTTTGCAGGAACAGCGGGAACGCTATCGCGCCTACTACCGACGCGGGGTCCTGTTGACCGTTGCCGCGGGGATGCCGATCGTGGCATTTCTCTTTGTCGCCGCGGAAAAGGCCGTGCTCACGTTTCTCGGGTCGCAGTGGCTCGACGCGGTGGCGATATTCCGCGCCTTTGGGCCGGCGGCGTTCATCGGGACTTTCAACGTGGCAACCGGATGGGTGTATGTGTCGTTGGGTACGACACGGCGGCAGTTCGCGTGGGGTATTTTCGGATCGGCTGTAACGGTTCTGGCCTACGTCATCGCGCTTCCATGGGGACCGATCGGCGTGGCTGCTGCGTTCAGTGTGACGCTCGTCGTTCTTCGTTTCCCCTCCGTGGTGTATTGCTTCCGCCGATCGCATCTCGAACTGTCAGATCTCGGCGTGGCGTTGTGGCGTCCGGCGATGGCATCACTGGCGGCGGGCGGAGCGCTCTTTGGCTTGAACACGATGTTCGAAATACCTGTTCCCGTAGGAGTGGGACTCGCACTCGATTTTGTTTTTTACGCGGGCCTTTATTTGTTGGTCTGGTTGTTGCTGCCCGGAGGACGGCAATCGATCCGGGACATCTTGGAGATTGCCCGTGATCTTCGACAGTCCCAGCCAAATCCAAGGGATGGATATGTCGGCCAGAGCGAAGAAACATAATTCCCCGTTTCACGCGGCGCGGATGTTTTTCCGAAAGATGGCCGTGAATCTGATGGCGGATATCAAGTCGCTGACGGCGAGCGTCCACCCCAGCCCCCTCTTTGTCCTTGGCAACCAGAAGTCCGGAACCACGGCCGTCGCTGCACTCCTCGCGGAAATGTCCGGACTCAGCGTCACCCTCGACCTCAAGAAAGAGTGGTATCATCCCGTGATCGATCGGATCAAAACGGCCGATCTCTCCATGGCCGATTTCGTGAGACGAAACAAAGCCGACTTTTCGAGAGATATTATCAAAGAGCCCAGTCTTTCCGTTTTCTATCCGGAGCTTGCCGCGCACTTCCCCTATGCAAAATTCGCGATGGTAATCCGCGATCCGCGTGACAACATCCGGAGCATCCTAAACCGGCTCAAGATCCCCGGCACGGTAGATGATTTGCGCGACGAACACGAAACCGAGATCACCCGAGCTTGGGAGCTGATCATCAACGGACGATGGCTGGGTCTCGATGGCTCCAACCATATCGAGATGCTCGCCCAACGCTGGAATTACATCACCGACTCCTACCTCGACAACGCTCAAAGCATCCTGTTGCTTCGCTACGAGACGTTTCTCAATGACAAGGTTGGAGAAATGACCCGTTTAGCGCAGTCGCTAGGATTGGCTCCAAAGTATGACATCTCTCATCGTGTCGATTTCCAGTTCCAGCCAGCCGGGGACCGAAACGTCCGTTGGAGGGACTTCTTTGGGCCCACCAACCTCGCACGGATCGAGAGGGTCTGTGGTGAACAAATGGCAAAGCTCGGTTATGAAATCGAGACGTGATCGACCCGCCGACGCCCTCCCGCCCCTGTTCGATCGATTGGTGGTTCTCTGCGGCGCGCCTTCGGCATCTCGCAGGTCGACAGGTTCGGCCAAAAACAACGCCTCCCCCAGCGGTTCCTTGACGGTAGCTTGCCGATTCAGTATATAAGTATATTGGAATGCTCTTTGCGTCCGCGCTTTTCAGCCATTCCGGCGATCACCCGTAGTTCACGACCCGTTTCCTCAAGCAGAGAGAAGGGAACCTGAGATGGTACGCGCCACAAACCTCGGATATCCAAGGATCGGTCCCAAACGGGAGCTCAAAAAAGCCCTCGAGAAGTACTGGTCCGGTGGCTTGACCGAGACCGAGCTCGACAACGTGGGCCGCAAAATCAGACAAGATAACTGGCGGCTGCAGAAGGAGCTCGGAATACATCATATCCCTTCCAACGATTTCTCGCTCTATGACCACGTTCTCGATACGGCCGCGATGGTCGGGGCCGTGCCGTCTCGTTTTCGCTGGGACGGGGAGCGAGTCGACCTCACCACGTATTTCGCGATGGCGCGCGGTGTCCAAGAAAAACACGCCGGGTCGACCCACACCGGCAAAGCGCAGAACGCTCCGGCGATGGAAATGACAAAGTGGTTCGACACGAACTATCACTACATCGTACCCGAATTCGAAAAAAGCCAGACATTCCGGCTGGCGTCTACGCGTCCTGTCGACATGTATCTCGAGGCAAAATCGCTTGGCATCGAAACCCGCCCTGTGCTTCTCGGTCCGATCTCATTTCTGCTGCTCGGAAAATCGAAGGATCCGGATGTCGAGCCGATCTCGCTCCTCGATGATCTGCTTTTTGTCTATGACGACGTGTTGCAACGGCTTGCTCAGGCGGGCGCCGAATGGGTGCAGATCGACGAACCGTGTCTCGTCCTTGACCTCGATCCCAAGGTCCTGGAAGCGTTCAAGATCGGCTACTCGGTTATCGAACACGCCGTACCGGATCTCAAGATCCTCATCGCGACCTATTTTGGCGAGCTTCGAGAGAACCTCGATGTGTTGTTCGAGCTCCCCGGGCACGCGGTTCATCTCGATCTCGTGCGAGGACCCGACCAGCTCGACGAGACGCTCTCGAAGATCCCCGACGACAAGATTCTCTCGCTTGGCGTTGTCAACGGGCGGAACATCTGGAAAACGGATCTTGCACAGACGCTTCCGGTCTTGAAAAACGCGTGTGAGGCGCTGGGCCCTGAGCGTGTCTGGGTCGGACCGTCCTGCTCGCTTCTCCATAGCCCCGTCGATGTTTCGCTCGAAACGAAGCTCGATGAGGAGCTTCGGAGCTGGCTTGCCTTTTCGAAACAGAAGTGTGAGGAGATCGTCACGCTCGCACGTGCGTTCAACGAAGGCGAAGCCGCGGTCGAAAACGAACTCACGGCAAACCGGGAAGCGGTCGCGGCGCGATCGACGTCAACACTCATACACAATGATGAGGTGAAAAAGCGAACACGTTCTGTCTCGACTGACATGCTTTTTCGCCACAGACCGTTCCCCGAAAGAAGAGACGTTCAAAGGGAAACACTCTGTCTTCCCGTTTTTCCAACGACAACGATCGGGTCGTTTCCTCAAACCAAAGAAGTGCGCGCGGCAAGGGCCGAGTTTAGAAGCGGCAAACGCGACGCCTCCGAGTATGAAAAGTTCCTCGAGGAAGAGATCGAAAAGACGATCCGTTTTCAAGAAGAAATCGGGCTGGACGTGCTCGTGCACGGTGAATCGGAACGCAACGACATGGTCGAATACTTTGGCGAACAGCTCTCCGGTTTTGCCTTTACCAAGAACGGTTGGGTCCAGAGCTACGGGTCCCGTTGCGTCAAACCACCTATCATCTTCGGAGACATTCAACGGCCGGCGCCAATGACCTTGGACTGGGCGCGATACGCGCAGTCCCTCACGGAGAAGCCCGTCAAGGGTATGCTCACCGGTCCGGTGACGATCCTTCAGTGGTCGTTTGTCAGAAACGACCAACCGCGCTCGGAAACATGCCGCCAAATCGCACTCGCCATAAGGGATGAAGTCCTCGATCTCGAGACAGCAGGCATCAGAGTTATACAGATCGACGAGCCCGCGCTCCGGGAGGGTTTCCCACTACGACGTGATCAGTGGGAATCGTATCTCGAGTGGGCGGTCGAGGCATTCCGGATTGCTTCATCCGGCGTCCGTGACGAGACACAGATTCACACCCATATGTGTTACTCCGAATTCAATGAGATCATCGAAGCGATTAGTGAGATGGACGCCGACGTGATATCGATCGAAGCTTCCCGCTCCCAGATGGAACTGCTCAGCGCGTTCAAGGATTATCATTATCCAAACGAGATCGGCCCCGGCGTTTACGACATACACTCCCCTCGGGTGCCGACACGCGAGGAAATCGTCTCCCTCCTCGAGAAAGCCGTCGAGGTGCTCGACCCTGGGCAGCTCTGGGTAAACCCGGACTGTGGTCTCAAGACCCGTCGATGGGAGGAGGTCCGGCCCTCTCTTGCCGCCATGGTCGAGGCGGCCAGAATGATGCGGTCCACTGCCCAGAAGACATAACGCATTGACATTAGATATCTTACTGGCGTGTTCTCCCGGCAAACCGGGTCGGGGGCTCCCCTGCCCTTGAACGACTGTTCTGCAAACCTCACCTTCCCGAAATGGGTGACTATGTCACCGGCCGTTTTGGCTAGTTCGATTTCTTCTTTCCGCTCGACCGAGATCCCGTGGCAGGTTTCGTTTGGTCACGTTATCGACGGCGCGCGAGCGGCGGGGATCTTCTATCGTCTCAGCACAATATGAAATCTGGAGCCGTCGGGGGAGGTCCACCGACCGAGCTGCGCAGCCGAGTAGCTGTTGATCGGCTGTCTTTGACCGTTGACGAACACGTATTGATCAAAGACCTCGTTGGACGGCAGGTCTCGGCCCATCACGCTGAAGTCATAGCTTTTGTCATTCCATTCAGGCGGGTTGTTGACAAAAACCTCGTCGCCGTTCATGTCGTCACTCGGATAGACCGCCACCCATTCAAAGGTGTCGCTCAAAGCGTTGACCATAATGCCATCTACCCAGTTTTCCGAGCGGGCGAACTTCTGGGTACCCGGGATCCCGACGTTCGCGAATTGATAAAACCACGAATAGACCCCCGACCCTTCGCGTTCCTTTGGATGATCGTGACCGGTGGCCTCGATCACAAAGTAGAAGGTTTTCGTCTTTTTGAGTTCGGATCCGATGACAACGAGCCCGCTGTCCACGGGTTCCCACCAGTCCCAAACCAGCGTTTCCCCGTCACCGATTGACTCGCCGCTGTGATTCTTGATCGTAAAGCTGTCCAATGTTGGGTCGAAGTTGCCGATGATCGGAATCTCCGCCGGAGTCGGGTCGACTCGGCCATAAAAATCCACGGCTCGAGCACGTATTGTGTACTCCACACTGCCGATGTTCATGCTTGTGGAGTCGTTGGCGCCAAACGGGTTGTTGTCTTCCGGGTCGGCAGGCATCCACGGCGTCTGCGCGTGCGAACCGGGAACGCGATCCGAATCGCGCACATAGCTCTTCTGGTATGACAGGCATTTGTTCACGGGGTCGGAACACTGTGAACTCGCCTGGGTGGTATCAATTCCCCTGTAGAATATTGTGATCCAGCTTCCATACGGCACGGTGTCAGGGATGTCATCGAGAAAATCAATCTCATCTGTAAATTCGTTTTGCCCGACCTTGTAGAAATTGAGAACTTGTATCAACTCCGTCTCGGGTCCCTGTCCCACCATGACAGTCAATCCATCGGACCATTTCGATGTGACGTTCGGGTGACGCGAGCATCTCGCCTGCGCCTTTACGCCCTTTATTCCAGCCGAAGTCCACGCCTTTTCAACACGCGCGTCAATACCCCAGGCACTATAGTCGTGTTCGCCGTCGGCATCGAAGTCGAAGCGGTACTCGACGAGATGCCCCCGACTGCTCGTGGCACCACCCGTCGTCACCATCATCGACTCACCGACATCGACGAAAACATTCCCCGTCGGGGTTTCGGGAACGGTCACCTTCTCATCCGACGTGCCGATGATCTCGTTGGCTCCCTTGGGGGGTTCGTAATCTCCGCAACTCCAAAGCAACCCGACCATCACCAAAGCAACTGACAACAGGTATCTCATCTCGACTCTCCCCTTCTCACTCTGGGCCGTTTCCGGCGCCTTGGTTGTGTGTGGGGATAGGAAATCCTCGCGCGGAGCACGGCGTTCGCCGACACGGTTTTGTGGAGGGGGAAGCAAAACACGATACAGCCTCGGTTATCGAGCCGGTTCCAACGGCACGAAATCCCCGACCGCTGCGAAACCGGGCCCACGCAGAGTGCGCTTTGTGGGGTACGTCCAAAGAATAATCAACAGTTTGAGGGGTGTCAACCGGTCCGGTTTCGGGGACGGCAACGCCGGGGCCCTGCGAGGCCGCCGGGGGTTAGGAACACCACCCCCGGCGTATCCAGAGGTCTAGCTTTCCGATAGTATGTTGTCGTCGTACTCGATCTCGAAACGGAGTTTGTGCTTGGCCTCTTCCTGCGCGAGCGAGAGGAACGTGTTTTTGAGAGCGCCCTCGACCCGCTGCGCAAGATCCGTGTACATCTTGAATGCCTTTTTCTCTTTCTTCATGGCCAAGATCAGCGCGTCTTGATATTTCATATCCGGTGTGGCCTCCATCTCAACGAGATAATCGCCGATCTTCAGATCCAATACTTTGTCTTTCGACGGCAGAAGATGCTTGCCCTTTTTTACGTCGAGTAGCTTTGCCTTGTGGCCTTTTTCTTCCTTCGCAAAACTCTCGAAGACCTTGCTCATTCCCGGCGTGTCGATTCTGGAAGCCAAATCGGTATAGAATTCGTAGGCCTCTTCTTCATTCTTGATTGCGAAGTCCAGTATTTCATCAACGGATTTGAAGTTCTCCATTTCTATCTCCTTCAAGGTGTCTGTGTAACACAGGGTGGAAGAATCCCCGAGATTATATTCAATTCCAAAGGGCTGCGAAAGCGGTTTTTTTTCGAGTGCCGAAAAGTCGCCAAGGCGGGGGATGATTTACCGACTCAGAGACCGCCTTCTCGAAAACCAAAGGCGGTTTTTTGGTATACTTTCCCCACCATGATTGTGAAGCCTCCCGGCAATGTCTATTTGGCGGTAAAGGGGGATACGACCGTATGAGAAGCATTGAGCGATTTGTTGTTGTGATCCAGTGTGTCATTTGGCTTGCCCTAAGTCTCATCGCGGGGTGTGGGGCAGAACAAATGAACATCCAGAAAGCCGAAAACAGTATCACCAAACAAGACCTGGAACGACATGTGATGGCACTGGCGTCGGACGAATTCGCGGGCAGAAAGCCTTTTACCGAAGGTGAGACAAAGACAACACAGTATTTGAAAACCGAATTCGAGAAGATGGGTCTGGAGGGCGCCAACAACGGTAGTTACTTTCAGGATGTGCCGCTTGTTGAAATCACGGCAGACCCCTCCCCACTAATGAACGTTGCAACAAAGAGCGATACGTTTCACCTCGCCTATATGGGAGAGTTCGTCGCCTCGACCCAACGCATCACCGACAGGATTGACATCCAAGATTCCGATCTCGTCTTCGCCGGCTACGGAATTATAGCGCCGGAATACGACTGGAACGACTACGAGGGTCTTGATGTCGAAGGAAAGACTGTTCTCGTTCTTGTCAATGATCCCGGGTTTGCGACACAGGACGGGGCACTGTTCAAGGGAAACGCCATGACCTATTACGGGAGGTGGACATACAAGTACGAGATCGCCGAGGAGATGGGAGC
>CP070677.1:1902723-1924748 GCA_020352495.1 Candidatus Latescibacterota bacterium
AAGAAACCGCCTCTCATTTTGTCGCTGCATGCCAGTACGCCGGGAACGAGAAACTCGGACTCGGGGAAGGCGTGGGTGCGTACGTTGAGCGCTCGAAGGCACCACACGCGAAGTACAGCATTTTCGGTGGAGCCTGTCGATCGGGAGTGCCCGCCACGGTACACGTCGCCTTTGGCACGGACATCACGCATCAACACCCGTCGTTTCCCGCCTCGTTGGTCGGCGAGCTCACCATGAAGGATTTTCGAATCCTGAGTCGAACCGTCGGCAGACTGTTCGATGGGGGTGTCGTGATCGTGTTCGGATCTGCCGTGGTTCTGCCCGAGGTGTTTTTGAAGGCGGTCTCGATAGGCTACAACTTGGGCAGGACGCCCCGCGGGGTGACTGCCGCCAACTTTGACATGCTCCCGCAATACCGGGTCAAAGAGAACGTTCTCGACCGTCCATTCAAAAATAGCGGGGAGAGCTACTCGTTTCACGGTCACCATGAGATCATGCTTCCATTGGTTTATACTCTTCTACAAAAGGGGTGATGTCTGCGGTGCCAACTGAACGTGTTTCTAAGGTAAATACCTTGTTGGGTCACATGGCGGTTGGAGTGATCCTCGGATCCGTCTTTGGAGTCATGTATTTCGTTCTGGAGCCGGCTCGGCTCTTCGCCGGAAGATACGAGTATTTGGGCGCACCGCTGACGCAGATTCTCGTCGTCTACGTTGTGTTTGGTATCTTTGTTGGGGGCACGCTTGGTCTTCTTGGTGGTGTCGTGGGGGCCCTGACGGGGCGGTGGGCGAACGTGGAACGGTACACGCCAATGTACATGACCACCCTGGCGTTTGTGCTGATTTTGGTATGTGTCACCGGGGGGTACTCGATGGGTGCGATGAAATCGTTGCCCTTATCCAAAGAGATGTTGCTATTCCTGATCCTGCTCGGCTGCTTGACGGGGATCGGATACGTCATCGGGCATTTGCTGGATCGCCGCCGGTCGTTTGGGCGTGTGGGGGGCAAGGACGCTCTTGTATTCGTCGGCATTCTCGTTGTGGCCGTCGTTGTGATTCAGTTGACGACGACTCGTCGGAGCCAGCAGCTGCCAAACCGCATGAGCGCCGCGACGTCGGATCACCCCAACGTTATTCTCATCGTTCTGGATGCGCTCCGCCCCGACCACCTGTCAGCCTACGGCTACCACCGGGCCACGTCGCCCAATATGGAACGATTGGCGCGTGACGGCGTTCTGTTTTTGAATGCGCATTCGCATGGGAACCGGACGATCATCTCCATGCCTGCGGTCTTTACCTCGCTTTATCCATCGTTTCATGGTGCAATCGGTCGCGGCAAGTTGATGAGACCGCTCGAAAATCGACACACGACGATCGCCGAGCTTTTTCAAGAAGCCGGATACACAACGATTGCGATGATGAACAATGTGTATCTCAAACAGAAATTTGGTCTCATCCAGGGTTTTGACCGGATCGAGGAATATCATGCCGAACGATTCAAAATGGGACTCTACAAGGTCCTGCGCCATCTCAGGGTGATCGAACGGCCGCGTTACGCGACAAGCCATCACCCAGACGCCGACGAGGTAACCAGGGTGGCGCTCGAGTGGGTACGACGAATCGAAGGTCAGCCGTACTTTTTGTACCTTCACTACATGGATACCCACCACCCCTACGCGCCACCCCCACCGTATGACACGATGTATGGGGACGGTGAGGAGGCCATCGGGCCGTTGGATTTGTTCAAAAAAACCACACGAATACTCAGGGAAGAGCCGCGTGTCGATCTCGTCCCAGAGGACCTTGTCAAACTCAAGGATTACTACGACGGCACGATCAAGTTCGCGGATGATGAGATCGGACGCCTCGTCGATGAAGCCGTGCGATTGTCTGGGGGACGGGAGACCATCGTGGTCATTACGGCCGATCACGGGGATGAATTCCTCGAACATGGATCCCTCTACCACAACAACCTCGTTATCGAGGAGCTGATCCACGTACCACTGATCGCTTGGTCGTCGGAACGATTCACGCGAGGCAAACGGGTCCCAGGATTGGTCCGTCATATCGACTTGTTGCCAACCCTGGCCGAGATCATCGGTGTCGACCCACCGTCACAAGCAATGGGACAGTCATTGCTCCCCATCCTTGAAGGCCAAGTCGATTCGGTCAGAGTGTCGTCGTTTGCCGAAGGGAATTTTTGCGCGTCTCTGAATCTCGATAATTGGAAGATCATGCGAGTGGACTCGACGGACTCATACTACCTCTTTGATCTCACCAGGACACCCCGCGAGGCGGAGGATCTGTCCGCCCTCTACCCCGATGTCTTCTCGCGTCTGAAGGAACGATTGGTCAAGTATCTCGAGAAGGCGAAGCAGGTCGAACGAGCCAGGGAGGCGGAAGCCGATGACGACACGATACGGGAGCTAAAAGCTCTCGGCTACATGTGAGAGGGATCGTTTTGCACAACACCGAGGCACGCAGAGGGATCACCGCCGGGATCCGGCGGGTCGTTCCCATCGTTGGGAGTCGGTCGGGTCCGCCGGGGTGGGACCGGAGACGGAAGGAAAAATTCATCGATGGCTGAGGGGATGCAAGACATACGGCGCACGGTATCAAATTGGCTTTGGCGAATCGTCCCAATATCGTTCGTTATCGCCGTTTCGTCGTACGTTCTCAGCAAGCAGCTCATCCGCCCTCACCAGCGTGTAATAAAGGCATCGCTTCTCCTCGTTGTACTGATCATTCTCCTCAAATTCGAGATGATCTTGTCGCTCTACTTCTTCATCGTCATGCTTCCATTTCCGAGCGGCATAGTGCTCACGAGCACGAATGTCATTCTGTTGACGATCATCACCCTGGTTTGGCTGATCCGAGCAAGAGCAACCGGTGAGAAACTCTTCGAGAAAACCGATATCGATCTATGGGTCATACTGTTTCTCGGTGCATACCTCATTTCGCTGTTCAATGTGGAGACGACGAGGCACCTCTACGAGGGATTCAAGCTCATCTGGCGCCAGCTCACGGCGTTTGCGTTTTTCTATTTGATCGTGAGATTCGTAGACACCGAACAGAGACTGGAACGCATAACAAAAGTCATCGGGCTGGCCGGCGCCCTTGTGGCGTTCACTGGGGTAGTCGAGCTCTTTGCCCCCGGCGTCACTATAATTCCCGGCTGGATCGAAACACGTCAACAGTTGGGAAAGGGGATGCTTGGATACCGTCTCGAGGGGATCAGGCTCGGGGGGGCTTTTGGCGCGCACAACCTGCTCTCGGACTACTGTTCGTTTACGATTTTCTTTATGATCACCCATTTCCTCCGATCTAAGAACCCGATCGAAAAGGCGTTTTGGTCGGCCGCCTCACTGATGACCGTTGCAGTGCTCATGGCTACCGCGAACCGTGGTGCGACGTTTAGCCTTGCGTTTGGATTCGCGTACTCACTTTGGGTGTTTCGACGACATATGAGCCTCGTGAGGTATGTTATCTTGATTACGTCGGCTGTTGCGATATTTGGTGTAACGCAGCTCGCTTTGGATCGGTACACGATCGCAGCGTCAATCACGCAACGGGTCATGGTAACGTATTTCGTGGGGGGAGTCCCGGACAGTCGCGTGGGCGTCTGGGAACAGGTGTTTCGGCGGTGTTTGGATCACATGTTCATTGGGCACGGGCCGTATTACGAGACGTCGAAAGGGTTGATTCGGTATTTTTGGCCGCACAACGCATACCTTTACTACTTCCACACGATTGGACTCCTGGGCCTTAGTATCTTTTTGATAATCGCGTATCGTCTGGTTAGGATCTCGCTTCGGTACCGGCATCCGCTCATAGCAGGCTCGTTCTTGGAGTATGGTTTATCGATCTTTAATGTTCAAATTGCGATGTTCCTTGTGGGGCAGATGCGGACCGACCACCAACGGCACACCGATTCGATATACATCTATGTCGTTTGGATGCTGTTTGGGTTGATTGCCGCCACGGGAAACATGCTGAAGAAAAAAGAACGGCAGATAGCGCAACGCGCCCTGGAGACCGATACCGGGTAACGGGGGCAATGGTCCCTTTCGGTACTGACGCCGCGGTCCCTCCGTCCGCCATCGTTTGAGGACATGGGTGGCCGTCCCCTGGCCGATGATACGGTGGGTCCCGCGGATGTCAACGACGGCCGTTTTCCGATCGGTCTATCGGACATTCGCGCGCACCCTCTCACTTGTCCAACTTGACAAAAGTGCGCATTAATGCTAACATTAGGCCGTCAGACAGGAGGGTGGCCTCGAGATACTGTTAAAGATCTTATGCTCTGTTTTAAAGTTCACTAGCGGGCGGAAAAGCCCTAGTGACTGGTTGTAGTATAGGACTTTGGCAGGAGGTTTCGGGGCAATTCAGGATACCGCAATCCGGACACGACGGGCGCGGTTTTTTTTGCGGTCTGTAACCCCCGATTCTGTTATCCTGCTAATTGACAATGGGTTAGAAGTGGTATGAGCACGGGACAGGAGCTCGAACAGAGAAGTTCTGACGCGTTCGTCGGGGCCAACGCCGGGGCGCCGCGCCACGATGACTTCGAGCTCAGGAGATCCGTCGTGTACGATGTCTCAAAACGTGTATTCGATCTGGTTGTCAGTCTGATCGTTCTGATATTGCTTTTCCCGGTCATTCCGGTGATTGCCGTGATGATCAGGTTGGACAGCCCGGGTCCCGTGTTCTTCAGGCAGGACAGGGTGGGGAAGAACGGGCGCGTTTTCAAATTTCTCAAATTCCGTTCGATGTTTCGGGAAGCCGAGGAGCACAGGAAGGATGTCGAGTCGCTCAACGAACAGGACGGACCCGTTTTCAAGGCGCGATCCGATCCACGTATCACGAGCGTGGGGGGCTTCTTGAGGCGCTCGAGCCTCGATGAAATCCCTCAAATCCTAAACGTGGTCAAGGGTGACATGAGCATCGTCGGGCCAAGACCCCCGATCCCCGCCGAGGTTGAGCACTACCAGCCGTGGCAACGGAGGCGGCTCGAGGTGACACCGGGAATCACGTGTCTTTGGCAGATATCGGGACGGAGCCACCTGAGTTTCAACGAGTGGATGCGGCTGGACATGGAGTATCTGAAGCACCGGAGCTTCAAGACTGACCTCCTGATCTTTCTGAAAACCATCCCCGCGGTGATCGCCAGAAAGGGTGCCTACTAACGCATCTGGCATGTAATTTGCCAGTTTTCCCTTTGACAGTCATCGGATTGATTGTTAACTTGATTAAAATCAATTGGTTGTGAAATAAACTTCGCCCGAGGAACACCGTGTACATCCTTTTGTAAATAATGGTGTATCCTCTTTGAGTTTTCGTCGTTTTCGATTACGTTATTAGACGCCATGTGGTACCGCTTCGCTATCTTGTTAACCAGTATAGGAATCTTGGTCGGATGCGCTTCGAACAAACAGACACCGGAGCGGCGCGGCGATATGTACGATACGAGTGAGTTGGGTGAGTTTCTGAGGGACACGGACGAATCGCGCGGGGAGAACACATACACGATCGGTGTCGGTGATCGGCTTGACGTCATCTTCTTTATTCATAGGGACCTCTCCACACCAAACCTTCTCGTGCGGAGTGACGGACGAATCACATTGCCGTATGTCGGAGACGTTATGGCGGCGGGCTACACGCCAATGGCACTCGATTCGACTCTGACGGCACGTTTCGCGGAAGTGTTGCGGGAGCCGAACCTGTCGGTAATCGTCAGCGAGCCGGCGCCAAAGCAGGTCTATGTGTTGGGACAGGTGGCGAAACCCGGTGCGTACCCTTATGATGTCTCGGTTTCGTTGCTCCAGGCGGTCGCCCTGGCGGGGGGGCCGATACGCGGGGCCAAATCCAATCATGTGCTTGTGATACGCAGGGAAGGCTCGGAGAAAATCGTTGGCGTCGAGGTGAACCTTGCCGCCGTCATGGAAGGGCGCACGATTCAGAACGACATCTGGCTTAGAAACTACGATATTGTCTACGTCCCCAAGACGCGTCTCGAATCCGGAGCCGAGCTCTTTGGAGCCATCCACGAGATTTTGTCCCCGCCGTCGGATATTCTCCTTCGTGGGTGGCAGATCCAGCTGCTTCAACAGCAGGTGCAGCTCCTTAGGGACCGGTAAGACGCGAAGTACCAAAGACGGTTCCAGTACATCGGGTTGTGACGAGTATGGCGGATTTCAAAGGAATGAAACAGGAAGCGACGGTCAGAGACTTTCTGAATGTTGTGTTTCGCTGGAAGTTTTTGATCCTCTCGATAGTTTTGTTGACGGTGTTCTTCATCGTGTATATGAAGGCATCCAAACCGCTCACCTATGTATCGAGCTCGCGTTTGCTCGTCAAACGGGGTGAGAGGGAAAACGTGTTTACTCCCAATCCTCGATATCTGAGTTGGGCCGAAGAAATGAGTTCGCAACTCGAGGTCGTTCTCTCGGAGGCCGTGTTCTCCAGTGCGCGAAAGATATTTGCCGACTCGCTCGCCGCCCGGAATCTCGAGGGGACGCGGAGTTTCAAAGCCGGCGCGGTGAGGGCGGACGTCGTTGGCGAATCCAATGTGATTATCATCAGCTATTCCGGTCTCGATCCCGTCGAATGCGAGCTGGGCTGCAAGGCCGAGACGCAGGCCTACATCGAGTACTACAAAACACGAAGCTCTCCACCGGCTGTCAAGGATTTCTTCGAGTCGGAGATCGACGAGGCGCTCCACCAACTCGCTCAATGGCGACAGCGGAAAAGCGAGTTTCTAAGACGTGAGGCGTACGTTGGGGTCGAAGAAGAAGGCAGTCACCAGATGTACAAGCTGGGGCGTCTGGAATTGAGTCTTGCCGAGGTCAAGAGCGATCTCTCGGCGCAGGCGATCCGTGTCCAGAATCTCAGGGAGCTTGCTGAACTCTCGGAGATCGAGTTGGTTGACCGCATTTCCGTGATGGCGCTCGACATCGTCGCGAGATCAAGGAACCTGACCGATATACGATCGGAGATGCAGAAGCTCGAGACGAGACGTGAGGACCTGCTCACGATATACACGGATAGACATCCGGACGTCATCTCGGTGGACAACCAGCTTGGCGAATTGAGGGGCCGTCTCAAGCAGGAGGTGGTAAACATCTACGAGCAGGCCTATTCCGAATACGAAGAGCTGCTCGCCAAACAGGCGACGCTGACGGCGGATCTTGAGAAGACACAAGCGGCAATTGGTTCGATTCCCGACAAAGAAAAAGAGCTCAGCCGGATCGAGAGTGAGATAACGGCGTACCAGGAGAAATATCAGCTCCTTCTCGAAAAACAGCACGAGGCGGAGATCGCCATCGCGAGCAGTACCGAATTCGAAGTAACGATATTGACCCCACCGGGGAAAGCGTGGCCGCGGCGGTCCAGCGATATTGTGCGTCTCGCAATGGGTCCGTTCCTTGCTTTGATCGTCGGGCTGGGGCTCGCGTTTTTCTTCGAAAGCATGGACCACTCGCTCAAAAACACGGCAGAGGTAGAAGAGTATCTCGGTTCTACCGTCTTGGCGACGATCTCCGAGGTGCGGAAGAAGGACTAGGGTGTACGAGGCGTACTACGATCTCAAAGAACCGCCGTTCGGTTCGACTCCCGACCCACGGTTCCTCTACAGAAGTCATGGGCACCGGGAAGCTCTCGCGTACATCGCATATGGACTATTTGGGAAAAAAGGTTTTCTGGCGCTGACCGGCGAAGTGGGTATTGGGAAGACAACGGTAATCAGGGCTTTTGTCCACACGTTTGATCCGTGTCTCGAGGTCGCGTTCGTCCTCAATACGAACGTGAACTTCGAGGAGATGCTCTATCTGATCCTCCAGGATTTTGGTATCGAGGTCGAAGACGCGTCGAAGGTGAAAATGCTCAGTGCCCTCAATTCGTTCTTGATCGAGAAGTTCGCGTTTCATCAGAATCCGGTGATTATCATCGATGAAGCACAGAACCTTGCTCCGGAGGTTCTCGAGGAGCTGAGACTCCTCTCCAACCTGGAGACCGATCAGCAGAAGCTGGTGCAGATCGTACTAGTCGGCCAACAGGAACTCGGCGAGATGCTCACCCACAGGAGCTTGAGACAGCTCCGACAACGCATCCCGGGGGTGTTGGAGATGCGGTCGCTCCAGCCAAGGGAGATCAACGAATACATCGACTTCAGACTGCGGACCGCGGGGATGTCAAACGGACGATTGACCTTTACACCGGACGCCCAAAGGGCTATCTATGAGTTCTCGGAGGGTATACCGCGGTTGATCAACCAGCTGTGCGACCGGGTCCTGATCCGTGGATACCTTCAAAAAACAACGACTATTCGAAGGGAATTGGTCGAGGCCGGCGTTATGGAGCTTTCTGGACCTTCGCAGAGATGGGGGGACGGGGAAATTCGGGAGGTGAGCGGTGAGTAAGATCTTCGATTCGATGAGAAGAGCCGAGGATGAGCGGCGGAAACGGGCGTCGCAGGGATCCGGGTCCGTCGAATCGGGCGTCGAACCTGTGGTGGCCCCGCCACGGGCCGACCAGGTGGGGCGTCTTCCGAGGGGCATTCTACGGGAGCTGGGTATTTTGAGAAACTCGATCGAGGTCGCCCTTGCGGGTAAGTCGAAACGGACGATCCTCTTCACGAGTGCCATGTCGGGGGAAGGCACCACGACAATCGCGACGAACTTTGCAAAGGTCTTGGCCCTTCAGGGTCAGGAGAGGGTTCTTGTGTGTGAGATGAACGCGCGACAGCCAAAGTTTCCCGATGTGTTTGCCACCAACGGTGACGCGGGGGTAACCGAATACTTCTCTCAGGGAAAAAACCTATCCGATTACGTGCAGACATCGGATCCGGACAGTCTCGACGTGCTCCACGTCGGGAGACAAGACGCGACAATCATTCAACTCCACTTGAATCAGGTCTTTCCAAAGCTCCTCGAAGAGTCATTGCGAAACTACGATACGATGATCATCGATGCCCCTCCGATCATCAGTTCACCGGAGACTCCACCGATGGCTGCGTTCGTCGATGGAGTTGTCATCGTCGTGCAGGCGGGAAAGACAAGGCGTGAGATCGTCCTTCGGTCAATGGAGTCGATCAGCAAGTTCAACGGCAACATACTGGGTGTGGTTCTCAACCGCAAGAGGTACTACATACCCGGTTTTCTCTACAAAAGGATCTAGATCGGCAGTTGATTGCCGAGCCGCGCGAGTGCCCGTCCATCGGCGTCTCACCAATGATTTCCAACCCCAATCAGATTCTCTCGGCGTTTGCCGACAACATCGTTGAATACGTACTGGAGACCGTTGGAGAACGTGACGTTCTTTCGATTTTCATCGCGGGCAGCGTTGCCCAGGACGACATTGCCTTCTATGATGACTCGGGAATGCTCGAGATCTACTCGGATCTCGACCTGTTCGTCGTTATCTCGGAGCGTCTGGACCTCGAATCCTGTCGTCGAAGAATCAAGGACTACGCGGCGAGTCTTCCGCGCGAATTTGAGAACTGCAAAATCTACGCCGGGCCAGACGTGGGGGTGTACTCCGAAAAAGATCTCTATTCACAACAAACCCGGCCGGGGACGGTAGACATCAGTGTCTCACACCGGGTCATCTTTGGAAGCGAGGAGATTCCAAAACGGACAAGACGGTTCGTAGCGTCCGCAATCGACCCTTCCGAAAGTCTTTACCTGTTGGAGAACCGTCTATCCGAGATTGCTGAGTTGACCGATCGACTCGGTAACGAAGGTTCAGGCGGTTTTGACAGATACGTCCACTACGCTTTGCTCAAGGCCTGTTTCGATCTCGTGGCAGCGGTCCTGATCGTGGTGGGGGAGTACGCCGAGTCGCGAGATGAGCGAATGAGACGGTTCCGGACGCCGATCATCCAGGGCCGGGCCGGCGATCTTCTGCCCCCTGGCTCGATCGAGGTGATAGGGTCGAGTCATTCGAGTCTTTTGAATCTGCAAGAAAGGGTGTCAATAGAGCGGGAGGAGCTGGGAACGCGACTCGGGGTGGTGGAATCGTTATTGCTTCGAAGCTGGAAACGGATTTACGAGAGAGACGACCTCGAGCGGCCTGCCGCCTGGCATGACGTGATCGAGCGGCGGTGCAAGAGGGGGAAGTGGAGTGAGAATCTGAGAGAGCTGCTCGTCCTTGGCAAAAGAATGTCGATCCCACGACCGGCCCTGGTGCTTCGATCGGCTCGCGTGGCGCGCCTCTCACCAATAGAATCGTTGAGACTCGCCGGTTTGGTCGATATCCTTCTTCGACACGATGGCGACGACGTCCCAAACGATGTCAGGGTGGCCGGTGTTCAGCGGGGGAGACTGGAAACGGGTTATCTGAGAGTCATCGATGGGTTGACGCGCGCGTTCGGACTGTGTGACGGTTCGACGCTCAAAAGGGGCCGGAGCCTGTTCAAAAAAACGACATGAGTGAGAAAACCAACAAACCCCACCTGACGATCATCATACTCGTCGATGCCTTGGGGTGGGACGTCGCTCAGGAATTTGGCTTTTGCCGGGATCTTCTTCCCCGCTCGGGGCCGCTTGACACCGTGCTTGGGTACAGCTCGGCGGCGATCCCGTCGCTCTTGAGCGGCACATCGCCGTCGATGCACGGCGCCTGGGCCATGTATCGTTACGCTCCATCGGAATCACCCTACAAACTTCTCCGTTATCTTCCCGAGCTTCCACACCCGATGGAATGGCGGCTGCGCGCCCTGACCAGACGATTCATGGCGTGGCGGAAAACAGTCAAGGGGTACCACGATCTCTACGAAATCCCGCTAAAGCTTCTTGGCCATTTCGACGTGGCGCAGCGTGGGGATCCGTACACTCCGGGCGGGATGTCAAAGGAAACGTTTATTGACCATTTCGCCACGGCGGGGATTCGATTTGTGTCGTGGACATACAGGACACCGGAGACGGATAATTTCGAAGCGCTCTCTGAGGCCGTCGATTCGGATTCTCAAGTGTTGTTTCTGTACACCGCCGAGCTCGACGCCCTGATGCATCGCCTGGGTACCCACCATACCGACGTGGGTGAAAAGCTCAGGTATTACGAGAGCCGGGTGCGGGGGGCGTTGGAGGCCGCTTCCCGGGTGGGGCGCGAGGTGACGGTGTTTGTCTTTAGCGATCACGGCATGACAAATGTGAAGAAAATCATCGATCTCAAGGCCAAGGTAGATGACTGGGGGGTTGCGAAGAGGCGGGATACGGTGGCGTTCTACGACTCGACGATGGGGCGGTTCTGGTGTGATCCATTGGTGAGAGCCGAGCTCACGGAGCGGCTCAACGCGACGGGCTGGGGGCGGGTGCTATCCGATTCGGAGCTCGAAGAGCTTGGGTGTCGTTTCGAGGACCACTCGTACGGGGACTTGATATTCCTCGCGGATCCCGGCAACCTAATTGTCCCCAGCTTTATGGGAAAAGAGCCGCTCGCCGCCATGCACGGGTACCACCCGAACGATAGTCATTCGCGTGGGTGTTTTTTTACCAATCACGCCAGTTGCCCGCTGCCCGAATCGATTCTCGATATCAAAGATGCAATGGTCGAACACGTCATGGAGAACAGTTGATGGGGGAGGCCACTCAGCAGGTCGGCCGTGCCGTATTTTGGAGCGTGCTCGCCAGGGTGGGGCGGTTCGCCCTCGGGCTTGCGAGTAGCATCATCGTCGTCCGAGGGCTCGGAGAATACGACTACGGCGTTTTGAGCCTTCTTCGAGCTGTTCTGACCTTTGTCGTTATCATTGCCGGTGTGGGTTTGGGGCAGAGTCTGCTCAAGTTTTTGCCCGTGCTAAAGGTTGCCAGCGACCGGCGGGGTGCCAGATCACTGGTCAGACGTGTCATATTTATCCAAGGTGCCGTTTGGGCTCTCCTTCTCGGGTTGAGTTATCTCCTCGCCGGGCGGTTCGAATCCGTCTTTGATTTCGAAGGCGCGGGTATGTTCCTGTGGATCGCCGTTGGTCTGGCGGTTTTCGAACTGGGTTTCAAGCTCGTCACCCAGATCCTCAACGCCTACTACGACACAAAGCTGCTGAGCGCGGCGAACGTTGTTTCGCATCTCGTATTTATCGTTTTTTTAGCGATACTGCTTCCGCGGGACTGGGGTGTGATCGGCGTGTTTTCCGCCGCCGCATTGGGCAACGCTGCCGGGACACTGATGCTGTTGAGAAGAGTGGGGTCACATTTCGTCGATTCCGATTCTCAACCGGCGGCCAGCGGAGTCGACCGCCGGCGCGTGCTTCGGTTTGCGCTTCCATTTACCCTCATCGGGGTGTTGAACATCATCGTCTGGCGGCAATCGGAAACGCTTTTTCTCGCATACTTCCGCGGTGCTGAAGAGACGGGTTTTTTCGATCTCGCCTACCGGCTTCCCCAGACGGTCCTCGAATTCATTCCGGGAACGGTCTGGCCGATCATCATGGCGGGGTTTTCAGAGGTATACGCTAGGAACGAGTCGGATCTGAATCTGGCGATCGACAAGTATTACAAAATGCTTTTTCTTCTCTCCGCGCCGATTTGCATGGTCGGGATGGTGCTGGGTGGAAGGATGATTCCGATCCTCTTTGGAGAGGCGATGGCCCCCGCGGCGTTTCCGACACAAATCTTCTTCGTGATCTTCACGATATCGTTCTTTGGGACACCGCTGAGCATGTCGCTTTATGTTATAGAGAAAAGCCACGTGAATTTGGTAATATATTTGGCATTGGCGATCGTAAACGTGGGACTGGATCTCTTGTTGATACCTCGCTACGGTATCGTCGGGGCGATCATTCCGGTGGGTTTTGTGATAACGATCTCCCCGTTTATCTATAGACACGCACTCGGCAGGTTTGTCTCGGGGACACGCATCCCGTTCGCGTTCATTGCGAAGTGCTTTCTCGCGTCGAGCCCTGTCGTCGTAATTCTGCCGTTTACCGGGCTCATTGGGGGAGTCTGGGAGCTCATTGCCGCTCTTTTTGTGGCAGCGATCTTGCTCGTGTTCTCGTTCAAGAAGCTGAAGGTGATCGGAAAGAAAGAATTGGAGACGTTGGGCGCGGTGCCCGTTCCCGCAGCAGAGAGGTTTTTGAGATTCATCAGCTCGTGACGGCGATTCACGGTGCCGGAGGTTGTAGATGTACAAAGACATGAAGATCAGCGTAGTCATCCCTTGCTACAACGAAGAGGAAGGCGTCCAACACGTAATCCGATCGCTGCCGCCGAGCGTCGATGAGGTCGTTGTGGTCGACAACAACAGCACGGACCGCACCGCCGAGGTGGCCAAATCGTTGGGCGCCAGAGTGGTGACGGAAAAGCGGAAAGGGTACGGCGCTGCCTACAAGGCGGGGCTTCCAGCGGTAACGGGCGACATCACTGTTACGATGGACGGGGACGGCAGCTACCCCTCCGAGCAGATGGAGGAAGTCATCGATTATCTCGTCGACAACGAGCTCGATTTTGTCTCCGCCTCACGATTTCCTCTCCAGAACCCGGAGGCGATGAATTTCACCAACAAGCTCGGCAACATGATATTGACGGTTGCTATGCTGGTTCTCTACGGAAAGAACATCAGGGATTCACAATCGGGAATGTGGATCTACCGATCGAAAATATATTCGGCGATGAATCTCACGAGCGACGGAATGCCATTTTCGGAGGAGATCAAGATCGAGGCGATTCGGTCAAAGGAGATTCGTTTTGGCGAGTACCATGTAAACTACCATGAGAGAATTGGCGAAGTGAAGTTGGAGAAATGGCGCGACGGTTTCAAAAATCTGGTGTTTCTAGTAAAGAAGAGATTCCAATAGGGAAACGTTCCCGTATACTCTCACTACCGGTTCTCGGGTTGATACTCGTCGGGTGTGTCGCGTCGGGTCTATTGGACGTGCTGCCCGCTTTTGTCCGTTTTGTTTGTGTTTTCCTCCTTTTTTCCTACCTCCCCGGCGAGATGTTTCTTCAACGGGCGATGCCGGGGCGTTGGCATGCGATGGAGGTCCGACTCCCATTGGCGGTTCTGGGGGGGCTGAGCTTTTTCTCGGTGATCTCGTGGGTGTGCTGGCTTGCCGGTGTCTCTTTTCGGTCGTATCTTATCGTTCTCGAGTTCACCGCGGCGTTGTTGTTTGGTGCGCTTCTCATATGGGACACTAGACGTGGCGCCGAAAAAACACCGGCGCGGCCGGACGGTTCCGGACGCCGTGTGAGAGGCACCGTTTACCTGATTCTTGCGTTGTGTGTGTCGTGCTTTTGGCTGTTTTCACCGCCGGTGCTGAACTACCAGGGCGACGCTTTTGTTCATGTTGGGTATCTCCGAAGCACGATCGATGACAATTCGCTCGACCCCGAAGAGGTGTTGGCCCCCAACGAGCTCGAAAAAACGGAGACGCTAAAAAGCGATCCAAGACGCGGGGTACTGCATCTCCTGCTTGCCGCGTGTTCGACTCTCTCATCCGTCGAGCCGGTGGCGTTGTGGCGTTGGCTGCCGGTTTTGCTGTCACCGATTGCCGTATTGAGTTTCATCGCGTTTGCCTCGATGCTTCTTCCCGGTGCGATGTACGTCGGTTTCACCGTTGTCTTATTCCTCATGTTTCAAGGAGGGATGGGGCGCGAATTCTTTGGCACAATTGGCTACGGCCAACACCTCTCACTCGTTTTCTTCTGGATATTGTTCGTCGTCTGCTTGCGTTTTTGCGAAAGTCGGCGGGTGTTGGATCTTGCGACGGCCATGCTCCTCCTGACGGGAGGGGCCTTGATACATATAGACGTCGCAATCCATTTTGCCCTGATGGGTCTGTCTTTTCTTCTGTTTTACCGTGTGTTTGGGTTTACAACGGGGTCTTTGGTCAAACTCGGGCTGAGTTCGCTCGTCTGCGTATCGGTGGTGCTCATATGGAAGATCATGACGTCCTATCAAGGTGGCAACCTCATCCACTCACACGCTCAGGGTCTGTTGTACTTTTTCGAGATCGGAGACAACCATTTTGTCCCAAGCCCCGCAGAGGTCATACGCACAAACGGTCTGCTCTTTTTCGCCGGTCTGATCATGATCCCGTTCCTCCTTTTGATTAGAAGCCATAAACGGTTTGCCAGAATGAACTTAGCGCTCTGCGTGCCGCCGGTTCTCGTGGCTTTCAACCCATGGGTGGCCCCGCTCGTGTACGCCAAGGCGTCGTACCTGCTCCACCGATTTCTTTTGAACATTCCGGCGCTCGTGATCACGACGCTGGTCCTTGGCTGTCTGATCTCGTGGGGAAGGGCGGGCGGGATTCTGAAAAAGGTCGCCGTCGTGGTCGTCGTCTTCCTCTGGGCCAGGCTGTTTTTGCTTGGCGTGACCGTTTGGATGGCCGACGTAAGATCGATTCGTTTTGGCGCAGCGCCTCCGCTGTTCTCCTCGAAGTTTTCGAGTGTGGTTGATTTCGTCAATAAGCGGATTCCAAAGGGGAGCGTCGTGCTGAGCGACGCGGGAACGAGTTACGCCCTCGGCGGGTTTACCCACGCAAGAGTCGTGGCCGTGCTTGGTCAACACGGTAACCCAAACGACAGATTTGCGATCGAGCGACTCGAGGCGATACAAACGGTGCTTTCGCCGTACGCGAATCAAATCGAAGCCATGATGGCGATCCGTAAATTTGGTGTCGATTATGTTTTGTTGAACGGATCGATCAAAAAATCGGTACGCGGCTTCATGGCGGAGTGGGATCCGACATCCATGCCGGTTCTCAAAAAGAAGTTTGGGACATTGAGACAATCCTTCAAACCCATCTACGAAGAGGATGAGATCGTGATTTACGAGGTGGTCGGGACCGATATCAGTCGGGTTACTTGGGACCCGGTCGTGCCATTTGTCGTCGATATCCCCACCGACCTCGACCGATGCGAAGTTCGACCGGTGGATGTCCCCGTTGTGGTGATCGGGATACGCATCGACCCGCCCGTGGCGCTGCCGGGTGAGAAGGTCGAGATTACCGTTGCCTATCGAATGGCTGGAGGGGAGAGCGTGCGTCTCCCGCTTGGGTTACACATCAGATTGGAAGACAAGAGCTACTTCGACGAGACGAAACGTTACCCCGGTGATAAATACGTTCGTCGCTACCGTGAACGGAGAGACGCCGCTTTTCGTCGGTTCCGTTTTGACCACCGGCTTTTCCGGGGTCTCTACCCACCGCACCTGTGGCCATGGGAGGCCGAGTGTTATGAACGGTTCACGGTTCGTTTGCCAACTGATCTCTTGGAAACGGTTTACGAGGTCCAGTGCAAGATCTCAGAGGAACCGCTGGTGCCAAACTTCTCTTTCTGGGATTTCGTGTCCAACGAGGATTCGTACGTCGGAACGCCGTGTACCGAGCTTCGCATTCAGAGGCAAGTCATCCGCTAAGACACGGAGTGAGGGAAGCGTGTCACTTTTTGCGCACAAACTGTCATGATGGCGATCCGATCGAGAGTAAGGATTTGTTATACGGTCGACTCTCTTTACGCGGGAGGAGCAGAGCGTTACGTCTCGCTGCTTGCGCGTGGCTTGGATCGAACCGTTTTCGAGCCTTTTGTGCTTGGACGGGCCTGCGTAGGACTCGATCAGTGGTGTGCGGAGCTCGAGGACGCGGGAGTAACGGTCATCCGTGCCCCGATGAATCTCCCGTTCCGGCCGACCCATTCAATCAAGCTGCTCCGGTATCTCTACTCGCTCGCTCCGAATCTCGTTCATGTCAACGTACCGGGTCCGTACGATGGGCAGATGGGGCTTCTCGTCCCACTGGCGCGGATGGCGGGAGCCTCGAGAGTTCTCGTCACGGAACACCTGCCCCGGGTGGAACGTCTGTGGAAACGGGCTCTTCTCAAAGGTTTCTCGTATAGGTGGCTCGATGGAGCGCTCACCGTCTGCAAAGCGAACGTCGAACCCCTCGCAGGAAAACAGGGGGTTCCCAATGAAAAGATCCGGGTCGTCTACAATGGTCTGCCCGTCGCCTACGGCACGCGGAGGGCCAACGTCAGAGAATCGGCGCGGCGCCGGCTCGGTCTCGACCCATCGACAGTTGCCCTTGTTTTCGTCGGCAGTCTAATAGAACGAAAGGGAATCGCGACGCTTTTCGAAGCGTTGGCCGGGTTGGATGCGGCAGAATGGCGACTTTTTGTTGTTGGGACCTCAGACGGCGGTGACACCGGTGACCGCAAACCGGACTCTGGAATCCGGGACCGTGTCCGGTTTCTGGGAGCGCTCTCGCCGAGTGAGGTCGAGAGTACCCTGTGCGCGATGGATATGATGGTCGTGCCGTCCTTCATGGAGGGGATGCCCTATGTTATCCTCGAGGCCATGGCGTGCTCGTTGGCTGTCGTCGCCAGCCGGGTCGACGGCATACCCGAGGCGGCGTGCGATGAGACCACGGCGCTTCTTGTTCCTCCGGGTGACCCCGAAGCACTCCGGGGAGCCCTCCGGCGGCTGACCGTTAACACCGAACTGAGGGACCTCTTGGGAAGACAAGGCCGCGAACGATTCGAAGCGCTGTTTACTCTGGACCGACACGTCGCTCACATGCAGAGGTTCTACCTGGAGATGCTTGGCGGCTGACACGAATCCGAGGTGTGATTGTTGACGGAAGCCAAACGACCAAGAGTTCTGCTCATCAAACCCATCCTGCCGTATCCACCAAACCAGGGGACGCGGGTGGCGTCATTCAACTTGATCAAAGCGCTTCAGCCCCATTTCGATGTCACGGTGCTCGCGAGAATCACGTCACGGGACCAGACCGCCCACGCGAGAGAGCTCGAGCGCTGGTGTTCGCGCGTGGTGACCGTGATGGCCCCAAACAAGAAGTCTCTGTTCCACCGGGCAGCCTACAAGCTCTTCTATCAGCTAAAGACGGTTCTTTTTCGAACCTCGCTCAAGACTCTGTATGACTGCCCGGGGGCGTTTCTGCGGGCCGCGGAACGACTCTCCAATGAACCGTTTGATCTCGTCATCGTGGAGTATTGGCAGCTCCAGGAAATGATGAAATTTTTTCCCGCGGACAAGTGTGTGCTTCTCACGCACGACATCGACATGCTGGTAAACCGCCAGATTTCACTGCTCGAACGAAACCTCGTAAAGAAGATCCGGGCCGTCCGTCGATGGCTGCTCGAACAAAAGGAAGAGGTCCGCGCGTATCGAGACAGCCGACGGGTGTGGACGCTTACCGAAAGAGACAAAGCGGCCGTACGCCGGATCTGTGGGGACGGGTGCGAGGTTGACGTTTTGCCGGTCGGCGTTGACATCGATTTCTTTTCGCCGTCGGGGATGAAACGGAACCGCGGCGAGGTTCTTTTCCTCGGTCATCTTGCCGCATCGTTCAACCGCGACGCGCTGGATTTTTTCATCCGAAAGATCCACCCCCGGATCGACGACCATCGAGAGCTCTCGATCACAATTGTCGGAGGATTCCTACCCAAGGAGCTCGAGTTCTTTGCGTTCCAGAGGGACGTCGAGGTGGTCGGCACGGTGGAGGATGTCCGGCCCTATCTGCACCGCGCGTCGTGTCTCGTCATCCCGCTTCGGTTTGGCGGAGGTCTGCGGATCCGAATCCTCGAGGCCATGTCGGCCGGGCTCCCGGTTGTCTGCAGCCCGGTGGCCATCGCCGGGATGCCGTTCGAACCAGGGACCGAGTACCTGGTGGCCGAGACACCGGACGAGTTCGGGCGCGAGATCAGGAGGATTCTCAGCGATGAGGAACTCTCGGGAACGATTGCGACTGCGGCCCGGGCGAAGGTACGGAAGGAGTACGCCTCGGAGGTCCAGGAGAGGCGTATTGTGAGCCTCGTGAATCATATCACAAGACCCCGATAACGATTTGTCAAACCGCCGCATAGCCCCCTGTCAAAACAAAAAAACTACTGGAAAAAGACCGGCCCCTATGCTACAATCTTAGTCTCGGGTCAGGGGAGCTTTTCCACGGGTCTTGGCACCATAGGGCAACAGCGCGTATGGAAGAAGTCCAAAAAGTACCTAGTCTAGAGCTGCACTCCCAGCCAAAACTGTCGCCTCTACAACCCCACCAGGTCGTAAAGGATTCGGCTGACGTTTTGGACTTGTTCTCTGTCCTCGACAAACCACCCGAATGACGCTTGAGCGAGGTGGATGTCGGGGAGTTTTCGTATTCGACACCAGTTTTTTTTAAAGATTCTCGGTCCGATGTACAACCCCACCAGCGAAGGATAGCAGCCGTGAGAAAGAACCTAGCAGCCTATCGATACATCGATGAGAAGGTGTTGCCGCTCTATATTCCGGAGACACATCTCAGGACGATCGAACGAGAACTCACCGTACGCTCCGGGTTCGACCTCTTTATCAAAAGGGCCGTCGACGTGGGCATTTCGGTATTTGTCCTCGTGTTCGGACTCCCGTTTTATCTGCTGTTGGCGCTGTTTGTTAAGCTCACGTCCGAGGGACCGGTATTGTATACACAGGACCGAGTTGGTGAAGACGGACGACCGTTCCGGATGTACAAGTTCAGGACCATGATGAACGGCAATAATGATGAGAAACACCGGAACTTCGCCAAGGATTTCATCAATGGTCACTCGAACGGCGAAAACGGATCCAATGGCAATGTATTCAAGATCGTCGATGACCCCCGCGTTACCTCGATGGGTCGTTTCCTGCGGAAAACCAGTCTCGACGAGCTGCCCCAGTTTATTAATGTGCTAAAAGGGGAAATGAGTCTGGTTGGTCCGCGCCCTCCTCTCAGCTACGAGCTCGACCACTATCAGGAGTGGCACAAAAGACGTCTGACGGTGAAACCGGGTCTTACCGGGTTGTGGCAGGTGAGCGGTCGGAGCACGGTGCCGTTCGACGAGATGGTAATGCTTGACCTGTTCTACATCGACAACTGGTCACTCCTTCTGGATGTCAAAATCATTCTGAGGACACTGCCGGTAATGCTGTCCGGTTGTGGGGGATATTAGACTGGACATGTGGTATACTAGATCCGTAGGGTTATGGGATCTGGTGGACTCGTCTACGTACAGGAGGAGGAAACGTGTTAAGGGTCGGTGTAGTTGGCTGCGGGTACTGGGGACCCAATCTCATCCGGAATTTTACTCAGCTTCCAGATTCGGAGGTAGCGGCGTGTTCTGACCTCAATGAGGGAAGACTCGACCGGATGCGAACGCTCTACCCGCGGGTGGAAACCACGAGGGACTACACGGAACTCCTCGCAAGAGACGACATCGCGGCGATCATAATCGCCACCCCCCCACAGACACATTTCGAAGTAGCCACGAAGGCGCTCGAAGCGGGCAAACATGTCTTTGTCGAGAAGCCGCTCGCCACGTCGAGCCGGGATTGCGAGCTGCTCCTTGGCGCCGCGAAGAAGAGAGGCCTCACGTTGATGGTGGGGCATACGTTCGTTTTTACAGCGGCGGTCAACAAAATCAAAGAACTGATCAAATCGGGCGAGCTCGGAGAGATATTCTACATCAATACCACCCGGGTCAATCTCGGGATCTTCCAGGAAAGCATAAACGTGGTGTGGGATCTGGCCCCCCACGACATTTCAATCATGAACTACATACTCGACAGCATGCCGGAAGAGGTGTGCGCGCACGGGCACCCGTATATCCGACAAAAGGTCGAAGATGTCGCCTTTTTGAACGTCAAATATCCCGGGAATATCATGGCTCATGTTCACGTGAGCTGGCTCAACCCCAACAAGATCCGCAAAACGACCGTCGTGGGGAGCAAAAAGATGCTCGTCTATGACGACGTGAGCTCGCTTGAGAAAATACGCATCTACGACAAAGGTGTCACGGTACAGCCCCACTACGATACGTTTGGCGAGTTTCAACTCTCCTACCGGTTTGGAGACATCTTTATTCCCAAGCTCGACGACAGCGAGCCGCTCAAAGTCGCGTGCCAACATTTCATCCACTGTATCGAAAAAGATGCGGTGCCGCGCAGCTCGGGACAACACGGCCTGGATGTGGTCAGAGTCATCGAGGCGGCCAACGAGTCGCTTCGAAATTCGGGTGTAAGGGTCCCCCTCCACAGCGGTGCCGCCGCCTCTCCGCAATCAGACTCCTCCGGACGCAAAAAGAAATAGGGGTATTTTTTTGCAAAAGATCGGTGAAGTGGTAATCGGCAACAACGCCACGTTCGACGACGGCGTATTGTTGGCATATCTGTCACCGCGGAAGGAAGTTCCCCAGCTGCTCAGGATTGGGGACGATGCAGTCATCCGATCGGGTTCGGTCATCTACGCGGGCACCACGATCGGGGATCATTTCGAGACGGGACACAACGTCGTCGTTCGGGAAGAGAACGAGATCGGGGCTCACGTTTCGATATGGAACAACTCGATCATCGACTACGGGTGCCGAATCGGAAACAACGTCAAGATTCACTGCAACTGTTACGTTGCTCAGTTTACCGTCATCGAAGACGGTGTGTTCTTGGCGCCGGGAGTGACGATCGCCAACGACGTCCATCCGGGTTGCCCCGATTCCAAACCGTGTATGAAAGGTCCGATTCTCAAAAGTGGCGTTCAGGTGGGTGTCAATGCCACGATACTTCCGTATGTCACCATCGGGGAGCGCACACTTGTGGGTGGTGGCGCCGTTGTCACCCGTGACATGCCGGCGGAGTCGGTGGTCTACGGGAACCCGGCCCGAGTCCACGGCTCGATCTATGATCTGAAGTGCACAACCGACATCCGGGACCGCGGTCCTTACGTCTAACCGTTTCGATATCCGTGAGAAAAACCAAGGTTGCCTTTATCGCTTCCACCCTTGTCGTCGGCGGAGCGGAGAACGTTCTTCTCAATCTCCTCAGCCACCTGCCCGACGAAAAGTTCGACACCAAGGCGTATTTTTTGAGGGCCCCCGGCCCGGTTGGCTCCAGGATCGCGGAAATGGGGATCGCGTGTGAACACGGTCTTCAGCAGCACCGGGCGGATCCCACGGTTCTTTTGAGACTTGTGCCGCGTCTCAAGCGGTTTGGGCCGGACATTCTTTTTTCACTCGATCATCACAACGCGATGTTTTGGGGCCGTCTCTCTTCGATCGCGGCACGGGTTCCGCGTCGTGTTGT
>CP070677.1:1924848-1933368 GCA_020352495.1 Candidatus Latescibacterota bacterium
CAAGCGCGTCAGTATCGAGGAACGAAAAGAGCTCCTGGAGATCATCAAACAAAACCCCGAGCTCGGCGCAAAGCGAATCGCAGAGGAGTACAACAAAGGACGGGATTCTTCCAAGCACCTCACTCAGCGAATGGTCTACGACGAGCTCAAACGGCTCGGTCTCAACACCAAGGAACTCCGTGTCGAGTACCTCAAACGTCACAAACTGTACGAAGAAGACGAAGAGGCGGCCCGCCGGACGAGCCGTGAGATGGTTGAAGAGCTGATCAAAGAGGTATCGGCCGAACCGACGGTGCCAAAGGAGAAGGCTCCCGACTTCGATATATCCGAGCTCGAGCCGGCTATTGAAACGGGAAGACGTGAAGAAGTGCCGGACTTCGCCGAGTCGTCGGATTTCGATATCGACGAAGCCGTCTACGGACCGGTGGAAATGGACGAGACCGTCGGTGATATCGAGTTGAGCGTGCTCAGTGAGCAGGACGACATCACCGTGCTCAAAGTCGACGGTCATCTCGATTCGGTTTCGACGGGAGCCCTCGAGCAGAAACTCAATGAGATCATTGCGGGCGGTGCCTACAGGGTCGTTGTGGACCTGGCAAACGTCAGTTATATCTCGAGTGGTGGTTGGGGAATTCTCGTGAGCGAAGTCAAGCGGCTTCGGGAAAAGGGCGGAGACGTCGTGCTCGTTGGAATGAGCCCGGAGGTCTACGACGTCTACGAGCTGCTCGGATTCTGCGACATCCTAAAGGCGTTACCGGACGTTGGAGCGGCGCGAACGTATTTTCAGAAACCGCTGGAGGAAAGGGTCGCCGAGAAAAGCGAGGCGGCTTACGTCCCCGATCTCGATGTGCCCGAGCCCGGTGCTCCCACCGATGGACTCGCGGGCGAAGTGGCCCCGGCCGAGTGGGACAGCTTGCGGATCGAAGCGGCGACTGTGGGCGAGAAGGGTGACATTGCGGTCCTCTCGCTTACCGGAATCATCGATACGGTCAGTGCCGAGAACCTGAGAACCGCCATCGACAAGGTGATAATAAACGGCATATCGAAGATCGTTATCGATATGTCACTCGTCGAGTACGTTAGCAGTGGGGGTTGGGGAACGTTTACCGAGCGGCTTCGCGAACTCCGCCGCCGTGGCGGCGACATCAAGCTATTTGGCATGGACCCGGACGTCTACTATATCTTCACCATGCTCGGGTTCAATATCGTCCTGTCTTCGTTCGATATTCTCACCGATGCGATCGAAGACTTCAAACGCGCCGTCGACGGGAAACCAAGCATACATCCGCAACAACCCGCTTCCGAGCCTGCCGCAGAACCGGAGAGACCGGCACCGGTGCCGGAGACCCCTCCAGCAAGCGTCGAGGAGATCGCCGAGATCGACATCGACGAGCCGGAGGTGACGCGCCCTGTTGTCAGTGGTGACGAATGGGCGCGGTGGGAGGAGTCGGACGGCGTGCTGATCGGCACGATCACCGGGCCGATCGAGGCGGTCGCCGTGGGAAGGTTGGATCAGGAACTCGATGCCAAAGTCGAATCAAAGCCTGTATTCGTGCTGCTGGATCTTGGCGGGGTGGACTACATATCCAGTACGGGATGGGGCCTGATAGCCAAATACTACGATCGGGTGAGCGCGTGGGGTGGGGCCATCGCGCTTTGCCGAATGAGCCAAGATCTACACGAGATCTTTGGTTTTCTCGAATTCAGATCGATCATAAAGACCTATCCAACCAGAGATGAAGCGATCCGCGCGTTCCGCGAGCGCCCCGGTCTGATCGACCAAGCCCCCGCCGAGATGATCGACACGTCATCGGAAGAACCGGTCGAGGCCGGTTTGGACACGGTGCTCTCGGATGATTCGCGTGAGGCCCCGGACGTCGAGGTCGATGAGGAAGTCGATTATGAAGGCTCGGTGGAGGAGATCCTTGGGGAGACGGCGGGCGACGAGGTCGCAGAGAGTCGGACCGATGACGTCGGCCTTGTTGGCGACGAGGTCGCAGAGAGTCGGACCGATGACGCCGGTTTTGTGGGCGATGAGGTCGCAGAGAGCGACACCCATGATGTCGATCTTCTCGGCGAGGAGCCGATCGAAGAGACGATTGATGGCGCGCTCGGCGGTGCACCCGTTGGTGAAGACATCCTCGAAGAAGTGGGAGCCGACGCGGAAGCGTACCGCGAAGAGGCCCCGGCTGCGGAACAATGGGAGACTTCACCTCAGTTCGGGAGCGAGCCCGAGGAGACGGCTGTCTTTGGACAAGAGGAGACCCGCGCACCGGCCGAGTCACCCAAGTCCAAGGAAGCGTCGATCGACGAGTGGGGCGAGGACGAGCCAAGAGACGATATCTTTGTGGATTTTGCAGACGAGCCGCACCGGGTGGATATCGATTCGGCGGTAACCGACGATCGGATCTCCGAGGACAAGAAACTCAGAGATCTCGGTTGGGAACAGTACGGGCAGAGACTAAGAAAGATAATAAAACAGGAAAAGCCTGCCGGGAAAAACCCTGACGACGATAACCGAGACTAATGAGAAAAATCGGTATCACCACATCGAAGGGCGGGACGGGGAAAACGACAACGGCGATAAACCTCGGCCATGGGCTCGCCCTTTGCGGCCAAAAAGTGCTCGTCATCGACTGCGACGCCCAACGGAATATCGCGGTTACCTTCGACGTACGCGGGAAGAAGACGCTCTGTGATCTGTTGCAGAACGGGGAAGTCGAGATTATCCAGGTCCGAAAGAACCTCTATGTCGTTGATTCCGGCGGGCGGGATCTGGCGGAAACCGAGATGATGCTCGCCGCAAAGAAGAACCGAGAATCGAGACTGAGCCGGGCGCTAGAGAACCTCAAAGGATGCGACGTCGTCATCTGCGACTGTTCGCCGACGATCAATTTGATCAACATAAACGCGCTGGCCTACGTCGACGAAGTCATCATTCCGGTGAGCATGGACTATCTTGCTCAGGAGGGAGCCAGGCAGACGCTGGAAATCATCGAGGAGATCAACCAGTACTCGTCAAACGGGACACAGGTGCTGGGAATTCTCCCCACGTTTTATGACGCTCGCACCAAGCTGTCGAAAGAGGTGCTTGAGACACTGAGAAAACACTTTGCCGACACCGTGTTTCAAACGGTAATCCGAATCAATACGTCGCTGCGCGAAGCGCCGAGTTTCAATCGCACGATATTCGAATATTCACCGTTATCGAGGGGCGCGTTTGATTACTATCAACTCACCGAGGAGCTGCTTAACAGTGAGCAATCGCAAGCGATCTCTGGGGAGAGACGTATTTGACAAGACATCCGAGCGCAAGGAATCGGGCGCTCTGAAAAAGATACTCGAAGGCAAACGTTTCAAGGAGACGGCGGCAGCCAAAGAGGTCGAGGTGCAGATCAAGCTAACCCCCTCGAATATAAAGCAGTTAGACGCCATTCGCGCGCAGCTGGAGAAGAACGGCAAGGGAAGGTTTACCCGAAACGATTTGATTCGTGTCGCAATCACGTTGCTTTCGGCGGAAGATTTTTGATCTGATCACCTGAGCGATCGAGTAGGTTCGACGCGGCGGGCACTTGGTGTGTCCGCCTCGGTCGTGCCGGGTTCTCAAGAGCAGGGCAAACGGACGATGGAAAGTTACGATCTCCGAAGTGAAATAATTGCCAAAGGCCAAAAGTACTACATTCAGACGAACCTGGTTCCGTCCCAAAAAACGATCGTAACATCCGTATTCCATGAGGGAAGTCTCTTATCCAAACAAGTAGAGGATTTTGACGCTTCGCTCTCACCCGACGCGGCCAGATTTCTCGTTCGCGAGTATCACGAGGAAAAAAAGACCCGAATCAACTCGCTTCTTGGGATAAAGGAGAAGTTGGAGAAGAGCGAGGATCCCAAGGCCCACCTCAAACTGGGTGAGGCGCTCTATCATCAAAGCCTGTATCGCGAAGCGATGTCGGAAGTTGTAAGGGCGGTCAAGCTGGGTATCGAGGAGTCGAAGGCGTTCTCCATTTTGGGAAACTCCCTCGTTGCGGTCGGCGAATACGAGAAGGCAATCAAGTCGTTTAGAAAAGGTATTCAAATCACTCCGGACTATCCCGATCTTCACAACTACCTCGGGTGCGGTTATCTTTGTCTCAAGCGATGTCGTGATGCTGTTCGTGCGTTCGAACAAGCCATCGATCTCAACAAGTACTATCACACGGCGTATCTGAACCTGGCCATAGCTCTATGTCTGAACGTCGTCGAAAAGCAGGAGTTCGAATTGTCCCGAGGTTTGAGAGAACGCATCAGGGATATTCTCAACAAGTGTCTTCAACTAAAACCCTCGCTCGACACCGAGGAATTCCAAAACGCCCTGCGAGCAGTGGAGAGCGAGAGGTACGACGTTGTCTACGAGACGCTTAACACGATCAAACAAGACAGCGAGAAGATATCCAAGAATCACCTCTCACTCGACTTGTACCTGATCCTGAAGTTTGGAGCGGATAGTATTTCCGAGGAAGAGATCGACCGGTACATCGAAAGGGCGGTGAGGGCCCTGGAGGCCAATCCGGGGTACGCGGATCTGCAAAACGATTTGGGCGTTTTATACACTGCGAAATGCAAGCTATATATTGACAAAGCGAGGGATTCGTTCCATAAATCCCTAAAGATCAACAAGGGTTTCAAGAGGGCGGAGAAGAACCTCAAACTGACGGTTAACGACGGTCAGGGGATCCACCTGCTTCTCAAGGCGCTTTTGGACTGACTCTTGCTTACAAGTGAAGCCAGAAGGGAAACTTATGGAAAAACTGGTGATCTCAGAAGAGCGGTTGAACTCGCCGGTCCCGCTAACGCTACTAAGTCTCAAGGGCACAATCGAGACGACCAACGCGTCGACGCTCGAGGACGCCATTGATCGCATTATCGATGACCAGTGCTATCGGATCGTTGTGGACCTCTCCGGTGTAACTTACATAAGTTCAGCCGGTTGGGGGATTTTTATCAGCGAAATCAAACGGGTTCGGCGGAACTCCGGAGACATCAAGCTCGCGGCGATGACGGCGCCGGTGCGGGAAGTCTTTGATTTGCTAGAGTTTAACAACATCCTCAGGCCCTACACCGACAAAGGGGAAGCGCTCAAGGATTTCAAGTCGACAACGGGAGCAAAAACAGACGAAGGTTAGCTTGAAGTCAACGGGACCACCGGTAGAGCCGGGTGGTCGTCGAGGTTTGCATCATGACCGTTCATGGAATCGTAGTCAGCGTCATATCAGCAAAGGACACTGAAGACGTAACTATATTGAAAGTAAGTGGTTATCTGGATACGACAACCGCCGGCGAGCTGGAGACCGCCCTTTACGGTCTCCTCAAAAAAAACTGTTACAAGATTGTCATCGATCTCTCCGGAGTGACCTATATCAGTTCGGCGGGCTGGGGTATCTTTATCGGTGAGATCAAGGACATTCGAAACCACGGAGGCGACCTCAAATTGGCGGGGATGGTGGGTGATGTGTTCGAGGTCTTCCAGCTTCTCGAGTTTCAGTCCATCCTGGAAGCCCATCCATCGACCGAGGCGGCGGTGGACGCCTTTGCCAAGGGCAGCTCCGCACGCGCGTAACACGCCGTCCGGCAAATGATCCTCGTGACGGATGTCACGAGTCGTATTTTGCCCTTAACCTCGGTCGCGCATAACCCTATATTAAAGCACGTGGCCCGGGCCGGAACCCGCTCGTCTGGTGAGTGTATTCTCAAGTGGAGTGACCGGCAGAGGGCTTTCTTCGCGTAGTCATCTCCCCAGTTTACGGCAGCGAAAACAAGGGAAGCTTTGCGTCTATGGGTACCGGTTTGAACATCGGCATATTTGCCATCGGGCTTCTTCTCGCCGTAGCGGCCTACCTCGCCTACCGGCGGACGACCCCCGTGATTTCAAGCAGGCTCAGAGTGGTTCTCACCGTGCTGCGTGTCCTATCGTTTGCGTTGTTGGCATTCCTGCTCATCGATCCTCGTTATGTTCTCCGTTCGGACAGGGAGGAACCCGCGCGGGTCGTGACGCTCATCGATCGATCGGCAAGTATGACGCTTCCCGCCCACGGGCCTCCGTCGTTGTCACACAGGGCGCGTTTCGAAGAGGCGAGCCGGATTGCTGGAGAAATCGGTGAGGTTGTAACATCAAGAGGGGGGAGTGTCAGCGATGTCTATTTTTCTGGTGGCATCCACACCGCGGAGACGGATTCGGTACTTCCCGATGGTCAGGGCACGGACATCCGCGGGTCGCTCGAGAACGCGTTCAAGGCGCACGAAGGGGACAACATAGCCGCGTTTGTGGTGATCTCGGATGGTGTGGAAACAGAAAAGAGCCTCGTCCGTCGGCCAGTGCCACCGGTGGCGGTTTTTACAATAGGTGTTGGGGATACAGAAGCCCCCGAGGATGTTCGCATTAGAGACGTCGACTACAACAGCATCGTGCGCGCCCCGTCGCGGAGCACGATTGAGACGACAATCGAGTACTCCGGCGATCCGAACGCCCCTCCCGGCACAATCAAGCAGGTGAAACTCCTTTTGACGACGGAGAGCGGGGAGACGGTTTTCGAGAAAGACACCCTTTTTGTTGGAGCCCAACGCGAGATTTCCCAGAGCATCCCCGTCGATTTCCGCGAGCCTGGACGGCGGCAGTTCAGACTCGATGTGGTGGTGGGGGGACACGACGCGGAACCCGAGAACAACCGCAGAGACATCGTGATCGAGGCGGAAAAGGCGGGTGTCCGGGTCCTCATTGTCGATCTGTTGCCGACGTGGGAGCTGCACTTTATCACGGATCTGCTCCGGCGGGATCAGACGTTCGATTTCGACCTGGTGTCGATTACGGCTGAAAGTCCGTCGCTGGCAAAGGGAAAAACAGTCGAGGTTTCCGAATTCCTCAACAAGCTCGGCGACTACGATGTGCTGGTACTCGTATCGCTCAACCCTGATTTCTTGAGCGGTCGCACGGCGGGCTCGATAAAGCGGTTTGTGTTGGAGAACGGAAAGGGACTTCTCGTGTTGCCGGCGCCGTCGTCGCTCTTCGAGCGGCCGCGAGCCTGGAACAGCCTCGCTGATGTGCTACCCGTAAAGGGGAACCCACCTTTTCGGCACAACCTCCAGTACACGAGCGTGCGGCCAGGCGCACAGGCAATCAACAACCCGATCACCGTTCAGCTCGCGCCACGGCTGAGTCGGACCGACTGGCAACAACGGAGTCCATTGCTTGGTTACTATACGCCCCTCATCCCAAAACAGGGCGTCGAGATACTCCTCGAGACTACCGATGCGCGCTCACCGGCACTGGTCTACCATGAGGTGGGCGAGGGGAGGGTCGCGTTGGTGAGCGCGGGACCGCTCTGGCGTTGGAAATTCCTGGCCGATAACAACACGGTTTACGATGAGTTGTTGTCGAGAGTGCTCGATTTCCTCGCCCGCGGAGATGAGACGGAAAGATTCGTGCTCAAGACGAAAAAGAACGTCTATGACTCGGGTGAGATGGCGGTTCTCACCGCGGAAGTCTTCAACGAGAAGATGCAGCCAGTTACGGGAGTTCCGGTGCGGGTCGAAGTATCGCGTGTCACGGGCGAAACCGAAGTGCCTCTGGATATATTCCCGATGCTTCGCGACGGTGCGGACAACACCCGATTCAAGACGACGCTCCCTCCGCTGGGTCCGGGGCGGTACCGTATCAGGGGTGAAGCCGACCTGCCGGGGCGGACGCTCGCATCCGAGATGTTGGATATATCGGTTTCTGAGGTATCGGTGGAGTTTCAACGGGTGAACCAGGATCGATCCAACCTGATGAGCATTGCCAGACAATCCGGTGGCGTGTATTTCCAGGGCGACGACATCGCGGAAATGATCGATCGTATACCGTTGGAAGCCCGGATCGTGGAAACGACGTCGGAGATATCGCTTCGAACCAGCGTAATCGTGTTTGTCATCGTTCTCGTGCTGTTGAGTCTCGAATGGATCATCAGAAAGAGGGTCGGTATGATTTGACGTTTGGCAAGAATTCCCTTTTCAAAGGGTCATTGGGTAGGTATACTACGCTTTCTGGGAGGTGGTGTGTGTGCGGTGGTTTTCCCTCTGTCTATCCTTTCTTGTTTGTTCCAGCTTTTTGTCGGATCGAGTTCTCATCAATGAACTCTATTATGACCATCCCGGGCGGGATGACGGGCACGAGTTCGTCGAGATCATCAACCTTTCCCCGGCAGCCCTGGGTCTTGGCGGGTGCCGTCTTGAGTTTCACGACGGCTCGTCGGTGGGGTGGGTGACCATCTGGCACGCTCAGCCCGGTGACACCATAGTGGGGATGGGGCTTTTCGTCGTTGGAGGCGAAGATCTTTATCCACCACCCGACGTCATCACCGAGCTGGGGCTGCAGAACGGGCCGGATGCCGTCCGTCTTGTTGACGGTGGGGTTGTGCTCGATTTGCTTGGCTACGGGGCGCTGGAGAGCCCCGGATATTTCGAGGGCCGCAGCGCGCCGGATGTTCCCCAGGGGTCGAGTCTATCTCG
>CP070677.1:1933468-1937795 GCA_020352495.1 Candidatus Latescibacterota bacterium
CGCAAAGCACATCCCAACGAGCCCGAGTGGAAGCGTGATCATAACGGTAAAAGGGTGGATGAACGACTCGAGAACCGCCGCGAGCACCATATAGGTGAGGATGATCGCGAGGATCAACGCCTCAAAGATTGACGCGAAAGATTCTTGTTGGAACTCGTACAACCCACCGTAGTTGAGACGATAAGCAGGGGGAAATTCGACATCCTCGAGCTTGTTCTGGATCTCGGCGACGAGCTCACTCAGCGTCCCGCTCGCGATGTTTGCATCGATACGTACGAGACGTTCGCGGTTTTTCCGTAGGATTTCCGGTGGAGATGTGCCGGCTATGACGTCGCCGAGTTGTGTGAGCGGGACATCGACCCCGTCGGTTGGTATTTCGGTCGCAAAAAACGCGCCGCGTTCATTCCGCTCCGATTCGTGGTATCGGACACGGATGTCGTACTCCTCGTCCGCTTCCCTGTAGAGCGAGGCAATCTCTCCCTCGTACCCGGTTCTCAACGCCATGGCGATTGCGGCAGAGCTTACGCCAAACCGGTCGAGCTCCTTTCGGTCCGGTATGAAAACGAGCTCGGGTTTTTCTTCCTCGATGCTCGACTTGAGACCGGAGAGCCCGCGCACCGTCGCGACAGAGTCGTGGATTTCGTCGGAGAGTGTTTCGAGCACATCGAAGTCGGGCCCGGTGAGTTCGAGAGAAATATCGCCTCCGCCACCTCCGCTGTCTTCACCGACGATGATCCGGATCTTGGCATACGGTATCGACGCGAGCTTGGGTTTGAGGGAGTTGGCATAATCGACGATGCCCAGGTCGCGGTCGGCTTTGTCGACGACTCGAAGAATGATGGATCCGTCCTCTACACCCTGGTTCGCCCCACCTGCGGAAGCGAGAACCGAGACCGTCTCCAGTTCCTTCCGAAGAATCTCTTCGATTTCCTGTAGAACCTGATCTGTCTCTTTCAGTGTGCTCCCCGGAGGCATCTCGACAGCGATCGTGATCAACGCCTCATCGAGCGTCGGCATGAACTCGCCGCCGATTCGCGTCAACAGGAAAAAAGTAAACACAAACAACAGCGTTGTCATCGCGATGACTCTAAATCGGTGTTTTAGCGTCCATCCGAGACTCCCTTTGTAAAGCCCTTCGAGCGCCGTGTAAAAACGGTCCCATCCGGCTTCGAAACGATTCAAAAGCCCGAGTCGTCTGGGTTTGTGGCTGACTCCCGGTGTAACCTCCGGTTTTTCAACATCCGTTCTCTCACCTTTGAAGAAGCGGCTCGCTAGAAGTGGTGTCAGCGTAAACGAAACAAGAAGCGAAAACAGAGTGGCAAAAACGACGGTCAACCCGAATTGGAAAAAGAAACGGCCGACTATACCGCTCATGAACGCGATGGGTGTGAAGACGACGATGTTGGTGAGCGTGCTCGCCACGACGGCGAGAGCGATTTCGGTCGTCCCATCGATCGCGGCGTCCGCAGGCGTCTTGCCGGTACGGAGATGACGGATGATGTTTTCGAGCACGACAATGGCGTTTGTCACCAGGATACCGACGGTGATTCCGAGCGCCATGAGTGTCAGGATGTTCAAAGTAAACCCGGCAAAATCGATCAGGAGAAACGTGGCGATAACCGACGTGGGCATCGCGACCGCGGCGACCATAGTCACGCGGAAGTTGTGGAGGAAGAGGTAAAGAAGCGCGGTCGTGAGAAGAATCCCAATAAAGATATTTTGCGTGACGTCCGTCACGGCGTCCTTGATGAACCAGGAGTTGTCTTGTGCTATTTCAATCGTGTAATCGGGAGGAAGCAGTTCTTTGAGTTCGTCGACCGCGGCAAAGATGCCATCCGATACCTCCACTGTATTTGCCCCGGATCGTTTCTGAATCGACACCCGGACGGTTGGCTCGCCGTTGTAACGCGCCAGATCCCGCTGATCCTTGAGACCATCGATGATCTCCGCCACGCCCTTGAGTGGAATCGACCGGTTCTCGAGCGGAATTCGGATCCTTTCGAGATCATCGAGATTCTCAAATTCACCAAGGAGCCTGAGCGTGAATTCTTTTCGTTCTTCGGTGATCCGTCCTGTCGGGATGTTGACGTTCTCCGCCGCTATGGCGGCGACGATTTCGTAGAGCGATAGACCGTACGATTTGAGAAGCTTCTTATTGACGGCTACCTGGATCTCCCGTTCGTGTCCGCCGATGATGTCGATCGTGGCCACTCCCGAGACTCGAGAGAGGTAGTCTTTGATGTCATTTTTTGTCGTCTCGTATACCTCTTGGGGTGGGCGGGGACTCGACACGGCAAGATCCACGATGGGGAAAGCGTTTATGTCGAATTTGACGACAACAGGCGGTTCGACGTCTTCGGGGAATTCGGCGTAGATCGCGTCGACCTTGTCTTTTACTTCGATTGCCGCGATGTCCACGTCGACGCCAAGCTCGAACTCCATGATCACCAATGACAGATTTTCACGCGAGATCGACTCGAGCGTCTTGAGGTCGGCGATCGTGCTGACTTCGTCCTCGATCCTTTTTGTGATCTGAGTCTCCACCTCACCGGGGCCGGCTCCGGGGTAAATTGTGGTGACAGTCACATAAGGGAAATCTATCTCGGGTAGCATATCGATCACAAGTCTCTGCCATGAGAAGAACCCGAGAACGACGAACGAGAGTACGATCATCGTCGTCAACACCGGTTTGCGGACTGCCATCCGTGCTAGAAACATGGTCTAATCTGTCCTTTCGATCCGGTGAATGTTCACGAGCGCATCGTCGGTTAGCCGATACTGACCGCGGTACACGATCGTGTCACCCTCGGCCACCCCGCCAAGCACTTCGACATGCTCGTCGTTGCTCGTCCCCGTTGTCACGGCAGTCAGTCTGGCGCGATTGGAACTGATCCGGTAAACGTAACTCTCGCCGTTTCTTTCGATCAGCGCATCCATGGGTACGGTGACGATGTCGGTCCTCTCATCGATGAGAACCGAAACCGACGCGACAACCCCCGGCCGGAGCTTGCCTTCCGGGTTGTCCGTCGTGATTTCGACGAGGAAGAGCATCGTCTCCGGGTCCGAGGAAAGTGAGACTCTCGTGACTTCGCCTTCGGTCCCGCCTTGAGGGTCGAGGTCGGCATTGACTCTCGTTCTGCCGGTGGTGGATGTCTCGACAAACGCGCGTTGCCCTACCGCAAGCTGTGTGACTTCCTCGTGACCGACGAAACAACGGATCCTCATTTTGTCGATCGACGCCACGGTCGCCAGGGGTATTCCCGGAACGGCGGCCGAGCCAACGGTGGCACTGATCATAGTGACAACGCCTTCGATTGGGCTTACCAAGTCCACGACAGAGGCGGCCTGATCGAACTGTGATTTGGCGTTTCGGTATGCGAGTTGCGCCTGTTCGAGCGCCTGTCCCGAGACCGCGCCCTCCTTGTGCAGATTCTCCATCCGTTCCAGGTCATTTTCCGCGTTTTCGAGTGCCTGTTTGGCCATGGCGTATTGGTGGTATGCCTTGCCCTGACGGTCCCGCGCTAGCCGGATGATCACATCACCTCTTCTCACCCGATCGCCCTCACGTTTTGCGATACCCGTTATATCGATCGGAAGTGAGCTGGTGATGTCCACCTGTTCGGCCCCCTGAACGGTCCCGAGGATTTCGACGTACCGCGTGATCGTTCCCTTTCGAACTTGTTGCACATCCACGGGAATTCCTTCGGCCGCCTGGATTTCGTCGATGCTTCTCGCCGCCGTCTGAGTTCGAAGCGTGGCAAAGCGAAGCGCGAAAAGGATGACGAGCAGTCCCACGATTGACAGCACTACAATAAAGGCGATCCGTTTGGATTTCATTTGATTAGCTCCTACACACTAGTGACCCATCGCGTATTCGAAACTCTTTCTTGCCACCATGTATTTGAAGACCGCTTCAGTATAATTGAGACGCGCACTCGTTAGCGCCAGCTCCGCGTCCTCGAGTTCGAGCGACGTCGAGAGTCCGTTGGTGAAGCGGACCAGCGCAAGACGGTAGGCCTCCTCGGCCATGGCCACTGTCGCCGACTGGCTCTCGAGATTCTCCTTCTCCGCGGCCAGCTGATCAAAGAGTTCCTGGAGCCTGAGCGCTACCGCTTTTTCGGTTTTTTGGAGGGCATATTTTGCCGCAGAGTGGTCCGCGCGGGCCTGCGCAACCCTGCCCCGGTTCTCAAAACCGTCAAAGATCGGAAAAGAGAACGACAACCCAATCCCCATACTCTCGGCAAACCGATCGCTGCCCGGAAACAGCTTTCCCGATTCTTGTCCCTGAACCGTGTAATTCCCGACCAGCTCGAGCATTGGGAAGTTC
>CP070677.1:1937895-1947836 GCA_020352495.1 Candidatus Latescibacterota bacterium
ACCAGACTCACAGAGCCGGAGAATCCGCTTACGACATCCCCGTTCGCATCCACCGCCCACAGTGATATCGACATTGGTACTCCGGCGTACTGATTCTTCTGGTTGATCCGTGAAAACTCGAATCCCTGGACGGCGTGGACTTCGACGAATGCCGACGTTGCTTCCAGAATCGTTGGATCCGAGTCGTCGGTCGCGGAGACGGTGAATGACCCCGCAGAGTTCATCACAACCACGAGTTCCACTTCGCCCGTCACAAGTGCCGTCGGCCCGGGCAGCGTGGCACTCTCGTCGGTCGATCCCAGTCGGATAAGATTGGTCACCGTCGGGTCGGTGTTCCACGCGTTATCACACGCCCTCACAGTCACGTTGAACGGGATCCCCAGCGTCTGCGCCATTGGCGTGCCAGTTTTGCCCGTGGCCGTCCCGGGGGCCGCCATTTCACCGGGCAGTAAAACCTGGAGTTTTGTGTACGCATAACTGTCGGCCACACTCAACACCGCTATGAGTCCGACGATACCCATGAGCACAACCATGTGAAACCATCTGCGATGTGTGAAATATCTGTGCACGGTGGTCACCTTCTTCGGTTGGATGTCCAAACACACAAAGGCCGCAGAACAATTCCTGCGGTGTTTTTGGAATATCCGTTTTTTTGTCTTGCGAGGTGGTGGGGGCAGCAATGGGTGTGCCTGTGTCAGTTCTCTGGGGCTATGGAGGTTAACACATTTTTCTCAACGTTCTTCATGCGTGCGGGTCGCATAGAGATCTTCCTATTCCCATGGGCTGATTTCGGCCACCAGTGTTGCAGAATAACTGACAATGGAGCAGCGTGCGTGGTTGATTACGGCCGATTCGAGAGTGTCGTTGTGCAGTTCGCAAGACCGTTCGGCGCATAATCACTCGGGAATATTGTGTGACATTCACGAACGCCCCACATTACTCTCCGATGATTACGGAGTGCTAGTCAAAACACCCGGTCACATTGTGGCTACGGCGACCGGGTATTGAGAATTCTCAATCGATTCTGATAGATATACCAGCCAAATCCAAAGTGTAGCTTATATTCGCTTATTCTTGCGGGTATTATACGGTGTTAGTGCAAGATGAAGTGTAAGACGCAAAACACACGGCGAAGCCCGGCCACCAAATCTGCAAGGTGACCGGGCTTCAGCATTCACTCTACGGCTGTCTCAACGAGTTAACGTATCAACACGACCTTTCGCGTTGTCTCAACGTTTCCTGCATTGAAGCGCACAAAATAGACACCCGTTGCGACATCCTGACTGTTATCGTCACGAGCATCCCAAATGACCCGATGAAGTCCCGCCGGGAAGTCCTCGTTCTTCAGAGTCCTCACCAGCGCGCCTTGGGCGTCGTATATCCGAAGCGTCACCCGCTCCGGCGACACCAGATTGAACGGTATCGTCGTCGACGGATTGAACGGGTTCGGATAGCTCGGATGGAGTGCAGTTACCGCAGGAGTATCTCCAAAACGCCCATCTCCTTGGTCTTCATCCGTACGCGGTATCACAATCGTCGGCACCAACGGCACCGGCTCACCCAATGCGAAGATGTTGGGTACCAGGTAGTCGACGCCGGCCGCGCTCGTATAATGGAGACCAACGGTTCCCTCGTCCATCAAAACGCTCAGGGCGTTGGCCGGGTAAAACACGGCCAAATCGGTCATCCCGTCTGCGTTGTTGTCGATCTCCATGCTCCGCTCCGGCGTGATCGCGCCTGCCGTATTCCCAACATACGTCATATCCACGTCCAGAGCGGTCGCATCAAACCCGTCATACGATCGAATGACCAACGCGAACTGTCTCAGCGCCGGATCTAGCTCCAAGCCTCCGGGTGCAAACCCCATCGACGCACACGCCGCTCCGCCTTGATCGTGAGGCACCCGAACTTCAACCGTTGCATCGGTCTGGTTGCCGACACAATCTGTGGCCGTGTAGACGATTGTGTAAATCCGGCCGTCACCTTGCCCACTTCGTTCCGAACGAAGACGGATGTGCGTATCCGGCGTTCCGATATCCGCATCCTGGATGTCGTCCACCGTGTTGCCATCACCCTGACCGTTGTCCGGCTCGTTGCTCGTGACTGACGTGAGCACCCACGTCGGCGGATCCGTACAACAACCCTCGTCGGTCGCCGTCACACACGCATAGATGTCGACCATCTTGTGATTTGGCGGCCACAGACAATAGCGGTTTAGATAAACCGTGATCTCGGGTGGGATATCGTCGGCAGGGGTAGCTATGTGGCCTGTGACCGACAGTTCGTACGTGAATTCGTTGACCGGACCCGAGAAGGTCGTCGGTCCAACCCAGAACCATGCGTAAGTGCCGGGAGGACCCATAATCTGCATTGTCACCGGGGTACATGGCGGGGCAAGTACATCTTGCACGACAGCCGCGTCTGGGCATGATTGCGGCCAGAGTTCGAAAAGGTACGACTCGTACTCCGCTTCGAGCCCGATGTGCACGACGCCGGTCGGCCCGATCTGCACAATATACCAGTCGGTGTCGCGATAATTCCCAAATTCACCTATGTACCATCCGCTGACACCGCAAATCAGGGTGGTATCGGGACATATATTTGCCTCGTCGAGGTATTGGAACACCGGAGGATCACTGTTACACCCACCGTTATGCTCGTCAATGTAGAAGTCGACTAGCGGTGGTTCGCCTTCCGGCATTGCCACCGCCGGGCAGCTCACCACGCACGGTTCGGCTCCGGTGATGTTGAGCAGGTATTCACCGCAATCGCCCCCGTAACCGTCAACCACGATGTAATAGGTGTTGCCCCCTGTCAGTAGAACCGACTCGATCAGGGAGACGTAATAACCACATACATCGTCGTAATAGTAGTCATCGTTGCACGCGACGACTGCCATACCTGAGTCGTAGACATAGACCTTAGTGTCGTATCCCGACCCACACAAGTCTATCGTGGCCATCACGTCCGCAGCCGGTGTGTATGAGTAAACCACATCGGGAGACGTGGAACCGGTGTAGGGACACTCCTCATCGTAATCATTGAAGTTGTCGCAGGTCGCCCCGGTGTCCATGAAGGGGAGACTCGCGATGGGCATCGCGGTTGCGATGGTCTCTCCACCCTCCAGCTTGTCGAACACCTTGTTAGAACCTACGTGAGCCATGTTCTTCTTAGGCAGGTCCGGCCGCACGTTGGAGGTGGAAATCATGCCGGCAGCCCAAGCTGAACCGCCTAGGCTCACTAACCCGAAACACAACAGCAACACAGCGACGCCAAAAATTAGGTATCTCTTGGGGATCATGTCAAACCTCCTGGTTCGAGTGCAAGCGTGCCCTGCCGCATGAAACCGCGATCGAAACTCGACCTCTCGGCAATGCAGGGGTATCTGAGTAGAGTCGTCGTGGCCACTGGCCTCCCCGGTGCGATCTTTCGTGGCCTGTTTCGAATCGCTTATCCCTTTTCAAAAACACAACCGTGTCGGGCACCGTGTCCCGGCAGAAGCGCGGCGTTGAGAAGCGCTTCCACGAATCCACCAACACGTCACACTGGTCCCTCCTTTCGTCTCAGAGTCACTGCTTAATTCACAAGATGAGCGCCATACGAAAGCAAAAGCACTTCCTCGCGCTCATGCTCCCGCGAGTGGCCGGGAACCACATCCAAGGCTATGTATTTCTTGAGAATCCAGAAGGGTCCGCGAAGCTACACGGAATCGTGCAGAGGGCCCGACGGCTTTGTGCCGTGCTGTCAAGCTGCCGTTGAGGATTACGAGACGTTGTGTTGGAGGCTCCTCGCGCCCTCGTGCCATGTCGCCGCGCAGCCTCAGCGACCTTCAATTGTCAACGCCTGTGCGGCATTGTATCACAAACCGGTTTGTATATCCAGTGAATTTCGCGACTTTGTTTGAAGTTACGATAGTGTCGTCCAATGGTGCCTTGTCCTGGACGGGATGGAGCTTTGAGCCACAAAGCCAGATTCAAACCATAATAAAACACTACGACGGGGGTTTTGGAAGAAAGCAGTCGATAACGCGCGCCATTGTCTGATGGTAAGCCAAAGCGCCAGCACCCGCATAACCAACGCGGTACGAGTGCAAAGGAAGAAGGCGACGAAAGTGAAACGACGGGCCCGTCGGAAGCCCCCACAACAGGAGATAGAGTCGACGAGATACCCGGCTCGATCTCATAGACCTTAAGATCGGCATCATGAGTCAGAACACCCGTATCCGGATCATACGCACCCGATTCGTAGACCAGAATGCTATCTTGATTGAATGCTTCGAGGTTGATCCAGATACGAGGAGAGCTTTCGCGCTAAGGCGTATGACAATCGACCCGCACCCTTTTGATTACACAATAGGAGCGAGGCGGCCCAAACAGGGCCGCCTCGTCTCAACTCAACTTCTCACATAGCGTTACTTGCTATAGAGGGATTTGATCTTGCCCCAGGTAGTGGGTTCCGTCGGAACCGTCTGAAGCTTCTCGGTGGGCAGACACAACCAACAGGGTTCCAGAATCGTGAGCTGCCAATCGCCGAACTGATCATACGCCATCGCGCTCCCGCCGAACGACGTCGGTGGCTCGAGCAGGTAACACGCGAGATGTGCCTCGGGATCCACCCACGGATAGGTAACACCGTCCACGCACTTCTCTGCCGGATTACAGAACAGCACGACCTCGGTCGCGATCATCGAATACGTCCCAAATTGATCGACCAAGGTAACCGGGATGTCCACCCGTGGTCCAACGGCATCGTAGCACTTGTAGTGATTGAACAGCGGAGGTGTCCCGGGGGTATCTTTCAAGGCAGGAAGGACAAGATAGCGGCCGTCTTTCACCTCCCAGGTCTGCTCGCCGAACTGATTGTTGATAGTGGTCCACCAACTCGACTGCGGATCGTAAAGGCTCCACCACGTTTGATGAACCGTCGGGTCAACCATGGGTTCGGCGTTCTTCTCCACCGGCGTCGCAAATTTGTCAAGCTCGACCGTCTCGAGGCAGAAGAGGCCGAACTGGTCACTGATCGCAATCTGCCCGGTGAAGGTATACACTTCGGGCACCTCATAGACGAGATAGTGATTCTCTATCACGGTCTGAGCGGTCCCACTGGTCCATGAGAATCCAACGGCAAGAGCAACAAACAGAAACAATATCAGTCTTCGACTCATATCATCACCTCCCAAGGATGATACGTACGAGCTCCGCGAAGCGATATCGATGGCCAAGAGGTGTTTGGCTAAAAGGTGCTTTGGAATGTGCCGCAGGGTCACCATTGTAACATAGAACCCGACTCGCCGTCAACGGCTCATACTACAATGCCCGTTGCCCCAAAGGTTGTTTTGTGCTATAATAACGCCCTCTTTTGGAGCAGCGCATCGCTGCTTCGCATCGTCGTGGCGCAGCATTCTAATCGCTCCAGTATTTGCCCTTGTCCAAACTTCGCCCACTCTTTGGACGCCGCGACCTGGTGTAAACCACGAGAGGGGGTGAGGGATCTGCCACAAACCAGAGATACGTTTTCTTGTAACGGACTAGCTGAATAAGAGCAGCGCGCCCAAGTCCGCATGAGCACGAAAGAACCAGTTGTGGAAAAAGGGAGGACCTACCATGTCAAAACATTGGGTTGTGATCGCGTTCCTCATTTTCTTCACTGCAGTTGGCACATCAGTACTGGCGGGAGACATAGCGCTGACGCCCATGGAGCAACTCGGAAAATCGTTGTATTTCGACAAGATTTCCGAGCCAAATTCCATGTCCTGTGCCGACTGCCACGCACCACGCGTCGGCTTCACCGGCCCAATTGGCGGCATCAACAAACACGGCGCCGTATACCGGGGGGCAGTGCCAAAGCGGTTTGGCAACCGCAAACCGCCTGCTGCGTCGTATGCGACGTTTAGCCCCATCTTTGACTTTGACGAAGGCGAGGGTCTATTCGTCGGAGGCAACTTTTGGGATGGTCGCGCCACGGGAGAGAAACTCGGCAATCCCGCGGCTGATCAAGCGTTGGGCCCGTTCCTGAACCCTGTCGAACAAAACAACCCCAGCAAGATGGTCGTTCTGCAAAAGGTCGCTTCGTCAAAATACGCTGGGCTGTGGGAAGACGTCTGGGGCGAACCCATCTCGGTCGACACACCCGAGGATGTTGAAGCCAACTACGACCGTATCGGATTGGCTATCGCCGCATTCGAGGCGTCCAAAGAGGTCAATCCATTTTCCTCTAAATTCGACGTCTTTTGGCAGAACGCAAACGACGCGTCAATGGATGTCACGGACATCGATATGTCGAACTGGATGGGCTACGCCGGCCTCGGACTGAACAGCGAGGAATTGAGAGGGCTGGCGCTTTTCAACGACGAGTCAAAGGGCAAGTGCGCGTTGTGTCACGTACTCGACCCGGGCCCCGGCGGTGTACCTCCACTTTTCACGGACTTTACGTTTGACAACCTCGGGGTACCCAAGAACCCCAAGAATCCATTCTACAACATGGACAGGGTATACCTCGACGATGGAACGCCAGTCAATCCCGAGGGCGCAGACTGGGTCGATCCCGGCCTGGGTGGCTTCCTGGCAAGCCACTCGGATCCCGAGTGGCAAGCGATGGCCGCAGAGAACCTTGGTAAGCACAAGGTCCCGACCTTGAGAAATGTCGGCAAGAGACCGGAGGGCAAAGACACTACTCCAAGGCTGGAAAACGTGGATATGCCCCCACACGAGGGCTTCCCGAAGGCCTACATGCACAACGGTGTCTTAAAGTCTCTTAAAGAGGTCGTGCATTTCTACAACACAAGAGACGTCGAAGACTGGCCGGATCCGGAAGTTCCTGAGAACGTCAACACGGATGAGTTGGGCGATCTAGGTCTCACTGACAGCGAAGAGAATGCGATTGTGGCTTTCATGGAGACGCTATCCGACGGTTATGCCGATCCATGGATGCCCCCGGCGCCCGTTCAGGGTTCGTCGTCGCTCGATATCGGCGGCCCCAACCCGTTCAATCCGTCGACCATCATTCGTTTCGAGCTTTCGAAACCCAGCCATGTGCGTCTCGACGTGTTCAACGTGCGAGGCCAGTGGGTGAAAACTCTCGTCGAAGGATGGCGCACAGTTGGCGAGCATCGCGTTGTTTTTGATGCAGACAATCTTTCGAGCGGTGTCTATTTCCTTCGTCTGGCAACGAGCGACCAGACATTGACGAGGAAAGCGATTTTGCTCAAATAGAGGCTGGCCGACGATACTTGAGCCGTCGGGTTCGGAAAACCGAAAGCATCGGAAAAACGAAACCGACGGCCGTCACTGGACAGCGACAAGGGGGGCGAGCTATCGCCTCCCTTGTTTGTTTTTACGAGCGCCAAGAAATTTCGTATTCCGGAGGTATCTACGTTCGCTATTGAATCTTTTGTTCACACGGACATCTGCGCCTGGACGGGCGGACGCGCTACCTCCGGGGTTTGACCTGTCCCGACGGATCCAGCTCTACGAGAAGCCGTTTTTTCTTGCCATACCGAAACACATGATCCTTTTCCGGGTCGGCCCGCCGCAGGTGGTGTGGCTGGGTGTACCGTACAACGGCAAGGTCGTCTCGAAGACCGTATCTGTAACGCAACGCCTCCTCGAGACCGGCTCCCCATATGTAAGCCCAGTGCGCGTTGAACTGCGGTATGCCGAGAAAGATCAGTGTGCTGTTCAGTTTTGGATTTGGAACCAGCCCCACCGTTTGATCAACGATGTTTTCCGCTTCCATGCTGGCGCTCTTCCACGCCCGAATCTGTGCGTCGGTCCTCCAGGCAAACGAGACGGCGACAACAATCATTACACCCAACGCAATACGATGGACAAGTGGTGTGCGGACGACTCTTTGCAGTTGGGTTCCCACGATCAAGGAAAGACCGACGATCGCAATGAACGCGTACCTCGATGCGGCGTGTCCCAAAATCATATTGAATTCCAGAGGCGCGCGGGACATCGTCGCAGCTAGACTCAAGAAAAACAACCCCAAGAGTGCGACGACATGTTTTCTCCGCGTTGATGTCGGAACTGTTTCACCGGCAGGCCACAACATGGGGATGAAAGCCAGGATGGTTACTAGAGAGAGAACCAACGTCGGACGCAGCACCCATCCGGACGGGAAATTGAGGAACGGGAACAACGTCGCCACCAGATAATAGACCGGCGAGACCGGACCGAATCCGCGCGGTCGTCCCAGATACCCCCCGAGCCCCTCGAAGACAATTATTCTGTAGATCAGGTAAATCCCAACCAGGACGGCCAGGATGATAAGCGCCGCGAGGTTTCGCCGGCGCCTGCTCTTGTCGGCAGCGAGGTCTACCAGCGTCACCAGAGCGCATGCGACGATGAATATCCCCCCCTGTTCCTTCGAAAGCAGTGCCAAAAGGAGGAGGATGACGGCGCCGATGAACCCCTTTTTGTCATAGATCCCAGCATCCCACTTCAGCCACATCAAGAGGCCGGCCAGACCAAGCGTAACACTCATCACGTCGAAACGTGCGCCGACCCAGGCTACAGATCCTACCCCGAGCGGATGGAGTCCATACAACAGACACGCGGCTGCGGCGGCCAGCAGGGTGGAGGAATCGTGTCTTGGTTTTTCATTGGCCGATTGAAAAAAACGCACGACGAGCCAAATCAACCACACGTTCGCGACGTGGAAGATCACGTTTGTCAGATGAGGTCCCCACGCGGTGCCGGGCCAGACGATGTTGTCGAACCAGAAGACAAGCATCGGTATCGGTCGCAACCAAAGGGCCTCCCATTCGGGTGGAATGACCGACTTGGCGAAAAAAGCGAGCGTATCGATAAGGGAACGCGGGTAGACGAATATCCAGCTGTCGGAAACGAGAAAATTCTCGAGAGTGGCGACGTGAACAAAACCCGTTGCCAGCATCGCTCCGAGAGGAAGCGCCGATCTTATTTGTGGTCTGCTGATTTTCATTGGCAGACACGCCAGCTACCACAACGATTCGTGTGTGAAATGCGATTATACAAGACCGACAGGCAACTATCTAGTAGTACCGCCGTTTATAGGCCAGGGCGGGGATCGCTGGCTCTTACCAACAGTAACCGGCTTTGACTCGAGCACCGCGAGAGACGCACCCTCCTCCGCAAGGATCATCCTTGGTACTCAACGGGGCGTGTCCGGAACGATGAGCGATAACGGGACACAGCGTGTCACTTCAGGAATGAGATCGGACATTTGCGGTGGGGGGTGTGGAAAACTGACCTCACGAGTGTTTTGCGTTTGAAAAAAATCCCCGGTTTGACGTTTCGAGTCCCCCTGCGTGGAAGGCGACACGCTGGATCCACAAAGAGACTGCCCAGAGGGTCGCCCATAAGGACGAAATCTAATCGATTGTCAGTCAATGAGTTAACGAACGGCGTTGGGGCCGGCACGGTATGCCGTCAATAGACTTTCCCGTTGACGTGGACTAAACCGACCACTCGGCACTGGTATTGCGATCGCAAATCAACTCTAAATTCGACTTCGACTTTATGAACAACCTCGGTAGAGGTACACAAAATGCGCAACATTCGACATTCTGCCGGTGTATCAGGGCTCCTCGTACTAGCGTCGATCGTCCTGATCGCGGGCTGCAACGGCTCCACCACCATGGAGCCCAGTTATCAGGCCCCCGCGCTCTCCGCGCAAGAAAGTATATGCCCCACGATTGGTCAAATCTGCGAATCCATTGCCGACGAGATCGAGAGTGTGTGTCCGCGGACGTTCCCTTACAAAAATTGGGGCCAGGAGAATTCGTGCGTGAAGACAACGATGGGTCAGCTGCTCGACTCGTACAAAGACTGCCTGTCCGGTGACCAACTTTCAGAGGTCCGTAACTGTGTCTTTGAGGAACTGGGACTGTTGAGCGAGGGAAGACCCGACAAAGATCCCCTTCCACACGAACTCTAAAAGCATGCAATCCGAAAAAAGGG
>CP070677.1:1947936-2041229 GCA_020352495.1 Candidatus Latescibacterota bacterium
CAACCGTTGCCCGACGAGTCCTCGATCGATCGCGTCGAAGTCGACATTGCCGATTGGCGGGAAACGATCGAAAAGGCCGCGGCCGAGGGCCGGCTCTTGTCCGCCGATCGGGATCAGATGATTACGAAACCCTCACCGGGAGGTAATGGAAAGTTAGAAATCGGATGACCGGGATGACCGAGGGATGACCGGCAAAAATGAGTCGGTCATCGCTATAACTCAAGACAAGGAAGGAGTATACAATTGGATGACCGAGATGACGCGCACAGAGGGGTACTTTGCCTCGCGCGCGCGCGCGTTGTCCGTCATCCCGGTCATCCAGACTAACATCGTATCTAACCTTTGCGTTTTTGAGCTCTAATCGATAGGGCGCGGATGACCGCTCATTTTGGGTCGGTCATCTCGCTTCTTAGGCGTATGTTAGAAAAGCGCTCTTTTTGAGCCAAAAACGGCAGAAAAAGAGAGGTGCAGGATGACCGCCGTTTTTGTATCGGTCATCCAGGAATTCTACAAAAATGTAGTTAGGATTAATTAATCCCGAGGAGCACCCAGGGGTGACGACGGCGAAAGTTCGCATTCCCTTCATGCCGTTCGACCGGCAAGCCGGACCGTTGCTCTCGTACGCTCCGACCACGGTCGCCGTCGCCGGCGCTCGAGGGGGGAAGACCCAAACCGGCGCGGCGAAGACCTCGCTCGTCGCCATCTCCCAGGAAGATGCCCTATTGGCGCGTACGCGAGACGAGTCCGGAAAGGAGGGAGTTCCGATCTCGCGTACCTATGCCGACGATGAGCCGTTCGTTATCGGCGTCGGCGCTCCGACGTATCCGATGCTCAACCGGGTAATCCTTCCGACCGTCCTCCGCTATATCCCCGACGAGCTCAAAATCGGGAGATATCATCACACCGAGAAGCGCCTCAAAGTCCGCGGAAAGTACCGCGAGACCCACATTTACTTCATTTCGGCGCGGTTTTGGGAGTCTTGGTATGGGCTCAAGTTGAGCTTTGCCTGGGTCGATGAGTTCGCCTTGATTAAGGAAACCATGTACGACGAGCTCGGGACGAGGCTTTCCGATGCTCAGGGATCGCTCCTTCTTACCGGAACGCCGCAGGGGCCGAATTGGGCTCATGATCGACTCTTCGCGCCTTGGCGCGACGGCGAGGACCGTTGGGGAGAGGGGGGGAATGTCGACTTTTACTCTTGGACGACGATGGCCAATCCTTACCTTGATCGGGCGTTCATCGAAGCCAAGCGCAAAACCATGCCTAAGCGCTATTTTGATCGAACGTTCCGGGCGACTTGGGATACCTTCGAGGGGCAAATATACGAAGAGTTCCTCCGGGCGGCGCATGTTCGCCGTTGGGAGGAGTATACGTTTCGCTTCCCCAACGGATCGACCGTCGGGAGCGGGCCGAAGGCGATCTATATTCAGAAGGTAATTGCCGGCGTCGATTGGGGATACAAGAATCCCGGCGTCATCCTCGTCTTTGCGCTCGACCATACGGGCCGATGGTTTCTCCTCGAGGAGAGCGTCGCCGAGCGCGTTCTCGTCAAAGCGGAGCCGCTCGAGGATTCGTGGATTCTACGGGCTCGAGCTCTCCGCGTCCGTTGGGGGATTGCGAATTTCTATTGCGACACCGAAAATCCGGAAGCGATTGCTCAGTTTCGTAAGGCGGGTCTTCCGGCCTCCGGAGCGATAAAGGACGTCCTCCCGGGGATCGAGACCGTCGCTCGTTACTTGCATGTCGACGAAGAGACCGGAGAGCCTCGATTGATCTTCCTCGAGGGAGTCGATCGGACGATTGACGAGGTGACGTATTATCATTGGGATGAGAAGAAGGAAAAGCCGGCGAAGATCAACGATCATTGTCCGGACGCCGCTCGATACGCTCTTCATACGTACGAGCGGAGGGGAAGCTTTGAAAGGGAGCCTGACTATGCTCCGGCGTAGATTTCTCGAGGTCGGTCCGGAGAAGAATCGACATAACCGACGAGCTCGAGCTAACGAGGATTGGGAGACCATGGGGCTTGGGAGGAAGACGGCGGTCGATCATATCGCCGACGCAAACGATCCATGGCCGTTCGAAGACGAGAGCTTCGATGTCGTCTATTCGAGCCACGTCGTTGAGCATCTCGAGTCGGGGCTTCACTATTTTAAGGAGGTATATCGAGTTCTCAAGCCGGGAGGATGGACGAGGGCGGCGATTCCGAACGCCGTACATTTCATCAAGGGATACCTCGACGGGCGTCTCGGTCTCGACGCTTGCATTCGCGGTCTTCGAGCGGATCGCCTCGAGGCTCCCAACGGACATCGCCATCCGTACGATGCACAAAAGATCGAGGGGATCATGGCGAGCGTTGGATTTGTCAATATTAGGTTTATGAGGCCGTGCAAATCTCGGGTAAAGGAGATGCGGGATCCGTATTTCTCGAATCGAAGAAATCGGACCTTGTACGCCGAGGGGCAAAAGCCATGAAGGAGGATGATTACGGAGGAGGGAATGACTTATTCTCTATATTTGACGGAAGATGATGTCGAGGTCATCGCGTCATTTGGCGAAGATGAGCATTGGGCGATGGCTCTTGGAGATTTCAAGGCTGGATTGACAAGGATTGAGGAGGAAGAAGCATGGAAGCTTATACATGTTTTTTTTGAAGATACTACCCATGGGCTCTTCTCGTCTCTTAACTCAGATACATTGCTATACGCTAAGTTGATTACGTTAGTACATAGCTTGTTACCTGGATAAGCAAAACAGAAAGGATGCTCCCATGCAAAGTGAACGTGATAAAAGAGGTTCAGATCTCTATCACAGGGAAAGATTAGCGCGGGAAAATCTTCGGCGGGCTCGGGGTACGGATTTTGAGAAAGAAGCCGAGACGCGACTTAGAGATATAGAGCGGAAAATTGAGATCCATGACCATGGTGGGCGTCAATGAAGGAGGAGGAATGGTTTCGTCGGAAGATGGGCCGGCTCGTTCGTCGTTATACACAAAAAAAGCCGGAACGACTTGAGAAGCGTATCGAGTTTCTTGAACGTTCGGAGTTTCCTCGAGGCGGCATTATTGTCGAGATCGGCGTTAGATACGGGCTTTTTTCCGAGCTCCTCTTGGAGCATCTCAAGCCGGAGCGGTTTTACTTGATTGATCCATGGAAGAACGACGGTCTCGATCCTGGGGAGAGTCGGGATAATATTCGTCTCGAGGGAGAGTTTCGCTCTTGCGTTGCTCGTTTCCGAGGTCGAGTCCCGAAGGTTCTTAGGGCGAAATCGGCGGATGCGGCGTTCTCTTTTGCCGACGAAGATTTCGATTTTGTCTATATCGACGGAAACCATACATACGAGTTCGTTCTTCTCGATTGTTTGCTTTGGTGGCCGAAGGTAAAGAAGGGCGGCTTTCTCGCCGGTCATGATTACGAGGAGAAGATGCGATGCGATCAATGGGATCCTCGGAAAGCCGTCGATCGTTTCGCGAAGATTATCGATCGTAAGCCGACGACGGTCGAAGGCGGTACGGACTGGTGGATAAGGAGATGAGATGCCGGTTTACGAGAGCGCGATGAAGCTTTGGAATGATCGAAAGGTTATTTCGAAGTCGGCGCATTGGAAGGCTTCGGGACATTGGAAGCGTATTATTCCAACGGTTCGGAAGCGTTGGGTTCAAATGAAAGGACGGAACGCTCCTGAGCGTATCGTTCAGACGATGGTCGAGTATGGCTCGGGAGGCGGCGCGGTTGCTTCGGCGCTTGCGCCGTTCTTTACTCGAATTTACGGCATTGATATCTCCGAGCTTAGTCTCGAGGAAGCGACGAAGCAGCTCAAGGCCGAGACGTTCTTCGTTCCGGTCTTGATCGATATTGAGAATCCGGAGTCGGCATTAAGGATCGGTCCTCAAGACGTTTTTATCTCGACTGCGGTATTTCAACATCTTCCGAGCCGAGATTACGCTCGGCGAGTTCTTCTGTTGGGGCGTCGGCTTGTCCGCGACGATGGACTCGCTTTGATTCAATTTCGGACTGGATACTCGTCGGCTCCGAAAGGGAACTATAAGCGTCGATACGCAAAATGGAATTGCCAAAGTCATAAGGAATTCGACGAAGATGCAAGGATGGCCGGCTGGTGGGTCGCGGAGATGTCTCCCGAACATCCGACTCGCTCCGGTTATACATGGGCTTTCATGCGGGCTCTTTAGCAAAGGAGAGAATTATGGCGAAGAAGAGCAAGGAAGAACTTGAATGGGAAGCGCAAGCAGATCTTGAGGCGCTCAAGCGCGTTGAGGAGATGCAATCCGACCGAAGTCGGTTAGCTCGAGCAAAGACGCAGGCAAAGAAGGAGCTTGCCGAGATGAAGAAGAAAGAGCGAGCGCTTCAGAAGGTTTCGAGGAAGAAGGTCGCGAAGAAACGTGGGAAAAAATGAAAAGCTCCTCGTTTTAAAGAAGGTTTCGCTCGAGGCGATTCCGGACGGAGGGACATTCCTCGACGGGATTTCTTTCTTGACCGATAAGCGTCGGCTCCTTGGTACAATTCGAGCGGCGAAATCTTGGACTCAAGAGGTTATAAAAGAAGTTCGGTCGGCGAGGGATCCGAATCCTTGGAGGAATTCAACGGATGAAGAGATCGCCGGGGAGATTTTGAGGAAGATTGAGGAGAGAGAGAATGCACCTCGCAAATCTTAGGTGGTGGATTTATTGCTCCGGCCGTTGGCCGCGGTATTTCCTCAAGGAGGCAACGGTAATCGAGATCGGCTCGGCGAACATCAATGGGTCGATTCGGCCGATCTTCGATGCGGAAGAATACCTCGGCGTCGATTGGCGGGAAGATCGCGACGTCGATTACGTCGCCTTGGCGCATAAGCTTCCCGGGGAAGATGAATGGGATGCGGTCGTCTCGGCGTCGATGCTCGAGCATGATCCTCATTGGCGAGCAAGTCTTACGAAGATGGTCAAGCTTCTCCGATCGAACGGCGCTCTTTTCCTTTCTTGGGGCGTTGCGGGCAACCCAAGGCATTGCGCTCCGCAAAGTCCCGATTACGCCGAGGCGAAGGCTCGAGGGGACCATCTCGAGCTCCATCACGCCAGGCCGGCGGGTCAAGTCCTCGAGCTTCTCGAGAGTCTCGGAATGCATCTTCAGGAGTTCCGATACGAGGATTCGCTTCCGTTCAATCGAGGTCTCAAGGATGGGATTTTGGTTTGGGACGGGAAGGCGCTTCCGAGGCAGTTCGGGGCTCAATATCCGCTTACCGCCGAGAATTTTGCTGTTTTGGTCGCGTTTAAGAGTAGAATGCTCTTGAGCGATCCTCGATTTATTGACGCTCTTCGGCCGGCCGATCAATAGGAAAGGAGATTAGCGATGCCTGAAAGTACGAGCAATGCTCGATATCTCGAGCTTGATACGAAGCATCCGGATTGGAATAAATGGGAAGCGGAATGGGAGCGGTATCGAGATGTTGTCGGTGACGATTTGGTCGAGAAGGAGACTTACCTTCCGAAAGGACCATGGGAGCATAAGACGTTTTATGATTTGCGTCTCGATCTTTCTCAATTTCTTCCCGACTCGGGACTCGCTATCGAGCGGATTCTTGGAGCGCTTTATGACGTTCCGCCAAAGCGGGAACATAAGGGCTCTGAGTCCGAGCTCAAGCCTTTTCTCGATAATGCCAATCGGCGGGGAAAGTCTTGGGGGACCATGGCCGAGGAGATTTGCTTTCATCTTCTCGCGTACGGTACGACGCGGACGCTCATAAACGTTCCGGTCGCTCAACTCTCCGACCCTGATGCCGAGGTTACGAGGGACGTCGAGCAGAGTCAGAACATTCGGCCTTTCGTCATTAACTATACTCCGCTTGCGGTTATTGATTGGGAGACGAGCTCGGATGGCGCTTTGACCTATATTCGGATTAAGGAGGAGCGAACGGTTCGCAACCCGGGGAATGCGACGAAACCTCACCGGAAGGCGGTTCGTTTTATCGAGTACGATCGGGCGAGAGTTTCGTGGTCGGACTTTCTCGAGGGCGAAAAGGGCGATTGGGAGCTCGACGACGAGGGCGCTCGAGATCATAACCTTGGGGTCGTTCCGATGATTTGCGAGCAACTCCGGGACGTTGGGCCGATGATCGGGCATTCCTTTGTCCGGTATTCCTCGAGGGCGGATATTCAAAAGCATCAAGTCGAGAGCGATCAGGCTTACGATACATACGTTCATTCCCATCCGACGCTCAAGGTTTGGACTGAGGAGGGACTCAAGGATCTTGGACTTGGGTCTAATTCGTATCTCAAGCTCAAGCCGGGGACCGCCGGCGAGGGCCGGGAGGATGCGGCTTATATCGAGATTCCGGGCTCGGCTTTCGAGGCGCTTGATGCGGTCATCAAGAAGAAGGAAGAGCAAGTCGCTCGCCATGCGAAGGTTGATCCTATGGCGGTCGCGTCTCAAGGCGGGCCGGCGGTTTTTCAGGCGTCGGGCGCGGCTCGGGCGTGGTCCTTCGGGACGTCGGAGGCACGAACGCTCTCGAAGATCGCCGGCCTTATGGAGACGATCGAGGGGAATGTCTTGGAAATCGTTCTCCGGTATCAACACCGAGGAAATCTTCCTCCCGCCGACAAGAGGCTTTATCAGGGCGATATTCAATATCCCGAGGAATTCGACATGAGTTCGACGTCTCAACTCCTCGAGGAGCGCGTCTCGATTGCGGAACAGGTAAACTCTCCGACGCTTCTCCGGACGATCGATAAACGGATTGCGAGTTCGAAGGTCGGGGATACAACGGCGCAAGTTCTGAAGACGATTCACGACGAGATCGAGAATAACGATCTCATAAACACGATGGTCGGAAAAACGGTCGAAAGCCCGTTTTCCATGCCGAATATGGACCCGGCGACGCTTCTCGGGGGGGAGCAAGGCAAGGAGGAGCCGCCGCAAGGTCGCGGGAAGCAGAATCCGTTGGAAAAAGAGAAGCCGAAGAGGGAGGAGCCGGTCGCCGGCGGCGGTCGCCGGGGAAGACGGTAAATAATCTTGAAAACCGACATCCGGCTTCGTAAACTAAAGATAGGCTCTTGTTAAGGGCCGAGGAGCTATCATGCTGATTAGTCGAAATTTTGACCTCGAAGACGCCGGTTTTCCGCTCCTTCGCGTTCCGCCGATTGCGTGGAACGAGGGCGGCGACGCCGGCGGCGGCGGGGCGTCTCCAGGGGGCTCCGGAGATGATGGGGGCCAAGGCGGAGGCGATTCGGGCGGGGATTCCGGGGGGCCTTCCGAGGGGAAGGGCGACGCCGGCGGGGATGGATCCTCTTCCGATTACGTTACGCCGGATCAACTCAAAGGGGTACTCGAAGCGAGTCGACGGCAGACTCAAGGCGACCTTGAGGAAATCCGTAACGGGCAAAAAACGATAAGCGAAACGCTTACCGCGCTCAATAAGCGCCTGGATGAAATGGGCTCGACCGCCAAACCCGGCAAGAAGAAGGAAGAAGGCGGGAGCGAGTCACAAGAAGTCGTTGAGCTCCGGCGGAAAATGGCCGAATTCGAGGAAGTCAACCGAGATCTCGCTTCTCGCGCCGAAGCGGCAGAATCTCAAAGGCGAGACTATGAATTCGAGACCAAGGTCAAGGCGTCTTTGGTTAAGGCGGGTTGTACGAATCCAGATGCGGCCTACCTTGTTGCTAAACCCATGTTGAATCATGCCGAGGATGGCCGGGTATTCGCAACCGTTAAGAGTCAATTCGGTCAAGAGGATGTTGAGCTCGACGATTGGGTCGTAAAGCATTTCTCTGAGAGCACTCTTCCGCAACTCTTCAAAGGGAAGATGCGGGGAGGTTCTCCGGCCGATGGCGACGCCGGGGGCGGGGGCGGAGCTTACGATTTTACGAAAGAACAGATTCTCGACGATCCGGAGGCTTACGCCGCGGATCCGGAGAAAGCCCGGCGAGCGTTGGAACAGGGCCGAGTGAAAGGAGTCGCTCGGCCTCAATAGATAAGACCATTCCCTTTTAGGGAAGAAGTGAGGAGTATAGACGAATGGCTTTAGTAAGCACGATATATCCTCCCGAAGTTTGGGCGATCGAGTCTTTGATGGTCTTGAGGGATAACCTCCTCATGGCCGGGCTCGTTCACCGGGACTTCGAGAAGGAGGTCGCAAGCGCAGGCGATACGGTTCGGACTCGGAAGCCTCAGAAGTTGACCGTTCAGGATTTCGCGCAACAGTCAGGCACGACCGCCGCCGCCGCGATTGGAACGAGCCTCGTTGTCGAGAACTTGAATGCGCGCGAAGTCACGGTCGTTTTGGACAAACATAAGTATACGGCTTTCCTCGTTGAGGACCGGGATGCCGCGACTTCGATCAAGGATCTTCGTGAGGAGTTCATCGTTCCCGCGATCGATCCGATCTCGCAACAGGTCGACGACGATGTGATGACCGAGATTTGCACGGGGGCCGACTATACGGGGACGGATACGATTACGCTCGTCGCCGATGGTACGGTCGGCATTGCGGACGCGCTCGACGAGAATGATGTTATCGCGGGGCGGAAACAGCTCCAAGATACGCAATGTCCGCCGAGCGGCCGTAACCTCGTTTTATGCACCGAGCATGAGTCCGACTTGCTCAAGCGGAGTCTCTTCCATCAGGCGAATACGGCGGGGACGACGGCGGCTCTCCGGGAGGCGAGCCTGGGTCGGATCTTCGGATTCGAGACGTTTTCTTCTCAGAACGTTCCGGCCGTCGCCGATACGGATGCAAGTCCTCAAAGCCTCGCGTTTCACAAGAATGCCATGGCTTTGGTTACGAGGCCGCTCATGTCGATTCCGAACGGGCTCGGCGCGGTCTCGGCGGTACGGGTCCTCGACAATATCGGGATTCGCATCACGACGAGTTACGAACACTCCGCGAAGGGCGTCGTCATTTCGTTCGACATCCTTTACGGCGTGCAGTTCCTCGACGCGAATCTCGCATGTTCGCTGAATCCGTAAGGTTTCTTTGAAGAAGTGAAGAGCGGGACGGGATAATCCCGTCTTTAGTTCAGGATCGAAAGCCGGCGCGTGGGGCTTTTGCGCGCCGGCTTTTTTATTGGAGAGAAGAATGGCTGAGGAGACGGTTTCGAGATGGGAGGAGTTTTGGAGCGAACTTCTCAAGGATCCTCGTTTCATGTGGTTTCTTGGCGATTGCAACGAGAGGGAGCCCGACTATCTAAAATCAATTTGCCGTAAGATCTTCTTCGAAGGAGCGAAAGAATGCACGCCGTAATTCTCGCAGCCGGCTTCGGGGAGCGCATGGCAAAGGTCTCCGAGAAGATGCCGAAAGGGCTCCTCCCGATCGGCGGGCGCGCTTTGCTCGATTGGGTCGTTACCTCGGTTTGGGTTGAGCCGATCTCGAAGATTCATATCGTTCATAACGCTCGAGATGGAGAGGCTTATCGGACTTGGAAGAAGGGGATTCGATGGGTCAATAAGCCGGGGGCTCGGACGGAGCCGCCGTACATCCGGCTTGTCAATAACGAGGTTAGGAAGCTCGAGGATCGACGCGGAGCCGTGGGCGATTTGGAGTACGTTATTGGGAAGCTCAACCGGCCAGGGCCTCTCTTGGTCGCTTTTGTCGATAATATCTTCCCTCCCCTCCGGACGTCGGATATTGATTCGTTAGTTAACGAGACGCCGGCGATTACGATTCGTCGAATCAGGGATATCGATGTTCCCGACGAGCTCGGAAAGGTTCATATCCTCGAGGGGCAAATTCACCGGATCGATAAGAACGGGCTCAATCCGTATGTTTTCGCGGGACCGAGCTACATCTCGCCGGAGTCGATCCCCGAGCTCAGGGAGTATTGTCGACTTTCTCGCGAGGCGGAATTGATTCCGGACGATATGGGGGATTACTTCGGAAGAATCGAATGTTGCCGATGCGTTAAGAATTACGACGGGCCTTTCTTCGACGTTGGAACGCCGGACGGTTATCGATCGGCGCAACGGTTTATGACGAGCGGGGAGCCGAAATGGACGAGGACCGCGAGGGTCTCTTGATGGAGAGCATTACCTCGATCGAGCATGGCGCAATAACCGACGCCGAATGGCGGGCGCTCGCCATTTCGATTACGACGACGGCGCGAGCGGTCCCGGGGTGGTTCGTCGAGCTCGGCGTTCTCAAAGCGAGGACGACGGCGGCGATTCTCGAAGTTTTGTCGTTGATAAATTGTCGGCCTTCGGTTTTGAGCGTTGACAACGATTCGCGAGCTCGCAAGGCTTGGGAGATAAAAACCGAGCATCGGAGGGCTTCGATCGCTCCCCCTTGGTCTCTTTTCTTTTCGCTTGGTTTCTCTTACGATCCTCCCTTCTTTCCGAATAACGATAAGGTCGCTTGGGTCTTCGCCGACGCTTGCCATTGCGAGGAATGCGTCCAGAAGGATATAGCGCAATGGGCTCCTCGAATTTCGCTCGGCGGAGTTTTCGCCTTTCACGATGCCTCTTGGGAGCAAATCAACGCCGGCCAAAAGGTACACGAACGCTATCACAACGATGGCAAGGTTCGACCGTACGGCGTCGCGAAGGCGATTGACGAAGCGCCGGAGCTCGAGGGATTCAGACTCGAGGCCGAGATTCCGGCGACGAAGCGGACTCCGCCGAATCCGCCGTTTTTCGGAGGTTTGAAGATCTTCAGGAGGCATGAATGATTTGCGAGGGTTGCGGCGGAGAGGTTATGGATGCTCTTCGAAATCCGGATAAGGTTTGGTGCGATTCATGTTTTCAACGTCGAATCTCGTACGCAATTCCTTATCCTTGGCATCCCGATTATTACGATGTCAAGACTCGCTGGCATCCGGAGCATCCGGCACATCCCGATGCGGCTTGGAAGCTTCTTCGAAGCGTTTCGCCTCGGGCTTGCGTCGTCGAGATCGGAGCGCTCTTCGGGGATTGGACGGTTCAAGCAATCGAGAAGGGCAAGGTCGGAACGGTTTTCTCGATTGATCCTTGGGCCGAAGAGCATCAAGGCGGGCCGATCGCTTTCATGCAATGGCAAAAGAAGGTTGAAAAGTACCTTTACGATCAAGCGATCCCGATCCGAGCTCGGAGCCAAGATTTTGCGCCGTATTTTCCGCTCATGATCGATATTCTCTATATCGACGGAAGTCATCGGTACAAAGACGCGCTCGAGGATATGAAGCTTTGGACGCCGAAGGTTCGTCCGGGCGGATTGATCCTCGTTCACGATATGAATAATAAGGGCGTCCTTCGGGCAGCGCATGAGTTTTTCGGCGTTGATCGTTGCAAGAAGAATCTGGTCATGTTTGGGCCGAAGGTCGTTCCGACGTTTCGGATTTTCAAGGAAGGGAGATGGCGGGAAGATGGCTAAAGTCCTCGCTTACGACATCGATGGGATTTTGACGATCGAGTCGGATACGAAACATGAAGACCTCCCGGGGACGTATACTTATCGGAGCCCGAATCCGAGGACGAAGGCTCAAATTTTCCGGGCGTTCAAGCAAGGATGGACGGTGGTCTTTTTTACCGGCCGGCGCGAGAATCAACGGCGGATTACCGAAGATTGGCTTTCGATGCATGGCTTCCATTGGCATTTCCTCATAATGGGCAAGCCGTACTTTACGTATTTCGTCGACGACCGGAATCGGACGGTTGATGAGATCGACGAGATCCTCGATAACGAGCTTCTCGAGAACGAACCTCGAGAAGAGTCGGGAAACGAGCCAATGGACTTGAGGCGCGCTAAGGGGATCGAGCTTGATACCGCGGTCGTTACGGGGAATATTGGCAAACCCGGAAATGATTTATCGGGATATTACAACGAATGCGAAATGGTCCGGAGAAAGCGGGGACTGGATCCCGCCGAGATCGCCGAGGTCGAATGCAACGATCCGGAATGTTCGCTTTGTAATCTTTCCGAGGCTCTTAAAGAAGAAGAAAATGCCGAAGATCAAAAGGACGAGGGAGCCGAGAGGTAACAAACACAACCGGAATTGTGTCGTTGATCTCTTCGGTTCGTATAAGGGCGCGGACGCTTTCGTCATGGGGACCGGAACGAGCCTCGCGGGCTTCGATTGGACTTCGATGAACGACAAGCTCACGATTGCGCTCAACGATGCGGTAAAGGCTCCCGGCTTCAAACCGAAGTTTCATATTTTTTGCGACGTTGGCATTTGGGCGCGCTATCGGAATATGAACTATCCGGAGGGTTGCGCGATGGTTTGCCAAAAGCGAGCTCGGGCTCAATTCCTTCGATGGGAGCATTGGAAGGATCCCGATCAAGTCTTTCATTTCAATCATGTAAGTATGCCCGACCAAATGACCGACGTCGACGATTCGCTTTACGTCTCGCGGACGGTTGCGACCGGCGGGATAACGCTTGCCTGGAAGCTCGGCGCTCGACGGATCTTTCTTCTCGGCGTCGACGGATACAAGTTCTCCGATCGTTATTACTACGATGGGTCGACGAAGCGGCCGGAGAAGCGCCGGGAGGTTAAGGCCGGCGACGGGCGGATTTCCCAAGATCGCCATGAATGGTGGCGTCAAAACATGAATAAGCTCCGGGATTTCTTCCGGAAGCGAAATCTCTTTCTCGGACCATGGCCGAAGTCCGGGGTTTACAATCTCTCTCCGTTTTCGACGATCGAGTCTTGGGAGAAGGTTCCGCCGAAAACCGTTCTCGGGGCGGAGCTTTGTCCGATCGAGGTTGATTCGGAGCCCTCGATTCGCTCGATAATCTATCAACCCCGAAAATGGTCTTTGCCGTACGGCGTCAAGCATCGGTCGGAAGCGCAGGCGCTCTTTTGGTCGGTCGAGCAAGCGGCAAAGCTCAAATCGCCGCATTTCGTTGAGATCGGGACCGGCCAGGGATATACCGCTCGAGGGGTGGTCGACCTTCTCGCTCGGCTTGAGCGTAAGAGCGTTTTTACCTCGTTCGATATTCAGGATATGGCCGGCTTTTGGAAAGCGCATGTCGAGTCGGCGATCAAGCCGCCGATAAAAGCTCAACATCTCGTTTTCCCTGGGCCGGAAGGCGTATCGCTCGATTGGGGGGATCGAGGCGTCGCCTGGGTCTTTGTCGACGGTTGCTATTGCCACGATTGCGTCCGGGATGCGATCGAGGCGTGGTCGCCTCTCGTTGCGCCTGGGGGCTTTCTTGTTTTCAATCGATATCGCGGCATTGTATCCCGGCGGGTCGGGCTCCAGCCTTATCACGGCGATCCTTATCGGCCGGCGGAGGTCAAGCGAGCGGTTGATACTTGGCTTCCAAAGACCTTTGAGCGGGTCAAGCTTCGCCGAAGTCTTTATATTGCGAGGAGGATTTGAGAATTGCCTAAACTGAGAAAGGTCTTTTACAAGTCTCGAGGTTGGAACGTTTCTCGAGGCATCATGCGGAAAACCGAGACGGTTCGACTCTTGGAGGTTCTCGAGGACGTTGCTCGATTGGATCATATCGAAAATAAGACCTTTATCGAGATTGGTACGGCTCGGGGGGAAACGGCTCGGGGGATTGTCGAGTTTCTTACTAACCTGAAATGCCGAAGTCGTCTTTACTCCTTCGATATTGTCGATCGTACTCGGCTTTGGCAGCGATATTTCGGCAAAACAAGCACGCGCTATTGCGAAGCTCGCCACGTCGTAATGTCGGGCGTCGATGGGGCGTCGAGGATCGCCTATCCGCCGGAGAGCGTCGTTTTCGTTCTCGTCGACGGTTGTCATTGCCGGGAATGCGTTGCGGCGGATATCGAAGCTTGGGCTCCCCTCATAGTTCCCGGAGGTTTCTTCTTGTTTCACGATTATGCGGAAAGCGAGAAGGAGATCGCGGCGGTCGGTCCTCAACCGTACCATGGCGAGGATCGGTTTTGCGGCGTCAAGGAAGCCGTCGACGAATGTCTTCCGGAGAACTTCGAGCGCCTGGGTCGGAGGTTCTCGCTTTTTACCGCGAAGAGGAAAACATGAAAGATCTTCTCATACTTCTTTTGCTTCTCTTTATCCTCCTCCTTCTCCTCGACGGTTGCGGTCGACCGTCGCTCGAGGAACAGCTCGAGCATTGGGATTACGTCGATCAAGACGTCGGCGCTTGGGTCGTTTGGGATATCGACGATCCTCGAGGTTTGGTCCGAGGTTATACGGTCAACGTCGGAAGGCGTCCGGGAGAGCCCGAGTACGTCTTCGACGCCGGCCGAATCCGAGGCTATCTCGTACCGCCGATTCTCTCGCCGGGGAGGAGGTGGTACTTTTCAGTTTCGACGTACGGCGGAAGTCAATCGGGCGAAGTATCGAAGTTAGTTGAGACCGGACAACATTTTACCCATGGTAGTAGGCTATCCGATTAAGAGAGTCACGGTATGGTAGTAGGTTCGAAGTCACGATCATTTGGCCGTTGTCCGGTCTTTTTTACAATTTGGAGCCTTGGCGTTGGCTTGCAACCCGAGCCTAAAGAGAGGGGTCGGAACTCCCCATGCGGCCTCTCCGCGTCAAGGCTCGTTTTTTAGAAAGGATGGGTTTATGACGTATCGTTACGCGGGGAAGAAGCTTTCCGGCCTTGAGAAGCTCAAGGGGAAGCGGGATGGCGAGACCGCGGTCGTTTGTTGCTCGGGGACGACTCTTCTGAATTACGACGATTCGATCGCGCCTCGAGGTTGGCCGCGAGTCGCGGTCAACGAGGCGATCCGGGCGTTCGCCGGCGGCGGCGCGGAGTTTTGGGTCCTCGCCGATACGCCGATCGTTCGGGGATACGCCGAGCTTTGTCCGAAGGAGACCACGGTTCTCGCGATGCAACATGCGACGACGATAATCGAGAAAGCGCTTCCCGAGCATGAGGTCTATACCGTCGAGTCGATGGCGAAGCCGGCGAACTTCGATAACGGCTTCCAGTTCTATTCGAGGGGGACGGTTCTTATTGGCGCGATCGAGATGCTCCGATACATGGGCTTTCGGCGTTTCTTCGTTTTTGGTTGTGATTGCTACCGAACGAGAGATGCCTACTATTTCGACGGTCGCCGGCCGGACAAGATGACCGAGACTCGATTCCTCGATATCGAGCGCGTTCCCGGCAAGGATGGGATGTGGGTAACGGCTTGTCTTCGGAAGATGATCAATCGGCTCGATCTTGCGATCTCCCATGGGCTTTGGAAGGATATCGAGGCGTGGTGCGTCAATTCGCCGGATTCGCAACAAACGGCGATCAAGAAGATGACGCTCGAGGCATTCCACGAGCTCGCGGTTGCGTACGTCGCGGCGGAGTCCGGACCGCAAGAGCCATCGGAGGTCAAGGAGCCGGAGAAAGCCAAAAAAGCGCCGAAAGCGCCGAAAGCGCCGAAAGCGCCGAAAGCGCCGAAAGCGCCGAAAGCGCCGAAGGCCGAGAAGGCTCCGGCGGTTGAACGGTTTTTGAAGAAAGGAAGGAAGGATGGGGATGACCGGAAGTCGGTTACCGGGGGCGGAGCCGCGGACGGTAATGACGAGGGCTCCTCTTCGGATTAGCTTCGTAGGGGGCGGCTCTGATCTTCCCGGGGGAAGGGGCGCGACGGTTTCGGCCTCGATAAATCTTTATGTCTATTGCATCGCAAGATGGCGGAACGATCGGCGAGTTTATCTTTCTTGGCGGGAGAAGGAGATCGTCGGTACGGCGGAGGATCTCAAGCACGATCTCATTCGGGAGAGCCTTCTTATGTTCGGGATTCGTGAGGGGATCGAGATCATTACCTTCGCCGATATTCCCGGCGTTGGCTCTGGGCTCGGGAGCTCGGCGGCGACGACCGTGGCGATGATCCGAGCGCTTTGCGCTTTGAAGGGTTATGGGATAGTCGATTCAGAATGGCTCGCCGAGCTTGCTTGCGATGTTGAGCTTCATCGCCTTGGTCGCTCGGGAGGTCGGCAGGATCAATACGCTTCGGCGGTTGGCGGCTTGCTTCTTATGAACTTCGAGGATGGGAAGGTAAGCGCGGTTCAACGCCTCGCCGATCAACTTTACGAGCTCAAGATCCTTCGAGACCATTTGCTTTTGTTCCGGCTCAAGGAGGGTCGGAATAGCGAGGAGATTCTTTGCGAGTTTCAAGATTGCGAGCGGTTCCGGTCGGAATGCGTTGAGTTGGTCGAGGCGTTCTGTTGTCAACTTAATTCGAGTCGGGGAGACCTCGAGCCTCTTGGTCGATTCTTTTACGATCATCACAATCTCAAGCGGGAGTATTTTCCGGGATACATGGGCAAGAATCTTGATTCGATGCTTACGGATTTCTTTGGGACGAATTTCAAGCTTTGCGGAGCCGGCGGGACTGGGCATATCCTCGTTGGGACGTCTCCGGAGAAGGCGGAGGATGCGACGGCGCAAGCTTTATCGACCCTCGGATCTCCGATTGATTTCGAATTCACGATGGCCGGTGCGGAGGTTCTTTACGTTGGATAATCGAGTCCACATCGTCGTTCCGTCGATCGCTGCGGTTTGGCAAGGGGATATCTTGGCTTGGGCTTTCCATGATATTTTCTCGAGCATGGGTTTCATGGCGGATGTTTGGGAGGGTCATGCTCCCCATCCGGATGTCGTTGATTCAAACGACATTTTCTTCTTGATCGATTTCGATAGCTTCGAGGTTATGGGCAAGGGTTGGAAGAAGAAGAACCTTCGGCGAGTTATCTTTTACAACGTTACTCGGAGCTATGATTCAGACGAAAGCCGCCGGCGCTGGATGGGATATCATTGGAATAGGAAGCGCGCGGCGTACGATGGAAACGTTCAACATATCTTTGATTACGATCCTCGAGGCGCTTCGAAGAAGTTTCCTCGACCGGCTCCGACGACGGCATGTCCGTGGGGATACCATCGGCTTTTCGAGATCCGCGAGGATGGGGAGGCGCTCGCCGACGTTTGTTTCTTGGGGTGGGTCTATCGAGGGGGCCGGCGGGATGGGATTGTTTCGAGGCTTGAGGAAGCCGGCCTAACGGTCGCTGTTTGTACTCGATATCCGAAGACTCGAAGACAACACAACGATCCGATGCGGTGGGTCTCGAGGGCGCGGAATGCGAGGGCGCTTCGAGCTAAAGTCTTTTTGAATATTCAAACCGATAAGAAGAATAAGACGCTTCCTTTGCCGAGGATTATGACCGGGATCGCGAATCGGTTGCCGATCGTTACCGAGCCGGCGGACTGGTATCCTTGGGGCGATAAGGATTTCGTCGTTGTCTCGGGGAAGGAGAGCTTTCCCGATGTCATTCGAATGCTTTGCGATTCGGTTTCGTTTTGTCGGACGTTAACCGATGCGGCTTATGAATGGGCAAAGGGCGAGTTCTCCCTCGAGCTTCATCTTCGCCGGGCGTTGAGGGATATAGGTTTCGTATGAAAATCTTGTACGCTTCGAAGACGCCGCTCGCCGGAGTTTGCGAGCTTATGTGTCGGATCGTTAACGAGTATACCGAGCACGAGGCGCGGGTCTTGAATCGCGGGCCGGGTAAGCACGCCTGGTATTGTCGGCCTCCGGAGAAGCTCGTTCCTCGATACAACATTCGAGACGCGGATCAAGCTCGGACTTGCCTCGCCTGGGCCGATGTTATTCATTGCATGGCGAACGTTGGGGCTCGAAATATCAGCGGAGGGATAAGTCTTCTTCGTAAGAAGGTTTGGGTCTTCCAATGGCATGGGGCTCAAATTTGGCCGTTTGAGCAAGTTTGGAAGCCGGCGGATTATCGGCATGTTCGTTGGATTCACATCGGTCAAGGCTGGATTGAGCGACAAATGGAGTTCTTCGGTCCGTTCATCGAAGATTTTGGAATGGAGGTAATTCCGAACCTCATAACGGCGAACGACGAGCTTCATGTTCCTCTTGACGACGAGAAGCGCTCGACGCACGTTGTTTTTGCGCCGTCGACGGTTAATCCGAATGCTCCGAATCCGAAGGGCGTCGAAGAGGTCAAAAGGGCTTGCAAGGCTTACGGGTTGACTCTCGACGTTGTTTTCAGGAAAAGCTTCGAAGAATGCATGATGCGAAAGCAACGGGCGATGGTCGGCGTCGACGAGGTAATTACCGGAATGTATCATCGGTCGGGGCTTGAGTTCCTCTCTCAAGGCGTTCCTTGTTTTACGGCGCTCAACGAATTTGGCGAGACGGCGCTCAAGAAAGCGACGGGCGCGGATTGGGTCCCGTTTGAGAAGACGACGCCGAAGGAGTTAGGGAGAGACATGAGGGCTCTTCTTCATGATGGTGATTTGAGGAGAGGGCAAGGAAGAAAAGCGCGACAATGGATCGAGACTTATTACGCTCCTCAAGTTTTGATTGAACGACATCTGGAGGTTTACAAGAGGTGAAGAATGTCAAGGGCTATAACGTTGGCGGATGGCTTGAAATACGTTCAAGTCATATCAAGGAACTTCATTTGTCCGAAATGCCGGATTTTTTGCTTGGAGCTTGTTCCGGTTTTTACTTCCGAGCTTATGGCTCATATTCGGCGAACGAGGACAAAGCCGGGAGTTAAGGTCTTTTGTCGGAACAATTGTCATGATAGTCCGACTTGGGGCTGGAAGGAGTTCGATTGGACGTCGGTCAAGGCGCGGAATGATATTGCGGAATGGCCGGCTGAATGGAAGAAGGACGAGAAGGAACTCAACAAAAGGAGAGGTTGATGGGCGGTCAAGTCCGGGATCCCTTGGCGATCTATGAGGGAAAGCTCAAGGGGGAGATATGTTGGATCGTCGGATGCGGAACGTCTCTTGATTCGATCAACCTTAGAGCTTTGTCGGGGCGCTATATCTTTGCGCTCAACGCCGCGATAGAGCTTTTTATTGACCCAAAGACGTTTACGGATGCGTGGTGGTTTTTTTGGGATCTCCGAGCTTGGCGCGAGGTTTGGCCGAGGATTGAGCGAGGCTGGCCGCGAATTAAAGCGCTTGTCAATCATCGGGCGCTTGAGAATATGCGATCGTTGCGGAAGAGCGGAAGGTATATCGAATATGCGGATGCGTTCAAGCCAGAGCGGGTTGTCGTTGAATCGGCATTGATGGTCGCGGATTTCATGGGCTTCGACGAAATTTACCTCGCCGGCGTCGATTTCGTTGTTAGGCCAGGGCGGGCGTACGCTCGAGATTTTTCTTGGAAGAAATGTCATTTTTGGGATCCGAGGGACAAGAATACGGACTCGAAATCTTGCCGGGATATGGCGAAGGCAGTTCGTGCGGTTCTCCCTCGGCTCAACCATTCGAAGGTCTTTACGACCTCGCATCTCTTTCCTGATCGAGAATTGATTCCTTATGTCGAGTACGAAGATGCAATCGGAAGAACCGAAAGAGAGCCTCGCCGAGATCGTCCGCCGTTATGAAGAGAAGTATCGAAAAGGATACGGCATGGGCGCAACGGCGGGACATCGGATGACGATGCAAGAAGCGCGCCTTTTCAGGGATCGCGGCGTCAAGACGATTCTCGACGTCGGTTGCGGTCGGGGGCTCATTATCAATGAACTCTTGGTCTGGGATTTCGATGTAAAGGGAACGGAGATCGTTCCTTACCTTTTCGATATTGATTTGAGAGGGCTTCCGGTTGTCGAGATTCCGGTTCAGAAGCTTGCTAAGGAGTTCGATCCCGGTTCGTTTGATTTGGTTCTCATGATTGATCTTCTTGACCATCTTCGCACGGATCATGAGATTTTCGAGGCGATGGAGACGGCGAGGTTTCTGGCAAACAAAGGCTTTCTTCTTACGGTCAACGGTTATTCGTCGATGAAGACGTTTCATTTTTGCGCCGAGGAATGGCTTGACAAGGTTCGTTACCATTTCCCGGCGGCAATGCTTCGAAAGGATCGCTCCGGCGCGATCTTGGTTCAAGCTTGGAGAGCGGATGAAGATATTACATTTAGTCGGTAGATCGCTCGTTCAGCGGACGCCGGCGCGGATTGCGGCCTATTGGAATCGTTACTTTCCTCATATCACGGCAACGGCGATGACCTTGCGGCCGAAGCCTCGTCCCGAGCATCGGCTGAGATATTGGCAAGAGTTGACTTGCCCGGATGGTTTCGTTTGCTTCCAGACCGGCGGAAAGGCCGTTCTTCGGGAGCTCGCTTCCGAGGCCGACGTTATTCATTGTCACGACGATATCTATCCTCCGAATTTGGAGCAACCCCATTATAAAATCGACCTTCGAGGGAAAGTCCTCGTTTATCAAGCTCACATTGGATCTATCCCCGAGCGATTCTTTCATCATGCCCGACGGTTTCGATGGGATCATCGAGTAAAGCACGCCGCGATACCGAACGGATACGGACGTCTTTTCGATGTCGACGGTCAAGAGAACGGGCGGAGATGGGGTCGACTCAGCGATGTTTTGGATATAAGCCATCCGTCTTTTTGTCCCGATCCGGGACTTCGGCGACCTCAAAAGAAGGGTCGGATGCGGGTGGTATATACATATTCGAATCAGCGGGAAGGGGAGAAGATCAACGCCAAGCGTCCAAGGGCGCATCAAAGAATCGTTCAGCGGGTCCGCGGGATTGATTTTGAGATGTGTTACGGCGAGTCTTTCGAGTATTCCATGTCTTTAAAGAAGAGCGCCCATGTCGTACTCGAGGAAGTCTTCTCTCCCTTCCTGCACCTCTCCGCTCTCGAGGGCGCGCTCGTCGGAGCTATGGTTTTGACAAAGTTTGATTCTTATACGAAGCGCGAGGTCAGTCGATACCTCGGAGCTCCGGAGCGGGAATGGCCGTTTTACTACGTAACCGAGAAGACCTTGGGGAAAGAATTGGAACGTCTTCGGCATGAGCCGGAAGAAGTCGCGGACTGGGGAAGGCGCGGACAAGAATGGATGGCAAAGTATCATGACCCAAAAAGAACGCTCGGAAAGTTCCTCGAGTTTTATGGACAATGATCAGGTCGAAGCAATATTGAACGTCCTTCCGCCGGAGGCGCGATTAAACCTCGAGGCTCCGATTCGTTCGGGGGATCCTCGACGGCTCCTCGTTGTCTTTCGGAATCTTCGAGACAATCTCGATCGAATGATAAAGGGGCTCGAAGAGAAGTATGGAGAATGAGAAATACCCGAACATGGTTTACGACGATCGGATGTGGGATTTGATCCGGTCGAAGCTTGGGGAAAATATCGAAAGGGTCCTCGAGCTTGGCTCGAGGTACGGCCATTGGGTCGAGGGGCTCCTCGAGAACTTCACGATCGACCGGATCTATTGCATCGACTTTTGGAAGAAATGCCGATGGCGATGGGCGAAAGAATGGTTTGAGCGCCTCGAGCCGCATGTCTTCGAGACGGTCTTTCCGCTTCGCGGGCAAAGTCATGAATGGGCCGAGATCCGTCTTCTTGGAGACTTCGACCTTCTTTACGTCGATGCGAACCATAAGTCGGAGGAAGTCTTTCGCGACCTCAAATGTTGGTATCCTCGAGTTCGATCGGGAGGCTTGATTATTTGCCACGATTGTCATGCGACAAAAGTCCTCAACCCGGTTATGAAGTTTTTTAGAAATCTTCGAAGAGAGATAACGGACCGGCCGACTCTCTTCGATTCTGGTCCGGACCACGAAAAATCTTGTTGGATTGTCAAGAGGTAAAGCATGGAAGATATCCCCGCAGTTATCCTTGCTCGAGGCGGCTCGAAGGGAATCCCTCGAAAGAACTTGATGGAGATCGCCGGAAAGAGCCTGGTTCGAAGGACGGCGGAGCTTTGCGTCGAGAGCGACTTAAACCCGGTCTATGTCTACTCTGATTCGACGGAGATTCTCGAGGAAGGGCAGCGCGGGGGAGCGATCGGCTTGATGCGGCCGGAGGAGGTCTCGGGGGATAAAACGACCTCCGAGGAGACGATGCTTTCGTTTCTTCTCAAGGCGGATCCCGGGGAGAACTTCAAAGCGGCGGCTATGGTCCAATGCACGACGCCGTTCCTCAAGGTTCGGCATCTCAACAAAGCTCGCCGGCTCTTCGTAACGCGGGAATGCGATAGCGTCGTTGCGGCGACGCGGATGATCAAATATCTTGGTTACGAGAAGTTCAACGGGCATTCGGCGTTTATCCCGTTGAATCCGCTTCGGTCTCTTCGGCAAACGATGGGGCGTTGGAACCAATGGCTGGAGAGCGGAGCGATCTATCTTGCAACTCGGAAGCTTTGGGAAATCGGTCGGAGGATCGGCGAGAAATGCATGGTCGTTTCGATGTCATGGTGGGATAGCTTAGAGATTGATGATCCGGTCGACCTCGAGGTCGCTCGGAGGTTAGCGAGTCTTTTTTTAGAAGGAAGTGAGGATTGTCATGGCGCGGAAATCGAAGAATACGATGGACAAATGCAATCAGAAGATGAAGAAGCGCGGACGGCGCAAGGGTAAAGATGGTAAGGTCCGCGGCTATCCGAAAAAGAAATAGTTGGGAGGCTTGGCGAAAAAGAAGGACTGAATCGGCGATCAAGGAAGAAAGATGAAAGAACGAAAGATCATTGCCGAAATAGGTATAAATCACAATGGAAGTATCGAGTCGGCGAAGACGATGGCTCTTATCGCGAAGGAAGCAGGCGCGGATTTCGTCAAGCTTCAAAAGCGGGATATTTCATCGTGCTATTCAATCGAGGAGCTTCGAGAGCCTTGCAAATCGCCGTGGGGCTCGACGGTCGAGGCAAAGGTTCGCGGCCGAGAACTTTCGTGGGATGAAGTTTCGGACTTCGCTCGATTTTGCGAGAAGAATGAGATCGGATGGTCGGCCTCTTGCTTCGATGCGAAAAGCTTTAAGGAGCTCCAGTCGTACGAGCCTGCTTTCAATAAGGTTCCTTCCGGACTTGCGATTCATCGGGACTATCTTCAAATGGTAGCAAAGGCCAAACGTTTAACCTTGATTTCTACCGGCCTTTTAGGGTCGATGGATGAAATTATCTCGGCGGCTGAAATCTTCGAGGATGCCGGTTGCGAGTACGTCATCAATCATTGCGTTGCTTTGTATCCTTGTCCCGAGGAGCGTCTCAATCTTAGGGTTATACCTCGGCTTATAGATACGTTCCTTTACGGCGACATGGCTCATTGCTCGGCGATCGGTTATTCCGGGCATGAGGTTGGCATTCTTCCGACGGTTATTGCGGCGCAATTCGGCGCAATTTGGATTGAGCGGCACTTCACGCTTGATCGAGCATGGTACGGCGCGGACCAGTCGGCCTCGCTCGAGCCGCAAGGCTTGCATCGGCTTGTCCGCGACATTCGTTCCTTGAGCTTGCTTCAGGGCGATAGCCTTAAGTTGAAAGGAGATGAGAAAATCCCGGTATCTTGGAAGCCATGAAAAAGCATCGAATCCCGTTCAAGCCTTACGATACGATCGGGGAGCGATTTCTACAAAAGAGCGATCCCGAGCATATCGATCCCGACTTTTATCTTTTCGATAATTTGCTTTTTACGATAGATAGGCAAGGTCCTTTCTTTATTCGAGCGGCTCATGAGCGTAAGACCTTCTTTTCTCAAGGGCCGATCCGGCCTCCCCATTTGCTTTTCGAAGAGACCCTCGTCGATGCGTATCCGGGAAGCTCGGCTTTCATTTTTTGTACCGGACCGAGTTCGCAGGATTGTCCGATTCCTCCGGACGTCTCCGATCGATCGATAACGATTGCGGTCAATTCCGCGATCTTTCTTCCTTCGAAGTTTCGCTATTGGACTATCTGTGAAGGAATCTATATGCGATGGGTTCTTCGCCGTTGCGATGCTCGTTGGGAGAAGAATTGGAAATGGCAAGATCAAGAATGCCTTATTCCGGGGAGGATCCTTACGTGGTTTCGATCTAATCAATGGGGCGTCAAGATAAATTCGACGGCCTATATTACTCGTTGGGAGGAGGAGTTAATCTTGCCTCCGCGGAATCCCGCTCCGAGTCTTGGGAATGCGCTCGTTTCCGCTTGGCAAATGGGTTGCAAGAATGCTTATTTGATTGGCGTCGATCAGGGAAAGGTCAAAGGTGAAGTTTATCCAAAGAAGCTATTTACGAATAAGAAGCGCCTGAAGGAGAGCGAGGCGAACCTCAAATTTCAGAGAAGGTTTCTCAACGATTTCTCTCTTCCCGGAATGACGATATACAATGGTTCGCCGCATTCGTGGCATCTCCTGAAGAGGTTCAAAAAGATTAGCTATCGAGAGATCGGCGAGCTTATGAGGGATCCAAAATGAAGAAATATCGAATGCCGTATCAGACGTTCGAATGCGCTCATACGAGGGTTATTCGCGCGACGAAGCCGAAGGAGTTCCTCGATCCGGAGTATTACGTTCGGGCTCATTTCAAGATGGCGAGCGACGGTACGGGGCCTTTCATGCTCAACGCGGCGGCGCGGCGGGCGCTCGAGCGCGATGGTCCTTTTCGGCCTCCTTTCTATCTTGCCGAGAAGGAGCTTATCGATATCTATCGAGGTCATGAGGCGTTCATCTTCTGTCCGGGGACAAGCCTTGAGGGCTTCGATTTTCCGGAGCGCCCTCGGCGATGGCGTCCGAATTGCGTCGTTCTTGCGGTCAATTCCGCCGGTTTCGTTAAAGAGGTTCGCGAGATGTATTGGATCATCAGCGAATCGGGATACATGCGATGGCTCCTCAGAGGTCGTCGATGGCAATGGGAGAATCGGGCTTTTGTCATAACCGGCCGATGTGCGATCTTTATGCGTAAGGCAAAAGTCAAGGTCAATCGAGTCTATGTCTCTCGTTGGGAGGAGGAGTTTATCGTTCCTCCTCGGACGCCGGCGGTTACAATCTCGAATGCTTTGGTTACGGCTTGGGAGATGGGCTGCACGACGGCTTATGTCGTTGGCGCGGATCAAAGCTACGATAACCAAGGAAAAGCTTACGCTAAGGGTCTCCCTCATACGCCGAAGGGCGCAACCATGGGCTTTGAAGATCAACTCCGGGCTTTGGTTCAGTTCCAATTGCCGGACTTCAAAATCTATAACGGCTCGCCGAAGTCGAAGGAGTCGCTCCCTTGGGAGTATCTGCCTTACGAGGAAATCTCAAATCGATTGCGTCAATACTATGAAAAAGCCTAAGAATTACGAAGACCTTCAAAGGCTTTACACGTCCGTCTATGAGGCGGGCAATATTCGAACGGAGAAGGGATGGGCCGGGAGGTACGGGGACCATTCCCAGCGCGACGTTCAAATCCTTCAGTACGTCGAGAAGGTCTTTCCGAAACCGGAGCGCCAACGGATTCTCGACGCTTCTTGCGGTCGGGGGCACCTCCTTCAGGAGCTTTTGCGCCGAGGTTTCGACGCTCGTGGAACCGAGATCGTACCTCTTCTCTTGGAGCGAGATCTAAAGCATTTTCCGGTAACGATCAAGGGCTATCACGAGCTTAGGGACTTCGGCGAGGGCGCTTTCGACATGGTTATTTCGAGCGACGTTCTCGAGCACCTCCTTTCGGAGAAGATGGTTCGCGAGGCGGTCGAGAATCTTTGCTTTATCTCGAAGAGATACGTGGTAATCTCGACCGGCCTTCGGCCGGCGCGGACTTTTCCGGCGCACGTTCCGGCGGTTAAGAAGATAACGCCGGATTTGCATTTCTTTCTTCGAAGGGCAACGTGGTGGCGCGAGTTCCTTTCGAAGTATATCGATATAAAATGGACGTACCATAACAAGAGATTTTGCTATTGCTTTGGAGTTAAGCGATGAGGGTTGCGATTTTCGGCGGAGCGGGATTCATGGGGCGGCCGTTGGCGAAGATACTTGTTAAGAGCGGTCATGAGGTTCTTATCGTTGACAATCTTTCCGTCGAGCCGGCGAGTCTTATTCCCGCGACGAAAAAGGTCGATCAGCTCAACTTCATTACTTGTTTTGGAACCGAGGACGATAATCGGTCGTACTTCTTCGAGGGCGACGTTACGAAGATTCATGATCTTCGATTGGCTTTGTCGTTTCGGCCGGATTTGATTTACTTCTTTGCGGCGCGGCAAGGGTATGACTTAGATTACGCTAATTACGCTGCGACGAATATCACGAGCGCTTATGCTCTTTTCGAGCTTCTCTCTACAACGGACTTCGTTAAGCCGACGAGGATCGTTCTCGCGAGCTCTCAGGCGGTCTATAAGCCGAGCCTTGGTCGGTCGGAATCGGCGTATGAAGAGCCGCCGTCCATCTACGGGATGACGAAGCTCCAGCAAGAGCGCGCGTTCGTTTACTTTTGCGAAAAGCTCGGGATTCCCCTCGTCGCTCTTCGGTATTCAATCGTTCTCGGAGCGGGACAAAGCATGGATACCTCGGAGAGCGGGATCCTCCGGAATTGGCTACGGGCAACGGAAGCCGGCGAAGCTCCTCAAATTTATGGGGATGGCGAGCAAATAAGGGATTTCGTTCATATCGATGACGTTACCGAGGCGAACTTTCTCGCGGGCTTGTCTTCGAAGCTCGAGGGGCGATCGTCGACCATTCTTAATATCTCGGGGCCGGATACAACGATCGGGAATCTTGCCTGTCTTTATCATACTTTCGTCGGAGGGAAGACTTTCGAAGCGCTCAACATGGATGTTCGGCCGGGGGGCGAGTATTCGTTGACATCTGACTCGAGCATGGCTTGGGAGCTTCTCCGTTGGAAGTATACGAAAGGAGTCGTTCCGATGATTACGGATTTCGTACGATGCCGAAAACTATCTGCGGAAGGTGCGGAAAGAAAGTCCATCGGTTGATTGACAAGGATGGAAAGGTCATGATTCTCGACGCGGAGGTCCCGGTCTATCGACTCGACATTTCGAGGCGCGGGCGTTGCCGTCTTGATCGGTTGGGCTTCGTTCCACATCGATTCGTTTGTCGGGGGACGAGGTGAGGCGTTGCGGGAATTGTAATCTTTGTTGCGACTTTCCCTCCCTCGGCGGGCTTTCTATGGCGTTCTCGCTTTGCCCTATGTGGGATGGCGGTTGCAAGATTTACGCAACTCGGCCGATGGCTTGCCGGGATTTTTATTGCTTTTGGCTTCTTGGGAAGAGTAACCTTCACCCATTGGATTGCGGCTTTTACGCCGTCGATTATGTTTCGAACGGAGTTCAAATCGTAACGAGGGATCGAGTTGGTGAGGCTTCGAGGTATGCGAAGGAATTGCTTCGGGCTTTCGACTTAATTCTTCTTACGACGACGATAAGGCACGCTTACATTTGGAAAGACGGCCTCGAGATCCATTACGACAAGCGACGAGATCTTTTGAAAGCTCGCGACGAAGATGAACTCGAGGAGGGACGTAAGAGGTTGGATCTTTTGGCCGATATAAAAGGCAGCGGATTGCAAAGGAGAGACGATGGAGGGAAAACCAAGGGTTGCGATTCTAACAAGCCTCGTTGATTACTCGCCGGCGTATTCGCTCGTTGGGATAATCCTCGATCAGGCGAGGGCGTTGCATCGGCATGGGTACGAGTACGACATCCTTTGCCTGAAGAACTTCAATAAGAAGGACGAGGAGCGGATCAAAAAGGAGGGGCTTCATGCGAAGTATATTCTTCCGCAGACGTACCTTCATGACTATCAACCGAACGAGCCGGCGCGGAAGACGGCGACGGACCCGAAAACGAGCCAGGTCGTTCTCGGCTTCGACGATCAGGTCGAGGTCCATTTCAACGGCGATCCCGAGAAAGGTTGGGTCGGATACAAGGATGCGCTTAAGAGTTACGAAGTCGTAATCGACCATGACCTCATGTTCCTTTCTTGGCATCTTCCGCAAAACGAAGCGCTTCGACGTTGCATGAAGATGTGGCCGAGGAAGAATTGGCTTCATTGGGTCCATTCCGGCCCGAGCTCGGCTCCGGCGGATCTTTGTCATCCGTCGACGCTTCGCTTTACTCATGGCGGCGGGCATTACGTCTATCTCAACGAGACGCAGCGGCTTGAGTATTCGCTCATGATTCAGACGACAAAGGACGAGGTATCGACGGTCTACAATCCTAAGGATATCCGCGACCTTTACGGTTTTTCGAAAGACACGTGCGCCTTGATCGACCGATATGATCTTCTCGACCATGAGATCCTCATGGTTTATCCTTTCTCGACACCTCGATACAAGGATAAGGGGATTCGGCAGCTTCTTCGTCTATTCTCCAATTGGCGAAAGCAAAAGATCAAGGCGCGCCTTATTTTGGTAAACGCGCATTGTAATTCGGCGGTCGATCAGCCGAAGCTCAAGGCGATTGAGGCATACGCTACGCTTTGCGAGCTCGAGCTCGATAAGGACGTTATCCTTACCTCGAGATTCGCTGATGAGAACGAGGGGTATAAGCTCTGGCGCTATACCGTTCCTTATAAGGTCGTTCAAGATTTGATGCTCGCATCGAATATGTTCATCTTTCCCTCGGTCTCGGAATGTTGCTCGTTGATCCAAGCGGAGGCGAGCATCTCCGGAAAATTCATGGTTTTGAACCGCGACTTTCCTCCGATGCTCGAATTCTCCCATCCGGGCGTCTTGACGTACGAATTTACAGGGAACGATCCCGACGCGAACCAGGCTTATTACGAATGCGTCGCGCGGGAGATTTGGGCGAATTTTAAGTCGGACGCGGCGATCATGAATGCGACCAAAGCGCGGACGCAATTCTATAATCGTGATTGGATCTTTCGGACGCAATTCGAGCCGTTGCTCTATCGGCGGTTCTCCGGCGATCCGAGAGTCGTCCCGGTTGCTCCCGAGCCGGTGCGGCCGGAGCCTCCCTCGGATCTTCCGCCGCAATTTCGAGCGGCGCTCGAGTTTGAGGGGCCGAGCGGGGAAACGGTCAATGTTCCTATTGAGAAGGTTCTCGTCGAGAAGAAGAAGCCGGCGGCGGTCATTAAGGCGACGAAACCGCCGATCGAAGTTCTTTTAGCCAATGCGGAGGAGCGAGCGGCCGAAGAGCCTTCCAATCTGGCATCAACCGATGAGCCGGATTGGAACGATCCGAAACCGGGTATTCTTTGCCCGATCTTCGGAACTTGCTCCGAGGAGCGCCGGTCGAATTGCTATGAAGAGGCCGGCCATTGCCTGATGTTGGACGAAGTTATCGAGGCAAAGTAATGCTCGCCGAAATACTTAACCATCGTTTGAAATACTTTCTTTCGCCGCAGTTCGATCTTTATCGAAACATTCGCGAGTTTTGGGTCGGACATCGCATGAGGGTCGCTCCGTCGATGCCGATGCGCGTTCTCGATTACGGATGTTGTACCGGCGTTGGCGCGATGCTTCTTCATTACTCAGGGGATGACATCGTTGGCATCGATCGTTGCGGCGATTCGATCTCGTTTGCAAAACAGATGTTCGGGCATCTTTGCAACTTCTTTGTTGAGGATTGGGGAGTAAGGAAACCGCCGGAGTCCGAGGGCGCTTTCGATCTTATAACCTGTATCGAGGTCCTCGAGCATGTCGACGAGTTGAAAATCAAAACGATCCTCGAGCGGTTCCGGTATGCGCTCGCCGACGATGGCATCGTTGTTTTTTCGACGTTGAATCATAATAGTCAATATCGAAAGAACGATTGTCATGTTGGAAGGTTTACGGTTAAGACGTTTCGCGAGCTTCTCGAGCCGTTCTTTCCGGGAATCTTCATGACCGATTATTCTTTACAGGGCGTTCTTTCGGACGACTCTTCGAGAACGCCGGTCGTTGCAATTTGGGGAGGAGATAGCAGTCATGCCAAGTCTTGACGAAAGGGGCGTCGGCGAATGTCGTCACGACTTTCGCGATGGAGTTTGTTGGTATTGCGGAAAGAAGGCTCTTAGAGAGTCGGGGGGAAGGGATAAGAAGCCCTCGGACGAGGAAGAGCGGAACGCCTTGAAATCGCTCGCCGAGAAGGTCGCTGAGGGGCCGGATTTCAAAGCGGAGCTTGAGCGTCTCAAGGAGCGATGCCGGGAGACTCTCGGGCTTTGATCGAACCAAGACCGATATACGAGCTCGAGGGGCTCTTCGAGGGAAAGAGCGTTATTCTTGCGGGGCCGGCTCCGAGCTTGCTTGATTCTCTCGACTTCCTCGAGGGCCGGCGGGTTATTGCGGTAAACTCCGCGGTCGAGCTCGTCGAGAAGCCTTGGCTGTGGATGTACGCCGACAAGCGCTTTAGTCGATACTATCGGGAGTTTATCCGGGGGCGCTTGGCTCATGTCCTCGTTCCGATAACCGAGATCGGTCATCGGCGGCATTTCCGGGGAGAGGGGCTCTGGTTTTTTCAATATCGGCGACATACGCCGGATCGGAAGAAGCGCTCGGGAACGTGGTGGCGCGATCCGAAGTTCAACTATCTCCCGGGGCGTTGCTCGATCCTTTCGAACGCTATGAGTCTTTGTCAATTATTGGGCTTTCATAAAGTCCTTCTCGTCGGTTTTGATTTTGAGCTCGCCGGGCGTCGGTACTATGCCTCGGGAATTCGGCGGAATCAGGGACCCACAAAGCGCTGGAGGGCGCTCCGGTCAAGCCTCCGATGGTTCGTCGGGGCTCGGGCGAAAGGGCTCTGGCCGGATCTCAGGCTTTCTACGGTCTCGCCGGCGTTGCATCGGAATGCGGACATTCCCCTCGCCTCGAGGGAGGAGGCAAAAGCGCATGGCGCGGAAGATCGCCGGATTCGAAGCCTTTCTGAAGAGTACGTCGCGAGATACGGATTATTGCCCGCCGAGATGGATCGAGCGGCTCCGGGCGCGGATTCATCTTGAGCTCAAGCGGCGGAAGCGCGTTTTTACGAGGATTATTCGGCAGGGGGGGATCGCCGAGGACAACATCAAGCGGACCTATGTCGTCGGACCCGTCGACCTCCCCCTCGACTTCTTCGTTTCCTCGAGGTGGCATGAGCGCCGGCTCAAGCTTCCTCTTGCCCATGATCGGATTTCTTGGGGGCTCGCTTGGCTTTGGTGGCAAGGCGCTCGGAGCTATCGGGGGATCCGAGGGCATATCGAGGAGAACGGTATGCGGAAGCCAATCGAGGCCGAGCTCTATATCAACTATTCTCCGAAAATCAAGCTCTATCACCGGGCGCTTTGCTTCCGAGGGCATAACCTTGATTGGCCATTTTTGTTTCTACGACGAGGGAACGAACGGCTCATGATGGCGTGGTTCGAATGGGGCTGGAGGACGATTCCGGCCGCGATTTGGGTCCGGGATTGCGGCTATAGCGATGCGTTCTCGGCGCTTTTGCATTACGCGCTCGCCGAGCTTTGTCCGCCGGAATTCAAGACCTCCCGGACGATTTGTCGGCGGGTTAACGATCTTGGAGTATGAAAATGCTGAGTTTAGAAGAACTCCGGGAGGAGCTTCCTTGCTACGCTCCGGAGACTGTTCTCCGGGAATTGATTGAAATCCTCGCTCCGGAGGGAGGGGATCAAGCTCGCTCGATTGCGATCCAGGATCTCCGGGCGGCTTTAAAGCGAGTCGAGCGTCGGCTTTTTTGCGAAGAATGGAGGGGGGGCGAAGATGCCTGATTATCAAACACCGAAGGTCTCCGTCGTCTTGGGCGTACGGAATGAATATCCCGTTATCCTCGGGACGATGATGAGCGTCGTCGAGGAGCTCGAGTTTTGGGGATACCCATGGGAGATCATCGTCGTCGACAATCTCTCGACGGACAATACGGCGGACATCCTTGAGGACAAGTTCCGGCGTTGGGTACGCCATGGGCTCCTCAAGGTTATTCGTTGGAACGATCGGCCGGCAAACGTTACCGTGCGGAACGTGGGGGCTCGAAAGGCGACGGGCGATGTTGTCTTCCTCGGGGACGGGCATCTCTCGATCAAGATCGGGACGTTTCACGGCATGATTCAAGGATGGCTAAAGCGAGGCGGGCTTTGGCATTCGGCGATTCATATTTGGGGGGATACGTCGAACATCCGGTGTTACGGCTATGATTTGAAGCTCGAGGAGAGATTTTGGGGAAATCTCTCGAGGGGGATCCCTGATGAAGTCTTCGAGGATCCGAAGAAGAAGACGAATCCGAGGCCGTACCGAGTACCGATGGCTTCGCATTGTTGCCTCATGGCCGGCCGGGAAGAGTACCTCGATTTTCGCGGATATTGCGAGAATTTTCGGTGTTACGGCGGCGGGGAGCCTTATCTTGATCTTCTTTGGTGGATCTTTGGGAAAGAGGTTTGGCTTTATCCTCAAGGCTTGATTCGCCATGCGTTCGGCGTCAACGCGCGCTGGGAGACGGCTCCGAAGGACAAGAAGACGCGGAACAAGGTTCATCGACGAGATGGCGTCCAAACCCAAGACCTCAAGGAGGGGGACGAGTATCTTCGTTATTCGCGCGGCTACAATTGGACGAATGAGCAATTCCATTACAATTTTATGTTAAGTGCTTACTGCATAGGCGGTTACGCATGGCTTAGGAAGCGTTATGAGGCGTATTGGGAGATGCGGAAAGGGAATTCCCGGTATCTCGAAGATTTGAAGCAACTCCGGCGGGAGGTTCTTCATGAAGGGGCGGAGACGCGGGCTTTTATCGAGAGCCGGCAAGTCATGACCCTCGACGACCTCCTCGAAAAAAAGCCTTGGGAAAACTTCGCCGACCTCTGATATACTAAGGGGGACTCGAGCTCGGCCGGAGTCGCCGGCGGGTACGCCGGGGGGCTTGTCCTCCCTATAAAAGGCAAGGCCGCGGGCTCGGTCTATTACTCCGAAAAGACGGGATATACCCGGACCCGAAAAGGATTGAGGGGAGCATACCTTTACGGCTTCGGTCCCGGAGCTAAGATTCTACCTTTTGGAGGAGAGCATGGCGCAACGCGAGCTTGTTCCGATCTTGGTAAAAATTGGATTGACGCAGACTGGCCGGGCGGAATATCCGCCGTTCAATCAACTCCCTGTCGTCGCGGCTTCGGGCTTGGACTGGTCTCGGTACGTTGACATTCACGGGACGGGTTGGAAGTACGACAAGACCTCCGGGCATCAGGACGATACGCCGGGAAGTCCTCTCGGGATGCAATGGGGCGCGCTTCTCGTTCCGGAGCAATTTGCAATTGAGGCGGCGCAACAGTTCCCGACGGTTGTTACGATTCTCAACGAGAACGATTACGAGAGTTTTCACGATAGTAAAGCAACGATCTACGATCCGGACGAGCTCGTCGATGCGGAAGTCCTCGCGGGGATTCAGGCAAAGGTCAACCTTGCGAATAGTCTCGCGGCGTCTCAACCGTCGCTCAATCTTGACTTGACCCAGGGGCAAATCGAGGCGCTTGATCCCGACGACGATAAGCCGGGTATTCGGAAAAACAAGATGAAGAAATGGTCGGACGCCAAGGCGGCTCGAGATATCAAGATCAAGGATTTGACATGAGGACGAAAGTCCTCGTCTCGTTTCCGACGCCTCCGAAGTTTCCCTATCTTCATAAAAAAGTCGTCTTCGTTTCTTGGAGAATTCTCGCCGATCGTCGTTACGAGATCGAGCCGATGATTCCGACAAAAGCTCCTTTTGAGAATAACCTTCATCACATTTTGAATGACTTCATGACATCCGATTGTACCTTTTGGCTTTCGGTAGATGCCGACAATCCGCCAATAGGCAAGCCTCTTGATCTTGTCGAGGAGGACCTCGATCTCGTCGGTTATCCGACGCCGGTCTGGCATTTTGATCCCGAGAGTCCCGTTCCCGGCGATCGGCCGTTTTATTGGAACGCTTACGATTATGTTCCCGAGGAGGATGCTTACGCCGAACATGATCCGAAGGATGGATTACAGCGGGTCGACGCAATCGGAACGGGTTGTTTCTTGGTTCATCGGCGGGTCTTTGAACATCCGGAGATGCGGAAGGCTCCCTTTCAGCGGACGTACTATGATGATGGAACCGTGAAGAAGGGAAACGACCTTGCGTTCTCCGAGCGAGTTCGCCGATGCGGTTTTTCAATCTATGCTCACTACGGTTATCCTTGCAGTCATTACGTTGAGCTTGACATCAACGAGGCGGCGGCTGGATTTAGGAACTCTCATGTAAAGGTTTCAACCGAACGATAAATCTCCGCCATTAAGAAGTGAAGAGTAATGGCTTTACATGATTATCTTCTCGCCGGCGATGAGGCGAAGAAGCTTTACCTCGTCAGCGCTTTTACGTCGACTTTAAAGGAGAGTCAGGCGTATTCGAAATGTAAGGTTGTCTCCCATGATGGAACGGATACCTTATATTCGGACGAGGGCGTCGATAAGCTTTTTTTGATCTCGGGAACCTTTACGACGACCGTGAAATCGTCTTACGTCCATACGGCGCAAGATGGTAAGGCGCGCGGTATTTCTTGGGATGGAACTAATACTGTTTGGGCCGGAGGGGATAACGACAAATTTTTCCTTCAGTCGGGAGAATTTAGCTCGACGATCAAAACGTCTTTTGATCATTCCGCCATTCAATTAGATGTCAATGGTGTTTGCGCCGACGAGCTTTCCGATACGAACTTTGCCGGTAAAGCTACGAATGTTTGGCTTTACCTCATGTCGGGTCAATTTTCCTCGACGATCAATGCTTCCCAAGATGTTAGCTCGATAGATTCAAAGCCTCTCGGTTGCGGGTGGGATGGAACCGATACGTCATTTACGGGGGATACGAACGACAAGGTTTACCAAACCAGCGGAAGATTTTCGACGACGATGAAGTCGTCTTTTGACTTCACGGCGATAAGCGCAAAGCTCAAGGATCTCGAGACGTTCGATACGGATGCTCGTCTTGGTGAAGGGGAGACGACGACGACCTCGCAATCGACGACGCGGAGTACGAGTCAATCGACTTCGCAATCGACGACGCGGAGTACGAGTCAATCGACTTCGCAATCGACGACGCAATCAACGACGGCGAGTTCGTCTCAATCGACGATTACGCCGCTCCCCTCGCAGACGACTATACAAAGCACGTCGGCGAGCACGTCGCAATCGACCTCGCAATCGACGACGCGAAGTACGAGCCAATCGACGACCCAATCGACGACGCGAAGTACGAGCCAAACGACGACGCGGAGTACGAGCCAATCGACCTCGCAAACGACGACGCGGAGTACGAGCCAATCGACCTCGCAAACGACGACGCGGAGTACGAGCCAATCGACCTCACAGACGACGACGCGGAGTACAAGCCAATCGACGACCCAATCAACGACCGCGAGTACGAGTCAATCGACGACGCGAAGCACGAGCCAATCGACAACGGCTTCGACGAGTCAATCGACGACTTATACCGAGAATCCTATCTCATACGAGCAAACGTGGGATTACGACGATCAAAACGTCGATTATTACGATGATACCGATCCGTTCTATGAGACGGGCTTTTCTCCTCCGCCGGCTTGGAGCTCCGGGCAGGGCGTTTTTGCTTACGGCACGCTCAACGATCTCGTTCCTTCGGTCAATACGACGCTTGCGAATTCGGGGGCGGATTGTCGAAGTTATTACTTTGTTAAAGACTTTACGATTTCGAGTAAGCCGGATCTCCTCAAGGTTGAGATAAACGCCATCCGGGACGATGCCGTTGTCATTTGGGTAAACGGAACGGAAGTCGCTCGAATCAACGTAACGAATCCCCTCTCTCATGGGATGCAAGCCGATGGCGCGGCCGGCGAGGGTACGCCGTATTCTTGGGAGCTTACCGGGGCGGAGCTCGATCCATTCGTAACGGGGACGAACCGTATCGCGGCCTTCCTTGTTAACGCGAGCGCTGGAAGCTCGGACGCCGGTTTTGACCTTGAGATGTTCGCGCATTACCAAGGCGTGCCGGGGACGACTTCGCAATCGACCTCCCTCTCGACATCGGCTTCGACGTCGCAATCGATCTCGACTTCGAATTCGACAACGGCTTCGACCTCGGCTTCGACGACGCATACCGATCCGCCGTTCTTTTGTACCGATCGAGACTTCTCGGAGATTGAGAATAACGACATAAACTCCGGAACCGACGCGATGACCGAGGCGTCGGGTATCGAGTATTGGCCGGACGAGGATGAACTTCTTGCGGTTTCCGACGATATTCCAACGGGGATGCGGGCGCTCGATCTTCTCGTGAATATCAAGCGGGATATCTCTTATCCTGCCGGTCGGGATGATATCGAGGATATTTGCTACCTTGGCGGGAGTTGGTTTGAGACCGAAGGCTGGAACTTTGCCATCCTCGAGGAGGGGGATTCGGTCCTCGACGCCGCAATCGTACTTTGTAAGATCGATCCGGGGGCCGGCTCGATTACCGAGTACGAGGTTCATAGTCTCCCGGACATTCCCTGGTATAGCGGGACGTACGGCGGAGAGGGGGCCGAGGGGCTTGCTTTTGATCCAAACACCGGCAAATTCTATGTTATCAACCAGGCGGATACTCAATCGGACGTCGGTGTTTGGGAAGTCGATACGGCCAATGGATGGAGCGTAACCCGGCTCTATACTTGGAGCGATACCGTTCTCGTAAGTACGGTCTCCGATCCCGTCGCCTTCGCCGGCGCTTTCCATGGGGCGAACCTCGCGGGCTCCGTTCATGGTTCTTTTCCGCGGTCGCTCTTCATTCTCACGAGGAATACGACGGACGATCGCCGGCTCGTTATTCAGCTTGATACGGACTCCGGCGAAACGCTCTCGACGTTTCAACATGCCAAGACCGGGCAAGTCGAGGGGATGTGCTTCGATACGTCTCGCGGGGATATGTATCTTTGCTCGGAGACGGCTTCTCCCGGTCCTAACTGGTGGCGCTTCTCAACCCTCGGGGCTTTAACCTCGTCGGTCTCGACGTCGCTTACAACGTCTCAGAGTACCTCTCAATCGACGACGCGGAGTACGTCGCAATCGACGACCCAATCGACGACGCGGAGTACGTCGCAATCGACGACCCAATCGACGACGCGGAGTACGTCGCAATCGACGACGCAATCGACGACGGCGAGTACGCCGGTCTCGACTTCGCAATCAACGACGGCAAGCTCCTCGAATTCGACGTCGCAATCAACGACAACGCCTCCGCCGTTTTGCTCGCCGGCGGTCCTCGCCGTGCGGCGAACCGAGGCGACGATTCATTTCGAGGCGCAGCAAGCTTCGGACGCTTATATCGAATACGGGCCGACGCTCGGATCGATCGACCTTCATTCGACGGGCGTTCAAACGAATGCGACGATCTTCGAGTTTACGATTCCGCAAGATGAGACGGACTATGAGCCAGGCTCCCGGATCTATTGGCGGCTTCGGAGCAGAGTAACCGGGACCGTTGATTATCACACCGGGATCTCTCATAACTTCGTCCTCGCTCGAGCTTACGACGATTACGATCCTTGGACATGGGTCTTTGCCGCCGACTCGAGGAGCTCGAGCGGCGCGACGACCTCCGACGAGTTCAAGGAGGATTTTTGGCCGGCGGTCGGTCCTCCGAGTTTTCCCGAGGACGAGTTCCTCGTCTTCGGCGGTGATTGGCTCAACAGCGGAACGGGGGATGCTTATTGGCGCGCCGTTCGGAATGCGACGGAAGGGATCGGCCGCGAAAGCGAGAAATGTGGCGACCTCCCCGTCTTCCAGGTTATTGGAAATCACGAGGGCGACGCCGCGAGCGCGAACTATACCTCGAGGAAGAATCTCTATCCCCTCGGCGTCTTCCTCAACGAGCCGAACTCTCCGAGCCAGACCGACGATACGAGATGGCATGAGCGATACTTCCATTATGTTTGGGGGAATGCGCTCTTTATTCATCTTCCCGACGACGATGCGATTTACAATTCGGGCGGCTACATTCAATGGTCGGAGCTTCTTACTTGGTTCGAGAATATTTGTTCGGCGTACAAGCATTATAAATTCAAGTTTCTCGTTACCCATACGTGCGCCGACGAAAGCGATCCAAACCATGGGGATACGATCGCGAACTTTCCGGCGAACCAGGCGCACATCCGGAACTTTCTCGACGATTACGGCTTTACGGCGCATCTTCACGGGCATTACCATGGTTGGCGCTACCATGAAAACACCGACGGAAGCCGTTCGCTTTGCGCGAACTTCGGCGCTCCGGTAACGCATACGACCGTCGACGAATGGGTTTCAGGGGATCCCGCCGGGCGTCGTTTTTGGCGCATCCGGATGAACCAAGAATGGGATGAGACCGATCAATCCTATGTAACGAATCCCGACGCCGCGACCTTCGAGCTCGTCGATCCGCAGTCGACGGATACCTCGGTTGAGGAGAGGCATGTTGTCTATGCCTTCGACAATCCGGCGGAGAGCGGGACGACCTCTCAATCGACGACGCAAAGCACCTCGGCGAGTACCTCGCTTTCGACGACGCAATCGACGACCGCAAGCACCTCGGCAAGTACCTCGGCAAGTACGACCGCGAGTACGTCGCAATCGACAACGCGATCGACTTCGGCCTCGACGACCGCGAGTACGTCGGCATCCACGTCGAATTCGACGACAAAGCCTCCGCCGATTGGCGCTCTTAACTTCGAACTTCGGGACCTTTCTACGATCCTCGACATTCGCTCGTCGGACTCTTCCGAGTTGGATATCAAGGATTATTCGTCGAATCTTGATTTAAAGGAAATCTCTTCGCATTAAAGGAACGAGCCAATGAGTAGGGAGAAAACGGATATCCTCAAATTGCATGTCGATCAAATCGAGATGAAGAGGTTCGAAGTTTTTGACTTGAACCTCGTAACCAGCTTCTCTCTATCCTCGGGGACTTGGGAGCTCAGGGCTCGTCCCGGAGGCTCGGTCGTTTTGTCCGGCTCGGTTACGGTAAACAATTCGGATACCGATCGGGCGGGGAATACGATCAAGACGGTTTCGATGACGATCGATACTCAAGACACGGATGTCGGAACCGGGCATTATTGGCTTTTGATATACACGGTATTGTCGACGGGACAAACGGACGTTTTCCGTTATCCCGTTGAAATGATTGACTTGGTTTCGGAGGTTTAGAAGATGGGAGATTTTGTCCGACCGGAGGAAATGCAGTCGAAGCTTACGGCTCCTGCTCTCAAAAGTCTCGATACGGGGGATCTCGACGATCTCTATATCTATCCGGCGGAGCGGGTTATCGAGGAGGAGTTTCGGCTTGATCTTGACACCGACGGCTATCCCGGGCATTTGTCGCTTATGTTTGGTTTGGCGCAAAACGCTCACATGGTTGCGGCCTATCAACAGGATTACAAAAGAGCGGTCTACCTTCTCGTGAATCAAATGGGGATGAATCCTCACGGCCATGCAAGCATGAGCGCCGGCGGTTCTTCGGTTGTTTTTGGTGGAAAGATGCCGAGGGCGGTGACTTCTCTTATGAATCGATGGGGACGTCCCGGGCGGGTATTTCGAGCGTAAGCCGTGGCAATAAGCATCAAGGAGTCCGAGGTTCAACGACTAATCCGGTTTTACCGGAAGAGTTTGAAGAAACTCAGCGAGGAGTATGTTTCGGCCTTCGATTTTGAGCGAGTTCGGCTTTTTGCTCAGACGAGAGAAGCTCTCCGCGTCCTCGAGCAACTTGATGCGAGGACGATGGCATGGGCGAGGCGGAATATCATGCAACTTTATCGGAGAGCTTCGCTCGAGGCGCAACGCCGATGGTTCTTTCGCAAGCGAATGAGTCAGGAGCGAAGCGCGATCTTTGCTCGAGTTAACGACATGGCTATCCAGGCGCTTTTGAATAATCCGGAGGTTGGATTTCTTACTGGAATGAAAGCGGCGGTTCAACAGGTCCGCGATCGGATGCGGGTTATTCAGAATCAAGCGAAGGTTCTTCGGCAACATCAAAAGCTTTTCGACGAAACGATTTCGAGAGTCGGGTTCTTTCAAGGGAAGAACCTAAACGAGATCCGCGACCATTTAGTCCGGGACATGGTAAGCCTTAAGCGTCAATCCGATTTAGTTTGGACGCGGAATGCTTTGGCGCTTCCTCAAGACAATATCATCCAGAACGTTGCGAACTTGCCTTACGTGAAGTATCGAGATGCGAATGCCTTGACGGGAGTTCGGAACGTTCGAATCGACAAGTATGCCGAAATGCTTGCGAGGACAAAGGGCGGGCAAGCGACGAACTTAGCTCGTCGCAATCGGGCGCTTTTGCATGGCGTTAAACTCATGCAATTCTCGAAAAACAAGCCGCTCCAAGATGATGCTTGCTTTGTTTATATTGGGAGGGCTTTTGCCTTAACTCCCGAAGCAAAGGAGGAGTACGGTGTTCCGCTCCTCGCCGAGCTTCCGAATGGCGGCTGTCCGGTTCATCCGAATTGCACGCATAATGAGATTCCATTCAATCTCGAATGGAAGCGTCCGGAGGAAATCGCTCTCGCTTTTATCCCTCCTCCGGCTTGGGCTCTCAATACGACCTTTAGTCGAGTCCAAAAAGAGTACAAGAAGCGAGGCGGGCCGGCGGTTGTTGCGAAGCTCAATCAGGCGGCCGCGAAATTCGGCCATACGACCGGAGGGCGCGAGCGGCTTCGAAGAGAGGAAAGGCGGAAACCGAGATGATTCATTTCGCTATCAACGCAAAGATTCTAACCGTCGAGCGCGCCGGGAAGCTTGATCGATACGGCGATCCGATCTTCGAGGTCGTTGCGATAAACGTTGATTGTAACCTGAAGCAATCGACGAGGCGCGTTCTCAATCAAGACGGCGTAACGGCGTCAATCGATGGAACTTTGAAGTGTTACGAGCGTTTCGAGGAGGGGGACGTTTTTACGATCGAGGCTCGTCTTCCGTCGAGATGGAAGGTCTACAGCGTAACCGAGGCTCAAGATCCGGCGACCGGCGGAGCCCTTTTTTGGTCTTACATGTTGGTCAAGCAACGAGGGGAGGATGCGGTCTAATGGCCGAGGTCGATACGTCCAAATTTTCGAAGCGCCTCTCGAAGCTTGCGAAGAAATTGACCGATAAGACAGGCGTTCTCGACGACATGGAATTCCTCGCCGACGAGCTCCTCGCTCGAGCCGAGAACTCGCCAGTTCCCTCGGATACCCGAGAGCTTGCCCGATCGGCGGCGACCGTCCGAAATGACGACCGAAAAGAGGTCGTTTTCGGCTTCAATAAGGTTTACGCCGCATTTCAAGATCAACCGGAAAAGAAGTCGGGGACGATCGTCATCAAGCCTCGCCGGAAGAAGATTCTCTATATTCCGCTCACGAGCAAGGGTCGCCGTTACCACATGTACGGGCGGGATCCAAACCTCGAGGGGCTCGTCTATGGGCGGGATTATATCTTGCTCAAGGAGGTGAGGATTCCGATCAAGGCGTATGGGAGCGAGCTCGGGCCGAACCATTATTTTTCGGAGACAATCAAGCGAAACATAAACTTTGTCTTTGAGACTTTAGCGAAGATGATCGGGCGTCGCTTGAAAGCTCAGGAGGGAGGCGGGAATGCTTAAACTCGAGGGGTTTACCGAGCAATTTCAGGATTATATCGTCGCAAACACTGATTTTACGCCGACTTTGGTTGTCGGGACGAACTTCATCATCGGGAATATTCTTGATGTTCAAGACCTCGAGCAGAGGTTAACTTCAAAAATCCTCTGTACTCTATTCGACGAGGGAGGTAATCTAATAGGAAGCGGGCGACGGACTCGCCAAGAGAGATCTTTTCGCTTTGTTTTCAAAGGAGATTACGCCGCGGAGGCGGTCAACCACGGTTTTCGACTCCTCGCATGGCTTCAAAACCATCGGGTCTTTCGGACCTCGGAGTTTCAAGCATGGTGGGCGCGGGCCGATAAACTCCCGAGCGTAATCGTTCGCGGAAAGGGGGGAGCAACTCTTGCCGATTTCGTTGTCTCCTTAAACGTTTGGTTTCGGACGGAATGAGTCTGCCCAATAAGAAGGAGTGAAGAGAATGACTCAAGCGATTCTCAACTCCAGCGACAATATCAATCAACCCCATAATGTATCGCTTTGGTTTCAACAGGATTGGACGGGCGAATATTACGATCTTGGGGACTTGTTGGTCGATGGAGTCTCTCTCTCCCCGGAATTCTCGGAGTTCTATTCGTACCGCAACGGCATCCGGGCGCTTCGTAAGCGATTCCTTACGAACCGCGCGGCGACCGTTTCGGCGACGCTCAACGAGCCAAATATCCGGAATCTCCAGCGCGTTCTCTTCGGAGGCGCGGTCTCGAGCGGCCAATCGGCGACGGCGCTCGAGGGGAAGCATCTGGAGATCCAAGGAAGCGCCGGCTCGTTGTATATCGATCTCACCGACGCCGGGGAATCCGATTTTTCGAACATTGTGATAAAGGGTCTTTATGACCCGACCGATGTTCTCGAAGCTACGAACTTGACCGCGGTCGACTTGTATCCCGATACGGATGGTCAGGTCGTCATCGACGATACCGATGTCGCCTTGGCTTCCGGGGCTACGATCTTCGTTCGTTACGAAGTGAGCGTCTCGAGCCTTTACTCGAGTCAAATCTTCGGAGCGACGGAGACAACGATCGAGGGCGCGGCGAAGCTTCAGGCGCGGAACTTGCAGGGAGGCGTATTCCAGCTTTGGGATTTGGCTTCCGTCAATCTCGCGCCGAACGGAGATCTGATCTATCCGATCGATGCGGTTCAAACCGTTCCCGTCGTTCTTACGTTGCAAGAACGCGCGGGGAGCTTCGGGACGGTTTACACGAAGTAACGCGGGAGGAGTTTGCTCGCTCCTCCTTGGCGTTTAGTTGAGGAGGCTTTATGTCGAAGATGGTCCGCCATGCGGAGTACGAGCTAACCGGGGATGGCGATTCGAAAACGACCGTCCGCATCAAGAAATGGTCGGTGGCGAAGTTCTTCCTGGTTTTTAAGACTCTTGGCGCGGTCTTGGAGGAGGCGCTAAAGGGGGCCGGTTCTATAAGCGAAGTTGAGCTCGTTTCGAAGGTCATTTCGACCTTGATCGATTCGGAGCAAGAGGCGATCAAGATTATTCAGTTGTCGGTCGAGTCTCCGGAGTTGACTCCGGAAGCGATCGGCGAATGGTATCCCGAGGATTTTCTCGCGGTCTTGAATGCTATCGCTGAACTCAACGTTACCGAGGATTTTCTAAAAAACTTCCGAAGGCTCTTCGCGACCGTTATGGCTCAGAAGGATGCGGTCAAGGAGGGCGGGAAGAAGTCGGAACCGACCGAACAATAACGGAGCGATTTTCAAGTCTCGAAGAGACATGTTTTTCGATTTGCACTTGGCTCGTAAGTCAGGGATATTCTTGGGCGGAGCTAACGGATTATGAGAACGGCGTTAGCCTGGCCGAGCTCCTTACGCTAAACGTCGAGGCGGGGCGGCTTGCTCTCGTGCGGGAGAAGCGCGAGGTGAATAATATGGTCCTCGCCTTAACGAGCCTTTTCGATTCGAAGGTCCTTACGGAGTGGAATTCTTCGGTTGATCGAGATCTTTCCGACACGAAGATCGATGATCTCGCGGAGCCTTCCTCTCCGAGAAGGGCTCGTCCCTCTCCCTCCCGAGTTAAAAAGACCATCTCGGAGCTTAACAAGCTCAACGTTTTACTGAGGTCCGGGTAATGGCTGGGACGTTCGAAGTTGGCTCAATCCTTGCAAGGCTCAAGCTTGATGACTCCGCATGGGTCCGAGGCATCGGAGAAGCAATCGACGATGCAAAGGTCGCCGGGCGGAAGATCAAGGAGTTTCTCAAAAAGGGCGAGAAGCTCGTTCTCGATAATCGGGGATTCAAGACGAGCCTTGGCGCGGCGCGGACGCTCGTCAACGTTTTCGTAAAGGGCGCGAAAGCGGCTTTCGCTACGGTGGGGCCGGCTCTCAAAAAGTCCGTTCAAGTCCCGCTCGCCGCAATCAGGGCGACTCTCAAGGCGCTTACCTTCGGAGCTCGGTCGGCCGGCCGGGCGTTGAAAGCAGCTTTCCGCGGCGTTGGAAATGTCCTCAGACGTCTTCGCCGGTTCGCGATGTCTTTCCAAGGGGCGCTCGCCGGGATTGGGCTTGCCTTCTCCGGCTTTTCCTTGATCCAACGAGCGCGAGATGTCGAGGTCCTCGAGCGGGCCTTCCAGAATCTCGCGGCGTCCGTTGGGGGCGTTGCCGACTCTTTCCTCGGCAAGCTCCGGAATGCGGTCCGGGGGACGGTTTCCGACCTCGACCTCATGCGGACGACGAATAACGCGGTCCTTCTCGGTGTTGTCAAATCCGAGGACGAATTCTCCGAGCTCGCGGCGATTGCTCGACGCCTTGGGCAAGCCGTTGGACGAGATACCGTCGATGCTATCAACGATCTAAGTATAGGCATTGGAAGGCAGTCTCGGTTAATCTTGGACAACTTGGGTCTCATAGTCAAGATTTCTGAGGCAACGGAGACATACGCTACGCAACTCGGGAAGAACGTCAACAACTTGACGGACGCCGAACGGCGTCAGGCATTCTTCAATGCGGCGATGGAAGCCGGGCGGAAAAAGGTCAAAGAACTCGGCCCGGACGTTCGTTCGATTACCGATTCTTGGGGATACTTTACTGCTCAAATCTCAAATACGATCAATACGTTTGCTCGGGCGTTCGTCGGCGGCGGAATATTCGAATCGATCGCGACGTTTCTCGATCGCAATTCGAAGAAGATTTCTGCGTTCGCGAACTTTGTCTCGAGGGTCTTCTCGAGCGTTATCAAGGAATTGACGGGGATCTTTGCCGGCCTTACCAAAGCGACCGGGATTGAGGAGTTCCTCGCCGAAGCAACGCGACTCGTCGTTGATGGCATTACGTTTATGCTCGACAACGCGGCGAAGCTTCTCTTGATTGGGATCCGGACGATCTTTTCGAACTTCTCCGTCGTTGCTCTCAAGCTCGTTCTCGCCGTTCTCGCTCAGATCGGTGTTTCGATAATCGGGAAGATCCGCGAGATCATAAATAGCGCGGTCAAGTTCGTTCTCGATCAATTGATTATCGTTGGGTCGAAGATTCCGCTTCTCAACAAAATTCTGGGAATCGACGATCCGAAGAAAGTTCGGACTGCGCTCGAGGCGAATCGGCAAGTCGCCGAAGAGGAGATGAAGCGAATCGCGGCTTTCATTAAAAGCCAAAACGAAGAGATCGAGGCGATCGTTTCGGATACCATCGTTGAGGTCGGCGTCGAGCTAAAGGCGGTCGCCGAGGATCTTGCAGAGGTATGGTCGAAGCCGACGATGACTTCTTCGCAAAACAAATTCGTAAAGGCCGTCGAAGGATCTCTCGAGCGAATCGGCGAGGCGTTCAAGCGGATGAAGCTCGATATCGCCGATCCTTTCGCGGACTTCACAACGCTTCGCGTTCAGCGGGAACTTATCAAGGTTGGGAACGCATTCACGAAGATCGTCCAACTTCGCCAGAAGGTTATCGCAATTGCGCCGGAGCTTATCTCGGAAGACGATCTCGCCGAAAGCGGCGCGCGACTCAAGAAATTTGAGGGCTTGATCGGAAGTCTCTCCGAGGCGTTTACGAAGCTCAAGAGCGCGCCTGACGAGGTTCAGGACGAGCTTAAGGATAGCTTCCTCGAGATTTTTGCCAAGGTTCAGGAGGCGCTACAAGAGAACTCCCGCGAGGTCGAGAGGTTCGCGGCAACCGTTACGGGGCGCATGGAAGATATCGGCGATATTGAGAAGCCGGAGAAATCAATCGTCGGTATTGGAGACGCGATCTTACATGCCGCCGAGCAAATCACCGGGGCGAATCCGAAAATCGCGGAGTTGACGAAGCGCCTCGAGGAAGTCCGCGAGGTTTCGAGGTCGTTGCCGAAGGTCGGCGATCTAATCAATGAAGCCCTCCGGCCGACGTTCTTCCCGCTCGAGGAGTTCAACAAGCTTATCTCTCCGTTCGTCGTTGGCGGTGAACGGTTCAAGGCAATTCGGCTCGAGGTCGAGACCGCCGGCCTTACCGAAGCAGAGAAGGAGCTCGTTAAGTTCGACGACATCTTCCGGTCGATTCTCGATCAATTGAGCCCGGAGGCTCGAAAGAAGCTCGAGGAGACGCGGGCCGCTCTTGCGAAGATGCTCGATCAGCGCGAGGGCGCGAAGCGGATGGAAGAGGCTGAGAAAGCGCTCAAGCAATTCGACCAACAGCTCGAGCAAGTTCAAGATAATGTCAACCAAGAGCGCCTCGGCGACCTTGCGGTTCAGTTAGATGTCCTCGGGCGATCTCTCCGAGAGGCGCTTATTTCGGTTCCGGTTGAACGGGCTGATGAGGTCCGCAACAAGTTCCGTCAAATGGCGGGAGCGCTTGGCGAGGCGGAGCTCGTTCGGTTTACGAGTCGGCTTTTAGACCTCGAGCAGGGGCTCGAGGATGTTGGTAAGACCGACCTCGAAGTAAAGCTCCAGGGGCTTGCGCGCGAGTTCGATACATTCCGGATTGCGATTGAGAGGGCTTCGGGGCTCGAGCTCCCGGAAGCTTCGAGGCTTCTTAAGGAGTTCGGCCGAAACGTTGTTGACTTTCAGGCGCTCCTCGTAACGGAAGACTTTGAGAACGCGATGGAGACTCTCCGCGACGAGGTTCAGCGGACGGCGGACGAGATGAAGCTATTAGCGACGCCGGAAGACGAGCGTCGGATTGCCGAGGTTACGCTCGAGCTCGAAGAAATGCGGGAGGAGCTTCTTCGCAACGCTCAAGCAATGCTCGCTCATGCGGAGGCCGCGGGAACGGATAAAGAGCGCCTCGAGGAGCTCAAGGCGCAAGTTCAGGCGTTGATCGCGGCTTTCGACGCTCAAGCGGCCGAGCTCGTCGTAAGCGTCAAGCTTTCCGAGGATACGAAGAAGGCGGAGAAAGAATCGAAGGCGGCGGCGGAGGCCGTTGGACAAGTCTTCGAGAACGCGATCGGGGGGGCGCTTACGAACGCGCTCCGGAAGGGCGAAAGCGTCGGGAAGCAATGGTCGGAAGTCTTGGCGAATTTCTTCGCCGACGCGATGGAAAACGCCATCAAGCAGCTTGGCAAGTTCATAACGTCGCAACTTTCAGGAGTTTTCAAAAGTCTCGGAATCGGCGAGGGAGTCGGCGGTATGCTTACCGGCGTCCTCGGGGTTGCGGGGTTGATTTACAATAGCATCCGGAGCCGGGGGACGACGACCGTCGAGGATTTCTCGAGCGCGGTGAACTCCTCCGAGGCGGTGAGGGGCGTTGTCGCGGGTCCTTCTAACGTCGCGATTTCTAAGGTCGGCGATTCGCTCAAGCAAGCGCTCAGGACGTCTGAGATCCTCCTCGAGCGCATAGCGATCGCCGTTGAGACAGGGGGAGGGGTCGGGGCCGGTCCCTCCGGAGGAGGCGATTTGAGCGGGAATGCGGCTCCGCTCCTTTCGACGAGCACGGCGATTTAAGCGCGAGGTGAATCATGGGCGAAGTTCCCAATTACATCGGGGAGTTCAAAAAAGGCGACGCTCTGGCCTATCCGGTCGATTACTACAATTCTTCATGGGAGCCGACGCATTTCGACGTAATCAAGAATTCGACACGGCAATACTTGCTTCGAGATGTGGCGATGTACGCCGGTGCGAATCCTTCTCCCGATAACGTCAAATGGATAATTCTAACCTTGTCGGAGACGTTCTTCGAAGATGGGTTGACTTATACCATCGTTGTCAAAGATCAGGTTGGGCAATTCCCGACGGACACAACCAACTATTTCTTTATAACCTTTCGACTCAAAAATCCCGATCATAACTTCTTTCTCGGGACGGTCGAAAAAGACAAAATCTTCTATTTCATTCTTCGTTTAGTCAAATCGGCGGCTTATTACGATGTCTTTGATCCAAAGACCGGAAATACAATCTCGACCGATACCGCCTTGACTCTTGTGTCAACGCGGATCTTTCGAGGGAGTATCGACACATCAACGTCTGATTTCGTCGAGGGGAGGACGTACTTTCTCCGCGTCAAGGATAATACGGGGACGGCGGACTGGGATCGGGTCTACTCTTTTACGGTCATTTCGCCGTTCGAAAAGCATTTCGCGCAAATGCTTTCCGCTACCGGCCTCAATCAATTCCTTGATAATTTCGCTTACGATCAGGCGGGCAACATCACAAGCCTTCGCCAGCGGATCTTCACGAGCGCCTCGGACGTTCAGAACGCAACCGCCGGCGTTACCGATCCGGAGCCCGGAGAGATTCTGAGTATTATCGTTGAGCAAGAGCATGACGTCCCGAGAAACGTTAGGACGTCTCATAAGTCTTACGTCGAATTCGAATCGAATTCATTTCCTGCGGACCCGTAAGGAGCGTCTATGTTGGTTTTACTCGCCGCCGCCGCCGATCATGCTCATGAGGTAACCCTCGCGGTCGGAGACCTCATTAAGCTTGCAGGGGTCCTCGTTGTGATTGCCGGCGCGGTCGTCGAAGCGAGGGTTAGAATCGTGCTTTTAACAAGCCGAGTCAAAAAAGTCGAGGAAGATCATATCGAATGTAACCGAGAACAGACCGCTCATTATCAGGAGATCAAGGAGATCCTTGCCGAGATCAAAACCGAGGTCGCCGTGGCTCAACGCGATCTTGAATACTTAGCCGAAAAGGCCGGCAAGCCGAAAGAAACCAAAACGAAGAAAAGCTAATGGGCATCTATCGTTTACTATCTCGAGCTTACGCTCACAACAAACAATGCCTCTTTCAGGACGGGGGGCAATGTTACGACCCGTTCGGTAAGTTTACGCCGGGAGCGTATACCGGAGTCGGTATCTTCTCAGGTCTTTGGAAGTTCGCTCCTTCCGTTTACGCGGGCGGGCGGATGTGCCTCGGCGTTATTCAGGCCGAGATTCCAATGGAGCGGCCGGCGGCGAACGATACGATTTACGTCACGGGAACGACTAACTTTGATGGCGAGCATACCGTTTACGGACTTCATAACGACGACCCGACGCGGGTCCTTTTCATCGACAACAAAAACGATGCGAATGCCGGATCGGACGCGATTATCGAGAACGCCGGATGGATGTACTTCGCTCCGACGTCGCGGGGGGATATCATGGTCGAAGCCTTGAGAGTTATAAGCCATCCCGGCTTCCCTCAAAAAGAGGGGGAGGGGATTTATACGTATCCGGTCAATCCGGATATAACGCGAAATTTCATGTACCATCCCGTTTCAAAACTCGACGGCGTTGTCCAAAGAACGCTTTCCTCGAATGTTTTCATCATGTCTCCCCAGGTTGATGAGGATATTATCATTACCGAAATTTGGTTAGGCGGCCAGGGGCAAATCTCGGCGTTCGCGGAGATGGCGCGGCTTTTCCATCTCTATTGGACGACGATGCCAAGCGCTGGGGAGGTTCTCGGCTGGGAGCCTCGGGATCGAACGTCCGATCGGTTCGGCGTTCAGATCGTACGAGTTCAACTCGGAGGGCTCGAGTTTGAATATAAGGAAGTCCGCGCGCACGTCCAACAACATCAAGGCGCGATGCTCGAGAATCAGTTGACCGTCCAATGGAAGCTTGCGAAGCGAGTCATTCCGCCGAAGCCGATGATTACTCTTACAGGGCGATAGGATGGTTGAGAAGAGTTTACAGCAAGGCAACCCGACGCTCGACAAGATGTCCGCGCGACTGCATCTCGCGGGAGCCGGGGAGCTTGGACCGATCCTCAAGGGCCTCGGCGGAACGATTACCCTTACGCTCGGTCCGGACGAGGATCTCGTCTATGTCCGCATCCATTCCGATGTCGGGAGCTTCAATAATCTTCTCTCGGGGACTTTTACTTCCCTCGACGGCGGTCGTCGGGAATGGTCGACTGATATTGTCTACGGTACCGATACCGCCTTCGGTCTTACCGGCGGGCGCGCGGCGCGGAATTATCTCGAATGGCAAATTCGAAAGCTCGAAGTTCCGAATGTCGTCTCGGAGCCCGACGATCTCGATACGCCGCTCGATCGAGCGTTCTTTGATTCTACGCGCTCATATTCTTTGGAAGTCGTCACAGCGCTTAACGACGGAGAATTCGAGGGACCCGTTGGGGCAGCCTTTCGTGATTCCACGAAAGAATTATACGTCCTCGCCGAGTCCGGTCATATCAAAGTAGTCAACCGGGCTGGGATCGCAACCCGTGCGAGTAACATTTCCCTCCCTTCTTCTCCCTTTCGGGTCCCTGTTGATATCGAATACCTCGGATCGGATCGCTTTGCAATATTGAATGCGGGGGATACCGACTATCCCCCATCGATCGTTCTTTTTCACATTCGAGAAGACGAGGAAGAACTTCTCGACGATTTCAAAACGTACTTACTCTCGGATGTTCTCGAGACCGGCGGCTCCGTTCGTGGTCTTTGTTACGATCCCTGGCGCGAGAAGTTCTATGTCGGAACGGAATCAACCGCTACCGGGGAGGGCGGCCTTTACGAGGTGGATCTAACTCGAGACAATACGGACGGAGCTATTACCGCGGATCTTCTTTTTGATTGGGCAGATGTAATCGTTTCAACGGATGGTGTGGGAGCCGGAGCCCTCCTCGGCGGCCTCTACTATTCGCGAGGACTTGCCGCCGGCGCGGCAAACGACTCGATCTTCGGTCTTTTTCATGCGCCGGCCGGCGGCGGTCCCGCCGATCAACGGGTCATCGTTCAGTTCGACATCCAATCCGGAGCGCCGATCTCCGAATTCTTTTACAACATGGAAGGAGATTTCCGTGGCGCGGTTTGGAGCGAGTATAACGAAGACCTTTTTTTCTTCGCGACAACGCCGGGCATCAATTTTTGGCGGTACTCTCACACCGGGTATACCGATACGCAAACCTTCTCGAGGTCGTTTTACGTCAAGGATGTTCCGTACGCCGGCGGGCTCTATCTTCACAACCAAGAAGCACAGCTCGGCGAGGCTATCGTTCATATAAACAAAGACGATCCGAATCGGTTCGCGAGGGATGCGACCTTCGGGATCAATGTTCTTCCGGTTTTTAACGATGAGTTTTTTACGCAACACGAATATCGCGGGAATCGCTTCGCGCAGACTCTAAGGAATTGGGGAGGAGCGGCGACGGTTGAATTTTGGGTCGAGGGCGTTAAGGTCATTTCGGAGATCGATATCGCCGACCTTGATGGTTACTATTGGCCGACTCCTGATTACGGATTACATAACGTCTTTGTCCGTCTTCGCGCCGATACCGGCTCTCCTTATGCTGTAGACATTCCCGGGTATATTCGATTCCGGCAATTCGATTGCCCGTAAGGAGGAGGCAATGCGGGAGAGAAGCGCGAAGCTCCATCATGGGGGGAGCGACAGAGATAATCCGATCCTCGCGGAGCAACGGCTTACGATCGTTCTCAACAAGCAGGATGCCGATCAAGCCCTCAAGAAGGTTTGGGTCTCCGTCGCCGGCGCGGTCTTCTTCGACCTTACGTCGCTCGCCGTTGAGACCGACACGACGGTTACCGTCGACGTTATCGCGGGGACACATTTACAATCCGGCTTTCCCGCGATCGAGAATACGATCCATTTTACGACGACGCCGCACGTCCATTCGAAGCAGGCGGTATGGGTCGCGAGTCAACCCGAAGCAATGATAACCCTCGACGGATATAACGCGAACGACCCGTCGCAACCGTTGATTTATCCGATTTACGTTTAATGGCTACGACTTTACCCGGACCCGCTCCGACGACAACGACTCCGGTTCTTACGACGATCAATACAACGTCGCAATCAAGCTCCGCTTCGACCTCGATTACGTCTTCTCTTTCGACCTCAGTCTCGTCTTCCGCTTCGACGTCGACAACGACGAATAATCCAGAAGTCGTCAATTCGATCGAGTCCGACCTTTGGTCTACCGATCTTCAGGCTTGGGAACTCGTCGAGCTCGGCGAGGAGACTCTGGGATGGTACACGGTCGATATCGAGGACCTTCAAACCGTCGATGTCTATGCTTTCTCGCCTCCCGGCGTTCCCGGTAAGCTCAATTGGGAGACCGGCGACTGGAAAGTTCGGCTCAAGGTTTGGAAGGTTACCATCGGAAGTACCGCCGATATTGAGGACGTACAATGTCAGGTAAGGTTGGCAAGAGTCTCGGCCGATGGGCAAACCTTGGTTCAGGGGGAATTCCTCTCCGATCCGCCGTCGAGCTATAACCTCAACATTACCGACCTCTTCATTTATCGATGGAGTAACCTTAGTTGGACGGGCGGGCTTAAGACTCAGAATGCGTCCGATCGCATTCGGATCAAATTTTCGTATACGCTTCTCGATTTTACCGGCGGTAGTATCGGCGTTGAAATCCTTAGCGGAAGATTCAATACCGCCGGCGTTGACAAGCCGATCGAGATCAATACCGGATATACGACTTCTCTTTCGACCTCGCAAAGTTCGTCGCTCTCGACCTCGCAAAGCACGGTTGCTTCGACGAGCGGAAGTACGACGGCAAGCTCGAGCGTAAGTTCGACGCAATCCACGACGCAATCAACGAGCGCGAGTTCTTCCTTTACGACGACGGCCTCGACTCCTTCGACGACGCAAAATCCCGAGGTTCTCGGAAATCCCGAGCCAGATGATGTTGATTTTGGGGAAACGGATGACGCCGTTCGAACGCTTTCGGCTCTTGGGCGAGAAAAAAACGACTTTTTTCAGCTTATTGTTCCCGGCTTCGATGCCCAGAATCTTTACGGCGTTACGCCGGCGAACTATCCCGGTTCGTACGATTGGGAAAGCGGGAATTGGAAAGTTCGCGTTCGGATCTTTTCCGCGGCCGGCGGCGGAGATCTCGACGATATAGCTCTCAAGATTTTTCTTTCTCGAGTAAGCGATTCCGGGACACAACTCCTTGGAGAATTTCAGTCTGATAGTCCGACGCAACAGCTTGGGCTCGAGGCTCAAAAAACATACTTCTTCCGATGGTCGAACGTTATATGGAGCGAAAGCGATGCAACCGGCTCGCTGGCGCAAACCGACCGACTTTTAATTCGTTACGAGTTTCAGAACCTCAACGCCTCGAGTCTTACTCTGTCGCTCGCCATTGGGGAGTACGAGCATTGGGGCGTTGATAAGCCGCTCGTTCATCAAACGTATACCTCGGCCTCGACTTCGCAAAGCTCGACGGCGAGCTCCTCCCTGAGTTCTTCGCTTTCGTCGACGGCGAGTTCTTCGCTATCGTCGACGGCGAGTTCCTCTCTGAGTTCTTCGCTTTCGTCGACGGCGAGCACGTCAGGCTCAACCTCCGCATCCTCGTCGACGACAACTCAAAATCCGGAACTTCTTGTCGGCACTTTAGACGAGAGCACGGTTCTCGGCGCTACCGACGATGCGGTATACGAGATCGTCGATTATGGTCTTAAGTCGGGAACCTTTATCGTTCTCGCCGTTGAGAAATGGGAGGTCTCGAATCTTTACGGCATTACGGACGTCGGGCATCCGGGTAAGCATGATTGGGAGACGGGCGACTGGAAGGTTCGCTTTGCGATCTCCAATACTCTCGAAGGAGACGCGGCCGACCTTAGCATGAAGGTTTACCTTTCAAGGGTTTCCGAAGATGGCTCGGTCGTCAAATACGGTCCGATCCAATCCGAGGACCCTGTTCAGGTAAACTCTCTCGAGGTTCAACACACCTATATTTTTCGTTGGACGGATGTCGCTTGGGATGATACCGAAGCGGACAATCCTTTTTCCTCGCGCGATAGGATTCTCATAACTTATGAGTTTCAGAACCTTAGCGCGGATTTGATTCGCTTTCGGTCAATCGGTCTTTGGTCGACGACGGGCATCGATAAGCCGATCTCCGCGGTTACCTCGACGTCGCAATCGACGAGCCTTTCGACGACGGCGAGTTCTTCTCAATCCTCCTCGTTATCGTCTTCTCAGTCGAGCTCGCTTTCTTCATCGCAAAGTACGACGGCGAGTACGACGGCGAGCACGACGGCTTCGACGAGTCTTTCGAGCTCGCTATCGACCTCGGCGACGACGACAGCCTCGACGCCTTCGACGACGAATAATCCCGAGGTCGTCAATCAATACGCTTCGAACTTGCAACTCGGCGATACCGACGATGTTACTTTGGAGATCGTCGATTTCGGGGAAGAGATCTCCGGATATATCTCGGTAACGGTCGAGGGCTATTCCGACGCAAGTCTTTACTGTGTTACGAGGACGGGACATCCGAATAAGGTCTATTGGGAGGATGGGAGTTGGAAGACCCGTTATCGGGTCGCCGACTCTTTTAACGGAAACCTCGACGATGTAGTCCTCAAGGGATACATCGCAAGGATTACCGACGACGGGACTATCATCTCGGGGCCGCATCCAGGGGAGCCGGTTCAATATTCCGGCCTCGAAGTTTTTGATACTTACGTTTTCCGTTGGCCGAACTTCGTCTGGTCGGAGACGGATGCTTCGCAAGCGTTCTCGAAGAGCGACCGGATTCTCGTCATTTTTGAGTTTCACAATACCGGCGCGGATTGGATTCGGATCCGTACGATTTCGAATTGGGCGCACACCGGAATTGACAAGCCGGTCATTCCGATTTCGACCTCACAAAGCACGAGCGCCTCGACTTCGCAATCCTCGACGCAATCGACGACGGCGAGTTCGACACAATCGACGACGGCCTCCTCGAGTCTCTCGACATCACAGAGCACGACGGCAAGCTCGAGCCTTTCTTCGACGCAATCGACGACGGCTTCAACGAGCCAATCGACGACCGCGAGCTCCTCCCTTTCCTCGTCGCTATCGTCGACGGCGAGCACCTCGGCAAGTTCTTCGCTTTCGACCTCGGCGACGACGACAGCCTCGACGCCTTCGACGACGAATAACCCCGAGGTCGTCAATCAATACGTCTCCGCCGATCTTCATTTCGGCGCTACCGATGATGTAACGCGAGAGATCGTCAATCTCGGCGGAGAGTCTCCCGGCTTTATTCCGATAATTATCGAGGGCTATTCCGACGCAAGCCTTTATTGCGTTACGAGGTCAGGGCATCCGAATAAGGTTGATTGGGAGGCGGGGAGTTGGAAGATCCGCTATCGGATCTCCGACTCTTGGAATGGGGATCTTGGCGATGTCGTTCTCAAGGGATACATCGCGAGGGTTACCGACGACGGGACTATTATCTCGGGGCCTTGGGCGGGAGATCCTGTCCAATACGCCGGCCTCGAGACGTACGACACCTACATCTTCCGTTGGCCGAACTTCGTCTGGTCGGAGACGGATGCTTCGCAGGCGTTCTCGAAGAGCGATCGAATTCTCGTTATCTTCGAGTTCCATAATACCGGCGCGGATTGGATCCGGATTCGTACGATCTCGAATTGGACGCACGTCGGAATCGACAAGCCGGTTATTCCGATTTCGACCTCGCAAAGCACGAGCGCTTCGACGAGCGTTTCGACAACGGCAAGCTCCTCACTGAGCTCGAGCCTTTCTTCGACGCAATCAACGACCGCGAGTACGACGGCGAGCTCGAGCCTTTCGACTTCTCAATCAACAACGGCAAGCTCGAGCCTTTCTTCGACAGCTTCGACGAGTCAATCGACGACGCAAAGTACGACCGCGAGCACGACGGCAAGTTCTTCGCTATCGACCTCGGCAACGACGACGGCCTCGACTCCATCGACGACAAATAATCCCGAGGTCGTCAATCAATACGCTTCGAACTTACAGCTCGGCGATACCGACGATGTTACTTTGGAGATCGTCGATCTTGGGGAAGAAGTCGCTGGATATATTCAAGTAACGATTGAGGGTTATTCCGAGGCAAGCCTTTATTGTGTTACGAGGACGGGACATCCGAATAAGGTCTATTGGGAGGATGGGAGTTGGAAGACCCGTTATCGAGTCGTCGACTCTTACAACGGTGATTTAAGCGATGTCGTTCTCAAGGGATACATCGCGAGAATTACCGACGACGGGACTATTATCTCAGGGCCTCATTCCGGTGAGCCTATCCAATACGCCGGCCTCGAGACGTACGACACCTACATCTTCCGTTGGCCGAACTTCGTCTGGTCGGAGACGGATGCTTCGCAGGCGTTCTCGAAGAGCGATCGAATTCTCGTTATCTTCGAGTTTTCAAATACCGGCGCGGATTGGATCCGGATCCGTACGATTTCGAATTGGGCGCATACCGGAATCGATAAGCCGGTCGTTCCGATTTCGACCTCGCAAAGTACGAGCGCCTCGACGAGCGCCTCGACGACGCAATCGACGACGGCGAGTTCTTCCCTTTCTTCGACGGCGAGCACCTCGGCGAGTACGACTCAAAGCACGACACGATCAACGAGCCAATCGACGAGCCTCTCGGTTTCTTTCTCGACGAGTCAATCAAGCTCGCTTTCAAGCTCGCAAAGCTCGACGCAATCGACGACGGCAAGCTCGAGTCTCTCAACCTCTCAAAGCACGACGGCTTCCTCGAGCCTCTCAACGTCACAATCGACGACGGCGAGCTCGAGCCTTTCGACTTCTCAAAGTACGACCGCGAGCTCCTCCCTCTCTTCCTCGCTTTCGACCTCTCAAAGTACGACGGCAAGCTCGAGCCTCTCAACGTCACAATCGACGACGGCGAGCTCGAGCCTTTCGACCTCTCAAAGTACGACGGCGAGCTCCTCCCTCTCGAGCTCTCAAAGTACGACGGCAAGCTCGAGCCTTTCTTCGACGGCGAGCACCTCGCTGACGAGCTCGCAATCAACGACGGCGAGTTCGTCGGCTTCGACTCCCTCGACGACAATCAATCCCGAGATCCTCGTTGGCGTCTTCTCCGATCTTGCTCTCGGGGATACGGACGACAATACATATCAGATTGTCGACCTTGGAGATGAGGGCGGACATTTCGTCGTCCATTACGTCGAAGGGTACGAAGAGTCGAACGTTTACGGTGTTACGGCGGCGGGACATCCGGGTAAGACGAATTGGGAGCGCGGGGCTTGGAAGGTCCGCTTTCAAGTTTCGAATACGCTTGAGGGAGACGTCGCCGATCTTAGTCTCCAGGTTTACATCTCGAGGGTTACCTCGACGGGCGTTCTTTGGGATGGTCCGTTCCTCGCTGATAGTCCGACAATAGTCAACGGGCTCGAAGTTCAAAAGGTTTATGTTTTCCGGTGGAACGATGTCTCGTTTTTAAGCGGAGAGACTTCCGACCGGATCATGATCCAGTATCGGTTCCAAAATACGAGCTCGACGCGCGTCGGCATAAGAAGTATCGGCGTCTTTCCGTCTCTTGGAATCGATAAGCCGGTCTCCGGCGTAACGTCGGCGAGTACATCGGTTTCGACGACACAATCGACAACGGCGAGCACCTCGGCGAGCTCGAGCCTCTCAACGTCGCAATCGACGACGGCGAGCTCCTCTCTTTCGACCTCTCAAAGTACGACGGCAAGCTCGAGTCTTTCTTCGACACAATCGACGACCGCAAGCTCGAGCCTTTCAACGTCACAATCGACAACGGCTTCGACAAGCCTTTCTTCGACGCAATCAACGACGGCCTCGACGAGTCAATCGACGACGGCGAGCTCGTCGCTTTCTTCGACGCAATCGACGACGGCGAGCACCTCCCAAAGCTCGACAATGAGTACGTCGGCAAGCTCGAGCCAATCGACGACCGCGAGCTCCTCTCTTTCGACCTCCCAGTCGACAACGGCTTCGACGAGCCAATCGACGACAAACAATCCCGAGCTTCTTCATGGCGTTCTTTCCGATCTCGACTTGGGCTCTCCCTTCGACGTTACTTACGCCGTTGTCGAGCTCGGCGATGAATCCGGCGGGCTTATTACCATTGATGTTCCCGGTTATACCGAGGCGAACATCTTCGGCGTTACGCCGACGTCCTTTCCTCTCAAGTTGGTTTGGGAGTCGGGCTTTTGGAAGGCGCGCGTTCAGCTCTTCTCGGAAGACCCAGCGGATAGTGCCGAGAACCTCGTCCTTAAGCTTTACATCTCGAGAATAACCTCAACCGGAACGGAGATCATCGGACCGTTCCTCGCCGACGACCCGACGCAAGTCAACGGCTTGGAAGTCGGGTATCAGTATGTTTTTACTTGGGATAACCTTTCTTGGTCGGAGACGGACGCATCGCAAGCGTTGAGTTCAACCGACCGGATCATGGTTACGTACGAGTTCCAGAACCTTTCCGGAACGAATATAACGATTCGCCTCGCCGGCGCTTGGCACACAACGGGGATCGATAAACCGATTGAGCCGGGAACGAGCTTCTCGACCTCGGCTTCGACCTCTCTTTCGACGACGGCTTCGACGAGCCTTTCTTCGACGCAAAGTACGACGGCAAGCACGACGGCGAGTTCTTCGCTTTCTTCGACGGCAAGCACCTCGGCGAGCTCGAGTCTTTCAACTTCGCAATCGACGACGGCGAGCTCGTCTCTTTCAACTTCGCAAAGTACGACCGCGAGCTCCTCCCTATCGACGACGCAAAGTACGACGAAGAGTACCTCGCAAAGCTCCTCGTTGAGTACCTCGGCGAGTTCCTCGTTGAGTACCTCAGCCTCGACCTCCGAGTCGAGTACGACATCGGCAACAACGACGGCGAGTACCTCGCAAAGCTCCTCGCTGAGTACCTCGGCAAGTTCTTCGCTATCATCGACGGCGAGCTCGTCTCTCTCTTCGACGCAATCGACGACGGCCTCCTCGAGCCTCTCGACATCACAGAGCACGACCGCGAGTTCGTCGCTTTCGAGTTCCCAAAGCACGACGGCCTCCTCGAGCCTCTCCTCGACGGCGAGCACCTCGGCAAGCTCAAGCCTTTCGACATCTCAAAGCACGGTCGCGAGTACCTCGGGAAGTACGACGGCGAGCTCGTCGCTTTCTTCGACGCAATCGACGACGGCGAGCACCTCTCAAAGTACGACGGCGAGCTCCTCCCTTTCTTCGACGCAATCGACGACCGCGAGCTCCTCGCTTTCAACGACGCAATCGACGACCGCGAGCACGAGCCAATCGACGACGCAAAGTACGACCGCGAGTACGAGCCAGTCGACGACGGCCTCCTCGAGTCTCTCAACGTCGCAATCGACAACGGCGAGCTCGTCTCTTTCAACGACGCAATCGACGACGGCGAGTACGAGTCAATCGACGACGGCCTCCTCGAGTCTCTCAACGTCGCAATCGACGACGGCCTCCTCGAGTCTCTCAACGTCACAATCGACGACGGCCTCCTCGAGTCTTTCAACGTCGCAATCGACGACGGCCTCCTCGAGTCTCTCAACGTCACAATCGACGACGGCCTCCTCGAGTCTCTCAACGACGCAAAGTACGACCGCAAGTACGACACAAAGCACGACCGCGAGTACGAGCCAATCGACGACGGCGAGCTCGTCCCTTTCGAGCTCTCAAAGTACGACCGCAAGCTCCTCGCTCTCAACGTCGGCAAGCACGACGCAATCATACACCTCCTCGCAATCGTCGACGGCTTCGACGAGCCAAAGCAGCTCCCTAAGTACAACCGCAAGCTCGAGCCTCTCAACAACGGCGAGCACATCGGGGACGACGACTGCATCATCTTCGGCGAGTTCAAGCGCCTCCTCCTGTGCATCGTCGTCCCTCTCTACTTCCCAATCGTCGACCGCGAGCTCGAGTCTTTCTTCGACGCAATCGACGACGGCGAGTACCTCCCAAAGCACGACGACGACCGTATCAACCTCCGCTTCGACGAGTCAATCGTTTACCTCGTCGCAATCGTCGACCCGTTCCACGTCTCAATCCACGAGCATGAGTACGAGCATGAGCACGACAAGATCAACGACAACAACGGCTCCGATTACGCCTCCGCCGTTAACGAGCCCGGCGAAGCTTTTGCTTCATATCAAGATCGTTCCGCGTTATAACGACGAGGAGCTCGTCCAACATGCGGATGATCAGATCAACACCGGAACGACGATCACCGGCGAGCCGCATGAGGTTCCCGGCTTCCCGATTGGAAACGCGGTCGAGTCGTACCAGGGCTTTTTGACTTGCGAAATTTTCTGGGAGACGATCGAGACCGATACCGACGGCGAGCCCGATACGGACCTCACCGGAGACGGCTTGATTGTTTACGCAGCGGAGGCGCTTTGCGAGACGCAAAAGATCATCGAAATTGATCCGGCTCCGTCGGGCTTTCTCCATTTCGTTTTCCGGCTTCGTACGGCTTGGGGCTCGAGCGATTACATCGATATCGATCAATATGTCTACATTGCATCGCACGCTGCCTGCGGCGCTCTTGGCGGCGATCCGACGCGGACGAGTTCTTCGGTCGCAACGCCGGCGACGACTTATCCGACGGTAACCTCGGTATTGACGACGACGGGCTCGACGAGTCTTACGACTTCCGTTACGACCTCGATTACAACGTCTTTCTCGAGTACGCGATCGACCTCCGGCTCGACGTCGAAAAGCACCTCGGGATCGACTTCGATTTCGAGCTCGGCTTCGACTTCGGTTTCTCGATCGGGCTCGACTTCGGCATCAACCCCATGGATTGAGTTTTAATCATGGATAGCTCTCGAAGAAAATACTTCGGCGGAGAACTTGACCTCGTTCATCAGCAACCGACGAATCGGGCTCCGGCGCATCGAGTCGTCATTTGGAATCCAAACCGGACGAGCATTCACGAGGTTTGCTTGGGCGAAGCGGAGAGCCCGGAGTATGATGTCACGGATTGGGTTTCGTCGATCTCTTATTCGGAAAATATTACTTGGGAGAATAACGACGATGCGATTGCGTCGAATTGCGTTCTTTCGGTGATATACGACGAGGACGCGCTTCCGATTGAGATGACCGAGAAAACATGGCTCGACGGAACTCCGGTTCGGATATATCAGGGCGATCGCCGGATAAAGAAGGAGCTATGGATTCCGATCTTTACCGGCGTCGTCCGCGGCGTTCCCTCGACGACGGAGTATTCTCGGTCGGAGACCAAGGCGCGGATGCTCAACGTAACGTGCGTCGATCGCGCCGAAAAATACTTAAACTCGGTCGTTACGGCGCGGGCTTACGAGACGGAGACCGACGTTGGAAAGGCGGCGGTCGAAACGGCGATCGAATGGATGTATCTCGATCGCCGCGAGATCATGATCGGTTATCAAGATTACGCGATCGCGCATACTCAAAGTCAGCTCGTCGATGTCGAGGTTCTCAAGGGGGTCTTTCAAATTTTGTTTACGGTCGGCAAAAAGCCGAAGTTCAACGGAGAGGGCTTTCTCGTTGCGGCGGATACCGATCTTGATAAGCCGCCGATACGGCGATACCAAAACAAAGACCATATCGTCGAGATTCGCCGCGAGCAAATCTTGAGCTCGGTCAATAACTCGGTTCGCCTCCTCGGCATTGATGACGAGCTTACGGCGGTCGTTGAAAGTACGAAGCGGCTCGCGCATGGGAATATTACGAGCGGCTTCTTCGAGGATGAAGTACGGCATCGGGTTTATTTCTCGGAGAACGATGGTAAGGAGAACCAAGGTCGGCGCGCGAAGAATACTTATCTCGCGAATGAACGAATAAGCTCGATCGGCGCTTTTTTCGGCGAAGGTTTGCGATGGGCTCCCAACATCGAAGATGATGGCTTCACGGTTTTTTGGGGTCAGGTTGTTTTCAATACCGGATATGATCCGGCGGTTCGCGCGACGCTTACCGGACTTTGGGCGGCATCGCAGGCGATAATCCTTCTTGGTTGGCTCGGCGTCGTTCCTGATTGGATTGTCGCGATTGCTCAAGCGACGGGGACGGCGGCGATGATCGGGATGATCCTTAGCATGACCGAGGTCGGCCATGTTTATTGGGAGGTTCATGGGCAACCCTTTCAGAACGTTTATCAACAGCTTTGCTCAACGGCGCAACTCTCGGGGATCCTCACTGAGGATATCAAGGAGATTGAACTTCGGAACGATTGGCTTTACGACATCGGATACATGCGAGCTCGAGCGAAGGAGCTCCTTCGCCGCGAGCTTATCAAGGGATGGTCTTATCAAATTCACATGATCGATGATCCGTTCATCGAAGTTGATGACATTATCGAGATCGAGTCGATGAAGTTCTATATTACCTCGATCCGGAAGAACTTGCTTCGACCGGGAGACGGTAAAATGATCTGTACGGCTTGGAGGATTGCGTAATGGCTCGAGAATTTTCGATAGTCCGGGAGTTGAGCCGCCGCGAGCTCGAGCGGCATACGAAACGCTTTATCGGGGTTACGGTAACGAAGCCCGATTTTCGCGACCAAAACGGACTTACCGAATGGGTTTGCGATATTCGCGTTGGGGTGAAAGAGGGCTGGGCGCTCGTTAAAAATTGCCTCATTGCCCAATGGGCGATCGGCGCGGTTACGGATATGAATGTCCCGGTCCTCGCCGAGCGTTCCGAGGCCGGTCGGGTTACGATCATCGCGAGGAGCGACATTCAACTCCCGGATATCGACTTCGTTTCGTACTCGTACGATCAACTCGAGTTCTCTTTCATGCATAATCTCCGGACCCTCGACGATGGCTCGGTCGTCGACGGCTTCGGCTACGAATTCGCCGGTCCCTCGGATGGCGGCTATACCGCTCCGGTCGGGACCTCGACGACGCATCGGTATTCGAACCGCCTTATCGAATGGGGCTCGACTGATTTTGACTATGGCGTAACGGAGTTTGGCGCTACGATATCCGAATGGGAGGAGGTATAACCCATGGCTTTTACCGCACCGTCTTTGGTAACCGAGATCGACGGAACGAATTACGAATACGAAATTAACTTGAATTTTCGCCGGTTGCAAACCGCCTTGACTCAGATCCAAAACGAGCTCGGCGTTACGATCGGGAACGCAGCTCCCTCGAATTTGCTCCTTGTGGACCTTCTCCTCGGCCGTGCGGACGAGGGAATGCTCGGGACGAGTGGATGGGCGTTGAGCTTCCAAGACTCAACAGACGGGCTCTCCGTCGTTATTACGCACCCTACGAACGATGCCTCGTATTGCGTCATCAACGGGCTTCTCCATAAAAGTGAAGCCGGCTTAACCTACGGGATCGAGAACGCGCTTCCCGGAGGGGATGGCGTTTATCGGGTCGTTGTCGGGGTTACGAGCCTCGGCGCGCCGGCGGTTGAGTACGTTATCGAGAATGCGGAGGGCGCAACGGACGAGAGCGCGGACCTTACGCTTTGGAGCTTCGATGCCGTTGTTTCATCGGGGATCGTTACGGATGTCCGGAATCTTCGCCGGGAGACGACGGTCCTCGCCGACCGGAGCGCCTGGGATAACATCTACGGGCATGGGGAGACGTTGAGCTTTGGCGTCGAGGGAGCCCTCGGAGGCTCGCCGGCGAATCTCCAGCCGGGGATTATCGTTCCTTGGGATTGCGAGATAGTTCAGGCATACTTTAACCTCGGGACAGCTCCGGCGTCCGGCCTTACCGTCAAGCTCCGGAAGGACGAGACTGACGAGGACGTCCTCGCTTCGACCGTTTCATGGTCGGCGGCCGAGACGGGCGTCAAGTCGGCGGCGGGGACCGATCCGACGACCCTCGTCGCGGCGGGGACCTTTCTCCAGGCGGAGATGACCGCGGCGGACGCCTCGGCGGCGGACTTGTCGGTAACGGTCGAAGTTCGTAGAATCCATCATGCTTTGAGCATCTAAACCTACTACAAAGTGTAGCATCTCGAGATGTCGATTACGCGCGTTCACGATTGGGCCGGCCGATTTACCGGCGTTCCCTTGGCGATTTGGGGGCCGGGACCTTCTTACGATATCGTTCCTCCGGATCTCAAGCGTCTCGGATGGAACTTCGCGCTAAACAACACGATTACCGAATTCCTCGACGACCCGGATGTGTTTTGGGTCTCAAATGACCACGATCGAACCTTCGAGAACGTCAATATTCGCCGACACATGCTTCCGATCCTCAAGAATTGGAAGCCTTGGCGAACGATAACGAATCGAAAATTCATTCCCGGCGAATTCGGCGATATCGATTGGATCGATCATAAAGGTAATGCGAAGGGGCCGACGGACTTCCGGCTCCCTTGTCCGAAGGAAGACCTCGAGGTTTGGTGGTATCATGAGAACGAGGGCTTTGAGGGATACCTTTATCACGGCGATAGCGTTCTCGAGCTTGCGCTCGAGGTCGCAACGCTTTGGGGCTTCTCGCCGATCGTTCTTTTCGGGATCGATCTCCAGCTTTTGAAGAAGCCTCGGCCGGCGGAGCCGCAATATTACGCGAAGCCTTGGCAATGGAAGGAGACGCCGCGACGAATCCTCAAGGGGCATAAGCTCTCGGATATGATCCTCGGCGTTCGGGCGCGCGCGGAGAAATGGAAGAAGAACATCTTTCATACCTCACCCTATCGACCAAAGCTTCCCTTTGTTAAGGTTTCGTTCGATCTCGCGCGGGAGATGCTCCATGCCGAAAGAGTCGTCGATTAAAGCCAAAATCATGGATTGGGCGAAGACGGAGCCGGACCTTTTCGTCGTCAAAATCCACGGGAATCCTTACATGCGGAAAGGGCTCCCGGACCTTATGGGAAGCGTTGGGATCGTCGCCTGGTATTGCGAACTAAAGCGACCGGGAAAGAAGAGAACGGAGCTCCAAAAGATCACGGCGAAGAAGATCATCGCCGCCGGCGCGCCTTATTGCGTTGCTCATTCTCTCGAAGAGTTTCAGGACTTTATAAACCGTTGCCGTCTCAGAGCGCCGACTGAAGATTTTCTCTTGACAACGACTCCGGCCTCCGGGTAAGGTAGGCTCCCGCCTTGGCGCTTTTAAGGAGAGTCGGTCATGATAAAAGCAAGCGTCGATCGCGGTCGGATTACCCTGTCTTTTCGGTACGATCCCCACCTTGTTGAAAAGTGTAAATCTATCCTCGGAGCCCGTTGGAATAAGGCGGAGCGGTTCTGGGCTTATCCGGCAACGCGCAATGCCGCTCGAGCGGTCTGGTCCGTTTTCGCTCCCTTTCCGGACGGTCCCGCGAACTTCGTTATTTCTCAAGAGTTCCACAATCTTCTAACCGATATCGAACTCCCGCCGGACGGGACTCCAATCCCGAACGTTCCGACGAAGCCATGGGAGCATCAACGCAAGGCGTGGTGGTACGTTGTCTCCCAATGGGGGACGAACGGTAATCCTTGCGGCGCGGCGCTTCTTGGGATGGACATGGGGACAGGGAAAACGAAAGTAACGATTGACTTGATCCAGGTTTACGGATTTAAGCGGGTCTTGGTTACTTGCCCGACAAAGGTCGTCAAAGTTTGGGGCCGGGAGGCAAAGCGACATTGCGATCCCCGGATCCGTTTTCTTCTCCTTGGTAAAGGTCCGATAACGAAGCGCGCCGATAGACTTCTTACCGCGGCCGGCGTTCCGACGCCGCTCGTCGTTGTTACGAATTACGAAGCGACTCGAGCGGTAAGCAGCTATCGGGAAATGCATGACGCGATCAAGCGGACGGCTTGGGATTTGCTCGTCCTCGACGAAATTCACAGGATCAAAGCTCCGGGGGGCATGGATAGTCGGTTTTTCGATTCTCTCGCGGACATGATCCCTTGTCGTCTCGGGCTTACCGGAACGAGCCTCGGCGAAGGACCCATGGATGCGTACGGGCAATTCCGATTCCTTGATCGCTCAATCTTTGGAACGAGCTTCGTTCGCTTTCGCGGGCGTTATGCGATCATGGGAGGCTTCGAAGGAAAGAAGGTCGTTGATTACCAAAACGAGGGAGAGTTCGCCGAGCGCTTCGGGTCGATAACTTACGAGGTCCGCGCCGAGGATGTTCTCGATCTTCCCGACGAGCATCATGTCGAGCGGGAGGTCGAACTTTCCGAAGCGACTCAAAAGCATTACTCGGAGATGGATGAAGAGTTTACGACTTGGGTCGGAGAGGACGGGGGAGATGTCTCGGTACAAAACGCAATGAGCCGGATTGGCAAGCTTCAGGAAATCACCGGAGGCTTTGTCCGCGATCCCGATACAAAGCGAGTTCATCGACTCGGTTCGGAAAAAGCCGAAGAACTCGGGGACGTCCTCGACGACCTCCGGCCGGACGAGCCGCTCCTCGTCTGTTGCCGGTTTCGGCCCGACCTTGATATTGTACGAGAAATCGTGGAAAAAAAGGGACGGACTTATTCCGAGCTTTCGGGGAAGGCCGATCAATCCGAGGGGTGGATGGATGGGAAGACCGATGTCCTCGGCGTACAGATCGACGCCGGAAAGGAGGGGATCGACCTTACACGCGCGCGCTATTGCGTTATTTATTCGATGAGTTATTCGCGAACGGCTTACGCGCAATTTTTGCGAAGAATACGGCGGCCGAGGCAAAAATCAAAAACGGTTACGTTCATTCATCTCGTTGCCTCCGGGACCGTCGATAAACGGGTATATAGAGCCTTATTGAGGAAAACGTCTGTTGTCGAGTCGATTTTGGAGGAGGTACGTGCAGAGAAAAGACGAAGTTCAAGAGCCCGGAGAAAAGAAGAAGATGAATGAAGAAAAGCCTCCGAAGCTCCAGCAACTTAGCGACCGGCGAGCTCGCCTCGAGGAGCGGAAAAAATGGCTGAAAAGAGAGATGGGTCGTATTGAGAAAGAGATCGACGCGCTTCATGATCCGTTGCTTTCGCTTATGAGCGTTCATGGTCTCAAGAATCTCTCTTTAACGGATGGGATAACGATCTATCCGAAGACGGAGCTTTTTTGCTCGAAGATGCCGGAGGTTCCCGGAGAAGCCATCGTCGCCGCTCTACAAAAGCTCGGCTTGCCGTTCCTCTCGTACTCAACGGCAAAGGTTAAAGAATGGCTCAAGGAGCTTATCGACGAGGCTGTCGAGAACGGAGAGGCGGAGGCGTTGTTGACGGAAGGGCTTATCTCGGTCTTTCCGCCGGAGCTTCGAAGCATGTTCAAGGTACACGAAAAAACGAAGACGGTTGTATTAGGCGCAAAAGCGGAGAAAGGAGCCGACTATCATGGATGAAAAGAAGGCGGTTGCAAAGGTCGAAAAAGGAGGGGCTCTCGCGCGGCAAACGAAATTTGCCGCTCTTGATACTTCGCCGGATGAGGTCCGGAGCATTGTCGCGATGAACCTACAAGGGCGCAAGGTAAGCGCCTTCGACCTCGCGCGGATCAAGGTTCCCGCCGGGGAAACGACTCACTGGTCGGTAAGAACGCTCGACGGTCCTCAAGCGCACGAGACGATCGAGGGGATCGTTCTTCATTCCCGCGACCTTCGCGCGTTTTGGACGGAGCTCGATCCGACCGGCAAGCCTCCCGATTGCAAGTCGGACGATGGGCTTTCCGGGATGGGAGTTCGCTGGGCCGACGACGATCCGACGAGCCCTCATGATTGCTCCCAATGCAAATGGGGGCAATTTGAATCGGACCCAAGGGGTAAGCGCGGGCAATATTGTAAGCAGATGCTCGCGATCTTCATTCTCATGCCGGATACGTTTCTTCCGACGGTCATCTTCATGCCGCCGACGTCGATCAAGACAACGAGAGATTACCTTTATCGGATGGCGCATTTCGGCGTTTTACACTATTCGGCGGTGACTCGCTTCGCTCTTGCGCCGGACAAAAATCCGGACGGCAAGCCGTACAATCGGGTCGAATGCAGTCGGGGCGAACAACTCAAAAAGGAGACGATCCCGAAGGTAAGGGCGTACATCGATCTCGTTCTTCCGAGCTTGAGCGCGGTCGAGATTACTTCGGATGATGTCGGGCCGGACATCAAAGAGGAAGGCTAACCCTTCCCATGACCGACTCTGTGACCTCCGGCGGGGCTCCTCGCCGGGGGTCTATTTTTTTGGAAAGAGAAGAGGAAGAGGATGTTAGAAGAGGCTCTAAGGCTTGTCCGTGCGGGGATAAGCGTTATACCGATTCGGACCGATGGGTCGAAAGGTCCGGCGATGGAGTCATGGGCTCCTTACGTTCAACGGTTGCCGACCGAGGAGGAGCTTCGAGAATGGTTCAACCCGGATCGTCGGGAGCTTGGAATCGCTCATATTTGCGGAATGGTATCCGGCGGAACGTTCGTCATCGATTTCGAAGACAAAGATACTTTTCGACTTTGGGCGAGCCATGCAAAGGATGCTGTTCCGGATTGGGTCGAAAAGACTTGTACCGTCGAGACGCCTCGAGGCTACCATGTCCACCTTAAGATCGGCTTCGAGAAGCCCGGCGAGAAGCTCGCGCTTATACCGCAAAAGCGCAAGAAGGGCGAGGAGGTCGAGATCGTCGGTTACGCGATCATCGAATCTCGGGGGCAGGGACAATACGCAATCCTTCCCGGAAGTCCCGCCGAATGCCATCCGACTCAAATGCGTTACGAGTACGTCGAGGGCGACCTCGCCGAGCTCGAGGCGATTGACCGCGAGGACTTCGAGATCCTCCTTCAAATCGCGCGGAGCTTCACGACATATAAGCCGGAGTCGAAGGGGCTCAAGCGGGGAGCTATCAAGGAAATCCCGAAGGACGATCAACGGCCAGGCACGGATTATTGCCTGCGGGGATCTTGGCCGGAACTCCTCGAGCGGCATGGTTGGACGTTGCTCCGGAAACATCCGGGGGGAAAAGAGATCTGGAAGCGGCCGGGAAAGACGGATCGCGGGGGGAGCGCAACGCTTGGCTTTGTCCTCACCGAGCTCGGTCAGGAGCTTTACGTCTTCTCTTGTAACGCCGCTCCCCTCGAGGAAGGTCGATGTTATAACCTATTCGCGGCGCGCGCGCTCCTTGATTTCGAGGGCGATTTCAAGAAAACTATCGAGGCGGTTATCGCCGAAGGATACGGCAAGTCGGCGAGCGAGCATTATCTTAAGCTTACGAAGACCGCAATAGATATCGTTCGGGATAAGATCGCTCGGGGAGACGAGCTTTTCCCGGAGATCATGCAATCGGCGTTCTCCGGGGATGCGAAGTTCCAGCGGGTCTGGCAAAAGCGCCGAGCGGACTTTGGAACGTCTTGGAGTCGTTACGATGGTTCCTTGCTTTGGTACGCGCAAACCCATGGAGTTCAAGGGCATCAAATCGAGATCGGTGTCGGCATGGTTTACGCTTGGCGCAAGAAGCATTCCCTCTCCGTTGAGCCGGCGCTTGACATCAACTATATCGCTCGGAAGGTTCAATTTCTCGCCGAGAACGCTTCAAAGTCCGAGGACGAGGCTGTCGAAAGCCTCGAATTCGAGGCGCGGGGGGACGATTCAAACAATCACGTTAAAGCCGCTCAGGAGTACATCCATCCCGATTTTAGGGGGATCAAACAATACGGCGGGGATGCGACCGCGACGTTCCTCGTTACCTGGGCGGGCGACTATACGACGCGGATCTCGAGCATCCATGATCTTTGTACGGCGCAAACGTTCTGGGAGGCGGCTTTGACGACGGTTCCGAGTTTCACGGGCTTTGCCTCTCCGCTTTGCTTTAAGCCGCAAGTTTGGAGAAACAACATTATCCCGAGCCTCAAGGTCATCATCGTCGAGCTCGGTATCGAGGGCGTTGAAATCACCGAGGACAATCAAACCATGGAAACGCTTTTCGATTACCTCGCTTCGGTTACGATCTATACCGAAGGCGGCGAGCGGGAAAGTTGGGATCAAGGTTTGATAAACAACGATCCGATCCAGCGTAACGGAGCAATTGCCATCAACCTCATGAGTTTTATTCGTTGGGCGGACAAGTCGCGAGGGATCAAGATCAAGCGCCATCGGACATGGCCGATTCTCCGGGAGCGCGGCTTTCGGAAATGTACGATCACCGGAACGCCATCGGGAAAGAAGGAGCAGGCGAAGTATTGGGAAGTCTCGCTCAAGATTCTTAACGAGCAACGGAAAAGCCTTGCGTTCGATCAGCTCGAGGAACAGGCTAATGTTCCGTTTTGAGGAATAGGCTATGAAAGAGTTTCGCGTTTTTGGTCCGCCGGGGACGGGAAAAACGACTTACCTCTCTAAGCAAATCAAGAGGGCTGTCGATAAGACCGATCAAATCATGGTCGCCTCGTTTACGCGCGCTGCGGCGATCGAGCTTACCGGCCGGGACTTACCGATCTCCAAGCATCGCATCGGTACGCTTCATTCATTTTGTTATCGGAGCTTGGGATATCCGGAGATCGCGGATACGCCGAAATGGTGCAAGAAATGGAACGAGCTATGGAGCAACCCGGAATGGAAGCTCTCCGGCTCGAAGACGAGCGTCGAAGACCCGTGGGGCTTCGATATCGTCCGCCGGTCGGATGCCGACGCTTGGCTCCAAGAATACAGCCGGCTTCGAACGGCGCTTATCCCTCGAGAAAGATGGCGAAGCAAATCCGTGATTGCCTTCGCCGAGCATTGGGATGCTTGGAAGCGGGAGAACGATCTTCTCGATTTCACCGATCTTATTCTCGTTTGCCTCGAGAAGGTTCCGCGTCCGCCGTTCCACGTTGACATCGGCTTTTTCGACGAAGTTCAGGACTTCTCGCCGGCGGAATTGGCTCTCGTCCGGAAATGGGGCTCGACCTTCGAGCGATCGATCGTCCTCGCGGGGGACGACGATCAAACGATTTACGCCTTCCGCGGGTCGGTCCCGGACGCTTTCCTCTTTCCGGGGCTCCCCGAGGATCATATCAAGATCCTGGGGCAAAGCTACCGGCTCCCTCGGGCGATCAAGAAGCTTGCCGACAAATGGATCCGGGGCGTCGAGCGACGCCAAGAGAAGCCGTTTGAGGCGCGAGACGAGCCTGGCTCGGTCTCGCCGATTCGCGGCAACGCGAGCATGGCGGGGGAGATCGTCAAAAAGGCTTACGAGCTCGCGGGCTCGGGAGAAAGCGTCATGATCCTCGGCTCTTGCTCTTTCATGCTCGAGTCGGCGATCTCGGCGATGAAGATGGAGGGGATCCCGTTCCATAATCCGTACCGACCGACGAACGGGGCGTGGAATCCTTGGCGCGGAGGGATCGACCGGCTTCAAAACTTTCTTACCGACGATATCGAGCTTTGGGGGAACTTGACCAAGGAGCATACTTGGAAGTCGGTCTGGCGATGGTTTGAGCTTATCAATACGAAAACGGCGAAGCCGAACCGGGGCGCGAAGCGTTACGTTAAGATGCTCGCGACCGACGACAAGTCCGCCGATGTTCCTTTGAAGCCGGAAGACTGGGCGGAGCTCGGCATCAAGCCTCCGGAAGGGAATCTCGAATGGCTACAAAAACACATCCTCTCTCGGCATGAGTCTCTCATGGCGTTTCCCTTTCAAGTCGTCCGGAAGCGCGGGATTCGGGCGCTCGCGGAAAAGCCTCAGATCGTCGTCGGTACAATCCATAGTGTAAAAGGCGGGCAAGCGGAAAATGTAATCTTGCTCCCGGACATCTCCTATGCGGCCGAATGCGAGGTCGTCGAGAAGGGGAGGCCGCTCCGGGATGCGTTGCGAAGGCTTTGGTATGTCGGAGTAACAAGAGCGCGCCGGCGGCTCTTCGTCGCGGATGCGATGAATCCCGGGCGAACGGTACACGCAAACGTATAAGAAAGGAGTCGATCATGTCAAGAATCCTCGGGCCGGACGAGAAGCCCGTACACGAGCCGACGGAGCCAAAAATCAACATTGGCTTCATGCCAGAGAAGGGGCTTCTTACCTTGCAAGTCGGCGGCGGCGAGCGGGTCGGCGTTCCTTGGTTGCAGGGACTTGCAATCGCTTACAAGATAATCGGAATGATTACGGGTTATCTCGTGAAAGTTCAAAACGGAATGGAGCAGTCATGATTCTTCCCATCGTCGTCATTGTTGGGGTCTTTGCTCTCGGCTCTTTCTTGATTTTCTATAGCCTGGTTTCGGTTGGCTCTCGAGGCGATATCGATCCCGAGGTGTTTTATCGACGAAATCGGCGCTCTTCTTGAGAAGCTCGCTGATCGAATTCTTCTCGAAGTTCATCGGGAACAGCGAGCGCTTATCGCGGAAGCCTTGATGACTCATACCTCGGCGTTGATCGAGACGCTTCGCGGATTGCGAAACGAAGATCGCGAGCTTACCGGGAATTGGGATCGGGTTACGCTTCCTCGTCGCATTCTTGAGGCGATCGAAGATGGGAAGTCATCTGGTCTTTGGATCCTTCTAAAGCGCAACGCCGCGACCGAAGCTTTAGGATCGACGAAGTTCAACGTTTCCAAAGCATCATCTCTTTTGGATATAAGTCGACGGACGATGCATCTTTGGGCGAAGGAATTCCATTTGACTAAGGAAGGATTGAATGGCTATGAGACCGAAGAGAAGGTCCGACCGTGGCGCGATCAAGAGCGCGATTTGGTTATCGTTCTTCTCAAAAAATACGAGGGAGATCATGAGATCATCTCGAAGCGGATGGGGATCGAGCCGAAAACGTTGAGGAGCAAAATCGCTTATTACAATCTTCGAAATTTTCGAACTTGACCTCGAGGGGTTCAGAGGTATAATGCGACTGGAGAATAGACATGAGCAAGCCGGAAAACGTTGTCCTCCTTTATATCGTTGCGAAGATCGATCCGGGAACCTTTTCCCTTGGCGTCGATGGCGTTGTCGAGGTCGCAACGAAGTTCCTTCAGGAGTTATTCAAGCGTCAAGAGACATTCTCTCAAGCCGCGACCATCGTCGAAAACGCGCTTTCGGATTTCGGCGTTTCGATCGAGTTCGTTGAGGGGACGGAGCTCCTCGAAAATTTCGGGGAGGAGCATTGGGGGGGCTCCGAAGTTGACTCCATCATCTTGGATGACGACGCCGGCAACGACGATAACGATTGATCACTCTTCACTTCTTTTTCGCCGGTCTCTCGGATAACACGCGCTTCCGAGAGCCGGCTTTTTTTGATGATCCCGCAAAAACTCGCCGCCGTAAGTCTCGATTTATGACAGATTAAGGACTTACGATCAAAAAATCCGCATTTTTTCGAAATTGGGGATTGACTCTCCGGCTTCAGTAGTGTAATATAACAGAAGAGTTGAGCGAGACTCGACTCGAGCTCTTTGAAAAAAAGTTTTCGACCGCGCGGCCCTACAGGGAAACCCAGGGGAAGCTTAGTTCGGGCGGTAAGCGAGGGACGGCGAAAGCGCCTCGGGTCGAGAAGGTTGATCACCTTAGATCAGGAGACTGGGGGAGCCGCCGAGAAAGGGCTCTCCCACCAAAACTCAAGCAACCCTAACCGAAAGGACCTAACCATGAGTAACGCAATTCGAGTCGTCAACGAGAGCACCGGAAAGCGGTTCTTCGTAACAAGCCTCCTCAAGGCGCAAGCTTATCGGGACAAGCACGAGGGCGAGCTCGTCGCCTTCTATTCGGTCAACCATTCGGACGCAAGCCAAGAGGTACTCCTCGGCGAGAGTGCGGCGCGGTTCAACGAAAGAGAGGAGCGAAAGGAGCGAGCCAAGAAGCGTTATCCGGTACGGCGGAAGGACGGAAGAATCGTCAACGTTACGATACCCGAAGACGAGAGGAACTAAGCCATGACGAATCAAAAAGAACTCAAAGCAACGTACGACGAGATCCGCGCGCTCCAAGAGGAGCGCGCTCGTCATTCCGATTGGGAGTCGATCAACAAGATCGACTCTCGGATCGGGCTCCTCGACGAGCACGCCGAGTTCCTTACCGAGCTCCTTATCGAAGAGGAGCTCGGAGACGCTTTCGTCGAACTTTTTTCCGCTTCCAACTAACCCGAAAGGAGCCGATCATGGCTACGCCTAACCTCACAATCGTCTTTGTCGTTCTCGAGTCTTGTATTCAACCTTCCGGCGCTTACTCGCGCGTCCGGGGGCGCTTCTCCTCTCAAGAGAAGGCGGTCGAACATACCAGCGCGATCGATTGGATCGGGCCGGAGTTCGGGATTCAGCGCGACCGCGAGATGGTCGTCTATCAACGGACGACATACGCGCAAACCGGCAAGACCCTTCGCCGGAGAGTTTACCGACGTCCGCTCGGGCGGGACCTTTAAGGTCCCGGGAGCCGGCGGTCCTCCCCAAAGACCGTCACCAAAAGCAACCCTAACCGAAAGGAGCCGTCATGCGTAAACTTACAACCCGGAAAGGCCGAAGCGTCGACACGCCGTTTTCAAACGAAGAAGCGCTCGCGAGACTTCGCGAGATGTACGCCGAGGGGCGCGCCGGGAGGTTCGGCGCAGACCTCGTTCGCAAGTCGGCGGAGCACGGGCTTTCCGTCGATCAGATGACTTGGGTACATATCCTCGTCGTCGAAGCCGAAGAGCCGAAGCGGACGGTTAAGCTCGAGGCGATCGTCAGAGTTCTCCAGCGCGCTCGAGACAACGGCCTTAAGCATCCCAAGGTTCGCCTCTCTTGGGGCAACGGAGAGCCGCTCGCGCTCTCCCTGGCCGGCGAGCGGTCGCGTTACCCGGGAACGGTCAACGTTACCGACGGCGGATCGTACGGCAATAATCGCTGGTTCGGGCGGATCGAGCTCGACGGCGATTACTCGCCTCGCCGAGGCGTGCCGGCCGAGGTCGTCGAAGCGCTCGAGAAGTTCAACGCCGCTCCAGCCGAGACTGGATCCTTACACGGGCGATTGACCGGCCGATGTTGCTTTTGCGGCCGGGACCTCGAGACGAAAGAATCGGTCGGCGTCGGATACGGGCCGGTTTGCGCCGATCGCTACGGGCTCCCTTGGGGCCGAGTCGATCTCTATCAACTCAAGAAGGACAAAGCGATCGAGGTCGAGTCGACTAAGGTCGACGTCAAAGCGGATCGCGCGATCGAAGTCGAAGCGGCATGAAGGATCGGGGCTCTCGAGGGAAGAATGGGCCAATGCCGGAGTCGTTACAGGTTTCGGGACCTCGGGAGCCTTTTTAGATACGAAAGGAGCCAAGAATGAGCAACGAACTCCCCGAGCCGGTTTACGCTTGGGCAATTGACGTTCACGATTCGACCGGCGCGGTCGTCGAGACGATCGACGAGATCGAGACCGAGGAGGAGGCGCTTAAGCGTCTCAAGGAGATCGAGGTCGACTCGGAACACGAGCTCGATTGCGAGATGTACGAGTATTGTTGGGGCGAGACTTGGGATGGCGTCGAATTCATACCGGACAAGTCCGTAAGGATCGTTTTTTGACCCGTAAGGTGACCCGCAACCCTGCGGCAATAGAGCGCCTCGCTGCGGGCTCCGGGGCGCTCGTTTTTTTACCTTGGAGGTTAGCGATGGAGTACATTCCGATTGCAACGATCGAACTTGACCACAACGCCGGACGGGGGACGGTCCTCGCGAAGTACGACGGCGAGACGTATCGACTCCTCGTCGAGGCTCTCGATGGGGAGCTTGAGGATCCCGGACACATGCCGGTCTTTACGCTCGAGGAGGCTTGCCGAGACGCCTTGCGGATGTGGCCGGTCGAGATTTGGGGGCTCGAGACGTTAGACGCTTGGGTGGTTTGCTAAGATGGAAGCCTTCGAAGATCCAAATAGCGAAGGCAATTCTTCGAAGCACCAGACCGGCGAGACTTGTATCGAGCCGGGTTGCGACGGGCCGGCGGGGACCGCATGGTCGCCATATTGGTGTCAACCTTGTAACGCCGAGCGGATACGGCGGATAACAAAGCAACTAACCGAGATTGGAGAAGCCATGAGAGTACAAATTAAGAAGCCGATCGAGGATGCCTCAGATCGGGCGGATAGATGGAATCAATACCGGCGGGACCTCGATCATGCGAAGGCGGTTCTCGACGACGAGCATAGGACCGAGTTCAAGGATCCGGCGGAGGAGCTCAAGGCAAACCTACGGGCGGCGGCAACAGAAGGGAGACTCGAGGCCGCAGGGCGGGCGGACGTTCAACTCGGAGCGGTAATCGAGATCGTCTATACCTTGAAACACGCAATCGAGGAATATTGCGACGACGAGACAATCAAGAAAATCGAGGCTTATTACGAAGATTGTATGGCGACACCGACCAAGAAAGGAGCCAAGCCATGACAAGCTACAACGTTACTCGCGGCGGTAAGAAAGGCGGAATGACCCTTCAGGAACTCGCGGCGGAGGTAACCCGGCGGCAAAAGGAGAAGCGCGATTTTTACGCTCCGGCGAATAAGCTTCAAATCGCGACGCAACTCCCCGACGGGGATGGCGTCCGGAGACAAGCGCTTCACATCGAAGGGATCGACGCCGGACCGTTCACGCTCGACCATCTCGCGCTCCGGCAAATCGGGACACACCTCGACGTCCCGGCGAAGTTCGCCGACCGGCTCCGGGAGAAGGAGCCCGACCTTCATGACAATCTCTTTAACGAGCTCCTCCGGCGCAACCGGGTAAAGAATGATATTCCGGTGCGGCTCGTTCGGACCCTCGACGGGCGGGCGCGGGCCTTCCTCTCCGACTCGTATCAGATCAGGGATAACTTCGATCTTCTCGAGGGAATCCTTCCGGCGCTCGGCGAGCTTCCGTTCGGCTCGGAGATCTTTTCGACGAGCATTACCGACCGGAAGCTTTACCTCGAGGTAACCTTCCCGGGGCTCGAGCTCGACATTCAGGATTTTGTCGACCCTTCGGTTCATCGTCGTCCAAACCGAGGCGAGCCGGACATTCTCCGGAGCGGCTTCGCCTTGAGCAATTCTGAGGTCGGCCTCGGACGGATCGAGGTCAAGCCGTTCCTCGAGCGGCTCATTTGCATCAACGGCGTCGTCGTCTCCGAGGCGCTCTTCAGGAGCGCTCACGTCGGTCGTAAGACTTCTCGGGATGATGTCGAGATCTGGGAGGTATTGTCCGACGAAGCCAAGAAGGCGGACGATGGGGCGTTCATGCTCAAGGTTCGGGACGTTGTGATGAGCATGGCCGAAAAGACGAAATTCGAAACCGTCGTCCGGCGGATGGCCGAGGCTTCCGGCGAGAAGATCGAGAAACCGGCCGACAAGGCCGTCGAGGAGCTTGCCAATCAATTTACCTTGACCGAGGGAGAGAGCGGCGGTATTTTGAACCATCTTATCGAAGGCGGCGAGTTGACGCGCTACGGGCTGATGAACGCCGTAACGCGGGCGGCTCAGGACGTCGGAGATTACGACCGAGCGATGGAGCTCGAAGCCCTCGGGGGCAAGATCATCAACCTCCCGCGGTCGTCTTGGCAGGCGGTTGCGGCAAAGTAGGAAAGGAGCAAGAGATGACCGTCTCGGAAGCAAGGACTCTCGTAAGGCTGGTGGAACGCCGCGACGCGATGACCGCTCTCCTCGCCGAAGACCTCGAAGAAAAGATCGCCGTCGAGATTGCGATCGAAGGACAAGCGCATGAGGAGCTTATTACTTGGCTCGAAGATCAAGGCCGGGCTGCGGTCGCTGCGGCCTTCGAGTCTTGGCTACAGAGCAAGGTTACCGCGATCGACGTACAGTTGACGAATCTTGGAGTCGAGGGGCTTTCATAGCCTAACGACGATTTTTCGCGATAGTAACGGGCTCCTTCGGGGATTTTCTCGGAGGAGCCTTTTTATTTCATGGGAGGCGCTATGCGAGCCGAAGAAATAACCGTCGGCGTGGTCTATTGGGTAAAGGTTTCGGGCAAGCTCGCTCCCTGTCGCGTTGATTGCAAATCGACGCGCGGGGGCTTCGACGTTACGAACCTCAATACGAATCGAAAGATTCGCCTCCGGTCCGCCGGCCGGATACGTCGAGAAGTCTCGGGAGTCGAGCTTCTCGGACTTGCGATCGCCGATCAATCAAAGGTGGCGAAAGCATTCTTTCTCGGGTCGGGCATCGTCTTGGGCGTTATGCTCGCGGGCTTTTTAGAAAGGATAACGGCATGACGATAAAGCAAATAGCGGGAGGCTCGAGATGATTCGAATCGATGACGCCGACCGGACAAAAGTCGTTCTCGACGTTCTCGTCATGTTCAAAAAGCGTTACGAGGAAGATGCGAAGCTCGTCGGAGAGTTCCTCGGTTGTATCGACGACCCTTCAGGCTCAGGCGAATGGCCGAGCTTCAATCGAGGTTGCAACTCTTCAGATGTTTTTCATAGACTCTTGGAGATGCGGAAAAGGTTCAAAGCGGAGGAAAGCTATGGCGATTGAAAAAACGGTTTGGGTCCCGGAGACGGGCGTCGATGGCGAAACGCGACTTTTCGAAGACGAACAGGCCGCGATTAATTTCGAGATCAAGCATCGGCGAATCTTGGCGGTTAATCAATTCTTCGGAACGGCAATGCAAGGAAATACTTATCTTGACTCGGCGAGCGTTTTCTCGAAAGCTATCGCGGATAATTACGATCGATTCCTCGACGATCTCGGACTCATGGAAAAGGATGGCTTCGATCCGAGGGTCGATAAAGCGCTCGAAATTATCGAGAGCTATGGCGGAATCGACGGCGGACATCACAAGACTTGGGTTATCGATCAGGTCGTCCGAGCGCTTGTCGGCGAGCGTTACGCCGAATGGGTCGCGGAGCAAAAAAACGGCGAGGATGGGCCAGACACGTACGAGTGGGACGAAGGGATCGCGCCATGAGAAGTGATAACGTTACGAGCTTTGAATGCCCGACCCGCCTTGATGCGAATATCGCCGGGCAATGCGTCGAAAGGATCGGGGTTTCTATTATCTCGATTATCTATCGAGAAGACGAAAACGAGCCGGAGGCGCGATGGCGTACGATTTGGACGATCTTCGTCCGTTTCGACGAGGACCTCGTTCCTTACTCTAAAATCCTTAGCGAATTGAGCGGATGCGGAGCGACGTATCGACTATGAGCGAACACGACTTTTGCCGAACCTTCTTGACGCAAGTCATGGGAGACGTCCGCAAGCTTACGACGGCGGAGGAGCGCAAGAAGTCTTGGGCCTATCGGGATTCGATGGGCAACGTCGAGTTTCACGGGCCGGGCGGCTTCTATTGGCATGGGCGCGGATGTTGCAAATGGTACGCGCAAGCGGAAGGTTGGATCGCCTGGCTTGAAAAACAGAAAGGAGCCGAAGATGGCGGAGATTCGCGGGAAGATGGATGAAGCCGAGAAACACGTTTGCGAAATGTTGCGGATGGCCATTTCGACGGGCCTCCGGCATGGCGTTACGCTTCGAGGAAATCGCCTCTCGGTACGATGGAACGACTATACCACGAGTCCCGATCCGGGAGGGGATCTCGTCGGCGTCGACATGTTGATCCTCAACGTTGTAACCGGGGACGAGGAAGAAGAGCGTCCCGAAACCAAGTAATCGAAAGGAGCCGAAGATGCCAACGAAAAGGAACACGAAAAGGAACACGAAAGTCGCAAAGAAGCTCGTAACGCTTAAGCCTGAAGCGCTTGGCGATTCGCAAACCGAGATGTTTGTTAGCAAGATTCTCGGGAAGAAATGGAAGCCCGAAGGCTTCGAGCTTTATCCAGGAACGTACGAGGTCAAAGCGCGAATTCAGCTCGAGGTCGAGGGGATTCTTCAAAAAGTTGGCGATCATGAATATACGCCAACGGTAGACATTCCCCTAAAGGCGACCTTGGCGCTCTTGCTCCAGCGGATGGGGATAGGCCGGGAAGCCGCGATGGAAGTCCTCGCCGAATGCATGAGCGAAGCGATCGAGGCCGGCGAAAAGGGCGCGGAGTTTCTCAAGGAAAAGACCAAAGACGTTGAGATCGCCATGGCGCGGGTTACGGCAACGGCGAAGAAGCTTCCGAAGAAGACTCGTAAGGGCGCGCTCAAAGTCATCCACGGGAAGGTCAAAGTCTCCGCGCTTCAGGGCGGATCGGTACAAGTCGACTGATCGGCGGAAGGCTCTTTCTTCTTCTTGAGCTCGTCGAGTTCGACGAGGAGCTTTTTGACGGTCTCCTGAAGCCGGCGGCATTCTCTAACGAGCGTCCGATAGCATATTTGACAAGATGGGCAAACGAAGTCGCGGGTCTCGTTACGCAACGGTCATCTCCTTGGCAATAGGCCGACCTCGGAGCCCGCGACTCCTTCTTTTCTCCCTTTCACCAAAGGGAATCCGAACGCCGGAAGCCGACTCTTCTTCATGGTTCTCGCCTAAAGTCTATCACGGCGGTTGGGTTATCTCCTCGGGATTTTCATTTAACTTTCCCTTGAGTTCCTCAACATTTCGGGTACTTTAGGCTCCGGTGAATTGACTTTTTTTGACTTTTCTTCATCTTCTCTACAACGTCGCTCCCATCCGGGAGCCTCCTTTTTTTGGTTGACGCCATGGCTTCATTTGCTACACTGAAGCCATGGCTGATTTTCAATTCTCGATTACGGTTACCGGGAAAAGTCCCGAGGGGCTCTTCGTTGAGCTTCCCGAGGGGGCGGACTTCGAACTCGCCGGCTTGGGTACAATTATAATCCCATTCCTGATTCGCTCTCAAATGAGCGAAGAGGTTTCGCTTCGGCTTTCGCGCGAAGTCGAGGGACCGTCGAAGGATAAGGCTACGGTTTCGATCTTCGCCGATTCCATGGTCATACCTCCGGGCGCGAGGCTCTCAAATCACTTGACCGTCGAGGCTAACGAAGCCTTCGGCGAGGGAGACGAGATTTCGATCGAGGTCTCCGGGGAGGCGACATGAGGCTTTTCAGCGATTCTGCGGCCGAGTCGGTTTCCGGCTTCATCCGCGCGGTAATCGGGCTCCTCGCGGTTCCCGTCCGCGAAATGCACCGGACGATCGGGCATTCGACCGTCTCGGGGGCGCTCCTTCTTGCGCTCGGGGCGATCGGCGCAACGATCGCGTACCAAGTCACGAGCTCCGACCTCACGAGCGAGGCTTGGAAGGCGCTCAAGCGCGAGAGGCTTGCCCGGGCGGCGGTTTACGAGGCTCAGGCCGCGGAGGCCGGGAAGGACATACAGGGGCGCACATGGGCGCTCTCGGCGATCCGCGCGGACTCCGCCGGCGTCCATCTCAAGTTCCCGCCGATCGCCGGCGCTACCCATCTTCAGATCGGTTGGCGAACGACGAAAAGCAACGGCCTCGAAACCTTTGAGATTCCACAGCCGGCGGAGGGGGAGCCGACGGCGCTCTTTTATGAAGTTACCGTAACAAAAGAGGCGGTCGGATCAGCTTGGGAGTCCGGAGCTCGCTTTACGATCGAGGCCGAGCAACGGTTCCCGGACGGCGGGCGCGCGAGATTAGACGGAAGGAACGATGCTGTAACCCTACCTTGAGACGCAAACAACAAGCCTCGGGGGGTTTAGGCTTTGGTCTGGCGGAGGACCACGGCTCCTTTCGGCCTCTCGGGGCTTTTTTTCTTGACGTCGCGCCCTCAGTTTTGTAATATCACTGAGTCTTGATTTCCCGGAGCGGCCGAGGCGCTCTTTAGGGTTGCTTCCTTGCGCGCTCGGCCGTTCCCTTTTCTACAAAACGAAAGGAGCCATCGATGGCGCGAATGAAACGAATGCCCGTAACGTTGCAACTCTCGACCGAGATCAATTACCGGACGCTCGACGAGCTTGTTAAGCGGCTTGGGAGGGTTACGTTCGAACTCTCCGGAGCCGTCGGGAAGCTCGACGGGATCCCGGGTGTCTCCTCTCCCAAGTTCGACATCAAGCGGGGGCTTCGGGCGGCAAAGGGCGCTGTTGAGGCTTCGGAGGAGAACGAGGAGGAAGATGGCCGCTCCGAAGAAGATAACGAAGAAACACAATTCGAGGAAGGTACATCAATGCAAGACGTGCGGGAGGAGGATTCGGGGGCCGACGTTCTTCAAACATAGGCGAGTATGCGAGTCGCAAACCGGGAGCATGTCTCACATCTATCCAATCAAAATCGATTCCCGTCTTTACCGATCTTGGCGGTTGATCCTCTCTCTTAAGAAGGAGACAATCCGCGAGGCGTTGATTCGCCTGATTACCGCCGAAGTACAAAACGAAAGGAGCAACAAATGAGACGTTACTGGGACTTATCAGAACGAGAGCGAGCCGAGCTCAATTCGGAAGAGATCGAAAACTTTCGGCAAGTTGAACTCATGGAAAAGGGGCTCGTCGTTCCGGAGAAACCGAAAGGTATTGAGCTCGAAGATGTCTCGGTCGAGAGCGTAAAATTCTACGTTATAAGTTACGTTGGGAGGTACTCCCATTCCGAAGATTTGGGCATTGCTTTTTCATGCCCGGAGGATGCCGAGGCGTTTCTCGCGCTTCGTCCTCGGTTCGTAGATTACGACACCGCAATCGGCAGCGACTATAAGACCTCAACGCCGCTCGATCATAGAGAGCCGCCGTCGATCAAACCGATTGGACTTTTCCCCAAGGATAAGCTCGATTCGGTCAAAGAAGCGCTCCGGAGCAATAAGAAGAAAAAGGAGGCACATCGCGACGCATCCAATGCGTATCAAAGAAAGCTCCAAGAGATTTACAAAGAAAGCGAAGCGATCATCAGCGATTGGCATCAATGCATAGAGAAGCGGGAGGCGGTCAAGAGCCTTCTCCGGACGTGGAACCGTTACGTCGAGCTCGCCGAAGGAGATGAAGCCATCGCGGGGCGCTTTCTTGCGAAGGCGTATGAGCGCGAAGAAATTCAGGATGCTTTCGCATGGGAGCGGCTTGGATTGCCCGATGGGCTCTTCGAAGAGGAAAGCAAAGGAGAAGAAGAATGCGATACGTTTACTTCATAGACAAAAGGTTCGGAGATAATACCTTCGAGCGACATATTCTCTATCCCCTCGAGGGTCCCGGCGAGTCGATCGTTTACGAGGACGATGGGCCTATCAAGACGAACGTTGCCTGCGTCTTTTTGGCGAAAGATCCGATGGCCGTCGACCCGGACTCAATTACGGTCTATAGCCAAGAGCGCGAGCCGGCCTTCCGGCTTTTCAACAAGATTCGTATGATCTTCGAGCATTGCTCCGCCAACGTTATCGCGATTTCTCATATCATCGACGAGCTCGACCTTCCGCCGTCGACGCATCAGCAACCTCCCCGACCGCGGACCGGCTCTTATACGCCTCCGCAGAACGTTGTAACGACGCCTCCTCCGCCGACGAGCCTTTCGGAGTCAACAAACGATCGGCCCAAGGCGACGACGACGACGCCTCCGCCGAATGTTGAACCATCGCCGAGCGCCCTCCGTCATGGTCGAACGTCCGACGAACCTCGCGAAAAGGACTGGATGGGATAAAGGAGGATGCGAAGACGGAAGAAAGGAAAATTAAAGTTCAACCGGGACCTTGCCGGACTTGCATCCATTGGAAGGAGGTCGAAGGCTTGAAAGTTTGCGACCTCGCCAGGCATATCGGTAAAGGGAAATACGTCGACCGGCACCTCCCCTATCCATGGCCGAACACCGGGCCGGATTACGAATGTTGGCTTTGGAAGAGAAAGCTCGGCGATCCCGGAGAGGCGAAAGAATGAGCCTCGAGGACTTCCGTTGTTACGAGCGAATAAGTACGCTCGAAGCACCGAACTTTGCGACCTTTATCATGGGCGCTTTGTCGACCGCCGATTCGACCGAGCATCTTTCCGTCCTCGTTCAAGCCTTTCCCGAAATTTGGGCTGAGTTTTCTATACGTTACAACGCTCCCTGGGGCACGATTGATATCTCCGAGCTCCGGAAGGAGTCCGTCGACCGGGGCCTCGCTCTATCCAAGGAAGACGAATCTGCGGCTTTAGAGAAGATCGTCGAGGCGCGCGAGCTCGCCGAGCAAAGCACCGGAGATCTTTTTAGCGAGCCTCCGCCGGAGTTCAATCCCAAGCCGGAGAAGTCTTCGGCGGAGACCCTCGCCGAGGACATGCAAACCATGAGCGAATGGATGAAGGAAGATAAGGCCGAAGATTTTGTCGGCGACCTTATCGACATTGTAAAGGAGGACAATGAGTAACGAAGGATTCAAGCGATACCTCGGCGACGGCGTTTACGCCGATTACGACGGTTACCACATCGTTTTGACGACGGAGAATGGAATCACGACAACGAATACGATAGCTCTCGAGCCGCCGGTTATGGAGGCGCTCAAAAGGTACGAAAAGCGTCTCAGCGAAATCGTATCAGCAAGGCGGGCGGAAGAAGAAGGGAAGGAGGAAGAGCCGTCCGGCGAAAGCGAAGGTTAAGCAACCCAAAACCGAAAGGAGCCAAAAGATGACTACTATTACAAGCGATGATTACGAGGACTTTCTTCGACCGACCGAACGTCTTGATCGCGATCTCATAAAGGCGTTAAAGGCCGGAGGAGACGAGATCGGACTCGAGACCGCGCGATGCCTCGTTGCGATGTATTACAACGTTCAAGAGCAACGCAAGCAATCCGGCAATCGCATCAGCGCGGCTCTCCGCCATGGGGGCGATCCCGGTGGACTTGTCAAATGGTTTCACAAGCAAAACGAAGTTTTCGAGGCGCAAATTTCGCGCGCAATCAAAGCGATTTCCAATCAAAGCGAGATCTCCCAATGGGCAGCCGAAGTTGTCGGCATGGGGGAGGTCCTCGCGGTCGGGCTTTGGGCCTACATCGACATGGATATCGCGACGACGGTCTCGAAGATTTGGCGCTTCGCCGGCCTCGATCCGACATGCAAATGGGAGAAGGGACAAAAGCGGCCGTTTAATCCCGATCTCAAGGTGCTCTGTTGGAAAATCTCCGATTCTTTCGTCAAGGTCTCGAATCGCCTCGATTCGTATTACGGTCGGATTTATCGCGAGCGTAAGGAGTTCGAAATCCTCCGAGACGGGGACGGATACAACAAGCCGGCGGCGAAAGAGAACCTCGCCTGGCGCAAGAAGAAAAATAAGAAGACCTCGGCGGAATGGAGGGCGATCCTCGAGTCGGGGCGGCTCCCGGCGTTGATCCTCGATCTCCGCGCGCGGCGCTACGCTTCCAAGCGCTTCCTTTCTCATTATTGGGAAGTCGCTTACGAGCTTCATCATCGCAAGAAAGCTCCTCGGCCTTACGTCGAGGTTCATCTCGGGCATACCGATATCGTCTCGGCGGCGGAGGTCAAGGAATACGAACGAGTAAACGCCGACGCGGAGAAGCAACGACAGAAGATGCTTAAGAAAGAGAAAGGCGGCGAGGAATGAGGGAACGCTTAGTAACGATCGAGGCTGCGTCTTTGGTCCAAGATATGGATTACTATCCGAGGACGGATATCGATACGACGCGGATCGGATATCTCGTCGAATCCATTGCCGCCGGCGTCAACCTTCCGCCGGTCATCGCCGATGAGAAAACGAAGATCGTCGTCGACGGTTATCATCGAATTCGCGCAGCTATGCGCTTCGAGGGCGAGGGCGCGAAGATTAAGGTTATTCTCCGAAGCTATCCTAACAAGAAGGAGCTTTTTCTTGATGTCGCGCGCCTCAACTCGTCTCACGGGTTGATGCTCAATCGAGCGGATCGCGTCCGTTGCTCGCTGATAGCGAAGCGCCTCGGGATCCCCGACGGCGAGATCGCGAAGGCGCTCAACATGCGGCGAGAAAGTTTTCTCGATCTCGTAAAGACGCGGACTGCGAAACATGCGAGGACCCGAGCTCCGGTTGTCCTCAAATCGACGGTAAAGCATTACGCCGGAAAGGCGTTGAGCGCAAAACAGGTCGCGATCAATGACAAGCTCGGCGGGATGCGGGCAACGTTTTACGTCAACCAGGTTATCCTCTTGATCGAAGGAGATTTTATCGACATGGGGAACGAAGAACTTCTGGAGAGGCTTAAAGTCCTAAAAGGGCTCTTGCGAAAATTTTAGTCGAGGCCGTTGATGAGTCCGCATGGAAGAAACGAGTCAACCCCTTGGAGAAAACCGAGCGCAAGGAGCGAGTCGATTTCCCGGAGAAGCCCGAAAGAATTGAGCGAGTCAACCCCTTCGAGAAAACCGTAAGCTCGGAACGAGCCATCAATGCTGATAAAACCGAAATACAAGAGCGAGCCGCATTTCAGGAGGAAGCCCGACGAATGAGAGCGAGTCGTCTATTGGGAGAGAACCGCAAGCATGGAACGAGTCATCGATGAGGAGAGAGACCGTACAACGAGAGCGAGCCTGGAGTATTGAGAAAAACGACCCAGCCGAGCGAGTCGGTTTGCGTGAGAAATCCGTCCTCGGGGATCGAGTCGAGTTATGGGAGGAAGCCAAAAGAACCGAGCGAGCCTACCGTGGGGAGAGTCCCGTACTGATTGAGCGAGTCGTCTCGCCAGAGAGAACCGCTCTCAAAGAACGAGTCGCATTCCGGGAGAAAACCATTACCGAGAAGCGAGTCGGCTTCCGAGAGAAACCCGTGGGCCGTGAACGAGTCGATGTAGTAGATGAGGCCGTATGGTAGGAACGAGCCGCGAGTCCGAAGATAACCGTATTCGGGAGCGAGTCGCTCTTCACGAGAAAGCCAAGGAGGAAGAACGAGTCGGACGTACCGAGAGAACCGGCGTAGCGAAACGAGTCAAGCGCCGTGAGGATGCCGCACAATATGAACGAGTCTCGATCGACGAGAAACCCGATCGTAGCGAACGAAGTCGAAGGTCTTGAGCCACCGAGCCGGAGAAACCCGGGGGCCTAAGCGAGCCGCGACGAAGAAGAAACCCGAGGCTTTTGAACGAGTCGGATCTGAGAAGAAAACCATCTACCAGGAACGAGTCAACTACAAGGAGAGAACCGTCATACGGAAACGAGTCAAGGCGAAGAAGAAAACCGTACGGTAAGAACGAGCCAAGCAGGGAAGGAGGTCCGAGGCTTGAGAGCGAGTTGTAAGTATCGAGTAAACCCGGGATTTGCGAACGAGTCGTCTGTACGGAGAAGACCGACATTCGAGAGCGAGTCGTACTTAAAGGGAAGCCCGAAGTCGATGAACGAAGTCGATGAACGAAGTCGATGAACGAAGTCGAAGGTTGATAGCTCCGTAAGTACCGAACGAGTCGCTAAGAAGGAGAAACCCAGCGAGCTTGAACGAGTTAAGGGCCAGCGAAATCCGAAGTAAAGAACGAGTCGCGTTTTCCGAGAAAACCGCTCCCTGTGAACGAGTCGAGTGCGTTAAGAAAAGAGCGAGCCAAGCCGGTTGAGCAATCCAAGCTGCAAGAGCGAGTCATCCCCGCGGAGAAAACCGTTGGAAGTGAACGAGCCAAAGCTTCACGAGCAATCCAAGAAGGAAGAGCGAGTCGTCAGCTCGGAGAGAACCTCTGAAAGGGAACGAGTCGAGGGCTATATGAAACCCGAAAAAAGAAACGAGTCGGAAGTCGGAAGAAAACCGTTAGGAAAGAACGAGTCGGAATTCCAGGGAAGCCCGTTATTTCAGAGCGAGCCATGAACTCAAGAAACCCAAGCACGGGAGCGAGCTTTGAATACGAAGAAGCCCGGGAAACAAGAGCGAGAGTCGCGGTTCGCGAGAAAACCGACGAAGAAGAACGAGCCTCAAAACCGGAGGAGTCGCGAGTCCCGAGAAATCCATGCGTGATGAGCGAGCCCGAGCGCACAGAGCGAGCCAAGCCAATCGAGCAAACCTTAGCTGAGGAGCGAGTCGTCGATCCTGATAGAACCGGAAAGCGAGAGCGAGCCATAGATCCTGATAAAGCCGGTATGAAGGAGCGAGTCGTTGTTTCGGAGAAACCCACCAGACGAGAACGAGTCGTCGCCGTTGATAATTCCGAAATGAAAGAACGAGTCATTACCCTTGAGAAATCCGGGTACCGCGAACGAGCCATCCCGGTTGAGAAACCCTTGGGGCGGGAGCGAGCCGAGAAGTACCAAGAAACCCTATAAAGAGGAGCGATGCCCATGAATCGAAGATTTTTCCTAAAAGCCCTCGCCGCGATTACCGCGGCCGTCGGAATACGAACGGAAGAAGTCGCGCCGGCCGTCGGCGGCGATTACGTCCCGGACGACCTATGGCCAAAATACGGCGAGCGGGACTATCAACGGAAAGCGACTTGGAGGATTGAATCGTTCGAAACGACGAGCGGCGATTTCGATTACATCGCCATCCTCGTCGGCGACAATGGTAAGGAGCTCGAGGTCCGCCATCGAATCAAAGACCGAGACGGGAACGACCTTCCGTTGAGCCGATCCCCGATGTCGGTCCGAGCTTCGCTTGTTCCTCTCTATCCACGAAAGGATACGTCATGAAAAAGCTAAACTCAGAAGCCGTTTCCGTTATTGCGTTTATCGCATTCGCCTTGCTTCTCGTTTCAATCTTCGCCGGCGCGCTTATCCTTGCCGGCAAGAAAGCCTCGGGGCTCGCGCCTCCGCCGGAGCTCCAAACCGCCAAGAAGCGCTATAACGCCGAGCTCGCAAAGCTCGCGGCGGACTATCGGGCGAAGCTCGTCGCTCTCGCCAAGAAACACGAAAAGGTGGCTACGAAGTACATCAAAGTCGAAACGAAGCGCGGGGAGCTCGAAGACGCGCTCGCCTGGAAAGCTTGGCGCGAAGAACTCCTCGCCATCGTCTCTCCCGGTCTCCGCATCACCGGAACCGAGCCGGAGGGGCTCGAGAAAGCCTTCGACGGGCGACTCGAGACCTTTTGGACGCCTCCGGTCGTCGAGGCAAAGCAATGGATCGGCGTCGATCTCGGGCGGGCTCAAGTCCTCTCACGGGTCTCCTGGGTCTATCCGGCCTCGAAGCGCGGCCGGCCGAAGGTCGTACATCTCACGCTTACCGACGGCAAGCACCGGAGAGTCCTCGAGGTTCAACGAGCCGGCGAGGAGCGCCCGATCGTTACCGACTCAAGGGGTAAGGTCAGGGGGGCGTTCGTAACGAACCTCGGCTCGCTCCGAAGGACAACGATCGAATTCTCGCCGGCGGTTGTCTCGCATTGGCAATGGAAATGCCTCGATACGTACGGCGGCTCGCCGAAGATTTTTGAACTTGAGGCGTCGAAATGACTTTTTTAGGGAGGTTAGCATGAAAATTACCGATATTTTTGTTACCGAATTCGAGGGGCCTTATACGATCCGTTGTCCGATACCGGGCTGCGAATGCGATAACGTACATCTCGCATCGATTCACAAGAGAGATTCTATGAGGGATACAGATATACCTCCCGACCATGATCTTCCGACGCTTGAGCGAGGGGGGAATCAGGGCCTCGTTGCGATCCGCATGTATTGCGAATCCGGACATGCCTTTTTCTTTGCGTTCTCCGGGCATAAGGGAACGTTGAGCTTTGACGTTTACGAAAGTACCGCGAAAAGACTTCCATTCGAGGGGGACTCATGACTCGCGTTGAGATACCCGAATCGCAGGCGTTTAAGCTCGCCTCGAGGACCAAAGTCACGGCGTTCGTCCGTCAAAAAGTCTCCCTCGGCGAAGAGGTCGTCTTTTACATAAAAGGCGGCGGAACCGTTCCAATCGCGAAAGCCAAAGTCGCTCAAGTCGATGACATAAAAATAATAACGCGCAACACGCAAGTTCGCGTCGCGATCCATGGCGAGTTCCTCAACCCGCTTGATGTGTACCAACTTTGGCGCGACGCCGGCTTCTCGGACCTTGGCGAGTTTTACGGGTATTTCAAGCCCGGCTTTGAGGGCTATTGGATCGCTTGGACCCAAACCGAGGAGATCGAATGAGGGTAACCGACCAAATGAAGAAGCGCGTTCTCAGCGCGATCTTGAAAGGAAAGAAGAACGCGCGAATCGCCGACGAGATCCACGAAGCGGCCGAGACGCCGCGAGAATGGCGAACGCAAATCCATACCCGAGCGATTATCCGCGAGCTTATCCTCGACGGGCATCCGATTTGCTCCTCGCCGGCGAGCCCTTCCGGCTTTTGGATTACGGAAGATCCGGAAGAACTCCTCGGCGTTATAACGTCCCTTGACGGTCGCATTGCGAAAATCAGGCAACGGAGAAGCGCTTTATGGGCAACGTACAAACGCATGGGCGGTTCGAAAGCCTATGCTCCTCCCCGTCGTTGATAACCCATAACTCTTTGTATTCAGACCCAGCCTCGGCGGGGAGGCTTCTTTCGCTTCCGGGCGGGCTCGAGATCAGGCTCTTTCTCGATCCGGAGATGCCGGCCAGCGTTCTCCGGCTCGTCTCGGATAACGGCGAACTCGTTGTCTATAACCTTGGAGAAGATTCGCTCCCTCGTCGTTCTGTTCTCTTTCCCCAAGAGCCGAGCGGTTCGGCGGGGGAGCCTTAATCAAGTCGATCGCTAACTTTCCGTTTTATCGCCTCCGCTCGCTATTCGGGCGGAGGCGCTCTTCTTTTTCATGGAATCTCGAGGGAGCTTCAGGCATAATACGCTTCTGAGAGGTACCGAAAAATGAAGAAAGAAGCCGTTGGAAGCTCGGGCGACGTTTCCGTGAGGCTTGAGGAAGAAGAGGCTCTGTGTCCCGCTTGCGAGGAAGGCGTTCTCTTGGTCTTCTCCGTTCCCGACGGAGCCTTACAAGTCAAGCTCAAAGGCGTTTCAACCGAGAATGTTCTCGACGCATTACAGAATCTCGTAAACTCTTACGAACTCTTACCCAAGGAGGACCCATGCGACTAACAAGCCTTTTGCTTGTCGTTTGCCTCGGACTATCACCGGGGTGCGGCGTAACCCAGCCGACGTACGTCGACGTCGGCCCGAAGACTATCGAGAGTATTGCCGAGCGGCTCGGAACCGACGTCGAAACCCTCATGACTACCCAGCGCGATCAACTCGCGCTCGAGCTCTCCGAAATCCTCGGAGCAAAGGTCGAGAGGCTTCACGATACGGTCGAGGGGCAAGGCTCCGAGGTCTCGGGGGTGGCCTCGTCCGTTGAGGGCCTCCGAGCGGTCGTCGCTGAAATTCAGCCGGCGACCGAAGCCGCTCTCGAGGCTTTTGGAGCGAAGATCGGGGAAGGAGATCCAACGAAGCCGGATTCTTGGCTTCGAGGAGCGATCGCCGCCGCAGGGATCCTCGCCGCCGGCGCGCTCGGCTTCCGCGGAAGGAGTAAACGCAAAAAAAACGGCGGAGCGCCGGCGGGAGGTTCAAATTCTCCGCAACCATCCGGGGAAGGAGGTAAACATGCCTGAACCGGCCATTACTCCAAAACCGACCGGCGATTCAAACCCAAACCCGCCGCCGAATATCGACGACTTCAAAGGGCTCTTTCAATCCAAGACCTTCTGGGGCATCGTCGTCATGATCTTCGGAGCCCTCGGGCGAAATTGGCTCGGGATCGATATCGAAGAAGAAACGCAAGCCTCGATTACCGAGGAAATCGTCGTCATCGTCGGCGCAGTCTTGGCAATTTACGGGCGCTTAGTCGCCTCGAAGCAAATCGACGCAATCGCATAACAGGCGCGCGAGGCCGTTCCGGACTCTCCCGGGGCGGCCTCGCCGCCGTGAAGGGAGAACCATGCCTGCTCGAGAAGTCGTTTCCGGCGATTGTCTCGCCGCATTCCTTCCCGCCGAGGGCGCTCGCCGGATGTCCGAGCTCCTCGTCCGCTATCCCGTAACAAAGGTCGGCGGATTCCACGGACGGCAAAAAAAGCAAGTCATCATGCGTATCACGACCGCCGAAGACGTCCTCGACCTCTTCGGGGCGCTTTGGCAAATAATCCTCCCCATGAGGGAGAAAATCGAAGAACATCTCGAAAAGAAGAATGAAGAAAATCAAAAGTCGGATCAGGGAGCTCCGATACGTCGAAGGACGAGATCTCGTTCCGGCGGCTAATAATTGGCGCAAGCATCCTCCCCACCAAAAACAAGCCATCAAGGCGGCGCTCAACGAACTCGGATTCGTCGACGCCGTTCTCGCGCGGGAAGAAGACGGTAAACTCGTCTTGATCGACGGACATCTCCGGCAAGATGTCGCCAAGAAGCAACAGGTTCCCGTTCTCGTCCTCGACGTTACCGAGGAAGAAGCCAACAAGATTATGGCGACCCTCGATCCCCTCGCCGGGATGGCCGAAGGCGACGCCGATGCGCTTACCGCCGTCCTCGAGGGGATGCAAACCGAAAACGAAGATTTCGCCGCTCTCCTCGCCGAGATCGCCGGAGATTACGGAGCCCTCGAGGCCGATCTCGGAGGCGAAGAAGAAGAGGAGGAGGACGAAGAGACCGCAATTCCGCCGGAACCGCCGACAATCGTCGTCTCCGCCGGCGAGACTTGGCTCTGCGGCAAACACCGGCTCTTGATCGGCGATGTCCTCGAGGGACTCGCCGGCCTCCCCAACGAATGCGCCCAAACCGTTGTAACCTCCCCTCCCTATTGGGGTTTGAGGGATTACGGGATCGAAGGACAGATCGGTCTCGAAGAGTCCCTCGAGGATTTCCTCGAAAAGATCGTCGCGGTCTTCCGCGAGATCCGGCGCGTTCTCCGCAAAGACGGTACGCTTTGGGTTAACATGGGGGATGCGTACGCGCAAACCGGAACAAAGCTCAATACCGAGGAAAACGTCAAGCAAGCGAAGGAGCGAACGAAGAATTACAAGGATCCGGGGATTTACGGCGATTACGTCTCCCGGATGGGGCGCGCGGCGAATACCGCGAAACGCTCCGGCCTCAAAGCCAAGGATATGCTCGGGCAACCGTGGCGACTCGCTTTTGCGCTCCAAGCCGACGGATGGTTCCTCCGCTCGGACGTCATCTGGCATAAACCGAACGCCTTCCCGGAATCCGTAACCGATCGGCCGATCAAGGCTTATGAGCATGTCTTTCTCATTTCCAAGTCCGCTCGGTACTTTTACGACGCCGACGCCGTAAGGGAAAACTCCGGACCGTACCGCGAATGGACCGAAGGCGGCAACGCGCATTACAAGTCCGCTTGCGGCAACTCCGACGGCAACCCGAAGCGCGAGAAGGGAAGCGTTATCCTTCGAGAAAGCGTTGGGCGAAGCCTCAGAGACGTATGGGTCATCCCGACCCAAGCCATGCCGGATGCCCATTTTGCGACCTTCCCGGAGAAGCTCGTCGTCCCTTGCATCAAAGCCGGAACCTCCGAGCGGGGCTGTTGCGATACTTGCGGAAAGCCGTGGGTCCGGAACATCAAGCGCGGTAAGACCAATTGGGAAGACCGCAAAGCGCGCGGCGAGCCAATGCGGCATGGAAAGACCGCCGCTCAAAGAAAAGCCTCCTCGGGGGCGCGGTATACCGACGGCAAGGAGCTCGCGGCTTGGAAGACCGATCATCCCGACGAATTCCTCGGCTGGAAGCCGGCTTGCAAATGCAACGCCGCTCCCGCCATTTGCCTCGTCCTCGATCCCTTCGGCGGCTCCGGGACCACCATGATCGTCGCCGAAAAGCTCGGCCGGCGCGCCATCCTCACCGAACTCTCCCCGGCGTACGCTCAAATCGCGCTCATGCGTTACCGGAAGCTCACCGGGCAAGAGCCAACAAGAGATGGCGACGGTAAGACCCTTGCCGAGCTCGAGGACCCGCAACCGGAAAACGGCACGTGAGGCCGTCTAATCGAGCCGAGCTCGTGGTATTGTCGATAGAAGCATGGGGAGACGCCAAGCGGACACGCGAGGGCTGACGAGCCCGGAGGCCGCGATTTGAGGTGACTACCCATGGGAAAGAAGAAGAGGAAAAAAGGACGACCGGCGAAGGGAACCAAGTCCGGAGATCGAGACGAACGGTTAAAGATGGCCGAAACCCTGTGGAGCAAAGGGTTTAAGAAATGGCAAATCAAGGCCGCTCTCGTCAAGGAGTTCGAAATATCGGGGCGGCTCGCCGAGGACGACTACCACGTCGCGCGCGCACGGGCGCTCGCCGAACATGTCGAGGAGCGCAAGGAGCTCCGATCGCATGTTTCCGAGCTCCTCCTTCAGATCGTTCGCGACCCGACGACCGACGATAAAGCGCGCGTCGCGGCGCTCAAAGAATTCTCGAAGCTTCACGGGCTTCATCGGCAACCGTTGCCCGACGAGTCCTCGATCGATCGCGTCGAAGTCGACATTGCCGATTGGCGGGAAACGATCGAAAAGGCCGCGGCCGAGGGCCGGCTCTTGTCCGCCGATCGGGATCAGATGATTACGAAACCCTCACCGGGA
>CP070677.1:2041329-2044838 GCA_020352495.1 Candidatus Latescibacterota bacterium
CATCAAAGTCGGCGAATTGGGAAGGAACTCCAAATTGGTCATTATGTCGTAGAACTCTTCTTCCCAGTGTTTTCGGTGTGATTCGCTATCGTTGTAGTTGAGCTCAGCCTGAGAGATGCTCCTCGCCACACGTTGGAACATTTCGTCATACGTCTCCAAAACCTCGCCCTCGGCGTTCTTCCGGAGATAGCGATTCCTTAGCACGCGCACGGCGTTCTCAGTGAGTTTCATTCTCGGTCCTTTACTTTTCTTGTCGGGTAGGATTGTTTCAGACCCATCCCCCAGTATGGGTCTTGTGTATTCGTCCTCTCATTTTGCATTCCTTCAAAAAAAAGACAAGCATCTTTTCAACTAAAATATACAATATATGGGGGCCGATTTGAAGTATGTACTATATATGGGACTATCGTAAAATCAGACCCGACCGCGTACGACCTTGACAATTGATTGCTCCCCAAAGCCTTAGCTTCCGGAGAAACTCACGACCCTGGTTTGTCCTGATTCTTGCTTACTACCATCCACCACGGGCTCAACCCCCATTCAATGAGCAGTTTACGAGGAGTCAGCCGATGCTTCACCTGCGGATCATTCGGGGCCCCGGGAATCAGGAACGCCTTTCCATAACGGAAAAGGGTCTCCCTTTCACCGTGGGCAGGGATCGGGAAAACAAGCTCCACATCCAAAGCACCGCGGTCTCCCGATTCCACGCCGTACTGCTCGCCGAGCAAGGTGACCATTTTGTCCAGGATATGGACAGCACCAACGGCACGTTCTTGAACGGCAAAAAGGTCAAGAAAGTCCGGATTCACCCCGGAGACACGATCACAATAGCCGACGTCGATATCATGGTCGAGAACGCGCCTTCCCCTTTGGAAGAGACCCAGGCGCCGCTGGATCTCACAGTATCGATCGACACTCCCATTCCCAGCGATTCGACGATCACCGTCAAAAATCCCACCGAAGAGATCCTGATCCGGGATCTATTGGACAAATCCGTCTCACGTGATTCCTCAAAGTCCTACGCCGCACTTCAGGTTCTGTACCGCGCCGACAAAATCGCCCGTGACATCGATGATTTCAAATTGCTGCTCGAAAACTTGATGGATCTCACACTGGAGGTGATCCCGGCGTCGCGCGGATACATCCTTTTAGTCGACCGCGAATCGGGCAAGTTAGTGCCATACGTAAGGAGAGCTCCGTCTTCGATCAGCGACGATACGGAGCTCGTCGTTAGTAAGACAATTCTCAACACCGCCGTCGGGCAAAAGGAATCCCTTTTGTCAAAAGACGCGCTCGTCGACGAACGGTTTCTGCACTCGCGAAGCGTTGGAGATCTCAAAGTTCGCAGCGCCATGTGCGCCCCACTCGTCAACCGGGGAAAGGTGCTCGGGATCATTTACCTCGACTCATCCGATCAGTCGAACCTCTACACAAAAGAGGACCTCGCACTCCTGACCGCAATGGCGCTAAAGGCCGGTGTGTCGCTCGATAACGCGCGACTCTACGACGATCTTCGAAATTTGTTCTACAACACAGTGGAAACGCTCGTACGCGCCATCCAGGCGAGGGATCAGTACACAAGCGGGCATTCCGCCCGCGTGAGCCGTTACGCACTCCTGATCGCCGAGAAGTACGGACTCAGCACGAGGGAAAAACATCATCTTTATCTTGCCTCGATGCTTCACGACATCGGGAAAATCGGAATTCCGGATCGCCTCCTGAATCGCCCGGGAGACTTGGCTGAAGAGGAAATCGAGCAAGTGAGAAGCCACGTAAAAATGGGAGCATCGATGCTCAAGGCGTTGGGCGAGATGCATCCCGTCGTTCCACTGATCCTCCATCATCACGAGGCCTACGACGGATCGGGTTATCCGGATGGGCTCAAAGGCGAGCAGATCCCTTTGATGTCGAGAGTTCTCTCCGTGGCGGATACCTATGACGCGATGACTTCGGATCGGCCCTACCGCCAGGCCATGTCCAAAGCCGACGCGATCGCGGAACTAAAGAGATGCAGTGGGACGAGCTTCGATCCAAAGGTCGTAAATGTATTTCTCGAGATTCTGGAAGAGCAGTCGTCGGCGGTGATCGAAATCGAAGAACCACAGTTCACTTCAGTGTGACTTCGGCGACCGAGACCAAATTCCCCTGTCCTTGACCCGAGTTGAACACGAGACGGATCGTCTTTGCCCCTTTTGCTGCGCCGTCGAGATGCGTGATCTGCCGAGCCGCCTTGGGTTCGAGGTCGATGACTTGCAGTTGTTTGCCGTCCGCGTACACCGTGCACCGACTGGGTTGGTTCGAGGCCAGCGTTTGGAGGACCAACATCCCGTCTTTGACCCCAAACGGAACATCGAGTTCGAGAAACGCGTCGTCGTCCGGTCCGGTTGAAGACTGCCACGCCGACGTAGTATCGCCATCAAAGCACTTCCACATCGCCGCATCTTCTGAAACGGGTTCCGACGAGGTCCCGTTCATGGCGATCCAGTCCGATCTATCGGCTGCCGTCAGAGTAAACGAATCGTCTTGAATGAGATTTATCACCTGTCCGTCATTGGACGCCACCTGCACATCCCACAGCCCGTCGCCGTTCATTTCCACGTTGGTAACGGCGTCCGGCACCATATCCTTGAAATGCCAATGCCAGCACTGCGCGACGGTTGGTCCCGTCTTTTTGAAAAACACCACCCCACCCGAGCGCTTTGCCCCCTTGTCAGTATAAACAAGCATACGCCCCTTTCTCCCAACCTCTTGTGCGGGGAAACCCTCGTAGGATTTGATCATAAAACCGGCCGTTTCCATCATTTCGCGGACACCAGCGAGCTCTTCGTCGACCGATACAATACCCCTCGCTTCCATCGCGATGTCCTTGAGCGAGGATGTCTCGGTGTCTGCCCCCTTCTTTTCGGAACCGGCCACCGTCTCGTCCGTTTTCGCCTTCTCTTCCTTCTTGCCACACGAGCCAACGCACAGAAGCGTGGCCACGGGGATTAATAACAAAGCCATTTTTAGATGTTTCATTCCAGATCCTCTCGTTTTGCGTTTTTGAACCCACGAATTATGCTCAATTAAACACGTGATGTCAATACGGGTGCCCGTTGAATTCGTTCGCACGAACACGGGTCGAAAGTGCCACAACACTCCGGCTAGACTAGAGCGAGGGGAAAGCCGCGCGCCGTCCGCGACTGCCCGGCGGTTTGGTTCATCGTCAGTTGATGCGGGGGAGGATTCGAGGGGACGGCCGTTTTCGACCCTCCGCCCGCTTCACTCGGCTTCCCGCCTGACGGCGGGTGATCCTCGCTCGCTCCTGCGAAAAGGGTCGAAGACGGCCGTCCCCCAGCCTCTTCATTCCCACGACATCCACATATCCTATTTACGAACAGATGGTTACACGACGGCTCTAGGTGGTGCCCAAACGAGGCTCAATCGCACCGCAACTGGGCTTTCTTGGCCCGGCCCGGGGACGCGCGACCGGCGCCCGCCGACGACATGTCGCCGCCCAGCCGACTGCG
>CP070677.1:2044938-2048136 GCA_020352495.1 Candidatus Latescibacterota bacterium
CAGATCGTGTTCTTTTAGGTTTAGTCCTAGGAGCTTGTTTATGTTTTCCAATGAAACCTTGAGTTTTTCAGGGGTCAGGTCTGGAGTAAGAGTTTTTTTACCGTAGTCCAGCTCCATTTGATATATTTTACCTTTCATGTCTGCCAGAGTGGTTACTATTATGTTTAAGACTTTTTTTAACACCTCAAGATCGAACCCTTGTTACGCTTGAACCCTATCCCGACGGTGGTGCACGACTTCGGTTCTTACCGCGTGAAAAATTTCAAGTTACCGCGCCGATTCTTTTCCTCTTGAGGCCCCTCCAGTCCTCTGAAGTCCTCTCCAGTCTCGGAGATATTTTGGAGACGGATATTGTCGCCGGGTCGTTAATTCTCTGACTGATGACCAAGGTCATAACGAGCTGGGAACCGAATCAGGACGAACTGTCCCTCCACAAAGCATGTTGATTTCTTGCCGTTTCGGTATTTAATTGATTTACTTATTCAACATCGCGGATTACATGCGACGGCACGATGTGTGGCAGGATGAGTGTGTCCACCGGCGACGTGCACCGATGGAGATATGACTCAACTCTAAACACGGATGACGACATGAACGCCAAAACGAATCTCGGTTTCGCAGTCTTAGTCTATTTTGTTTTGATGCAACTGGTGGACGGGCATACTCGAGGGGACGCCATCCCGTCCACCGAAGTTGTTACGATACAGAAATGCCTAGTGATCGAAGGCCCTGATTGGTATCGAAGCGTGGGCACCATCGACCCGATCGAGGCGGCGTTGGTGGTCGGCAATTGGTCACGGCCCGTCGTAGGCGCACGGATTAATTTCGGTGAGGACGACGATCGAGAGTGGAGACAGATCGCCGCAGACGAAAGCGGGTGGTTGCGCGACGAGGCGTTGAAAGGTGGTTATGCTTACGCGTCGATCGACTCGCCGGAGAAGCGGGTTGTTATTCTCGAAGGAATGGCGCACAGAATGGTCTACGTGAACGGAGAGCTTCGCGTGGGTAACGTCTATCAGTACAAAGAAGAGTGGGAATCCTGGGAACCGCGTTTCAACTACTCACAGATACCTGTACTGTTGAATCGAGGGAGAAACGATCTGTTGTTTCAGGGAGGACGTTTGCCGGCGATCAAGGTTCTGGTTCATCCGGTCCGTGCGGACGTCATGATCAACGAAAAGGATGTAACAACACCGGATCTTATCGTCGGCCGGGAGATCGACAACTGGGCGGCGGTGGTACTGATCAACGCGACGACCGCACCGGTTACCGGTCTTCGGCTGATCTCGCGCGTTGGAGAGAACAAAGAGGTTGTTCGTGAGATGCCGGTGCTCCAGGCATTGAGCGTTCGCAAAGTCGCGTTCAAGCTGGCGGGCGAAGCACCGTCGCAGCCGGGCACCGTACCTTTGACTTTGGAGCTAACGGGCGGCGATGCGTCGCAGGAGCATGGGACGCCTCTCTACGAACGGGAGATCCTTCTCAACGTCAAACACACACACGAGAATCACAAACAAACCTTCGTCAGCAGCATCGACGGAAGCGTTCAGTATTTTAGCGTCAATCCCGCCCAGGACACGGAGGCCTTCCCCACCCCGGCGCTTTTCTTGTCCGTTCACGGGGCCGGTGTCGAGGCAATCAACCAATCCGGCTCGTACAGCGCGAAAACGTGGGGACACATTGTGTCACCCACCAACCGGCGCCCATATGGCTTCAACTGGGAAGACTGGGGACGGATCGACGCGTTGGAAGTCCTGGATATCGCCCTGAGCACGCTCGATGTCGACCCGGAACGGGTCTATTTGACGGGGCATTCGATGGGCGGGCACGGCACGTGGCATCTCGGCGCACTGTACCCGGACCGTTTTGCCGCGCTAGGTCCCAGCGCGGGATGGATCAGCTTCTGGTCTTATCGTCCCAGCCGCGAAGTCGTGGTGGATACGCCGGTTGAAAAAATGCTGATGCGAACCACGCTGCCAAGCCGGACGTTTGACCTCGTCCGGAACTACAAAGACCTCGGTATCTACATCCTCCACGGCGCCGACGACGACAACGTGCTGGCCGATCAGTCCCGTCAGATGGTCGCGCGGCTCGAGGCGTTTCATAAAGACTTCATCTATCACGAGGAGCCCGGGGTTGGTCACTGGTGGGACAAAATAGACGAGGACGGGACCGACTGCGTCGATTGGTATCCGATGTTTGACTTTTTCGCCCGTCACGCGCGACCGGGTAAGGAGCGGGTCCGTCACGTCGAATTCGCAACGCCCAATCCGGGGATCTCCGCGTGGTATTACTGGCTCTGCATCGAGGCCCAGACGAAACAGTTGGAGATGAGCACCGCCGATGTTCGTTTCGATCCGGCTAAGAGACAGTTTGTCGGCCGGACGGAAAACGTCGCCCGGTTGACAATCGATGTCTCTCACGTCGAGGCCGGTGATTCCATCGCCATAGAAATGGACGGCCAGGCGATCATCCCTGTCGAGTACCCCCCACCACCTCACCAAGTGACGCTCCATCGCAAGGATGGACTGTGGTACGCAGATGGGCCCGCGCCGCCGTCGCACAAGGGCCCGCACCGCTACGGGACATTCAAGGATGTGTTCAACCACCGCGTCGTTTTCGTGTTCGGCACCAAGGGATCAGAAGACGAAAACGCGTGGGCGGCCGCCAAAGCGCGTTACGACGCTGAGACATTCTGGTACCAGGGCAACGGCTCGATCGACGTGATTCGCGACGTGGGCTTCGATCCAGCGGTGGAGCCCGACCGCAACGTGGTGCTCTACGGCAATGCTGAAACCAACGCGGCATGGCGGGATTTGCTCGGTGACAACCCGGTCCAGGTTCGTTCCGACGAGGTCCGCGTCGGAGAGAAAAAGATCAAAGGAAAAGACCTCGGCGTTCTCTTGATTAGACCGCGTCCTGGCAGTGACACGGCATGCGTCGGCGTCGTGGGCGGGACCGGCATCACAGGTATGCGCTTGACCGATCGGCGCCCTTACATGTATCCCGGATTTGCGTATCCCGATCTCACCCTGTTCCGCGCCGTGAAGCTCGAGTACGGAAGCGACGCCGTATGCGGTTTGGGTTTCTTTGGTCTCGACTGGAGTGTCGAGAACGGGGAGTTTATCTGGGATGAGTCGCGTGGGAACGGGCGATGATCAGCGTATCGACTAGTCTCAGTCGTTCACGGTCAGTATTCCC
>CP070677.1:2048236-2064128 GCA_020352495.1 Candidatus Latescibacterota bacterium
ATGTCTACTGTTCTGCTGAGCTCGAGCGGGCTACGTTGGTTGCCTCGAGACCCTTGGGACCCTCCCTGGTCTCGAATTCAACCGTTTCACCCTCGGTAAGCGTCCGGTACCCATCTCCCTGAATCTCGGAGTAATGGACAAAAATATCTCGTCCCGACTCCTGCTTGATAAAACCGTAGCCCTTACTTTCGTTGAACCACTTCACTTTACCTGTAATACGCAATAGAACCTACTCCTTCCAACAAGAAAACCACTGGGATGAACACGCTCCCAATGGTTCCATTCCCTGACAATTCAGCTCAATCCGTACATTACAACCACAAGGACTAATACCCCACCAAACACCGCAATTCTACACTATGCGGCGTTCTTTTTCAAGTCAAATCTTCGCACGGCCGTTGGAGTCACAACGGTGTCTCACCCGAAAGGGAAGGGAATCAACAGTAAAGATGAGTCACCCAGCGGTAGAGCCATCAACAAAACGTCGTGTGTGCCGCCAAGCATTTTGCGCTCGACGCTTCATTATTGCATGCCGAGACACAAGTGTCCCACCGTGTAACCCGAAACTGTAGTTGTTTAGCTCGCATTGAGATAGCTCTTTTCGCACTCGAGGGTGATCTCTGTCGCTGGCATGCTTCTTGCCCGATTTCTGCGCATGAGGACGGGGCAAAAGCAACTTCGCGAAAAGGACGTGGCAGCGGTGAAAATCACTCTTCCCTTCACGAAAATCGTTCGAAAGTCGGAGGGTTTTTCTCCAAACAAACTCAACGAAATTGTTCGGGAGGCACTCGAGATTAGTCGGGAACGTCCAACGTATTTGGAAATCGCCGACGATACCCAGCAGTGCTTTTTGTTTTTTAGACAGTCTCAGATCTATAGTGCGGGTCGGATCCTTTACGGCCAGCTCAGCGAGACGACAATCAAGGATTTTCTTCTTACCGTAAATCGAATGGATGTCTCGACGGCAACCTGCTACGAAGTCAACAACAAGATACTCCACTCGGTGCTGATACTATTTCAAAAGAAACCGACTCTCAAACTCCTCAGCTCGCTGGTTGATCTCGACCAAGTCCTGGACAAAATCGAAGAGGAAAAGAAGAGCTGTATTGTATCCGCGTCGCAAGACACGTTCCTTGCTGCGCTGCGTTACGAGAAGGGCGATGTCAAGGCGTTGTGTCACGAACTCTCTTCCTCGATGCCCAAGGAAAAGACGTTCAGAGACGATTTTCTCGTCAGAATCTACACGCTTTCCGCCGAGAAACCACTGACGATAAATATCTACGAAGATCTTCTCGTCAAATACGTGTCCGACGCGAAGATGATCGACGATAGATATCAGGGTGACATCACCGATCTCTTTCTGTCCAAACCACCGGTCGTAACGCTCGAGTTCAAGGGCAAAGAAATCGGGCATTGGGTGCTCGAAAAACCCGTGCTCAAGATCGGCCGCACGACGGACAACGACATCGTGATCGACAACCTCGCTGTTTCGAGGAACCATTCGGTAATCGAAGAGGACAAAGGCAGGTACTACATCAAGGACTGTGACAGCCTCAACGGCACGCTGTTGAACGGGCACCTCGTGGGAAGGGCGATGCTCAGCGACGGTGATGAAATACAGATAGGCAAGCACAAATTACTCTTTCAAAAACAAAGTGGGAGAGAGATCTCACTCAACCCCGAAATCGACACATTCGACCAAACGGTCATAATAAATCGCGACAAGATCGCTGTTCGGAACACCGTGGAGAGAGAACCGACCTGCTCTTCGCCACGACTCATCGAGAAATCCGGTTCCGGTGACAGGGTCTTCGAGCTGGATAACTCAACGTTGACTCTGGGTAAGGACGAGAACGCCGACGTGGAAATCGGTGGGTTCCTTGTAGCGCGACGCCACGCAGAGATTACATCGGAAAACGGCGGTTTCGTCATCAGACATCTCAATGGCTATCGGAAAGTCACTGTCGAAGGTCGGACGATCAAGGAGTGCGTGCTCAAGGACAACGACAAGATCAAAATCGGAAGCAATGTATTCGTTTTTTGTGAGTAACTGAGCGGACAACAGCGGAGGGCAACATGCGGTACGTCTTGATCTCTGACAATCACGGCAACTTGGAAGCGCTGCAAGCGGTTCTCTCGTTTATCCGGAAGCTCGAGCCGTTTCAGCTCTACTGCCTGGGTGACGTCGTCGGTTACGGTGCGGACCCGCAGGAATGCCTCCACACCCTCCAGGAGGAGGCCAACCTAATCCTCGCGGGCAACCACGATCTCGCCGTGGCGGGCGTGATCGCCTGCGACGATTTCAACGAAATCGCACACGCGGCCGTCGAATGGACGCGTCGTGAGATGAGCGATGAGGATCTGGAGGCACTGGCGAACATGCCGTTGGTGTACATCGACGGCGACTATCTCTTCACGCATGCGTCGCCCATCGAACCGATGCAGTTTCGTTATGTGCGGACACTCGACGATGTCGCGGAAGTGTTCTCCTCGATAGGACAAAAGTTTTGTTTCGTGGGACATACCCACCTGCCTGTTCTCGTGACAATGGATGAGAAGACGGGCTCGATCCAGATCGTCAGGGAAAACCGGATCACTATCAAAGACGGTTTCAAATACTTCATCAACACGGGCAGCACTGGTCAGCCCAGGGACAGCAATCCCGATGCTTGTGTAGTGATACTCGATGAAGAAGCTGAATCGATCGAGTTCGTCCGAGTGCCCTACGACATATCGACCTGCCAGAGCAAGATCCTTTCACACGGATTGCCCTCTTATCTGGCCGAACGCTTGATCCTGGCGAGGTAACACAATCGTGTCGGACGGCAAGAACTATCAGATCGTCAACTTGATTGCGCAAGGGGGAACGGCCGTTCTCTTCAAGGCGATCCAGACCTCTTTGGACAGGGTCGTTGCCATCAAGAAACTCCATCACCACCTGACCCAAGACGAGAACTTCACACGGCGATTCATCCTCGAAGCGAAAGCAGCTGCGTCACTCGATCACGAGAACATCGTGAAGATCATCGACTTCGGGGTCGAGGATCACACGTACTTCATGGTGATGGAATTCATCGAGGGCGAAAGCTTCCGAGATATCTTGGACAAATGGAAACAAATACCTGAAAACACCGCCCTTGCCATTGCCCACCAGGTGAGCCAAGGTCTGGAACACGCCCATTCGAAGGGTATTGTTCACCGCGATGTCAAACCGGGGAACATCATGCTCACCCAATCCGGCCGGATCAAGATCACCGATTTTGGCCTAGCCAAGCTCACGCAGGCGACCACGCAACACACGGCTGCTAACTCCATCCTCGGCACGCCCCTTTACATGTCACCCGAGCAGGCTTTTGGAGAAAGTGTAGACCATCGGAGCGACCTCTTCTCCCTGGGAACGATGCTCTACGAGATTCTGACGGGTCATCAGCCGTTCTTTGACGAGAATTACATGGGAATTATCCAGAACATCATCCATCAGAACGCGCCGCACCCCTCGAAGTTCAATGTCGAGCTCGCTCCGCCGGTCGCCTCGATACTGGCGAAATCGATGAACAAGAACCGCGACGCGCGTTTCCAGAGTGCCAGGGAATTCAAAAAAACGATTGAGAGGCACCTGGGACTCGCAACGTTGAACGAGGCGTCGGAAAACCTAAGAGGTCTTCTGGCGACGGGCGGAACCACCATCGTGCTCCCCAAAACCGAACGCGTAAGAAAAAAAAGGCGCCGCCTCCGTCTAGGCTTGGCGGCTGCGCTAACAGCGACGGCCGCCTTCGCGGCGGCGACAATTGGTTATTCTCTGGCACCGGGAGCGGTCAACGGATGCTTGTCGGGGATCAAGTCTTGGCTCGGCGATAAACCGCCGACGGAGTCACCGGCCCAGCAGAGTGACCTTTTCGGTGGGAGTCTTCCCGACATCTACGTGAACCCGACTCCACCGGACAGCGGCGCAGTTGGTGTCACGACCCAGCCGGACCAGATGGTCCAGGTCGTGGCCAAAGACTCGACCACGAAGCCCAAACCGGTCGCGGACTCACCCGCCCCACCCGAGCCCGATCCGGGTGAATCGATAGCCGACACGGTAACGACCGCCACTGCGAGTTCCGAGGTTGAGACAACAAAACCTGCAATCGACGCGGCGGCTGAGGAGAGAGCGCCAATCGCCGAGCAACCAGCCGAAATCGTCCGAACGGGATGGCTCGCCGTGATGACCAGTCCTTCGGCGGAGATTTACATCGACGGAGTCTACCAGGGAGATTCGCCGGCGGCTCGAATCCAAATTACAGGCGGGTCTCATACTCTCGAGTGCAAGACCCCGGGGTACGAAACGTACTACGAAGTGATCAAGATCACAAACGGTGAACTTTCGACCCGCAACATCGTGCTCACCAAGCTTCTCGGACAGGTGAGCATTGCGACGCTCGAGGGCGCCGAGGTCTACGTCGATGGCACGTTAATCGGAGTGACCCCGCTGGCAGGACCGCTCGAACTCGAGGCAGGCCGACACCAAATCACCGTCAAGAAATCTGGATACAATGTCTGGAACAATGCCGTCAATCTTGAGGCCAAACAAACCTTACCGCTCAGAATCACCCTTACCCCCATGTACTAGCCTCAACAGTTCGGCGGCTTTGTCGTAAACCGTTGGCACGGACAGTTTCTTCAGATTCCCATTTTCCGCTCGCACGACCGTTAGATTGGCACATCTTGGTGCCCATCGAATCGGGTCGGTAGGCCCGAAAACAGCTAGCGTGTTGGCCCCGGCGGCGCAGGCCACATGCATCACTCCCGTGTCGTTGCACAGAACGAGATCGGCCCGGCGAAGAACGGCCGCGATTTCACCAATCTTACGCCCAAATAGAACGTGGTGCGCCACTCGTACCGACCGACCAAACATCCCGACGTTTTCTGCGTCCCTTGGTCCTTCCACGACAAAGAGATCGATCGGCGAGGCGGCCGCCAGCCGGTTTACGACGTCCGCGAAATTGGCCGGTGCCCAGACATTTTCCTTTTTTCCCGCACCCGGGTGCACAACGATGCAGGGATTGCCCCCTGTGGCGCGCCTCGCGAGAAACTCATCTGCCCATTCTTGATCACTCGCAGTTGGAATGAACAGCGGGCTCAAGTCATCCGTGTCGATTCCAAGCGTTCGGAGCGGAACAAGGTTGTGCTCGGCTTCATTCATGCGTTCGAGCTCACCTTTGTCGGGAAGCGGGAGCTCGAGATGATAGAGAGACTTGCTGAGACGGCTTTCAAACGGCCCCGAGGTCGATCCGGCTCTGATCCGGGCGCCGGCGAGCAGCCCTATGATCGCACTCGTAAACGAAAATGAGACCGTGTGGAGCACAACGACCATGTCGTGATGCCCCCGGCGGAGATCGCGAATGAGACGAATAGTGCTAAAGGGGTTCCGGTTGTTATAGGTGAAGACGCTATCGACGTGGGGATTGTTGAGCAGAACATCCCGATTGATTGGGGCTGTCACAACGCATAGGTGCGAGCCGGGGCATGACTCTTTGATCGCCCGGAACGCCGGAGTCGCAAGGAGCATATCCCCCATCTGGTTGTGTTGCCGAATCACCAGAAAACGGTTTGGTTTGTCGGCGAGGACCGCTTCGGGCGTCATCGGTTGTGTCCGTACCAAACGTGTGGTAAGCCCGATGAGGAAGCGTTTGCCCCTTCGCTCCAGTGTCTTGATCATTCCCATTGGAGATGCTACGTGTATCGGCTCTTCTCGCGGATTTCGACCTCTGTGAGCATGTCTTTGTAGCTCTGGTACCGCGTCGATGCAATGAGTCCCCTCTCAACCGCCTCTTTGACGGCGCAACCCGGCTCGTGCGAATGCGTGCAAGGTCGAAAACGGCATGAATCACCGTGGGGGCGAAACTCAGGAAAACAGACCGGGAGGTCGTCCTTCGACCTGCCGGGGTATCCAAAGGTCTGCATTCCGGGTGTGTCGGCCACGTATCCTCCGCGGATCGGAAAAAGCTGCGAATACGTGGTTGTATGACGTCCCCTACCCGTTTTTTCCGCTACCCTACCGACCTTGAGATTGAGGTCCGGATCGATCCGGTTGAGCAAAGAGCTCTTTCCGACCCCCGACCGGCCCACAACGGCATAAACACCGCCCCGTAGCAGGTCTGTTATCTCGTCGACTCCCTCACCGGTCTTCGCACTGGTCCGAATGATGGAGTACCCGAGGGGAACATACACCGAGAGGGCCTGTGAGATCCCGTTTTGATCCTCGACGAGGTCGATTTTGTTGAGGCAAATCCGGATTTCGTTGTTTCCGCTCTCTGCAGAAACCAGGACACGGTCCAAAAAACGATAGCTAAGTTCCGGAGACGCGATCGACTCCACGACGAAGAGTACGTCTATGTTGGCGACGATGATCCTCTCGACGGCATCCCGCCCCCCGGTGTATCGCGAAAGCCAAGATCGTCTGGGGAGTACGGCTTCGATCGCCCCCTGCGTTCTCCGCGATTCGGGTGGGGCCACCTCGACCCGGTCGCCAGCGGCGATCTGGAACTCGTGCCGTTTCTGCCGAAATCGCCCTCTGAGCACACATGGAGTGATCTCGCCACCGGCCTCTACCCAGACCTCCTTGCCGGTTACGCGAACAACCAGACCTTCGATTCGCCGTCCCATAGCCAGATCGAATATAACAGCAAAACTCGCCCGAGGTGGAACATTTAATATTGAGAATCTCCGGACTTTTTGGTAGCTTCCAATGTGTATCCCCGACAGGCGCATGCGAACATGAAACCACAGGAACTCGCAGAATTTTTCCAGGAATCTCTTTGCATTTTTGATTTGAAATCCACGGACAAACGCGGGGCGATGTCCGAGATGGTAGGTTGTATCAGCGAAAACCTGGAGTTCAAGGATCAGGATTTGCTTCTCGACATGCTGATGAACCGAGAGAGTCTGGGAAGCACGGCGATTGGCAAGGGCGTGGCATTTCCGCACGGTCGTTCACTCGCGATCCAGGAACTCTCCGTTCTTTTTGCCCGTTCCGTGAACGGGGTCGATTTCGATGCGTTGGACAAAAAGCCGACGCATCTTTTCTTTTTGATCATCGCCCCCCCGCAGGACAAGGATAACCTTTACCTCCAAGTACTCGGGCATCTCGTCGAGCTCATCAAGTCGGCGCCGCTCAGAAAGAGACTGATGGAAGTGACGAGCTTTACCGAGCTCCAGGAAACGCTGGGATCCGCGTAACATGACGGACATGGAAGATCAGGTCAAGCTTCTCGTTGCGCTTCAGGATTTGGATCTGATGATCCGAGAAGCCAAGGACACCGATACGTCTTCCGAGATGAAACAGATGGGTTTCAAGCTCGACGGAATCGCCGAACTCAATCAGGCCCGGGAGAATCTCGCAAAACGGATAAGACCGCAGCTTCTCAATCGCTACGAACGGCTTTCCAAGTCCTACGGACGCGCCATCGTTCCCGTCACCGGAAATCTGTGTTTGGGATGCTTTGTAACGCTTCCAACCTCGTATCCCTCCCTCAAATCGAAGAATTCGTTCCTCACCTGTGAGAATTGCGGACGGATCCTCTATTTCCCGTAGTGTGAATTCGCCGTCCGAGATTTGACTTTTCCACCCTCTACCCCTTGCAGAATGCATGAATTTGCGGTAAAATATTTTTACGCGTAAAGTTATTTTACGATAAGGCTGATTCTCGCCGTGGACGAAGCGTCTGGAGGGGGTTCGATGGCATTTCAACCCGTAAACAGTTTTCACAGACATCTCGAGAAGACCGACCCAGAGATACAAGCCGGTCGGTGGCGAATTTCCACGTTGACGGATCTGATTACCGAAAAAAGGTACCTGTGCTTTAGCGTCAGATCCCGAGGCTTGCCCAATCTGGCGCCGAGCGTCATCCCGTTTCGTAGTGAGGCCGCCGTCTCGCTAGTGCCCGAACACTGTGCTCAGGTGCTCCATACAAGTACTGACGGAGACCGCATCGATCTTTTTACCCCGTTTTACGACCCCGTCGACCCGAGTCGTCTCGATGATGTCGAGCTCCGCCGATTGATCGACACGTTGATTCGAACATTTGCTCTTTTTGAAAGACATCGTTTCTATGCAAGCGATCTCTTTAAGGAGACCGTGGGTCGGACAGGTGCGGATAGTTTCGTGCTGTTACCGGCGGCGTACGTGTTTCCCGAGGTGAATCACGCGCCGGGCCCAAATGGTGTCTTGAGAACGGTGGACTCACCGACGCGGACTGGCGGTCACATACGTTGGCCGGGTTTCGAAGAGGGCGCACATCACACCGTGCTTCTCGGTCACTTCATCGCCGACTGTTTTGGCACGGCTTCCAAAACCGAGTCCCGTCGTGGAAGCAAGCCTTCGTTCCAAAAACGTCTTCTCGACGCGGCGGAGGCGATTGCAGATGGACGCGTGATTTCCCTAGGCGCACTCTACAGCACGCTGTTTGACAAACGACTCGGGAAAGTCTACGAACGATTCCCTCCGCTTCGTTCTCACGCCGACCTGGACCCACGTCTAAAGGGTGTGGTCGACCAGCTGCTGGCATCGGTGTCGGTCGACGGGTCGATAACGGTGCTCAAGGGCGAATTCCACACCGGGAAAAGCACCGTTTTGGGGGCAACGGCTTCGTTACTGGAACGGTCGGGTGAATACGAAGTTCACACGCTCGATGAATGGGATTTGTTCACCAAGTCTCGCGCAAGATCCGCGAAATCCCGACGCGGAGCCGGGACGAAGTCGACGACGCAGGTGGTATGGCTGATCGACGACATCGATGAGAGGACTCTTGCCTGCTCGGCTTTGTCGAGAGCGATAGTCGACGCGGACGCCTACCCAAAGGGCTCGTTTGTTTTTACGGTGTGTTCGACTGGGACGTCGGCGGATACGAACAAGTTTCTTCTCGAGCTTCGGGACCGGCAGGGTGAGCGTTTCAACGAGATTACACTCGATGGACCGCGGCCCGACGGTCTGGACGGATTTGTCGAAGACGTGCTCAGCCGGTTGCCGGCGGACACCGGTGCGGGTTCACCAAAGAAGCGTCGCAAACACAGCGACCCGCTGGACACGCTTCTCAGCCGTCTCAAACCTGAGGAAACACAGTTGCTCGAGTTTCTCGCCGTGTCGCGTTTCGCGCTCCCGCTGGAGGTCATTCTATCCGTTTTTCCCGAACCCGATAGCGGAATTTCGTCTGGGGTATGCCGGCTCGCCTCACTGGATATCGTCGAGAAGCGTTACCGGCAGATCTCGCCGAAAGGGAGCATCTCCGCATTTCTAAGAATCAGGAGCGTCGGTCTTCGGCGTTCGATTTACGCGAAGATGCCACGGGCGCGAAGGAAAAAACTACATCGTACCGTCGCGCTTGTTGCGGAGCGATCCGGGGGGTTCCCTCCCTATTTCCTCCTCTATCACTGTCTCAAAGCCGAGGAAATTGGCCTTGCCGCTCGTCACTTTGTCAGTTACCTGCGGGAGACCCGGGGCGAAAGAAGGGATCGTTTTACCGTTTCGTTGTACGAACAGATCGTGGACGGAAAGCTCCTCGAGGATCTCCCCTTTTCCGATCAGGTGTTTGCGTGTTACGAGCTCAGTGTCGACCTCGTAAAAGAAAACAGGACGCCCGAGGCGGAAAAACTGCTGATCGAATGCGAACAGCTGATGAGGGAGGCAGAGCCGGATCAGAAGCTCAAAAGCGCGACCCTTCTCAGCGAATGTCTCAGGCGTCTCGCCGATCGTTGGGAAACGAGAGGCGAGTTCAAACGGGCGCTGGATCTCCTCGACTCGGTGAAGTTCGAACTGCAGTCCGCACTGTCGATTCCCGACCAGGCCCAGCTTCTAAACGACATTGGATGGCTCCAGTATCGGCTCGGGGACTACGAGGGATCGATGGAATCATGCCGTCTGAGTCTCAATACCCTCAACCCCAACCAGTACCCTCTTATCGTCGCGCAGGCGCTCAATCTCATGGGAGTCGTCCACTACAACAGCAGCCGCTATGATGAAGCCATATCGTATTACGAGCAAAGCGCGCATCTTAGAGAGCGAGCGGGAGACGAGAATGCGATGGCGGCCAGTTTCAACAATCTGGCCCTGGCCTACCAAAGCAAAGGCGAATACGAAAAAGCTCTCGATTACTACAAGAAAAGCCTCATGCTCAAGGGTAGGCAAAACAACCAGGCGGGGATCGCGGCAGGTTATCTAAATCTCGCCTTACTCTACGTCGACATGCGAAACTTCAAGGAGGCGGAGGCGAAATGTCGCGAGAGTCTCGCCGTTTGCGAAAAACTCGACGACGCTCACGCCCAGCTGATACCCGACAACTACATTACCCTGGGTGACATCGCGCTGGAAGATGGTGATCTCAAGACCGCGGAGAAACACTACGAGGAGTCGCTTCGGATAGCCCGCAGAATGGAAGCGATCAACGAGGAGATGGGAGCACTCCGTCGGCTCTCATCGATATCGCTCAGGCAAAAACGGTACGATGAGGCGAGGAATTACGCCGATGGGGCGTTCGATCTCGTTCAGCGGATCGGGTCGAGATACGAGAACGCCCAGATCGAGGACATTTTTGGTGACCTCGAATTCGAAAAAGGCCATCATACCGAGGCCCTGCGGCATTACGAAAAAGCCGCCAGCCAGTTCACATCGCTCTCCAAGTACCGTCTCGCTGCAAAGGTATTCGCAAAAATCGGCATCGTTCACGCCGAGACGGGCAACACGTTTGAGGCAAGACACAACCTCGATCGCGCTCATGACTTTGTTCGTGCTGACATAGGCCGTGAACTCCCCGAAGAGTATGTCAAGCTTCAGCAGCGGCTCAGAGCACGACCCCCCAAGACCGATCTCGTCGGCGAAGAATCACAGAAGCTTTTGATGGCAATCTACGACTTGAGCGCCTTGACCGACTACGTATCGGATAGCCACGAGTTTTTTGGCAGGATCATGGACGTAATCAGGGAGATCGTGTCTCCCCGAGACTGCGCGCTGGCGCTTCGGACCGAACGCAACCGGTTCGTGTTGTTCGACAGCATGGGAGCCCGCCGGCCTTCGACGGATGACGGTCTCAATACACTCTTCAGGGAGTCGATGTTGTTGGGGGGGCTCATCGACAGCGGTTCCCCGGACATATCGGACGTCCTGCCGTCTCTCAGTCTGCCGGAAGGAACGGCGTTCGTCTGCATTCCGTTGAAAGCAATGAGCGAAGATCTCGGTTGCCTGCTGTTGGTTTTTGACGATGACCGTCTTCCGCTCGCCAAAGAGGATGTCAGCTTCTTTACGTCCCTTGGCCGACAGATTGCCGGCAACCTCATGCTAATGCTCCATCTCAACGACGAGTTTCTCAAAGACGAGATTCTCGAAAAACGCGAGGAGCAACCACGCACCGATGACGAACCCAGGACTCGATTCGAGCCGATGATCGGAAAGAGCGAGTCGATGAGGAACATCTTCCGCACGTTGGAGCGCGTCAAAGACTCCGACTCGGGAATTCTAATACTCGGTGAGAGCGGGACGGGGAAATCAGCACTCGCCCGGGCCATTCATTATAAGAGCCCCCGTCGGGCGCGGCCGTTCCAGGAAATTCACTGCGCCCAGATTCCTTTCAACCTTCTCGAGAGCGAGTTGTTCGGTCATGAACGGGGTGCGTTTACCGGGGCGGTACAACGAAAGCTCGGGCTTTGCGAAATCGCCGACGGAGGCACTGTGTTTCTCGACGATATCAACGTCATCCCAGCCGAGATGCAGGCAAAATTGCTCCACTTCCTCGAGAGCAAGAGCTTTATGCGTCTGGGGGGCGGCCAAACCCTTACGTCGGATGTGCGGATCATCGCAGCCAGCAACGAGGATCTCGAAATGCTCTGTCGAGATGGGAGATTCCGAGAGGATCTCTACTTCCGATTGAAGGTGATATTGATCGATCTGCCGCCGCTAAGGGAGCGTAAAGAGGACATGATTGCAATCGCGCTCGATTATCTCAAACGAAGCTGCGCGGAAAAGGGTATACCGCTCAAAACGCTGTCTCCCGAGACCATTCAGCTCCTTCAAAAAGCCCCTTGGCGAGGCAACGTGCGAGAGCTTCAGAACGTGCTGGAACGCGTCGTAGTGCTCTCCGACGACAACATCATAACACCGAGTTCGTTGCCCGAGGATTTCCTCCGGGAAGCCATGGGAACAAGCCGGCAATCACAACGCCGTCTCGACGAACTGGTGGATGAAATCGTCAAACTCGGTGGCTATTCCGAGGCCAGTCCGCTCCTCCCCCTGCTCGAAGCATTGCTGGCCAAAAAGATGGTCGACCATGTAGACGGGAAGAACAAGGCCGCAGGGCTCCTCGGTGTTTCGAAACCCACGCTCTATGCGCGTCTTCGTGATTACGAAAAGCTCCACTAGGCAAGCCGGCGACGTGGCCCAGGCGCCGGAGGCATTGTCGGACCAGTACCCTCCTCACCAAAAATCGAACGGCCCCACGAGATGATCCGGATCCTTTGCGCGGAACGAGCGAGGATCACCCGCCGTCAGGCGGGAAGCCGAGCGAAGTGGGCGCAGGATCCGGGTCATTTCGTGGGTCGTTTTGCTGATCGGTCTGGTGCTTGAAGTACCGTGATAAGATGCGTTACTCTTGTCCAAATCGCGCTTGCATGTCGTAGTTGATGTCGTTACCTCATTCAAAAAGGACAATCCAGAATGCCGTCCTGCCAATCGATTTCCCGTGCGAAACTCGTCGGGTACCTCGACGACTATCTTGAAATCTCCTCGATCCCCGACCGTTCGGTCAACGGCCTTCAAGTGGAAGGAAAAAGCCGGATCGTTCGCGCCGCTTTTGCTGTCGACGCGTGTCTCGAAACGATCCGCGCCAGTGCGCGACGGCGGATGGATATTCTTATTGTTCATCACGGCATTCTTTGGGGACGGAACGAACGGATAACCGGCGTGATGAAAAATCGCGTCGCCGCGCTGATCGAGAACAAGATGTCGCTCTACGCGGCACACCTCCCCCTCGACTGTCACGAGGAAGTCGGAAACAACGCTCAGATGGCCCGGCTGCTCGGTTTTGAGTTGGGCGTCCGGTTTGCTGACTACCACGGTGTCCAGATCGGATACCTTGCCGAGACGAGGCGGACATTGACCCGCGCGGAGCTCGTCAGGAGGATCGAGAAGACTCTCAAGACTCGTGTGGAAGTCTTGACGTTTGGCCCACCGAAGATCAAGCGCATCGGGATCGTCTCGGGCGAAGCCGCGGGCTTTGCCGCCGAGGCGCGTGACCTTGGATGTGATGCGTTTCTTACCGGCGAGACTTCTCATACGGCGTACCACCTGGCCAAGGAAGCTCGGATCAATGTGATCTACGGCGGGCACTACGCCACAGAAACGCTCGGCATCAAAGCCTTGGCCGATCACCTGCGCCGAGAGTTTTCGTTGGAATGCCGATTCATACCTGCCCCCACCGGGTATTAGAACCGGCCACCCGGCAGAGAGGATCGAGTTAAAATGAATCGTCCGGGTATTGGTGTCAAAGCCATCCTGGTTTTGATTTTCATCTGCGCCGTTTGGGTCCGACTGGCCAGTCTTGGCACGCCTGTCTACCCCTACTACAAAGGCGACTCCGGGACGAATTTCAGGGAGACCCGCCAGATCATCGAGAACGGAACGCTCCCCGCCGTCGATCGATCGGCGGCGTGGCCAAATGGATACTCACCGTCGCGTGTAGGACCCACCGGGATAGAGTATTTCACAGCTTTTGCGTTTAGACTCGTCCGGCCCTTCACCGACACCCCCGAACAACGATTTGTAAGGCTCATTACGATCCTGTTTTTTTCGCTGTCCGTGTTCACGTTTTACGGTCTCACCTCCAGGCTCTGGACGTGTCAGTCGGCCGGTGTGTTTTCCGCCATGCTTGTGGCGTTCTCCGGTCCCCTGATCGACTTCACGAACGGCAAGGAATTTCTTCCCGAACAGTACGCCGTCGTGCTGGTCTCGCTTCACCTGGCCGTCTTGCTGGACTACCTGCGAAAACCATCGGTTCTGGGAGCTGTGTTATCCGGTCTTCTTGGACTTGCATTGCTCGCCGTCTGGGCGTCGGCCGGTATCTACGTGGTCGCGGTGGTTACGCTTTGTGTGCTGAGTTCCCGCCTCGACCAGACTGCAAAGAGCAGAATAATCGTAGCGCATCTAGCGGTGCTCGTCGTGGGTGGTGTTCTTTTGCCCCATCTTCGCGCCCAACGTTTTGTTTTTTCGTGGGCCACACTGTGGGTACTCTCGTCCACCGCGTACACATACCGGGGCCGCATTCTCCCCCACAGAATCCCTGGAATCATATATATCGCCGCCGGCACGGCGATTCTAACACTCCTCTGCAAACCGCTCCAAAGCGGCGGCATCGAAGTCCTCTCTCCGCTCGAGTACTGGTACTACCGGATTCGATACCTGACTGGGAAACCTGATGACCCGGGGGCGCTCCCTGACGCGATCCGGACCGTGTGGACGCTTGGTCGAACATACGCGCATGGGTATTTGGTTTTCGTCTTTTACTTTCCGTTGATTTTTGCGGCGGTCGCGACGCCCGGCGCGTTTCGAGAATTTCGTAAGGAACAACGCGGATCCATTTGGGCTCCAATTCTTCTCGCTCTCGTTGGGACCGCCCTATTCATCATCGACCGCCGGGCGATCGTCCTTGCGGCGCTGTTTGTTTTTCCGACGGTATCGGTCGTGTTTTACGCCTTCCGGCGGCACATCAAGTCTAGAATATCCCCGATCGGTATCGCCGCTCTTTTGTTGGTCACAAATGCAGTTCTCCCGTTTGGTAAGGCAAACGCAACATTCAGAATCGCGGAACGCTTGGGTCTCTCTCCCGTCAGATCCGGCGGTTTTGACTGGGTAAGCCTCGGTAATGCCGACCGCGATTTGGTCCGCTTTGTCGTCTCGCGGACGTCGGTGCGAAATGACGTGTTTCTCACGGTCCCAGAAATTTCACCTCTCGTGACCACGTTTTCCGGACGAGCGGCTGTGCTCGCCCCGGGGGTCACCACATCGGAGATGGCCGACCGCGTGACCGACGCCATGGGGCGGTTCTACGGTGGAGAGACCGATTTCCACGCGATCTGCGAGGCTCTCGGGGTCACGTACGTTCTCTATTCGATCGATTTTCTTCTCGATACGTCCAAATACTCACCGCGATATACGGCGGGATTCAAAGAGGTCGATGAAGAGGCGGTCGTAAACGACATGCACTTCGCACCGGAGAAACTCAGGCATTTCCAGCTTGTATACGAAAACGACAACTACCGGCTCTTCCGGGTCACCGAGAAAACCGAACCCTTCTTTATAACCGATCACCCACCGGTTTATCAGGCGAGCATCCTCCGCAGCCACGATGATGATCTCGAGTCGTTTTACGAACGGATCGTGGACATCTTGCTGACGTATCAAACGGGAGTTGAGTTTCAGATCGAGGGAGATGAACAGGGGGCTATCAGGCGATTCAGATATTGTCTCGACCAGGCACCGTTCTTTACCAAGGCGTGGCTCGGCGTAGGAGACTCGCTGCATCGCTTGGGGGATTATGAAGCATCGTTCGCCGCCTACAACCGGGTACTGGGGTATTCGCCCGACAACAAGCACGCGTTGTACTACGGGGCTCTGGCGCTGGCGTATTTGGGACGGAATGAAGAAGGGCTCTCTCTTCTTGAGATCCTGCTTGCCTCGACCGCCGATCGTGAAACTCGATCACGGGCGCAGGAGCTTCAGCGGGTACTTCTGAGCGGACAGCCGTTGGAACGACCGCAGAGGCAATAGAGAGGTCGAGTCGACCGAGGCAGGAATGGTGGGGGCTACTGGATTTGAACCAGTGACTTCTACCGTGTGAAGGTAGCACTCTCCCACTGAGTTAAGCCCCCA
>CP070677.1:2064228-2080212 GCA_020352495.1 Candidatus Latescibacterota bacterium
CGTATCCACCACGCGTTAGTGAATACCCATGGGCTCTTCTTCGGGCTCCACTCCCGCCTAGCAGCCCTCGATGATCTTGTCAACTTTGGCGAGCGTCAAATTCTCGCAGTATCTGTCGTTGACCCGCATGACCGGTGCCGTCCCACACGAGCCAAGACACTCAACCAGCTCGAGACTGAAAATCCCGTCCTCGGTTGTCTCCCCCGGGAGAATGTCGAACCGGTCAGCGAGATGGGCCAAGATTTCTTCCGATCCACAGAGCGTGCAGCTCAAGTTACGGCACAGCTGCAGGTGGTACCGGCCGGGCGGATTACGGAGAAACATCGTGTAAAATTCCGCGACGGCGTACACATGGACCGGCGAGAGTTCGAGCCTTCCGGCGACGTACTCGAGAATCTCGTCGGTAAGATACCCGTTCTGATCCATGGCGAGCCACAGCGTTGGGAGGAGCGCCGCCATGTTCGTCGGGTACATGTTGAGTGTCTCCCTGAATTTCTTTTCGTTTTCGTCGTTAAACGCGAAGTTTTTTTGCGTCTGCTTTTGTGTTTCGTCTTTCACTTCGTTCCTCTTGGATGGTTTCTAGGCTGACGTTCCCTCGTCCGACAAACCGGCCCTACCGGTCCAGCTCACCGGCGATGATGTTGAGGCCCGCGAGAATCGCAACGATGTCCGCCACCATGTGGCCCTCGATGAGATGCTTCAACCCATTCATCAGGTAAAAGCACGGCGGTCGAACCTTTATCCGGTACGGATGTCCGCTCCCATCGCTGATGATGTAGAAGCCAAGCTCACCGTTTGGCGTTTCGGTGGCGTCGTAGATCTCACCCGGCGGCGGCTGAATTCCCTCGATGATAAGCTTGAAATGATTGATCAGCGCTTCCATCGAGCTGTGGACATTGTCCTTCTCCGGAAGGACTATATTCTTGTCATCGATGTTGATCGGGCCACCGGGAAGGATCTTGAGCGCTTGCTCGATGATCCGGAGACTTTGGTGCATCTCTTCGATACGAACGAAAATCCTGTCGTAACAGTCACCGTTTTCACCCAGTGGGACATCGAAGTCGAACTCGTCGTAGTGATAATACGGATGTTTTTTCCTCAGATCGTGATTGACACCGCTCGCCCGAAGACAAGGCCCGGTAAATCCAAAACTGACCGCGTCCTCCGGGGTCATCACACCCACATCACGCGTACGATCGATGAAAATCCTGTTTTTCTTGACCAATCCGGTCACGTCCTTGATCGCTTTGGGGACCAGGCTGAGCGCGGCGCGGACGTTTTCTTCGAATCCTTCGGGGAGATCCCAAGCGAGCCCGCCGATACGAACATAAGAGTACGTCAGTCGCGCACCGGTTAGGGCTTCGAGGACATCGTTGAGTTTTTCGCGGGCGTTGAAAAAGTACCAGAAATTCGTCAGTGCTCCCACGTCGACCAGATTGGCGCAAACGCAGATCAGATGGTCCATGATCCGTTGGACCTCGCAGATGATCACGCGGATGATCTCGGTCCGTGGTGTGATCGTCACCCCCAGCATACGCTCCATCGCTTTGGTGTAGCCGACGTTGTTCGACAGCGCGCTGCAATAGTTCAAACGATCTGTGTATGGAATTACCTGAGCATAGTTCTTGGACTCGACCATCTTCTCAAAGCCACGGTGGAGGTAACCGATCTCGACCGCCGCCCTATCGATTTTTTCACCATCGAGTCGACAAAAGACGCGAAATGTCCCGTGCGTCGCGGGGTGCGTCGGACCGATGTTTATGTACATCGGCTCGGTATCGAGATCCTCGAGCGATGTCTCGTCCGCGATTTCGATTTCCGACGTAATCGTTGGGTCTTTGTCCGCGGATGTGGGGTTGTCGAGATTCTCTTGATCCATATTTCTTGCTTCCGCTTTGGCTGCCTACTCGTTCTCGAGGTCGGGTCTCAGATCGGCGGTTCCGGTGGCCCACTGCCCCTTCATCACCGGATAGTCTTTGCGCAACGCGTGACCAACAAACTCACGGTGGCAGAGGATGCGGGCGAGATTGGGGTGACCCTCAAAATTGAAGCCAAACATGTCGTATGCCTCACGCTCCGCCCAGTTTGCCGATTCCCAAAGATCGGTTGCGGACGGCAGATTCATGTCGTCCTCCGGGACGTTCACCCTGAGTCGCAGACGGAGATCTTGAGACAGCGAATAGAGATTGTAGACGACTTCGAAACGTTCTTTCCGCCCAAGATTGAGCGCGTCGACACCCGCGATATCGAGGAGCAGATCGAACCCGGCATCTTTCAAATCGACGAGGACATCGTGGATGTTTTTCCTCGCGATGGTCAACACCACATCCCCAAAAGAGTCGGCCGTGTCCTCGATGGCGTCGACGTGTTTCTCTTTGATCTTGTCAATTATGTTATTCAGTTTTTCCATGTTCTCTCGTTATGTGCCGGGGACCCCGCTGAGGTTCCTGGTCGATTTTCTCCTGGAGTTTCACCAACGCATTCAAGATGGCATCGGGACGCGGAGGGCACCCCGGGATGAAAACGTCGACGGGTATGATCTGGTCGATCCCCTGAATTGCCGCGTAATTGTCATAGAATCCGCCCGAGCACGCGCACGCCCCCATCGAGATCACGTACTTTGGCTCACACATCTGATCGTAAATGCGTTTGAGAACCGGTCCGATCTTGTAGTTGATCGTCCCTGCTACAATCATGAGGTCCGATTGCCGTGGCGAAAAACGCACCAGCTCCGCACCAAACCTCGATATATCAAACGGGCTGGAAACGACGCCCATGAACTCGATCGCACAACATGCAGTGCCAAAAGGAAGAGGCCACAACGAGTTCTTACGACCCCATCGCAGGAGCTCGTCCGTTCGTGTGGTGATGACGCCGGACTCGTGTTTGGATATCGGTATCCCTTTTACTCCCACTCCAGCGCTCCTTTCCTCCATACGTAGAAAAGCCCAAGCAGCAGAATCACGAGGAAGACGGTCATCTCGATAAAACCAAACAGTCCGAGGTGCCTGAACAGTACCGCCCAGGGGAAGACAAATATGACTTCGACATCAAATATGAGGAAGAGGAGTGCGACGAGAAAGAACTTGACGGAAAACCGCCTGCGGGCGTCTCCGACGGGGTGAATACCACTCTCGAACGGCGTGTGTTTCCCGGTCGTCGGGCGTTTCGGACCGGCAAGCGAAGCGATCCCCACCAACGCCAACGGGATGGCCACGGAGAGGACAAAGAGAATCACCAAAGACGAGTACTTCAGGCCAAGTGGCATGGACTTCCGATAACTTTTCGACTGATTGTGCTCTTAATATGAACGAATGCCGATGGGCGGCATTCGCTCCTATTGTCAGGGCAGGTTATGTATCTTGTTTCACGAAATTTAAGTCCCTACAAGGTAGGAGCAATCATCAAAATTGTCAAGATTTTTTGGGGGGCGAAGGACGACCAAACCAAGGGCAATCCAGGGGGTTACGCGTCGGATGGCTCCTACGAGGGCGGTGGACCATAGTGGTCGTCGCGTTTGTGTGAAAAAGCACGGACCAAGCGCAGCCGAGTCCTGTCGATTGCCGCGTCAACGGCCCGGCAAGCGTCGACCATCCGGCGAACGCGGCGCGTCACACTGCGACGTGTCAGCCGGATGTGATCACAAGCCGGCCGACCCGTTTTCAATTTGCTTAGACAGCGATTCGACAAGTGTTATCATGTGGGTGCCGATTCGAATTGCCGGAAACAAACGAGGACAGCATGCCTTACTACAGAAAACTCGGGGTCTTCGCAAAGATCCCTGTCCCCGGAGAGGTCAAAACGCGGCTCGTGCCACCGCTCTCGCCGGACGAGGCCTGTGAATTGTACCGCGCGTTTCTGAACGATTTGTTTGCGAGGCTCTCGAAACTCAAGAAGGTGTCCGGAACCGTTTTTTACTCTGGCAAGGACGCAACGATCATCCGGGATATTGTCCCAAAACGGTTCACACTGGCGCCCCAGGAGGGCGAGACACTGGGAGAACGACTTCTGAACGCATTTCGGCTTTTGTTGAGCGATGAGGGCAGCTTCGCCACCATCATCGGATCGGACAGCCCCGACATCCCGCTCACATACGTCAAGCGGGCTTACCTCAAGCTCAAACACAGAGATATCGTTGTTGGGCCGGCATTCGACGGTGGCTACTATCTGATCGCTCTAAAGAGGGTCATCCCCGAGTTGTTTCGGGATATCGCATGGGGTGAGCCCGCCGTGTTGAAGGAGACGCTTCACAGGGCCAAGACCGATGGGCTCTCGTGCGCGCTGCTGCCACTCTGGTACGATGTCGATGACGCAAAATCGCTCTCGTTGCTACAGAGCTTCGTTCTTGCCAGACAGATTGAAAAAAGCGACCGACTCCAACACACCGAGCGCGTTCTGAACAAGATCCCAATGGGCAAGGAGTAGGGCCCGCGGCCGGGCATTATGTTTTTCCCTCTCAAAGACCTCAATCCGACGGAACGTTTCCCTTTTGTCACAATCGGGCTAATCGCACTAAATATAGTCGTCTTCCTCTACGAGTTGTCTCTCGGTCCCCGACTTGGTGCGTTTGTCGCTGCCTTTGGAATGATCCCGTATGAAATCACCCACGCTTCGGATCTGATTGGCTACGACACCCAGATCAGGATCGAGCACCAAGCGGGACCTCCGTTCGTTCATCTGACTCTCTTGACCTCGATGTTCATTCACGGAGGATTTCTGCACATCCTCGGGAACATGCTCTATCTCTGGATTTTTGGGAACAACATCGAGGATCTTCTCGGACCCGTGAAGTTCATCGTTTTCTATTTGCTCTGCGGGCTCGCTGCCGGGGCAACCCACATCGTGATGCATCCCGCCTCGGTCGTCCCCACCGTTGGGGCCAGTGGCGCTGTCGCGGGGGTATTGGGTGCTTATCTCATCATTCATCCTCGTGCGCGGGTCCTCACACTCGTGTTTCTGGGGATCTTTATACGAATGATGGTGTTGCCGGCGGGTGTCCTCCTCGTGTTTTGGTTTGTCATCCAGATGTTTAGCGGGTTTACGTCGATCTCCACCGGAGTTCGCGGAGGAGGCGTAGCCTGGTTTGCGCATATCGGAGGTTTTATTGCCGGGGTGATCCTGGTTCTTCTGCTGACCGGAGGGAGACGCCGACGATCGAGGTGAACGTCACGGAGCGGCTGGAGCATGATGCCGGCCCATTCCTCGGAGCAAGGGAGGATCACGCGACGAAGTCGTGTAGCCGACCGCAGCGGAGAGCGGGCTGGCATCATGGTTCAGCCGCGCAGCTGGGCGGCCTCACATGAGACAAGAGATCGATTGCATCATCATAGACGACCAGGCTCGACATCACCCCATGGTCGCGCGGTTTCTAGAGCGATTTCCGGATGCCAGAATCATCGACTGCACGCCCGGCGATCGCTTGACCGTGTGTCGCAAAGAGGTCAGATCACCAAAACGAACCGTCTATCTGGCGCACCACCGAGGATCGTTTCTCAAACCCTTCCCCCATCATAAATGGTATGGCGACCATTTGGGTTGTTATCACAACCTGATTCTCGGGTATAACTGCTTTGCGTCGTGTCGGTATTGTTTTATCCAGACGATCTTTGATACCTCGGTTCCGGCGGTGTACGTCAACTCGGATGAGATGACCACCGAGGTGGCGGCGTTTCTCTCGGCGAACCCCGATGCCATCATATCCACGGGAGAATACATCGATAGTCTTCAGCTCGATGAGGTGACCGGTTACACCAAAACCTTAACGGGTCTGTTCGATCGCTTTCCGAAAAGCACACTCGAGCTTCGGACCAAGAGCGATCATGTCAGCCATCTGCCCGACGACCCACCCCACGGTGTTCTTGTGTCGTACTCGATCAACCCGCCCGATGTCGTCGACATCGCCGAACCGGGAACCGTCGATCTCGACGCGCGTCTTGGAGGAGCGAAACACCTCCACGACAAGGGGTACCGTATCGCGTTCCGTCTGGATCCGATTGTGCCGGCCGAGGAGTTCGTTGGCGGCTACCGCGAGCTGCCTGCTTTCATCCAGAAATCCTTCGGATGGGACAAGATCTCAAGGGTCTTTCTTGGGGCACTTCGTTTTGATCACGCGCTCTTGAAAAAAATGTGCGCGTCCATCGGCGGACGCCGGTTGCTCGATGCCGAATTCGTGCCCTGCCCCGACGGATACTTCCGGCCCACCAAGTACTCGAGGATCCGCGCGTATCGATCGCTCGTTTCGGAAATACAACGGTACACACGGGACATCGATATCTCGATCACAATGGAGCCGGACTATGTGCGCCGAGCCGTGTTTGCGGCCTAACGGCAGCGCAGCCGAGCAAAGCGGGCGCTGGCCCGCCGAAGGTCAGTCATTCATCGATCACCCCGCTGTGAGGAATCAGGGATTTAGTGTCCCGTCCCAGGAGTTCCTTCAATATTACCGCACCCACAGCCGCGCGGGTCCTGTCGCCGATTACCCCCACCGTGCTCGCAAGCTGCGCGCGGCGGGGGCCCCCATCGGCGCCACCCGCGCGAAAAAAAACAAGGAACCTCTGGGGCAGGATACGAGATCGGATCGATCAGATCAGATATTGCGGAGGGACATTTGGCGCGTAACGAACCGCGCCGTCCAGGTGGCTTACATCGTTCAGCGCCTCGATACGTACATCATCGGTTGGAAAAATCAAACGGGTGATCGACCCGTTCCGGACCTTGAACCGCCACAAATCGTCGAGCTTCAAGCCCAATAGACTGGTCAGATACGTACAGATGACCCCGCCGTGAGTAAAGACGACGATGCTCTCGTCGTCATGGCGCCGGCGGATACGGTTCAGCTCACGGGTCACGCGATGTCTGAACGAGCGAATCGGCTCGGCACCCTCGATTTTCAGCTTCGAGGGCTCACGGAACCAAAGACCGGTCTCGACGGGAAACCGCTCTTTGAGCGTGGAAGCCAGCTCTCCCTCCCAGACACCAAGATTGATCTCCCGGAGATCCGGGAGCCCGTCGATCCGCAACCGGCTGCCCACCGCGACGCGGGCGGTTTCGAGTGCGCGGGTCGCTGTGCTCGAGTAGGCCACATCGATCCTCTCGAGATCGAGCCGTGTCTTGAGACGCTTCGCCTGCTCTCGGCCGAGATCGCTCAGATCACAATCACTGATCCCCTGGATTCGATCTTCCCGGTTGCACTCGGACTCGCCGTGTCGGATGAGAGTCAGACGCTGCATCGTCTATGTCCCTCGTTGATTCGATGATATGTAGCCCATGCAACGAAAGCATAATGGGCCAGCCAAAAACGCGAAACTCAAAATATCGAGTACCGCAAGCGGTTGTCATACCATCACCTCCGCGTCGACACCCGCCGTCGCACCTGCCCGACGCCCCCCGTAGAGCGCAGGAGTCAGGCGTTCGAGCAAAAGACGACTGCCCCGAGTGAGATTAGAGAAAAAAAGCGCTTTTAGGACAACCATAAAATCGATAAAATCGATCAAATTCGTTTGCATACCGGTCCGTGTGGTCTTCAAAAGAGAGGACTCGTCACGTCGACTCGAGGTCCAACGCGTTTACACGACTTGGCCTGGCCGGCTAATCACACATTCGTCGCCGACCTGTGGAGGCCGTGGAAGGGACCGCCGATCTCAGAGATTCATGCATCCTGGGATTGATCGGTGTCCCGAAGAGATCGGATGCGCGCTGCAAGATCTCTGGAAGGATTCTCGAAAAAGCACATTGATGCGATCTCGGTATTGACGTTGGAGGAAGCAGCCGAGACACTCAGGCGCAAACGTCAGCACGAGGGCAGTGACGACAGCCCAGTCTGACACGGCAAAGATGGACTATTCCACCAGGGACGAGAGATGAATCTTCCTGATCAGTTGAGCCGCTTGAAATCGTTGTGGACAAGGACACCGGAACAGACAAAACGCCTGTCGCTTCTGCTCGTGATTTTTGTCGCCTTGTTTCTGCCACTCAGAAGTCTGCTGATTCCCGCTGACTTTGGAGAGATTGGCCACTACAGGGCCTCCGCACTGGAAGAGAACGCGGAACAACATATTCACTACGCGGGTCAGACGATTTGTTTCGATTGTCACGACGATATCGTGCATACCAGAAATCAGGGATATCACAGAGGCCTATCTTGCGAAATGTGTCATGGTCCCGCGGCGGCCCATGCGGAAGACCCCGGTATGTCTCAACTGCGTGTGCCGCGCGACAGAGGATACTGCCCCTTGTGTCACGAGTATCTAGCATCGAGGCCAACGGGTTTTCCCCAGATAGTGTCGGCGTCGCACAACCCGCTGAAACCCTGCATTACCTGTCATAACCCGCATGACCCGGTACCACCTGAGACGCCAAGAGATTGCGAAGCCTGTCACGCCGCGATCGCCAGGACAAAAGCAATCTCGCATCACGTCTATATCCCATGCGCTCGTTGTCACGAGACCCCGGAAGAACACAGGGTGAACCCACGTATGTTCCGTCCGAGCAAACCGATGAACCGCGATTTCTGTGGGGAGTGTCACTACACGGATGCTGCCGGCTCAGAGGTAACCCAAAGAGTCGAAAGGGATACTCATGGGGCAAGGTATGTGTGTTGGCAGTGTCACTATCCGCATTTACCGGAGGCGAAATGATGGACATCCTCAGCACAAAAAAGAAGAGCGCGCCGAAGTATGGAAGAAGGAAGTTCGTCAAGAATCTGTTCGCGATGATTGCTTCCGCGCTGGTACCGGGATCTCTCGTTGCTCGCGAGAAGCGAAGCGACAAACCGGTGTTGACCCTCGCAAACGGCTACAAACCGTATGACCATAATTGGGGGATGGGTGTCGATGTCAATAAGTGTATCGGGTGCGGCCGTTGTGTCGAGGCCTGCAAAATCGAGAACAACGTGCCGAGGGACCCGTTTTTCTTCCGAACGTGGGTGGAGCGATACCGCATCCTAGAGGATGGTGAGGCCGTTGTTGACAGCCCAAACGGTGGGATCAACAGCTTCAAGAACGGGCCGGGTGAGAAAGCCATCGTCAGGAGCTTCTTCGTTCCCAAGCTCTGCAACCACTGCGACAATCCGCCTTGCGTCCAGGTCTGCCCCGTCGGCGCTACTTTCAAATCACCCGACGGAGTGATTCTGGTCGAACCCGACTATTGCATCGGCTGCCGTTACTGCATTCAGGCGTGTCCCTACGGGGCGCGCTTCCTTCACCCTGAGACCCGGACCGCGGAAAAATGCACGTTTTGTTATCATCGGATCTCGAAGGGGCTCGCTCCCGCGTGTGTGGAGGCGTGTCCAACACATGCTAGAATCTTTGGCGAGGTAGACAAAAAGGCCAGCCCGCTTCAGCGGTTTTTGCGAATGAACAAGATCGCCATACTCAAGCCTTCCCTCAACACGGAACCGAAAGTATTTTACGCGAATCTCGATATGGAGGTGAACTGACCGTGGAAGATGTCATCAACCACCTAGAACCCCTCCTCAGAAAGATCCAAGGGTATATCTATCCGAACGAAATCGAATTGCACTGGGGCATCCTGATCGTAATCTACCCTTATGTAACGGGATTGGTGGCCGGGGCGTTCATACTCGCGTCCCTGGTAAAGGTGTTTGATGTCAAAGAGCTTCAACCTACCTACAGGATGTCGCTACTAACCGCGCTCGCGTTTCTGCTCGTCGCACCCCTGCCCCTTTTGGCACATTTGGGGCACCCTGAGAAATCGTTCGAGATATTTCTTACCCCCAACAAACAGTCCGCGATGGCTATGTTCGGATTCGTGTATGCCTGGTACCTGATGGCGGTCCTGCTGCTGGAAATCTGGTTTGACTACAGGAGAGACGTGATCGTCTGGGCGCAGAACGAAAGAGGACCCAGAAGATGGTTCCACAGGTTGTTCTCACTGTTCTCCTCGGACCTTTCCGACCGCGCCCTGAAGTTTGATAGGAAGTCGGTTCAAACGGTCACGATTATAGGAATTCCGTCCGCCTTTCTGCTTCACGGGTACGTCGGGTTTATCTTTGGCTCCGTCAAGGCGAACCCATGGTGGTCGAGTGTGTTGATGCCCATCGTGTTTCTTTTTTCGGCAATTGTGTCGGGAATAGCCCTTGTCATGCTAATTTATATGCTTGTAACCCCGATGCGGAGAAAAGAAATGGACATGCGGTGTCTGGACAAGCTCGCGAGTTTTTTGTTCTACGCGATGATCGTTGATTTCTCACTTGAAATACTCGACTTCATTCATCGAATCTACGAATCCGAGGAATCCATCGGGATTCTAGCCGAGCTGGCCTCCGGGAAACTGTTTGTAAGTCTCGTTGTGATCCAACTCCTGATCGGTATGATTTTGCCGTTAGGAGCAATAGCAGTGGTAAAGCTGTTTGGCGTCCCCGCTGAACTGAGAAGGCTACTATATTTCGTGTCTGCGCTGCTCGTCCAAGTGGGAATATTTTCAACGAGATACAACGTTGTCGTGGGGGGGCAGCTTTTTTCCAAGAGCCTGCGGGGGTTGACGTCTTATAAGATGACGATTGTTGGCGTGGAAGGGCTGCTCATGTCCATTGCTCTGCTGTTACTTCCCTTCGTAATCCTATACATTCTGTTCAATCTCTTGCCACCGTGGACAGGTACCGGCCGAGGTCTCATGACACCGCCGGAGGGAAGTCAGAAATAAACACGCGCCTTTTCTTTGGATCGGTGGGAAGACACGAATCCAATTTATAGACCGAGCCAGAAGGCAGACCAGATGAGAGCACTAAGATTCCCAAGACTTGTCTATAACAAGATCAGCATTGCCGGCGGTTTTGTTGCCGTGATCACAGCACTGACGATGGTATTCTTTCTTTTTGTCCAGGCTGGAAAAGGCGAGACCAACCCTTACGTCGGAATACTCATTTACATGGTGCTTCCTCCCGGTCTTCTGGTGGGGCTGATATTAGTTCCAGTGGGGATGTTCCGTCAGTGGAAATTCCTCAAGAAACACGGAGCCGACGTCCTGCCCCCGTGGCCGCAGATCGATTTCAACAAAAAAACACATCGAAACGTCTTCATCGTTTTTCTGGTTGGCGGTCTGATCTACGCATGCATGAGTGCCGTAGGAGCCTATCAAGCGTATCACCACACCGAATCAGTCGAGTTCTGTGGCGAAACATGTCACAAGGTCATGAAACCCGAAAATACCGCCTACCGAAACTCGGCTCATGCTCGAGTGGCCTGTACCGCCTGTCATGTAGGGGAAGGCGCAAACTGGTATGCCAAATCGAAACTCGCAGGTGCCTATCAGGTGTACGCAACGACATTCAACAAATACCCAAAGCCCATCCCAACCCCGATCAAGAATCTCAGACCCGCCCAGGAGACGTGCGAGCAGTGCCATTGGCCGAGAAAGTTCTTTGGTGCCCAACAGCGCCAATTCAACCACTACATATACGACGAGGACAACACCGCATGGCCGATCAATATGTTGATAAAAACGGGAGGTGGGGACCCAAAAACAGGACAAACGGCGGGCATCCATTGGCATATGAACATCGGCGTCAAAGTCGAGTACATTGCGCGCGACGAGCGAAGACAGGATATTCCATGGGTTCGTGTAACGGACAATTTGACCGGCCGCATTACGGTCTACCAACACCAGGACGACCCGCTCACCGATGAGGAGCTCCAGAACGGCACGCGCCGAGTGATGGATTGTATGGATTGCCACAACCGACCGAGCCACAATTTTCACCCTCCTGATTTCGTCGTTGACCGAGCCATCCTAACCGGGCAGATAGCACAAGATCTTCCCGATATCAAACGTGTCGCAGTGTGGGCAATGGACGGCGACTACGATTCGGAAGAAACCGCGGTCCGTAGCATCGCGACAAAGATCGTCGACCACTACAAGCACAACTACGCCGATGTCTTCAGAACGCGGCGCGTGGACATCCAACAGGCCGTCGTTGCGACCCAGCAACAGTTCACCCAAAACATCTTTCCGGAGATGGAGGTCCGTTGGCTCGACTACCCGGACAACATAGGTCATTTCATTTATCCTGGGTGCATGCGGTGTCATGAGGGCAAACATGTTAGTGAGGAGGGCTGGACACTTACGCGAGAGTGCAACACGTGCCACAGCATCCTATCACAAGGGAGCGGTGAGCGTTATCAGGTGGCCTCAACACCTGAGGGACTCGAATTCGTCCACCCAGAAGACATCGGTGAAGAATGGCGTGAGATAGGTTGTCATGAATGTCACACCGGCACGCAACCTTAGGAAACGCCGGCGAGAAGATCTGCGTTTGTCGCACAGAGCGTCCCTCGTGGGCATTCTGTTCTTGAGTCTGCTTCCGTTGCACGTCCACGCCGCAGACAATGAAACCTGCTTCGATTGTCATTCGGATTCCGATCTCACCAAACGAAGAAGGGGAAAGACGATCTCGCTCTATGTGGACGAGACGGTTTTCGGCAGATCCGTCCACAGGGAACTAGAGTGTATCGATTGCCACGAAGATGCGGACGTCGAAGACTTTCCCCACGAAGAGACACTGGAAAAGGTTTACTGCGGTACCTGTCACGACGATGTTCAGCTAGACTTTGACACGAGCATCCACGGTCAAGCATTGAAGCGCAACGCTCCCTATGCGCCAACCTGTATGGACTGTCATGGCATCCATGACATCCTCTCCCCGCGAAAAGTCAACTCGATCGCCTACAAGATGAAAGTGCCTTACCTCTGCGGGGGGTGCCACCAGGAGGGCGCCCCCGTAGCACGCGTCTACGACATTGGTGAGCACAACATCATCGAAAACTACAGCCAGAGTATCCATGGTGAGGGACTCTTTGAAAAGGGTCTCATCGTGACCGCCACGTGCACCAACTGCCACCACAGTCACCTGATCCTGCCGCACACCGATCCCCGGGCGTCGATATCACCGCGAAATATCGCCACAACGTGCATGCAGTGCCACTCGAGGATCGAGGACGTCCATGAAAAGGTGATTCGCGGAGAGCTTTGGGAAAAGGAGCCGGGTGCGATACCGGCGTGCACGGACTGCCACCTCCCTCATAAGGCTCGTAAAGAGACTGTCGCGTTGACAATTTCAGACAGGGATTGCCTAAAGTGTCATGAGGAGCCGGACATATTCAAGATCGAAGAGGGCGACACGATCTCGCTTACGGTGGACAAGTCAGAGCTGAATCATTCGGTTCACCAAAACATTCCCTGTGTCAAATGTCACTCTGACATTGATCCCCGCATTCACCGTCCATGTGAGCCGTCCGGCCGCGTAGACTGTTCGAACTGCCATGCGAGGATTTCCGAGGAGTACTTCGCCAGCGGACACGGCAAGGATTATCTCAATAACGTCAGCGAGGCGCCGTATTGCACGACCTGCCACAGCGACCACGACGTTAAGAGCCATCGGGATGACACCGCCTCCACCTTCAGAGCATCGGTCCCCACTCTTTGTGGTGACTGCCACCGCGCAGAGGGTAAAGCCCCGAGGGTCGCCGAGCTTACTCAGGTCACCGCGTACACGGACTATTCGACAAGCGTACACGGAAGAGGTCTCACCGAGAAAGGACTTCTGCCAAGCGCTATTTGCATCGATTGTCACGGCTCGCACCTCGTGCTGGAACACACCGATATTCGGTCTACCGTTCACAGCAATAACATACCGGCGACTTGTGCGTCGTGCCACCGCGGGATCTACAAGCAGTTCATAAAAAGCGTTCACTATTCTGCCGATGAGACGAAATCCGAAGGGCTTCCCAACTGTACGGACTGTCACTCGTCGCATACGATAGGACCGGTCGAGCGAGACCAGTTCATGACGGAAGTCACCCACCAGTGCGGCTCCTGTCACACGCACCTCAGCGAGACCTATCTCGAAACGATGCATGGCAAGGCCTACCAGCTGGGATACTTGAGATCGGCCAAGTGTTCGGACTGCCACGGCGCCCACGAGATCCTTGCCGGCGACAATCCAAATTCCACTGTCGGATTTCGGAACATCGTTGAAACGTGCAGAAAATGTCACGACGACGCCAACATGCGGTTTACCGGGTATCTCACACACGCCACGCACCACGACCCGGTTAAGTATCCCATTCTCTTCTACACCTACTGGACCATGACTCTTCTATTGATCGGTGTGTTTACGTTTTTTGGGATCCACACGCTTCTGTGGCTGCCCCGTTCGTTCCGTCAGATGAAAGAACGGAAGAGCCTTGCCAAGGAGGGTCCTCGGTACTTTATTCGACGCTTCAACCGGACACAACGGATTACCCACATATTTGTCATTGTCAGTTTCGTATCACTGGCCCTTACCGGCATGATGCTCAAATTCTCGGCGATGCCATGGGCACAAGCTCTTGCCAGTCTATTGGGTGGTGTAAGGGCCGCCGGCAACATTCACCGGATCGCGGCAACGATTACGTTTGGCTACTTCATTTTCCACGTGATGAGTCTGATCAGGTTGAAGTGGAAACGAAGAATAAGCTGGCGGGAGCTGGTCTTTAGCGAGAACTCAATGATGTTCAACAAGAAGGACACCCGTGACTTCTTTGGAACGCTCAAGTGGTTTTTTGGAAGAGGCCCGCGGCCGCAATATGGCCGTTGGACGTACTGGGAGAAATTCGATTACTTTGCCGTGTTTTGGGGAGTCGCCGTCATTGGCCTCTCAGGGCTCATGCTCTGGTTCCCCGAGTTCTTCACCAAGTTCATTCCCGGTTCGTTGATCAACGTCGCAACAATCGTCCACAGCGATGAGGCACTGCTCGCGGTCGGATTCATCTTCACAATACATTTCTTCAACACACATCTGAGACCCGAGGCGTTTCCCATGGACACTGTTGTGTTCACCGGCGTCGTACCGGTGGAGGAGTACAAAAACGACCGACCACGGGAATACCTGAGACTCATCGAAAGCGGGGAGATAAAAAGACGGGTACTAAAGAAGGTGATCTCGAAGAGGCGGAAGATCGTAATCCGGATCTTTGGGTATACGATCTTGGGTCTCGGCATCATATTAATAGGGCTGATCATTTACTCGGTTCTATTCGGTTACAAATAGAACTCGGAGTAAATGATCAGCCCTGAATGCCTTCTCATTTCCGAAGAATCCCGACTCAACGACTGGCACTTGCGCCCACTGTCGATCATCCCACCCGACGGCCACTACTGTTCCGATCCTATTGAGCTCCTTCGGCGCTCACAAAATGCATCGGGGTCTGTGAGAACAGACCCCGATGAACAGAACTCGTCTCTGTCACCCAGTTGGGTGCCCGACGACATCGGCTTGGCGCTTATTCCGTGACCTTGTATTTCGCTTTTCTTTCCTCCGGAATCGGATGGGCAATCTTGGCAATCATCTCCTCGTACTCGAAACCTTCGAACGTGGGGCTCTCCTCGTTGTGGCATCCGAGACAGGTCTCTTTGTCTGGCATAACGAGGCCTACCGAAGCCGGTTCGATCTCACCCGAGGCGATCGCTTTCATCGTCTTCGATTTGTAGAAGTCACCACCCGCTCCGTGACAGGACTCGCACCCGACCCCATCCGTCGCCGCAAACTTCTCGCCGAGAAATTTTTTGTCAACGCCGTGCGCAGTCACGTGACATTTCAGACACTCCGCAGCCGTCTGCGGGTCTTCGATTCCACGCTCTTGTGCAATCTTCTTGGCGTCTTCGCCGGCCAAGGCTTCAAATGCCTTTGCGTGTTTGCTCTTTTCCCAGATGGTGAACTGTTCCCCCTGAGCGGCAGTTTTATGACAGGTTTTGCACTTGGCCGTACCCACGTACGTCCGCTGCTTCTCCTCCGAAAACACCGGCCCCGTGAGAGCGTACAAAACGGCCACGACAATACAGGCCGTTACGAGCGACATAACCCAGGATTTGCGCATGGCATTCTCCCTCCGTTTCGCTAGAACCTACAGGCGTCTGCCCATTGATTGTACCATCTGCAGGTACCTTTTCAATGGAATAACTCGCGAGAATCCAGGCTCTCTATTTCCC
>CP070677.1:2080312-2115909 GCA_020352495.1 Candidatus Latescibacterota bacterium
CCGGCTCCGGAGGCCGGTGCTCTATCCAACTGAGCTACGGGCGCACCTGACGTGTGGTTTTACTACTCTTTTTTTGCAGCATTTCGCGTGCTAGAGCAAGTCTTTTTTCGCTTCCCTCCTTGCCGCCGAGCATCCTGGCGATCTCGCTCAAACGCTCATCGCCTTCGGCACCAGCGACTCTCGTAAACGTCCGCCCCTTCGTCGTCGTCTTTCGAACCACAAAATGATGCTCCGCCTTGGCCGCAATCTGCGGCATATGGGTAATGCAAATGATCTGATACCGTTCACCGAGGGCGCGGAGCTTTCGTGAAATCATTTCACCAAGATCCGCACCGACACCCGCATCGAGTTCATCAAACACAAGCAGGCTCCCCTCACGTCCCGAGCTTACTACTTCTTTGAGCGCAAGCGCGATCCGCGATAGCTCACCACTCGAGGCAACCTCACACAAGGGCCCCTCGTTTTCCCCTGGATTGGTCTGAACATAGAACTCGACCTGGTCGACCCCATACAGATGGATCCGAACTCGCTGTTTTTCGATCACTAGATCGCTCGCCGGGTCCACCTCGACCGACAAATCGGTTCTAAAACGAGCACCGGGCATCATGAGTTTCTCGAGCTCACCGGTCATTCGCTTATCAAGCCTCCGTGCCGCCTCCCGTCGCTTGTCACGGAGTTCCATCGCCACTTTCCGGAGCCGGTTCAATCGTTTGTTTTTCTCGCTCCGAAGCTTCGCTCGCTCTTCGTCTTCGAACTCAATCGACTCGAGCTCCGATCGCCAGCGTTCGGCCTCCTCACAGAGCTCATCGATGGACATTTGGTAACGCCTCTCGAGCCCGATCAACGATGCGAGACGTTCCTGTTTTCGTTCCAACTCACCAGGCTCGAACTCAAACCCATCGAGATACGCCCGCATCTCCCCCACCGTTTCCTTGAGAGATACCTCCGCCTCCCCGAGGTTGCGTGTGAACGACTCGAACTTCGAATTCAACCCTCCCAGTCGCTCGATTCGATTACGAGCGCGCGATATCAAAGTGATCGCCGATTCCTCGTTCTCGTACACGATCTGTTCGGCCTCGGCCAACGCTTCAAAAACGTCGTTCGCGTTTTCCAACACACGGATAGACTCCTCGAGCTTGTCTTTTTCCCTCGGAACGATTTTTGCCCGCTCCAGCTCGTCGAGACGGTGTTCGATCAGCTCTTTCTTTTCCTTCAGAAGAGCGATCCGGTCGTCAAAGGCCTTCAGGCGTCCTGCGGCTTCCTGGAACGACTCCAATTCGTCGGCATAACGCCCCAGAACCGCTTCATTCGACGCGAACTTATCCAGGTACACCACGTGGTTTTCGGAATCCTTGAGACGAAGCTGCTCGTTCTGACCGTGTGGCTCGATGAGTTGGCGCGAGATCTCCTGAAGCTGTTTCACGGTACAGGACTTTTCGCCAACGTACGCGTAGCTCCGACCGTTTTTGTGGACCTCGCGGCGGAGCCTAACCTCCCCCGAAGATGAGGCGGTCAACAAAAAGCTGTTTACAAGAGGTTGGTCGACACGAAAGACACCTTCGACAAGCGCCTTCTCTTCCCCTGCTCGAATCGACTGAGCGTTCGCCCGCTCTCCCAACAGATAGTTCACCGCGCTCAAAATGAGCGACTTCCCCGCGCCGGTCGATCCGGTCAGCACATTGAGACCATCCTCGAAGGAGAGGGTCACGTCCTCGACCACAGCCAAGTTTTGTATGCGAAGTGTCTTTAACATGGAGACCAAGAAATGTCCTGTCAGCCCGGCCCAACACAACCTCTTACCGAACCTTCACAACGGACTCCCACTCCCGGAGAGGGGCCCAAATTACCTTTCACGGAAACTAGAGCTTCTCACGAAGAAGATTGAAGAAATCGTAACCCTCGGGAACAAGCAGCTTTGTAACCTTGTCACTCTTCGCAACAACGATGTGCTGCCCCTCTTGCATGTAACTCCCCTCCTGCCCGTCGATCGTCACAGTGATTTTTGACCGGGCCCCACTCACGTAGATCTCGAGCTGCTCGGTCGAGTCGAGAACGATCGGGCGAACGCTCATCGTGTGCGGGCATAGCGGTGTGACAAGGATCGCTTCCATTGTAGGGGCCATCAACGGCCCGCCGGCGGAGAGCGAATACGCCGTTGACCCCGTGGGGGTCGAAACAATCACTCCGTCCGCCCTGTATTCCCTCAAGAATGTGTGATCCACAGCGGTCCGAATCGTGACCATCCGCGAAAAGCCGGCCCCGTGCACCACAACGTCGTTTAGCGCGGAGAAGCTCTCTACTGTTTTGTCTTTCTTCTTGAGCGTCGCCAGGATTCGCATCCGTTTCTGTATGCTGAAGCGGCCGGTCTTTATTCGTTGGATCGTGTCCCGTCCCATGGTCTCGGTGAGAAACCCCAGCCTTCCCACCTTGAGACCGAGAATCGGAATCTCAAAGTCGGCAAACTGTCTCGCCACGTGCAAGATCGTCCCGTCACCACCCAACGAGACGATCGCGTCACAGTCTCTCGAAATACCAATACTGAACCCGTCGATCGATTCGAGGTAGGGCTGCATCCGTGGTTCGACAAAAACCTCGAATCCCTCTTTCACGAGATCCGAGACAAAATCGCGGAGGACGGGACGCACTTCGTCCTTCTTGAGATTCGCAACAACAGCGATTCGTTGGAAGTTGGATTGTGTCATCCGACTCGTCGCGTGATGAGATCAAGCAGAGCCGCCCGCCACCGACTTCAGGAAGCGTCGCCTCGCCGACACGATCTCGATCACGGTCTGGGCGATGTTTTCCGGTGTCAGACCGATATCGGCGAGAAGGTCCGCCTGCGGCGCGTGCTCCATATATCGATCGGGAATACCAAGCGTCTTGATCCGCCTCGTCTCGAATCCCTTGTCCACGAGATACTCGAGCACGGCGGAGCCAAATCCACCCGCACGAGCGTTCTCCTCCACCGTCACAACGATCGGCTCCGTGGCCAGCAGTTCATCCAGCAGCTCCTTATCGAGCGGTTTGGCAAACCTCGCGTTGACGACAGTCGGATGGATCTTGTTCTCTTCGAGGAGCGCCGCCGCCGCGATCGACGGATGTACGCAGCTACCATAGGCAAGGATCACGACTTTCTTGCCTTCCTGGATGACCTCCGATTTCCCGATCGGGAGTGTTACGAGATCTTTGTCCATGGCCACACCGACACCTCGTCCCCTGGGGATACGAAGCGCGATTGGCCCCCCGTCGTATTCGATCATAGTCCTGATCATATGCTGGAGTTCGTTTTCGTCTTTTGGGGCCATCACAACAAAGTTCGGAATCATTCTCAAGTACCCCACGTCAAAGACGCCGTGATGAGTGGGGCCATCGTCGCCGACGAGCCCTGCGCGGTCCATCACGAATCTCACCGGGAGATTTTGGAGCCCGATATCGTGGATCACCTGGTCGAACGCGCGCTGGAGAAACGTCGAGTAGATCGCCGCCACCGGGATGATCCCTTGCGTTGCGAGCCCGCCGGCAAAAGTCACCGCATGTTGTTCGGCAATGCCGACATCAAAAAAACGCCCCGGGAATTCGTCCCTAAATGCGTTTAGACCGGTTCCGTCCGGCATTGCGGCCGTGATCCCGACCACCTTCTCGTTTTCCCGGGCAATTCTATTGAGCGTCTTGCTAAACACGCTGGTATACGACGGTGGGCCGTTCTTCTTCTTTTCCCGGTCACCGGGTACCTTGTCAAAGCTACTCACCCCGTGACACCGGGTCGAATCCTTACCCGCGTGCGCGAATCCTTTTCCCTTTTCCGTAATGACGTGGAGGAGTATTGGCCCTCTCAGCTTTTTAAGATCCCGAAACGTCTTGATGAGAAATTCGATGTTGTGCCCGTCAACCGGGCCAAAGTACCGAAAGCCAAGCTCTTCGAAAAGCATCCCCGGGACGATGAGCGTTTTGATACTCTCCTTGATCTTGTGAGCGAGTTTCCGGGTCTTTCCCCCGACCTTTGGGATGAGTCCGAGAAGCTCCCACACGTCGGCTTCGAGACGGTTGTAGATCTTCCCCGATGTGACTGCGGTGAGATACTGGGAGAGAGCGCCCACGTTTCGCGCAATCGACATCTTATTATCGTTCAATACCACGATCAGATCGGTTTTGAGGATCCCCGCATTATTGATCGCTTCGAAAGCCATACCGCCCGTAAGCGCGCCATCCCCTACGACGGCGACGACCTCATGATCTTCGCCGGCCATGTCGCGCGCCACCGCCATACCCAAAGCCGCGCTGATGCTCGTGCTCGCATGCCCGACGCCAAACGTGTCATAGGGACTCTCAGAACGGCTCGGAAAACCACTGAGCCCGCCTTTTAGACGGATCGTGTCGAACCGGTCGCGCCGGCCGGTGAGGATCTTGTGACCGTGGGCCTGATGTCCAACGTCCCAAACGATACGATCCTTGGGCGCTTCAAACACATAGTGCAACGCGATAGTGAGCTCCACCGTACCGAGACTCGCGCCCAGATGACCACCGTTCGTCGCGATGACCCGGATGATCTCTTGGCGGATTTCTTCCGCGAGCCCCGGGAGTTTGGCCGTAGGGACCTTTTTCAAATCCGCCGGTGAGTCGATTTTTTCGAGAATCTTTGACATGTGACTTCGCCCGTTATGTGAACCCATAATTCCTGCCGGTTCCTCTCCTCACTCAACGTGTACCCTCTGCCGGCCCCCGTGTTCCGCTCCCAAACCGTACACGGCTCCGTCCACGGCTAATAGATCAAGAATGCAAACACGACACCCAATATCACACCGGTAAACACATCGAGCGGTGTGTACGAGAGCCCCGTGTTGGCCGCCGTTGTGGTCGGTTTGTCTTTTCTCAGTCGTTCCATCAAGAGCCAGATCGCTTCGGCCTGTCTCGAGGTGGCGTTCTTGACGTTCATCGTATCCACCAGGATGATCGCCGCCAGACACACGGCAAAGGCAAACGTCAGCGAGCCAAATCCGGCCTTGATCCCCACGGCAATCGCCAATGCCGAAAAGGTGGTGCTGTGCATATTTGGCGTGCCGTCGGTCTGTACAAGCCGCTTATAGTTTACTCTTTTTTCCGCTATTAGAAAAGAGATGACTTTGACAAACTGCGCAAACCCACCCGCCAAAATAGCCACGAGAAATGGTTTGTCCCTGATGATGTCCAACATGGTTTGACCTGACTCGGACTCCTAGGATGACCTGGCCACGACAAAATCCAAAAGCGCCACGAGTGGCCCCAAATCCCCCCACGCTCCAAGCTCCCACTTCGCTTTCTCGATCAGCTCGAACGCCTCCTTCTTCGAGGCATCCACACCCACGATGGAAGGAAAGGTGAGCTTGCCGTCCCTCACATCCTTCCCTGGTGTCTTGCCCAGCGTCTTCTCATCGCTTTGAACATCGAGCACGTCGTCGATGATCTGAAACGCACGGCCCGCCAGCACACCGGCTCGGTGGATCGTTTCTCGATCCTTATTCGATATCCCCGCGACGATGGCCCCGACCTCCATGGACGCCGCAATGAGCGCTGCCGTCTTTTGCCGGTGGATCGTTTCGACCATCTCTTTTGTGTGTTCGATATCCTCTTCCATGATATCGAGCACCTGACCACCAATGAGCCCCGAGGTTCCAGCGGCTTTCGCTATCGCCCTGGTCGTCTCGATGATCACGCTCTCCCGAACCACCCACCGTTCGCGGATGGAGGCGAGGATATCAAAGCAAAACGTCAAAAGCGCATCACCGGTCAAAACGGCGATCGCCTCCCCGTATTTTTTGTGACAGCTCGGCTTTCCCCGTCGCAGGTCGTCGTCATCCATGCAAGGCAGATCATCGTGAACGAGCGAGTATGTGTGGAGACTCTCGAGCGCACAGGCAACGTCCAGACACGCATCGCGGTTCGAGCCTCCCAACGCATCATGCGTCCACAAACACAAGATGGGACGAAGACGTTTGCCGCTGTCAAGCAGCATGTACCGAACCGCTTCCTGAATGACCGGTGGGCCGCCCACCAGAGCGTCAAGAAGCGTCCGGCATCTCGTTTCGAGATGTTCACGTTCGTCTTCGAGTGCCTTGGCAAAGCTTCGATCATTGAGTCTCGAGGTCATCGGGTGCATCCTCTTCTTTAACCGTGTTCCCTTCCTCTTCGGAGAGCAATTTGATACGCTTTTCGGCCTTTTCGAGAAGCTCCCTGCAAAGCTTCCCCAATTTGAGCCCCTCTTCGAACTTGCCTATTGATTCTTCGAGCGAAAAATCGCCTTTCTCGAGCTCGTCGACGATCGCCTCGAGCTTTTTCATCGAGTCCTCGAAACGCTCCTTTTTCTTAGTCATCGACCAACTCCTTCACATCGGCATAGACCTTTCCATCACCAAACGTCACATGAACATCGCCCGCCTCGAGCGCCGCCTTGCACGACCGTATGACACTCCCCGTATCCACCTCGGTACAGATCGTGTACCCCCGTGAGAGAATCCTCTTGGCGTCCAGTCCCTCGAGTCGCGTCAGGGTTTCGTTCAACCGATTTCCCCGCTCGCGCACCGTCTCGACGATGCGATGGATGAGCTTTTCCGTGGCAAAATCGAGAGCCTGCATGGCTCGCTCGACACGCCCCCTCACCTGCCCCAGCGCGTAGCTCCTGAGCAGCTCTTCGAGGCGTCGCCTCCTGAGCTCGACCGTGACGTCGGCGTATTTTAGCAACCGGTTCTCTCTTTCGTCCAGTCTGGCCAAAATCTCGTCCAATTGCGGGACGGCGATTTCCGCCGCCATCGTCGGTGTAGCTGCTCGCACATCCGCAACAAAGTCCGAGATCGTGAAATCCGTTTCGTGACCCACGGCGCTCACAACGGGAATCGGACAGTCAAAAATAGCGCGGGCCACGACTTCCTCGTTAAACGCCCAAAGATCCTCAAGACTTCCCCCACCACGTCCCGTTATGACGAGATCCAAGTCCTCCACACCACCAAGGAGCCCCAATGCGCGTGAGATCTCGGGTGCGGCGTTCTCACCCTGGACGGCCACGGGAAAAAGGAGAATCTCAGCCGGGGGCCACCTTCTTCGAAGCGTCGAAATGATGTCCCTGACCGCCGCCCCCGTTGGTGATGTCACGACGGCGATTCGAAACGGATAAACGGGGAGGGGCTTTTTGTGTTCCGGATCAAAAAGACCCTCTTTTTCGAGCTTCTCACACAGCTCTCGAAACGCGCGTTCCAGCTCACCGGCACCGGCCTCCTCGAGCGAATAGGCAACGAGCTGGTACTGCCCGTATGGCTCGTAGAGTGTGAGCCGCCCCGAGGCAAGCACACGCATCCCGTCCTCCGGCTCAAACGTCACCCGTCCCGCGTCCGAACGAAAGCACACGGTCCGCAGCTGGGAGTCCGCGTCCTTGAGAGTGAAATACAGATGGCCCGAGGTGTGCCGTTTGAAATTGGAGATCTCACCCAGAACGGTCACATCGGGGTAGTTTTCCTCGATGATCGTTCGTATCTGCGCGTTGATCTCGGAGACGGTAAAGTAGCTTTTCTCATCGAGCGGCATTCGAAGCGACAACCTGCAATGAGTACGCCTTGAGTGTGTTCGCCATCAGCATCGCCACCGTCATTGGGCCGACCCCACCGGGGACCGGCGTGATGAAGGCGGCTTTCTCCGCGACGGCGTCAAAATCCACGTCGCCGACAAGTCGGTATCCCTTTTTTGCAGTCTTGTCTTCGACGCGGTTAATCCCGACATCGACGATGACCGAGCCTTCGCTGACCATATCCGCGGTGAGAAACTTGGGTCGCCCCATCGCGGTCACCACGATGTCCGCGCTCCGCGTGAGCGCCGGGATGTCCGGTGTCCGGCTGTGACAAACGGTGACGGTCGCGTTTGCGCCCTCCCCCTTCAACATCATGAGAAGGGCAAGCGGCTTGCCCACGACGATGCTTCGACCGACCACGACCACGTGTTTGCCCGAGATCTCTACGTCGTGGCGGAGCAAAAGCTCGCGAATTCCCAGTGGTGTGCACGGCACGAACCGTGGCTTCCCGGCGGCAAGGAGTCCCATACTCACCGGATGAAAACCGTCGACGTCCTTCTCGGGGTTGATTGTGAGAAGCGCCCGGTCCTGGTCGATGTGTGCGGGCACCGGGAGCTGGAGCAGTATCCCATGGACACCGGGATCCTCTCCCAATTCCCGTAGTGTACCGAGAAGCTTCTCCTCCGCTATGTTCTCGGGCAAATGCAGATGCCGGGACTCGATCCCGCAATAATCGGACATCTTGACTTTTGATCGGACATAGACGGTCGAGGCGGGATCATCACCCACCTGAACCAGCGTCAAACACGGCCGTGCTCCCTCGCCAAGCCGTTCGACCTCGCGTTTTACCTCTTCTTTTACTTCACTGGCGATCTTTTTTCCGTCGAGAATCTGCACTTGCTTACCCACCTTCATTCGCAATTGGCACCGTGGCTAGCCTCTCACCTTGTTTCGTAATTGCCTCCTCCCAACCCATCCATTCCCGGTCCAAGACGAACTGTCACCTCTTTACCCATCGTCGTCCACAAATGACGCTACGACTTCTCGTCCACCCTCACCTGCATGTGTTCGATACCGGTGGTCCGCCCGGTAGACTCGTCCACTTCGGCGACGATCAGGTCGCACCGAAGATCACCCGAGGCAATCTCGAATCGGACCGGTCTCATCTCGAGAAACCGTTGAATAATGATCTTCTTGGACACACCCAAAACCGAATCGTGGGATCCCGTCATCCCGATGTCCGTCACGTATCCGGTCCCCTTGGGGAGTATCTTCACGTCGCGTGTCGCAACATGCGTGTGCGTGCCAAGCACGAGCGACACCCGGCCGTCGAGATACCATCCCATGGCGACTTTCTCACTCGTCGCCTCGGCGTGCACGTCAACAATCTTGACAGGACACCCCTCACCAATTTGCTGGAGACATTTATCGATTGCCCGAAACGGGCAGTCGATCGACGGCATGAACACCCGTCCCTGTACATTGAAGATCGCCACGGGCACTCCGTCAACCTGAATTACACGGTACCCTTTGCCCGGCGGATTTCCCGGATAGTTCGCCGGTCGTATGACGTTGTTTCGGTTGTCTAGAAGGGTTATGCCCTCTTTTTTGTCCCAGATGTGGTTACCGCTGGTAAAAAAGTCCACCCCGCCCTTTTCCAGCTGATCCAAGGCCTTCTCGGTCAGACCAAACCCGCCCGCCGCGTTCTCCAGATTCGCAATGGTAAGATCGATCTTGTGTTGCTCTTTGAGCTTTGGAAGGATGCTCGCCGCGGCACGCCTGCCCGCCCGGCCGACAATGTCACCGAGAAACGCGATCTTCAATCATGCTCCTAACACGTCAACAGTCGATGAAATCTACTTGGCGTACTCAACCGCCCTGGTTTCCCGGATCACAACGACTTTGATCTGCCCGGGATACTCGAGTTCTTTCTCGAGCTTTCGCGAGATGTCAAACGCCAGCTTGGACGCTTGCGCATCGTCGACCTCGTCGTGGCTTACCAAGATTCGGATTTCGCGCCCCGCCTGGATGGCAAACGCCTTATCGACACCCTCAAAGCTACTCGCGATCTGTTCGAGCTTTTCGAGCCGTTTGATATATGCCTCGAGCGTCTCTCGTCTCGCTCCCGGACGCGCGCCACTAATCGCATCGGCAGCCTCGACAATGGGCGTGTACAACGATGTTGACTCGACATCCTGGTGATGCCCGGCCACGGCGTTCACTATGGCGCCGCTCTCGCCGTAACGCTCGGCGAGTTCCGCTCCGATCTCGGTATGCGAACCGTCCGACTCGTGCGAGGCCGCCTTTCCGATGTCATGAAGCAAACCCGCTCTCTTTGCCAGCTGTTGGTCGAGCTTGAGCTCCGTTGCGATGATTCCACACAGATACGCCACTTCCATCGAATGCTTCAAGCAGTTTTGTCCATAACTCGTCCGGTACCGGAGTTTCCCCACGAGCTTTACGAGCTCGGGATGGATTCCATGGATGTTGAGCTCCATGCACGCGTCCTCACCGTGTTCCTGTATCTTCCGGTCCATCTCGTCGGCTACTTTGGTAACGACCTCCTCGATCCGACCCGGGTGTATTCTTCCGTCCTCGACGAGCTTCTGGAGCGAAAGTCTCGCAACCTCGCGCCGGATCGGGTCGAACGAAGAGAGCGTCACCGCTTCGGGTGTATCATCGATAACGATATCCACACCCGTTGCTTTCTCAAAAGCTCGAATGTTCCGTCCCTCTTTCCCGATGATCCGGCCCTTCATTTCATCCGAGGGAAGATCGACGACCGACACGGTTGTCTCAACGCTTTGATCAGCGGCGTATCTCTGGATGGCAAGGGCAATGATCTTTTGACTCTGCTTTTCGGCGTCGCGTTCAGCGGTCTCCCGAATCTCCTTGACCCTCCGCGCCGCTTCGAGTTTCGCCTCGCTCTCGAGATTACGCAGAAGCATCTCCTTTGCCTCATCCTTGCTCATCCCGGCGATCCGCTCGAGACGAACGTTCTGTTCGGCAATCATCCGGTTGGTCTCCATCAGTTTTCCATCGAGGTGTTGCTGTTTACGTTCGAGCGACCGCTCTTTGTCCTCGAGTCCTCTTTCGTTTTTGGCAAGCAAATCAACTTTCCGGGCGAGGTTGCTCTCCTTGTTGATCAAGGAAAGCTCCCGTTCCTTGAGGCTTTCCCGGGTCTCTCGGGTCTTCTCCTCGAAACCGAGCTTCATCTTCAAAAACTCGTCTTTCACCTCTATTTCGGCTTCTTTGCGGAAGTTCTCCACGCTTTTTTGGGCATCGGAAATGATCGAATCTGCGAGCTTTTTTGCGTTGGCGAGGTTGCCGGCCGACGCGCGTTTACCAATGAGCGCCCCGACAACGACTCCGACAACGGCCGCTCCCAGTCCGGCCAAGATTGGAATCAACGGATTCATGGTTCTTCCCCCTAATAAAACAGGTGTAACGGGGTTCGAGTGGGAAATATTTTAAAATGTATTAGGGAGAAGTTCGAAGAAGGGGGGGTAAGTAAAATTCCCCACGCTATGCCGTGTGTAAGGGAACTTTTGAACCCGAAGGTTCAAGTGGAAACCCTCATGACCCGTTCAGTCTTCCCTACTAAAAGGGCGTGACATCGCAAGTCAGATTTAGGCCTCCCACGTAGAGTTGTTGGCTCAATAGTTACCTTTGCATCACGTACATGGTAGGGAATTCTAAAACCACCTTAGCATATCGCAAAGATCGTTTCAAGTTTTTTCCACGTCGCAACGAAAAAAGGTACTTATTTCTCAGTAAGAAGACACCGATCGAGCAGCGTGATCAATTGATCGGCACGCTGCTCTACAGATGAAAAGGTGTCGGAGTTTCTTTTACTTTCCTGAAACAGCTCATCTGCAATATTAAGAGCCGCCAGGACTGCCACACGTTCCTGAGAACCCATAGAAGTGCTTTCGGCCACTTCTTTCATCTTCTCATCGACATGTTTGGCAATTCTCTCAATGTAACTTTTGTCCGCGTAACCTTTTATCTTGTATTCACGCCCAAATATGTGCACAGTAGTGACGCTGACTTCACTCATTTCGTTCACTCCGGTCACGCCGCTCACGCGGTGAGCAACTCGAATTGGGACTCTTGTTGTCTCCTCACTAAAGAAAACGTTAGCCAACACATAAGCCCGGGTCAAAGACCCTTCACACGCTATATTTGAAGTTCTCCGAACTTCTCTAGCATTCTATCTATTCTTTTTATGATTTCCTTTTTGTCCCCGCCCTGTTTGGACTGGACTTCGTGTGCAATCTTGAGCTCGTCGATCTGTTTCGAAAGGTCGTTGTTTTGCCCTTTCAGATTTTCCACTTCCTGGTTTAGTTCCTCGTTGTTTCTCGTGAGCTGCTCGCACCTGGAATTGAGCTCAGTCAGTTTTTTCACTGTCTGACTGATCTTCGTCTCGAGAAGCTCGAGCTTTTCGAAATCTTGCACTTTTGTTTCCGGCATCTACGATCTTAATTCCACACCGAGCTCGTTCTTGAGCTTCGATATGACTTTATCAATTATTCGATCGATCTCCTCGTCCCTCAAGGTTCGCTCCGCCGATCTGAAATTCAACCTGACCCCGTAGGCGGTGCATTCCTCTGGGATGTTCTCGCCTCTATAGACATCAAACACTACTAACGATTCTAACAATCGGCCCGCGTGCCTGACCAGCGCTTTTTCGATCTCCCGGTAGGTCACACCCTTGGGGCCAACCAGCGACAGGTCGCGTTTCGACGCGGGGTAGTCCGGCAACGCCTCGAGTCGCTCCTGGCGTGTGCAGAGTTCGTAACACTTCGCAAGATCGACGCTTGCGTGCCACACAGGCTGATCGAGATCGTAGCGTCGTGCGACCCGGTCCGTTACGATACCACCTTCAACAAGCGTTCCCTCTTTCGAGGAATACGTAAACCGACCGGTCGCTCCATCGAAATCATAACAAATGTCCGACCCGAGTTCAACCCGGAACGACCCGAACAGCATTTCCAGTTCTCTTTTAATATCAAATAGTTCCAGCTCCGACCTCGAGTCGTACCAGAAGTCCGTGCCCCCGGGAAGGCTCATGGCCAGCGTCAGTGTGCTTTCTTCCTCGGGGAGCTGGGTCAGCCCCTCGGGCGCCAGGAAGACCTTCCCCACTTGGTAAATTCTGAGCCGTTTCACACCATGGTCGATATTGCGGCGGATGATTTCCAACATCCCGGGAACCAGGCTGGTTCTGAGGTACTTGTGGTTGACGTTGAGAGGATTCCGCACCGGTATCGGGCATCTGCGGAGGTCCCCTTTTGGCCATTCGAAATCCTCCAGTTCGCGTCCATCGGTGAACGCGCTCGCGATCACCTCGTTGAAACCCCTTGCCGTAAGATGATTCGATACACCCTCCACGAACTGATCGAACGCCTCGGCTCGGGCAAATGTCGTGCATCTGAAGTTCCAGCCCCTGCCAATCCGATCGTATCCGTAGAGACGCGCGACCTCTTCGATGAGATCGATCTCTTCGACCAGGTCCGGGCGGTACGATGGGACCTCGACCGAGACGACCTCATCCGAGCGGTTCACGACAGCCAATCCAAACCGTTCGAGGAGTCCCGCTATGTCCGGCGTTGTGAGCGGCGAGCCCAGGATCCGGCGTGTGTTCGATTCTCGAATGGCGATTGATTTCGCCTCGTACGGTGTGGGGTAGTTGTCGACGACCGCCCCGATCTCACCACCGGCGATCTCGCAAATCATCTCCGCCGCCATGTGGGCCGCCAGATGACACATCTCGCGATCGACCCCGCGCTCGAAACGGTACGAGGCCTCGGTGTCGACACCGAGCGATTTGCGACCTTTTCGTACGACGGTTGGGTGAAAATTGGCGCTCTCGATAAGAATCTCTGTCGTTTCCTCCGAGACGGCGCTCTCTTCCCCACCGATGATACCGGCGAGCGCCACCGACTCGCGTTCGTCGGCGATCACAAGCACTTCTTTGTTTAGCTCGTATGCTTTGCCATCGAGCGCCTTGATCCGCTCGCCGGGCTCCGCCCTTCGAACTTGGATCGTCGCCCCCCTTATCTTCACGAAATCGAATGCGTGAAGCGGCTGGCCGAGTTCCATCATGACATAGTTCGATACATCCACCACATTATTGACACTCTGAACACCTACCGCCTCGAGGCGTTGTGAGAGCCACGTCGGAGACGGTGCGACGCGGACACCGCTGACCCGTTTGCCGACGTACCGGGCGCAGTCGGTGGCATCAGCGATATCGATCCGGAAATCCGGGGCGTCGGCTCTGGCAATATCTCCCAATCTGGGCAATTTCACGTCGAGTTTGTAGAGTGCAGCGATCTCTCTTGCCACCCCGAGATGCGAGAGAAGGTCGGGACGGTTTGGAGTCACTTCGATCTCGAGCACCGTATCCGGCGGCATCAACAGCTTACCCGCCGGCGAGCCCAGTTCGTGTTCGCCGTCGAGCACGATGATCCCCGCGGCGTCTTCTCCAACACCCAATTCGATCTCCGAACAGATCATTCCGTTGGACTCCACACCGCGGATCTTCGAACGTTTGATCTTCATTCCGTTTGGCAGCGAGGCGCCGGGGAGCGCCACCGGGACAAACTGACCGGCGGCCACGTTTGGCGCACCACAGACGATATCGCGAACATCCCCGGGGCCGACCTCGACACGGCACAGCGTGAGCCGGTCGGCATTGGGGTGTCGCTTGGCCTCCAGAACTCGCCCAACCACCAGCTCATCGATATCGAGACCACGCTCGATACACTGTTCTACATTGAGCCCCAACATCGTAAGATCTTTGGTCAATTGCTCAGTGTCCGTCGGAATGTGAACGTACTTTTTCAACCACGACAGGCTGACAAGCATTCCGTGACTCCCATCTTAAAACTGGCTTAGAAAACGTAGGTCGTTACCCAGGAAAAGCCGGATATCATCGATGCCGTATTTGATCATGGCGACACGATCCACACCCATCCCAAAGGCGAAACCAGAGTAGATGTCGGGATCGTATCCAACGGCTCTGAAAACGTTTGGGTGCACCATCCCCGAACCCATGATCTCGATCCACCCCGTTTTGCCACACACGGAACAACCGCTTCCGCGACAGACAAAACACGTCATGTCCACTTCGGCGCTCGGCTCGGTGAACGGAAAAAAGCTCGGTCTGAAACGAACCTGTGTTTTGGATCCAAAGAGCTGTTGAATAAAGATCTCAACATCCTTCTTCAGATCGGCGAGCGCAACGTCGGTGTCGACATAGAGTCCCTCGACTTGATGGAATTCCGCCGCGTGTGACGGATCGATCGACTCGTTTCGAAAGACACGGCCCGCCGCAATGATCTTTAACGGTGGCTTGTGTTCCTCCATGTACCTGACCTGAACGGGTGAGGTGTGAGTTCGAAGCAGCATGTCGTCGGTGATGTAAAATGTATCCTGCTCATCACGAGACGGGTGTTCATCCGGGAAGTTCAGAGCCTGGAAGTTGTAGTATTCGAGTTCGACCTGTGGGCCCGACGCGAGGGTGTACCCCATCCCTACAAATATGTCCTTGATTTCACCAAATACTTTGGAGAGAACGTGGCGATGCCCCGTGAGCCCGTCGTGCGCAGGGAGCGTTGCATCGTGTGGTGGCGTGTAGAACCTACTCGCCGGTTGCGCGGCCCGGAGCACGGTGAGCTTCTCTTCGATCAGACTCTCGGCGAGTTTTTTGAGCCGGTTCGACGTCGCGCCGAGCTTGGGTCGCTCGGCCGGAGGTGCATCTTTGATGTTTTTTAACAGGCTCGTCACCAAACCCCTTCGACCGAGGTATTTGATTCGCGCCTCCTCGAGGGCTTGGTCGTTTGCCGCGTTCTCTATGTCTTTTCGAATCGATTCTTCGAGTGATCGAGCGTCCATGGAACGGTCATTCCGTTGTCTCATTGGCGGACTTTGCCAGTTCGGTAAGGTTCTTGAACCCGTCCTGGTCGTTTACGGCCATTTCGGCCAGCATCTTACGGTTGATATTTACATCGGCCTTTTTCAGACCGCTGATAAATCGGTTGTACGACAACCCGTTCAACCGCGCCGCCGCGTTGATTCTCGCAATCCAAAGTTTGCGGAAATCACGCTTTCTCTGACGCCGATCGCGGTAGGAGTATGCCAGTGAGCGCTCGACGGCCTCTCTTGCCGTGCGGTAGAGCTTGCTCCGTCCTCCGTAGAATCCCTTTGCTGCCTTCAGGTACCGTCTGCGTCTCTCACGGCTTGTAACACTGTGTTTTGTCCGAGGCATGATGAAATACCTCCTTCTCCACTGATCTTCGTCTCAATCCAAGCGCTTACTTAATGAATTATTTTGCGGAAGGCGATAGCCGGCCGCCGGGGTCACCCCGATTACTTCACGAGCAACCGTCGAACCTGTCGTTGATTCGCCGGACTCACGGCGACGGGCTTTCTGAGGTTCCTCTTACGTTTCGTCGTCTTCTTTGTGAGAATATGAGTCTTGAATGCCCTCATTCGCATGAGCTTGCCCCCGCCCGTCACGCGAAACCGTTTTCTTGCTCCACGACTCGTTTTGATCTTTGGCATTTTGTCTTTCTCCTCGAGATTCCCTCACGCTCTGGTCGCCGTCTACGTCCCGAGTGCTCTACTCGCCCTCTCCGGCTTTGGTGCTCCTTTGGGCCTCGTCGGACGGCGAGTTCTCCGTGCTGCCTGTGCTGTCTCCGGCTCCAGGGCTCTTTGCGCCCTCTTCGGTTTGCGTCCCCTCTCCACTCGTTTTGGTCTCAGCGCCCTCACCCACCGGTTCGGCCTGCGTGATCTCCCGATCCGGCTTTGTCTCTGTGCCCTCTGCACCGGTCGTACTTCCCGCCTCGGCGGCGCGTCGTTCAGTTTGCTTGGACCGCGATCCGCCTCTGGCCGGATGTGGTGCCATCATCATTGTCATCAAGCGGCCTTCGAACTGCGGTGGTCTCTCGACAAAACCCGCGTGTTCCAGATCTTCCTCGACTCGCTTGAGCATCCGCATGCCCAGTTCCTTGTGGTCAAGCTCCCTCCCCCTGAAGATCACGGTGAACTTCACCTTGTTCATCTTTTTGAGAAATTCCTCGGCATGTTTCTTTTTGAACTGGTAATCGTGCTCCTCTGTCTTGGGTCGGAACTTGACTTCTTTTACCTGGATGACATGTTGTTTTTTCTTGGATGCCCGGGCCCGTTTGCTTTTCTCGTACTTATATTTGCCGTAATCCATGATCCGGCAGACGGGTGGTCTCGAAGTCGGTGACACCTCGACCAGGTCGAGACCGGCATCCTCGGCGAGGCGAATGGCCTCCTGAGTTGCCATCACACCGAGCTGATCGCCTTCGCTACCGACCACTCGGACCTCCGGAACCCGAATCTGGTAATTGATCCGAGTTCTAAACCACTGTTTGTTTTTGTCGTTTCGCACGTACCTCCTTTAATAGCTTCGTCAACCCGGTGACAACAAAAAAGACGGATGGCGGGCATCCGTCCACGAACACAGACTATGCTGGGAACAGAAAACCTCGCCGATCATTACTTCGATGGAAGGTGAGGGTATCACACCCTGCTTGTATGTCTAACCGAGTTGCTCCCGCTATATTAACGTTTTGACGCGGCCGCGTCAACCACTTCGCCAATAAAATCCTCCAGATTCCGGCTTCCCCGATCGCCTTCGGAGCGCTCGCGGACCGAGACGGCACCGGTCTCCGCCTCCCGTTTCCCAACCACTAGCATAAATGGGACCTTTTGGATCTCGGACTCGCGGATTCGGTACCCTATTTTCTCATCTCGGGTGTCGACTTCCGCTCTCAGACCCGCCTCGATGAGCTTCCCACGTACCTCCTCGGCGTACCCGGCATACTCCGCATTGATCGGAAGCACGACACATTGAACCGGTGCCAGCCACAGCGGAAATGCCCCCGCATAGTGTTCGGTCAAAATTCCCACAAACCGCTCCACCGATCCGAGGAGCGCCCGGTGGACCATAAATACCTGCTTCCGCTCACCATCCTTGGCGACATAGGTAACATTGAACCGTTTTGCCAAATTGAAATCGAACTGGACGGTGGTGAGCTGCCATGACCTGCCGATGGCATCGATCACCTTGATATCGATCTTTGGACCATAAAAAACCGCCTCCCCCTCCATCCGTTTGTACTCGAGCTTTCGACGGTTTATCGCCTCCTCGAGCGCCCGCTCCGCCATGTCCCACTCCTCCGGTGAGCCCGCGTATTTCTCCTGTTTCTTTGGATCGCGGACGCTCAGCTCGATTTTAAAGCTGTCAAATCCGCACGCAGTGAGCACATCGATCGCAAATTCCATGTTCCGGTCGATTTCGTCATCGAGCTGCTCGGGGGCACAGAATATATGCGCGTCGTCCTGGGTAAATCCTCGCACGCGGAGCAATCCGTGCAGAGTCCCCGAGAGCTCCCGCCGGTATACGGTCCCCATCTCGGCGAATCTCACGGGAAGATCGCGATAGCTATAGAGCCGACGCTTGTAAATCAGGATATGTCCCGGACAGTTCATCGGTTTCAAGATAAACTCGTGTCCCTCGACATCGAGTGTGTACATGTTCTCTCGGTAATAGTCGTGGTGACCCGAGGTGTGCCAGAGCTCCGACTTTGCTATATGGGGAGTGGTCACGAGTTCGTACCCGCGTCGGACGTATTCTTCTTTGAGATACCGCTCGATGACCTCACGGATCACGGTGCCCTTTGGGTACCAGAAGACCAACCCGCCACCGGCCTCATCTCTGACGTCAAAGAGATCGAGGGCTCGCCCAAGCTTCCGGTGATCGCGTTTCTCGGCCTCGACAAGCCGTTGCAGATGGTCTTTGAGATCTTTTTGTTTGAAAAACGCGGTGGCGTAGATCCTCTGGAGCATCGGCTTTGACGAGTCACCCCGCCAGTACGCACCCGCCGAATGAAGCACTTTGAAATTCTTGATCCGCCCGGTGTCTTCGAGATGCGGTCCCGCGCACAGATCGGTAAAGCCACCGACGGTGTACACCGACACTCCGTCCTCTGGAAGTTCTTCGATGAGTTCGATCTTGTAGGTCTGATTGTGTCCCGAGAAAAACGCCTTTGCGCGGTCCTTATCCCAGACCTCACGCGCGAAACCGAGTTTGGTCTGGAGGATCTCCTTCATCTTTGCTTCGATCCGTTCCAGGTCTTCCGGGGTAAACGGTTTCTCGACATCGAAGTCGTAGTAGAATCCCTCCTCGATGGCCGGACCGATGGCGAGCTTGGCACCGGGAAAGAGTTCTTGGACAGCGTACGCGAGTATATGAGAGGCACTGTGTCGCAAAACCTCAAGACTCTCCTCGTCGGCCTCCCTCAGAACGCGAAAATCACCATCGCCTTCGAGGTCCATGTGCATATCGACAACGGCCCCGTCGTACAGGGCGGCCACGGCGTTCTCCCGCCACGACCCGCCGAGCGAATCAACAACATCGCTCACCGGAACCTTGTCATCCGGAAAAGTCTTCTCCTCCCCACCGGGGAGATGGACACGAACCATCTTTGGCCTCTTCCAACCCTTTGTGTTTCGGACGAACCTTTTGGCGTCGGGCGCCGACTTCTGACTTCGACCCCTCGCGTCGACCTCGCGCGGCTGATTGCCCAGGGCCGGCCCGTCGAACTCGTGCTCTCGATACGCCGTGTTTTCGAGCTTGTCAGCCAGACAAGAGGATAGAAAAATGGTGGGCGATACTGGACTTGAACCAGTGACCCCCTGCGTGTCGAGCAGGTACTCTAGCCAACTGAGCTAATCGCCCACGTTCATGTAACGTCTTTCATTTATCTAACATTTATCGCTTCCGGCCCTCAGGGTCAAGTCAAAACAAAAGCTCTAGACGCGCGCGGGATCAAGTCTTATGCCAACGAGGGTAGACCGCTGGCCTCCCCCCGTTGGTGTCCGGCTCGTCTGACGCTAATCGGTTGCCGGTCTTTTTAGACTCGGATCGTCTACTTCTCGTTTCGGATCCGTTACTTCTTGTCGTCGTCGATGATCTCGTAGTCTGCGTCGACCACCTTCGAACCTTCGCCACCGGGTCCTTTGCTCTCACCGGCGGACTCACCCGTCCCCGGCTCCGGTCCTCCGGGGCCACCGGTGCCCGTCGCCTGTTGAGCCTGCTCGGTCGATGCGGTCTGGTACATCTTCTGGGCGACCTCCTGCCACACCGTGTTGAGCTTCTCGGTCGCGCCCTTTATCTCTTCGGCGTTCTCCGATCGGAGCGCCGCCTGGATATCTTCGATGCCCTTCTCGAGCTTTTTCACATCGTCCGGTTCCACACGATCCTTGTACTCTTTGAGGTTCTTCTCGGTTTGATAGATCATCGAATCCGCCTGGTTCTTTGCATCGACCACTTCGCGCTTTTTGCGGTCCTCGTCCTTGAGCCGCTCGGCGTCCTGAACCATGCGCTCGATCTCGGCTTCGCTAAGCCCGCTGGACGCTTTGATGACGATCTTTTGTTCTTTTCCCGTCCCCTTGTCTTTCGCGGTCACATTCATGATGCCGTCGGCATCGATGTCGAATGTCACCTCGATCTGGGGCACGCCACGCGGCGCCGGCGGAATCCCCGCGAGCTGGAACCGGCCGATGGTCTTGTTGTCGATCGCCATCTCCCTCTCGCCCTGGAGCACATGGATATCCACCGCCGTTTGTCCGTCCGCCGCGGTCGAGAAGATCTCGCCCTTTCGTGTCGGGATGGTTGTGTTCCGTTGTATCAGACGTGTGAAAACACCACCAAGCGTCTCGATTCCAAGCGAGAGCGGGGTGACATCGAGGAGAAGAACGTCTTTTACGTCGCCACCAAGCACACCGGCCTGGATCGCAGCGCCGATCGCGACGACTTCATCGGGGTTGATCCCCTTGTGCGGCTCCTTGCCAAAAAGCCCCTTGACCTTTTCCTGAACGAGCGGCACACGGGTCGAGCCACCGACGAGGATCACTTCGTCGACGTCGGCGGGTTTGATCCCCGCATCCTCGAGAGCTCTCTGGCATGGACCCATCGTTCGCTCGACGAGATCCTCGACGAGCTGCTCGAACTTTGCCCGCGTGACGGAGACGTTCAGGTGCTTTGGCCCCGACGCGTCCGCCGTGATAAAGGGGAGGTTGACCTCCGTCTGCATCCGTGTCGAGAGCTCGCATTTTGCTTTCTCTGCGCCTTCCTTCAACCGTTGGAGCGCGATGGCGTCGGTGCTCAGATCGATTCCCTGATCCTTTTTGAATTCGTCGATCAAGTACTTGATGAGCCGCTGATCGAAATCGTCACCGCCAAGGTGTGTGTCACCGTTGGTCGCTTTGACTTCGAAGACACCCTCGCCGATCTCGAGAATCGAAATATCAAACGTTCCGCCACCGAGATCGAAAACGGCGATCGTTTCTTCCTTCTTTTTGTCCAAACCGTATGCCAGTGAGGCCGCCGTCGGCTCGTTGATGATTCGCCTGACATTGAGCCCGGCGATCTTGCCTGCGTCTTTTGTCGCCTGCCGTTGGCTGTCGTTGAAGTACGCCGGCACCGTGATGACGGCATCGTTCACTTTCTCCCCGAGGTACGCCTCCGCCGACTCTTTGAGGTATTGGAGTACCATCGCCGAAATCTCCGGTGGGCTATACTCCTTATCACCCAGCTTGACCGCGGCATCACCGTTTCCAGCTTCGATCACGGTAAACGGAACTGTCTTGGTCTCCTCGGTGACCTCCGTTTTTTTTCGCCCCATAAAACGTTTGATCGAATAGACCGTGTTTTTCGGGTTGGTGATCGCCTGGCGTTTGGCGATCTGCCCGACAAGCTTTTCGCCTTCTTTTGTAAAGGCTACCACCGATGGTGTGGTTCGTCCCCCGTCCGGGTTTGGGATCACCTTCGGTTCGCCGGCCTCAATGACCGACACACACGAATTGGTGGTTCCCAGATCGATACCGATTGTCTTTCCCATATTGATCACATCTCCTTTTTTGTTGCCTGAGTTTGGTTCGTTGATCTGTGGTTGGTGTTTCTAAATTCTTCAGCCCTTTTGACCTTGTATTCGTCGTTAATACGCCGGATACACCTGGACGCCATAATACCTAATCAAATGACGTGCCACGGATTGGCGAACTTTTAGTTATTATCCGACAATAAGTTACGCGTGGCAAGTGCTGTCCCCGTCGCGACGACGTTTCAAACGGCAGTCTTAATGACAGAAAGGCTGCCATTGTGGCAGCGAAGTACGTCAGGTTGTTGCGTCGTGTTGACGCGAACCTCAATCCTGATTATCGTTTTGGTCTTCCAGAAGGCCCATCAAGAGCTGGAGCCCGACCCTGAAATCGGGATCCACGGACTCATGACCCTCTTCATCTAGGCTAAAGACCGCGTGGGGTGATTTGGAGGCGACGGCCACCCGAAGCCACCGGTCATCGGAAAGCGTGATTCCCTTTCTCACGCAGCTCTCGAGGAATTTTGCCCAGTCGTCGAGGAAATCGCTGGGGGGGAGTTCGCCCTTTGTCAAAATGGGCAGTTTGAGCCTGTTCTCGCGGGCAATTTCGTTCAATTTGGCCAGAAAAAGCGCGTCTTCCATGGGGTCTCGAAATCCTTCCGTTCTATCATGACATACGCAAAGACGGCCGAAAAGGTTATTCGCGTAAGTCCTTTTTTGGCATCAAATAAAAGTTGACAAAAATTAAGCGAGTTTCCTATCTTGGAATTACAGAGGGCTGTTGCAAGGTCGTTTTGCCCCAGTACTTACTCGACTTTTTGGACCAACCCTCCAAGAAGAAAAAGTACCCCCTGACACCCCTTGCAATAGCCCCTCTCTTTGTCCGCTTTCGTCTGCCACATTCTCCGTTCACTGTTCTCTTCGCCCATACTTTTCGCTCAGTATGCCCCGCAGTGTTTCTCTCGTGTTGAGCCCCGGCGCATCGAGAACCATCTCAAAAACCTCGCGGAGAATCCGCCCGATCTCGGGACCTTCCTCGATGCCAAGCACCTCCTTGACGTCGCCTCCGTCGATGGCGAGGTCGCTCAGCTTGAACGCCTTCTCTTCATAAATCTCCACATCGATGCGGGCACGGAGCTCGGCAAGCTTTCCCACCTTGTCGTCTTCGTCCCGTGACCGGCAGTCCGCTCTTCTCAAATCAAAAAGGTCGTCGAGGTTCTCCTCACCGATCCGGCGGATAAAGCGGCGGACCGTCCCGCGGCTCCATTCCTCGCGGTAGAAAAACATGTGGCTCTCGACAAGATGTACACACCGTTTGACAAAATCATTGCTGTACCTCAGGCGCTTGAGCACATCCGAGGCGATCGTTGCGCTCTCCTGTTCGTGCCGGTAAAACACGGTCTTGGGCTCCTTCCCCTCCTCTTCGACCACCTGTTTCATGTCGACCTTCCCCAGATCGTGAAGAAGCGCCGCCCATCGTACGATCAAATTGTCCTTGGGCGCGTGATCGCAGCTCTTGACCGAGTGCCAAAATACGTCATCGGGGTGGAATTCGTTTTGGGTGACACCCACTCCCCTTTGGAGCTCGGGAAGAATATGGGCCAACACGCCGATCGTGTGCATGAGTGAGAACCCGTCGCTTGGGCGGTCGCACTGGGTGAGCAGTTTGTTCAATTCGTCTTGGACCCGCTCGGCGCTCAATGTGTCGACGAGCTGAGCGCTCTCTTTCATCGCTTCCAGTGTCGTGTCATCGATCTCGAGCGAGAATCGCGTGGCAAAACGCACACCGCGCAGGATGCGCAAGGGGTCCTCGCGAAACGCGTCCGGGAACACCATCCGCAGGATTCGTCGTTTGATGTCGTCGGCGCCACCACACGGATCGATGATTCGTCCGTCGTTTAGACTCCTCGCGATGGCGTTGATCGTGAAGTCCCGTCTCCCCAGATCCGCCTCCACGCCAAGCTTCCAGTCCCACCTGACTCTAAAATCCCGGTGGCCTGTGCCGGTGGAAATCTCCGTCCTCGGGTATGCGATGTCGATGTCGCCCTTCCCGCGTCTTGGCTTGAACTTGTACACACCAAAAGACTTCCCAACAAGAACCAAACGTCCGTGACGCTGGAGGATCCGTTCGAGATCCTTTGGCGGGAGACCCCGGACGAGATAGTCCACCTCGTCGTCGGCGCCGGCGGTTCCCATCATCTGATTGCGAACCGCCCCACCCACGTGATACAGCTCGCCTGCTGCGACAAGCTCCTTTTGCCATGGTGTAAGACCCATGAGGTTATCTTCTTATGAATGGTTTTTGATCAGCCTGAAAACCGGTGTTTCGTTTTGTCGAACTCTCGCCCACGATCCCGATATCCGGCGGGCGCCGACTCTCGGTATCTTTTACCCCCAACGCCAACAGCCGTTCACTGCCGGAGCTTTGCCGGATTCGAAAGCCAGGCGATAAACCCCACGAGCGCGGTCAGATAGGTCCCCACCAAAAGATACGTAATCGAGAAACCAATCGCCTGGGCGCTCCCAATCCCAACAACCGAGAAGAAAAAGATGACCGCCGCCTCCCGTGTCCCCAATCCCGAGACCGAAATCGGGATGATCTCGACCAACGTGATCGCGGGCATCATCAGAACGACATACCCCAGGGGGACATCGATCTCGAGCACCAGCGTTACCGTGATGGCGAGCCCCACGACGACAACCCAAAACGCCAACGCGAGCGCAAAGGCAAAGAGTGTCTCTCTCCAACGTCTGGGGTATTCGGCAAGTGAGTCGTAAAATCCGTGGACCTGTGCGGTGAGCTGCTCTCTGTACTTCGCCGGAGTAAGAAACTTGAATACGGGACCCGCGAGCTTTTTCATGAGATCGCGGTGGAGCAGGAGATAGATCAACCCCAAAAAGACGATCGCGATAACCACAAAAATCCAGACCGATGGAATATGAATATAATAGTACGAGAAAATGAGAAGTGTCACGACACCCGCGACGACGATGGTGATCAGATCCATCAACCTGTCGATAAAAATCGTGACAAAGCACTCCCCAAAAGTTCTCCCCGTCTCGCGGCTTACGTAGAACGCACGAATCGCATCTCCCACCTTGCCCGGGGTGACTGCCGCCCCAAAAAAACCGATCGACCAGACCACGGAACTCCGCCACCTCGAGTAGTCAATCCCAACGAGCCGCAACAACACCCACCACCGGTACCCGCGAATGACAAAAAAGAAGGCGGTAAAAACCGGAAAAATGAGAAGCTTTTTTGGATCGAGCTCTCGGAAGGTGTCAATGATCTTGTGGACACCAGTGCCGCTTACGATCCACACAAAGATCGCGAGCCCAATAAACGGAAGTATCAACGATACCCACTTCTTCATTTTGCTCGATCGCCCTTTTTTTAGACAGCCCTGCGAGTCGCCACAAGGCCCCGATTCACTTGACAGCATACGCGACCGCCCATTCCCTCCCATCACCACCGCGCCGCGAACTGTGTCAAAGCCAATGCCACAGGAAACGCCGCCCCCACGTTTCCTTCCCCAGCGCTCGACCGGGCCCGACATCCCCCCGTACCCCGGGTCCGCGCGTTCCACTACGGCCCGCCCATCGGCACGACGTTTGCGTCCCGACCCGAGTCAGCCGACCCGGGCGGCCGATGCAATCAATTCTAGTACACATTTCCCTTTTTATCTAAGCGATTTAGCCCGTCCAAGGCATTCCGGGATCGGGGTTGACCCAGGGCTGGAAAAGCCCTATAATACTACGATAGTATTCCTATGAGAGCCTTGTAGGGGCCTTACAAGGCTCCAATCGGAGTCCCCGATGACAAACAACAAAGTAACGATCAAGATCCCTCGACGGCTGTATCTCAAGATACAGCAACTGATTGCGGATTCCGGCTTCAACTCGGCGACCGATTTCATCGTTTATGTCCTTCGTGACGTCCTAAGCGAGACGGGAAAAGAGGAGACCGAGGAGTTCACAGCCGAGGAGCTAAAGAGCCTCAAACAGAAGCTCCGCAACCTGGGATATCTCGATTAGCGTTCACCGGCTCTGCCGGGGTGATCGTCAATGAAGAAGAAACTTGTCGTGTTTGGTCTCGACTGTGTGACCCCCCAGCTCGCCTTCGACGCGTGGCTCGATGAGCTTCCCAATATCAAACGTCTCGTTGACGGGGGCATCTTTGGAAACCTCACCTCCACGGTCCCGCCGATCACCGTTCCCGCTTGGATGTCGATGATGACGTCTCAGGACCCGGGTATGCTTGGCACCTACGGTTTTCGAAACCGAAGATCGTACGACTACGAGGATCTCTACACGACAAATGCGAGCTATATCAAAGCCAAAACCATCTGGAATTATCTCTCGCGAAATCGTCTCCGATCGATCATCATGGGGGTGCCACTCACCTACCCCCCAAAACCGCTCAACGGAATCATGATCTCGAGCTTTCTCACACCGGGAAAGGACGTCCAATACACGTATCCCGCCGAGCTCGCCCCCGCTCTCGACCGCGCCGCGGGTGGTGACTATATCATCGACGTCAGAGATTTTCGCACGTCGGAAAAGGAGCGGTTGCTCAGTCAGATCTACGATATGACCGAACGTCGCTTCAAAGCGTTTCGACATCTGGCCAAAAACGAAGACTGGGATTTCGCAATGATGGTCGAGATGGGACCCGACCGGCTCCATCATGGATTCTGGCGGTACGCAGACAAAACCCACCGGCTCTACGAAGAAGGCAATCCATACGAAGACGTCATCAAAACATACTACATCTATATGGACGAAGAGCTTGGCAAGACGCTAAACGAGCTCCCCGACGACGTGTCGGTCATGTTGGTTTCGGATCATGGGGCCAAGGGGATGCACGGTGGGATTTGTATCAACGAATTTCTAATTCAGGAAAACCTTCTCGCCGTCAAAGATTATCCCGACACTCCCAGGCGTCTTACGACGGACAACATCGATTGGTCAAAAACAAAGGTCTGGGGCGAAGGCGGGTACTACGCCCGGATGTTTTTGAATGTCGAGGGACGCGAGCCTCAGGGTCAGATTCCGGCAAACGAATACGAATCGTTCCGGCAGTGGCTCAAAGAAAAGATCGAAGCGATTCCCGATGAAAACGGAAACGACATCGGGACGAAAGTGTTTTTTCCCGAAGACATATACAAAGAAATAAAAAATATCCCGCCCGATTTGGTTGTTTATCTTGGCAATCTCGATTGGCGGAGCGCCGGGACCATTGGCAACCGGACGATTCACATATTCGAAAACGATACGGGGCCCGATGACGCCAACCACGCCCAGGACGGGATCTTTGTGTGGCACAACAGCGGAAGACCGGCATCGCGCGTGGACGCATCGATCTATGACGTGGCCCCATCGATTCTCGACTTCTTTTCGATCCCCGTGCCCGATGACATGATCGGGCGTGTTCTTTAGGGGCTCGAGCAGGCAGCTATAGGAGGAAGCATCAATGAAAGGTTTTACACTCTGGTTTACCGGACTTCCCTGCTCCGGCAAATCGACACTTGCCAAACACGTCGAAGAGATTCTTCTCGAACGCGGTGTCCCCGTCGAAGTGCTCGACGGTGACGAGGTTCGGGAGAACCTGAGCAAGGGGCTTGGTTACTCAAAAGAGGACCGGGACATCAATATCCGACGGATCGGGTGGGTGTGCAAGCTGCTCTCCCGAAACGGTGTCGTGGCCATCGCCGCAGCGATCGCTCCATATCAAGAGATCCGAGACGAGGTACGAAGGTGGCATGATCGCTATGTCGAGGTCTATTTGAAGGCATCGATCGAGTCGCTGAAAGAACGCGACGTCAAGGGGATGTACAAACAGGCGCTCGCCGGTAAGATCAAAAACTTCACCGGGATCAGCGATCCGTACGAAGAACCGGAGAACCCGGAGGTGCTTCTCGAGACCGATCAGGAAACGGTCGAAGAGAGCGTCAACAAGATCATCCGAACGCTCGAGCTTCTCGAGTATATTCCGACGGCCGAGACTGAGACCGAATACTCGGCGGACGAAGAAGAAAAAATCAAAACACGGCTAAAGGACCTGGGTTACATCTAGGTCGGCCCCGAACGGAGGCAATGGGCGCCGATGGGCCGTATTGAGCCGGTTCGTGTGCTTGCCCTTAGCCTTCCAGAGACACAGCTCAACACATCATGGCATTCAAGCTTTTTGGCCGAAAAACAAAAAAAGCCTGTGTGATCGGACTCGACGGTGTCCCCTATACGCTTCTCAAGTCGATGATCGAGCGTGGTGTGATGCCCGTCACCGGTGAGATCATCTCGCGGGGGTCGCTCTCATCGATGACGGTCACTCTCCCCGAGATCTCGTCGGTCAGCTGGTCGACGTTTATGACAGGCAAAAACCCGGGTGAGCACGGGATCTTTGGGTTTACCGACCTCAAAGACGGCAGCTATGACCTGCGGTTTCCATCGTTTCGGGATCTCAAGACCGAAACCATCTGGGATCTTCTGGGTAAAACTGGAGGACGGAGTATCGTCATCAATCAGCCGTCGACGTATCCCGCCCGTGAAATTCCCGGGGTGCTGATCTCCGGCTTCGTGGCCATCGACATCGAAAAAGCGTTGTACCCCAAGAAATATCTCGCCTCGCTCGCACGCGCGAGATACAAGATCGATATCGACACCGAAAAATGCCGCGATAACCCGGATCTGCTCTTCAAGGATCTCGATGCGCTTCTGGAATGCAGGCGGAGAGTGCTCGACGAGCTGTGGACCAAGGAACCCTGGAACATCATGGAAATCGTCGTCACCGGCACCGACCGGCTCCACCATTTTGTGTGGGATGCCTGGGAAGACGAGTCGCATCCGCATCATCAGGATTTCCTCGGGTACTACCGGAAGGTCGATCAGTTCATCGGCTACGTGTACTCGAAATTCGAACGGGAGGACACACCGGAAAATTTCTTTATGCTTTCCGACCATGGTTTTTGCCAGACAAAAAAAGAGGTTCACATCAACACGGTTCTCGAACAACACGGATTTCTCGATATGGAAACGGGAGACTCCGCCGATCTCACTCGAATTACGGAGAACGCGAGGGCGTTCGCTCTCGATCCGGCGCGTATCTATATTCACCGGCGTTCGCGGTATCCAAAGGGGCGTGTGGACGAACGTGACGTAGCGGGGATCAAGGAAGAGCTGAAAGGCGTGTTCGAGTCGCTTGCAGACGACGGTGCCGCCGAACGCCGGCCGATCATCCGTCAGATTTTTGATGCCGATGAGGTCTATTCGGGTCCCCATGCCGCCATGGGACCCGATCTGCTTCTCCTTCCCAACAATGGTTATGATTTGAAGGGCAAAGTCGGTGGGAGTACAATGGTCGCCGAGCGGAGACTTCAGGGAATGCATACCTGGGACAATGCGTTCTTCTTCTCGCTTCGAAACGATCTTTCGGATACCTCCGATGAGCTTCAAATCGTCGATGTCCCCTGGAAGATTCTAAGGAGTGTCGATGTCGGTGCGTAAAGGTATGTTGGTAATTGCACTCGTGCTGGGTGTCTTGCTCTCACCCGCCATATCACACGCCTACATTGGTCCGGGCGCGGGTTTTGCGCTCGTCTCATCATTTCTGACATTTTTCATCGCGTTTTTTACCGCGTTCTTTGCGCTCTTCACATTCCCCGCGCGGATGGCGTGGCGCGCCTTTAGACGAAAAAAACCTCCACGCGAGAGACGGGTCGATAAGGTCGTCATCCTCGGACTCGACGGTCTCGATCCGGTAATTTGCGAACGGTTGATGGATGCCGGTGAGCTTCCCAACTTTACAAAGCTACGCTCATCGGGGTCGTATCACCGTCTGGGCACATCGACACCGGCCATGTCCCCCGTTGCCTGGTCGTGTTTCGCCACGGGGACCGACGCTTCACGGCACGGTGTATTCGACTTTCTCTCACGCGATCCAAAAACGTATCTCCCCCGGCTCTCATCGAGCACGGTCTATGGTGAGGCAAAGTTTTTGAACATCGGTGGGTTCCGGATCCCGACAAAAAAAGGTGGGGTCCGGCTGCTTCGAAAAAGCAAGACGTTCTGGAAAATCTTGAGCGACTATGGCGTGTTCTCGACGGTGCTTCGTGTCCCGATCACGTTTCCACCCGAAAAGATCAACGGAATTATACTCGCGGGGATGGATGTTCCCGATCTTCGCGGGACGATGGGATCGTTTACGTACTTTTCGCAAGCCGACTCGGATGTCGATATCGGAGGACTCGTCGTACAGCTCCCCAAGAATGGTAATCCAATACGGACAAACATCCCCGGTCCAAAGAGCCCCCTCGACGGAAAGACGATAGAGATCCCCATGGAAATCACCCCGCGACCCGAACGACGCGGCGCGGATGTTCTAATTAACGGCGAGACGACGTTTGTCCCTGAGCGTGACTACTCATCCTGGGTTCGTCTCACGTTCAAGGCGGCGCGAAACATTAAAATGAGCGGTATCGCGCGGTTCTATGTGACACGGCTAAACGGTGATTTTAGGATGTATATGTCACCGATCCACATTGATCCCGAAAAACCGGTGATGCCGATTTCGACACCGTCTTTTTATTCGATCTATCTCGCCAAGCTTCTTGGCCCTTATGGCACGTTGGGCCTTGCCGAGGATACATGGGCGGTCAACGAACGCGTCCTCGATGAAGAGGCGTTTATCAAACAGGCGTATCTCTATCACGACGAGCGAAAGAAGATGTGGTTCAACGCACTCAAGAGGCTACGCAGGGGGCTTGTCTGTTGTGTATTCGACGTGAGCGACCGTTTGCAGCATATGTGTTTTCGTTATCTCGATGACGACCACCCGGCCAATCAGGGGAAAGATACGACCAAATACAAAGAAGCGTTATACGACATGTACCGCAAGATGGATGAGCTTCTTGGTCAGACACTCAAGTACGTCGATGACAAGACGACACTCTTTGTCATGTCCGATCACGGGTTCAAGACATTCAAACGCGGTGTGAATTTGAATACGTGGCTCTATAATAACGGCTATCTCGTGTTCAAACCGGGACGCGCCCCCGGTGAATATCTCCAGGGTGTCGATTGGTCAAAGACCAAGGCGTATGCCGTCGGGCTCGGTGGGATCTTTCTCAATCTCAAAGGCCGTGAGCGTCAGGGTATCGTCGAGCGCTCCGAGGCCGAATCACTAAAGAAGGAAATTACATCCGGCTTGGCCGCGCTCGTCGATGAGCCGACAGGAACGAAAGCGGTAAACCGCATCGTCGATGTATCGAAGGAATTTAGCGGGCCCTATCGTAAGGACGGACCCGAGCTCCTCATTGGGTTCTCCGAGGGGTACCGTGTGTCTTGGGACTGCGCGCGGGGTCTTGTCACACCCGAAGTCATCGAAGACAACACAAAGAGCTGGAGCGGTGACCATTGTATCGATCCAAATCTGGTCCCCGGAATCCTCTTTTCGAATATGTCGTTGAAAAACGGTCAACCCAACCTAAGGGATATTGGACCGACGGTGCTCGATCTCTTTGGAATCGATAAGCCCGACTATATGACTGGGGAAACGCTGGTATGAAAATCACCCGTGCTCGTCCCCCCGGGTTCGATGTACGGCAAGATTGACCGAAAAGGAATACGACGATAAATCACCTGTGTTTTGCGCTCCGAATCGAAGGCGCCTGGGCGCGTGCTTGAAAAGAAACTCGTATGAAAACCTTCTTGGCAGTGATTCTATTCTTGCTCATCGCTTTTATCTTGGTGTCGATGGATGGGTGTAGGTCGGGCGGTCCGTCCCCCGCGGAAGTCAAGAATGTCGTCATACTGGGTGTTGACGGGATGGACCCGCAGCTACTCGAACGCTTTGCGGCCAAGGGCCGGATGCCAAACTTCGAGCGGCTGATGAGCGAAGGATCGTACTCGCCGCTTGTTTCCAGCACGCCCCCGCAGAGTCCAGTCGCGTGGTCGAACTTTATTACTGGAACCGACCCGGGGAGCCACGGGATCTTTGATTTTATTCACTGCGACCACGATGACTACATGCCCACGTTCTCGGCGGCACTCGTCGAGGACCCTGAGAAGACACTGAGGATCGGCAGCTGGGTGATACCGTTGTCCAGCGGGCGTGTGGAGCTCCTTCGTAGGGGCGATGCCTTCTGGCAGCTGCTCGATCAGAAGAACATCCCTTATCTCATCTTCAGGATTCCATCGAACTTCCCACCCGTCGAGAGCAGAGGAACGACAACGTCGGGGATGGGGACACCGGATCTTCTCGGTACGTATGGAACGTTTTCGTTCTACACCGATGATCCCTCGTTTGGCAACCTGGATATATCGGGAGGACAGGTCATCTCGGTGACCGTCGAGAATGACAAGGTCGAAACGTACTTTCTCGGACCCGAGAACACGTTCAAGGTCGACAAGCCGTCTTTGCGGGAGCCTCTCGTCATCCACTTGGATCGCGACAACAAGACCGCCAAGATCATCGCGGGCGATGATACGGTCATTCTATCCGAAGGCGAGTGGAGTGACTGGATCACGCTCGAGTTCGAAGTGCTTGGAAAACTCAACACCGTCTCGGGCATCGTTCGTCTCTATCTGAAATCGTTTGCCCCATATTTTCAGCTCTACTCAACACCGATAAATATCAACCCCGCCGACCCGGCGCTCCCGATCTCGACGCCGCCGAGTTTCTGTAAAGAGTTGTACGACAAGATCGGTTATTACTACACACAGGGAATGCCCGAGGACACAAAAGCACTCGAGTGGGGTGTTTTCAACGACGCGGAGTTTATCGAACAGGTCGATTTCGTCTTTGCGGAACGGATGCGGATGCTCGATGCAATCCTCGATCAGTATCGGGGGGGACTGCTGTTCTTTTATTTCTCGACACTCGATCAGTCAACCCACATGCTTTGGCGAAACATGGATCCCAAACATCCCGCGCACACCCCCGAGGCGGCTCGCTACATCAATCAGATCGAGAACTACTATGCGCGACTCGACAGTGTGCTTGGCGTCGTGCGTGAGCGCCTCCCCGAGAATACGCTATTGATCGCGATGTCCGACCACGGGTTTGGACCGTTCTATAAGAAGTTTCATTTGAACACGTGGCTGTACCAAAACGGGTACGTCACACTTCGCGACCCATCGGAAATCGGTCAACATCCCTTGTTCAGAAATGTGTTCTGGCGTCGAACACGCGCCTTTGGACTAGGGATAAACGGTCTCTATATCAATCTTCGTGGCCGTGATGATCAGGGGTCAGTGAAGCCCGGAGAAGAATATGACCAGCTCGTCAATGAGATTACTGAGAAACTTCTTGCCTACCGCGACCCGGAAACGGGCGAGCCGGTGGTCAAAGAAGTTTACAGACGCGAGAACGTGTATCATGGCGAGGCAAGCGACACAGCGCCCGATCTTGTTGTCGGTTTCCACCGTGGGTACCGGGGCAGCGACGAATCGGCATTGGGCGGCTTTGGCAAAGAGATTCTCACAACGAACCTGGGAAAGTGGACCGGCGACCACTGTATTGCCACCGACGTTGTCCCCGGGATTATCGCCTCGAACTACCCGATCTTGGCGGAGGATCCCGCGCTGACGGATTTCACCGCCACAATTTTGAACATATATGAGATCGACGTGCCCGAAGGCAACAAAGGCCGTCCACTGTTTGATTTTTGATTTTTGGGTGTGAAGCCGTTGTTTATCGACGGCGTGTGATATCGAATTGGAAAGGAGCCTCAATGTTTGGGCCAAAGATAAAACTGGATAAGGACCTCTTTGAACGTGTGAGCAAAGTGGCAAAGCTCTCCGGGTACTCTTCAGTAGATGAGTTTGTCACCCATGTGTTGGAAAAGGAGCTGGCCAATCTCGAAGACGCCGAGTCCGATGAGGAAATCAAAAAGAAACTGGAGGGGCTGGGGTATATCTCCTAGTCGTCTTCTTGGATCATGAACGCCATCGGATCGATCATCACCGGGTTCTTTGATGTTCTGGTGCTTCCGTTTGGAAAGACTCACCAGACACTTGGGCTGGTGTGGATCTCACTCCTCACCGGTGTTGGGATGGCGTATGCCTTCAAGATCACATCAAACCAGAAGGCGATCAAGAAAGCCAAGGATCGACTCAAGGCCCGTATCCTCGAGATGCGGCTCTATCAGGATGATCCGGTGCTGATCTTCAAGGGGCTTGGCGGGGCGCTACGAGGCAACCTTGTCTACCTCTCGAATATTCTGGTCCCGTTCCTCGTGATCGTCATCCCGGTCGTGATCGTGTTTATGCAGCTTGATGGTCGGTATGCAAAGAGTCATCTGACTTCGGACGTGACGACAATTCTCAGAGTCGAGTTGAAAGAAGGAAATGATCCGTTTGCCACCGATGTCCACCTGGAAACCGGCGATGGTGTCACCATAGTCGGCAATCCGGTTCGTGTCGCCGAGACGCGTGAAGTCGACTGGCGGCTTCGTGTCGCGAGTCCGGGGACCCATGAGATCACACTGACGGCGGCGGGCCAGTCATACTCGTTCCCCTTGGTCGCCGAGAAAGGCTACAGGATGATCGGACACGTCCGTCAGGCATCGTCATTTCTCGAGCCGCTTCTGCACTTCCCGCTCCCGGCGATCCCCGATGAGTCTCCGTTTTATTCGATCCACGTGAAGTATCCGTCCGCCCGTTATCCGATCTTTGGCTGGCGTGTGCATTGGATCGTCATTTTCCTTGTCTACTCGCTCATTTCCGCTGCCGCGTTGAAATTCGCTCTCAAGATAGAAATCTAGACTTTTTGTTGGATCAACGCACCCGTTTCCGCTCCTGGTCCTCACGCGCGCGGGCACAGAAGCGCGCGTTGCGGAAGTCGCGTCAACGGGCGCGTTGATCCTCATTTCTACCGGTACTACACGGCGCCATTCAGGCGCGCAGATCTGTTTTCGACGTGGAGACACAAGAAAAATGCGATCCTATTTTTGGGAAGGTAGGTGTTTGGGGCTCTTGCCGTAATCGTTCGCCTACGGACGCGGATGAACAAAGAAGCCGATGGAGTCTACGGAGGCGGATCCAAAGAGCCCGATCCCGCCCTCGACATTGAAGCTGGGGCGCTCGAAGTAGTCTCCGATCTCACCCCCAAAGCCGGGGCCAAACTCGGGGAGTGTGAGAATCAGCTCGTACCAGTTTTCGTCTACCGAATACATACGGATCTTGTATCGTCCCTCGAAGAAAATCGTAAACCACGGAAGCCGCACCATGCCTTCGGGCGCCTCAAAGGCCGGCGAGGAGATCTCGCGCTGGAGATCATCGAAATCTTCCTCCTCGAAGAACTCGGGATCGATCACAAAATCCGACGTCAGATCAAGACTCAGTATCCCGATGTGAAACCCGGGACCGTCCCCCCGTTCAAACCGACCCTCGAGCAATCCCTCGGTGTACACGAGCTGGTTTTCGGGAGCGCCATACACAGCCTCGCCGAGTTCATCATATGTCCGTAGCCTCCGCTGCACGTTGGCTCCCTCGTCATCGAGGAGCACCCACTCGGACACGGCGAATCGCTCCGGGGTTGTGGTGGTCGCCCTGACCGTTTCGCCTTTTGCTGTCGTCACACGAAGCTCGTATGTCGTTTCGGGCTGGACTTCGAGGGTGTCGTGAGTAACGGGGACATACGCGCCCCGGCCGGGTGTTTCACCGTATTCGACGAGCGGGCCATCCGGGTGGACATATACGGTGATCGTGGCATCGCGTTCGGCGCCAACCCTCGGGTCGTATGCCGTATTTGGCATTGTGGCGCGGCTCAGGAGAATCATCGGGAGCGGCTGGTCCACAATAAGCAACCCATCGACGACGAGTGTGCCGATGTCACTCGGCGCAAAGAAATCCTCCGCCGGCCGGTCGGTCGAACAACCGGATATCGCCCACAGTCCGAAGATTATAATCGCAAGCCAACGCATCATTTGATTGCTCGATCTGAGCCGATATCGAACATGATCGCACATATCGGACGCATCACCCTTTTTTCTAGAATTTAATTCTCACTCCCAAACTCGGGACGATCGGCAGCATTTTCACCACCGTGACATCCACCTCTCCGTCCTCTTCCCCTCAGCTTCGAGAGGTATGATGCTCCGACCATCGCCATGCTCTCCAGGCCGATGTCCTCGTTGGTCAGCGAGGGC
>CP070677.1:2116009-2141125 GCA_020352495.1 Candidatus Latescibacterota bacterium
AACTGCCGTACTTTTCACTACATCACTCGGTTTGTCCACCAGAGAGCAATGGAAGAGATGTTCTCTATGGGCAAAAACATCAAGGATAAAGACCGTGTTGCGGTCAAACTCAAGAGCGATATCCCGCTCAAGGTCCTGATCATCTTTATCGATCAAGATCTTTCCAAATACAAAGGGAAACGTGAGATCCCCGAAGAAGACATTGCGTCGGTACCCATGCAGGCCTTTTGGAATGGAATCAAGAATGAAGGCTGGCCGGCGCACGCGCCGGCGGGTGGTGTCAAGGGGTTCGCCGGTGTTATGGGAACCAGCCTCGCAACCAACATCGATGGCGAGTTTTCCGAGTCGAGCTTCGCTGTATTGAGCAAAGAATACATGATACTCAGCCTCCGGATGGGGTATCACTTCACGAGTGTGGAGGCCATGTGCACGGATATCTCGAGTAACAACTACATCAGGTTTCAGTGCAAGGGTGGGGGCGCATCGCTGGAGAGGAGAACTCGACGGATTCGTCTGTTCATCGATCTTCTCAAAAGTATGGGCTTCGGGCACACGGGAAAAGGTGATTTCATCGATGCTCGGCTTGCCTATCAAGACCGTTCGGCCTTGACAAAGAGTCTTCACATGCTCGGGCGAGTCACCATGATAACCAAGCAGTTGGATATGGCTTTGTCCAATGATTCGATCACGCAGTGGTATATAAACGAATTCAAGAAAAAGCTCGGTCTAGCGGAGGAAGGCGGTATGCCCGATGCGTAGACGATTCAGGAGACTGACATATGCCTTTCTCAATCTCCGGTATATCGTTCTGCTCAGCTCCATATTGCTCTTCCTGATCATCGGCACGGCAATTCTTTTGGTGTATCAGAACACCGGTGTCATGCGTGAGCAGATCAACTGGGACTTTAACCAGCAGCAGATGGTCCTCGCGCGTCAGGCGGCCCATCAGATCGAAGCGAATTTGAGTGATATTCGAACCGACCTGCTAAACCTGAGGCAGTTGTTGTCAAAATTGCCGCAGGCCGATTGGGAGGAGGTCCTGCATGCCACGGCGGAAAGGGGGCGTTCCCGAGGGGTAATTGAGATCGGTGTCGCCGATTCCAAGACAAACACATTGAAATCACATAGTGCTGGATTGCAGGAGGCTCGTTTGGCTCCCGAGGTCTTGGGGGATTGTCGTTATCAGACCGACGGGAGGGCGGCGCTGGGGACGTTGCGTGTGAGCGAGACCGACGGTGCGTCGGAAGTCACGAGCACCATATGCTGCCGGATGCACACGTCCACGCAAAACGGGGATATCTTGTTTGCCCGATTGGATGTATCGAAGCTCATCGGGGGCGTCATGATACACATCCATTCGGGCAAAACGGGATATGCTTGGGCGGTCAATCAAGAAGGCGTATTTCTCTATCACCCGGAAGAAGAGTTTGTCGCAAAAAACGCTTTTACCGCGCGTCGAGAACGTGAGCCTAAAATCAGCTTCAAACAGATCAACCGCATCATGAAGGAGCAGATGCTGCGTGGTGAGGAAGGGACGGGCACGTATGTCAGCGGTTGGCACGGAGGCATCGAGGGAGATATCACAAAGCAGATTGCTTTTTCTCCCGTGAAAAGTCCTCTTCTCACTCCCGGACGTACCTGGTCGGTTGCGGTTGCCGCACCCACGAGCGAAGTGGCGGAACCGGTAGACCGCATGTATAGACGAAACCTCGTTACGGTTGCCGCGCTGTTTGTGGGGTTGTTCGTATTCGGAATTCTCGTGGCAATCTATCAGAATCGGATGTCGCAGACTCTACGTAAACGGGTACGGGAGACCGAAGAAGACCTCCATGAAATGGAGCGGATATACTATCGAATGGTGGAGCAAGCCACTGACCTCATCTATGTTTTTGATCTCGATATGCGATTTGTGATTCTCAATCAGCAAACCGTGGACATGTTCGTGGATCTTCTGATGACAGAGGAAGAAGGGCTCGAAGTACCGAATGGTATGGAAAAGACACAGATCGATTTCTGGAAGGGCAAAAGACTCGACAAGCTCATGCGAGAGTTCGACGCGGTATTTGTGCGAAAAAAGATGGACGAGGTCTTGAAGAAGAATCAGAGTATCGCCTTCGAACATGTCATCAAACACAAAGACAGACAAAGCCGCTTGTCTACGAAGCTCATCCCCATTCGCGACGACAAACGTCGGGTACATTACATCCTGGGCATCAGCAGAGATATGACCGAGAGATTGGAAATGGACCAGCGTATCTACAGTGCCGAAAAATTGGCATCGATCGGGATCTTGGCGTCTGGTGTTGCACATGAGATAAACAACCCGCTGGCCATTATCCTTGGCTTCACCGATCTGCTGTTGGAACGCGTCCCAAAGGATTCCCAGGAGTACGAGGATCTGAAGTTGATCGAACAGAATGCAATGCACGCCAAGGGTGTCGTGGAGAACATGCTGGGCTTTGCCAGAATCACAGAGGGTTTGGAAGAAACCGTTAACCCGAACAACAGTGTCGACATCGTGATGAAGATCGTGAGAAACACTCTCATGACAAAAAAGGTCAAGCTGGTCACGCAGATCCCCGACGACCTTCCGATGGTCCGGGGAGACACACGCGAGTTCCAACAAGTCATCTTCAATCTGATCAACAATTCCGTGGCCGCGATGACAGCAAGGGAGGATGGGAGTGGCAAACTCACCGTGTCCGCACAGGCGGATAATGACTGGGTACACGTGAGTATTGCGGACAACGGCATCGGCATACCAAACCGGATAAAGCCGCAAATTTTCGATCCCTTCTTTACGACAAAGAAAACAGGTGAAGGAACCGGTTTGGGGCTTTCGCTGTGTTACGGGATCCTAAAGAAATATGGGGGGAAGATCAGTTTCTCCAGTGTTTCAGCGGAGGACCACCCGGATTGGCCAACGGGAACGACTTTTGTGGTGTCCATGCCAATCGCTCGTGCCGAGAAAGAGTAAAGCAGTTTTCAAATCAATGTAATATCCAGTATAATCCGTCCCACCTTGATAAAGGAGACCAACTATGGCACAGACGATCCTTTCTGTGGACGACGAGCCGCATATGCTGAAGCTTCTGGAACGGATCATTACCGAGAAAACGCCGTTCAAGATCACAACGACGAGCAATTCCTTGGAGGTGCCGGAGCTTCTAAAACAGAACACGTATGACGTGATTCTCGCGGATCTAAAAATGCCGGGGCTCGACGGAATGGACATCCTGCGTATGGTCAGGGAACAGGAGCGATTCGAAGAGGTCATCATTATCACCGCATTTGGATCGCTGGAAACCGCCATTGAATCGCTCTCGCTCGGAGTGTTCGACTACATCACGAAGCCGTTCAAGAAGGAGCAGATCATCTTTACGATAAAACGGGCGATGCGCTGGCAGGAAATGAAACGAAAATCCTCTCAGGCCGATAAGATGTTCGCGATCGAGCCCTACTCGAAAGCACAAGAAGTTTTCGAAAGAGAGTATGTCCGCCGCCTGTCAGAACGGTGCGAGGGCAACAAGGAAGCCATGGCCGACCGCTCCGGTTTGGCGTCGGACCGGATCGCATCGCTTGAATCTGACACAGAAACAGATGCGAACTAGCAGGCTCGTCCGTCATCATACGTGGGCGTGGGAGCCTCTAGAGAGGAGATGAGCGATGGCATTCAAAAAAGCTGGTGACTTCATGATTCCCTTGGATTCGTATCCTCATATCCCTTACTGGTTCACGTTGCGGCAGACAATAGCGGAACTCGAGAATGCGGAAATCGTGGTAAAGGGGAAGAAATCGCTTCCCCGGTGGGTCCTTATATTCGACGAGAAATATCAGTTGATGGGAACGGTCCGGCGGCGCGACATCTTGAGGGGACTCGAGCCGGAGTTTCTTTTGAAAAAACCGTTGGAAGTCCGAAAAAGCCTGTTCAATGTGAAAGTTGACCCAGACCTTTCCGAACTCTCTTACGACAAGATGCTTGAAGGTATGCGAAAGCAGTCCGAACGCCCGGTAAGCGAAGTGATGCTACCGATCAGAGCGACGGTGGATTTTGAGGATCACATGATCAAAGTGATATACGAAATGGTGGATAACAACGTCAGCATGGTACCGGTTCTCAAAGACAACAAAGTGGTAGGTGTGATCCGCTCGGTGGATCTGCTCCACGAAGTCGTGACCATGGTGCTCTGAGCTGTCTTTGCCGTGTCCCGTCCAGAGAAGCCGACTAAATGAGACATCCAACGCCCTCTCTCGAATAGAAGGATCAGGAATTTCACCAACTCGCGGGAAATCGGTGCATTCTATAACATTGTCTGGACGCGGATCGTCCCACAGAAGATAAACACCATAGCAGGACAGAAAACGGAACAACGGCTGTGAGCGAAGAAAAGAAATCGAGCAAATTCACACCACCCCCCACAGGGCTACCGGAAATACCGGATGATATCTACTTGGCGAAAGCTGCCCGTCGTATCGACTGGAAGCGACTGGGCTTCACCTTTCTCGGGCTCTTCTTGTTTGTCGTGGTGTACCTCTCGCCTGCCTGGCCGGACGCCGTCGATCCCGCGGGAGAGGCATTCCCGCTCAGCCGGGAGGGCAAGCTTGGGATTGCGTTGTTCCTGTTGGCGGCCACCTGGTGGGTATTCGAGGTCGTGCCTGTCGGGGTCACAAGCATCACGATCGGTGTTATTCAGGCCCTCTTCTTGATCCGGCCGGCCCGTGTGGCATTCACCGATTTCATGGATCCGTCGGTTTGGTTCATTTTGGGATCCATCGTCATCGGGATGGTTTTCACAAAAACCGGCCTCACCAAGCGAATGGCGTACAAGATGCTCGTCCTCGTGGGCGAGCGCACCAGCATGATGTACCTGGGTGTTTTCATCCTGACCGCATTGTTGACACACATCATGGCCCACACTGCAGTGGCGGCCACCGTCTACCCTCTGCTTATGGCCATCTACGCCCTGTACGGTGATGAGAACAAACCGACGAAGTTTGGCAAGGGTATCTTCATGGGAATGGCGTACACCGCCGGCGCCGGCAGCATCATCACGCTCCTCGGCGCCGCGCGTGGCGCGGTAGCAATCGGTTTCTTCAAGGACATCGTGGGAAGGGAAGTCGATTTCTTCGAACTCACGTACTACATGTTCCCCGTAGGATGGCTGATGGTGTTCATCCTCTGGGGGTTCTTCATGGTGTTCTGCCGACCGGAACAAAAAACGATTCCGGGGTTGAGGGAACGTGCCCAGAGACTCTACGCCAGGCTGGGCCCGATGACCGGTCGTGAGATTCTTGCCTTGGTCATCGTTCTCACGACGGTGGCTGCAATGAGCCTTCGGTCGTTTATCCCGGCATTCGAAGGCATCAACAAAAGCGCAATCATTCTCTCCGCGACGGTGCTCTTTTTTCTGCTGAGAATTCTCACCATAGAGGATCTGGAGGAAATCCCCTGGAACATCATTCTGTTGTTCGGCGGAGCAATGAGCATTGGATTTTGTCTGTGGCAGACCGGGGCCGCAAAATGGCTGGCAGTGGAGTGGCTCGTCATGTTCGAGAAAGCCCCCTGGTTTGTCTTTGTCATGGGAGTGACATTCTTTGTTCTGATCATGACCAACTTCATCATGAACGTAGCTGCCATCGCAATCTCACTCCCCGTGGCTCTCGTCCTGGCGCCCTATTTGGGCGTGGCGCCCGAGGTCATCCTGTTCGCATCACTGGTTGCGGCCGGGATGCCCTTTCTTCTTCTCGTGGGAGCGGCGCCGAATGCCATCGCCTACGGTAGTAAGCAATTCACAACCGGCGAGTTTTTTCTCTACGGGATCCCCGCCAGTGTTATCTTGATGATCGTTATCGGTATCTTTGTGTGGCTGATATGGCCTCAGATGGGTATGCCCGTCCTGCTGCCGTGAACCGATCGACCGATTCATCCTGAGATCGAATACGTCTCATCCAACAGTGTATTGCAATTGAATCACTTGTAACAAAGGAGATCGAAATGCGTACATTCATGAAGGTCAAGTACTCGATATGGAATACGGATGTCAATTGGGGGCGACAATAAACGAGTCGTAAAAACATATCGGGCGTCATCACGATTTGATTATGAACAAGCTGAGTCACGTTTGCTGGATCACCGCGGTTATCGCGGTCACTTCCTTTGCGTGTGGTGTTGCCTCTGCCAAGACGCCGCCGGACTACTGGCCCACCGAAGAGTGGCGGGTCTCCACTCCCGAAGAACAGGGGCTGAATTCAGGGAGACTTGCCGATTTGCTCGAGACAATTCGCGACGAAGGACATCGCATTCGCAACGTTGTTGTCATACGGAACGGGTATGTAGTTCTGGACGCCCCGTTTCATCCGTATGGCCGGGATATGCGACATATCATCCACTCATGCACCAAGACGATCACCTCGGCGCTCGTCGGCATCGCGATAGACAAAGGGTTCATCGAAAACGTCGATCAGCGTGTCCTTGATTTTTTTCCGGAAAAGACTGCCAAGAACCTCGATTCGCAAAAAGGGTCGATAACCCTGGAGCATCTCCTGACGATGTCGTCCGGGCTCGAGTGCCGGGACTCGTATCTCTACGATTGGCAGGGGCTGGGCGAAATGACAAGAAGCTGGGACTGGGTCCAACACATGCTCGATCTACCGATTGAGCACGCGCCCGGCACGCGCTTCGAATACTGCAACGGGGCTTCATATTTGCTATCGGCGATCCTGCAAAAATCGACCGGAAAAACGGCGTTTGCCTTTGCCAAAGAACACCTTTTCGGCCCACTCGGCATCGAGGATGTGGCGTGGCCGACCAGTCGGGAAGGCGTGTCGCTTGGCTGGGGCGGAATTGAGATGCGCCCAAAGGATCTGGCAAAGATCGCCTTTCTCTATCTGAACAACGGAAACTGGAACGGCCAACAGGTTGTTTCGTCCGATTGGGTGGAAAGATCGACGCAGAGCCGCATTGTGGCTGGCACTCTCTCCGACAGCTACGGCTATCATCTGTGGCCCAATGAGGCGGGCTACTATATGATGCTGGGTTACTGCGGGCAATACGTAATAGTCCATCCAAAGAACAATCTCATCGTGGTGGTCACCAGCTGTCTGAAATCGAGAGACTTCTTTCTTCCCAGGTACTGGTTACACGAGTACATCCTCCCAGCGGTCGAGTCCTCCAAATCGCTCCCCGAGGACGCCGAGGGAACCGGACGAATCGCTTCCGTGGTCGAGTCGATCTCGAATCCGTTGCCCCAGTCGGTTCCCCCTCTCCCTGCGACCGCGATGCAAATCTCCGGTAAGCGATATGCGTTCGACACGAATCCGATCCAACTCAAATCGATATCTCTTCGGTTCGATCCCCGGGAGAAAGAGGCACGGCTCAACCTCGTGTATGGCGCGATGATTATACGCACCAACGTCGGGCTGGACGACGTGTATCGCGTGAGCTACGATGCGGGGCACTGGAGGGCGTACAAAGGCCGCTGGGAAGAGGAAAAGACATTTGTGATCGATTTCGACGTGGCCGATCACACCGAAAGAGGGAGAGCGCATCTCACATTCGAAGGTGACACACTCAAAGCGCTGATCCGCGGGGAGATTCAAGGGCGTGAATACGAGCTCATCGGACGAGTGCGAAGATGAAAAAACGCTGCGAGTGGTGTGGCACGGATCCCCTTTACATCGAGTATCATGACGAGGAATGGGGTGTGCCAGCGCATGACGACCGTCACCTATTTGAAATGCTGATTCTCGAAGGTGCCCAGGCCGGGCTGAGTTGGATCACGATCCTCAAAAAACGTCAAGCTTACCGAAAAGCGTTCAACAACTTTGAAGCAGCGAAGATTGCGAGGTATACCGACAAACAAATCGCTCGACTTCTCGCAAATCCGGGGATAGTGAGAAATCGTCTCAAAATCGTGTCCGCCGTTCAAAACGCCAACGCGTTCCTCGAGGTCGTCGATGAATTTGGATTCTTTGATCGTTACATCTGGCGGTTTGTCGGCGATTCGCCCGTCCAAAACCGCTGGAGGCGGCTCGCGGACCTCCCTGCAACCACACGCCAGTCGGATGAAATGAGCAAGGATCTCAAAAGGAGAGGGTTCAACTTCGTCGGCTCGACGATCTGCTACGCTTTTATGCAGGCCGTCGGGATGGTCAACGATCACGTCGTGACTTGTTTTCGCTACGACGAAATCAAGAGACTGGATTGATCCCAAGGGATGACAAAACCAGCCGGAGGTATTCCCGGAAGTGACGATCGTCCCGCTGACCCATGAGGGGTACCCTCAGATAGTCGCGAACAATGAATAAACCGCGCGTTCGCGGGTAGAATTCTGTGCCACGACGCGCCGGCTTTACTGAGCAGTGCGGCGCAAAAAAGGAGATTTCAATGATCTGCGCAAAGTGCAAGAAGGAATTTCCGTCAACGTACTACTTCAAAACGGACGATGTATGCATCGATTGTTTCAACAGGCTGAGCCCCGATGAACAAACCCGCGCGATGCGGGATTCATTGATGAAACACCCGATGACATCGACGACATTCGATATCGACGGACATAAAGTGACGAAACACCTCGGTGTGGTTCGAGGTATCACCGTTCGGTCGCGGTCGATATTTGGCACGCTGGGGGCCTCGCTCCAGACGATCATTGGTGGAAACATTACGCTTTTTACCGGTCTCTGTGAGAAGACACGCGCCGAGGCTTTTGACATGATGGTCGCGCATGCAGAGAGGATCGGGGCCAATGCAGTGATCGGTGTGAGATACGATGCCACCGAGGTAATGGACGGTGTGACCGAAGTGTTGTGTTACGGCACGGCCGTTGTGGTCGAACGGGCCAGTTGACCCCAATCCGTCAAATCCGGAAACGAGGTCAGCTTGTTGCGCGGGCGTTGCGACCATGCGGCGGCTCGGGCGTTGTGGCGATGCGCCGGCGAGTTCCGCAGCGCGCCGACGCGAGGGGACTTGACAGGATTTCTCGAGATGCTCGGCCGGCGCGCGAGGACTGTCTGAGCCGCCGTATCGCCACAACGTCTGGGCCCGCGGCGCCCCATCGACCGCGAGGTTTTGACGGATTGGGTGAACAAGGTGAGGATGAGAATGAGACTCAAGAACGCGACCCGATGGGCGATTCTGGCGATTTGCTACCTTTTTCTTTCGAAAACGGTCGCGACTTTCTTTCCCGAGCCCTTCCGAAATCTCGCCGTCGCCCGCGTGACGATCGTGTTGTCGACACTCGCCAGTATAGCGGTTGTGTACTTTTACTCATCTTTTTATCAGGACTATGTGCGGGACGAGCAGACGGGATTGAAAAACGCAACGATGCTGGCCATTATTGGAACCGCTGCGATGGCACTGCTCCATATCAAGGGGCTCCTACTCGTTTTTGACGCACAGGTCCCACGATTCTTGACGAAATCTCACGTGTTCGAAGTGGTGGTACCGTGGGTGAGTTCGATTATCGGATTGGTGTTTTTCGCGGTCTTCTGTGGGGAGACGGCCGGTGACCGAGCGGCGCAGCTCAAGAAAGCAATTCGGTTCGCCGTCATCGGATCATCGATAGGGGTCGTCGAACGGACGTTTCTTCTTTACAGATATCTCCAGGGGCGAGACACGATTTCGAACGGAGGACTCTCCCCGACGCTCCATTTCATTTCTCTACCAATCATCGCAATGGCTGTTATTGCCGTTCTTTATTTCTTCGTGACGTTCCACAGATTTCAGAGCATCGGTGAGTCTCGGTCCCTACGGTAAGGGAGACACTGCATCTTGAAACCCGTGCTTCCGGGCCACACCGTGGAGAAAAAAGCGGATATCAGAACAACCGATATCCGCTTTCCCGTAATGGACGATCAGGTTTTGGAATCGTACCCTTCGTTTTACATGCCTTTGTAAGGGTTGGCCCCAACGGTTTCCATCACTTCGAGGAAATCGTCCATGATCTTCGGGATCTTGTGATAGTCCGTGATGGACAGTTCGTGAAGCTCGACCCGCTCCTCTTCGAGGACCAGCTGCTTGAGCTTCTCGCGGACATTATCCATACGATACTCGGCCAGCTCACTCCCACGTACAAAGTGACACTGATAGTCGTCACCTTTTTTGCAGCCCAAGAGGAGTACGCCATCGAACCCCGACGCAAGCGCATCGCCGACCCATACGGCATTCATCGATCCCAGACAACGGAGTGGAATAATCCGTGCCATCGCGTTGTACTGAAGCCGCAGCATACCGGCCATGTCAATGGCCGGTAACGCGTCGTTCTCACAAGCGAAGCAGAGGATCCTCGGTTTTTCTTCGAACTCGTCCGGGATGTGGATCGATTTGATCGTCTGCGACACCATATTCACGGTGTAGTTCTTGAACGAGATAATCCGCTCCGGGCAAGCGCCAAAACACACACCACAACGGCGGCAGCGGAACGGATTTGGCAGCGGCGTACCCTTGTCGTCTTCGTCGAGTGCGCCAAAGGGACACTCTTCAGTGCAACGTTTACACTGTGTGCACTTCTGCATAAAGAAGTCGGGGAAACTCAGGTCACCCGCGCGCGGATGCAACGCCGCCCCTCTCGCCACGGATTCCACCGCCTGTATCGCCTTTAGGGCCGCACCGTGGGCGTCATTACCGCACGTCCCAAAATCCATCGGAGCCCTAACCGCCCCGGCAGCATAGATCCCGGTTCGCCTCGTCTCGTATGGGAAGCAGATGAAATGCGAGTCGGGAAAACCGTACTTCAGAGTCGGCAAATCGGTACCCTGTCGATACGTGAGGTTCAAGATCTTGGCGCCGGGCTCGGCCGCTTCGGCTTCCTTTTTGCCGTCTTCGGTTTGGCCTTCGGTCTTCTCCTGAGCCTCACCGCCTTCGGCCTGACCCTCGGCGGGCTCGGTCTCCGGAGCCTCGTCGACTTTTGTGGTCGGGACCATTCCCGCCGCGAGCACGACCATGTCGGCTTTGACCGTGATGTCTTCACCCAACAACGTCTCCTGGACCTCGACGGTGATCTTACCATCGGAATCCTTGGTCACGCTGGCGATCTCGCCCTTGGTGAAGAAGACGCCTTCGTCCTCCTGAACGTTTGCGTAAAAACGTTCGAACTGAGCGGGAGACCTGACGTCCTTATAAATAACGTAGATCTTGGCGTTGGGGTACTGTTCCCGGACATACATCGCCTGTTTGAGGGACACCCGGCAGCAGACGGCGGAGCAATACGGCAGATGATCCTGGTCCCGCGAACCGGCGCACTGAATAAAAGCGATGCTGTCGATCTCCTTCCCATCGGACGGTCGTGTTATTCCACCGTTCGAGACCATCTCCTCCATCTGGACGTTCGTGATCACATCGGGTGTGCTTCCGTACCCCAAGTGGGTGAGCTTCTCGGCCTCATATGGTTTCCAGCCGGAGGCAAGAATGATCGAGCCGACCGTCAGTTCCGTGGTCGATCCCCCATTCTGGAGCTGGACGGCAAACTGTCCGGGCTGACCTGTGGTCTTACCGACCGTCGTGGACTTGTGAATGGTGATGTTCGGATTCGCCTCGACCTCCTCGGCCAGCTTTTCGAAGCCGGAATCTTCTAGCTCCTTGTATGGCGGGTGTTTTGGGAACACCTTGCGGTACTTGGTGGCCCAACCACCGAGACGATCCTCCTTTTCAACGAGCGTGACCTTGTACCCCGCCGTCGCGGCGGCTTTTGCGGCGGTCATTCCGGTGATGCCCCCACCCACGACCAGGATATCCTTGCTGGTTTCCTCGATGAGGGGCTCGGGGGGCTCGATGGTTTGAACCCGCGTTACGCCCATCCGGATATGATCTTCCGCCAGCATTTGTGTGTCTTCGTCGTTTGGAGTGTGCGCCCACGCCACCTGCTCTCTCAGGTTTGATCTTTCGGTGAGGACTCCCCCGCCGAATTCGAAGAGTTCGGGGAACACCCGTCCCGAACACGCCGCGACGACGACACGGTTTAGCCCTTCACTTTCAATATCGCCCCGGATCACACCGACACCTTCCGCGGTGCAGAACGCATCGTGAGTCTTGCAGACGGGAGCTTTCATTTCATCAGTGGCGATCTCGGACAGCTTGTCGATGTCGAGTGACTTTCCGATGTCACAGCCCTTGCAGATATAGACGCCGACTTTTGTTTCCATGATTTACCTCCTCCCCTCCACGTTTATGGCCTTGAGCGCTGCTCCGGTGGCATCCTGAGCCGAGGCGGACACATCGTAGGGCCGCATCGCCACGCCTGCACCGATTACCCCTTTGCCGGTGTCCGGCGCAATAAAGCCGAACTCATCCAGCGGTGTGTCCAAAGGCGGCGGTTCATCGGCGGTGTTTGGCACCATACCGGTCGCGAGGACGGCGAGATCGACTTCCATTTTGGTGATGTCGCCGGTGAGCGTATTTTCCGCCTCGAGGATCACATTCTGGTTGTCGGGATTCTCAGTGATCTTCGCGACCTTCCCCCTGTGGAAGAAGAATTTCTCGTCGTCTTGTACCTTTGTGTAAAAGTCCTCGAGCCGGCCCGGCGCGCGCACATCGATGTAAAACATGTGGACTTCGGCATCGGGATACCGCTCGCGGACATATGTGGCTTGTTTCATCGATGCCAGACAACATATCGCGGAGCAATACGGAAGGTGATTCTCGTCCCGCGAGCCCGCACACTGGACGAACCCGATCTTCGTAATATCTTTCCCATCGGAGGGTCGTGCGACTTTTCCTCCGGTCGGGCCGTTGACAGACGCATACCTTTCCATCATCACGTTTGTGATGACGTTGGGATACTTGCCAAAGCCCAAGGTGTCCAGCTTGGTCGCATCGTACGGCTTCCAACCGGTCGCCCAAATTATCGCGCCCACTTTGGCGGCAATGGTCCTGGGCTGCATATCCAGCTCGATGGCGCCGTACTCGCAAGCGTCTACGCATTTCTTCATCCGCTCGTCGCCGGCATACTTCGGATCGACGACGTACCTTTGCGGGTATGCCATCAGGTGGGGCAGGTAGATCGCTTTTGTTTTGTCGATGCCGTAATTGAAATCGTTGTCACGTTCGATTTCGCACGCTTTCTCGCATTCACCGCAGCACGTGCATTTGTCGTTGACGTAACGGGGATTCAACTTGATTTGAACTTCGTAGTCCCCGGCGGAACCTGATACCTTTTCCACCTCGGCAAGCGTGAGGATCCTAACATTAGAATTGGATCTCATGCGTTTGAGATTGATTTCCATCCCGCACGTCGGCGGGCAGAGTTTTGGAAAATATTGATGCGAGGCAGCCACCCGCCCTCCAAGAGACGGGTTGCGTTCCACGAGTAGTACCTTTTTGCCGATCTCGGCCGTCTCGATCGCAGCAGTCATACCTGCGATCCCGCCGCCGACAACCAGCGTTTCGGCTTGAATCTGACTGCTGGAGTCGTCTTGACCCGCGATCGGTTCGAACTCAGCCATACGATTACTCCTTCTTCAAGAAAAACGTGGCAGATGTGGGGGACGCTCGTTCGTGCCGTTCGACCATAATAGCAACAAAGCACAGAAACCGTCAATCACCGATAAACGCCTGGCGTGGAGCCAAGCCTTGTAGGATCTTGCGAACAACGTCCAAACTTGTTGATCACACACACGGCCCGTAAACGAACGTCGAATTCGACAAAACCTCCACAAAATCCCAGCCCACGGGGGAAAACGTGTTCATCACGTACTCGTCGTTTCCTCCGTTTTGTGGGGTGTCGTAGTCTTTGTCTCGAGCTTATGGTATCGTCCAGCCGCCCGATTCGACGCATATGGGAGTCAGGAGAGCTACATATCGACCAGGGCGCGGACGCTCGTTTGCTCGATCCGTCCGTTCTCGTAGAGTTCAACGGGCCCATCATCGGTGGCCAGATCCGTCCGGGCGTCGATGGGGCTCTGTCTCCCCGCTTGTTTCAAACACCAGACGGCCATGCCCCGGACCTGAGGGTCCAGGTGATCCAGACAGGCTTCGATGTGGGGCAGAACGGTTTCGAACTCGTTGGCGGCGACAGGGGCGAGCCTGCCAATAGCCCAAAGGATACCGGGTCTGAATTGAGCGAGGTCTTCTTCTTCCACGGTATGGATAAAGGAGATGACGATGGCGGCATAGTCCGGAAACATAGAGGGCCGCCTGCGAATGATTTCCGCCATCGCCTGTGGGGCATACCAGCAGACGCCACCCGACTCATCACTCATCAGCCACTGCAGTCGGCGAAGATGACTGCGGACGTAATCGGGATTCGTCTCGGCGATGCGATCGGCGGCCGCGCCAAACGCTTCGACTGCCCGCCAGGCGATCAGTGGGTCGGGGGCAAACGTGAGGGAGACGAGAACGCCTAGAACGCGCTTCTTTTGCATGGCGGCCCCGACGATCTCCTCTGTCCTCTGTTCTTCAAGTAATTGCCGCAAGTGATCTTTCATGGATCTCGTTCGCTTGCGTTCTATTTTTGGATGCCGGTGATTCGACGATGACACTATACAAAAAAAACACACACACGGGAACCGGTACCGAGAAAGCGGATCTCGACGTCGGATAATCGACTTCCCCGCCGGCACCGCGATCAATCCCCGGCATCGACAGCAAAAGTCTGACGGATAGTGGCTAGGACAAGAGTTGGTGGATAGCGTTGAGAAACTCGTCCCTGTCGATGGGCTTTAGGAAATACCCTTCCGGTGCCGGAAGGTGTTGGCGACTACTGAGGATGTCCTTGAACGCGTAAGGATCACCACCGTCCTCCGTGACGGCGGTCACGATGATTACCGGAATGTCGGCCAATTCCGGATCGGTTTTGAGTTCCCTGTAGACGTGTGTCCCCGAACTTCCCGGCATGGAGATATCGAGCGTTACAAGATCTGGTCTTTTATTTCTTATGAGATCCATACCTTCGCGGCCATTCCGGGCAGACAGGGTCTCGTAGCCGTTGTCACAAAGAAGAGTGACCAGATAGGTTACGACATCCGGTTCATCATCCAGAACCAGAATCCGCTTCGCTTGGTTCGAAATTGTCATTTAGTGTTCTCCCTGTTGCTTCACATCGCAAGCGCATCGTGGCACTTTAGTCCGCAGATTCTTTGCCGGTGGAACTCTTCTTCCTTCTAAGCACCTCCAAGGCGCGTTTCAATGAATCGGGGCTCGCCTTTCGCATCTCCTGCTCCAGTTCCTCCTTGATGCCGATTTTCTCTTCGGTTTCCACGGTCTCCTCGATGCCGAGGGCGCGCTGAACGCAGCGCACGTAGTCGTGAGGTTTGACCGGTTTCTCGAGGTAGACGCCCGGTCCGGAGATCACCTTGTTCTCCATGATGTCCTCGAGATCCTGTTTGCCAAGCTCCGTACGGGCGTGGGCGGTGACGATCAATACCGGGATTCGTGACAAATCCCGATCTTTTCTGAGCTCGTAGAGGAGTCTGTGCCCGCTCTTTTTTGGCATCACCAGGTCAAGCGAGATAAAATCGGGCTTCCTCTCCCGAATAATCCTCATGGCCACGTCACCGTCCTTTGCCGTGAGGACGTTGAAACCGGCGTCTTCGAGAATCATGGAAAGATAATTACGCACGTCCGGCTCGTCATCGACAACGAGAACGGTTTTGTCTTCAGCTCGCGCCATGGTTGTTCCCCCTACGCTTCATGGGCTCAAACTTGTTTCTCTTCTTCTGCGTTCTCACGTTTCGGCTCGGGCAGGTTGTCACGTGGAAGTTCAATACGAAAAACCGAGCCGACCCCCTCTTCGGTTACAAATGACACCTTCCCACCGTGTTGATGGACTATTTTTTTTGTAGTCAGCAGTCCCAGACCGGTACCTGTGTCCGCTCCCTTGGTGCTAAAAAAACTCGAAAAGATCTTCCTGCTGATCTCGTAATCCATTCCGCATCCGTTATCGGCCACCTCGTACACCAAGGTGCCGTTCACCTCTTTCGAGGAGAGTGTCACTATGTATTTGCGTTTTTTGTCGCTCATCGTGCACGCATGGATGGCGTTCGATACGAGATTGGCAAGACACGTGTGGATCCCGTCCTCGTCTAGAAGGGCGTTTTGTATCCCCTCATCGAGGTTGTCCGCCAACACGACGCCTTCGATCTCCGCCGAAGCCCGGAACAGTTCCACGACCTTTTTCGCCGGTCGGTTGGGATCCACCAAGGACACCTCGGGGAGGCGACCTCTGGCGAAGTCGAGGAATTCTTTTACGAACTTCGAAATGCGAGTGATATTCCCCTGGAGCATCTCCCAACCCTGTGTGATTCGTTCCTCGTCGTCTGTCTCCAGGCCCGTGTTGAAAACGTACATGCCACCTTCGAGACCCATGAGGACGTTCTTGATGCCATGCGCGATACCGGCCACCGTTTCTCCAACCGCCGCGAGCCGTTCGGCCTCGCGTTTATCCTTCTCGAGTTTTTTTACGTCGGTAATATCCGTCGACATCTCGATCACATGACGGATTTTTCTCCCGGGCCCCACGATCGGGACGAGATGAACCAGATACTCCACCTGGCGTCCGTTTTGAACCAATCCCTGTTCCTCGCGAACACGAACCTTCCCGTCGGCGAAAGTTTTCTCGGCACCGCATTGTTTGCAACGCTCCGATCTTCCCTTGTAGACGGTGTAGCAACAGCGGTTTTTCCACGCCCCATACGTTTTGCGGAACGGGTCGTTGGCTTCGACGATACGAAACTTCCGGTCGATCACGCATATGTTCACCGGCACGGCGTCGAACAACTCCGTCTGGATCCAGTTTCTTATCTCGTCGATGGCCATTCTCGCATCCACGCCTGTCAGGGTTGTTTGTTTCTTCCCGCTTGACTAATTGGATTTCTCGACGGAAAGGTGTCGCTTGGCGTCATCTTCTTGTGGGAAGGGATCATCTCGCGAAGCCGGGCGACATGGTCGACGTTGTGACACGCGTCGCAACGCGCGAGGTTCGTTGGAGCGCGCTCCGGCGTATTCTCTATCGTTTTTTGATGACAGGTAACACACAGGGCGTGCATAGCGTCCATGTACCCAGGAGCTTCCCGCCACCGCGCGCCCGGGGACGTTACGAAAGCGCCTTGCGCGACCTCTTCTGTGTGACACTCGCTGCACGCGGTGGCAGTGTCCCTTGTCTTTGCAGCTGAGTTGTCTGAGTGGCATCTCGTGCACCCATCATTACCATTGAGCTTCCGCACATGAGACGAATGACTAAATATATCGGTGGGTTCGTACATATCACGGTGACACTCTGAGCATGAACTGTTGCGGTCAAGAGGCATGTTCAGATGGTGACATGTACCGCAGGAATCCCTCCCGGGAATCGAGATACGCTTGATATGCGCTGCATGGTCAAAGAGAACCGTATTACCATCGCGGTTGCCATCGATCATGAACAATCTTTTGCGCTTGGTTACCTCCGGCGTGTCGACTCCGGCCGTCAGAATATCCAACCGCTTCGTCGTTCCTTCCCGGTCTTCACGAAGCAAGCCGTCGACGGCGCGAACGGCGTCGACCGGAGTCCGGGTGGGCCGGACACCGAGGACCGCGTCGCGGGGGAGGAAATAGGCTACGAGGGTCGCTGCGATCACAAAGGCGAGCGAAAATCTTCGCGGCGTGGAAAGAGCATACGGTGCAAGTGCGTGCAGCGATGCGGGATCGTAGCTCGGTTTTCTTGGAAACGTGCGTGCCCTTTCCTCATACACTTTCAGCTGTTCGACGAGGTAGAGAAACGAGAGAGTAGCTGCGGAGATGACGCCGAGACTGACGAGGAGTTCCATCCACGAAGGAAAGTAGCTCATTCCCGCCGGCCGGTTTATGGCGACGATGGCCACGTTCAACCGGTTCCAGACCATGCCCAGCACCGTCAGGATCGAGCAGACGGCCAGACCAGCCACGCTGTTTCTGACACGGCGCTTCAGAAGAAGCGCCACTGGGATCACCGCGCAGACCAACAGCTCGGATATGAAAAGTACGCTTTGCCACGAGCCGTCCAAAGCGGAGGGGAGCACTCCACGCACTATTAAGTCTCCGACCCGGAGTACAACGTACATCGTCAGTACGACAGCCGCTGCCTTGCCCAGATTGGCTAGCAGGTCCTTGCGGACCTTGTGTCCGTAAAAGAAGGCCGAGAACAGGGATTCGAACGAAACCATCATCATACCGAGCGCGACCGCCGATACGAAGAACAGAACGTAAATGATGGGACTGTACCAAAGTGGATGGAGCCGGTGGGGTGTGATGAGGAAAAGCGAACCCAACGATGATTGGTGCAGCGTCGAAAGAACAATTCCCGCGATCACGAGGGGGATCGTTGCCCTCTTGAGAACCTTGAGAATCCCCCGAAACATCGGATGTCCAAACATCGGATGCTCGAGAACAACGGGACTGAATTCCAGCGCGAGCACGGCAAGATACGTTATCACGCACATGGCCACTTCGAACAACACGGAGTGATGTTGCCAGTAAACCATGGGATGCCAGATATGCCACGGCAAACCAAGATCGTAAAAAAGACCAACTGCGACGGCAACGTATCCAAGGAAGGCGGTGAGGATCGCGGGGCGCACTAACGGGCGGTATCTTTCCCGTCCAAATACATACACCGTTCCCGCCAACACAAAACCTCCGGCGGCTAACGCCACTCCGGCCATGACGTCAAGCGCGATCCACAGACCCCAGGGCGCCGCATCGGATAAATTCGTCGTAGCTCCCAGCCCGTGCCAGAAACGGGCGACGGTAAGCATCGCTAAGCCGCCAACAAAGGCCCAGAGAATCGTTTTTAGAATCGTCAGTCGCCTATTCATTCTTCCCGTCCGTTGTTTCTTCCGGCTCGTTTGCCGAATCGTTGGTTGTCCCTCTCTCTTCAAGCTCTTTCACATGCTTGTTCGCTTCGGCCTCCATCGCCGCCAGCCTCATGCGGCGACCAATGATCCAGTAAGTTCCCGCCATGAGAGTTCCCATACCTACGACAATCCCAGGCACTTTCTTGAGCGCTGCCCAGCTCAGCTCGGGGAACGATTTGTCATCCGTGTCAGGTTTCCATGCGAGAAAATCCAGCGAGATGTTCGACACATACATCACGGCGGTTCCCCCAAACTCGGTCTCGCCCCACACATGTGGGACGTACCGATTGGGGTTCGCCTGGATCCGGCGGTGCGCCTCCGTGATCAATTCGTCACGGCCGCCAAAGATCATCGCTTTCTCGGGGCACGCTTCGACACAGGCCGGGGGGCGGCCTTTCGCAAGACGCGGTTCGCAGAGCTTACATTTCTGAACGAGCGGCGTGTTTCTGTCCCAATCGTAGCGGGGAACACCGTACGGACAGGCCAGCATGCAGTACCTGCAGCCCATACAACGGTTCTCATCGTAGACGACCGGGCCCTCGGGTAGTTTTTTCAGCGCACCTACGATACATGCAGACACGCAAGCAGGTTCCAGACAGTGGCGGCACTGGTTGCGAACGTAGTGACCACCCGGTTTCCTGATGATCGTGCTCCATCGGCTCGCAGAGAGCTCACCGATAGTGCCCTGCCCTCGCCACGGGCGATCTTTCCCAAGACCGTTCTCCTTCTTGCAGGCCACAATGCACTCTTCGCACCCCGTACAAAGGCTCGTGTCGATGAGGATACCCTTCGACGATCTCATACCGGTTCACCCTCCTTACCAAGCGCAATACCCACCCTGCTGCCCGCGTCCGGCGGCCAGTGCCACGCCAGTTCCGAGACGAGTTGCGTGCCCGGAAGTAAAACACAATGGCTCAACTTCGTCAGGGGGAGCAGAATCATCAGCACGTTGCCGCTAATGACATGAGCAAGCAGCGTGGGCTCGTACGGGAATGGGTTCCACGCAGGATGCATGACTAGAAATCCCGACGCGAACGGAACAGCAATGAACAGAGGCAAAAAATAATCCTGGAACCGGCTGAGACGACGGGTGTCCTTTGCTATCGCCCGCTGAAGTACGAGACATACCGCTGTCAAAACGGCTGTTACCGTCAGGACGTCCGCCAGCAGGTGTGGTATTGCGGGCCACGAGAGTCCCGTATTTCGTTGCCACAGAGCGACGTGCCCGGCGAGAAAGAGGGGAACCAAGATGATCGCGATGTGAAAGACAAGGGATGTCAGTCCGAACGCGAGACGGCTTTTGATTTTGCCAAACGGAAGCAACCACGCCAGCGTGACGGCGGCGATTTTTCGGTGAGGAATGCGCTTATCGCCGGCTCGGCGAGTGGCTCGCACAACCTCCCAAACGGTTACAAACACGTGCCGAGCCAGCCCCAGAAACATGAATGTCAAAGAGGCCCAGAAAAAAGGCCCGCGTGCCCAACTCAGCCAGGTTTCCATCGGTTGTTTACCCCTCTTTCTCTGTTGTCTGCTGAATCGCTTCCTCAACACCCTCGTCCGCCGTGCGAGAGTTTGCATCAACGGAAGCGGACGGGCCAAAATCAATGACGCGAAGAAAAAGATCGTGCAATCCCACAACCTGAACCGTCTCCAGCCCATTGTCCTCACAAACCTCGCGAAGCTGCTTTTTACAGTTTGCACACGGCGCAACCACGTACTCGGCCCCGGTGGTGCGTATCTGCTCCGCCTTTCGCTTCCCCATCGGCCCCGTGCGGAATTTTCGGATCTCGTCTATCGAGACCGTGCCGCCACCTCCACCACAACAGTAGTTCTCGGTTCGGTTCGGCGTCATTTCGACGAAGTCTTCACAAATGGCGTTGAGAATCTCCCGTGGTTCCTCTGTGATCCGCCCGGCACGGGCGATGTTGCACGGATCGTGATACGTCACTCGTTCTATGATTTTTCCCCGCTTGAGTGGGAGCTTTCCTTCTCTCAGTTTCTGTGCGGCATATTGAATGCAGTTGACGACCGGAGGCGCACCCCTCCCACCAAACGTCGGTACGAACCACGCGCTTCGTGTCGCGTGACCACATTCGCCCACGAGTATCTTCTTGGCATTGAGCCTGCGAACTTCGCCGATGAGGTTGTTTACGATCCGCTCCATCATCCGGTCGCTGTAGAAAAGTCCGTAGTTAATACCGTCGTAGTTACCCGTTCCGATCGTCCACAATCCTCCCGTGACGTGCATAACCGCAGCGTTGCCCATGAGCGTGTCGGCCTCGAGCAAAAAATCTGACACGGCGGGGAAGAACACGTAGTTCGAACCCTCAACGTCAAAGGGGAACTTGATGTCGACACCGGTTTGCTCCTTGAGTTCTTCCTCGAGGAATTCGCACGTATCTTTGAGCGCGGGGATGGGGATCGCAGACGTGTTACCCACACCGTCCAGCTGCTCGCGGACGGCAACGAGAAGCGCCTTGGGAATCACTTTGACTTCCGCCAAAAGCCAACGCGCGAGGTGTGTGATCAAGCCGTGATCGATTCCGAGCGGACAAGTGATCTTGCACCGGCGACACGCCGTGCACCGGTAGTATTCTTCGGCCATTAGTTCCACGTAGTCGTCCGTGAGCTCGAAACCGCCGAAGAGTCGGGCCTTCATAACACCCGAGCGTGAAAAGTACCGGCGGTATACCCGCAAAAGCAGCTCGGATCGATGGCAGGGGATGTCCCGTTCGTTCTGTGTGGCCTCATAAAGCTGGCAGCTGCTTGCGCAGCGGGCGCATTTTGCGCTCAACCGCGCGTATGCATCGAGCGCTATGCCATAGTTTCCGTACTCGAGAACGGCGGCGAACGCTTCTAGAAACTTCCTCGGTCTGTCCGTGACCTCGAGCGCCGCTTCTTCGACGTAGTAGCTGTACTTGTGTTGTGTCACTTCTGCTTTCCTCTACGTTTTTGGTGCGACCGACCGTCCGGCGTGGGCTGACCCCGACCGTCACTGGCAACCAGTCGACCATGAAGGAATAGGTCGAGGAGATTCTCGATGTTTCCCGATACCCAAGAGATCAATTGGATCCCTCTCGCACGCAACAGGTCCTCAAAAACATCTTGCACTCCACCGCAGATGATCGTGTCCACTTGCTGGTCGCGGAGCAGACGGATCCGATCGAGGGGCTCCCGGCTGCGGAGCGGAAAATCGAGCTGATCGACGATCTTTCCATTCTCGACCGTAAAAATTGCCATCGTGGCGGAGTACTCGAGGCATGGCGCCACGACTTCGCCCAAGCGTGGAATTGCCACCTTCATGTGTTCTCCTTCGGCCTACAGGAATGGCAAATCGGAGACCAATGTGAGCAGAAGGCCGGAAAGTGGTTTAAGCTATTGACAATGAATGAATAAGAGGCAGTGGGCGATTTTGTTCAAACGGTCTGATGTTACAATATCGGAACGGCGCAACGTTTCACATTTTCATTGGTGAAACACAGGGTTAACAATTCCTACAGAGACGTTGGGTATGGTGAGGGTGGGGACACCCGCGGTATTGCTTTCTGAGGCGGGAACGTCTATTCGCCACGGAAATCGTTCGCGCTGATCCCATACTTTGTCATTTTCCGCCACAACGTCGTTCGGCTGATCCCCAGCTCTTGGGCCGCGCGGCCGAGGTGCCCGTTGGTGGCGGCGAGCACATCCCGTATGGCATCCGCTTCAGCCCGCCGCAGCGGAGATGCGGCACGTTGAACGGTCTTGGAACTCGGCACGATGTCTGTCGGTTGAAGGTGATCGGGAAGGTGTCTTACGTCGATGAGCTTCCCACGGCACAAAACGAACCCGTACTCTATCACGTTCTCCAACTCGCGTACGTTCCCGGGATAGTCGTAACGCATGAGAATCTCCATAACATCGGGAGTAACACCATCAATGGTTTTGTTGCGCTTTGCATTGAAACGTCGGATAAAGTGTTCGACGAGGTAGGGTATATCGCCGCGCCGCTCGCAAAGCGGCGGAATCGATAACCGCACGACGGCCAGACGGAAGTAGAGGTCATCGCGGAAGAGACCCTTGGCCACCAGCTCGGTGAGACTCTTGTTCGTAGCGGCCACCACACGCACGTTAGCCCGACGCGTCTGAACCGCGCCCAACGGTTCGTATTCACGCTCCTGCAGGACGCGCAGGAGCTTTACCTGCGTCTCCGGGGGCAGTTCACTGATCTCGTCAAAAAAAATAGTCCCGCGTTCGGCGGTCGCGATTCGCCCCGGTTTGTCCTTTTTGGCGTCGGTGAATGCTCCACGTTTGTAGCCAAAAAGCTCCGACTCGAATAGCGTTGCGGGCAACGTTCCGCAATTGACGACGACGTACGGTTGTTTGCGTCGGCGGCTTAGATTGTGAATGGCCTTGGCCAAGAGCTCCTTCCCCGAGCCGCTCGGTCCCTCTATCAAAACCGTGCTGTCGCTCTCCGCCACGTCGGGGAGGATGGCGAAGATTTTCTGGAACGCTTCGCTCTTTCCGATGATGTCCTCGAACGTGTACCGGTTCTGAATCTCGCGGCGGAGTTGTTCCAGTGCGGACAAGTCACGAAACGTCTCGACGGCGCCGAGAAGTGTGCCGTCTTCTTCCCGCAAAACCGCCGTGCTCACGCTGACGGGTACTGCGCGCCCTCGGCTGTCGAGGATCCGTGCCGGCTGATCGATGACCTCGCGTCCCGTCTCGAAGGTTTTCCGAATCGCACAACCGTGTTCGCATATGTCGGCATGAAAGATGTCCGAACATTTTTTCCCCAACGCCTCTTCGGCCGCCCACCCCGTGATCCGCTCGGCCGCCCTGTTGAAAGAGGTGATCCGCCAATCCCTATCCACGGTGAACACCCCATCGGCGATACACCTCAGGATCGTCTGAACAAAAGGAGTCTCATTCTGCGGAGCCATTATTACCCTTCGGTCTTACCCAAAAAGATTTCGAAAATGAAACGTGTATTCTTCAACAATGAAACATGCTGGTATGATGAAGTCAAATCAAAGATCCCGCCCAACAAGAGAGAGTTTGACCAAGCCCAACCGGAAGCGATCTGCGGGGGTGGTCGGACGATATTGGGGACCGGCACGGCCCCTTTTTGAGACGCTATCCGCCGGTCTCTTTCCACGGCGAACACCCCGGGGGGTGGTCCAAACCCAAACAAAAAGGGCCTCCCTGGGGCGGAGACCCTTGAACCGGTGTCGAGCTTGGGGCTGCTTAGCCGTACGGATACATACCCTTCTTGATCGTGGCGAGTGACTCGAGCACGTGATTGTGTTTGTTCTCGTCTTCCAGCAAATACTGAAGAAGATATTCTTGAACTACCATCTTTTTGCCTTTGAGCGCTTCGAGCGCTTCTTTGGCCAGCTCGACGGTTTTCTTTTCGATCTCGATGTGTTTCTCGATCATATCCCAGACATCAACCAACTCTTCCGGGTCCAAGCTGATGGTCTTTGTCGTGAGGCTGTCGGCAATCAACTCCTGAACGCGATAGTGCATTTGCGAATCACGCTGGATGATCTCCATGATCAGGCGAACGATTGAATTCTCGGTTTTCTCGATAACCTTACCCGTAGAGGAAACCGAGGCGTTCTCGATTCTCTGCCAACGGCGCATGTTATCGACGATCTTTTCCTGAATCTCCTTTGTCGACATAGTGTGCTCCTCCTAGTGATTTCCACCTTTGAGTGTAAGTTTGTGTCGCCGATCTCAACCGGCCGGTGGCGATGCCGATCGGCAGCAGGCTATGATATCAGATAAACGGAATCAAATCTACTCTTGGGTGCATCAGTGAATGTCACGTCGGTCCGGCGGCGTGTTTCTCGAGTCCGCCAATCTCCTCTCGAGATCGAGCATATTCTCGACATCCGTATAGAAGAGAGGTGAGGCGTCGATATCGTGTGTTTGGTTATGGCGGAGAACCGTCCCGAGGGCAACGGGAGGTGTGTAGCCGGAGGCGAAAAATGTGACACCGAGCACAAACAACGTCACACCAACAACGAACCGGAGCCATCGGCTGCGCCGATCCGGATTGACGATGTATTGTGCGTTGGGTTGACTCATCGTTTGGGTAATCCCCTCATTGAATCGCGTTTGGGAACAAGATGATGAACGCCAACCAGGCTACCAGTAGCGTAAGAATCAAATTGAACGTTTGTCCGACGACATAAAGCGCGAGTGGTTTGCCTCCTTCCATTCGGCTCACCAGATCGCGAAAGTTGGATTCCAATCCGATCGAAACAAACGCCAGACAGAAGAACCAACCCCGCAACACCTTGGTCACCGGTCTTATGTAGGTCGATTCCACCA
>CP070677.1:2141225-2145745 GCA_020352495.1 Candidatus Latescibacterota bacterium
CGCCGTCTTCTCGGGTCGTCCGTGCAAAACAATCGGTTGTCAAATCCGGTCCCGGGCATCTATCTTTCTCTATATGATCGGAAAGACCATCTCTCACTACAAGATCCTCGAGGAACTCGGCGAGGGCGGGATGGGAATCGTTTACAAGGCAGAGGACACCCGTCTCAAACGAACCGTTGCACTCAAATTCTTGCCGCCGTAGCTTCTGACGACCGGCGAGGAGAAAAAACGATTCGTCAACGAGGCGCAGGCTGCCGCCCAGCTCTCTCATCCAAACATCTGCACGATCTATGAGATCGACTCGACCGAGGGGCACACGTATATCTCGATGGCGCACATCCCGGGGGAAAACCTCGAACGCAAGATCGCGGGGGGTCCACTCAAGCTCGACCACGCCGTGACCGTGGCTATCGAGCTCTGTGGCGCACTTCGAGAGGCGCACTCGCAGGATGTCATTCATCGCGACATCAAACCGGCCAACATCATGATATCCGACAAGGGGCCAGCGATTCTTCTGGACTTCGGGCTCGCGATGCTCAAAGGCCAGAGCCGAATCACAAAGGTTGGGTCGACCGTCGGCACATCGGCCTACATGTCGCCCGAGCAGACTCGTGGTGAGGGGGTTGATCACCGAACGGATATTTGGTCGCTGGGTGTTGTGCTATATGAGATGATCACCGGTCTCAAACCGTTCAAGGGTGAACACGAAGCCACCGTCATATACTCGATCGTAAACGCGGATCCCGAGCCGGTTACCGCGCTCCGCACAGGCGTTCCAATGGAGCTCGAGCGGATCATCCGGAAGGCCCTTGCAAAAAACCCATCGGAACGGTACCAGCATGTCGATGACATGCTCGTCGATCTCGATGCCGTAAGACAGGACCTCTCCGGTCCCAGATCGACAACCACGGTGCGACCCAGGGTGGAACCCAAGCCGAGTCGACGATCGTTGTGGATTTCCGTATTGAGCTTTTTTGCGTGCATCGTATTGATAGTCGTTGTCGTGTGGTTTTCACAGGGGAGGGGACCATCAGAAGGTGATCGACCAGGCACGACGACGTCTCGGCCTCTCACTTCCCCCGAGATCCAGCCCGGCAGCTCGATCGCGGTGCTCCCCCTCGCAAATCTATCGCGAAACAACGAAAACGAGTTTTTTGTCGATGGTATGACCGAAGAACTCATTAGCCAGCTCGCTCGGATCAAAGCACTCAAGGTGATATCCAGAACGTCGGTGATGAAATACAAAAACACCGACAAAAGCTTGACGGAGATTGCAGAAGAGCTGAACGTCGCGACGATTCTCGAGGGATCGGTGCTGTGGGCCGGGGACAACGTTCGCATCTCCGTGCAGCTCATCGATGGTGTCAACGACCGTCATATTTGGGCAAACAGCTTTGAAAGCGATATGAGCGATGTGCTTGGTCTCCAGCGCCGTGTCGCCAAGGAGGTGGCCAGCCAGATCCAGGTGGAGCTCTCCGAGCAAGAGGAAGATCGCCTTGCCGTTTCACCCGTAGTGAACAAGGAGGCCTACGAGTTGTATCTTCAGGGTCGTTTTCACTGGAACAAACGGCGGCGGGAGTCGATTCAAAGGGCGATCGATTTTTATCAAAAGGCGTTGGAGTTGGATCCGGAGTATGCGTTGGCATACGCGGGTCTTGCCGAGTCTTACGCCGTGCTCGCCACGTGGGGGGCCGCCGACCGCGCGCGCGAGGCACACCCCATGGCGCGCGAGATGGCTCAAAAGGCGCTCGAGATAGACGATGACTTGGCCGGCGCACACGCTGTCCTCGGCGTCGTCGCCTACGAATACGATTGGGACTGGGACGCGGCGGAGGCGCATTTCAAACGGGCAATCGAGCTGAACCCCAACTATGCGTCAGCGCATCAGTGGTACGCGGAGATGCTCACGTCAATAGGACGAAGGGACGAAGCGGTACGTGAGATCCGAATCGCCCAAGAAATCGACCCGTTGTCCTTGATCATCAGCACGGTCGCTGGTTTCGCACTGATTCTCAACGGAGACCCCGAAGCGGGATTCGCCGAGTACGAGAGGGTGATCGATCTCGATCCGACATTCCCTCCCGTGTACCTCACCCAGCGTTACGGCTACTATTGGATCGGTGAATGGGAAAAGGGATCTCACTCCGCCATCAAGTACTTCGAATTGACGGCCGACGACGATCAGGCCAGACAAGATGCCGCCGCCTTGAAGGAGGCGCTCGCGCGTGGAGGTGTCGAGGAATTCGATAGGACGGGTTTGGAGATCTTGAGACGATTCGATCGCGAAGGCTATGTCGACCCCGTTCTTATGGCGAGTGTCTTGGCCCGTTTGGGAGAGGTGGATTCGGCGTTGGTGTGGCTGGAGCGGGGATACAACGAACGGGCCCACCCGATGTCTACGATGTTGCGAGACAGATCCTTTGAGCGCCTCGAATCCGACCCGCGTTACATGGACCTACTAAAGCGAATGAAGCTCGACCACACGCCCGGCCCGCCGTGATAGGGTGTCACCCCGTTCGCATCCGCTCCGAGACCACGATCAAATCGCATCGTGCCCTCACTTTGACAAAACAACGCAAATCCGGGCTCCAAAATCACGGGTTGTCAAATTCGGATAAGGCGGCCTAAGATCGAGTATGATTGGTGACACGATTTCTCACTACCGGATCCTCGAAGAGCTTGGCGCTGGGGGGATGGGTGTCGTCTACAAAGCAGAAGACACAAATCTCAAACGCACAGTTGCTCTCAAGTTCTTGCCCGAGCATTTACTCGGGACCGAACAGGAGCGTTCGCGGTTTGTCCGCGAGGCGCAGGCGGCCGCCGCGCTCGACCATCCAAATATCTGCACGATCCACGAGATCGACACGGTCGACGATCGTACCTTTATCGCGATGGCCTACGTATCGGGCGAGACCCTGGAGGCTCGCGTCGAGAAAGGACCGTTGAAGCTAGATGACGCGGTTGGCGTCGCATTGGATCTTTGCGACGCGCTTGGCGAGTCGCACGCAAAAGGGGTAGTCCACCGCGATATCAAACCTGCCAACATAATGATCTCGGAAAGAGGTCGTGCCATCGTGATGGATTTTGGCCTCGCCAAGCTCAAAGGACAGACAAAACTCACGCGTGACGGCGCAACCGTCGGAACAGTCTCGTATATGTCGCCTGAACAAGCCCAAGGCATCGACGTCGATCACCGAACCGACATCTGGTCGCTTGGTGTCGTGCTCTATCAAATGATCACCGGTCAACTCCCCTTCAAGGGTGATCACGAGTCCGCCGTCGTCTACTCGATCGTAAATGAAGAACCCGATGGCTTGACGGCCCTTCGCTCCGGTGTCCCACTGGAGCTCGAACGAATTGTCAACAAAGCGCTGGCCAAGAATGCCGTAGAAAGGTATCAGCATATCGATGACCTTCGCGTCGACCTGAAGAGGATTCAAGAGTGCTTGGGGAAAGCCCCATCCACGGTGACTGGCTCGCCCCGCAAACCGACAAAGAGACGCAGGTGGTATCTGGCGGCCTGTTCCCTCGCGTTGCTTGCCCTCCTAGCTGTCATCGTCATCTGGCTCGGGTCGGGCGGCGGCCCTCGCGTCGAAGAGCAGCCCACATCGGCTACGGAGGGACGCACCGACGCACCCTCAGGCCAACGGGAGAATTCGATTGCCGTCCTGCCTCTCGACAACCTCTCCGGTGTCGAAGAGAACGAGTTTTTTGCCGATGGTATGACAGAGGAGCTCATCACCCAGCTCGCACAGATCCAGGCTCTCAAGGTGATCTCCCGCACATCCGTCATGCGGTACAAAGGGACGGATAAACCCCTCTCGACGATCGCAAACGAGCTCAATGTGTCGACAATACTCGAAGGATCCGTTCTCTGGGTCGGTAATCGTGTGCGGATCAATGCCCAGCTCATTGACGGCGCCAGCGATGAGCATCTTTGGGCAAACAGCTACGAGAGCGATCTCAGTGACGTCCTCGGACTCCAACGCAGCGTCGCCAAGGAGGTGGCAAGACAGATCAGGGTCGAGTTGACATCTCAGGAGGAAGACCGTCTTGCGGGTTCACCGGTCGTAAACAGGGATGCCTACGAACTCTATCTGAAGGGACGTTTCTGGTGGAATAAACGGACCCGCGCGGGGATCCAGAAGGCAATCGAGTTTTTTCAACGAGCGATCGAAATCGTCCCCGACTACGCGTTGGCTTACGCGGGCCTCGGTGAATGCTATGTCGTTCTCGGCACTTGGGCGTGGTATACACCTCCAAACGAGATCTACCCAAAGGCAAGCGAATATGCAAAAAAAGCCCTCGAAATCGATCCTAATCTCGCGCCCGCCCATGCCGTCCTCGCAGGTATAGCCAAGGAGTACGAGAATGACTGGGACAAAGCGGAAGCTCATTACCGCCGCGCCATCGAGCTCAATCCAAATTATGCGACCGCTCGCCAGTGGTACGCAGAGTTCTTGGGGCATCAAGGCCGATACGCCGAGGCGATCGAGCAGGTCAAGACCGCTCTGGAGCTC